>CAVPNU010000001.1:0-764084 GCA_963706855.1 uncultured Actinomycetota bacterium
CTCCCTCCACCCGGCGACGGACCTCGGCGTGGCCGCCGGGATCGTCGTCGAGGTTCCACCAGCCCTCGACCCACCAGGTGGCTCCGGCCTCCTCCCAGTCGGACGGGCCGCCCTCCAGGTGCACGTGCTCACCCCAGCTGTCCGCCTCGACCACCCGGTCGTAGCCGTCCCAGGGCAGCCCCGGCCTCCTCGCGCATCCCCCGGACGAGGCTCGGACCACCTCGGCGAACGACTCGAGGTCGTAGGCCGGCGCGACCCTCCGCGCGCGGTCGCGGGTCCTCGGGGACGATGGCAGGCAGCAGCCCGTCCCAGCGAGCCGCCCGCTCGAGCGACGGCTGGCGCGTCCGGCACCGACCCGATAGGCGCCGACGACCCAGACCGGCGGATGCGGCTGGTGCACCGGGGGCGGCGGCGGCATGAAGTCCGTCGGCTGGGCCGAGTAGTGCCTGCCCTGGAACGCGAACGGCTGGCCGTGGCATCAGGCCGGCATAGATGGCCAGGCACTCGTCGAGGCGCTCGGCGCGCACACGGCGGCCCTCGTCGGCCTCGAAGGCCGAGCCAGCCCGTCGTGCAGGGCGCCCGAGGCCGACGGACATGACCGCCCGCCCGCGCTGAGCCGGTCGACGGTGCCGACCTTGGAGGCCAGGTCCCACGGCCGGTGCCGAGCCGCCGGGGTGAGCAGCGTGCCGAGCCGGATGCGTGAGGTGACCATGGCTGCCGCGCCCAGGGTCACCCAGGCGCTCGGTGCCCCAGAGGGCCTCCCAGGTGAAGATGCCGTCCCACCCGCGCTGCTCGCCGAGCACCGCCAGCTCGGTGAACAGGCGAGCATCGGAGAACGGGACGACGACGCCGAACCTCATGACGCGACGCTACGCCGCGGCACCGACAGCGGGCATCGCCACCGCGCGCGACGTCAGACGTGCACCACGGTGGGTTCGAGGACCACCTCCGAGGTCAGCGAGCTCGCGATGTAGCACTCGTCATGGGCCTGACGAAGCAGTGCCTGCACCGTCTCGTCGTCGACGTCGCCGGTGACTGACACCGTGGGGCGCAGGGTGATGCGGGTGATGCGCTGCGGGACTGCCGTGGAAGGCATCTCGCCGACCGCCCCATCCTCGTAACCCACCACGTCGACGCCCTGCCGTGCCGCGACGGCCAGGAACGACAGCAGCTGGCACGAGCTGGCCGCCAGGACGAGCAGCTGCTCGGGGTTGGGCAGGTCGGGGTCCCCGCGAAAGTGCGCGTCCGCGCTCAGGTCCAGCCCCTCGACGGCCGGTGGCAGGTAGGCCGAGTGCGCCCGCGGATACGCGGCGTACCCCAGACCGGTCGACCCGGTCCACTGCACCTGCGCGCGGTAGTGGTGCCCCGGCATACTCAGCCCTCGCGGACGCCGACCTCGACGAACGGCGGCTTCACGACGCGGGCAGGGACCTCGCGCCCTCGCACGTCGATGACGACCTCGTCGCCCTCGGCGACGCTCGGCGCCAGCAGGGCCAGGGCGATGCCCTTCTTCAGGGTCGGGCTGAAGGTGCCCGAGGTGACCTCGCCGATCACCTCACCATCGAGCCGCACCTCGCAGTGCGCCCGGGGATGCCGCGACCGGTGCGCCAGCAGGCCCCAGGCGATGCGAGCCGGGCCCTCGGCGCGCTCAGCCACGAGCGCGTCCTCGCCCCAGAAGGCGTCCTTCTTCCAGCCGACCGCCCAGCCGACGCGCGCCTGGACGGGAGTGATCGACGGGGACAGCTCGTTGCCGTGCAGGGCGTAGCCCATCTCGGTGCGCAGGGTGTCCCTGGCGCCCAGACCACAGGGCAGCCCGTCGAAGGGCGCGGCCGCCTCGACCAGCGCGTCCCACAGCTCGCCGGCCACCTCCCACGCCGGCACCAGCTCGTAGCCCCGCTCCCCCGTGTAGCCGGTCCGGCACACGATGACCGGGTGGCCGTTCCAGTCGGTCTCGGCGAACGACATGTAGTCGTGTCCGGTGGGCAGCCCGAGAGCGTCGAGAACCTCGTCGGACCTGGTCCCCTGCACGGCGATGACGCCGTAGCGCGTCGTGGAGGTTCTCGACGGTGATGCCCTCGGGGGCCGCCGCCGCGAGGCAGCGCCGACCACCTCGGCGGCGTTGGCCGCGTTGGGGATGAGGAACACGTCTTCGTCGCTGCGCAGGTAGGCGATGAGGTCGTCGACAACGCCACCAGACTCGTTGCAGCACAACGTGTACTGCGCCTTCCCCTCGTGGATCCGCCCCAGGTCGTTGGTCAGGCACCGGTTGACGAAGTCACGCGGCCCCCGGCCCCGACACCCGAGCCTTGCCCAGGTGCGAGACGTCGAAGAGGCCGACCGACGTGCGCACCGCCGTGTGCTCGCGGACCACACCGCCGCCGGGGTACTCGATCGGCATCTCCCACCCACCGAAGTCGGCCATCTTGGCGCCGAGCGCCACATGACGGTCGTGGAGGGGGGACGTCTTGAGGTCTGCGTCGCTCATGGCGCGAACGCTACCGCCCCTTCGCCTGCCCGCCCGCAGCCGCACGGGCATCCTGCGCGGCAGCAGGTGCCAAAAGCCCCCACCAGAAGGATGACCTCGTGACCACCGTCACCGTCTCGACCGCTCTGCCCACGACCTCAAGGCCGACGTGCCTCGTGCTCGGACCGTCGGATGGACGGCACCGCGCGACTCGCGGCCGAGCCACGGACTGCCGCGCGAGACCACCTCCCACGTCGCGACCTCGCTCGAGGCTCTGGCAGGCGCTGCGGGCTCTGCCGAGGAGGTCCACACGTTGCACGGCGGTGCCCGGCGTGCGCGCGCCCCTGGTGGTGCTCACGGGCCTCGGCAGCCCGGCCGCGACCTCCGCCGGCTTCGACCACGAGGTGCTGCGCCGCGCCGCTGGTGCGGCCGTCCGCTCGGTGAAGGGCGGCGGCAAGGTCGTCGTCTCGCTCCCCGCACCGGACGAGTCAGCCGTGGCCGCCGTCGCCGAGGGCGCTGCGCTCGGCGCCTACCGGTATGCCGGCGTGCGCGGCCCCAAGGCCAAGGCCGCCAAGCCCGTCACGGCCATCACCGTCGTCACAGGCATGGCGCGGAGCAAGGCCGCCAAGGCGGCAGCCACGCGCGCCGCCGTCCTCGCCGAGGCCAAGGCCTATGCGCGCGACCTGGTGAACACCCCGCCCAACCAGCTGTTCCCCAAGTCGTTCGCCGACTCGGTCACGGCGCGGGCCCGCTCGGCCAGCAGCAAGGTCAGCGTCACGGTGCTCGACGAGAAGGCGCTCGTCAAGGGCGGGTTCGGCGGCATCGTCGGCGTCGGCCAGGGCTCGGCGAAGCCGCCCCGGCTCGTCACCCTCACCTGGTCCCCGTCGAAGCCGAAGGGCTCGGTAGCGCTGGTCGGCAAGGGCATCACCTTCGACTCCGGTGGCCTGTGCATCAAGCCGCCGGCCTCGATGCTCACCATGAAGTCCGACATGGCCGGCGCCGCCGCAGTGGCCGCGACCGTGTTCGCCGCGGCTGAGCTCGGCCTGCCCGTCACCGTGACCGGCTACCTCTGCCTTGCCGAGAACATGCCCAGCGGGCTCGGCCCAGCGTCCCAGCGACGTGGTCACGATGCGCAACGGCACCACCGTCGAGATCCTCGACACCGACGCCGAGGGCCGCATGGTGCTCGGCGACGGGCTGGCCCTGGCCGGCGAGGCGGAGCCCGACGCCATCGTCGACATCGCCACGCTCACCGGAGCCCAGATGGTCGCCCTCGGTGCGCGGGTGGCCGGGATCATGGCCAACGACGACGCGTTCCGCGACCGGGTCCGCGCCGCCGCCGACCAGTCCGGCGAGGCCGCATGGCCGATGCCCCTGCCGCAGGACCTGCGCAGCCAGCTCGACTCGCCGGTCGCCGACATCGCCCACAAGGGCGAGCGCTGGGGCGGCATGCTGACGGCCGGGCTGTTCCTGCGCGAGTTCGTCGAGGAGGGCACCCCCTGGGCGCACGTCGACATCGCCGGGCCGTCCTTCAACGAGGGGTCCGCCTGGGGCTACACGCCCAAGGGCGCCACGGGGTTCGGCGTCGCCACCCTGCTGACGTTGGTCGAGGGCTACGCCGGCTGACCGCATACGAGCTGCAGTGCACTGCACTTCACGGCGCTGAGAGGGGCCCGTCCGACACCGGACGGGCCCCTCTCAGATATATCCGCGGGCGGTGTTCACCCGCTCTTGCGGCGGAACATCTGCTGCGTCGCGCTCGTCGCCGCGCTCTGCGCGTGGTCCACCTTGCCGTGCTCGTGGTCGTCGGAGACGTCACGTCCGGCATGGGACTGCTTGCGCTCCAGCGCCTCGCGGAACCTGCGCTTGACGTCCTCGCTCGGCCCCTGCTGCCCAGACTTGCCGTTGCCAGACATGGTTCCTCCTGCTCGTCCGAACTACTCGGGTGTGAGCCTCCACCCTCGCACCTTCGGGCGGCCGGAACCACCGGATAGCGCGTCAGGGCTTGTTGCGCTGGCGGGAGTTCCACTCGCGCATGCGCTGCGGATACCCCGTGTGAAGCACGTCGTAGACAGGGATTCCGAGGCTGCTGGCCAGCTCGAAGGCGGCCTGGCGGGAGCCGGCTGCCCGCCTGGTCCACTCACCGTCATGAGCGATGAGGATGACCGTGGTGGCCGTGACGTTGGTCGGGGGCTCGACGAACGCCTCCACCCCCCGGCGGCTCGCGACGAACTCAGCGAGGTGACGCCGGACCGCCTGTTGGTCCACCGCCATGTTGGGACCGTCGGACGGCCCGCCGTGTCGCGAGCCCCGGCGTCTGCGCCACCACACCATGGCGCCACGATACGGGGCGAAGCTGCGCGGCCCCGAGGGTTTCGCGCCGTTTCGCGCGTGTCCTACCCCACCCGCGCCGAGGTGAGACCTGCTTGCGCCTGTCAGCCCCATCAGTGACAAGATGCACTGTGTCGCACGCGACACGGTCATGACCTGACCGGCGGCTGCAGCGACACCACCCATGACGCGAACGACGCAAGGGAGCGACCAGGATGTCGGCTGACGCCGAGAGCACCACCTTCGACGTAGTGATCCTCGGCGGCGGCAGCGGCGGCTATGCCTGCGCGTTCCGCGCGGCCGAGCTCGGCCTGCGCGTCGCCCTCGTCGAGAAGCACAAGCTGGGTGGCACCTGTCTGCACGTCGGCTGCATCCCGACCAAGGCGCTGCTCCACGCCGCCGAGGTCGCCGACACCGCCCGCGAGGGCGAGCGCTTCGGCGTGAAGTCCACCTTCGAGTCCGTCGACATGTCGGGGGTCAACGCGTACAAGGACGGCGTCATCGCCCGTCTATACAAGGGGCTGCAGGGTCTGGCCAAGGCCCACCAGATCGAGATCGTCGAGGGCGAGGGCCGTCTCGTCGACCGCTCGACGGTCGAGGTCGGCGGCCGGGCGGTGCGGGGTCGCAACGTCGTCCTCGCCACGGGCTCGTACCCCAAGTCGCTGCCCGGTCTCGAGATCGGCGGGCGCATCATGACCAGCGAGCAGGCCCTCGCGATCGACTTCGTCCCGCCGCGCGTCGTCGTCCTGGGTGGAGGCGTCATCGGCGTCGAGTTCGCCTCGGTGTTCCGCTCGTTCGGCTCAGAG
The DNA here is from genome assembly GCA_963706855.1 of uncultured Actinomycetota bacterium. GTDB lineage: Bacteria > Actinomycetota > Actinomycetes > Actinomycetales > Dermatophilaceae > Pedococcus. Next base: position 5,602 of record CAVPNU010000001.1, read on the forward strand.
GTGACCGTGGTCGAGGCACTGCCCCGACTGGTCGCCGCCGAGGACGAGGCGATCAGCAAGCAGCTCGAGCGCTCGTTCCGCAAGCGCAAGATCGCCGTGAAGACGGGCGTCCGCTTCGCCGGAGCGACCCAGAGCGGCGACACCGTCACGGTCTCGCTCGAGGGCGGCGACTCGATCGAGGCAGACCTGCTCCTCGTCGCCGTGGGCCGTGGCCCGGTCACCGAGGGCCTGGGGTATGCCGAGGCCGGCGTCACCCTCGACCGCGGCTTCGTGACGACCGACGAGCGGCTGCGCACCGGCGTCGAGGGCATCTATGCCGTGGGCGACATCGTGCCGGGGCTCCAGCTCGCTCACCGCGGCTTCGCCCAGGGCATCTTCGTCGCCGAGGAGATCGCGGGCCTGGAGCCGGCGCTGATCGACGAGACGCGGCATCCCGCGGGTGACCTACTGCGACCCCGAGATCGCGTCCGTCGGGCTGACCGAGGCGCAGGCCGCCGAGAAGTACGGCGAGGTCGAGACCTACGAGTACAACCTCGGCGGCAACGGCAAGTCCCAGATCCTGCAGACCCAGGGCTTCGTCAAGCTGGTCCGCGAGAAGGACGGCCCCGTCGTGGGCGTCCACATGGTCGGCGCCCGGATGGGCGAGCAGGTGGGCGAAGCGCAGCTGATCTACAACTGGGAGGCCCTGCCCTCCGACGTGGCATCGCTGATCCACGCCCACCCCACGCAGAACGAGTCACTCGGAGAGGCGCACCTGGCCCTCGCCGGCAAACCGCTCCACGCACACAACTAAGAGGAGAACGAGCAGATGTCTGAACGCGTGACCATGCCGGCCCTGGGTGAGTCGGTCACCGAAGGCACCGTGACGCGCTGGTTGAAGAACGTCGGCGACACCGTCGCGGTGGACGAGCCGCTGCTCGAGGTCTCCACCGACAAGGTCGACACCGAGATCCCTTCACCCGTGGCGGGCGTGCTCCAGGAGATCCTCGCGGGTGAGGACGACACGGTCCCGGTCGGCGCGGACCTCGCGGTGATCGGTGACGGCAGCGACTCCGGCGCGGACGGGTCCCAGGGCGGGTCGGCCGACGCTCAGCAGGATGGCCAGGACGAGCACCGTGGTCAGCAGGGCGACGGCGGGGCAAGCCCCGTGCCGGAGACGCCCTCGGTCGACCAGGAGCCGCAGCAGCAGAACTCCGAGCCGGAGAGCTCCCAGCAGAGCCAGCCGTCACAGGGCGAGCAGCAGGAGCAGCCGTCTCAGGACCAGCAGGGTGGCCAGCCGCAGGGGGGGGCGGCGGGGCGACTCCGGCGGTGGCGAGACCGTGCGTATGCCGGCGCTCGGCGAGTCGGTGACCGAGGGCACCGTGACGCGCTGGCTCAAGGCCGAGGGAGACCAGGTCGAGGTCGACGAGCCGCTGCTCGAGGTGTCCACCGACAAGGTCGACACCGAGATCCCCTCCCCCGTGGCCGGAGTGCTCACCAAGATCCTGGTCGCCGAGGACGACACCGTCCCGGTCGGTGGCGACCTGGCCGTCATCGGCGGCAGCGCACCCGCGCAGCAGCAGTCGCAGCCGGCCCAGGAGCAGGCCCAGCCGGCGCAGGAGCAGGCCCCGGCGCAGGAGGCGCCGAAGCAGCAGGAGCAGGCCCCCGCCCAGGAGCAGGCCCCGGCGCAGGCACCGGCACCCGCCCAGGCACCTCAGGCACCGGCGCCACAGCAGGCGCAGGCTCCGCAGCAGGCGCAGGCTCCGCAGCAGCAGGCCCCCGCACCCGCGCAGGCACCGGCGCCCCAGGGCGATGGCGGCCAGGCTGCCGACGCGTCGGCCTATGTCACTCCGCTCGTGCGCAAGCTCGCGGCAGACAACAACGTCGACCTCGGGACGCTCACGGGCACCGGCATCGGCGGACGGATCCGCAAGCAGGACGTCCTCGACGCCGCCAAGGCCGCCCAGGACGCAGCCCAGCAGCAGGCGGCCCAGCAGCAGGCGCCGGCAGAGCCCGCGGCCGCATCGGCCAGCGCTCCCCAGGCCGGCGCGGCGGCCAGCCGCCCGGCTGCGGCGTCGCCCAAGCGCGGCACCACCGAGAAGATGTCGCGGCTGCGCCAGACGATCGCCAAGCGCATGGTCGAGTCCCTGCAGGTCTCGGCGCAGCTCACCACGGTGGTCGAGGTCGACGTCACGAAGATCGCTCGCCTGCGAGCCAGGGCCAAGAGCGAGTTCGAGCGCCGTGAGGGCACCAAGCTGAGCTTCCTGCCGTTCTTCGCGCTCGCGTCCGTCGAGGCCCTGAAGGCACACCCGACGGTCAACGCGAGCGTCGAGGGCGACCAGGTCACCTACCACGGCTCCGAGAACCTCGGCGTGGCCGTCGACACCGAGCGCGGCCTCCTGGTGCCCGTCATCAAGGACGCCGGCGACCTCAACATCGCCGGGCTGGCACGCAAGATCGCCGACCTCGCCGAGCGCACCCGCGGCAACAAGATCACGCCCGACGAGCTCGGTGGTGGCACGTTCACCCTCACCAACACCGGCAGCCGCGGAGCGTTGTTCGACACGCCGATCATCAACCAGCCCAACGTGGCGATCCTCGGCACCGGCGCGGTCGTCAAGCGACCTGTGGTCGTCACGGACGTCGACGGCGGCGAGACGATCGCGATCCGCTCGATGGTCTACCTGGCCCTGTCCTACGACCACCGGATCGTCGATGGCGCCGACGCCGCTCGGTTCCTGACCACCATGAAGACCCGGCTCGAAGAGGGCAACTTCGAGGCCGACCTCGGTCTCTGAGCGACCCAGCCACACATGTCGAAGCGCGTCGCCGTCACCGGTTCGTCCGGGCTGATCGGCGGCGCGCTTTCGGCGTTCCTGGAGCAGCGCGGGGACGAGGTGGTCCGGCTGGTGCGCCGGACCCCGCGTGACTCCTCGGAAGTGCAGTGGGACCCCTCCTCGCGGCAGCTCGACCCGGCGGCCCTGCGCGGCGTCGACGCCGTGGTCCACCTGGCCGGAGCGGGAGTCGGCGACCACCGCTGGACCCCGGCCTACCAGCAGGAGATCCTCTCCTCCAGAGTCGACGGCACCACGGCCGTCGCCGGCGCTCTCGCGCAGCTCGGTGGCGACGTCCGGCTGGTGAGCGGCTCCGCGGTGGGCTACTACGGCGACCGAGGTGACGAGCTGCTCACCGAGGACTCGGCAGGCGGCACCGGGTTCCTCAGCGAGGTCGTGCGGGCCTGGGAGGCAGCCGCAGAGCCGGCCCGTGCGGCAGGCATCTCGGTGGCGCACCCGCGCACCGGCATCGTGCTGGCGGCGTCCGGCGGAGCCATGGCGCGCATGCTCCCGTTGGCCCGGCTGGGCATCAACGGCCCGCTGGGCAGCGGCAAGCAGTGGTGGCCCTGGATCTCGTTGCGGGACACCGTCGCCGGACTCGCCTTCCTCGTCGACCACCCCGACCTCACCGGGCCGGTGAACCTCGTCGGCCCCTCCCCCGACCGCCAGCTCGACCTGGCTCGTGAGCTGGGTCGTCAGATCCACCGGCCGGCGCTGCTGCCGGCTCCGGCGTTCGGCATCAAGCTCGTGCTGGGTGGTTTCTCCGACGAGATCCTGACGAGCAAGCGGGCCATGCCGGCCCGGCTCACCGAGGCCGGCTTCGTGCACCAGGACGCCACCCTCGCGTCGGCGCTGCGCGCAGTCCTCGCAGACGCCTAGGCGGGCAGGCGGAGGTCCGCGGATGCAGGTCGATAGCGCCGCTCACAGGCTCGTCGTTTGGCCTGCGCGGCGACTGGCTCGATATACACGACAGGCGACCGCATGACCCGCGCATGCCCGACGGCCGCAACAAGGCCGTGGCAACACCACTGATCGCAGAGTCGGCGCCATCATGGCCGCTGGTGGTAGCTGACCGTCTTGACGCCTCCTGGGTCAGTGTCGATGCGATGGTCGAATCCTGGGTGGTGCATCAGCCGATGATGGTGTCCGCATAGGGGGACGGCGAGGTGGAGGTCGGTGGCGCCGCCTTGGGACCAAGGGTCTTGGTGATGAAGCTCGGTCCACGCGTACGGGCGGTCGCAGCCTCGGGCCGCGCAGGCGTGGTAGCGGGCGGCCAGCGCCGTGCGTTGGTGCTCGGTGAAGAGACGCGCGGTCCGCCCCAGGTCCAGCGGATGTGATGGCCCCGCGAGGACCAGCGGGACCAGCCCTGCCGAACACGCGAGACGGCGAGCCTCGCCGGCGCTGAGGACAGCGCCGGTGTCAGTCTCGGACACCTTGGCGCGCCCCTTGTCACGGAGCGTCTCGGCGTCCATGGTGACCAGAACGGTGGCGTTGACCTTACCTGAGAGCCGGTCCGTCGGCAGATGCTCGAGCAGCTCGACGAACGCCGCCCCGTACCGGTGCGCCCAGTCGTTGGGCTCGGCGCGGAACGCGTCCCACACCCGCGCGCGGGTGTCCGAGCGCATGAGCGTCTCACCACGGGCCTCAGCCTCCACTCGGGCCGTCTGGGAGGCGCGTTGGGCGAAACGGCGTGGTGACGCCATCTGCTGGATGACCTTGACCAGTAGATGACCGGCCAGCAGCGGCACGGTGAAGTGGCCGCTGAGGGTGCCGTCACGGTTGTCGTGCCACGACAGGCGGGTGCGGGCCAGGGCCTGGTCCTCCTCTGAGCGCACTACGGCGTCCTCGTGGGCGTCCACCTCGGCCTGACTCCGCTCGGCTGCCGCGAGCGCGCGGCGCGCTGACGTGCGCAGCGTGGCTGGGTCGACCAGCTTGGCACGCTCCACCAGGGCCGACTCGATGGTCGCGCGCTCACGATCGGTCAGCGACTGCGGCAGTCGACCCGTCGCCGTGGCGATCACCTGGGCGTGGGCCGTGGAGAGGGCGCCCTGCCCGAGCGCCTCACGGGTGGCCGGCAGGCAATCCCCGAGGGCCACCGCCAGCTTGACGTCGCGGGCTGCCGAGGCAGTGTCAGCCCGGGTCGCTGCGGCAAGCCACGCGACCGTCCCCGAGGCGCCCGAGGCGGACGACACATCGGCACGGTCTGCGGCGCGCACCAGGTCGAGCCTGAGGGCCTGCAAGCGTGTGATGGCCCGGTCGACCTCGACGATGGCCCCTCTCGGATCCGGGTCATCTGCCGCCACCACCCGGTCGTCCAGGGCCCGATGCACCGCGCGCAGCATCTCACCGGCCGCCCCCGCGACCGGTCGCATCTGCGCAGTCATCGCCCCCATGACACTCATACTATCGTACATATGTTCGAACAGCAAAATCGGGCCATCAACGGCTGCCAATGAGGTCAAACGGCACCAACCCAGCGATTCACGTCAGAGCGCTCACCTCCTCGATGCGCCACCCGGCGTCGTGCCAGCGCAGCGAGAAGCGCATCACCGGCGCGGGTGGCAGCCGCTCGTGCCGAGCGACTCCCCCCGCGTCGACCACGGTGTATGCCGTGGTGTCCACGGCGGCGTCGACCCGCGCCGTGGTGGCGGTGCAATCCACGCAGCGTGCGCTCCGCACGCGCAGGACGACATCGCGGTAGGACCGGTGGTGAGCCGCGAGGTCGCGAAGCAGCGCCGCGTCGTCACGCATGGCCACCGATCCCGCGACGTCCAGCGACTCGAGCTCGGCGGGCGCCCGGCTGGTCATCGCCCGGGCCCGGCGGTCCGCGAGTGCCTGCATCAGGCCCATGGGGTCGCGACGGGCAGCGGCCGGATCGGTGGTGAGGTCGTGCGGCGCCACGGGGGCGAGGGTCGTTGGCCGCTGCGTCACAGCGCTCGGACGCGGGGGAATCCGCCACGGCAGACGGTCCGCGAACGCGACGACTGCCACCGCCAAGCCCAGCGCGGTCATCACAGCGGCGCCCACGAGCAGCCATCGCAGTCTGGGCCGCCCCCGGACCCGAGCGGCCGTCCGCGACGTGGCCGGCGGCTGGTGGGGAGGGCTCGGACCTGCGCAGCCGGTGGGTCAGCAGTGAGGTGTCGTCGGCGCCGACGACGAGCCGCAGCGGCTCGCAGGGCGCCGAGTCGAAGTAGGCCAGTGCCAGCTCTGCCGCCGTCGGTCGCTCGGCCGGGTCGCGCGAGAGCGCCTGTGCGGTGACCGCTCGCCAGGACTCCGGCAGCCCGGGAGCGACCGCGTCCAGCGGCTGCCGCAGAGATGCCGGAGTCGGGACCACCCCGGTGACGCACCACCACCCCAGGGCGCCCACGGCATACACGTCGGAGGCCGCGGTCGGCGGCGACCCGCCCTCCAGCTCGGGGGCCACGAAGCCGGTCGTCCCGTAGGTGTGCGCGTCCGCCACCCCGGTCACCCGTGCGACGCCGAGGTCGGAGAGCACCGGCTGTCCACTGCGCTGGAGCAGGACGTTGCGCGGCGACACGTCACCGTGGACCACGCCCATGGCGTGCAGCCCGGCGAGCGCTCTCGCCACGGGCACCAGCACGGTCACGCTCTCGCCCACGCTGAGGTGGCCGCGGGCCCGCACCGCGCTCCACAGCGAGCCGCCGGCGACGTGGTCCAGCACCAGGGCGACCGACGGCGGGTCGGTGTCGAGGCCGATCGCCTCGTGGAAGCCCACCAGCCCCTCGACCGCCACCCGGCCGAGGACGGCCAGCTCGCGCGCGGCGTGGCCGCCCGCCTCGTCGGCCGCCTCGTCGCCCGCCTCGTCGGGCGCCCCGACGGGCACCACCTTGACCGCAACCGGAAGCAGGTCTCGCGACCGTAGCGCCGACCACACCGTGCCCGTCGCGCCACTCCCGAGGCGCTCGCCGAGCCGGTAGCCGGGAACCTCCGGAGGCGTCATGGGGTCGGTCGCGTCCATGCGCGCCACTATGCCGAGATCGCCGTGGGGCGCCGCGAGCTTCTCCACAGGCCGTCCTTCTCCACAGGCCGTCCTTCTCCACGGGCCGTCAGAGCAGGCCCATAGGGTGCCTCCATGCCTGCAGACCAGCCCACGATCCTGGCCACCTCCGGTGGCTACCGCCTGGCCGACCGGGTGCGGTTCGAGTTCGACGCGCTCGTGCACCACGCGCGTCGAGCTCTCCGGCACCACCGGACGGCCACGGCTGACGCATCTCGGCACCGCCGGCGGAGACCAGCGCTTCGTCAACGACTGGATGACCGACGCCGCACGGGTGGCCGGGTTCGAGCTGACCAACCTCAACCTGTTCTCGATGCCGAGCATCGAGGACATGGAGGGGCATCTGCTCGAGCAGGACGTCGTCTGGGTCAACGGCGGCTCGGTGGCCAACCTCCTCGCCGTGTGGCGGGTCCACGGGCTCGACGCCATCTTCCGGCGGGTGTGGGAGGCGGGCGTGGTGCTCGCCGGCGTCTCGGCCGGCTCGATCTGCTGGTTTGCCGGTGGCACGACCGACTCGTTCGGCCCAGAGCTCCGCGAGGTGACCAACGGGCTGGGGTTCCTGCCCTACGGCAACGGCGTGCACTACGACTCCGAGGCCCGCCGCCGTCCGCTCGTGCACCGGCTGGTCGCTGACGGCACGCTGCCGACGACCCACTGCACCGACGACGGTGTCGGCCTGGTCTATCGCGGGACCGAGCTGGTCGAGGCGGTCAGCGAGGTCGACGGCAAGGGCGCGTACGTCGTGACCCGGGACGGCGACGCCGCGACAGAGGAGCGGATCGAGCCGCGTCGCCTCTGACCACCGCTGCCCGTGGTGGGCTGACAGCCTCGGCGTACCCTGACGTCATGCGTTTCGAGCACGTCGGCTTTGCACCGGAGTTCGTCGACTACCAGCGGGCCTGGGACCACCAGCGCGAGGTGCACGCCGCCGTCGTGGCCGGCGGCGAGGACACCGTGCTGCTGCTCGAGCACTCCCCCGTCTACACGGCGGGCAAGCGGACGCTCGACCACCAGCGGCCCTTCGACGGCACGCCGGTGGTCGATGTCGACCGGGGCGGCCTGATCACCTGGCACGGTCCCGGCCAGCTCGTCGGCTACCCGATCGTGCGGCTGCACGGCGTGCCCATCGACGTGGTGGCCCATGTGCGCCGGCTCGAGGAGGTGATGATCCGGGTGTGTCGCGAGTTCGAGGTCGAGACGACCCGGGTCGAGGGACGCAGCGGGGTGTGGGTGCTGGCGGACGACCGTGGTCCGGACCGCAAGCTCGGCGCCATCGGCGTGCGGGTCAGCCGCCAGGTCACCATGCACGGGTTCGCGCTCAACTGCGACGCCGACCTGTCCTGGGCCGACAACATCGTGGCCTGCGGCATCGACGACGCGGGCGTGAGCTCGATCAGCCGGGAGGCGGGCCGGACGGTGACCGTCCAGGACGTCCTCCCGTATGCCGAGAAGCACCTGAGCGAGGTGCTCACCGCAGCCACCCGGCCATAGCCGGGGCACGACCGGGCGTACCCTTGAAGGACGCCCGGTGACCTCCGGGCGGACCTGTGCCCCGCGGCATACCCGCTCGGCAGCACTGACGAAGGGCAAGGGAGCTTCGTGACCATCGCACCCGAGGGCCGCCGCCTGCTGCGCGTCGAGGCGCGCAACGCCGAGACGCCGATCGAGCGCAAGCCGGAGTGGATCCGGACCACCGCCAAGATGGGCCCCGAGTACACCAAGCTGCACTCGATGGTGAAGTCCGAGGGCCTGCACACGGTGTGCCAGGAGGCCGGCTGCCCCAACATCTTCGAGTGCTGGGAGGACCGCGAGGCCACCTTCCTCATCGGCGGCGACATCTGTACGCGACGGTGCGACTTCTGCGACATCGCGACCGGCCGTCCGCTGGCCCTCGACCTCGACGAGCCGCGCCGCGTGGCCGACTCGGTGGCTCAGATGGGGCTGCGCTACTCGACGGTCACGGGTGTGGCGCGCGACGACCAGCCCGACGGCGCCGCGTGGCTCTACGCGGAGACGATCCGCCAGATCCACGCCAAGAACCCGAATACCGGGGTCGAGATCCTGCCGCCCGACTTCGGTGCCAAGCCCGAGCTCGTGGGCCAGGTCTTCGACGCCCGCCCCGAGGTCTTCGCGCACAACCTCGAGACGGTGCCACGGATCTTCAAGCAGATCCGCCCGGCCTTCACCTACGACAAGTCGCTGCGGGTCCTGTCCATGGCTCGCGAGGCCCAGCTCGTCACCAAGTCCAACCTCATCCTCGGCATGGGCGAGCAGGACCACGAGGTCGAGCAGGCCATCCGCGACCTGCACGACGCGGGCTGCGACATCCTGACCATCACGCAGTACCTGCGCCCCTCGAAGCTGCACCACCCCATCGACCGCTGGGTCAAGCCCGAGGAGTTCGTGCACTGGAGCGAGGTGGCCGAGGACCTCGGATTCAAGGGCGTCATGGCCGGGCCGCTCGTGCGCTCGTCGTACCGTGCCGGCCGGCTGTGGGCCACGGCCATGACGAAGTGGGGCCGGGAGATTCCCGAGCACCTCCAGCACCTCGCGGCGGCTGCCGGCGACCCGGCCCGGCAGGAGGCTGCCTCCCTGGTCGCCGCCCGTCGGCCCGCCGCATTGGGTCAGCGCGGCTGACGCCCCGTATCCTGACCCCTATGGCCCGCAAGGATTCGCAGCAGTCGGACACGCCCTCAAAGCAGGGCCGTCTCGCCCAGATTCGCCAGGTCTACCGGGCCGCCTACCAGGTCGACCGCACCATCCCCTGGTGGATGCTGCTGGCTGCCCTGGGCGTCATCGTCGTAGGCGTCATCATCGGTCTGCTGCTGGGCCACTGGGTCTACGCGCTCATCCTCTCGCTGCCTCTTGCCATGCTGGCCGCCACGCTCGTGCTGAGCCGCCGCGCCGAGCGGGCGGCATACCGGGCTCTCGAGGGGCAGCCCGGCGCCGCCGGCGCGGCTCTGGGCGCGCTGCGTCGCGGTTGGTATGCCGACCAGCAGCCGGTCGCCGTCGACGGCGCCCGCGGCGCGCGGCCCGAGGACATGACCGGCGCCGCCTTCGTCTACCGCGCGGTGGGACGTCCCGGAGTGGTGCTGATCGGTGAGGGGCCCGACGCGCGACGCAGCAAGCTCCTCGCCTCGGAGCGCAAGAAGATCGAGCGCGTCGCACCCGGCGTGCCGGTCACGCTGGTCGTCGTGGGTGACGGCGACGGACAGGTCGGTGTCCGCAAGCTCACGGGCAAGCTGACCCGGATGAAGGCCGTCCTCACCAAGGAAGAGGTCTCCGCCGTCAACAAGCGCCTGAAGTCGCTGGGCGGACTGCGTCCTCCGATCCCTGCCGGCATGGACCCGCAGCGCGCACGCGTCGACCGCAAGGCCATGCGCGGCCGCTGAGCCCCCTCGCGTCTCTCCTTCTGTTGGTGCCGTCACGCCCGGATATCCGGGCGTGACGGCACCAACACGTGTTTGTGGAGGGCTTGCGGTCGCGGCATACGCGATATAACGTGACTGTCCATAACGCGATATAGCGCGAGAAGGGACAGATCTCATGACCGAGGAATGGACGATCGACGCACCGCGCGTCCTCGATGTCGGGGACGACGGCGAGCGCGTTCGCGAGCTGAGCGTGGCCATCGTCGGCGGCCGGGTCGACGTCGTCACGCACGCCGACTCCCCCACCGCACGGGTGGAGGTCTCCGGTGTCGAGGGCGACCCGCTGACGGTGAAGTGGGACGGCTCCAAGCTCAAGATCACCCACGGGATCAGCTCGGCGGGGATCCTCGCCAAGGTGCGGCACGCCTTCGACGGCATCGAGCGCAACCGGGTCTCCATCAGCATCTCCATCCCCGAGGACGCGCGCGCCTCAGTCAGCACGGTCAGCGCGAGCGGGCTGCTGGCCGGCATGCGCTCGGGCGCCAAGGCCAACACCGTGTCCGGCGCGATGACCATCGACGACGTGGCCGGCCCCGTGGGCGTCAACACCGTCAGCGGCGATGTCGAGTGCGGGAATGTGCGGGGACCGTTCACGGTGCACTCGGTCTCGGGCTCGGTCACCGCCCAGTCGAGCCAGACCCCCGAGGTCAGCATCAACACCGTCAGTGGCGACATCACCCTCGACCTGACGATGGGACGGGCCACCATCACCTCGAACTCGGTGTCGGGTGACGTCACCGTGCGCGCTCCCCACGAGGGCTATGACGTCACGGCGAACACCGCCTCCGGGCAGGTGGTCATCGACGGGCAGATCATCGACAAGCGCTCGCGCCCCTCCGGCAACCGTCTCACCGGTGGCGACGGTGGGCTGCGCCTCAAGGCGAACGCCGTGTCCGGCAACGTCGTCGTCCTCAAGTCGGTCGCGGGTGCGTCGGCATGAGCCCGGTGTTCGCCCACGGGCAGCTGCGTCTCTACCTGCTGTCGCTTCTCGACGAGGGTCCTCGCCATGGGTACGAGGTCATCCAGGACCTCGAGCAGCGGTTCAACGGCCTGTACTCCCCCAGCGCCGGCACGGTGTATCCGCGGCTGGCCAAGCTCGAAGAGGAGGGCCTGGTCGAGCGCACGGACGAGGGTCGCAAGGCGGTGTACCGGATCACCGAGGCCGGTCGTGAGGAGGTTCGCTCACGGCAGGACGACCTGAGTGCGCTCGAGGCCGACCTCGACGTATCCGTACGCGAGCTGGCCGAGGAGGTGCGCTCGCGCGTCCGCGGACAGACGAGCGACCTGCGCGCCGAGCTCAGGGTGGCGGCGCAGGAGGCTCGCCGCACCGCGACGCCGGTCGGTGGCCAGCAGACCTGGCCGACCCCGGACTCCCACACCGTGCACGAGGTCGAGGAGGCGGTGCAGCAGCTGCGCCAGGAGGCCCGCACGGCCTGGCGGCGCCACGGCATCACGCCCGCCCAGACCCGCGAGATCGTGGACATCCTGGCCGACGCGACGAACCGGATCCGCGAGGTGGTCAGGTCCGGACGATGACGGTGCCCGCGGCCTTGTCGTGCAGGCCGCGGCCGTCGGCGTCCCAGAACATCGCGGGCAGGAACAGGGCGAGCAGCACCGTGCGCACCAGCACCTGGAACGGCCGGGCAGGGCGGCCGTCGATCGACTGCACCCGCAGGCCGACGAGGCGATGGCCCAGGGTGTTGCCCAGCGTGCCCACGAGGACGAGGTTCTCGACGGCGAAGATGGCCAGCGGGACGAAGGACCTGCCACCCGCCTGCACCAGCGGCACCCCGAACAGCCCGTAGGCGATCAGCTGGCAGACGGTCCAGTCCACGAGGACGCCGACCAGGCGCCGCCCCCACCGGCCGACCGAGCCGGCGCCCTCGCGCGGCATACCGAATCGTTGTCCTGGGTATGCCGTGGGCGCGCCTGTGCGCGCTCCTGGACCGTCGAGCCAGGAGCCGATGTCCTTGCGGTCGACCACGTCGCCAGCCTCTCACGGCGTAACACCCGCGAAACATTCGGGTCATGGCCGAGAAATGCCCGCCCGATAAGGTCGTGGACGAACCGGTTGGGTCGACAACCGTCACCGGGCGGTCTCGGCCGCCCTACCACCAGGAGGTTGGATTGTTCAGCAATGCTGACGAGGTCCTGAAGTTCATCAAGGACGAAGACGTCAAGTTCGTGGACGTGCGGTTCTGCGACCTGCCCGGCGTGATGCAGCACTTCAACGTGCCTGCGCAGAGCGTGACGGCAGACTTCTTCAAGGAAGGCCAGATGTTCGACGGATCCTCGATCCGCGGCTTCCAAGCCATCCACGAGTCCGACATGAAGCTGATCCCGGACCCCACGAGCGCCTACGTGGACCCGTTCCGCGCGGAGAAGACGCTCATCCTCAACTTCTCGATCGTGGACCCCTTCACCGGCGAGGAGTACTCGCGCGACCCGCGCAACATCGCCGCTAAGGCCGAGGCCTATCTCAAGTCGACGGGCATCGCCGACACCGCGTACTTCGGCGCCGAGGCCGAGTTCTACATCTTCGACGACGTGCGCTTCGAGACCAAGCAGAACGCCGGCTACTACTTCATCGACTCCATCGAGGCCGCGTGGAACACCGGCCGCGAGGAGGAAGGCGGCAACAAGGGCTACAAGACCCGCTATAAGGGCGGCTACTTCCCCGTGCCGCCGGTGGACCACTACGCCGACATGCGCGACCAGATGTCGCTCGCACTCGAGGCCGCGGGCCTCACCGTCGAGCGCGCCCACCACGAGGTCGGCACCGCGGGTCAGCAGGAGATCAACTACCGCTTCAACACGCTGAAGCAGGCGGCCGACGACGTGCTGAAGTTCAAGTACATCGTCAAGAACGTGGCCTGGCATGGCGACAAGACGGTCACCTTCATGCCGAAGCCGCTCTTCGGTGACAACGGCTCGGGCATGCACTCGCACCAGTCGCTGTGGAAGGACGGCGAGCCGTTGTTCTACGACGAGCGCGGCTATGGCGGCCTGTCGGACCTGGCCCGCTGGTACATCGGTGGTCTGCTCAAGCACGCTCCCGCGGTGCTCGCGTTCACGAACCCGACGGTGAACTCCTACCACCGTCTGGTCCCGGGCTACGAGGCTCCCGTGAACCTCGTGTACTCCGCCCGCAACCGCTCGGCGTGTGTGCGCATCCCGATCACCGGCGACTCCCCCAAGGCCAAGCGCATCGAGTTCCGCGTGCCCGACCCGTCGGCGAACCCGTACCTCGCGTTCTCGGCGATGCTGATGGCCGGCCTCGACGGCATCAAGAACCGCATCGAGCCCCCGGAGCCCGTGGACAAGGACCTCTACGAGCTGCCGCCCGAGGAGCACGACGCCATCGCCCAGGTGCCCGGCTCGCTGCCCGAGGTGCTCGCCGCGCTGGAGGCCGACCACGAGTTCCTGCTCGAGGGTGACGTGTTCACCCAGGACCTCATCGACACCTGGATCGAGTGGAAGCGCAAGAACGAGGTCGACCCGATCCGGTTCCGTCCGCACCCGCACGAGTTCGAGATGTACTACGACCTCTGACCTTCGATGCCGGCCGTGACCTGCGGTTTACGTCCATGTCGCCCTAGTCCGCTGCTAGTCCGCAAAACTCGCGATTTGCTCACGAGGCCGCCCGCGCGCACCCCGACGGCGGCGCGGGCGGACTCGTCTGCGTCGGGCCACATGTGGCCGTACGTGTCGAGCGTCGTCATGGCCAGCGCGTGCCGCAGCCGTCGCTGGACGACCTTGACGTCCGCGCCGCTCGCGATGAGCAGCGAGGCGAAGTAGTGCCGCAGGTCATGGAACCGGAAGCCAGCCGGTAACCCCGACACGAGGCACCCGGTGCAGTCCCTTGGTGATCCTTCGGCAGCGGCTCAGCGTGACTCTTGCGCACCCTGCGTACGGCCCGCTCAATGATCCACGGACCCGCGGGCTCTCCTATCTCGTTCGCGACTACCTCGATCGTGGCGACACCGTGATCACCGGGTGGCGGCGACTACCGATCGGAGGGCCTCATGGCGTTCGAGGCGGTCGCAGTCGGGTCAAGTTGGGTGAGCCGTTCGGCGTGTGGTCTTGTCTCGCTTGCTGGGCGGTTGTGGGTTTGGTTGCGGGAAGGGTCACGGGCGCCTGTCCCGTTAAGGGGCCTTTTCTCCCGTTCGGGGTACGTCGTGAGGTATCGCCCCGTACTCTGACGCTCCATCGCAGAGGAAGCTTGGATCGGACAGATCGTTGATGGATGTATCACGCCAGGCGGCGGTCGTCGCTCTGATCTTGATGCGCGGCATGACGGAGTGCCTGACTGGCAGCCTGGGCCAGCTTCCCTCCCGATTCCACGTTCGGCCAGAGACGGTGGGTGGTCGACAGGTGAAGTTGCTGACGTCCATGCACGCGCCACCTACTTCACCTCCGCAGTGAGCAGCCGCCTCTATGGAACGTTGAACCGCCCGTCTCGGTGGCATCGTCTTGTTTCGTTGAAAATCGAAGATTCCCAGATTGTAGCCATTGAGCTACTTTCAGACGCTCACCAGCCGGGGTCAGGATTCTTGATTGTTCATGCCCATATCGCTACGAACGTGGTTGGCCAGCTAGAGAAGATCACTCGCAAACGCCCCAGCGACCTCACCCAGTTGACGGAGGCGTTGCCACACCAACTGGAGGATTGCCGATAACCACCGCCGAGCCACTTCCGTCGCCATCGCAAGGGAGTCGAAAGTAGACGACATTGCAGAGATCAACCTCAGGCTCTGGTGCCTGGCCAGTTCCACCACTCTGGATTCGTTCCATCCGTCCGCACAGGATGTCGCGAGTGGCAAACAACTTGATCTCTCGCAGGATTGGTCCGCCCTGGTACTGAGAGATGGCGTCGGATTCATTATCAAGTCCGATGCGGGTGACTTCGAATCCTTTGCCTTCATCCTCGCAACTACGCTTTACCTTGATGTCATTCTCCTCGCCCGAATGCAGCTGCGGGCCGTCGAATGGTTAGCTGCCATTCTAACGAGTCAGGCATTGGACGAGCGCTCCGCAAACCAGCTGATCGAACTAGAACGACACACCTTCGAGTTTCGACGAATGACATGGTGGACGGAGATTTCGTCCCATCGAAATGCTAATCAACTACTGCGCGCCTATCAGCAGGGTTATGGGCTTGACTCGCGCGTTGCTTCGCTCGTAGCGGATGCGGCCGATGCCTCTCGCCTTTCCACCGCCTTGATCTCTCAAAGAAGTTCCGTGGCGCTCTCCCTGCTGACCTTCGTTGGCGTTCCCCTGACGGCTGCATACGCGGGCGCGGTCCTCCTCCCATATTCTGGTTGGGGTCTATTCGCAGGCGCTACTGTTGCCGCACTCCTTCTTTCAACCGGCCTTTCGTTGCTGGCCCCGCTACGGCGACTTGTCCGAGGGAGTTCGATCGCGCGCGGGCGGCGTTCGTGAGACGCGCCCTCGATTCCACTCTGGTGAATGAAGCCGTTCTCGGGAACAATAGCAAAGGACGTTCGGCACATGTTGCTTGAAGTATGGATGGTGGGCGCTCTGGTCGCCTACACCATCAAGGGGTTTACGGGGTTCGGTCCCGCCTTAGTGGTTGTACCGCTCCTGTCGAGCCTCCTCGACGCCAAGACGGCTCTAGCTACCTCAACCATCATCGACGTGGTTGTGGGAGCCGTTCTCCTGCTCCACCTCGGCATTACCCGGAGCGAAATCCATGCGCTGCGTCGGAATGCCGCATCCTTGGCCGCGGGAACCGTCTCATAGGCGCCCTTTCGGTGGGGCTCATCCCGTCTAAGCTCATTCTGTTGCTCGTCGCGACGAGCGTACTTGCACTGGCATTGCGATTGCTGTTCACAGGGGGGACCTCCCTAACCGGACGGTGGTGGCGACCATGCCCGTGGGTAAGCTTCTTTGCAGCTGGCCTCTCGGGTGGTCTGGTGGGCGTCAGCGGGCCCTATGTGGGTGGCTGGGTCGATGGCCATCGACGACAAGAGCGCCATTCGCCGCATGCTGGTAGCGATTTTCTTGATCGAAGGTGTGATCAAGGCCATCATCTATGCCGGCTCCAGCGTCATGACGGAGGAGAGCCTCAAATTGTCCGCGATCGCAGTTCCTGCAATCGCGCTCGGCTTATTCTGCGGAAATGCGCTCCATCATCGCGTGTCTCAGAAGACATTCGTACGTGCAGTGTCAGCTCTTCTTCTGGGCCTTGCCGCGCAAGCATTCATCACCGTTTCGCAATAGGGGGGTTCTAATCAAGTTGGCACCACAACACAGTGCATCTGGGACGAATTCCATGCTGAACTTCTTCACGGGGGCACTGGATCTGGCATATATGGGTTCATCACCACTTGCACTGGGCCACCTATATGGACTGGATATACGGATCGCCGCCGTTGCAAATGCGCACCGTGGCTCCCTAGCCGTAGTCAAGAGCCATAAACCGAATGTTGGAACACCAAAACTTGGCACGGTCATGGGATCCGACGGTCACGTGCTAGCGCACGTATTCAGTCAAGCATTAGCCGAAAGGGAGCGGCCAGTCTTCATTAACCTATCACCCGAGGAGTGTTTGAGCGCACTGAAGTCAGGCATGCTCGATTATGTGGCAGCTTTGGGAACCCTACGTGAGTCAAGCTATCGCCTCCGGCGGGGCCGTCACGTTCGACGATCAAGATCTCGACTTCACACTTTTCAGTTACATTGCGTCCACCGGGCGAGCAATGGAGGAGAAATCTCCTGCGATAAGGGCCGTTGTTGACTCGCATTTCGATGCATCTCGAATGTTGATGCGTGATCCGGGACCATTTGTCAGTCGTCTCCGTACGGTCTTTGGAGCCGAAGTGGACGCGCACACGTATCACAGACTGTTGTCCGGGGCCTATGAGTGGCAAACCGAGCACATGCTCGACCTGGACTCGTTACCGACGCACATCGTTACCTCCTTGGAGGCCGTCGCAAACGTGCATCGAGCCCTCCAGAACTCTGCCTTTGCCCATCGGCCGGTGGATAGCCTGCTTGCGGGCCACCCCGGAGACTCGACCATGAGCGACGAGCCATTGCAATTGGGTTATTCAAATTCAATTATGTGCACTACCTTTCACGTTGCCGACTATGAAAACATGTTCCAATCGCACGGATTGCAGGTGCAGGCGGGAAAGCGCCGCGTGGCAGACCGCATCGCGCGGCTAGTCCGGATCATCAGGAGGACATGAGACTGTGCAGCGAACTGATCGTTCGTGACCCTGAGTTGGTCATCCAGAAACTGGGACGAATGAACGAGAACATATTTCGGGGTCTCCTCTTGCGCATATCCGGAAGTGAGCCGAGGTCCGCTGCTGCAACGATTGAGTCTTTACGGGAAGCACGCTTGGTTCCACCGGACATCCTTAGCTGGGCCGACTCAGTACGGTCCATCAGGAACGTTGCCGCTCACCAGGACTACCCACTTGACCCGGACGAGGCGCAGAACGTCTTCAACATCATGCTCAATATCGTTGAATGGTTCGACAAGCATGGCCACACGGTTGCCGCCTCCACCGCGTCGTCTTGTCGTCGCTGTCACGCAAAGCTCCGCGACGGCTGGGTGGCATGTCCAACATGTGGAACCCCGGCTATTTCGGCGTGCCGGGGTTGTGGCGAGGCTCTTGAAGACGCCTGGAAGGTCTGTCCGGCCTGCGGCGCCTCGGCTGCCTAGCCTCCAGGCGATGAGGCGGTAGTTGTGTGAACGCAGGCGTCCGCCCTGGTCCGATCGGCAGCACCTCGGCGATGTCGGCGCCGTGTCCAAACGCCCGCTGGATGCGGTCAGGCTCGCTCGCCATCGCAATATTTTATGCGAGGTGGCGGCAGACGGCCCGTGCGCACACTCCTCGGCTCATCCGTACGGTCCCGCGACTCGCGGCATGACAGGGCGTCCGGATCTTGGAGGTTGGTCGAAACTCCTGTGCCCCGAGCGCGGTGAGGTTGCTGCCTGGGCGCGATCAGGTACTGGCGCACCGTTAGTGGCCGGGATGCGACGAGAGCGTTAGGTCGCCTTCAGCGGCGCGTGACCTGACAACGTGGTTCCCTCGTCGAAGTCCCCGCGTAGGCAGGCATCGATGGCGGGGGCCAGCGCGTGCGGCCCCCTCCGCGAGCGCTCTTGACGTTGACGCAGGGTCAGGGTTGCAGGCTTGTGCCATGACCACGAGACAAGCCATCGAGATCGCGGGACTGACCAAGTCCTACGGCGACAACGCGGTGCTCAGGGGCGTCGACCTGAGCGTCCCGGCCGGCACCATCTTCGCCTTGCTGGGATCGAACGGTGCCGGCAAGACCACCGCGGTGAGGATCCTGTCCACCCTGCTCAAGGCCGACGGCGGAACCGCCGCGGTCAACGGGTACGACGTCGCCACCCAGCCTTCGCAGGTGCGCGAGTCGATCAGCCTCACCGGACAGTTCGCGGCCGTCGACGAGATCCTCACTGGCCGGGAGAACCTGGTCCTGGTCGCCCAGCTGCGACGCCTGAAGGACCCCGGCAGGATCGCCGACAGCCTGCTCGCGCGATTCGACCTGACGGACGCGGCAGGACGGAGGACGGCGGCATACTCCGGCGGCATGCGCCGTCGCCTCGATATCGCTATGAGCCTCATCGGCGACCCGCCCGTGCTCTTCCTCGACGAGCCGACGACGGGGCTCGACCCACAGTCGCGGCTCGAGGTCTGGAAGACCGTCAGGGAGCTCGCCGGTCAGGGCACGACGGTGCTGCTGACCACGCAGTACCTCGACGAGGCCGAGCAGCTCGCAGACCGGATCGCGGTCCTCCACGAGGGACTCATCATCGCCAACGGCACGCTCGCCGAGCTCAAGCGGCTGCTCCCGCCGACCGAGGTCGAGTACGTCGAGAAGCAGCCGACCCTGGAAGACATCTTCCTCGCGATCGTCGGCCACGACAGCCCTCACCAGCAAAGGACCGACCGATGAGCACCTCCTTCCACGACACCGTTGTCCTGCTCAAGCGCTCCCTGCGACACATCCTGCGCAGCCCGGACACGATCATCACCACCGCGGTCACGCCGATCGCCATGTTGCTGCTGTTCGTCTACGTCTTCGGTGGCGCCATCAAGGTTGGGGGCGGCAGCTATGTCAACTACCTGCTGCCCGGGATCCTGTTGATCACCGTCGCCTCCGGAATCGCCTACACCGCGTTCCGTCTGTTCATGGACGTCTCGGGTGGCATGTTCGAGCGCTTTCAGTCGATGCCGATCAGCCGGTCGGCCCTGCTGTGGAGCCACGTCCTGACCTCGGTCGTGGCGAACCTGACCTCGCTCGCGCTCGTCGTCCTCGTCGCGGTGGTCATGGGCTTTCGCTCCGGTGCCGGGGTGCTGGCGTGGCTCGCGGTCCTCGGGATCATCGTGCTGTTCACCTTGGCGCTCACGTGGCTTGCAGTGATCCCCGGGCTGACCGCGAAGTCGGTCGACGGGGTGGGTGGGTTCTCCTACCCGCTGATCTTCCTGCCGTTCGTCAGCTCGGCGTTCGTGCCCACCTCAGGTATGCCGGGCCCGGTGCGGTGGTTCGCCGAACACCAGCCCGTCACCCCGATCGTCAACACCATTCGTGCCCTCTACGCCGAGCAGTCGGTGGGGAACGAGGTCTGGGTTGCCCTCGCCTGGTGCGGTGGTCTGTTGCTCGTCGCCTACGCGCTCGCGATGCGCACCTTCGGCAGCAAGATCGCCTGATGTCCACGGCCATGGGGTCCCGCCCGGCCCCGGCACGGCCAGCGGGCTCGCAGAATAGGGCCATGCTGACCATCAGCCAGATCGCGTCGTATGCGGGGGTGACGGTCCGGGCGGTCCGTCACTACCACGCCAAGGGCCTGCTCCCCGAGCCTGAGCGGGACCACTCCGGCTACCGGCGCTACGACGCGGCCTCTGTCGTCGAGCTCGTCAAGATCCGCACGCTGGCCGACGCCGGGGTTCCGCTGTCGCGGGTACGTGAGCTCCTGATGGCAGACGCCCACGAGTTCGCGGCCGCCGTCGAGGACATCGACCGCCGACTGCGCGCCGAGATCCGAGAGCGCCAGCGTCACCGTGAACGGATCGCCAAGCTGGCCTCCGGCGACAGTCTCGCGCTGCCGCCGGAGACGGTGGCCTACCTGGACCGGATGCGCGAGCTCGGCTTCCGAGAGCGGCTGATCGAGGTAGAGCGCGACAGCTGGATCCTCATCGCGGCCCAGATGCCGGACGAGGTACCGGCGTTCATGGCGATCAAACACGCGCAGCTCGAGAACGAGGGGCTGCGTCGGCTCTACCTCGATGTCGGGGACCTCGCCGAATGCGGGCCGAACGACCCGCGACTGCCGGCCCTCGCCGACCGGGTGGCCGCATTCATCGAGGCAGCCGCGGCGGAGGCAGTCGGCCTTGAGGAGGAGTACCCGGTCAGTGACGACCTGGTCGCCCTGCTCGACGCTGCATTCATCGAGTCCTTCCCATGCGCCCCACGCCTGCTCGAGCTCCTCGAGGAACGAGGCTGGATCGGCTGGACCAACATCAGCCGTAAGGACTCCGCGGTCACGCCGACTTAGGTGTCGGCTGAGAGTTCGGGGGCGACGGGCTGGAACCGGTAGCCCATGCCGGGTTCGGTGAGCAGGTGCTGCGGGCGACTGGGGTCGAGTTCGAGCTTATGCCGCAGCTGGCCCATGTAGAGCCGAAGGTTGCCGCCGGCGCTCTCATAGCCTGGTCCCCACACCTCGGCCAGCAGGAACTTCTGGCTGAGGAGCTTGCCGGGGTACTTGAGCATGACCTCGAGGAGGTGCCATTCGGTTGGGGTGAGCCTGACTTCGGTGGCGATCCCCTTCTCCGTGAAGGTCACCCGTCGTCGCGGCATATCCACGGTCGTGGACCCGAACGTGACGACCGGCTCGGCGTCGCCTGATGTGGCGCGGCGCGAGACAGCGCGCATCCGTGCGAGGAGCTCATCGACGCCGAAGGGTTTGGTGAGGTAGTCGTCGGCGCCCGCGTCCAGTGCCGTGACCTTGTCGGCGCTGCCGGTGCGCCCGGAGAGGATGACGATGGGCGCCGTGCTCCAGCCGCGCAGACCGCGCACCACCTCGACGCCGTCCAGGTCAGGCAGACCGAGGTCAAGGATGACGAGGTCCGGTGGGTGTGCTGCCGCGGTAGAGAGTGCTTCGACGCCGGTCGTCGCGGTGACGACGTCGTAGTGGCGGGCTTTGAGGTTGATGCTGAGCGCCCGCAGAATCTGAGGTTCGTCATCGACCACCAGTACGCGGGTCATGCCGGCCTCCCCTCAGTGGCGGTTTCCGCGGCCGACAAGGGCAGCTGGGTTGCTCGCTCACGCTGGCCCGGCTCGATACCTGAGCTGGCTGAGATGCCCTGAGGCGGCGAGGCGGGAAGCGAGACGACCATGGTCAGGCCGCCGCCGGGGGTGTCCTCGGGCACGAGCGTGCCGCCCATTGCTTCGGTGAGGCCACGTGAAAGGGCCAGGCCAAGGCCGATCCCCGCGGCGTTGTCGGTGTCGCCGAGACGCTGGAAGGGGGTGAAGACGCGGTCGAGGTTGGCCGGCGCGATGCCTGGTCCGCGGTCGATCACGCGAAGCTCCACCCTGTCCGCCAGACTGCTGCCCGCAATGACCGGCGGGTGCTCGGGAGGGCTGTAGCGAAGGGCGTTGCCCACCAGGTTGGCCACCACCCTTTCGAGCAGGCCCGCGTCAGCGTGGACCAGCGGCAGGTCGTCCGGGACATCGACGACGACGCTGCGCCCGGACGGTCCGAGCTCGTTCAGGGCTCGCGGAACGACGCCCTCCAACGCGACGGGGCTGCTCAGCACTGTCAGGGCATCCGCGCGCAGCCGGCTCAGGTCGAGCAGGTTGTCCACGAGCCGTGCGAGCTGGTCCAGCGACTCGTTGGCGGTGGTGAGTAGCTCGCTGCGGTCCCCACGGGTCCACTGCACGTCGTCGCTGCGAAGACTGGTGATGGCGGCCTTCGCCGAAGCCAAGGGGCTACGCAGGTCGTGGCCGACGGCCGCGAGAAGCGCCGTGCGCATCTTGTCGGTCTCAGCCAGCGGTCCCGCCGCCGCGGCGGCCTCGCTCAGGCGGGAACGCTCCAGGATGACGGCGGCCTGGGCGGCGAAGGCTCCCACCACGCGGAGGTCTTCGGCGTGCAGAGGCCGCCCGCGGAGGCCCAAGACCAGCGAGTCGCCCGCCGGGACCAGGGTGTCCGCGTCCTGGGGTGCGTTGCATGAACCCTCGCCAGCCGTGGCCAGAACGACCCACGCGGTGGCGGGGCCAGGGTCGGCGGCGATGCGGGGACGCTCTCTGTCCGGGTGCTTCTCGAGGAGGGTCACCGATGTCAGGCCGAAGGCCTCCCGGACGCGCTCCAGCAGGGCGGGTAGCCCGGTTTCCCCGCGGAGCACGCTGCCGGCCAGGGTGCCCAGCGTTTCGGCTTCGGCGGTGGCGCGCGCGGCTTGACGGGTGCGTCGTGCGGCCAGGTCCACGACGGAGCTGACGAGAGCGGCGACGAGGACGAACACGCCGATCGCGAGGGCGTTGTTGGGGTCGGCGATGGTGAAGGTGTGGATCGGAGGTGTGAAGTAGTAGTTGAGCAGTAGGGATCCGCCGAGCGCGGCGACCATGGCGGGGACGAAGCCGCCGACGAGGGCGACGACGACGACGGTCAGCAAGAACAACAGCACGTCGCTGACCAGGTTCAGGTGCGTTCCGGCGGGTGTGAGGGCCAGGGTGAGCAGTGGGGGCAGCAGCACGGCCAGGACGAGCCCTCGCAGTCTGCGCCGCGGGGTGAGGCTTCCCCGTGCGGTCGGCAGACCGCGGCCCTTTCCCATCTGGCCGTGGGTGACGAGGTGGACGTCGATGTCGCCTGAGCCGCGGATGATCTCCGATCCGATGCCTCGGCCGGTGAGCAGTGCGCCGAGACGCGTGCGGCGGCTGACTCCGAGAACGAGCTGGGTGGCGTTCTCGGCGCGGGCGAACTCCAGGAGGGCGGCAGGGATGTTGTCGCCGATGATCTGGTGGTAGGTGCCTCCCATGGTCTCGACGAGATGGCGCTGGGCGGCGAGGTCCGACGGGTTGGCGCCGGTCAGCCCGTCTGAACGAGTGACGTGCACCGCAAGCAGGTCCCCGCCGGCGGTGCGGGCGGCGATGCGGGCGGCGCGCCGGATGAGGGTGTCACCCTCGGGTCCTCCGGTGAGCGCGACGACGACGCGTTCACGGGTCTCCCAGAGCTCGGCGATGTCGTTCTGCTCGCGGTACAGCTGCAGGGCCTCTTCGACCTTGTCGGCGGTCCAGAGCAGGGCGAGCTCGCGCAGTGCGGTCAGGTTGCCGATCCGGAAGTAGTTGCTCAGTGCCGCGTTGACCTTCTCGGCGCTGTAGATGTTGCCGTGCGCCATCCGGCGCCGCAGCGCCTCGGGGGACATGTCGACAAGTTCGACCTGGTCGGCGGCACGGACGAAGGCATCTGGGACCCGTTCGCGTTGCGGGACTCCGGTGATCTTCTCGACCACGTCGTTGAACGACTCGAGGTGCTGAATGTTCACGGTGGAGATGACGTCGATGCCGGCGTTCAGCATGAGCTCGATGTCCTGCCAACGCTTCTCGTTCCTTCCCGGCTCGGGCACGTTCGTGTGCGCGAGCTCGTCGACCAGTGCCACGGCCGGAGCGCGGGCCAGGACCGCGTCGACGTCCATCTCCGTGAAGGTGGCGCCACGATGGGTCACCATCTTGCGTGGCACGACCTCAAGTCCTTCGAGCAGGGCAGCGGTGTGCTGGCGGCCATGGGTCTCGACGAGGCCGACCACCACGTCGGTGCCTCGTTCGGCCCGGCGCCGGCCCTCGTCGAGCATGGCGAAGGTCTTACCGACGCCAGGCGCTGCGCCGAGGTAGATTCGCAGGCTGCCTCGCCCCATGCTCATCCTCCCCGGACGCCGTCAGGGGCTGAGCCGGTCGAGGGCCATGTTGAGCTCCAGGACGTTGACGGTGGGTTCGCCGAGGAAACCCCATGCCCGCGGCTGGGAGTACTGCGCGACCAGGGCGCGAACCTGTCGAGGTGGTCAGGTGACGGACGCGAGCCACCCTGGCGACCTGTTCGGCGGCATACGCGGGACTGATGTCAGGGTCGAGCCCTGAGCCGCTGGCCTCGAGGGCGTCGGGGGCGACCTGTTGGGGGCTCACGCCGTCGAGTGCGGCGGCGGCGGCTCGGCGCGCCTTGATGGCCGCGATCAGGTCGGGGCTCTCGGGGCCGAGGTTGGATGCTCCCGTGGACAGTGGGTCGTAGCCGGCGCCGGCGGCGGATGGCCGGCTTTGGAAATACCGCGGATCGGGCTCGTAGACAGGCTCGCCGGAGGCGTCCTTCTTCGTCTGTCCGTGGACCAGGACGGGGCGCATGAACTCCTGCCCGATGAGGGCCGAACCGACGCTCTTGCCGCCTTCGGACACCAGGGAACCGTTCGCGTGGGAGCTGAAGGTGACCTGCGCGAGGCCCGTCATGGCCAAAGGGTATGCCACCCCGAACAGGACGGTGAGGACCAGCAGAGCGCGCAGCGCGGCCAGGATCATCCGCACGGAGGGGGAGGTGAGAGTGGGCACGGTTCGAGCTCCTTCGGTTAGCCGATGCCGGGGATCTGGGAGACCAGCAGGTCGAGCAGCTTGATCCCGATGAAGGGGGCGACGATGCCGCCGACGCCGTAGATCATCAGGTTGCGGCGCAGCATCGAGCTGGCGGAGGCCGGGACGTACTGCACGCCGCGCAGCGCCAACGGGATCAGGGCGATGATGATCAGGGCGTTGAAGATGACGGCCGACAGGATGGCCGACTCCGGGGACGACAGGCGCATGATGTTGAGCGCGTCGAGGCGGGTGAAGACGCCGGCGAACATGGCCGGGATGATGGCGAAGTACTTGGCGATGTCGTTGGCGATGGAGAACGTGGTCAGCGCCCCGCGGGTGATCAGCAGCTGCTTGCCGATCTCGACGATCTCGATGAGCTTGGTCGGGTTGGAGTCGAGGTCGACCATGTTGCCGGCCTCTTTGGCCGCGGAGGTCCCGGTGTTCATGGCGACCCCGACGTCGGCTTGGGCGAGGGCGGGCGCGTCGTTGGTGCCGTCGCCGGTCATGGCGACCAGCCGGCCGCCCTCCTGCTCGGCTTTGATCAGGGCCATCTTGTCTTCGGGTGTTGCCTCGGCGAGGAAGTCGTCGACGCCGGCTTCGTCGGCGATCGCCCTGGCCGTGAGCGGGTTGTCGCCGGTGATCATGACGGTGCGGATGCCCATGCGGCGCATCTCGGCGAACCGCTCGCGGATGCCCTCCTTGACCACGTCCTTGAGGTTGACCACGCCCAGGGTGTGGGCGACCTGGCCGACCGACCTTCTCGGCCACGACCAGTGGGGTGCCACCGCTTGTCGAGATGGCGTCGACGATGGCGCCGACCTCGTCAGTGGGGTGGCCCCCGTTGTCGCGGACCCACTTCATCACTGCGGCGGCGGCACCCTTGCGGATCTGGCGGCTTTCCGCGAGGTCGACCCCACTCATCCGCGTCTGTGCGGTGAAAGGGACGAAGTGCGCGGTACCGAGCTCGCCGGCCCGGCGTTCCCGCAGGCCGTGCTTGGTCTTGGCGAGCACCACGATGGAGCGCCCTTCGGGAGTCTCGTCGGCCAGGCTGGCCAGCTGCGCAGCGTCGGCCAGCACATCGGCATCGACACCCTCGACAGCGAGGAACTCGGCGGCCTGCCGGTTGCCGAGGGTGATGGTTCCGGTCTTGTCCAGCAGCAGCGTGTTGATGTCGCCGGCCGCCTCCACGGCGCGCCCCGACATGGCCAGGACGTTGTGCTGGACCAGGCGGTCCATCCCGGCGATGCCGATGGCTGACAGAAGTGCGCCGATGGTGGTCGGGATCAGACAGACCAGCAGGGCCACCAGGACCACGAGCGACTGTTCGGCACCGGAGTAGATGGCGAACGGCTGCAGGGTGACGGTGGCCATCAGGAACACGATGGTCAGGCTTGCCAGCAGGATGTTCAGGGCGATCTCGTTGGGTGTCTTCTGGCGGGAGGCTCCCTCGACCAGGGCGATCATGCGGTCGATGAAGCTCTCGCCCGGCTTGGCGGTGATGACGACGACGATGCGGTCGGACAGCACCTTCGTCCCACCGGTGACCGAGCTGCGGTCGCCGCCGGACTCCCGGATGACGGGCGCTGACTCGCCCGGTGATGGCCGACTCGTCGACGCTCGCCACGCCTTCGATGACGTCCCCGTCTCCGGGGATGATCTCCCCGGCCTCGACGACCACGTGGTCACCCAGTCGAAGCTCGGGCGCGGGCACGGTCTCCTCAGTGCCGTCCGGACGCAGCCTGCGGGCCAGGGTGTCGGTCTTGGCTCGGCGCAGCGTTGCAGCCTGCGCCTTACCGCGTCCCTCCGCGACGGCCTCGGCGAGGTTGGCGAAGATGACGGTCAGCCACAGCCACACCACGACCGACCATGCGAACAGGGTGGGTTTGCCGACCGCCAGCACCGTGGAGAGAACGGCGCCGACCTCGACGACGAACATGACGGGGCTGTGTGCCATGACCCGGGGGTCGAGCTTGAGCAGGGCCGAGGGCAGCGACGACAGGAGCATCTTGGGGTCGAGCAGACCCGCCTGGACCCGCGCCGTAGAGGTCGTTGATGGGGTGGTCACGGTTCGGGGTCCTTTGTCCGAAGGTTGGGCGGTGTCGGCCGGGCGGTCGTCGCGGGCATCACAAGCCCTCCGCCATGGGGCCGAGCGCCAGAGCGGGGAAGAACGTCAGGCCGGCCACGATGATGACCACCCCGACGAGCATCCCGACGAACAGCGGGCGGTGGGTTGCCAGGGTGCCTGCGGTCGCTGGCACAGGTTGCTGACGGGCCAACGAGCCGGCCAGCGCCAGGGCCAGCACGATGGGCACGAAGCGGCCGGCGAGCATGACGAGGCCGAGTCCGATGTTGTAGAAGTCGGTGTTGGCGTTCAGGCCAGCGAACGCGGACCCGTTGTTGTTGGTGCCGGACATGAACGCGTACAGCACCTCGGACAGGCCGTGCGGGCCGTGGTTGAGCATCGAGGCGCGGGGGCCCGGAAGGGCCATCGCCAGCCCGGTGCCGCCGAGCACGATCACCGGCATCGTCAGGATGTACAGGGAGACGAGCTTGATCTCGCGGGGGTGGATCTTCTTGCCGAGGAACTCCGGGGTGCGACCCACCATGAGCCCGGCCACGAACACGGTGACGATGGCCATGCACCAAGCATTCCGTACAGCCCGGTGCCGACCCCGCCAGGGGAGACCTCGCCCAGGCCCATGTGGAAGATGGCCAGGCCGCCGCCGAGCGCCGGTGAACGAGGAGTGGAAGGAGTTGACGGCCCCCGTGGAGGTGCCGGTCGTGGATGCCGCGAACAACGATGATGCGGCGGTCCCGAACCGGGTCTCCTTGCCCTCCATGGAGGCGCCGGCCAGGGTCAGGGCCGTGCCGCGATGGGTGGCCTCCAGGACCGTGATCCCGGCGAGGATCGCGCCCCAGAGGACCGCCATCGCGGCGAGAATGGCGTATCCCTGCCGCCTGTCCTTGACCATGCGGCCGAACGTGTACGTCAGCGCGACCGGGATCAGGAGCAGCAGGAAGATCTCCACGATGTTCGAGACCGCGGTGGGGTTCTCGAACGGGTGCGCGGAGTTCGCGTTGTAGAACCCTCCCCCGTTGGTGCCCAGCTCCTTGATGGCCTCTTGGGAGGCGACGGGGCCGCCGGTGATGGTCTGCGACTGGCCGGCCAGCGTGGTGACCGGAGTGCCGGCGGAGAAGTTCTGCACCGCGCCCAGTCCGACCAGGACCAGGGTTCCGAGCGACCGAGATCGGCAGCCAGGATGCGGACGCAGCCGCGGATCAGGTCGACCCAGAAGTTCCCGACCCGGTCGGTGCGCGACCGCGCGAACCCTCGTATGAGCGCGACCGCGACGGCCATACCGACCGCTGCGGAGGCGAAGTTCTGCACCACCAGGCCGGCCATCTGGGCCAGGTGTCCCATCGTCGACTCGCCCGAGTACGACTGCCAGTTGGTGTTGGTCACGAACGACGCTGCGGTGTTGAACGCCTGCGCGGACGGGACCCCGGCGAAACCCCAGGCTGAGGGGCAGGTGCGACTGCAGTCGCAACAAGGCGTACAGCCCGAGGACGGACACCCCGGAGAACGCGAGCAGCGACCGGGCGTACACCGGCCAACGTTGGTCGGCGCTCGGGTCGACCCCCATGAGCCGGTAGATCCCGCGTTCGAAACGAGTGTGGTGCTCGCTGGTGTACGACGCGGGCCATGTACGCGCCCAGGGGGCGGTAGCACGCCGCGAGTGCGGCGATCAGGAGGGCGATCTGGAGGAGGGCAGCGGTCGTGTCGGACATGTCAGAACCGTTCGGGGAAGAGCAGCGCCAGGACCAGGTAGCCGATGAGCAGGACGGAGGCGATCAGCCCTGCGACGTTCTCGATGCTCAAAGCCGCTCGACCCCCCGGATCAGCAGCGCCCCGAGGGCGAAGACAACGACGGTGAGCGCGACGAACACCACGTCGGCCATGTGGACTCCAATCCTTGGGTGGTCCTGTCGACCACGGGATGAGTCTGTGTCCGCCAAGCGCGTCGAGCGGTGCTCCTAACGAAGCCCTAACGCCAAGTCCGGAAATCCAGGCGCCGCGCTAACGACACGGCTGGCAGGAGCTAACGACACGGCCGCTAGCGTCCGCAGGTGCGTAGGCCAATCGGGGGGCTGCTTCATCCGGAGGAGTAGCCGTCAGCTCACCCGACCCGAAGCTCACTATCCCAGGGGAGACGATCGTCCTGAGTGTCGGGAAGGCACTCTGGATGCAGATGAGCGGATGGAAGGCGCCCAGCCGGGCCAAGTGGCTGGACCTGGCAGCGCAGGGCAAAGCCGGCGTCGGCCGAAGCACTCAGCTGGAGGACGCCATCTTGGCCTTCGCCCCCGCGACTGGCGCCAAGGGGTCGCAGTTCACCGGCAAGGCCGACTGGCGGTACCGCCCCTTCTGACCACCAGGCTCACCGGTCAGCCCATCGGCATGACTGCACCGGCCGGGATGGTGAGCCCTGGCAGCGCATGCGGAGCGACCAGCAGCAGCACCCCCAGGCCGAGCAGGAGGGCCGCAGTCGCGTACGTGACCCTGCCGCGCCAGGGCAGCGTCTTCTCGAGAGCGATCAGTCCGGCCACCAGCGCCATCCAGGTCACGCTCATCACGCCCAACGCGAACAACGACGCCATGAGCGCCCAACAGCACCCCACACACCAGGCTCCGTTGCGCATCCCCATCGTGAGGGCGCCGGTGCGCCCAGCCCGCCACGAGCCCAGGAGCGCTCCCAGTGGGCTGCGGCACTTGGTGAGACACACGTTCTTGAGCGGCGTGACCTCGTAGGCCGCGGCGACGAACAGGGTGCCGGCAGCGACCGCCTGACCCGCGTGGTCCCACTGGAGCGCGTCTCCGACCACTCGGCCACCCACCAGCGAGACCAGATAGGCGACGAGGCCGGCGGCGGCCCAGCTCAGCAGGTAGCCGCCGGCGAACAGCCACGGCGAGAGGGCTGAGCTCTGCCTTGGTGACGCGGGTGTACAAGGCGACCGTGGGAGCCACCGAGGGGAACATCATCGCCGCCATCATCACGACCCAGGTGCCCAGGAACCAGCCGAGACTGCCCAGGTTGGTCCACGGCCCGGCGTCCATCCCCCGCATCTCGCGTGCGGTCCAGACCCAGCCCAACGCGGCGATCGCGACGAGAGCCGTGACCAGACCGAGCCGGGCGCGAACAGCGCCGTATGCCGGCGCAAGCCCGGCGCTTCGACGGCCGGGTCCGGGGATCGGTCCCATGGGGTCAGGCGGCCCAGGAGAACTCTGACGTCGACAGACCCTGTCTTGCCCTCGTAGGCGATGCCGAAGGCGTTGATCCGGGTGTGCTTGGCCTCGGCCATCGTCAGGTTCGGAACCGACCGGGTGGAACATGCCCGTCGAAGCGCACCGGCTCGACCACTCTCCACGCCGAACGGGACGATGTCCTCGACCTGCGAAGTCGATGGAGTCGCCGACCCGGACACTGTGCACGCAGTCCGTCATCAGTGACCTCGATGCTGGCGCGTTCCACACCCACGACCTCGCCCACCAGCGGGGCGAGTGCGCCCATCGGGCCACCCAGCTGGCCACCGAACACCTTGACCAGCTTGTCGAACTGCTCGTCGCTGGCCGCGTCGTCGACGTAGACCCCGAGCCGCCAGTTGCCTTCGGTCATCACCTTGGGGGTGTCGGCGATGAGGACGACCTTGCGACCCGCGATGTCCGTGCCGTCGATCTGGCCGTCACGGATGTTGAACACCAACGTGACCCGGCAGAAGTCGTAGGTGGCGCCATGGTCCAAAGACAGGTTGCACGGGCACATCAGCTCGCACGAGCAGGTCTCCACATAGCTGCCGGTCAGATTCCACGCCATGGCCCGGTTCCCTTCTCAGTACCACCAGTCTCGCCATCGCCGGGTGACCCGTCAACGAGCCAGGAAAACGACGAATGCCGAAGGGCTCGCAGGCAGAAATGCGTACTCGAGACCATCCATCGGTGCGATTCGCCGGTCGGCTCCGCAGCCTAGGATCTGCACTGCCCGGAAACACCGGCCTTGTCCGGAAGGACGCGCACATGACGATCTCCCCGGCCGCCGCGACCCACCCCAAGGGCTTCTTCGCCGCATTGTTCGACTTCAGCTTCACCAACTTCATCACCTTGAAGTTCCTCAAGGTGATCTACGCGCTGCTGGTCGCGATGATCCTGCTGACGGGTCTCGTGTCCTTGCTCGCGGCCGTCAGCCAGGGTGGCGCGTTCATCCTGGTCGGCCTGGTCCTCGTTCCACTGGTGACTCTCGTGTACCTCATCTTCGCGCGCGTCGCCTTGGAGTCGGTGGCCATGTTCTTCCGCATCGGGGAGAACACCTCGGTCGTCGCGGCGAACACGAGCCACCCGAACACTGCGATGCCAGGCGCCGCCTGAAGCGCTACAGCACCTGGGAGAGGAACTGCTGGAGGCGGTCGCTCTCGGGCGCATCGAAGACCTGGTCGGGCTGACCGGACTCGACCACGCTCCCCTGGTCCATGAACAGGACCTGGTCGGCGACCGACCGCGCGAACCCCATCTCGTGGGTCACGACCAGCATCGTCATACCGCCCGATGCCAGCTCGGCCATCGTCGACAGCACACCCTTGACGAGCTCAGGGTCGAGCGCCGAGGTGGCCTCGTCGAACAGCATCACCTGCGGCTCCATCGCCAAGGCTCGGGCAATGGCCACCCGCTGCTGCTGGCCTCCCGACAGGTTCCCCGGACGCACATCTGCCTTGTGCGCCAGGCCAACCCGGTCGAGGTAGTCCAGTGCCCGGTCTGCCGCCTCGTCCTTGGACAGTCCTCTGAGCCGGGTCAGGCCGAGGCTGATGTTGGCGCGAACGGTCTTGTGCGGGAACAGGTTGAAGTGCTGGAACACCATCCCGACGCGCTGGCGAAGCCGGTCCGGGTCGTCCGCCAGCACACTGCGGCCGTCGAGCAGGACGTCCCCGGTGGCCGGTTCGAGCAGCCGGTTGACCACGCGCAGCAGGGTGGACTTCCCGGAGCCGGACGGACCGATGACGCAGGCCGTCGAGGCCGCGGGGACGTCGAGGCTCACGCCACGCAGCACGTGGTTGGTGCCGAACGACAGGTGGACGTCGCGCGTGGCGACGGAGACCCCTGCGGCGCCGCCCGCCGCGGTGGCGGTGGTGCCGGTGGTGCCAGTCGTGGCTGCGGTGGTCAATGCATCTCCCCTGTCAGAGCCATGGGTCCGTCGATGAGGTCGTCTGCCGGCGCGGCCGGTGAGCCGTCGTTGGGTCGCCCCTCACGCAGGCGACGGTCGATCGCGTTGACCACGTGGGTCATCGGGACGGTGATCACGAGGTAGAACAGCCCCGCCAGCAACAGGGCCGACTCGTTGCCGGTGGTGGCGGCGGCGTCCTGTCCGATACGGAACAGGTCTCGCTGGCTGGCGAGCAGGCCGAGGAAGTACACCAGCGACGAGTCCTTGATGAGGGCGATGAACTGGTTGACGAGCGCGGGCAGGACGCGCCGAACCCCTTGGGGCACAACGACCAGCCGCATCCCGGCGGACCGGCTGAACCCCAGCGCGCGGGCCGCCTCGAGCTGCCCGGCCTCGACACTCTGGATGCCGGCACGGAAGATCTCTCCGATGTACGCACTGGCGATGAGCGACAGTGCCAGGATCCCCAGCGGATACGGGTTCGGCCCCCACAGCCTCAAACCCAGCGGCGACAGCCCGACGCCGATCAGCAGAATCGTGACCGCCGCCGGCAGTCCCCGGAAGATGTCGGTGTAGACGCGCGCAGGCCAACGGAGCCAACGGGTTCCGGACAACCCAGCCACGGCGAGCCCCATCCCGATGACCGTGCCGATGACGGCCGAGAAGAGGGCCAGGACGAGGGTGTTGCGCAGCCCCACCCGCAGCAGGTCGGGCAACGCCGCCCGCATCGCGTCGACGTCGAAGAATGTGCCCCACAGGGTGCTCAGGACGTTCACTGGCCCTCCTCTCAGCTCGTCAATCGGTTCGCGCTCAGCCGGCCGCTGTGCCGCTGCCCGGCTTGAAGCCGGCGGGGATCTGACGGCCCGGGTAGTACTCCTTCTGGAGCTTGGCCCAGGTGCCATCGGCGATGACCGCGTCCAGCGCCTTGTCGACCGCATCGCGCAGCTTCACGTTGTCGGGCGCCACGGCATACGCCATGCCCCCGGTGTCGAGCTGCTTGGCGACGGCCTTGACCTTGCCGCCGGAGTCGGCGGCGGTCTTCTCGCCGATCTCCGCGGGGGTGATCCACGCGTCGGCGGTGCCGGCCTTGAGCTGGTTGAGTGCGGCGTTGTAGTCAGGCACGCGCACCGGGTTGAGGTTGGTGCGGGTGGCGTAGTCGTCCTGGACGGTGCCCTGCACGACGACGACGCGCTTGCCCTTCAGCTGGCTGAACGACGTCACCGAGGAACCGGCGGGCACGTCGAGACCGAGGAACCCGAAGTCGTACTTGTTGGTGAATGCCACCGTCTGCTTGCGCTTCTCGGTGATGCTGATCGAGGAGGAGCCGAGGTCGAACTTGTGCGTCTTCACCTGGGCGAGCAGCGAGCTGAACTCCGTGCCGACGAACTGGACCTTGAGGTTGAGCTTGGCGGCCACTGCGGTGAGCAGGTCGTTGTCGAAGCCGGTGAACTTGCCGTCCTTGAGGTAGACGTTCGGCGGCGCGTCGGTCAGGGTGCCGACGCGCAGGGTGCCGGGCTGCTGCAGCTGGTACGGGTCGGAGGCCGAGCTGGTTCCCCCACCGCAGGCCGCGAGCGCCAGTGCGACCAGGGCGGTGGAGGTGACGGCGGAGGTGACGGCGAGCGCGCGAGAGCGCAGAGACATGGCGAACCCTTCGTTGGTGAACACGCGTGCAGGCAGGACGAGGCGCCCCGCCACGAGGTGGTGGTTGGTGAGGTGGTGGACGTATGCCGTGCCGCACGCTCCGTCCGCGCCCTCGAGGGCGGGGGCGTGCGGCTACCTACAGACCGTCGTGTCGCGCCGTGGCTGCGGTTGGCGTCCCGGGTACCTCACACACAGAACGTTATATGACGCATAACGCGAAGTGATAACCGGGGTCGACTGAACCAGGTCGCCGAGGGCCTCGTGTTACCCAGTGGCGCCGGTCCATCCGGGCCGACCGCTCCTGCACAGGAGGTTGTCCATGACACGCATCGTGCGTCGTCCCCCATCGCTGCTGGCGCTCGGCGTCAGCCTCGGCACAGCTGCAGGGCTGCTGGCTCTCGGCGTCCCAGCGGGCGCTGTCACGTTCTCCACCTACCACCAGGTCAACCTCGTCTCGGACGTCCCCGGGATGGCGCAGGCGACCGACCCGAACCTCGTCAACGCCTGGGGCGCGTCGTACCTCGGCGGCAGTCCCCTGTGGGTCTCGGACAACGGCGCTGATGTGGCGACGTTGTACTCGGGCGGAGTGGACGGCACTGCGCAGACCGTCGTGCCGCTGGTCGTGCACATTCCGGGCGGCGTCCCCACCGGCCAGGTGTCCAACACCACGACCTCCTTCGTCGTGCATGACGCGGCCGGAAACGCCCAGCCCGCGCGCTTCCTGTTCGTCGGCGAGACCGGTCACCTCAGCGGGTGGAACCCCGCGGTCGGTGGCAACGGCGCGCCGCGGTCGACCAATGCCGTCGATGCGGTCGTCACGCCCGGCGCAGTCGACAAGGGGATGGCCATGGGCCAGACCACGTCTGGGCCACAGCTGTATGTCGCGGACTTCTCCATGGGCGTCGTCGAGGTCTACAACGGCTCCTTCCAGCGGGTCACCACTGCGGGTGGGTTTGCCGATCCTCGGTTGCCCTCTGGGTATGCCCCCTTCGACGTGATGGTCGCAGGCGGCAAGGTCTATGTCTCCTATGCGAAGCAGGACGCTGCGCGCCACGACGAGGTCCCCGGTATGGGGCGTGGTCGGGTCGACGTGTTCACCCTCGACGGCGTGCTCTTGCGACGGCTGGTGGGCCACGGGGTGCTCGACGCGCCGTGGGGCATGACCATCGCCCCGGCTGGGTTCGGCACGTTGTCCGGGGATCTGCTCGTCGGCAACTTCGGTGACGGGCGGATCAACGCGTTCAACCCTTCGACGCTGCGGTTTGCCGGGGCTGTGCGCGGCTCCGACGGCAACGCGGTCGCCATCGACGGGCTGTGGGCTCTGCTGCCCGGAAACGGCACTGAAGGATCCACACATGAC
Organism: uncultured Actinomycetota bacterium; assembly: GCA_963706855.1. Lineage (GTDB taxonomy): Bacteria > Actinomycetota > Actinomycetes > Actinomycetales > Dermatophilaceae > Pedococcus. The sequence goes on from CAVPNU010000001.1 coordinate 40,683, forward strand.
GTGCTGTTCACCGCTGGACCCGATGGGGAGGCGCATGGGCTGCTCGGGCTCTTGGAGGTGAGTCCCTGATCCCCGGAGGCTGGCAGTCGGAGCCACTCCCCCCGCGGCCCCGCCTAACCCGCGCGGAACCAGCGCTTCTTGGCGGGCGGGGCCGGGGCAGTCTCGCCTTCTGGGCTCCCCTCGAAGTCTTCGGCGCTGCCCTCGAGGGCTATCAGGTGCAGGGTGAGGAAGTAGCCGGACTCTTGGTCTCCGGTGACGGACTCGAGCTCGACGTGCCCCTCCTCCGCGAGGAAGTGGAACGCGTCCAGGCCGGGGAGGCGCAGCTCCGAGATCCACACTGCCTCGAGGAAGCTGCACACCTGACGCTCGGGCGTGCCGGGCCGGTAGCGGACCAGGGCGACCAGCAGACGCTCCGGGTCCTCGCGTGACCTCCACCTCGACCTGAGCGAACATGACGCTCGCCACCAGTCGTTGACGGAGCCTGGACAAGGCGGCGTCGATCAATGCACCGGACGCCGGCGGCAGGTTGGTCGTCAGCCCGGCCCTGAGTCGTAAGAACTCCACGCGATCCACGCTCGTGAGACTGCCCGACCAGGGTCGGATGGGCAACTACGTTGCCTGAGTGGATGGCGCGCGCCCATCCCCACCGAGCGAGCTGGCCGCAGCCGTATGCTGGCGCCGGCCCACACGCGTACGCCGGCGCAGGGCGCGAGACAGGCCGGTCGAGAGGGAGAGTCGATGAAGGTTCTCGTTGTAGAAGACGATGTCGACATCCAGGATCTCGTCATCAGCCTGCTGAGCCGGGTTGGCTACGACGTGATCGTCAGGGGCACCGGCGAGGCGGGACTGACCGCCGCGCTGACCCAGCAACCCGACTTGGTGATCTTGGACTGGATGATGCCCGGGATGAGCGGCGTCGAGGTCTGCCGGGCCCTGCGCGCGGACCCCCGGGCGACGAACATCACCGTTCTGATGCTGACGTCTCGCGCCCAGGAGGCCGACATCGACCAAGCATTCGCCGCGGGAGCCGATGACTACATGGTCAAGCCGTTTGGGGGCCGCGAGCTGGTCAGTCGTGTCAGGTCGCTGACAAGCAACGATCCCAGACGCGCGCCGAGTAGCTGATAGCCACGAGGCGCCGTGAGCGTCGAACCCGAGTCACGTGGATGGGGCGCTCAGGCGTTGCCGCAGGCCCGCGGCCATGCCAGCAATGGTGAGGAGGTCGATGAGCTCCCCTGCTGTTTCGGCTAGCCATCGACGGCGGACGGGGGCCATCCTCAGTCGTAGGAAGACCCGGGTACCGGCGCCGGCCGGTTGCAACGTGATGGACCAGGTGACCTTCGTGTGGCCCCGCTGCGAGGTGTAGACGAGTGAGGTTGGTGGTTCGAGGTGGGCGATCTGGAACGTTTCGTTCTTGCCGCCGTAGTCAGGGACAGTGTCGCCGACCTGCAGGTGCTGCCAGCGGTCTTGAATCTCCCATGCTGCTCGCCGCGAGGCCGGTAGGAACCGTTCGAGGCCGGCAGGCAGGTACCAACCGGCGCGCTTCTTGCCCAGCTGGGCCAGCCAGGGCCACACCTGCGACGGTGGGGCTGGCAGGGTGAAGGCGCGGTCCATCACCACGTCAGCCGCGGCGATCAGCTGGTCGCCGCAACGTGGTGTGGTCATTTCCGCGGCGGTGGCCGCGATGAACGCGAACATGCCTTGCCTAGGGACGATGGTCGGCGAGCAATGATTCTATCCGTGGTCCCAGTCCTGCGGCCGTGACCCGATGGGACGCGACGAGCCGGGCGTCGGTCATGGGCTACGTCCAACGGCGTTACGGTGTCTCGATGGGCGTCACGAACAGCGACGAGGAAGCGCTGACGGGAGGAAACGCATCAGCGAGTGTGGTGCGTATCGGTGACACCGTACGCAAGCCATGGCTACCGACGACGGAGCTCACGGTCGCCTATATGAGTGCTCTGCGCGACCGCGGCATCGACCTCCCGCGGCCGCGCGGCCGTGACGACCAGGGGCGGCTCGTTCTCGACTACATCCCGGGCAAGCTCGCCATGGACCGCGGCCCCCTCGATGCCTCGCTTCTCCACCGCATCGGTGCCCTCGTCCGCACGATCCATGAGGCCAGCCTCGGGTTGCCCGTCCCGGACGGTTGGGAGGCGCTCCTCCCAGCGGACCGACCAAACCTCCTGTGCCACAACGACCTCGCAAGCTGGAACCTCATCATCGACGGGGAACGTCTCGTCTTCATCGACTGGGACGGTGCGGGCCCGAGCACGCGACTGTGGGACCTCTCGTACGCCGCGATCTCGTTCGGCCACCTGTTCGCCGACGAGGACCCTGACTTGGCCGGGGCCCGCCTCGTCGCGTTCGTCGACGGCTACGACGCCGACGAGGCCCTCCGCGCTGCTCTGCCGACGACGATGGCGCAACGCGGACGAGCCATGCACCGGCTTCTCCGTCGCGCGCACGAATCCGGGCTGGAGCCCTGGGGGTCGATGTATGCGGAGGGACACGGACAGCACTGGAACAACGCCGCTGCGTTCATCGCCCGACACGAGCAGACCTGGAGACGGGCACTCTCCTGACACTCGAGCCGGCGCCCTCCGGTTAGGGTGAGCAACCAGGACCGTGCGGTCGAGTTCTACCGCGACATACTCGGCTTCGAGGTGCGCACAGACACCGAGTTCGGCGAGGGCTTCCGCTGGATCGAGGTGGCTCCGGCCGGTGCCTATACGGTGATCGCCCTGGTGTCGCCGATGCGCGCAGAGGACCCGCAGCCTGGTGGCAATGCGCCGTTTGGCTTCGACACGCCCAACCTTGGGGCAGCGATCGCCGAGTTCAGCTCGCGCGGCGTCACGTTCGAGGACGTCATGGGCGGCGAGGGTCCCGTACCGCCGATGGCATACTTCCGCGACCCCGACGGCAATCGCATCCTTCTGGTCGAGGAGACCACGCGTTGACAACGCCAGCATCTGACGCCTTCGGCGCGTTCATAGCGGACTAGTTGATGATCTCGCCGCGTTCGTCTTCGAGGATCGCCGCCAGTCGGTCGCGCCATGCCTGAAGCGCCTCGGGGGTGAGGCGTGTCCAGTCCTCGACCTCACCGATGACTCTGAGCGGCTCCGTGCTGCGGTAGGACCGGGTGGGGTTTCCGGGGAACTTCTTGTCGGTCACGTTGGGGTCATCCTCGAAGGCGCCCGTTGGCTCAACGCAGTACACCCGCGGAGCACCGTCTCCGGCCGCCAGTTCCGCGGCGAGTCCGGCACCGTCCGGCAGCGCGGTGAAGTAGATATGGTTCATCACGACTTCGGGTCGGTAGTTCGACCGAAAGCCTGCGGTGAGGAACTCACCCACCGACAGATCGGCCTTCGTGCCGTGGAAGAACGGCCCCTCGTCCCGGACTTCGCTCACCGCCACAGCGTAGTTGGCCCGAAATGCCAGCGACTGGCATGGTGGCTTCGACACCTGAGAACAGGGTGACGTCCCGTCATTCCCGCACGCGCCCCGGCGCTAGGGTCGAGCACGTGCACGAACACCAGCGATTCGACGACGCGGCAGCAACGTGGGACGACGACCCGGGCCACGAGAGACGGCAGGTCGCGGTGGCTCGGGCCATCCAGGAGGCCATTGAGCTCAACCCCGGCATGAGTGCACTCGACGTCGGGGCCGGCACAGGTCGCCTGAGCATCTTGCTCTCAGACCGGGTCGGGTCTGTTCTCGTGACCGACCCCTCCGCGGGCATGGTTGGGGTCGCGCGCGAGCGGATCGAGGCTGCGGGGCTCGGTGACCGGATGCAGGCTGTCCAGGCAGACCTCACAACAGACCGGCTCGACGGCACCTACGACGTGGTGTGGAGCTGTATGGCGCTGCATCACGTTCAGGACCTGGATGGGCTGCTGCGGTCCGTGGCGGAACTCCTGGGCAGCGGTGGTCGACTGGCCATCGCCGACCTCGACGAAGATCGCGACGGCGCCTTCCACGCCGACAAGGTCGACTTCGACGGACATCACGGATTCGATAGGCGACGTCTCGCCGAGCAGCTGTCAGATGCGGGATTCGCCGACGTCAGGTTCATTGACGCCACGACGATCCCCAAGGGCGACCGCGAGTTCGGCCTGTTCCTGTGCACGGCGACCAAGGCTTCATAACCTGAATCGACCGGCTGCGATCAGCCCGGCTCGAGCACGAACCACACGCTCATCCCGACGGCGTCCAGCTCCGAGCCCCAGCGCGTTGCGAGCGCGTCCACGATCTGAAGCCCACGGCCGTGAACGGCCAGCGGGTCCGCCGTGACGCTGCTGGGATCGACCAGGACGGTCGAGCCACCGTCGCGCACGGTGGTGGTGAGCACGCCGCGGTCGAGTACAAGACGGAGGTCGCACCCGGTGTCGGTATGCATGATCGCGTTCGTGACCAGCTCGCTCAGGCACAGAGCCGCAATGTCGACACTGCGCTGGTCGACGCCCCATGCCGCGAGGGTGTCCAGCACGAAGTGGCGCGCGGTGGCGACTGCCCGGGGGTCCGCGGCGACGGAGTGCGTGGCGAAGTCTGCTCCTCGCGGTACCGGCTCGTCCTGGAGGGACCTGCTGCCGGGGGTGGTGCCGCGCTGGACGCGGCGCAGGCCAGCGCCGAGCCTTGCCCCGAGATCCTCGAGCTCGCTCACCTGCCGACGGCCGAAGCTCTGCGGCTGGTCGTAGAACAGCGCAAATCCGCCCTGGACGTGACCGCCTGCAAAGATCGGGACACACGCGAGGGCTGACGTCTTTGGGCTCTGTCGCTCCGTGAACGCTCCAAACCGACCCGCGAGGCCCTCCAGTGAGTCCAGGACCGCCTCGCCAGTGCGGACTGAGTGGTTCAGTGGGACCTCCTCGTAGACGTCCACCTCGCACCAGTCGACGCTGGGTTCGTTGTCGCGGTCGCTGGCCGCAAAGAGCAGCCGTCGCCCACCGCCTTCGGCGAGGGCCAGACCCGCCCGATGGACCCCCGGCACCTGGCCCAGCTGCGTGAGCGCGGAGCGCACCCACGCGTCCCCGTCGGGGACTGGCCTGCTCGCAACCCTGGGCGCCACCTCGCCAGGATAGGTCCGAGCCCGACCCGGACACAGGGAAAGCGATGAAGGGACGCGGTCCGTTCGGGGGCGGGATCGACTCAGGCGAGTCCCTCGAACGGGCGGACCTCCACCTTGCCGCGACACGCCTTCGAGCCCTCCGCTGCGAGCCTGATCGCCACGTCGAGGTCGGGCGCGTCGATGACCCAGAAGCCCCCGATGACCTCCTTGGTCTCCAGGTACGGGCCGTCGGTCAGGACGGGCGTGTCTCCCTGTCCGTCCACGACGGTCGCCGTCGAGGCCGGCTCGAGCCCGCCGGCGAACACCCAGTACCCATCGGCACGCAGCTTCTCGTTGAAGGCACCGGTGGCAGCGAAGGCCTCCTCCATCTCCTCCTTGGAGCCGTAGCCGCCGAACTCTTCCCTCTCGGCCGGGCCGTGCACGGCCAGCAGGTACTGCGTCATCACGCTTCTCCTCAGTTCCGGGCGGCCCCTTTGACCACCTTCCACCCACACCACGAACGTAGTCCCAGGGATCCGACAACCTGGCAGTGTCAAAGTTCGTCCGGTTGGAACATGCTGGTCCATGGCTGCGAGTGGACGCAGACGCACACCACTCGGGCGAGCACGTCCAACCCGACCAAGGAGCTAGGCGATGAGCGCGACCACAACCCACATCACCGGCATACGCACCGTCAGTGTCCCGGTGGAGGACCAGGATGCGGCCCTCGCGTTCTATGTCGACGTCCTCGGCTTCACCACGCTCCGGGACACCCCGACCCCGGGCGGCGGTCGGTGGATCGAGCTCGCTCCTGGCGACGAACACGTCGTCATCACCCTGGAGCCCGCCGTACCCGGCGTCACCCGTGGCCCGATCGGCATCCGCTTCGCCACCAAGGACGCCGAAGCGGCGCACGCCGCCCTCCGGGACGCCGGCGTCGACACCGACGAGATCCTCAGCTGGCCGGGGGTGCCGCCCATGTTCGCCTTCCGCGACCCGGACGGGAACGCCTTCTCGGTCACCGAGCTCGGATAGTCGCGCCGGGTCTCAGTCGTCGGCGAGGGCCGCGAAGGCCCGCTGGGTGTCGCGGTACCACCCCATCGACTTCTTGGGGTGCATCCAGCGGTTCTTCATGGCGTTGCGAGCCTCCTGGTGAGTCGCGTCGCCGGACCGCTCCGCCTCCTTGAGGTGGCGGTCCTGGGCCTTGATGACCTCGTCGGCGCTCACGCCGTGGTGCTCCAGGTCGCAGGGCCCTCCGAGGGCCCGGCAGGTCATGGTCTTCATGGTCTTCTCCTTGTATGTCGTGCCCTGGGTGGCTCTCCAGCCAACCGGAGCGGGTGTGTGGGTCAGCCGCGCGGCTGACCAGCCTGGCGGCGCACGACCTGCGCCAAGACGTCGGGTGCGGCGCGGAAGGTGATGGCCTGCACGAGGCCGTCCTCCACCGTGAAGTCGAAGACGACCTTGGCCGCGCCGTGAAGGAACCAGGCACTGCCCGGCCGACCGCCCACGAAGACGGGGAATGCCGACCTGGCGCTGCCGTTGAAGAACGACGCGACCTCCTCGCGACCCTCGATCAGCCGCGGGGTGCCGACCAGGGCAGCAGCCTCGTCAGCAGTCACCGTGGCGTCCGGCGCGAGGAGCCGGAGCAACCGCTCGAACTCACCGTCCTTGGCCGCAGCCATGAAGGCGTCGACCACCTCCCAGTCCGCCAGCTGATCCTCGGTATGCGGCTGGGCCACCTTGGCCCGCGCGCGCGAGGCCAGCTTGCGCGCGGCCACGGGCGTGGTGTCGAGCAGCGCCGCGATGGTCGGGAACTCGAAGCCGAAGCTGTCGTGCAGGATGAAGGCGACCCGCTCGTTCGGAGAGAGCCGGTCGAGAACCACCTGCAGCGCGACCCCGACGGTGTCGGCGAGCGCGACATCGTCAGCGGGATCGGAGGCGGCCAGCTGAGGCTCAAGGTCGTCCATGGGGATCGGGTTGCGAGCGCGCAGCCGGTCCAGGCAGAGCCGGGTGGTCACGGTCGTCAGCCACGCCGGCAGGCTCTCGATCTGGGCATCTGTGCCGTGCAGCCGGATCCATGCCTGCTGCACGACGTCCTGCGCCTCGGCATGGTCACCCAGCACCCGGCTCGCGATCCCGACAAGCCGGGGTCGCTCCGCCTCGAACAGGTCCGTCTGGTCCACGCTCTCCACCTCCCGATTGTGCCGTTCACCCACCTGACGCGCCCGCATGGCCAAGTGTGACCACGTGTGGCTCCGCGCTGGGGAACACTAGGGCTGCCGCTCACGACCGAGGAGGACCCCAGATGTCACTCACACGGGTCCACAACTTCTCCATCTCGCTCGACGGCTTCGGCACCGGCGAGCCGCAGAGCCTCGAGGCACCCTTCGGCCACGCCGGCCATCGACTGCACCAGTGGATGTTCGCGACCCGGTTCTGGGACGCGAGCGGAGCCGCACGGAGTCGACGACGCCTTCGCGCGAGCAGCCACGGCCCGGGGATCGGCGCGGAGATCATGGGCTCCAACAAGTTCGGACCGCCGGGATGGCAGCGACGACCCGGAGTGGAAGGGCTGGTGGGGCCCGAACCCGCCGTTCCACACGCCCACCTTCGTCCTGACCCACCATCCCCGCTCCCCCCTGGAGATGGAGGGCGGCACCACGTTCCACTTCCTCGACGCCACGCCGGCCGAGGCGCTCGAGATCGCCCGCGAAGCAGCCGACGGCCAGGACGTGCGGATCGGCGGTGGCCCCACCGTCGTCCGCGACTTCCTCGCCGCCGGGCTCGTCGACCACATGCACCTTGTCCAGGTGCCGATCGTGCTCGGTCGCGGCGTCCGGCTCTGGGACGGGCTGGAGTCCCTCGAGGACGGCTACGACGTGGAGGCCGTCTCCTCCCCCAGCGGCGTCACGCACCTGACGTTCACCCGCAAGGCCTCCACCGGGGGCGCCGACCTGACGAGCCTGGACAGCGGCCGCGGGGCGCGCGACGTCAGCGGGAGCCCGGTGAGACGGTCGCTGATGGTCGCCACATACGGCGTCGGAGGCGCAGGATGAAAGCGTGGAGACCTGGGATGCCCTGAGGGCGCGACGTAACGTTCGGCAGTTCACCGCGCAGCCCGTCCCCGACGAGGCGCTCGACCGCATACTCGAGGCCGGAAGACGTGCCCCGTCGGCGGGCAACTGGCAGCCGTGGGACTTCGTGCTCGTCACCGACAAGCCCCAGCTCGCCGAGCTGGCGAAGGTCTGGCAAGGCGCCAAGCATGTCGCCGGCGCGGCGGCCGCCATCGCGATCGTCGCGCCTGAGCCAGAGGACGACCGGCAGTCGGCGTTGCTCCACTTCGACCTCGGCCAGGCGACGTACGCCATGACCGTCGCTGCAGCCGACCTCGGCGTGGGCACCGGCCACGCCGCGGCCACCGACCAGGACCAGGCCAAGGCCGTGCTGGGCTTCCCGGAGGGGCGGTTCCTTGCCTACCTGCTCTCCGTGGGTTATCCGGCGGACAAGCCGTTGACGGTCATCGAGCGGCTGAACCGCCGGCCCTTCGACGAGGTCGTGCACCGCGGCAGGTGGTGACCAGGCCGGCCGAGCCGGTCGTCACGTCATACGCCACGGCCGTGGTCAGGCGGAGCGAGAGAACTGGGTCAGCCTGCCCATCGCCGTGAAGCCCAGTCGCTGGTAGAGGGCGACGCCCGACTCGCTCGCATCCAGACTCGCCCGCGTGGCTCCGGACGTGGCGGCGGCACGCAAGGCGACCGCTGTCATCGACAGCCCCACCCCGCGGCGCTGCCAGCCGGGGTCGGTGTTGACGAAGAAGACGTACGCCTCCGAGCCGAAGGTCCGCGACCCGCTCGTCCCCCGCACCACGCCGTCGCCGTCGACCGCCGCGAAGAGCCGAGCACCCGGCGGCAGCGACCTGAGGTAGCTGACGAGCCCCGCATTCGGCACCTGAACCGCTCCAGTCGCTCGCCCGGCAGCCCCGACGGCATCGGCCAAGGGCACGCCGTCCAGTCCGTCGCCGGGAACGCGGCATACAGGGCGGAGCGTCAGTCCGGCCGGCAGCGGCGGGTCCGGCACGGTGCGAAGCTCGGAGGACACCATGCCCGTGACCGCATTCGGCGCCCACGTCCCGTCCTGCCTCAACAGGGCTGCGCACCGGCGGGCTGCATCGTGGATCCTGATCGTGCCGGCGGCGGCCCGCGGCAGCACCGAAGAGAGCTCGTCGAAGGCGCGGTCATCGAGGACCAGAAGCTGCGTGGGCGACGTCCCGTCGACGGAAACCAGGCCCCGTATGCCGGGGGCGCGGACGCGCTCCGTTCCCGTATCTGTTGCAGCGGCACACCGCGCGTCGAAGGATGCGGCGTAGGCGTCGGCCGCCGGATTCTCCACCGGCACAGGCTAGGTCACGGCGAAGGCAACCAGTCCGCGGCCCAATGGTAGGTGCTTCTGGTGCTCCGCGACCGTAAGGTCACGTCATGCACACGCGTCAGCGGGACATCCCGTTGCCGGTCGCGGGACAGGTCACCTCGCTGGAGCTGTTCTTCGACCTCGTGTTCGTGTTCACGATCACCCAGCTCACCGCCACCGTCCTGCCGGGCGGCTGGGCCGTCACCGGGCGCACGGCCCTTCTGCTCCTGCTGCTGTGGTGGATGTACGGCGGCTACGCCTGGCTGACCAACGCCGCCCCACCCGTGACCCCACGCCGTCGGACCCTGCTGGTCATGGGCATGAGCGGCCTGTTCGTCACGGCGCTGGCCATCCCCCACGCCTACGGCTCGGATCGCATCGTGTTCGCCTGCGGCTACCTGCTCGTCGTGATCGTGCACGCCGGCATGTACGTCTCCGAGGCCGCCCGGATCACGCGCGGCATGGTGGTGCAGCTGCTCGGCTGGAACATGGCCGGGGCCCTGCTCGGGCTCGTCGGCGCCCTCTTCTTCAAGGACATCCTGGTCTGGTGGTGGCTCGGCTCGTTCGTCGTCGCCGTGGTGCTGCCGCGCCTCGTCTCGGTCACGGCGCTGAACCAGCCCGAGGTCGACGGCGGCCCGTCGTTCGAGCTGGTCCCGGGACATTTCGTGGAACGGCACGGGCTGATGCTGCTTGTCGCGCTGGGCGAGTCGGTGCTGGCCATCGGGATCGGGCTCGGAACAGGCATCGAGTCGATCGGGGTCGACCGGATCGCGTTCGCGGCGGTCAGCCTCCTCCTGGCGACGACCCTGTACTGGGCCTACTTCGGGGTGGGCGAGGACGCCCGCGCCGAGGCTGCCCTCGACGCCATGCCCGCCGCGCGGGGGCAGGCCGCCGCGCTCGCGGCATACGGCTATGCCTTCTGGGTGGTCCTCGTTGGGATCGTGCTCAGCGCCGCGGGCCTGCACCACGCCCTCGCGCATCCGACGGACCGGCTCAGCTGGGAGTATGCCGGGCAGCTGTGCGTGGGCGTGGGCCTGTTCTGGGTGGGGCTGGGTCTCTTCCGGCTCACCCTGGGCCTGTCCGGTGCGCTGCCACGCCTGGGCGGCGGGGTCGTGCTGGGCGCTGTCATCGTGGTCGGGGCAAGGGTGTCCGGGCTGGTCGCGCTCCTGTGCCTGCTGGTCGGGTCGGCCGCCTTGGTGCTCTTGGAGGAGCGCGCGGACGCCCGCGCGACGGTGAAGGAGGCACGATGAGCCAGTACGTGGTGAGGCCCCTGTCGTCCGACAGCTGGGACGGGTTCGCCGGGCTGGCCGAACGGCACAACGGCGTGTTCGGAGGCTGCTGGTGCACGTGGTTCCCCACCATGAGCGCCGAGAAGGAACGCGCGTACGAGCTGCCGAACATCTACCACCGCAAGCAGTACCTGGAGGAGCTCGACATCCTCCCCGACTACCGGGTCACCTGCATCTTCGTGGACAAGCGCTACCGACGGCGGGGCATGTCGGCCGTGGCTCTTCAGGGCGCCGTCGACCTGATCGCGGCGGGCGAAGGCGGGGTGGTCGAGGGCTATCCCCACGACACGGGCGGCCAGAGGAAGTCGGTCCTCTACAACGGGACGCGAGAGCTGTTCGAGAGGGCCGGCTTCGCCTACGTCCGCGCCAAGGGAACGGGCCACTGCGTCATGCGCCGCACCGTGCCCCCGGCCGGGCTGGCCCAGCCGTGGCTGCCCAAAGCGGAAGATCGCGACTCTGTCCATCGGCCGAACGGATGACGCGCATTCCCACGTCAACACATGAAAATGGGGATGTGTCGGGGGAAATGGTCTCACTCCTCCGCGGCGCGCAATCGGGCGATGCGGAGTCCTTCACCTGCCTGTATGACGCGACGAACCCCCTCCTCGTGCGGTACCTGCGCGTCGTCTCCGACGCCGACCCGGCACCTTTGGCCGTTGACACGTGGTCCAGGCTCGTGGACGGGATCTCGCTCTGCGCCGCCGGGGACGACGACGACTGGCTCGAGCTCGCCGTCAGCACCGCACGCGAGCAGGCCTCCGCGGCCACCAGCTCTGGAACTGTTGCTGCAACGGCGCCCGACCAGCTCGACGAAGCCATCGCGGCCCTGCGGGCCTGCGGGCCGGACGTGGCCGAGGTGCTCGCGATGGGTGTGGTGGCCGGGCTCGGACGAGACTCCATCGCCAGGATCACCGGGCACGAGCCGACCGAGGTGCTCGCGCTCGTCCTCGCCGGCCAGGCCAGGCTCGGGCGCCCGCTGGCCGCCCTCAGCGCGACGTTCGGGGCCCCCGCCACCGCCGCCGAGGTCCGCGACCTCCCGGTGGTGCTGCCACTGTTCACCGCACAGGCCCACGAGCCGCCGCCACCCGCCACCACCTCCACTGCGAGCCCGGCGCTCGGCCTGCTCGCCGGGAGTGCCACGGCTGCCGCCCTAGCGGGGACCGCCACGGCGGCCGCCTCAGCGGGGACCGCCACGGCCGGGACAGTCCTCGCGGGTGCGGCGCGGCCCCCGGGCGCGGTGGTCGGTGTGTCTCCCCGCTTGGCGCGTGTCGGTGCCGGTGCTGCCGCGTGGACGTTTGCGGTGGGCGGCGTCGCCGCGGCCGCGGCCCTGATCGGCGTGGCTCCCGCGGCGTTCGACAGCCTGTTCGGCAACGGGGGCGCCGGCAGCCAGGGCATCGTCGCCGCGCACGGCCCGACTCGGACCGGTGGCGTGCCCTCGTTCGCCCCCGGTGGCGCGGGAACCACGCCCCCGGCATCCGGCCAGCAGACGGGTCAGCTTGGTCAGACGGGGCAGCCGGGTCAGACGGGCCAGCAACCGGTGACCCAGGGTCCCGGAGTGGCGGGCACCGGCACTTCTGGCACCACCAACGCGCCCTCCACTGGCGGAGGGGTCGTCTCCGCGTCGACCGCGGGGTTGGTCGGCCGCACGCAGGTCCTTGTGGTGTCCGCCGTCCTGACGAGCCCCCCGCCCACCCCGCCGACCGCCGCCACCACGCCGACCACACCCGCGACGCCGACCGCACCAGGCGGCATACTCTCGGCTCCCCCGCCAGCATCCGCGGGTCCCACGCCAGCACCCCCGAGCTCCAGTCCGGGCTCGGGAACCACCATCGTCAGCAGCGCCGTCAAGGCCACGAACACAGCGCACCCCAAGCACAGCAGCGGCCTCTCCAAGGGCCGGGCCAAAGCCGCCGAGGCAGCGGCTGCCCGCGCCCGGGCCAAGGCTGCAGCAGCCAAGGCTCGGGCGGCTGCCGCAGCCGCGCACGCCAAGGCCAAGGCCGCGAGGTCCAAGGCCTGAGGCCACCGGCGCGCGGGGTCAGGGCGGATGCGACGTCAGCGCCAACCGCGAACCGGGTCTGCGACGGGGCGAAGCCGATCTTTCGCCTGATCCTCTCAGGATGGTGTGGACCGAGCGCGTTTGACCGCGTTCACAGGTGTCTTCGCTCGATGACGCCCGTCGCTGTCACCACGGTCAGCGGCGGCACGTCCTTGGCGACCACAGCGCCGGCCCCGACCACGGAGCCATGACCAATGGTCACTCCCGGGGTGATCGTGGCCGCCGCGCCGATCCACACGTCGTCCTCGATGACGATGGGCGCGTGGGTGATGAAGTCGAAGCGCTCACCCGGCTCGACGGGATGCCCCGCGGTGGTCAGGGTCACGCGCGGACCGATCAGGACGCGGTCCCCGATGGTGATGCCTCCGAAGTCGAGGAAGAAGCACCCCTGGTTGATGAACACCCGTTCGCCGAAGGACGCGCCGAGGCCGTAGTCGCAGTAGAAGGGCGGAAGGATCGACAACGACTCGGGGACCGGGCCGCCGAAGATCTCGTCGAGAATCGCCCTGCGGGCCTCGATGTCCTCGAAGGGCAGCAGGTTCAGCCGTGAGGTCAGACTCATGACGAGCTGAACGCGTTCGGCGAAGGATCGTGACTCGGGTGTCCTGGTTGGCAGGCGTCTCTCGTTGCGCACGGGCACGATGCTGGCACTGCGCCGGATGATGCGGCTGCCTAGGCTGACCGCGGCGCTGTTCTCGGCGCCGTCCAGACGAAGGAAGGAACGGCGTGGAGGCGGTGCACGTGCGGGTGGGGCGGCCGTTGCTGACTCCGCGCGCCCGACGATGGGCGGTTTGGTCGCTGACCTGCTCGGCCTTTGTCGTGGCCGTCCTGGGCGTGCTGGTCGCGCACCAGACGCGGGCCGACCGGTTCGACCGCGGCATCGACACACGGGTGATCGGATGGTTCGGTCGCCACCCGGGCCTCGGTCTGCGGCTTGCCGCCTCTGGCTCCCTGGCCCCCGCGGCCGTGCTGACGACGCTCCTCGTCATCGGTTGCCTGCTCGCCCGGCGGCTGAACGGAGCGCTCCTTGCCGTCTTGTCGGTCTCGGTCTCGGTCGGCCTGGACGAGCGCGTGTTCAAGCCGTTGTTCGACCGGACCTATCTGGGCTTCCCCTCCTACCCGAGCGGCCACGCGACTGCCGTGTTCGCCCTGGCCGCCACGGTGACAGTGCTCCTGCTGGCGACGCCGGAGCCAGGCAGGTTCAGGGGGCTGCGCATTGCGGTCGTGGCAGCGTCATGCCTGTTGGGATGTGTCGTGGCGGCAGCGGTCACCGGTCTGCGATGGCACTACTTCACCGACACGGTGGCTGGCGCAGCGGTCGGGATCGGCACGGTCTGCGGGGTGGCGCTCCTGCTGGACCTGCCACGGGTCACGGCGTGCATCACCAGCTCTAGCCCAGCTGAGCCACGCCCACGGTCGTCCCGCCGCCGAGGCCCGACCGGACGTCCGTACCGCCGCTGGTGAACCCGTGACCCGTGGCCCCGGCATACGCGCCCGTGCCGCCCAGGATCTCCACGGGCCCCGTGTCGGTGAAACCGGTGTCGGTGAACGTCAGGGTCAGATGCTTGAGCATCACGAACGTGCCGCTGCCGTCGTCGCACGTGTACACGCTGCGGATGAGCACGAACCCCCGACCTGAGCGTGCCTGGGCGGACCGAGCGATCGCCAGCACCGCCACATCGTCGACGAACGTGCCCGATGCACAGAGGGGCGCCGTGGAGGTGAACGTCGAAGCGGCCGAGCCGGTGACCTCGTCCGCCATCGTGAAGGGCACCGGACTCGCGGCGCTGGCCACATCGATGCTCCCGACAGCTGCGAGCAGGCTGACGCCCATCACCAGCAACGGTCTCGCGGTCGCGTTCCTGGCAGCCAGTCGTGCGGCGTTCCCATTCACGGCATCGTCCCCCATCCCGGGTGCATCCATACGATCCTCCGGATCCCCTCGTCAAGGCTCATCCGATTGTTCTAGACCCGTGTTCACGACATTCCCTGAGCCTTGCCAGCGGAACGGCCCGCTCGCCTCCACTTGGTCGCGCCCGCTACCGTGGCGCCCACACACCTTGGGAGGCAGTCATGTCGTATGTCGTCGACTTCGTGGACGTCTCGACGGTCGGTCTGGAGTCCTCACCGGTCGCGGACGCCCTGGCCGGACTGAGAGCCAACGAAGCGCGGTACTTCAAGAACAAGTACGACCACACCTTCACCGTCGAGCCGGCCAGCGAGGCGAGCCAGGTCGTCGACTGGGTGCACCGCATCCTCAAGGAGGAGCGCGACCTCGTCATCTCGTCCAAGCCTCTGGAGGCAACGGCTTTCGAGGTCGACGGGATCCGGATGGCCTACGTCTTCTACGAGTCAGGCTTGTCGATCAACGTGATGTACACGATCGCGGACGGCGGCAAGCGGGCGGTCGGGTTCAAGCTCTCGGACGGCATGGACGTCCCGGAGGAGCTCGCCACCCGGTTCAAGTTCGCCCGGCAGAAGTCGAAGCTCGCGGGCACGATCCGCGGTTCGTTCTTCGTCATCAAGGGCGAGTACTGAGGTCTGCCTCGAGTCAACCGTCCCGGCGCCGGGTCAGGTAGGCGATCTCGGCCGTGTTGCCGGCCAGCTCGATGGCCGTGTCGTATGCCGCGCGAGACCCCTCGCGGTCTCCCACCCGCCGCAGCAGGTCAGCGCGAGCCGCATGGTAGGCGTGGTAGCCGGCCAGCTGGTCCTCGAGGCGGTCCACCATCGCCAAGGCCACCACCGGCCCGTCGAGCTCAGCGACCGCGATGGCGCGGTTCAGCGCGACGATCGGCGAGGAGTCGAGGCGGACGAGCTGGTCGTAGAGCGCAACGACCTGCGACCAGTCGGTGTCGCGCGCATCGGGCGCAGAGGTGTGCACGGCGTTGATCGCGGCCAGCAGCTGGTAGCGCCCCGGAGCCACTCCGCTCGCCAGGCGCTCGCGCACCAGCCGATGCCCCTCAGCGAGCATCGCGGCGTCCCACCTCCCACGGTCCTGCTCGGTCAGCGTGACCAGCTCACCGCTGCTCGACACCCGCGTGGCCTGGCGCGCCTCGATCAGGAGCATCAAGGCCAGCAGCCCGGTGACCTCACCGTCCTGCGGCACGAGTGACCGCAGCAGACGCGTGAGCCGGATCGCCTCGGCCGTGAGCTCGTGGCGCAGGGGGTCCGAGTCGGGCCCGGTCGCCAGGTAGCCCTCGTTGAAGACGAGGAACAGGACGGCGAGAACCCCCGAGAGGCGCACCGGCAGGTCCTCCTCGGACGGCACACGGTACGGGATGCCGGCCGCCTTGATCTTGGCCTTGGCCCGGGTGATCCGCTGCCCCATGGCGGTCTCCTGCACCAGGAAGGCGCGGGCGATCTCGGCCACCGTCAGGCCGCCCACCATGCGGAGCGTCAGCGCCACCCGCGCCTCCATCGCGAGCGCCGGGTGACAGCAGGTGAAGACCAGCCGCAGCCGGTCGTCGTCGATGGGACCTTGCGTCGGGAGCGGGTCGTCGTCGCGAATCAGCTGCGCCTGCCGGTGCTTGTCGTCGCGCTGGCTCTCGCGCCGGAGCCGGTCGATCGCCTTGCGCTTGGCGGTGGTGGTCAGCCACGCGCCGGGGTTCGGAGGTATGCCGTCGGCGGGCCAGCGCTGGACGGCGGTGACGAACGCCTCGGCAGCCGCCTCCTCCGCGAGGTCGAGGTCGCCGAAGCGCCGCGCCAGGGTGGCGACCATCCGCGCCCACTCCTCGCGGTGCGCCCGGGTGACCGCCTCCTGGACATCGACCGGGCTCATGCGGCCGTGAACCCCACAGACGTGGACTCCAGGAACGTGGCGAGCACCGAGGCAAGCTGTTCCGGGTTCTCCTCCGCCATGTGATGCCCACTGTCGATCCGCGCCGTCTGGATCGCACCCTCGACCCAGCCTCGCCAGATCGCGGTCGGGTCGCCATACAGCTGCTCCAGGTCGTCGTGGACCGACCAGGCGACCAACGTCGGGCAGGTGATCCCGTGCCCGCGTTCCCGGTCGGCGCGGTCGTTGGCCGCGTCGACCGACAGCCCGGCGCGGTAGTCCTCGAGCATCCCGCGCACCGTCTCCGGCTCCTGAAGGGCGGCCGCGACATACGCGAAGTTCTCCTCCCCCATGGCGGCCTTCGCCTGGTCGTCAAGGCCGTACCAGGCCACGGGGTCGGCGTTGATGACCCGCTCGGCGTGCGGGGAGCCCGCGAAGAAGAACCAGTGCCACCACTGGGTGGCGAACGTGGCGTCCGTGCGCTCGACCGCCTCGACCATTGGCACCCCGTCCAGCACGGCCAGGGCGCGCACGCGCTCGGGATGGTCCAGGGCACAGCGATAGGCCACTCCCTGTCCGCGATCGTGCCCGACCACCGCGAACTGCTCGTGTCCGAGCCGGTCCATCAGGGCTGTGACGTCACCGGCCATGGTGCGGTCGCTGTATGCCGTGTGGCCCGCGTCGGGTTCCGGCTTCCCCGAGCGCCCGTATCCGCGCAGGTCGGGACACACCACCGTGAAGCCCTGCTCGGCCAGGAGCGGGGCGACGCGATACCACGTCGTGTGAGCGCGCGGATGCCCGTGCAGGAGCACCACGGGAGGTCCGCTGCCACCGGACCGACCATGCAGGCGGACGCCGGTGGGCAGCTCCTGGTCCCACTCCTCGAAGCCCGGGAAGAACATGCCCTCCACCCAAGCACAGCCCGGCCCGACCCGACGGCCAACCCGAGGGCAGGCCCGGCCCCCACCGTCCCCCGAGCCACGCTGTTGGACTGCGGGGGACGGCCCCACAGCGGTCTTACCCACAGTCAGGACACCCATTCGTCAGGCGGGGAGCCCGGGCGCGGCGGGCCGCCCGGTCCATGATCGAAGGGAACCGGACCTGGGCCCGATCCTTGACGCGATCTTGACGGCCGTGGACCCGACGACGGTCCGGGACGGGTGTGCGGCGGAGTTAGGGTGTGCGAAATGACTACGGACCAACGCTCTGCGTCGGCTGCGCCGGCGCGACCCCACGACGCACACGGCCAGGGCTGGATGGTCCTCGCGCTCGGCGCGCTCGGCGTGGTCTTCGGCGACATCGGCACCAGCCCGCTCTACGCGATCCAGACCGTCTTCGCCATCGACGGAGGGGTGGTCAAGTCGACCCCCTCGGACGTCTACGGCGTCATCTCGCTGGTGTTCTGGTCCATCACCACCGTCGTCTCGGCCAAGTACGTCGTGCTCATCCTGCGGGCCGACAACGACGGCGAGGGCGGGATCATGGCGCTGGCGGCGCTCGCCCGGCGCACCGTCCGGCCAGGTGGCCGGCGGTTCGCCCTGGTCATGATCCTCGGCGTGATCGGTGCGTCGCTGTTCTACGGCGACAGCGTCATCACGCCGGCCATCTCGGTGATGTCGGCCATCGAGGGCCTCACCGTCCCTGCGCCCGGGCTGGCCCACCTCGAGGTCCCCGTCGGCGCCACGATCATCACGGTGCTGTTCCTCGTCCAGCGCTACGGCACCCACATCGTCGGTCGCTTCTTCGGGCCGATCATGGTGCTGTGGTTCGGCGTGCTCGGCGCCATGGGCGCGGTCCAGATCAGCCACGACCCCGCCATCATCCGGAGCCTCTCCCCCACGTACGCCGTGCTGTTCGTCGCCGACCACCCGTTCATCGCCTTCGTCGCCATGGGTGCCGTCGTGCTGTCCATCACCGGCGCGGAGGCCCTGTATGCCGACATGGGCCACTTCGGGCGCGCGCCGATCCGGCGGGCGTGGTTCGGCCTCGTCTTCCCCACCTTGACGTTGAACTACCTGGGCCAGGGCTCGCTCATCCTCGAGCGGCCCGGCGCCATCGCCAACCCGTTCTTCCTCATGGCGCCGTCCTGGTCCCAGCTCCCGCTGGTCGTCCTCGCCACGGCCGCGACCGATCATCGCCTCCCAGGCGGTGATCTCCGGAGCCTTCTCGGTCTCACGGCAGGCCGAGCGCCTCGGCTACCTGCCCAAGCTCACCGTGCGGCATACCTCCGAGCACGAGGGTGGCCAGATCTATGTCCCCGCCGTGAACTGGGCCCTGTATGCCGGGGTGCTCCTCCTCCTGCTCCTGTTCCAGTCCTCCGGGCGGCTGGCCACGGCGTACGGGCTCGCGGTGACGGGCACGTTCCTGCTCACCACGACCCTGGTCCTGATCTACGCCGAGTCCGCCTGGGGCTGGTCGACCGGCAAGCTGCTCGCCGTCGGCGTGCCGCTCGGCGCGCTCGAGCTGACCTACTTCACGGCCAACATGACCAAGGTGGCGCACGGTGGCTGGCTGCCGCTGCTCATCGCCGCCGGCGTGACCATCGTGATGCTGACCTGGCAGCGCGGCCGGACTCTGGTCACCGAGCGCCGGACGAGCATGGAGGGCGGTCTCGACGAGTTCATCGCCGGGCTCGACCCGCGCACCGTCACGGTGGTGCCGGGCACCGCGGTATTCCTCCACCCGGACGACGGCACCGTGCCCCTGGCGCTGCGCGAGAACGTCGCCTACAACCACGTGATCCACGACAACGTCTTCATCGTGACCACGCTCTCGCAGAACGTGCCCCACGTCGTCGAGGACGAGCGCTGCAGCTTCGAGCCGCTGCCCAGCCCGCTGGGCACGATCACCCGGGTCAAGATCCGGTTCGGGTTCCAGGACGAGCAGGACGTGCCCACCGCCCTGGGTGTCGCGCAGCGGCAGGGCCTGGCCATCGAGCCGGACCAGGCGTTCTACTTCCTGTCGCGGATCACCGTGCACCGCGGCAAGGTGCCGGGCCTGGCGAGCTGGCGCAAGCGGCTCTTCGTCGGGCTGGCGCACAACGCGGCCAACCCGAGCCAGTACTTCAGCCTGCCCGAGTCACGCACCGTGGTGATGGGCGCCCAGGTCGTGCTCTGAGAGGACGGGCTGCCGCGAGCACCGTCCACAGGGGCACCGTCCACAGCGCACCGACGCAGTCTCTCACCGACCAGCCGCGCTCGGCATCGGCCGCACGGGCTATGGCGATCCCGTTCCAGCGGGCGCACGCTCGATGAGTAGTACTCGCACCGAAGGGGCACGGCAGGGGCGTGGGTGCGAGTACTACAAGGCGTGCGGACGCCCGAGTGGTCCGAGTGGTCCGAGCTGTCCGAGCTGTCCTGCGGCCGCGTCGCCGACTCGCGTGCCTATGATCGGCGCCATGACGGCCCCCGCTGACCGCGCCGACGCCACCCTCGACCCGCGCACGCTGACGCGCGCGCACTTCGACCACGTCGTCCGCGTGACGACCCGCTGGTCCGACAACGACATGTACGGCCATCTCAACAACGCCGTCTACTACGAGCTGTTCGACTCGGCCATCAACGGCTGGCTCATCGATGGTGCCGGAGTCGACGTCATGGCCCTGCCCGAGCTGGGGGTCGTCGCGGAGTCCGGCTGCCGCTACTACCGCGAGCTGGAGTACCCCCGGCCGCTCGACGTCGGAGTGCGAGTCGAACGGCTGGGTCGCAGCAGCATCACCTACGCGCTCGGGCTGTTCGACGCCGAGTCCGACGAGCTGGCCGCGTTCGGCTCGTGGGTCCACGTCTACATCGACCGCACCTCGCGCAGCTCGGTGCCGATCCCCGCGGCAGTCCGCGAGCACCTCGCGCGCGCCGAGCAGGCCCGAGCATGAGGATCACGGGAGCGGTCCTGGAGGAGGTCGGCCGTCCGGGTCCCTGGGCGCAGACCAGGCCCCTGACCGTCGGCGAGCTGGACCTGGACGGGCCAGGCGAGGGCGAGGTGCTCGTCGAGATGGAGGCTGCGGGCGTCTGCCACTCCGACCTGTCGGTCGTCGACGGCAACCGGGCCCGTCCCGTCCCGATGCTGCTGGGCCACGAGGGCAGCGGCCGGGTGACGCGGCTCGGCGCCGGCGTCACCGAGCTCGCGGTGGGCCAGCGCGTCGTCATGACGTTCCTGCCCCGCTGCGGAGACTGCCCTGGCTGCGCCACCGACGGCCGTATGCCGTGTGGCCCAGGCTCGGCCAGCAACGGCGCCGGCGAGCTGCTCGGTGGCGGTCGGCGGCTCAGTCGCGAGGGCGTTCCGGTGCACCACCACCTCGGGGTGTCCGCATTCGCCACGCACGCTGTCGTGGACGCCCGGTCGGTCGTCACCGTCGAGGACGACGTCCCACCGGAGGTGGCCGCCGTCCTGGGATGCGCGGTCCTGACCGGCGGCGGCGCGCTGCTCAACGCCGCCCCGCCCGAGCCGGGCCAGAGCGTCATGATCGTGGGGCTCGGAGGCGTCGGGATGGCCGCGCTGCTCACCGCGCTCGCGCTCGGGTGCGACCAGGTCGTCGCGGTCGACGGCCTCGCCGCCAAGCGAGCCCAGGCCCTCGAGCTGGGAGCCACCACCGCCCTCTCCCCCGACGAGCTGTCGACCAGTGGAGTGCGGTGCGACGTCGTGGTCGAGGCGGCCGGGAACGCCCGGGCCTTCGAGGCAGCCGTGGCCGCGACCGCGCCCGGGGGCCGTACCGTCACCGTCGGCCTCCCCCACCCCGACGCCAGGGCGAGTGTGTCGCCGCTGCAGCTCGTCGCCGAGGCCAGGACCGTCATCGGCAGCTATCTCGGGTCGGCCGTGCCCTCACGCGACATCCCGAGGTTCGCGCAGTGGTGGCGGGAGGGGCGGCTGCCGGTCGAGACGCTGGTCTCCTCGAGGATCGCCCTCGACGACGTCAACGAGGCGATGGACGAGCTGGCCGCCGGCCGGGCGGTGCGTCAGCTCATCCGGTTCTGAGCGGGTCGCC
Organism: uncultured Actinomycetota bacterium; assembly: GCA_963706855.1. Taxonomy (GTDB): domain Bacteria; phylum Actinomycetota; class Actinomycetes; order Actinomycetales; family Dermatophilaceae; genus Pedococcus. The sequence continues at coordinate 62,238 of CAVPNU010000001.1, forward strand.
CGGCCCTCCAGTCGGGAACGCAGACCTCCGGTCAGGACCTGCGGCTCTTGGCCGTCTCCCGGTCGTTGGCCTTCTGGATGGCCTCGACGAGCTCGCGCTTCGACATCGTCGACCGACCCCGGATCTGCAGCCGCGTGGCGATCTCGTAGAGATGCTTCTTCGACGCGTTGGCATCCACCCCGCCTGCCGTGCCCGATCCTTTGCGGGCCGCGCGGCCGCTGCGGGCGGCCTGGTCGTCTGATGGGCCCTTGTGGTCCTTGGCCTCCCAGTGGTCGCCGACCTTCTCGAAGCTGTGCTTGAGGGAGGCGAAGGCCGTGCGATGGGCCCGCTCTCCCTCGCCGTACTCCTCCACTGCGGAGTCATGGGTCTTGGCCCAGGTCTCCTGGGCCTTCGCTGGCGACCGCTTGAGGGTCGAGGGGAGCTCGTCCTTGGCCGGCATACATGCCTCTCAGGGTCTGACAACAGGGACGCCTGAGCGGTACCCCGTGACCCTGCCCTCAAACCAGCCGGTCGGACAGCTGCACGAACTCGTAGCCCTCGCGGCGCAACGCCGGGATGCCCTGCCGCAGGCCCGCGGTCGTGGCGCGCTCGGGATGGTTGAGGTGGGCGATGACGATCGACCCGGGCCGGACGTCCCGCAGGGCAGTGACGATCTGAGGTGCGGTGAACGTGGCCCCGGCGTCGCCGTTGACACTGAACCCCACGGCATACCGGCCCAGGTCGTGCACGATGCGGGCCGCGACGTCGTCGTAGAACGCGGTGCCACAGCGGAACAGCGGCACCGGACGCCCGAGCATCCGCTCCATGAAGGCGGCGTTGGTCTCCACCTCCTCGTAGACCTCGCGCACGTCCCGCGTCCCTGGGATGCCGTATGCCGCGCGGCCGCGCACCGACAGTGGCTGGTGGCGCGTGCCGTGGTTGGCGAGCTCGAACAGCGGGTCGTCGGCGAGGTCGCGCACCGCCGAAGGGTTCGCCTTCATCCAGCGGTAGTTGAGGAAGAGCGTGGCCTTGACCTGGTTGCGCCGCAGCAGGTCGACCAGCGCCGCGTCGTAGCCGCTCCCACCGCGCCCCCCGCACGCGTCGAAGGTGAGGGCGACGACCTTGGCGCCGTCGGCGGGGATGCTCCGCACGACCCCGGGGACCTGCAACCCCCAGGCGCGGGGTGCCAGGCCGTCGTACCTGGCCTCCAGCTCCGCCAGGGTGGCTGCGCCTGGCTGACCGGTGGCCGACCGCGCAGGACCGGTCGGGGCGGTGCTCGTGGCGGGGCCTGTGGCCGTGGTGGTGGCCGTGGGGGTAGTGGTAGCGGCGGTCGCCGGTGTGCCCTGCCCGCCCGCGCTACGGGTTGCGGGGGGCACGCCGGCGCAGCCCGCGAGGACCGCGCCCACACCCAGACCGAGCGCAGCACGCCTCGTCAGCTGCCCAGCGGAGATCGCGCCGGCCGGGGTCGACCCCCGGCCGCGAGATCTGTCATCCATGGCCAGGAACCTAGGGCAACGATCCTGAATGCCGGCGGAGCACGCGCGGGGGCGGAGTCGGCGCGCCCGGCGGACGGTTGTCTACAGTGGCGTCCGATCCCCGACGCCGTTCCCAGGAGAAGCCGTGACCCGCCACCGCGTGACGCTCGCCGCCGCCGTCCTCGTCGGCGCGTCCGTCCTGAGCGCATGCACCACCACCTCCCCCGCGGGCGGCTCGACCACCAGCGCCTCCGCGAGCAGCTCGGCACCCAGCACGGCGACCAGTGGCCCGGCGACGAGCGGCAGCGCAGCGACGCCCTCGAACACCACCGTCGTGCGGGTCACCATCCGCGGCAAGAACGTCTCACCGGCACCGGGAAACGTGAACGTCCCGTTGGGCAACACGCTGCGCCTCATCGTCACCAGCGACCACAACGACCAGCTCCATGCCCACGGGTTCGATGTCGAGGTCACCCTCACCGCCGGGCGCCCGACGACGCTCGACCTGCGGGCCACCACGCCCGGGATCTACGAGATCGAGACCCACCACCCGCCGCTGACGCTCATGCACGTCGTCGTGCGCTGAGTCGAGCACCGCGCCCCGTCCGCCCAAGCTGTGACGACGCTGAGCTGTCGCCGCAACGCCGACCGCGTGCCGACCGGGCATCCCGGCCCTCTGCCACTAGCGTGAGACCCGTGACCGACACCCCCTCCACTCCTTCGTCCCCCGAGCCTGCGACGAAGCAGTCGGGACAGACGTCCGGACGGGCCGACGCCCCGACCTGGGTGCGCCTGGTGGTCGCCGGCATCGTCGCGGTCGTCGTCGGCTTCGGTGTGGCCGTGCCGCTCACCTGGCAGTACGGCCTGCTGCTGGGGTGGATGAGCGCCGCGGCGGTGTTCGTCGTGTGGACCTGGGTCTCGGTCTGGCCGATGGACGAGCTCGCGACGGCGCAGCGAGCCCGCCGCGAGGATCCCGGCAAGGCCATCGGCGACATCATCGTCCTGTCGGCCGCCGTCGGCAGCCTGGCGGCGGTGGGTCTCCTGCTCCTCGGTGGCAGCAGTGCCGGAGGCAGCAAGGACATCCAGGCGGCCCTGAGCCTCATCGGGGTGGCCGTTGCCTGGTTCTCGGTGCACACGATCTTCACGACCCGCTACGCCCGGCTCTACTACGGCTCGCCCAAGGACGGGAGTCGACTTCAACGAGGACGACGCCGCCGTGCTACCGCGACTTCGCCTATCTCGCGTTCACCATCGGGATGACCTTCCAGGTCTCGGACACCCAGATCAGCACCAAGGAGATCCGGGCCACCGCCCTGCGGCACGCGCTGGTGTCCTACCTGTTCGGCGCGGTCGTCATCGCCACGACGATCAACCTCGTGGCGGGTCTGAGTAAGTAACGGGGCTGCCCGTCCCCGTGTCCGGATCCATCGGTGACCGCTGCGTCGCTGCTGGCGGCGGCTGCGGCGCCCGTCGAGGTGGTCGGCTGAGGCGCCGTCCTCGCGATCCCGTCGAGCCGGTCGAGGTTCGACACGTCCTCCCCGGCCAGCGGGGCTACGCGGTCGATGAGGCGCTGCCACAGGGTCATGTCGACGACCTCCCGGCCCCGGCCGTGCACGCCCCGCCGCTCGTCAGGTCCACGGCGATCTCGAACCACACCGTGGTTCCTGCCGACGTGCGATGGGTGCCGAACGCGTCGGCGACGGCGCGCACGAGCGACAGCCCACGGCCACGTACCGCCATCGCGTCGGCCCCCGTCAGCAGGGGCTCCCCCCGGTTCCCGCTGTCCGCGACGGTCACCGCCAGCAGGCCGCTGTCGAGGTCCAGCGTCAGGTGCGACTCGGTCCCGGCGTGCAGCACCGCGTTGGTGATGAGCTCGGAGATACCGGTGACGATCGTGTGCTGGTCGCCCTCGGCGACGTCCCAGAGCTCCAGGTGCTCGCGGGCCCAGTCGCGCGCGGCCTTGACCGACTCGGGCATCGGGGGCACCACGATGGCGGCCCGCCGGTGGCCCTCGGGTGAGCGCCCGACGCGCCAGCAGCGCGCAGTCGTCCTCCTGGTGCTCGCGTGTCGACCAGCTGCCGCATCACGCGCTCGGCCACGCTGCGCGGCGTGCCCGGCGGCAGCTCAGCCACGACCTCGAGGAGTCGCTCCTCGCCGCGGCGCAGGTCCTCGCCGCGCCGCTCGAGCAGGCCGTCGGTGAACGCCAGCAGCATGTCGCCCACGCCCAGCTGCAGCCGGTGGACGGGCCGTTCACCCTCGATGCCGATCGGCGGGCCCACCGTCATCGTCGACGGGCTCCCGCGCGCGGCTTGCCCTGGGCTCGCGCCTCGCGGCCGTAGAGCAGCATCGGCAGCGGATGCCCGGCGCTGGCCAGCTCCACCGAACCGGTCTCGGGGTCGACGACGCCGAAGAGCATCGTGACGAACAGCTCGCCACCGAAGGCCATCCCGGGGCGAGCGCGCGGTGTGCCCAACGGCATGGACGCCGGCCAGAGCGCATCGAGATCCCACACCACCCGGTCGAGGGTGGCCATGACCGACCGGTGGCCACCGTCGGTCAGGGCGGCGCCCCGCACCGCCGCCCTGACCTGGCCCATCACCGTGGCCGCCATCACCCCTCGGCCCACCACGTCACCGATGACGAGGGCGAGCCGTCCGTCCGGGAGGAAGAACGAGTCGTAGAAGTCGCCGCCGGCCACGGTGCCGCCGGAGACGGGCTGGTACAGCGCGGCGATGCTCAGGGCGTCGGACTGCGGCAGGTTCGGCGGCAGCAGGGTCCGTTGCAGGAGCTCGGCCGTGGTGCGTTCGGCGTCGAAGAGCGACCGCGCGCCTCAGCGCCTCACCGACCAGCTCGACCAGGGCGTCCACCATCGCGCCGACGTCCGCCGGGATCGGCGCGGGCCTGCGATGGACGACGAGCACGGCCCGGGCGGAACCGGCACGCAGAGGCACGGCCACCAGCTCGCCGTTCTCGGAGGCGTAGGTCGCGCCGCGGGCCGTCACGTCGGCGACGAGCGCCGCGATGTCGTCGCTCGTCTCCGACCAGATCAGCGGGAGGCGCTCCTCGTCGGGCGACAGCTCCTCGATCCGGTGCCGACGGGCCATCCGCCAGCCGGCGGGTCCCGGCGACGGCAGGCAGATCGTGGCGGAGAGGGCATCGAAGGCGATCATGGACTGCCGCAGCACGACCTTGCAGACGTCGTCCACCGTCACCGCGATGGCCAGCGCGGTCGCCAGCTGCGCGATGGACTGCGCGCGGCGGATCGCTGCCGTCGTCTCGAGGACGACGTGGAGCACGGCGACGACCTTCCCGTCCTCGTCCCGGATCGGCGACCCCGAGCGCAGGTAGCTGCCGGTGTCGGCCTCGTCCTCCGGCGACCACCCGCGGCTCAGCGTGAGCGCGGTCCCCTCCTCGACGAACGGCTCACCGGCGGCGAGCACCGCGTTGAACCGCGGGCCGACGCTCGGGTGGTCCCAGACCTCGACCACGACGTCGGGGGCCGGCTGACCGAAGGCCCGCGGATGCTTGCCGCCCAGCAGCTCGGCGAACGCCGCGTTGTAGAGCATCGTGAAGTCCTCGCCGCACAGCAGGGCCATGGGCACCTCGCAGTCGAGCGCCAGCTCCCAGGCATCGCGAAGCTGCGACGGCCACTGGTCTCGTGGGCCCAGGCTCGTGGTGCTCCAGTCCCGCTCGTCCGCGAGCCGTCGCGCCTCGGACGCCCTGCCTATGAACCACCTGTTCCGCCCTCCTCCCCCGAAAGGGTATTGCTGCGGCGGGGCTCTCGACGTGAACAGCGGTGAACTATTTCTGGAGGTCTGGCCTGTCGGTCTCCGCGAGCGACGGTCTCTGGAGCGACCTGGTCGATGAGGAACGCCCACTCCCAGGCGAGCTGCCGCCACGCCGTCGTAGCGCCCGCTCTTGCCGCCGTGACCGGCCACCATCTCGGTGCGCAGCAGGACCGGCCGCTCCGGCGGGGTCGCTGGTCGTGGCCTCTCTGAGGCGGGCGACCCACTTGGCCGGCTCGGTGAAGTAGACGCGGGTGTCGTTGAGCGAGGTGGTGGCCAGGACGGCCGGGTATGCCGTGCCGTCCTGGACGTTCTCGTACGGCGAGTAGGACTTCATGTAGGCGTAGACCGCCGGGTCGGCGAGCGGGTTGCCCCACTCCTCCCACTCCACGACGGTCAGCGGCAGGGTCGGGTCGAGGATCGTCGTCAGGGCGTCGACGAACGGCACGGCCGCGTGCACCGCCCGGAACCGGTGAGGCGCCAGGTTGACGGCCGCCCCGACCAGCAGGCCACCCGCCGAACCGCCCTCGGCCGCCAGCCGGTCGGGCGAGACCCAGCCGCGCTCGACCAGGTGGTCGGCGCAGGCGACGAAGTCGGTGAAGGTGTTCTTCTTGTGGAGCAGCTTGCCCTGGTCGTACCACGCGCGACCGAGCTCTCCTCCGCCGCGCACGTGCGCCACGGCGTAGACGAAACCGCGCTGGAGCAACGAGAGCCGGGACACCGAGAAGTACGGGTCGCTGGACAGCTCATAGGACCCGTATGCCGTGACGAGCCCCGGGTGGGACCCGTCGGGCTGCGAGCCCGGCCGGGAACACGATCGAGAGGGGCACCCGGGTGCCGTCCGGCGCGGTGGCCCACTCGCGGCGCTGCTCGAAGGCGGACGGGTCGTAGCCGCCGAGCACCGGCTGCTGCTTCAGCAGGGTCAGCTCGCGACTGCGCGACGTCGTAGTCGTAGACCGTCCGGGGCGTCACCATGGACTCGTAGACGACCTGCAGCGCGCGCAGGGCCGGCTCCGGGTTGTCTCCCAACGACACCTGGTAGACCGGCTCGTCGAAGCGCAGGTCGTGCATCGCTCCGAAGCCGGTCGGCGACGTGGCATCGCGCTCGAGCACCCGCAGGGCGGTCAGCCCGTCCTTGCGCAGCGAGAGGACGGCCACGTCGTCGAACGCGTCGACGCCCTGGAAGCGCTCGCCCTCGGCGGACCGCAGCAACGGCTGCCACTGCTCGTGGGACGTGGCGTCGAGCGGGCGCCCAGGCCAGGTCGGAGTCCTCGTGGTCGGCGTTGTGCACGATGAGCAGGCGGTCGCGAGGCGGCCTCGACGTCGTACTCGACGCCCTCACGGCGGGGCGCGACGACCCGGAACTCTCCGAGCGGGTCCGCGGCGTCGAGGATCCGGACCTCCGAGGTGGTCTTGGAGCCCAGGCCGATCATGATCCACCGGTCGTCGCGGGAGGTGCCCAGGCCCATCCAGAAGCGCTCGTCCGCCTCCTCCATCACCAGGACGTCGGCCGATCGCGTCGGTGCCGACCTCGTGGCGCCACACCTGGTGGGGGCGCCAGGTCTCGTCGACCCGGGTGTAGAAGACGTAGCGGCCGTCGAGCGAGAACTCGCAGCCGTAGCCGATCTCACCGCACGGCGGTGTCGATGATCTGCCCGGTGTCGAGGTCCTTGACCCGCAAGGCGAAGCGCTCGTCGCCCTCGACGTCCACGGCATACGCGAGGCGGGTGTGGTCGGGGCTGACCGTCAAGGCGCCCAGCGAGAAGAACTCGTGCCCGTCGGCCTCGAGCGTTGGCGTCGAGCAGGACCTGCTCACCCGGCACGGTCTCGCCCGGACCGGGAGCCGGCCGCGGCTCGCCCTCGACGCGGCGCACCCGGCACTCGATGCCGTACTGCTGGCCCTCGACGCTGCGCGAGTAGTACCACCACGCCCCGCTGGCCACCGGCACCGACAGGTCGGTCTCCTGGGTGCGCGACCGGATCTCCTCGAAGAGCTGCTCGCGCAACGGCTCCAGGTGAGCGGTCATGGCGTCGGCATAGGCGTTCTCGGCCTCGAGGTGGGCCAGGACCTCGGGGGCGTCCTTGTCGCGCAGCCACTCGTAGGGGTCGAGGACGGTGTCGCCGTGGTGCTCTCGCCGGACCGGACGGCGGGCCGCCACCGGCGGGGGGCCGGGCGCGCGTGGCCGGCGGAGTGGCCGGCGGGGTCGCCGGGCGCGTCGACGGCGCCGTCACGAGGACGCCAGGCAGCGCGCGCCGAGGATCACCTTGAGGTCGCCGAACAGCGACTCGGTCGCCGACACGCGATACGTGTCCTCGAGCCGCATGAGGACCGACCGGCCGGGCTGGCTGAGCCGCACGTGGACCTCGGTCGAGCCGGGGTGCGAGGCGAGCACCGACTTGAGCTCCTCGATCTTGCCCGTCGTGGCGCGGTTGGTGTCGATGGTGACGACCACCGGCCCCCGCGGCCCCTCGGAGATGTCGGGCAGGGTCAGCTCGGACGCATAGATCGACGGCGTCTCGTCGCGGCGGTTGACCCGGCCCTTGACGACGACGACGGCGTCGTGGGTGAGCATCGTCGAGACGGTCATGTAGGCCGAGGGGAAGAACAGGCACTCGATCGCACCCTCGAGGTCCTCGACCGTGACGATCGCCCACAGGTCGCCCTTCTTGGTGCGCTTGACCTGCAGCCCGGTGATCAGACCGGCGATGGTGACGTTGGCGCCCTCGGGCTTGCCGTCCTCACCCATGAGGCTGGCGATCGAGGTGTCGGCGTGGGAGGCGAGGACATGCTCGATGCCGAACAGCGGGTGGTCGGAGACGTAGAGGCCGAGCATCTCGCGCTCGAAGCCCAGCAGCGTCTTCTTGTCCCACTCCACGCCCGGGATGGGAGGCAGCACCGAGAAGTCGACCGACTCGCCGGCCCCCTCGTCACCGAAGTCACCGAACGCCGAGAACAGGGAGTCCTGGCCGATGGCCTCCTGGCGCTTGATGTCGATGAAGTTGTCGATGTAGTCCTCGTGCACCCGGTACAGGCCCTGGCGCGACTCCTGGAGGCCGTCGAACGCCCCCGCCTTGATCAGCGACTCGATGGTGCGCTTGTTGCAGACCACGGCCGGGCACTTGGACAGGAAGTCCTTGAAGGAGGTGAAGCGGCCCTTCTCCTCGCGGGCGGCGATGATCGCCTCGACGACGTTGTGGCCGACGTTGCGGATGGCCTGCAGGCCGAACCGGATGTCGGTGCCCACGGCGGCGAACCGGCCCACCGAGTCGTTGACGTCCGGCGGCAGGACCTTGATGCCCATCCGCCGGCACTCGCCCAGATAGAGGGCGGACTTGTCCTTGTCGTCGCCGACGCTGGTGAGCAGGGCGGCCATGTACTCGGCCGGGTAGTTGGCCTTGAGGTAGCCGGTCCAGTACGAGACCAGCCCGTATGCCGCGGTGTGCGCCTTGTTGAAGGCGTAGTCCGAGAACGGGACGAGGACGCCCCACAGCGCGGCGATGGAGGCCTCGTTGAAGCCCTTGGCCTTCATGCCCTCGGAGAAGGGGACGTACTCGGCGTCGAGGACCTCCTTCTTCTTCTTGCCCATGGCCCGGCGCAGCAGGTCGGCGTTGCCGAGGGTGTAGCCGGCGAGCTTCTGGGCGATCTCCATGACCTGCTCCTGGTAGATCACCAGGCCGTAGGTCGTGCCGAGGATGGGCTCGAGCGCCTCGATCATCTCCTGCTGGAGCTTGCCCTCCAGCTGGGGGTCGAGCGGGGTGAGCGCCTGCTTGCCGTTCTTGCGCAGGGCGAAGTTGGTGTGGGCGTTGACGCCCATCGGGCCGGGGCGGTAGAGCGCGAGGGCGGCGGAGATGTCCTCGAAGTTGTCGGGCTGCATGAGCTTGAGCAGCGTGCGCATGCCGCCACCGTCGAGCTGGAAGACGCCGAGGGTGTCGCCCCGGGACAGCAGCGCGTAGGTGGCCGGGTCGGTCATGTCCTTGGACAGCGCGTCGAGGTCGATCTCCTCGCCGCGGTTGGCCTTCACGTTGTCGATGGCGTCGTCGAGGATCGTGAGGTTGCGCAGGCCGAGGAAGTCCATCTTGACCAGCCCCAGCGACTCACAGCTCGGGTAGTCGAACTGGGTGATGACCTGGCCGTCCTGCAGCCGGCGCATGATCGGGATGACGTCGATCAGCGGCTCGCTGGACATGATGACGCCGGCGGCGTGGACGCCCCACTGGCGCTTGAGGCCCTCGAGGCCGAGCGCCGTGTCGACGATCTCCTTGAAGTGCGGCTCGGTCTCGACCAGGGCGCGGAAGTCGCCGCCCTCGTTGTAGCGCTTGTGCTCCTTGTTGTAGATCTCGGCCAGGGGCACGCCCTTGCCCATGACGTCGGGCGGCATGGCCTTGGTCAGCTGCTCGCCCACGACGAACGGGTGCCCCATGACCCGCGCGGCGTCCTTGACGGCCTGCTTGGCCTTGATGGTGCCGTAGGTGACGATCTGGGCGACCCGCTCGGCGCCGTACTTCTCCGTGACGTACTTGATGACCTCGCCGCGCCTGCGCTCGTCGAAGTCGACGTCGAAGTCGGGCATCGACATGCGCTCGGGGTTGAGGAACCGCTCGAAGATCAGGCCGTGCGGGATCGGGTCGAGGTCGGTGATCTTCATGGCGTACGCGCACATCGAGCCCGCGCCCGAGCCACGCCCCGGACCCACGCGGATGCCGTTGGCCTTGGCCCAGTTGATGAAGTCGGCGACGACGAGGAAGTAGCCGGCATACCCCTTGGAGACGATGACCTCGGTCTCGAAGGCGGCCTGCTTGGTCGCGTAGTCGGGCACGCCACCGGGGAACCGCTCCACGAGGCCCTGCTGGACCTCCTTGACGAACCAGGACTCTTCGTTCTCCCCCGGCGGGCAGGGGAAGCGCGGCATGAACCGCCCCTCACCCTCGGTGAAGGAGATGTCGCACATCTCGGCGATGAGCAGCGTGTTGTCGCAGGCCTCGGGCAGCTCGCGCCAGGTGTGGCGCATCTCGGCCGGGCTCTTGAGGTAGAAGTCGTCGGCGTCGAACTTGAACCGGTTGGGGTCCATCAGCGTCGAGCCGGACTGCACGCACAGCAGCGCCGAGTGGGCCTTGGCGTCCTCGGGGCTGGTGTAGTGCAGGTCGTTGGTGGCCACGAGCGGCAGGCCGAGGTCGCGGGCCAGGCGCAGCAGGTCCTTCTGGACGCGTCGCTCGATCGACAGGCCGTGGTCCATCAGCTCGGCGAAGTAGTTCTCGGCGCCGAAGATGTCGCGGAAGTCGCTGGCCGCCTGCAGCGCCTCCTTGTACTGGCCGAGCCGCAGCCGGGTCTGCACCTCACCGGACGGGCAGCCCGTCGTGGCGATCAGGCCCTGGCCGTACTGGCTGAGCAGCTCGCGGTCCATGCGCGGCCACTTGGCGTAGACCTGGTCGAGGCTGGCCAGGGAGTCGAGCCGGAAGAGGTTGTGCAGGCCGTTGTTGTTCTTGGCCAGCAGCGTCATGTGCGTGTAGGCACCCGACCCCGAGACGTCGTCGCCGCTCTGGTGGTCCTCGCCCCACTTCACCCTGGTCTTGTCGGTGCGGTGGGTGCCCGGGGTGACGTAGGCCTCGACGCCGATGATGGGCTTGACGCCCGTGCCCTGCGCCTTCTTCCAGAACTCGTAGGCCCCGAAGACGTAACCGTGGTCGGTCGTCGCCAGGGCCGGCATGCCGAGCTCGGCAGCCCGGGTGAACAGGTCCCCGATCCGCGCCGCGCCGTCGAGCATGGAGTACTCGGTGTGCACGTGGAGGTGGACGAACGAGTCGGTGCTTCTGCTCGGGGTGCTGGAGGTGCCGGAGGCGGTCTGGGGGGACATCAGAAGCGATCTTAGGTCGGGGTCCTGACATCCCCTAAGGGACGCGCCTGCCTGTGACGGATGAGGCGCGTGGTATGCCGCGGAGCGCGGCTCAGAGCAGCTCCAGCGCCCGCGCGAGGTCGGCCGGGTAGGGGCTCTCGAAGGTGACATAGCGGCCCGAGCCGGGGTGCTCGAAGCCCAGGCCGACCGCGTGCAGCCACTGCCGCTCCAGGCCCAGCCGGGCCGCCAGCTTCGGGTCCGCGCCATAGGTGAGGTCGCCCGCGCACGGGTGGTGCAGCGCGCTGAAGTGGACGCGGATCTGGTGCGTGCGCCCGGTCTCGAGATGGATGTCGAGCAGCGACGCCGAGCGGAACGCCTCGATGACCTCGTAGTGCGTGACGCTGGGCTTGCCCTTCTCCATCACGGCGAACTTGTAGTCGTAGCTCGGGTGACGACCGATGGGCGCGTCGATGGTGCCCACCACCGGGTCCGGCAGCCCCTGGACGAGGGCGTGGTAGGTCTTGTCGACCGCGCGCGAGCGGAAGGCCTGCTTGAGGACGCTGTAGGCGTACTCGGACTTGGCCACGACCATCAGCCCGGAGGTGCCGACGTCGAGGCGCGAGACGATCCCCTGGCGCTCGCTGGCCCCGCTCGTGGCGATCCGGTAGCCCGCCGCGGCCAGCCCTCCGACCACGGTCGGCCCGGTCCAGCCGACGCTGGGGTGGGCGGCGACCCCCACCGGCTTGTCGACGACGACGATGTCGTGGTCGTCGTGGATGATCGTCATGCCCGGGACCGGCTCGGCGACCACCTGCAGCGTCGGGCTCTGGTTGACCGCGGGCAGCAGCACCTCGAGCAGGTCACCGGCGCTGACCCGGTCGGACTTGGCCGCCGGCTTGTGGTTGACCTGCACGTCGCCGGCGCTGGCCAGGTCGGCCGCCTTGGTGCGCGACACCCCGAACAGGCGGGCCAGGGCGGCGTCGAGCCGCTCGCCTTCGAGGCCGTCAGGGACGAACAGCGTGCGCGAGTCAGACATGGGCAGCCCCGCCGCATCGTGGGCCCTCGGGCGCGGCCTCGTGACGGCCCTGGTGGGGCCGTGTGCCGTCGACGCCGATGCCTCGCACGGCCAGCAGCGCGATGAAGGCGGCAGCGCCCACGATGGCGATGTCGGCGACGTTGCCGATGAAGAACCCGAAGTAGTCGATGAAGTCGACGACCTGGCCGCGCCCGGGGCCCGGGCTGCGCACCATCCGGTCGGTCAGGTTGCCCAGGGAGCCCCCCAGCAGCAGGCCCAGCGCGACCGCCCAGGCCGAGCTGCCGATCCGCCGAGCGGTGCGCAGGATGAACACCAGCACTCCGCAGGCGACCAGGGTCATCACCCAGGTGGCGCCGTTGCCGATGGAGAACGCGGCTCCGGCGTTGCGGATGAGGTTGAGCCGGATGTGGTCGCCCACCACGTCGACCGGCTCGCCGGTCGTCAGCGTGTTCTGGGCCCAGATCTTGGTGACCTGGTCCGCGGCATACGCGACCACGGCGGTGACCCCCATGAGAAGGAACAGCATCCGGCGGCGCCGGGACGCCACGGGGTCGGTGGCACCCATGGCGGGCTGCCCGTGGAGGGCTCCGGAGTCGTGGGAGGCGGGGTGGGGGCGTCGTGGGCCGCGATCAGCGGCGCTCCTGCTTCGTCTTGCATGTCACGCATAGGGTCGCACGAGGAGCGGCCTGGAGGCGAAGTTTGCCGATCGGGTTGCCACAGGACTCGCAGATCCCATAGGTGCCGTCCTCGATCCGCTCCAGCGCGTGGAGGTTCTGATCGAGCATCTCGCGGGCGTTGTTGGCCAGTGAGATCTCCTGCTCGCGCTCGAACGTCTTGGCGCCCGCATCGGCCTGGTCGTCGCCGGCGCCGTCGCCGGCGTCGCGCATGAGGCCGACGAGGTCGGCCTCGGCGACGGTGATCTCCTGGCGCAGGTGGGCGATGTCCGCCTCGATCTCGGACCGGATGTCGCGCAGCTCCTTGGCCGTCCACGGCGACTCGTCGGCGCGGACGGCCAGGGACCGCGCGGCGGTCGCCTTGCGCGGGGCTGCGGCCTTCTTCGCCGGGGCCGCCTTCGTGGCGGCGGCCGCCGTCTTCGTCGTGCGTTGGAGCCGCCTTCTTCGTCGCGTGTGGCAGCGGCCTTCTTCGCGGGAGCCGCCTTCTTCGCCGGTGCGTGGCAGCGGCCTTCTTCGCGGGGGCCGCCTTCTTCGCCGTGCGTGGCAGCGGCCTTCTTGGCGGGAGCCGCCTTCTTCGCCGTCGTGGCAGCAGCCTTCGTGGCGGGAGCCGCCTTCTTCGCCGGGGACGCCTTCTTCGTCGCGCTGGTCTTCGTCGTGGACGTGGCCTTCGTGGTGGCGCCCTTGCCGGACACCGTCGCCGTGGCGGCCACGGCCTTGGCACTGGTGGTGGACGCGCTCGACTTCGACGTCGTCGAGGCTCTCGACTTCTGTGCCATGGTCTGCCAGGTCCCTCGTTCGCGGGGCGCTCCGGCAGAGCGCCATCAGGTGCCGCGAGGATAAGCGCTGCGGCGTCTGGACTCAACGGCAAAACACCCGTTGGTTCGTGGGCAGGATCATCCGTGCCATCACCCGGACGATCCCACCCACGAGCGGACGCGTCCGGCATACGACAGGGCGCCCACCGCGCGAGGCGATGGGCGCCCTGTCATGCACTGTCTGCAGGACCCGGCGAGGTCGTCCGGGCTACTGCGAGCCGTCGTTCCGCTCGTCCTGTGCCGTCGCCCTGTCCCTGCGACTCAGAGCCCTCGGAGCCCTCGCTCGCTCGCCCTCGGACTCGGCCGAGTCGGTCGGCTCGACGCCGGTGTGGTCGAGGTCGGCGAGCTGCTCCTCGATGTAGCTCTTGAGGCGGGCGCGGTAGTCGCGCTCGAAGGTCCGCAGCTCGTCGATCTTCTTCTCCAGGAGGCTGCGCTCGCGGCCGAGCTCCTCGAGGATCTGCGCCTTCTTCTGCTGGGCCTCGTGCACCATGCCGGTGGACCGCTCGCGAGCCTCGGTGATGAGCTGCTCGTGCTTGGTCGTGGCCTCCTGCACCAGCTGGTCGTGACGGGCCTGGCCCGTCGAGAGCAGCTCGTCGTGACGGGCCTGGCCCGTGGAGAGCAGCTCGTCGTGGCGGGACTGCGCCTCGCCGACCAGCTGGTCGTGCTGGGCCTGGGCCTCGGCGACCAGGCGGTCGCGCGTCGACTCGCCCTGGCCGACGTGCTCGTCGTGCAGCCGCTGGGCCATCTCCAGCAGGGCAGCAGCGCTGGCGCCACCGCCGGCCGCGGCCGCGCCGACCTCGGCGGCGCTCATGCCACCGCCGGTGGGAGCGCTCTGCGCCTGGGCGCGGGCCGCCTCGAGCTCGCGCTGGGCGGCCTGGAGCCGCTGCTCGGCCTCCTGGGCACGCTTCTCCGCCTCCGCGGCGCGGGCCTCTGCGGCCTTGGCGACGTCGGACACGTGGCCGTCGGCGCCCTTCTGGGCACCGGAGATCCGCTGCTGGGCGGCCTTCTCGGCCTCCGCGGCCCGAGCCTGCGCGACCTTCTCGGCCTCCGCGGCCTTGGCCTCGGCGGCCGCGATGCGCTCCTGGGCGGCCTTCTCGGCCTCGGCGGCCTTGGCCTGCGCCGCGGCAACGCGGTCGGCGAGCTCGGCCTGCGCCTTGGAGTCGGCCTCCTCGGCCGCCTTGGCGTCAGACGCCTTGCGGGCCGCGGCTGCCGGGTCGGTCTTGGCCACGGGCGCCATGCCCTTGCTGGACCGGCACTCGTTGAGCTGCTCGCGCAGGTCGTCGGCATCCTTGACGATGCGGCGCATCTCGGCGACCACCTCGTCGAGGAAGTCGTCGACCTCGCGCTCGTCGTAGCCACGACGGAACTGGGTCGGCGTGAAGTTCTTGTTGAGGACGTCCTCTGGCGTGAGCGTCATGTAGTCACCTCGGTTGGCTGGCATGAGCAGTGCGTGGTCAAGCATCGCAGACACGGGGCCGGCGCGGACACAGGGTCGCGCGCCAGCCTAGGGGATACAGCGCGGGCCTAGACGACCTGCATCAGGAAGGTCGTCGCCAGCATCAGCACCAGGAACCCCAGGTCGAGCCGCAGGTTGCCGATGCTCATCGGCGGGATGAGCCGGCGCAGGGCCTTCAGGGGCGGGTCGGTGACCGTGTAGACGACCTCGGCGACCACCAGCAGAACGCCGCGCGGACGCCAGTCCCGGGCGAACGCCTGGACCCAGTCGAGCACCAGGCGTCCGAGCAACACCACGAAGAACAGGAACAGCGCGAAGCGCAGCACACTGCCGATGGGGCCGGGAACGAGCATGGGGTCACCCTGCCACGAGTGGCTGGGCGCCGGTGCGCAGGGTCAGCTCTGGTTGAACAGGCCGCGGGCGCTGGGGGCGGCGGCCGAGTCCTCGGCCGCGACCTCGACGTGGGCCGGCGAGAGCAGGAAGACCTTGGAGGTCACCCGCTCGATGGAGCCGTGCAGCCCGAACACCAGACCCGCGGCGAAGTCGACCAGGCGCTTGGCGTCGGAGTCGTCCATGTCGGACAGGTTCATGATGACCGGCGTGCCCTCGCGGAAGCTCTCGCCGATGTTCTTGGCCTCGTTGTAGGTGCGCGGGTGGATCGTGGTGATGCGGTTCAACGCGCCGACCTCCACGTCGCGGACGACTCGGGCCACCGGGGTGCGCTGCGGGAGCGGGGTGACGGCGGCGGAACGCTCCTCGGGGACGTCGTGACGGCCCTGCTCGTCGTAGTCGTAGCCGTCGTAGGAGTCGTAGCGCTCGTCCTCCTCGGCGAGCCCGAGGTACACCATCGTCTTGCGTAGCGCCCCAGCCATCGTGAGCTCCCTTGGTTCCGTGCGTGGTCGTCGTCTTCGCGACTGAAGTTACCGGTGTGGCTCGCGAGAACCGAGGATTGCGCTCCCGACACGCAGGTGTGTCGCCCCGTGGGCGACCGCCGCCTCGAGGTCTCCGCTCATCCCGGCGGAGATCCAGCCTGCCTCGGGGTGCGCATCGCGTATGCCGCCGGCGACCGTCTGCAGGCGGGCGAAGGCCTCGCCTGCGTCCGCGCCCAGCGGCGCGACTCCCATGACACCGCGCAGCTCGAGGTGCTCGCAGGCGGCGACCGCGTCGGCCAGCTCGCCGGCGCCGCAGGGACGGACCCCTCCCCTCCCCGCACCGTCGGCGTCGAGCGAGACCTGGACCAGCACCGAGCGCCGCACCCCCTGGTCGCCCGCGGCCCGGTCGAGGGCGGCCACCAGCTTGGGGCGGTCGACCGACTGGACCACGTCGGCATACCTGACCACGGAGTGGGCCTTGTTGGTCTGGAGCTGGCCGATGAAGTGGACGGTGAGGTCGGCGCGATGCGTCAGCGCGCCCACCTTCGGGCCCGCCTCCTGGTCGCGGTTCTCACCGATCGCCCTGACTCCCAGCTCCGCCAGGAGGTCGACGTCGCTGGCCGGGAAGAACTTGGTGACGGCAATGAGGGTGAGCTCGCCGGGGTCGCGCCCGACGGCGTCACAGGCGCGCGCGATCCTGGCTCGGACGGCGCTCAGCCGCTCCTCGAGCTCGGCCCGTCGACCGGCGTGGGCGTCGGGCGCGCTCACGGGGCCAGGACCACGATGCCGGCGAACCGGCCGGTCAGCCCGTCCCGGCGATACGAGAAGAGGCTGGAGTCCTCACGGGCACAGCCTGGAACCCATTGCACCGCAACGTCATTCGCACGGAGCTGGCTCACGACACCCGCTGCGACGTCGATGGCCGGAGTGCCCGACCAGGAGACGGCGACCGACGCGGGAGCGACCTGAGCGGCCGCCTCGCGCAGCTCCTCGGGCACCTCGTAGCAGCGCCCGCAGACGGACGGGCCGACCACCGCCTGGATCTCCCGGGCCCCGAGCTCGCGCATCTGCTCGATCGCCGCGGGCACGACGCCGGCGAGCAGGCCGGGGCGACCGGCGTGCACCGCTGCCACCACCCCCGCCTCGCGCGTCGGCCAGCAGGACGGGCGTGCAGTCGGCCACCAGGGCCGCCAGCGCCACCCCGGACGTCGCGGTCACGAGACCGTCGACGGCCGGCGCCTCCTGGCCGTCCCACGGCCCGTCGACGACGGCGACCTCGCGTGCCGTGGCACTGCCGCATGAACAGCAGCCGGTCGCGAGGCAGCCCGAGCGAGGTCGCCACGGCGGCCCGGTTGGACTCGACATCGGCGGCGTCGTCACCGACGTGGCCGCCGAGGTTGAGGGAGTCGAACGGTGCCGAGCTCACACCACCGTGGCGGTCGGTGAAGGCCCAGGTCACCCGACCGGTCTGCGCGCGCCAGGAGAACACGCGCCCAACCTACGACACCGCCGGACCGCACCTGGCGACGACCGGCGCCGCTACTTCAGGAAGTCGGGGACGTCCAGGTCGTCGCTCTCGTCGAAGGTGACCGTGCGCGGAGGACGCCCAGCGCTCTCCCGGGCCGGCTCGGCCGACGCCGGCGTGCCCGCCGGAGCCGACGCACCGTCGCCACGCTGCTGGTCCGCGGCGCTGGGGAGCCGGGGCCGCCTGCGGGGCCGGCGCCTGCGCCGCGGGCGCGGAGCGCTGGCCACGGGCTGCTGCTGGAAGGACTGCTGCGGGCGACTGCTGCTGCGCCGGCTGGCTGGGACGCTGGGCGCCCTGGATCTGGCCGATGGCGCGGTCGTTGTCGCGCTTGAGCGGGGCGCCCCCGTCGAAGCCGGCGGCGATGACCGTCACCCGGACCTCGTCACCGAGCGCGTCGTCGATGACCGCACCGAAGATGATGTTGGCCTCCGGGTGGGCGGCCTCCTGGACGAGCCGGGCCGCCTCGTTGATCTCGAAGAGCCCGAGGTCGCTGCCGCCCTGGATCGACAGCAGCACGCCGTGGGCGCCGTCGATGCTCGCCTCGAGCAGCGGGCTGGAGATGGCCAGCTCGGCGGCCTGGACGGCCCGGTCGTCGCCGCGCGAGGAGCCGATGCCCATCAGGGCCGAGCCCGCCCCCTGCATGACGGACTTGACGTCGGCGAAGTCGAGGTTGATCAGGCCGGGGGTGGTGATGAGGTCGGTGATGCCCTGGACACCGGAGAGCAGCACCTGGTCGGCGGAGCGGAACGCGTCGAGCATGCTCACGGCGCGGTCGCTGATCGACAGCAGCCGGTCGTTGGGGATGACGATCAGGGTGTCGACCTCCTCGCGGAGGTTGGCGATGCCGGACTCGGCCTGGTTGGCGCGGCGGCGGCCCTCGAACGTGAACGGCCGGGTGACGACACCGATCGTCAGCGCGCCCAGTCCCCGGGCGATCTTGGCGACGACCGGTGCACCGCCGGTGCCGGTGCCGCCACCCTCGCCCGCCGTCACGAAGACCATGTCGGCGCCCTTGAGCACCTCCTCGATCTCCTCGGCGTGGTCCTCGGCGGCCTTCTTGCCGACCTCGGGGTCGGCGCCGGCGCCGAGGCCACGGGTCAGCTCGCGGCCCACGTCGAGCTTCACGTCTGCATCGCTCATGAGCAGCGCCTGGGCGTCGGTGTTGATGGCGATGAACTCGACGCCCTTGAGACCGACCTCGATCATGCGGTTGATGGCGTTGACCCCACCACCGCCGATGCCGACGACCTTGATGACGGCCAAGTAGTTCTGTGGTGCTGCCACGGCGTGGGCCTCTCCTGATGTGCTGCTCGAGCGATGCGATGCCTCAACGTGAAGTTGAGGCTTAGAGTTATGTCAATCTCCAGTGCCGCCGACGCTATGCCGAGTCAAGGGTGCAGGCAAACGATTCGACCGCGTGTCGCAGCACGGATTGGCCTGATCGAGCGGTTTCCTCGACCGAGGCCTGCCACCACTATCTCAGCAGTCACATCAGTCACTTCAGCCCCACCTCCCCCAACCTCCGGCGGGACCGGCTTGGGGCCGGCTGGGGACCGCCCTCAGCGGGTCACCGGGGTGTCCGGGGCGCTGACGTCGATGACGTGCGGAGCGCCCTTCAGCAGCGCCTCCATGATGGTCAGCTTGCGCTCGGGCGCGTCGATCCCGCCCCACACGACCTGGGTCGGGCCGATCGTGAGGGTGACCAGGTCGGCGCTGCTGACGACCACCCGCGAGACGGTCCGGTGCAGGCGCTCGGGCAGCACCCGCAGGACGCTGACGGCGGCCGCCAGGGCGTCGCGGGACAGCGCCGCCTGGCTGGCCGCGTAGACCACGGGCACCCCGCGCGGCGGCGTGCTGACCTTGGCGTAGGCCAGGCCGTTCAGATCTACAACCTCTAGTTCACCTTGAGGGTTCTTGACCACGAGGAACGGCACCCGCGGGCTCGCGTGGATGACCAGGGTGCTCGGCCAGGAGCGCTCGATCGACACGTCGGCCAGCGTCGCCAGCTGGGCCACCCGCGTGGACACGGCGCCGCTGTCGACCCGCGCCAGCGGCTGCCCCATCGGCACCTGCGCCAGGCCGCCGGATCGCGCCGACCTCGGACTGCGGCACGCCGACCACCTCGACGCTGCGCACCGCGAGCAGTGGGCTGAACCCCACCACCCACACGAGCAGAGCCAGGACGGCGACGACGCCGGCGGCATACGCGGTCAGGCGCCAGGGGCGCCGGCGCACCTCCTGGGCGCGCAGGTGGAAGCGGGTCCGCGACGACGCGAGGCCGGTGCGCTGGGAGCGGCTCATGCGCCACCGAGCACGCGGAGGATCTCCGGACCCATCATCGTCACGTCGCCCGCCCCGACGGTGAGCACCAGGTCGCCGGACCGGGTGCGACCCGCGACGGCCTCGGCCACTGCCGACCACGACGAGACCACCTCGACGTCGGCGTCGGGGCGGTGCTCGCGCAGGGCGTCGGCGATGAGCTGCGAGGAGATGCCCGGCATCGGGTCCTCGCGCGCGCCGTAGATCTCCATCAGCACCACGACGTCGGCCGGTGACAGCGCGGCGGCGAACTCGCGCGCGAAGTCACGGGTCCGCGAGTAGAGGTGCGGCTGGAACACCACGACGAGGCGCCCGGCCGGCTCCGCCGACCGCACCAGCTCGGCGCCGGTCGACACCACGGCGGCGACCTTGCCGGGGTTGTGGGCGTAGTCGTCGACGACCGAGACTCCCCCGGCCGAGCCCTTGGGCTCGAAGCGCCGGCGGGTGCCGGTGAACCCGAACAGGCCGTCGAGCACCCGGCCGGGTCCTGCCCGAGCCCCTCGACCGCGGTGGTGTAGGCCGCGGCTGCGTTGAGCAGGTTGTGGCGCCCGGGGATGTTGACCCGCAGGGCCCTTGGCTCGCCGTCGGGCCCGGTGATCGTCGTGTGGCCCGTCAGGCCGCGGAACGTCACCCCGCTGAGGACGACATCCGCGTCCTGCGCCCACCCGTAGGTCAGCACCCGCGTGCCGTTCGCCCGGGCGACCTCGGCCAGCCGGCGCGAGCCCTCGTCGTCGGCGCACGCCACGAGCAGGCCGCCGGGGAGCACGGAGCCGGCGAACGCGGCATACGCCTGCTCGACGCTGGGCGAAGGTGCCGTAGAAGTCGAGGTGGTCGGGCTGCACGTTGGTCACCACGGCGACCTGCGGGCGGTAGACGAGGAACGACCCGTCGCTCTCGTCGGCCTCGGCGACGAAGATGTCACCGGTCCCCCAGTGCGCGTTGGTGCCGTGCTTGGCCAGCTCTCCCCCGGCGGCGAACGACGGGTCCGTGCCACAGTGCTGCAGAGCGACCGTCAGCATCGAGGTCGTCGTGGTCTTGCCGTTGGCGCCGGCGACCGCGACCCGTCGCGAGCCGGCCATGGTGCTGGCCAGTGCCTGGGAGCGGTGCAGCACCCGCAGGCCGCGCTGCCGCGCTGCCGCGAGCTCGACGTTCTCCTCACGGATGGCGCTGGAGATCACCACGGTGTCCTTGCCCTCGAGGTAGGCCGGGTCGTGGCCCACGTGGACCTCCGCCCCCTCGGCCTCGAGCGCGGCGAGCAGCGGCGACTGCTTGGCATCGGAACCGCTCACCGAGCAGCCGCGGGCGAGCATCACCCGCGCCACGCCCGACATGCCCGAGCCACCGATCGCGATGAAGTGCACCGCGCCCAGCTCCTCGAGCGGAGGGACCGGCGCGGCGAAGTCGAACCGCGGGTTCTGCCCGTTCATCGCGGCGACTCGTGGAAGGCAGCCGTCACCAGGTCGGCCAGCGCCTCGTCGGCGCCACGCTCCCCCACGCCCGACGGCGGCCGCGGCCATGGCCTCCAGGCGGGGCGCGTCGGCCAGCAACGGCAGGAGCGCGTCGTCGACCCACTCGGGGGTGAGCGCGCGGTCCTCGACGAGCAGGCCACCGCCGGCCGCCACGACGTCGGCGGCGTTGAGCCGCTGCTCGCCGTTGCCGATCGGCAGGGGGACGTAGACGGCCGGCAGCCCGACGGCGGTCAGCTCGCAGACCGTGTTGGCCCCGGCGCGGCATACGACGAGGTCGGCGACCGCGTAGGCGAGGTCCATCCGGTCGGTGTATGCCGCCACGACGTAGGGCGCGCCCGCGCCCCCGCTCGACGTCGAAGGTCTTGCCTGCTCCCGTGAGGTGGAGCACCTGGATGCCCGCAGCCCGCAGGGCGTGGGCGCGCGACTCGAAGGCGGAGTTGAGCCGCTGGGCTCCGAGCGAACCGCCGGTGACCAGCAGGGTGGGCCGGCGGTCCTCGAGCCCGAAGTGCGCCAGCGCCTCTGCGCGGGCGGCGCCCCGGTCGAGCCGGGCGATCTCGGGACGCAGGGCATGCCGATGGTCCGGGCGCCGCGCAGCCGGGTGCTGGGGAACGTCGTGGCGACGTGGTCGGTGAGCCGGGCCCCGAGCCGGTTGGCCACGCCGGGCCGGGCGTTCTGCTCGTGGACGACCATGGGCACGTGCCGGCGGCGCGCGGCGAGGTAGGCGGGCGTCGACACGTAGCCGCCGAAGCCCGACGACGACCTGCGCGCCGGTCGACTCGATGGCGCGCTCGGCCGCGGCGACGGCGGCACGCAGGCTGCCCGGCAGCCGCAGCAGGTCGGCCGACGGCTTGCGGGGCAGCGGCACCTTGGGGATGGTCAGCAGCTCGTAGCCGCGCTCGGGGACGAGCCTGCTCTCGAGGCCGGCCTCGGTGCCCAGAGCCGCGATGGCGATGCCGGGGTCGCGACGGCGCAGGCAGTCGGCCAGGGCGAGGAGCGGCGAGACGTGCCCGGCAGTGCCGCCACCGGCCAGGAGCACCGAGGTCGGCGCCGCCCGGTGACCCGAGTCCGCCATCATCGCTGCTTCCGGCGCGAGGCCAGCACGGCCAGCGAGCGGCGCACGACCGACGGCTTGGCCGAGAGCACTTCGGCGCACCCCGGCTCGGCTCGGGCGAAGGACAGCAACATGCCCAGGGCCAGCATCGTCGTCGTCAGCGAGGAGCCGCCGTAGGAGACCAGCGGCAGCGGCACCCCGATGACCGGCAGCAGGCCGATGACCTGACCGATGTTGACGAACGCCTGGAACACGATCCAGGCCATGACTCCTGCGGTGGCGATCCGGACGAACTGGTCGTCCGTGCGCGACACGATGCGGTAGCAGACCAGCGCCAGCACGCAGAACAGGCCGAGCAGCACCAGCGTGCCGGGCAGCCCCAGCTCCTCGCCGACGATGGCGAAGATGAAGTCGTTGTGCGCCTCCGGGAGCCAGGACCACTTCTCGCGGCTGGCGCCGAGCCCGACGCCCCACCACCCGCCGTCCGCGAGGGCATAGCGGCCGTGGATCGGCTGCCGGGCCGCGCCGTAGGGGTTGGTGTCCTTGCCGAGCCAGACGTCGAAGCGCCCCAGCCGGTTGTG
This sequence comes from uncultured Actinomycetota bacterium, assembly GCA_963706855.1. Lineage (GTDB taxonomy): Bacteria > Actinomycetota > Actinomycetes > Actinomycetales > Dermatophilaceae > Pedococcus. The sequence goes on from CAVPNU010000001.1 coordinate 85,106, forward strand.
GCTGGTGGCGACCATGGTGATCGCCAGCACCGTGAAGGTGGCGCCGGCCCAGGCGAACCACTTCACCGGCACCCCGGCGGCGAACAGCAGGCCGGCCACGATGGCGCCGATGATCAGCGTGGTGCCCAGGTCGCCGCCGACCAGGACCAGGGCCGCGGGGACCGCCGTGAGGGGGAAGAGGAACGGCACGATGACGTAGCGCAGCCGGGTCAGCTGCCGGCGCCTCGCCGACAGCACGGTCGCCCCGACGAGGACGAGGCCCAGCTTGATGAACTCCGACGGCTGCAGCGTCACCGGCCCGAAGGCCAGCCAGTTCCGGTTGCCGTTGACCCGCACGCCCAGGGGCGTGAACACCAGCAGCTCCAGGAACGCCGCGCCGACCAGGACGAACAGGGACATGGCCTTCCACCGGCGCACCGGGACATGGGCGGCGAACGCCATGGCGACGGCGCCCAGGACGGCGAACTCCAGCTGCTTCTGGGAGTAGAGGTAGGGCGTCCGGTTGTTGCTCTGGACCAGCGAGAGCACCGAGGACGCCGACGTGACCATGATCAGGCCCATGGTCACGAGCACCACGGTCACCGAGAGCAGGACGTAGTAGCTGGTGACCGGAGACTCCAGCCGCCGCAGCCAGCCGCCGAAGGTTCCGTCGTCCGCACCGTCGGCGCCGGTGTCCGCGCGCGAAGAGGTCCGCGCCTTGGGTGACGCGGTGGTGGTACTGCTCACTGCTACTCCCCCAGGGACCCGGCGCGGCGTGCGACCGCAGCGGCGAAGGCGTCGCCCCGGGCACCGTAGTTGGGGAACATGTCCATGGAGGCGGCGGCCGGCGCCAGGAGCACGACGTCACCGGGCTGCGCGAGAGCTGCCGCGTGCGCGACGACTTGGTCCATGGCACCAGTGTCCGTGCTGTCGACGTCCACGACGGGTACATCCGGCGCGTGTCGGGCGAGCGCCTCGGCGATCCGCGCGCGGTCCGCTCCGAGCAGGACGACACCCCGCAGCCGCTCCGCTGCGTCGCGGACGAGGTCGTCCACCTCGGCGCCCTTGAGCAGGCCGCCGGCCACCCAGACCACGTGCTCGAAGGAGGCCAGCGACGCCGCGGCGGCGTGGGGGTTGGTGGCCTTGGAGTCGTCGACGAACCGCACCCCGTCGACCGACCCGACGTCGGCGATGCGGTGCGGCTCCGGGCGAGAAGGCCCTTCAGCCCGTCTCGGACGGCCAGCGGTGGCACGCCGTAGGAGCGCGCCAGAGCCGCGGCCGCCAGGGCGTTGGCGAGGTAGTGCGGAGGCAGGGTGGCCAGGCTGCCCTTGACGTCGGCGAGGGTGGCGAGCTCTGCGGCCGAGGTCTTGCGCTGCTCGACGAAGGCGCGGTCCGCCAGGATGTCGTCGACGACCCCGACCATCGACAGGCCCGGGGTGCCGAGGGTGAACCCGATGGCGCGGCAGCCCTCCTGCACCTCGGCGTCCATCACGAGCTGCTCGGTCGCCGGGTCCTGGACGTTGTAGACGCAGGCCACCTGGGTGTGCGCGTAGACCTTGCCCTTGGCCCGGGCGTACTCCTCGAACGAGCCGTGCCAGTCGACGTGGTCGGGAGCGAGGTTGAGGCAGGCCGAGGCGTAGGGGGCCAGGGACTGCGACCAGTGCAGCTGGAAGCTGGACAGCTCGACCGCGATGACGTCGTAGGGCTCGGGATGCAGCACGGCCTCGAGGATCGGCGTCCCGACGTTGCCGGCCGCCGTGGCGCGCAGCCCCGCGGCGCGCAGCATCGAGGCGAGCATGGTGACGGTGGTCGTCTTGCCGTTGGTGCCGGTGATGGTCAGCCACGGGGCGGGGCCCACCGCCTGCCGCATCCGCCAGGCCAGCTCGACCTCACCCCAGATCGGTATGCCGGCCTGCGCCGCCTGCGCGAGCAGCGGCTGGTCCGGGCGCCACCCCGGCGAGGTGACGACGAGGTCGGGTGCCGGACCCTCCGGCATACGGGTCACGTGCTCGGGACCGAGACGCAGGTCCACGCCCAGGATGTCGAGGATGCGGGCGCGCTCACCCAGCGGGACGTTGCTCGCCGGGTCCGCGCCGTCGACCACGACGACCCGAGCGCCGCGCTCGTGCAGGGCGTCGGCGGCGGCGAAGCCGCTGACCCCCAGCCCGGCGACGACCACGCGCAGCCCGCTCCAGTCGGCCGACGCGCTGGTCAGCCCGTCGAGCCGACCACCCACCGCGACCACCACCGTGTGCACCTGCGGTACTGCTCACTACGCTCCTACGACCCATTCGGCATAGAACAGCCCCAGACCCAGGGCCACGAAGAGCCCGGCGATGATCCAGAACCTGATGACGATCGTGACCTCGTTCCACCCGAGCAGCTCGAAATGGTGCTGCAGCGGCGCCATCCGGAACACCCGTCTACCGGTGAGCTTGAACGAGCCGACCTGGATGATGACGGACAGCGTGATGGTGACGAAGAGGCCACCCAGGATGACCACGAGCAGCTCGGTGCGGGTGGTGATCGCGAGACCGGCGAGCACGCCGCCGAGGGCCAGCGACCCGGTGTCGCCCATGAAGATCTTGGCGGGCGAGGCGTTCCACCACAGGAACCCGAAGCAGGCGCCCATCGCCGCGGCGGCGACCACCGCCAGGTCGCGGGAGTCGCGGACCTCGTAGCACTTCAGCCCGGGGGTGGTCTGGCAGTTCTGGTTGCCCTGCCAGATGCCGATGAGGACGTAGGCGGCGAAGACCATCACCGAGGCCCCGGTCGCGAGCCCGTCGAGCCCGTCGGTGAGGTTCACCCCGTTGGACGTGCCCGCGATCATGAGGTTGGCCCAGATGACGAACAGGATCAGCCCGACGAGGGTGCCCGCGAAGGCCAGGTTGACCGGGGTGTCCCTGACGAACGAGATGTGCGTCGACGCGGGGGTGCGGTGCTTGGCGCTCGGGAACTGCAGCGCGAGCACGGCGAACACGACGGCCACGAGGGTCTGACCCGCGAGCTTCTCGCTCGAGCGCAGGCCCAGGCTGCGTTGCTTGGAGATCTTGATGTAGTCGTCGAGGAACCCGACGATCCCCAGCCCGGCCATGAGGAAGAGGACCAGCAGGCCGCTCCACGTGGGCTTGGTCGTCGTGACCAGGTGCGCGAGGGCGTATGCCGCGAGGCTCGCCCCGATGATGACCGCGCCGCCCATGGTGGGGGTGCCGCGCTTGGTGTGGTGCGACGTCGGACCGTCGTCACGGATGAACTGGCCGTAGCCCTGGCGCACGAGGTACTTGATGAACATGGGGGTCCCCAGGAGTGCGCCCACCAGGGAGATGACGGCCGCGATCAGCACCGCCTTCACGTCGTGCCCTCCTTGGTGTCGGCGGCTATCTGGTCCCCGAGCCACCGTAGTCCCGCATCGCGGCTCGACTTGAACAACACGACGTCACCGGCGCGAAGTTCTTCCTCGAGCAGGGTTCGGGCCGAGTCGGCGTCGGGCACCCACACGACCTCCTCGCCCCACGAGCCCTCGTGCTGGGCGCCGGTGGCCATCGGCCGCGCGATCTCACCGACCACGACGAGCCGGGAGATGTTGAGCCGCACCGCCAGCCGGCCGATGGCGTCGTGCTCGGCGGTCGAGTCGTCGCCCAGCTCGAGCATCGAGCCCAGCACCGCCCAGGTGCGCCGGCCCTGTCCCATCGCGACCAGCGCCTTGAGCGCCGCGCGCACGGAGTCGGGGTTCGCGTTGTAGGCGTCGTTGACGACGGTCACCCCGTCGGGGCGCTCGACGACCTCCATGCGCCAGCGCGAGGCCGGGGTCGCCGCCGCGAGCGACTCGACGATGTCGGGCAGGCTCAGGCCGCACTCGAGCGCCGCGGCGACCACCGCCAGGGCGTTGCCGACGTGGTGCTCGCCGTGCAGCGGCAGCGACACCTCGGCGCTGCCCCGGGGCGTGTGCACCGTGAACCGCGGGCGTCCCGCCTCGTCCAGGACGATGTCGTCGGCCCGCACCTCGGCGTCGGCAGCCGTGCCGACGAGCTGCACGCGGGCCACCGTCTGGGCCGCCATGCCCCGGACGACGGGGTCGTCGGCGTTGAGCACCGCCAGCCCGGTCTCGGGCAGCGCCGCCACCAGCTCGGCCTTCGCGCGGCCGATGGCCTCCCGGGACCCGAACTCGCCCACGTGGGCGCTGCCGACGTTGAGCTCGATGCCGATGGTGGGCGCCGCGATGGCCGCGAGGTAGGCGATGTGGCCGATCCCCCGGGCGCCCATCTCGGCGACGAGGAAGCGGGTCGTCGGCGTCCACGCGGAAGATGGTGAGGGGGACGCCGACCTCGGAGTTCAGCGAGCCCACCGGGGCCACCGTCGGGGCCGCGGCGGAGAGCACCGAGGCCAGCAGGTCCTTGGTGGAGGTCTTGCCGGACGAGCCGGTGATGCCGATGACGACGAGGTCGGGGTGAGCGCGCACCACCGCGCGGGCCAGGTCGGCCAGCCCGTCCTGGATGTCGTCCACCACGACGCACGGCAGTCCGTCGACGGTGCGGGTGGTCATCGCCGCCACGGCTCCCTGCTGCACGGCGTTCGGCACGAAGTCGTGGCCGTCGTGGAGCTCGCCGACGCGGGCGATGTAGAGGCCGCCGGGGCCCGCCTCGCGCGAGTCGGTGACGACCGGCCCGTCGATCATCAGCCGCGACGCCTCGGCGTCGTCGATGCCGTGCAGCCGGCCACCGACCGCAGCCGCGATCTGGGCGAGGGACATCGGGATCACGCGCGCTCCCCCGTCCGCTGGACCAACGAGCGCAGGGCGCGTCGCGCCTCGTCCACGTCGTCGAACGGGTGCACGGTGCCGCCGATCTCCTGGCCGGTCTCGTGCCCCTTGCCGACGATCGCGACCACGCTGCCGGGGCCGGCACGGAAGGCCGCGTCCACGGCCGCGTCGATCGCGGCCTGGCGTCCGGCGACGTCGTGCAGGACCGCGCCGGTGCCGGCGTCGGAGGCGCCGGCCATGACGGCCGCCCGGATCACGGCGGGGTCCTCGGAGCGCGGGTTGTCGTCGGTGACGAAGACCAGGTCGGCATGGTCGGCCGCGGCGCGCCCCATCGCCGCCCGCTTGCCGCGGTCGCGGTCGCCGCCGGCACCGAGGACGACCACCAGGCTGCCCCGGGTCGTCGGCCGAAGGGCGCGCAGCGCCGCCGCCACCGCATCGGGGGTGTGCGCGTAGTCCACCACCACGTCGGGCAGGCCGGCCCCGGTCGTGCGGCGCCCTCGGGCACGTCCACCGCGACCCGCTGCATCCGGCCCGGGACGTGCGGGTCCTGCCACAGGGCGTGCTCGACGTCGCGCGGCGACAGTCCGGCGGCCATCAGGGCCAAGGCCGCCATGGCGGTGTTGACCCGGTTGAAGTCGCCGGGCAGCGCCGAGCGCAGGTGCAGGCTGGTGGCGCCGTCGGTGAGGGTGAGCTCCGCAGGGGCGGCGCCGGGCTCGAGCCGCCAGTCGGCGTCGACGTCAGGCACGGAGGTCACGGTCGTGACCGGAACCGACGCCGTCTGCGCCAGCTCGCGGCCCCACTCGTCGTCGACGCAGACGATGCCGCGCCGCGAACGCTCAGGGGTGAACAGCGAAGCCTTCGCCTCGAAGTAGTCGCGCATCGTGGGGTGGAAGTCCAGGTGGTCCTGGGACAGGTTGGTGAACAGCGCGACGTCGTAGACGACCCCGTCGACCCGGTGCTGGCTCAGCGCGTGGCTGGAGACCTCCATGACGCAGGAGTCGACGCCGCGCTCGGCCATCACGGCGAGCAGGGCGTGGAGCACGGTGGCCTCGGGCGTGGTGCGCACGCTCTTGATGCGCTCGTCGCCGATCCGGGTCTCGACCGTGCCGATGAGCCCCGTGGTGTGGCCGAGGGCCACGAGCGCCGAGTTCACCAGGTATGCCGTCGTGGTCTTGCCGTTCGTGCCCGTGACCCCGTAGAGGCGCAGCGGCAGGCGCTCGGTGCCGTAGACCAGCGACGCGACCCGGCCGACCACGGCACGGGGTTCGGGCACCCGCACCAGAGGCGCCTCGGGCCACGGTCTCGCGGACCATGGACGCACCGGCGTCGTCCGTGAGCACGGCGACGGCACCCGCCTGCCTCGCCGCCGCGGCATACGAGGCGCCGTGGGCGTTGGCACCCGGAAGGGCGGCGTACAGGTCGCCGGCGACGATGTCCTGGGAGCTGAGGCTGACCCCGCTGACGGGCACGTCGTCACCCTCGAGCACACCGTCGGCGAGGACGGCAACGGCACCGAGAGCGGTGGCGCGGGATCCGGTGGGGCGGGGGGAAGGCACGAGACGCGAGACTACCGTCCGTGCCGGAGGCGGGCCGCAGCCGATAGGTGGTCACGCAGGACGCTGGGGTCGCTGGGCGACGGCGGCGTCGCCGCCTTGAGGACAGCGACCGGGGAGGCGGTCCCGGTCGGCGGGATCTGCAGCTCCTGCAGGGCGTAGGTCATGACGTCGTGGAAGACCGGACCCGCGACCGCACCACCGAAGTAGCCCTTGACGGGCCGCTGCAAGCGTCACCGCGACGACGATCTGGGGGTCGTCGGCAGGCGCGAAGCCGATGAAGCTCGCCGTCTTGCCGGAGTAGCCGGCCGACCTTCGCGTCGTAGCGGTCGGCGGTGCCGGTCTTGCCCGCGACGCGGTAGCCGGCGATCTTCGCCTCGGGCGCGGTGCCGTCCTTGCTGACGACGCCCTCGAGCATGTCGCGGACCTGCTTGGCCGTGCTCGGTGAGACCACCGTGACGGGCGTCGGCTGCGGGGCCGGCGTGAAGCCGCCGTGGCCGTCACCGGTGGCAGCCACGATGCGCGGCGGGATGCGGACGCCGTTGTTGGCGATGGTCTGGAAGACGCCGGCGGCCTGGAGTGCGTTGACCGACAGCCCCTGGCCGAACAGCATCGTGTAGCGCTGCGAGCCGTTCCAGTCCTTGACGTTGGCCAGCAGCCCCTGGCCCTCGCCGGGGAACCCCATGCCCGAGGTCTGGCCCAGGCCGAACTTCTGGAAGTAGCTGTACATCGTCGCGGCGGGCACCTGCTCGCCGGCGAGGATGGTGCCGATGTTGCTCGACTGGGCCAGGACCCCGGCGAAGGTGAGGTACTCGGTCGGGTGGTCGTGGCTGTCCTTGAACTGGGTGTTGTTCGCGCGGTAGATCCGGTTCGGCACCTCGACCACGGTGGACGGCTTGACCACGCCCTCCTGGATCGCCGCGGCGGCGGTCATGACCTTGCCGGTGGACCCGGGCTCGTAGACGTCGGTGAACGCCTTGTTGGTCCAGTTCTCGCTGGAGGGCCCCGGCCGGTTGGGGTCGAAGGTCGGGTACGAGGCGACCGCGAGCAGCTGGCCGGTCTTGACGCTCTCGACGACCACGGTGCCCGAGAGGGCGCCCGTCTCGATGACCTTGCGGGCCACGGCGTTCTGGGCGAACCACTGCAGGTCGGAGTCGAGCGTCAGCCTGACGTCGCGCCCGGGGACCGGGTTGGTCGTCTCCTGCCGCGCGTTGGGGATCGGCTGGCCGCTCTCGGACTGCTCGTAGACGGTCTTGCCGGACTCGGCCGCGCAGCGTCTTGTCCATCAGCACCTCCAGGCCGCCACCGGGGGTGCCGTCGGCCTGAAGGAAGCCGACCAGCGACGCCGCCGCGGTCGAGGTGGGATAGGTGCGTTCGGAGGTGATCTCGGAGTAGATGCCGTTGATGCCGAGCTCGTTGATCTTGCGCCAGGTCAGAGGCGTGACGTTCTTCTGGAGGACGCGGTAGCGCGACGTGCCGGTCAGCTCGGTGGTCAGCTGGTCCACGGGCACGCCCAGCAGCGGCGAGAGCGCCTTGGCGGCGCCCACGACGCCGACCTTGGCGCGCACCCCGTTGACCTTGGCGACGTAGGAGGGGACGGCTGTCTGGTCCACCGTCACGGTGCGGCGCTCGATGCTCGCTGCCAGCACGGTGCCCTTGCGGTCGAGGATCGAGCCGCGCAGGGCGGGCAGGGCCACCGTCGCGGTCCGCATCGGACTGGGCGTCGGCCGACACCGCGGCCGCGTCGAAGCCCTGGATGCGCAGGAGCTGCGCCGCGAAGATGCTGAAGATGAACAGCACGACCACGGTCATGGTGCGCATCCGACGGCGGGGGTTGCCGGCGTCGAGGCGGACCGGGCGACCGAGGGGTCCGCGCGGACCACGGGGGCCGCGGCCGCCCGGACCGCGCGAGCCCTGGGCGGCCGAGCCAGAGCCTGACCCTGAGCCACGCGGCCTGGCGGGGTGCGGCGGCTGACCGGCCCGTGCCTTGGCGGACTGTGCGGGCTGCTCGCTGCGGGTCTGCTCGGTGCGGGTCTGCTCAGGACGCGGCGGACGGGCCCCCGACGGCGTCCGGGTGGGCGCAGCGGTGCCACGAGGTCGGCCGTCTCCGGGGCGTGGGCCTCGGGTCTGCGTCACGTGTACCTCGTGTCTGGTGCTGGTCGGTCAGTGTGCCGGAGGTCGGCGGGGCTGGCGGGGGTCACGCTGGGCTTGGCGGCCGGGGTCGCCTTGGCCGTCACGGTGCTGGTCGTGGTGGTCGTCGTGCTGGTGGTGGCCTTGGTCTTGGCGTTGACGCTGGTCACCGTGGTCACCACCGAGCCGTCGGGCTTGTCGACCACGACCGTCGTCGTGGTGACGTCGCCCTTGGTGGTCACCGTGGCCTTCGGAGGCTGCGCCTGGGACGCCGGAGCCGGCTTGCCGGGCGCCTGGGCGGAGGTCTGTGGGGCCGTCACCACGGTAAAGCCGGGGTTCGCCTTGGCCTGCGACGCCACGCCGAGGACCTTGCCGTCGGACAGCCGCAGGAAGGCGGCCGACTCGGCCGGCACCATACCGAGCTTGCTGGCACGGGCGGCCAGGTTGGCCGGGCTGCGCTGGGCGTCGACCGCCTGGGTCAGGGCGTCCTGGGTGTCGGCGAGCTCGCCGGAGGTCTTCTGCAGGCCGCCGAGGGTGAACGACCCCTCCGCCATGGCCGTGTTGAGCATGAGCAGGGACACCAGTCCGGCGACGAGCAGCACCAGGCACACCGCGGCGAACACGCCGTTGCCCGGCTGCCCCACCGCCGCGGGCACCACCCGCAGGGGCTGGGGCGGCGCCGCCTGGCGTCGCTGGGGGGCCCGAGATGCGACCCTCGCCGTCGCAGTCTGCTGGCTCATCGGTGTGGTCCCTTCGTGGATGGGGTGAGTCGGGTGCGCTCGGCGGCGCGCAGGCGCACCGAGGCGGATCGGGGGTTGGCGGCCTGCTCCTGCGGGCTCGCCTCTTCGGCGCCACGGGTCAGCAGCCGCAGGTATGCCGCGTGCTCCGGCAGCTCCACCGGGAGCCCCTCGGGAGCGCGGCTGCGGGAGCCCTCGCTCAGGACCCGCTTGGTGATGCGGTCCTCGAGCGAGTGGTAGGACAGGACGGCGACGCGGCCGCCCACCGCCAGGAGGTCGATGGCCCGCGGCAGGGCCCGCGCCCAGACGGAGAGCTCGGCGTTGACCTCGATGCGCAGCGCCTGGAAGGTCCGCTTGCCGGGGTGTCCCCCGCTCTTCTGGGAGGCGGCCGGAACGGCCCGCTTGAGCAGCTCGACGAGCCGTGCGGACGTGGTGAACGGGGCGGTCTCGCGCTCGCGGACGATCGCGCTCGGCGATCTTGCGGGCGAACCGCTCCTCGCCGTACTCGCGCAGCACCGCGCTCGAGGTCGGCCGCCTCGTAGGTGTTGAGGACGTCGGCGGCGGTCAGGCCGCTCTCCTGGTCCATCCGCATGTCCAGAGGCGCGTCCTGGCTGTAGGAGAAGCCGCGCTCGGTCTCGTCCAGCTGCAGGGACGAGACGCCGAGGTCGAACAGGGCGGCGTCCATGCGGTCGACCCCCAGCTCGGACAGCGCCGCGGGGATCTCGTCGTAGACGGCGTGCACGAAGGTCGGTGCGGCCGGCGTACGGCTCCAGGCGTTCGGCCGCCAGGGCCAGCGCCTCGGTGTCACGGTCGACGCCGATGACGCCGGGCCTGCGGGCAGCGCTCGAGGATGGCCTCGGCGTGGCCGCCCATGCCCAGGGTGCCGTCGACGTAGACCGAGCCGGGAGCCGCGAGCGCGGGGGCGAGGAGCTCGACGATGCGGTCGCGCAGCACCGGAATGTGCCGCTCGGCGGCCATCCCTCGTGCGCTCATTCGCGTGCTCTCCTGGTCTGCGTGGGCTGGTGGTTCTGGGTCTGGCTGCGGTGTGGTTCTGGTTTCGCTCCTGCGGTCAGGTCTCCATCCGCTCCAAGGGATGCGGCCCGGGACGGGGGAAGTCGTCCCGGGATGCGAAGCGGCTGGAGACCTGGCGGCAGGGGCTGTGGTGGTGCTGGTCGGGTCGTGCTGGTCGGGGCTGGCTGGTCGGTCAGAGGAGGCCGGGGATGACCTCCTCGGACTGGTCGGCGAAGCCCTGCTCGGTGGACTCGAGGTAGGCGTTCCACGCGTCGGTGTCCCAGACCTCGACGCGCGAGCCGGCGCCGATGACCGTGCACTCGCGGGTGAGGCCGGCATACGCGCGCAGGGTGGCGGGGATGGTGACCCGGCCCTGCTTGTCGGGCACCTCGTCGGACGCGCCCGGACAGGAACACGCGGGTGAAGTCGCGCACCGCCTTGCTGGTGGTCGGCGCGGACTGCATCTGCTGGGTGACCTTGAGGAACTCGTCCATCGGGAAGACGTAGAGGCAGCGCTCCTGCCCGCGGGTGACGACCAGGCCGTCGGCCATCCGCTCGCGGAACTTGGCGGGCAGGAACAGGCGGCCCTTGTCGTCCAGGCGCGGGGTGTGCGTGCCGAGGAACATCGGTGCCACCTCCCCTGCCGACTCGCTGGACCCCACGGCCCTCTTGTTTCCCCCACTTTACTCCACCCTCACCCCCGCGGGTACCACTTCACGCATAAATCTGGCGAGTATCTGCGATGTTTTCGCAGGTCAGTCCGGTGGTGGAAAATGGGGAGGGATCAGGGCCCGGAACGGCCGTCTCCGGGCGCCCGGCGACAGCGCAGGGCACCCATTCCGGTCCGCCCCGACCGCCCGCCGGGGCTCAGTGATCGGCATACCTCTGGTCCAGTGGTGCGAAGTGGGGGAAGATTCGAGCAGCACCTGCGCTCCGCTCGAAGCCGCAGGTCAGGTGGGGACGACGGAAGGAACTCCGGTGCACGGCAGGCACGGCGACGACACGCAGGACCCGGGCAACACCTCGGGGCGCACCCAGCTCGACCCGCCGCGCGGCACCGCTGCTCCCCCGGCGTCCGAGCGGCTGCTCTCCCTCCCGGCGGGATCTCCGGCGACGCTCGCCGACGTCACCGAGGTGGCCGGCCGGCTGGCGCGCGCCATCAACACGGTGATCGAGGGCAAGCCCGACGTGGTCCACACGGCCATCACGGTGCTGCTCGCCGAGGGACACCTGCTGCTCGAGGACGTGCCCGGGGTCGGCAAGACCATGCTGGCCAAGACCCTGGCGCGCTCCATCGACTGCTCGGTGCGCCGGGTGCAGTTCACCCCCGACCTGCTGCCGAGCGACATCACCGGGCGTCAGCGTGTTCAACCAGGACGTGCGCGACTTCGAGTTCCGGCCCGGCGCCATCTTCGCGAACGTCGTCGTGGGCGACGAGATCAACCGCGCCTCGCCCAAGACCCAGTCCGCCCTGCTGGAGTCGATGGAGGAGGGCCAGGTGACCGTCGACGGGCAGACCTACGACCTGCCCCGGCCCTTCATCGTCATGGCCACCCAGAACCCCATCGAGATGGAGGGCACCTATCCGCTGCCCGAGGCCCAGCGCGACCGGTTCATGGCGCGCATCTCCCTGGGCTACCCCTCGGCTCGGGCCGAGGTGGCCATGCTGGAGACCCACGGGCAGGTGTCGCCGCTGGTCAACCTCTCACCGGTCACCGACGCCGCGACCGTCACCGCGATGGTCAAGGCGGTGCGTTCGGTGTTCACCAGCGACGCGATCAAGCAGTACGTCGTGGACCTGTCCGGCGCCACCAGGACGAGCAGCGCGCTGCGGCTCGGCGCCTCACCACGGGCGACGCTGCACCTGCTGCGCGCGGCGCGGGCCCATGCCGCGCTGGACGGGCGTGACCATGTCCTGCCCGACGACGTCCAGGCCATGGTCCTGCCCGTGCTGGCCCACCGGGTGATCCCCACGGGCGAGACCCAGCTGGCCCGGCGCAGCACCGGCGAGGTGCTGCAGGACCTCCTGCGCCGAGTACCGGTGCCCGCCGCCGGTCGATGAGGCGCTGATGCGCAGGCTGCGCGACCTGCTGACCACGCGCGGACGAGCGTTCGTCGCCGCGGGGGTGACGTTGGTGCTCTGCGGGGTCGGCCTCGGGTTCGTCGACCTGACGCGGGTCGGGGTCCTGCTGCGTCGTGCTGCCGTTGCTCAGCGGCGCGTTGATGCGTCGCCACGACCTGAGGTTCGCCCTCGAGCGGACCGCGGTGCCCTCTCGCGTCCAGGTCGACGAGCCGTCGCGTCGTGACCCTCGCCATCGAGAACGCCGGCGGGGCGGCCAGCCCCCTGCTCATGGCCGAGGAGCAGCTGGACTACGCCCTGGGCGACCGGCCGCGGTTCGTCGTGCCGCGCCTGCGCCGTGGCGACCGGCAGGAGGTGCACTACGTCGTGCGCTCGCACCTGCGGGGCCGGCACCGGCTGGGGCCGCTGGGCGTGCGGCTGCGAGACCCCTTCGGGCTGTCGCACGCGCGTGGCCGCCATCTCGGGGTTCAGCGAGGTGCTCGTGCTGCCCCGCATCCTGCCGCTGGGCGGCCACCGGCCTCCCGGCAGCGGGGTCGGCGCCGAGGGCGCGATCCCGCACATGGTCGCTCTGCACGGCGAGGACGACGTCTCCATCCGCGCCTACCGCGACGGTGACGACCTGCGCCGCATCCACTGGCCCGCGACGGCCAAGACCGGCGAGCTCATGGTCCGCCAGGAGGACCGGCCGGCTCGCCGCCGCGCCGCGATCGTCCTGGACTCGCGGGCCCGCGGGCACCACGGCTCGGGCAGCTCCGGCTCGTTCGAGTGGGCGGTCACCGCCTGTGCGTCCGTGGCTGCCCACCTCGCCGAGCAGGGGTATGCCGTGCACCTGGTCACCGACGACACGGCGGAGGACCACCGCTGCGCCACGGCCATGGAGCTCGACCCGCTGCTCGACGTCCTCGCGATGGCCGGACCCGGGTCCGACGACCAGTTCGAGGACGTCCTGCATGCCGCGCACCCGGTCACCTCGTCCGGCGGCCTCGTCCTGGCCGTGGTCACCTCGCTCGACGAGGAGGTCGCCCGGCGGGTGGCGTCGCTTGCGTCAGCCCGGCGGCACCGCCCTGGCCATCGTGCTGGACCCCGGCGGCTTCGCAGGGGCCCGCGGTCGCCACCCCTCTCACAGCGAGGACCTCACCTGCGTGCCCGTCCTGCGCGGGGCGGGCTGGGGCGTGCGTCGTGGTGCGCGCGGGCGACGACCTGGCCACGGTCTGGGCGAGCCCTCTCCCACAGCGGCAGCCGAGCGGCGGCACTGACATGACGGCACTGACATGACGGCACGGACATGAGCCGCGCACGGGTTCCCGAGTCGCTCCTGGCGGGCGCCGCGACGGCGGTCGTGGCGTGGCCGTTGACCACGTTGTTCACCCCTTCCACGTGGGTGCGCCCCACCCTCGTCGTCGTCGCCGCCGTCGTGGCGGTCGGCATACTGACCCGCCTGGTCACCGGCAGCGCCGTCGTGGTCGGGTTCACCGAGGTCGTGGCCGTGGTCCTCACGACCAGCTGGCTGAACGGGCAGGGCCACCTGTGGCGCGGCCTGCCGACTCCCGACATGGTGCTGGCCTTCAACAACCTGCTCGTCGACGCGCGACTGACCGTGCAGAACTATGCCGCTCCGGCGCCGACGGGCCGCGGGGTCATCCTCGGCATCGGCCTGGCCATCGGCCTGACGGCCATCCTCGTCGACCACGTGGCCGTCATGCGCCGCTCCCCCGCGCTGGCCGGCCTTCCGCTGCTCACCACCTTCCTCATCTCGGCGTCCAACGGTGGCGAGTCGCTGCATCCGGTGTACTTCCTCGCCGCCGGAGGCGTGTGGCTGCTCATGCTGGGGCGGCAGGGCACCGCCACGCTGCGCCGGTGGAGCACGACCGTGCCACTCAGCACGGCCGGCCGCGCGGCAGGTGACGACGGCGACGGCACGTTCGGGTATGCCGCCCTGGGCCGCACCCTGGCGGTGGGCGGCCTGGTCGCGGCGGTCGCCCTGCCCGCGGTCATCCCTCACCTGCCGACGCGCTACCTCATCGACGGCCTGGGCCGCAGCACCAACGCGACCGGGTTCAGCGACGGGCAGATCGGGATCCGGACCACCGTGGACCTGGCCAGGAGCCTGGCCAACCCCTCGACGGCGCCGGTGCTGACGTACACGACCAACGCGCCCATCGCGACGCCCCTGCGGGTGGGTGTGCTGTCCACCTATGCCAACGGCACCTGGTCACCGGAGCAGCCCGACGTGCGGTTCGCCCAGCGCACCACGGTCCCCACGCCCAGCGAGCTGGACCCCAGCGTCCCCCGCGACACCTATCGGATCGCCGTCGACGGCTCCCACGTCGAGGCCCCGCAGATCGCGGCGCCCACACCGGTCGTCAGCGGTGACCTGGACCAGGTCGAGTGGGGTCTGGACCGCGGCACCTCGGTGGTCACCGTCAACCGGTCCGCCGGCTCCTACTCGTTCACGTACCTCGCGCTGCGGCCCTCCGAGGACGAGCTCGCCAAGCCGCGTGAGGAGCCCGGCCTGCGCTCGAGCGCCGACCTCACCGTCGACCCGGCGTCCGCCTCGCTCGTCCGTTCACTCGTCGCCACGGTCGTGCCGGCGAACGCGTCGCGGATCGACGCAGCACGGGCGATCCAGCGGTACCTGCGCAGCGACGGCGGCTTCAGCTACTCCCTCACGCTCCCCGACGGGGTCAAGGACAAGTCCGGCCGGGTCGAGCACCCCGACCCGATCTCGCTGTTCCTGCGGACCAGGGTGGGCTACTGCGTGCAGTTCGCCACGGCCATGGTGATGATGGCCCGCGAGAGCGGCATCCCGGCCCGGATGGCGGTCGGCTTCCTGCCCGGTCGGCTGTCCCAGGGCACCTACACGGTGCGCGCCTCCGACGCCCACGCCTGGCCCGAGCTCTACTTCGACGGGATCGGCTGGCTGCGGTTCGAGCCGACGCCGTCCAGCACGCAGGCGACCGTTGCGCCGGCCTACTCGCTGCCCCCCGCCGTCCCCGGCGACCTCAACCAGCCCTCGGCGACGGCCACGGGTGGCACGAGCACGACCGGCCCCAGCGGCACACGCAACCGGTACGACCTCGGCACCACCAGCAACACCGCCGCGCCGGCTCGCACGGGCGTCGCGGGCTGGCTGAGCCAGCCCTTCGGCAGGCGGGTCGGCTGGTTGCTCGTCGCCGTGGCCATGGGCCTGCTCGGCGCCCTGGCGGTGCCACTCGCGAGCCGAGGCCGGATGCGCCGGCGGCTGCGCCGGGCCGAGGACGAGGCCGGCCGGGTCGAGGTCGAGTGGCAGGCCATGGTCGAGCGCATCGGGGATCTCGGCGTGGTGCCGCCTCGGGGCAGCACCCCGCGCCAGGCCGGGCAGTACTACCACCGTGCGGCCTACCTCGAAGGCGAGGAGTCGCAGGCTCTGCGCCGGGTCGTCGACGGCGTCGAGCGCTCCCGGTACGCCCGCCCCGGCACGACGGTCACCGACATCCGCCACGACACCGCCCAGGTGGTCAAGGCCGTCGCCGGCGCCCGCCGGCGACGGGACCGGTGGCGGGCCACCCTGTGGCCGACCGACGGGCTGACGGAGTGGCGCGAGCTGGGCGACCGGGTGAGCACGGCGACGCGTATGCCGTGGGAGCGCCTGCAGGCCTGGTGGGACGACCGATCCGGCTGAGCTACCGCGCCCCTCGCGTCATCCGGCTGCCAGAGCGGCCTGCGCGTCACGCATGACCTCGGGCAGGCAGGGCAGCAGCTCGCGGGCCAGGAACCCCACGGGTGCCTGCCGGGCCAGGCGCCGGCCCGCCGCGTGGTGCAGGTGTACGCCCCAGACGGCAGCGGCCTCTGGTTCCAGCCCTCGCGCTGCCAGCCCGCGATGACCCCGGCTTTGACGTCGCCGGAGCCGGCCGAGCCCAGGCCCGGCAGGGGGTCGTCCAGGAGCCACACCTCGCCTTGGACGGACGAGACCACCGTCTGCTCCCCGCCGGTGACCACGACGGCACCGGCCGTGCCGGCCAGCTCCCGGGAGCTGCTGGACGAGCTGCCCGCCCACGGTGTCCTCGTCGGTCTGCAGGGTGGTCGCGAGCTCGACCAGGTTCGGCGACAGGACGACGCGGCCGCCCAGGTGCGCGACCCCGTCACGGTGCGCCGTCAGGTAGGCCATGGCGAGGGCATCCAGGACGGCGACCGGTCGCCGCAGGTCCGGGACGACGTGCTCCATCAGGACGCGTGCGGACTCGGGGTCGGTCAGACCCGGGCCGAGGAGCACCGCCTCCGAGTCCTCTGCCAGGCCGAGGATCGTCGCGGCGGCAGCACTGTCGATCTCGCCATCGGCCGTCTCCGCCAACGGACAGACGAGGGCCTCGGGCAGGGCGACGCTGACGGCCACCGCCACCGACTCCACCGTGGCGACCTGCACCTTGCCGGCGCCCGAGCGCAGCGCCGCCTCGGCGGCCAGCAGCACGCTGCCCGGGGTTCGCCTGCTGCCCCCGACCACGAGGACCTGCCCACGACCTTCCTTGCCGCCATCGGCGTCCGGCAACGGCCAGCGAGCCAGGGCCCGAAGGTCCAGGGCACGAAGGTCCCCGGCCACCTCCACTGCTCGTGGCTCCGACGGTCTCGGGGTGCCGCTCACACCTCACTCCCCTGCCCGGCGTGCTCGGGCTCCCGGGTCGGCTCGGCGCCGGCCACCTCCACCGCCGCCGTGGCGGCATACTCCACCAGCTGCGGGAAGCCCGCTGGGCCGCGGCGGTACGTCGTCGTCGAGCCGTTGGGCAACGGCACGCTGCGGTCGATGTCGAGGATCTGCGCCTCGCTGAGGCCCTCGAGCAGGTACCGGAAGCAGGTGATGACGGCCTGGTGGGTGAACACCCACAGCCGCTCGCTCGACGGCCGGCCGCCCACGTCGGCGAGGACGCCGCGCACGCGCAGCACGACGTCCGCCCAGCTCTCGCCGCCCGGCGGCCGGTAGTAGAACTTGCCGAGACGCTGGCGGCGCTCCGCCTCCTGCGGGATACTCCTCGCGCACTCCCGCAGAGGTGAGGCCGTCGAACACACCGAGCTCTCGCTCGCGCAGGCGCTCGTCGGGCCGGCAGGGGATCGACAGGCCGCTTGCGGCCAGCGCGCGGGCTGCCGTGTCGGCAGCGCGGACGTACGGCGAGGTCAGCATGACGGTGGGGCGAGCGCTCTCGGGCAGCTCGGCCAGGTACCGGCCGATCGCGTCTGCCTGCTCGCATCCGGTCGGCGACAGCTCGACGTCGGCGTCGCGCGCCTTGAGGTCGAGCCGGCCCACCCGCTGCTCACGGGCCTGGCGGTCCGCGACGTTCCCGACGCTCTCGCCGTGACGGAGCAGGACCAGGAGGGACGGCCCCAGTACAGGGGCGCCGAGATGTGTGCTCACGCAGGGGTCGCTACCCCCGCACACTGCGCCCAAACCTTCGCAGCCACCTTCTCCGCCACTTCGGGGTGAGCGCCATCGGCGCGAGTGCCCAGCGCGAAAAACGTTCTGCCGCTTCACAGTTTGAGGCCAAGGGCCTCGGGTATCCGGGGAGGGACCGTGGCCGCGTTGACCAGACGCGGGCCCATTGAGAGGACATGGTGAAGATGAGCGAGAGCTATGGCACGACCCCGAGCGCCTCGGGCGCCGGCACCACGGACGTGGCCAAGCAGGAGGCCCGTGCCACCGCAGAGCAGGTCAAGGAGGGGAGCAGGCACCTGGCCGACGTCGGCAAGGACGAGGCCCGCAACGTCACCAGCGAGGCAGGCCAGCAGGCCAAGCAGCTCTGGGAGCAGACCCGGTCGGAGATGGCCGACCAGGGAGCCCAGCAACAGCAGCGGGCCGCGCAGGGGCTGCGCTCGCTCAGCGGCGAGCTGAGGTCGATGGCGCATGGCTCGCAGCAGAACGGGATCGCCACCGACCTGGCCACCCAGGCCTCCCAGCACGTCGAGGAGATCGCTCGCTGGCTGGAGGACCGTGAGCCCGGATGCGGTACTCGAGAGGTGAAGGGATTCGCGCGGCGGCGCCCTGGTCTGTTCCTGGCCGGTGCGGCGGCGCTGGGCGTTCTCGGCGGCAGGCTCAGCCGGGGCCTGGTCGCCGAGCACCAGGACACGAGCGGTGCTGCGGGCACGAACGGTTCCGGTCCTGTCACCCCCGTCAGCTCCGTCAGCTCGGTCAGGCCCGTCAGCTCGGTCGACGGCCTCGAGACACCGCCCCCGTCGACCACTCGACGACCGGCTACTCGGCCTACGGCTCGCCGACGGCGAGCCCCGCGGTCCCGGCCGGAGGCACCACCCCCGTCAGCGACCCGGAGGGGGCGGCAGCGACATCGTCGAGCCGGGACTGGACCCGGACGGGACTCTTCGATGAGCCATCAGGAGCCCGGGCTGGACGAGAGCCAGGCCCGGCCCCTGTCATCGGTCGGCGAGATCTTCGCCGACATCAGCCGAGACCTCTCGACGCTCATGCGCCAGGAGGTCGAGCTGGCCAAGGCCGAGCTGCGCGAGTCCGCGACCCGCGCAGGCAAGGGCGCCGGCATGTTCGGCGGCGCCGGCCTCGCCGGGTACTTCGTGCTGCTGTTCCTGTCCATCGCCGTGTGGTGGGGGCTCGGCAACCACCTCGGGCGCGGCTGGTCCGCGCTCATCGTCGCGCTGATCCTGGGCTGTGATCGCCGGCATCCTCGCCATGCTGGGTCGGCGCGAGATCAGCCAGGTCAAGGGCATGCCACAAACCGCGCAGACCGCGCACGAGCTCCCCGGGGCTCTCAAGGGAAATGAGGACAAGCCGTGAGCAACAACCCCGATGACATCCGCAGGGACATCGAGCAGACCCGCGGGCAGCTGAGCCAGGACGTCACGACGCTCACCGAGACCGTCAGCCCCTCCAACGTCGCACGGCGCCAGGCCGACAAGCTGAGCAGTGCGGCGAGCAGCGTGAAGGACCGGGTGATGGGCTCGGCGGACGACGCCCGCTCCGCGGCCGGTGGCGCGGCGTCGGGCGTCGGCGACGCCACGTCTGCCGTGGGTGACGCCACCTCGGCGGTCACCGACAAGGCGCGCAGGGCGACGAACGGCAACCCCCTGGCCGCAGGAGCCATCGCGCTTGCAGCCGGCTGGCTGCTGGGGTCGCTGCTGCCTGCGTCGGCCAAGGAGCAGCAGGCGGCCGGTGCGCTCAAGGAGAAGGCGCAGCCCTTGGTCGAGGAGGGCAAGCACATCGTCCAGGACGCGACGGAGAACCTGAAGGAACCGGCCAAGCAGGCCGCCCAGTCCGTCGCCGACACCGCGGCGGAGGCCAAGGACCACCTCGCCGAGGAGGGCCAGTCGACCACCCAGAGCGTGACCGGGCAGGTGCAGGAGTCGGCTGAGAACGTGCAGTCGACGAGGTCCTAGGGGGGCCGCGGCCCGCTGACTGTGAGGAGGCTGAGGAACGCTTCCGGGGTTTTCGTGGCAGCCGCAACGGTGACTTACTGTGGGCAGGAACCCACCGTCGTGCCCTCGGGCCGGTCACTTTGGAGCGGCTGTTGTGCCACTGACCTCGTTGCGACTCCTGGTGTTCTGCATCCTTCTTGCAGTCGGCGGGCCGGTGGCGGTCGGCGTCATCCTGTATCGCAGCCGTGGCCTGCGTCGCCCGCGCTGGGTGCTGCCCACGGCCGTGGCCGCGGTGGTGGTGGCTCAGGCCAGTGCCGTGGCCGCGGTCGCGCGTGGACGTCAACCGCGACTACGGCTTCTACCCCGACTGGGCCTCGCTGTTCGGCACGGGAGTGGCACCGCCGGTCGTCGCCAAGGGCGTGCGGCTGGGGCTGAACGGCCAGGCGGTCCCGCACCGGCCCATCCTCCGGGTGCCCGAGCCGGCCTCCGGGCACGGGTCGCTACGAGGAGGTCACGCGTCAAGGGGCCGGTCTCCGGCGTCACCCAGAAGGTGGTCGCGTGGCTGCCGCCCCAGTACGGCGACCGCCGCTTCCGCAAGACCAGGTTCCCCGTCGTGATGGTGCTCGGCGGCGCCTACCGGCCGGTCTCGCTCGTCGTCGCAGAGCCTCAACCTGGCCAGGACCGCGAGCGCAGGAGATCCAGGCCGGCCGGGTCGCAGCCGTTCGTCGCCATCTTCCCGGAGATCAACGTCTCGCTCGCCGGTCGACACCGAGTGCACCGACGTCCCGGGCGCGCCTCAGGCCTTCAGCTGGCTCGACCGCGACGTGCCGCAGTGGGTGACCTCGACGCTGCGGGTCAGCCACGACTCCCGCCAGTGGAGCGTGATGGGCTGGTCCACCGGTGGCTACTGCGCGGCCCTGCTCCATCTGCGTGACCCCGAGCCGGTTCGCCGCCGCCGCGTCGATCGAGGGGTACTACAACCCTGAGCCCGACGGCACGACCGGCACGCTCGCCAGCGCCCTCCAGCAGGACCCGCAGCTCGCCCAGCGATGCCTCACCGACCTGGCTCATCGAGCACCAGCCGCCGCTGACCTGCATCTGCTCGTGATGACCTCGCATGAAGGACCCGCAGTCCCGGCCGCAGTCCCTGGCAGTTCCTCGCCAGACGAGAAGAACGTCCCGGGCGTCCAGCCGTACGTGCTGCAGGACCTCGGACACACGCTGGACACGTTCGCCGCAGTGCTGCCTCCCATCCTCGGCTGGCTGGCGGACGTCGCGGGCGCCTGACCCTGCGAGAGGATGGGCCTCGTGCAGATCACCGCGTTCGGTCTCGCCCTGCCCGCTCCTCCTGCTCGGCGGGTATGCCGTGCTCCACCGGCGGCGACGCGCACCATGGCCGTGGTGGCGCACGCTGTGCTGGGTCGCGGGCGTCGCCGTCCTGGCCTGGGCCCTGCTCGGCGCGCCCGCGGCATACCGCGCCGCCACGCCCTGGTGGGGTGCCCTGGGCATCGGGCTCGTCGCGGCGGTCGTCCCTCTCGGCCTCGCGCTGGGTGACCCGGTCGCGTTGTGGGAACGGGGCCGTGGGCCCGTGCCCGGGCTCCGGGGACGGTTCGCGCAGGCCGTGATGTTCCCACTGGTCGCCTCCGCCCTGAGCGCGGCTGTGCTGACCCTCGCCTTCACCAGCGGGTGGTATGCCGCCGCGCGGCGCAGCTCGGTCCCGTGGGACCTCCTCGTGCTGGCGGCTCTGGCCTGTGGGGTGCTGGTCAACCTCCCGCTGCTGTCGGAGGACCTGTTGCCGCCCTGGTGTGGCCCCGGGCTGCGCACGCTGTTCGCCTTCTTCGACGGGCTGCTCGACGCGGTGCCGGGCATCGTCGTCATGACGACGGTGGAGCGTTACAGCGGTGGCGCTCTGCTCGCCGTGGCCGAGGCCGTCGGTGTGCCGATGGTCTTCGCGGTCCTCATCCAGTGGGTGCGCTCGGACTCGGCCGAGGCCGCCGCCGTCGACGCGCGCCTGGACGCGGCCGAGGCGGAGGGCTCGTTCGACACCACGCCCTGGTGGGTGAAGGCCCGAGACGACGGATGAGCCGCGACGGGTGAGCGGTTCACCCGTCGCGGCGACAGCCCGGGCCGAGCGTCAGAGCTGGGTGTTGAGGTAGCGCTGGAGAAGCGCGACCGTGCGCGCGTTCCACGTGCGCGCGCCGTCCCGGTACGTGCCGAGGTAGGACTGCAGTGCGGCCATCGAGGCGGGGCCCCACGCGCCGTCCGGCACGGTCCCGATACGGCCCTGGAGGCGCGACGATCGTCGTGGTGTCGAGCCGCCCGGTGCGCGGGACAGGCCGAGCCAGCCCTGCAGTGCGGTCACCGTGAGCGGCCCGAGGACGCCGTCGGCCACGAGCCTCGGGGCCAGCAGGCCGTGGGCCGCCTTGAGGGTCAGCACGCGCAGGGCGGCCGCGTTGACCTTGGCGCGGAAGGAGGCGTCCCAGGCCACGCGGGCGCTCACCGCCCCGACCATCGCGGGCACGACGGTGGGGTTGACGGTGAGGACGAGGTCGCCGCCGGCTGCGATGAAGCTCACCGCCCGCGCGCCGGGCGACCAGGCCTGGACCGCGGCCGCATTGCCCAGGTCGTCGCTGACCACGACGCCGGCGAACCGCAGGTCGCCACGGATCATCGTGGTGACGACGGTCGGCGAGAACACGGCGGGACGGCCGGCGTCGATGCGGCTGTAGTACGCCGACGACACCATCATCAGGTCGAGCCCTGCTGCGACGGCTGACCGGAACGGCACGAGGTCGGCGGAGGTGCGCGTCGTGACCGTGTCGGTCACGCGAGCGGTGACGTCGGTGTTACCCGTGACGCGCCCCAGGCCCGGGAAGTGCTTGGCGGTGACGGCCAGCCCGGTCGACCGCATGCCCCGCAGGAACGACGTGCCCTTGTCCGCGACCACGGTCGGCGTGTAGCCGAACTCCCGCTGGTAGTGGCCGATGGGGGCGTTGCTGGCGCGCGAAGCTCTGGGAGACGGTGTCCAGGACCGGGGCGAGGTTCACGTCGACACCCGACCAGCGGACCTCGCGGCCCCAGGTGGCGGCGCGCGACGTGAGCAGCGAGTCGGACCAGGTGCCCTGCGTGAGGGCGGTGGGCATCCAGGAGAAGCCAGGGCCCTGGAGCACCCGGACATAGCCGCCCTCCTGGTCGGTGGCGATGAACAGCGGGACACCTGCCGTGGCTGCGCCGGTGGTCAGCGCGTCGGCCCCGCCGGTGACGGCGCGCACGGCCGAGGCTCCCGCGTAGGTGCGACCCGTGAGGATGAGGTTGCCGACGTGGTACCGCGAGATGGCCGTCACGGTCGCCGAGCCGATCCCGGTCGCGGGCCCGCCGACCATGAACAGCTGACCGATGCGCTGCGCCTCGCTCATCCGGGCGAAGGCCGCCTGAGCCGCCGTGGCCGGGGTGACGGTCGCGGTGACCAGGCTCGCGGACTGGCTGCGGACCCAGAGCCGTGGCCCGCGGTGGACCCCGCTCCACCCAGCAGTGGACCGCCGGGCAGGACGAGCGCGGCCACTGCCGTGCAGGCCACCATCCCTACGAGAGACCGTCGTAATGCCACCATGACCGCGCTCCTTCGTTGCAGAGGTCCGACGCCCTTGTGACGGCGCAGGGCCGTCGGCGGTTGGGTCGACGGCGGCACCAGCTGTGGCTCCGAACCAACCGGCGTGCTGCGGCGTCATACTGACGTGACTCAGCGAGCGGGACTGGCCATCGGTCTTGAGGGAGGGACGATGCGGCGCGCACGCGACCAGCACGACGTCGAGACCGACGTCCGGGCGCTCTACGACGCGCAGTACGGCCGGCTCGCGGGATGGACGGCACGGCTGGTCGGCGACACCGAGCTGGCCCATGACTTCGCCACCGAGGCGTTCGTCAGGCTGGTGCGGGACTTCGACCAGATCGACGAGCCCCGGGCCTGGCTCTACACCGTGGCCGCGAACCTGGTCCGCGACCACTGGCGCAGCCGCGGGCGCGAGAGCCGAGCGTACGAACGCCTGACCGCCGGCACCGCAGACGCCGGGAACCGAGGCGAGCCGGTCTCCGCACGAGAGCACCGACGCCGCCACCACGATCACCGTGCGCGAGGTCGTCCTCGGGCTGCCGGACCGGCTGCGGCTGGTGGTCCTCCTCTACTACTACGCCGACCTTCCGATCGCCGCGGTGGCCGCTCGCACGGGCAAGTCCGTGGGAGCGGTCAAGCGTGACCTGTTCGACGCCCGCCAGCACCTGGCGGCCCAGCTGGAGGGGGTCCGATGACCACCAGGACGCCGAAGGAGCCGATGAACGTGGCCGATCCCGTCGCTGAGTTCTTCGCCCGCGAGCGCGCCGCAGTGACGGCGGCCCCGGCCGACGACCTGCGCTGGGAGCGCATCGTCGAGCAGAGCCGTCACCGCTTCGCGAAGCCGCACGTGGCTCCTGCTGGGCGCTGCCGCGGCCGTGGTCGCCGTGGCCATCGGTGCGGGAGCGCTGGTCGAGCGTCCTTCGGCCACGCGGGCTCCCCACCTGCCGGCCGCGACGCAGCCGGCCACGCGGCATACGGCCTCGCCGAGCCCGTCGGTCACCTCATCGGCGCCTTCGACGAGTACGGCCCAGGCTCCCCCGGCCCCCGTCCCGGCCTCGTTCACCGTCCTGTCGGTGACCACCGCGCGCGCCGGCCGCCTGGTGGCCCTCGGACGGGCCGCCTGCGGGTCAGGCTCGTGCGCCACCCTCGCCCTCTCGACCGACGACGGGGCGCACTGGACCCTCCTGCACACCTTCGCCACCACGGGCGCGGCCGGGGTGCAGCCCGCCGGCTCCTCCACCGGCGTCGCCGGTGCCGGCATCGTGAGCCAGGTGCGGTTCGCCAGCCCCTCGGTCGGCTGGGTCTTCGGCGGTGCCGCCCTGCAGACCACCGACGGTGGTGCCAGCTGGCACCCCTACCCGCACCCCGGCGGCGACGTCATCGCCCTCGAGACCGACGGTCGCGACGTCGTCCTGACCGCCGGCGGCACGTGCGACACGTCCAGCTGCCGAGGGCCCGTCACCGTCGTCCGCGCACCCGTGTCCGCCCAGTCGGCGACGGATGCGGCCGGGGTCATCGGCGGCTCCGGTGTGACCGGCGCGGCCATCACCTGGCACCAGGGCCACGCCTACATCTCCCCCACCGTCGCCTCGACCGCCGGGCAGAGCGCGCCCTCACCCGTCGAGCTGCGCACCGACGGGCTGCACGCGCTCGGTGCCGCGCACTGCGGCAACGGACTGGGCGGCACCCAGCTGGTGGGACCGGCCGCGGGCACCGTGCTGTTCGCCGTCTGCCCGAACAGCGGCGCCATGGGCCACTTCGGGTATGCCGTGCTGTCCAGCAGCGACGCCGGTGCCACCTGGCGCCCGGTGAGCTCCGACGCGCTCCTGCTGGTGAACGCCGGGTCCGCGGCGTTCGCGGCGGCCGACGCCCAGAGCCTGCTCGCGGTCTCGGGTGGCTCACCGGACCTGCACGGCTCCATGGCGCGCAGCGTCGACGGTGGCCGGACCTGGACGAGCCCGTCGCAGTCGCCGCCGATGCCCGACCGAGGCTGGGCCTGGGTGGGCGCACCGGGCGGCCCGACGTTCTACGCGATCTCCGCCGACCCGGCGCCGAGCCTGTGGCGCAGCACGGACCGTGGGCAGACCTGGAGCGCGGTGCGGATCGCGGGCTCCTGACCGCGGCGACCACTACTGTCCTGGTATGGCTCACACCCGCTGCTACCTCAACGGGGTCCTCAACGATCACGAGTTCGACGTGCACGAGCTGTCCGAGCACCTGGAGGAGCCCGGCGCCGTGGTCTGGGTCGACCTCTGCGCCCCGGACACGGGCGAGCTGGAGCTCGTGGCCGAGGAGCTGGGGCTGCACGCCCTGGCGGTCGAGGACGCGGTCCACGCCCATCAGCGCCCCAAGCTCGACCGCTACCCGGACCACAGCTTCCTGTCCGCCTATGCCGTGCGCCTGGACAGCGACAGCGGCGAGCTGGTCACGAGCGAGGTCGCGGCCTTCCTCACCCCGCGGGCCCTGGTGACGGTGCGCAAGGACGACGCCTTCGACATCGACGCGGTCGTGCAGCGCTGGGACTCCAGCGCCGACCTCGCCAAGCATGGCGTGGCCTTCCTGGTCCACGGGCTGCTCGACTACGTGGTGGACAGCCACTTCGAGGCGGTCCAGGCCCTCGACGAGCAGATCGAGACGCTCGAGGACCAGCTCTTCGTCCCGGCCGCCCGACAGGCGGACGTGCAGCGCCGCTCGTTCGAGCTGCGTCGGAGCCTGGTGATGCTGCGGCGAGTCGTCCTGCCGATGCGGGAGGTGGTCAACACGCTGCTGCGCCGCGACCTCGACCTCGTCGACGACCCCATGGCGCCGTACTTCCAGGACGTCTACGACCATGTCCTGCGCGCCACCGAGTGGACCGAGAGCCTGCGCGACCTCGTCACCAGCATCCTGGAGACCAACCTGACCATCCAGGGCAACCGGCTCAACATCATCACCAAGAAGGTCACGAGCTGGGCGGCGATCATCGCCGTCCCGACGGCGATCACCGGCTTCTACGGCCAGAACGTGCCGTACCCCGGGTTCGGCAGCCACGCCGGGTTCTACGTCTCGACGGCGAGCATCGTCGTCTTCTCCGCTCTCCTGTACGTGCTCTTCAAACGCAAGGACTGGCTGTAGGACCCGCTCATGCGGGCTTCCGCTCAGGCGGGCTTGCCCACCACCACGTCGTCGACGTGCACGCCGTCCCACCCGGTCGTCGAGGAGCAGAGCGGGCCACCGAGTCCCGAGCACAGTGAGTCGGAGACGAAGTGGAACCGCACCTGCACGGTGCCGCCCGGGGAGGTGAACGGCACGGCATACCGGGTCCAGCCGGGGGCGTCCGCGTTCTTGCCGGAGAAGGTGCCCAGCGTGTGCCAGGTCGTCCCGTCACTGCTCCAGTCGGCGGCGACGGTGTCGAAGCCCGCCTCGGTGTCGAGGCGCATCCACCACTGCAGGACCGTGCTGCCGGCCGGTGCACTCACCGGAGGCGACACCACCGTGGCGTCCATGTTGTCGAGGTACCCGGTCGGGCCGCTGACGGAGAACGCCTGGCCGGAGGGGTTCTCGGCCGTGTCGGTGCCGTGACCGGGGGTGCCGCAGGGTCCACGAGGGCGTGCCGGTGGTCGTCCACGACTGGGCACCGGACTCGAAGTCCCAGGTGGCATAAGGCGGTTCCGACTGTCGGCGTCGGCGTGGGCGGCGGGTCGACCGGGACCGGCAGCTTGTTCTTGAAGCTGTAGGTCCAGACGCCGCGGCCGAACACCGCCACCACCGCCGTGTTCGGGTCGCCCGGCTTGAGGGCGATGCTCGAGACGGCCGTGGCCGGGATGTCCTTCAGGGGTGCGAACTTCGGTGTGGCATAAGCCCCTCCGGTCTGCGATGCGAACGCGCCCACATCCGTGGCGACCAGCAGCTGGTCGCCGCGCAGCTCGACCCATGACGCCGGGGCGTCCGGGAGGTTGCCCGTCACGTCGGTGAACGTCTGTCCCGCGTCGGTGGAGCGGAACACGTGACCGGTGCCGATCTGGGTGTTCGCGTCACCGACGGCGCCCGCCGGCAGCCACCGGCGGGTGTAGCCACCCAGGGTGACGAAGATGTTCTTCGCGTTCCGCGGGTCGATGGCCACCGAGGTGATGTAGCGGTTCGGGAGCCCCTGGGCCGCGGCGATGTGCCAGCCCTTGCGACGTGCCCTTCTCCGGCGCGGCCGACCCACCGACGTTGGTGGCGAGGCCGTTCTGGAACAGGTTCGGCGTGGGACCGAGCTTGTTGAGGGTGTCGCACTGGCCGCAGAACCCGACGTATGCCGCCGCGCCCTGCACGTCCACCGCCGACAGGGAGTTGTCGGGGTCGGTCGCGCTGGAGGTGGCACTCGCGTCGCCCGGGTGGGAGCGGGTGCCGAGGTTGAACACGGTGCGCCAGGTCGTCGTGGCGTCGGTCGCCTGGTCGGCCGCGGTCTGGCCCGCCGTGGTGTCCGGACCCTTGAGTCGTCTCGACGACCTCACGGCCGCCCGTGACCAGATGGTTGGCGTCGGTGGGGTCCATGGTGAACGGGTTCGAGAACTTCGGCGCGGTCAGACCCGGGTCGATGCTCGTCCACGTGGTGCCGCCGTCCTTGGTCACCGAGATGGCGCCGTTGGTGTACTCCTCGTAGGCGGTCGAGGACGTGTTCGGGTCGACGGCGGCGAAGAAGCCGTCACCGCCGAAGGTCTCGTACTGCTTCTGGTCGGACGGGTCGATCTTGAGGTTTCCGTTGTCCTGCAAGCCTGCCCAGACCGTGCCGTCCTTGGCCATGGCCGCGTAGTACGGCATCAGCGTGTGGAAGCCGTCGTTGTCGCCGAGACCCCAGTGCGCCGTTGTCGAGCTCGCTGTCGGGGTCGGTGTCGAAGCCGTAGCGGTAGACGCCGCCGTCGTTGCCGACGAACAGCTGCACCCCACCCTTGACCGTGGGGTCAGGCACCCACAGGCCGGCGTGCTGGTCCGGGTGGGTCGTCAGGTTGTCGTCGAGCGGCTCCCGGTCGGTCGGGCAGGCCGGGAGGCCGGTGCTCAGCAGCTGGCAGGAGGAGCCGGAGAAGTACTTCGCGACGACGCGGAACTTCGCGGGCACCGTGCCGTCGAGGGGGATGACGCCGGTGCTGGCGACCTCGTTGGACCAGATCTCCTCGAGCCCGAAGGCCAGGCGGGTCGGTGCGCCCGAGGCGGTCTGGCGGGTCGGGTCGGGCTGGACCCACAGGTTGTACCAGCCCTGCACGCCGGGCTGGTAGCCGGTCGCCGTGCCGTAGCCGACCAGGGACGAGCTCGTCGTCGGGTCGGTCGCGAGCTGGGTGCCGGACGCCAGCTCGGTCCACGTCGTCCCGAAGTCCCTGGACACGTAGAGGCCGTTGAGCACGGTGGTGCCGATGGGCGACTTCTGGCCCGCGGGCGCATCGATGCCCGCGATCCCGCCGTTGTTGAGCAGCGTGGCGTCCTGCACGAGGGCATAGAGCACGTCGTGGTTCTGAGCCGCCCCGACCGTGCTGCCGAGCTTGACCCGGCCGATGCGGTCCTGGGGGGCGAACCCGCTCGTCACCACCTTGGTGAACGTGTTCGCCCGGCCCGACTGCGAGCGGTAGATCCCGTTGTTGGGCGACTGGATCGACCCGTCGGGGTTGGTGCGCTGGCCCCCTCGCCAGCCGACCGTCGCGACCACGGTGCCCGCGGGCGTCGTGGTGCCGACGCCCCCACCCTTGGCGACGACGACGTCGGTGACGACGTTGGCCAGCGCGCACTTCGGGTACGTCTTCACGTCGGTGACGCCGGAGCACTCACCGGTCGGCAGGTTGGTGTCGGTGTAGGTCTTGCCACCGTCGGTGGAGGCGAACAGGCCGAGCTGCGTCGCGGCATACACCTTGAGGGGGTTGCCGGGGTCGACCGCGAGCGCGAAGCCCAGGCCGCCGTCGGGCACTCCGGCCGACTTGGTCCAGGTCGCGCCGAGGTCGGTGGAGTAGTACGCACCCAGACCGGTGTAGGCCGACGAGCCGAAGGTCGGCTCACCGGTGAGGGCGAGCAGCGTGCCGCCGTTGGCGGGTGACCAGGCGACCGCGCCGGTGATGGAGGTCGGCAGGTTGCCGTTGGCGCTCTGCCAGGTCTTGGCCTTGTCGTCCGAGCGCCAGATGCCGCCGTTGCCGACGGCGGCGAACAGCCGCCCGGCCGCCGGGTCCCACGCGAAGGAGTCGACGCGGCCGGAGTTGTACACGAGGCCGAGGCTGTTGACCTTGGGGTAGCGCGGGTCGTTGACGATGAGCGGACCGGTGCCGTATGCCGCGCCCGTCCCGTCGCTGCCCGGCACCGTCGTGCCGGCGAGTGCCGTGCGCTGGGTGGCCGCGGACGCGGCGGCGCCGTCGGCCCAGCTCCCGTACGGGCGCCATCCGAGGGATGGCGCGGGCGCCGAACAGGGCCAGGAGCTCCTGCATCGACTCGGGGTGGTTGCTGCGCAGGCAGTACGACGCCCACTTGTCCTGCGGGAGGCCGGCCAGCGGAGGCGCCTCCGCGATCGCCTCGCGGGCGAGCTCCTTCCGCTCGGCTCCCGTCAACGAGCGGATGGCCTCGCCGACCCATCCGCCGCTCTCGGCCGAGCCCGGTTCGCGCCGCATCTCCGCGCGCACCTCGTCGAGCACGGACTGGACGGAGGTGAAGCCGGGCGCGCACTCGACCGCAGACGCGCGTTCCTGGCTCCGGGAGAGCGAGACGGTGACCGCGCCCGGCAAGCGGCCAGGGCAGCAACGGTGGGGAGGACGAGAACACGTCGTGACAGAGCGCGCACGAGGCAGACCCTTCAGGAGGCGGCACAGCCGCGGCCAGATGGCGGGCGCCGTCGCCCGTTACCCGCAGTAACGACGATCGAGACCGGAAGGTCACGCGGCGGCCGCCGGGCGGTCACGCGGGCGGTCACGCCGGCCGGCTCAGTCCTGCTCGGCCTGGGCCTCCTGCTCGAAGCGGTGACGCTGCTCCTCGAGCTCCTTCTCGCCCTCCTCCTCGGCCCCGTAGAGCTTGGCGTTGCTCACCTGGAGCTCGCGCATCACGGCGTCGAGCTTGAGGTGGATGGCGGCGCTGTCGCGGTTCTGGGTGTTCTGGATGAGGAACACCATCAGGAACGTGACGATGGTCGTGCCCGTGTTGATGATGAGCTGCCAGGTGTTGGAGAAGCCCAGCAGCGGGCCCGTGAGCGCCCAGACGACGAGGATCCCGACGGCCGCGGCGAACACCCAGGCATGGCCGAGCACCGTGGAGGTCTTGGAGGCGAGGCGGGTGAAGACGTCGGGCTTGTCGGCTCTGTCGTCATTCGAGGTCATGAGGCCATCGTCCTCCACCGGGTCGTCGCGCGCGCTCCCGCAGTGAGCGCTGCGTGATCAGTCGAGGTAGTCGCGCAGCACCTGGCGTGCGCGAGGGGTGGCGCAGCTTGCTCATCGTCTTGGACTCGATCTGGCGGATCCGCTCACGCGTGACGCCGTAGACCTTGCCGATCTCGTCGAGCGTCTTGGGCTGACCGTCGGTGAGCCCGAAGCGCATCGAGACCACGCCGGCCTCGCGCTCGGAGAGCGTGTCGAGCACCGAGTGCAGCTGCTCCTGCAGGAGCGTGAAGCTCACCGCGTCGGCGGGCACCACAGCCTCGGAGTCCTCGATGAGGTCACCGAACTCGCTGTCGCCGTCCTCACCCAGGGGGGTGTGCAGCGAGATCGGCTCACGGCCGTACTTCTGGACCTCGACGACCTTCTCAGGGGTCATGTCGAGCTCCTTGGCGAGCTCCTCGGGGGTGGGCTCGCGACCCAGGTCCTGGAGCATCTGGCGCTGCACGCGGGCCAGCTTGTTGATGACCTCGACCATGTGCACCGGGATGCGGATGGTGCGGGCCTGGTCGGCCATCGCGCGGGTGATCGCCTGGCGGATCCACCACGTCGCGTAGGTCGAGAACTTGTAGCCCTTGGTGTAGTCGAACTTCTCGACCGCACGGATCAGGCCGAGGTTGCCCTCCTGGATCAGGTCCAGGAAGAGCATGCCGCGACCGGTGTAGCGCTTGGCCAGCGAGACGACGAGGCGCAGGTTGGCCTCGAGCAGGTGGTTCTTGGCCTTCTTGCCGTCCTGGGCGATCCACCACAGCTCGCGCTTGAGCTTCATGTCGATCTTGTCGCCGGAGTTCAGACGCTCCTCGGCGAACAGGCCGGCCTCGATGCGCTTGGCGAGCTCGACCTCCTGCTCGGCGTTGAGCAGGGCGACCTTGCCGATCTGCTTCAGGTAGTCCTTGACCGGGTCGGCCGTGGCGCCGGCGGTGACGACCTGCTGGACGGGTGCGTCCTCTTCGTCGTCGTCGCGCAGGACGAAGCCGGAGCCCTCGTCCTCCTCGTCGTCGGACTTCTTGTCCGCCCTCGACCTCGGTCGTCCTCGAGCTCGGACTCGACGATGTCGGTCGGCTCGAGGTTCTCGAGCGCCTCTTCGGGGACG
This sequence comes from uncultured Actinomycetota bacterium, assembly GCA_963706855.1. Lineage (GTDB taxonomy): Bacteria > Actinomycetota > Actinomycetes > Actinomycetales > Dermatophilaceae > Pedococcus. Next base: position 116,763 of record CAVPNU010000001.1, read on the forward strand.
TCGTCGGCCTCGGCGCCTGCTGCGGCGGCCTCGCCCGACGTCTTCGCGGTGGCGGCGCCGGCGGTCTTGGCCGTCGGCCTTCTTGCGGGCGCGCACCGTCGCCGGCGGCCGCATCGGCGGCGGCCTTGGTGGTCGCCGCCTTGGCGGTCGTGGCCTTCGTCGCGGTCTTGGCGGTCGCGGCCTTGGTCGCAGCGGCCTTGGTCGTCGCGGTCTTGGTCGTCGCGGCCTTCTTGGCGGCCGGCTTCGTCGCGCTCGTCGCCGGCTTGGCGGCAGCCTTCTTGGCGGAGGCCGTGGTGGTCTTGCGCGTGGCGGTGGCGGCGACCGCCCGGCTCGCCGTCGCCGTGTCGAGGGTCACCGTGATGCCCTGCTCGTCCAGCGAGCGCAGCACGGCCTTCATCCGCTTGGGCGCAACCTCAGCGCCCTCGAGCGCCGCCCGCAGCTGGGTGCTGTCGACGGAGCCGTTGGTACGGCCCTGCTTGAGCAGCGTCTGCAGGGCGGGGTGGCTGAACTCCTGGGGCAGCGAGGAGGCTGCTCCCTCGGGGCTCGAAGCCTTCTTTGACACAGGCGACACGGATGACCTTTCGTCGCGGACTCGCGGCACGGCGCATGCCATCGCAGGCACACGGAGTATGCCTTGAACAACACATGCGGGGGCGGAAGTATTCACTCGGCCAGCCGGGCGGGGCACCCTGCTGAACCTCTCGACAGACATTGTAAAACGAGATGCCCCCGAAACACGCATCGGCGCGCTGGATTCGGGGCTCCTCAGAAGCGTCGGGCTCAGGCCTCGGCCTTCACGGCGAGGACGGGGCACGATGCGTCGAGCAGAATGCGCTGGGCGTTGCTGCCCAGGATGAGCTTGCCGACGGGGGTCCGTCGACGCAGCCCGATGACGATGAAGTCCGCGTGCTCCTCCTCGGCGACCGCGATCAGGTCCTCGGCCGGCTCGTTGCCGCGCACGAGCTGGCGCACCTCGTGCTCCAGCCCCTCCTCGTCGAGCTGGCTCTGGATCCGCGACAGCTCAGCCTCGAACCGATGCGCCTCCTCGCCGTCGAAGTCCCGGCCACCACGCTGGGAGTTGATGACGATGAGCTTGGACTTGCGCAGCAGCGACTCGTCCGCAGCCCGGCGCAGCGCAGCACGTCCTTCCCGGGTAGGGACATAGCCCACCACGATCGCCACGGGGAACCTCCTTGTTCGTCGACGGCGCGGCAGCAGCCGCACGAGGCCGACGCTACCGGATATCCCGTGGTCAGGCAGGCGACCCGAGCACCGCCTCGACGATGGCTCCGACCTGGTCGAGCTCGATGAGGAAGCCGTCATGGCCGTACTCGGAGCGAACGGTGTGCAGCGTCGCCGCCGGAGCGCTCGCCACGATCTCCTCGGAGAGCCGCGGCGGGTAGAGGCGGTCGGAGTCGACGGCCACGACCACGAGCTCGGCGCTGACCCCGGCGAGCGCACGCTCGATGCCTCCCCGCCCGCGCCCGATGTCGTGGGAGTTCATCGCCTCGGTCAGCACCACGTAGGAGTTGGCGTCGAAGCGGCCGCTGAGCTTGCCCGCGTGGTGGTCGAGGTAGGACTCGACCGCGTAACGCCCGCGGCCACCGAGCGGGTCCTCGGTCGCCCTGGGCGGCGCGCCCGAACCGCGTGTGCAGCTCCAGCTCGCTGCGGTAGGTCACGTGGGCGATGCGTCGGGCGATGCCCGAGCCCGTCCTCGGGCCCCTGCGGGGCGTCGTAGTAGTCGCCGCCCAGGAAGTGGGGGTCGGAGCGGATCGCGAGCAGCTGCGCCTGGCACCAGGCGATCTGCTCCGCCGTGGCGTATGCCGTGCTGGCCAGCACCAGCGCCGTCTGCACCCGGTCGGGATGGGTCACCGCCCACTCGAGGGCCCGCATGCCGCCCATCGACCCCCCGAGGACCAGCCGCCAGCGGTCGGATCCCGAGCGCATCGGCCAGCAACGCCTCGGTCTGGACCTGGTCGCGCACGGTGACGAACGGGAAGCGGCTCCCCCAGGCCGAGCCGTCCGGCGCCAGCGAGGCAGGGCCGGTCGTGCCCTGACAGCCACCGAGGACGTTGGCGGCGATGACGAAGAAGCGCTCGGTGTCGAGGGGTCGACCCGGTCCGATCAGCCCGTCCCACCAGCCCGGCGTCGGGTGGCCCGGACCGGCCGGCCCCGTGACGTGGCTGTCGCCGGTCAGCGCGTGCTCGACGAGGATCGCGTTGTCGCGCTGGGCGTTGAGCCGGCCCCAGCGTCTCGTAGGCGACCCGGACGTCGGGCAGCACGCCACCGCGCTCGAGCTCGACGGCGCCGACCTGGACGAACTGGCGCGAGCCGGCTGGGTCACCGTCACGCCAGGCGTGGGTGGTCGGCGAGGGGTCATGCGTGGTCGCCGGTGGGCGGGAGGTGGTGGTCATCGGCACTCCTGGACATCGCGCTTGCCTGCTGAGTCCACGGTGCTCAGCACGGCCGGGTCATCACCCGGGGCACCCCACCGCGAGGAGGGTTGCCGCCCAGCGAGCCGGGGCTCCGCGCTGGGACTCATGACCTGCGTCGCATCATACGAGCCGCCGCGGTCGTCATCGGCCCGCGTCCGGAAACTGGACGGCCCGCAGCCGTCGCCGCGGAGGCGGAGCCAGGCCGAGCGCGCTCGGGCGCAGACCCAGGTCCACCAGCTGCTCGACCAGCCCTGCGCAGCCGGTAGTCCGGGACGTCCCCGAGGGCCCGGTCGAGCGCGACTCGGGCCAGGGTGCCCTGGCCGTGGTACCAGGCCACGTAGGCGAGAACCGTCGAGCAGCGGTGCCGCCTCGCCGTCGGGAACCGCCCGGACCAGCCCCTCGAGCCGCGTCAGCACTCCCTTGCCCGTCAGCAGGCCGTCGTCGCCCAGCGAGGGCGTCTCAGGGGCGTCGGGCAGGGGCCCGAGCGTCGACTGCAGCGCGTCGACGAGGTCCTCGTCCAGGTCGCTCAGGGGAAGGAACCCCGGACACAGCCACGCCAGCAGGCCGTCGCGCAGGTGCACGTCGTGCAGGCTGCGGACGAGCTCGGCGACCTCGGCCGGGCGAGCGTCCGCGCCCGGGCGGACGAACGGCCACGCCGTCGTCGCGACGACGGCGCTCGGTCGGCCGCCTGCCAGACGTCCCCACGCCGAGCACGTCGGCCCAGACGGACAACGACGCCAGCCGGCGTGCTGGCCCAGTCAGGTCGCTGCCTCGCCGGTCGGCGCCGAAGAACGCGCTGCCCGGAGCGGGCGGCCGTGGGCGGCGCAGCTCGGCGGCCACGGCCGCGCTCAGCGCGGGGTCCGCTCGGACTGCCTCCGCCAGGTCGGCCCGACGGCCCCGCGGGACCATCCCCAGACGCACGAAGTCGGCGACCGCAGGGGTCGAAGCGGGCTCGGGCAGGGGTTGCCACCCCGACGGACAGCAGGTGTCCCCGCAGTCCAGGCTCGACCACCGGTCGTCTCGCACCAGCAACTGGTGCACGATCGACACCCCGTGCTCGGACAGCTCTCTGTCGAGCGCATCGAGGACCGGCCTTGCGCTGCGGTCGGCCGACTCGAAGCCGAGCAGCAGCACGGCGTCGAAGCCGGACCGCAGCACCGGCAGGACCAGCGAACCGGCAGCCTCGCAGCACGGCGCTCGGCGGCGGAAGGTCCAGGCGCTCGACCAGGCCCACGACCCCATCGCTCAGGGCCAGCACGACCACGCTGTCCTCGGGGTGGTAGCCGAGCTGGTACGGCAGGGAGGCGAGCACGTCGGCCGGCCCGCGGAGTCGGATCGCTGTCATGAGCCGAGCCTCGCGGGCCGGGCCGACCCTCAGCGCCCGGCGACGACCCAGCCTGTGGAACGGCCCACGAGCCCGGTCCCTCCGGTGAAAGCGTCAGTCGACATCGGGTGCGATGACGACCCAGCCCGCCGTGACCACCCGCTTACGGGACGACCTCGCCGGGAACGGTGCGTGCCCCGCGCTCCCACTGCAGGAAGGCCTCGGTCTCGTTGACCAAGGTCGCGGCGACCCACGAGGCGATCACCGCGTCGTCGGCGAACCCGATCAGCGGCAGGACCGCGTCGGTCATGAAGTCCAGCGGGGAGACGAGATAGGCGACCGCACCCACGACGAGCAGCAAGCGCCCGCGCGAGGCCCCGGCATACTCGCCGGTCACGGTGGCGCGGAGCAGGCGGGGCAGGCTGGCGAGGCGTTCGCCGACGCCGGCCGAGCCCGGACGGGTGGCGGTACGCAGCGCAGTGGCCACGGTGCGTACCGCACCGAGACGGATGAGGGCCATGGTCATGCTCCTTGACGTCGTTGCTCGTGGTGACGGGCTCGTGGTCGGCCCGAACACGGTTCCAACGACGCGGCGGTCCCCCGCATTCCGCGCAGGCGGCCCGATCATCGACCGCTCAGGCGTGACCGTTCATCCGCGGCGGGAACTCGTGCCTGGCGTGGTCGGCGATCCGCTTGAGCAGGTACCCGTCCAGCCCGGCCCCGATCACGCCGCCGATCACGGGGACACCCTTGCCGAACCGCGTCAGCGTCTTCTTGCCCGCCGTCGCCACGCAGCCGGAACCCGACGGCCTTGTTGACGACCATGAGGACCGGGCCGGGCAGCCGCTGGGCGGCGAGGTTGGACAGCCGGCCCATCGGCACGACGCCGGCCTTCTTGAGCAGGTCGTCGGCGTCCGCTCCGACGAGGGTCAGCAGGATCGCCGAGCGGATCTCGGGCCGCTTGATGTCGTAGCCCCGCAGGCTGGCGATGGAGGCGACCATGCGCGTCGCGACGACGTAGAACTCGAGCACGTTGGCGGGCAGCGCCACCGGCAGGGTGATGAACCCGCCGAGGCCCGTGACGAACCCGCCCGCGGCGGCGAGCTTGAGGTGGGCGCGCACGACCGCGTCGATCGCCTCCTCGGCATCGGGCTTCTCGGCGCGCTTGACGTCGGCCACCTTCTGGGCGGAGTCGAACGGCCCCTTGCCGTCGATCCCGACATCGAGCAGGCTCTCGACGAGTCCGGCCACGGCGCCCGAGAACATGCCGCCGTCGGCGCCGCCCTCGCGGGCCCGCTCCAGGGCCGACCCAGCTCCCCGGCCTGCTGTCCGGCCTGGCGTCCGGCCTGCTCAGCGGCCTGGTCGGCGTCGTCCTTGCCCGTTCCGAGAAAACCCACGAACCCTCCTCGATCGATGTCCGGCCATCCTGCCACGGGCCCGGCTGACCAGCGGGTTTAGCCTGGTCGCATGTCCGAGTCGAGCACCCCCACCACCGCGACCAGCACCGACCGCCTGCCACTCCACCTTCGCCGAGTACGCCCACCCCGAGCGCCTCGTCACCACCGACTGGCTCGCCGAGCAGATCGCCGCCGGCAGCGGTGGGCTCGAGCTCGCCCGACCGGATCGTGCTGCTGGAGTCCGACGAGGACGTCCTGCTCTACGACACCGGCCACATCCCCGGCGCGCTCAAGCTCGACTGGCACCAGGACCTCAACGACCACGTCATGCGCGACTACGTCGACGGCGAGCAGTTCGCCGCGCGTCATGTCCGAGCGCGGCGTCGACCGCGACACGACGGTCGTCATCTACGGCGACAAGAACAACTGGTGGGCCGCCTACGCGCTGTGGGTCATGACCCTGTTCGGCCACGAGGACGTCCGGCTGCTCGACGGCGGCCGCGGCAAGTGGGTCGCCGAGGGACGCGAGCTCACCAAGGACGTGCCGCAGGCCCGCGCAGGCGGCATACCCGGTCGTGGAGCGCGACGACGCCCCGATCCGCGCCTTCAAGGACGACGTCCTGGCCCACCTCGGGGGCCAGCTGGTCGACGTGCGCTCGCCGGGCGAGTACACCGGCGAGCTGCTGCACATGCCCGACTACCCGCAGGAGGGCGCGATGCGCGGCGGGCACATCCCCGGCGCCAAGTCGGTCCCGTGGGCCCGGGCCGCGAACGACGACGGCACCTTCAAGTCGCGCGCCGACCTCGAGGCGATCTACCAGCAGGAGCAGGGCCTGTCCCCCGACGCCGCGACGGTCGCCTACTGCCGCATCGGCGAGCGCTCCTCGCACACCTGGTTCGTGCTGACCCACCTGCTCGGCTTCGACGAACGTCCGCAACTACGACGGCTCGTGGACCGAGTGGGGCAACGCCGTGCGGGTGCCGGTGGAGCGGTGAGCGACGCCGTCGCCCCTCCCCTCGTCGCTGCAGGAGATCGCCGACGACTTCGCCGAGCTGCCCGTGCCGCAGCGGCTCGAGCTGCTGCTGGAGTTCAGCGAGGGTCTGCCCGAGCTGCCCGAGAGGTATGCCGGCTCGCTGGACTCCATGGAGCAGGTGCACGAGTGCCAGTCGCCGCTGTTCCTCGTGGTCGAGGTGGGCGACGAGGTGACGACGGGCGACGAGGCGGGCCGAGCCGGCCGGTCCACCTCTTCTTCTCCGCGCCCCCGGAGGCCCCCACGACGCGCGGCTTCGCCGGCATCCTGCACGAGGGTCTCGACGGGCTCACCGTCCGCGAGGTGCTCGCCGTCCCGGACGACGCGCCCTACCGGTTCGCTCTCGGTGAGGCGGTCTCGCCGCTGCGCCTGCGCGGCATGGTCGGCATGCTCAGCCGGATCAAGCGGCAGACGGCCCTGAAGGCGCGGGTCTGACCGCGTTCCGTCCTCGGCTGTCAGGGCCTGCTGCCACGATGGCCCCGTCATGCCTGACGTCGCCCCCCACCTCGCGTTCGTCACCGTCCCCTGACGGTCGCGCGGCGATCGTCGGCGCGGGTGAAGGCGACGGCGCCCCGGTCGCCGAGTGCGGTCCGACACCCGGTGATGGTGGCCCGGGCCGCCGAGCTGGACCGCGTCGCGGCGCGCTGCGGTGGGCGTGGTGGGCCGCGGCCGTCGACGCCGCGCCCCTGGCCGCGGCCGGCATCCCCGTCGCGCGCTGCTGGGACGTCGCCGAGGCCCACCGGATCCTCGTCGGCGGCTGGCAGGCCGGCCCTGCGCTCGCCTGGGCCGCCGCCCACGGGCTCGACCGCGTCCGGCATGCCCGGCCGAGGTGCGGGGCGACCTGTTCGACGACTTCTCCAGCGATCCCCCGACGCGGGCACCGAGGTCGTGCGCACCGACGGCTACCTGCGGCCCGACGCCGGCCAGCCGCAGCTGGCGGCCCGACGACGCCACGCTGGTCGCCTGGGGTCGCGCCGCGCTCGACCTGCGCCACGCGCAGGCGGCCCGGCTGGCGCAGCAGGCGGCCCACGGAGCGTCGGCGCTCGCCCACTCCGAGTCCGCCGCCGCGTTCCTGTGCGTCGAGCTGGCCCGCGACGGCCTGCCCATCGACCGCGAGGTGGCGGCCCGGCTGATCGCCGAGTCGGCCGGTCCCCGGCCGACGTCCGAGGCGGACGCCCGTGAGATCCGCGCGGCGCGCGACGCGCGGGTGCTCGCGTCTCGTGCCAGGTCACGAGCGCACCGACCTGCGCAACCCGGCCCAGGTCAAGGAGCTGCTGGCCTCCGTGGGCGTGGTCGTCCCCAACACCCGCAAGTGGGTCCTCGAGCCGTTCCGCGACACCCATCCGGTCGTGGCGGCGTTGCTCGAGTGGCGCAAGGCCGAGCGCATCGCGACCACGTACGGCTACCCGTGGCTCGACACCCACGTCGGCCCCGACGACCGCCTGCGCGGCGGCTGGACGGCCTGCGACGGGGCGGCCGGCCGGATGACCGCGCAGAACGGTCTGCACAACCTGCCCGCCGAGATGCGCTCCGCCGTGGCGGCCCAGCCGGGACACGTCTTCGTCCGTGCCGACCTCGGCCAGATCGAGCCCCGGGTCCTGGCTGTCGTCTCCGGCGACGAGGCCTTCGCCGCGGCCACGCGCGCCGACGACCTCTACGCGCCCGTCGCGGCCCGGCTCGGCGTCGACCGGCCCGTCGCCAAGGTCGCGGTGCTCGCCGCGATGTACGGCCAGCGCAGCGGTGCCGCGGGCGAGGCGCTCAAGGGTCTCGAGCGCGCCTACCCCGTCGCCATGGCCTACCTCGACCGCGCGTATGCCGCGGGCCTGCGACGCGAGCCCGCTGCGCACCTTCGGCGGGCGGCTGATCCCCCTCGACGCGATCCTGGCCGACGTGCCGGCGGAGGGCGCGGCGGCATACGACGCGGCGCGCGGACGGTTCGCGCGCAACGCGGTGATCCAGGGCTCGGCGGCCGAGCTGTTCAAGGCGTGGGCCGCCACCGTCCGCGCCACCACGCGCGATCTCGGCGCCCAGATCGTGCTGTGCCTGCACGACGAGCTGCTCGTGCACGTGCCGGCCGAGCACGCCGAGGAGACCCGCCGCCGGCTCGCTGCGTGGCCCTGGACGACAGTGCGCGACGCTGGAGCGGCACCACGGCGGTGCGGTTCGTGGCCGACGCGTCGGTCATCCACCGCTGGTCCGAGGCCAAGGACTGAGAACGGCTGCACCGAACGGCGTTCCGGGCGATGTGGCACATGGTTAGGTGTCCCTGTGAACACCTCATGACGTGAAGCGCGCCGCCTCGCGCGCCTCGGACCATCCCGGCCCTCGAGGCTGCCGCCCGCGTCGGATATGCCGTCAGCGGCCTGCTCCACCTGCTGATCGGGTGGATCGCCCTGCAGGTGGCCTTCGGAAGCCCCAGCAAGAGCGCCGACCAGAGCGGGGCGCTCGGGCTCGCTGGCCCAGAACGGCCTCGGCAAGGTGCTGCTGTGGATCGCGGTGGCCGGGTTCCTCGGTCTCGCCCTGTGGCAGGCCGCCGACGCGGTCGCGGGGCACCCAGGCGGCGGCAAGGACGCCTGGGGCGATCGAGCCAAGGCGGCGGGCAAGGCGGTCGTCTACCTGGCCCTCGCGTGGTCCGTCCTTCACGCTTCGCCCGCGGCAGGCTGACCAGCAGCAAGCGCCAGAGCGTCGACTTCACCGCGAGCCTGCTCGCCAAGCCCGGCGGCCGCGTCCTGGTGGTGGCTCGTCGGCCTGGCCATCATCGCCGTCGGGGTCTACCACGTGGTGAAGGGCTGGAAGCGAAGAAGTTCCTGCGGGACCTGGAGGACCACCCGGGCCCGTGGGCGACCCGGGCCGGCCGGGTCGGCTACATCGCCAAGGGGGTCGCGCTGGCATCGTCGGCATCCTGTTCTGCGGCGCGGGGCTGCACAGCCAGCCCTCGGAGGCCACCGGCCTCGACGGCGCGCTGCGCACGCTGCGCGGCGAGCCGTTCGGCACGGTCCTGCTGATCGTCATGGCACTCGGGTTCGCGGCCTACGGGCTCTACAGCTTCGCCCGCGCCAAGCACGCGAAGGTCTAGCCGCCAAGGTCTGACCGGTCCGGTCTAGGCGCGGGGCGCGTCCGGCCCGCCGTCGTCGTTGACCTCGCGCAGGAACTGCTCGAACTCCGCGCCGATCTCGTCGGCCGACGGCAGCTCGCTGACGTCCGTGGCGAGCAGGCTGGGCTTCTGGCGGCCCTCGATGAACGTGTCGTACTGGCGCTCGAGCGCGGCGATCACCTGGGAGACCTCCTCCGAACCCTCGACCTCGCGGGCGATCTCGGCGCGGTTGAGGCCGGCCTGGGCGACCAGGTCGTCGATGGGCAGGTTGAGGCCGGTGGCGGCGGTGATGGCGTTGAGGGCGGTCACCGCGCCGTCGGCGAACTCGGCCTGCGCGAGGTAGTGCGGCACGTGGATCGCGAAGCCGACGGCGTCGTGACCGCTCTCGCCCAGGCGCAGCTCGATCAGCGCGGCGAGGCTGCCGGGCACCTCGACGCGGCCGAACGGGTTCTCCTGCGGCGGAATCAGCCGGGGGTCCGTCGCGTGGGCCGTCATGCCGATGGGCCGCGTGTGGGGCACCGCCATGGGTATGCCGTGGGCGCTGACCACGAGGTCCACCCCGAGCAGGCGTGACCAGCTGGCGCACCGCCTCGGCGACGCGCTCCCACTGGAAGTCGGGCTCGGGCCCGGTGAGCAGGAAGTAGGGCGTGCCGTCGCGGTCGACGATCCGGTGCAGGGCCAGGCACGGGTCGTCGTAGCTGCTCCCAGCGGCTGGCGTCGAAGACCATCATCGGACGCCGGCTGCGGTAGTCGATCAGCTGGTCGGCGTCGAACGCGCCACGACGGTCGACTCCCCCGTGGCCAGCAGGTGGTCGGTGAGGATGCGCTGGGTCTGTCCGGCGTCCATGAACCCGCCGAGCGCGACGAGCATGACCGAGGCCCGCAGCTCCTGCGGGTCGGTGTCGGTCTCGAAGTGGTAGAGCTCGGACGGGTTCTGCACGGTCACTCCAAAGTCAGCAGCGGATGTCTCGTGATGGTGCAACGTCCAGCCTGTCACGGGATTCCGGCTGGTGTTTGCCAAAACGGCAGGGCCTGGTCTATCGTTTGATGAAACGAAACAGTTTCGTTCCATCCAAGCGACCCAGGAGACACCGTGACCCCCGCCCGCACCCCCGCTCCGACCGACGAGGCCGGTCGCACCCGTCCCCGCGTCGAGGGCGAGCGCGAACGCGAGATCCTGGCGTCCACGCTGGAGTGCCTCGTCGAGCTCGGCTACGACCGGCTCACCTTCGACGCCGTGGCGGCCAGCGCCAAGGCGTCCAAGGCCACGCTCTACCGCCGCTGGCCCAGCAAGGTCGACCTCGTCGTCGAGGCGCTGCAGCTCATGATGGGCGTCGAGGCCGACCGCTACCCCGACACCGGCTCACTGCGCGGCGACCTCATCGCCCAGGCCTGCGCCAAGGGGGGCCTGTCCGACGACAAGCCTGCTGCGGGTCTTCGCGTCCCTGCTCAACGCCTCGCAGCGCGACCCGGAGTTCCACGACGCGCTCATGACGCGGCTGATCCAGCCCAAGATGGCCGCGGCTCGCACGCGTGTTCGACGCGGCGCAGCGGCGCGGCGAGATCGGCCCGGATGCCGACCTCGACCTGCTCGTCACGCTGCTGCCGGCGCTCAGCATGCACGAGGCCATGCTGACCGGCGCCCATCCCTCGGCCGACCGCCTCGTCACGCTGGTGGACGACGTCGTCCTCCCCGCCTGCGCCGCAACGGTGCCGACCGACTGACCCCGCCTCCACGGCGGTCAGCACCTCGCACCGCACGCCACCTGCTGCACGTCACTCCCACGCGCTTCCACCGCACTCCACAGAAGGATCCGTCATGTCGTCATCTGCCGTGCTCGAGCCTGTCTCGACACCCGAACCCACCGCCACGCAGAGGCGCCCGCGGCCCCCAGCGGCTCGGCATCGCGCTCACCGTGATCAGCGCCGCCCAGCTCATGGTCGTCCTCGACGGCACCATCGTGAACATCGCGATGCCGCACATCATGACCGACCTGGGGTTCACCCAGGAGAACCTCTCGTGGGTCGTCACCGCATACACCCTGGCCTTCGGCGGCCTGCTCCTGCTCGGCGGCCGCCTCGGTGACCTCTTCGGTCGCCGCCGCGTCTTCATGACCGGCGTGCTGCTGTTCGCCGCGGCCTCGCTGCTCGGCGGCCTCGCCCAGAGCGAGGGCATGCTCCTCGGGGCACGCGCCCTGCAGGGCATCGGCGCCGCTCTGGCCTCCCCCAGCGCGCTGGCGCTCATCACCACCACCTTCCCCTCCGGCCCGGCGCGCAACCGCGCCATGGGCGTGTATGCCGCGATGTCCGGCGCCGGGGCGGCCGTGGGCCTCATCCTCGGCGGCGCCCTCACCGAGGTGAACTGGCGCTGGACGATGTTCATCAACGTCCCGATCGGCATCCTGGTCGCCGTCCTGGCGCCGCGCTTCCTCAACGAGTCCGAGCGCGGGCGAAGGCCGGATCGACGTCCCCGGCGCCGTTCTCGGGCAGCCTCGGCCTGGCCTCCCTGGTCTACGGCCTCACCAACGCCGCAAGCCACTCGTGGAGCTCCACGACCACCGTGGTCACCCTCGTCGCCGGCGTCGTCCTGCTCGCCGCGTTCGTCGCCGTCGAAGCCCGCTCTCCGCACGCCCTGCTGCCGCTGCGCATCCTGGCTGACCGGACCCGCGGCACCTCGTTCGGGGTCATGCTCATCGTCGGCGCCGCGATGTTCGCGATGTTCTACTTCCTCGGCCTCTACATCCAGCAGGTCCTCGGCTACTCGCCGCTGAAGTCCGGCTTCGCCTTCCTGCCGTTCAGCTTCGGCATCGTCGTGGCGGCACAGGTCGCCTCTGCGCTGATGACCCGCATCGACCCGCGCTGGATCGCCGGGGCCGGCACGCTGCTGGCCGCCGTGGGCATGTTCGGGTTCTCCCGCCTCGGCGTCGACAGCTCGTATGCCGGCGGCCTGCTGCCCTGGATCGTCGTCCTCGCCTTCGGCATGGGCCTGACGTTCGTCCCCATGACGCTCACGGCTACCGCCGGAGTGGCCCAGGAGGACTCGGGGGTCGCCTCCGCGGTGCTCAACACCATGCAGCAGGTCGGCGGCGCGCTCGGTCTGGCGACGCTGAGCACGGTCTTCGCGAACGGCGCCAAGGACCGCGGCCACGAGCTCGGCGCAGCGCTGCAGGCCAAGGCGGCGTCCGGCGCCTTCACGCCGGGGCAGCTCCAGGCCGCCCAGCACCACATCGCGCTCCAGGCCCAGACGTACGGATCAGGCCATGCCTACCTCGTGGCCGGCTTCATGATCCTGGCCGGCTCGCTTGGTCACGCTGCTGTTCCTCAACGTCAAGCACGAGGCACTGTCGTCCGAGGGTCACGAGAACGTGCACCTCGCCTGAGGCTGACCCGTCTCAGCTGCGGGTGAGCGCCGCGATCGCGGCGCTCACCCGCTTCTCTGACACCGGGTATGCCGTGCCGAGCCCGTTCGCGAACAGGCTCACCCTCAGCTCCTCGACCATCCAGGCGACGTCGCGCACGGCCGTCGAGCGTCGCTCGACCGGTGGCAGGGAGTCGAGCAGGTCGGCATACGCCGTCTCGACCCGGTCGACGACCTCCTGGCTGGCCGCGTCGCGGGCCAGGGCCGCCGGCGAGGAGGGCGCCTTCTCCAGGCGCTGCAGCATCGCACGCAGGTAGCGGCGCAGGTGCGGCAGCTGGGCGAGACCCGTGTCGGCGACGAAGCCGGGATAGACCAGGCTGGACAGCTGCGCCCGCACGTCCGCGACCAGCGGCCCGGCGGCCGGTGCGGTCAACCGGTCGAGTGCCATGCCGCACCTCGCGGGCGGCCGCGAGCACGGGCTCCACCTGGTCGACCACCACGAGCACCCGGGTCGCGATGTGCGTCCGCACGGCCGCGAGGACCTCCTCGAAGGCCTCCGGGTCGCGAACCTGCCCAGCCGCCCGCTCGGCGACGATGGAGTCCACCGCGGCGGCCAGAGCGTCGTCGAGCAGAGCGGGCACCGAGCCGTGGGGGTTGTCGCCCAGGGCGAGCTTCTGTGCGTTGGTCAGCCGCGCCAGCACGCGCTTCCACGGTGCGCTGGTGTTGAGCAGCAGCAGCCGGCGCACGCCGAGCGCGGTGGCTGCCTCGGCCTCGCGCTCCCCCACCATCACGACGAGGTCGACCGCGTCTCCGCGGTCGACGAGCGCAGGGAACCCCTGCACCAGGAGCCCGCCGGACTGCGACTCGAAGGTGGCCGGTAGGACGCCGAAGTCCCACTGCGCGCAGGCCCTTTCGTTCGATCGACGCACCCGCGCGCGACATGCGCCGCTGCACCTGGCCGGCGAGCCGCTCCTGGAGCTCCTCAAGATCCTTGCCGGCACCCAGCACGCGGCCCGACCCGTCCTCGACGCTGAAGGTGACCCGCAGATGGTCCGGGACGCGGTCGGCGGCGAACTGTTCCGGCGGCACCTGCACGCCCGTCTGGGCCCGAAGCGCGCGCGACAGCTCATCGGCCAGCCGACGCCGGCCGCCCGGCCGAGCGTCGGCCAAGGCACGCGCTGCATGGTCGGGCGCAGGGACCAGGCGCACCCGCGTCGCCTTGGGCAGGGACCGCAGCAACGCGGTGGCGAGGTCCTGCCTCAGGCCGGGGACCTGCCAGTCGAAGCCCTCGTCGACCACCTGGTTGAGCACCTGCACGGGGATGTGCACGGTGACGCCGTCGGCGGCCGCACCAGGCTCGAACTGGTAGGTGACGGCGAGCTCCAGGCCGCCCTGGTGCCAGGTCCTCGGGTAGTCCGTCGCGGACACCCCACCGGCGCTGTCCCGCGTGAGCAGCTCCTCGGTGAAGGTCAGCAGCGTCGGCTGCTCGCGCCGCGCCCCACGCCACCACCGGTCGAAGTGGCGCTGCGACACGACGTCGGCAGGGATGCGCGCGTCGAAGAAGGCGACCAGGTCCTCGTCGTCCACCAGGATGTCGCGCCGCCGAGCTCGCTCCTCGAGGTCCGAAAGTCGTTGCAGCAGTGCGTTGTTCGCCTTGACGAACTCGTGATGGGTGTCCCAGTCACCCTCGACCAGCGCATGACGGATGAACAGGTCGCGCGCCTCCTCGGGGTTGACCCGGGCGTACTGGACGGTGCGGGCGGCGACCAGTGGGACGCCATACAGGGTGACCCGCTCGGTGGCGACGACCGACCCCTGCTTGCGCGACCACCGCGGCTCCGAGTAGGACCGCTTGACCAGATGAGCGCCCAGCCGCTCGGCCCACACCGGGTCGATCCGGGCGTTCGTCCGGGCCCACAGCCGGGTGGTCTCGACGAGCTCGGCAGACATCACCCAGGACGGCTGGCGGCGGAACAGGGTCGACCCCGGCGAGATACCGAACCGGGCGCCGCGAGCACCGAGGTAGTCCCGCTTCGCCTCGTCACGAAGCCCGATCTGCGACAGCAGGCCGGCCAGCAGCGCCTGGTGGATCACGTCCGCGTCCGGCGCCTCGTCACGCGCGGCGGTCGCGCGCCTCGGGTCGATCCCGAGGTCCTGACAGGCCCTGCGCATCTGGCTGTGGAGGTCCTGCCACTCGCGCACGCGCAGGTAGTGCAGGAACTCGCCCCGACACAGGCGACGGAAGGCGCTGTGGGACAAGGACTTCTGCTGGTCCTTGAGATAGGCCCAGAGGTTGAGCAGCGACATGAAGTCGGAGTGCTCGTCGCGGAAACGGGCATGCGACTGGTCGGCCTGGGTCTGCTTGTCGGCGGGTCGCTCACGAGGGTCCTGCATCGAGAGCGCGGCGACGATGACCAGCACCTCTCGGGTGCAGCCGAGCCGGTCCGCCTCGAGCAGCATGCGGCCCAGGCGCGGGTCCAGGGGCAGCCGCGCCAGAGACTTCCCGTATGCCGTGAGCGTGCGCGCCGACCCACGTCCCGAGGGTCGCTCCGCCAGGTCGAACGCCTGCAGCTCCTCCAGCAGCCGCACACCGTCGGCCACCTGGCGCGGGTCGGGTGGGTCGACGAAGGGAAACGGCCGCGACGTCGCCGAGACCGAGCGAGGTCATCTGGAGGATGACCGAGGCGAGGCTGGTCCGCTGGATCTCGGGGTCGGTGAACTCCGGGCGGGACTCGTAGTCCTCCTCGGAGTACAGCCGGATGCAGATGCCGTCCGCCAGCCGACCGCAGCGTCCCGCCCGCTGGTTGGCGCTGGCCTGGGAGATCGGCTCGATCGGCAGTCTCTGGACCTTGGTCCGCTGGCTGTACCGCGAGATCCGAGCCGTGCCGGCATCCACGACGTAGCGGATGCCTGGCACCGTCAGAGACGTCTCGGCGACGTTGGTGGACACCACGATTCGTCGCCCCGAGGGCCTGCCGAACACGCGATGCTGCTCCGCGGCCGACAGCCGCGCGTACAGCGGAAGCACCTCGGTCTGCGGCAGGCCCATGCCCTGCAGCGCCTCGGCGGTGTCGCGGATCTCGCGCTCCCCGGACAGGAAGACGAGGATGTCGTGCCCGGCGCCGTCGGCCGGCCGCTCGGTCCAGAGCTCCTCGACGGCCTCACAGACGGCGGTGACCTGGTCGCGCTCCTGCGTCGTCCGGGCGGTCGGGGTCGACGAGCGGCCGGTAGCGCACCTCGACCGGGTAGGTGCGTCCCGACACCTCGATGATCGGTGCGGGCCTGCCCGCGCTGTCGGCGAAGTGCTGGGCGAACCGCTCGGGGTCGATCGTCGCCGAGGTGATGATGACCTTCAGGTCGGGCCGGCGCGGCAGCAGCTGCTTGAGGTACCCCAGGATGAAGTCGATGTTGAGGGACCGCTCGTGCGCCTCGTCGATGATGATCGTGTCGTAGGCACGCAGCATCCGGTCCCGCTGGAGCTCGGCCAGCAGGATGCCGTCCGTCATGACCTTGACGAGGGTGCGGTCGCTCGACTGGTCGGTGAACCGCACCTGGTAGCCGATGACCTCACCGAGCTCCACCCCGAGCTCGTCCGCGATGCGCTCGGCGACCGACCGCGCCGCGATCCGGCGAGGCTGGGTGTGACCGATGAGGCCCTCGCGCCCACGGCCCAGCTCGAGGCAGATCTTGGGCAGCTGGGTGGTCTTCCCCGAGCCCGTCTCACCGGCGATGACGACGACCTGATGGTCACGGATGGCGGCGGCGATGTCGTCCTTGCGGGCGACGACCGGCAGCTCCTCCGGGTAGCTCAGGTCCGGCAGCGGGACGTCGCGACGCGGCATACGCCTCGGCGGTGCACTCCCCCGGCGCCGACGGGATCCCCGCCCACCCTTGGAACCCTCGCTCCGGGCAGCAGGAGGCTGCTGCGAACCGGCGGAGGACATGTCGGCAGCATACGTTCGGCATAAACGTGGGGGCACGAGGTGTTGGGCCAGTTATGACCATTACTGGTGAATATGTCCCGAGTACCAGCGACTGGGTCCGCGACCAGGTCGAGAAGATCGAGGAGACCGGCACGACCCGGTCCGTGCAGATCATGGACCGCCCGGTCGTGATGCTGACGATGCTGGGCATCTCCGGCAAGGTGCGCAAGGTGCCGCTCATGCGTGTCGAGCACGACGGGCTCTATGCCGCCGTCGCGAGCAAGGGCGGGGCTCCTGACCACCCGAAGTGGTACGCCAACATCCTCAAGAACCCCGTGCTCGACCTCCAGGACGACGACCGCACGTGGACCGTGCGCGCCCGCGAGCTCTCTGGCGCCGAGCGGGACGAGTGGTGGGAGCGGTGCGTGGCGGCCTACCCGCCCTACGCGGAGTACCAGACCAAGACCGAGCGGCTCATCCCCGTCTTCGTGCTCGAGCCGGTCTGAGGGCTGTGGCCCTCGCGCTCCCTCAGCCTCCTGCAGGCTCCCTCAGGCGTTGACGGTGCGAGCGACGTGACGCAGCCAGAGCAGCCCGAGCATGGGCAGCACCAGGGGCACGAAGCCGTAGCCGGAGCCGAAGTGCGACCAGACCGTCTTGTCGGGGAAGGCACTCGGCGCGAGGTAGGACGCGAGCCCCACGGCCAGCACGCCGACCATCTCCACGGAGATGGCCACGAGCGCCACTCGTCGTGAGGTGCAGGTCGCCACGCGCCAACGCTGCCGTGGCGACCAGATAGATGACCGCGGCCACCGCTGACAGCACGTACGCCAGCGGGGCTCGCGAGAAGTACTCGGAGATCTGCAGGACCGAGCGCCCCGTCGCGGCGAGCGCCAGCAACCCGTAGAGCGAGATGAGCACGATCCCCGGGCCGGAGCGGGTGGGGCGCGGGGTCGGCGAGGTGTCAGCCACGGAGGCTCCAGATCTGTTGGAGGCGAGCGGTCATCACTGCCGCCGCGAAGGCGCCGACCGCGACGACCACCATCGCCCAGCGGGTCTTCTCCTTGAGCGCCAGGAACACGGCGGCGGGTGGCACGAAGGGCAGCGTGATCGCGTATGCCGCGAACGTCGCCTTCTCGGCGCCACCGCCGGGCACCCCACCGAGGTGGAGCCACGGTGACGACGAGCTGCACGAGGAGGGCGACCTCGAGCAGGGCGGCCGCGCCCAGAACCCGGTCGTCCAGCAGGCGGTTACGCGCGGCGTACCAGCCGGCGATGACGCAGGAGCGCGACGGCCAGAACCAGGACCACCACGGTGAGGGGGTAGAGCACGGCGGGAAGCCTACGCGAGCCGGGTCAGGGCCGAGCCGGGCCTGGTGGCGCCGCTCACCGATGACTGGCCACCGGTCTGTGGTGTCGTCGGTGAGACGCGCTGCGACGCAGTGGGTTTGGCCAGGTGAGTGCTGGTGGCTTGACCATTGGCTGGTGAAGTGAGTCCAGCTGTCGGCTTCGCCGCCGGAGGGGTCTTCGAGCCGGAACCGGTCGGCTTCGGCGTGCTCGTCGGGGCCTTGGAAGGCGCACGCCTGGGCCGTCGGAGTCTTGGCCGTGGAGTCTTGGGCCGGCTCTTGGCCGACGACGTCCCGGCCGCCGGGGTTCGGTGGGTCGCGGTGTCGCGTGGTGGCGGAGCGCCCACGCCCGTCCGTCGTGGTGTGGCCTGCGGCAGAGCGCCCCCGGCTCCCGTGGCGCGCGCGGTGGGCGGTGCTACCGAGCCGGAGGACGGTCGCCCGGATGGCGAGGAACCCGAGTGGGTCGGCACAGGGGCCGCTGGTGCGCCGATCGCGTTGTGCATCACCTGCTGGAGTACCTGCGGCAGGACGCCCACGTACGCCGCCGCGGACAGCGCTCCCGCCGACATGGCGGACGCCGAGACGGCCGCGATGCAGAGCATGGCCAGCCGCGAGCGCACGACTGTCGGCGACGTGCGGGCATTCGGCTTACCGGTACCGGGCTGACGAGGACTCGGGCCAGGCAGGACGGCCAGCACACGAGTGGAGCCGGCCATCGGTGACGACACGCTGCCGCCCCTGAACGCCGTGAGCGCGATCCGCTGGTCCGCCAGCTCCTCAGGCAGCGCCGGCGCCGCCAGGGACCAGGCAAGCAGCTCGCGCTCTGCGCCGAGGCGTTCGACGGCTCGGTCCTCGGACCGGTGGACGGCGACCACGTCGGTACCGATCAGGTCGGCGACCGTGGCTACGGGCAGCTCGCCCAGCAACCGCAACATCAGGATCTCTCCCTGGCCGAGGGGCAGGTCTCGAATCGCCGCGATGGTGTCGTTGACCCCCCGTAGCTCCACGGGCTCGACCTGGGTGACGGCGGACCGATCGTCACGGCTGCCGCGGTGCCCTGCGACACGGCTGGGGCGATGGCTCCGCGCGCCTCGTCCGCGTGGTGCGGCGTCCTCGTCGACACGGTCGCGGGCGAGGCCGAGCACCCAGGCACGCCAAGCGATCTCGTCACCGGCGAAGGACGACAGGTCGCGGATGACGCCGGCCCATGCGTGCCGTGCAGACTCGCGCGGGTCGGCGACGCCCGCGACGCGCAGGTAGCGGGTCAGCATCGGGTTGGCATCGCGCCACAGTCGCACGAAGGCCGCGTCGTTCCCCACCTGCGCCTCGCGGAGCGTGTGGTCGAACTCCGCTCTCAGCACACATCCAGTATCACGGCAATCTCGTCGATTTCATGCATTCCCCACAGATCTGCTAGAGGAGGTCAGCCCGGCTGGGCCGCCTCGCGCAACGGCTCGGGCATGGCCTCGACCCCCTGCGGGGTGGCCAGATAGAAGCCCAGCAACCGCACCCCATGACGGCTGCAGGCCTCGATCGTGCACTGGTGCCACTCGCGGTCACGGTCGGTCGGCACGAGACTGCGGCTGCGGCCTCGACCGACGAGCACAGCCCCGTGGTCCTCGCCCACCATCGGCAGCAGCAGATCGAGCAGATCGCGAAGCCTTGTCGCGTCGGCCGAGTCGGGGATATCACTCACGACGACGGGCTGCAGACCGCGGTCGAGGCTGTCGCAGATCATGAGGGCCACACTGCCGCCGTGGCGAACCTCGAGTCCGAGCACGAGGTCGATGACGTCGGCCTGCATGACCGGGTCGGTCAGGGGGACGCTGAGGAAGTCGTCGGGGAGATCGTCGAAGCTCATACAGAGATCGTGGCAAGGACGGTGGTGTTCGCCGCGGAGTTATCCCCAGGGGAGGTGGTCAACGAGAAGGTCACCTCGCGTAGAGCCGCGCTTCGGCGGTCCTGACCTGCAGCCTCTGGGACGTACCGCGGACCCGAACCTCGCCGGGGATGTCGGTCCAGGCGCCACCAGCGACCCGGAACTGGCCGGCATAGGTCACGTCTGCTCGGACGAGGACGTCCCCGCCGCGCTCGTAGGCATGCGTGACGTCTCCGTCGGGAAACGGTCCCCCGGTACGGGTGGTCGGCCCCTCGAACTGCCCGTCGCCGTAGACGTAGGTCACGTCGCGCAGCAGCGGCCTGATCTCGACGCGGAAGCCCAGGAGGCGTGCCGGGTCGGGGTGGTCGACCTCACCTGGACCGAAGCCCTCGCGAGGCCAGGTGAGCTCGAAGTAGGTCGGCAGGGTGACCAGGGTGACGTTGCCCTTGGGCTGGATCCGCAACGACGGCACCGCGAAACGCGTGTCGTGGAATGCCGCGACGATCTGGGCCATGCCGAGCGTGGGCTTGCCGGGGACGTGCTGGGGGAAGCAGGTCACGCCGACCTGGACCCAGGGGCCGGACGCGACCGCGGCCGCGCCCGATGCCTTCTGGCGACGGAACACCTTCACGCTCGGGCCAAGCCCTTGGGCTGGGGTGTTGCCGGCGCAGGCGGCCATGGCGGGTTGGCAGAAGCTGTCGGCGTTCGCTGAGCCGGGGGCGGCCCCGGGGCAGTTCGCGACGGAGGCGTACTCGTAGGGGTCAGGACCCAGGCCTCCCCCGGAGGGCTTCCCTGCCGAGAGCTTCGCCAGCTCCGCCGTCGCTCAAAACGGCTCCGAGCTTCGGACCACCGTCTGACGGCGTGGATCGCTGACAGTCGGCCATGCGCGACCTGGCGGCAGGACACCCGCGATCAGGCAGCAGCGCGACGGCAATGCACCACTCAAGCAAGTCCGAAGACGATCCCACGACTTCCCACCCCATTTCAAGAGACACGTCCAGTTTCAGGTCCTTCTCGGACCGGTCGAGACCGACGTGGCGCTCCGCGCCGTCGACGATGGCGACCTTGTTCTGGCTCCACTGAGCCGGAGCAGCTGTTGACGGCCTGGGCAGGCTCCGCCGTAGGCGTTCACGCTCGTGACGCTCACCGGCGTGGTCGAGTAGCGATGGCCCGCCGAGACGAGTCCGCGCGCGGTCCTCTCGAAGGCGGCACACGACTTGCAGCCGGGATCCGACAGGGGTGGTCAACAGGCCCGACAGTGGGACTGGTCCAGGCGAGGTTGAGCTGGTCGATGTAGAACCGCACGAAGGCCTCGGCGCCGGCATCGGTGTGAGCGCGCGCCGCAACGGGCACGACCGCCGGAGGAGCCGTCGACGTCGGCGGAGCTCCCGAGGCGGTCGGGCTCCGTGACGCCGACCCGGTCGCTGATGACGCGACCGGCCCAGTGGCGCTGCCCGCACCGTTGCCTGCGCCACCGGCCACACTCGACGGGCCCGACCGCGATAGAGCCGGTGGCGACGGGTCCCGCGCGCAGCCGCTAAGCGCAGCAGTCAGCGCCCCCACGACCAGGCCGACCACGACCACCCTTGTGAACCCAGCACCGCGCATGAAGCCGCCCCCCGACGTCGATAGCCTGCGTTAACCCCCGTTTGCGTTCGTCACTCTACGGCAGGTGTCGGACATCGGGGCGCCGAGGCCGGATCAACCGTGCGGGACCGGCTTGAGCGGCGCGCCACTGGCCAGGATCGCCGACGTCAACGCCTTGGCCGCCTCCGCAGGGGCCTGACGGTTGGTCAGCAGCACCAGGTCGAGGTGCGGCAGCTTCGGCAGACCGCTGGAGGTCGGCAGCTCGACGAGGTCCGGCGGCACGAGGCTGCGGGCCATCACCGTGATCCCCAGCCCCGCCCGCACCGCCGCCAGCACCCCGTTCACCCCCCGTACCGTGCACGTGATCCGGCTGCGCCGGCCAGCCTTCTCGAGCGCCTGCACGCTGACCGCTCGGCTGAGGCTCGGCGCCTGGTACACCACGAGCGGCACAGGCTGGTCGGGATCGATCCGCATGCCTTCGACGGCCGACCACACCAGCTGGTCCCGGCGGACCAGCTGACCGCGCGCGATGGTCGGCGTGTTGGCGTTGCGCTTGACGAAGGCCACGTCCAGGTGTCCCGACTCGATGCGGCGCAACAGGCTGTCGTTCTGCAGGACCGCGAGCTCGAGGTCGATCCTCGGGTACAGCTGACGGAAGTCGCGCAGGATTCGCGGCAGGGGCGTGAGCGCGAGGTCGTCGGTGACGCCGAAGCGCAACCGGCCGGAGAGGTGCGACCCGGTGAAGTAGCCCACCGCTCGCTCCTGGGCAGCCAGGATCTCCCGAGCGAACCCGGCCATGGCCTCGCCGTCGGACGTCAGGGCGACGCTGCGGGTGTCCCGCACGAACAGCGGCCGGCCGACCGCCTCTTCGAGCCTGCGCACGTGCTGGCTGACGGTGGGCTGACGGATGCCCAGCGACTCTGCCGCCCGAGTGAAGCTCAGGGACTGCGCGACGGCGAGAAAGGTATGCAGCAGCTCAGGCTCGTACATGGGGCGGCTCCCGAGGGCGGTGGAGGACGGAACCGATCGGTCATTGCGATTCGCAATAACACTTATATCACTCATTATCCGACGAAATATCGCGAGCGCTGCCGCACACCCGTCAGACTGGACGGGCACGGGATACCCGCAGCACCGAACCCAACCGAACACGACCGGAACGCGCCCAGGACGACCATGACCTCCTTCGCCCCCACCTCCGTCCCTCTATCCAATACCCTTGCTATAAGGGCCATTTCGCGCAACTTCCCCGCGCTGTCCAACCGCAACTTCCGCCTACTGCTGAGCGGCCTGCTGCTCTCGGGCACGGGTGGCTGGATCCAACGGGTCGCCCAGGACTGGCTGGTCCTCACCATGACCGACAGCCCCGTGGCCGTCGGCGCCGTGACCGCCTGCCAGTTCCTGCCCACCCTGATCTTCGGACTGTACGGCGGGCTCCTCGCCGACCGCTTCCCCAAGCGTCGCATCCTGCTCACCACCCAGATCTCCATGGCCGTGACCGCGGCGACTCTGGCTGGGCTCGCCCTGTCCGGGCACGTGGCGGTCTGGCACGTGTTCGTCCTCGCCTTCGTGCTCGGGGTGGTGACGGCGGTGGACAACCCCGTCCGCCAGTCCTTCGTCTCCGAGGTCGTGGAAGGCGACCAGCTGCCGAACGCCATCAGCCTCGTCTCCTGCACCTTCCAGATCGGCGCGATGGTCGGACCGGTCGTCGGCGGTGTCCTCATGGGCGCCGTGGGCGCCGGATATGCGTTCGCGGTCAATGCCATGACCTTCGTCGGTCCGATCGTCGCGCTGCTGCTCATGCGCGGCACCTCTGCCCGCAGGGGCGGTTCGGCCACGTCCGAGCAGGCGTCGGCGGCGGGCATACGCGAGGGGCTCTCCTACGCGTTGCACACTCCGACGGTGCTGTGGCCCGTTGTCATGGTCGGCGCCTTCGGGTTCTTCACCATCAGCCTGCCCGTCACCCTTGCCGCCTTCGCGAAGAACGAGTTCCATTCCGGTGCAACGGGACTCGGTCTGCTCAACGGGATCGTTGCCACTGGCGCGCTAGTCGGTGCGATGACCACCGCCCGCCGTCGCAAGCCGCTGCGGCTGCGCACCGTCGGCGCCGCCGCCACCGGACTCGCGGCCGCCCTCGTGCTGGCCGCGCTGGCACCCGACCAGGCCCTGTTCACGGTGCTGCTCGTGGCGGTCGGGGGCGCCAACCTCGCGTTCCTCACGTCTGCCCAGTCGCTGGTGCAGGTGGCGGCCGCCGAGCACCTGCGCGGCCGCGTCGTCGGGCTGTACATGCTGGTGTTCATCGGCAGCGGCGCCATCGGTGGCCCGGTCGTGGGCCTGCTGGCCGAGCATTTCGGGGCCAGGGTCGGACTGTTCGTCTCAGGCGCAGTTCCCGCGGTGGCCACCGTCCTCGTATGCCGCCACCTCGCCCGTGCCGCCGCCCTGCGCGTGGGGCTGACCACGTTCTCGGTACGCGTGGTCCGGCCCTCGCTCCTCCCCCGCGGCTGACAGCAGGCCTCCCCGCTCGTCGGGCGACGCGGACGAGCGGGGAGGTGCTGTGCTGGGTCAGCCGACCGGAATGCGGACGACCTCACCGGTGGGGCCGTCGTTCTGAGCCGGCATGATGCTCCAGTTCGAGACATAGACAGCGCCGTTACGGTAGGCGAAGCCCGAGGGGAAGAACAGCGAGCCGGCGCCCGAGCGTGGTGCGCTGACCCGACGGCGTCACCTTCACCACGTCGCCGGACGGGTCCGGGCCGAACATCCCGTTGGCCTGGAACTCCGTCGCGTAGAAGTTCCCCGCCGTGTCGAAGCCACACCCCTGTATGCCGGTGAAGCCCGTCCACTTGACCGTCGCCTGGCCGTTGGCGATCCGCCACACGCGCGCGTGGCCCGGCGCGTAGTCGCCACCGAGCAGCTCACCGACGTACAGCGAGCCGTCCGGTGCCGTCGCGACACAGGTCGGGACCGCGTCCGTGACGGAGCCCGCCGGGACCTGGAGGTAGGCGAGCGTCGAGACGGTGCCGTGCCGGTCGACCTTGGCGATGAGGTTGGACCCGGCATCGGCCACGTAGTGGGTCATGCCCATCGTGTCCAGCCGTTGGGGTTGGCGTCGGGGAACTGGTCGGGCTGCAGGTCCTTGTGGGCGGCGGTCCAGGCGATAGTCGGCGTCGCCCGTCCCGGCGAGAGCACTCCAGGAGCGAGCCGGTCACCGCGATGGTCTGCCCGAGCTGGGCCCGCGCCGCCTGGACGACCGGGTCGCCTGCCGGCGCCTGCGGCGGGATGCCTGAGGTGTTGCCGCGCGATCTGTGCGTAGAGCCGGTTGCCCTGGGTGGACACGGCGACCGGGCCCTCGGCCGCTGTGCCGTCACTCCCGGCGATCGAGAAGAGGTGGCTGACGACCGTGGTGACCTGACCGCCGGAGAGCCGGCCGATGCTGCCGGTGAGCCCTGCGCAGCTCGCCTGTCCGCTCTCGGGGTCGGTACCCGAGACAGAGCGAGCCGCCGTGGCCCGCCTCGGCGATGTAGAGGTCACCGTGCGGGCTGAAGGCCAGCCCTCGGGGGTTGTCCAGGTGGCTGGCGACGACGGTGACGGCATCGCTCGCGCCTCCGGCCGCCTGGGCGGGCAGACGTGAAGCCCGCCAGCGTGACGGCGAGGGTGCTCGCTGACAAGGCGGCGGCGTAGCGGGTGGCACGGCGGCGAGCGGTTCGTGACGCCTAGCGTTCGTGACAGGTGCAGTTCGTGACATGCGCTCTCCAAGGTTCGAAGTGACTCCCCGAGTGTTCTGACTGGGAGCCACTCGCCGCCTCCGGCAAAGGGGTGAAGAGCGACAGCGCGAGCCACATGCGAGTGCCGTAGGAGCACCACACGGCGCCGTGGCGATTCAGGTGGACAGGCCCGCAGCGAACCTCTCGAGGGCCTGGTCCCAGTGGGCCACATCAGCGCGAGGGTCGTCGGCGATGCCGCGGCCCTCGTGGAAGACCTCCACTCTCGTGCCGTCACCGTCCGGACGGAGCTGGACGTCGAGCATGCTCAGAGGGCCGTCCTGGTGCGGGTGCCAGGTGACCCGCACCTGCTCGAGCGGGTGATAGCTGCGCACCACGCCATACGAGCCGTCGTCGGCCCGCCACGGCTCACCCTTGTTGCCGATACGCGCGCCGTCGCCCAGGAGGGCCCTGGTGCCGGCTGCGCTGATCAGGTGCTCCCACACCCGTGCCACGGAAGCGGGGACCGAGAGCCCGGCGCGCACGCCGGCCTCCGGTCCGCCGCTGTCCGACTCGTCGGGAACCGCGTCGACGACCCCACTGCTCATGAAGACCTCCGCTCGGGCGCTCCCACCCCGGATGGGCGAGACCCACCACGGACAGTCGACCAAAGCCCGAGCCCGCTGACAACCCAGTGCGGTCCCCTTATCGGTGAACCGTCGCGGTCAGGCGACGCGCCCCTTCGGCGCGGTCTCCTGCGTCTTGGAGGGATCCCGCACGACGATGTCGCCGAGGACCTCGTCGATCTTGCCCATGAGCTCGGGCTCGAGCTTGACGCCGGCAGCCTTGACGTTCTCGTGCACCTGCTCGGGACGCGAGGCACCCACGAGGGCGGCGGCGACGTTCGGGTTCTGGAGCACCCAGGCGACGGCGAGCTGGGCCATCGACAGGCCGGCCTCGTCGGCGATCGGCTTGAGCCCCTGCACGCGGGTGAGGACGTCGTCGTTCATGAACCGCTTGATCATGTCGGCGCCGCCCTTCTCGTCGGCAGCGCGCGAGCCCTCCGGCGGCTGCTGGCCCGGCTGGTACTTCCCGGTGAGCACGCCCTGGGCGATGGGGCTCCAGACGATCTGGCTGAGACCGAGCTCCTCACAGGTCGGCACCACCTCGGGCTCGATGACCCGCCACAGCATGGAGTACTGCGGCTGGCTGGAGATGAGCTGGAACCCGAGCTCCTTGGAGAGCTTGACGCCCTCGCGGATCTGGTCGGCGGTCCACTCGCTCACACCGATGTAGAGCGCCTTGCCCTGCCGGACGACATCGGCGAACGCCTGCATCGTCTCCTCGAGCGGCGTCTCGGTGTCGTAGCGGTGCGCCTGGTAGAGGTCGACGTAGTCCGTCTGCAGCCGTCGGAGCGAGCCGTTGATGGACTCCATGATGTGCTTGCGCGACAGGCCGGTGTCGTTCTTCCCACCCGGTCCGGTCGGCCAGTACACCTTGGTGAAGATCTCCAGGCTCTCGCGCCGCTCGCCCTTGAGCGCCTCGCCGAGCACGGTCTCCGCCTTGGTGTTCGCGTAGACGTCGGCAGTGTCGAAGGTGCTGATCCCCGCCTCGAGCGCGGCAGCGCACGCACTGCGCCGCCACGTCGTTCTCGACCTGCGAGCCGTGGGTGAGCCAGTTGCCGTAGGTGATCTCGGAGATCTTGAGTCCACTGTTGCCCAGGTATCGGTAGTCCATGCTTCAACCGTATGCCGCGTCACCCGTCCGCGCGCAACCCGACCCCGCCGGTTCGGGTCATCGTGGCGGTCCACCGTCGCCTGGATCGTCGGGCGGATGTCGCGGCGTCGGGCGGGTCGGCGCCGTCGGAGGCCCCTGGCCGACGCCACTTCTCGAGATGGTGCTCGTAGGAACCGCTGGTGAGGTCCCACACCACGCGCGGGCCGGACTGCCCTGTGACGACGGCGCCCGCGTATCGGTGCTGGTGGACCACGGTGTGGTGGGCCCGGCAGAGCAGCGCGGCGTTCGCGATGTCGGTCGGGCCCCCGTCGGCCCAGTGGATCAGGTGGTGGGCGTCGGCCCAGGCCGCAGGCTTGGAACACCCCGGGAAGGTGCACCGCCGGTCGCGCATCCACAGGTGCCGGATCTGGGCGGGGGTGAACAGCCGGACCGCCTGGCCCTGGTCGAGGATCTCACCGTCGGCCCCGAGCACCATGGGAATGACCTGCGCATCGCACGCCAGCCGCCGCACGGAACCCGCGGTGAGCATCTCCCCCGCTGAGGTCAGGCCGGCGCCTCGGCACCGAGCTGACAGCACCTCGAGGCCGATGGTGACCGTCAGGCTCGTCTTGGCTTGACGGGGAACGCCCTCGGGCGCGGACACGGCCCGCGCCACCAGCTCCACGAGAGCGTCGGCGCGGCGCGCTGCAGGCGTGCGCTGGTCAGGCTCATGCGTCTGCGCATCAGGCTCCGGCTTGGCCAGCGCGTCCACCGCCGCATCAAGCACCGCCGCACCCTCCTCGTCCAGCA
The DNA here is from genome assembly GCA_963706855.1 of uncultured Actinomycetota bacterium. Taxonomy (GTDB): domain Bacteria; phylum Actinomycetota; class Actinomycetes; order Actinomycetales; family Dermatophilaceae; genus Pedococcus. Next base: position 144,361 of record CAVPNU010000001.1, read on the forward strand.
GCAACGTGTAGCGCCACATCCCCAACGGCCCCGCACCCTTGACCAGGGACCGCATCGCTCGCCGGGCGGCCGCCTCGTCCTCGACCAACCGGTCCGGACGCAGCAGGTCCGCGGCGTAGCGCACGGCCACCGCCAGATCGCGCTCCGACAGCCCGTCGGCGCCACGCCCGCTCTCGACCAGCGTGGCGGTGGTCTCCTCCAGGATCGTGGGGTCGGCCAACCCACGCACCCCCGCATGGAACCGCACGATCTGCGCAGCCTTCCCGACCGGCAGGGGGCGCACGTCCTCCTCCACCGGCCGCGCGCCCTGGGCGACAGCCTCCACGACCCCATGCAGCCGCGGCTCGTCGGCAGCAGCAGCGATGACGTCGACGTCCCGCAGGGTCCGCTCGGACATGAGCGGTGCCACCGACCGCACCCAGTCCAAGGCGCCCCACCCGCCCGAGGTGCTGATGCCGCGAAGCCGAGCCTCAGCCACGACCCCGACCAGGGCGCTCTGCGCCGCCGTCAGAACGTGCGCCAGCGTCTCGGCAGCGACCCGGACCTCCTCGTCGGACAACGCCCACACCCGCTCCGGCTCACCCTCCTCGAGACTCGCCAGGGCGACCTGAGCAGCGTGGAGCACGGGACGGCGCGGACTGCCGTCCTGCCGAGGATGCTCCTGCGCGATCGCCATGGCAGAGACGCTACGACCAGCCACCGACAACCGACGCGAGGCGACCTGCATCGAATCGCCTTCTCCCCCAACGCCTCCAGACGAGTCCCGCCTTACTGCGACCCTTGTGACACCTGCACATCACTGAGCCATCACCACCCGGTCAACGGCCTCACTCATCCACAGACTTGACTCATCCACAGGCTTGGCTGTCACAACCGCGAGGGCTGTCTTGTCTTGATCAGGGAGAGTCAACGACGGAGGAGTGAGTGATGAGGGTTTTCGTCGCAGGAGCCACCGGAGCAATCGGGCGTCAGCTTCTGCCGCGGCTGGTCGAGGCTGGGCACGAGGTCCACGGCATGACGCGCAGCGCGGCGAAGTCGCAGCTCATCCGCGATCTCGGCGGCACACCGGTGCTGGCCGACGCGCTCGATGCGGACCAGGTCGCAGAGGCTGTCGCCCGGGTCCGGCCCGACGTGGTCGTCCACCAGCTCACCTCTATCGGCCCTCTGGACCTGCGTCACTTCGACCGCTCGTTCGCGATGACCAACCGGCTGCGAACCGAGGGCACGGACCATCTCCTCTCCGCCGCACAGGCGGCCGGGGTGAAGCGGTTCGTCGCGCAGAGCTTCTTCGCGGCATACGAGCGCACGGGGAGCCGGGTCAAGACCGAGGAGGACCCCTTCGGACCACGGCCGGCCAAGGAGATGCGCGAGACGGTCGGCGCGATCCTGCACGTCGAGGAGTCGGTTCTCGCGGCGACGTGGACCGAGGGCATCGTGCTGCGCTACGGCGGTTTCTACGGCCCGGCCACCTCCCTCGGCCCAGATGGCGACCAGACCGCCGCCGTGCGCCAGCGCAGGTTCCCGGTGGTGGGCGACGGCGCCGGCGTCTGGTCGTTCATCCACGTCGCCGACGCTGCGGAGGCGACTGTCGCGGCGGTCGAGCTCGGCCGGCGCGGGGTCTACAACATCGTCGACGACGAACCGGCTCCCGTCGTCGAGTGGCTGCCCACCTTGGCGCGGACCTTGGGCGCCAAGGAGCCGATGCGCGTGCCTCGGTTCGTGGGGCGGCTGCTCACCGGCGAGGTCGGAGCCGCGATGATGACCGAGCTGCGTGGGGCATCCAACGCCAAGGCCAAGCGGGAGCTCGGATGGAGCCCGGCGCACGCTACCTGGCGTGAGGGTTTCCGTGATCTCATGACCGGAGCGGACACCACGACGAAGACGGAGCCGAGGTGAGCGACGAGGTGACCGACGCGGTGACCGACGAGGTGACCGACAGGGGCGCCCTGCTCGAGGAGCTGCGTTCGACTGCGTTCGCCATCGCCTACCGGATGCTGGGCAGCGTGACGGAGGCCGAGGACGTCGTGCAAGAGGCCCTGCTCCGGGTGCACCAGTCGCTCGATGCCGGTGAGGAGATCGCGTCCCCGCGCGGTTTCGTCGCCACCATCACGACCCGACTGGCCATCAACGAGCTGCGGTCGGCCCGAGCCCGGCGTGAGCACTATGTCGGCGAGTGGCTGCCCGAGCCGATCATCACCGACGCCGCAGACGAGCCCGCACAGCATGCCGAGACCGCTGACTCGTTGTCGCTGGCCCTGCTGGTGGTGCTCGAGAGCCTGTCCCCCGAGCAACGCGCGGTGCTGCTGCTCCACGACGTCTTCGGTTACGGGTACCCGGAGATCACGGGCCATCGTGGGCAAGAGCGAGGACAACGTGCGCCAGCTCGCCAGCCGCGCCAGACAGCACCTCAGGGCCCGCCGCCCACGGTTCGCCACCACGCGCGAGCAGCAGCTCGAGCTGACGCAACGCTTCTTCGCCGCAGCGGAGCATGGCGACCTCGCCGGCCTCGAGGCGCTGCTGGCCCACGACGTGACGCTGACCGGCGACGGTGGGGGCAAGGTGCCGGCCCTGGCCAAGAGCCTCCACGGCCGGAGCCGGGTGGCGCGTACGGTCATGAACTGGCTGCAGCTGGCGGCGAAGCTCCCCCAGGTGTCGATGCGTCCGGTCGAGGTCAACGGCAGTCCGGGAGCACTGTTCGTCGACGACCGGGAGCGCGTTCTCGCGGTGTGGGCACTCGATGTCATCGCCGGCCAGGTCGCCGGCATCCGGTCGGTCGTCAACCCCGACAAGCTGGCCCACCTCGGGCCGGTCGGTGACGCCGCGTCCGTCCTGCGCCCGCCGCCTCGTCTGTCTCAGTGAGCGGGCTCTCAGTGAGCGGGCTCCAACGCCCCCGCCCCCGCGGGCTCTTCGCCCGCCTCCTCGGCCCCAGTCGGAGTCGCCGCGTCGAGCGAGACGTCACGCTTGGCGAGCGCGCCAGGCCACCACATACGCCCCCGCATCTCCAGGTTGAGCGCGGTCACCAGCACCGACCGGACGACCAGCGTGTCGAGCAGGACACCCAGCGCCACGGCCACGCCGATCTCGGCGAAGGCGACCACCGGCAGCGTCCCCAGCACCGCGAACGTCCCAGCGAGCACCAGGCCTGCGGACGTGATGACTCCGCCCGTGGCCGCGAGGCCGACCAGGGCGCCGCGTCGGGTCCCGATCTGCTTCGCCTCCTCGTGCACCCGCGTCATGAGGAAGATGTTGTAGTCGATCCCCAGCGCCACGAGGAAGACGAAGACGAACAGGGGCAGCGAGGAGTCGGCCCCCGCGAACCCGAGCACGTGCCGGAAGATCAGCGAGGAGAGGCCGAGAGCCGCTCCGTACGACAGCACCACCGTGCCGATGAGGATCAGCGGTGCGGTGATCGCCCGCAGCAGCAGGACCAGGATCAGCAGCACCACGACGAGGATGAGCGGGATGATCCGCACGTTGTCGTCAGCGGAGGCGCGGATGGTGTCCACGCGGGTGGCCGTGTCACCGCCGGCGATCGCGTGGGCTCCGGGGACGGCCGCGATGGCGCTGCGGATCCGGTCGATGCTCCGGGTCGCCGCGTCGGAGTCGGGAGCGGCCGTCAGGGTCGCCTGGATCAGCGACCGACCGCCCTTGGTGACGGGGCCGGTGACCGAGGCGACGCCGTCCACGCGCTGCAGCGTGGCCTTGACGGAGCTCGCCTGGCCGGCGTTGGCCAGGACCAGGACCGGTGAGCCGGCGCCCGCCGGGAAGTGCCGGGCCAGCACCTGTTCTCCGACGACGGACTCGGGCGTGCCGTAGTACGAGTCCTTGTTCTGCAGGCCGACGGCGTTGAGCTGCAGGATGCCGAGCGACGCCACCGCCAGCAGCAGGGTGGTGACGACCCAGGTGCGGCGAGGGGCACGGGCGATTCGAGCACCCACCCGTGCCCAGACCCCGTCGCGGGTGTGGTCGACCGACCCATAGGACGGCCGCACCGGCCAGAAGACCCAGCGACCGCAGACGACGAGCAGCGCGGGCAGCAGCGTCAGCATGACGAGCAGGCCGACGGCGACGCCGATCGCGGCGACCGGGCCGAGCCCCTTGGTGGAGCTCATGCGTCGCGACGAGCAGGCAGAGCATGCCGGCGATGACGGTCGCACCGGAGGCGAAGATGGCCGGGCCGGCGCGGTGGAGGGCGAACGCCATCGCCTCGTGCCGGTCCTCGTGCCGGCGCAGCTCCTCGCGGTACCGGGCGACGAGCAGCAGGGCGTAGTCGGTGCCGGCGCCGAACACGATGACCGTGAGGATCCCCGAGCTCTGCGCGTTGACGGTGAGGGTGTCGCCCTTGGCGAGGAAGTAGATGACGCCCTGCGCGACGAAGAGCGCCGTGCCCGCGGAGACCACCGGGATGAGCCAGAGAACGGGGCTGCGGTAGGTCAGCAGCAGGATGATGATCACGACCGTCATGGCCGAGTAGAGCAGCTTGCCGTCGATCCCCGAGAACGCCGCAGACGAGTCGGCCGCGAGCCCCACCGGACCCGTGACCTGCATCGACAACCCGGCCGGACGGTCCTTGGCGATGGTCCGCAGATCCTTGACGGTCGCGGCCAGCGAGTCCCACCCGGCGTTGCCCGCGTCGACGGGGACGATCACCTGCAGCGCCTTGCCGTCCTGCGACGGGATGGGGCCGACGCTGGCCTTGCGGACGGGCGCGAGCGCGTTGAACCTGGCCACCTGCGCCGTGACCGCCTGGAGGTCCGCGGGGGTGAGACCGGAGGGCCGCTCGTAGACGATGACGCCCGGGAACTCGTTCTTGCTCTGGAACGCCTCGACTCTGCTTGACCACCTGGGTCGACTGCGCGTCCGCCGGCAGCCAGGCGACCGCCTCGTTGTTGAGCACGCCCTGCAGCTTGCCCGCGGGCCCGAACGCGGCGGCCAGCACCAGCAGCCAGAACCCGAGGACGAACCACTTGGTCAACCGTGAGGAGGGGAACCGCGCGAGCCGGCCCACGTCTGCGATCCGGGTCTGCGCCATTCTCCGTTGCCTCTCCGCGTGCGGTGATGCACCTCCTGCAGGCGCCCTGTCGATCACGGTAGGCCGCACATCCGCTGCGGGACAATGACTTTCGTGCAGGTTGGGGGCAGGATCAGGGACGGTTCAGGGCTGACCCTGAGGACGGTTCGTGCAATTCGGGTCGTATGCCGCGTACGCGCCGCGGCGCGCCGTGCCTCCCCCGGTGCGACTGGCGGCCCGAGCCCCACACTGCCGAGGCAGCTGACACGGCGAACACGAGGACGAACCCTCCGCCCATGACCCAGGTCAGCGGACGGCCGGTGATGAACTCGTGCCGGGCGCGCACGACGGCCACGAGGATGAGCGCGAACATGACGAGCTGAACCCGCCGCATCAGCCGGACTGCCTCCCAGCGGTCGTCGGCCAGCACCCCGAGACCGGCCGCGCCGAGGCAGAACGTCGCGCCGACCACCCGGCAGGTCAGCGGAGTCAGCGGCCATGGCCACACACCGATCACCCGGGCCGGAGCGAGGAACATCGCGATGCCCGTGACCAGAGCCAGGCATCCCACGCCGGCGACCACCAGCCGCGACGCCCGACCGAGGCGAGGCGCGTCGGGAGCCGGCTGACCGGCATACCTCTGGTTGGCGATCCACACCCCCACCACGAGGAAGGGAGCGACGAAGTAGAGACCCGCCCACAGCCAGAATGCCGGCGAGCCGTGGGTGAACGTGCCCCAATGAAGGACGGTCGCGACCCCGAGCATGGTCGCGAACAGGGCGACCGAGACCAGACCTGACCGAACCGCGGCCCAGCGCCGCTCGCGCAGCAGCACGTCCAGGAAGAAGTAGCAGCCGCCGAGGTAGGCGGACGCCAGGAGCATCGAGGTCATGTGCGACCGGATCGGCCAGGCCCACAGTTGCGCGGTGTCGCTCGGGAAGCCGTAGAGCAGCACGAACGCGACGAGCAGGAAGGGCGCGATGAACGCCGACAGCGCCCGGGTCGAGACGAGCACCCGGTCGTCGCGGTTCATGAGCGCACCCGTGACACGGCGTCCAACAGCGCCGAGTAGGACGCGACGAGCGCCCGGCGTTCGGCGGCGAGCTGCGGGTCCGCCAGGTCGCACCCGGCCGCCACCCACGCGTCCGAGAGGTCCATCGCCTCCGCGCGCCACCGAGCCGCCTCGCGCATCTCGTCCCGGGGCGCCGAGTAGACGTGGGTGTAGAGGTCGACGAGCGCGCGCTCGAGCTCGTCCCGCGACGCGGCGTCGGCACGTTGGCGCTTCCGGTGGAGGTGCCACCACGCCACTTCCAGCTCCGCGGCGCGCGCGGGGTCGAAGGTGAGGTCCGAGTGTGCGAGGACGATGCGATAGAACCGCTGCATCGAGGCGCGTGCGGCGTCGGGGTCGTTGTCGGGCACGGGGGCCCACGCCTGATTGGCCCGCAGGATGTGCCACGCGGCGACCAGGGTCAGCCAGGGTCCGAGCCCGAACCCCTGGTCGATCATGCCGACGAAGGCGCGCAACGCCTTCGCCCACTCGTGCCGGTAGTAGCTCGCCCACGCCTGGGTCTCGAGGCGCCCGAGAGCGACGGCGTCGAAGTGACGGGGACTGTGGCGACTCAGCACGGCGCACCTGGCTTCCCGGACGGGGGTGCCCGTCGCAGCCGCTGACAACCCCCACCCCTCGGCTCGATACTAGTCGTGCAGGGTCATCCGGTCAGGGGGTGCAGATGCCCGAACGCGACATCGCGGACGTCGTCGCGGCGATGGATGCCCGACTCGTCCGGATGCCTCCCGATCGGACCGCCCAGCGACTGTTCCTCGAGACCTACCGCCGGACCACCCTGGCGGTGGGGAAGGCGATCCTCGACGCGCAGTTCGAGGACCCCGAGCTGGGTCGAGCGATGGGATGTGGTCTTCGCCGACCTGTACCTCGCGGCGTTGGACGACGACCTCGCCGGCAGGGTGAAGGTCGTGCCGCGGCCCTGGCGGCTGGCCTTCGACGCGCCGGCGTCACTGCCCGCGCTTCGCCACGTGCTGCTGGGCATCAACGCCCACATCAACTACGACCTGCCGCAGGCGCTGCTGGCGGTCATCACCGACGAGGAGTTCGCGGACCCCTTTGTCGTGGCCCGTCGCGCGCGTGACCACGAACGGATCGACGGTGTGCTGTCCGGACGGGTCGCCGCTGAGGACGACGAGCTGGGCGCGGTGTCGACGCTGACGGTGGTCGACCGGCTCCTCCAACCGCTGAACCGCCTGAGCTCCAAGCGGTTCCTGCGCGAGGCGCGACAGAAGGTGTGGCACAACACCGTGGAGCTCCAGGAGGCGCGCCTCGCCGGCGAGGCAGCGTATGCCGCGAGGCTGGCCGAGCTGGAAGTCCTCAGTGCCGCCCGCATCGCCGACCTGTTGGCGCCGGGTCAGGTGCTGCTGCGGTTGGCGGTGGCCGGGTTCGGGGTGACGTTGCCGCCTGCGGTCGAGCTCTGACGGGGGCGTTCCGAGGGCCGGGCTACGGGCGGTTCGCCGAGGCGGCGATCGACAACGCCATCGCACGGGCACGATCGTCCGAGACACGCAGCGCGGTGGTCGCGACCACGACGTGGGTGTCGGCTCGAGCGGTGACGCGACTGGCGCCCTTACCGATCGGTTCGCCGGTGGCGACCCACAGCGCGGTTGCGGGCCGGAATCGAGGGTCGAGGCCTGCTCCGTAGACCACCCGGTGCTGCCGCACCGACGTCTCCAGCTGGGTGTCGTATGCCGCGTGGCTCGCGCTGAGCTCGATCGTCACCAGCGTCGTGCTGGGGTCATCGAGGCGGCTCCCCCACGCGCACCCCAGGCTGGTGGCGATGGGTTGGACGGTCGCCCGATGGCTGAGGTCACCGCTGCAGCCGTGACGCGGTTACAGTCCGGAGGCGCCACTGAAGGACCGAGCGGCAGCGCCTTGCCCGAGGCTGGGCGGCAGGGCTCTGGCGAGGGTGGGCGGCAGGCCCGAGGAAAACCCGTGGAGAAGGCCGATGGTGAGCGCCACGAACACCAACCCCGCAACGGCTCGGGCGATTGCAGCCCCAGCGAAAGAATGCCGACGCTGCCTTTGGCGCGCTGCACTGGAGGTTCGTCGCGGGGGCGGCGACGCAGGCTGCCGGGTCGCTGCTTGGGGCCGTCCAGCGCGCCGCTTGCGACGGGCGCCCAGGGGATGCGACGCAGCTGCGGCAGCTTGACCCATGGCGGCCAGCAGCGCGGGATCCGTTGTGGTCGAAGGAAAGTCGGTCATGACCCGAACCACGGCTCGCTCCAAGGCATCCGGGGCGAGAGTCACCGGGCGGTCCTTCAGCCACGCCACCAGACGCGACACCGGCACGACCCATACGCCCCGGACCATGCGGGCCGTCCCGAACTGCTCGGCGTGCACACCCGCGAGGCAGAGGACCGGCGCCACCGGCATACCGGTCTCGGCGGCCATATAGGCCGCCATGCCGTGCACCTTCGCGAGCTCGCCAGCCAGGCTGACCGTGACAGGCTGCCCGTCTCGGATGGTGTGCTGGAACAGGCCGCCGTCCCATTCGGTGACCCGGCCCGCCCGGTTCTTCGCGTCCACCAAGAACAGCCCGCTCGGTCCGACGACCACGTGGTCGAGGTTGGCACCGGACTGGCCCGGACGCAGCAGCCGGTCGTGCAGAACAGTCCATGCCTGCGGCAGCTCGACCAGCGCGGCCGCGACCCTGCGCTCGCCCGCCGCACCGGCCGCCCATGCACCTGCGGTCCCGTCTCCCTGCTCGGCGAGCTCCTCGGCCCTGCGCTCGGCGCTCCCGCCCTCCAACCCCATGACGACCCGACCCTCCCCGACGGCGAAATCCGAGGTGAGCCTAGGCGGCGAGCCGTGCGTCCGACGCCCGAATGGCGAATCCCACGTGGCAGCCGACCAGTGGCCGTCGGGCCAGGTCAGCAGCCAGAGACTGCCTTCCCCGCTGGAGGTACCACCGCCGACAGGTCCCAGTAGGGCGGCTGCCCTGCACCACGTGTCCCGGGCGCCAGCGTCGCTCGCGCGGTCACGCCCGAAGTCACCGGCTTGGTCCACGTCAGGCCGGTACCCAGCGGAGAATGCAGCTGCCCCGTCGACGTCCAGTGCACTCGAGCCATGGCCTTCGATGCGCTGGCGAGGACGGATGCCGGCGGCTCGGCCACGGTGAACTCGTACGACACGACGATGTCGGACCAGCCCTGCGTCCCAGGGCGACCATCACACGATTCCATCTTTGACGTCGCGTCGGAGTGCTGGGTGACCCGCGCTCCCGGCGGCAAGCGCAACGAGAACCTGGCGGGCGACCATGAGCCGCGCCCCTCCAGGGTCACCACCACTCTCCGTCGAGTGGGACCTCGCCGCCCAGGTGACCGCCACCACCACGATGAGGAACAGCGCGGCCCGGCCTAGGGGCCTCCGAGCGGTGGGCGGCGGCAGCTCGGACATGAAGGCATTGTCCGACACATCCCCCTCGCCGAGGACTACGAAACGCCAGGGGCGGGAACCGGATTCGGTTCCCGCCCCTGGCGTTGGAGACGTGCTATCAGCTGCAGCCGCTGGTGCTGCCGCAACCCTCGCAGACGTAGCAGGAGCCGGCGGGACGCATCTTCGTGCCGCAGGTCATGCACATCGGCGCGTCAGCGGAGATGCCCTGGAACTTCTCGAGCAGCTCGGCGGAGGAGTGCACCTCGACGGAGACCTCGCGAGCGGACGCAGCACCGGCACCGGACTTCACCTCGGCCGCGGCGGACGGAGCGGCCGCCTCGGCCTTGGCCACGGGCGCCTTGGTGACCGGGGCCGACTGGCTGAAGTTCTCCAGCTCGTCCTCGATCTCCTCCTCGGACTCGCCGTCCGCCTCGGTCGCGGCATACGAGCCGGTCTCGAGCTGGCGAGCGCGCTCCTGCGCGGTGTGGATGCCCATGAACGACCGGGTGTCGAAGTCCATGTGGTCCAGCGCCAGGCGGCGGAACACGTAGTCCATGATCGACTGCGCCATACGCACGTCCGGGTCGTCCGTGAGACCGGCCGGCTCGAAGCGCAGGTTGGTGAACTTCTCGACGAAGGTCTCCAGCGGCACGCCGTACTGCAGGCCGATCGACACGGCGATCGAGAACGCGTCCATCACGCCGGCCAGGGTCGAGCCCTGCTTGCCGAACTTGAGGAAGATCTCGCCCAGGTCGCCCGACTCGTAGGTGCCGGCCGTCAGGTAGCCCTCGGCGCCACCGACCGCGAACGAGGTGGTCTGCGAGGTCCGGCGCTTCGGCAGGCGCTTGCGCACCGGGCGGTACTCGATGACCTTCTCGACCTTGGCCTCGGCAGCAGCCGCGTCCTTGGAGGCGGCGTTGTCCTTGGCGGTCGAGCCACCGTCGGACAGCGGCTGGCCGACCTTGCAGTTGTCGCGGTAGACCGCGATCGCCTTGAGGCCGAGCTTCCAGCCCTGCAGGTGGACGTCCTCGATCTCCTCGACCGTCGCCGTCTCGGGCAGGTTGACCGTCTTGGAGATGGCACCCGACAGGAACGGCTGCACCGCGGCCATCATGCGCACGTGGCCCATCGGCGAGATGGCGCGCGCACCCATGGCGGTGTCGAAGACCTCGTAGTGCTCCGGCTTGAGACCGGGCGCGTCGATGACGTGACCCTTGTCGGCGATGTACTCGACGATCGCCTCGATCGTCTCGCCCGTGTAGCCCAGCTTCTTGAGCGCACGCGGGATGGTGAGGTTGACGATCTGCATCGAGCCGCCACCGACGAGCTTCTTGAACTTCACCAGCGAGAAGTCGGGCTCGATGCCGGTGGTGTCGCAGTCCATCATGAAGCCGATGGTGCCGGTCGGCGCGAGCACCGACGCCTGAGCGTTGCGGTAGCCGTTCTTCTCGCCGACCTTGACCACGTCGTCCCACGCCTTGCTGGCGGCGCGGTGGATCGCGGTGTCCATGCTGTCGAGCGGACGGATCGCGTCGTTGGCGGCCTGGTGCTTGCGCATCACGCGCTTGTGCGCGTCGGCGTTGCGGGCGTAGCCGGCGTACGGGCCGACGACGCCGGCGAGCTCGGCGGAGCGCTTGTAGGCGGCACCGGTGAGCAGCGAGGTGATCGCCGCCGCGAGCGAACGGCCACCCTCGGAGTCGTAGCCGTGGCCGGTGGCCATGAGCAGCGCGCCGAGGTTGGCGTAGCCGATGCCCAGCTGGCGGTAGTCCCGCGTGGTGTCGCCGATCGCCTCGGTCGGGAAGTCGGCGAAGCAGATGGAGATGTCCATCGCCGTGATGACGAGCTCGGCGACCTTCTGGAAGGTGACCGCGTCGAACGTGTCGTCGTCCTTGAGGAACTTGAGCAGGTTCAGCGAGGCCAGGTTGCAGGAGGAGTTGTCGAGCGACATGTACTCCGAGCAGGGGTTGGACGCGGTGATGCGGCCGCTCTCGGGGTTGGTGTGCCAGTCGTTGATGACGTCGTCGTACTGCAGACCCGGGTCGGCGCACTCCCACGACGCCTCCGCGATCTTGCGGAAGAGCTCGCGGGCGTCGATGGTCTCGATGACCTCACCGGTGTTGCGGGCGCGCAGCCCGAACTCGGTGCCGTCCTCGACGGCCTTCATGAACTCGTCGCTGACCCGCACCGAGTTGTTGGCGTTCTGGTACTGGACGGACGTGATGTCCTTGCCGCCGAGGTCCATGTCGAAGCCGGCGTCACGCAGCGCGCGGATCTTGTCCTCCTCGCGCGCCTTGGTCTCGACGAACTCGACGATGTCGGGGTGGTCGACGTCGAGCACGACCATCTTGGCTGCCCGACGGGTCGCGCCACCGGACTTGATCGTGCCTGCGGAGGCGTCGGCGCCACGCATGAAGGAGACCGGGCCGGACGCGGTGCCACCGGAGGACAGCAGCTCCTTGGAGGAGCGGATCCGGGAGAGGTTCAGGCCGGCGCCCGAGCCGCCCTGGAAGATCTTGCCCTCCTCCTTGTACCAGTTGAGGATCGAGTCCATCGAGTCGTCGACCGCGAGGATGAAGCAGGCCGAGACCTGCTGCGGCGAGGACGTGCCGACGTTGAACCACACCGGCGAGTTGAAGCTGAACACCTGGTGCAGCAGGGCGTAGGTGAGCTCGTGCTCGAAGATCTCGGCGTCGTCGGCGGACCCGAAGTAGCCGTGGTCCTTGCCGGCCTTGACGTAGGTCAGCACGACCCGGTCGATGAGCTGCTTGAGGCTGACCTCACGCTTGTCGCTGCCCAGCGCGCCGCGGAAGTACTTGGTGGTGACGATGGTGGAGGCGTTGACCGACCAGAAGTCGGGGAACTCGACCCCGCGCTGCTCGAAGATCGTCTCGCCCGTCTTCCAGTTCTGCTGGACGACGTCGCGCTTCTCCCAGGTCACCCCGTCGTAGGGGTGCACACCAGGGGTGGTGTAGATCCGCTCGACCTTGACGCCCTTGCCGGCGCCCTTGCGGGCCCCTGCACGTGCTCCGGCGGTTTCTGTCATTTCTGGTGGCCTCCCTAGCCCCTGGTGATGGTTTCTATGGTCTCAAAGGGCACCGACAGCGGCCGGTGCGTCGTGCTCGTGGTGCGGTAGGCCGCGGGCTCAGCCCGGCGGCATACCGGCGGTGCGATGGGGCTCGCCGCGCTGCGGCTCGGTGCCCGGTGGCCTCGCGCTCGGCGCGAAGCAGGGTGATGGCGGCCTCGAAGTCCTCGAGGCTGTCGAACGCCTGGTAGACCGACGCGAACCGGAGGTAGGCCACCTCGTCGAGCTCGCGCAGCGGCCCGAGGATGGCCAGTCCCACCTCGTGGGCCTCGACCTCGGCCTGGCCCTGCTGGCGGATGCACTCCTCGACGCGCTGGGCGAGCAGCGCCAGGTCGTCCTCGGTGACCGGACGGCCCTGGCAGGCCTTGCGGACGCCGACGAGGACCTTGCTGCGGCTGAACGGCTCGCTCGCGCCGGAGCGCTTGGTCACCGTGAGGCTCGCGGTCTCGATGGTGGTGAAGCGGCGACCGCACTCGGGGCACTGGCGGCGACGGCGGATGGAGCTGCCGTCGTCGGTCGTGCGCGAGTCCATGACCCGGGAGTCGGTGTGCCGGCAGAACGGACAGTGCATGACGGCGCTCCTCCCTGGAACGGACGCCCGGCTGGACCACGCCGGTTGGGGATGGATCTGTGGACCTGCTGGGGACAACGTGTGGAGAACCAGTCCAGCCCTGTGCACTACATGTGGACGAACTACAAAGGTGTAACCACTAGATGTAGGGATATCTTGTCCCACTGTGACCCACAACGCAAGCGGAACACCCAAACTCCCTGGGCAGTCTGCATCGCCGCAGGTCAGAGCCCTGCAACGGCGCGCCATGACACCCCAGATCTGGTACTCCGTGAGGCTGCATGTGACACCAGAGGCACCCAGATCTGGGGTCGCCGCTCTCCGCCACCACCAGATGTAGGGGCCGCGCCCTGAGCGCGTACGCGCCGCTGTCGGTGCACTCCGACACGATGTGCGCATGGACACCTCCGACCGTGTGATCGCCCGGCGCCTGGCGACGCAGCGGCTGTCCTCCGCTCCCCTCGCCGACCGCGGCGGACGCCGTTCGCCTGCTCACCTGCGTGCAGAGCCAGGAGCGCGACCACGCCTTCTTCTCCCTCGCCATGCGGGCCACGACCAGCCGACGTATGCCGCGGTGCGCGCCGAGCACGACGCCGGCGCCTTCCTGCGGACCCACATCCTTCGGCCCACCTGGCACTTCGTCGCGCCGGAGGACCTGCGGTGGATCCTCGACCTGACCTCGCCACGGGTCCTGTCCGCATGGCGGGCCGGCACCGACAGCTGGGCCTCGACGACACCAGGCGCCTCGACGACGGGCTCGACCTGGTCGGTGAGCTGTTGCAGGACAAGCCGTTTCGCACCCGCTCAGGAGCTCGGGGCGGCGTTCGGCGAGCGCGGCTCGCCGATCACTCCCGGCGAGCAGCTCGGCCACCTGCTGCTCGTCGCCGAGCTGCGCGGGTTGGTCTGCTCCGGCCCGATGAGCGGCGTGCACCACACCTATGCGCTGGTCGACGAGGTCGTCCCGCCCACGCCTCGCAGGCACCGCGACGAGGCGCTGGTCGAGCTGGTGCGACGGTTCTTCCGCGGGCACGGGCCCGCGTCGGTCAAGGACTTCACGCGCTGGTCCTCGCTCACGGGCGCCGAGACCAGGCAGGCGCTGGCCGAGCTGGGCGACGAGCTCGAGCAGGTGGTGGTCGACGGCATCCCGCACTGGTTCGACCCCGCGCGGCGCCCCGGCGGCGGCGGGACGCGCCCGCGGCATACCTCCTGCCGGTCTACGACGAGGTGATCCTGACCTACCCGCAGGTGACCTTCCCGGCGGCGCCGGACCACCCCTATGCCGAGCGGCCGGACCCGTTCTGGGCCCGGGTGGTCCTGGACGGCGTCAACGTGGGGCTGTGGAAGCGCACCGTGTCGGGCGCAGTCGTCGAGGTCGACGTGCGCTTGGCGCCGAGCGTGTCATCGACGGGTCGCGAACAGGTCCGCCGGGCGGCGCAGCGCCTGGCGGGGTTCCTCGAGCGCGACCTGTCGTATGCCGAGAACGAAGGGCGGCCACACCTGTGGCGCGGCTGCGCTAGCGGACCACCTCGCGATGCGCCGAGTCGACCCGGCGGGTCCAGCCGCGCCGGTCGAGGTGCTCCAGGAGCGGCACGGCCACCCTGCGCGTCGTCGCCAACGCCTGACGCGCCTCGCTCAGCGTGAACGGCTGGGGCAGCCTGGCCAGCTCGCGCATGGCCAGCGCCGGAGCCTCGGGCAGCAGCACCACCTCGTCCCCCAACCGCAGGACTCCGACCCAGCCGTTCCGCGGCCGCCAGCTCGCGGGGACCCAGCCCCGCCTCGAGCAGCTCAGGCCTCTCGGGAGCCAGGAACGGCGACGACACGCAACCGCTGCTCGACCGCGCGCAGGCCGGTCTCGGCACCACCCAGGTCCGCAGACCGACCGGGCAGCCCGACGCGGCCCTCGCTGACCGCCAGCCCCGCGGCCGCCGCGACCGCAGGCATGAGCGCCCGATCGGGCACGCCGGCGAGGGCACGGGCGCCCTCGACCGACAACGTGGGGTCGAGCGGCTGGTTGCGCGCCGCCTCCTCGACCGCGGCGCGCAACCGCTTCGCCCAGCCGCCCAACGCGTCCATGGAGACGTACCAGTCCCCGATCCGCGCGACGGGCGCGGTCCGGCGGTTGCCGTCTCCGACGGGGCCAGGCACCCCGAGCTGCTGCAGCATGGGCGACCCGCATCGCGCCCCGCCGTCCGACCTCCACCGTCAGGTCGGGCACGCCGGTCGAGGTCGCCAGCGTCCGCCGCCCGGTGTGCCGCAGCGCCACGGCGCCGCAGCGCGGGCGGGTCGGCATCGAGCACCAGAGCTCCGTGCATGGCACGCGAGCCCGGGTCGCGCAGGATCACCCGGTCGCCGGCCACGAGCGGGAGTCGCCGCCGCAGGGTGAGCCGAGCGTGGCTCCCACCCAGCGGCCGAGTCCGAGCACCGACAGCCGCCGTGCCGATGTGCACCATGAGCTCGGCCGGCAGCTCGTCGGCAGGCTCGCCCGTGCACGCGTACGTCGAGCATCTCCGTGGGCAGCCACGCACCCGGGCGTGAGCAGCACGTCGCCCCGGGTGATGTCGTCGACGGCGAGGCCGCGCAGGTTGACGGCCACGCGGCATACGGCGGCGGCGGAGGGGACTGCGCGCTCCAGCGACTGAAGGCCCCGGACCCCGACGCTCCGGCCGCGCAGCTCGACCGCGTCACCCGCCGAGAGGCGGCCCTCGGCCAGGGTTCCGGTGACCACCGTGCCGCTCCCCTTGATGCTGAAGGAGCGGTCGACCCACAACCGCAGCCGCCCGTCGGTCCGCGGCGCCGGCAGGCGCCGCGACCAGGCGGCCCAACGCAGCGCGCAGGTCATCCATCCCCTGCCCCGTGCGCGCCGAGACCGCCACTGCCGCCACCTCGCCGAGCGAGCTCTGGCGGAGCTGCTCGACGGCCTCGGCCAGGGCCGGCCCGGGGTCCGCCCGGTCGCGCACGCGTCACGACGAGCAACCCGTGCGCGGACGCCGAGGGCATCGACCGCGGCCAGGTGCTCGGCCGACTGCTGACGCCAGCCCTCGTCGGCCGCGACCACGAACATCACCGCCGGGACGGGGCCGAGCCCAGCCAGCATGTTGCCGATGAAGCGCTCGTGTCCCGGCACGTCCACGAAGGCCAGCTGCTCCCCCGTGTCCAGCTCCGTCCAGGCATAGCCCAGGTCGATCGTCAGGCCGCGGCGGTGCTCCTCGTCCCAGCGGTCCGGCTCGATCCCGGTCAGCGCGCGGACCAGGGTCGACTTGCCGTGGTCGACATGCCCCGCGGTCGCGATGACGTGCACGGGCCCGGGCCCCTTCCTCGACGGCGGCAGAGCAGAACTCGCCCACGCTATCTCGCTCGCCTAGGGTCGGTGACGTGGCGGGTTGCGGGGACGGGAGTGATGACAGCGTCGATAGGGGCGTGAGCGTGGACAGCGTGGACAGCGTGGACATGAACGGAGACCTGAGCCGCGATCTGGACCGTGACTACAGCGGGGACCTCGGCCGGCCCGTCGGCGATACCGTCACCAGCGCGGTGGACCTGGTCGTGGCCCGCGCCCGCGAGGGTCTGCGCCGGCTCACCCCCTCCCAGGCCCGGGCTGCTCAGCTCGCGGGCGCGCTCCTGGTCGACACCAGGACCCCGCGCTCACCGCGAGGCCCAGGGCGAGCTGCCGGGCGCGATCGTCGTCGACCGTACGGTCCTCGAGTGGCGGCTCGACCCGACCAGCGCCTGGCGCATCCCTGAGGCCGATGGCCGCCCTCAGGTGGTCGTGCTCTGCCGCCAGGGCTACAGCTCGTCCCTGGCGGCCGCCTCCCTACGCAGCGTCGGCGTCGACGCGACCGACGTCATCGGCGGTGTCGAGGCTTGGGTCGCCGACGGCCTGCCTCTCCAGGCCGGGCCGGCTGACGTGCGTGAGTGAGCGCTCGAGCGCTGTCAGTGCCCCGTCGTGATCGAGTCGTCGACCACCCCGTGGGCGCGCCGCTGCTCCAGACGGGCCCGCTGCGGCTCCACGGTGTAGCGCGGGTCCTTCGCGGACTCCTGGCCGGCCTCGAAGATCCCGAACCGGGTGCAGGCCGAGCCGGCCATCAAGGCCAGGCCGCTCAGCGCGGCAGCAGCACGGTTGCCACCGAGCACGGCAGCCGTGGCCGCACCCGCCATCGGTCAGCACCCGGCTGGCCTTGAGCAGCGCGACCCGCACGCCCGGTCTTCAGCGGCTCGCTGAGCGTCTCGCCGAGAGTGCGCTCCAACCGCTCCATGGCGACCAGCTCGATCGCCGCGCCCGGCCACCGCCATCCGGCGCGCCGGCCCGGTCTGGCTGGACGGTGCGGTCACCAGCGCGAGACCTGCGGCCGCCGCGCTCGCCGAGCCGACGAACACGAACGGCAGCTCGCGGTGCGACTCGTGCCAGGTGGGCGTCGCGGTGTCGGCCAACAGCACCGCCGTGTATGCCGCGAGCGGCGGCGCGAACGCAGCGCCGACCCCGCGTTGGCGGCCGGCTCGACGGCCCGCAGCACCCGGGCCAGCCGTGAGCCGTCGGCCAGGACTCCACGCCCGGCCTCGGCAGCGGCCGCCAGACCAGCGAACGTGCCGAAACCGGTGAGGATCCAGGACCCCACCGACATGGGCGAGGTCAGCTTCACGGTGCGCATCATGTTGAGCGCCCGGGAGGGCTTGCCGAGGTCGCGCACCAGCGCGACGCCACCGACCGCCACCGCCGCCAGCGCGGCATACCGGCCGTTGCGTCGCAGCACCGGGAGGCCGCGTGCGGCACCACCCGCACCCAGCGAGCGCCGACCCCGCGGCGAGGCCGCCGAGGAAGATGTAGGCCGGGATGTCGGCCTCCCAGGGCGACGGCTTGACGACCGAGCGACCGTAGTAGCTGTCGAACGCGACGTCGGGAACCATCATGACGTCGTCGCGGCGACGACCTCCGGCAGCGCGCTCGGCCCGACGCTCGGCCCGGCTCGGCTCGGGAGGCCGGTCGGCGTCGAGGGGGTTGGTGGTCATCGGCGACGGCCTCCCAGGAACGAGCCGGCCGCGACGGCCAGCATGGCCAGCGCGGCGACACCGGCGGTGCGGAACATGGCGGGCAGGTCTGCGGTGGTGACGCGTGGGTCCGGCGGCAGGCCGTAGACCTCGGGCTCGTCGAGCAGCAGGAAGACCGAGCCCGTGCCGCCGACGCCGTCGCTGCTCGTTGGCGCCGTAGAGCCGCGCCTCGGGAAAGCCCTGCTCGTGCAGCTGGGCGACCCGCGCGTGGGCCTCGGACTGCATCTCGCGCGAGGTCGCCGAAGCGGATGGACGTCGTCGGGCAGGCCTGCGCGCAGGCCGGGGTCTGGTCGTGGCCGATCCGGTCGTAGCAGAGCGTGCACTTCTGGGCGGCGCCGGAGTTCTTGACCGTCTCGTCACCCGGGCGGCGCTCGATCACGCCGAAGGGGCAGGCCGGGACGCAGTAGCCGCAGCCGTTGCACACGTCGTCCTGGACCACCACGGTGCCGAACTCGGTGCGGAACAGGGCACCCGTCGGGCACACGTCGAGGCAGGCGGCGTGGGTGCAGTGCTTGCACACGTCGGACGACATGAGCCAGCGGAAGTCCGGCATCTGGGCCTCGGCGTAGGCCCGACCCACCGAGTCCACGTCCGGGACCGAGGACGTCAGCGCGGCACCAGCGCCATCCCTGGTCGCGCAGCGCGGGCATGCCGAGGTCGACGAGGCGACGGCCCGACTCGCGGGCGGCCTCGATCCGGTCACCGTCCTGCTCGATGAAGGCGACGTGCCGCCAGGTGCTCGCACCCAGCGCGCCGGTGTTGTCGTAGGAGGAGCCGAGGAGGTTCAGGCCGTCCTCGGGAATGGCGTTCCACTCCTTGCACGCCACCTCGCAGGCCTTGCAGCCGATGCAGATCGAGGTGTCGGTGAAGAACCCCTTGCGGGGCGTCGCCGTCCTGCCAGCCGGCATCGGTCGCCGGGTCGGTGGGACCCGAGAGCTGGTTGCTCCAGAAGCTCATCGCTGCTCGCTCTCGTCGTCCTGGTGGGTGACCAGCTGGTTGCCGGTCTCGACCGTCGTCCCGGACCGCGACTGGTAGTCGGCCACGAGCCGCAGCAACGTCCTCGCCGCGAGGGCCGCCGACCGGGCTGGATGTCGCAGGAGCCCACCTTGGACTCCTGGATCTGCACGTTGGGGTCCAACGCGACGCCGAGCAGGTCGTTGGCGGCGTCACCACTGACGATGGCGTCACTGCCGACGCCCCAGTGATAGGGCAGCCCGATCTGGTGGATGGTCCTGCCGTTGATCGATCAGCGGGGTCAGCCGCTCGGTCACCAGGACGCGGGCCTCGATGGCCGCGCGTGCCGACACCAACGTCGCCCACCCGCCGTTCTCCAGGCCGCGCTCGCGCGCCAGCTCGGGGCTGACCTCACAGAAGAACTCCGGCTGGAGCTCGGCCAGATACGGGCAGCCAGCGCGACATGCCGCCGGCCGTGTGGTGCTCGGTGAGCCGGTACGTCGTGAAGACGTAGGGGTAGACGTCGGAACCCGGGGTCGTGCCCGAGGGGCTCCACAGGTTGTCCTTGCGGGGGAACACCCGGCGGGCCGGGTTCGCCTGCTGCCGGTACAGGGGGTTCTGGACCGGCGACTCCTGCGGCTCGTAGTGGGTCGGCAACGGGCCGTCGAGCATGCCCTTGGGCGTGAAGAGCCAGCCCTTGCCGTCGGCCTGCATGACGAACGGGTCGTCGCCGGCCAGGCCGTCAGGCCCACCGGTGCCCGGCGGCGGACGGTGGTCCGGCCGCGTCTTGGGCGGGAAGTCGGGGACGTCCTTGCCGGTCCAGGTGCCCTGCTCCTCGTCCCACCACACGTGCGCCTTGCGTTCGCTCCAGGGCCGGCCCTGCGGGTCGGCCGAGGCGCGGTTGTAGAGGATGCGGCGGTTGGCGGGCCAGGCCCAGCCCCAGTCGGGCGCGACCTGCGACTGCTCGCGTCCCGGCGTGCGGCTGGCGGCGCGGTTGACCCCGCCGCCGTAGACGCCGGTATAGATCCAGCAGCCACCAGAGGTCGAGCCGTCCGCACGCATCTCGGTGTAGGCGTCCAGGGGCTGCGCCGGCCTTGTCGCCCGTCAGGTGCTGGCCGTTGATCTCGCGCAGGACCGCCTCGGCGTCGATCTCGCCATGAGCGTCGAGCGGGTAGTCCCAGGTGAGGTCGAGCAACGGCCGGTCCCGCTCGTCGGTGGAGTCCTTGAGCAGCGCCCGGACCCGCTGGCCCAGCTCGAAGAAGAACTCCAGGTCGCTCTGAGCGTCACCTGGGGGCTGCACCGCCTGGTGGTGCCACTGCAGCAGGCGCTGGGTCTGGGTGAAGCTGCCGGACTTCTCGGTGTGGGCGGCAGCGGGCATGAAGAACACCTCGGTGTCGATGTCCTCGGTCACCAGCTCCCCGGTGGCGATCTCGGGCCCGTCCTTCCAGAAGGTGGCCGACTCGATCATCGTGAGGTCCCGGACCACGAGCCACTTGAGGTGGGAGAGCCCCAGCCGCTGCATCCGCCCGTGGGCCGAGCCGACCGCGGGGTTCTGCCCCAGCAGGAAGTAGCCCTCGACCTGGTCGTCGAGCATCGCCATGACCGTCTGGTAGGTGCCGTGGGCGCCGCTCAGCCGTGGCAGGTAGTCGTAGCACCAGTCGTTCTCGGCCGTGGCGGCATCGCCCCACCAGGACTTCAGCAGGCTGATGCTGTAGGCGTCGGCGTTGGCCCAGAAGCCCTTCTGCTCCTTGCTCGCGATCGCGTCGAGGTACTGCTCCCAGGTGTCGTGCGTGCCCGCGACCGGCATGGCGAGGTAGCCCGGCAGGATGTTGTAGAGCGTCGGGATGTCGGTCGAGCCCTGGATGCTCGCATGCCCGCGCAGCGCCATGATGCCTCCGCCCGGGCGGCCCATGTTGCCGAGCAGGAGCTGGAGGATCGCCGAGGTGCGGATGAACTGCGCGCCCAGCGTGTGCTGGGTCCAGCCCACCGAGTAGACCCACGAGGTGGTGCGCTCCGGCCCGCTGTTCTCGGTGATGGCCTTGGCGACGTAGTCGAAGTCGTCGACCGAGATGCCGCACACGTCGGCCACGGCCTGTGGCGTGTAGCGGGCGAAGTGGCGCTTGAGGATCTGGAAGACGCTGCGGGGGTGCTGCAGGGTCTCGTCGCGCAGCACCCTGGCGTGCTCGAGGGCCGGGCCCCCGGAGCCGTGCTGGTCCCCCGCCGCGTGCTCGGACTTGTGCAGGCCGTGACGCTCGGGGCCGGCCTCGCCGACTCCGCGGATCTCGTCGCCCTCGGTGTCCTCGTCGGTCGCGTAGGCCCAGGTCGACTGGTCATAGGCGCCCTTGTCGTGCGTCGTAGCCGGAGAACAGCCCGTCGAGGTCCTCGGTGTCCTGGAAGTCCTCGCGGACCAGCGTGGCGGCGTTGGTGTAGGCGACCACGTAGTCCTTGAAGTACAGCTCGTTGCTCAGGACGTAGTTGATCAGGGCGCCGAGGAACACGACGTCGCTGCCGGCGCGGATCGGCAGATGCCGATCGGCGCTGGCCGACGTGCGCGTGAACCGAGGGTCGATGTGGATGACCCGGGCACCGCGACGACGGGCCTCGACCACCCACTGGAAGCCCACCGGGTGGCACTCGGCCATGTTGGACCCCTGGATGACGATGCAGTCAGCGTTGGCGAGGTCCTGGAGGTATTGGGTGGCGCCTCCACGCCCGAACGACGACCCCAGACTGGGGACGGTGGCGGAGTGTCAAATACGCGCCTGGTTCTCGATCTGGATGGCCCCGGCGGCGGTGAACAGCTTCTTGATGAGGTAGTTCTCCTCGTTGTCGAGGGTGGCTCCCCCGAGCGAGGCGATCGCCATGGTGCGTCGCAGCGGCTTGCCGTGGGCGTCGTGGTCCTGCCAGCCGGCGCGGCGGCTCGCGACGAAGCGCTCCGCGATCATGTCGAGGGCCCGGTCGCGGTCGAGGCTCTCCCACTGGGTGCCGCCGGGGCGCCGGTAGAGCACGGCGGTCTGACGGCCCGGGTGGTTGACGAGCTGCTCGCTCGCCGAGCCCTTGGGGCACAGGCGGCCGCGGGAGATCGGCGAGTCCGGGTCGCCCTCGATCTGCACGACCTTCTCGTCCTTGACGAAGACGCGCTGGCCGCAGCCCACCGCGCAGTAGGGACAGATGCTCTGGACGACGCGATCGGCGGTGTCAGTGCGAGGGGTGAGCTCGCGGGTATGCCGCGAGGTCACCGACGGACCGCGGCCCAGGAAGTCTCCGCTGCTGATCTGCCGGACCACGGGCCACGACAGAAACGTCTTCTTGGCGTCCACTCCGCTCCTCCTGGTCAGCCGTGCCGCAGGGCGTGCCACCTGCAGGTTCTCGGATCAACCTGCCACATCTGGGCGGCTCGCGCACTCCTGGCATGCAGGGGCCGTCGGGCCCTAGGTGGGGCGGTAGTGGCGGGTCAGCCGAACGGCGGGGATGAGCAGCGTCTGGCCCGCGTGGATGTCGGAGCTGGTGAGGTTGTTGGCGACCTCGATGCGCCCGACGGCGTCCGCGATGCTCAGCTGGGGCAGCTGCTCCGCGGCGATCTG
Source organism: uncultured Actinomycetota bacterium (assembly GCA_963706855.1). Taxonomy (GTDB): domain Bacteria; phylum Actinomycetota; class Actinomycetes; order Actinomycetales; family Dermatophilaceae; genus Pedococcus. Next base: position 167,050 of record CAVPNU010000001.1, read on the forward strand.
GGAGAGGGTCTGCCCGGGCTGGACGGCGGTCGAGTGGTCGATGACGGTGGCCGAGGCGCCGCCGGAGAACGTCGCGAGCGCCACGGCCAGGACGCCACGGCCACCACCATGGTGATCGCCAGACGGCCCGCGCGGGTCAGGCGGAACCGCGACGGCCGGCGCGCTCGCCTGCGTCCCCGCACGGCACGGAGACGAGCTGGGGCCTGGCCGGACGGGCCGGCACACCCGCCGGGGCGAACGAGACGTCCCACGCCACTGCTGCACTCATCGGTTCCTCCATCTGCGCGCACTTCGAACGAATGTACGAAGTGCTGTCTGACTGATTTCTAGCACGCTTGTTCGAAAGCGGCAAGACACGCGTCGAACAGGTGTTTGGCAACTGTGTTCGAACGCCATACGCTGTGTCCATGCCTCTGATGACATCAGAGGCCACCGACAGCCCCACTGGATCGCCTGAGGCGATCGCCCGAGACACCGGGTCTGACCTGCGGAGACGAGGAGCGCCATGAGCGAGGACAACGTCAAGGAACTGCCCGACCGTGACCGCGGCGACGGGCTGACGGTCCGCCAGCGCCGCGTCCTCGAGGTGATCCGCAACTCGGTCGACCGCCGCGGCTATCCGCCGAGCCTGCGCGAGATCGGCGAGGCGGTCGGACTCACCTCACCGAGCTCCGTGGCCCACCAGCTGTCCACGCTGGAGCGCAAGGGCTTCCTGCGTCGCGACCCGAACCGGCCCGCGCGCCATCGAGGTGGTCTCCCCCGACGCGACCCCGGAGTCGCGCGGCTACCGCGGCGGCGCCTCGGCCGACGACGAGACGGCGACGTTCGACGAGACGGGGCAGAACGACCAGCGCCCGGAGGCGTCGTACGTGCCCGTGCTCGGCCGCATCGCGGCCGGTGTGCCGATCATGGCCGAGGAGTCGGTCGAGGACGTCTTCCCGCTGCCGCGCCAGCTCGTCGGCGAGGGGCAGCTGTTCCTGCTCAAGGTCGTCGGCGACTCCATGGTCGACGCGGCCATCTGCGACGGCGACTGGGTGGTCGTGCGCCAGCAGCCGACGGCCGACAACGGCGACATCGTCGCGGCCATGCTCGACAGCGAGGCCACCGTCAAGACGTTCAAGCGCAAGGACGGCCACGTGTGGCTCCTGCCGCACAACCCCGCATTCGAGCCGATCGACGGCGACCACGCGACCATCCTCGGCAAGGTCACGGCGGTGCTCCGCCGGGTCTAGCCCTGGCGCTGGCCAGGCGCCCAGGGCGTCGAGGTAGTGGGTGATCCGCGTGCTGAACCGCTCCCCCGCGTCCTCGTCGGCCAGGATCTCCCACAGCTCGTTGTCGTCGGCCCGAAGCGCTCGGTGCAGCGCCTGGGTGGCGAACTCCTCGAGCCGCTCGTCGACCTCGAGGGGGTCCTCGTCGAGCCATCGCGGCACGTTGCGCTCGCCCACGACCGACTCCGGGTCGTCCGAGGCGGCCACCACCACCGCCGCCGCGATGGCCTCGGACATCGTCGGCGCCTCGATGTACTCCCTCGTCCGGATCACCCGGCCCAGGGCCGACTCCACCTTGGCGCGGCGCTCCTGCGGATCGGCCTCCTCGAGGTCGTCCAGGAAGTCCAGCGCGTCGTCGTTCTCGAACGGTCCCGCTCCACCAGCAGCCATGTCAGCCTCCGAACCCGTCGTCCAGCGTCACTGACGACTGTGCCAAGCCGCACCGTCTCGCGCTAGACCTAGCGGCGCGGCGACATCCGTTGGTACCAGGCCGTATCCACATAACGGCCGAGCTTGTATCCCACTTCCCGCAGCACGCCGACCCTCTCGAACCCCATGGCTCGTGTGCAGGGCCTCGCTCGCGTCGTTGGGCAGGGCCACGACCGCCACCTGCGTGTGCATCTCCGGAAGGGCGTCGAGACGGCCGAGCAGCTCGGCATACAGGGCTCGTCCGAGGCCGCGACCCCGCGCCTCGGAGGCGAGGTACACGGACACCTCCCGGGTGCCGGCATACGCCGGCCGCGGCCGGAAGGGTCCCGAGAACGCGTAGCCGAGCACGCGCTCCCCAGCGCAGGCGACCAGCACGAGGTTGCCGCCGCCGGCGGTGGCGAGCTTCTCGCTCAGGTACGACTGACCCGCGCAGCTCGGTCTCGAACGTCGCGACCGACGTGAGCACCTGCTCGTCGTAGATGGCTGCCATGGCCGGCACATCGGCGGGCGCAGCGTCCCGGATCCGCACCGACCCATCGGACGTCTGGCTCGTCATATCGGGGATGCTAGGGGCATGACGGAACGCCGACAGATGTGGGACGACCGGTACGCCGCCAGAGAGCGGGTCTGGAGCGCAGCACCGAACGCGGAGGTCGAGCGCATCGTTGCCGCATGGCCGCCGGGCTCGGCGCTGGACCTCGGAGCGGGAGAGGGGCGCCATGCGGTCTGGCTGGCCTCGCGGGGGTGGCAGGTGACCGCGGTGGACTTCAGCGCGGTGGGGATCGCCAAAGGCGAGGCAGTGGCCCAGCGACTGGGCCTCACGGTGGACTGGGTCGTCGACGACGCCACGACCTGGACGCCGCCACGGGAAGCGGCCTACGACCTGGTGCTCGCCGCCTACCTGCACCTGCCGTCCGACGTCTTCTCGCGCACCGCATCGTGGCTGGCGCCGGGCGGCGCACTGGTGGTGGTGGGCCATGCGCTGCGCAACCTCACCGACGGCGTCGGCGGCCCCTCGGACCCAGCCCTGCTGCACACGCCTGAGCAGCTGCGCGCAGCGGCGGCCGGCCTGGACGTCGAGCGGTGCGAGGAGGTCGTGCGGCACACGGACGACGGAGACGCCATCGACGCGGTGCTCGTGGCTAGGCGCCCAGCCGGCTGACGAGCTCGGTCAACGTCGGGCCCGAGCTCGGCGTCGAGCTGCAGTGTCGCCTCACCGTCACCGCGGGTGGGCCCGCGCGTGATGATGACGACCGGTATGCCGCGCGCGGCCGCCCGCCGCACGAAGCGGTAGCCGCTCATCACCTTCAGGCTCGACCCGAGGACGAGCAGGGACCCGGCGCTCTCGGTCAGCCGGAAGCAGTGCTCCACCAGCGGCTTCGGCACGGACTCTCCGAAGAAGACCACCTCGGGCTTGAGGGTGTCTCGACCGCAGACGAGGCAGAGCGGGACGACGAACGCGGCGACGTCGAGGTCGTTGAGGGCGATGTCGCCGTCGGGGCGGATCTCGTCGCTGGTCACGGTGTAGGCCGGGTTGGCCTCGCGCATGCGGGCGTCGAGGTCCCACCGGGACGTGCGGTCACCGCAGGTGAGGCAGACGACCTTGGCGAGCGAGCCGTGCAGCTCGGTGACGTCGGTGGCGCCGGCCGCCTGGTGGAGGCCGTCGACGTTCTGCGTGATGACGGGGCCCACGAGGCCGGCCTGCTGCAGGCGTGCCACCGCCTCGTGGCCCGCGTTGGGGCGGGCCAGGTTGAAGCGCTGCCAGCCGACGTAGCTGCGGGCCCAGTAGCGCTGCCGCGCCTGCGACGAGCCGAGGAACTCCGCGTACTGCATCGGCGTGACGCGCCGGTTGCCGTCGGGCCCGCGATAGTCCGGGATGCCGGACTCGGTCGAGATGCCGGCGCCGGTCAGGGCCAGGACGTTGCCGCCTCTGCAGGAGCGCGGCCACGGCCGAGAGCTCGTCGGCGGCAGAGCGCTCGTCGCCGGCGGAGCGCTCGTCGAGGCGCAGCTCGGTCACCTGGGTCACGCATCACAGGGTACGTGCAGCCACCTCCGACTCCTCAGAAGCGGCCCAGGAGCCTGCGCTTGGCCGACCCGGCGAGGGCGGCGCGGGCGACCCCCGCGTCGGCGACCTCCGGGTATGGGGCGTCCGCGGGCATGGTCGCGGGTGACCAGCGCCGGGGCGTGCGCCCGGATCTGCGCGTCGGCGACGAGGTAGCCCTGGCGCTCGAGGACCTGCTGCTCCTGGACGGTGAAGGCGTCGAGGTCGGTGCGGACAGCGCTGATGAGAGCCGTGACGTCGGGCGGGTAGCCGCCGTCGACCACGGTGTCGAGAGCCCACGACGCGCCGGCCATCACGTGCCTGGCGAAGCCGGCGTGCAGCCACCTGCTGCGCACCGACTGGCCACCGCTGGTGGCGATGTCGAGGATCCGCTGGGTGCGGCCGATCACCGTGCGTTCGGTGCGCGCCCGAAAGACGCTGCCACCGTCGCTGACCAGCACCGTCGCGTGGCTCTTCCACACGGGCTCGAGCGCGAGGTTGTCGTAGACCCCGCCGTCGGTCAGCCGGATCCGGCGCAGGATGGACCGGCGGTCCTCGACCGACTCCGCGCCGCGACGGCCCCCGGTCAGGTGCATGGCCTCCCCGTCGAGCACCATCGGGCTGAAGAAGGGCGGAAAGGCACAGGACGCCGCCACGACATCAGCGCGGCGCAGGTCGGGCGGCGCCGCGGCATACCCGGTGCGGTAGTCCCCCACCCGCCCGCCGAGGCGACCGGCGCTCGGGTCCTCGAACACCCAGTCGACGCCGTAGCCGATCTCGGTGGCGCCCGTGACGACATGGGGCGGCCCGGGAGCCCGCTCGCCGAGCGGAGCAGACCACCACGGCACGGCCGTCACGAGCTCGTCGGCCAGGGCGCGGATCGCGGCGTCGGGCGTGGCCCAGCTGCGCGGTCGGGCCTTGGCGAGCAGAGCGCTGGTGCGGATGTTGCGCGAGGCGAGCTGCCGCAAGGGCTGGGCGACCAGCTCGTCGAGACCACCGACCGAACCCCCGTCGGGGGGGACCTCCAGCCGCGGGTCGGCCAGGAGGTTGGCGAGGATCGAGCCGCCGGACACGCCGCTGATGGTCGTCAGTGCCGCGAGGATCCCGAGCTCGTCGAGCCGGCGGACAGCGCCGAGATGGAACAGCGCGGCGCGGAAGCCGCCACCGGACAGGCACAGGGCGCTGCCGTGACGCGCGCTGGCGGGCGCGTCCGGTGGCTCGTCGTCGGCGGCGCGGGTGGTGCTGGTCTGCTCTGGCCTCATGGAGCTCCGATGTGCGGGAAGCTCCGATGTAACCAGAGGCCACGGACAGCCGCGCGTCCTCGCGAAGCATCACACCGTCGTCCAAATGTTCGCATTTGGATAACAGTCCGTTATGCTTGAGCCATGATCGACGCCGCCGGCCTCCGCGTCATGAAGGCCATCTCCGACGAGGGCAGCTTCACGGGTGCCGCCCTCGCCCTCGGCTACTCGCAGCCCGCCATCTCGCAGATGGTCCGCCGGCTCGAGCAGCGCACGGGCACGGTCCTCGTCGAACGGGTGGGCCGCAACGTCCGCCTCACCGAGGCCGGCCAGGTGCTCGCCCGCCATGCCGTCGCGGTGCTGTCGGCGCTCGACGCCGCCGAGGAGGAGGTCGCGGCGATCGCCGGGCTCCGCGCCGGTCGCGTCCGCCTCATGGCCTTTCCCTCGAGCTCGGCGACGCTGGTCCCGCGCGCCCTCGCGCTCGTCAAGCAGCGCTTCCCCGACGTCCAGGTGACCTTCGCCGAGGCCGAGCCGCCGGAGTCCCTGCAGGCCCTCAAGGCCGGTGAGTGCGACCTGGCTGTGGCCTTCGCCTACGAGGGCGACGACCTCAGCCGTGGCGAGGAGGACATGGACCTCTTCGTCACCCACCGGCTCCTCGACGACGAGGTGCGGCTCGCGCTCCCCCGCGACCACCCGCTGGCTGACGCCGACATGGTGGAGCTGTCGTCCCTGGCCCAGGAGAACTGGATCGCCGGATGCCCGCGCTGCCGTGGCCACCTCCTGCAGATGTGTGCGACCGCCGGGTTCTCGCCGCAGGTGGGCTTCGAGACCGAGGACTACGTCGCTGTCCTCGGCCTGGTGGCGGAAGGGCTCGGCGTGGCGCTCATCCCGGACCTGATCCTGCGCACCGCCCATCACCGCGACGTCGTGACCCTGCCGATGAAGCCGGCGTCACGCCGCACGATCAGCGTGGTGACCACCGCAGACCTGCAGCGCGTGCCGGCCGTGCAGGCCACCATCGACGCCTTGGTCGAGGCCGCCAAGACCACCCCGCGCGTCCTGGCCAGCACCTGAGCGCTCGCCCCTCATCCTGGCCGGACCCGGACCCCTGCGCTGGCTCAGCTGCCCCGCCACGTGACCCCGACCGCGTCCTGCTGAGTCACCACGACGGCGATGTCACCACGCTCGTCGGTCCGATAGACGGTGTAGCCGTCGTGCCGCAGCACGGCCAACGCCTTCGGCGAGGGATGTCCGTAGTCGTTGTCCCGCCCGACACTGATCACCGCAACCGGGCTGCGCACCGCCTCCATGAGCCCCTCGTCGAGGTTCGCCGAGCCGTGGTGGGGCGCCTTGACGACATCGAGCCCGCGAGCGCGGGCAGCCATCGACGGGTCCCGCCGGAGGGCCAGGAGCATGGCATGCGCCGCCTCGCGCTCGACGTCACCGAGCAGGAGCAGGTCGAGCGGGCCAGAGCGCACCACGAGCACGACGCTGGCGTTGTTGGGCACTGACCCCGCATCGATCCGCCGGGCCGGCCACCAGACGTCGGCGCTCACGCCAGGCCACGCGAGGTGGTCGCCGGCATAGACCTCGCGAAGCGGTATGCCGCGTTGCGCCGGCCCACCGCTGGACCTCCTTCCACTGGTAGGGCGGGTCGCGGACCGGGACTGGCGAGGATCTCGCGGACCTCACGACCACCGATGGCTCCTGGGAGACCGTCGACATGGTCGGCATGGAAGTGGGTGAGCACGACAGCATCGAGCACGGTGACGCCCAGCCGTCTCAGGCAGGCGTCGACCGCAGCCGGAACGGGACCGGCGTCGACCAGCACCGCGTGCCTCGGCGTCGTCGCCAGAACCAGGCCGTCGCCCTGGCCGACGTCGCAGGCCACGAACCGCCAGCCCGCGGGCGGCCAGGTCAGGGCGGACGTCGGCGCGGTGGCCGCGACCGCGACCAGACAGGTGGCGAAGGCGAGCCGGGGGTGGGCCCGCAGCCGGTAGACCCACCAGCGGCCGGTCAGCAGGAGCGCCACCGTCAGCCCGGCCAGGAGGAGCGCGCCGGCAGCACCGTCGGGCCAGGGCAGCGTGCCGCCAGGGACGGTCGCACAGGTGCGAGCCACCCAGGCGATGCCCAGGGCGGGCACCGCTCCGACCCAGCAGAGGACCGTCGCCCCGAACGGCCACAGGGGTGCCAGCACGGCAGCGGCGACCCCGCAGACAGTGGCCGGTGCGACGAAGGGGGCAGCCAGGAGGTTGGCGACGACGCCGATGAGCGAGACGCTGCCCTGCAACAGCACGACGACCGGTGCACACATCGCCTGGGCAGCCACGGGGATGGCCAGAGCGGGCCCCCACGACCGGATCCGCGATGGCAGGCGACGGCTGATGGCGCCGCCCCAGGACCGGGTGAAGACCAGCAACCCGAGGGTGGCGAGCGTGGAGAGCGCGAAGCCGTAGGACCGGCTCAGCCACGGGTCGACCAGGAGCAGGACCACCACTGCTGCCGACAGCACCGGGATCCCTGCCGCGCGCCTCGACCGGCTCAGGCCGAGCAGCGCGATCGCTCCCATGGTGGCGGCGCGCAGGACGCTCGGCTCCGGGCGCGCCAGGACGACGAAACCCGCGAGCACGGTCACCGCCACCACTGGCCGCCAGCGCCGGGGCACTCCGAACAGGGCCGAGGCACCCAGGGCGAACACCACCACGATGGCGACGTTGGACCCGGACACGGCCGAGAGGTGGGTCATGCCGGTGGCCATCATCGCCTCGGTGAGGTCCGGAGGCGTGCGGCTCGTGTCACCGATGACCAGCGCCGGCAGGAGCCCGCGCGCGTCGGCGGGCAACGGCGCCGCCGCCGTCCGGAGACCGATCCGCAGCTGCTCGGCGGCGCTGACCAACGGCCCGGGCGGGTCGACCATGACCGGCTCGCCGGAGGGCCGCAGCAGGGCGACCACGTCGTCACCGGCCTGCGCAGGGACGAGCTTGCCGTGTACGCGGATGGTCTCTCGCCACCTCACCCGTTGCCAGGACTCGTCGCCGATCACGAGGACTGGGGTCGCCACCGTCGCGGTCTGCCCGCGACCCGTCACCTCGTGGACGTGCAGGGTCAATCGCACCGTCGCCCCGCCGAGCCGCCGGCCGCCCAGGAGCACCGGGTCCGTCGCCACCGTGCCGACGACCTCCACCCTGGCGTGGTCGGCGGCAAGCCGCCGGATCGGACCCGCCTCGTCGAGGCCGGTGTGCGCGGCGCAGGCGGTCAGCACCGCGCTCACCGCGACGAGGGTCATCGCGCCCAACGCCGCCAGCTCGCGGGCCGAGCGCCAGACCAGCAGCGCGGCAGCGACGCCCAGTACGCGCCGCGACGGCGACCAGCACCGCTGGACGTGTGCCCAAGGCCGTCGCGCAGGCAGCCCACGCCACCATGGCCGGGACGAGCAGCCGCAGGTCGAGGGTCCGCGGGGCGTCAGCAGCGGGCGAGTCCCGTCCGCCGGCTCCTCCCCCGCCGGCCCGCTCACACGGCCACCTTCGGTCTGAGCTGGGCCAGCAGCTTGTCGCCGATGCCGCTCACCTCGCCGAGCTCGTCGACGGATGCGAACCGCTGGTGCTCGGTCCGCCAGTCGAGGATGCGCTGGGCCAGCACCGGCCCGACCCCGGGCAGCTGGTCGAGGTCGGCAAGGCCGGCAGTGTTCAGGTTCACCGGCGCGGATGCCGCCGCTCCCCCGCCGGCAGCAGGCGCACCCGGCCTGCCACCTGCCGAGGCCGCCGAGCCCTGGACGGGGGTCGGCACCTCACCTGGCTTCGGGACGCGCACCTGCTCGCCGTCCACCACGACCCGGGCGAGGTTGATGGCCGACAGGTCGGCGTCGGGTCGAGGGCCGCCAGCGCGGGCCACGGCATCGGTGACCCGTGAGCCCGCCGGCAGCCGGACCACACCCGGTCGGACCACCTGCCCGACGACGTGCACGGTCACGCTGGTCGCAGTGGTCGTGCTGGTCACCCCCGCCGCGGACGTCGGCCCTGCCGACGAGGTGAACCCAGCGCGGCCGGACCCCGGCACCACTGCCGACCCCTTGGGACCTGCGGCGCCAGCAGGGGCGGTGGGAGCCGAGCGTCCGGAGGAGCCCACCGCATGCGGGGCACTGGCCGCCCGGGCCCACGCGACGCGGAGCCCGAACCCGGCCGCCGCCAGGACGACGATGACGAGCAGGCCGACGGTCGCCAGCCGGGGCACCCGCAACCGCGCGCCCCGCAGCGCGGCCGGCAGCACCAGAAGTGCGGGCGGCGCAGGAACCGGTCGCCGGTGGCGACCAGGCTGGGCCGTGGGTGCCGCGACGACGTGATCCACCGATGGCAGACGCAGGGCGTCGAGCCGCCACCACCCAGGACCGCTCCGGCAGCCACGGCTGGTCCCCCTCCGCCGTCCCGGAACCGTCGTCGACGGTGCGCTCGCTCGGGTCGAGCGCGGGACCAGTGGACTGCTCCCCCTCGTCTCGCGCGCGCAGGTCGACGGAGTCCAGCAGCGCGCGGAGCCGAGGTGAGGGTTCGGGCGAGGCGCGACGCAACGGCATACGGGAACGGTAGGAAGGGGCACCGTCCGCGCGCCGTGGGCCGAGGCCGCCCTGGGGACCGACCCGTCCGCAGGCTCAGCCTGTGGACGAAGCGTCCCTGCGAGCCGAGAACCACAGCTCGATGTTGCGCCGGTGGCGATAGATCACCAGCAACGCGAGCACCACGCACCAGGCGCCCGTGACGGGCGTGCCGAACGGCACCCAGCCGGCCCACGTCCCGACCCCGAGCAGCAGCAGCGCCACGCAGGCCGAGATCGACGCGCCGGCCACCCAGCGCAGCCGCCACACGAGCAGCCCGAAGATCACCAGGATGAGCAGGCCGAACCAGGGCTGCACCGCGAGGATCGCCCCCAGCGAGGTCGCCACCCCCTTGCCGCCCTGTCCACGCAGGAACGGCGACCAGATGTGCCCGAGCACCACCGCGAGACCGACGGCCAGGGCGGTCAGCGGCCCCACCAGATGTCCAGCCACGAGCACGGGGACCAGTCCCTTGAGGACGTCGAACAGCCCGACCACCACGCCCCATCGGACGCCGAGGACCCGCCCGGCGTTCGTGGCGCCCGGGTTGCCCGACCCCGAGAGCCGCAGGTCCTTCCCGAGCACTCTGCGCCAGGATCGTGGCCGGGTTCACGGCGCCCACGACGAACGCCGCGACGACGGCGACGGACGGCCTTGGCGAGCTCCCCCGCCATGGGGTGCACGGCGGCAGCCATCGTCACCGTCACGGGCGCGGTGATACGGCGACGGCCAGCGTGCCGGGTCCCACGTGCGCGCCGACGACCGCTCCCAGCTCGACGGTCAGGATCTCGTGGGCGCCCTCCATGCGCTCTCGCAGGCGGCTCGCCAGGTCCTCGGCCCGGTTCTGGGAGTCGAGATGGTGGACCGCGACGTCGACTCCCTGCGGGGCGTCGTCGCCAGCCGCCAGAGCCAGCTCCTCGAGGCGTGCGAGCGCTCGCCCCGAGGTCCGCACCTTCTCGACGCCGCGGATGTGGCCGTCGGACAGCCCGAGGATCGGCTTGATCGCCAGTGCCGAGCCGAGGAACGCCGACGCCAGGCCGATCCGGCCTCCACGCCGCAGGTGTTCGAGGGTGTCCACGTAGAACACGACGGTCGACGCCTCGCACCGCCACAGGGCGCGGTCGGCCACCTCCTGGGCAGACGCCCCCTCGGCGGCGAGCTCGGCGGCCGAGACGACGCCGAAGCCCATCGCCATGCCCAGCGAGCGCGAGTCCACGACGGTCACCGGCACCGGCGAGTGCCGCGCCGCCAGATGGGCCGACTCCACCGTCGAGGACATGTCCGACGAGATGTGGATCGAGACGACGGCGGTCGCACCGTCGGCCGCGGCCTTCTCGTAGGCGTCGAGGAACGCCTGGGGCGAGGGCCGCGACGTGGACACCGGCCGGAAGGCCCGAAGCGCGGCGGCGACCTCGGTGGTGGACACGTCCACGCCCTCGCTGTACTCGGTGCCCGCGATGACGACGTGGAGCGGGACCACGTGGATCCCGTGCGCGTCCACCACCGACGCCGGCAGGTATGCCGTGCTGTCCGTGACGATCGCGACGCTCACGTGGTCAGGCTATCGAGTCAGTGCCATGCCCTCGGCCATCCAGTCGTTCGCGCGCGTTCAGGCCGGGACGATGTTGACGAGCTTGGGCGCCTTGACGATCACGGTGCGGACGCCACCCTCGGTCGCCGCGCGCACCTTGGGCAGCGCGAGAGCACGCTCGCGCAGCGTCGCCTCGTCGATGTCGGACGGCACCTCGATCCGGTCGCGCACCTTGCCCTTGATCTGCACGACGCAGGTGACCGTGTCGTCGACGAGCAGCGCCGGGTCGGCCACCGGGAACGACGCGAAGGTCACGGACTCGGTGTGCCCCAGTCGGCTCCACAGCTCCTCGGCGATGTGCGGCGCGAGCGGCGCCACCATGACCACCAGCGGTCTCGGCAGCCTCGCGCGGCACGGCGTCGAGCTTGGTGAGCGCGTTGTTCAGCTCGATGAGGCGGGCGATGGCGGTGTTGAACCCCAGCGTGGGGTAGTCCCGAGACACCGCGTCGATCGTGCGGTGCAGCGTGCGGGCGGTGGCGTCGTCCAGGGGCGCGTCGACCACGCGGACCTCACCGCTCTCCTCGTCGACGACGTTGCGCCACAGTCGCTGCAGGAACCGCTGCGCCCCGACGACCGCCCGCGTCTCCCAGGGCTTGCTGAGCTCCAGGGGGCCCATCGACATCTCGTAGACGCGCAGGGTGTCGGCGCCGTACTGCTCGAACATCTCGTCGGGACTGACGACGTTCTTGAGCGACTTGCCGATCTTGCCGTACTCGCGCGTCACCGGCTGTCCGCGCCAGGTGTACGTCGGCTCGCCGCCCTGGAGCGTCGACGACCTCCACCTCCGAGGCCTCGACCGGCTGGCCACGGTCGTCGCGGTAGGCAGCGGCCTGGATGTAGCCCTGCGAGAAGTACTTGCGGAACGGCTCCTCGCTGCTGACGTGACCCAGGTCGAACAGGACCTTGTGCCAGAAGCGGGCGTAGAGCAGGTGCAGCACGGCGTGCTCGACCCCACCGATGTAGAGGTCGACGCCACCGGGGTCGGTGACCCCCTCCGGGGCACCCTCCACCGGCGACTCCTGCGGCCCCATCCAGTAGAGCTCGTTCTCGGGGTCGACGAACGCGTCCTGGTTGGCCGGGTCGAGGTATCGCAAGTAGTACCAACAGGATCCGGCCCAGTTGGGCATGGTGTTGGTCTCGCGCCGGTACGTGCGGACGCCTCGACCGTCGCCGAGGTCGAGCTCGACGTTGACCCAGTCCGCGACCCGTCCCAGCGGCGGCTCGGGGCTGCTGCTGTCGTCCTCGGGGTCGAAGGTCTTGGGAGAGTAGTCGGGGACGTCCGGGAGCTCGACGGGCAGCATCGAGTCGGGATGGCGTGGGCGTTGCCGTCCTCGTCGAAGACGATCGGGAACGGCTCGCCCCAGTAGCGCTGACGGCTGAAGAGCCAGTCCCGCAGCTTGTAGGTCACGGTGCTCTCGCCGAGTCCCTTGGCGGACAGCCACTCGATGATGGTCGCCTTGGCCTCGGCCGACCGGCAGCCCGTCGAGGGAGATCTCGTCGTTGGCGGAGTTGATCGCCGGCCCCTCCCCCGTGAACGCCTGGTCGTCCGGATGACCCTCGCTCGGCTGCACCGTCCGCACGATGGGCAGGTCGAACCGCGTGGCGAAGTCCCAGTCGCGCTCGTCCTGCCCGGGCACGGCCATGATCGCTCCGGTGCCGTAGCCCATGAGGACATAGTCGGCGACGAAGACCGGGATGCGTTGCCCCGTCACGGGGTTCGTCGCCCACACGCCGGTGAAGACGCCGGTCTTGTCCTTGCCTTCGCTCTGGCGCTCGACCTCGCTCTTGCGCGACGCAGAGCGCTGGTATGCCGTGACGGCCGCCTGCGGTCCCGCCTCGCCACCGGTCCACGCGGGCTTGGTGCCCTCGGGCCAGGGGCCTTCGGGGACCAGGACTCCGAGCAGCGGGTGCTCGGGAGCCACGCACCATGAACGTGGCTCCGAACAGGGTGTCGGGCCGGGTCGTGAAGACCTCGAGGCCGGCCTCGGACCGCTCGACGGGGAACGTGACCCGAGCGCCCTGGCTGCGCCCGATCCAGTTGCGCTGCATGAGCTTGACCTTCTCGGGCCAGTCGACCCGGTCGAGGTCGTCGGCCAGGCGGTCGGCATACGCGGTGATGCGCATCATCCACTGGCGCAGGTTCTTCTTGAAGACCGGGAAGTTGCCGCGCTCGGAGCGGCCGTCGTTGGTGACCTCCTCGTTGGACAGCACGGTGCCCAGCCCGGGAGCCCAGTTGACGGGAGCCTCGGAGGTGTAGGCCAGCCGGTAGCTGTCGAGGATCGACTGGCGCTCGTCCTCCGACAGGTCGGCCCATCCCCGGCCGTCCTCGGCGGGCAGCGGCCGGCTGCCGTCCTCGAACTGCGGCGACGAGCTCCTCGATGGGCCGGGCCTTGCCGCGGCCGCCGTCGGGTCGCACCGCCTCGGGGTCGTACCAGGCGTTGAAGATCTGCAGGAAGATCCACTGCGTCCAGCGGTAGTAGTCCGGGTCGATGGTGGCGATGGTGCGGCGGTCGTCGTGACCCAGACCCAGCCGTCGCAGCTGGCGCTTCATCACGACCATGTTGTCCTCGGTCGTCTTGCGCGGGTGCTGCCCCGTCTGCACGGCATACTGCTCCGCCGGCAGGCCGAAGGCGTCGTAGCCCAGGCAGTGCAGGACGTTCTTGCCCGTCATGCGGTGGTAGCGGGCGAAGACGTCCGTCGCGATGTAGCCGAGCGGGTGACCGACGTGCAGGCCGGCGCCGCTGGGGTAGGGGAACATGTCGAGCACCAGGAGCTTCTCGCGACCGTCGACCTTGTCGGGCTCGGCCCAGGGGCCGGCGGGGTTCGGCGCGTGGAAGGTGCCCTCCTGCTGCCAGCGGTCCTGCCAGGCCAGCTCGATCTGCTGGGCCAGCTCGGCGGTGTAGCGGTGCGGCGTCTCGGTCATGTCATCCTCGGTTCGGGTCTCGGCAACGGATCTGCTCACAGAAAAGCCCCTCGCTCAGGAGGGGCTGGCCGCGGTGGCCTCGGGGCGTCCCGGGGGCCAGCGCGGCTATCGAAGAAGCAGCTGACGTGCCATGCGCCTAGGTTAGCGCAGGGCCGCAGCCTGCTCGGCTCGCGGCCGCATGCGGCGCAGCAGCGTCACGATGAGGACCAGCGCGACCACCTGCACCCCGCCGACGAACGCCGTGACGACACCGACGCCGTGCTCGTACAGCGCCCCGATGAGGGCAGCGCCACCCAGCCAGGCCAGGCCGTAGACCGCGGTGAAGGTGCCATAGGCGGCACCCCGGCGATGGGCCGGGACGAAGTCGGCGACGGCGGCTCGCATGGTCGACTCGTGGACCCCCATCGCCGCGCCCCAGACGACAGCCCCGACGGTGAACGCGACGGGGTTGTCGCTGAACGACAGGACGGGGACGAGCGCGGCGAGGAAGGGCAGGACGAGCAGCCCCCGCAGCGAGTAGCGGTCGTAGAGCCGGCCGAACGCGACGGCGGCGAGCGAGGCCGCACCCATGGCCACGGCATACAGGACGGGGACGATGGCCGGCGCGACGAGGTGGCGCACGACGAGGTGGTACCCCAGGACGGCCCACGTCGAGAACGCCAGCATGGTCACGGCCGAGAAGGCGGCGTAGTGCCAGAAGGCGGCGGGCAGACCCGTCTCCAGCCGCAGCCGCTTGCTCTCGGCGACCGACACCTCCGGCTCCCACCGGGTGGGGTCGGGGGCAGCCCGGCGCAGCCGCGCCACCATGACGATCGCCAGCAGCCCGGGCACCGCCAGCATCGCGAAGGCCAGCCGGTAGTGGCCGGTCCACGCCAGCACGCCCGCGATGAGCAGCGGGCCGAGCATCGCCCCGATCTGGTCGAGAGCCTCGTGCAGCCCGAACGCGTAGCCGCGCCCCATCTCCGCCGAGGCGTGCGCCAGCATCGTGTCGCGCGCGGGCGTCCGGACCGCCTTGCCGACCCGCTCGCCGGTGTAGAGCAACGCGGCCGGGGCGAGGGTCGACGTCAGCGCGAGCAGCGGCACGCAGACCGCCGTCATCGCGTATCCGAGGATGGTCTGCGGCCAGGGGCGGTGGGTGCGGTCGGTCAGCCGACCGGTGAAGACCCGCAGCACGAGCGCCGCTGCCTCGCCGAGACCGGTCACGAGACCGACCGTCGCGGCGCTGGCGCCGAGCGTCCCGAGGTAGGGACCGATGATCGACCGCGCGCCTTCGTAGACCACGTCCGCGAGCGCGGACACGAGGCCGAACCCGACGATGAAGCGGGTGGGACTGATCCGGTTGCCGGTAGCCGTATGCCGCGTCGGCAGGTCCGCGGCCGGCTCGTCGGTCGGCGCGCTCACGGGTGGGACAGCCTCGTCGGCCGCGGCGTGCGCCCCGCTCGGGCTGACGTGGATCGTCGCGGCGGTCAGCCGCGGGACGAGCGTCAGCAGGTGCTCCTCGGCGTGGTGCGCGATGTCGTGGGCGGCCTCGACGCTGAGGCTGCTGCTGACCTCGACGTCCGCCTCGGCCCGCAGGGTGTGCCCGATCCAGCGGATCCGCAGCTCGCGCACCCGCTCGATCTCGTCGACGGTGCTCAGGGCCTCGGTCGCGCGGTCGACCAGCTGCCGGGTCGACGGCATCCATGAGCCGGGCACCGACCTGGATGACGGCCGAACGCAGGCTGGCCGCGATCGCCACGGTGATGACGAGGCCGACGACCGGGTCGGCCCAGTGCCAGCCCAGTGCGACACCGCCGGCGCCGAGCAGCACGGCGAGGCTGGTGAGCCCGTCGGTGCGAGCGTGCAGCCCGTCGGCGACGAGGGCGGCGGAGCCGATCTGACGGCCGGTGCGGATGCGGTACTGGGCGACGACCTCGTTGCCGACGAAGCCCACGACCGCCGCCGCAGCCACCCACCACAGGTGGGAGACCGGACGCGGGTTGAGCAGTCGGGTGACCGCCTCGTAGGCCGCGAGGACCGACGACAGCGCCATGACGAGCACGACGAACAGGCCGGCCAGGTCCTCGGCCCGTCCGTAGCCGTAGGTGAAGCGGCGGTTGGCCGGGCGCCGGGCGAGG
Source organism: uncultured Actinomycetota bacterium (assembly GCA_963706855.1). Lineage (GTDB taxonomy): Bacteria > Actinomycetota > Actinomycetes > Actinomycetales > Dermatophilaceae > Pedococcus. The sequence goes on from CAVPNU010000001.1 coordinate 183,245, forward strand.
GTGAAGGCGACCAGCAGCGGCACCGCGGTCAGGGCGTCGGCGACGTTGTGCAGTGCGTCGCCCAGCAGGGCCACCGACCCGGAGAAGGCGACCACGATGCCCTGCAGCAGCGCCGTCGCAGCGAGGCCGACCAGGCTGATGACGAGCGTGCGCTGCCCCGCCCGGTTGGCCTCCAGGACGCCGTCGATCTGGTCGATGGCGTCGTGCGAGTGGCCGCCGAAGAAGTCGGAGAGGGCGTGACGCACGCGGCCCAGCACCGTGGCCGGGTGCTCGTGCTCGTGGCCATGGTCGTGGTCGTGGTCGTGCGTCATGGTCGTGGTCGTGCGCATGGTCGTGACCATGCTCATGGTCGCGCGCGCGCCGTCCGGCCAGCTGGTGGCCCATCGTCGGCTCCTGTCGTCTGCGCGGTCCCGTCTGGCGTGTGAACGCCACTCCGTTCACGAGCGTATCGTCGCCAGCGCAGCCGGACTGAGGCGCCCGGACGACCATCCATGACCTGTGGGTCATGGATGGTCGTCGATCGGGCTCGCCGACAGCAATCGGTGACACAAAGGTCACGTGCTGAGCCGTGTCCGGCCCTGGACACAGCACAACGCCCGAACCCCTGAGGGGTTCGGGCGTTGTCGATGTCAGGGACGTCGCGGGGGGGTGCAACCGCTGCTCGACCTCGCGGTTCAGGACTCGATGAGCTTGCCACTTACACGGCGTCACGCCGCCGACCCCAGACTGCCGTTAGCGGCAACACGAGGGGTAGGCGTCACCGTTGGGCGATTGGCGCTCAAGGAACTCGTCGGACGATGCCCCAGGCTCCGTTCTGCCACATTGATGGGAACGCGAACCGATCAAGCACCGGGGTGTGGAACAGGATCCGCGTTCACAAGGGAGCACGATCCACGCGTGGCACCAACCCGAACCGCTCCGGCGCCTGAGCACCCGTTGCTCCAGTGTCACCGGTCGCACCGGTCGCGCCCTGAGCGCCAGTGGCGCCGGTTGCTCCAGTGTCACCCTTAGCTCCATCGACACCGTTCGTGCCCGTTGGTGCCGTTCGTGCCGTTGGTGCCTGCAGCACCGGTTGCGCCGGTATCGCCCTTCAGCCCCTGCGGACCCTGCGGGCCAACAGCGCCCGTCTCGCCCTGGATGCCCTGGGCACCGGTCGCACCCTGAGCGCCAGTGGCACCGGTTGCTCCATCGACACCGTTCGTGCCGTTCGTGCCTGCAGCACCGGTGCGCGCCCTGAGCACCCGTTGCTCCGGTGTCACCGGTTGCGCCGGTCGCGCCCTGAGCGCCAGTGGCCCCGGTTGCTCCATCGACACCGTTCGTGCCGTTCGTGCCTGCAGCGCCGGTGGCTCCCTGAGCGCCAGTGGCGCCGGTTGCTCCATCGACACCGTTCGTGCCTGCAGCGCCGGTGGCGCCGGTTGCGCCGGTATCGCCCTTCAGCCCCTGCGGACCCTGCGGGCCAACAGCGCCCGTCTCGCGCCTGGATGCCCTGGGCACCGGTCGCACCCTGAGCGCCAGTGGCCCCGGTTGCTCCATCGACACCGTTCGTGCCGTTCGTGCCTGCAGCGCCGGTGGCGCCCTGAGCGCCAGTGGCCCCGGTTGCTCCATCGACACCGTTCGTGCCGTGCAGCGCCGGTCGCGCCGGTCGCGCCGCTGAGCGCCAGTGGCGCCGGTTGCGTCCCAGTGTCGTAGCGCCGGTAGCTCCAGTCGTCACCCGTAGCTCCGTGCACCGTTGGTGCCGTTCGTGCCGTTGGTGCCTGCAGCACCGGTTGCGCCGGTATCGCCCTTCAGCCCCTGCGGACCCTGCGGGCCAACAGCGCCCGTCTCGCCCTGGATGCCCTGGGCACCGGTCGCACCCTGAGCGCCAGTGGCACCGGTTGCTCCATCGAGACCGTTCGTGCCGTTCGTGCCTGCAGCGCCGGTGGCGCCCTGAGCGCCAGTGGCGCCGGTTGCTCCATCGAGACCGTTCGTGCCGTGCAGCGCCGGTAGCGCCCGTGAGCGCCGGTGGCGCCGGTTGCTCCATCGAGACCGTTCGTGCCTGCAGCACCGGTGGCTCCCTGAGCGCCAGTGGCGCCCGGTCTAGCTCCATCGATGACCGTTGCGTGCCGTCGTGCCAGCGCACCGGTCGGCGCCCTGAGCGCCAGTGGCCCCGGTTGCTCCATCGAGACCGTTCGTGCCGTTCGTGCCTGCAGCGCCGGTGGCTCCCTGTCGCGCCAGTGGCGCCGGTTGCTCCATCGACACCGTTCGTGCCGTTCGTGCCTGCAGCGCCGGTGGCTCCCTGAGCGCCAGTGGCGCCGGTTGCTCCATCGAGACCGTTCGTGCCGTTGGTGCCGTTGGTGCCGTTCGCGCCAGTCGCACCGGTTGCCCCAGTGTCACCCTTGGCTCCATCGGCACCGTTCGTGCCGTTCGTGCCAGGAGCACCGGTTGCTCCGACAGGACCAGCGGGACCCGTCGGACCAGCGGGGCCGACATCTCCTCGGGCGCCTTGGGCGCCAGTGGCACCCGTTGCGCCGTCGGCACCATTCGTGCCGTTGGTCCCGTTGACGCCAGCTGCGCCGATGTCGCCCTTCTGACCCTGAGCGCCCGTCAAGCCGGTGGCACCGGTTGCCCCTGTCGGGCCACTCGCGCCAACCGCGCCAGTGTCACCCTTCGCACCAGCAGGCCCAGTGGGCCCAACAGCGCCGGTCGCACCCTGAGCGCCGGTGGCTCCAGTGGCACCAGTGGCGCCGGTGGCGCCGGCGCTCCCCTGGGGACCAGCCGCTCCGGTCGCACCGGTTGCCCCGGTCGGGCCGCTCGCGCCAGTGTCACCCTTCGCACCAGTAGGCCCAGCGGGCCCAACAGCGCCGGTGGCACCAGTCGCCCCCTTTGCTCCTGCAGGACCGGTTGCGCCAGTGGCGCCGGTGCTCCCCTGGGGGCCAGCCGCACCTGTCGCACCCTGCGGACCCATTGGGCCGACCTGGTTCCAGGTGATGAGCTTTTCGTTTCCGCTGCAGGTCGTCTTTGAAGCATCGATGATCCGCGTCGAACCGTCGGACTTGCTGAAACAGGCGCTGATCACGCCGTTGGCCGCCGGTATCGACGCCTGCGCCAGCGCGGGGACCCCACCGAGCAGGGCGAGGGCAGTTCCGCCACCCAGGAGAAGCTTGCTCTTCTTCGAATTCAGCAGGCCGGACCTGCGTTCCGCGCGTGTCGACATGAGATCCATTCCTTGGACTGTTAGGTGAATTGTCGTTCATGGGTGCACAGCGACCAGCGAAAACGAGCCACCCCAACGATGCCTAATGGTCGGGATCCGACGAGGACGAACGGTTCAGTGCATGAAGCCACGCGTTCTGCGACGCCGCTAACAGTCCTCGCCGGCTTTCGTCGCCACCTCCCCCCAATGTCGTAGTTCGGACGCTTGGAACAAAATGACGAGAAGGCGACCTAACCGACTCTTCGAATCCATGCTGTCGACGACGCTCGAAAACGGGTCGATTTCGCCGGTGAAAAGTGAACCCTAAAGATTGAAATGTGGTCACTTTGGAGGACTGGGCACTGATTCGCAGGGTGGCCGCGGAGGGATTTCCGAGGGCACGGATCGCGGCGCGGTTGGGGATCTCTCGCACGACGGTGTTGAAGGTCCTCAGGTCGGATGCGCCGCCGCCGTAGGTGCGGACGCCGACCGCGACCTCGTGCACGAGGTTCGAGCCGACGGACCTCGGCGGAAAGCGGCCAAGCGCGACTCCTTGGTCGGCAGCTGCTGAAGCATCCGCCCCTCGGGCCCGATTCGCGGGCCACACACAAGATGGCCTCTGACCAGCGTTTCCGCAGGTCAGAGGCCATCTTGTGGTTGGTGGAGCTGAGGGGATTCGAACCCCTGACCCCTTCCATGCCATGGAAGTGCGCTACCAGCTGCGCCACAGCCCCGGATCTCCCGAGGGGAGGTCCCCCGGAGGGGACTGCGGAAGTTTACCCAGGGACCCACCCGTTTCACCAAATCGAGCCGCGCACGCGGCCTGGGGCGCTACGCCCGCTCAGGCGCCGGCGTTCCAGGTCTGGATGCGCCAGCCGGTCTCGGCCTCCACGACCTCGGCCCAGTGGCAGTTGCCGAACCCGCCGAGCACCCGCCACGCCGTGAGCCGGTCGAGGTCGACCAGCTCGGCGATGACGACGCGCCCCGTGACGCCGTGGGTGGCGACGACCGCCGTCTCACCGGGCCCCAGCGCGTCGAGCAGCTCGTCCAGGGCGCCACGGACGCGCTGGGCGACGTCGGACAGCGCCTCGCCGTCCACGCCGCGCCGGAAGTCCTCTCCCCGCAGGTGCCGCAGCCGCTCCTCGGGGTACTCGGCGTTCACCTCGGCAGCGGTCAGGCCGGCCCACTGGCCGACATGGATCTCGCGCCAGCGCGGGTCGTAGGTGATCGGTGCGTCGCACGCGCGCGCCACCTCGTCACCGGTCTCTGCCGCGCGCTTGAGGTCCGAGGCCACCACCAGGGCAGGCCGGTATGCCGCGAGCGCGACCGCCGCGGCCCGCGCCTGCTCGCGGCCGAGGGACGACAGGTCGCTGTCGATCTGGCCCTGCCACACGCCCCGGGCGTTGTGGTCGGTCTCGCCGTGGCGCAGCACGATGATCCTGCGGGCGGAGCGGGACGGCTCCGACTGCCCTGCCGTGGCCACGAGTGGCTAGGCCTCGCGGCGCTTGGGCACGCCGAGGTCGATCTCGGGGCAGTCCTTCCAGAGGCGCTCCAGCTCGTAGAACTCGCGCTCCTCGTCGTGCTGGACGTGGACGACGATGTCGCCGAAGTCGAGCAGCACCCAGCGGCCGTCGCGCTCCCCCTCACGACGGATCGGCTTGGCGCCCTTGAGGCGCAGCTGGTCCTCGACCTCGTCGACGATGGCACCGACCTGACGGTCGCTGCTCGCGGAGACGATGACGAAGGCGTCGGTGAGCGCCAGCTGTTCGCTGACGTCGATCCCGGCGATGGTGGTGGCGAGCTTCTCGTCGGCGGCCGCGGCTGCGGTCCTGGCCAGGTCGAGGGAACGTTCGGTAGCGGGCACTGCTCTCCTACTCGGCGGCTGCGGCGGCGGGCTGGCCCGCGGCATACAGCCGGTATTTGTTGATGTACTGGACGACGCCGTCGGGCACGAGGTACCACACCGGCTCGGCACGCTCGACGCGCGCGCGGCAGTCCGTCGAGCTGATCGCCATGGCGGGCACCTCTTCGAGGGTCACGCGGTCAGCGGGCAGACCGGACTCCGAGAGCGGGTACCCGGGCCGGGTGACGCCGATGAAGTGGGCCAGCTCGAACAGCTCGTCGGCGTCCTTCCACGACAGGATCTGGGCCAGGGCGTCCGCGCCGGTGATGAAGAAGAGCTCGGCACCCGGTCGCTCGGCACGCAGGTCGCGCAGCGTGTCGATGGTGTAGGTCGGCCCCGGACGGTCGATGTCGACCCGGCTCACGGTGAAGCGGGGGTTGGAGGCCGTCGCGATGACGGTCATGAGGTAGCGGTCCTCGGGCGGGCTGACCGCCAGCGCGTCCTTCTGCCAGGGCAGGCCGGTGGGGACGAACACGACCTCGTCGAGCCCGAACCGGGCCTGGACCTCGGAGGCGGCCACCAGGTGGCCGTGATGGATCGGGTCGAACGTCCCGCCCATCACTCCGAGCCGCATGGTCAGTGGTGGCTGCCCTGGTGGTCGTCGTGCGCGTGCGCCTCGGAGCCGGCCGTGTCGTGACCGTGCGCGTGGACGGTGCCGACCGCGAGCTTGGCGGCGGTGCCACGGAAGGACCACAGCACCCCGAGGAGCAGCAGGAAACCGATGAACGCCAGCGCGCCGTAGGCCACGGGCGGCATGGGCAGCGCCCGCGTGGGCTCCTCGGAGGCGGCGAGCAGGTGCGACAAGGACAAGGACATGGCCACAGCGTACCCGCAGCCCGGGCGACACAGGGCGAGCACTCCGCCGCCAGAGCGGCCCACCCCGGTCACCGCGACTGTCCACCACTTTCGTGCACAGGGGTGTGCACAACCCAGGCCTGACGAGCACGGCGCCATGTGGACAAGGGTGTGGGAAACCGGTGGACGACAATTGGTTTCCGGAAACGCTTGCGGCGCAGCCGATCCGAGGACTAGAAATCTCTCACGCGCTCCGGCCGGCAGGTCGAGAAGGGGAAACCCGGATCGGTCTGCGGACTGGAGTACAGGTCAGCCGGATAACGGTGGACCGCCTCCCTGGGGCTTCCCCGAGGAGGTCCCTGGGCCGTCGAGGTCAAGGGTCCGTGGGCGACGCCGCGGAGGCCCTCCGAGCCCGCTGACCAGATCGCATCGTCACGGTGCGCCGGCTCGCCGGACACCGATGACGCCACCGTCGCAGTGGAGACCGCCCGTGGCTCGCCAGGGTGCGGGGCGATCGAACCGGGGCAGACGCAACCGGCCGGCCATGCCGACCAGCCAGACCTGCACCACCAGAGGGCCCCTCGAACTCATACTTCGAGGGGCCCTCGCCAGTCCCGGCCCTGTGACCCGGGGCCCGACCGTAGGCTGGCCCCATGGATGCCACCGGACCCGATGGACCCGCTGGATCGCGAGCTGAGCGATCCCGCGCTGGGTCGTCCCGAGCTGAGCATCGTCATCCCCGTGTTCAACGAGGAGGACGTGCTTCCCCTGCTCGCGCAGCGGCTGCGGCCGGTGGCGGACGGGCTCGGCCGGTCCTACGAGGTCATCACCGTCGACGACGGGAGCAGCGACCAGTCACCCGTGGTGCTCCAGCGGCTGCGGCGCGAGTGGCCGCAGCTGCGGGTCGTGCGGCTGCGGGCCAACGCGGGCCACCAGGCAGCCATCTCGGCCGGTCTCGCGTGCGCTCGGGGCGACTACGTCGTCACCCTCGACGCCGACCTGCAGGACCCGCCCGAGGTCCTCCCCGAGATGCTGGCCGCCACGCGCGGCGGGGTGGACGTCGTCTACGGCGTGCGTTCGGACCGCTCCAGCGACTCGGCCTTCAAGCGGCTGAGCGCGCGCGCCTTCTACCGGCTCATCCGGATCCTGTCGGGTACCCACGCGCAGGTCGACGCGGGTGACTACCGCCTCATGTCGCGGGCGACGGTCGACGCGGTCAACGCCCTGCCCGAGCACCACCGCGTGCTCCGGTTCGTGGTCCCCGCTCTGGGCTTCCCCTCGGCGTCCGTCTCGTACCAACGCGACGAGCGAGCCGCCGGCAGGTCCAAGTACCCCCTGTCGAAGATGATCCGGCTCTCGCTCGACAGCGTGACCGGGTTCTCCACCGCGCCGCTGCGGGCGGCGACCTGGCTGGGCCTGCTCGGCGGCGTCGGCGCGCTGGCCCTGCTCGGCTACGCGCTGGTGGCCATGGCGATCGGGCACACCCTGCCCGGCTGGACCTCGACCGTGGTGGCCGTGGCAGGTGTCGGCGCGGTGCAGCTGCTCTGCCTGGGCATCCTCGGCGAGTACGTCGGGCGCATGTACGCCCATCTCCAGGCGCGACCGACCTACTTCGTCGCCTACGACTCGCTCGCCTCCACCCGGTCCGCCCAGCGTCCAGCGCGGTCCGCTACGCCCGCAGGACGGGCCTCTGCCAGCAGAGTCACGCCGGGCATAGCCTTCACCGGCAGGTAGCGCTCGAGGGTGACGACGGCCCGCAGGGCCAGCGTTGAGGACCGCCGGGACCTGCTCGAGGTCCGAGCCCGAGGACGACCGGCGGCGCAGTGCCACGACCGGACGGAGCAGGACGTTCCAGGAGGTCAGGGACGTCACCTCGAAGCCTCCACGCTCGAGGACCTGGCTCAGCGTGGCCCTGGTGTAGCGCCGGACGTGGTCCACGGCCACGTCGTGCTCGGACCACAGCCTGGGGTCGGCGGGCACGGCGATGAGGAAGCGTCCGGTGGGCCGCAGCACCCGCAGCACCTCGGCGACCGCCGCGTCGTCGTCGAGGATGTGCTCGAGCACGTCGAACGCGACGACCAGGTCGAGGCTGTCGTCGGCCACCGGCAGCGCCGTGGCGTCCCCGCGCAGCACGGGCAGCCCTCGCTCGGCCGCCACCGCCGCCCCGTCGGCGCCGTACTCCAGGGCAGCGACCGACCAGCCGGCAGCCTGCAGGACCCTGGTGTTGCCCCCGCCCGCCGCGCCGATGTCCATGGCTCGCCCGGGCCGCAGGCCCCGGATCGCCTGCCCGAGCAGGTGCCGGCGCTCCTGGTACCACCAGTGCGCGTCCTCGACTGCCGCCAGCTTGCGAACCTCAGTGCCTTCCACGGGCAGCCATCCTGCCAGCAGCGCTGGCTCAGGCGCGCACCTGCCCGTCGCCCTCCACGATCCACTTGGTGGTGGTCAGCTCGGGGAGCGCCATCGGCCCGCGCGCGTGCAGCTTCTGGGTGGAGATGCCGATCTCGGCGCCGAACCCGAACTCGCCCCCGTCGGTGAACCGCGTGGACGCGTTGACCATCACGGCGGCGGCGTCGACCTCGGCGGTGAACCGGCGCGCCGCGGCGCGGTCCTCGGTGACGATCGCCTCGGTGTGGCCCGACCCGTACCGAGCGATGTGGTCGAGCGCCTCGTCAAGGTCGGCGACGACGCGGACGCTCAGCTCGAGCGCCAGGTACTCGGTCGCGAAGTCCTCCTCGGTCGCCGCCTCGTGGGGGACGCCGGCGGTCTCGGCCACGGCTCCGGACGCGGCGTCGGTGTGGAGCACGACCCCGGCCCCGGACAGCTCCGCGAGAGCCTTGGGCAGGAAGTCCGCGGCGACCTGCTCGTGGACCAGCAGCGACTCGGCGGCGTTGCAGACACTCGGCCGGTGGGTCTTGGAGTTGACCGCGATGGCCAGCGCCTTGTCGAGGTCGGCCGCCGCGTCGACATAGACATGGCAGTTGCCGACGCCCGTCTCGATGACCGGCACCGTGGACTCCAGCACCACCGTCTGGATCAGGCCGGCCCCGCCCCGAGGGATGATCAGGTCGACCAGCCCACGAGCCGTGAGGAGCGCACGGACCGCATCACGGCCACCCTCCAGCAGCGTGATGGAGTCCTCCGGAAGTCCTTGTGCCGCAAGGGCTTTGCGCATGACGCCGACCAGTGCGCGGTTCGTGCTCTCGGCCGCCGAGCCCCCTCGCAGGATCACCGCGTTGCCGGACTTGAGCCCCAGGCCGGCGGCGTCGACGGTGACGTTGGGCCGCGCCTCGTAGACCATGCCGACCACGCCCATGGGCACGCGGACCTGCCGGATCTGGAGCCCGTTGGCCAGCGTCGACCCGCGCACCACCTCGCCCACGGGGTCGGGCAGCCCGGCGACGTCGCGCAGGGCCTGCGCCACCGAGGCGACGCGCGCGGAGTCGAGGGCGAGCCGGTCGAGCAGGCCCTGCGGCATACCGCCGTCACGACCGCGGGCGAGGTCCTCCTCGTTGGCGGCGACGATGTCGTCGCGTGGCGGCCACGAGGGCGTCGGCGAGCGCCAGCAGCGCGGCGTCCTTCTCGGCGCGGTGCGCCAGGGCGAGCCGGCGCGAGGCCACGCGCGCGGCGCGGGCCGCCGTGGCGACCTGCTCGACGGCCGCGGGGTCGATGCTGGGGATCTGCTCAGCCATGCTCCAAGGGTATGCCGCGGTCCCCCACCGACCGCCGCCCGTCCCGTCCGCCGGACCGCTGCGTCGGCGCGGCACGAGACTCTGCGTCAGCGCAGCTCGAAACTGCGTCAGAGCAGGGCGAGGTCGTCGCGGTGCACGACCTCGCGCTCGTACTCGGGACCCAGCTCCTTGGCCAGGTCGCGCGTCGAGCGGCCCAGCATGCCCGGCAGCTCGGCCGAGGTGTAGTTCACGAGCCCGCGAGCGATGACCCGCCCGTCGGGGGTGCACAGGTCCACCGGGTCGCCGTCGACGAACGTGCCCTCCACGGCCGAGATGCCCGCCGGCAGCAGCGAGGTGCGGCGCTCGGTGACGGCTCGCACCGCCCCGGCGTCGAGGAGCAGCCGGCCGCGCGGGGTGGTGGCGTGCGCCAGCCACAGCTTGCGCGAGGTACGGCGCGACCCACTGGGGACGAAGACGGTGCCGACGTCGGCACCGTCGAGCGCCTCCTGGATGCGCGCGGAGCTGGTGAGCACCGTGGTGATGCCGGCGGAGTTCGCGATCGACGCCGCCTCGACCTTGGTGACCATCCCGCCGCTGCCGACGCCGGATCCGGTGCCTCCGATGACCACGTCGTCGAGCCCGGCGCCACCGACGACGAGCGGCACCCGCGCGCTGCCCACCCGGCTCGGCGGCCCGTCATACAGGGCGTCGACGTCGGTGAGCAGCAGCAGGCCGTCGGCATGCACGAGGTGGGCGACCAGAGCCGCCAGCCGGTCGTTGTCGCCGAACCGGATCTCCTGGGTGGCCACGGTGTCGTTCTCGTTGACGATCGGCACGATCCCGAGCTCGAGCAGGCGGTCGAGGGTCCGCCGGGCGTTGGTGTAGTGCGAGCGGCGCGTCACGTCGTCGGCGGTGAGCAGCACCTGCCCGACCGTGAGGCCGTGGGCTCCGAACGCCCGCTGGTATGCCGCGACGAGGGCTCCCTGCCCGACACTGGCCGCCGCCTGCTGCGTGGCGAGGTCGTGCGGCCGCCGGGCGAGCCCCAGGGGGCCGATGCCCGGCGGCGATGGCACCCGAGGAGACGAGGACGACCTGCTGGCCCGCGAGCCGCCGAGCCGCCAGTGCGTCGACGATCGCCACCAGCCGGCTCTCGTCGAGCGACCCTCCGTCGGCACCGGTCAGCGAGGACGAGCCCACCTTGACCACCAGCCGACGCGGCCCGTGCCACGTCCTGGCGCCGCTCGGCACCGCTCACGCGTCGTCCTCGTCCTCGTCCTTGGCGGTCGCCCAGTGGCCGGCCCTGCGCTCTGCGGCGAGCTCGCTGCGCGCGGCCGACTTGGCGGCGCGGCGGTCGGCGTAGTCGGCGCGCTTCTCGTCGCGGGTGGGCCGTGAGGCCTCCTCGAGGCGCAGGTCGGTGCCCCGCGCTCCCAGCAGCTCGGCTCCGGTGGCCAGCGTGGGCTCCCAGTCGAAGACGACCGCGTTGTCCTGCGGGCCCGATGAGCACGGTGGCCCCCGCGAGCGCGCCGGCCTTGAACAGCGCCTCCTCGATGCCGAGGCGGTTCAGGCGGTCGGCGAGGTAGCCGACGGCCTCGTCGTTGGAGAAGTCCGTCTGGCGCACCCAGCGCGTGGGACGCTCGCCGTCGATGCGGAAGACCTCGCCGTCGGCGGTGTTCTCGCGCACGACGGTGAAGCCGGTGTCGTCGACGGCCTTGGGCCGGATCACGACCCGCTGCGGCATGGCCGCGGCGGCCTCGATCTCGGCGCGCGCCGCCGTCACGTGACGGGCCATGGCGAAGGTCAGCTCGCGCAGCCCGGTGTGGGCCACCGCGGAGACGGTGAACACCTCGACACCGTGGGCCTCGAGGTCGGGCGTGACCAGCTCGGCGAGCTCGCGCGCCTCGGGGACGTCGGCCTTGTTGAGCACGACGATCCGGGTGCGCTCGGACAGCGGCCGGCCGCCCAGGGTCTCGTCGGGGACGTACTGCGAGAGCTCCTGCTCGATGACCTCGAGGTCGGTCATCGGGTCACGGCCGGGCTCCAGGGTCGCGCAGTCGATGACGTGCACGAGCACCGAGCACCGCTCGACGTGACGCAGGAACTCCAGCCCGAGACCCTTGCCCTGGCTGGCGCCGGGGATCAGCCCCGGCACGTCGGCCACGGTGAACCGCTGCTCCCCCGCCTGGACCACGCCGAGGTTGGGGACCAGCGTCGTGAACGGGTAGTCGGCGATCTTGGGGCGCGCCGCCGACAGGACGGAGACGAGCGAGGACTTGCCCGCCGACGGGAACCCGATCAGGGCGACGTCGGCCAGCGACTTCAGCTCGAGCAGGATGTCGAGCGCGTCACCGGGCTCACCCAGGAGCGCGAAGCCGGGCGCCTTGCGACGGGCCGAGGCGAGCGCCTTGTTGCCCAGGCCCCCGCGCCCGCCGCGCGCCGCCACGAACTCGGCATCGGGCGCCACGAGGTCGGCCAGCACGGCCCCGGAGGCGTCCTTGACGACCGTGCCGGCGGGCACCGGCAGCACGAGGTCGTCGCCGTCGGCGCCGTTGCGCTCGTCGCCTGCCCCGGGCTTGCCGTTGGTCGCCTTGCGGTGCGGGTGGCGGTGGTAGTCGAGCAGCGTCGTGGCCTGCGCGTCGACGCGCAGCATGACATCACCGCCGTGGCCGCCGTTGCCACCGTCGGGGCCGCCGAGGGGCTTGAACTTCTCGCGCTTGACCGAGGCGACACCGTGTCCGCCGTCGCCGGCGGCGACGTGCAGCACGACGCGGTCGACGAACGTGGTCATGGGGCTCTTCTCTCTGTTCTCCGTGCGTGGGACGCGCCCCCGAGTCTAGGTGGGAGACGCGCGAAGGGGACGGGCCCGTTCAGGCCCGCCCCCTTCGAGGCGGTATGCCGCGTGGCCGGGCCACGCGGCATACCTCAGATCAGCTGGCGTCCGCGGTCTGGGCGGGGACGATGTTGACGACGCGACGACGACGACGCGTGCCGAACTCGACGTTGCCCGCGACGAGCGCGAACAGGGTGTCGTCGCTGCCGCGGCCGACGCCCTCACCGGGGTGGAAGTGCGTGCCGCGCTGGCGGACGATGATCTCGCCCGCGTTGACGAGCTGGCCGCCGAAGCGCTTCACGCCGAGTCGCTGTGCGTTGGAGTCGCGACCGTTACGGGTCGAGGACGCACCCTTCTTGTGTGCCATGTCAGTACCTGCCTTCTGCTCAGTCTGGGGTTCGAGGGGGCCGGACTCAGGCGTTGATCGCGGTGATCTTGACCTGGGTCAGGTGCTGACGGTGGCCCTGACGCTTCTTGTAGCCGGTCTTGTTCTTGTACTTGATGATCGTGATCTTGGGGCCCTTGGCGGGCTTGACGACCTCGGCCTTGACGGTGACCTTGGCGAGCTTGTCGGCGTCGCTGGTGATGGTCGAGCCGTCGACCACGAGGAGGGGGGTCAGGTCGATGCTGTCGCCGGCCTTGCCACCGACCTTGTCGATGATCAGGACGTCGCCGACGGCGACCTTCTCCTGGCGGCCACCTGCGCGAACAATCGCGTACACGGGGAACTCTCTTTCGTACTTCGGGAGGCACGCGCTCTCTGTCTGGACCGGCCGACAGCGACCCGCGGACAGAGATCTCAACGCAGAGGGCTCTGTCGACGGACGTCGGACGGTGGGCGCACCAAGGGGCACAGATTACCGGGTGGGGGCGCCGCCGACCAAACCGGCGGCGCCCCGGCGCTCAGGAGGAGGCCGGCGTCCCGTCGGTCGACGGGCGCGGCGGCCCGGCAGGGGCGACCACGCGTCCGCGCTTGCGGCGCTTCGGAGCGGTCGCGGCGGCCGGCTCGGCGACGGTCGGCTGGGCCGGCTGCCGGCTCGGTCTGGACCGTGACCTGCTCGACCGTGGCCTGCTCGGCGTGGCTGCTCGGCGCGGTCGTCGGCCGGTGCTCGGTCGCTCGGTCGCCTGCTCGGCGACCTGGGTGAGGTCGACGTGCTCCAGCTCGTGGTCGTCGAGCCCGTCGTGGTCGTCGTCGCTCGTCGAGCGTCGGGGTGCTCGGCGGCGGACTTCAGGGCCGCCGCATGGGCCGCTGCCGCGATCTGAGCCGGGGTCGGGCCCGAGTGGACCGGTGCGGGGGCCTGCTCGGCCGGCTGGCTGGCTGCTCCGGAGCGACCGCGCCGAGTCCGACCGGTGCGGGCCTGGCCGCCACCCTGGGCGCCAGAGCCGCCATGGCTGCCACCGTGACCGGAACCGTCGTTCGAGGACTTCTCGACCGGGTCGGCGTGGACGATGATGCCCCGGCCACCACAGTGCTCACAGGTCTCGGAGAAGACCTCGATCAGGCCCGAGCCCACGCGCTTGCGGGTCATCTGGACCAGCCCGAGCGAGGTCACCTCGGCGACCTGGTGCTTGGTGCGGTCGCGTCCGAGGCACTCGAGCAGGCGGCGCACCACGAGCTCGCGGTTGGACTCGAGCACCATGTCGATGAAGTCGATGACGATGATGCCGCCGATGTCGCGCAGCCGGAGCTGACGGACGATCTCCTCGGCCGCCTCGATGTTGTTCTTGGTGACGGTCTCCTCGAGGTTGCCGCCCGAGCCGACGAACTTGCCGGTGTTGACGTCGACGACCGTCATCGCCTCGGTGCGGTCGATGACCAGGGAGCCACCCGAGGGCAGCCAGACCTTGCGGTCCATCGCCTTGGCGATCTGCTCGTCGACGCGGTAGTGGGTGAAGAGGTCCTGCTCGGAGGTCCACTTGTGGAGACGCTCGGCCAGGTCGGGGGCGACATCGCCGAGGTACTCGCTCACCTCGGCATACGCCTGGTCACCGGCCACGACGAGCTGGGTGAAGTCCTCGTTGAAGACGTCGCGGATCACGCGGACGGTCAGGTCGGGCTCGCCGTGGACGAGCACCGGGGCGCCGCCCTTGGCCTTGCCCTTGGACTCGGCCTTCTGCTTGATCTTCTCCCAGGTCTTGGTGAGCCGCTCGACGTCCGCGCGCAGCTCGTCCTCGCTGGCGCCCTCGGCCGCCGTGCGCACGATGACGCCGGCGCTGTCGGGCACGACCTCCTTGAGGATGCCCTTGAGGCGGGCCCGCTCGGTGTCGGGCAGCTTGCGCGAGATGCCGGTCATCGAGCCCTCGGGCACGTAGACCAGGTAGCGCCCAGGCAGCGAGATCTGGCTCGTCAGCCGCGCGCCCTTGTGGCCGATCGGGTCCTTGGTGACCTGGACCAGCACGGCGTCGCCGGACTTCAGGGCGTTCTCGATGCGCTTGGGCTGGTTGTTCTCCAGGCCCGCGGCATCCCAGTTGACCTCACCGGCATACAGGACGGCGTTGCGGCCCTTGCCGATGTCGACGAACGCGGCCTCCATCGAGGGGAGGACGTTCTGGACCCGGCCGAGGTAGACGTTGCCGGCCATCGAGGCGTTGCTCTCGCGCGAGACGTAGTGCTCGACGAGCACGCCGTCCTCGAGCACGCCGATCTGGGTCTTGCCGTCGCGCTCGCGCACGACCATGACCCGCTCGACGCTCTCGCGGCGCGCCAGGAACTCGGCCTCGGTGATCACCGTGCGGCGCCGGCCGGCCTCGCGGCCCTCGCGGCGGCGCTGCTTCTTGGCCTCGAGCCGCGTGGAGCCCTTGACGCTCTGGGGCTCGTCGCGGCGCGCCTCGCGCACGCGGGTGACGGTGCCGGGCGGGTCGTCGCTCTCGCCCGCGCCACCGCGACGACGGCGGCGACGACGACGGCTGGACGAGCCGTCGCCCTCGGTCTCGTCACGGTCCGCGCCGTCGCCGGCCGTCGTCGGCCCCCGGCTCGTCACGGTCCTTGCGTCGTATCGCCGGCGTCCGAGGCGTCCGATGCTCCGGCTGCCTCGGCGGTGTCGTTCGAGTCGTCGGCGCGACCGCGGCCGCGGCCCTTGCCGCCGCGACGGCGTCGGCGGCGACCGCCCTCAGCGCCGTCACCACCCTCGGAGTCGGTCTCGTCGGCGGGCCCCTGCGTTGCGGCGGCCGCCTCGGCGTCGACGCTGGCGTCAGCCTGCGGCGCCTCCGGCGCGGGCTCCGCGCTGGGGGCGGCGGCCTTCTTGGCCGTCTTGCGGGTCCTGCGTGCGGGGGCGGCGGCGACATCGGGCGCCTGGAACAGCACGCCGAAGCTGGGCACGGTGGCCGCCGGCTGCGACGTCTCGTCGCCCTGGGTCTCGTCGCCCTGGGTCTCGTCCTGGCTCTCGACGGCCTGGGCCTCGTCGCCCCGGCCAGCCTGCTGCGCGCCTTCGGGCTCGAGAACCGGCTCGTCGCCGGCATGCGCCTCCACCGGCTGCGCCGGGGCGGCGGCCTTCTTGCTGGCGCGCTTGGCCGGGGCCTTCTTGGCGGCCTTCTTGGCCGTGGCCTTCTTCGCTGCCTTGGCAGGCGCACCCTCTTCGGCGACGGCATCCTCGGCCGCCGGCGGCTGCGGGCTGCTCCGATGACGGCTCGGGCGCGGGCGCCGGGGCAGGCGCGGAGGCCTTCTTCGTGGCGCGTCGGGCGCGCTTGCGGGCCGGAGCGGGGGTCTCCCCCGCCGCCTCGCCCGAACCCTCGCCCGCAGCCGCGGAGCTGTCGGCCGGCGCGATGTCGCTGGCGTGGTCGTGGCGTTCGGTGTTCTCGGTGGTCGGGAACAGGTCTTCAGTGGAGGCCATCGCGGCGTCCTTCCGTCACCCACGAGGCGAGGGCCACACCCGAGCGGCCCTCTCGGGCCACTCCGATCAGCCGCGTGGTGCGTGTCATGCGTCGTGTCGGGGGCGGGTGCCTCCGACACGGAAGTCGGTTGGCTACGCCTGTCGAGGCTCGCGCAGGTCGCGCGGCACCAGCTCAGGCGCCGTCGGCGTACTCGTCGGCAGCCAGTGGATCAGCCACCCCAGCGGTTGCGGTGTGCAGCGGGCCCTGCGCCAGCCGGGTCACCAGGGGCGGTGTCGGTGGCGCCAGCGCGGATACTGCTCGCAGCGCGGTCAGAACGTCGTCGGGGCGTACGGCCGGTGTGGTATGCCGTACGACCACCCGCAGTATCGCACAGTCCGACCGCGAAGAGTCGGTCACGCCCATCGACACGAGGGCCGACCTGACGTCGAAGGTGCGCGGCCCGGTCTTGAACGTGCGGGTGACCTCGGCCCGCTCCGTCGCCCAGAGCAGGTCGGCGGCGTGCTGCAGCTCCTCGCGCCCGACCCCGCGGAACTCCATCACCCAGTCGCTCGCCTGGAGGCGGTCGGCGAGCGCCCCCTGCCGGGCCTCGACCACCTCGAGGATGTCGAGCCCGACCGGCAGCGCCGCGCCCAGGGCCTCGCGCACCGCCTCGGGGTCGACCCGCTCGGTCACGGAGATCTCGAAGTACTCGGCCTCGCTGGCGGTCCCGGTGGGCGCGGCGTTCGCGTACGAGATCTTCGGGTGCGGGTGGAACCCCGCGGAGAAGGCCATGGGCACCCTCGCGCGGCGCAGCGCCCGCTCGAGCGCCCGCTGGAAGTCACGGGTCGAGGAGAAGCGCAGCCGGCCGCGCTTGGCGTAGCGCACCCGCAGCTTCTGGACCGCAGGATCGGGAGGGGGTCCTTCGGGAACGCGCTGCCGGGCCATGTCCACCAGCCTACGGAATCCGCAGTCGCCCTCCAGCAGCGCCTGGGCGCCCCTACGGTGGCGCCATGGCTGAACTCGACCGCGCCCGGCTGAAGGCGCTCCTGGACCGCGAGCAGGCGGCATACACCGAGAACCACCCCCGGAGCCGGGAGCTCTTCGCCTCCGCGGCGAACCTCTTCGGCGGGGTCCCCATGACCTGGATGAACATGTGGTCCGGAGGGTTCCCGCTCTATCTCGACCACGCGCGGGGCAACCGGGTGACCGACGTGGACGGACACACCTACGTCGACTTCGCCCTGGGCGACACCGGGGCGATGGCGGGCCACTCCCCTGCGGCCACCCTCGCGGCGGTGCAGCAGCGCGCCGGCGAGCTGGGCGGCATCACGACGATGCTCCCCACGGAGGACGCGCAGTGGGTGGGTGCGGAGCTCGAACGCCGCTTCGGTATGCCGTTGTGGAGCTTCACGCTGTCCGCCACCGACGCGAACCGGTGGGCCATCCGCCTCGCCCGGCTCGCGACCGGGCGGCCCAAGGTGCTGGTCTTCGCGTACTGCTACCACGGCTCGGTGGACGAGGCGTTCGCGCTGCCCGGGCCCGACGGCAAGGCCCAGAGCCGCCCCGGCAACGTCGCTCCCCCGGTCGACCTGGACCTGACCACCCGGGTCGCGACCTGGAACGACCTCGCGTCCGTCGAGGCGGCGCTCGGCGCACGGCGACGTCGCGGCGGTCCTGACCGAGCCCGCGCTGACCAACATCGGCATCGTCCTGCCCGAGCCGGGCTTCCTTGAGGAGGTGCGCCGGCTCGCGACCGAGCACGGCGCCCTGCTCATGGTCGACGAGACCCACACGTTCTCCGCCGGCTGGGGCGGTGCCACCCGCGAGTGGGGACTGGAGCCGGACATCCTCGTCGTCGGCAAGTCGATCGGCGGCGGCATCCCGAGCGGCGCCTACGGCATCAGCCGGCGACGTCGCGGCCGCTGTCACCCGTCACACCGTCTGCCGGTGACGCCGACATCGTCGACGTCGGCGGCGTCGGTGGCACCCTGGCCGGGAACGCGCTGTCGACCGCGGCCATGCGCGCGACCCTCGGCGAGGTGCTGACCGCCGAGGCGTTCGAGCACATGACCGAGCTCGTCGGCGGCGTTCACCGCAGGCGTGCAGCAGACCTTCGACGAGCTCGACGTGCCCTGGTCGGTCAGCCGGCTGGGCGCCCGGGCCGAGTACCGGTTCGCACGGCCGGCGCCACGGACCGGCGAGGAGTCGGCCGCGGCTGCCGACGACGAGCTCGACGCCTACCTGCACCTGGCGCTGTGCAACCGCGGCATCCTCATGACGCCGTTCCACAACATGGCCCTGATGTGCCCGGAGACCACGCGCGCCGACGTCGACCGGCATACCGAGGTCTTCCGCGAGGTGGTGAGCGCGCTCTGGGAGTGACGGCGCGCCGGTGACGGATGACATCGCCGACGTCCGCGCGTACCTTCGAAAGTTGACCACTTCAGGGTGAAGCGGCCTTCGAGAAGCTTCGAGAAGCGGAGGGTTGACGGTGTTCATCCAGATCATCCAGGGCAAGGTGCGCGACGCGGACGAGATGCGTCGGCTGGTCGACGAGTGGCGCGAGCAGATGGGCCCGACCGCGCAGGGCTGGCTCGGCGGGACCTACGGGATCACCGACGACAACCAGTTCGTCGGCGTGGTCAGGTTCGAGAGTCGCGAGGCCGCCGCCCGGAACTCGGGCAAGCCCGAGCAGGGCGAGTGGTGGCAGCGGATGGAGGCCTGCTTCGACGGGGCTGCGACGTTCCACGACTGCGACGACGCGGCCATGTTCCTCGACGGTGGCTCCGACGACGCGGGCTTCGTGCAGGTGATCCAGGGGCGGGTGAGCGACCCCGAGCGCTTCCGGCACTTCATGGAGCAGCCGATGGACGTGCTGCACGAGCAGCGGCCCGAGATCATCGGCGGGACGATCGCCATGGAGCCCGACGGCTGGTTCACCGAGACGGTCGCCTTCCGCAGCGAGGAGGAGGCCCGCGAGGGCGAGCGCAAGGAGATGCCCGAGGAGGCACGGCGCGACTGGGAGCAGGAGATGGCGACCATGCAGGACGTCACCTACCTGGATCTGCACCACCCGTGGTTCGCCAGCGCCAGCTGACGGTTTTCCACTGCACCCCCGAGTCTTTGATGGGTCTGAGTCGTCAGCACGACCCAGACCCATCAAAGACTCACGGCGGGACGGTGCAGCCGGGGCGCCGACACCGGTGCGGTGTCCCAGGCCAACCTCGGCCGCGCAGGATCGACCCCAGCTCGACAGCCGTGTCACACGGCGTCAGCGCCACATCCGGCCAGAACACCCGCGTGGTCAGTCGCTCGCGGGTGAGGAGCTGGCGGTCGCGTTGTCCGTCTCGCACGCGGTCGCGCCACTGCTCGTGCCCGAGCCTGCCGTCCACCTCGACGACCAGGCCGTACTCGGTGTAGCCGAAGTCGTGGTACCTGCGGCGGCCGGCATCCGACGGCTCCTGCCTGAGCGAGCGCGGCAGGCCGTGCGCCCGCTCGACGTGGCGGACGAACAGCAGCTCCGCCCCACTGTCTGCGCCGAGATCGATGTCGGCGAGTGCAGGCCGCAGCACAGCGCTGTAGCGGTGGCCGCCGCGAGCCACCAGCTCAGCCCGTAGCTCCGAGACCGTAGTCAGCTCTCGCTGGACCGCGCGCGCCACGAGTGACAGGGCGTCGAGCCTGCTGCCCCTGGTCGCGACGTCGAGGACGGTCACTGCCGCGGTGGTGCGCCAGGGGAACGCGCGGTCGTGCACGAGCGTCTGCCAGCGCATGGATCGGCGCACGGTCGCCCCTGTCGGTCGCGCCACGCTTCGGCGTTGGGGCACCACCAGCTCGATCGTCCGCGGCGCCCGCGGTTTCAGACCCCAGAGGTATGCCGCGCTGTCACCGCACAGCGCGGCATCCGCCACGGGGCCGCCGGACATCGCCCTGAGCAGCGCGGCGGTCGCGGTGGTGGGCCAGTCGTCGCGGCCCGGGACGGTGAGGAACACACCCTCGTGCAGGCGAACCCATCGGCCTGAGCCGACGCGCCATCGCAGCATGGCCACCGACATGCCCGCCTCGAGGCACTGGGCTCGAGTCAGCAGGCCCGACTGACGAGCGGTGAGCCTCTCGAGCAAGGTCCAGTCGACAGCCACGGCCCCAGCGTGCCCGGACCGCCTCCCGCGTCATCGCGCTCATCCACAGCCCCCCGGTCTTTGAGGGGTCTGGGCTGTTCTGACAGCCCAGACCCCTCAAAGACTCGGGTTCGGGGGTCAGGGGTTCAGGGGGTCAGGAGGTCAGGGGTCAGGGGGTCAGGACGGTGAGCGGCAGGAGCTTCTTACCGGTCGGCCCGACCTCGATCTGCGTCCCGAGCTGCGGGCACACGCCACAGTCGAAGCACGGCGTCCACCGGCAGTCGTCGACCTCGGTCTCGTCGAGCGCGTCCTGCCAGTCGGCCCAGAGCCACTCCTTGTCGAGCCCGGAGTCGATGTGGTCCCAGGGCAGCACCTCGGACTCGCCGCGCTCACGGGTGGTGTACCAGGCGACGTCCACCGGCAGGTCGGCGAGCGCACGATCCGCCGCGTCCATCCACCGCGAGAACGAGAAGTGCTCGCTCCACCCGTCGAACCGCCCACCGTCACGCCACACCTGCTCGATGACCCGGCCCACGCGGCGGTCGCCCCGCGACAGCAGTCCCTCGACGATGCCGGGCTGCCCGTCGTGGTAGCGGAACCCGATGGACGAGCCGTAGCGCCGGTCCGACCGGATCGCCTCGCGCAGCTTGGCCAGCCGCGCGTCGGTCTCCTCGACCCCGAGCTGGGCGCACCACTGGAACGGCGTGTGGGGCTTCGGGACGAACCCACCGATCGAGACCGTGCACCGGATGTCTCGACGACCCGATACCTGCCGGCCCGGTCTCGATGACCCGCTTGGCGAGCTCGGCGATCTGCAGGACGTCCTCGTCGGTCTCGGTCGGCAGGCCGCACATGAAGTAGAGCTTCACCTGCCGCCACCCCGCGCCATAGGCCGCGGCGACGGTGCTGATGAGGTCGTCCTCGGACACCATCTTGTTGATGACCTTGCGGATCCGCTCGCTGCCGCCCTCGGGCGCGAAGGTGAGGCCCGAGCGCCGGCCGTTGCGGGTCAGCTCGTTGGCCAGGTCGATGTTGAACGCGTCCACGCGGGTCGACGGCAGCGACAGCCCCGTCTGCGTGCCCTCGTAGCGGTCGGCCAGCCCCTTGGTGATGTCCGCGATCTCGCTGTGGTCGGCCGACGACAGCGACAGCAGCCCGACCTCCTCGAACCCGGTGGCCGCCAGCCCCCGCTCGACCATCTCGCCGATCCCCGTGATGGAGCGCTCGCGCACGGGCCGGGTGATCATCCCGGCCTGGCAGAACCGGCAGCCCCGGGTGCACCCGCGGAAGATCTCGACGGACATCCGCTCGTGCACCGACTCGGCGAGCGGCACCAGCGGCTGCTTGGGGTAGGGCCACGCGTCGAGGTCCATGACCGTGTGCTTGGCGACGCGCCACGGCACACCGTGGGCGTCGGCCTTGGGCGCCACGCGCTGGATCCGGCCGTCGGGCAGGTACGACACGTCGTAGAGCGACGGCACGTAGACCCCACCCGTGCGGGCCAGCCGCAGCAGCAGCTCGCGCCGGCCACCCGGCATACCCTCGGCCTTCCAGGCGCCGACGAGGTCGGTGACGGCGAGCACCGCCTCCTCACCGTCGCCCACGATGGCCGCGTCGACGAAGTCGGCGATCGGCTCGGGGTTGAACGCGGCGTGCCCGCCGGCGACCACGAGCGGGTCGTCGTCGGTCCGGTCGGCTGCATGCAGCGGGATCCGCGCCAGGTCGAGCGCGGTGAGCAGGTTGGTGTAGCCCAGCTCGGTGGAGAACGACACCCCGAACACGTCGAAGTCACGCACGCTGCGGTGGGCGTCGACGGTGAACTGCGGCACCCCGGCGTCGCGCATCAGCGCCTCGAGGTCGGGCCACACGGCATAGGTGCGCTCGGCGAGGGCGTCAGCCCGCTCGTTGAGGACCTCGTAGAGGATCATCACGCCCTGGTTGGGGACGCCGACCTCGTAGGCGTCGGGATACATCAGGGCCCACCGCGTCGTGAGCTCCTCACCCCCCGGGCCGAACCCGCCGCAGTTCCAGTCCTTGACGGTGGAGTTGAGCTCTCCGCCGACGTACTGGATGGGCTTGCTGACCTGCTCGAGCAGCGGCTCGAGGGCAGGGAAGACGGTGGTGCCGGGGGTGTGGTCCATGATGCCTCCAAGGGTAACCGCGCCCGGCGGGGGCTGACGTGCCCAGGATCCCCCGCTACCCTGCCCCGGTGCCCCTCCCCTGGAGACGACTCACGACGCCGTGCGCCCTCGCCGCCCTCCTCCTGGCGACGAGTGGCTGTGCCAGCAGCGTCGTCGCGGCAGACCCGGCGACCTCCCGACCCGGCGCCGCCCGCCACCTCAGCGGCTCCCAGCACGGCTCCCTCGACCTCGGCCCACGACACCTCGCCCGTCGTCGTGGTCGGGATGGGCGACTCGGTGACGGCCGGCACGGCCTGCTCCTGCTCGACCTTCGTGGACCGGTATGCCGCGATGCTGCACCAGCACTCGGGGCGGTCCGCCTCCGCGGTCAACCTCGGCACGGAGGGCCTCACCAGCGTGGGGCTGTCCACCCAGCTGTCCAGCCCCGGCGTCCGCACGCAGCTCGCGCACGCGACCCTGGTGGTGCTGACCATCGGGGCCAACGACCTCGAGCCGCTGATCGGGCGCTGGCAGAGCCAGGGCTGCCCTGCCAGCACGTGCGTCGACCCCGCCACCGCCGCCATGGGGTCCCAGCTGGGCACCGACCTGCGCCAGGTCCGGGCCGAGGCGTCGCCGAGCGCGCGGGTCCTGGTCACGACGTACTGGAACGTGTTCGAGGACGGCGACGTGGGCGAACAGAACTACGGCAAGGCCTTCCACCCCTGGAGCGACGCGGTGACCAAGTCCGCCAACGCACAGATCTGCGCGGCGGCCCAGGCCGCCGGAGACACCTGCGTGGACCTCTACACGCCCTTCGAGGGGGCCGGCGAGCGCAACCCCACGGACCTGCTGGCCGACGACGGCGACCACCCCAACGCCGCAGGGCCACGAGCTCATCGCCGAGGCGCTGCTCGAGGCCGAGCCGCTCGACCCGACGAGCTAGACGAGCTGGACGAGCTAGGCGGGCTAGACGAGTGCTCAACGCTCGGCGCTAGGCGTGCAGGCGGGCTGACAGCCAGTCGAAGCCCGTGGGCAGGACGCGGGCCCAGTTGGCGTAGTTGTGGCCCCCGCCCGGCACGACGATCGACGACGCGGTCATGGGCGGCCGGACCAGCGAGAGGAAGCGGTGCAGGTCGCTCAGGCCGCCCAGGCCACCCTCCTGCTGACCGATCGAGCCGAGCACCGACACCGGTGGCGGCGGCTGGTGGGCGAGCAGCCACTCCGGGCTGTTGAGGTTGCGCAGCACCTGCGAGCCGCCCCACAGGTTGCCCGTCGTGGGGTCCTCGAGGGTGTGGTAGTAGCCGGACATCGACACCGCGGCCCGGAAGACGTCGGAGTGCAGCATCGCGGCCTTGACCGCGCAGTAGCCCCCGGTCGACTCCCCCATCGCCCCCCAGTCGAGGGGCCGCACCCGCAGCAGCCCGTCGATGGCGGACGGCACGTCCTCGGTGAGGTAGGTCAGCGTCTGGGGTCCGGCCGGCACGTCGGTGCACTCGGTGTCGCGGGGCGGGGCCACGGTCGGCCGCAGCATGACGACGACCATGGGGCGGGCCCGGTGATGGGTGAGCTCGGCGAGGTAGAGCTCGGGCACGTGCAGCCGGCTGACCAGGCTGCTCGTGACGCCCGGGTAGCCGGTGAGCACCTCGACCGCCGGGAACTGGTGGTGCGCATAGGCCGGCTGGAAGTACTCCGGCGGGAGGTAGACGAGCGCGTCACTCGTGAGCCCGCTGCGGGCACCGTGGACGCGCAGGGACTCGACCTTGCCCTTGACCGCGGCCGCGGACGGCGGCGACCAGGTGGTGGCCTTGGCGAGGCTGACCGCAGGGACGACGACGGTGCGGCCGTAGTGACCGCGTGGCCACTGCGGCGCCGCGGTGACCGGGGCCGTCGAGCCCGTCCCGAACAGGTCGCTCCACGACCCGTAGAAGTAGCCGTAGTTGTTCACGGCGACCGCCACGACGAGCACCGCAGCGACCTGGCAGGTCAGCAGCAGACCCAGGCGCTGGGCGTGGCGCAGCGCGGTCACCCCACGCACACGGCACCACAGCAGCAGGGTCGCCAACGTCGCGGCCACCAACAGCCGCGACCATGACGACCTGCAGCGGCCAGCCCAGCAATGGCACGCGGCACCTCCCGTGAGTGAGCCAGCACTGTCTCACGGCGAGGTGACAGCAAGCACAACGCTTCCTGAGAGGCCTGCCGACCAGCGCGCGCATACTGGTCAGATGGCCCCGGCCAGCCGCGCGGAGCAGGCCATGAGCGCAGTGCCCCGCCGCAGCTTCCTCCCCGCAGACCAGCAGCGCCACAGCGAGCGCGACGCGCCCCTGCCGATCGGCTACGGCCAGACCAACAGCCAGCCCACCACCGTGCGGCGGATGCTGGAGCTCCTGGACGTGCAGCCCGGCGACCTGGTGCTGGACGTCGGGTGCGGGTCGGGCTGGACGACGGCCCTGCTGGCCTGGCTCACCGGACCCACCGGGCGGGTCTGGGGGGTGGAGCGCGTGCCTGCCCTGGCCGCGTTCGCGACCGCGCAACGTGCAGGCCGCCGGTATGCCGTGGGCGCAGGTCAGCCAGGCGCTGCCCCACGTCCTGGGGCTGCCGGCGCACGCGCCATACGGGCGCATCCTGGTGTCGGCGCAGGCGCGGTGGCTGCCGGACCGGCTGGTCGACCAGCTCGCGCCAGGAGGCGTGCTCGTCGTCCCCGTGGCGGGGCGGATGCTACGCGTCACGACCAGCGGCGACGGCTCGCACGGACCATCGGTCGAGGAGCACGGCTGGTACCGGTTCGTGCCCCTGGTCGACGACTCGCCGTCGAGTCCGGTCGTCGACTAGCAGGGGTGGTCGCCGGGTCGCGCTACCTGGACCGCCGCAGCGACGACAGGTGGGCGTTGTTGACCAGGCCGATGGCCAGCCAGCACGCGAACATCGACGAGCCGCCGTAGGACAGGAACGGCAGCGGCAGCCCGGTGACCGGCATGAGCCCCAGGTTCATGCCGACGTTCTCGAACACCTGGAACAGGAACCACACGGCCACGCCGGCTCCGACGAGCAGCCCGAAGGCGTCCTGCGCCCGCGCGGCCACGAGCAGCGAGCGCAGGATGACGAACCCGAGGAGCAGCACGAGGCCCGCGGCTCCGAGGAACCCCAGCTCCTCCCCCGCGACCGAGAACACGAAGTCGGTCTGCTGGAAGGGGATGAACCCGCCCTGCGTCTGGTGGCCGTGGAACAGGCCCTGGCCGCTCCAGCCACCCGAGCCGATGGCGATGCGGACCTGACGGGTCTGGTAGCCGAAGCCCTGCGGGTCGGCCTGCGGGTTCGCGAACGCGGTGAGCCGGTCTCGTTGGTAGGCACCCAGGACCGGGGTCGTCAGGGCGACGACGATCCCGGCCACCACCAGCGCGACGGTCGCCGCGAGCCAGCGCTTGGGCGCGCCGCTGACCGCGACGACGCCGAAGCCCAGCGCCCCGAGCACCAGCGCCGAACCGAGGTCCGGCTGCAGCATGACCAGCCCGATCGGCACGGCGCTGACGACGGCGGCGAACACCAGGTCGCGACCGTCGGGAGTGGCGCCCCGGTCCAGGCGCTCGCTGAGGATGATGGCCAGCCCCAGGCACAGCGCGACCTTGGCGAGCTCGGACGGCTGCACGGAGAACCCGCCGGGCAGCTGGATCCACGAGTGGGAGCCGTTGATGGTCGACCCGACCGGAGTCAGCACGAGCACGAGACCGGCGACCGAGGCGAGGTAGAGCACGGGCGCCAGGGCGCGCAGCAGCTGGTAGCCCATGCGGGTCAGCACCGCGGCCAGGCCCAGCCCGATCGCGGTGTTGAGCAGGTGACGGACGAGGTATGCCGTGCCGTCGTGGCGGCGCGTCGCGGACCAGACGAGCAGCGCTCCGAGGACGGACAGGCCGAGGGCGGCGACGACCAGGCCCCAGTCGCTCTCGGTCCAGCGCACCGCGTCACCGCCGGCCCGCTCCCACCAGGTCCGGCGTGACGGCGGCCCGAACCGGCTCAGGAGGGGACGATCGAGGCCAGAACCTGGCGGCACTTCTCGATGTCTCCAGCCATCGCCTCGAGCAGCTGCTCGATCGAGTCGAACCGCAGCGTCGGGCGGATGTGCTCGACGAACTCCAGCGTGACCTCTTCGCCGTAGAGGTCGAGGTCCGTCCGGTCCAGGACGTAGGCCTCGACGGTGCGGACGGTGCCGTCGAAGGTGGGGTTGCTGCCCACCGAGATGGCGGCGGGCATGGTGCGCTCGGGGTCCTCCGGGGGACGCGCGGTGCGGGTGAGCCACCCGGCATACACGCCATCTGCGGGCACGAGGCCCAAGCGAGTCGTCGGCGAGGTTCGCGGTCGGGTAGCCCAGCTCGCGGCCACGGTGGGCACCGTGGACGACCGTGCCGGTCATCTTGTGCGGACGGCCCAGGATGGCCGCGGCGGCCGCGACCTCGCCGGCGTCGAGGTGGCGGCGCACGGCTGAGGAGGACCAGCGCTCGGTGTCACCGAGGTCGTCCAGCACCACGACGTCGAACCCGTGGGCGGCCCCGAGCTCGCGCAGGGTGCCGACGTCGCCGGTGTAGCCGCGACCGAAGCCCCGCGCGTCCTGGCCCACGACGATGGCCTGCACCTCGAGGGTCTCGACGAAGGTGCGGACCACGAACTCCTCGGCCGTCTGGTCGGCGAACTCGCGCGTGAAGTCGAGGACGAGCAGCCCGTCGATGCCCACGGTCTCCAGGAGGTCGTCACGCAGCCGGCCGGGGGCGATGAGCTCGAGCGTGTCGGGGTGGAAGATCGCGGCC
Source organism: uncultured Actinomycetota bacterium (assembly GCA_963706855.1). GTDB lineage: Bacteria > Actinomycetota > Actinomycetes > Actinomycetales > Dermatophilaceae > Pedococcus. The sequence continues at coordinate 210,454 of CAVPNU010000001.1, forward strand.
GGATGCGGGTCGAACGTCACGGCCACGCTGGCCACCCCGCGCCGGGTGCCCTCCTCGACGAGCCTGGCCAGCACCCCACGGTGGCCGAGATGGACGCCGTCGAAGTTGCCGAACGTCGCCACGCAGGGACGCAGCCCTGCGGGGGTCTGGGAGGGGTCCGTCCACCGATGCACGGAGGACACTCTACGAACCAGCCGGGGCGAACACGACGTGCGCCCTGGCTTTGTGACCCGACTCATCGAGCAGCGCCATCAGGCGCCCGTCCGGCGCGAAGGCGGCCACCGGTCCCTCGCGCCCCGGCTCGAGCGAGTCGACCCGCTGGCCGAAGCCCACAGCCGTGGTCTCGGCCTCGGTCAGCTCGCGCACCGCGAACTGCGCGCGCGCCGCGTCGGCGAGCAGGGTGACCGGCATGTCCTCGGGGCGGGCCACGTCGGCGAGGGCCGCCAGGTCATGGGCACTGTCGACGGTGAAGGCGCCGACGCGGGTGCGGCGCAGCGCGGTGAGATGCCCACCCACCCCGAGCGCCGCCCCGAGGTCGCGGGCCAGCGCCCGCACGTAGGTGCCCGAGCTCACCGTCACCTCGACGTCGAGGTCGAGCACGGGTGTGCCGTCGGCATCGGCTTCACGGCGGCCCAGGATCTCGAACCGGCTCACCGTGACGGGCCGGGCCGCAAGCACGACGTCCTCGCCGGAGCGGACCCGGTGGTACGAGCGCTCGCCGTTGACCTTGATCGCGGAGACGGAGCTCGGCACCTGGGCGATGTCGCCGGTCAGGGCCGCCACGGCCTGCGCGAGAGCCTCGGGCGTGACACCGGTCGCGGGAGCCGACGCCGTCACCTCGCCCTCGGCATCGTCGGTGAGGGTGCTCTGCCCCAGGCGGATCGTCGCGGCATACGCCTTGTCGCACCCGACGAGGAAGGTGAGCAGCCGGGTGGCCCGGCCGATGCCGAGCACCAGCACGCCGGTGGCCATCGGGTCGAGCGTGCCGGCGTGGCCCACCTTGCGGGTGCCACACAGGCGCCTGGCCCGGCCGACGACGTCGTGGCTGGTCCAGCCACTCGGCTTGTCGACGACCAGGAGGCCGTCAGGCGCGGGCATCCGGGGCGCCGGCCTCGAGCTCGCTGGTGCGTCCGGTCGGCAACTCGGCGTCGAGCACCTCGTCGTCGGGCTTCTTGTAGGGGTCGGGCTCGCCGGCGTAGCGCGCGCCCTCTGCGGCAGCGGCCACCGCGGCGTCGCGCTCCTTGGCCTCGCGCAGCAGGTCCTCGAGGTGCGCCGCGGTCTCGGGGATGGCGTCGGCGAAGAAGTCGAGGCTGGGCGTGAGCCGGATCTTGATCTGCTGGCCCACGAACGAGCGCAGCCTGCCCTTGTTCTTCTCCAGCAGCGCGGCGGTGGTCGCGCGCTGCTGCTCGTCGCCGAACACGGTGTAGAAGACCGAGGCGTGCTGGAGGTCGCCGGTCACCCGCACGTCGGTGATGGTGATGAAGCCCAGGTCGGGGTCCTTGACGATCGACTCGACGTTCGCGGCGATGAGGGTCTTGATGCGGTCTGCGATCTTGCGAGCGCGTCCGGTGTCAGCCATGGATGTCCCTCCTGCGGTCGTGAACGGTCGTACGAAGGCGGCGTATGCCGCCGGCCTGAGCCGGCGGCATACGCCATGGTCGCTCAGGCGCGGGGCTTCTCTCGCATCTCGTACGTCGCGATGAGGTCGCCCAGCTGCAGGTCGTTGAACGAGCCGAGGTTGATACCGCACTCGAAGCCCTCGCGGACCTCGGTGACGTCATCCTTGAACCGGCGCAGGCCGGCGATCTCGACGTTCTCGGACACCACGACACCGTTGCGGGTGATCCGGGCCCTGGTGCCGCGCTTGATCTCGCCGCTGCGGACGATGGAGCCGGCGATGTTGCCGAACTTGCTCGACCGGAAGATCTCGCGGATCTCGGCGGTGCCGAGCTCGACCTCCTCGAACTCCGGCTTGAGCATGCCCTTGAGCGCTGCCTCGATCTCCTCGATGGCCTGGTAGATCACCGAGTAGTAGCGGATCTCGACGCCCTCGCGCTCGGCGTAGTCGGCGTTCTGGCCCTCGGCTCGCACGTTGAAGCCGATGATGATCGCGTTCGACGCCATCGCGAGGTTGATGTTGTTCATCGTGATCGCGCCGACGCCACGGTCGATGATCCGCAGGTCGACCTCGTCGCCCACGTCGATCTGCAGCAGGGCGTCCTCGAGCGCCTCGACAGAACCCGACACGTCGCCCTTGAGGATGAGGTTGAGCGTCTCGACCTTGCCGGCCGCGAGCGCCTCGTTGAGGTCCTCGAGGGAGATGCGCTTGCGGGCCTTGGCCAGGGAGGCCTGACGGTCGGCCGCCTCGCGCCGCTCGGCGATCTGGCGGGCGGTGCGGTCGTCCGGCGCCACCACGAAGGTGTCACCGGCGCGCGGCACCGACGACAGACCCAGCACCTGGACGGGACGCGACGGCCCCGCCTCGGTGAGGTTGTTGCCGTGCTCGTCGAGCATCGCGCGGACGCGGCCGTAGGCCGAGCCCGTCACGATCGCGTCGCCGACGTGCAGCGTGCCGGCCTGGACCAGGACGGTCGCCGTGGCGCCACGACCACGGTCGAGGTTGGCCTCGATCGCGACACCACGGGCGTCGCGGTCGGCGTTGGCCCGCAGGTCGAGGGCCGCGTCCGCGGTGAGCAGGACGGCCTCGAGCAGCGCGTCGATGTTCTGGCCCGCCTTGGCGGACACGTCGACGAACATGGTGTCGCCGCCGTACTCCTCGGCCACGAGGTTGTACTCGGTCAGCTGCTGGCGCACCTTGGCCGGGTTGGCACCCTCGACGTCGATCTTGTTGACCGCCACCACGATCGGCACGTCCGCAGCCTGGGCGTGGTTGAGCGCCTCGATGGTCTGCGGCATGACGCCGTCGTCGGCAGCGACCACGAGGATCGCGATGTCGGTCACCTTGGCACCACGGGCACGCATGGCCGTGAAGGCCTCGTGACCCGGGGTGTCGATGAAGGTGATCGGACGGTCGACGCCCTCGTGCATCTTGTGCACCTGGTAGGCACCGATGTGCTGGGTGATGCCACCGGACTCGCCGCCGGCGACGTCCTCGTTGCGGATGGCGTCGAGCAGGCGGGTCTTACCGTGGTCGACGTGACCCATGACGGTGACGACCGGCGGACGCGGCTGGAGGTCCTCGTCGTCCTCGCCCTCGATGCCGGTCTCCAGGTCGATGTTGAAGGAGTCGAAGAGCTCCTTCTCCTCCTCCTCCGGAGAGACGACCTCGATGTTGTAGCCGAGCTCGGCGCCGAGCAGCTTGAAGGTGTCCTCGTCCAGCGACTGGGTGGCCGTGGCCATCTCGCCGAGGTGGAAGAGCACCGTCACGAGCGCACCGGGGTTGGCGTTGATCTTGTCGGCGAAGTCGCTCAGCGACGAGCCACGGCGCACCCGGATGAGTGTGGTGCCGTTGCCGCGGGGCACGCTGACGCCACCGAGCGACGGCGCCTGCATCTGCTCGAACTCCTGGCGCTTCGCGCGCTTGGACTTGCGTCCGCGGACCGGACGACCGCCACCGCGGCCGAACGCGCCGGCCGTGGAGCCACGACCCGCACCACCGCGGAAGCCACCGCCGCCGGGGCGACCGGCGAAGCCGCCGCCCGCGCCCGGACCACCGGGACCACCCGGACCGCGGCCGGCGCCGGGCCCACCGGGGCCACGGCCGCCACCACGGGCGGGACGCTCACCGGGACGGCCGACCGCACTGCGGTCGGGCATCATGCCGGGGCTCGGACGCGGACCACCGGGACGGGGCCCACCGGGACCGGCCGTGCCGCCGGGGCGCGGCCCGGCAGCACCGGGACGGCTCTGGGGACGCGGCATGCCCTGCGACGCGGCGAACGGGTTGTTGCCCGGACGCGCGCCACCCTCGCGGGACCCACCCTCGCGGGGGGCGCCGTCACGGCCGGTGCGCATGCCCTGGGAGGGCGCGAAGGGGTTGTTGCCCGGGCGCGGGGCGCCGGGACGAGGTGCGCCCGAGCCGGCGGAGCCACCCGGAGTACCGGGGCGCGGGCGCACCGGGACGGGGAGCTGCGGGGCTCGGCGCCGACGGGGCCGCTGCGGCGGGGGCGCTGGCTGCCGGGGCAGCCGGGGCCGCGGGGGCACTGGCTGCGGGGGCGGCGGGTGCGCTCGGGGCAGGGGCGCTGGGGGCGGGTGCCGGGGCGGCGGGCGCACTGGGAGCCGGCGTCGGCGGCTGCGGGCGCGCTGGCAGCGCGGAGCCGCCGGAGCGCTCGGGGCCGGAGCCGCCGATGCGGGGGCAGCGGGCGCGGGCTTGCTGGGCGCCGCCGGGGCTGCGGGAGCCGGCGCGGACGGGACCGCCTTGGCGGCACCGCGCGACGGCGACTTCTTGAGGTTCTCTGGGAATGTCTCGGTTGCCTTGCGGACGACCGGTGCTTCGATCGTCGAGCTGGCGGTTTTGACGTACTCGCCGATGCTGTTGAGGTGGGCGATCAGCGTCTTGCTGTCGGTGCCCAGCTCTTTGGCGAGCGCGCTTACACGGACCTTAGCCACGTTTCTCCTGTTCCTGGTCCGTGCAGATGTCGAGGAGACAGGCGCGGACCGTCGTTACTGCTGGGGGGAGCTCATTGCTGAGTTCTCATCGGGTGCTCATCAGCGTCAAACCCGCTTTCGGTTCCCATGGATGGTTCGGACGGTGTTCACTGCTCGCGGCCGCTGGCCTGTGCCTCGACGTATGCCGTGACCGCGGCGGGATCCGGGGCGGCGCTGGTGTGCAGCGCGCGCCCGAACGCCCGGCGACGGAGGGCCTGGTCAAGACAGTCACCTGTGGGATGCAGCCAAGCGCCGCGCCCCGGCAGGCGGTGCCGCGGGTCCGGCACCAGCCGGGTTGCCCCAGCCTCGTCCGTCTCCGCGACCACTCGCAGGAGTGCCGACCAGCTATCCGTCCCGCGGCATCCCACACACGTCCGGGTCGGTTGCCCGTGCGTGAGGTGAGGGGTGGTGCCAGGTGCCTCGGGCCGGAGTCCAGTCCGGTCGGTCCCCACCAGTCTATCCCCTATTGCCGTGCGGCCGTGTCACCCGTGCTCGGCCGCGTGCTCCGGCCCGTGCTCGGAGCGGTGCTCGGCGGCGTCGCGGCGGTGTCGGGCCGGATGTCGATCCGCCACCCGGTCAGCTTGGCGGCGAGGCGGGCGTTCTGGCCCTCCTTGCCGATGGCCAGCGACAGCTGGTAGTCGGGGACGACGACCCGCGCCGCCCGCAGCTGCGGGTCCACGATCTCGACCGACTCGACGCGCGACGGCGACAGGGCCGCGGCCACGAACCGCTGGGGGTCCTCGGAGTAGTCGACGATGTCGATCTTCTCGCCGTGCAGCTCGGCCATGACGGCGCGGACCCGGGCACCCATCGGCCCGATGCACGCGCCCTTGGCGTTGAGGCCCGGCACCGTGGAGTGCACGGCGATCTTGGTGCGGTGACCGGCCTCGCGGGCCAGGGCGGCGATCTCGACGGAGCCGTCGGCGATCTCGGGCACCTCGAGGGCGAAGAGCTTGCGGACGAGGTTGGGGTGGGTCCGGGACAGCCCGATCTGGGGGCCCTTGGGGCCGCGGCGGACCGACACGACGAAGCAGCGCAGCCGCTCACCGTGGACGTAGCGCTCGCCGGGGACCTGCTCGGCCAGCGGCAGGATGCCCTCGACCGTGCCGAAGTCGACGGTCACGTGGCGCGGGTCGGGGCTCTGCTGGATCACGCCCGCCACGACGTCACCCTCACGGCCCTTGAAGTCGCCCATGATGGCGTCGTCCTCGAGGTCGCGCAGCCGCTGGACGATGACCTGGCGGGCGGTGGCGGCGGCGATGCGGCCGAACCCGGTCGGGGTGTCGTCGAACTCGGGCCCGTACTCGCGGGGCGGGTGCTCCTCGCCCTCCTCGGGCTCGGGCTGCTCGATCTCCTCGCGCGCCCAGACCACGACGTGACCCGTCTTGCGGTCGAGCTGGACCCGGGCGTTGCGGTACGCGCCCTCGGTGCGGTGGTAGGCGAGCAGGAGGGCCTGCTCGATCGCCGGGATGAGGATGTCGAGAGAGACGTCGCGCTCGCGCTCCAGGGCCCTCAGTGCGGCAAGGTCGATGTCCATGTCAGTTCTCCTCAGGGGTTGTCGTCGTCGTCGCTCGCCCCGGAAGGCCTCGAGAACTCCACCTGCACGACGGCGGTGGCGATCGCGGCATACGGAAGGTCCACGGTGGAAGCGGGCGTCTTCGCGGCAGCGGGCACCTCGAGGGTGACCCCGTCGTCGCCGGCTCGGGTGATGCGGCCGGTGACCGGTGCGCCCTCGTGCGGCGTCAGGGTGACGAGGCGGCCGACGTTGCGGCGGTAGTGGCGCGGCAGGGACAGGGGCCGGTCGACGCCCGGGGAGGTCACCTCGAGCGTGTAGGGCTGCTCCCCCAGCGCGCCGGCGTCGTCGAGGGCCTCGCTGACGACCCTGGTCGCGTCGGCCACCTCGTCGAGGGACAGGGGTGCGGTCGGAGTGGTGCTGTCGCCGCCCTCGTCACCGACCACACGGTCGATCCAGACGCGGACGAGGCGCCGCTTGCCGGCCGGCGTCACGGCGAGGTCCTCCACCAGTAGGCCGAGCGCGCCCAAGGGGGCCTCGACGGCGGGACGAATCTGGTCCTTGACGCTCACTGACTCGTCCTCTCTGAAGTTGGGGGTCGTGCAGGGCCCACTCTATCCACGACGCGCCGACGGACGCATATGCGGTTCCGCGGGGCCCCAGGGGCGCGTGCCATGATCGCCGCATGCCCAGCCAGGACCGCCGTATGCCGCCGCCGGCGGCCCGGCCGGACCGGCGGGCGCTGCTCACGGCAGGACTGGGGACGCTGTCGGCGCTGGCCCTCGCGTCGTGCGGCATACGGCTCGAGGACGACGCACCGCGGATTCCGCTGCTGCCTGCGCGCACGCCCATCGACGGCGAGACGTTCCTGCTCGGCCTGGTGCGCAGCAGCGCCGAGCTGGCCGGCGACGCACGCGGGTTGGCAGGCGCGCGGAACGTCGCTCGTCGCGCGGCTGGCCGGGCTGCACGCCCGTCAGGTGACCGTCCTGGGCGCCGAGCTGCGGCGGCTCGGCGTGCCGCAGAACCTCGTGGACCAGGCGGCGGCGGCTCGTCCGGGGCCCACCACCAGCCCGTCGCGCCCCCGACCAGCAGGCCCGCCGCTCGGGCTCCCCGACCTCGGGCCCCACCACGCAGCCGGTCCGGAGCCCGGCCGACCTGGCCGCCGCAGAGCTGGCCGACATCGGCACCTCGAGCCAACCGGTCGGCCCGTCGCTGACCCAGGCGGCCGCCGCGGCGCGCCCGCTGGCCGGTGCCCTGCTCGCCCAGCGCGTGGCCGCCGCTGCCCTGCTCGGCGCACCGCCCCAGGCCGACGAGCCCACCTGGCAGTCGCCCGGCCTGGCCTCCTCGTTCCTCGACAGCACCCGGGCGGCGGTCTACGGCATGCAGGTCGTCGCGGCCCAGTCCCCCACCGGAGCGCAGGGGGCACTCGCGCGCACCACCCTGGCCACGCTCCAGGCCCGCGCAGCAGACCCAGGAGGTACTGGCCGGAGCGTCGGCCGGGCCCACGCCGCTCGGCTACCCGCTCCCCTTCCCGGTGACCACCCCGGTGGCCGCGGCACGGCTCGCGGTGCAGGTCCTCACCGAGCTCCGGGCTGCCAACGCCCGCGACATGGCCTCTGCGGCAGGCGACCCCAAGCCCCTCGCCTCCGCCGTGAGGTGGCTCGGCGAGACCGAGGTGCTGGCCTCCCGGTGGGGGGTCCCGCTCTCGGCCTTCCCGGGGCTGCGGTGACACGGGCCGACCCGGTCGACCCCGCTAGCCCCGGCCGCCCCGACTGGACGGTGCGGCCGCCCCGGTTCCTGGCCGAGGTCCTCGACGCCTGGGCTCTGGAGCCCTCGGCCGACGCCGCTCACGCGCCCGACCGTCGTCGTCGTTCCCGTCGTCCGCGACGGCCAGCCGCTCGCACTCAAGGTGACCTGGCCGGCCGAGGCGAGCCGGGACGAGGCGCTGGCGCTGCGCCACTGGAACGGCCGCGGCGCGGTCCGGCTCGTGGCGGCAGACCCCGCGCGAGGAGCCGTGCTGCTGGAGGCCCTCGACGGTGCGCGGGACCTGCACTCCGCCGATACCGACACGGCCTGCGAGGTGGTCGGTGGTCTCCTGGCCGAGCTCCGACGTCCCGGCGCCACCAGGTCTGCGCACCCTGTCGTCGTTCGCCCGCGCGCAGGTCGACGGGCTGGCCTCGACGCAGGGCGTGCTGCCACGGCGCATGGTCGAGCGCACCGAAGGGCTCGTCAGGATGCTGACCAATGACCCGGCCTGCGACAGCACGCTGCTCCACACCCGGCTGCACGTCGACAACGTGCTGGCGAGCCTGCCCGGCAGCGGACGGCCCGACTGGCTCGCCATCGGCCCGCGTGCCATGGCAGGCCACCCCGGCTTCGAGATCCAGCCGCTGCTGCACCACCGGGTGGACGAGCTCGGCACCGGCTCGGCCTTGCGGTACCTGGTCCGCCGGCGAGTGTCGATCTGCGCCGAGGCGGCCGGCATCGACGAGGACGAGGCACTCGCCTGGAGCTACGTGCGCACGGCCTTCCATGCCGCCCGCGCGGGTCAGGACGGTGACGCCGCCCTCGTCTCCTTCTGTGTCGCCCTCCTCAAGGCGCTCGACGGCTGAGCCGAGTCTTTGAAGGGCCTGCGCCGCCAGAGCGGCCTAGACCCATCAAAGACTCGACGGTCAGCCCACCCAGCGGTACTCCACCTCGGGGCGGCCGGCGCCGGCATACCGCTGGCTCCGCAGCGCGAGCCTGGCCTCGCAGAGGTACTCGGCGTACCGACGGGCGGTCACCCGGCTGACCCCCACGACGTCGGCCAGCTCGGTCGACGAGGCCGGGAGCGGCGCGCAGCGCGGTGGACACCTTGGCCAGCAGCTCCTCGCTCATGCCCTTGGGCAACGCGGCCGGGACCCGGTGCCGGCCGCCCGCAAGCACCTCGTCGACCTCGGCCTGCGTGCTGACCTGCGAGGCGTCCCCGAGCTGGTCCCGGAACGCCCGGTAGGCCTCCAGCCGGTCGCGCAGCGTGGCGAAGACGAACGGCTTCAGCAGGTACTGCACGACGCCCATCGACGCCGCCGCGCGGACCACCTCCAGGTCACGCGCCGAGGTCACGGCGATGACATCGGCGGTGTGACCGCCCGCGCGCATCGCCCTGATGACGTCCAGCCCGTGCCGGTCGGGGAGCACCATGTCGAGCAGGACGACGTCGACGGCGTTCTGCTGCAACGCCCTCAGCGCGGCCTGGCTGGTGGACGCGGTCGCCGCGACGACGAAGCCCGGCACCCGCTCGACGTAGGCAGCATGGGCCTCGAGGGCCACCGGCTCGTCCTCGACCACGAGGACGCGGTACGGCTCGGCGCGCTCAGACATGAGCCCGGCCTCGCGAGTGGTCCCCTGCCCGCTCACCCAGCGGCAGGCGCACCGTGAAGCGCGCGCCCGGCGGGCCCGATACCTCCAGCGTGCCGCCGAGGCGCGCCACGGACTGCGCCACCAGCGCCAGGCCGATCCCCCGACGGCCGGCGCTGCCCTGCTCCTTGGTGGAGAAGCCACGGCGGAAGGCGGCCTCCACCGCGTCGGGCGGAAGCCCCGGCCCCGAGTCGGCGACACTGAGGACCAGGGCCGCCGTCGTCCAGCCGCGAGTCCAGGCTGACCCGTCGCTCGCCGGGCCCCGACGTCACGGCGTCGAACGCGTTGTCGATGAGGTTGCCCACGATCGTCACCACGTCGCGGACCGGCGCCGCGTCGGGCGGCCACACTGCGTCGGAGGCGATCTGCAGGTCGATGCCGCGCTCGCCGGCCTGCGCCGCCTTGCCGAGCAGCAGCGCGGTCAGCGCGGGCTCGGCCACGGATCCGACGACCTGGTCGGTGAGCACCTGGGACAGCTCGAGCTCCTCGGTGGCGAACGCCAAGGCTCGGTCGGGGTGACCCAGCTCGATCAGGGAGACGATGGCGTGCAGCCGGTTCGCCGCCTCGTGGGCCTGCGAGCGCAACGCCTCGGTGAGCCCGCGGGCCGAGTCGAGCTCGCCGGTGAGGTGCTCGAGGTCGGTGCGGTCGCGCAGCGTCGCGACATACCCGAGCGCCCGGCCGGCCCACTGCGCGCGCGCCTTGTTGAGCACCAGCACCCGGGCGGCCGTGACGTGCAGCTCGTCCTCGCGGGGCCGGTCGTCGGTCAAGGCCGAGACCAGCGTGCCGGGCAGCCCCAGCTCGTCGACGCGGCGCCCACTGGCCTCCGGAGGCAGCCCGAGGAGCCGCACCGCCTCGTCGTTGGCGAGCAGCAGCCGCCCGTCGAGGTCGGTGAGGATGAGCCCCTCGGTCACCGCGTGCAGGACCGCGTCGTAGTACTCGACCATCTCCTGGAGCTGGCGCGCACCCAGGCCGTGCGTCTGGCGGCGGATGCGCCGGGCCACCAAGGCGGTGCCGAGCCCCGAGAGCAGCGCGGCCGCGAGACCGGCCAGCAGGATGACGGGGAGCTGACCGCGCAGACGCTCGCTCACGGCGGTCTCGCGGATGCCGACCGCCACCATGCCCACCACGGCGCCGCTGCCTGAGCGGATCGGGACGACGACCCGCCGCGACGGCCCGAGGGTGCCGGTGTAGTCCTCGACCACCGTGCCCCCCGCCCGCGCCGCCTCGATGTGACCCGATGAACGGGCGGCCGATCTGCGTGGGGTCCGGGTGGGTGTACCGGATGCCCTGCGGGCTCATCACGACGACGAAGTCGGTGTGGGTCACGCGCCGCACCTGCTCGGCGAACGGCTGGAGCGCATGGTCCGCGTCGGCGGTCTGCACCCCGTCCACGACCAGGGCCGTGCTGGCGACCGTCTCCGCGACGGCGGTGGCGCGGGCGGTGGCCTCGTCCTGAGCGGCTCGTCGGGTCTGCACGGAGGCCGCCGCCGTGCCCACGAGCACGACGAGCAGGCCGACGACGACCTGCAGCGCGAAGGTCTGCCCGGCCACGCTCCACCGCGCCGGGGCGCCGAGCCAGCGGGGCGGCCTCACCGGCATACGCACCGGCTCGCCAGCCGCCGCGCCGGCCGAACTCAATGAACACAACCGTGACCCTAGCCAGTGGTCCCGTCACGCTCGTCGTGTTCCGCACTCCCGGGCACCGCCTGGGACCGACCCTCTGGAGAACACCGTGACCAGCAGCGCCGACACCGTCGTCGACCGCCCCGCCCCGAGGCGCGACCGGACGCACTACCTCTACCTCGCCGTCATCGTGGCGATGATCCTGGGCATCCTCGTGGGCTTCGCCTTCCCCGAAGTTCGGCGTCGAGCTCAAGTGGCTCGGCACCGGGTTCGTCAACCTCATCAAGATGATGATCACGCCGATCATCTTCTGCACCATCGTCCTGGGCATCGGCTCCGTGCGTAAGGCCACCCAGGTGGGCAAGGTCGGCGGGCTCGCCCTCGGCTACTTCCTCACCATGTCGACGGTCGCCCTTGCCATCGGCCTGGCCGTCGGCAACGTCATCCACCCCGGGTCCGGGCTGCACCTGACCAAGGAGCTCGCGGCCAGCGGCCAGAAGCAGGCCGGCGCGGCGCACACCAGCACCGTGGACTTCCTGCTCGGCCTCATCCCCGACACGCTCGTCTCGTCGCTCACCGCCGGGTCGGTCCTGCAGGCACTGCTCGTGGCACTGCTCGTCGGCTTCGCCCTGCAGAAGATGGGGCGCGCCGGTGAGCCTGTCCTCGCGGGCATCCGGCACTTCGAGCGGCTCGTCTTCCGCCTCATGGCGATGATCATGTATGCCGCGCCGATCGGCGCGTTCGGCGCGATGGCGGCCGTCGTGGGCGCCACCGGATGGAAGGCGCTGCAGAGCCTCGCGATCGTGATGGTCGCGTTCTACATCACCTGTGCGCTCTTCGTGTTCGTCGTCCTCGGCGGGGTGCTCAAGCTCGTCACCGGCGTGAACGTGTTCGCGCTGCTGCGCTACCTGGCCCGCGAGCTCCTGCTCATCCTGTCGACGTCGTCCTCGGAGTCGGCGCTGCCGCGGCTCATCGCGAAGATGGAGCACGCGGGTGTCTCCCGACCTGTCGTCGGCATCACGGTGCCGACCGGCTACTCGTTCAACCTCGACGGCACGGCCATCTACCTCACCATGGCGTCGCTGTTCATCGCCGACGCCCTGGACAAGCCGTTCTCCATCGGTCAGCAGGTCTCGTTGCTGCTGTTCATGGTGATCGCCTCGAAGGGTGCGGCGGGCGTCACCGGAGCGGGTCTGGCGACCCTGGCCGGCGGCCTGCAGTCACACCGCCCCGACCTGGTCGACGGCGTGGGGTTCATCGTCGGCATCGACCGGATGATGAGCGAGGCCCGAGCCCTGACGAACTTCGCGGGCAACTCGGTGGCGACGGTCCTCATCGGCCACTGGGTGGGCGAGCTGGACCGGCCCCGCCTGGACGCGGTCCTCGCCGGCGACCTGCCGTTCGACGAGTCGTCGCTCGAGGAGTCGTCCGTCGAACCCGTCGACGGTCGGTCGACGAGCCGCGACGCACGCTCCCCTCACGGCTGAGCTGACCGCGGCCGGTCAATCGTCCTGAGCATGCGAGACGGGCCGCCCAGCTGGGCGGCCCCGTCTCGCGTCTCGACGAGGTGGTGCGTCAGGCGCGGAGGCGGCGACGCGTCACCAGCAGGACCCCGCCCACGGCGAGCAGGCCCAGTGCCATCGCCGTCATGGGCAGCGCGTCGCTACCGGTGTAGGCGAGGGTCGGCACGGCGCTGGCCGGCGGGGTCGCCGACTCGGCCGGGCCGGCCGGAGCCGACGGCGTGGCCGGGGGAACGGCGGACCCAGGCAGAGCCGCCAGGATGGTCAGGTCCGCGAAGCCGAAACCGGTGGGGTTGTCGGGCGTGCCACACAGCACCACCGCTCCAGCGGGGCCGGCCGCCACGAGCGGGCCGGCCACCGTGGTCGTCACAGTGAGCGTGCCGTCCGCAGCCGGGGTCACCGTCTTGTCGAAGAACGGCTGGGAGTGGCTAGGGCTGACGCCCAGGACCTCCGCGCTGGGGGTGCCAGCCGGGCAGGTCGCCGTGATCGTGATCTGGCCGCCGATGTGCACGCGGGAGGGGGAGACCGAGACGGGCACGCTCGGGCTGGAGCCATCGTCGATGCCCACATCGGCTGACGCGCTGCCCACCGGAGCGGCGGTCGGGTACCGGTAGCAGTCGACCGTGACGGTCGCCGGGCCGAGGGTGCCCTGGGAGACGTCGAGGGTGACGGTGTAGCCGAGCGACGACGAGAGGTTGGCTGCGGTCTGGTCGAGGACCGTGTTGTCCTGGACCACGGTCACCACGGCGGTGCGCGAGCCCGGGGCGCACGTGCCCGAGGCGGTCAGCGGGTCGCCGGTGCCCACGACATCGCTGGGGTTCAGGGTGATCGTCGTGCCCGTCGCCGCCGAGGCGACGGTCGCGCCGCCGACGATCGCACCACCGGCCAGGACGGTGGCGGCCAGGACGGCGCGCAGACGAGTTGGGCTGTTCAGCATGTGGGGCTCCCCTGACGATGAAGTGAAACGATGCGCAACTTACAGGAACCACTCAGGTTGCGGGCGAATTCGTGAAAATGAGGGGTGATACCGGGCAAAAAGGCTCAGGATGAGCGGCGAGCGGGCGCACAGGTGGCACTCCTGAAGGGCGCCAGGGCGGCCTGTGAGCGACGGTCCATGAAGGCGACCGGCACCTCGGTCGCCGCGAACCGAGCCGGAACCGTCGCGACGTGGCCAGCCGCCGCTGCCCCGTGCAGCGCCCACAGCAGACCTGCGAGGACCGCCAGTGAGCTGCCCTCGTCGCGACGCAGCCGTGGTGCCGCGGACGACGCCATCCGCTGCGCCGTGACCGGGTCGGCGGCCGCAGCCGCCAGCTGGCGCAGCACCTGGGTCGCGTGGGAGCTGCGCGTCGGGTCGGCCGACGGGTCCGGCACCCAGGCTCCGGCCCGGCGGACCTCGGGGTGCCGCGAACGCACCCACGCCAGCGCCTGCGCACCGTCCAGGTGGTGCGTCCCGGCAGCGGGCAGGCTCAGGCCCGACCCCAGGTCGCGGATCGGCCCCGTGGTCGTCACGCTCACGCCCCCCGCGGCGTCCACGGCGTCGATGAGCCCCGGGAAGTCGGCGATGACGACGTGGTCGACCCCCACCCCCAGGTCCCGGCACAGGGTGTCGACCATGGCCTGAGGGCCCTGCTGCAGTGACATGCCCAGGCGGTGTGGGTCGTTCTGTAGCGAGCCGACGAACAGGTCGCGCGGCACCGACACCAGGGCCGGGCCCCCCGGACCGCCCGTTCTGAGCAGGTAGACGAGGTCGGCCCGCTCCCCCTGGGCCTGGACCGGGTCGGCATACCTCTGCCGGTCGGCGCCCTCGAGGCGCTGGCGCGAGTCGGACGCGAGCAGCAGGAACACCGGCGAGCCGCCCGAGGTCGGCACGTGCACGGCGATGGTCGGTATGCGGTGGACCATCACCAGCGCGTCGGCCAGCAGTCCGCCGACCAGCGACGAGGACCACCACGCCGAGCACGGCGACCAGGCGCTGGGCGCGCGACCGCCGGGCTCTGGTGGAGTCGCGAGCAGCGCCTCGCCGGGGACCGGACATGGCGGCCAGTATCGCGGGTCCCCGCCCCGACCCGCGCCGCACCGTGGGTGCGCCCTCGGCTCAGGTGGCATACCTCCACGTCGTCGGCGCGTTCGGCGAGCCACCGGTCAGGTTGTGCCCGCTCTTGTCGCGCGAGTCCACGTGGACGACCTTTCCCGTGCTCTGCTGGAAGCCGAGACCGGCGAAGAGCGCGAACCGCTTCCTCTCCTCGAGCGTCGCCAGGGCGAGCACGTCGGACGCGGAGCCGAACAGGTGCTGGCTCGACGTGGCGCCCCCGACCTCGGCGTTGTGGCGCTGGCAGCGGCACCCCGACACGATGCGCACGGGCGCGCCCAGCTTGACGCGGTACGCCTCCAGTCGCCGGATGTGGTCTCGCAGCATCCAGATCCGGGCACACTCGGGGAACTTCGCCCCGTCGTTGCAGCGGAACTCGATGTAGGAGAAGTTCGCGCTCATGGTGCCCAGGCCCTGCCGGTGCCGCGCGAACGAGACCGCCAGTGCCGCACTGGTGTTCGGGCCGAAGGACGAGTCGACCGCGAGGGCCGGCCCGAGGTTCCACCCCGTCTGGAAGCCCCGCACCGCCGTCGCGAAGCTCCTGCTCGCGTTGTCGAAGCCCAGCGCTGCCAGCATGGTCGTGGCCTGCGCGGTGGTCATCGTGTCAGCCATCGAGACCTCCCTGGCTCTCCACGTCGTCCGGGTCGAAGCCGCGCTGGTCGACGTCGTTGACGTCCACCTGGGCCACGAGGGAGTCCAGCTCGTCCTCGGTGGGCAGAGGCCCTGGATCATCGCCTGGCGGATGCGTCCAGCTCGACCGGCAGGTCCGCAGGCGGATCCACGTTGTCCGGGTGCGCCTCGCCGAGGTCCGCACCGGTGACGAAGCCCTGCTCGTCGTCGAACGTGATGACGGGCAGCTGCCGGGAGTCGACCACGGGATCCGGCGGCCCCAGCTCGAAGATCGCGCGTTCTGGCATCTGAGTCTCCTGACGTTCGGAGGACTCCCTGCGCGTCCGGGTTGCCTGTCCTGGCCTGCGTCTCGAACCGTACTCACTCCGACCGCAGCCAAACTCAGCCCAATGCACGAGAACGCGACGGGGCTCGCAGGAAGCGCCGGGTGGTGTGAGGCAGAGTGGGTGCATGCCGAACCGTCTCGCTGACTCGACGTCTCCCTACCTGTTGCAGCACAAGGACAACCCCGTCGACTGGCAGGAGTGGGGTGAGGAGGCGTTCGCGGAGGCGCGGCGCCGGGACGTGCCCGTCCTGCTCTCCGTCGGGTATGCCGCGTGCCACTGGTGCCATGTGATGGCCCACGAGTCCTTCGAGGACGAGGAGGTGGCCGCCGCGGTGAATGCGGGCTTCGTGGCGGTCAAGGTGGACCGCGAGGAGCGACCGGATGTCGACTCCGTCTACATGACCGCCACGACGGCGCTGACCGGTCACGGTGGCTGGCCGATGACGTGCTTCCTCACTCCCGACGCGGAGCCGTTCTTCTGCGGGACGTACTTCCCCAAGGCGCAGTTCCTGCAGGTGCTGGCGCAGGTCCGCGAGGTCTGGACGAACCAGCGGGAGCGCGTGCTGGACAGCGGTGCCCACATCGCCGACCGGCTCCGTCAGGTCAGCGTCGGCGCGGCTCCGCAGCCGATCGACGAGGCCGCCCTCGGACAGGCGGTGGAGACGTTGGCCGCCCAGTTCGACGTCGCCCGCGGCGGGTTCGGCGGCGCCCCGAAGTTCCCGCCCTCCATGGTGCTCGAGCTCCTGCTCCGCCATCACGCGCGCACCGGCTCCGCGGATGCCCTGGCCATGGCGCGCAGGACCTGCGAGGCGATGGCCCGAGGTGGCATCTACGACCAGCTGGCCGGCGGTTTCGCGAGGTACTCGGTCGATGCGGGCTGGGTCGTGCCCCATTTCGAGAAGATGCTCTACGACAACGCGCAGCTGCTCCGCGTCTACGCCCATCTCTACAGAGCCACCGGCGACGAGCTGGCCCGTCGGGTGGCTGCCGAGACGGCCGGCTTCCTGGTGCGCGACCTCGGGACCGCCGAGGGCGGCTTCGCGTCTGCCCTGGATGCCGACACCGACGGCGTCGAGGGCCTGACCTATGCCTGGACGCCTGCGCAGCTCGTGGAGGTGCTCGGCGAGGAGGACGGCCAAGCGGCCGCCGCACTGCTGCAGGTGACCGAACGAGGCACCTTCGAGCACGGCAGCTCGACCCTGCAGCTGCTCGCCGACCCGGCCGACGCTCAGTGGTGGGAGCAGACGCGAAACCTGTTGCTGGAGAGCCGAAACCGCCGCCCTCAGCCCGCTCGCGACGACAAGGTCGTGACGTCCTGGAACGGGCTGGCGATCGCGGGTCTGGCCGACGCCGGTGTCATCCTGGAGGACTCCTCGCTGGTCGAGGCAGCCCGCCGGTGCGCGGAGCTCGTGGTGGGCCACCACCTCGTCGACGGCCGTCTGCGCCGCTCGTCCCGCGATGGACGGGTGGGAGCCGCGAACGGCGTGGCGGACGACTACGGCAACCTCGCCGAGGGACTGCTGGCCCTGCACCAGGCCACCGGCGACCCCCGTTGGCTGGACGTCGCCCGGGACCTGCTGCGCCACCGCGGTCGAGCAGTTCGGCGACGCGGACGGCGGTTTCCACGACACCGCTGCCGACGCGGACCCGCTCCTGCTGCGTCCTCGCAGCCAGGCCGACAACGCCGAGCCCTCCGGGCAGTCGTCCATCGCCGGGGCCTTGCTGACCTGCTCGGCCCTCACCGGCGACACCGGCATGCGTGAGCGAGCCGACGCGGCGCTGGCCGCGTCGGGCCTGCTCGCCTCGCGGGACCCGCGCTTCGGCGGGTGGGCCCTGGCCGTGGCCGAGGCAGCGGTCGCCGGACCGCTGCAGGTGGCCGTCGTCGGCAGCGGCCCGGCGACGACGACGCGGCGGCCGAGCTGCTGGCTGTCGCCCGCCGCTCGACCTCCCCGGGACTGGTCATCGCGCACGGGTCGCCCGACGAGCCCGGCCACCCGCTGCTGGCGCAGCGTCCCCTGGTCGGCGGCCGCGCGGCGGCATACGTGTGCCGGGGGTTCGTGTGCGACGCACCCGTGACGGACGCCGATGCCCTCGCAGCCGCGTTGCGGCAGTAGCCCTACGAAGCGGAGTGCGCAGCAGGCTCGCCACGTCGGGGACGCGGATCCGGCCTCGCGCAAGGACGACCAGCCCCTCGTCCGGCCAGACCGCGCAGCACCCGGTTGGTGACCGGGCGGGATGCTCCAGCGAGCTCGGCAAGGTCGCTCTGCGTCAGTGGCAGCGTCGCCTCGCCGCTGTCCCTGCCGTAGATCGCGCACAGGTCGAGCAGGCGGCGCACCACGCGGTCCTCGACCGTGGCGTACAGGGCATCGACGAGCTGGTCCGACAACCGCCGGACTCTGGCTGCGAGCAGGTCCACGAGCAGCCGGTTGACCTCGGGGCGTTGCGTCGTCAGAGCGGCGAACGCGCGCGCCTCGAGGGCCAGGGTGACGACCCGTTCGAGGGCCTCGACCGAGGAGGTGCGCCGCGCGTCCGGTGACAGCAGCGCGAGCTCGCCGCAGGCCTCCCCCGGACCCATCACCGTGAAGGCCGCGCGATCGCCCTGCCGTGTCGTGCGCCGCACGAGGACGTGGCCCTCGACGATGAAGTGCACGCAGTCGGCCGGGTCCCCCTCGTGGAAGAGAGGCTCTCCACGAGAGAAGTAGCGCCGCACCATGAGCCCGGCCACCCGCGCGCGCTCCGCCTCCGGAAGCCCGCTCAACAGCTCCGGTTCCATGGGGCAAGTGGAGCACCGACCGCCGATCGACACCAGGTGACCCACACCACCGTCGCTCTGTCATCGACGCAACAGACCCCCAGGCGCCGCGCATCGACAGTGGAGGCATCCGCAGCCGCGGTCAGCACGAACCCCCAGGGAGGTCGTCATGACAAGCCACCCGCACCGAGACCGGGCCCACCACCACCCGACTGTCCACCGCACCAGCCTCGGACGCTGGACGTGGACCTGCAGCTGCGGGGGCGCCTCGTGCCGCACCGATCGCCACACCTGGCACCAGGTCATGGTCGAGGCGCTCCTGCACTCCATGACGATCGCCGCCTGAGGCGGGGGCTACGGACCGGCGGGGCAGGCGTTCAGAGGGGCAACGGCCGGGGCGCCATCGCTGCAGCGGCCTCGGCAAGCAACGCCTGCTCCGCCTCCGCGTAGACCTCCTGAGCCTGCGCCGCCGTCTCGGCGATGGCGGTCATGCCGACCCGGCCGCACTCGGTGATGGCACTGATCATGTGGAAGACCACCCCTCGCTGCCGGGACTGGTCGTAGTGCATGCCGGTTCGTGCCACGAGGTCGAAGAGGTCGTCCACGCGCAGACCGTGCAGGACCGGGTCCTCCAGGTGGTCGGTGGCCACGAGGTGGCGCTCCTCGCCGGCGGGCGTGAGGAACCGCGCCGCCTGCGGGTCGTACCGGCCGTCGGTGAGGAACTGGAGGGTGAGGAACGGGTGCGTCGTGCCTCCCTTGCGGAGGTTGATCTCGATGGCATGGCTCTCCCAGGCGGACCCCGCGCGCACGACGACGAAGTCGACGGCGAACCGTCCGATCACCCCCTTGGAGGCGAGCACCTCACCGATGCGCGCCGCCTCGGTCGTGATCAGGCGCGCGTATGCCGGGTCGGCCGGGAACCGCGCGCCCAGGTAGGACTGGCCGCCGGGACCGCCGAGGATCTGGTCATGCGTCGAGAGGATCTCGAGGGCACCGTGCGGGGTCACCCGCAGCTGGACACTGGGGCTGCGCACCTCGTCGCCGACGACCCGTTCCTCGATGATGCCGCGTCGCTGCGCGAGCTTGGCCAGGAACGCGTCGATGCCGATGGCGTTGTCCTCCAACGTCATCGCGCCGAGGCGGTGAGCCAGCTCAGGGACCTCCTGCGGGCTCCCGGGAGCCGGCAGCCCGCGGAGGTCCACCACGGCGTTGCCCGAGCCCGACACCCCTTCGTTGAGCTTGAGCATGGCCGACTGCGCCGACGGCCGACGGGCGCGCAGCCCGGCCAGCGCGGCGACCACCTCGGCCGGCGTGGCCAGGTCCTCGGCACCCGCCGGGAACCGGACGCCGGCCTCGGAGAAGACCTGACGGCACCCCGACTTGGTGCCCAGCGCGAACAGGCGCGGGTCCGCGGCATACATCGGGATGCCCAGCTCGATGGCGAGGTCACGCTCCACCGCGGTGGTCGTGTACGGCACCAGGTGGCACCGGAGCGGGTCGGGGATCAGGGCACGCACCGCCGCCAGCAACCGGGGCCGCGCCAGCAGCTTGTCGGTCAGCGCGCCGGGGCGAGCGTCGCCCACGCTGACGAGGTGGAGCCGCGAGCGCGCGTGGCTGGGGATGACCCCGGGCAGCAGCGAGAGGTAGTACTCGATGATGGTCGGGTCGATCGCCACCGAGGTCACGTAGACCATGCGCAGGCGCGGCTGGCGCAGCAGCAGGAGCATGAAGAGGAAGCGCTCCTCCATCGCCTGGGTCATGCCCGAGCTGGCCGCCACGACCCGGTCGAGGGTCATCGACGGCACGACGACGACCGACTCGAGAGGGTCACCGGTCTGGATGCCGTCCCAGACCGCCGGAAGACGCTCCTGGAGGCGGTCGAACACGGCATACCGTGCCGCCTCGTCGAGGTCCGCGAGGGTCGGCGCCGTCGGCGGCTGTCACGACGTCACGCCCGTCGGCTGGAGGTCGAGCACCTCGAACGCCTCCACCTGGCGGGAGAAGCCCTTGAGGCTGAGCGGGCCGACCGCCCTGCTCTCCACCGGACCGGTGATCCCGGAGAGCACCCGTGGCGTCACGAGGATCTGGCCGTTGCGCGCCTCTGCGCACAACCGAGCCGCCAGGTTGGTGACGGTCCCGATGGCGGCGTAGTCGTACCGACCCTCGAAACCCACGCGGCCCAGCGTGGCGTAGCCCTGGGCGATGCCGACCCCGAACCCGAGGTCGTGCCCCCGCCACCGCCAGGTGTCCGCCAGCTCCGCCACCCGGGCGCGCATGGCGACGGCCATCGACACGGCGCGGTCGGGCGCGTCGGCGCAGGGCACCGGGTCGTTGAAGAAGACCATCAGCCCGTCGCCGGCGAAGTGCTCGAGGGTGCCCTCGAAGCGGAACACCAGCTCGCCGAGGGCGCGGTGGTAGTCACCGAGCACCGCCATCGTCTCCTCGGGCTCCGACGTCTCGGCGAAGGACGTGAAGCCGCGCAGGTCGGTGAAGACCGTCGTGATCTCGCGCCGGTGGCTGAGCAGGATGCCGTCGTCGCCCTTCTCGAGGATCTCCTGGGCCACCTGCGGGGCGAGGAACCGTCGCAGCCGGCCCAGTCGCTGGAGCTCGCCGACCTGCTCGGCGACCCGGCTGGAGAGCTCGTGGTTCCAGGCCCGCAGCTCGGCCGCCTGCTCGGTCACGGTGTCGTGGTAGCGCTTGATCCGCACCAGCGAACGGACCCGCGCCAGGAGCTCCGCCTGGTCGAACGGCTTGCTGACGAAGTCGTCCGCCCCGACCTCGAGAGCACGCAGCCGCTCCCGCTCGCCGCTCGCGGTGACCATGATGACGGGCAGGAACGCGGTCCTCGGCTCGGCCCGGATCCGGCGGCACGTCTCGTAGCCGTCCACCCCCGGCATGAGCACATCGAGCAGGACGACATCGGGCAGCCGCTCCGCCAGCACCGCGAGCGCCTCGGGGCCGGACGCGACGGCGACGACCGTGAAGCCCCGGGGCGCGAGGATCGCCTCCATCAGCTTGCGGTTCGCTGCGAGGTCGTCGACGACCAGCACGGTCCCGTCGTCGCTCATCACCACTCCCCCTTGAGGTATCGGCGAACCTGCTGTGGGAAGTCCCTGACGCTGATCGGCTTCTCCAGGTAGCCGTCGAAACCGGCCTCCAGCGCCTTCGTGCGGTCCGCCGCCATCGCAAAGGCGGTGACGGCCACGACCGGTATGCCGGCTGTGTCGGGCCGGGCCCGCAGCCGCGCCAGAGCCGTATGGCCGTCGATGCCGGGCAGCTGGAGGTCCATGAGGATGACGTCCGGACCGGCGCGGGGCGCCTGCGCCAGCGCCTCTTCCCCGGTGGTCGCCACGAACACGGTGAAACCGTTGAACTCCAACAGGTCCCGCGCCAGCTTGAGGTTGCGCTCGTTGTCCTCGACGAGCAGGACCTTGGGGCGTCGTCCGGTCATGTCGGCACCTCGTTCGCCCCCGCCCCTCGGGCCCGTGCGAGGTCCGCGAGCCGGGCGGAGAGCTGGACGAGGTCGAGCCTGCCCTTGGCCGCAACGAACTCCACGCGCCCCTGCAACCGGCGGCGGTCCTCGGCCGTCAGCGACTTGGCGGTGAGGACGACGATCGGGATGTCGGAGGTGACGGGATCTGCATGCACCTGTTCCACCACGTCGAACCCGTCGGTCTCAGGCATGAGCAGGTCGACCAGGAGCACCTGCGGGCGGATGGCGCGAGCCATGGCGTGGGCCTCGGTCCCTTGGTCGCAGGTGTGCACGTCCCAGCCCAGTGGCTCCAGCGTGACCCGGACGAGCCGCAGGGCGGCGAGGTCGTCGTCGACGACGAGGATGCGACGCCCGGACTGCGGCTGCGCGCGGTCGGAGACGACTCTGCGCAGGGCAGCCAGCAGCTCGTCTCCACCGACGGGCTTGACGAGGTAGTCCGCCGCGCCGAGTGCGAACCCCCGTCCCCGCTCGGGCAGCACCGACACGACCACGACGGGCGTGTCAGCGGTCTCAGGGTCGGCCTTGAGAGCGGTCAGGACCTCCCAGCCGTCCATTCCCGGCAGGCGGATGTCGAGGATCACCGCGGCCGGGTGCAGGGACCTGACGGCCGCCACCCCCTGCTCACCGGTCTGGACCGGGACGGCACGCAGCCCCGCGGCAGCGACGTGCACGGACACCAGCTCGGCAGAGCTCGAGTCGTCCTCCACGACCACGACGACCGGCCGTCCGTCGTCCTCGAGGTCCCACTCGATGGCCTCCAGGTCGGCGGCGACGTTCGCGGCTGCGGGATGCTGAAGCCGAAGGTGCTGCCGACGCCCGGGGTGCTGTCGAGCCAGAGCCGACCGCCGTGGAGCTCCACGATCCGCCGGGTCAGCGTCAGGCCCAGTCCGGTGCCCTCGGCCGACGACGCGTTGCGTCCTCCCTGCTGGAACGAGTCGAAGATGCGCACCTGGTCCGCCGGGTCGATCCCCATGCCACTGTCGGCGACGGTGACGACCAGGCTCCCCTCGGACCGCCGCGCGGCGACCTCGACGGTCCCGCCGTCGGGCGTGAACTTGACAGCGTTGCTCAGGAGGTTGAGGACGACCTGCTTGAACCGCAGCGGGTCCGCCCGGACCGTGCCGACCTCGGCCGCCGCCACGTCGAGGGTGAGTGCGATGTCGTGCTGGTGGGCCCGCTCCCGCACGAGCGACAGCACCGCCTCCAGGGTCTGCGCGACATCGACCAGACCGAGGTCCAGCTCCATGTGACCGGCCTCGACCTTGGACAGGTCGAGGACGTCGTTGAGCAACGCCAGCAGGTGGCGACCAGCACTGAGGATGTCCTGCAGGTAGTCCGCCTGACGGTCGTTCAGCTCGCCGAACATGCGCTCGAGCAGGACCTCGGAGAAGCCGATCACGGCGTTGAGCGGTGTCCTGAGCTCGTGGGACATGCTCGCCAGGAAGTCCGACTTGTGCTGGCTGACCTCGGCGAGCTCGGCGCTCTGGCGCTCGAGCTGCTGGTAGAGCCGGGCGTTGACCAGGGCGATGGTGGACTGGCTCGCGAACGCGGAGAGCATCTCGCACGTCTCGTCGCTGAAGCCGCCGGGCTGCTTCCGGCGCACGACGAGCGCACCCACGATGCGGTCGGGACGCGTCAGCGGGATCGCCACCAGCGACCGCCACCCCGCCTCGTACAGGATGCGCAGGTGCGGGTCGAGCTCGACCTCGGCCAGGTCGGGCAGCTGGGCCACCTGGCCGGAGGCCGCCGCTCGACCGACGAAGCTCTGGTCGACGTGGATCCGTGACTGGCGGAGCTGGTCCAGCACCGCAGGACTGGTGCCGTATGCGGTCCGCACCCGGAACAGCTGGGTGTCCTCGTCGTACTCCATCAAGGACCCACCGTCGGTGCCGGACAGCTGGACCGCATGGGTCACGATCGTGCTCAGCACCTCGTCGGGGTCCAGCGAGGCGCTGATCGCCTCGCCGACCTCGGCCAGCGCCTCGAGCTGGTCCACCTTGCGCGCCAGCTCGGTCGAGCGGCTCTCCAACGCGCGGAAGAGACCCACGTTGCGCAGCGCGAGCGCGCCCTGCGCGGCGAACGTGCTCAGCAGGTCCTGCACCCGCTCGTCGAAGGGGTCGACGGCGGTGCGCCATACCGACAGGACCCCCACCACCTCGTCCTCGACCACCATCGGGGCGCCCATGATCGTGCGGTAGCCGCCGAGGCGCTGGAACTCGGGCCGGTTGTAGTCGGGGTCGGCGAGGACGTCCACGATCTGCTGGGTCCTGGCGTCGATGCTGACGCGACCGATCAGCGACGTCCGGTCTCGGGGTACCGGCTCGGGTCGAGGGCGAGCTCCAGATACGCCGGTGGCAGCCCCGACGGAGTGGACCATGGTCAGGTCGTGCGGATCGGCGAGGTGGATCTGCGCCGCGGCGGCCCGCGACAGCCTGCGCGCCCGCTCCACGATGGCCTCGAAGACCTCGAGCCTCGCCTGCCCTGGATGCCCCGAGGACGGCGAGGATCTCGCTCGTGGCCGCGAGCTGCTCCTCCGTCTCCGCGAGCCGCTTCCGCAGACGCGCCGAGTCGGCCATGGCCACGGCCGTGGTCGTGGCCGACACCTTCTCGGACTCGACCATCCGAGCCTCCGCTCCCCGGCGATGGGCTGTGTGCGGCCGCCAACCTTTGCAGTGTGCTCCCCTGACCCGCCTCTTGCCTACGGCGAAGGGGTGATGACTGCGTTTGCCAGAGGTGGTTGCGCGGCTCTCAGAGGACCAGGCAGCGGTATGCCGGGTCGTGGGCCTCCAGCGCGGCGCGCCCCGCGTCGGGGTCGACGAACAGCGCCGTGGCCCACACGTCGGCCCACAGCAGGGTGGGACCCCAGACGGTGGCGGACCCCTCGCGCAGCACCGGCTCCCCGTCGCGCGGGTCGAGGATGTGGGCCCCGCGGGCGGCGTTGCCCGACGTCGCCAGGCCGCCGTCGGTCAGCGGGACGGTCGCCGCCACCGTGCCCGGCTCACGGGGGTTCTCGATGCCGACCCGCCAGGTGGACGACTCGGCCCACCGCCGTGACCGGCCACGAGGTCACCGCCGGCGTTGATACAGAAGGAGACTCGCGGCGCCTCGGTCAGGAGCTGGCTCGACTTCTCGACGGCCCAGCCCTTGACCAGCCCGGTCGGGTCGTAGTCGCCGGTGGTCGTCGACCAGGCGGAGAAGAGGCCGCCGGTGCGCTCCTGGGCCTCGCGGCACAGGCCCTCGACCTCGTCGAGCCAGGGGTGCGCGGCGGCCGGGTCGAGCTCGCCGCGGCGCAGTCGCATGAGCTGGCTGTCGGCGCGCCAGGTGCTGAACACCTCGTCGACCCGGCGCAGCATGCCCCACACCTGCTCGACCGCGGTCGCCACCTCCGGTGAGTCGACCTCGCCACGGACGTGCACGCTCACGGGCAGGCCCATGACCTGCTCGACGAACGCCTTGCGATCGCTCACCTCCGCCGCACTCACAGGTGCGCCTGGTCGATGGCCGACTGCAGCGACTGGATGTAGCCGTCGGAGGTGAAGGTGGCCCCCGAGACCATGTCGATGCTCGCGCTCTGCTTCTGCACGACCTCGTCGTTGAGCACGGGCACGGCCTGGGAGTTGATCTCCTGGTCACGCGGGTCGTTCCACGGCACCTGGATGACGGTGGCCTTGGTGATCTTGCCGTTGGCGACGGTGATCTCGACCTGCACGGCGCCGTAGCGGGTCATGACCGCCGTGCCGTCGTAGGTCTTGGGAGCGGCTGTCGTCGCCTTGGGCGTGGCGGTGGCCTTGGGCGTGGCGTGCGTCGGCGCTGGACGCGCTGCCCGAGCCGGTGCTGCCGACGCTCGAGCTCGTGCTGCCGGAGCTCGTGGTGGTCGGCGTCGGTGTCGTCGCGCCGTTGGCCGCAGCGGCCCCGTTGGCCGAGCCGACAGCGCTCGCGACGGGAGTGCCGGCGCTCGAGGTGGAGGTGTGGTAGCTGAACAACAGGACAAGCGTGGTGAGTGTGGACAGCGCCCACAGGGTGATGCGTCGCATCGCGGTGCTCCTCAGTAGACGAATCGTTCGAGATGGATGTGGTCGGCGGGTACCCCGGAGTCGAGCGCGGCCTGTCGGGCCGCGTCCATCCAGCCTGGGGAGCCGCACAGGAAGACGTCGTGCTCGGCGACATCGGGGACGAGCTGGGTCAGCGCCTCGGCGTCGGTCAGGTGTGCCGCCGTCGCGGGGAGCCACGAGCTGCGCCCGGGCACTCGCGGCCCCGGCACCGTGACGTACCGCGCGCCGAGCCGGCTCGCCAGCTGCTGGAGCTCGCCGCCGAGGAACAGGTCGTCCGTGCTGTGGGCGCGGTGCACGACGACCACGTCTCCGGGCGACTGCTCCAGCCCCTCGAGCAGGGCGCGCAGTGGCGTGATGCCGATGCCCGACCCCATGAGCAGGACCTTGCGCCGCGTGCGCACGCCGGGGTGGAGCCGTCCGTAGGGCCCTTCGACGAGGACCCGCGTGCCGGGGCGGAGCCTGGCCAGCCGGTCCGTGCCGTCGCCGACGTGGGCGGCGGTGATCCGCAGGTGACGACCGTCGGGGGCGGCGGACAGGGAGAACGGGTGGGCCCGCGACCAGCCCCGCCCGTCGAGGAACCGCCACTGGAAGAACTGGCCGGGGGCCGGCTGGAGCCGCTCGACACCCGGTCCCCCGACGACGACCGACGTCACGCCCGGGCCCTCGGCGCGCACGGCCGCCACGCGCAGCGGGGCGCGCCACGAGCGGTACACCGGGAGCCCCACGCGGAAGACGAGGACGGCGCCGGCACACACGGCATACAGGGTCCACCAGAAGACGGTCGACGCGGTCGAGCGCAGGAACTCCTGACCGGTCCACAGCTGGTGCGGCAGGGCCAGGCCCGCGCCGAGGTAGCCGTAGAGGTGGATGAGGTGCCAGGACTCGTAGCGCAGCTTGGCCCTGGCCTTCTTCACCGACGTCACGACGACCATGCAGAGGGCGGCCGTGCCGGCGACCGCGAGCAGCATGCCGGGATAGTCCACGACGAAGCTCACGATGGTGCCCCACAGGCCTGCCGAGCTGTCGGCGGCATACCCCAGGGTGATGAGCACGATGTGCGCCCACAGCAGGTTGAACGAGGTGAAGCCGACGTAGCGGTGGGTCCGGGCCAGCGCGTCCTGGCCCCAGGCCTGCTCGAACCATGGGACCCGCGCCATGAGGAACACCTGCACGAGCAGCAGCGCCGAGGCGATCAGCCCGCTCAGCCGACCGAGGCTGGTGAGACCGGTGCCCAGTGACCCGAGGTCCTGGATCCCTCCGTTGCTCACCCACAGTGAGGTCACCCACACGAGCACGAGCCAGAAGAGGCTCACGGAGGCGTCGCGCCACCAGTGCGGGACGGGTCGGAGTCGGGGCGGCCGGTACGCCGGAGCGCCGGCACTCGCTGGGCGGTGGCGTCGCTCGGTGGAGAGCTGGGTCGTGGTCACGGCCCTACGATGTGGCGCGTTCCTGGGTGTCTGCTGTGCGCACCCCATGGCTGATGCATGAGCCCGTCTAGGTCCACAGCCCGAGGACCGAGCCGCCGATCCGGACGATGAACGCGAGCAGCACGACGACGAAGACCACGCGCACGAACCTGCTCCCCCGTGCCACCGCGGTCCGCGCGCCGGTGTAGCCGCCGAGGACGTTGGCCGCTGCCATCACGAGCCCGATCCCCCACATCACATGACCCCCGGGCACGAACACCGTCAGGGCCCCGAGGTTGGTGGCGGCGTTCGCGATCTTGGCCTTGGCGCTGGCCTCCAGGAAGGCGTAGCCCATCAGCCCGACCAACGCGAAGACGAGGAACGATCCGGTCCCCGGCCCGAGCGCGCCGTCGTAGACGCCGATGACGAACCCGGTGAGCATCGCCACGACCGTGTGCCGGTGGCCGTCGAACCGCAGCGCGGTCTCGTGGCCCAGCGCGGGCCTGGCGACGGTGTAGGCGCCGACCACGACGAGCATGACGAGGATGACCGGGTTGAACGCGCTCTTGGGGATGTGCAGGCCGAGCAAGGCTCCCCCGACCGCGCCGACGTAGGCCACCGCTGCCATCGGCAGAGCGGTGCGCAGGTCCGGCCGGATCCTGCGCCAGTAGGTCATCGAGCTGGTCGTCGTCCCGAAGATCGAGGCGAGCTTGTTCGTGGCGAGCAGCTGCGCAGGCAGGGCGGCCGGGAAGCCGAGCACCAGGGCCGGCAGCTGGACGAGCCCGCCACCGCCGACCACGGCGTCGACCCAGCCGGCGCCGAAGGCGGCCAGCGCCATGAGCAGGACGGTGCTGACCGCGAGGTGGCCCACTAGGCGGTGCAGGCTCGCCCGGCGGCGAGCCAGCCGTCGACGATGTCGAGGATGTCGAGCAGCTCGTGCGCCGCGGCGTCGGGCGTGGCCTCGACGGCGACCCGCTGGTTGCTCGGGATGTCGGAGTGCGGGATCCAGATCGCGCGCATGCCCACCTGCTGGGGGCCGTGCACGTCCTCGAACAAGCCGGTCTCCGACGTAGACCGCCTCGTGCGGCTCGACGCCGACCGCCGCGCAGGCCGCGCGGAAGGCGTCGGGGTGCGGCTTCACGCAGTGGATCTCGGAGGAGTAGACGTCACCGTCGAGGAGGTCGAGGACGCCGTCGCGCTGGAAGACCTCACGGTGGTACGCGCGGGTCCAGATGGTGTTGGACAGGACGCCGACGCGCAGCCCGCGGTCGTGCAGCCCCTGCCAGAGCGGCCGGACCTGGGGGTCGGTGTGGGTGTGCGGCTCCCAGAAGCGGTGGTATGCCGCGAGCGCCAGATGGTGGCGGTCGTGGGCCGCATCGACGCCGGCCTCGGCCAGGATCGCGCTGATGGACGCGCTCTGGTGGGTCTGGCGGCCACGCGACCAGGCCTGCTCCTCGGCCTGGTGGAGGCGGACGGCGAGCGAGTCGGCCTCGGCCAGCTCCTCGGGCGGCATGTGGGTGTCCTCGACGGGCAGGCCGTGGACCTCCCGGGCGAAGACCCGCCACTGCTGGGGCAGGTCGACCTCGTGCCAGGGCGTCAGCGTGCCGCCCCAGTCGAAGATGACGGCCCGCAGCGCGTGCTGGGCCATCAGGCGGCTCCGCCGCCGACCGGCCGGGCCACCTCGGCAGGACCTCGGCGACGACGTCACCGACCGGGACGACTCGCGGCGCTCGCCGCTGGCGCGGTCCTTGATCTCGACGGTGCCGTCGGCCAGGCCCTTGCCCACGACGACGATGGTCGGGACGCCGATGAGCTCGGAGTCCTTGAACTTCACGCCGGGGCTGACGCCCTTGCGGTCGTCGAACAGCACCGAGACGCCCTGCGCCTCGAGCTCCCGGGTGATCTCGCTCGGACGCCGTGAAGACCTCCTCGTCCTTGCCGGTCGCCACGAGGTGCACGTCGGCGGGGCTGAGCTCGCGCGGCCACACCAGGCCGAGCTCGTCGTGGTTGCCCTCGGCGACGCAGGCCACCGCGCGCGAGACGCCGACGCCGTAGGACCCCATGGTCACGGTCTGGAGCTTGCCGTTCTGGTCGAGCACCTTGAGGCCGAGCGCCTCGGCGTACTTGCGGCCGAGCTGGAAGATGTGGCCCATCTCGATGCCGCGAGCGGTCTCCAGCGCGTGGCCGCAGCTCGGGCAGTCGTCGCCCGGGCGCACCTCGGCGGCCTCGATCGTGCCGTCGGCGCGTGAAGTCGCGACCGGCGACGAGGTCGATGACGTGCTGGCCCGGCTGGTCGGCCCCGGTCACCCAGCGGGTGCCCTCGACGACCCGGGGGTCGAGCAGGTAGCGCACCCCGGAGGCCGACTCGCTGCCCAGCGCCCCGGGCCCGATGTAGCCCTTGACCAGAGCGGGGTTCGCGGCGAAGTCCTTCTCGTCGAACGCCTCGACGGCCGCCGGCTCGACCTGCGCGCCCAGCCGCTTCTCGTCGATCTCGCGGTCGCCGGGGACGCCGATGGCCAGGGGCTCGCGGGTGCCGTCGGGGTGGACGAGGTCACCAGGACGTTCTTGAGCGTGTCACCGGCCCGCCACGGACGGTCCTGCGCGGGGGAAGCGCCTCGTTGAGGTGGGCGACCAGCGTCTCGATGGTGGGCGTGTCGGGAGTGTCCTCCGCATGCGCGGCCGGCACATCGGCATACGGCAGGGCGTCCGGGACGGGAACGCGCACGGCCTCGACGTTCGCCGCGAACCCGCAGTGGGGGCAGTGGACGTAGGTGTCCTCGCCGTTCTCGGCCGTCGCCAGGAACTCCTCGCTCTTGCTGCCGCCCATCGCGCCGGCCATCGCCTGGACGATGACGTAGTGGAAGCCGAGGCGGTCGAAGATGCGGATGTAGGCGTCGCGATGCAGCTGGTACGCCTTGTCGAGACCGGCCTCGTCGAGGTCGAACGAGTACGAGTCCTTCATGACGAACTCGCGACCGCGCAGGAGGCCCGCGCGCGGACGCGCCTCGTCGCGGTACTTGGTCTGGATCTGGTAGAGCGACAGCGGCAGGTCCTTGTAGGACGAGCACAGGTCCTTGACCGTGAGGGTGAACATCTCCTCGTGGGTCGGCCCGAGCAGGTAGTCGGCCTCCTTGCGGTCCTTGAGCCGGAAGATGTTGTCGCCGTACTCCTCCCACCGGCCGGTCGCCTCGAAGGGCTCCTTGGGCAGGAGCGCCGGGAACAGCAGCTCCTGGGCGCCGATCGCGTCCATCTCCTCGCGGACGATGGTCTCGACGCGGCGCAGGACCTTCAGGCCCAGCGGCAGCCAGGTGTAGATGCCGGGGCTGACCCGCCGGATGTAGCCGGCCCGGACGAGCAGCTTGTGGCTGGGCAGCTCGGCATCGGCCGGGTCCTCGCGAAGGGTTCGCAGGAACAGGGTCGACATGCGCAGGGCCACGGGCTCTCCTCGGTTCGCGGGCAACGTCTCGAAGGATATCTGCCGGTATGCCGCGCCGTGCCGACCGCCGCTCAGTGGCGGGCGGCGGCCCTGAGCGCGGTGCGGATCAGCGGCACCTGCAGCGGCAGCCGGGCGAGCGTCGCCGCGAAGGCCGCCTGGGCCCCCGGCGTCCCGGTGCGCCGAGCCCGCTTGCCGTAGTTCGCGCTCATCTGGATGTTGCCGGGCAGGATGGCGACGAGCAGCGCGGCACTCGCCCAGCCGGCGGGGCGACGGGTGCGCGGGTGCAGCAGCCCGGCCGCGCAGACCAGCTCGGCGACGCCGGAGGCATAGATCAGCTCGCGACGGCGCGGCAGGGACCTCGGGACGAGTGGCTCGAAGACGCCGGGCTTGGCCAGGTGGGTCACGCCCGAGGTGAGGAACAGCCCTGCCAGGCCGACGAGGTCCTTGGTCAGCGGCGCGACGGTGCGAGTCATGGCGTCATCCTGGCAGGAAGGCGGCCGTCTCAGAGCAGCACGGTCGAGAAGGTGCCGACGTCCTCGAAACCCACGTGACGGTAGGTCGAGCGCGCGCTGGCGTTGAAGTCGTTGACGTACAACGTGACCCACTTCGCGCGGGTCGCCATCACCTGCTCCACCACCGCAGCCATCATCGGCACGGCAAGCCCCTGCCCGCGCAGCTCGGGGTGCAGCCACACCCCCTGCAGCTGGGCGCAGCCGAGAGCGACCGAGCCGACGTCCGCCTTGAAGACGACGGCCCCGTCCTCGACGACGACGAAGGTGTGGCCCCGGTCGATCAGGGCCTGCAGAGCCTGGCGGTATGCCGCACCGGAGCCGGTGTAGGGCGGGTAGCCGATCTCGCCCTCGAACATCTGCGCGGCCGCAGGCATGACGAGGTCGACCTCGGACAGGGTCGCCGGGCGCACCCGCTCGTCCAGCGCCACCCCGAGCTCGGAGGGCCGGGTCATGGTGCTCATCAGGGGCTGGCTGGAGCGGACGGCCCGAGCCGGGCCCCAGGTCGGGCCGAGGTGGCGCCAGAGCTCGGAGACCTGGTCGGCCGGCCCGAGGATCGAGGCGCAGTGGCGGCGCCACCGGCGGACCCGGTCGGCGAAGAAGCCGAGCGAGTCGGCATCCGCCTGGACGGGCACGAGGTTGGCGCTCGACCAGCAGACGGACCTCAGCGTGCCCTCGGCCCGCAGGCCGAGCAGCGTGCCCGGCTGGGTGGTCAGCACTCCCTCGAGAAGGCGCGCGGCCACGAAGACGTTGGCCGGCAGGTCCTGGGCGCACAGCTGCAACGCGTCGTCGCGGTCCGACGGCGACAGTGCATGGACCGGGTTGCGGGTGCGGAGCACGTCGACAGCCTAGGCGGTCGAGCCGTGGTTGCGACCCACCACGGGGTCGAAGCGGCGAGAAGCCTCAGCCGACGACGACGCTCGGAGCGCCCGCGGGCTGCTCCTCGCCCTCGCCCATCTCCTCGGCGATCCGCATGGCCTCCTCGATCAGGGTCTCGACGATCTGGCTCTCGGGCACGGTCTTGACGACCTCGCCCTTGACGAAGATCTGGCCCTTGCCGTTGCCCGAGGCGACCCCGAGGTCGGCCTCACGGGCCTCGCCGGGGCCGTTGACGACACAGCCCATGACCGCGACGCGCAGCGGCACCTCGAGACCCTCGAGGCCTGCGGTCACCTGGTCGGCGAGGGTGTAGACGTCGACCTGGGCGCGGCCGCACGACGGGCACGAGACGATCTCGAGCTTGCGCGGCTTGAGGTTGAGCGACTGCAGGATCTGGTTGCCCACCTTGACCTCCTCGACCGGAGGTGCGGACAGCGAGACGCGGATGGTGTCGCCGATGCCCTTGGACAGCAGCGCCCCGAACGCGGTGGCCGACTTGATGGTGCCCTGGAACGCCGGACCCGCCTCGGTCACCCCGAGATGCAGGGGCCAGTCACCCCGCTGCGAGAGCAGCTCGTAGGCCTGCACCATGACGACCGGGTCGTTGTGCTTCACGGAGATCTTGAAGTCGTGGAAGTCGTGCTCCTCGAACAGCGAGGCCTCCCAGACGGCCGACTCGACGAGCGCCTCGGCCGTCGCCTTGCCGTACTTCTGGAGCAGCCGGGGGTCGAGCGACCCGGCGTTGACGCCGATGCGGATCGAGACGCCGGCGTCCTTGGCCGCCTGCGCGATCTGCTTGACCTGGTCGTCGAACTTGCGGATGTTGCCCGGGTTGACCCGCACCCCCGCACAGCCGGCGTCGATGGCCGCGAACACGTACTTGGGCTGGAAGTGGATGTCGGCGATGACGGGGATCTGCGACTTGCGGGCGATCGCCGGCAGCGCGTCGGCGTCGTCCTGGCTGGGGCAGGCCACGCGCACGATGTCACAGCCCGACGCGGTCAGCTCGGCGATCTGCTGGAGCGTCGCGTTGATGTCCGTCGTCGGCGTCGTGCACATCGACTGGACGGAGATCGGGCGCGTCGCCGCCGACCTCCA
The DNA here is from genome assembly GCA_963706855.1 of uncultured Actinomycetota bacterium. Classification (GTDB taxonomy): domain Bacteria; phylum Actinomycetota; class Actinomycetes; order Actinomycetales; family Dermatophilaceae; genus Pedococcus. The sequence goes on from CAVPNU010000001.1 coordinate 243,783, forward strand.
CCTTGCCCACCTTGATCTTGCGCGTCTTGCGGCGGGGCGCGAGCACGGGGGCAGGGGCGGACGGCATACCAAGCGAAACACTCATGGTCGAAGTATCTCCCAGCGGGTGACGAGGGGTGACGCGGGCAGCGCTCAGCCGCCGAGCTTCACGGGGTTGACGAGGTCGGCATAGATCAGCAGGACCGACATCACGATGAGGACGGTGGACACGGCATACGCGACCGGCAGCGCCTTGGCGACGTCGACGTATCCCGGGTCCGGGCGGTGCAGGAGACGCGCCACGCCCCGCTTGAGCGCCTCCCACAGCGCGCCGGCCACGTGGCCGCCGTCGAGCGGGAGCAGCGGGATGAGGTTGAACACGAACAGCGCGAGGTTCAACGAGGCGAGGAGCTCGAGGAGGAACGCCCACAGGGCGATGCCCGACTGGCCTCCGACACCGGCGATCTTGCCCGCGCTCGCCTCCCCCGCGATGCGGCCGACGCCGACCACGGAGATCGGGCTCTGCGGGTCGCGCGGTCCCGAGCCGAACGCCGCCTGTGCGACACCCGCCATCTTCTGGGGGATGTGCAGGAGCACGCCGGCGGTCTGCGAGAGACCGTGGCCCGACGACCGACGGCACGACACTGAGCGGCTGGCGCACCATGGCCACCGGCGGACCGGTGCTCACGCCGAGGAAGCCGGCCTCCACGACGACGGGCCTGCCCTGAGCGTCCACGAGCGGAGCGCCGTCACGGCCCACCTGCTGCACCTGGTTGCGGATCGGCGTCGCCGTCAGCGTCAGCCGGTGGCCGTCGCGCTCGACGACGAGCTGGGTGGCGCGGCCGACCCGGGGCCGGATCAGGGTGCCGACGTCGGCGGGGCGCTGGATCGTCGTGCCGTCGACCGAGAGGAGCTTGTCGCCGGGGCGCAGGCCCGCGACGTAGGCCGGGGTCTTGGGGGTGGTGGCGCCACAGACCGTCGTGGTGGTGGCCTGGCTGGCCGGCACCACGCACTCGTTGACCGCCGCCACGACCGCCCCCGGCTGGACGGTCTGGACGCCGTAGAGCGTGACCAGGCCGGTGAGCAGGACGACCGCGATGAGGAGGTTCATCAGCGGGCCGCCCATCATGACGACGACCTTCTTCGGCACGGACAGCCGGTAGAACGCCCGCGCGTGGTCGCCCGGCTCGATCTCCTCGAGGCTGGCCTTGCGGGCCTCGTCGGCGAGCTGGGAGAAGCGTCCGGTGCTGGAGACCCGCAGCGTGCCCTCGCGGTCGCCCGGGCGCGGCGGGAACATGCCGATCATCCGGATGTAGCCGCCCAGCGGGATCGCCTTGATGCCGTACTCGGTCTCACCGCGTCGACGCGACCAGACCGTGGGCCCGAAGCCGACCATGTACTGGGTGACCTTGACGCCGAACCTCTTGGCCGGCACCAGGTGCCCGATCTCGTGCAGGCCGATCGAGAGGCCGATGCCGAGCGCCACCGCGAGCACGCCGAGGACGTAGAGCAGAACCGTCATGCGGGGCCTCCGGTCAGGGTGGGGTCGTCGTCGGTGGCGGGCAGTCCCAGCACCTTGCGAGCTCTGGCACGGGCCCACGTGTCGGCCCGCATCACGTCGTCAACGGTCAGGGCGCCCGTTTCGCTCCCGGTGTCGGCGGCGCCATGCTCGGCGACCACCCGCTCCACCGTCCCCACGATGTCGACGAAGCCCAGGTGACCGTCGTGGAAGGCGTCGACCGCGACCTCGTTGGCGGCGTTGTAGACCGCCGGATAGGTCCCCGCCGCCAGCGCCGACCTGGCGGGCCAGCCGGACGGCCGGGAAGGCCTCGTCGTCGAGCGGCTCGAACTCCCAGGTCTGCGCGCGGGTCCAGTCGACCGGCACGTCGACGTCGCCCAGCCGGTCGGGCCACGACAGCCCCAGGGCGATGGGCACGAGCATGCGCGGAGGGCCGGCCTGGGCGATCGTCGAGCCGTCGACGAACTCGACCATCGAGTGGATGAGCTGCTGGGGGTGCACGACGACCTCGATCCGGTCGAACGGCACGTCGAACAGCAGGTGCGCCTCGATCACCTCGAGGCCCTTGTTGACCAGGGTGGCGGAGTTGGTGGTGACGACCCGGCCCATCGAGAAGTTGGGGTGCGCCAGGGCCTCGGCCGGCGTCACGGCCCGCAGGGACTCGCGGGTGCGCCCGCGGAACGGGCCGCCGCTGGCCGTCAGGACGAGCCGGGAGACCTCCTCGGCGCGGCCCCCGCGCAGGCTCTGCGCGATCGCCGAGTGCTCGGAGTCCACCGGCACGATCTGGCCCGGTCGGGCCGCGGCCTTGACCAGCGGGCCTCCGACGATCAGGGACTCCTTGTTGGCCAGCGCCAGGACGGACCCCTGGGCGAGCGCCGCCAGGGTCGGCCGCAGGCCGATCGACCCGGTGATGCCGTTGAGGACCACGTCGGCGCCCGACCTGCGCGGCCACGACCGCCGCCTCGGGACCCACGACCACCTGCGGACGGTATGCCGCGCGGCCGGCCCGCGCGGCATACGCACCGATCGCCTCGGCGACGGACTCGGCGCTGCCGGAGGCCAGCGCCACGAGGTCGACGTCGAAGGCGACGGCCTGCTCGGCGAGGAGGTCGAGGTTCGCCCCCGCGGCGAGGGCGGTGACGCGGAAGCGGTCGGGGTGACGCGCGATGACGTCCAACGCCTGGGTGCCGATGGAGCCGGTGGACCCGAGAACGGCCACGGTGCGTGGGGAAGTCACTGTCCCAGTGTCCCACGCCACCCGAGCCCCACCCTGCTCCCTGCGTCCCGCGTACTCCCGGCCACTCCGCCGGCCGGCTACTCCCGGAAGACGCGCTCCTCGATGAGCTGCTCCTCGACCACCCTGCCCTCGGGCTCGAACCGGCCCTGCTCGAACCGCTTCTGGAACTCCAGCTCGAGGTGGTCGGCGCCGTTGCGGTTCTTCTCGATCGACAGGACCACCCAGTGCCGGAAGCGCTCGGCGTTGCCCAGGTGGTAGACGAGGTGGTGCTTGGCGACGATGTCGTACTTCTCGTTGAGGATCAGCACGACGTCGGGCTCGTAGGCCAGCGCCGAGGAGCCCCGCAGGTCGTTGACCCGCATCCGCCGCCCCGCGACGAGGCTGCCCTTCTCGGCGGCGACGATCGCGACCACGGGCACGCCGACCTCGAGGGCCAGGTCCTTGAGCCGTTCGACGACCGTGGCGACCCGCTCCTCCTCCGACCCGGTCGCACCCGGCACGGGGACCTTCTGCAGGTAGTCGACGAGGACCAGCGGCGGCACCCCGTCGCTGTCGGTGGCCTCGGCGATCGCCGACCGGATCTCCTCCAGCGTGGTGTGGATGCCGCTGGAGGTGTGCACGTGCAGCCGGTCGCCGTAGCCCTCCAGCGCCTGGACCGCCTCGACACCGCCGCGGGTGCCTTCCAACCGGTCCTGGAGGCTCCGCGCCCGGCTGTGCCGGGCCTCGAACGCCTGCCGGATCTTGGTCAAGGTGACGGCCTCGGTGCCGGCGATCGCGCCGGCCTCGATGGCGATGAGCCGTTCGAGGATGCTGTGCGCGTCGTGCTCGTACGAGAACAGCACGCGCCGAGCGCTTGGCCTCGACGGTGTTGCGCAGCATCTGCAGGGCCATGGCCGTCTTGCCCAGGCCCTGCGGTCCGCCGATCAGGACCAGCTCACCGGACCGGAAGCCCCCGGAGAGGGCGTGGTCGAGCGCGCTGAAGCCGGTCGGCCAGACCCGCGCCCCGGCGGACATGCCCTGGCGCAGCTTGGCGTCCGTCTCGACCAGGACGTCGGTCAGCGAGCGCAGCCGTGGCGCGCTCCTGAACGAGCTGAGTACTGCGGACGCCCCCTCGGCAATGCCGGTCATGGCACCGATCTAAACCCGACCAGCCCTGCAACGACAGGGAAGTCGGCCAGGTTCACCCGTTCGGACCCCCCGGTCCAGCCGAAGGAAACGGACGCTACGGGGCGATTCCGACATACGTCGTCTCGAGGTACTCCTCGATGCCCTCGAAGCCGCCCTCACGCCCGAAGCCCGATGCCTTCACGCCACCGAACGGCGCTGCCGGGTTCGAGATGACGCCCTGGTTGATGCCGATCATCCCGAACTCCAGCGCCTCGCTGACCCGGATCACCCGGGCGAGGTCGTTGGTGAAGACGTAGGAGGCCAGGCCGTACTCGGTGCCGTTGGCGCGCTCGATGGCCTCCTGCTCGGTGCGGAAGATCGAGATCGGGCGCGACCGGGCCGAAGATCTCCTCACGCATGACGCGGGCCGACATCGGGACGTCGGTGATGACGGTGGGCTCGAAGAAGTAGCCGCGTCCCTTGACCTGCGACCCACCGGTGAGGAGCGTGCCGCCCTGGCTGCGCGCGTCCTCGACGAGCTCGCTCACCCCGTCGCGGGCCTTGGCGTCGATGAGGGGTCCGACGTCGACGCCCTTCTTGGTGCCCTTGCCCAGGGTCAGCGCGCCCATCCGCTTGGCGAACCGCTCGGCGAACTCGTCGGCGACGCTCTCGTGGACGAAGAACCGGTTGGCAGCCGTGCAGGCCTCGCCGATGTTGCGCATCTTGGCGAGCATCGCGCCCTCGACGGCGCGGTCGAGGTCGGCATCCTCGAAGACGAGGAACGGCGCGTTGCCGCCCAGCTCCATCGACACCCGCAGCAGCCGCTCGGCCGACTGCTCGACGAGGCGCTTGCCGACGCCGGTGGACCCGGTGAAGGTGAGCTTGCGGAGCCGCTCGTCACGGATGAGGGGCTCCATGACGTCGCCGGTGTGGGTGGTGGTGACGACGTTGAGCACCCCGGCGGGCAGGCCGCACTCACGGAGCAGCTCGGCGAGCGCCAGCATGGTCAGCGGCGTCTGGCTGGCCGGCTTGACCACCATCGTGCAGCCGGCGGCGATGGCCGGGCCGATCTTGCGCGTGCCCATGGCGAGGGGGAAGTTCCAGGGCGTGATCATCAGGGTCGGGCCGACCGGCTTCTTCATGGTCAGCAGCCGGGTGGCGCCGTTGGGCGCGGTGGACCACCGGCCGTGGATGCGCACGGCCTCCTCGGAGAACCAGCGGAAGAACTCCGCGCCGTAGGTCACCTCACCACGCGACTCGGCGAGGGTCTTGCCCATCTCGAGCGTCATGAGCGTCGCGAACTCCTCGGCGCGCTCGGTGATGCGCTCGAACGCGGCCCGCAGGATCTCGCCGCGGTCGCGCGGTGGCGTGCTGGCCCAGCCGGCCTGCGCGGCGACGGCGGCGTCGAGGGCGGCCTGTGCCGTCGGCGACGGACGCGTCGGCGACGTGGGCGAGGGTGGCTCCGCTGGACGGGTCCTCGACCGCGAGGGTCGCCCCGGTGCTGGCCGCGCGCCACTCACCCCCGATGAACAGCCCCTTGGGAACGGACTCGACGAGTGACTTCTGGTTGACGGCCATCAGGGGGTACCTCCGTGGTGCGTGTGCGTCTCATGGGTGTGGTGGTGGGGGCGTGGGCCGACGAGCCCTGGCCTTGCGGGTATGGCGCCTGACGCGGCCTGCCAGGAGCGGCTGGGCAGGGTCCCAGCGGGTGCCGTCGCGCTCGTCCTGCCGCCGTCGTGCGATGGCTGACAGGGCTTCGAGGACGACGCGGTTGGCCAGCGCCGCCGTGATGTCGGCGTGGTCGTAGGGCGGGCTCACCTCGACGACGTCCATCCCCACCACGGGCAGCTCCAAGCAGATCCGCCGCACCGCGTCGAGCAGCTGTCGGGCCGAGAGGCCGCCGGGCTCCGGCGTGCCGGTGCCCGGGAGCATGACCCGGGTCGCAGACGTCGATGTCGACCGACAGGAACACCCCCTCGCACTCGTCGGTCGCGATCGCGAAGGCCTCCGTGAGGCACTCGTCGAGCCCGCGGTGGACGATCTCGGTCATCTCGAAGGACCGCATCTGCTGCCCGGCCATCCAGTCCAGCGTCTCGGGCGGCGGCCAGTAGCCCCGCAGGCCCACCTGGAGGAACCGGTCGCCACGCAGGGCGCCCGACTCGATGAGGCGCCGCATCGGCTGCCCGTGGCCCCACAGCGACCCGAACTCGATGTCGCCGGTGTCGGCGTGGGCGTCGAAGTGGATCATCGACACGCGGCCGTGGCCGAGGACGTTCGCCACCCCCTTGGCGTCGGGGAAGGCGATGGAGTGGTCGCCACCCAGGACGACCGGGATGGCGCCCGGCCCGAGCGACCTTCTCGACGGCCGCCTCCAGTGCGGGCAGCGCGACCTCGATGTCACCGGAGTACATCTCGACGTCACCGGCGTCGACGACGCGCAGGTCGACGAGGCCGTCGGTCCGCAGCGCCAGCGAGGGTCGTGAGCCGTCGTGCGGCAGGTAGTCGGTCATCCGGATGGCCTGCGGACCGAACCGCGTGCCGGGGCGGTGGGACGTGCCGCCGTCGAACGGCGCGCCGAGCATGACGACGTCGGCACCGGCATACGTGCTCTCGTCGTCGAGGTCGCAGCGGTCCACGCCGAGGAAGGTGAAGTCGGGGCCGTACTGCTGCCCGTAACGCGTCATGGTCCGACCCTAGCCCGGTGCATCGGCGGTGAGGACAGGCCCCGGGACCGACGACTCGCACTGCGCACTGCGGTCACCGCTCCTCGGCGCCCCACGGAGAGCCGAAGCCACCGGGCTTGGGCGCCTTGAGGAGGTCCAGGAACGGCACCGCGTCGAAGGCCTCGGGTCCCGATGACACCAGCGCCCTTCCAGACGCCAGTCGCGAGGAGCTCGAGAGCCACCACCGGGTTCACCGCGGTCTGCCAGACGACGCACTGAGCGCCGTAGTCGCGCATCGTCTCCTCGTTGTCGACCACGTGGTAGAGGTACGTGGTCCGGGGCTGCCCGTCCTTGCCCGTGCCGGTGACCAGCAGCCCCGCGCAGGTCTTGCCGCGCATCTCGGGGCCCGATCGTCGCCGGGTCCGGGAGGACGGCGGCGACGACGTCGCGCGGTGAGACCTGAGACTCCCTTGACCGTCACCGGGTCGGTGCGGTCCAGGCCGAGGGTGTGCAGGGTCCGCAGGATGGTGATCAGCTCGTCGCCCAGCCCGTACTTGAACGTGACCCGGTCCGCGTCGAGCCAGCGCGGCATGAGGAGCACCTCCTCGTGCTCGACGTGCACGCACTCGACCGGGCCGATGCCCTCGGGGAACTCGAAGACCTCCGGCTCGCTGAACGGCGGCAGGGTGAAGAACCCGGCCTCGATGTCGCCACCGTGCCGCCTCGGCCCGGCGCGCGTCTCCCACACCACCGGCGGGTTGAGGCACTCCTCGATGATCGTCCACATCGAGAAGCCAGGGGCGAAGGTCTCGTTGCCGTCGTCGTCGCAGACCGCCAGGTTGGCACCGTCGCGCGTGCCCAGCTCGTCGATGTGCGCGAAGAGGTGGTCCGCGGCATACCGGGCGAAGACGTCGGACAGCCCGGGCTCGACCCCGATGCCCAGCAGGGCCAGCTGCCCGGCCTGCTCCCACTCCGCCGCCATCGCCAGCTGGTCGTCGCCGAGCTTGACGTGCGCCTTCGCGTACGGCTCCTCGGGGTGCGGCTCGCGACAGGCTCATCGCCATGTCGAGGTAGCCGGCGCCGGCCGCGAGCGCGCCCCGGAAGATCGGCATGACGAACCGCGGGTCCACGGCGTTCAGCACGTGGGTCGAGCCGTGCGCGCGGGCGAGCGCGGCGACGGCCGCCTCGTCCGAGGCGTCCACCTGCGCTGCGACGAACCGTGTCTCGCCCTCGCGCCTGGCCGACGCGGCAGCGACGGTGGCCTCGGCCCGAGCGAGGTCGTAGTCGGCGACGACGAGCTGCTCGAAGAAGTCACGCTCGACGGCGATGCGCGCGGCGGCGTCACCGACGCCGCCGGCGCCGACCATGAGAATCCGCACGATCACGGCTCCTGGGTATGGCCGGGACGGTCAGGACGGTCGTCGCGCCGCAGGACGGTGCCGGTGGCCGGGTCGATCGCCGATGCGCCAGGCGGCAGGTTGGACAGGTCCGGCGCGATCACCGTGGCCTCCCGAGTGTCCGGCAGCCTGACCTGGCCGGCGCTGGGCGCAAGCTGCCCGGCGAGTACGAGGTCGGCGTGGCTGCGCACCGGCAGGGTCTCGCCACGGAAGTACGCCGGAGCCACGGCCCGCTGCCACGCCAGGAAGATGAACCCGGCCAGCAGCGAGACGACACCGACCACGGCCACCGCGCCGATACCCGCGATCGTGACGTTCTTGCCGTCGGCGTCCGTGAGGTAGGCCGGGTCCCAGTAGGTCTTGAGGGCGTACACGAACATCACGAACAGGAACACTCCACCGACGAGCGGGATGAGCCCGCGCATCACCAGGTGGCGTGCCGAGTCGGTCAGGCTGTGCCGGTAGAACCAGGCGCAGGCGATCCCGGTGAGCCCGTAGTAGAAGGCGATCTGCAGGCCGATGGCGCCGATCAGCGCGGAGCAGGATGCTGGGGCTGACCCAGGTCATCAGCAGGTAGAACGCCGCCGACACGACACCCATGCCGATGGTCGACCAGGTGGGAGTCAGGTACCGCGGGTGGATGCGCGCGAAGCGCGTGGGGATGGCCTTGTATGCCGCCATCGACAGGGCCGTCCGGGCGGTGGGCAGGATCGTGGTCTGGGTCGAGGCCGATGCCGAGGTGAGGATGGAGACGGCGAGCAGGGCCAGGCCGACGTGACCGATCGTGCTGGTGCCGTACAAGGTCGGGCCGATCGCGGTGAACACGTCGGCGGCGTTGTCGGCGTTGCCGAGGCCGATCCCCTTGGCGCCGGTGCCGGCGAACGCCACGGTGGCGACGCTGACCAGGACGTAGGTCAGGAGCAGCAGGACCGTGGAGATGACTGCCGCACGACCGGGGGTCCGACCCGGGTCATCGGCCTCTTCGTTGGTGGCGACCGCGGTGTCCCAGCCCCAGTAGATGAACACGCCGAGCAGGACCGTGGACGCGATGACCGACATGGACATGCCGCTGGGCCACAGCCACGACAGCGACGGGTGCACCGACCCGGTCGGCGAGATGCCCGGCATACACCTTGTAGAGGGCGACCGCCGGCGAAGATGACCAGCGTGACGACCTCGACGGACAGCAGCGCGTACTGCAGCCGCGCCGAGACCTCGATCCCGCGGTAGCAGATGTAGGTCATGATCGCGATCCACAGCAGACCGGCGACGGTCGACCAGAAGGTGCTCTGGTCGAGCGTGTTGTGGACGCCCAGCTCGTTGGCCAGGGTGAAGGAGTAGGCGCCGGCGATCTGGGCCAGGTTCGCCATGACGATGATGTCGGCGATGATGATGCCCCAGCCGCCCATCCACCCGACGATGGGACCGAACGCCCGGGTGGCCCAGGTGAAGGTCGTGCCGCAGTCGGGCTCCGCCTCGTTCAGCTCCTTGTAGGCCACCGCGATGAAGTACATCGGCACGAACGCGAGCAGCATGATCGCTGGCGCCTTGAGCCCCGCTCCGCCGGCGACGATGAAGCCCAGCGTCGCCGCCAGCGAGTAGGCCGGCGCGGTCGAGGCCATGCCGACCACGATGCTTCCGACGAGGCCGAGGGCGCCGGCCTTGAGGCCCTTGCTCTCTGGTGGCTCGATGACGCCCGCACGGGGGGCGGCCTCGTGAACGCTCATGCGATGGTCCTTCCTTGGCATTGATGAGGGGAGGTGCCGATGGGGTGGGAACTACCTAGCTCTCGATGTTGGCCATGACGTGCTTGATGCGGGTGTAGTCCTCGAAGCCGTACATCGACAGGTCCTTGCCGTAGCCGGATCGCTTGAAGCCGCCGTGGGGCATCTCGGCGACGATCGGGATGTGGGTGTTGATCCAGACGCAGCCGAAGTCCAGCGCCTTGGAGACCCGCATGGCCCGGCCGAAGTCCTTGGTCCACACACTCGATGCGAGCCCGTAGTCGACGCCGTTGGCCCAGCGGATGGCCTCCTGCTCGTCGGTGAAGCGCTGCACGGTGATGACCGGGCCGAAGATCTCGTCCTGGATCGCCTCGTCGTCCTGGTGGAGGCCGGACAGCACGGTGGGCTCGAGGTAGAACCCGTCACCGAGGCCCGTCAGCCGGTGGCCGCCGGCAGCAATCGACGCGTGGTCGGGCAGTCGGGAGAGGAAGCCCTCGACGCGCTCGAGCTGGTTGCGGTTGTTCACCGGACCGAGCAGCGCGTCCTCGTCGTCCGGGAGCCCGACCTTGGCCGAGCTCTTGGCGTACTCCCCCAGCGCGGCGACGAAGTCGTCGTGGATCCGGGGAGCCGCGAGGACTCGGGTGGCAGCCGTGCAGTCCTGCCCGGCGTTGAAGTAGCCCGGCGACGGCGATGCCCTCGACAGCGGCCTCGATGTCGGCGTCGTCGAACACCACGACCGGGGCCTTGCCGCCGAGCTCGAGGTGCACGCGCTTGACGTCGCGGCTGGCGCTCTCGGCGACCTGGATGCCGGCCCGCACGGAGCCGGTGATCGCGACGAGCGCCGGCGTCTTGTGCTCGACGACCGCCCGCCCCGTCTCACGGTCGCCGGTCACGACGTTGAACGTGCCTGCGGGGAGGAACTCGGAGGCGATCTCGGCCAGCAGCAGGGTCGTCTCGGGCGTGGTGTCGGACGGCTTGAGGACGATGGTGTTGCCGGCCGCCAGGGCCGGCCCGATCTTCCAGACGGCCATCATCATCGGGTAGTTCCACGGCGTCACCTGGCCGACGACGCCGATGGGCTCGCGGCGGACCCAGCTGGTGTGGCCCTCGCATGTACTCCCCCGCCGCGCGACCCTCGAGCACGCGCGCCGCGCCGGCGAAGAAGCGCAGCTGGTCGACCATCGGCGGGAGCTCCTCGCTGGCGGTCAGGGCGTAGGGCTTGCCGGTGTTCTCGGCCTCGAGCTGGACGAACTCGTCGGCCCGCGTCTCGATCGCGTCGGCGAACTTGAGCAGCGCCTGCTGGCGCTCGCTCGGCGTGGTCTGGCCCCACTCCTCGAAGGCCCGGCTCGCCGCGGCGTATGCCGCGTCGACGTCGGCCGCCGTGGAGACCGGCGCCTTGGCGACGACCTGGCCGGTCACGGGGCTGACGATGTCGGAGGTGGCGTCGGTCCGCGCCTCGACGTACTCACCGTTGACGAAGTTGCGCAGCTGGCGGGGGGACGAGGTCACAGTCACTCCAGGGATTTCTGACACGAGCGGATACGGATTCCGGTGTCAGGCACTGTAACGCCCTCACAGCGGATTTCAATAGGTTCTCGGGAGTTGGTTGCGGAAATCCACACCAATCCGACCAATCGGACAACTGATTCCGTGGCGTGGGGACTTGCGCCGAGCCGCGTCCGAAGGCCACCATGGCGGCGTGACCCGCGCTTCCAATGGCTCCACCGAGACCCGCCTCGACGACGTGTCGAAGGCGATCATCGAGCAGCTCCAGGAGGACGGTCGTCAGTCGTACGCCACCATCGCCAAGCGCGGTCGGCCTCTCCGAGGCCGCCGTGCGGCAGCGGGTGCAGCGGCTGCTCGACTCCGGGGTCATGCAGATCGTCGCCGTGACCGATCCACTCCAGGTGGGCTTCCGCCGCCAGGCCATGATCGGCATCCGCGTCGACGGAGACCTCACGTCGGTCGCCGAACGCCTGACCGGCATGCGCGAGGTCGACTACGTCGTCACGACGGCAGGCAGCTTCGACCTGTTGGTCGAGGTGGTCTGTGAGGACGACGACCAGCTGCTCGAGCTGCTCACCAAACGGATCCGGGTCCTGCCCGGCGTCCTGACCACCGAGACGTTCGTCTACCTGAAACTCAACAAGCAGCACTACAACTGGGGAACGCGATGACCACAGAACCGTCGGCGGTCTACGAGCCGTCCAGCGACACTCACACGCCCAAGGGCACCCTCCTCAGCGAGGCCGCCCGCGACCACCTGTGGGGGCACTTCACCCGCCACTCCGTCTTCGAGCCCACCTCGGCGGGGGGCAGCGGAGGGTCCTGGCCGATCATCACCCGCGGCGAGGGCCACAAGATCTGGGACGACCGCGGCAACGAGTACATCGACGGGCTGGCCGGCCTGTTCGTCGTCCAGGTCGGGCACGGTCGCGCCGAGCTCGCCGAGGCGGCCGCCCGGCAGGCCAAGGAGCTGGCGTTCTTCCCCCTCTGGTCCTACGCCCACCCCCGGGCCATCGAGCTCGCCGAGCGCCTGGCCGACGCCGCCCCGGGCGACCTCAACCGGGTCTTCTTCACCACCGGCGGCGGCGAGGCCGTCGAGACGGCCTGGAAGCTGGCCAAGCAGTACTTCAAGCTGGTCGGCAAGCCCACCAAGCACAAGGTGATCAGCCGCTCGGTGGCCTACCACGGCACCCCGCAGGGCGCCCTGTCGATCACCGGCATCCCGGCGGCCAAGGAGATGTTCGAGCCCCTCGTGCCGGGCGCCTTCAAGGTGCCCAACACCAACCACTACCGCGCGCCGGAGCACCTGCGCGACGACGAGAAGGCCTTCGGCCGCTGGGCCGCCGACCGGATCGCCGAGGCCATCGAGTTCGAGGGTCCGGACACGGTCGCCGCCGTGTTCCTCGAGCCGGTGCAGAACTCCGGCGGCTGCTTCCCGCCGCCGCCCGGCTACTTCGAGCGCGTCCGCGAGATCTGCGACGAGTACGACGTGCTGCTCGTCTCCGACGAGGTGATCTGCGCGTTCGGGCGGATCGGCTCGATGTTCGCCTGCGACGACTTCAACTACGTGCCCGACATCATCACCTGCGCCAAGGGCATGACCTCGGGCTACTCCCCGATCGGCGCGATGATCGCCAGCGACCGCCTGTTCGAGCCGTTCAAGAAGGGCACGACGTACTTCCCGCACGGCTACACGTTCGGCGGTCACCCCGTGTCGGCGGCCGTCGCCATGGCCAACCTCGACATCTTCGAGCGCGAGGGCCTCAACGCCCACGTCAAGGAGAACGCGCCCCGCTTCCGCGCGACGCTCGAGCGGCTGCTCGACCTGCCCATCGTCGGTGACGTCCGCGGCGCCGGGTACTTCTACGGCATCGAGCTCGTCAAGGACAAGGACACCCGCGAGACGTTCAACGACGACGAGTGCGAGCGCCTGCTGCGCGGCTACCTGTCCAAGGCGCTGTTCGACGCCGGCCTCTACTGCCGCGCCGACGACCGCGGCGACCCGGTCATCCAGCTGGCGCCGCCGCTGATCGTCGGCCAGACGGAGTTCGACGACATCGAGTCTCGCCTCAGGTCAGTGCTCAAGGGCGCCGAGGCGCACCTCTGAGGTGAGCTCACCTCTGTGGTGGGAGGGCTCGGACGCGACGGCGTCCGAGCCCTCCACTGTCGCCCGGGCGGCCCGTCTCCGTCCCCCGCGACGCCGACGTCGTCATCGTCGGTGGTGGCTTCACCGGCCTCTGGACGGCGCACTACCTGCTGCGCGCGGAGCCGTCCCTGGACGTCGTCGTGCTCGAGGCCGAGCACGTCGGCTTCGGGGCCAGCGGTCGCAACGGCGGCTGGGTGTCGGCGCTGTGGCCCGTCGGTCCTGACACGCTCGCGCGTCGCCATGGTCGCGCAGCCGCCGCCGCGATGGTGCAGGCGTTGCAGGACACCGTGAGTCGCGGTGGGGCGGGCTACGGAGTCACGCAGGGATCGACTGCGGGTTCCATCGTGGCGGCATGGTGGCGCTGGCCCGTTCCGCGGCCCAGGAGGCCCGAGCGCGGGCCGAGGTCGCCCATGCCCAGACGTGGGGCCTGGGCACCCAGTGGCTCTCCAGCGGCGAGGCACGTGAGCGGCTGGCGGCCAGCGCGCGTGCACGGGGCGACGTTCAACCCGCACTGCGCCCGGGTGCACCCGCGGCGGCTCGTCGACGGGCTCGCCGCCACCGTGCGGGGTCAGGGCGCCCAGGTGCTCGAGGGCGTGCGCGTCGACGCCATCGAGCCCGGACTCGTGCGCGTCGAGGGCGGTGCGCGTGGTCCGCGCCCGCCACGTCATCCGGGCCACGGAGGCGTGGACCTCCCAGCTGCCCGGCCTGCGGCGGGTCGTCGCGCCGGTCTACTCGCTCATGGTCGCGACCGAGCCGCTCACCGACCAGCAGTGGTCCGAGGTCGGCCTCTCCGACCGCGAGGTCTTCACCGACCACCGGCACGTGGTCATCTACGGGCAGCGGACGGTCGACGGCCGGCTGGCCTTCGGCGGCCGGGGCGCGCCCTACCACTTCGGGTCACGAATCCGTCGCGAGTTCGACCAGGACGCAACGGTTTTCGCCGATCTCAGGGCCACCCTGACGGACCTGCTCCCCCAGCTGGGCGACGTTCGGTTCACCCACGCCTGGGGCGGCCCGCTCGGCATCGCCCGCGACTGGCACCCGTCCGTGGGCCACGACCCGGCCACCGGCCTGGGCTGGGCCGGCGGCTATGTCGGTGACGGGGTCGCGGCCACCAACCTGGCCGGCCGGACCCTCGCCGACCTGGTGACCGGCCGGCATACCGCCATCACGCAGCTGCCCTGGGTCGGCCACCGCAGCCGTCGCTGGGAGCCCGAGCCCGCCCGGTGGCTCGGCGTCAACGCCGGGCTGCGACTCGCCCAGGCGGCCGACCGCGAGGAGGCGCGCACCGGCCGGCCGGCCCGGCTCGGCCGTGTCCTGGCCGCCCTCACCGGGCACTGAGGCACCGGGCGCACAGGGCTGGGGCCGCGGCTGACGCCGTCGTCGGCCAGACTGACCCGGTGGCTACCGCTCCCGACGACCTGTCCCGCGAGGCGCTCGACTTCCTCGCCGCCCGTCACCTCTCGACCCTGACCACGCTGCGCCCGGACGGGTCGCCGCACGTCGTCCCGGTCGGGTTCACCTGGGACCACGACGCGGGTGTAGCCCGGGTGATCACGAGCCGGACCAGCCGCAAGGCCCGCAACGCCGCCGCCGGCACCCGTGCGGTGCTCTGCCAGGTGGACGGCCGCTACTGGCTGGCGCTGGAGGGCTCGGCCCGGGTGGTGGAGGACCCGGAGAGCGTGCGCGACGCCGAGCAGCGGTATGCCGCGCGGTACCGCGTGCCGCGAGAGAACCCCGAGCGGGTGGTCATCGAGATCGCCGTCGACCGCGTGCTCGGCAACCTCTAGGACCCTCTAGGCGCCCTCGTCCGCCACGACCGGCGGGAACGGCTCGTGGGCCAGGCGCAGGTAGTACGCCGGCGCGTCGCCCCACTCCGCCAGCTCGTCCGGCTGCGCGCCCTCGATGGCGCCGAGCCAGGTGAAGGAGCGGTTGACGGCGTGGGTGACCATGGCGGCGGGCAGGAGCCGTTCCAGGTCGGCTCGCGAGACCACGTCCGACCACACCTCGGCATAGGCATCGAGCACCTGGCTCCAGGGCAGCCGGGTCAGCCGCGTCACCCAGCCGTACGGGCACGGCGAGCACCTCCAGGGCATGCGCCCACTGAGCGTCGCCGAAGTCGAAGACCCGCAGGCCGCCGTCGACGGCGAAGACGTTGCTTCGGGTGCAGGTCACCGTGCTGGAACGTGGCCGGCAGCGGCGCCGCCAGCAGCTCCTCGACCGCCCGCTGCACCGCGACTGCACCGAGCACGCAGCGTCAGCGCCTCGTCCGCGCCGACGTGCGAGGGATGGTCGGCGGGCAGCGCCGACAGCCGCTGCACCAGCCTGCGTAACGGACTCGCACGGTCTCCGGCGCACAGTCGGGCAGCCCGGCCGCGACCAGGGCTCCGGCCGCTGCTCGGCCACCCGGCGCTGGAGGGTGGCCGCGAGGCGCACCACCGCTCGCCAGTCGTCGAGCGTCGGCTCGTGCCGGTCCCCAGGGTCCGCCCGCGGTCGGCCGTGAGCATCCACCCCCGGTCGCGGTCGAGGGCCACAGGGCGCATCGACCTCGTCGGCGACCAGGCCGCGAGAGCACCCGCTGCACCTCCGGCTCGAAGGCGAGCGCCTCGCAGTTGGCCTTGAACCACACCGGCCCCCGGTCGGTGGGCGCCACCAGCTGGGTCGACCACGGGCGGATCGCGGCGCTGCTCTGTCTCGCCAGTGAGGCGATGGCCCGACTCGGTCAGCCGAGCCTCCAGCCACTCCTGCGCCTGCTGTCGCCATTCGGGGCTCGCCACGACCTGGCTGAACGGTCCGTCCATGCGGGCAGCCTAGGCCTGGCTGACCCGTCTAGAGTCGGGCCATGGATGCCGGCCGCCGCAGCACGTCCGCGAGCCGACCCGCCACCGAGATCGAGAACCTCAAGGACCTCGACACCGCGCTGGCCTCCGGGCAGCCACTCACCGGGCTGCGCCTTCAGGACCTCGACCTCACGGCATACGAGGCGCCGCTGCTGACGCGGACCGACGTCGAGGGGCTGGTCGTGCTCGGGGGCCGGCTGCCGCCGGCGCTCGACGCCCACCTGCGCGCGCACCGGGCCCTGATCTTCCCGACCGACCCCGCGGCCCCCGTCGACCCCTACCGCGCGACGCTGTACTCCCCCGAGGAGCTGTATGCCGGCCTGGCCGAGCACGGGTACGAGGCGACGCCGGACTTCCTTGCCTACCAATGGATGCTGGACGCCGCCGTGCATCGCGACGCCTTCGTCACGCTGCTGCGCGCGATCCACGACGACTCCATGACCGACGCCTTGGACGAGCTCACCGAGGGACGCCGCGTCGTGGGCGTCATGGGCGGCCATGACGCTGGCCCGCGGCACGAGCGGCTACGCCGCGGCGGCCCGTCTGGGCCACGCCCTGGCGAGCGCCGGGCTCGTGGTCGCGACGGGCGGCGGTCCGGGGGCCATGGAGGCCGCGAACCTCGGAGCGCTGGCCGCCGACCCGGCACCCTCGACTCCGCGCTCGGGCCGCCTGGCCACGGTTCCGACGTTCCGGCCGTCGGTGCGCGACTGGGCGATGCTGCGCCTTCGAGGTGCGCCGGGAGCTGGTCCCGAGCAGCACGCCGCGCAGCATCGGCATCCCGACGTGGTTCTACGGCCACGAGCCGCCGAACGTCTTCTGCGACGGCATCGGCAAGTACTTCTCCAACGCGATCCGTGAGGACGGGCTGCTGGCCCGGTCCACCGCCGGGCTCGTCGTGCTCGAGGGAGCTGCCGGCACGGTCCAGGAGATCTTCCAGGCGGTGACCCCGCTGTTCTACGCCGCGCCGGGCGCGCGGCTCGCCCCGCTCGTGCTCGTCGGCCGGCGGCACTGGACCGACACGGTCCCCGTGTGGCCCGCCGTGCAGGCGCTCGGTCACCGAGCGCGCCCTGGGCCAGGTGGTGCAGCTCGTCGACAGTGTGGAGGAGGCGGCGGCGATCGTCGTCGACGGACGGAGCGTCATCGATGCGCCTGGGTGACCTCGCGAGGCTGCCGCTCACCTACGAGCCCCGGGGCCACACGCTCGACGGCCCGATGCCGGGCGGCTTCCACCACCTCGAGCTCGAGCGCCGGCTCGGCCGCGGCGAGCTGGTCTACAGGCGGGCGGCCGAGGCGGTCATGACCTATCGCGCCCCAGCGCGGGATCGGCCTGCGCCCGCAGGCCACCGCACCACGCGCCGCGGTGGGCGTCGACATCCTCAGCCGGCTGGTCGTGCTACCCGTGCCGTGCCGCGTGGTGTGGACGGTGGAGGAGCCCGGCCGCACGGGTTTCGGCTACGGCACGCTGGCAGGGCATGTCGAGAGCGGCGAGGAGGGCTTCCTGGTCGAGCGTCGCGGGGAGGACGTGTATGCCGTGGTGCGCGCCTACAGCAACCCCGCCTGGGCGCTCGCCCGCGTCGCCGGCCCGCTCCTGTGGCGTGGGCAGCAGCTGGCGGCCCGCGGCTACCTCTGGGCGATCCAGCGCGCGGCCGACGGCCACGATCACGGCCACCGGCGCGCCGGCTGACGGGTCAGTCGAAGACGATGGTCCGCCGACCCCGCAGGACGACGCGGTGCTCGGCGTGCCAGCGCAGCGCCCGGGCGAACGCCATCGCCTCCAGCTCCTGACCGGCCGCCGCCAGCTCGGCCGGGCTCATCCGGTGGTCGACCCGACGGAAGTCCTGCTCGATGATCGGCCCCTCGTCGAGGTCGGCCGTCACGTAGTGCGCGGTCGCGCCGATGACCTTCACGCCGCGGTCGTGCGCCTGGGTGTAGGGCTTGGCACCCTTGAAGCTCGGCAGCAGGGAGTGGTGGATGTTGATGATCCGGCCGGGCAGCTCGGCACAGAGACCGGCCGACAGGATCTGCATGTAGCGGGCCAGCGCGATGGTGTCGGCGTCGTAGTGCCGGTACAGCCGCAGCAGCTCGGCCTCCGCCGCCGGCTTCGTCTCGCTCGTCACGGGGACGTGGTGGAACGGCACGCCGGTGCCACTCGGCCAGCGCCCGGAAGTCCTCGTGGTTGGACACGATGGCCACGAGCTCGACGGGCAGCGCCCCGCTCTCGACGCGGAACAGCAGGTCGTTGAGGCAGTGGCCCTGCTGGCTGACCATCACCAGCACCCGCCGGGGCTGGGACAGGTCGTGCACGGCATACGTCATGGCGAAGCTCGCCACCACGGGGGCCATCGCCGCGTCGAGGTCGGACACCGGCAGCGGGTCGCCCTCGCGCGCGAGGTGCATGCGCAGGTGGAACTCCCCCGAGGTGAAGTCCGCGAACTGCTGGCTGTCGAGGATCGTCATCGACAGCTCGAGCATCACCCCGGACACGGCGTGCACGATGCCGCGCCGGTCCGGGCACGACACGGTCAGGACGAACTCGCGCCCGGCCTCCCGGTCGGTCATCGCACGCCCAGGCCTCAGGCCGTCGCCGCGGCGAGCTGGCCGCAGGCGCCGTCGATGTCCTGGCCGCGGGTGTCGCGGATCGTCGTCGGTATGCCGCGGGCCCGCAGGCGCTCGACGAACTGCTGCTCGACACCGGGGCGGGAGGCGGTCCACTTGGAGCCCGGCGTGGGGTTGAGCGGGATGGGGTTGACGTGCACCCAGCCCCGCCCTCGCGCCGCGAGCTTCTGGCCGAGCAGGTCGGCGCGCCAGGCCTGGTCGTTGATGTCGCGGATGAGGGCGTACTCGATGCTGACGCGGCGGCCGGTGGTCTCGTAGTAGCGGTAGGCGGCGTCCAGGGCCTCGTCGACCTTCCAGCGGGTGTTGATCGGGACCAGCTCGTCGCGCAGCGCGTCGTCGGGAGCGTGCAGCGACAGGGCGAGCGTGACCGGGATGCCCTCGGCGGCCAGCTTGTCGATCGCCGGGCACCAGCCCGACGGTCGACATGGTGATGCCGCGGGCGGACATGCCGAGGCCGTCAGGCGCGGGGTCGGTGAGGCGGCGGATCGCGCCGATGGCCGCCTTGTAGTTGGCCAGGGCCTCGCCCATCCCCATGAACACGACGTTGGAGACGCGCAGCGGCGCCTCGCGGTCCTCGTCGGTGCCGCCCGCCAGCTCGCCGCGACGCAGCAGGCGCGCGGCCGAGACCACCTGCTCGACGATCTCGGCGGTGGACATGTTGCGGGTCAGGCCCGCCTGGCCGGTGGCGCAGAACGGGCAGTTCATGCCGCAGCCGGCCTGGCTGGAGATGCAGATCGTCACCCGCTTGGGGTAGCGCATGAGGACCGACTCGACGATCGCTCCGTCGTGCAGCCGCCACGCGGACTTGATGGTCGCACCGTCGTCGGCGGTGCGCTGCACGAGCGGCGTCAGCAGCGTCGGCAGCAGGTCCGCGACGAGGTCGTCGCGCACGCCCTTGGGCAGGTCGGTCATGTCCTCGGGTGAGTCGACGAGCCGCTCGAAGTAGTGCGTCGAGAGCTGCTTGGCCCGGAAGCCCTGGTGGCCCAGCGCGACGACGGCCTCCTTGCGCTCGGCCGGGGTCAGGTCGGCCAGATGGCGCGGGGGCTTGCCGCGGCGGGGCGCGGTGAAGGTCAGCTGGCCGGGAGCGGGCGGCGGTCGTGGTGGGTACCGGGAGGTCGGTGGTCATGGTGGACCCAGTGTCTCAGGTGAGCCGCCCTCGGACCCAACCACGCCGGCTCAGTGGGGTGGAGCGACGGCCGCGAGCACGGCCCAGGCGATCGGCGCCACGACCACCAGCGAGTCGAGCCGGTCCATCACGCCACCGTGCCCCGGCAGGATGGTGCTCATGTCCTTGATGCCGAGGTCGCGCTTGATCGTCGACTCGGTGAGGTCGCCCACGGTCGCGGCCACCGCGGCACAGGCGCCGAGGAGCGGCACCGCCCCACCACGGGCCGTGCACGAGCAGCGGGACGGCGACGGCCCCGCCGACCACGCAGGTGAACACCGAGCCGGCGAAGCCCTCCCAGGACTTCTTGGGGCTCACCGACGGCGCCATCGGGTGCTTGCCGAACAGCACGCCGAACGCGTAGCCGCCGACGTCGCTGAGCACCGTCACCAGGATGAAGGCGATGATCCGCCGGCCGCCATCCGATGGGGCGAGCATCAACGCGGCGAAGCCCGCGAGGAAGGACGGGTACACCGCGACGAAGAACCCTCCGGCGATGTCGCGCACGGCATCCTGCACGCCGTCGGCGATCCGCCACAGCAGGATGCCGATGCACGTCAGGCCCAGCGTCAGGACCAGCGCCTGGCCTCCACCCCGGTAGGCCGACACGATCATGCTCACGCTGCCGACGAGGCTGGGGACCAGCGGCACGTGGATGCCGACCTGGCGCCAGGCCCCGGCGCAGCTCCCACACGCCCACCGCGATGGCGGCCACGACGATGACGAGCATCAGCTCCTTGCGCAGCAGCAGCGAGCCGATGATCACGATGCCGAGCCCGACCCCCACGCCGATGGCCGCGGGCAGGTTGCGCCCCGCGCGCGAGGCCCGCTGAGCCGGCTGCTCCGACGTCCCGGAGTGGGCGGTCCGGCGCGCCGGCTGCGCCGGCTGTCCCGGCTGCTCCGGCTGCTCCGGCTGCCCGGGCGAGGCGGTCCCCGACGACGCGTCGCGACGTGACTCGCGGCGCGCGCTGCGGGACTGGGGCAGGTTCATCGTGGAGCGTCTCTGGTGTCGGGGCTGCCTCAGACCTCGAGGAGCTCGGCTTCCTTGCCCTTGAGCAGCTCGTCCACCGTGTCGACGTGCTTCTTGGTGATGGAGTCCAGCTCCTTCTCGCCGCGGGCGCCGTCGTCCTCGCCCACCTCGCCGTCCTTGACGAGGCGGTCGAGCTCGTCCTTGGCCTTGCGGCGGATGTTGCGGATCGAGACCTTGGCGTCCTCGCCCTTCTGGCGGGCGAGCTTGATGTAGTCCTTGCGGCGCTCCTCGGTGAGCTGAGGCAGCACGCACCGGATCACGTTGCCGTCGTTGCTGGGGTTCACGCCGAGGTCGGAGTCGCGCAGCGTCTTCTCGATCTCGTGCATCGCGGACTTGTCGAACGGGCTGATGAGGATGGTGCGCGCCTCGGGCGTCTGGAAGGACGCGAGCTGCTGCAGCGGCGTCGGCGCGCCGTAGTAGCTCACCATCAGCTTGTTGAACATGGCGGGAGTCGCGCGACCGGTGCGGATGCCGGCGAAGTCCTCCTTGGCGACCTCGACCGCCTTCTCCATCTTGTCCTCGGCCTCGAGGATGGTCTCTTCAATCATGTGGGGCTCCTTCGTGCAAAGCGGTGTCGACGGACCAAGCGGGGGCGCGAGCGGGCTCAACCGGGGGTGACCAGCGTCCCGATCCTCTCACCGCGCAGTGCCCGGACCACGTTGCCTTCGCCCTCCATGCCGAAGACGACCATCGGGAGCTTGTTGTCCATGCACAGGCTGAACGCGGCCGCGTCGACCACCCGCAGCCCCTGCTGGAGGGCCTCGGCATAGCTGATCTCGTCGAGCTTGCGGGCGTTGGGGTTGGTGCGCGGGTCGGAGTCGTAGACCCCGTCCACGCCGTTCTTGCTCATGAGGACCGCGTCGCACTTGATCTCCAGCGCGCGCTGCGCGGACACCGTGTCGGTGGAGAAGTACGGCATCCCGGCGCCGGCGCCGAAGATGACCACCCGCCCCTTCTCGAGGTGGCGGATCGCGCGACGGGGGATGTAGGGCTCCGCGACCTGGCCCATGGCGATAGCCGTCTGGACCCGGGTCTCGATGCCCTCCTTCTCGAGGAAGTCCTGCAGCGCCAGGCAGTTCATGACGGTGCCGAGCATGCCCATGTAGTCGGCCCGGGTGCGGTCCATGCCCTGCTGCTGCAGCTCGGCGCCGCGGAAGAAGTTGCCGCCGCCCACGACGACCGCGACCTCGATCCCCTCGCGGACCGAGGCGGCGATCTGCTGGGCGACGCCGCGCACGACATCGGGGGCCAGTCCCACCTTGCCCCCTCCGAACACCTCGCCGGAGAGCTTGAGCAGCACCCTGCGGCGCGGGCTGACGGTCTGCGGAGCGGGGGTCTGCTCGGCGGCAGCGGTCACGAGAGATCCTCCTGGGGTGGGCGTGCCCCGATCTTTCCACATCCGCGGGATCGCGCAGGTCTCGGTGGCGCCGTCAGCCCCTCGTGGCAAGGTGGGCCCACGCCCCGAACGAAGGAGACACCAGCATGAGGACAGGCATCCTCCCTGGCCACCGCGACGACACCGTCCGCCCTCAGGACGACCTGTTCGGCTTCGCCAACGGCACGTGGGTCCGCGAGACGCAGATCCCGGCCGACCGCGGGCGGTACGGGACGTTCGACATCCTGCGCGAGCAGTCCGACGAGCGCGTGCGCGCCATCATCGAGCGCGCCGCCGCGCAGAGCGACGCGCCGGCCGGCTCGCTGACCCGCAAGGTCGGCGACCTCTACCGGTCGTTCATGGACGAGCAGCGGGTGGAGTCCCTCGGGCCGCACGCCGATCGACCCCGACCTGGCGGCCATCGGCGCGGTGGGCGACGCGGACGAGCTCTTCCAGCTCATGGGCCGCCTGCAGCGACAGGGTATGCCGGGGGTGCTGGGCATGGGGGTCGCCCCGGACGCCAAGTCCCCCGACGAGTACGTGCTCTATGTGGGTCAGGGTGGCCTGGGCATGCCCGACGAGTCCTACTACCGGGAGGAGCGGCACGCGCAGGTGCGCGCGGCCTACCTCCCGCACGTGGCCCGGATGCTGCAGCTGGGCGGCGTCGGGCGACGGTGAGGTCGACGACGGCTCGCCCGCGCAGCGCGTCGTGGCGCTGGAGACCAGGCTCGCCGCCCACCACTGGGACAACGTCGCCACCCGCGACGCCGTCAAGAGCTACAACCCCTTCACCTGGGCCGAGCTGCAGTCCGACGGCGCCCGCACGTGCCGTGGGCTGCCTACGTCGAGGGCCTGGGGGCACGCAAGGCCTTCGACCACGTCGTCGTGGGCCAGCCGGAGTTCCTGACCGGGCTGTCCGAGGCGGTGCGACGAGGTGCCCCTGGCCGACTGGCAGGCGTGGCTGGTCTTCCACCTGGTCGAGTCCAGCGCTCCCCTGCTGAGCTCCGAGCTCGTCGAGGCCGAGTTCGCCTTCTCCGGGCGAGTGGTCTCCGGGCTGCCCGAGAACCGCGAGCGCTGGAAGCGCGGCGTGACTCTGGTCGAGGGCGCCATCGGCGAGGCCGTGGGCCAGCTCTACGCCGAGGAGTACTTCCCGCCGGAGGCCAAGGAGCGCATGCTCGAGCTGGTCGGCAACCTCGTCGAGGCGTTCCGGCGCTCGTTCGAGACGCTGGACTGGATGGGCCCGCAGACTCGCACCCAGGCCCTCGAGAAGCTGGCGTCCTTCACCCCCAAGGTCGGCTACCCCGACCGCTGGCGCGACTACTCCAGCCTCACCATCGACGACGACCTCGTGGCGAGCGTGCGTCGGGCCAACGAGTTCGAGCTCGACCGGCAGCTCGGGCAGCTCGGAGGCCCGATCGACCGCGACGAGTGGATGATGCTGCCGCAGACGGTCAACGCCTACTACCACCCGCTGCTCAACGAGATCGTCTTCCCCGCGGGCATCCTGCAGCCACCGTTCTTCGACCTCGAGGCCGACGACGCGGTCAACTACGGCGGCATCGGGGCCGTGATCGGGCACGAGATCGGTCACGGGTTCGACGACCAGGGCTCGCGCTACGACGCCAAGGGCGCCCTGCGGGACTGGTGGACGCCGCAGGACCGGGAGCGCTTCGACGAGCGCACCCAGGCCCTGGTGGCCCAGTTCAGCGAGCTCTCACCCCTGGCTGCGCCGGACGGCCACGTCAACGGTGCGCTGACCGTCGGGGAGAACATCGGCGACCTCGGCGGGCTGGCCATCGGCTACGCGGCATACCGCATCGCCACGCAGGGGCAGGAGCCTCCCGTGCTCGAGGGCTTCACCGGCGCCCAGCGGTTCTTCCTGGGCTGGGCCCAGGTGTGGGCCGGCAAGGCGCGCCCCGAGGAGGCCCGCAGGCTGCTGGCGATCGACCCGCACTCCCCCACCGAGGTCCGGGCCAACGCCGTCCGCAACTGCGACGAGTTCCACGAGGCGTTCGGGGTGCGCGAGGGCGACGGCATGTGGCTGGCCCCTGAGCAGCGCGTCCACATCTTCTGAGCGCACCTGCCAGCAGACCTGACACAACGCAGCAGGCCCGCCCCTCGAGAGGGGCGGGCCTGCTGTGAACGACTGGCTGAGGTCAGCTGCCGACGCGGAAGCGCGCGAAGGACGTCACCTTCGCACCAGCCTCGTCGAGCACCTTGGTGACCGTCTTCTTGGCGTCCTTGGCGAACGGCTGCTCGAGCAGGACGTTCTCCTTGAAGTAGCCGTTGACGCGGCCCTCGACGATCTTGGGCAGGGCAGCCTCGGGCTTGCCCTCCTCCTTGGCGGTGGCCTCGGCGACGCGACGCTCGTTCTCGACCGTCTCGGCGTCGACCTCGTCACGGCTCAGCACGGTCGGCGCAAAGGCGGCGATGTGCATGGCGACGTCGCGGATGACCGTCTCGTCACCGGCCTCGGCACCCACCAGGACACCGATCTGCGCGGGCAGGTCGGGGCTGGTCTTGTGCAGGTACGAGGAGACGACCGGGGCCTCGACGCGGGCGACCCGCTTGACCTCGATCTTCTCGCCGATGGTGGCGTTGGCCTCGTCGAGCAGCTCCTGGACGGTGCGGCCGTCCTCGAGGGTGCTCTTGAGCAGGGCGTCGGCGTCGGCCGCACCCGAGGTGACGGCCTGGGCGAGGACCTGGTCGGCGAGCGCGATGAACTTCTCGCCCTTGGCGACGAAGTCCGTCTCGCACAGCACCTCGACCAGGGTGCCCACGCCGTCGTCGGCCTTGGCGGTGACCAGGCCGTTGGAGGTCGTGCGACCCTCGCGCTTGGTGACGCCCTTGAGGCCCTTGACCCGCAGGATCTCGGTGGCCTTGGTGCGGTCGCCGTCAGCCTCGTCGAGGGCCTTCTTGACGTCGAGCATGCCCGCGCCGGTGGACTCGCGCAGGGCCTTGATGTCAGCGGCGGTGTAGTTCGCCATATGTCTCTCTCAGTTCCTTCGGTTCGAAAGCCTGCTGGTCGGAGGCGTGGTCGAAGCCTCAGGCGTTGGCGTCGGTCGACGCCTCGGCGGCGGGCGCCTCGGCGGTCTCGGCCGCAGGCGGTCTCAGCCGGCGTCTCGGCCACGGGCTCAGCAGCGGCCTCAGGGGCGTCGGCGGCAGCGGTCTCGCCGGCCTCCGGAGCAGCAGCCTCGGCCGCCTTGGCGGCGTCGCCACCGAGCAGCTCGCGCTCCCACTCGGCCAGCGGCTCGTCGCCCGCGACGTTGCCCTCACCCTCGGTCTGCGACTTGCCACCGGAGCTGCGGGCGATGAGGCCCTCGGCCACGGCGTCGGCGATCACGCGGGTCAGCAGGGTGACGGAGCGGATCGCGTCGTCGTTGCCCGGGATCTTGTAGTCGACCTCGTCGGGGTCGCAGTTGGTGTCGAGGATCGCGATGACCGGCAGCCCGAGCTTGCGCGCCTCGTCGACGGCGAGGTGCTCCTTCTTGGTGTCGACGATCCACACGGCCGAGGGCACCTTGCCCATGTCGCGGATGCCGCCGAGGGTCTTCTCGAGCTTGTCCTTCTCGCGCTTGAGGATGAGGAGCTCCTTCTTCGTGCGGCCCGAACCGGCCACGTCGTCGAAGTCGATCTCCTCGAGCTCCTTGAGGCGCGTGAGGCGCTTGGAGATCGTGTTGAAGTTGGTGAGCATGCCACCGAGCCAGCGGTGGTTGACGTACGGCATGCCGACGCGGGTCGCCTGCTCGGCGATGGGCTCCTGCGCCTGCTTCTTGGTGCCGACGAACAGGATGGAGCCACCGTGGGCGACGGTCTCCTTGACGAACTCGAACGCGTTGTTGATGTACGTCAGCGACTGCTGCAGGTCGATGATGTAGATGCCGTTGCGCTCGGTCATGATGAAGCGCTTCATCTTGGGGTTCCAGCGACGGGTCTGGTGCCCGAAGTGGACGCCGCTCTCGAGGAGCTGGCGCATGGTAACGACGGCCATGCCGTGTCTCCTTGTGCTTGTCAGTTTCGTCGGTATGCCGCGTGCGTGCGGCTACCTGCCTGGCGCCTGCTACGCACCCCACCGGCATGGTCACCGGACTGCCAGGGTGCGCCCCGGGTTCGGAGGATGCCTCGTCACCCGGCGAGAAGACGCGCGAATTAGGTCAGCGCATGCGAGCACACGTCGACCGCCCTCCATCGTACGGGCTCGCGTGGGGTTGGTGAAATCGGGACGACAGGCAGGCGGCCCCGGTGTCCCACGTGGCCCGCGGCATACCAGCGCAGTGGCGGGCGGCATACCAGCTAGCGGCGGGCCGACGGATAGCCTGCGGCGATGGGCTCTCCCCTCGTGCACCGCATGGCCGGCTATGGCAGCACCATCTTCGCGGAGATGACGGCACTGGCGACCGAGCACGGGGCGGTCAACCTCGGGCAGGGCTTCCCCGACACCGACGGCCCCCGCGAGATGCTGGATGCGGCCAAGAAGGCCATCGACGAGGGCCGCAACCAGTACCCGCCCGGTCCGGGGGTGCCCGAGCTGCTCGACGCGATCGCCGCCCACCAGTCCCGCTTCTACGGGATCGAGCTCGACCCGCGCTCGCAGGTGCTGGTCACGGTGGGCGCCACCGAAGCCATCGCGGCCACCATCCTCGCGCTGTGCGAGCCCGGCGACGAGGTCGTCACCTTCGAGCCCTACTACGACTCGTATGCCGCCTCGATCGCCTTGGCCGGGGCGGTGCGACGCACGTCGGTGCTCCGGTTCCCCGAGTTCGCCGTCGACGAGGCCTCGCTGCGGGCGGCCTTCTCCGCCAAGACCCGGCTGGTGCTGCTCAACACACCCCACAACCCGACGGGCAAGGTGTTCAGCACGGGCCGAGCTCGACGTGATCTGTTCTCTGGCAAGGGAGTTCGACGCGTGGGTGGTCACCGACGAGGTCTACGAGCATCTCGTGTTCGGCGGTTCCACGCACGTCCCGGTCGCCACGCTGCCGGGCATGGCCGAGCGCACCCTGACGATCTCCTCGGCCGGCAAGACGTTCTCCGCCACGGGCTGGAAGGTGGGCTGGGTGAGCGGCCCGGCCGAGGCCGTGGCTGCGGTGCGAGCGGTCAAGCAGTTCCTCACCTTCGTCGGCTCGGGGCCCTTCCAGCCTGCGGTCGCCGTCGCCCTGGGCCTCGACGACGAGACGTATGCCGGCTTCTCGGCCTCCCTGCAGGCCAAGCGCGACCTGCTCGTGGCGGGGCTGCGCTCGGCCGGCCTGGAGGTGTCGGTCCCGCACGGGACGTACTTCGTCGTGGCGGACGCCGCCCCGCTGGGCGCCGTCGACGCGCTGGAGTTCTGCCGTGAGCTGCCGCGCCGCCTGGGGGTCGTCGGGGTCCCGGTGTCGGTCTTCCACGACGACCCCGAAGCGGCCCGAACGCTGGTGCGGTTCGCCTTCTGCAAGCGTGACGAGGTGCTGCACGAGGCGGTTCGCCGGCTGACCCCGCACTAGGCCTGTGGGTCGGCCGACGACCGGCGCCGCTGTGCATGGCCACCGGTTGTCCACCCGCGCGCGCGGACCCGGTCCTGCGTCCACAGGTGCTGGGCTGGCGGGCACGGGCCGGGGCCGGATGACGGCACCGTAGAACGATGACCGCACTGTCCGCCCTGCTCGTGCCGTGGGCCGCCTTCGCCGTCGCGTTGACCAGCCTGTCGCCCGCGGTTCCCCCTCCTGCCGGCGCCCACCCGCACCATTTCGCCGCCGCTCCATCGCCACTCCAGCACTCTCCAGCCACCCGCAGCCCGTCCGCGCACCGGCGACCACCCCAGCCCGGCGACCGGCAGGCCGGTGGTCGTGGCCGCTCACGCCCCAACCTCCCGTGGTCCGCCCGTTCGCGCGCCCGAGCAGCGACTACGGCCAGGGACACCGCGGCGTCGACCTCGGCGGCCGGGCGGGCGAGGACGTGAGCGCCGTCGACGCGGGGACCGTGAGCCACGTCGGCGTCATCGCGGGCCGCGGGACGGTGACGGTGCTCCACCCGTCGGGGGTCCGGTCGACCTACGAGCCCGTCTCGGCCGAGGTCACGGTCGGACAGGTGGTGGCGCGCGGTGAGCGGCTCGGGGCACTGGACGACGCGGGCTCCCACTGCGCCCCGCGGGCGTGTCTTCACCTCGGCGCCGTGCGCGACCGGACCTACCTGGACCCGATGGCTCTCCTCGGCGCGCGCCGAGTGCGCCTGCTCCCGCTGCAGCCCGTCCCGTAGGCGAGCCGCAGTCCGCAGACCCGCAGTCCGCCGACCCGCAGTCCGCAGACCCGGGTCTCACGCCCGGGGATGCGCCTGCCGGTAGGACTGCCGGAGCCGGTCGACGGACACGTGGGTGTAGATCTGGGTCGTCGCCAGGCTGGCGTGCCCCAGCAGCTCCTGGACGAGGCGCAGATCCGCGCCACCCTCGAGCAGATGGGTGGCTGCACTGTGCCGGAGCCCGTGCGGCGAGAGGTCCGGGGCGTCGGGGACGTGGCTGCAGCAGTGCGTGCAGGGCGGAGCGGATCTGGCGAGCATCCGCGCGCCGGCCTCGCCGACCGAGCAGCAGTGCAGGCCCGCTGTCGGCCTTGACGACCTGTGGGCGTCCCAGCGACAGCCACGCGACGAGCGCCTCTCGCGCGGGGGCGCCGAACGGCACGGTTCTCTCCTTGCCGCCCTTGCCCATCACCCGCACGAGGCCCGCGTCGAGGTCGACGTCGTCGAGGTCGAGGCCCGTCAGCTCGCCGACCCGGATGCCGCTCGCATAGAGCAGCTCGAGGGCCGCGCGGTCCCGCAGGTGCATGGCGTCCTGGTCGTCGCTGGCCACCGCGGCCACCTCGAGCAGGGCGGTGGCGTCGGACTGCCGCAGCACCGCGGGGAGGTGTCCGTCGCGGTGCGGAGCAGCCAGGCGCAGGGAGGGGTCCGCGGCGATCCGTCCGGTGCGGGTCGCCCAGCCGAGGAAGGTCCGGACGGCGGCGCTGCGGCGGGCGATGGTCGACCGAGCCGCACCGGCCTGCGACTGCGCCGCGAGCCATGACCGGAGATCCGCCAGGCGAACCTCCTCGAGCCGGGTCACGCCGCACTCTGCCTCCAGGAACGCGCCGAGGTTGCGGATGTCCCCGAGGTACGCACGAGTGGTGTGCTCGGACCGACCCCGCTCGCTGCGCAGATGGCGCTCGAAGGCGACAGCCGCCTCGGTGATGGACGAGCTCACCTCGCCACTGTCGCTCTCCGCAGGTCTCACAGGTGTCACCGTCGCAAAGGGACTCAGGTGGCACAAGCCGCCACCCCGCATACCCGCCACCTCGCGCTCACTCGGACCCTAGCGTCGGCGGCTCCCGGTGGCCTTGGACCACCCCTCGCCCGGTATGCGGCGCGCCAACCCGGACAGCTCGAGCACCCCCAGGGCCGCGATCACCTCGCCGGGACTCTGACCACAGCGACCGCGCGAGGTCCTCGACGGTGACCGCCTTGCGGACCGGCAGGGCCGCGTGCACAGCCCGGTGCGCAGCCTCGTGCTCGTCACCGGCACGGACCGCGCCACGCTTGACCGGTGCGAGCTCACCGAGAGGTCCGACCAGCTCGGCCACCTCGGCAGCATCGGTCACCAGGATGGCCGCACCGTCACGGATGAGCTGGTGGCAGCCGGCGGAGACCGGCGACTCGACCGACCCCGGGCACGGCGCCGACCGCGCGATGGCAGCCACTCGCTGTGCGCGCGGTGTTGAGCGACCCCGACCGCAGGCCGGCCTCGACGACCACCGTCCCCTGGCTCACGGTGGCGATGAGGCGGTTGCGGGAGATGAACCGGACGGCGGTGGGCGCGGAGCCGGGCGGCACCTCGGTCGCCACCACGCCGTCGCGCCACAGCCGGGCGAACAGGTCGTCATGACCTCGTGGATAGGGCCGGTCGATCCCGCCGGCGGTGAAGGCGACGGTGCTCCCGTCGGCGACGAGTGCGCCTCGGTGCGCGGCTCCGTCGATGCCGTAGGCCGCCCCGGAGACCACCGCGAACCGCCGGTCCACCAGCCCAGCGGCGATCTCGGCCGCCTGGCGAAGGCCGTACTGGGTCGCCGCCCGTGCGCCGACGACGGAGACGCTGCGCTCACACTCGGACGCCAGGTCGAGCGGGCCGCGGACCCACAGGCACAACGGCGGGTCGACGAGCGACGGCAAACCCCGCCGGCCACTCGTCGTCCCCGGGAACCACGATGCGCGCGCCCGAGCGTGCGGGCGATCTCGACGTCACGGGCCACGTCGAGGGTCTCGAGCCGGGCGCGCCACCCGCTGACCGAGCCGGTCCTCCGGCTGGACCGCCTGCAGGGCCTCCTCGGCCCCCAGACGCTCGATGAGCTCGAGGGCCTGCTTGTCTCGTGGCTCCACCAGACGCGCCCACGCCACTCGAGCTGCGCGCTCCCCCGGTGGCACGTCGATCCGCAGTGCTCCTCATGCCGCCACCGCCTCCTGCTGACGCAGCGTCAGCGCCAGTCCCAGGTCACCTCGGGTGGGCGCCGGAGCGGCCGGCGAGATCGGCGACCGTCCAGCCGACGCGCAGCACCCGGTCGTAGCCGCGCAGCGTGAGGTGGCCCCGGTCGAGTGCAGTGTCGATGTCGGCGGTGACCGACCGCGGCAGCCTGCCGCTCCCCCGCCGCAGCCAGGCCCCGGGCACCTGGCTGTTGAGGGACCAGGGCGTGTCGGCCCAGCGCCGCCCCTGGGCCGCTCGCGCCGCTCGCACGCGCTCGGCCACCGCCGCGCTCGACTCTCCGGGCTCACCGGACAGGGACGACCTGGTGACTGCCGGCACCTGCACCTGAAGGTCGACCCGGTCGAGCAGGGGCCCCGACAGCTTGCCGATGTAGGCGCGCTTGGCCATCGGCCGGCACAGGCACTCGCCGCCCTTGCCGAACCCGAGGCCGCACGGGCAGGGGTTGGCCGCCATGACGAGCTGGAAGCGGGCCGGGAAGTGCACCGACGCCCGCGCCCTCGAGACGACCACGAGTCCGGCCTCCAGGGGTTGCCGCAGGGACTGCAGCGCCCCGGTACGGAACTCGGGCGCCTCGTCGAGGAACAGGACACCGTGGTGCGCCTGCGAGATCGCGCCCGGGCCGCACCACCCCGCTCCCGCCGCCGATGATCGCCGCCTGGGAGGCGCTGTGGTGGGGGCGACGAACGGAGGCGCACCCCCGATCTCCAGCTCGTCGGCGCTCACGCCCAGCAACGAGCGCACCGCGAGCACGTCGATCGACTGCTCGCGCGTGAGGGCGGGCAACACCGAGACGAGCCGCTCGGCCAACATCGTCTTGCCCGAACCCGGTGGCCCCACGAGAAACAGGTGATGGCCGCCGGCCGCAGCCAGCTCGACCGCGGTGCGCGCCTCCTCCTGGCCGATCACGTCACTGAGGTCGGGCATGGGCTGTCGTCGCCGGCCCGGCGGACGGATGGACGAGACAGTCCCCAACGCGAGCGGGCCGTTCGCGGCATACCCCGACACGAGGTCGGCGATGTGACGCGCGGCGTGCACCCGGATGCCGGGGACCAGGCCGGCCTCGGCCGCGTTCTCCGGCGGGACGACGACCTCGCGGCACCCCTCGCGAGCGGCGGTGAGGACCGCCGGGAGCACGCCCCGGACGGGCCGGATGGTGCCGTCGAGACCCAGCTCTCCGAGGTGCACGACCTCGCTCACCTTGGCCGCCGGCAGCACGCGGAGCGCCGCCAGGACCGCCACCATGATGGGCAGGTCGAACCCGCTGCCGTTCTTGGGCAGCGAGGCGGGCGAGAGGTTGACGGTGATGCGCTCCTGGGCCGAGCGAGCGACCGATGCTGGCGGCGGCGGCCTTGACCCGGCCGGGCCCCTGGGCGCAGGCCGTGTCGGGCAGTCCCCCGAGCATGAAGGCCGGCAGTCCGTTGGACAGATGAGCCTCGACCTCGACCAGCGCCCCAGCCAGCCCCTCGAGCGTCACCGAGCGGGTCCGCCCGAAGGTCACGAGGACACCCCCGCGCCCCGCACACGCACCCCTGCGGCCCGCCCGGCCGGTCACCTCGTCGTCGCCCAATGCGTCCACCTCCCGGTCACGAGCCAACCGGAGAGCCCACCGCGAGAGCCACGACGGCCAGGCCGGCCCTGTGGACGAGCAGAGCCAAGGAAAGCCGCATGGGGACAACCGAAGGCTGATGCCCGACGCAACCGTCAACCGTCGACGCCGACGAGGTGACGCAGGACCGCCGGCCCGGACGCCGGTCGGACGATGCCGACCACGTCGATGCGGATCCGCGCCGCGTGCACGTCATGGCAGCGCAGCCACGCCACGGCGAGCCGCCTCAGCCGGGCCGCCTTGACCGGCGTGATCGCCTCGACAGGGTCGCCGAACCGCACGCTGCGGCGCGTCTTCACCTCACAGAAGACCAGGCAGTCCCCGTCGCGGGCCACGACGTCGATCTCACCCTCACGGCAGCGCCAGTTGCGGTCGAGGATGCTCAGCCCGCGCTCCTGCAGGTATCTCGTCGCGAGGCGCTCGCCGTACTCACCGAGCACCCGGCGCTGGTCGGTGTGGTTGGCCATCGACCGAGCCAACCCAGCAGCGAGGCACTCCGCCACGACGACGCGCAGCGCCTGTGGACGGGAGGACCGATGCGCCGGCGCGTGTGGAGCGAGCGGGGGAACGCTCGCCTCAGAAGCCGGGCCCCTTGGGCAGCTCCAGCTCGGACTTGGCGAGCTCCTCGACGTTCACGTCCTTGAACGTCACCACCCGCACCTGCTTGGCGAACCGGGCCGGCCGGTAGATGTCCCAGACCCAGGCGTCCTGCATCGTGACGTCGAAGTAGACCTCGCCGCCGTCCGAGCGCACCTTCACGTCGACCGAGTTGCACAGGTAGAAGCGCCGCTCCGTCTCCACCACGTGCGAGAAGAGGCCGACGACGTCGCGGTACTCGCGATAGAGCTGCAGCTCCATCTCGGACTCGTACTTCTCGAGGTCCTCAGCGCTCATCGCGTGCTCATCTCCGGTTGACCCACTCCCTGCGCTGCCTGCTCGCCGCGCGTGGCCCCATCATCTCCCGCGACACCGGGCAGCCGCCACGACCGCCGGTGCAGCTCGCACGCGCCGTGCGCCTCGAGCGCGGCGAGGTGCTCCGGCGCGGCGTACCCCTTGTTCTCGTGCCAGCCGTATGCCGGGTGGCTCGGCGCGAGGTCGGTCATGATCGCGTCGCGCTCCACCTTGGCGAGCACGGAGGCGGCGGCGACCGAGGAGCACTTCAGGTCGGCCTTGATCATCGTGGTCACGGGCGGGGTCGCCGGGGCGTGGTCGGAGGCGAACGCGAACAGGCCGACCTCGCCCGGCTCCGTGAGCCAGTCGTGGTTGCCGTCGAGGATGACGAGGTCGGGGACCACGTCCAGCGAGGCCAGGGCCCGGCACCCCGCCAGCCGCAGGGCGGCGATGATGCCGATCTGGTCGATCTCGGCCGGGGAGGCGTGGCCCACGGCATACGCGAGGGCCCACCGGCGGATCCGCGGCACCATGGCGACCCTGGCGGCGGGGGTGAGCAGCTTGGAGTCCTTGACGCCCGTGGGGGCGCTGCGGCAGGTCTCGTCGATCAGCACCACGCCCACGCTCACCGGACCGGCGAGCGCGCCGCGCCCCACCTCGTCCATGCCGGCCAGGACGCGATGGCCGTCGCGTTGCAGCGCGCGCTCGACCCGCAGGCTGGGGCTGCGGTGACGGGCGACAGCGGCCTTGGGCATGGGCTCAGTCTCCCCCAGGACGAACGCGGGCAGGCTCCCCCAGGCCCGACCGTGGCCGCGCCAGCTGGGAGTCGGCGTGCCGCCTGTGCCGCTGCCGGACGGCGTGCTGGACTTCGAGGAGGGTGGCGGCACCTTGGCGAAGGTCGCGCTGGGGTTGGACAGCCAGGTGACGTGGTCGAGCGGCCAGACGAGCGCGACGGCCCGGCCGACGATCAGGCTCTCGGGGACCGAGCCGTTGCTGCCGTCCTGCTTCGGACCGTCGTGGAAGCGGGAGTCCGAGGAGTCCGAGCGGTGGTCACCCATGACCCACACGCGGCCTGCCGGCACGGTGATGGAGAACGCCTGCTCACTCGCCGCGTTGCCCGGCTTGAGATAGGGCTCCTTGACCGGCTCGCCGTTGATGGTGAGCCGGCCACCCACGTCGCAGCAGACGACATGGTCACCCGGCAGCCCGATGACCCGCTTGATGAGGTGGTTCTCGGCGGTGTCCGGGAGCAGCCCGACGAAGGTGAGGGCGTCTCGCACGGCCCGCGACAGCGGGCTCTCGGGCTGGACGACCGGCGGCGGGACCCAGTCGCCGGGGTCGGCGAACACGACGATGTCGCCGCGACGCAGGGCGAAGGGCCCCGGCGTCAGCTTGCTGACGATGACGCGGTCGTCGACCTGGAGGGTGTTCTCCATCGAGCCCGAGGGGATGTAGAAGGCCTGCAGCAGCCACGTCTTGACGACGAAGGAGAGCACCAGGGCGAGCCCGACGACGATGGCCAGCTCCTTGACCGCGGCACCGAGCACGCCGATGCCCACTCGGGCTCTCGCGGCGCTTCCGGTGAGCGGTGCCGGACCCGGTCGTCTCGGGTGGGGGCTCAGGCGACTCTGCGGGAGCGCGGTCGTCGTCGAGGTTGGTCATGGGGTCACCGTCCGGGGCAGGTCGGCCAGCAGGCTCGGGGTGTCGAAGCCGCCGATGCGCGAGAGCGGCCAGTAGGTCACGGCCGCGCGACCCACCACGTCGGTGAGTCGCACGGTGCCACCGCCCGGGTCGCCGAGGTGGGCCCGGGAGTCGGCGCTGTCACTGCGGTGGTCCCCCATCACCCACAGCCGGCCCGGCGGCACGACGATGTCGAAGGTCAGCTCACTGGGCTTGTCGCCGGGCATGACGTAGGGCTCCTGGACTGGGGTGCCGTTGACGGTGAGCCGGCCCTGCCGGTCACAGCAGACGACGTGGTCACCCGGCATACCGATGATGCGCTTGACGAAGTCCTGCTCGCCGAGGTTGACCCCCAGCGCGGACGCCGCTCCCCCGAGCACGCGCCCCACGACTCCACCGGCCTGGTGGGGTGTCCGGTCGGCAGCGGCGAAGGTCGTCGTGCCGTCGAAGACCACCACGTCGCCGCGCCGCAGGGCATCGCCGGAGACGAGCTTGTCCACGAGGATCCGGTCGCCGGGCATGGATGGTCGGCTCCATGGAGCCCGAGGGCACATAGAACGACTGCACCACGAAGGCCCGCAGGAGCATCATGACCACGAGAGCGACCCCGAGCAGCACCAGCCACGAGGGCGACCGGCGTGCCCGGGGTGCGGACGGCTCCGCCGCGTCAGACGATGCTGACGCGGCGGCCGGGTCCTGCTCGGGTGAGGTGGTTCCGGGGTTCATCGATCCGGAGCCTAGCTCGCGAGGGTGTGTGGCCGAAGCCGGGGACACCCGGGAAGGGCGATAGGAGCGCCGCCTCAGCTGGCGGGGGTCGTCTCGCGCTTCTCCTTGATCTTGGCGGCCTTGCCGCGCAGGTCGCGCAGGTAGTAGAGCTTGGCGCGACGGACGTCACCGCGGGTGACGACCTCGATCTTGTCGATGATCGGCGTGTGCAGCGGGAAGGTGCGCTCGACGCCGACGCCGAAGGACACCTTGCGGACGGTGAAGGTCTCGCCGACGCCGCCACCGTGGCGACGGATGACGACACCCTTGAAGACCTGGACGCGGGAGCGGGTGCCCTCGACGACCTTGACGTGCACGTTGACGGTGTCACCGGCGCGGAAGGCCGGGATGTCCTCGCGCAGGGACGCCTTGTCGATCTCGTCGAAACGCTGCATGGCGGGTTCGCTTTCTTCTCGGCGCCACAGGTCGCCCAGGGTGGTTGGTGGTGCTTCGTCAGGGATGCGTCGCGTATGCCGGCCGCGTGGCCGGGGCGATGCCCGGTCACTCCCCCTGTGGCAGGGGCGCATGGTCACGCAGACGCAAGGAGTCATTCTGTCACGGCAGTGGCCCCCGGCAGAAATCGCCGAGGGCCACGGGGGCAGGCTGGCCCAGCAGGCGACGGGGTCAGCAGGCGACGGGGTCGAGGCGGTTGGCCCAGCGGTGTTCGACCGCTGCGGCGGTGCGCAGGGTCGCCGCCAGAGAACGGCGCACGACCTGGGCGGGACGAGGGGCGTAGCCGTCGTCGACCACGGGCGCCTGAGGTAGCGCCGACCGGGCCTCGCTGGCCCCTGCCATACGGGTGATGCTGAGGGCGATGAAGTCGTTCATGTCCTCCTCCTTTCAGATGGTGCTGTGGTTGGGGGTGGGGGTGGGGTTGGGGTTGGTGCGCTGGTTGGGGTTCGGCCGCCGGTCCGGTACTGGACCGGATGACCAGCTCGGTGTCGAGCACGACGCGGCGTTGGGTGAAGGCCGGGTCGAGGAGCATCCGCCCGAGCAGGCGACCCTTCTCGGCGATGGGCTGGCGCACGGTGGTGAGGCCCGCCGCCTGCGCCTCGGCGATGTCATCGAAGCCGCTGAGCGAGACGTCCTGCCCCACCCGCAGGCCTCGCCGACGGATGCCGTCGAGCACTCCGAGGGCCAGCACGTCGCTCGTGCAGGCGATCGCGGTCGGCCGGTCGCGCCGGTCGAGCAGGTACGCCGCCGCCGCGAGCCCGGCGTCGTGAGAGTTGTGGCCGGCCGACACCGCCGTCACCTGAGCCTGCGCGCCCAGTGCCTCACGCAGGCCCCGCAGCCGGAGCCGGGAGTCGTTGTAGAGGTCCGCCTCCTCCTCGGGCCCCACCAGGGTGGCCGGCCCCGTCGGGCTGCCGACTGTTGACGACGATCCCGACGTTCTGGTGACCGAGGTCGCGCAGGTGGCGGCCGAGCGCCTTGGCCGCACCGTCCTCGTCGATGAGCACGTAGGTCTGCCGCTCGTCGTCGAGGTCGATCGTCGAGGCCATCGGGAGGCCACGGTCGAGGGCCACCTGCCGGGCCGGGTGGTTCGCGTCCACGCAGTACGCGACCACGCCGTCGACGACCGCCTGACGCATGGTGTCGGAGGCGAGCTCCACGTCCTCGATGCGGCCGGTGTCGGCCGGGGGCAGCGGGATCAGCAGCAGCCCGGTGCGGTGCGCCTCGGCCACCTCGGAGAGCCCGGCGAGCATGCCCACGGAGTAGGGGTCGGAGAAGGCGTAGCTGAGCTGTTCGGTGAACAGCAGGCCGATGGCGCCGGCCCGCTGGGACCGCAGGCTGCGCGCGGCCGCGTTCGGCCCGGCATACCCCAGCGCCTTGGCGGTGTCGAGCACGCGCTGGCGCACCTCGGCGGACATCTGCTCCGGCCTGTTGTAGGCGTTGGAGACGGTGGAGACGGACACACCTGCCGCCTCGGCCACGGACTTCAAGGTCACGTTGCCCATGTCCGCCTCCTTCTGGATCGATGTACTAGAACGATTGAGTAGAACGATACAGAAGGCACCGCGCGAGGTCAACCCCGCCCTCCCACCGCGTCCTCTGGCGGCTGGGACCAGGCAGCGGACTAGCGTGGGCCCGTGAGCATCGAGCCCGGCTGGCCGGTCGCAACCGCCCTGGTCCTGCTGATGGCGCTCGCGCTGCTCGCGCACCGCGTCAGCGGCTACGCCCTGGGGCGCCCGGTGCTCGTCGCCGGAGTCCGGGCCATCGTGCAGCTGGGCATCGCCGCCCTGGTGATCGCTACGGCCATCCGCAGCCTGGCGTGGTCGGTGGTGCTCGTCGTGGTGATGTTCGCGATGGGCGTCCTCACGACGACCAGGCGCGTGGAGGCGCCGCGCTGCTGGCCCGCGGCCGCTGCCGCCATGGCCGCCGGCATCCTGCCGGTCCTCGTGGTCGTCCTCGCGACCGGCACGGTCCCCTTCACCGGCATCGGCGTGATCCCCATCGCCGGAATCATCGTCGGCAACGCCATGACGGCGCACACGCTCGTCGGGCGGCGGTCGTTCGCCGCGCTGCGTGAGGAGCACTCGCAGTACGAGGCCTGCCTGTCCCTCGGCCTGCTCCCGGGACAGGCCATCCGCGAGATCATCCACCGGCGCGCGCCCGAGGCCCTGCTGCCAGGCCTGGACCAGGTGAAGACGACCGGGGTCGTGACGCTGCCCGGCGCCTTCATCGGCGTGATGCTCGGCGGCGGCTCTCCCGCCCAGGCGGCGACGGCGCAGGTGCTCGTGCTGTTCGGGATCATGGCCGCCCAGACCGTGACGGTCGGGCGTCGCCGAGCGCCTCATCGCGGCTCGGCGCCTCGCGCCGCGGGACCTGGCCGCGGCCCTGATCGACTGAGCGGCTATCGGCGTGGCTTGGTCAGGTCGACGGTGCCGGGATGGCTGCCCGCGCCGGGTCGGACGCGATAGCCGGCCTTGCGGTAGATGCGCAGGTTGCGGTCGCTGCGCACCCCTGTGTTGAGCCAGTATGCCGTCGTGCCCGGCGGCGCCTGCGCCTCGCGCGAACGCGAGCAGCGCGCGACCGAGACCGCGGCCCTGCAGGTCGGGAGCCACCATGAGCCGACCGATCTGCCAGAGCGAGTCGTCGTCGGGTGCGACCCGAGCCGCGCACCGACCCGACCAGCCGGCCGCCGGCACGCACGGTCCAGGTGGTCCACGGCCGCGATCCCGGCAGCCGTCTCCTCCAGCGTCTCCACCAGTGGAGGGATGTCGAGGGTGTCGTTGGCCTGCGCCTCGGTGACCCAGCACGCCCGGCTGAGGGTCAGCAGCTCGGGGACGTCGGCCGGCGTCGCCGTCGCCAGGTCGAAGTCGGCGAGCTCGGCGCCCGCCTGCGAGCCGTGCAGCAGGTCGGGGCGGCGGGCCGCCGTGCGCTCGAGTCGCTGCTGGTGCCGCCAGTCGGCGATCGCGCCGTGGTCGCCGGAGAGCAGCACCGGCGGCACCTCACGGACGCGCCCGGGCGCGGACTCCCAGGCGGCGGGCTTGG
Organism: uncultured Actinomycetota bacterium; assembly: GCA_963706855.1. Taxonomy (GTDB): domain Bacteria; phylum Actinomycetota; class Actinomycetes; order Actinomycetales; family Dermatophilaceae; genus Pedococcus. The sequence continues at coordinate 282,997 of CAVPNU010000001.1, forward strand.
TGTAGACGGGGTACTCCAGCAGGCCGTCCTCGTGGGACTCCTCGACGAGCGACTCGGCGTTGCCGATGACTCCGGGCAGCAGGCGCGCCACGGCCTCGACCATGGCGAGCACCGCGACCTCGCCCCCGTTGAGGACGTAGTCACCGAGCGACACCACGGACACCTCGAGCCCGAGCTCGTCGGCGGCATACTCGTAGACCCGCTCGTCGATGCCCTCGTAGCGGCCGCACGCGAAGGCCAGCCACGGCTCCTCGGCGAGCTCGCGCGCCAGCGCCTGCGTGAACGGCATACCCCCGGGTCCGGGCACCACGAGCCGCGGGCGGGCCCCCTGCGGACCCGAGCCGGCGACGTGCTGGAGCGCCTCGGCCCAGGGCTGGGGCTTCATCACCATGCCGGCGCCGCCGCCGTAGGGCGTGTCGTCGACGGTGCGGTGCCGGTCGTGCGCGAACTCGCGCAGGTCGTGGACGCGGACATCGAGCAGGCCATCGCGACGGGCCTTGCCGATCAGCGAAAGGTCAAGCGGGGCAAGGTAGTCGGGGAAGATCGTGACGACGTCGATGCGCATGCGGGCAGGCCTCAGTCGCGGTTGAGGTCGAGCAGGCCGGCGGGAGGGTCGATGACCACCCGGCGCCCCTCGAGGTCGACCTCGGGGACGATCTGCTCCACGAACGGCACCAGGGCCTCGCCACCACCGGTGAGGCGGACGACGAGGAGGTCCTGCACGGGACGGCTCTCGAGGCCGCCCACCTCGCCGACCACCGTGCCGTCGGTGGTGAGCACGCTCAGTCCCACGAGCTCGTCCTCGTACCAGGCCTGCTCGTCGTCGTCCGGCTCGTCCGTCGGCGATGTCGGCGAGCAGGCGCGTGCCGCGCAGCGACTCGGCGCCGGTGCGGTCGGGCACCTCCTCGAAGGCGAGCAGCCAGATCCCCTGGTGGACGCGGGTGCTGCGCACGGTCAGCTGCCGGGGAACGCCGGAGCCCGGCCGCCGCCTCGGTCCGCAGCACGGCGCCATCGGCGAACCGGCGCTCGGGGACGTCCGTGTGCAGCTGCACGGTCACCTCACCGTGCAGGCCGTGCGGCTTGCCGATGCGCGCGACGAGGAGCAGGGAGTCGTCAGGCATGCGCTGATCCTCTCAGGGTGGGTGGGTGGGTGGGCGCACAGACGCGACGAGGGCCGCCGGGAGATCCCGGCGGCCCTCGTCGACGAGCTGCGTCAGCGCACCCGGTCGGTGTCGACGATGTCGACGCGGACGTTCTGGCCACCGGCCAGAGCGCCCATCACGGTGCGCAGAGCACTCGCGGTACGGCCGTTGCGGCCGATGACGCGCCCGAGGTCGTCGGGGTGGACCCGGACCTCGAGAACCTCACCGCGGCGGAGCTCCTTGCGTCGCACGGCGACGTCGTCCTTGTGGTCGACGATGCCCTTGACGAGGTGCTCGAGCGCCTCTTCCAGCACGGTCAGGCCTGGTCCGCGTCAGCACCCTCGGCGGCCGCGGGGGCCTCCTCGGTGGCGGCGGGGGCCTCGACGGGAGCGGCCTCGGCGAGCCGGAGCAGCCTCGAGCGGGCGCGGCCTCGGCGCCGGAGCAGCCTCGGCAGGAGCCTCGTCGGCCTTCTTGGCGGCGCGCTTCTTCGGGGTGGTGGCGCCGTCGGTGCCGGCGTCGGCCTTGCCCGCCGCAGCGATGGCAGCCTCGTAGAGCTCCTTCTTGGAGGGCTTGGGGGCCTTGACCTTGAGGGTGCCCTCAGCGCCGGGCTCGCCCTTGAACTTCTGCCAGTCTCCGGTCACCTTGAGCAGGGCCTCGACGGACTCGGTCGGCTGCGCGCCCTGGCCCAGCCAGTACTGCGCGCGCTCGGAGTCGATGTCGATGAGCGACGGCTCCTCGGTGGGGTGGTACTTGCCGATCTCCTCGATGGCCCGGCCATCGCGCTTGGTGCGCGAGTCCATGACGACGACGCGGTAGAACGGTGCACGGATCTTGCCCATGCGCTTCAGACGAATCTTGACGGCCACAGCTGTGGTGTCTCCTGTTTCTTTGTGATGAGCGCGGCGAGACCGGGTGGGGACACGCGGGGAGCCGTTGCTCGGGGTAGGCATCCAGCCAGGAGAGAGGGCCTGGCCGAACGGGTACAGCCGACCATTGTGCCAGACCGGGGAGGCACGCCCGACCACGCGCGGTGCGCACGCGGCATACCGGCTCAGCGCAGGAAGGGCGGCCTGCTCACCAGGGGCTGGGCTCGAAGTCCTTCACGAAGCAGCCGTAGAGGTCCTCCCCCGCCTCGCCCCGCACGATGGGGTCGTAGACGCGGGCCGCGCCGTCGACGAGGTCCAGCGGCGCGTGCCAGCCCTCGGCCGCGATCCGCAGCTTCTCGTGGTGGGGGCGCTCGTCGGTGATCCAGCCCGTGTCGACGGCGGTCATGAGGATGCGGTCGGTCTCGAACATCTCGCCGGCGCTGGTGCGCGTGAGCATGTTGAGCGCCGCCTTGGCCATGTTGGTGTGCGGGTGCCCCGGGCCCTTGTAGCGGCGCGAGAACTGGCCCTCCATCGCCGACACGTTGACGACGTAGGCGCGCCGGGCCCCGGCAGCCACGGCGGCCCGCATCGCCGGACGCAGCCGCGAGATGAGGATGAACGGCGCCGTGGCGTTGCACAGCTGCACCTCGAGGAGCTCGAGCGGGTCGACCTCCTCGACCTTCTGGGTCCAGGAGTTGTTGCGCTGCTCGTCGGGCAGCAGGCCCCCGGCGTCCACCGCGGTCCCGGCACGGTGCGCCTCCAGGCTGGCATGGCCGGCCGTCAGCGCCATGGTCGTCATGGCGGCGGCCGAGCGCTGCGCGAGCGCCCGCGCGGCCTCCTCGCGCGCCCTCGCCCTCGTGGTGGGCGACCTGGTGCTCGCGCAGGGTGCCGATCAGGTTGGCGGGGTGGGCGTCGCTGATCCGGTCGAACGTCACCAGCTCAGGCAGCGGTATGCCGCTGGGCAGCGGCACCGACTCACCGTGGACCAGGTGGGTGTAGGCGCCCGGCGAGCGGCGGACGGTCTGCGCGGCGTTGTTGATGAGGATGTCGAGGGGTCCGGCCGCGGCGACCTCCTCGGCCAGTGCCACCACCTGGGTGGGGTCGCGCAGGTCGATGCCGACGACCTTGAGGCGGTGCAGCCAGTCGGCCGAGTCCTCTTGTGCCGCAAAGCGTCTCGCGGCATCGTGCGGGAACCGCGTCGTGATCGTCAGGTGGGCGCCGTCGCGCAGGAGCATCAGCGCGATGTACATGCCGATCTTGGCGCGCCCGCCGGTGAGCAGGGCCCGGCGGCCGGTGAGGTCGGTGCGCTGGTCGCGCTTGGCGTGGCTCAGCTCGGCGCAGTCGGGGCACAGCCAGTGGTAGAAGGCGTCGACGACGGTGTACTCGGTCTTGCAGATGTAGCAGCCGCGCGGCTTGACCAGCTCGCCGGCGTGCGCGCCCCGGGCCGTCGAGACCAGCGGGAGGCCCTTGGTCTCGTCGTCGATGCGCAGCGGCGAACCGGTGGCGGTGCGGGCGAGCACCGCCTCGTCGTGGTCGACCTGCGGCTGACGGGCCTCGCGGCGGCGGGCCTTGCGCACCTGCTTGTACATGCGGCCCGTGGCGCGTTTGACCGTCTGCAGGTCGGGGTGGCCGGCGTCGAGGTGCGGGAGCTCGGCCAGGACGCGCAGGGCGGTGGCCAGGTCGTCGGGGTCGATGCCGGGTCCGTAGGAGTGGTCGGCGTCGGTCGCCATCGGCTGCTCGGTCATCGGCTGCTCGGTCATCGGCTGCGCCAGGCCTCGGGGTCGGCGGCCAGCGCGGAGACGCGCTCGTTGAGGTTGCCGGACAGCACGTCGGCGAGGCTCGTCTCGTCGAGCACCGAGCGCAGGCTCGCCCGCACCGCGACCCAGACCGTCGGCAGGTGCTCGGCGACGCCCTCGTAGGTGGTCTCGTGCGGGCGCAGACCGCGCACCTCGGCCAGGGGCCCGTCGACGGCCCGGAACACGTCACCCAGGGAGATGTCGCGGGGTTCGCGGGTCAGCGAGTAGCCGCCGCGCGCGCCACGGGTGCTCTTGACCAGTCCGGCGCTGCGCAGGTCGGCGACGATCGCCTCGAGGAACTTGCGAGGCAGGGTCTGGCGGAAGGCCAGGGTCTCGACACTGACCGGCCCGGCGGCGGCCAGAGCCGACTCGGCGAGGATGAGCATGGCTCGCACTGCGTACTCCGTGCGCGCCGAGATGTCCACGGCGGCATTCTCCCCTACGGCGCGAGCGGCCCGTGCACCGGCGCAGCGACGTGCAGTCCGGGCGATCTCACGCGGTCGACGTGCTGCGACCCACGTGGCCCACGCGGGGACTGCACGTCGTACCGCCGCCGTCAGATGGCCAGGGCCGGCTCGATCTCGGCGGCGTCGGGTCGCGTGGCCGCCCGGGCATAGACCGTCTCGCCGTCGGCGAGGTCGAGTGCGTCGGCCTGCGCCCGGGTGATCTGCGCAGAGAACCGCTCGCCCGAGTCGGCCCGCAGGTCGACCCGCACCTCGAAGCCGAGACGCACGACGCGCTCGACCACCGCCGTCACGACGCCCGGGGTCCCGCCGACCCGACGCGTCCAGGGAGTACGCACGCTCCCGGCTGCGGTCGAGCACGATGTCGTGCGGTCGGACGAGCTGGCCGCCCAGCCGAGCCACCGACCCGAGGAAGGACATGACGAAGTCGTTGGCCGGCCGGTCGTAGAGCGAGACCGGGTCGCCGACCTGCTCGATGCGACCGTGGTTGAGGATGGCGATCCGGTCGGCCACGTCGAGCGCCTCCTCCTGGTCGTGGGTCACCAGCACCGTGGTGACGTGGACCTCGTCGTGCAGGCGGCGAAGCCACTGGCGCAGGTCGGCGCGCACCTTGGCGTCGAGCGCGCCGAAGGGCTCGTCGAGCAGCAGCACCTCGGGGTCCACCGCCAGCGCCCTGGCCAGCGCCATCCGCTGGCGCTGGCCGCCGGAGAGCTGCGCCGGGTAGCGGTGCTGGAACCCGTCGAGCCCCACGATCTCGAGCAGCTCGTCGACCTTGCGAGCGGCCTCGGCCTTGGGCCGCTTGCGGATGGTGAGACCGAAGGCCACGTTGTCGCGCACCGTCATGTGCTTGAACGCCGCATAGTGCTGGAACACGAACCCGATCCCGCGCTTCTGCGGTGCCACGGCCGTGACGTCGCGGCCACCGATGACCACCGCACCGCCGTCGAGCCGCTCCAGCCCGGCGATCGAGCGCAACAGCGTGGACTTGCCCGAGCCGCTCGGCCCGAGCAGCGCGGTCAGCGTGCCCGCGGGGATGTCGAGGCTGACGTCGTCGAGGGCCAGGAAGCTGCCGTAGGACTTCCGGGCGCCGGTCACGGTGATCATGTCGTCGTGCTCCTCTTGCGGTCCAGCAGGGTCATGAGCAGCAACGTGACCAGGGCGAGGCCCATGAGCAGGGTCGCCGCGGCATACGCGCCGTAGGTGTTGTGGTCGTCGATGTAGCGGGAGTGGACGAGCAGCGTCAGGGTCTGCGAGACGCCGGGGAAGCCGGAGCTGACCATGATCACGGCGCCGAACTCGCCCAGCGCCCGGGCGACCGTCAGGACCACGCCGTAGGTCAGCCCCCAGCGGATCGCCGGGAGCGTGATGCGCCAGAACGTCTGCCACGAGCTCGCGCCCAGGGTGGCGGCGGCCTGCTCCTGGTCGGTGCCGATCTCGTGGAGCACCGGCTCCACCTCACGGACGACGAACGGCAGCGTGACGAACAGCGTCGCGATGACCATGCCCGGCAGGCCGAAGATGACCTTGAAGCCCAGCCGCTCCACGCCACCGAACCAGCCACCCGCCCCCCACAGCAGGATCAGCGACACCCCGACGACGACCGGCGACACGGCGAACGGCAGGTCCACGACCGCCTGCACCAGCCCCCGCCCGCGGAACCGGCCCCGCACCAGGGCCAAGGCCGTCCCGACCCCGAACACGACGTTGAGCGGCACGACGATGGCCACGATCAGCATCGACAGGTTGAGGGCCGAGATGGCGGCCGGCGTGCGGACCGAGGCGAGGAAGGCGCCGACCCCGGGGCCGAAGGAGCGCCAGAGGATGAGCACGACCGGTATGCCGAGCAGCAGGAGCAGGTAGCCCAGGGCGACGGTGCGCAGCCCGAGGCGGGCGGTGGCAGACGTCCTCACGGCGACTCCTCCTCGCGGCGCTGGCTGCGGCCGGCGAGGACGCGCAGGACGAACAGGGTGAGGAAGGCGATGGCCAGCAGGGCCACCGAGACCGCCGCCGCGTTGACCGGCCGGTCGATCTCGATCTGCTCCTGGATGTACTGGGAGGCGACCTGGGTGCGGTGCGGGATGTTGCCACCGATGAGCACCACCGAGCCGTACTCGCCGATGGCCCTGGCGAACGCCAGTCCGGTGCCGCTGATCACCGCCGGCGCCAGGGTGGGCAGCACGACCCGGCGGAAGGTCGTCCAGCTCGACGCACCCAGCGACGCGGCCGCCTCCTCGACCTCGCGGTCGGCCTCGATGAGCACCGGCTGCACCGAGCGGACGACGAACGGCAGGGTGACGAAGGCGAGCGCGACGACCAGGCCCGGCCGGGTCGCGTTGAGCTGGATGTGGAGAGGGCTGTCGGGGCCGTAGAGCGAGAGCAGCACGATGCTGGCGACGATGGTGGGCAGCGCGAACGGCAGGTCGATGAGCGCGTTGACGACTCGCTTCCCGCGGAACTCGTCTCTGACCAGCACCCAGGCGACGAGCGTCCCCATGACGGCGTTGACCACCGCGACGACCAGCGCCACGAGGACGGTGACCCCCAGCGCGGCGACGGCGGCGGGCGCGGTCACGGCCGCCCAGAAACCCGCCCACCCGTCGCCGAACGACGTCACGGTGAGGGCAGCCAGGGGCAGCAGGACGATGACGCTCAGCCACAGCCCCACCAGCCCGACGCCCACGGGTCGGACGGACAGGCGGCGAGTGCGCTCCGGGCGCGGCGGCAGGGACGGCACCTGGCGTGGTGTCGTCCCTGCGCGCGTCCCTACGGGAGATGGCGGGTGCTGTCATGGCTCAGGAGGTCGCCTTGTCGTAGATGACCGCGATGGAGCCGGTTCCCTTGGCGAACAACGAGCGTGTCGACCTTCGACCAGCCACCGAGGTCGGCGATCGACCAGAGCTTGGTGGGCGTCGGCAGGCTGGCCGCGAACTCCTTCGCCACGGCCGGGTCGACCGGGCGGAAACCGGCCTGCGCCCACAGCTTCTGCGCCTGCGGGGTGAAGAGGAACTCCTCGAAGGCCTTGGCCTTGGCGAGGTGGGGACTGCCCTTGAGGACCGCCGTGGGGTTCTCGATCTTGAACGTCGTCGGCGGCGTGACGTGCTCGACGGGGTCTCCCGCGCGCTCCGCGAACAGCGCCTCGTTCTCGTAGCTGAGCAGCGCGTCACCGGTGCCCTGCAGGAAGGTCTCGGTGGCCTCGCGGCCCGACTTCGGCTGCACCTTGACGTGCTGGGTGACGAGCTTGTCGATGAAGGCCAGACCCGCCTTGGGGTCCTTGCCCCCGTCGCTCTTCGCGGCATACGGGGCGAGCAGGTTCCACTTCGCGCTGCCCGAGCTGAACGGGTTGGGCGTCACGACCTCGACGCCGGGCTTGAGCAGGTCGTCCCAGTCGTGGATGCCCTTGGGGTTCCCCTTGCGCACCACGATGGTGACGACCGAGCCGAACGCGATGCCCTGGTGGGGACCGGCGTTCCAGCTCTTGTCGACCAGGCCGGCCTTGACGAGCCGGGTGACGTCGGGCTCGGTCGAGAAGGTGACGACGTCCGCGGGGGCGCCTGCGGCGACCTTGCGCGACTGGTCACCCGAGGCGCCGTAGGACTGCTGGAACTGCACGCCCTTGCCGGCTGCGGTCCGGGTGAACGCCGGGATCACCGCGTCGAACCCCGGCTTGGGCGTGGAGTACGCGAACAGGCTGAGGGTGCTGGAGGTGGCCGCGGCGTCCTGGGCCTGCGACCGCCCGCCGGTCGCCACCGCGTCGCTCGAGCCGCCGCCCGCACAGGCCGTCATCACCATCGCACCAACGGTCGCGGCGGCGGCCAGGGCGAGGGCGGGGAGTGCAGGCGGGGGCGGGGACCCATGGGGCTCCTCGTATCCGGCGTCGACGATCGATCTCCTAGTGGTAACTAGGACTTTCCTATAGCGTCTGCGTTATCGGTCAAATAACTGCGCCTTATGTCTCGCATCGTGGAAAGGCGACGGAGGCCGCGCTCGCGGCCGTGGCTGCCGCTACGACAGGTCGCGGCCGCGGAGCACGATGTGCTCGGGCGCCGCCAGGGCACGGATCTCACGCCGGGGGTCGGTGCCGTAGACCACGAGGTCGGCCGGAGCGCCCTCCTCCAGCCCGGGGCGGCCCAGCCAGTCCCGCGCCCCCCACGTCGTGGCAGCCAGCGCCTCCTCCGGGGTCAGGCCCGCGAGGGTCAGCTCGAGCGCCTCCTGGGCGACCAGCCCGTGCCGCAGCGAGCCACCCGCGTCGGTGCCGACATAGATCGCGATGCCGGCGTCGCGAGCGGCCGCCACGGTGTCGTAGCGACGCCGGTGCAGCGACAGCATCCGGCGGTGGTAGTCGGGGTACTTCTCCCGGGCCGGCTCGGCCAGCTGCGGGAACGTCGCGATGTTGACCAGGGTCGGCACGATGGCGATGCCCTGGGCGGCGAACTGCGCGATGGTCTCGTCCTCGAGCCCGGTGGCGTGCTCGATGCAGTCCGTGCCCGCGGCGGCGAAGTCGTAGAGCGAGGCCTCGCCGAAGCAGTGCGCCGTCACCCGCGCCCCCTCCTCGTGGGCCGCGGCGATCGCGTCGGTGAGCACGTCGACGGGCCAGCAGGGAGTCAGGTCGCCCGCCTCCCGGTCGATCCAGTCCCCCACCAGCTTGACCCAGCCGTCGCCGGCCTTCGCCTCGATGCGGACGCGGTCGACCAGCTCGTCCGGCTCCACCTCCCAGGCGTAGTTGCGGATGTAGCGACGGGTCCGGGCGATGTGGCGCCCCGCCCGCACGATCTTGGGGAGGTCCTCACGCTCGTCGACCCACCGCGTGTCCGACGGCGAGCCGGCGTCACGGATGAGCAGCGTGCCCGCGTCGCGGTCGGCGAGCGCCTGAGCCTCGGCGGTCGCCATGTCCACCGCCCCATGGGCGTCGAGACCCACGTGGCAGTGCGCGTCCACCAGCCCGGGCAGGACGTACCCGCGCAACGTCTGCACGTCGGCCCCCGCACCGGTGGGCCGCTCGAAGGTCAGCCGGCCGCCCACGACCCACGCCTCCCCGCGGACGTCCTCGGGTCCGACGAGGATCTCGCCCAGCAGATGCAGCACCGGTGCCGTCATGGGGCCGACCCTAGCGAGGGACCTCGACCGTCCGCGCCACGAACCGGCGCAGCGCCTCGACCACGACCTCGGGCGCGTCGGTGTGCACCCAGTGCGACGCGCCCTTGACCGTCAGCTGCCGCACTCTGGGGAACAGGGCGCGCATCGGCTCGATGTCCTCGGGCTGGATGTAGGGCGACTCGGCTCCGGCGACCCAGAGCACAGGTCCGTCGAAGGGCGCCACCTCGCCGACCTCGACCGGCCAGTCGGCGATCGCCGAGGCGCTCCCCCGCTCCGCATCCGCGGCGACCAGCGCCAGGTTGGCCTGCCAGCGCCAGGACTCGCCGTCGCGGCGCAGGTTCTGCAGCAGGAAGGCCTTCACCGCGGGGTTGGGCTCCTGGAACCGCGCCTCGGCGTCGGCCCGGGACTCCAGCTGCGCCAACGGCAGCCGCTGCATCTCCTCGATGTAGCCCGTGAACCGCTCGAGGTCGCCGTAGTGCTTCGGGGCGATGTCGACGACCACCAGCCCGGCCACCAGCTCGGGATACCGCAGCGCCAGGAGCATGGCGGTCTTCCCGCCGAGCGAGTGGCCGACCACGACCCAGCGAGCGTCGGCGTCGATGCCGCGCAGGGTGTCGGCGACCGCCGCGGCATACCCCTCGAAGGAGAACTCGCGGCTCCACGGCGACCGGCCGTGGTCCGGCAGGTCGACCAGCGTGCACCGCGCCCCCGAGCCGTCCGGACCGGCGAGCGCCTTGGCGATCTGGCTCCAGTTGCGCCCCTGGCCGAACAGCCCGTGGAGGAAGGCGACCCGTGGGCCGCCGGTGCCGACCGAGAGGGTGTGCAGACCGGCGCCCGCGCTCACCGGCCGAGGAACTTCTCGAAGCCCTTGGGCAGGTTCGACGGGTCGAGGTCGGCCGGTATGCCGTCCGCGGCTCCCCCGCCGAACGCCGAGCCGGACCCGGCGCCGGCACCGCTGCGCGCGGCCTTGGCCTTCTCTGCCGCGGCGCGCTCCTCGGCGGCGCGCTTGGCCGGGTTGCCGGACTTGGACTTCTTGCCCTGGGGCTGCTGGCGCCCCTTCTTGCCGCCCCCCATGCCGGGCATGCCCGGCATACCGGGGATGCCGCCACCGCGGGCGAGCTGCTTCATCATCTTCTGGGCCTCGGTGAAGCGCTCGAGCAACGCGTTGACCTCGGAGACCTGCACGCCCGAGCCTCGGGCGATGCGCGCCCGGCGCGATCCGTTGATCTGCTTGGAGTGGGTGCGCTCGAACGGCGTCATCGACCGCACCATCGCCTCGACCCGGTCGAACTCCTTGGGGTCGAGGTTGTCGAGCTGGGCCTTCATCTGGCCCATGCCCGGCATCATGCCGAGCATCGACTTCAGGCCGCCCATCTTCTTCAGCGCCGCCATCTGGTTGAGGAAGTCGTCGAAGGTGAACTCCTCCTCGGCCAGGAACTTGCGCTGCATCTCCTGCGCCTGGCGGGCGTCGAACGCCTTCTCGGCCTGCTCGATGAGGGTGAGCACGTCGCCCATGTCGAGGATGCGCGAGGCCATCCGGTCGGGGTGGAACACCTCGAAGTCCTGCACCCGCTCGCCCGTCGAGGCGAACATGATGGGACGCCCGGTGATGGACGCGACCGACAGCGCCGCACCACCGCGGGCGTCGCCGTCGAGCTTGGTCAGGACGACGCCGGTGAAGTCGACGCCCTCCTGGAAGGCCTGGGCCGTCTCGACCGCCGCCTGCCCGATCATCGCGTCGATGACGAACAGGACCTCGTCGGGCTGGATCGCGGCCCGGATGTCGGCGGCCTGCTGCATGAGGTTCGCGTCGACGGCGAGGCGACCGGCGGTGTCGACGATCACCACGTCGTGCTGGGCGCGCCGGGCCTGCTCGATGCCGGCCCGCGAGACCGCGACCGGGTCGCCGAAGGAGCGGGTCCCCTCGCCCGTGGCGCCCACCGCGTCGTGGCCGCCGATGTTGCCCTGCTCGGGCGCGAAGACGGGCACACCGGCGCGCTCGCCGACGACCTGGAGCTGGGTGACGGCGTTGGGACGCTGGAGGTCGGCCGCGACGAGGATCGGGGTGTGGCCCTCGTCCTTGAGCCGCTTGGCGAGCTTGCCGGCGAGCGTGGTCTTACCGGAGCCCTGCAGGCCCGCGAGCATGATGACCGTGGGCGGGTTCTTGGCGTGCTGGATGGTCCGCGTCTGGCCGCCGAGGATCGACACGAGCTCGTCGTTGACGATCTTGACGACCTGCTGAGCGGGGTTGAGCGCTCCGGAGACCTCGGCGCCCAGCGCTCGCTCGCGCACCGCCGAGGTGAACTGCTTGACGACGGGCAGCGCGACATCGGCGTCGAGCAGCGCGAGCCGGATGTCGCGGACCGTGCTGTTGACGTCGTGCTCGCTGAGCCGCCCCTTCCCTCGCAGGTTCTTGAAGGTGGCGGTCAGGCGGTCGGAGAGTGACGTGAACACGGCCCCAAGGCTAATCGTTCGCGGCGGGTGCCACCGACCGGCGTCACCCAGCGAGCACGGGACGTGGGTCACGCTGGCAGAGTGCCGTCACACGTGTCGATGACCACCGACACCGTCTGGGCCACCTTGGCCGGCGACAGCAGGCGACCACCGAACTCGGTGACATAGAACGTGTCGAGGGTCTGACCGGCATACGTGGCGATGTGCGCGGAGCGCACCGATAGGCCCGCCTTCGCGAAGGCCAGGCCCAGCTCGTGCAGCAGCCCGGGCCGGTCCTGCGCCCGCACCTCGATGACGGTCGCCTCCTCCGAGGCGCGCGGCACGACGAGGGCACGCGCCTGGCCTGGGGAACCCGACGACGCCCGCGCGCTCGGCTGCCCCGCGAACTGGCGCCGCCGCTCCAGCAGGCCCAACGGCGTCCGGTCGCCCTGCGCGAGCCGCTCCAGTCCCCGCACGATCCGCTGCTCGTCCGGCGGCTCGCCACTGGGGGTCTCCACGTGCCACTCGTTGGCCGCCACCCCGTCGAGGGTGCGCAGGATCGCAGTGCGCACGACCATGCCGTATGCCGCGAGCAGCCCGGCCGTGTCGGCGAACAGTCCCAGCCGGTCGCGGTCGAAGACGTCGATGCGGTACGACCCGCCCTGGGGGCGGACGACGACGCGGGGCTCGCCCGAGGCGACGGACTCGAGGTCGGCGGCCGACACCGACGCCGGCCTTGACGGGTGGTGCATTCACCCCCTCCTCCCAGCCCCGCTGGGTCGCCTCGGCGAGCTGACCCAGCAGGGTCGCCCGCCAGTCGGTCCAGGCCTGAGGGCCCGCCGCGCTCGCGTCGGCCTCGGTCAGGGCCAGCAGCAGGTCGAACACCTCACGAGAGCCACCGGCTGCCGCCCGCGCCGCCGTGACGGTCCCTGGGTCCTGGTGGTCCCGCCGGGTCGCCAGGTCGATGAGGGTCAGGTGCTCCCGGACGAGGAGCTCGATCGGTGGCCACGTCCTGCTCGGGGTAGCCCAGCCTCGTGGCGATGGCCGCCGCCACCGGCGCCCCGGCAGCGGAGTGGTCGTGCGCGCCCCGCACCTTGCCGATGTCGTGCAGCAGAGCCCCGAGCAGCAGCAGGTCGGCACGGTGCACCCCGCGGACCAGGCCCCCGGCCAGCACCACCGTCTCGATCAGGTGCCGGTCGACCGTGTGCCGGTGCACCGCGTTGCGCTGCGGGCGCGACCGGACGGCGGCCCACTCGGGGAACCAGCGGTCGACGACCCCCGCCTGGTCCAGCCCCTCCCAGACGCCCACGAGGCCAGGACCGGTGGCGAGCAGGTCGGCGAACAGGTCGCGCGCGATGACCGGCCACGGGCTGGTCAGCTGCGGCGCCTGGGTGGCGAGGTTGGCGAGCGTCGTGGGGGCGATGGGCAGGTTGTTCCTCGCGGCGACCACGGCCGCGCGCAACGGCAGCAGCGGGTCGGTGGCGAGCGCGTTGCGCGGCCCGAGCACCACCTCGCCGTCGTGCTCGTACATGCCGAACCCGAGCGGGTTGAGCTGGGGGCGCCGGGGTCCGACCCGCAGGGTGCGGGCCCGCTGGGACTGGCCGGCCCGGCGGACCGTCCCGTCGAGGGCGTAGGCGATGGTGCGAGCCGCGTTCGACACGTCGATGAGCAGCTCGTCGGCGTCGTCGTGCCCGAGCAGCGCCGCGACCCCGTCGTGGTCCTCGCGGGTGAGCCGGTCGCGGCCCTTGCCGGTCACGACGTGCACGGCGTCGCGGACGTCCAGCAGGATCCGGTGCGCCTCGTCCACCTCGCCGTGCGGGCGGTCGGTGAGCCAGGCCGCCACGAGGGCGTTGAGGACGGTCATGTCCCGCAGGCCGCCGTGGGCCTCCTTGAGGTCGGGCTCGATGCTCTGGGCCAGGTCGCCGTGCCGGGCGTGACGAGCGCGCAGCCCGTCGACCAGCTGCGGCAGCCGCTTGCGGGCGTTGGCCCGCCAGTCGTGCGCCACGGTGGAGCGCGCGGCGGCGACGACCTCCGCGTCCCCGGCCACGCGGTCGAGGTCGAGCAGTCCCACCGCGGCGGTGAGGTCACCGGCGGCGACCGTGCGGCACTGGCTGACGGTGCGCACCGAGTGGTCGAGCCGGACACCGGCGTCCCAGACGGGGTACCAGATCCGGTCGGCCAGCGTCCGCAGGTCCTCTCCCCCGACGGACCGCCCGTAGTGCAGCAGGACCAGGTCGACATCGCTGAGCGGGCCGGCATCGCCTCGGGCCAGGCTGCCGACCGCTGCCAGCGCCAGCCCCTCGGAGGAGCGGCCGTCCAGCGCGGACTCCCAGACCTGCGGCGAGCCAGGTGCGCGTGAGGCTGCCCATGGCGTCCCGACGCGTCGGTCCGGCCCCCGGGGCGTCGAAGCCCCGGGCCCCCGCCAGGTCGAGCCGGCGTGCTGCCAGGTCGGCGTGCTCGATCGTCATACCCCAGAGCCTGCCCCTTCGAGGTTTCGAACGGCGCCCGTTCGTGTTACGCCCGTGTTAGCGCGCCATACGGCGAGTCTTTGATGGGTTGAGGTCGCCCTGGCGTCCTCAACCCATCAAAGACTCGTGGGTCGGGCCCGGCATACGGCAGAGGCGCCCGCACCCCGGTGGGTGCGGACGCCTCTGGTCGAGCGGGCGCTATCGGTGGACGTGCGGGTCGGGCGACGCTCAGAGCGCGTCCACACCACGCTCGCCGGTGCGCACCCGGATCACCTCGTCGACGGGAACGGTCCAGATCTTCCCGTCGCCGATGCGGCCGGTCTGTGCGGCCTTGAGGACCACGTCGGCGACCGACGCGGCGTCCATGTCGTCGACGAGCACCTCGACCCGCACCTTCGGCACGAAGTCGACGGTGTACTCGGCGCCGCGGTAGACCTCGCTGTGACCGCGCTGCCGGCCGTAGCCGGTCACCTCGCTGACGGTCATGCCCGAGATGCCGTAGGCCTCCAGGGCCTCCTTCACCTCGTCGAGCTGGTGGGGCTTGATGATGGCGGTCACGAGCTTCATGCGGGTGCTCCCTCTTTGGTCTTGGTCGAGGCCGTCGTGGACAGTGCCGAGCCGGAGCCGAAGCGTCCGCCGCTGAGGCCACTGAGATCGTAGGCCGTCTCCGCGTGCTCGGAGAGGTCGACGCCCTGGGCCTCGTCGGCCTCGTCGACCCGGAAGCCCATGGTCTTGTGGATCGCCAGACCGATCAGGTAGGTCACCACGAACGAGAAGATGAGGACGGTGAACGCGCCCTCGGCCTGCGCTCCCAGCTGGGACAGCCCGCCGCCGTAGAACAGGCCCTCGTTGACGGCCAGGCCGGCCGCGCCCGTCGGGCTGCCCTTGGTGGCCAACAGGCCGATGAGCAGGGTGCCGATGAGACCACCGACGAGGTGGACGCCCACCACGTCGAGGCTGTCGTCGAAGCCGAAGCGGAACTTCAGGCCGACGGCCAGGGCACACCCGGCACCGGCGGCGAGGCCCACGATGAGCGCGCCGATCGGCGAGACCGTCGCACAGGCCGGCGTGATCGCGACCAGCCCCGCGACGATGCCCGAGGCGGCGCCGAGCGAGGTGAAGTGGCCGTCGCGCAGCTTCTCCACGAGCAGCCAGCCCAGCATCGCCGTGCAGGTGGCGGCCAGGGTGTTGACCCAGACGCCCGCGGCCTGCGCACCGGCACCGAGGGCCGAGCCCGCGTTGAAGCCGAACCAGCCGAACCACAGGATGCCCGCGCCGATCATGACCAGGGTGAGGTTGTGCGGGCGCATGGGCTCCTTGGCGAACCCGATGCGCTTGCCGAGCACCAGCGCGAGGGCAAGGCCCGCCGCACCGGCGTTGATGTGGATGGCGGTGCCACCGGCGAAGTCGTAGGCACCGGCGCCGCCGAGGAACATGCCCCCGGCCTTGTTGGCGATCCAGCCGCCGGTCTGGGCGGCGTAGCCGCTGAAGGCGAACACCCAGTGGGCCGCCGGGAAGTAGACCAGGGTGGCCCAGATGACGGTGAAGACGGTCCAGGCGCTGAACTTGGCGCGGTCGGCGATGGCGCCGGAGACCAGGGCCACCGCGATGATCGCGAAGACGACCTGGAAGGCCACGAAGGCCGGCCCCGGTATGCCGCCCGCTGCCGCGGCGGTCTTGGTGGCCGGGACGAACCCGTAGATGGCGTTCAGGACTCCCTTGAGCCCGAAGTGGGTGAACGGGTTGCCGATGAGGCCACCACCCACGTCGGGTCCGAAGGACTCGCTGTAGCCCCAGAGGATCCAGGCTGTGCCGACCGTGCCCATGGTGATGAAGCTCATCATCATCATGTTCAGCACGCTCTTGGTCCGGACCATGCCTCCGTAGAAGAGGGCGAGGCCGGGGGTCATGAACAACACGAGGGCCGCCGCAGCGAGGACCCAGGCGGTGTTCCCGCTGTCGATGAACGGCGTGTCGGCCGTCGCGAGAGTAATAGCGCTCATGCGAAGACTGTGCCGTCGCGGCATTTCGCGCAGCGCCGCGTCGTGTTACGGCCGTGTTAGCGGGACCTCACAGCGGTAAGGATCAGGTTTCGCGGACCGCCGGGTCTCACATCCTGGACGCGCGGACCGAACCGACGTCCGGAATGACCGAAGAGCGACCGACCGGCGGAGCGGTCGGCCGCAGCGGTCAGGCGAGGATCGCGTCGACGAACGCCTCGGGGTCGAACGGCGCCAGGTCGTCCGGGCCCTCCCCCAGACCGACGAGCTTGACCGGCACGCCGAGCTTGCGCTGCACGGAGACGACGATGCCGCCCTTGGCCGTGCCGTCGAGCTTGGTCAGCACGATGCCGGTGACGTTGACGACCTCGGCGAACACCTCGGCCTGCCGCAGGCCGTTCTGGCCGGTCGTCGCGTCGAGGACGAGCAGCACCTCGTCGATCGGGCTCTGCTTCTCGATGACGCGCTTCACCTTGCCGAGCTCGTCCATCAGGCCGACCTTGTTGTGCAGCCGGCCGGCCGTGTCGACCAGCACGACGTCGGCCTCCAGCTCGGCGCCGGCCTTGACCGCGTCGAACGCGACCGCCGCGGGGTCGGCGCCGTCGCGGTCCGAGCGGACCGTGGGCACTCCGACCCGGCTCCCCCACGTCTCCAGCTGGTCCGCGGCCGCGGCGCGGAAGGTGTCGGCAGCACCGAGGACCACGTCCTTGTCCTGCGCGACGAGCACTCGGGCGAGCTTGCCCACCGTCGTGGTCTTGCCGGTGCCGTTGACGCCGACGACGAGGACGACGGCCGGGCGGCCGTCGACGCGGGAGTCGGCCAGCGAACGGTCCAGGGTCGGGTCGACGAGGGCCAGCAGGTCCTCACGCAGCCAGCCGCGGACCACCGACTCGTCGGTCGTGCCCTCGACCGTGACCCGGGAGCGCAGCTTGTCGACCAGCTCGGTGCTGGCCTCGACGCCGAGGTCGGAGGCGATGAGGGTGTCCTCGACCTCCTCCCAGGCCTGCCTCGTCCAGCCCGCCGCGCGACAGCAGGGCCAGCAGCCCGTGCCCGAGGACGGTGTTCGAGCGGGCCAGCCGGGCCCGCAGCCGCTGGAGCCGGCCCGCCGGGGACTCCGGGCGCTCCAGCGTCGGCGTGGGCGCGAGCTCGGGGAGCTCCTCGGCCTCCGGGGCGGGCAGCGTGTCGACCGAGCCCGCGTCCTGCACCGGGTCGTTTGGGCGCGTCACGGGGCGGCTCGGCGTCGTCGCCGACACCAGGGAGCACGTCCGGGCGGCGCGGTGCGGGGGCGCTCTTCCGGGCACCCCCACGGCCGCGCAGCAGCCCGACGAGCACGCCTCCGAGGACGACCAGCAGGCCGACGGCGATGACAACGAGTTCCCACAGCTGATGGATCACGGGCGCCATCCTCTCATTCGCCCCGGGGCCGGCTCAGGGGTGTGGCCGTGCGCGAGGGGGTGTGAGCAGTGCGTGTGAGTGGTGCGGACGTATGCGGGTCAGCTGGCCCGGTCGTGGGGCACGTCGTCCGCGTCGCTCACGTCGCTCGCGGAGCTGGTCCGCGCGTCGGCGATCGTGTCGGCGACCTTGTCCTTGGCGGAGGTCAGCGCCTCGCCGGTGCGGTCGAGCGTCGACTCGGTGCGCTCCCGGACGGTGGCGACGAGCTCCTCGCCCTGGGGCGTGAGCAGCTCACGGCCCTCGCGGCGGGCCGGGACGGCGACGAGCCCGACGACGGCGACCGCCAGTCCGACACAGATCAGCATCCCGACAATCAGCACGACCATGGGTCTAGGGTGCCCTGCCGCACGGTCAATGCTCAAATCGACCCGCCGCAGGCACGACCGCAGCCGAGCCGACGTCAGGCGAGAGGTCAGGCGAGGTCAGGCGCTCTGCGCCGCCACGTCCCGGATGCGCTGGGAGACCACCGTCGTCACGCCGTCCCCGCGCATCGAGACGCCGTAGAGCGCGTCGGCGACCTCCATGGTGCGCTTCTGGTGGGTGATGACGATGAGCTGGCTGGAGTCGCGCAGCTCCTCGAAGAGCGTGATGAGCCGCCCGAGGTTGGCGTCGTCGAGGGCCGCCTCGACCTCGTCCATGATGTAGAAGGGGCTCGGGCGCGCCTTGAAGATCGACACCAGCAGCGCGACCGCGACCAGCGACCGCTCACCGCCCGACAGCAGCGACAGCCGCTTGATCTTCTTGCCCGGCGGCCGGGCCTCGACCTCGATCCCGGTCGTGAGCATGTTGGAGGGGTCGGTCAGGGTCAGCCGGCCCTCGCCGCCGGGGAACAGCCGGCTGAAGACGCCCTCGAACTGCGCCGCCGTGTCGTGGAACGCCTCGGTGAACACCCGCTCGACCCGCTCGTCGACCTCGCGGACGATGTCGAGCAGGTCGCGCTTGGACTTCTTGAGGTCCTCGAGCTGCTCGGTGAGGAACTTGTGCCGCTCCTCGAGGGCCGCGAACTCCTCGAGGGCCAGCGGGTTGACCCGGCCCAGCGCGCTCAACGCCCGCTCGGCCTTGCGCAGCCGCTTCTCCTGCACGTCGCGGACATAGGGAGCCGGGTCGGGGATCGTCTCGGGGTCGTCGTCGGGACCCGCGACGAACGGCACGAGCTGGTGCGGCCCGAAGTCCTCCATGAGCACCTCGGGCGCGATGCCGAGCTCGTCGACCGCCTTGGCCTGCATGGCCTCGATGCGCAGGCGCTGCTGGGTGCGGGCGACCTCGTCGCGGTGGACGGTGTCGGTGAGCTCACGCAGCTCGTCCTGGAGCACCGCGGACTCGCGACGGACCTGGGTGAGGGCCTGGTCGCGCTCCGCGCGCTCGCGCTCGGCACTGGTCCGCTGGTCGGCGGCGACCTCGAGCGTCCGACTCACCAAGCGACACGGCGTATGCCGCGCCGCGCCGGACCGCTTCGGCCACCTCGGCCTCGCGCTGGCGACGCTGCTGGCGGGCGGCCAGCCGCTGTCGAGCCGCCAGCTCGTTGCGGGCGGCTCCCTCGAGGGAGTCGGCCCGTCCCTTGAGGGCGCGGGCGCGCTCCTCCTTGGTCCGCAGGGTGAGGCGCAGCTCGGTCTCGGCGGCGCGGGCGCGGCGAGCGTCCTGCTCGAGCCGGTCGCGCTCCTCGGTGCTGGGCTCCTCGGCTTCGGAGGGCTCGCCGCTCGCCTCGTCGAGGCGCTCGGTGAGCGAGGCCAGCTCGGCTCGGTCGGACTCGAGGGCCGCCTCGGCGTCGGCGATCGCCTGGTGGGTGCGCTCCACCTCGGCCTTCGCCGAGCGCGCCGTGGCACCGAGCTGGCCGAGCCGCTCGGCGACGGCCGCCATCTTGGCGTCGGACTCGTGCAGGGCCTCCAGTGCCGCCTCGACCTCGTCGGCCGCAACGGTGTGCCGCTCCAGCGCTGCACTCAGCGCGAACCGGGCCTGCTCACCGCGACGGGTGGCCTCGGCGACGCGCTCGCGGGTCTCGTCGACCGCCGACTGGATCTCGATCAGGCTCGGGCGCATGGCTGCTGCCGCCGCGCACGAAGCCGGGTGCGAAGACGTCGCCGTCGCTGGTGACCGCGGTGACACCGTGACCCTGGGAGACCAGGTCCGCCGCGGTGGTGGCATCGGCGACCAGGGCGACGCGGTCGAGGAGCTGCTCGACCGCTGGTCGCACCGAGGCCGGGGCCTGGCACGACGTCCCGGGCCCACACGGCGGCGCCGTCCAGCGCCGGCCAGGTCGAGGGGTCGCTCGAGACCGCGCTCTGGCCGACGAGGAAGGCGGCCCGGCCGGCATCCTGCTCGCGCAGGGTGGTCAGCGCCTCGGCCGCGTGTCCCACCGACTCGACCACGAGGGCGTCGCCGGCCCACCCCAGCGCGGCGGCGACCGCCGCCTCGTGACCGCCCTGCACCTGCAGCAGGGCCGCGACGGACCCGACGATCCCGTGCCGCGAGTCGGCCGCGGCCAGCAGGGTGGCCGCGCCGTCCTTGCGGGACAGGCTCAGCTCCAGAGCCTCGAGCCGGGCGCCGGCGGTGGTGCGGTCGCGCTCGGCGGCACGCTCGTCCTCGCGGAGGCGCTCGACCTCGGCCTCGAGCTGCTCGAGGACTGCCGCGGCCCGCTCGTAGGCGGAGTCGAGGTCCTCCTCGCCCTCCTCGTCCACGGCGACCGAGGCCTCGAGGCCGGTGAACTCGCGCTCGGCGGCGGCCGCACGTTCCTGCGACTGGGCCGCGATCCCGCGCAGCCGGCCGATCTCGGCCTCGCCCGCCTCGATGCGGCTCCGGCGAGCGCCCACCTGACCGGCCAGCTTGGCGAGCCCTTCGCGACGGTCGGCGGCCGCGCGGACCAGGCGCTGCAGGCGCTGCTGCTCCGCGGCATACGCCTGCTCTGCGGCCTCGCGGGCGGCGACGGCCGCCTCGAGAGCGGCCTTGGCCTCGCGCACCTCGGCGAGCAGGGCCTCCTCCTGGGCGCGCGCCTCCGCGGCCTGGGCGCGCAGCTCCTCGGGGTCACGGCCGGTGGTCTGCTCGTCGGCGGTGTCCTGGGTCAGGAGGCGCACCCGCTCGGCGGCGAGCGACTCGGTGGAGGTGAGCTTGTCGCGCAGCTGCTGAGCCCGGAACCAACGGTCCTGCGCCCGGGCGAGCTCGGGGGCGGCCTCCTCGGCCCGCTGCTCGAGCGCGGCCAGCCGGCTGCGCACCGCGGCGAGGCCCTCCTCGACCTCCGTGCGCTTGGCCACCAGGGCCGTCTCGTCGGCGACCTCCTGCTCCAGCGTCGACGTCAGCTGCACGAGGTCGTCGGCGAGCAGCCGCAGGCGGGCGTCGCGGGCGTCGGCCTGGATCACGGCGGCCTTGCGGGCGGCCTCGGCCTGGCGCCCGAGCGGACCGAGCTGGCGGCGGATCTCACCGGTGAGGTCGTTGACCCGCAGGAGGTTGGCCTCCATGGTCTCGAGCTTGCGCAGCGCCCGCTCCTTGCGCTTGCGGTGCTTGAGGACCCCGGCCGCCTCCTCGATGAAGCCCCGACGCTCCTCGGGCGTGGCCCGCAGCACGGTGTCGAGCTGGCCCTGGCCGACGATGACGTGCATCTCGCGGCCGATGCCGGAGTCGGACAGCAGCTCCTGCACGTCGAGCAGCCGGCAGGAGGTGCCGTTGATGGCGTACTCGGAGCCGCCGTTGCGGAACATGGTCCGCGCGATCGTCACCTCGGTGTAGTCGATCGGCAGCGCGCCGTCGGAGTTGTCGATGGTCAGCGACACCTCGGCGCGGCCCAGCGGGGCGCGGCCGGCGGTGCCGGCGAAGATGACGTCCTCCATCTTGCCGCCGCGCAGCGACTTGGCACCCTGCTCGCCCATCACCCAGGCCAGCGCGTCGACGACGTTGGACTTGCCGGAGCCGTTGGGCCCGACGATGCAGGTCACGCCCGGCTCGAGCCGCATCGTGGTCGCCGAGGCGAAGGACTTGAAGCCCTTCAGGGTGAGGCTCTTGACGTACACGAGCGGTCTCGGCTCCTCGGATGCGGGTGGCGTGGATCGCGGCTCACTGTACCGGCGGGGTCGCGACCGGTCGTGGCGCTCGCGCGCCGCCACGCCGCGGCCGGGAACGGGTGTGGCCCGTGTGACAGCAGAGGTATGCCGCGGAGCTGCGCAGCGGACCGCGGCGGGCGAGCGGGCGGCGGGCGGTCAGCGCTGGGCGATGGCCTCGTGGTGGTGGATGACCTCGGCGATGACGAAGTTGAGGAACTTCTCGGCGAAGGTCGGGTCGAGCCCCGCCTCGCGCGCCAGCGCCCGCAGGCGGGCCACCTGGACCTCCTCGCGCGCGGGGTCGGCCGGCGGCAGGCCCTCACGGGCCTTGAGCTCGCCCACCCGCTGGGTGCACGTGAACCGCTCGGCGAGCAGGTGGATCAGGGCCGCGTCGATGTTGTCGATGCTGGCGCGCAGGCGCAGCAGCTCAGGCGGCGCCTCTGTGGGCGTCTGACGGGGCGTCTCGGACGGAGTCTCCGGGGAGCTGTCCAGCGGGGTCTCGGGCGAGGTCACCCGGCAATCGTAGGCATCCCTGCGCCGACGACGTCGGGCTGTCTCAGGTCTTCGCGAAGCTGGTCGTTGTCACGTTGCAGACGCTCGACCAGGTGCTCGAGGTCGGCCACCCGCCGGCGCAGCTCGAGCGTCTCGAGCATCAGTCGCGGGTCGTTCACGGGGCGATAGCCCACGAGGGCCTTGGCCATGTCGACTCCCTTTCCGCCGGCGAGGGGGTGCGCGCCGCGCGTGGCCCAGAGCGGGCCTCTCTCAGGGTGACAGCCATCACGTGCACGGGTCAATGGCGGAGCTCCCGGCCGACGTCGGGACCCTGCGGTCGTGGGTGAGGTGGCTACTTCTCGACGAAGCCGCTCAGGTCCTCTCGTGGCGGCCCCCATGTCGTGGCACAGGTCTCGACCTCACCGGGGCGCAGGTGACGCGAGGGCTTCTCCTCCAGCAGCTCCATGAGCTGGCGGATCTTGCGCGGTCTCCCCCTGCGCGACGATCTCGACGCGACCGTCGCCGGCGTTGCGCGCATGACCGACGAGGCCCAGCTCGAGCGCCCGGGCCCTGGCCCACCAGCGAAAGCCCACGCCCTGCACGCGACCGTGCACCCAGATGACCGCCCGTGCGGAACCGTTCTCGTCCATCAGCCTCACCTCTTCTCCAGTTGTACAGCGCGAAGGCTGGCGCTGTCAGTTCCCCGCGCCGCGGGCGCGAGGTCGCGGCTGGCATCGAGGGCAGCTGTAGGACGAGCGGTTCATGAAGGCCTCACGCCGGATCAGCGTCCCGCACCGAGCGCACGGACGGCCCTCCTGGCCGTAGGCGTGCAGGGACCGGTCGAAGTACCCCGAGGCGCCGTTGACGTTGACGTAGAGCGCGTCGAAGCTCGTGCCGCCCTGGCCGAGCGCCTCGAGCATGACGTCGCGGGCATGGTCGAGCAGGCGCGACAGGGCCGGTCTGGTCAGAGCCGAGCAGAGGCGCTCGCCGTGGATCTGCGCGCGCCACAGGGCCTCGTCCGCGTAGATGTTGCCGACGCCGGAGACGAGCGTCTGGTCGAGCAGGGCGCGCTTGACCGCGGAGTCGCGCGCCTTCATCCGGCGCACGACGAGCGCGTGGTCGAAGGCCGGCTCCAACGGGTCGGCGGCGATGTGCGCGATCGCGTCCGGCACCAGCTCGTCGGTCAGCTCGGAGAGCGCCAGGCCGCCGAACGTGCGCTGGTCGACGAAGCGCAGCTCGGTGCCGCCGTCGGCGAAGACGAACCGCGCATGCAGGTGCTTCTCGTCCGGCGCGCCGGGCTCCTCGACGAGCAGCTGACCGCTCATGCCGAGGTGCGCGAGCAGAGCCTGACGCTCGCCGTCCGGCGAGGCGAGCACCAGCCAGAGGTACTTGCCGCGACGGCGGGCCGACTCCACGTGGGTGCCCGCGATCCGGGCGGCGAGGTCGGCAGGTCCGGGCAGGTGCCGGCGGGCCACCCTGGCCCCGCGCAGCTCCGCGGACTCGATGGTGCGCCCGACCACATGGTCGGCCAGGCCGCGCCGGACGACCTCGACCTCGGGCAGCTCAGGCAAGGGTCGGCTCCCTCATCGGTATGCCGCGCGCTCGCCTACGACGGCGAGCCGGCAGGCAGGTCGGCGGCGTCGGCCTCGTCCTCGTCCTCCGACTGCGGCGAGGGCTGGCGCCGGATGTCCCTCGGCGTGGGCCTGCGCGTGCGCCACGAGGCCGTCTCCGTCGGCCGCGGCGGCGGCAGCCGTCAGAGCCCTCCAGGCGACCTCGGCCGCCCGCTGCTCGGCTTCCTTCTTGGAGCGACCAGACCCGGAACCCAGCACCTGCTCGCCGACGACGGCCTGGGCGTGGAAGGTCTTCTGGTGGTCGGGGCCCTCTTCGTCCACGCGGTACTCGGGCACGCCGGCGCTCGACGCGGCGGCCAGCTCCTGCAGGCTCGTCTTCCAGTCCAGGCCCGCGCCCATGGTGGCCGACTGGGCCATCAGCGGGTCGAGCAGGTGATGGACCAGGGCGGCCGCGGCGGGCATCCCGGCGGAGAGGTAGACCGTGCCGATCACCGCCTCCATGGTGTCGGCGAGGATCGAGGCCTTGTCACGCCCGCCGGTGCTCTCCTCGCCGCGGCCCAGCAGCAGGTGGTCGCCCAGACCGAGGGTGCGCGCGACCTCGGCGAGCGCACGCATGTTGACGACGGCCGCACGCAGCTTCGCGAGCTGCCCCTCGGGCAGGTCCGGATGCGCGGCATACAGGGTGTCGGTGACCACGAGCCCGAGGACCGAGTCGCCGAGGAACTCCAGGCGCTCGTTGTTGGGCAGGCCGCCGTTCTCGTACGCGTACGAGCGGTGCGTCAGGGCACGCAGAAGCAGCGGCTCGTCGACCGGCGCGCCGGACACCTCGGCGAGGTGCTGCGGCGAACCCGTCGACGGGCCGCTGGGCCGCGTCGTCCTGGGACGAGCCCGTGGACTCAGGGGAGCTCACGCGCGGGACAGGGCGCGTCAGCCCTGGTGCTCGGTGCGCTCGGCCGGCGTGTAGTGACGGCCCTTGTAGGTGCCGCAGGACGGGCACGCCATGTGGGGCTGGGTCGGCGCCTTGCACTGGGGGCACGTGGTGAGCGTGGTCGCCGTCGTCTTCCAGTTCGCACGACGCGAACGGGTGTTGGAGCGCGACGTCTTCCGCTTCGGGACAGCCACGTCAGTTCCTCTTCTCTTCGGTGTCAGTGGTCAGCGCCTGGAGCGCGGCCCACCTGGGGTCGATCACTTCGTGGTGGTGCTCAGGGTCGTCGGCCAGGCGTGCTCCGCACTCGGAGCACAGCCCTGGACAGTCGTCCTGGCACACCGGCTGGAACGGCAGCGATGGCACCACTGCGTCCCGGAGCACGGGTTCGAGGTCGAACAGGTCGCCCTCGAGGGTGTGCTCCTCCTCCGTCTCTGCGTCGTCGGCGCCCACCTCGCGGTGGTGCGCCGCACGATCGGCGTAGGCGAACAGCTCCTGGAACACCCCGTCGACCTCGAGGTCGACGGGCTCCAGGCACCGCACGCAGGCGCCGGTTGCCGTGGCACGGGCCGAGCCGGTGACCAGCACGCCCTCGACGACGGACTCGAGCCGCAGGTCCAGCTCGATCGGCGCGCCCTGCGGCACCCCGATGACGTCCGTGCCGAAGTCGGCCGGCGCCTCGACGGTCCGCTGCAACCGCTCCATCGAACCGGGTCGCCGACCGAGGCTCTTGGTGTCGAACACCAAGGGCGATCGCGGGTCGAGATGGTTCATGGCTCCAGCAGACGTCGAGTGGGTCGGCCTGGGCACCCCGACGAGCCCGACGGGCACGACGGGGAGTAGACCGACGCACGAGGCTACCCGAGCGCCGCCCTCACTCCCAAATGCAGGCCCTGGTCTGCCGCGGGCGTCACTGGTCCTGTCACTGGTCGGACCAGGCCTCGGCCAGCGCGTCCCGGACGCGGTCGCTGACCAGTCCGGAGACGTCCCCGCCGTAGCGGGCGACCTCTTTGACGAGCGAGCTCGAGATGTGCTCGAACCGCGGGTCGCCCGGCAGGAAGACCGTCTCCACGCCGGTGAGGTGACGGTTCATCAGCGCCATGGGCAGCTCGTAGGCGAAGTCCGTCCCGCCGCGCAGGCCCTTGACGATCGCCGTCGCCCCGACGTCGCGGCATACGTCGACGAGGAGCCGGTTCGCGAACAGCTCCACGCGCACGTTCGCGAGGTCGCCGCAGGCGTCGAGGATCAGGTCGCGCCGCTCGTCCGGGGTGAAGGTGCCGTGCTTGGCGGGGTTGTGCAGGACGGCGACGACGACCTCGTCGTAGAGCCCGGCAGCGCGCCGGATGACATCGGCGTGGCCGAGCGTGACGGGGTCATAGGAGCCGGGACACACGCACCGTCTGGTCACAGCGGCAACCTAGCAGCGCGCGTGTCCCCGGCCGCCCATTCGCGACAGCGCGCTACTTCTCCTCGTCCTCGGCCGGCAGCAGGCCCTCCCGGTGGGCGCGGGCGACGATCGCGCGGACGTTGTCGATGCGACCTGCGTCCTCGTCGAGCAGCTGGTTGCGCATGGTCAGCCACGCGGCGCCCAGCTCCTGGCGGACCTGCTCGGACACGTCGGTCTTGGCGGGGTTGAGGATGGTCTGCTCCTCCTCGCCGATGTGGTGGTTGAGGGCGGTGGCGAGCTCCTCGACGGCGTCGTCGAACTTCTGGGTGTCGGTGCCCTTGCACTCCAGGAGGGCCAGGAGCTTCTCGTTGCCCTCCGCGTGCTCCTCCTCGCCGTGCTCCGCCTCGCCCTTGGTGATGGCCCGCTTGCGGTTCAGCTGGGTGTAGACCTTGGACTCCTCGGCCTCGCCGTGCGCGATGAGCACGGTGGCCAGGGCCGCGCGGGCGGCCTCACGGTCGGCGGTGGCGTCGCGCAGGTCGCGCAGCAGCGCCTCGAACAGGCGGTGGTCCTCGAGGATGAGGTCGACGACGTCGCCCTCGGTGGGTCGGGGAATGTCATAGGTGGTCATGGCCATACCCTCTCCCACCTGCGCTGATCCCACACCTCGGGGTCTGGCCGGGGTCGCCGTCCCACCCATCGGACGGTGCGTTTGTCCCCTACGTCCCAGTACGCCACGGTGGAGACGTCCTGCACTCCATCGGAAGGAGAGCCATGCTCACCCTCACCGAGAACGCCAGCACGATCGTCAAGACCCTCGTCGACCAGAACCTGCCGACCGAGGACGCTGGGCTGCGGTTCAGCCAGGAGTCCGGCCAGGAGTCCGCCCTGACCGTCACCACCGCCGAGCAGGCCGAGCCAGGCGACGAGGTGGTCGAGAAGAACGGCGCCAAGGTCTTCCTCGACGAGACCGCCGCCGTGGCGCTGGGCGACCAGGTGCTCGACGCCGAGGTCGACGACACCGGTTCGGTCCAGTTCAGCATCACCCCCGCGACACCCGCCGCACCTGCCGCTCCCTGAGCGACCACCGGCACCCGCAGCACCCGTGCTGCCCCGCGACCCGACAGCCCTCGGCTGTCGGGTCGCGGCATGTCTCCGCCCGTGGCCGCCCGCTCGCCGGGCCCGTCGGTCACGCCACGACGTCGGGCGTGCGCGGGCCGGCGAACCAGATCTTGGTCTCGCCGTACCGTCGCTCGTCCTCGAGTTC
Source organism: uncultured Actinomycetota bacterium (assembly GCA_963706855.1). Taxonomy (GTDB): domain Bacteria; phylum Actinomycetota; class Actinomycetes; order Actinomycetales; family Dermatophilaceae; genus Pedococcus. Next base: position 310,376 of record CAVPNU010000001.1, read on the forward strand.
CCAGTCCCCCGGCCAGCGGGGCTCCGGCGAGCGAGACGACCGCTCCACCACGACCAGGGCGTCGGGATGCAGCCACCCCCGCTCGTGCAGCAGCCCCAGGTCGGCCGCGAGCGCGTCCTCGTCGAGGTCGTACGGCGGGTCGCTGAACACGAGCGTGCACGGCTGGGACGGCGGCGTGGCCAGCACCCGCTGGACCGTGGCCTGCCGCACCGACACCCCCGGTATGCCGAGTGCTCCCGCGTTCTGGGAGGTCACCTTGGCGGCTCGCTTGTCCGCCTCGACCGAGCAGGACCGACTGCGCACCGCGGCTGGCCGCCTCGAGGCCGAGGGCGCCGGACCCGGCATACAGGTCGAGCACGCGGGCCCCGAGCAGGACGTCGAGGTGCTCCAGCCGCGAGAACAACGCCTCCCGCACCCGGTCGCTCGTGGGGCGGGTGCTCGAGCCGGCCGGTGTCGACAGCCGCATCCCTCCCGCTCGCCCACTGATGATCCGCGTCACGGCGGCAAGGTAGCAGCGGTCCGGACCCAGGACCGCCTCCCCGTGGCCGCCGTTCTCAGGGCGCGTGGACGGCCGGGTCGTCGCGAAGGACGTCGAGCAGCAGGGCCAGGACGGCGTCCGGCCTCTCCAGCGACGGCAGGTGACCGGCCCAGTCGAGCTCCACGTGCTCGGCGCCGGGAACCTCCTCGGCCAGGTGCCTGGCGATGGCGCGGAAGTGACCCAGGTCGTGGGCGCCCGACACCACGAGCGTGTCGACCGCCAGCGCCGACGGGTCGACGTCGATCCGTCGCGTCGACGGCGGCGGGTCCTGCCGCTCGGCGGCGAGCTGGACGTCGTAGGCACGCCGCTGCATGGCGGCGACGAGGTCACGGACCTCCGGGTCCTGCCTCCGGGCCCACCCAGGTGGCCACGGTGAGCTCCACGGCCGCGTCGATGTCGCCACTCTCGAGCAGCCGACCCTCCTGCGCGGCATACGCCTCCAGCGCGGGCGCGTCCTGCTCGGACGGCTCCAGGCCGCGGAACGCCGGGCACAGCAGGACCAGGGACGACACGCGGCCGGGATGGGCCGTCGCGAGCTCCATGGCGACGCGACCGCCGTAGGACGAGCCGACCACGGACGCACTGCCGACCCCCAGGGAGTCGAGCAGGACGTCGAGGTCGTCGGCGTCGGCATACTCCTCCCCCGGTTGCGCGGAGTCGCCGAACCCGCGCAGGTCTGGGCGGATCACGCGGAACGTGTGGCTCAGCACGGGGACGAGGGGGTCCCACATCCTCCGGTCGGCCACCCCCGCGTGCAGGAGCAGGACCGGGTCGCCGGTGCCGGAGTCGTCATGCGCGAGGATCACCCGTCGAGCGTACGGTTCCGAGCCGCCGTGCCGGTGAGCCCGTCAGCCGCGCTCGAGGAACGCCGCCTGCTCCTCGTCGAGGCGCTCGGCGACGGCGGCGGCGAGCTCGGGGTGGGCCTCGAGGTCGGGGTCGGCGGCCACCAAGGCCGCGGCGTCCTCCCGCGCCTGCAGGATGACCTCCTCGTCGCGCACCAGGGACAGGAACCGGAAGCTGCCCCGGCCCATGCCCTTGGTCGACCGGCCACTGCCGCTCTGACGGCCGCTGAGCAGGTCGCCGGTGCCGCGCAGCTCGAGGTCGAGCTGGGCCAGCGCGAACCCGTCGGTCGTGCTCGCGACGGCGTCGAGGCGCTCTCGCGCACCGCCCTCCGCCTCGGCGCCGGTCATGAGCAGGCACAGGCCGGGGTGCCCGCCTCGGCCCACGCGACCGCGCAGCTGGTGGAGCTGAGAGACACCGAACCGGTCGGCGTCCATGACGACCATGACGGTGGCGTTGGCCACGTCGACGCCGACCTCGATGACCGTGGTCGAGACGAGCACGCCGGTCTCGCCTCGGGTGAACCGCGCCATCGCGGCGTCCTTCTCCTCGGCCGGCATCCGGCCGTGCAGGACGTCGATGCTGATGCCGTCCAGGGCCGGGTCGGAGCGGAGCTGTTCGGCGACCGCGAGCGCGCTGGCCCACGTGCGCGGCGAGGCCTGCTCGCTCGACCCGTCCCCTTCGCCGATCGAGGGCACCGTCCTCGTCGAGTGTCCCGTCGAGTGTGCCGTCGAGCGCCTCGTCCAGGGGCTCGTCGGTGGACTCGCTCGTGGTCCGATCCGGCGTGTCCGGAACCTCCTCGTCCGACACCCCACCACGGGCGTCCTCGGCGTCCCCGATGCGCGGGCACACGACATACGCCTGGCGACCGGACCTGACCTCCTCGGCGACCCGATGCCAGGTGCGCTCGACCCAGCGGGGGTTGTCGGTGGGCACGACGTGGGTGGTGATCGGGGCTCGGCCGCGCGGCAGCTCGGTCAGCGTCGACGTCTCCATGTCGCCGAACACGGTCATCGTCACGGTGCGCGGGATCGGGGTGGCGGTCATCACGAGGACGTGCGGAGGCTGTTTCGCCTTGTCGCGCAAGGCATCTCGCTGCTCCACCCCGAACCGGTGCTGCTCGTCGACGACCACGAGCGCGAGGTCGAAGAACTGGACGTGCTCCTGGATGAGGGCGTGCGTGCCGATGACGATGCCGGCGTCGCCACTGGCCACGTCGAGCAGCGAGCGCTTGCGAGCGGCCGCCGACTGGCTGCCCGTGAGCAGGGCGACCCGCGTGCCGATCTCGCTGCCGCCGAGCATGCCGCCCTCGGCCAGCTCGCCGAGCATCGCGGTGATCGAGCGGAAGTGCTGTGCCGCAAGGACTTCCGTGGGCGCGAGCAACGCGGCTTGGCCGCCCGCGTCGACGGCGGCCAGCATGGCGCGCAGGGCGATGACGGTCTTGCCCGACCCGACCTCGCCCTGCAGGAGGCGGTTCATCGGGGTGTCCCCGGCCATCTCCCGCGCCAGCGTCGCGCCGACCTCGCGCTGCCCGGCGGTGAGCTCGAAGGGCAGCCGCGCGTCGAAGGCGTCGAGCAGCCCACCCGGTCCCGGTGTGCGGGCGACGGCGGTGTGCTCGCGAGCCAGGCGAGCGCGACGCTGAGCCAGCAGCGTCTGCAGGACGAGGGCCTCCTCGTAGCGCAGGCGCTGCCGCGCGCGCTGGACCTGCGCCATCTCGGTGGGGACGTGGATGCCTCGCATCGCGTCGAGGCGCCCCGGCAGCCCGTGCCGCGCACGCAGGGCGCTGGGGACCGGGTCGGGCAGGTCGTCGAGCTGGTCGAGGGTGAGCCGCACGCACTCGGCGACGGCCCAGTTCTGCATGCCCTTGACCTGGAGGTAGACCGGGATCGGCCCCCGGTCCGTGGCCGCCTCGCCGATCCCGCCGTGCATGAGCTGGTATGCCGGGTGCGCCAGCTGCCAGCGGCCGCGGTACATGCCCACCGTGCCGGCGAACAACGCGGTGGTGCCCGGCACGAGGGCGTCGCGGTGCCCCCACGCCTTGAAGAACACCAGGTCCACCTCGTGGGCGCCGTCGGTGATCGTCACCGTGAGCATCTCGCCGCGGCGGTTCTTCATGGGCCGCGTCGCCGCGGTCTTCACCGTCGCCACCGCGACGACGTACATGCCGACGTGCAGCGTCCCGAGGTCGGCGCTGTGCTCGAGGTAGCGCCGCGGCCAGAACTCGAGGAGGTCGGCCACGACCTCGATCCCCCGGTGTCTGGCCAGCTTCGGCGCCGCCGTCGAGACGATGCGCGACAGCTTGGTGGACAGCGTGACGACGTCAGCCACGCCTACTCGACTCCCACCAGGACGGGGTAGTGCGGCTGACCGCCCTCGATCACGGTGACGTCGACGTCACGGTGGGACCGGCGGACACCGTCGGCGATGGCCTCCCCCAGCCCGTCGGCCGCCTCGGCCCCGACGACGACCGTCACGAGCTCGCCGCCACTGGTGAGCAGGCGCTCGACCACGGCGGTCGCGACAGCGGCCTGGTCGTCGCCCACCAGCACCACGTCTCCGGCCACCGCGCCGAGCACGTCGCCCTCGTGACACGGCCCGGCACTGGTCAGCGCGTCCTTGCCGGCGACGGCGACGGCACCGTGCCGGGTCGCGGCGGCGGCCGCGCTCATGGCCGAGCCGTTGCGCGCACCCGATGCGGCGGGGTCGAAGACGGCGAGCGCGGCCAGACCCTGCACGGCGGTGCGTGAGCCGACCACGTGCACGGTCAGCCCGTCCTGCTCGGCTGCGCGGGCGGCCGCCTCCGCGGCCATCACGGTGTCGCCGTCGTTGGGCAGCATCACGACCTCGGCGGCCTGGGTGGCCCGCGCGGCGTCGAGCAGCTGGCCGGCGGAGGCGCGGCGCCCCGGACCGCTGGGCACGACCACCGCACCGGCCTGGCGGAAGACGTCGGCCAGCCCGGGGCCCGCCGCGCAGGCGACCACGGCGACTCCCCCGGCCGTCTGGGGCTGGCCGAGCTGGTCCGCGAAGTGCGTGACCCGGATGCGGTAGGGACGTCCGGCGACCAGGCCCGCCTCGATCGCCGCTCCCACGTCGTCGACGTGCACGTGGACGTTCCACAGCTCGGGCCCACCGACGACCAGGAGCGAGTCGCCGAGCCCGTCGAGGGTGTCGCGCAGCTCGGCCGCCCGCTGCTCGTCGCTGTCGCGCAGGAGGTACATGACCTCGTAGGCCGGGCCGGCCGGGTCGAGGTCCGCGCCCGCCGGCGACCCACCCGCGGCGCCCATCGGCTCGACCACGCCGCCGACCTGGCTCCACTCCTGGCGGCGCCGCATGGAGTCCTCGTGGGCGAACGGCTCCAGCCGCTCACCGACCGGAGCCTCGTCCTGGTGCACCACGCGCGCCAGGGCCTCCAGGAGCAGCAGGTATCCAGCGGCCCCGGCGTCGACGACGCCGGCCCGCTCGAGCGCCGGCAGCTGGGCGGTGGTCGCCTGCAGCGCCTCCGTGGCGGCGTCGAGGGCAGCCTCCACGACGGCCACCAACCCACGGTCGACAGCGGCGGAGCCCGCCTCGGCAGCGGCCCTGGCGACGGTGAGGATGGTGCCCTCGGCCGGCCGGGTCACGCTGTCGTAGGCCCGCCGGCTGGCCCGCTCCATGCCCTCGGCGATGGCGTGGACGTCCGCGAGCTCCCCGCCGGACTCCTCGATCGCCTCGGCGAAGCCCCTGACGAGCTGGCTGAAGATGACCCCGGAGTTGCCCCGCGCGGTGAGCAGCAGCGACGAGGCCAGGGCCGAGCACTCCTGCGCGAGGGTGGCCTCCCCGAGGACCCCGGCCCTCTCGTGATCGGTCCGCACGGCGTCGAGGGCCGCGTCGAGACTCAGGTAGAGGTTGGTGCCGGTGTCGCCGTCGGGAACGGGGTAGACGTTGAGCGCGTCGATCTCGGCCCGCCTGGCGGCGAAGGCGGCCCGGGTGAGCACCGCCCATCGCCGGGCATCGGCGGCAGACAGGGCTTCGAGCACGGTGGCAGGCTAGTGCCCGCCGGTGTCAGCAGGCCGGAAGCGGCTCATTTTGGCCGTTGCCCCTCCCCTCGGCTACTCTTGACCGGTTCCCGTGAACCTCTCTGTCGCTGGCTCGCGCCCGACGCCAGGTGAGCAGGTCCACCCCCAAGTTTTGTAACGTCGATTTCAGGAGAACACCCGTGGCTGCCAACTGCGATGTCTGCGGCAAGGGACCGGGCTTCGGTCACAACATCTCGCACTCGCACCGCCGCACCAAGCGTCGCTGGAACCCCAACATCCAGCGGGTCAAGGCTCTGGTCGGCGACGCGGGTGTGACCCCGAAGCGTCTCAACGTCTGCACCTCGTGCCTCAAGGCCGGCAAGGTCAAGCGCTGACGCGCTGAGCTCGCCCACCGGCATACCGACGAAGCCGGCCTCCCCGACGGGAGGCCGGCTTCGCGCATCCCGGCTCCACTGCTGCTCAGGCCCCACCGCGCCGGCGCCGCCGAAGTGGTCCCAGCCGCGCGCCGTCTGCGGCTCACCGTCCAGGGTGACGCCGACGCCGGCCACGACCTGACCGAGCCGCCTCCAGCCCTCGGGCACGGCACCCGGGAACGTCGCCAGCAGGCTGTGCTCCTCGCCGCCGGCCAGCACGCACTCGAGCGCCAGGTCGCCGACCGCCCGGGTGAGCAGCTCGAGGTCCTCCCCCAGCAACGCCGACTCCAGAGCCAGGCGCACACCGCTCGCGGCGGCGATCCGCGACGCCGTCGCGGAGCAGGCCGTCGGAGAGGTCGATCATGGCCGTGGCGCCGGCCAGGGCCGCCTGCGGTCCGGCGGCCAGCGGGGCGGTGGGGCGCAGATGATGGCTCAGACAGGCCTGCCGCGCGCCGTCGCCGGGTCGGCGTCGGCTGCCGGCCTCCAGCGGGTCGGTGCCGGCCTCCAGCAGGGCCAGCCCGGCGGCTGAGCGGCCCAACGTCCCGCACACCGCGACGACATCGCCCGCCCTGGCCCCGCTTCGCAGGACGGGCTCTCGACCGCCGAGGTCGCCCAGCGCCGTCAGCGAGACCATGAGCACGCCCTCCGGCGCCGAGGACAGGTCGCCCCCGGCCACGACCACCCCGGCGGCCGAGGCCTGCTCGCCGAGCGCGCGCGCGAACTCGACCGCCCACGCTGCGGGCGTCTGCGGGTCCGCCATCAGGGACACCAGCACGGCGGTCGGCTCGGCGCCCATGGCCGCGACGTCGGCGAGGTTCTGGGTCAGCAGCTTGGCCGCCACGTCACCGGCCGTGGACCACGCGTCGAGCCAGTCCCGGCCCCGGACCATGCTGTCGGTCGTCGCCACCGTCGCCGCTCCGGTCGCGAGGACGGCGGCATCGTCGCCCGGGCCGATGGGGACCGCGGGGCCGGCGGGGAAGAACGGGAAGATCCGCGCCAGCAGGGTGGCCTCGGAGACGTCGGCCAGGGTCTGCGGGCCTGCGCTCATGACTTTGACCTCCTCTGACCCACCAGGGGAGACGGGCGGGACACCGGCACGGTAGCGTCTGGCAGTGCCGTGGTACCCACCGCGGTGCGGTTCTCGCGGGGCCTCAGGTCCCGGCCAACCAGAACAGAATGAGGTGTCTCGTGGTGGTCCAGGCGTACATCCTGATCCAGACCGAAGTCGGCAAGGCGGCCTCCGTGGCCGAGGCCATCGCCGGCATCGCCGGAGTGGTCCTGGCCGAGGACGTGACCGGCCCCTATGACGTGATCGCCCGCGTCGAAGCCAACACCGTCGACGAGCTGGGCAAGCTCGTCATCGCCAAGATCCAGGACGTGCCGGGCATCACCCGCACGCTCACCTGCACCGTCGTCCACGTCTGACCTGCGCTCCGACTGCGGCGCCGTACCGGTGACCACCGGTCCCGGCCGCCCGGCCGCAGGCTCGCGTCAGACCCTCGCCACCGGCCTCCTCGTCCTCGGGGTGGCCGGTGGTGTGCTGTCCGGCTGCTCGTCCGCGGTCGACGTCACGCGCCGCCCCGCGGCATACCGCCGCCTGCGACCGGCCGGACCGACTCTGGCCACGCACCGTGGGCCGCCAGGCCCGCCGCTCGGTCTCCCCGAGCAACCCCGACGCCGCAGCCTGGGGCGACCCGGCCATCATCGCGACGTGCGGGTGGCCCGAGCTGGGGCCCACCACCGAGCAGTGCATCGAGGTCGACGGGGTGGACTGGGTCGCCCACCAGCTCGACGACGGCGTGCAGTTCCGGACGTTCGGGCGGTCGACGGTGATCGAGGTGCTGGTGCCCAAGGCGTACGCCCCCGAGCCGCTGCTGCTGCCGGCGTTCGGCCCGGCCGCCAAGGCCCTGCCGACCAACGGCCGCACCTGCACCTGACCGACCCCAGCACAAGCCCCTCAACGCCCACCACCACCTAACCTCTGCTAGCAGAAGTGAGCTGACCTAGCAGACGTTGCAACCTGCGCTACGTCACCCAAGGTCTGCTAGCAGAGGTTAGGTGAGGGGGCGGCTGGTCGCGGCAGAGGACGTCAGCGCAGGCCGACGGGGCGGGTCAGCGCCAGCTGGATGAGCTCGTCGATCAGCTCGGGGTAGGACACCCCCGTCGCGGCCCACATCTGCGGGTACATCGAGTGGGGGGTGAACCCGGGCATCGTGTTGATCTCGTTGATCAGCACGTCCCCCGACTCGGTGTAGAAGCAGTCGACCCGCGCCAGCCCCTCGCACCCGAGCGCGTCGAACGCCGCCGCGGCCAGTCGCCGCACCTCGGCCGAGATGCGGTCGGGGACGTCGGCCGGGCAGCTCAGCACGACTCCCTGCTCGTCGAGGTACTTGGCCTCGAAGTCGTAGAACTCGTGACCGCCTCCCGACTCCACGACGATCTCGCCGACCTCGGAGGTCCTCGGCCCATCCGTACCGCGCCCCTGCAGCACCGCGCACTCGATCTCTCGACCCACGATGCCCTGCTCGACGATGACCTTGCGGTCGTGCTGGCGGGCGACCTCGATCGCGGCCTCGAGCGCCTCCGGAGCCGAGACCTTGGAGATGCCCATGCTCGACCCGGCCCGAGCCGGCTTCACGAACACGGGGTAGGTCAGCGCGCCCACGGCATCCATGGCCGCGGCCTTGTCGCGCTGCCACTGGGCGTCGGTGATGACGGTGTACGGGCCCACCGGCAGCCCCGCGCTGGCGAACACGACCTTCATGTAGTGCTTGTCCATGCCCGCGGCCGAGGCGAACACCCCCGAGCCGACGTAGCGGATGTCGGCCAGCTCCAGCATCCCCTGGATCGTGCCGTCCTCACCGAACGGCCCGTGCAGCAACGGGAAGACGACGTCGACCTCACCGAGGCTGCGCGGCACCTCCTCGGGCTCCAGCACGGTCAGCGAGCGGTCGGTGGTGGCGAGCGGCACGACCACGCCGGCGCCGTCCCCGGCCACCTCCGGCGTGTGCGAGGTGGTCAGCTCCAGCCGCGCCGGGTCGCCGTCGGCCAGGACCCAGCGCCCGTCGCGCGAGATGCCGATGGCGACGAGGTCGTACGCCTCGCGGTCGAGCGCCTGCATGACGCCGGCCGCCGTGGCACACGACACCGCGTGCTCGGAGGAGCGACCGCCGAAGACGATGGCGACGCGCGGCTTGCGCTGGTCGGGCTGGCGAGGTGCGCGGGGGGCGGGCTGGTCCGTAGTCATCGCCCAGGAGCGTATCCCGAGGCCCACCCGGCCACCGGCCACGACCCGCGACGGCTCCCTCTAGGCTGGCGTGCGTGAGCCACGAACACCTCGCCCCCGCCAGCCGCGTGGTGGCCTTGGGCCGCCAGGACCGTATGCCGGGTGCCGGCGTGAACGCCCCCCTCGAGCTCTCCTCCACCTACGTGGCGGACGGCCCGGTCAACTATGCGCGGGGCGGCAACCCGACGTGGTCGGCCTTCGAGGAGGCGCTGGGCGCGCTGGAGGGCGGGGACGCCCTCGTCTTCGCCTCCGGCATGGCGGCGGTGACGGCGGCCCTGTCCCTGGCCGGGCACGGCGATGTCGTGGTGGCGCCGCGCGCGGCCTACAACGGCACCGTGGCCAGTCTTCTGGACGCCGAGCGCGACGGCCGGTTCGAGGTGCGCTGGGTGGACCCGACGGACGTCGACGCCACGGTGACCGCGATGGACGGGGCCGACCTGGTGTGGCTCGAGTCGCCGAGCAACCCGCTGCTCGAGGTCTCGGACCTCGCGGCACTGGCGGCAGCCGCACGCGAGCGCGGGGTGATCTCGGTCTGCGACAACACCTTCGCCACCCCGCTCGTGCAACAGCCGCTCAGCGCTGGGGATCGACGTCGTGGTGCACTCGGTCACGAAGTACCTCAGCGGCCACAGCGACGTGATCCTGGGCGCCACGGTGACGACGGCCGGACGAGCGGGGCCGGGCGCTGCACGAGCGCCTGTCCCGGTCCCGGCTGCTCGGCGGGGCCATCGCCGGCCCGATGGAGACCTGGCTCGCGCTGCGCGGCCTGCGCACCCTCCATGTGCGCCTCGAGCGGGCCACCGCGAACGCCAAGGAGCTGGCGGCGCGCCTGAGCCAGCACCCCGGTGTCGACCGGGTGCGCTACCCGGGGTTCGGGGCGATCGTGTCGATCGAGGTTCCCGGGGGCGCCGAGGGTGCCGAGCAGGTGGCTGCCGCCACCCGGCTGTGGACCCACTCGACCAGCCTCGGCGGAGTGGAGTCCCAGATCGAGCGCCGTCGGCGGCACCCGGCCGAGCCGCCGGCCGTGCCCGAGGAGCTGCTCCGGCTCTCGGTCGGCATCGAGGACGTCGACGACCTGTGGGCCGACCTCGACCAGGCCCTGCGCCGCTGAGCCGAGGGGCCGGTGACGCGGACACCGCTGACGGGCTCGCTCAGTCCGTCTCGTTCTTCAGCGCCCTGGTCATCAGCGCCGCGACGACCTCGGCGGGCGAGCGGCCGTCGTGCACCACCGCCGCGACCTGCTCGATGATCGGGACCTGCACGTCGTGCTTCTGAGCGAGCTGCGAGGATCGACTCGCACGACTTCACGCCCTCGGCGGTCTGCCGGGTCACCGCCACCACCTCTGCCACCGACATGCCACGGCCGAGGTTGAGCCCGAAGGTGCGGTTGCGTGACAGCGGCGACATGCACGTGGCGATGAGGTCGCCCACCCCCGCGAGCCCGGCGAACGTCATCGGGTCGGCACCCAGCGCCATACCGATGCGGGTGGTCTCCGCGAGCCCACGGGTGATGATGGACGCCTTGGAGTTGTCGCCCATGCCGAGGCCCTCGGCCATGCCGACCGCGAGGGCGATGACGTTCTTCACGGCCCCGCACAGCTCGGTGCCCACCACGTCGGTGTTGGTGTACGGCCGGAAGTACCGGGGGTTGGACGCCTCCGCCACCATCTCGGCGACGTCCTCGTCGACGCAGGCGACCACACTCGCGGCCGGCTGCTTGAGGGCGATCTCCTTGGCGAGGTTGGGACCCGAGACGACGACGATGCGCTCCTGCTCGACCCCGGCCACCTCGGCGATCACCTCGCTCATGCGCTTGGTGGTGCCGAGCTCGACGCCCTTCATCAGCGAGACGACAGCCGCTCCGCGGGGCAGGACCGCCGCCCCAGTCGGCGAGGTTGGCGCGCAGGGTCTGCGAGGGCACCGCCAGCACGACGATGTCGGCCCCCTCGGCGGCCTCGGCCGGGTCGGTCGTCGCGGTGATGCCCTGAGGGCAGCTCGATGCCGGGCAGGTAGTCCTCGTTGCTCCCCGCGTTGACCTGCTCGACCACCTCGGCGCGCCGCCCCCACATGCGCACCGTCGTGCCGCCGTCGGCGAGCACGGCGGCATACGCGGTGCCCCAGCTGCCCATGCCGTAGACAGCGGCCGTGGTCATGCGTCGGTCCCGTCGTCGGCGGCGCTGGGGCGTGGCTTGGCCTTGTGGAAGTTGCCGGTCTCGGGCAGCCCGTGCTTGCGCGAGTCGAACCGCTCGGCCGGCGGCTGTCCGCCTCGCAGCTCGGCCAGCTGGGCGGCCAGGGCGGTCATGATCCGGTCGGTCGCCTCACGCAGGACCGCACCCGTCATGGGGACGTCGTAGAGGTCGCTGAGGTCGACGGGCGGCCCGGCGCTGACGTGCATCGTCTTGCGGGGCAGGAGCCGCAGGCGCTTGGAGTACGGCGCCAGGATCGCCTCCGGGCCCCACTGGGCGACCGGGATCACCGGGCAGTGGGTGGTCAGGGCGATCCGAGCCGCGCCCGTCTTGCCGACCATCGGCCACAGGTCGGGGTCGCGGGTCAGCGTGCCCTCGGGGTAGACCCCGACGCACTTGCCCTCCTCGATGGCGCCCACGGCGGCCCGGAACGCGTCTGCGGCCTGGCCGGTGTTGCGGTAGACGGGGATCTGGTCGGCCGCCCGCAGGATCGCACCGACGACGGGGACCCGGAACACGCTCTCCTTGCCGAGGAAGAACGGCGCGCGCCCGTGGTCGACCATGAAGTGCCCGAAGATGAGCGGGTCGACGTAGGAGAGGTGGTTGGGCGCCGCCACGAAACCGCCCGTCCTCGGCAGGTTCTCGGCGCCCCGCCAGTCACGCCGCGTGAGGACCATCAGGAGCGGACGGACCAGCGCGACGACGAAGCGGTAGGCGAAGGGCAAAGGCGGGTTGCCGCTGGCGGTCACAAAAGCTCCCTGTCGATGGGTACGGGTGTGCATCCTCCCGGCTCACGGGGTCGGTGTCGAGCACCCTAGCGATGGCTGAGACCATCGTCCTGATGACCGGAGGACCAGACCCGCTGGCGTGGCGCCTCGTCGTCCCCGTCAAGGGTGGTCCGGGGGCCAAGTCGCGGCTGCACCCACCGCCGGGCGTCGAGCGGGCCGCGCTGGCGCTGGCCTTCGCCGAGGACTGCCTCACGGCATGCGCTGCCGGTATGCCGCGTGGCCACCTTCTCGTCGTGACCTCCGATGCGCGGGCGGCTGCCGTGGCCGAGCGCTGCGGGGCGGTCGTGGTGGCCGACCCCGGGCACGGGCTCAACCGCGCCGTGGAGGCTGGTCGCGACCGGGCGCTCGCCGACGCTGGTCCCGACCAGCCCGTCGCCGCGCTGCTCGGCGACCTGCCGTCGCTGCGACCCGGCGACCTGCTCGACGCGCTGGCCGCCGCCAGCGAGCACGAGACGTCCGTCGTGCCCGATGCCTCCGGGACCGGCACGGTGCTGCTCGCCGCACGCCGCGGCGCGCGACCTGGCACCGCGGTTCGGGCCCGGGTCGGCGGCTCGCCACGAGGCGGCGGGCTACCGCCGGCTCGACCTGCCTCTCCCCCGCCTGCGGACCGACGTCGACGACGACACCGACCTCGCAGCCGCCCTCGCACTCGGCGTCGGACCGGCCACCACGGCAGCGCTCCAGGAGGCGGCGACTACGCTGCCGACCATGCAGGCCAGCGTGCACAGCTTCGACGAGGACAGCGGGGCCGGGTCGGTCCTGCTCGACGACGGGCGGCAGGTGAGCTTCAGCGCCGAGGTGTTCGCGCAGAGCGCGCTGCGGCACCTGCGACGTGGTCAGCGGCTGAGCATCGACCTCGCGCCCGCCGGTGAGGTCTCGCGCCTGTGGATCGTCGGCATCGGCGAGGACCAGCGGATCGGCTGAGGAGAGGCGGTCAGCCGACCTCGTAGTCGGCGCCCAGGGCGTCGAGCTTCTCGGAGAACCGCTCGTAGCCGCGGTAGATCAGCTCGATGCCGTGCACCTTGGACTGTCCCTCGGCCGCCAGCGCCGCGATGAGGTAGCTGAACCCGCCACGCAGGTCGGGCACGGTGATCTCGGCGCCCTTGAGCGGGGTCGGGCCGGAGATGACGGCGCTGTGCCGGAAGTTGGCGCGCCCGAAGCGACACGGGGAGCCACCGAGGCACTCTCGGTACAGCTGGATGACCGCGCCCATCTCCGCGAGGGCGTCGGTGAAGCCGAGCCGGTTCTCGTAGACCGTCTCGTGGACGATGGACAGGCCGGTGGTCTGGGTGAGAGCGACGACCAGCGGCTGCTGCCAGTCCGTCATGAACCCGGGGTGCACGTCGGTCTCGAGCACCAGCGACCGCAGCGGTCCCCCGGCATGCCAGAACCGGATGCCCTCGTCGTCGATGTCGAAGTCGCCGCCGATCTTCCGGAAGACGTTGAGGAACGGCATCATGGCCAGCTGCTGGGCACCCCGCACGTAGATGTCGCCCTTGGTCGCCAGCGCCGCGCAGGCCCACGACCCGGCCTCGATGCGGTCCGGGATGGCGAGGTGGTCGTAGCCACCGAGCCGCTCGACGCCCTCGATCTTGATGACCCGGTCGGTCTCCACGCTGATGACCGCGCCCATCTTCTGGAGCACCGCGATGAGGTCGAGGATCTCGGGCTCGACCGCGGCGTTGCGCAGCTCGGTGACGCCCTGAGCCCGCACTGCGGTCAGCAGCACCTGCTCGGTGGCTCCGACGCTGGGGTACGGCAGGTGGATCCGCGCTCCGTGCAGGCCGTTCGGCGCGGTCAGGCGCAGCCCCTCGGGGCGCTTCTGGACGTCGGCGCCGAAGTTGCGCAGCACGTCGAGGTGGTAGTTGATCGGCCGCTCGCCGATGCGGCACCCGCCGAGGTCGGGGATGAACGCCTCACCGAGGCGGTGCAGCAGCGGTCCGCAGAACAGCACGGGGACTCGCGACGAGCCGGCGTGCGCGTCGATGTCGGCCACGTGCGCCTGCTCGACGTTGGTGGGGTCGAGCAGCAGCTCGCCGTCACGGTCCGTCGTCTCGACCTTGACGCCGTGCAGCTCGAGCAGGCCCGAGACGATCTTGACGTCGGAGATCTCCGGGACCCCCCTCAGCCGGCACGGACCCTCGGCCAGCAGGGCGGCGACCATGGCCTTGGAGACGAGGTTCTTCGCACCGCGAACCTCGATGTCGCCGACCAGAGGGACTCCGCCGTTCACCGTGAGGATGTTGACCATGGGCCCAAGCATCGCAAACGCCAACGGCGGCCGACACCCCGAGGGGTGGCGGCCGCCGTCAGCGTGGACAAGCCGGCGTGCGTATGCCGGGTGATCAGGCCCGCTTGGCGGTGCGCTTGGCGGTGGTCTTCTTCGCGGTGGTCGCCTTGGCGGTGGTCTTCTTGGCCGTCGTGGCCTTGGCGGTCGACTTCTTCGCCGCGACCTTGGCCGGCGCCGTCTTGGTGGCCGCGCGCGTGGTCGCCGTCTTGGCCGGCGTCGACTTCTTGGCCGCGCTCTTGGTGGTGGCCTTGGCGGTCGTCGCCTTCGTGGCAGGCGCAGTCCGCTTCGCCGTCGACCTGGCCGCGGGAGCGGCCTTCGTGGTGGTCTTCTTCGCGGCCGTGGACCTGGCCGTGGTGGACTTCGCGGCGGCGGACTTCGCAGCCGTGGACTTCGTGGCAGCTGCCTTGGTCGTCGCCTTGGTGGCGCTCTTCCGGGTCGTGGTGGTCGCGGCCTTCTTCGCGGCGGCCGACTTCGTGGCAGGAGCGGCCTTCTTGGCTCCCGCTGCGGCGGCCTTGGTGGCCGTGCCCGCGGCTGCACGGGCGCCGGCAGCGGCTGCCTTGGGCAGCGAGCGCGGGTTCTTCACGACGTCCTTGAAGGCAGAGCCGGCGCGGAACTTGGGGACGACCGTCTTCTTGATCTTCACACTGGCGCCGGTGCGGGGGTTGCGTCCGGTGCGGGCCGCGCGGGCAGCCTGCTCGAACGTGCCGAAACCGGTGATCGCGACCGTGCCGCCCTTGGCCACCTCACGGATGACCACGTCGACGACCGCCGTCAGGGCGTCGCTGGCGGCCTTGCGGCTGCCGAGGCGAGTCTCGAGCTCCTTGATCAGTTCTGCCTTGTTCACGTCTTCCCCTCCACAGGGTGAGTGAGGTCGAACCCCTTAGTCCGACGAGGTGTGCGGCCGAGCCGATGCCCGACCTCAAGCCTGACGTTAGGGCTGTTGTGCCTGCGAGTCCACCATCCCGACGCCCTGATCCATTGTGTCGCAACGGATTCAGGCGTCCTGAGGCTCCATCGTGGAGGCCGAGCCGGCTCCCGGAGGGTGCGCTCGCCGGGCGCCCCGGAAACCGTGCGCGCGCAACGAGACGCGTTGTGCCACAAGGACTTTCACGCCGAAGCACGGCGGCGTCACGGGCCCTCGACACACCAGAAGTGGCCCCCGGCGCGCTGCGCCGAGGGCCACCTCGTGGTTGTTCAGCCGGTCGCCGACACCGTGATCCGTGTCGGCGCGCCGCGGGGTCAGGCGGCGCCGGTGGAGGGCTTGTAGGACGGGCGCCGGCTCTCGAAGTCGGTGACGTCCTGCTCGTGACGCAGTGTGAGGCTGATGTCGTCCAGCCCCTCGAGGAGGCGCCAGCGGGTGTAGTCGTCGACCTCGAACGGGGCGACGATGTCGCCCGCGGTGACGGTGCGAGACACCAGGTCGACGGTGACCGACGCCCCGGGCTCGTTGTCGAGGTACTTCCAGATGAGCTCGATGTCGTCCTGGGCGAGCTGGGCGGTCAGGAGCCCCTGCTTGCCGCTGTTGCCGCGGAAGATGTCGGCGAACCGCGAGGACAGGACGACGCGGAAGCCGTAGTTCATCAGCGCCCAGACGGCATGCTCGCGCGACGACCCGGTCCCGAAGTCGGGGCCGGCGACGAGCACCGACCCCGCGGCATACGAGGGGTGGTTGAGGACGAAGGACTCGTCCCTGCGCCACGCCGCGAAGAGGCCGTCCTCGAATCCCGTCCGCGTGACCCGCTTGAGGTAGACCGCGGGGATGATCTGGTCGGTGTCGACGTTGCTGCGACGCAACGGCACCCCGATGCCGGTGTGGGTGGTGAAGCTGTCCATCACTTGCCTCCGTCCGTGGCGTCGACGAGGTCGGCGGGGCTCGAGAGCGTGCCGCGCAGGGCCGTGGCTGCGGCGACCAGGGGGCTGACGAGGTGCGTGCGGCCGCCCTTGCCCTGCCGGCCCTCGAAGTTGCGGTTGGACGTCGAGGCGCTGCGCTCCCCCGGGGCGAGCTGGTCGGGGTTCATGCCCAGGCACATCGAGCAGCCGGGCAGCCGCCACTCGGCGCCGGCGGCGGTGAAGACCTTGTCCAGACCCTCCTGCTCGGCCTGCAGCCGGACCCGCGCCGAGCCGGGCACGACGAGCATGCGGACCCCGTCGGCGACCTGGTGGCCCTTGACGACCTCGGCGGCCGCGCGCAGGTCCTCGATGCGGCCGTTGGTGCAGGAGCCGACGAAGACGGTGTCGACCTTGATGTCGCGCAACGGCGTGCCGGCGGTCAGGCCCATGTACTCGAGGGCATGGCGCGCAGCGGCCTTCTCGGTGTCGGCCATCGTCTCGGGGTCCGGCACGGACTCGCCGAGCGGCAGCCCCTGGCCGGGGTTGGTGCCCCACGTGACGAACGGCGTCAGGGTGTCGGCGTCGAGGTGCACCTCGGCGTCGAAGACCGCGTCGTCGTCGCTGCGCAGCAGGCTCCAGTCGCGCCACCGCGGCGTCCCACTCGGCGCCGGTCGGGCGCGTGGTCACGGCCCTGGAGATAGGCGAAGGTCGTCTCGTCCGGGGCGATCATGCCGGCCCGGGCGCCGGCCTCGATCGACATGTTGCACACGGTCATCCGCGCCTCCATGGACAGCGCGCGGATGGCGCTGCCACGGAACTCCAGCACGTAGCCCTGGCCGCCGCCGGTGCCGATCTTGGCGATGACCGCCAGCACGATGTCCTTGGCCGTGACTCCGGGCTGGAGCTGGCCGTCGACGGTGATGGCCATCGTCTTGAAGGGCTTGAGCGGCAGCGTCTGGGTGGCCAGCACGTGCTCGACCTCGGAGGTGCCGATGCCGAACGCCAGGGCACCGAAGGCCCCATGGGTGGAGGTGTGGGAGTCGCCGCACACGATGGTCATGCCGGGCTGGGTCAGGCCCAGCTGTGGGCCGACGACGTGGACGATGCCCTGCTCGGCGTCGCCCATGGGAAAGAGCCGGACGCCGAACTCCTCGCAGTTGCGGCGCAGGGTCTCGACCTGGGTCCTGCTGACGAGGTCGGTGATCGGACCCGGAGTGGTCGGGACGTTGTGGTCCTCGGTGGCGAGGGTCAGGTCCGGGCGGCGCACCTTGCGACCGGCGAGCCGCAGCCCGTCGAAGGCCTGGGGCGAGGTGACCTCGTGGACGAGGTGGAGGTCGATGTACAGCAGGTCCGGCTCACCGTCCCGACGACGCACCACGTGGGCGTCCCACACCTTCTCCGCCAACGTTCCCGACACGTCTCCCACTCCTTCGTCAGTCCAGCCTTCGTCGACACCAGCCTTCGTACCGTCTCTCGGAGGTTGGCACGCGGTACACCCCCGGGGATTTGCGTCTCAGGCAATGAGACGTCAATATCATCCCATGGACAACACCAGTGGAGTCGGCGTTCTGGACAAGGCGGCCATCGTCCTGGGCGCCCTGGAGGCCGGGCCGTCGACCCTCGCGCAGCTGGTCACGGCCACCGGGCTGGCCCGGCCGACGGCCCACCGCCTGGCCGTCGCGCTCGAGCACCACCGGCTCGTCAGCCGCGACCTGCAGGGCCGTTTCGTGCTGGGTCCGCGCTTGGCCGAGCTGGCCGCCGCGGCCGGCGAGGACCGGCTGCTCGCCGCCGCCGGCCCGGTGCTGGGGGCGCTGCGCGACCACACGAACGAGAGCGCCCAGCTGTTCCGGCGTCAGGGCGACCAGCGCATCTGCGTCTCGGCCGCCGAGCGGCCGGTCGGGCTGCGCGACTCCATCCCGGTCGGCGCCACGCTGTCGATGCTCGCCGGCTCGGCCGCCCAGGTGCTGCTGGCCTGGGAGGAGCCGGACCGGCTGCACCGCGGGCTGCACGGCGCCAAGTTCACGGCGACGAGCCTGTCCGGCGTCCGTCGCCGCGGCTGGGCCCAGAGCGTCGGCGAGCGCGAGGCCGGGCGTGGCGTCCGTGTCCGCACCGGTGCGCGGGCCTTCGGGGCGGGTCGTGGCTGCGGTCTCGATCTCCGGGCCCATCGAGCGCCTCTCGCGCCAGCCCGGCCGGCTGCACGCCGCCACCGTGGTGGCCGGCGCGAACAAGCTCACCGAGGTGCTCGCCCGGCACCACGCGCAGCAGCAGCAGCAGAACAACGCCTGAGTCGCGCGCGCCACCCGCCGCTGAGTGGGCCGGGTGGCGGCGCGCATACCGTCGCGGGCGAACGCGACCCCCTTCGCTCGAACGCCCTGGCATGCGCACCGCCGGGTGTCCCCGCGGTCATCCTTCGACATCCGCGAGGGCCCGGGCAAGGCCGTTTCGTCAGGCAAGACCTCGTCGCCGAGCAACTCCGATGGAGTCCCCTGGGTGTCGGTCCGCGAACCGAAACCGCCTTTCGGATGTCCGCAGGCGGCTTTCGTATCGCGCGAGGAGTCCCCGGGGTCCTCTCCCGATGGCCCCGCTGGCGTCGGCGCACGGCCGCGTGGATCCGAGTGTCGTCGGGGCGATGCACCACGCAGAGACGGCGAAGGCCCTCGTCCGTGGACGAGGGCCTTCATCGCGTAGCCCCGACGGGATTCGAACCCGCGCTACCGCCTTGAGAGGGCGGCGTGCTAGGCCGCTACACAACGGGGCCCTAGCTGGTCTGACCTGGCGCGGACGCCCGGGCAGCGGAGAGAACCTTACCGAAGGTGGTGGGAATCTCCGAATCGGCGTCTGTCACAAGGACTTGCGCCTGAGCTGGGGTACCAGGACTCGAACCTAGAATGACGGTACCAGAAACCGTAGTGTTGCCAATTACACCATACCCCAAGGGGGTATCACTCCCTGCGCGCTCGAAAGCCTTCAGGGGGTGAACCGAGAGCCGATACTACCGGGCTCGCGAGCGCGTTCCCAAATCGGGCCCTCCGGACCGGCCGGCCCATGCGAGCGAGGTAGGCCGGTCAGCCCAGCTGCTCGTGCAGGCGGCTCAGCCGGGCCAGGGTCGAGGCCTTGCCGAGGATCTCCATGGACTCGAACAGCGGAGGGCTGATCCGCTGCCCCGAGACCGCCGTGCGCAGCGGCCCGAACGCGAACTTCGGCTTGATCCCCATGCCCTCGACGATGGCGGCGCGCAGGGCCGCCTCGATCGCGGCGGCGCTCCAGCCGCTGTCCGACCCGAGGACGCCCGTGCCCGCGTCGTCGAGGGGGCCGAGCGCGTCGAGCGCTGCGGCCAGGACGTCACGGGAGTCGTCCTTGAGCTGGGCCCGGGCGTCCTCGGCGATCTCGAGCTCGTCGTCGGCCACGAAGAACGGCCGGACCAGCGCCGTCGCCTCGGACAGCAGGGCCATGCGGGTCTGGATCAGCTCGGTGACCTTGCCGAGGCGGGCCAGCTCGCCCAGGCTCGGGCTCGCCGGCAGCACCCCGTCGCGCTGGAGGTAGGGCAGCAGCCGCGAGGCCAGCTGCCCGGTCTCGAGCGCCCTGATGTAGACGCCGTTGAGCCACTCGAGCTTCTTGAGGTCGAAGATCGGCCCGACCGGGTTGACCTTCTTCCAGTCGAAGTCCTTGCTGAACTCCTCGAAGGTGAAGACCTCGACATCCTCGCCGTCCGGGCCGACTGCCGGCGGGTAGGCCAGCAGGGCCAGGAAGTTCACCAGCGCCTCGGGCAGGTAGCCCTGCTCCTGGAACCAGGTGAGCCTCGCCGCGGGGTTCTTGCGCTTGGAGATCTTGGACTTGTCGGTGTTGCGCAGCAGCGGCATGTGCGCCCACCGGACCGGCTCCAGCCCGAACCACCGGTAGAGCAGGTTGTGCTTGGGGGTGCTGGAGATCCACTCCTCGCCGCGCACGACATGGGTGATGCCCATCTCGTGGTCGTCGACGACGACGGCGAGGTGGTAGGTCGGGAAGCCGTCGGCCTTGAGGATCACCTGGTCGTCGGGACGCGGCGCCGAGACCCGGCCGCGGATGAGGTCGTCGAACTGCAGCTCCACGTCGTCGGGGATGAGCATCCGCACGACGGGCGTCTCGGAGAAGCCCGGCAGCTGCGCCCGCTCGTCGCGGGTCTTGCCGTGGCACAGGCGGTCGTAGCCGGTGGGCTGCTTGCTCTTCTGCTGCACCTCGCGCATCTGTGCGAGCCGCTCGGTGGAGCACCAGCAGTGGTACGCCTTGCCCTCCGCCAGCAGCCGCTCGACGTACGGGCGGTAGGTGTCGAGCCGCTCCGACTGGCGGTACGGCGCATACGGGCCGCCCACGTCCGGCCCCTCGTCCCACTGCAGGCCGAGCCAGCGCAGGGTGTCGAAGACCTGCTGCTCGCTGTCCTCGCGGAACCGTGCCCGGTCGGTGTCCTCGATGCGCAGCACGAAGCTGCCGCCCTGCTGGCGGGCGAAGGCCAGGTTGAACAGCGACATGTAGGCGGTGCCGACGTGCGGGTCACCGGTGGGCGACGGCGCGACACGCAGGCGGGGGTGGGGTGGGTGCTGGCGGGCTGGTCTGTCATGGTGCCCCGATTCCGGTGACGGCATACGGCGCGCACGAACGGGTTGGTGAGGGTCCCGATGCCCTCGATCTCGACGCTCGACGCTCGAGCCGGGCTCGACCAGGCCGACACCGGCCGGCGTCCCGGTGAGGATCACGTCACCCGGCAGGAGCGTGAACGCCTGCGAGATGTGCGAGACGAGCGTCTCCACGTCGTGGATCATGTCGGCGGTCGTGCCGTCCTGGACGCAGCTCGCCGTCGTGGCGGGTGCGGATGGCCAGGTCGGAGACGTCGAGGTCGGTGACGATCCACGGGCCGAGCGGGCAGGAGGTGTCGAAGCCCTTGGCCCGCGCCCACTGCCCGTCGCTGCGCTGCAGGTCGCGGGCGGTGACGTCGTTGGCGCAGGTGTAGCCGTAGACGACCTCCTTGACCCGCTCGCGCGGCACGTCCTTGGCGATCCGGCCGATGACGACCGCGAGCTCGCCCTCGTAGGACACCTCGTCGGTGATCGACGGCATGACCACGGGGTCGCCGGGCCCCACCACGGCGGTGTTGGGGACGAGGAAGAGCAGCGGCTCCGTGGGCGGCTCGCCACCCATCTCGCGGGCGTGGTCGGCGTAGTTCTTGCCCACCCCGATCACCTTGCTGCGCGGGATGACCGGCGCGAGCAGGCGGACGTCCTCGAGGAGGACATGCTCGCCGGTCAGCACGATGGGCTGGTAGAGCGGGTCGCCCTGCACCTGGGCGATGATCTCCTTGCCGGGCTCCCCCTCGACGATGCCGTAGGCCGGGTCCTCACCTGTCGTGTATCTCGCGATGCGCACGGGGTGAGCCTATCCGGCGCCTCTGCGCCGTCAGCGGGCGGAGAACTCGCGGCGGTAGCGCTGGGGTGAGGTGCCGACGACGGTCTGGAAGTGGCTGCGCAGCAGGGCCGCGGAGCCGAAGCCGCTGTGGGCGGCGACCGCGTCCACCGGCAGGTCGGTCTGCTCGAGCAGCTCGCGGGCGCGCAGCACTCGCTGCTGGACGACCCACTTGTGCGGCGTCGTGCCCGTCTCCTTGACGAAGCGGCGGGCGAAGGTGCGCTCCGACATCATGGCGAGCCTGGCCAGCTCGGGGACCGCATGGGCGGCGTCGAGGTGCTGCGGTGATGTGGTCGAGCACCGGCTGGATGCTCTCGCAGTCGGTCTCCGGCACCGGCGCCTCGACGTACTGACGCTGGCCGCCGTCGCGCTGCGGCGGCACCACCATGCGCCGGGCGATCCGGGTCGCGACGGTCGGCAGCCGAGCTCGCGCCGCACGAGGTGGAGGACCGCGTCGATGCCGGCCGCCGTGCCCGCACCGGTGACGATCGAGCCGTGGTCGACGTAGAGGACGTCCATCGACACCTCGGTGCGGGGGAAGCGCGGCGCGAACTGCTCGGCATACCGCCAGTGCGTCACCGCGGTCAGGCCGTCGAGCAGGCCGGTCTCGGCGAGGATGAAGGCCCCCGTGCAGATCGACAGGATGGTGGCGCCGCGGGCGTGCGCTGCCCGGATCACGTCGAGCAGCTCCTCCGGGTAGCTGTCCCGCACCCCGCCGGCCGGCATGACCACGAGGTCGGCGTCGAGGGCGTCCTGCCACTGGTGCGTCGGGACCAGGGCGCCGCCACTGGTCGTCGGGACCGGCACGCCCGCGGTCTCGCCGCACATCCTGAAGGTGAACGGCGGCACGCCGTCGTCGGTGCGGTCGAGCCCGAAGACCTCGCAGGCGATGGCGGTCTCGAACATGGCGACGGGGTCGGTGATGAGCGCGGCGATCGGTGGACAGGGCCATGACCGGCAGTATGGCAGAAAAATGGCTCTCAGCGTCAGTTCTGCCACTCGTGTCAATTATTCGGCGGGCGCATGATTTCAGTCATGGAAATCATTGTGCTTCTCGCCTTCGTCGCCTTCGTGGTCGCCGTGAACCGCCACCACCGCCGCACCCGGGGTCTGCCGCACGCCCCTCACGGCGCCGACTCCTCGATCGCCTTCACCGACCTCGACCACGACTGGGACCGCGTCCAGCACGACGCTGACGCCCGGCACTGAAGCCGCCCCCGCAGCTACCCTGGGCGGCGATGAACAGCGACGTGCTCCGAGCGCGCAGGAGTGGACGGCGCGTGGAGGCGGCCCACCAGGAGCGCGTCGACGCCGCCACCGCCGCCCACCGCGAACGCCGGCAGACCGGCCGCGCGCATCCGGTCGAGGACTTCCTCTTCACCTACTACCCGTTCAAGCCCGCGCAGCTGCGACGCTGGCACCCGGGCCCCGACGTGCGTCCTGGCCGACGCGGCGCAGACCTGCCGCGCGCCGGCGTGGCGGCACTACCGCGAGGTGGACGGCGGCAGTGGAGCTCGACCCGCGGCATACCTGCGAGGCGCGCGGCGACCGTCGACTTCGTGCGATCGCCTGGTCTCGGCCACCGCCGCTCGACCGGCGCAGCTCGGCTGCTTCGGGCTGCACGAGTGGGCCATGGTCTACCGGCTGGAGGAGGACGAGGTGCGCCACCGCGGCTGGCCGCTGCGGCTCGGTGGCGCCGGGACCGATGCGGTGGTCGACAGCCTGCAGCTGAGGTGCACGCACTACGACGCCTTCCGCTTCTACACGCCTCCGGCCCGCTCGCTGAACCTGCTGCAGCCCACCCGCGAGCGACCAGGAGAGCCTGGAGCAGCCCGGGCTGCCTGCACGCCGGGATGGACCTCTACAAGTGGGCGATGAAGCTCGCGCCGGCCGTCCCGAGCGAGCTGACGATGGACTGCTTCGAGCTCGCCCGCGAGATCCGCGAGCTCGACATGCGCGCCTCCCCGTACGACCTGAGCGCACTCGGCTACGCACCCGTGCCGATCGAGACCGCCGCCGGACGGGCGGAGTATGCCGCGGCGCAGCGCGGGTTCGCCGAGCGCGGCCAGCTCCTGCGCGCCCGCCTCCTCGCTGCGCTGGACGCCGTGCGCGAGAGCGCCGACGTGCCCGTAGGCTGACCTACCGTGTCGAAGGTTCTGACGTCCCTGCCTGTTGGTGAGCGTGTCGGGATCGCCTTCTCGGGCGGTCTGGACACCTCTGTCGCCGTTGCGTGGATGCGCGAGAAGGGCGCGATCCCCTGCACCTACACCGCGAATCTCGGGCAGTACGACGAGCCCGAGATCGACACGGTCCCCGACCGCGCCGGCCAGTACGGCGCCGAGCTCGCCCGCCTGGTCGACTGCCGTGCGGCGCTCGTCGAGGAGGGGCTGTCGGCTGTCGCGTGCGGCGCCTTCCACATCCGCAGCGGTGGCAAGACCTACTTCAACACCACTCCCCTGGGCCGCGCTGTCACGGGCACGCTGCTCGTGCGGGCCATGAAGGACGACGGCGTCGGCATCTGGGGCGACGGGTCGACCTTCAAGGGCAACGACATCGAGCGCTTCTACCGTTACGGCCTGCTCGCCAACCCGGCGCTGCGCATCTACAAGCCGTGGCTCGACGCCGACTTCGTCTCCGAGCTGGGCGGCCGCCAGGAGATGTCCGAGTGGCTCACCGCGCGCGACCTGCCCTACCGCGCGAGCGCCGAGAAGGCCTACTCCACGGACGCCAACATCTGGGGCGCGACGCACGAGGCCAAGACGCTCGAGTTCCTCAGCGAGAGCATGGAGATCGTCCAGCCCATCATGGGCGTGGCCTTCTGGGACGAGTCGGTCCAGATCGCCACCGAGGACGTCACCGTGCGCTTCGAGCAGGGCCGGCCGGTGGCCATCAACGGGCAGACCTTCCCCGACGCCGTGGCTCTGGTCGACGAGGCCAACCGCATCGGTGGGCGGCACGGGCTCGGCATGTCCGACCAGATCGAGAACCGCATCATCGAGGCCAAGTCTCGCGGCATCTACGAGGCGCCCGGGCTCGCCCTGCTGCACCTCACGTACGAGCGGCTGCTCAACGCGATCCACAACGAGGACACCATCGCGAACTACCACGCGGAGGGTCGCCGGCTGGGTCGCCTGCTCTACGAGGGCCGGTGGCTCGACCCGCAGTCGCTGATGCTGCGCGAGTCGCTGCAGCGCTGGGTCGCCTCGGTGGTCACCGGTGAGGTCACCGTGCGGCTGCGTCGCGGAGACGACTACTCCATCGTCAACACCGAGGGTCCGGCGTTCAGCTACCACCCGGAGAAGCTCTCGATGGAGCGCACCGAGGACGCGGCCTTCGGCCCCGTCGACCGGATCGGTCAGCTGACGATGCGCAACCTCGACATCGCGGACTCGCGGGCCAAGCTCGAGCTGTATGCCGCGCAGGGCCAGCTCGTCGCCCGTCACCAGGACCTCGTGGGCGACCTCGAGCCCGGCGGCGCGAAGGAGATCTCGTCCAACCCCGTTGCGGCCCAGGGGCGACTCGGACGACGACGCCCTGGACCGCGCGGCGATGGAGTCCGGCACCGACTGACGCAGGTCAGCCTGTCATCGGGTCAGCGGACGGGCACGCCGGCCCGCACCAGGCCGTAGGTCACGCCGTCGACCAGCGCCTGCCAGGACGCCTCGATGATGTTGCCCGCGACCCCGATGGTCTCCCAGGACGTGGAGCCGTCGGAGGTCTCGATCAGCACGCGCGTCACGGCGTCGGTGCCGTGCGCGGCGTCGAGGATGCGCACCCGGAAGTCGATGAGCTCGAGCTTGTCGAGCTCGGGGTAGGCCGGCGCGAGGGCCTGGCGCAGGGCGTGGTCGAGGGCGTTGACCGGGCCGTTCCCCTCGCCGGTCGCCAGCACCCGCTCGCCGCCGGCGAAGAGCTTGACGGTCGCCTCGGACAGGGCGTCGTCGTCGCCGCGGGAGTCGGTGATGACGCGCCAGGACTCCACCTCGAAGAAGTCGTAGCCCTTGCCCTCGACCTCCTGGCGCAGCAACAGCTCGAAGGACGCGTCGGCCGCGTCGAAGGTGTAGCCCCGCAGCTCGAGCCCCTTGACCCGGGCCAGCACCCGCGACAGCGTCTCGTCGTCGCCCGCGAGGTCGTAGCCCAGCTCGCGGCCCTTGAGCTCGATGCTGGCCCGACCGGCCATGTCGGAGACCAGCATGCGCATGTCGTTGCCGACGTGCTGAGGGTCGGTGTGCTGGTAGAGGTCGGGGTCGACCTTGATCGCGCTGGCGTGCAGGCCGGCCTTGTGCGCGAAGGCGCTGGCCCCGACGTAGGGCTGGCGCGAGTAGGGCGGGACGTTGGTGATCTCACTGATGGCGTGGGCGATTCGCGTCGCCTCACGCAGTCTCCCGGTCTCCAGCAGCGGCATGCCCTGCTTGATCTGCAGGTTGCTGACGACCGTGAGCAGGTCGGCGTTGCCGGTGCGCTCGCCGTAGCCGTTGATGGTGCCCTGCACGTGGGTGGCACCCGCCTGCACTGCCGCCATGGAGTTCGCGACCGCGCACCCGGTGTCGTTGTGGCAGTGGATGCCCAGGCGTGCCGACGTGGCCGCCACGGAGTCGGCGACGACGTCCGCGATCTGGTCCGGCAGCATCCCGCCGTTGGTGTCGCACAGGGCCACGACCTCGGCGCCGGACTCGACCGCCGCCCGGATCACCTCGAGCGCATAGGCGCGGTCCGCGGCATACCCGTCGAAGAAGTGCTCGGCGTCGAGGAACACCCGCCGCCCCTCCCCCGAGAGGAAGGCCACGGTGTCGCGCACCATGTCGAGGTTCTCCGCGAGCGTGGTGCGCAGCGCCGACTCGACGTGACGCACGTGGGACTTGGCGACGATCGTGACGACGGGGGCACCCGAGTCGACGAGGGCACGGACCAGCGGGTCGTCGGCCGCGTTACCGCCGGCCCGCCTGGTCGCACCGAAGGCCGCGAGGGTGGCGTGCTGCAGCCGCAGCTCGCTGCGGGCGCGGGCGAAGAACTCCGTGTCCTTGGGGTTCGCGCCCGGCCAGCCGCCCTCGATGTAGCCCACGCCGAGCTCGTCGAGGTGCATCGCGATCGCCAGCTTGTCCGACACGGAGAGGTTGAGCCCCTCCTGCTGCGCACCGTCGCGCAGGGTGGTGTCGTAGACGTGCAGGTCGCTCATCAGCTGGTCCTCATCACACTCGGTCTCGCCTGTGTCCTGGTGGTCATTGTCCTCCGCCGTCCCGCCCGCCGCCGGGCCGAGGGTGTGGCCGGCAGCGCCGTACAGACGCGTGTCTGAAAAAGCGAAAGACCCCCCGGGTGCGGGAGGTCTGCGCGACGAGGAGGGCTCGTCGCGCTAGTCGATAATCACCATGGTGGTAGCCATGTGCCAGGACGTCACGCGCTCACTGTGACAGGTCGCGTCCAGGGGATGGAACCCTGGTCCGCATGGTGGTCACCACCGAGGTCACGTATGCCGCCGCGCCGCCTGGACGAGCGCGTCGAACAGGCGCGGGTCGGTGCCCATCTCCGGGTGCCACTGCACGCCGACCCGGAACGTCGCGGCCGGGTCCTCCATCGCCTCCAACGTGCCGTCGGGAGCCCACGCCGCCGCCTCGAAGCCGGGATGCGTCTGGACCGACTGGTGGTGGTACGTCGGCACCGTCGCGCCCGGGCCCAGCAGCTCCGCCAGCCGGGTACCCGGCACGGTCTCGACGGCGTGGGCGCCGTAGACCGCCAGCCCGGGCGAGTGGTCGACGTGACCGACGCGGTCCGGCACATGCTGCTCCAGGACGCCGCCGGCGGCCACGGCCATCACCTGCATGCCGCGGCAGATGCCCAGCAGCGGGATGTCCGTCTCGGCAGCCACTCTCGCGAGCGCCAGCTCGGTGCCGTCGCGGTCGGCCCGCGGCTCCTGCACCTCGGGGTGCCGCTCGGCGGCATACCGCTGGGGGTCGATGTCGGCGCCGCCGGCGATCACGAGCCCGTCGAGACGCTCGAGCACCTCGGCTGCGAGCGCCTCGTCGGCGTCGGCGCGCGGTGGCACGAGCACCACCAGCCCGCCGGACTCCTCCACCATCGTCACGTAGCGCATGGGCAGGATGGCGCTGGGGACGTCGACCCAGCCACCCCTGGTGGCCGGCTCGACGTAGCACGTGATCCCGATGACCGGGCGCCGCTGGAGGCTCATCGCACCCCCATCACACGGGGGTGACGTACGCGCCCGCGATCCCACCGTCCACCAGGAACTGCGACGCGGTGATGAAGCTCGACTCGTCGCTCGCCAGGAACAGCACGGCGTTCGCGATCTCGGCGGGCTCGGCGAACCGACCGACGGGGATGTGCACCATGCGTCGTGCCGCCCGCTCGGGGTCCTTGGCGAACAGCTCCTGGAGCAGCGGGGTGTTGACCGGGCCCGGGCACAGGGCGTTGACACGCACCCCCTCGCGGGCGAACTGGACACCCAGCTCGCGCGACATGGACAGCACGCCGCCCTTGCTGGCGGTGTACGAGATCTGGCTGGTGGCCGCGCCCATGACCGCGACGAAGGACGCGGTGTTGATGATCGACCCGCGCTTCTGCTCCAGCATGTACGGCAGGGCCGCCTTGCAGCACAGGTAGACGCTGGTCAGGTTGACCTCCTGCACCTTGCGCCAGGCGTCGAGGTCGGTCGTCAGGATCGAGTCGTCCTCGGGCGGCGAGATCCCCGCGTTGTTGAACGCGACGTCGACACTGCCGAACCGCTCCTTGGCGGTGGCGAAGAGGCGGTTGACCTCGTCGGCGTCGGTGACGTCGCAGTGCACGTACGCGCCACCCACCTCCTCGGCCACCCGCTCGCCTGCCGCGTCGTCGAGGTCGCCGATGACGACCGTCGCGCCCTCCTCGGCGAAGCGGCGGACCGTCGCCAGCCCGATGCCGCTGCATCCGCCCGTGACGACGGCAACCCTGCCGTCGAGCCTGCCTGCCATGTGTGGGTCCTCTCGAGTGGTGGTGGAGATGTCAGTCATCGGTGGCGATGAAGACGTTCTTGACCTCGCTGAAGGCGTCGAGCGCATCGGGCCCGAGCTCGCGGCCGAGGCCTGACTGCTTGAAGCCGCCGAACGGGGTCGAGTACCGGACGCTGCTGTGCGAGTTGACCGACAGGTTGCCGGCCTCGACACCGCGCGCCACGCGGATGGCCCGGCCGACGTCGCGCGTCCAGATCGAGCCGGAGAGCCCGTATGCCGTGTCGTTGGCCTTCGTGACGGCGTCCGCCTCGTCGTCGAACGGCATGACGGCCACGACCGGGCCGAAGATCTCCTCCTGCCAGACGCGGTCCTGCGTGGAGCGCGGCAGCACCACGGTGGCGGGGTACCAGAACCCGTCGCCGCCGGGCGCCTCACCGCGGAACGCCACGTCGACCGGCTCGGAGGGCTCGTCGACGAACGATCGCACGGTCTCGCGCTGGCCGGCGCTGATGAGCGGCCCCATCTCGGTCGACTCCTGCGACGGGTCTGCCACGACGACGCCCTTGACCGCGGGCTCGAGCAGCTCCATGAACCGGTCGAACACGCTGCGCTGCACCAGGATCCGGCTGCGAGCACAGCAGTCCTGACCGGCGTTGTCGAAGACGCCGTACGGTGCCGTGGCCGCAGCTCGCTCCAGGTCGCTGTCGGCGAAGACGATGTTCGCGCTCTTGCCCCCGAGCTCGAGCGTCACCCGCTTGACCTGGTCGGCGGCGCCTCGCATGATCCGTTGGCCCACCGCTGTCGAGCCGGTGAAGCACACCTTGCGCACGGCGGGGTGGGTCACGAACCGCTCCCCCACGACCGACCCCTTGCCGGGGATGACCGTGAAGACGCCCTCGGGCAGCCCGGCCTCGAGGGCGAGCTCGCCCAGGCGGATCGCGGTCATGGGCGTGAGCTCGGCCGGCTTCAGGACGACGGTGTTGCCGGCCGCGAGCGCAGGGGCGAAGCCCCAGCCCGCGATCGGCATGGGGAAGTTCCAGGGGACGATGATGCCCACGGTGCCGAGCGGCTCCTTGAACGTGACGTCCAGGCCACCAGCCACAGGGATCTGCCGGCCGAAGTGGCGCTCGGGAGCAGCGGCGTAGTACGCCAGCACGTCGCGGACGTTCCCCGCCTCCCAGCGGGCGTTGCCGATCGTGTGCCCGGCGTTGGCGACCTCGAGCTGGGCGAGCTCCTCGCGGTGGTCGTCGACGACCTCGGAGAACCGCCGCAGCAGGCGGCCACGGTCGGCGGGCGACACCGCTCGCCAGGCTGGACCGGCGGCCTCGGCTGCAGCGATCGCCGCGTCGGTCTCCTCGAGGCCGGCCAGCGCGACCTGGGTGACGACCTCTTCGGTGGCCGGGTTGACGACCTCGTGCTGGGTTGTGGTGCTCACAGTCGCTCGAACCCCCTGATCCGCTCCCAGTCGGTCGACAGCGGCGTTGAAGGCGTCGAGCTCGACCTGGGCCGCGTGCGCGTAGTGCTCGACCACGTCGTCGCCGAAGGACGCCCGGGCCACTGCGGACCCGGCGAAGAGGTCACGACCCTGGCTCAGCAGGGACGGCACCCGCGCCTTGTCGGAGGCGTAGGCGTTGCCGGTGAAGGCCGGCTCGAGCGGCAGCTCCTCGCGTATGCCGTGCAGGCCGCCCGCGAGCATGCCCGCCACCGCGAGGTAGGGGTTCACGTCGCCGCCCGGGACGCGGTTCTCGACCCGCAGGCCGGCCCCGTGGCCGACGACCCGGAGCGCACACGTGCGGTTGTCGGTCCCCCACGCCACAGCCGTCGGAGCGAACGACCCGGGCTGGAACCGCTTGTAGGAGTTCACGTTCGGCGCGTAGAGGAGGGTGAACTCGCGCATCGTCGCCTGGACTCCGGCGACGAAGTGCTCGAACAGCCGGCTGCGGCCGCCCTCGCGCTCGTCGTCGGCGAAGACGATGCCGCCGTCGGTCCCGCGCAGGGACAGGTGGATGTGGCAGGAGTTGCCCTCACGCTCGTCGAACTTCGCCATGAAGGTGAGCGACTGCCCGTGGTTCGCGGCGATCTCCTTGGCGGCGTTCTTGTAGACGACGTGGTTGTCGCAGGTCTTCAGCACCGAGTCATAGAGGAAGGCGATCTCGTGCTGCCCGAGGTTGCACTCGCCCTTCGCGCTCTCGACGGTGACGCCACCGGCATACATCTCGTTGCGGATGTCGCGCAGCAGCGGCTCGACCTTCGTGCCGCCGAGGATGGAGTAGTCCACGTTGTAGCGGTTGGCGCCGGTCAGGCCGTGGTACCTGCGGTCCCAGGCCTGCTCGAAGGTCTCCTCGAAGACGATGAACTCCAGCTCGGTGCCGGCCAGGGCCACGAAGCCCATCTCGGCGGCGGCGTCCACCTGGGCCTTGAGCACCGACCGGGGTGACGGCCGGACGGGCCCGCTGCCGTCGAGCCAGGACAGGTCGCACTGGACGGTCGCCGAGTAGGGCTGTCCGGGGGTGCGGCGCAGCGTCGACAGGTCGAGGTCGAACATCATGTCGCCGTAGCCGCGCTCCCACGAGCTGATGGCGTAGCCGTCGACGGTGTTCATGTCGACGTCGACCGCCAGCAGGTAGTTGCACCCCTCGGTGCCGTGACCCAGGACCGAGTCGAGGAAGAACTGTCCGTGGATGCGCTTGCCCTGCAGGCGACCCTGCATGTCCGTGAACGCCACGATGACGGTGTCGATGGCCCCCGAGCCGATGTCGGCACGCAGCTCCTCGACGGTCAGGTGGGGTGGTGCCGTCATGTCGTCTCCCTGTCGTTCATCCGAGCAGTCCCCGGAGCAACGCCGAGGTGGCGTCGCAGTGCTCTTCCATCGCGGCACGGGCCGCGATGGGGTCGCCCGCCAGGATCGCCCTGACGATGGCGTCGTGCTGGTCGTTGGAGTGCTCGATGTTGCGGCGCAGCACCGGGATCGCCACCAGCAGCTCGTGCAGCGCCGACTGGGCCCGGGTGACCGCCTCGATGAGCATCGGGGAGCCCGACACGGTCGCGACCGCCAGGTGGAAGCGGCTGTCGGCGAGTCGGTGGGCGGCGTTGTCAGGCGCCTCGCGGGCCGCGCCCGCGCTCTCGAGGAGCCAGGCCCGCTGGTCCGCGGCGAGGGACCTCGTCGCGGCCAGGGCCGCGGCGCCAGGCTCGACGACGCGGCGGAAGTCCATGGCGTCGGCGAGGGCAGCCCCCGTGCGGACGGGCGCTCCCCCGGTCCCAGGCTCGAGCCCCGAGTAGGTGATGACCGTGCCACCACCGCGTCCGCGCCGGGTGGCGACGAGCCCTGAGTCGCGCAGCGCGGCAATGGCCTCGCGGAGGGTGTTGCGGCTGACCCCCAGCCGCTCGGCGAGCTCGCGCTCGGGTGGGAGCTGTTCGCCGTCGGTGAAGACGCCGAGTCGGATGGCCGTCGCCAGCTGCTCGACCGTGCCCTCGAACGCGTTGCCCGACGCGGGCCGCAGCACCAGGTCAGGCAAGGAGGTCAGATGGTCCACCGCGCTCACCTTCCGATCCAATACCTCTCGACCCCCGACGTCAATGGTCTGAGAAAGTACCATTCTAGCGATCCGTTTCGCGACGGCCCAGCTTGCGGCCCTCCGGGTCGAACGGACCCCTCAGGGTCACCGTCGCCGAGAACCGTTGCCCGGCAAGATCGATCTCGTAGGCGCCTTCGCGAACCCATTGGGGCGTCGCCGTCCCGCTCGACCTGTCGCCCACCAGGGCGAGACCGACCGCCGACCCGAGCGTCGCCCCCCACGCGGCACTCGTGACCTGGCCGACCGGCACCCCGTCGCGCAGGACCAGCTCGCCACCCCAGGGATGCGCAGACGGGTCGTGCAGCACGAAGGAGACGATGCGGCGCGCCGGGGGTGCGCTCCTGGCCTCCTCGACGGCGCGCCGGCCGAGGAAGTCGATCTCCGTGCCGAGCTTGCAGGCGAACAGCAGGCCCGCCTCCACGGGTCCCAGCTCCGTGGTCAGCTCCCGAGCGAACGCGCGATAGCCCTTCTCCAGACGCATGGCCTCGATCGCGTAGTACCCCGCTGGGACCACACCGAGGTCCTGGCCTGCGGCGAAGAGGTCCTCGTACACGCCCACCGCCAGGTCGCACGGGACATACAGCTCCCAACCCAGCTCGCCGACGTAGGTGATCCGCGTGGCCCGCACGGTCGCAGACCCGATCCGCACCTCGCGGCTGGTCGCCGAACGGGAAGGACTCGTCGCCGAAGCCATCACGGGACAGCGCCGAGAGGAGCTCCGCGGAGCGTGGCCCCATCACGCCGAACACGGCATACGCGCTGGTCACGTCGACCACGCTGGCCTGGCATCCGTCCGGGAGGTGACGTCGCATCCAGTCGATGTCACGGTCAGTCGTGGCTGCGCT
The DNA here is from genome assembly GCA_963706855.1 of uncultured Actinomycetota bacterium. Lineage (GTDB taxonomy): Bacteria > Actinomycetota > Actinomycetes > Actinomycetales > Dermatophilaceae > Pedococcus. The sequence goes on from CAVPNU010000001.1 coordinate 343,357, forward strand.
GCTGACGACGAGGTACTCGTGTGGGCCGGTCCGGGTGACCGTGACGTCGCTCTCGTAGGTGCCCCTGGCGTTGAGCATTCCCGTGTAGACCGCGCGCCCGACCGGCACGGCGACATCGGCGGTGCACAGCCACTGCAGCGCCTGTTCGGCGTCCCTTCCCACCACGAGGTACTTGGAGAACGACGTCTGGTCGAACACCGCGACGGCCTCACGAGTGGCGCGCTGCTCGGCGACCGACCACTCCACCCAGGACGGACGTTCCCAGGAGTACTCGATGACGGCCGGAACTCCTTGCGGGGCAAAGACATTGGCGCGTTCCCAGTTGTTGCGACTGCCCAGGCAGGCACCCTGAGCGATCAGGTGCTCATGGACCGGCGAGCGCCGCAGCGGGCGGGCCGTCTCCAGCTCACGGTTGGGCCACGGCAGGGCGTAGTGCAGCCCCAACACCTCGCCCACCCGGGCACGCAGCCAGTCGGTGTTGCCCGCGAGCGGCGAGAAGCGGCGCAGGTCCGCGCTGATGAGGTCCATGGTCGGACCACCCTCGACGATCCATTCGGCCATCGCGCGGCCCGCCCCGCCCGCGGACGCGATGCCCACGGAGTTGAAGCCGGCGCAGACGAAGAAGCCCGGCACCGAGGGCGCCTCGCCGATGATGAACTGGTTGTCGGGCGTGAAGCTCTCCGGACCGTTGTAGAACTTGCGGATTCCGGTTTCGGCGAGAACGGGGATCCGGTGCACGGCACTGGCCATCAGGATCTCGAAGTGCTCCCAGTCCTCCTCGAGGAGGGCGAACTCGAACGGGTACGGAATCTGGTCCGGAGCAACCCATGGCTTGGCCACCGGCTCGAAACCCCCCACCAGCAGGCCACCCACCTCTTCCTTGACGTACGTGTAGCCGTCGGGGTCGCGCAGGATGGGCAGGTCGCGGTGGACGCCCTGGATCTGGTCGGTCACGACGTAGAAGTGCTCGGCCGAGTGCAGCGGCACCGTGACCCCGACGAGGTCACCGACGGCCTTGGCCCACTGCCCGGCGCAGTTGACCACGACCTCGCACTCGATGTCTCCGTGGTCGGTCCGAACCCCGCTCGCCCGTTCCCCCGTGGTGAGGACGTCGGTGACCCGGACTCGCTCGAGGATCCGCACCCCCCGCATCCGCGCGCCCTTGGCCAGGGCCTGGGTGAGGTCTGCGGGGTTGGCGCGTCCGTCGCCCGGCAGCCAGATGGCGCCCACGACGTCGTCGACCTGGATGAGGGGGTACCGCTCGCGCGCCTCGCTCGCGGTCAGCAGCTCGCACTCGAGGTCGTATGCCGCCGCGCTCGCGGCAGTGCGGCGTAGCTGCACCATCCGCTCGGGTGTCCTGGCGAGCGTCAGCCCACCACAGGTGCGGTAGCCGGTTCCCAGCCCCGTCTCCGCCTCGAGCCGGGAGTAGAGGTCCGTCGAGTACTGGACCAGACGAGTGCTCGCCTCGGTCGCACGCAGCTGGCCGACGAGTCCCGCGGCATGCCAGGTTGTGCCGCCTGACAGCGAACCTTGTTCGAGGAGAACGACATCGGTCCATCCGAGCTGGGCCAGGTGGTAGGCGACGCTGCACCCGATGACCCCGCCACCGATGATGACCACACGGGCGCGTGCGGGAAGCTCGGCGGTCACGAGGGCTCTCCGCCACCGGAGGTCGCCGCGTCGAGCAATGTCTCGAGGCGGCTGCTTCCCAGCAGCTCAGCCGCCGGCTCGTAGCGCTCCATCGCGAACTCCCAGAAGTCGTGGTCGACGTCCGAGACGCCGTGCTGGATCGCCCCCCACAAGGTCCACGCGTAGCGACCCGCCAACCCCCACAGCTCTGCCCGAGCCAGGAGCCGCCGGTCGACCCGCCCGTAGTAGGCCTCGACGACCTGGGCGAGCTGGTCGTGGTCGAGCCGCGACTCGTTGACGAGGTTGCCGAGCTCGAACGATGCCTCGTTCATGCCCGAGTACTCGTAGTCCACGATCCTCAGGTCCCCGCCGTCGTCGAGGACGTTGGCCGCGAGCAGGTCGTTGTGACACGGCACCAGAGGCTCTGGAAGGCGTCTCAGGGCGGCCTCGACGCGCGCCATCGTCGGCGCCAACGCGGCATACCCGGACGGGATCGCGAGCTCGAGGTCGTCCACGATGCGCAGATAGCGTCGCTGGACGTCGAACATGTCGAAGCGGGAGGCGAACGCCGGGCCGGCGTGCAGCCGCCGCAAGGCGTGTGCGATCCGGGGCAGGTTGGCGCCGACGTCCGCCGAGGTGAAGGTCCGGCCCGGCAGGAAGCCCGACGACCAGGACTCCCTCTCCGGGCAGGTAGTCGATCACGGGAGCGCCCACCCCCGCGGCATGAGCGGCCTTGGAGTTGAGCCACTCGTGTTCCCGGTCGACGGCCAACAGGCCGGTGGTCGGGGGCGAGATCCGGACGACGACGTCGCACGTCGCCGTCCGGACCCGGTAGTTGTGGTTGGTCAGCCCGCCGGGAAGGTCATCGACCTGGCGCTGCTGACCAGCCAGACAGGCGATCCTGTCGAGCCACTGGTCGACCAGCACGATCCGTCAGCGGAACGTGTCGGAGACGTCCAGGTCGACGGTGTGCTTCGGCCCGGTGAACCACTTCTTGGCCGACAGGTGCCAGAACGCCCACAGCAGCGCCAGGGCGCCGAGCACCACGATCGGCGTGTAGTTGACGAACTTCCAGGCGAAGTCCTTGTCGAAGGGGTTGCCGGTGTTGACGGTCGGGAGCATCGCGACGACCGAGGTCACGATGATCTCGATGACGGCCAGAGGGGCCAGCCAGCGCCACTTGTTGCCGAGGTTCCACGAGCCCTGCTGGAACGAGCTGCCAGCCCGCCAGCGGTAGTAGATCGGGATGGCGAACGCGACGTACAGACCGACGACGCCGATGGACACGACGGCGAAGAACGCGATCGGCACGTAGATCGGCGCGGCGGCGCGTGCCGATGTTGACCTTGACCAGGGCCGGCAGGGTGAGCAGCACCGCGACGACGGCCGACAGGATCACGCCGTTGACGGGCACGCGCTTGGAGCTGAGCTTGGACCACAGGCGCGAGCCCGGCACGGCGCCGTCCCGGCTGAACGCGAAGAGCATGCGCGTGGTCGAGGTCATGCAGGCCGTGGTGCAGAAGAACTGTCCGGCCGTGGAGATGAGCAGGATGACGCCGGCCCACTTGCTCGACAGGGCCTGGCTGAAGATCGTCGCGACCGCACCGCCGCCCTTGGTGACGCCGGCCTCGTCCTGGACCGCGAAGAGGAAGGTGAGGAGCAGCACCCAGCCGCCGATGGCGGAGTAGGCGATCGACTGCCAGATCCCCTTGGCCGCCGTGTCCGCCGCGCCGTGCGTCTCCTCGGAGAGGTGGGCCGAGGCGTCGTACCCGGTGATGGTGTACTGCGTGAGGATCGCCGAGATCGGCAGGACGTAGAGCAGGAAGCCGAGGCCGTGGGTACTCCCGCCGATGAACCCGGTGTTGTTCACGGTGTGCGTGAACACCGACGAGACGCTGGCGTGGTGGTTGGGGATGAACCACAGGATGAGGACCACGGCGAGGGCGCCGAACACGTGCCACCAGACCGAGATGTTGTTGAGCACAGCCAGCAGGTGGGCGGAGAAGATGTTGATCAGCGACACGAGGATGAGCACGACGACGAAGTACAGGAACACGCGGTTGAGGTCACCTGGGGTGTACCCGCTGTCGAACGACCCGAGGGTCAGGTCGAGGAACGTCGCGCAGCCGTAGGCGACGGAGGCGTCGATGGCGAGCAGGCCGATGAGGTTGAGCCACCCGGTGTAGTAGCCGGCCTTGACCCCGCCGAGCTTGCTGGCCCACCAGTAGATCCCGCCCGAGGTGGGGTAGGCGGAGACCAGCTCGGACATGCACAGCCCGATGGCGAGGATGAACAGGCTGATGATGGGCCAGCCCCAGGCGATCGCGGCGGGACCACCGTTGTTCCAGCCGACGCCGAAGGTCGTGAAACACCCCGCGAGGATCGAGATGATCGAGAACGAGATGGCGAAGTTCGAGAACCCCGACCACGACCGGTCGAGCTCCTGCTTGTAGCCGAGCTCGGCCAACCGACGTTCGTCGTCGGACAGTTCGGTGACACTGGCCATGCTCGGCTCCTCGCCCTCAGAACGATATTGAGCCGAATGTTTCACCCACGTCAGTCACCCTGTCAATGGTCCAATGCCAAACCATTGACGGGCGTGCCCGTCCCGCGGGTGAGGCAAGCTCAGACGAGCCGGGTCATCCAGCCACGGGTGTCCTGCGGCGCGGCCGTACTGGATGTCGAGGAGCCGCTCGCGGATCGTGCGGGTCACCTCGCCGTAGTCGACCCCGCGCCGGTGGTCGCAGCTGCCGCCCTCCCAGCGCAGCTCGCCCACGGGCGTGATGACCGCTGCCGTGCCGCAGGCGAAGATCTCGACGATGTCGCCGCTGGCGGCCCCGTCCTTCCACTCCTGGATGGGCACCCGACGCTCCTCGGGCTGCAGGCCGAGCTCCTTGGCGAGCTCGAGCACCGAGGACCGGGTCACCCCCTCGAGGATCGAGCCGGTCAGCTCCGGGGTCACCAGGCGGTTGTCCTTGGTGACGAAGAAGAGGTTCATGCCGCCCAGCTCCTCGACGTTGGTGTGCGTCGAGGAGTCGAGGAACACGGCCTGGTCGCAGCCGTTCTCGATGCCCTCCAGCTGGCCGGCCAGGCTCGAGGCGTAGTTGCCACCGCGTCTTGGCCGCGCCGGTGCCGCCCTCGCCCGCCCGCGCGTAGTGCTGGGACAGCCAGATGTTCACCGGCCTGATGCCGCCGCTGAAGTAGGCGCCGGCAGGTGAGGCGATCACCGAGTAGGTGACCTCGGCGGCCGGCCGCACCCCGAGGAAGGCCTCGGAGGCGAACATGAAGGGCCGCAGGTAGAGGCTGGTCTCCCCGGTCCCGTAGGCCGGCACCCACGCCTGGTCGACCTCGACGAAGGCCCGCAGCGAGGCGACGAAGTCCTCCTCGGAGCAGCTCGGGCAGCGCCATCCGGCGGGCGCTGCGGATCATCCGCTGGGCGTTGGCCTCGGGGCGGAAGGTCCAGATGGAGCCGTCCTCGTGCCGATAGGCCTTCATGCCCTCGAAGATCTCCTGGGCGTAGTGGAGCACGGCCGCGGAGGGCATCAGGGAGAACGGCCCGTATGCCGTGACCTTGCCGTCCTGCCACCCCTGCCCCCGGCGCCAGGTGGCGGTGAGCATGTGGTCGGTGAAGGTGGTGCCGAACCCCGGGTTGGCCAGTACCGCCTCGCGCTCCGCATCCGGCCGCGGGTCGGTGCGGCGGGTGACCTCGAAGGTCAGCGGGGCGGCGGTCTGGGTCATGGAGTCCTCCTGCGTCGTTGCCGGTCTCCTGCCGAGGTTACCTGCCCGGCTGTCGACCCGGGCAGGAGAGTTCGAGCGCAGCCAGTGAGCTAGAGGCGAGCGGCGATCGCGTCGCCGATCTCGGGCGTCGAGCGTACGGCGGAGCCGCGCTCGGCGAGGTCGGCGGCCACGGCGGCCTCGACCTGGGCCGCCTCGTCGCTCAGCCCGAGGTGGTCGAGGAGCAGTGCCACGGACAGGATGGTCGCCGTCGGGTCGGCCTTGGCCTGGCCGGCGATGTCGGGCGCCGAGCCGTGCACCGGCTCGAACATGCTGGGGTAGGTCCGCTCCGGGTTGATGTTGCCGCTCGCCGCCAGCCCGATGCCCCCGGCGATGGCGGCGGCGATGTCGGTGATGATGTCGCCGAAGAGGTTGTCGGTGACGATGACGTCGAAGCGTCCGGGGTCGGTGGCGAGGAAGATCGTGGCCGCGTCGACGTGCTGGTAGGCCGTCTGCACGTCAGGGAACTCCTGCCCGACCTCCTCGACGGTGCGCCGCCACAGGTGGCCGGCGTGGGTGAGGACGTTGTGCTTGTGCACCAGGGTGAGGTGCTTGCGCGGCCGGGCCTGCGCGCGGGCGAAGGCGTCGCGGACGACGCGCTCGACACCGAACCGGGTGTTGACGCTGACCTCGGTCGCGATCTCGTTCGGGGTCCCGGTGCGCAGCGAACCGCCGTTGCCGACGTACGGGCCCTCGGTGCCCTCCCGGACCACGACGAAGTCGATGCCGTCGGGAGCCACCCGCTCGACGGCCAGCGGGCTCTGCACGCCGGGGTAGAGCTTGGCCGGCCGCAGGTTGACGTAGTGCTCGAGCGCGAAGCGCAGCGGCAGCAGCACACCTCGCTCGAGCACCCCGCTCGGCACCGTCGGGTCGCCGATCGCGCCCAGCAGGATCGCGTCGTGGCCGCGCAGCTCCTCGAGCACCGACTCCGGGCAGCGTCTCGCCCGTCGCGTGCCAGCGCCGCGCGCCGAGGTCGTACTCCGTGCGGTGGAACTTCGTGCCCGTCCCGGCCGTGGCCGCATCGAGGACCTTCAGACCCTCGGCGACGACCTCGGGACCGATCCCGTCGCCGCCGATGACGGCGAGGTTGACGGTGTCCGTGGTCGCGGTGTCGTGGGCCATGCTCTCAGCCTAGGGAGAGTCTTGTGATCTGATATCGGCGTCTCACATGACGAGCGACCTCGGGCCGTGGCCGGAGGTCGCTCGTCGGTGCGTCGCCGGACGCGGGGTCGCGGCGCGTCTGGTCAGTCGTCGGAATGACCCTGCTCGCGCAGGTCCATCGACTCCTGCAGTGCCTGACGTGCCTTCTGTGCTTCTTCGCTCATGGTGCTTCGTCCTTCGTGAGTTCGCCTGTCTCGCAACAGGTGTCGAGTGTGTGGAGTTCTTCGGGGCACTCGCCGGTTGTCGGGGTGCGCTGCCAGCCACGCTCGCGGGATCTCCGCGGCGAGTCGGCTGGCTACCGGAACTCGCCGCGGCGGATAAGGATGAGGTGCTGCCGCGACATGCCTTCGAGATTACGTGGACGTCCAACTATTTGATACCGGTATCCCACCTCGTGAGACACCTCTGGACGTGGCGGCCGTCACAGGTCAGCCTGCGCGCGAGTTCGTGACCACCAGACGCTTATTGCCGGTCCAGCCGGGCGTTCGAGCGCTGTTCGTGACCACTCGACGCTTATTGCAGCGTCGGCACCAGACAGCAGGCGTCAGCCGGCGAGGTCGACGACGCGCACCTCGGCGCCGACCTCGGACGCCGATGGCGGCCAGCACGTCGGCGGGGATGGCACTGTCGACGGTGAGGGCGACGAGCGCCTGACCGCCCTTCTCGTTGCGCGCGACCTGCATGCTGTCGATGTTGACCTGAGCGTCGCCCAGCAGCCGGCCGACCGTGCCGATGACGCCGGGACGGTCGACGTAGGTGAAGAACGCGAGGTGCTCGGACAGCGGCACCTCGAGGTCGAACCCGTTGACACCGACGACCTTCTCGACCATGCGGGGGCCGGTCAGGGTGCCCGAGATGGACACGGTGCTGCCGTCGGCCAGGGTGCCGCGCAGCGTCGTGACGTTGCGGAAGTCCTGGGTCGCCGGGTCGGTCAGCAGGCGCACCTCGCACCCACGCTGCTCGGCGAGCAGGGGCGCGTTGACATAGGTCACCGGGTCCTCGGTCACGTCGGTGAACAGGCCCTTGAGCGCGGCGAGCTTCCAGATCGAGACGTCGTGCTCGGTGATCTCGCCCTTGACGTCGACATCGAGCTGCACCGGCACGGAGCCGGCGAGCGCGGTGAAGATGCGGCCCAGCTTCTCGACGAGCGCGATGCCGGGGCGGACCTCCTCGGGCACGGCTCCACCGGACACGTTGACGGCATCCGGCACCAGGTCGCCGCCGAGGGCCAGCCGCACGGACTTGGCGACCGCCACGCCGGCCTTCTCCTGCGCCTCGTCGGTGGAGGCGCCGAGGTGCGGCGTCACGACGACCGACTCGAACTCGAACAGCGGGCTCTCGGTGGTCGGCTCGGTGGCGAAGACGTCGATGCCGGCACCGGCCACGCGCCCCTCGCGCAGCGCCTCGGCGAGGGCCTCCTCGTCGACGATGCCACCGCGAGCGGCGTTGATGACCCGGACCGTGGGCTTGACCTTGGCGAGCGCCTCCTTGCCGATCAGCCCGACGGTCTCGGGCGACTTGGGCAGGTGCACGGTGATGAAGTCGCTCTGCTCGAGCAGCTCGTCGAGGCTGACGAGCTGGGCGCCGAGCTGGCCGGCGCGCTGGGCGGAGACGTACGGGTCGTAGGCGAGGATCTCCATACCGAAGCCCTTGAGCCGCTCGGCCACGAGCTGGCCGATGCGGCCGAAGCCGACGACGCCGACCTTCTTGTCCAGCAGCTCGACGCCGCCGTACTTGCTGCGCTTCCAGGCGCCGCCCTTGAGGGCCTGGTTGGCGGGCGCGATGTTGCGGGCGGTGGAGAGCAGCAGCCCGACCGCGAGCTCGGCCGCCGAGGTGATGTTGGAGGTCGGGGCGTTGACGACCATGACGCCGGCCTGCGTGGCCGCCGGCACGTCGACGTTGTCGAGGCCCGACTCCGGCGCGGGCGATGACCTTGAGGTTCTTGGCGGCGGCGATCGCCTCGGCGTCCATCTTGGTGGCCGACCGGACCAGCACGGCGTCCACGTCAACGAGCGCCGGAAGCAGCTCGGCAGCGGTTGGCTCCGTCGATCTGACGGATCTCGAAGTCGGGTCCGAGGGCATCGATGGTCGCCGGCGAGAGCTCCTCGGCGATGAGGACGATCGGCTTGCTCACGTGTCAGTCCTTTGGGTGGGTCAGGGATGAGGGGCGGCACCACGCTGTGTCCGCGGCCAGCATACGGCGACGCCCAGCATGTGGATGGTCCGCTCGACATGTGACACAGGTGGGGGCCACGCCCCCACTGCCAGCGCGTATCACGCGTGGCACGCTTCACACCGGCGGTCACGTCTCGCAGGAGCAGGATGGGCCCATGCGCATCGTGGTGACGGGCGGGCTGGGCGACCTCGGGGCGCGCGTGGTCCGCCAGCTCTCGGAACGTGGGCACGAGGCGGTGGCGGCCAGCAGACGTACCGGCGTGGACCTGTCCTCCGGGACCGGGCTCGACACTGCCCTGGCCGGGGCCGACGCCGTGGTCCACTGCGCCTCGAGCTCCCGGCGCCCGAAGGCCGTCGACGTCCTGGGCACCCGCCGGCTCACCGCCGCGCTGGCTCGTCAGGACGAGCCGGCGCACCTGGTCCATGTCTCGATCGTGGGGTGCGATCTCGTCCCTTACGGCTACTACCGGGCGAAGGTCGAGGCCGAGGGCGCCATCGAGCGGTCAAGCGGACCGGCGACGATCGTGCGGGCCACCCAGTTCCACTCCCTGGCGGCCTTCATGGCCCGGATGCTCGGGTTCGGCCCGGTCGGCGTCACGGTCGGAGACCTGAGACTGGCGCCCGTCGACATCGACTGGGTGGCCTCGCGACTCGCCGACCACGCGGAGAGCCCCCCGCCAGCAGGGGTCCGGCGGTCGGCCGAGCTCGGCGGCCCGGCCGACCTCAGCGTGCCCGAGCTCGCCGCCGCCGTGGCCGCCCATGACGCCCGCCGCCCGGGACGCTTCCTCCGCCTCCCACCGGTCGGCCCACTGCGCGCCGTCTCCGCAGGAGCGTTGCTGCCGTCAGGCACGGCCGAGCGTGGCGGCCGCACGTTCGGGGAGTGGTTGGCGAACCAGCCGCACCCTCTCCCCCGCGGCCGCCACGACCGCACCTGACCCAGCGCCGGCCTCAGCGGGCGGCAGAACCCTCGACGTAGTCGCTGTCCGTCTCCTTGATCCAGCTCATGAGCTTGCGCAGCTCCTTGCCGGTCTCCTCGATCGGGTGCTGGGCGCCCTTCTCGCGCAGGGCCTTGAACTCGGGGGCACCGGCGTCCTGGTCGTCGATGAACCGCTTGGCGAACGCGCCGTTCTTGATGTCGGCCAGCACCGCCTGCATGTTCTCCTTGACGCGCTCGTCGATGACCCGCGGGCCGGACACGTAGTCGCCGTACTCCGCCGTGTCGGACACCGACCAGCGCTGCTTGGCGATGCCGCCCTCGACCATGAGGTCCACGATGAGCTTGAGCTCGTGCAGGCACTCGAAGTACGCGACCTCGGGCTGGTAGCCCGCCTCGACGAGGGTCTCGAAGCCGTACTGGATGAGCTGGCTCGCGCCGCCACAGAGCACCGCCTGCTCACCGAACAGGTCGGTCTCGGTCTCCTCGGTGAAGGTCGTCTTGATGCCGCCGGCCCGCAGGCCACCGATGGCCCGGGCGTAGGACTTGGCGAGGTCCCAGGCCTTGCCCGACGCGTCCTGCTCGACGGCCAGGAGCACGGGCACGCCACGACCGTCGACGAACTCGCGACGCACGAGGTGCCCGGGGCCCTTGGGGGCCACCATGAGCACGTCGGAGCCGGCCTCGGGCTTGATGTAGTCGAACCGGATGTTGAACCCGTGCCCGAACAGCAGGGCCGCGCCGTCGCGCAGGTTCGGCTGGATGTCGTTGGCGTAGACGGTCCGCTGCACCTGGTCGGGCGTGAGGATGACGACCAGGTCGGCCTCCTTGACGGCATCGCCGACGGACTTCACGGTGAGCCCCTGAGCCTCGGCCTTGGCCCGGCTCTTGCTGCCCTCGGCGAGGCCGACGCGGACGTCGACCCCGGAGTCGCGCAGGTTGAGCGCGTGGGCGTGGCCCTGGCTTCCGTAGCCGATGACGGCCACCTTCGTGCCCTGGATCACGCTCAGGTCTGCGTCGTCGTCGTAGAACATCTCGGCCACGTCGGCCAACTCCTTCGGTTGTGTCTTACGTTGTGGTTCAGGCAAGTTCGTGCATCTCGTATGCCGCGGGCGCATCGCCCCGGCGTGCGTCCAGACCCGCTAGGCGGACCTGAGCGCGCGATCGGTGATGGAGCGGGGTCCTCGGCCGATGGCCACCATGCCGGACTGGACCAGCTCCTTGACCCCGAACGGCTCCAGCACCTCGAGGAAGGCCGCCAGCTTGTCGCGGTTGCCCGTGACCTCGATGGTGAGGGCGTCGCTGCCGACGTCGACCACCTTGGCCCGGAACAGCTGGACGGTCTCGAGGACGTGGCTGCGCGACTGCATGTCGGCGCGCACCTTGACCAGCAGGATCTCGCGCTGGACCGAGGCCGAGGCCTCGAGCTCGACGACCTTGAGCACCTCGACCAGCTTGTTGAGCTGCTTGGTCACCTGCTCGAGCGGCAGGGCCTCGACATCGACCACCACGGTCATCCGCGAGATCTCGGGGTGCTCGGTGGGGCCCACGGCGAGGGAGTCGATGTTGAACCCGCGCCGGGAGAACAGCGCCGCGATGCGCGCGAGCACACCGGGCTTGTTCTCGACCAGGACCGACAGGGTGTGCTTGCTCATCTCTGGCTCCCCTCCTCGGGCTGCGCGTCGGCTTCGTCGTCCTCGCGGTCCCACTGGGGGGCCGTGTCCTTCGCGACCTGGATGGCGTCGTTGCTCACGCCGGCCGGCACCATCGGCCACACCATGGCGTCGCGGTGCACCACGAAGTCGACGACGACGGGAACGTCGTTGATCTCCATGGCCTTCTTGATGGTGGCGTCGATGTCCTCCGGCCGCTCGCACCGCAGGCCGACACAGCCGTAGGCCTCGGCCAGCTTGACGAAGTCCGGGATGCGGCTGCCCACCGACGTGTGCAGGTCGGTGTTGGAGTAGCGCTCGTTGTAGAACAGCGACTGCCACTGCCGGACCATGCCCAGGCTGGAGTTGTTGATGATCGCGACCTTGATCGGGATGTTGTTGATGACGCAGGTGGCGAGCTCCTGGTTGGTCATCTGGAAGCAGCCGTCACCGTCGATGGCCCACACGGTGCGGTCCGGCTGGGCGACCTTGGCGCCCATGGCGGCCGGCACGGCATACCCCATCGTCCCGAGCCCACCGGAGTTGAGCCACGCGTTCGGACGCTCGTACTTCACGAACTGCGCGGCCCACATCTGGTGCTGGCCCACGCCGGCGACGTAGACCGACTCGGGCCCCGAGATCGCACCGATCCGCTCGATGACCTGTTGCGGCGCAACGGTCTTGCCGCCCTCGGGCGTGGTGTAGCCGAGCGGGAAGGTGGCCTTCCAGGCGGCCGTCTGCTGGCGCCACAGGTCGTAGTCGCCGACCCGTCCCGCGGCATGGTCGTCGGAGACGGCCTTGACCAGGTCGTCGATCACCTCGCCGACGTCGCCGACGATCGGCACGTCCGCGGTGCGGTTCTTGGAGATCTCGGCCGGGTCGATGTCGGCATGGATGACCTTGGCCTCGGGGGCGAAGCGTCGACAGCTGACCGGTGACCCGGTCGTCGAAGCGTGCCCCGAGGGTGATGAGCAGGTCGGACTTCTGCAGGGCCGTCACGGCGGCGACGGACCCGTGCATGCCCGGCATGCCGAGGTGCAGCGGGTGGCTGTCGGGCACGGCGCCGCGCGCCATCAGCGTGGTCACCACCGGGATCTGGGTGAGCTCGACGAACCGGCGCAGCGCCTCGGACGCGCCTCCGCGCACCACGCCACCGCCGACGTAGAACACCGGTCGCTTCGCCTCGGCGATGAGCCGGGCCGCCTCGCGGATCTGCTTGCTGTGCGGCCTGCGCCACCGGACGGTAGCCGGGCAGGTCGAACTTCGGCGGCCACGCGAACGTGGTCTTGGCCTGCAGCGCGTCCTTGGAGATGTCCACGAGCACCGGCCCCGGGCGCCCGGTCGAGGCGATGTGGAACGCCTCGGCGATGACGCGCGGGATCTGGTCCGCGTCGGTGACCAGGTAGTTGTGCTTGGTGATCGGCATCGTGATGCCGCGGATGTCCGCCTCCTGGAAGGCGTCCGTGCCGATCGCGGCCGAGCTGACCTGTCCGGTGATGGCCACGATCGGGATGGAGTCCATGTAGGCGTCGGCGATCGCGGTGACGAGGTTGGTCGCCCCGGGCCCGGAGGTCGCCATGCAGACCCCCACCCGGCCGGTGGCGCTCGCGTAGCCCTCGGCGGCGTGGCCGGCCCCCTGCTCGTGCCGGACGAGGATGTGGCGCACCTTGACGGAGTCGAGGAGCGGGTCGTATGCCGGGAGGATCGCACCGCCCGGGATGCCGAACACGGTGTCGACCTCCATCGCCTCGAGGGAGAGGACCAGGCTCTGGGCGCCAGTGACGGCGGCCGGCACCTTGGGTCGCGTCTGCTGGGCCATCTGGTTCGGGCTGGGCGCCGGCGTGGAGGCCGGCTTCGCGTCGCTCACTGTCTCTACCGCTTTCGGTTCTCGCTGGTGTCTGGCCACAAAAAAACCCTCCAGTCCCGGAGCGGGACGACGGAGGGCAGCGCGCTGGCTCTCGATGGAGAGAGTCTGCGCGCTAGGGAAGTACGAGAATTCGTGCCACCCGAGCACTCTCCCGCCCCAGCCCTCCGGTGTCAACGGGCGAGACAGCCGGTCCCACCATCCGGACCCGTCGTCTCAGTCACAGACCGCGCCACCGCTCGCGCTGCCCACGAGCTTGCGGTACTTCGCCAGCACGCCCCGCGGGTAGCGGGACGCCGGGGGCTCGAAGCCCTCGGCCCGGCGGGCGAGCTCCTCGGCGTCGACGTGGAGGTCGAGCGTCCCCTTGGCGACGTCCAGCGTGATGGCGTCACCGTCGCGGACGAAGGCGATCGGGCCCGCGTCGACGGCCTCGGGAGCCACGTGCCCCACACACAGCCCCGTGGTGCCACCGGAGAAGCGGCCGTCGGTCAGCAGGAGCACGTCCTTGCCGAGGCCGGCACCCTTGATGGCGCCGGTGACGGCGAGCATCTCGCGCATGCCCGGCCCACCCTTGGGTCCCTCGTAGCGGATGACGACGACGTCGCCCGCCTTGAGCGAGCCCTCCGCCACGGCATCCATGGCGGCACGCTCGCCGTCGAAGACCCGTGCGGTGCCCTCGAAGACATCGGAGTCGAAGCCCGCCGACTTCACCACCGCACCCTCGGGCGCCAGGGTGCCCTTGAGGATGGTGATGCCACCGGTCTTGTGGATGGGCTGCTGCATCGCGCGCACGACCTTGCCGTCGACGTCGGGCGGCGCGATGTCGGCGAGGTTCTCGGCCATGGTCTTGCCGGTGACCGTGAGGCAGTCGCCGTGCAGCAGGCCGGCGTCGAGCAGGGCGCGCATGACGACGGGCACTCCCCCGACCCGGTCGATGTCGGTCATGACGTACTGGCCGAACGGCTTCACGTCGGCCAGGTGCGGGACCTTGGCCCCCACGCGGACGAAGTCGTCGAGCGTCAGGTCGACCTCGGCCTCGTGGGCGATGGCCAGCAGGTGCAGCACCGCGTTGGTCGAGCCACCGAAGGCCATGACCACGGCGATGGCGTTCTCGAACGCCTCCTTGGTCATGATGTCGCGAGCCGTGATCCCCCTGCGCAGGAGCCCGACGACCGCCTCGCCGGACTTGCGGGCGAAGCCGTCGCGACGCCGGTCCGTGGCCGGCGGCGCGGCCGAGCCGGGCAGCGACATGCCGATGGCCTCGGCGACCGACGCCATGGTGTTGGCGGTGTACATCCCGCCGCACGCGCCCTCGCCGGGACAGATCGCGCGCTCGATCGCGTCGACGTCCTCGCGGGACATCAGGCCCCGCGCGCAGGCGCCCACCGCCTCGAAGGCGTCGATGATGGTGACCGTCTTCTCGGTGCCGTCCGAGAGCTTGGCGATCCCCGGGAGGATCGAGCCGGCATACAGGAACACGCTGGAGAGGTCGAGGCGCGCGGCGGCCATGAGCATGCCGGGCAGGGACTTGTCGCACCCGGCGAGGAGCACCGACCCGTCGAGCCGCTCGGCGTTCATCACCGTCTCGACGGAGTCGGCGATGATCTCGCGGCTCACCAGCGAGAAGTGCATGCCCTCGTGGCCCATCGAGATGCCGTCGGACACCGAGATGGTGCCGAACTCGAGCGGGTACCCGCCGGCCGCGTGCACGCCGTCCTTGGCCGCCTTGGCGAGCCGGTCGAGCGACAGGTTGCAGGGCGTGATCTCGTTCCACGAGCTGGCCACGCCGATCTGCGGCTTGACCCAGTCGTCGTCACCCAGCCCGACTGCACGGAGCATGCCCCGAGCCGCGGTCTTCTCCAAGCCGTCCGTGACGTCGCGGCTGCGCGGCTTGATGTCGACGCCGTCGTGGGTTCCGGACTCCGTGGTCGTCATGGCGGCAGTCTAGGGTGCCGTACCACAGGGTGGGACGGCGGTCTCACCTCGCGAACGAGAACGCGCCGTATGCCGCGCACGGCGCCCCCGTCACCGCCATCAGCCGCGACAGACGTGGCACCGCTCCAGCACGGCCGTGCCGTAGCCGAGGTCTCCCCACGAACCGGAGTACCGCAGCACCGCCACCGAGGAGGTCGGGAACCCCGCGGCGAGGCACTCGTGGGCCTGGGTCGAGCCGTCTCCGTCGCTCAGCTCGCTGGCCAGCATGGCGATGGTCGGGTTGTGGCCCACGACGAGGACGACCTGGGCCGCCCCCGCCGACTCGCGCACCAGCTGGAGGGCGCCGCGCTCACCGCCGGAGTACAGCGCCGGGTCGTACTCGACCGTCTCGCCGCACGCTCCGCCCTCCTCGCGCGGCGGCCCAGGTCTGGCGGGTCCGCGTGGCCGTGGAGCACAGCACGAGCTCGGCCCCGAGCTCGTGCTCGCGCAGCCAGGCACCAGCCGCGTGGGCGTCCTTGCGGCCACGGGCGGTGAGCTCGCGCTCGTGGTCCGGCTTTCCGACCACCTGCTCCGCCTTGGCATGCCGAAAGAGGATGAGCACCTTGTCATCACTGGCCAGGGTCATGCCCCCAGGATGGACCCCACGCTCGGGAAGAAACAGCCTTGACACCCGTCTGCGCAGCACGCGTCCGTCACAGCGACAGCTCCGGCTTGATGCGCAGGGCAGTCCAGGTTCCCGGCCTTGCGGGCGGCGCGGGTCGAGAAGAGGAAGGCTCCGAGCAGGTAGAGGGCAAGGACGAGCAGGTCCACCGTCAGGTTGGCCAGCGAGCCGCCGTACATGAGATGCCGGATGCCGTCGACCGCATAGCTCATCGGCAGCGCGTGGTGGACCGGGTGCAGTGGCATGGGCAGCGTCTGCCACGGGAACGTGCCACCGGCACTGACGAGCTGGACGACCATGAACACCAGTCCCAGGAACTTGCCGATGGCCCCGAACCGGCTGGCGAGCGCGTGCATGATCATGACGAAGGTCATCGACACGACGAACAGGAACCCCAGCAACAGCACCGGATGCCGTGCCGGGATACCCACGGCGCGAAGCACCACGGCATACACCAGCAAGCGCCTGCAGGAGCCCGAGGGTGGCGGGCGCCAGCCAGCCACCCAGGGCGGTGCGCCACGACGGCTGGCCGGCAGCGAGGGCCCGCGACGAGAGTGGCTTCACGAGCAGGAACAGGACGTACGCGCCGATCCACAGGGCGAGACTGAGGAAGAAGGGCGCCAGCCCGGCTCCGTAGTTGGCCGCCGAGGCCAACGAAAGCCCTTGCACACCAACGGGATCGCCCAGCGTCTGGGCGATCGCCTTGCGGGTCGCCGCACTGGGGTCGGGGATCGAACGCAGTCCCTGCTGCAGGCCGTCTCGGAGCCGAGCGGCCCCGTCGCGCAGCTGGTCCAGACCCGAGGCGAGGTCTGCCGCGCCCTGGTGCAGCGCGGCTCGCGCCGTCCAGGGCGCCGTGCTGGCCTGCCGCGAGCTGCGACGCGCCTGCAGCGAGCTGGTGGTTCGCAGTGGCGAGCTGGGCTGCGCCGGTGGCGAGGTCGCCGCTGCCCACGTCGGCCTGGTGGATGCCGTCGTGCAGCGGGCCGGCGGCCGCGGCCAACCGGTCGGCTCCCGCGGCCACCTGGGCCGCGCCGGCCGAGAGCTGGTCGAGCTGGCTGGAGGTGGTGAGCACCTGGGTGCCGGCTGAGGAGACCGGCGAGCCGACACTCTGTGCCGCGGTGAGCACCGCCTGCACCTGGGCCCCGGTGAAGCCCAGGGCGCGCAGGCGGTCGGCCAGGGCTCCGTTGCCGGCCGTCATGGCCGTCATGAGCGTCTGCGACGCGACCGCGACCCGGTCGCCCGCTGCGGCGAGACGGGCGTTGCCGTCGGCGACCCGATGGGCGCCCTCGGCGAGCTGGCGCGTGTCGGCGGGCAGTGTCGCCGTGCCGTGCGTCGAGCTTCTGCAACCCGGAGTGGAGGCGCTGGGCGCCCGAGGAGAGGCGGTCGGCGCCGGCCGCTGCCTGGTTCGCCCCCGAGGCGAGGCGGTCGGCACCCGCGCTGAGCTTCTGCTCGCCCGAGACGAGGTCCGCTGCGCCCGCGGTGAGCCGGTGCGCCCCCGAGTCGGCCGTGCCGAGGCCGTCGGCGAGGCGTACCCGCACCCGCTGACGGCCTGGCCGACCTTGTCGTGGATCGTGGCGAAGCCGAGCGAGCAGCTGGTTCGCCGCCGTGGAGGTCACCTGGGCGGCGACGGACTTGGTCACCTGCGCCACCAGCTGGTTGGCGATGGTCCGGGTCAGGTAGTTGTTGGCGTCGTTGGTCTCGATCTGGAGGTCTGCCTGACGCGGCCGGAAGTCGGCGCTCGACGCCAGGGCCGCGGAGAAGTCCCGTGGCAGGACGAGGGCGAAGTCGTAGGTGCCGTCCTGCACCCCGTTGTGGGCCGCCTGCACGCGAGACGCGGTGCCAGCCGAAGCTCTTGGACCGCACGAGCTCGTCGGCCACGCGGTTTCCCACAGCGAGCCGTTCGCCGTTCGCCAGCGTGGTCCCGGCGTCGTCGACGACCACAGCGGCCGGAACGCGCGACAGCCCGCTGTACGGGTCCTTGTTGGCGTAGAGGTAGAGACCGCCATAGAGCGTCGGGACGAGGACGAGCGCGATCAGGGCGGCGCGCGGCAGCCGTCCGGCGGTCACCCGGCGGAGCTCGGTCGCGGCCAGCCGCAGGGCGGTCATGCCGCCACCCCGAGCTCGAAGTGGACCGGCTGGCCCAGGTGCCGGGCGGTCGCATGGGTGCACTGGACCACGACGGTGAAGCCCTCGGCCGCCGCCTGCGCAGCGGCCTGCCACCAGTGCTGCGGGTCTCCGCCCAAACGGTCCGGGGCGCTCAGCACGAGCACCCTGGTGTCCGCCCGGGCCGCCGCGACGTCCATGAGCAGCACGGTCCGTCGCTCGGGCGGGAGGGACTCGAACCGTTCGCCCGCACGGCCCTGCAGCTCGTGCCCGTCGAGGAACGCACGGGTGGCGGAGCGCCCCGCTGGACGGCCGGCCAGGGCGAGCTGCTCGGCGACCGCCGACCGCACGCTGACGGCCCCCTCGGGGGACGTCACGTCGGGCACGTCGACGAGCGTGACGTGACGTCGCCGCAGGTCGGGGTCCTCGGAGCCGGCGAGGGTGACCGTCCCCTGCGTTCGCACCCTGCCCCCGAGCGCCAGGGCCAGTGCCACATGGCCGTATCCGGGGTCGCCCGCGACGAGGGTCACCTCGCCGGGCAGCGCTCGGACGCTGGTCGGGAGCAGCAGCGGGCTGTGCGTTCCTGGCACGCCAACGTGGTCGGCGATGAGTTCCATGGGTCACCCTGTCTCGGCGGTCGGACGGCAGCCGTCCCGCCTTTTCGATACACAACTGTATTCGATACAGAAGTGTATCCTCGGCGCCATGTCCTCCGCCAGCTCGACCGGGGTGAGTCCCGGCACCCCCCGCCGCTCGTCACGTCGCGAGGCGACGCGGCAGCGGCTGCTGTCGGCCGCCGAGGAGGTCTTCGCCGAGCGCGGCTTCCACGGCGCCAGCGTCGAGGACATCTGCGAGCGCGCCGCAGTTCACGCGAGGCGCCTTCTACTCCAACTTCGCGAGCAAGGACGAGCTCGTCCTGGAGCTCTTCCAGCAGCACGTGGCCCGGGTCCGGGTCGCCGTCGCGGAGGCCGCGACCCGCCCGGGACTGACGCTGCCCGAGGTGCTCGAGGCGGTCTTCGACGTGTGGACCGGGGAGCCGGAGGCTCGACGGCGTTGGCACCTGCTGACCAGCGAGTTCGCGCTGCACGCGCTGCGCGACCCGCAGGCGCGGCGGGCGTGGGCGGCCGTGCAGTCCGACGTGCGGGCCGAGCTGACCCGACTGGTCGACACCATCGCGGCGGCCCACGGTGTCGCCATCACGATCCCCACCGAGGACCTCGTCCGCATGGTCACGCTGGTCTTCCACGGGGGCCTCGGACAGCACCTGCTCGACCCCGAGTCGGTCGCAGCCGGATCTCTCGAGCGCAGGCTCCTCCCCGTCGTCGTCGCGGCCGTCACCGCCCCTGCCGACCGCACCCCGTCGGCCCGTTAGCCTCGTCCCACCACGGCGAGGTCCGCGGCGGTCACGAGCCGCCTGGTCCGCCTCGTCCTGAACTTCGAGGTGAGACCCCATGCCCGAGGCTTCGTCGCTCGTCGACGTACCGGCCCGCGAGCCCGCCGACCGGGGCTGGCTCGACGAGGCCGTGCGCCGCATCCAGGCCGACGCCAACCGCAGCGCCGACACCCATCTGGTGCACGTGCCGATCCCCGGCCTGCCGCACGTCGACCTCTATCTCAAGGACGAGTCGACCCACCCCACGGGCAGCCTCAAGCATCGCCTGGCGCGCTCGCTGTTCCTCTACGCCCTGTGCAACGGCGAGCTGCGCGAGGGCACCACGGTGATCGAGGCCTCCAGCGGCTCCACCGCAGTGAGCGAGGCGTACTTCGCCCGCATGCTGGGGCTGCCGTTCATCGCCGTCATGGTCGCCACGACGAGCCGCGAGAAGATCGCGCTCATCGAGCGCGAGGGCGGCCGGTGTCACCTGGTCGACGACGCCACCGAGGTCTACGAGGTGGCCCGCCGGCTCGCTGCCGATCTCGGCGGCCACTATCTCGACCAGTTCACCTTCGCCGAACGCGCCACCGACTGGCGCGGGAACAACAACATCGCCGAGTCGATCTTCGAGCAGATGAGCCTCGAGCGTCACCCGGTGCCGCAGTGGGTCGTGGTGGGTGCGGGCACTGGCGGCACGAGCGCCACGATCGGGCGCTACGTGCGGTACCGGGGGCTGTCCAGCCGGGTCTGCGTGGTCGACCCCGAGCGGTCCGCCTTCCTGCCCGCGTTCGCCGGCGACGACGCAGGCGTGCAGCAGGCCTGCGGGTCGCGGATCGAGGGCATCGGCCGGCCGCGGGTCGAGCCGAGCTTCGTCCCCAACGTCGTCGACCGGATGATGCTCGTCCCGGACGCCGCGTCCGTCGCCGGCGATGCGCTTCCTCAGCCGAGCGGACCGGCCTGCGGGCCGGCGCCTCGACCGGCACGAACCTCTATGGCGCGCTGCGTCTGGCCTGCGAGCTGGGCGAGCGTGGTGAGGGCGGCAGCATCGTGTCGATCCTCTGCGACGGCGCCGAGCGGTATGCCGGCACCTATCGCGACGATGCCTGGCTTGCCGAACGGGGCTGGGACCTCGCGCCGTACGACGGCCGTGCTCGCGCAGGCCTGGGACAGCGGCATCTGGACCGGCTGACCCGCTGACCCGGCCACAACCCCCGGTCTTTGATGGGTTCGGGTCGCCCTGACAGCACGAACCCATCAAAGACCGCGCGCCCCACGGATCCGACGCGGCTCAGCCGCCCGAGACGGCGTTGATGACGTGGACGGTGGAGCGGGGCGTGACCGACGTGGCCACCCCGTCGAGCCGCTTGGCGTCCTCGCCGTCGACGAAGACGTTGACGTGCCGGCGGATCTCACCGCGCTCGTCACGGATCCTCGACGCCAGGATCGGCCATGGTGCGAACGCGTCGTCGAGGACCTCGGCCGAGCGGAGCGTCGGCCCCCAGCTCGACGGGCAGCTCCGCCTCACCGCCGGCCAGGTCACGCAGCAGTCCCGGCAGCACCACACGCACGGTCATGGCAGGGTGACCGCCCGCACGCACAGGACGTCGGGCAGCTGCTCGGCGATGCGCTCGAACGAGTCGCCCCCGTCGAGCGAGGCATAGACCTCACCGTTGCGCGTGCCCACGTAGAGGCCCGGCTCGTCATGGGTGTCGACCCCCGCGGCATCGCGCAGCACGTTGGTGTAGCTCGGCGAGGGCAGCCCGGTGTCCTGGGTGCGCCAGGTCGCGCCCGCGTCGTCGCTGCGCTGGACCTGGAGCCGGGCGGCCGGCGGGATGCGCTCACCGTCGGAGGCGATGGGCACCAGCCAGACCGTGTCACCCTGCCGGGGGTGGGTCACCGCCGTCATCCCGAAGTTGGTCGGCAGCCCCTCCTCGATGGAGGTCCAGGTCACGCCGTCGTCGTCGGAGCGGTAGACGCCCCGGTGGTTCTGGGCATAGAGGCGCGTCGGCGTGCCGGAGTCCCTGGCGACCTTGTGGACGCACTGCCCGAACTCGGGAAACTCGTTGTGGGGCATGAAGTACGCGCGAATGCCGGTGTTGCCGGGCTCCCACGACTCGCCACCGTCGCGCGTGTTGTAGACACCCCCGGTGCTCATCGCCACGAGCATGGATGCCGGGTCGACCGGGCTCGGGAGCACCGTGTGGATGGCTCCCCCACCGAAGCCCTCACCCCACTCCGGCCGATGCGGGTGGTTCCACAGGCCCCGGTTGAGCTCGAAGGTCTCGCCCCGGTCCTCGCTGCGCCACAGCCCCTGCGGCTCGGTGCCCGCCCACACGACGCTGTCGTCATGAGGGTCGGCGACGAGCTGCCAGGTCGCCTTGAGGGCGGTGTCGGTGTCGGCCGGGAACCGGATCGAGCCCTCGGGGTGCTCGACCCAGGTCGCCCCCAGGTCGTCGGAGTGCTGCAGGGAGGGCCCCCAGTGCGAGGACCGGAACCCCACCAGCAGCCGAGGGCTCGCCCCCCTGGTGTCGAACAGGAGCGAGAGAACCTCGCTCATCAAGAAGTGCGGACCCTCGACGCGCCAGGTGCGTCGGTCGTCACTGCGCGCCAGCCAGAGCCCCTTACGGGTCCCGATTCCCACCACGGTTTCGCTCATCGGGCCAGCATGGCACCGATGACCGACACTGCGCAGCGGCCCGGCGAAGGTCAGCCGGCGACCAGTGGGGCCGCCTCCACCACGCCCCTCAGGTGACGAGGTTGCGCAGCGGCCGCCCCGCGGCATACGCGCTCGAGCTGTTCCTGGAGCAGCCGCGTCGCCCTGGGCATGAAGGCCGTCGAGGCGCCGCCGACATGCGGAGTGAGGATCACCCCCGGGGTGGTCCACAGGGGATGTCCAGGCGGCAGTGGCTCGGGCTCGGTGACGTCGAGCGCCGCCCGGATCCGGCCCGCCGCCGCGTGCCGCACGAGGGCCTCGGTGTCGACCACCCCACCGCGCGCGACGTTGACCAGCAGAGCACGGTCCGGCATCGCAGCCAGGAAGCCGTCGTCCACCAGGCCGGCGGTGCGCGAGCTCAGAGGGACCACCACGATGACCACGTCGTGCGACGGGAGGAGCTCGGCCAGCTCGTCGACGCCGTGCACGGCGTCCACCAGCTCGTCGCCCTGCCGTGCGGTCGAGGCCACGGCGGTGACCTCCACCTCGAACGGCAGGAGCCGGGCCGCGATCGCGCGCCCGATCGAGCCGTAGCCCAGGACGAGGACGCGACGGTCGGCCAGCGAGTCGTGGAAGGCGGGTGGCAGCCAGCGCTCCTGCCGCTGCGCGTCGACGAACGCCGGGCAGGTCGCGCAGCGCGGCGAGGGTCAGGGCCACCGCGAGCTCGGCGGTCGAGGCGTCGTGGACCCCCGCGGCGTTGGCCAGCCGCACCTCGAACGGCAGGGCGGCCTGGACGTCCTCGTAGCCCGCGGTCAGCAGCTGGACCAGGTCGACGCCCGGGGTGTGCCGCAGGGCGGGAACCCGGCGCGCCGCCCCCGAGATAGGGCGGCACCACGACCCTGACCTCGTCGGCTCGGTCGGGCGGGCCGTCGAGGTCCCAGACGGCGAGCTCCAGACCGTCGACGGGCCCCACCGCGTCGACCCACTCCTGCCCCGGCAGCGTCACCAGCGTCATGCCGCTCACGCTAGCCCGCCGCACTGCGGCGGCCTGCGGACCGGCCCAGCACCGGATCACGTCGGACCGGCACAATGAGGTATGCCGCGTGGCAACCGGAGGGGCCGGTGGGCCGTCCTGGGCGCGGGGCTCGGCAGCCTCGGCCTGGTCGTGGCCTGCACCGCCTCCCCCGCCAAGCCGTCACCCACGACCTCGTCCACGACGACCTCATCGACGACGGCCACCACCACGACCTCCGTCACCACGACCACCGCACGGTCGCCCACGACGTCACCCGCCACGAACCCCGGCCACGAGGACCCCCCTGCCCACCCAGGTCCTGGCCACGCACCTCGACGTGCCGTGGGCGCTCGCGTTCCTGCCCGACGGGTCCGCCCTGCTGACCCTGCGTGACAGCGGCGAGCTGATGCAGCTGCGTCCTGGCAGGCCGCCGACTCTGCTGGGGCACATCCCGGGCGTCGTCCCCGACGGCGAGGGTGGCCTGCTGGGCGTGGCGGTCTCGCCCACCTTCCGGCAGGACCACCGGGTCTTCGTCTACCTCACCACGGCCACCGACAACCGGGTGGAACGGCTGCGGCTCGACGGCGGACACCTCACGACCCCCGTGCCGGTGCTGACCGGCATACGCAAGGCCGGAAACCACGACGGTGGCCGACTGGCCTTCGGTCCGGACGGCTATCTCTACGTGACGACCGGGGATGCCACCGACCGACCGCTGGCGCAGCAGCGCGACTCGCTCAACGGGAAGATCCTGCGGGTGACCGAGGACGGCGCACCCGCGCCGGGCAACCCGTTCCCTGGCTCACCGGTCTGGACCTACGGGCACCGCAACGTCGAGGGCATCGCCTGGGCCCCGGACGGACGGATGTTCGCCAGCGAGCTGGGACTCGACACCTGGGACGAGCTCAACCTCATCAGGCCGGGGCGCAACTACGGCTGGCCCCTCGTCGAGGGCCGAGCCGGACGCGCGGGACTCACGGACCCGCTCGTCCAGTGGCCGACCGACGACGCCTCCCCCAGCGGCATCGCCGTGGCGGCTGGAGCGGTCTGGGTCACCGCGCTTCGAGGAGAGTCACTGTGGCGAGTCCCGTTGACCAGCAACGGCGTCGGGCAGCCCCAGCGTCTCCTGCGGGGTCGCTACGGTCGGCTGCGTGACGCCGTCGCCGCTCCGGACGGCAGGCTCTGGGTCCTGACCGACAACACCTTCCGAGGGCAGCCCGCTCCGGCGGACGACCGCCTCGTGGCGTTCGCCCTCAGCGACCTGCGCTGACAGACCGCGCGCGCACGCCCGCAGACCCTCAGCCCGTGAGCGCCGGCTTCAGGTCAGCCGGGACAGGATGATCTCGCGAGCCTTGCCGGCGTCGGCCTGGCCCTTCATCTGCTTCATCACCTGGCCGATGAGCGCGCCTGCGGCCTGGACCTTGCCGTCGCGCACCTTCTGGGCCACGTCGGGGTTCGCCGCGATGACCTGGTCGACGGCGGCCTCGAGGGCCCCGTCGTCCTGGACCAGCTCGAGACCCCGCGCGTCGGCGACCTGCGTCGGCGAGCCCTCGCCCTCGATGACACCCTCGAGGACCTGGCGGGCCATCGAGTCGTTGAGACGCCCGGCCCGGACGAGCCCGTCGAGCTCGGCCACGGAGGCCGGCGTGACACCGAACTCGTCGACGCCCTTGCCCTCGGCGTTGGCGCGGCGGGCCAGCTCACCGGCCCACCACTTGCGCGCCGCCGCGGGGGTGGCCCCGGCGGCCACGGTCTCCTCGATGATCTCCACGACGCCGGCGTTGACGACGTCGCGCATCTCGAGGTCGCTGTAGCCCCACTCCGCCTGCAGGCGCTTGCGGCGCTGGGCCGGCGGCTCGGGCAGGGTCCGGCGCAGCGCCTCGACGGTCTCGCGCGTCGGCGCCACGGGGACGAGGTCGGGCTCGGGGAAGTAGCGGTAGTCCTCGGCGTCGGACTTCTCGCGGCCACTGGTGGTGACACCGGTGTCCTCGTGCCAGTGCCGGGTCTCCTGGACGATCTTCTCGCCGCGGTCGAGGACCGCCGCGTGACGCGTGATCTCGTAACGCACCGCGCGCTCGACGCTGCGCAGCGAGTTGACGTTCTTGGTCTCGGTGCGGGTGCCGAGCGGCACCTGGTCCTGGGACTGCCCGTCAGTGGCCCGGGGACGCAGCGAGACGTTGGCGTCGCAGCGCAGCGAGCCCTGCTCCATCCGCACGTCCGAGACCCCGAGGGCGCGCAGCAGGTCACGCAGCGCGGACACGTAGGCCCGAGCCACCTCGGGCGCGCGCTTCCCCGCCCCGGTGAGCGGCTTGGTGACGATCTCGATCAGCGGTATGCCGGCGCGGTTGTAGTCGACGAGCGAGTGGTCCGCCCCGTGGATGCGGCCGGTGGCGCCGCCGATGTGCAGCGACTTGCCGGTGTCCTCCTCCATGTGGGCGCGCTCGATGGCCACGCGGTAGACCTCGGTGCCCTCGCCGCTCAGGCTGGGGATCTCCACGTCGAGGTATCCCTCGTAGGCGATCGGCTCGTCATACTGCGAGGTCTGGAAGTTCTTCGGCATGTCCGGGTAGAAGTAGTTCTTCCGGGCGAACCGGCACCAGTGGGCGATCTCGCAGTTGAGCGCGAGGCCGATCCGGATCGCCGACTCGACCGCCGTCTCGTTGACGACGGGCAGGGCGCCGGGCAGCCCCAGGCA
This sequence comes from uncultured Actinomycetota bacterium, assembly GCA_963706855.1. Lineage (GTDB taxonomy): Bacteria > Actinomycetota > Actinomycetes > Actinomycetales > Dermatophilaceae > Pedococcus. The sequence continues at coordinate 368,980 of CAVPNU010000001.1, forward strand.
GACCGGGCAGACCTGGCTGTTGGGCTCGGCGCCGAAGCCGGTCGCGCAGCCGCAGAACATCTTGGTGGCGGTGTTCAGCTCGACGTGGACCTCGAGCCCCATCACCGGGTCGTAGCGCTCGAGCGCCTCGTCGTAGTCGACGATCTCCTCGCTCACTGCAGTGGCCATCGGGTTCACGCTCCCTTCGCGGTCAGCTCGGGGGCCTGGGCCAGCAAGGGCCCACCCCACTTCTCGACGAGCATCCTCTCCAACGCGGCACCGACGCCGTAGAGCCGCTCGTCCTGGGTCGCGGGGGCCAGGATCTGGATCCCGGTGGGCAGGCCGTCCTCGCGCGCCAGGCCGCTGGGCAGCGACATCCCGGGGACTCCGGCGAGGTTGGCCGGGATCGTGGCGACGTCCTGCAGGTACATCGACATCGGGTCGTCGAGCTTGGCGCCGAAGGGGAACGCCGTCGTCGGCGCCGTCGGGCTGACCAGCACGTCGGCCTGGGCGAAGGCCTTGGTGAAGTCGTTGGCGATGAGCCGGCGGACCTTCTGGGCCTGGCCGTAGTAGGCGTCGTAGTAGCCGCTCGACAGGGCGTACGTGCCCAGGATGATGCGGCGCTTCACCTCGTCGCCGAACCCGGCGTCGCGGGTGGCCGCCATCACCTGCTCGGCGCTGGGCGCCTCGTCGCCCCTGCGGCATGGTCCGCAGGCCGTAGCGCATGCCGTCGAACTTGGCGAGGTTGGAGGACGCCTCGCTGGGCAGGATGAGGTAGTAGGCCGCCAGGGCGTAGTCGAAGCTCGGGCAGGAGACCTCGACCACCTCGGCGCCGGCGTCCTGCAGCAGCTGCACGGACTCCTCGAAGCGCTCGGCGACCCCAGCCTGGTAGCCCTCGCCGCCGAGCTCCTTGATGACGCCGACCTTCAGGCCGCGGACGTCGGCACGCCGGGCCGCCTCGACGACCGGCGGCGCCGGGGCGTCGATCGAGGTGGAGTCCATCGGGTCGTGGCCGCCGATGACCGAGTGCAGCAGCGCCGCGTCGAGGACGGTGCGCGTGCACGGGCCCGCCTGGTCGAGGCTGGAGGCCAGGGCCACCAGCCCGTAGCGGGAGACCCCGCCGTAGGTGGGCTTGACCCCGACCGTCCCGGTGACGGCGGCGGGCTGGCGGATCGAGCCACCGGTGTCGGTGCCGATCGCCAACGGCGCCTCGTATGCCGCGACGACGGCACTGGAGCCACCGCCCGAACCGCCGGGGATCCGGGTCAGGTCCCAGGGGTTGTGGGTGGGGCCGTAGGCCGAGTGCTCGGTGGACGAGCCCATCGCGAACTCGTCCATGTTCGTCTTGCCGAGGATCGGCATACCGGCGGCCTTGAGGCGGCTCACGACGGTGGCGTCGTACGGCGGCAGCCAGCCCTCGAGGATCTTGGAGCCGGCGGTGGTCGGCAGGCCCTTGGTGACGAGCACGTCCTTGACGGCGATGGGCACACCCGCCAGGACGTGCAGCTCCTCGCCGTCCGCGCGACGCTGGTCGACGGCCCGGGCGGCGGCGAGCGCCCCCTCGCCGTCGGTGTGCAGGTAGGCGTGGACGTCGCCGTCCACGACGGCGATCCGGTCGAGGTGCGCCTGCACGACCTCCACGGAGCTCAGCTCGCCGGAGCCGAGGGCGTGCGCCAGCTCGGCAGCACTGAAACGGGTGATGTCGGAGTTCACGGGCTGTCCTTGGGAGTCTGGGTCAGTCTTCGGCGAGGATGCGGGGCACGGAGAAGCGCTGCTGCTCCTGCTCCGGTGCGGCGGCCAGGACGGCCTGCGCGCCGAGCGACGGTCGAACCACGTCCGGGCGGGTCACGTTGGTGAGCGGCAGCGGGTGCGACATCGGCTCGATGTCGCCGGCCGCCACCTCCTGGACCTTGGCGACGGACTCCAGGATGACGCCGAGCTCGCCGACCATGCGGTCGAGCTCGGCCTCGGACAGGTCGATGCGGGCGAGGCCGGCGAGGTGCGCGACGTCGTCCCGGGACAGTGCGGACATGCTGGTCAGTCTAGGGCGAGTGACGCAGCACTCATGTCGCCGTGCACCCGGGCCGCCCTAGGGTGAAGGACATGAGCGCTCTGCCCACCGAACTGTTCACTGCCATCGACCACGTCGGAGTCGCCGTCACCGACCTCGACGCCGCCATCGCCTTCTACCGCGACACCTTCGGCATGGAGCTGGCCCACGAGGAGGTCAACGACGAGCAGGGAGTCCGCGAGGCGATGATGGCGGTCGGCTCCAGCGGCTCGCACATCCAGCTGCTGGCGCCCCTGTCCCCCGAGTCGACGATCGCCAAGTTCCTCGACCGGTCGGGCCCGGGCGTCCAGCAGGTCGCCTACCGCGTCGAGGACGTCGAGGCGGTCAGTGACGTCCTGCGCGAGCGTGGCCTGCGGCTGCTCTACGACGCGCCTCGCCGTGGCACCTCGAACTCGCGGGTGAACTTCATCCACCCCAAGGACGCGGGCGGCATCCTGGTCGAGCTCGTCCAGCCCGCGCACGAGACCCACTGACCGTCGCCCGAGCATGCGTGAGCCAGGTCACCGCGTGACCGCAGTCTCAGTCCCGCCCGGATGCCGTTACGCACCAGTAGTTTCGGCCTCAGCCGTGCTGACCGACGACCCGTCTCTGCGAGCCGAGGAGCCACACCGATGCAGGAAATCCGCGACGCCATCCTTTCCGGGGACCGCAGCCCAGGACACGTATGCCGGGCTGGCCATCCCCGAGACCTACCGCGCCGTGACGGTGCACAAGGACGAGGTCGACCTCTTCGAGGGCCTGGACAGCCGCGACAAGGACCCCCGCAAGTCGCTGCACCTCGACGACGTCCCCGTGCCCGAGCTGGCCCCCGGCGAGGCCCTCGTGGCCGTCATGGCCAGCGCGATCAACTACAACACGGTCTGGACCTCGATCTTCGAGCCCGTGTCCACCTTCGGGTTCCTCGAGCGCTACGGGCGCACCTCGGAGTACGCCAAGCGCCACGACCTGCCGTACCACATCGTCGGCTCCGACCTGGCCGGCGTCGTGCTCCGCACCGGGCCCGGGGTCCAGAAGTGGAAGCCCGGCAACGAGGTCGTCGCGCACTGCCTCTCGGTGGAGCTGGAGAGCGCCGACGGCCACAACGACACCATGCTCGACCCCGAGCAGCGGATCTGGGGCTTCGAGACGAACTTCGGCGGCCTGGCCGAGCTGGCCATCGTCAAGACCAACCAGCTCATGCCCAAGCCCGACCACCTGACCTGGGAGGAGGCCGCCTCCCCCGGCCTGGTGAACTCCACGGCATACCGCCAGCTCATCTCGCACCAACGGCGCGGCCATGAAGCTCGGCGACACCGTCCTCATCTGGGGCGCCTCCGGCGGCCTCGGGTCGTACGCCACCCAGATGGCGCTCGCCGGCGGCGCGACGCCCATCTGCGTCGTCTCCTCCCCCGACAAGGCCGACATCTGCCGGGCCATGGGCGCCGAGCTGGTCATCGACCGCAACGCCGAGGACTACCGGTTCTGGAAGGACGAGCACGACCCAGGACCCGAAGGAGTGGAAGCGCCTCGGTGCCCGGATCCGCGAGCTGACCGGCGGCAAGGACGTCGACATCGTCTTCGAGCACCCCGGCCGCGAGACGTTCGGCGCGAGCACGTATGTGGCGCGCAAGGGTGGCACGATCGTCACGTGCGCCTCGACCAGCGGCTACATGCACGAGTACGACAACCGCTACCTCTGGATGAACCTCAAGCGGATCATCGGCTCGCACTTCGCCAACTACCGCGAGGCGTGGGAGGCCAACGACCTGATCAACCGCGGTCTCATCCACCCCACGTTGTCCAAGACGTACGGCATCGACGAGGTGGGCCAGGCGACCTACGACGTCCACAAGAACCTGCACCAGGGCAAGGTCGGCGTGCTCACGCTGGCGCCGCAGGGCGGCCTCGGGGTCTCGAACCCCGAGAAGCGCGCCCTCCACGAGCAGGCGATCAACCGGTTCCGCAACGCCTGACCTGCGGCGTTGACGCTGGCGGCTGGAGCGCGTGCCCTAGGGTCGAGCCATGTCCCTGCTGACCCGGTGGCGCGCGTTCCAGCGCAGCCAGCGAGAGGCGCTGCGCGCCAGTAACCTGCCGCACCAGCGCACCGACGGCGTGCCCCTCGGTCCCGACCTGCTGCGCGGGCCTGACTGCCCGACGGCCCGGACGGGGCCGCCGCGGCCGCCGACACCTCGGCCGGCCCGGTGCCCACGGACCACGACACGCTGGGCGGGCGCGCCGAGGAGGACGTCGCGCGAGGAGCTGCCCTACGGCCGCGCAGGTCGGCCGCTCAACCGCCAGTCGCCGTTCTACCTGGGGTTCGTCGGCGCGCTCGGGGTCCTCACCGCGCTGCTGCTCTGGGAGACCGTCGGCCGCCTGACGACGGTCCTCACGCTCATGGTCGTCGTCCATGTTCCTCACCCTCGCTCTCAACCCGCTCGTCGAGCTCCTCACCCGAGGCCGTCTCAGCCGCGGTGGTGCGGTCGCGCTGGTGTTCGTCGGCCTGCGTCCTCGTCTTCACGCTGCTCGGCCTGGTCGTGGTGCCTCCGGTCGTCAGCCAGGGGTCCGCCCTGATCAAGCAGGCACCCGACTGGGTCCATCAGGTCCTCAACAGCTCCTACATCCGCAACCTCGACCGGCACTACTCGGTCGTCGACAAGGTCCAGGCCGAGTTCAACAAGAAGCTGACGGACAGCAACTTCATCAGCCAGGTCTTCGGTGGGGTGCTCGGCGTGGGGGCGGCCGTGATCAGCGGCATCTTCCAGGCGTTCACGGTCCTGGTCCTCACGCTGTTCCTGCTGGCGTCGCTGCCGCGGGTCAAGCAGGGCATCTACGAGATCGTGCCCGCCTCACGACGCCCGCGGGTGGTCTCCCTGTCCGAGGAGATCATGCGGCGGACCGGGTCGTACGCCATCGGCCAGGTGGCCGTCGCCACCATCAACGCGTTCTGCTCGTGGATCATGATGTCGATCGTGGGCATCCAGTATGCCGCCGTGCTCGCGGTCGCCGTGGGCTTCCTCGGGCTGATCCCCATGGTGGGCGCGACGAGCGCGGCCACGCTGGTCTGCCTGGTCGCCGTCTTCGACGAGCCCCGCAAGGCGATCATCGCCGCCGTCTACTACATCGTGTACCAGCAGATCGAGAACTACGTCGTGATGCCGAGGATCATGCAGCCACACGGTGTCGGTCCCCGGTGCGGCCACCGTGGTCGCGGCCCTGGCGGGCGGCACCCTGCTCGGCGTCCTCGGAGCCCTCCTGGCCATCCCCGTCGCGGCCGGCCTCCTGCTCCTCTACGAAGAGGTGCTGGTGCCGCGTCAGTCGCGGCACTGACGGCCGAGGTGCACTGACGTCCGGGCTGTCCGCTCGTCGGCTCAGCGCGTGGCGCCGCGAGGATGCCGCCGCTCCCGGGCCTCCCAGCACGTCGTGTGCCAGTGCCGCCGGTCGTCCAGTCCACCGATGCCCTCGGCCGGCCACGCGACGACGTGCGGCGTCCCCATGGCGATGGTCTGCTGGCACCCCGGGCAGAGGTAGGCGCGGGTCGCGCCTGCCCCGCTCACCCGGCGGACGAACCACTCGCTGCCGGCATACGGCTCGCGGCGCACGAGCCCGCCGACCGCACGGTCGACGTTGAGGGGCACGTCGTCGCGACGACGCCGGTTGGGCCGGGGCATGACCCCATTCTCTCAGGCGCGCGAGGTGGGGCCTCCGGCAGCCTCAGGCGTACGTGCGGAACCCACGCCCGGTCTTGCGGCCCAGGTAGCCGGCGGTGACCAGGTGCTCCAGGAGGGGCGCAGGCGCGAAGCCGGGCTCACGGAACTCGAGGTAGAGCTCGCGCTGGATGGCCAGCGACACGTCGAGGCCGACCACGTCGAGCAGCTCGAACGGCCCCATGGGCAGACCACAGCCCGTCTTCATCGCGGTGTCGATGTCGTCCGCGGTGGCGTAGTTGGCGCTGAGCATGCGCACGGCGTCGTTGAGGTAGGGGAACAGCAGCGCGTTGACGATGAAGCCCGACCGGTCACCACAGGTGACGGCGTGCTTGCCGACCTTGGCGCACAGGTCCTGGACGGTCGCGATGACGTCCTCGGCCGTGGAGACGGTGTGCACGACCTCGACCAGCTTCATGACCTGGGCGGGGTTGAAGAAGTGCATCCCGATGACGTCCTGCGGGCGGCTCGTGGCCGACGCACAGTCGACGACCGGCAGGCTGGACGTGGTCGTCGCGAGGATCGCTCCCGGGCGGCAGATCTCGTCGAGGTTCTCGAACAGCGCCTTCTTGACGGCCAGGTCCTCGACGACGGCCTCGACCACGAGATCGACGTCGGCGAGGTCGTCCAGCGACGTCGTGCCGACGCAGGTGGCCCAACGCGGCCGTGCGGGCCTCCTCGGTGAGCTTGCCGCGCTGGACGGCCTTCTCGAGCGACTTGCGGATCGACGCGGTGACGGCATCGACCTTGGGCTGGCTGCGGGTCACGTAGACGACGTCGTAGCCGGCCTTGGCGAAGACCTCGATGATGCCGGTCGCCATGGTCCCCGAACCCACGACGCCGACCGTGCGCACGCTGCGCAGCGTCGCGCCCGACTCGCCCGGCGGGGCGCGGGGTGAGGGCGTCGTCGGCGACCTGGGAGCTGCCCGGCTGGGCGTAGGTGTAGAAGCCGCGACCGCTCTTGCGGCCCTTGAGGCCGGCGCTGACCATCTGCTTGATGATCGGGCTCGGCGCGTGCAGCCGGTCGCGACCCTGCTTGTACATCGTGTCGAGGATCTCGTATGCCGTGTCGAGCCCGATGAGGTCCATCAGCGCGAGCGGCCCCATGGGGTAGCCGCAGCCGAGCCGCATCGCGGCGTCGATGTCCTCGCGCGAGGCGTACTTGGACTCGAACATCGAGACCGCGTGGTTGAGGTAGCCGAAGAGCAGCGCGTTGGCGATGAACCCGGCCTTGTCACCGACGATGACCGGCTGCTTGCCGAGCCGCTGGGCGAGGGCCTTGACGTCCTCGAAGACCTCGTCCTCGGTGACGACGGTCCGGACGACCTCGACGAACTGCAGCACGGGCGCCGGGTTGAAGAAGTGCATGCCCACGACGCGCTTGGGGTTGCTGGTGGCGACGGCGATCTCGGTGACCGAGAGCGACGAGGTGTTGGTGGCGAGCACCGCGTCGGGCCCGACGATGGCGTCGAGCTTGCCGAAGATGTCCTTCTTGAGCTCGAGGTGCTCGGGGACCGCCTCGACGACCAGCTCGCAGTCGGCCAGCTCGTCCATGCTGGCGGTGAAGTGCACCCGTGAGTGCAGCGCGCTCTGGTCCTGCTCGGTGAGCTTGCCGCGAGCGACGGCGCGCCCGGTGGAGTTCTCCAGGACGCCGCGGCCCTTCTCGACCGCGGCGTCGTCGACCTCGACCGCCACCACGTCGATCCCGTTGCGGGCGAACACCTCGACGATGCCGGCACCCATGGTGCCCAGACCGACCACGCCAACCTTGCTGAACTCACGAGCCATGGCGCGAGTCTGGCAGAGGCTGCGTGCCAGGTGGACCCTCGGGAGGCGTGACGGTCACCACCCTGCGCGCAGGGTGAGGCGTCCGTCACCACTCGTGGCCGGCACCGATCAGGGCTTCCTCCATGTCGAAACGCTGCTCCCGCGACAGGCCGCGGATGGCCGTGGGCACCGGGATGTCGACCGCGCGGCAGTAGTCCCGCAGGGCATGGTCGTAGGCCAGCCGGGCGGCCATCAGGCGCTCGGCCTTGCGAGGCAGGTCGGACTCCTCGACGTACCGCACGTGGCTGGCGAGCCGGCTCAGCTCGAGCGCGAGCAGGACGGGCGGCATCGGCGCCGAGGACGGGCGCCGCGCATCGAGCCACGCCGTCGCCCGGTCGACGGGCGGTCGCAGGAGCCGAGGCGGCCGGCCGGTGGTCAGCCAGCGCACCCCGCCGACGATCGCGGCGACGACCAAGGCGAGACCGGCCACGTTGCCCACGACGTACGGCATGCTCTCTCACCTCGGTGATTTCGAGTGTGCGCCAGCGAGCGGTCCGATGCAATGGGCACGAGGCCGTAGAGTGACGCCTCGTGCGCGTGGTGATTGCGAAGTGCTCGGTGGACTACGACGGGCGGCTCTCCGCCCACCTGCCTCTGGCCACCCGGCTGCTGCTCGTCAAGGCCGACGGGTCCGTCCTGGTCCACAGCGACGGCGGCTCCTACAAGCCGCTCAACTGGATGTCCCCGCCGTGCGCGATGGCCGAGGTCGCCCCCGAGGAGCACGAGGCCTCGGCGGGGGTCACGGCCGTCTGGCAGGTGCAGCACGCCAAGTCCGACGACCGGCTCCGGGTCCTGATCCACGAGGTGCTGCACGACTCCTCCCACGAGCTCGGCGTCGACCCCGGACTGGTCAAGGACGGGGTGGAGGCGCATCTGCAGCGGCTGCTCGCCGAGCACATCCACACCCTCGGGCAGGGGTACACCCTCGTGCGCCGGGAGTACATGACGGCGATCGGACCCGTCGACATCCTGTGCCGCGACGCCGCCGGCGCCTCGGTGGCGGTGGAGATCAAGCGCCGGGGCGACATCGACGGCGTCGAGCAGCTGACCCGCTACCTCGAGCTGATGAACCGCGACCCGCACCTGGCGCCGGTGGCGGGCGTGTTCGCGGCCCAGGAGATCAAGCCGCAGGCCCGCGTGCTGGCCACCGACCGCGGCATCCGGTGCGTGACGCTGGACTACGACGCGCTCAAGGGCATCGACAGCTCCGAGCACCGCCTGTTCTAGGAGCTCGCGACCACGCGCAGCCCCACCTCGTCCACCTCCAGCTCCACCGGCAGCCGGTAACCGCAGGCATCGGGGTCGGCACTGACCACGAGGACCGTCTCACCGCGGTGTCGGTCGCCTAGCGCCCGCAGCGTCTCCGGCGTGGGGGTGGCGGCCGGCAGGGGTGGCGTGCCGACGCCGAGGACGTCCGGCGACCCGGCGAGCCGTCGAGACCGACGCAGGCGCGGAGTCGGCGTAGACCGCGGCCACCCGTCGCGTTCGCTAGCCGTGACACCGCGCCGCGCTTGCCACTCCGGACCGACGAGCAGCACGGTCGTCGGACAGTGCAGGTCGGCCATACACGTGAGCGTATGCCGCCGTGGCTCCTCCCATGCGGCGTCGGGGCACTCCCGCCCCTGACCCGACTTGACGCCGGGGGCGGTCGATGGCGAAGACTCGCATCATGACGACCTCCTCGACCACACCCCTGTCCACGCGCGTCCTCGGCAGCGCCACCTCGGGCACGGAGCTCACCGTGTCCATGATGGGACTCGGCTGCATGGGCATGTCCGAGTTCTACGGCACCCCGGACGAGCAGGGCGGCATCGCCACCATCCAGCGGGCCCTCGAGCTGGGCGTCACGTTCCTGGACACCGCCGACATGTATGGCCCGTTCACCAACGAGAAGCTCGTCGGTCGCGCCATCGCAGGTCACCGCGACGAGGTCGTTCTCGCGACCAAGTTCGGCAACCAGCGAGGTCCGAACGGCGAACGGCTCGGCATCAACGGCTCACCCGAGTACGTCCGCGCCGCCTGCGACGCGAGTCTCCAGCGCCTCGGCGTGGACCATATCGACCTCTACTACCAGCACCGTGTCGACCAGAGCGTCCCGATCGAGGAGACGGTGGGTGCCATGTCCGAGCTCGTGCAGGCCGGCAAGGTGCGTCGGCTCGGCCTCTCCGAGGCCGGCCCCGACACCATCCGTCGCGCTCATTCGACCCACCCCATCACGGCACTCCAGACCGAGTACTCGCTGTTCACCCGCGACCTCGAGGACGCGATCCTCCCGGTCATCCGCGAGCTCGGCATCGGTCTGGTGCCCTACTCGCCGTTGGGCCGCGGCATGCTCACAGGCACCATCACGGCGGACGACGGCGCCGCGGGCGAGGCCGACGCGCGGCGCAGTGCCTACTTCCCACGGTTTCAGGGTGACGCGCTGCGGACCAACCTCGGGCTGGTCGAGCAGGTCAAGGCCCTTGCCCTCGACAAGGGCTGCACGCCGGGCCAGCTGGCCCTCGCCTGGGTGCTCGCCCAGGGCAGCGATGTCGTCCCGATCCCGGGCACCAAGCGCGTGGCGTACCTCGAGGAGAACGTCGGCGCCGCATCGGTGCAGCTCACCCAGGAAGACCTGGCCGCCCTGCGGGCAGCCGTGCCGCGCGAGGCAGTGGCCGGAGACCGGTATGGCGACATGAGCCACATCGACCGCTGAGCGCACAGGGGCCTCCCGGGTCCTCTGCGAGGCGTGTCGCGTCGGCTACGTCACTGCTCGCTGACAGCGAGCAGTGACGTAGCGCCGGACCACTACCGTCTGGGTGCCCCTCCAGGCAGGCGGCTTCAGACGGGCTGCGGGGTCCGCGCGTCCAGGCCCCTGGCCTGACGGATCACGGTCACGAACTGACCCATGATCTCGTTGAGCCCGAAGTCCTTGGGGGTGAACACCGCCGCCACTCCCTGCTCGCGCAGGGCCCGCCCGTCGGCATCCGGGATGATCCCGCCGACGATGACCGGCACCTCGCCGGCCCCTGCCTCTCGCAACCCGGCCAGGATCTCGGGGACCAGCGCCATGTGGGAGCCGGACAGGATGGAGATGCCGACGAGGTGGACGTCCTCCGCGACGGCGGCCGCGACGATCTGCTCCGGCGTCAGCCGGATGCCCTGGTAGACCACCTCGAAACCGGCGTCCCTGGCCCGGACCGCGATCTGCTCGGCGCCGTTGCTGTGCCCGTCGAGGCCTGGCTTGGCGACCAGCACGCGCAGCCGCTCGCCCAGCTCCTCGCTGGTCGCCTGCACCTGCGCGCGCACCGCGCGGAGCTCGTCGCTGGCGCCGGAGGAGACGCCGACCGAGCCGGAGACGCCGGTGGGGGCCCGGAACTCGCCGAACTCCTCACGCAGGGCCTGCGACCACTCGCCCGTCGTCACGCCGGCCCTGGCGGCCTCGATGGAGGCGGCCATGAGGTTGACGCCCGAGCGGGCGTCCGCCCGGAGCCGCTCGATCGCCGCCGCGGCGCGCTCGCGCCCCGCGGGCTCCGCGTCGCGCTGCTCACGCCAGGCCCGGACGGCCTCGACGGCCTTGGCCTCGACGTCGTGGTCGACGGTCTGGATCGCCGCGTCGAGGTCGGCGGTCAGGGGGTTCGGCTCGGTCGTCTCGAAGCGGTTGACGCCGACGACGATGTCCTCGCCTGCCTCGATCCGCTGCCGACGCAGGGCATGCGAGGCCACCAGCGCCGACTTCATGTAGCCGCTCTCGACCGCGGGGACCGCGCCCCCCAGCTCCTGCACCCGGTCGATCTCGGCCCTCGCACCGGATACCAGCTCCTCGACCTTGGCCGCCACGACGGTCGAGCCCTCGAAGAGGTCGTCGTACTCGAGCAGGTCGGACTCGAACGCCAGGACCTGCTGCATCCGCAGCGACCACTGCTGGTCCCACGGGCGCGGCAGCCCGAGCGCCTCGTTCCATGCCGGCAGCTGGACCGCGCGGGCCCGGGCTCCCTTGGACAGGGTGACCGCGAGCATCTCGAGGACGATGCGCTGGACGTTGTTCTCGGGCTGCGCCTCGGTCAGGCCCAGGGAGTTCACCTGCACGCCGTAGCGGAACCGCCGCTGCTTGGGGTCGGTGACGCCATAGCGCTCGAGGGTCAGCTCGTCCCACAGCTGGACGAAGGCGCGCATCTTGCACATCTCCTCGACGAAGCGCACGCCGGCGTTGACGAAGAACGAGATGCGGGCGACGACCTCGCCGAACCGCTCCTGCGGCACCTGGCCGGAGTCGCGCACCGCGTCCAGGACGGCGATCGCCGTGCACATCGCGTACGCGATCTCCTGCACGGGCGTGGCGCCCGCCTCCTGGAGGTGGTAGCTGCAGATGTTGATGGGGTTCCACTTGGGGATCTCGGCGACCGTGTAGGCGACCATGTCGGTGATGAGGCGCAGCGAGGGTCCCGGCGCGAAGACGTAGGTCCCTCGCGACAGGTACTCCTTGATGATGTCGTTCTGGGTGGTCCCGCGCGAGCGCTCGCACCGCGGCCGCCGGGTCCTCCCCCGCCGCCTCGGCCTGCTCCTCGGCGACGACCTGGTACATCGCCAGCAGCCACATGGCCGTCGCGTTGATGGTCATCGAGGTGTTCATCTGCGCCAGCGGGATCTGGTCGAACAGGGCCCGCATGTCGCCGATGTGGGAGATGGGGACGCCCACCTTGCCGACCTCGCCACGGGCCAGGGCGTGGTCCGGGTCGTATCCGGTCTGCGTCGGCAGGTCGAAGGCCACCGACAGTCCGGTCTGCCCCTTGGCCAGGTTCCGCCGGTACAGCGCGTTGCTGGCTGCGGCACTGGAGTGACCGGCATAGGTGCGCATCACCCAGGGGCGGTCACGCTCCGGGCGTGCGGGGACGGACGCCGGCTGGCTGGGAACGTCGCGGGGCTCGGCCATGGGGCCGAAGGTACCGGGGCAGGAGCGCGGACCGGGAGGCGTTCAGGCGGTGACAGCGGCCACAGTCGACCGGCGCCGGGTCGTGCCGCAGCACGAGCGAACGGTCGAGGCGTGATGCACGCAACAGCCGCGAGGTGCGCTCGGTCATGTCCACGACGGCCAGCCGACGACCGGCCCGACGGGCCCGGTTGTAGGCCTCGACCAGGACCCCCAGCCCCGTCGCGTCCCCGATCTCGGCGCCGCCCAGGCGCACATGGACGTCGCCGCAGCCGGTGTCGATGATCTCGTGGAGCACCAGGCGGACGTCAGCGACCGTGTGCACGTCGATCCGGCCGGTGATCGCGATCTCCTGCCCCGTGTGCATCGCGCGAACCTCGACGGGCAGTGCCCCTATTGCGCTGGTCGTCATGCAGACCCCCTTGTCCTGGCAGACATTCACTCACAACGCACGCGTGAAAGGGGGCTATAGGTGGCCAACGGTCAGATCAAGATCTGGTAAAGGTCCTGCGCGACTCAGAGGAACGGGGCGTCGTCCGGCTCGCGGGTGACATCCGCGCCCAGACCCTGCATGGCCTCGGCGAAGCCGGCATAGCCACGGTCGATGTGCTGCGCCCCGCTCACGGTGGTCACCCCCTCGGCCACCAGGCCCGCGATGACCAGCGCCGCGCCGGCCCTGATGTCGCTCGCCTCGACCGGGGCCCCCGACAGCCGTTCGACCCCGTGGACCATGACGTGGTGGCCGTCGATCCGGGTCTCTGCGCCGAGCCGGTTGAGCTCCTGGACGGTGCGAAAGCGCGCCTCGAAGAGGTTCTCGGTGATCATCGCCGACCCCTGCGCCACGGCGTTGCAGGTCAGCGCGAACGGCTGCAGGTCGGTCGGGAAACCGGGGTACGGCAACGTCGCGACGTCGAAGGCCTGCGGGCGCCGAGCCCCGGAGTCGACCCGGAAGCCCCGGGCCGTCTCGGTGACCGTCGCGCCGCTCTCCTTGACGAGGTCGAGCGCAGCCGTCAGGTGCTCGACCCGACCCCCGACGACCTCGACGTCGCCGCGGGTCGCCGCCGCGGCGAAGGCCCACGTCCCCGCCGCGATGCGGTCGGGCACCACGGCGTGCTCGGTGGGAGCCAGCTCGGCCACCCCCTCGATCTCCACCGTGCCCGTGCCGGCGCCGGTGATGCGGGCGCCCATGGACACCAGCATCTCGACCAGGTCGACGATCTCCGGCTCGCGGGCGGCATTCTCCAGGCGGGTCGTGCCCCGCGCCAGGACGGCGGCCGTCAGGACGTTCTCGGTCGCTCCGACGCTGGGGAACTCCAGGCGGATCTCGGCGCCGTGCAGCCCGGCCGGAGCCTCCGCCACGAGGAAGCCATGGGTGACGTGCACCGTGGCGCCCAGAGCGGCCAGCCCGGCCGCGTGCAGGTCGAGCCCGCGCGAGCCGATCGCATCTCCCCCGGGGACCGCGACGTCGGCCGCGCCGCACCGCGCCACCAGCGGGCCGAGCACCGCCGTGCTGGCGCGCAGCGCCCGGACCAGGTCGTAGTCGGCTCGATGCCCGATCTGGGCCGGCACGTCGATCTCCACGACGCCGGCCACCGCGTCGTAGTCGACCGTGCAGCCGAGCCGGCGCAGCAGCTCGGCCATGATCGTCACGTCGAGGATGGCCGGGACGTTCGTCAGCCGCGTGCGCCCCACGGCGAGCAGGGCAGCCGCCATCAGCTTGAGAGCGCTGTTCTTGGCGCCCCACACAGTCACCTCGCCGCGCAGCGCGGCACCGCCGACGACCCGAAAACGTTCAGCCACCGCACCACCCTATGTGAGCCGTCACCCCCATCTGTCAGGCTGGCGCCATGGTCAACCTGACGCGCATCTACACCCGCACCGGCGACGACGGCCAGACTCACCTGGGCGACATGAGCCGGACCAGCAAGACCGACCCCCGGCTGCTGGCCTACGCCGACGCCAACGAGGCCAACGCGGCGATCGGCGTGGCCATCGCGGCCGGCGACCTGCGCGACGACGTCAGGACCACCCTCACCCGCGTCCAGAACGACCTCTTCGACGTCGGCGCCGACCTCTGCACGCCCCTCCAGGAGTCCTACGAGTACCCGCCCCTGCGCGTGGAGGCGGCCTGGATCGACGAGCTCGAGGCCGACTGCGACCGCTATCTCGGCGAGCTCGAGAAGCTGCGCTCGTTCATCCTGCCGGGCGGCACGCCGGGTTCGGCCTACCTGCACCTGGCCACGACCGTGGTGCGCCGAGCCGAGCGGCAGGCCTGGGCCGCCATCGCGGCATACGGCGACCAGCCCGGTCAGGGCACCAAGGGTGAGGGCGGCGTCAACGTCCTCACGGCGAAGTACCTCAACCGGCTCTCGGACCTGCTGTTCGTGCTGGCCCGCGTGGCCAACCTGCCCATCGGCGGTGACGTGCTCTGGCAGCCCGGTGGCGGTCGCGCGCGAGGCGCCGCGACAGCGACGGCAGGCCGCTCAGGCCACGTTGACGTTGAACCCCGGCGGCGAGCTCTCGAGCCAGCTGCGCATCGCCGTGTAGGCGGCGGGAGCCAGCGCCAGGCTGAAGGCCTCGTTGCCGTCATGGCACTCCACCGTCACCGCCTCAGGCAGCCCGGCCACCGGCTGGGTGGCCGCCACCGGGGCCGCGAGGTCGAGCTGCGCGCGCTGCCACGTCCGTGAGGGGCGCAGGGCGGGACCGACGAGGGTGAACCACTCCAGGGTGCTCCCGGCGAATCGCAAAAGCCCCAGGCGGTACTGGGACCGGCCGTGGGGCTTGAGCGCGCAGAGCATGAGTGGCGCGCCCGAGGCGAGCAGTCGCCGTCGGAGGAAGATGAAGCTCAGGACCAGGAGCGCAGCGAGGATCAGCGTGCCAGCGGCGAACTCGGCTGAGATCACGATCACCATGCGTGCGCTCCCCGGCCCGACCCGCTGCCTAGGCTCGGATCTGCGAGGCGTCGACCGCCTCGGCGATGATGATGACCTTGTCGCGGTCCACCGACAGGAAGCCCCCGTCGACCGAGGCCGTGTGGGTGGCCTCGCCGGCCTTGATGCGGACCTCGCCCTCGGTGAGCACGCCGAGCAGCGGCGTGTGACCGGGCAGGATGCCCAGCTCGCCGTCGACGGTGCGCGCGACGACCATGTCGGCCTCGCCCTCCCAGACCTTGCGGTCCGCGGCGACGAGCTCAACCTGCAGGGTGCTCACGATGACGTCCTCCACATGTGGTGCGGTACTTGCAGTCTATCGGTATGCCGTGGGGGCCAGCCGAGCGGCTGGCCCCCACGGACGTGCTGACGGGCAGGGTCACCCGCCCGGGGTACTGCTTAGAGGTTCTTCTCGATCTCGGCGGCCTGGCGCTCGACGTCGTCGAGGCCACCGCACATGAAGAACGCCTGCTCCGGGACGTGGTCGTACTCGCCGTCGGCGATCTTGGTGAAGGCCTCGATCGTGTCGACCAGCGGGACCGTGGAACCCTCGATGCCGGTGAACTGCTTGGCGACGTAGGTGTTCTGCGAGAGGAACCGCTGGATGCGACGGGCCCGGTTGACGAGGATCTTGTCCTCTTCGGAGAGCTCGTCGATGCCGAGGATGGCGATGATGTCCTGCAGCTCCTTGTTGCGCTGCAGGATCTGCTTGACGCGCACCGCGGTGTTGTAGTGGTCCTCGGCGATGTAGCGACGGTCGAGGATCCGTGACGTCGACGTCAGCGGGTCCACGGCCGGGTAGATGCCGAGCGAGGCGATCTCACGCGAGAGCTCGGTGGTGGCGTCGAGGTGGGCGAACGTCGTCGCCGGCGCCGGGTCGGTGTAGTCGTCGGCCGGCACGTAGATCGCCTGCATCGAGGTGATCGAGTGACCACGCGTGGAGGTGATGCGCTCCTGGAGCGTGCCCATCTCGTCGGCGAGGGTCGGCTGGTAGCCCACGGCGGACGGCATACGGCCGAGGAGGGTGGAGACCTCGGACCCGGCCTGGGTGAACCGGAAGATGTTGTCGATGAAGAGGAGCACGTCCTGCTTCTGGACGTCGCGGAAGTACTCCGCCATGGTCAGCGCCGACAGCGCGACCCGCAGGCGGGTGCCCGGCGGCTCGTCCATCTGGCCGAACACGAGGGCGGTCTGGCCGAGGACGCCGGCCTCCTCCATCTCGACCATGAGGTCGTTGCCCTCACGGGTGCGCTCGCCGACACCGGCGAACACCGAGACACCACCGTGGTCGCGGGCGACACGGGCGATCATCTCCTGGATGAGCACGGTCTTGCCCACACCGGCGCCACCGAACAGGCCGATCTTGCCACCCTGGACGTAGGGGGTCAGCAGGTCGATGACCTTGATGCCGGTCTCGAACATCTGGGTCTTGGACTCGAGCTGGTCGAAGGCCGGGGCCTTGCGGTGGATGCCCCAGCGCTCCTTGACCTCGAAGGTCTCGCCCTCGGCGAGGTTCATGACCTCACCGGTGGTGTTGAACACCTTGCCGAGCGTCTGACGTCGCCGACCGGCACGGTGATCGGGCCGCCGGTGTCCTGCACCTGCGTGCCGCGGACGAGGCCGTCGGTCGGCTGCAGCGAGATGGCGCGGACCATGTTGTCGCCGATGTGCTGGGCGACCTCGAGGTTGATGTTCTTCTTCTCGCCCGCGAGCTCGACCTCGGTGGTCAGCAGGTTGTACTGCTCGGGCATCGCGTCGGCGGGGAACTCGACGTCGACGACCGGGCCGATGATGCGGGCGATCCGGCCGACACCACCGGGCTCCTGGGTGTAGGTGGCCTCTGCGGGGACTGTGGCAGTCATCTTCTTTTCCTACCGTCTCTCTCTGCTACGACTTCAGCTGGCGTCGGCGAGGGCGCTGGCGCCGCCCACGATCTCGCTGATCTCTTGGGTGATCTCGGCCTGGCGGGCCTGGTTTGCCAGCCGGGTGTACTTCTTGATGAGCTCCTCGGCGTTGTCCGTGGCGGACTTCATGGCCTTCTGGCGCGACGCCAGCTCGGAGGCAGCCGCCTGGAGCAGGCAGTTGTAGATGCGAGCGGTGACGTACTTGGGCAGCAGCGCGTCGAGGACCTGCTCGGCACTCGGCTCGAACTCGTAGAGCGGCAGCACGTCGTCCTCAGCCGGGGCCTCCTCGCCCTCCACGACCTCGAGCGGCAGCATGCGCAGCACGTCGGGGACCTGGGTGACCATGTTGACGAACCGGGTGTAGACGATGTGCACCTCGTCGACACCACCCTCGTCGACGGGCCGGTTGAAGTCGGTCACGAGCCGCTCGCCGATCTCGCGCGCGATCTCGAAGGTCGGCTGGTCGGTGAAGCCGCTCCACTCGGCGGCGAACTCGCGCTTGCGGAAGCGGTAGAAGCCACTCGCCTTGCGTCCCACGAGGTAGGGCACGACCTCCTTGCCGGCCGCCCGGAGCTCGCCGACCAGTCGCTCGCTCTCCTTGATGGCCGAGGAGGAGTAGGCACCGGCGAGACCGCGGTCGGAGGTGACGATGAGGACCGCAGCGCGGCGGACGTCGTCGTGCTCGGTCGTCAGCGGGTGGTCGACGTTGGAGTACGTCGCGACCGCCGAGACGGCCCGGGTGAGGGCGCGGGCGTAGGGCGAGGACTCCTTGACCCGCTGCTGGGCCTTGACCACGCGGGAGGCCGCGATCAGCTCCATGGCACGCGTGATCTTCTTGGTCGCCTGGACGGACCGGATGCGCTGGCGGTAGATCCGCATCTGCGCTCCCATATGTTGCCGCCTCTCTCGTGTGGTCTGTGTGCGGCCCGGGGCCGCTGGTCAGTTCGTGGTATGCCGTGCCCCACCGGAGTGGGGCGCCCGCTGCCGGGTGCCCACCGCTGGTGGGCACCCGGCATACGGGTCAGTGCTTCTGCTTGACGATGCGCTCCTGCTCGACATCGTGGCCCAGGGCCTCGGGGTCGGCCTCGTGACCCACGGGAGTCGTCTCGGCGCCGGACGCCTGGAACTGCTCCTTGAACGAGGTGACAGCCTCCTCGAGCGCCGACCGGGTCTCGTCCGCGAACTTCTTGGACTCGCGGATGGCGTCGAGGGCGCCCTTGTGCTCGCGGCGCAGGTAGTCGAGGAACTCGGCCTCGAAGCGGCGCACGTCCTCGACGGCGACCGAGTCGAGCTGGCCCGAGGTGCCGGCCCAGATGGAGACGACCTGCTCCTCGACCGGGTACGGCGCGGCCTGCGGCTGCTTGAGGAGCTCGACGAGGCGAGCACCCTTGGCGAGCTGCGCGCGGGACGCGGCGTCGAGGTCGGAGGCGAACATGGCGAACGCCTCCATCGCGCGGAACTGCGCGAGGTCGAGCTTGAGGCGACCCGAGACGTCCTTCATGGCCTTGATCTGCGCGGCGCCACCGACTCGCGACACCGACACACCCACGTCGATGGCGGGGCGGACGTTGGCGTTGAACAGGTCGGCCTGCAGGTAGATCTGGCCGTCGGTGATGGAGATGACGTTGGTCGGGATGTAGGCCGACACGTCACCGGCCTTGGTCTCGATGATCGGCAGACCGGTCATCGAGCCGGCGCCCAGCTCGTCGGACAGCTTGGCGCAGCGCTCGAGCAGACGGCTGTGCAGGTAGAAGACGTCACCGGGGTAGGCCTCGCGGCCCGGCGGGCGGCGCAGCAGCAGCGACACGGCGCGGTAGGCCTCGGCCTGCTTGGACAGGTCGTCGAAGACGATGAGGACGTGCTTGCCCTGGTACATCCAGTGCTGGCCGATGGCCGAGCCGGTGTAGGGGGCGAGGTACTTGAAGCCCGCGGAGTCGGAGGCCGGGGCGGCGACGATCGTCGTGTACTCGAGCGCGCCGGCGTCCTCCAGGGTGCCGCGGACGGCAGCGATGGTGGAGCCCTTCTGGCCCATCGCGACGTAGATGCAGCGGACCTGCTGCTGCGGGTCGCCGGTCTCCCAGTTCTGCTTCTGGTTGATGATCGTGTCGACCGCGACCGTCGTCTTGCCGGTCTGGCGGTCACCGATGATGAGCTGGCGCTGGCCACGGCCGATCGGGGTCATGGCGTCGACGGCCTTGAGGCCGGTCTGCAGCGGCTCGTGCACCGACTTGCGCTGCACCACGGTGGGCGCCTGCAGCTCGAGCGCGCGGCGCTCGGTGGCGCCGATCTCGCCGAGGCCGTCGATCGGCTGGCCGAGGGGGTTGACCACGCGGCCGAGGTACTCGTCGCCGACGGGGACCGACAGGACCTCGCCCGTGCGCTTGACCTCCTGGCCCTCCTCGATCTTGGAGAAGTCACCGAGGATGACGACACCGATCTCGTGGACGTCGAGGTTGAGCGCGAGGCCCAGCGTGCCGTCCTCGAACTCGAGGAGCTCGTTGGTCATGGCCGAGGGCAGGCCCTCGACGTGCGCGATGCCGTCACCGGCATCGGTGACCCGGCCGACCTCTTCGCGGGAGGCCGCGCCGGGCTCGTAGGACTGAACGAAGTGGTCCAGTGCGTCCCGGATCTCCTCCGGACGGATCGAAAGCTCCGTCATCTGATCTCTTCTCCCTTGAACGGTGCAGGTGCCGGTCCCTGGTGGGGCCGAAGTCTGGTGGGTGGTGCGTATGGAGTTGTCTGCCGGTCAGGGCGTGGTGCGGGCCGTGCGGTGCCGGCGGTCAGCCCGCGATGTGCCTGCGGGCCTCGTCGAGGCGTCGGATGACCGTGCCGTCGACGACCTCGTCGCCGACCTTGACCCGGATGCCGCCCAGGACCGCCGGGTCGATGACCACCTGGAGCAGGATCGGCTTGCCGTAGATGCCCTGCAGCGCCCGGGCCAGCCGGTCGCGCTGGGCGTCGTCGAGGTCCGTCGCCGCGGTCACCACGGCGGTCAGCTGCTCGCGACGGCGTGCAGCCAGCGCCAGGTAGTGCTCGAGCGTCCGGTCGAGCTTGCGCCCACGAGGGGCGAGCACGGCCTGGCGGGCCAACCGCAGCGTCTCGGGCGCGGTGCGACCCTCGAGCAGCTCGCTGACCACGCCGGCCTTGGCCTGGACGTCGCCCTGCCGGCTGGTCAGCCGGTCACGCAGGTCCGGGCTGCCCGCGACGATCCGCTCGAAGCGGAACAGCTCGTCCTCGACGCGGTCGAGACGACCCTCGTGCTCGGCACCGTCGAGGATCGCCTCGACGGCCAGGTCCTCGAGCGTGTCGGACAGGTCGCGCTCGACCGCCCAACGCTGCCCGACCGCGGTCTTGACGACCACGACCGCCTCGGCCGAGATCTTGCCGTCGAGCAGCCGCTCGGCGAGCGCCTGCTTCTCGGCCGCGTCGCGGGACGGGTCGCCCAGCGCCCGCCGCAGCGTGGCGTTGCCGTCGATGAGCCCGACGACCGCCAGCAGGTCGTCGCCGAGCCTGCCGCGGTCCACGCCGCTGGCGAGAGCGGTCTCGAGGGCCGACATGCCGACGGCAGCGGCCCCCCTCGACGAGCCTCGCATCAGGCGTCCTCCCCGACCCTCTCGGGACGGATCTCTCCGGCCTCGAGCTCGGACAGGAAGCGGTCGACGATGCCCTTGCGGCGGGCCTCCTCGTGCAGCGACTCACCGACGATCCGGCTCGCGAGGTCGGTGGACAGGCGACCGACCTCCGAGCGCAGCTGGACGATCGCCTGCTGGCGCTCGGCCTCGATCTGCTTGTGCGCGGCCTCGGTGATGCGCGCCGCCTCGGTCTGCGCGTGGCCGCGCATCTCGGCGACGATCGACGCCCCCTGCTCGCGCGCCTCCTCGCGGATGCGCGCCGCCTCCGCCCGGGCCTCGGTGAGCTGCGCCTGGTACTGCTCGAGCGCTGCCTGGGCCTGCTGCTGGGCCTCCTCGGCCTGCTGCATACCGCCCTCGATGGCGGCGGTGCGCTCGGCATACGCCTTCTCGAGGTTGGGGACCACCTTCGTCGCGATGATCCACAGGAAGATCGCGAAGACGATGAGGCCGAAGACCAGCTCACCCATCAGGGGCAGGATGGGAGTGCGCTCAGCCGCCGGGTCGGCCGCTGCCAAGCTCACGACCTGCGTGATGCCGGTGTAGTGCTGCACGGGGTTCTCCTAGTGCTGTCGAGCTGTGTGGAGCCAGGGTTGGGCTGGGGAACTGGCTCAGGCGCTCTTGAAGACGAACGCGAGCACCAGACCGAAGATGGCCAGCGCCTCGGCGAGGGCGAAGCCGAGGATGGCGATGCCCTGCAGGACGCCGCGGGCCTCAGGCTGACGCGCCACACCGTTGATGTACGCCGCGAAGATCAGGCCGATGCCGACGCCGGGGCCGATGGCAGACAGGCCGTAGCCGAGAATGGCGATGTTGCCACCGATGTTGATGGTGCCTTGCATGGGAGTCCTCTTTCGATTCGTCGGTGATCCGCGCAGCGCCGAGCCGCTTGGAAGTTGGGGTTGTCGTATTCAGTTGTGGGTCAGGCGGTCGTGCACCGGGCCGTCGGCCCGGACGTTCTCAGTGCTCGTCGGCCAGTGAGCCGGCGATGTAGGTCGCAGCGAGCAGCGTGAAGATGTAGGCCTGCAGGAACTCGATCAGCGCCTCGAAGGCGGTCAGGATCGCGCCCATCAGGAACGAGCCGGCTCCGGCGACCTTCAGGCCCAGGCTGCCGTGGATGACCATGTACTCGCCACCGGTGATGAAGAGCAGCAGGAGCATGTGGCCCGCGAACATGTTGCCGAACAGTCGCAGCGCCAGCGTGAGCGGACGCGTGACGAAGTAGGTCAGCAGCTCGAGCGGGATGATCAGCACGTAGATCGGCTTGGGCAGACCCGGGGGGATCATGTGCTTGAAGTGGCCGCCGAGGCCGTTCTTGCGGATGCCGACGGCGTGGTAGATCACGAAGACGAAGAGCGTCAGGGCGATCGGGAAGCCGATGCGGCTCATGGTCGGGTACTGGACCGGCGGGATGACGCCGAACAGGTTGTTGACCAGGATCAGCGTGAACAGCGAGAAGAGCAGCGGGACGAACTTGAGGAAGTCGTGGCTGCCGATGATGTCGCGGGCCAGGCCGTTGCGCACCATGTTGTAGACGCCCTCGGTGAGCCACTGGCCCTTGCTCGGGACGATCGCCGCCTTGCGCGTCGTCGCGATGAGGAACCACGAGATCAGCACGACGGAGAGGGCCAGGACGACCATGGGGCGGGTGAGCGCCCAGTCGCCGTGACCGACCAGGGGCTGGTAGAACTCGGACGGCGTGGGCGACTGGAAGCCCTGACCCGAGCCGCTGTCAGCGGCCAGGTTGACGGCACCCATCACGTTCAGACTCACAGGTTCTCCTCGAGCATTGCGTTCGAAACAGTCCACCGGCCTCGACGGGCAGCGCACACGCGCCCGGACCCGGCATACGAAAAGAGCGCTGGACCAGCGGAAGTCATTGCGTACCGTACCGGAACCACACGAGGTACAGCGACAGGGCCATCCCACCCAGGATGCCCACCATGACCAGCCACGACGTGCCCAGCCAGGCGTCCAGACCCCAGCCGATCGCACCGAACATCGCCGGCCCCGTGATGAGGTACGAGACGACGTTCCACATGCGCGACTCCTCGATGCGAGGGTGCCCGGAGTCGGCTCGCTGCAGCGGCGTGGGCGCCGCCTCGCCCGGTGTCCCGGACGGCTGCGAGGGCGGTGTGGTCACGGGGAGCTCCTGTGGTCATGTGGCCGAGCCCCCATCCTGCCCGCTTTCGGGCGGTGCGTCGAAGGCAAGCTTGCGGGAGCGGACGTAGGCCACCACCTGGAACACCTGCCACACGAGGGCCACGGCCAGGGCGGCGATACCGAATGCGGTGCCGTTCAGCCAGCTCGCGCGCTGGAGGGCGATGATGACGACCAGCAGGAAGATGAGCTGACCGAGGAAGACGGCCATCGCGCTGGCCAGGAAGCGCAGGGGGTCCGCGGCGCTGTCCAGCTTGCGCATGACGAACAGGCCGAGGGCGAAGAAGGCGATCGCGACCAGGAACCCGAGCAGGGCCCCGAGCGCCCCTCGTCCCCCACCGAGCAGCGCGCCGACGACGACCGCGACCGGACCCACGGCAAGCGTCGGCAGGAACGCTCCACGCAGCATGACCGCAAAGGGGTCACGATCTGGGGGCGTCGTCGCGCTCATGGTCTGGCCTGTCTGATTCGTCGGAGCTGGAGTGCTTGGCGAAAGAGGTCTGCACCCGCTTGAGGATGCTTGTGAAAGCTATCACAAGCTCTCAGGAACCGACGACACCGGGGGTCGGGATGCTCACCCATCGGACACCAGGCCGGGCGTCAGGCGGCGGGACGCGGCGGGCGGCTCGGTGCCCACCGGGGCAGCCAGATGGTGAGCACGCCGGCCACCACGACCACGCCGACGACCCCGCTCAGCGCCACCCACCCGTCGAGGAACACGAAGCTCACCGACCCCAGCGCCGCCACCGCGGCCCACAGCCACAGCAGCAGCACCGCGCGACGGTGCCCGTGGCCGATCTGGAGCATCCGGTGGTGCAGGTGCTGGGCGTCGGGCTGCCACGGGCGCTGGCCGCGACGTGTGCGCCGGACCACGGCCAGCAGCACGTCGACGACCGGCAGGAGGATGATCGCGGCCGGCACCACGAGCGGGAGCAGCGTCGCCGCCATCGGGTTGGCACTGACCTGCGAGGGCGTCACGCTGCCGGTCGTCGAGATCGTCGCCGCGGCCAGCAGGAGCCCGAGCAGCAGCGCGCCGGAGTCGCCCATGAACAACCGGGCCGGGTGGAAGTTGTGAGGCAGGAAGCCCACGCAGCAGCCGATCAGCGCCGCCGAGATGAAGGTGGCCGAGGAGAAGACGTTCGGCGGGTCGTAGGTGCGCGAGATCAGGTAGCTGTAGACGAAGAACGACGTCGCCGCGATGCCGACCACCCCGGCGGCCAGGCCGTCCAGGCCGTCGATGAAGTTCACCGCGTTGGTGCAGAACACGACGATGAGCACCGTCAGCGCCACCATGATCGGGGCGGGCAGGACGGTCACGCCCCCGATCGGCAGCTGGAACAGCTGGACGCCGCTGAAGGCCATGATGCCCGCGGCGATCATCTGGCCGCCCATCTTGGTGAGCCAGTCGAGCTCGCGGACGTCGTCGATCGCGCCGAGCAGGCAGACGATGCCGCCGCCCAGCAGGACCCCCTGCAGCTCGGGCCCGAGGCGGAAGACCTGGCCGAGATAGGGCAGGTGGCTGGCAGCAAGCATCGACGCCGCGAAGCCCAGGTAGATCGCTACCCCGCCGAGCCGAGGGATCGGCGCGGAGTGCACGTCGCGGTCCCGCACGGGGGTGAAGGCGCCCGTGCGGACGGCGACGGCACGCATCAGCGGGGTCGCCGCATACGTGATCACCGCGGCGACCATCAGGACGAGGAGGTACTCGCGCACCGGGGGCGCCTCTCAGGTGGGTGGTTGCTCAGCCCCGAGCGTATGCCGGGAACCTGGTGACGAGATCCGTCACCCCGGCGCGGACCTCCTTGGAGACGGCGTGGTCGGGGTCGGCGTCGCCCTCGATGACGGCCTTGGCGATGAGCTCGGCGATCTGCTTCATCTCCTCGGTGCCCATCCCCTGGGTCGTCACGCACGGGGTGCCCACCCGGATGCCGCTCGCGATGTTGGGCTTCTGGGGGTCGAACGGGATGGCGTTCTTGTTGAGGACGATGCCGGCTGCGTCGGCGCGGGCCTCGGCGTCGGCGCCGGTCACGCCCACGCCCTGGAGGTCGTGGAGCGACAGGTGCGTGTCAGTGCCACCCGTCGTGGGACGAATCCCCTTGTCGCCCAACGAGGTTGCGAGCACCTTGGCGTTCTCGATGACCTGCGTGGCATACGCCTGGTACTCCGGCGTCGCGCACTCCTTGAAGTTGACCGCCTTGGCGGCGATCGTGTGCATCTGGGGGCCACCCTGCATCATCGGGAAGACGGCCTTGTCGAGCTTGGCGGCGTGCTCCTCCGTGCAGACCAGGGCACCCGAGCGCGGCCCACGCAGGACCTTGTGGGTCGTGAAGGTGACCACGTCGGCGTAGGGCACGGGGCTGGGGATGGCCCGGCCGGCGACCAGCCCGATGAAGTGCGCCGCGTCCACCCAGAAGATCGCGCCGATCTCGTCGGCCACGCGGCGGAAGAACTCGAAGTCGATGAGACGCGGGATCGCCGACCCGCCGGCGAGGATCACCTTGGGGCGGTGCTCCTTGGCCAGGCGCTCGACCTCGGCGTAGTCGATGTCCTCGGTCTGCTTGTCGACGCCGTAGTGCACCGCGTTGAACCACTTGCCGGAGAACGAGACCTTGGTGCCGTGGGTGAGGTGGCCACCCATGGGCAGCGCCATGGCCAGGATGGTGTCGCCGGGCTGCATGAAGGCGCCGTAGACGGCCTGGTTGGCGCTGGCGCCCGAGTGCGGCTGGACGTTGGCGTGGTCGGCGCCGAAGAGCGCCTTGCACCGCTCGATGGCCAGGGTCTCTGCCTTGTCGACCTCGGAGCAGCCGCCGTAGTAGCGGCGCCCGGGGTAGCCCTCGGCGTACTTGTTGGACAGCGTGGAACCCAGTGCCGTCAGCACCTCGGGGCTCGACATGTTCTCGGAGGCGATGAGCTGCAGGCCGCCGCGGATCCGGTCGAGCTCGGAGACGAGCACTCCGGCGATCTCGGGGTCGAACGACTCCAGCGCACCGAAGTCGGAGCCGTAGAAGGTGTCAGCGCTCATCGAGGTCTCCTGCGTGGGGGGTGGGGTCCTCGGTCAACTCTATTGCGTCGTCTTCCGCCGGCGGAGAGAGGACCGCATCCAGCTGCTCCTGGGTGACGGCACCCGCGCGCAGCACCACGGGCGCGTCCCCGGTGCAGTCGACGATGGTCGACACGGCGGTGCCGGTGGAGGGGCCGCCGTCGAGGTAGACCGCCACGGCCGCGCCGAGCTGGGCGGCCGCCTCGGTCACGGTCGTGGCCGCCGGGTGGCCGGTGAGGTTGGCGCTGGTGACGGCCATGGGGCCGACCTCGCTGAGCAGGGCGAGCGCGATGTCGTCCTCGGGCATCCGCAGGGCCACGGTCCCGTTGGTCTCCCCCAGGTCCCACATCAGCGAGGACTGTGCCGGCAGGACCAGCGTCAGGGGGCCGGGCCAGAACGCCGCGGACCAGCTCGCGGGCCCACTCCGGGACGTCCGTGGCCAGGCCGTCGAGGGTGCGCACGCTCGGCACCAGGACGGGCGGCGGCATGTCGCGCCCGCGCCCCTTGGCGGCCAGCAGCGACGCCACCGCCTCGGGTGAGAACGCGTCGGCGCCGATGCCGTAGACGGTGTCGGTCGGCAGCACGACGGCCTGCCCGTCACGCACCGCCGCGACGGCCGCCTGGACCCCCTCGGCGCGCCCGGACTCGGTCGTGCAGTCGTACACAGGGCTCATGGCCCCAGCCTATTGCGGCCCTGGTCAGGCCCGGCGGGCGGTCGTGGCGCGGGGGCGGCCGGCCAGGTCGCGATGGTCGGACACGTCGGTCCAGTCACCCGTGCGACGCAGCGCAGCAGGCAGCAGCTCGCCCTGGCTGTCCGCGTGCTCCATCACCAGGAGACCACCGGGGTGCAGCAGCGACGCCGCGCGAGCCGCGACGGCCAGCGGCGTGCGCAGGCCGTCCTCGCTTCCGCCGTAGAGCGCCAGCTCGGGGTCGTGGTCACGGACCTCGGGGTCGACCGGGACCATCCCCACCGGGATGTAGGGCGGGTTGGACACCACGATGTCGACCCTGCCCTCGAGCTCGGGGAACGCCTGCGTCGCGTCCCCGTGTCGCAGGTCGACCTCGAGGCCGGTGTCCGCCACGTTGCGCGCCGCCCACGCGTGCGCATCCTCGCCGAGCTCCACGGCATACACCTGGGCGTGGGGCACCTCGTCCTTGACGGCGAGCGCGATGGCACCGGAACCGGTGCACAGGTCCACGACCACCGGCGCGTCCAGCTCGCGGGCTGCGTCGATCGCGAGGCCTGCGACGAGCTCGGTCTCCGGGCGGGGCACGAACACCCCGGGCCCGACGCTGAGCTCCAGCCGGCGGAACCCGGCGCGCCCGGTGAGGTGCTGGAGGGGGACGCGGGCGGCCCGCTCCTCGACCAGAGCCTCGTATGCCGCGGGCGCGGCCGCGCCGAGCACCATCGCCTTGCGGACGTCAGAGACCGACACACCGAGCGCGTGCGCGGCCAGCGCCACCGCGTCGGCCTCAGGTGAGCCGACGCCTGCCGAGGTCAGCCGAGCCGTCGCCGCACGCACGGCGGCCCGCAGGTCGGTCACTGGCCCTCGGCGAGGGCGGCCATGCGAGCGGCCTCGTCGGCGTCGACCGCCGACTGGACGATGGGGTCGAGCTCGCCGTCGAGGACGGTGTCGAGGTTGTAGGCCTTGAACCCCGTGCGGTGGTCGGAGATGCGGTTCTCGGGGAAGTTGTAGGTGCGGATCCGCTCGCTGCGGTCCACCGTGCGGATCTGGCTGCGCCGGGCCGCGCTGGCCTCGGCGTCGGCGGCCTCCTTGGCCAGCGCATGCAGCCTCGCCCGCAGCACCCGCAGCGCCGACTCCTTGTTCTGGAGCTGGCTCTTCTCGTTCTGGCAGCTGACGACCGTGCCCGGTGGGCAGGTGCGTGATGCGGACGGCGCTGTCCGTCGTGTTGACCGACTGGCCACCGGGGCCGGAGGAGCGGTAGACGTCGATCTTGAGGTCGTTGGGGTCGATGGTGATCTCGACCTCCTCGGCCTCGGGCATCACGAGCACCCCGGCGGCCGAGGTGTGGATGCGGCCCTGGCTCTCGGTGACCGGCACCCGCTGGACGCGGTGGACGCCGCCCTCGTACTTCAGCCGGGCCCACGGGGCCTCCCCCGGCTCGGCAGCGGCCTTGGCCTTGACCGCGACCTGCACGTCCTTGTAGCCCCCGAGGTCGGACTCGGTGGCGTCGATGACCTCGGTCTTCCAGCCACGGCGCTCGGCGTACCGCAGGTACATCCGCAGCAGGTCGCCGGCGAACAGGGCCGACTCCTCGCCGCCCTCCCCCGCCTTGACCTCCAGGATGACGTCGCGGTCGTCGTCGGGGTCACGCGGGACGAGCAGCCGTCGCAGGGTGTCCTCGGCCGAGGCCAGCGTCTGCTCGAGCGAGGGCAGCTCGTCGGCGAACCCCGCGTCGTCCTTGGCCAGCTCGCGTGCCGTGGCCAGGTCGTCCTGGGCGGCATGCCAGGCGTGGTACGCCGCGACGGTCGGTCCCAGCGCGGCATACCGCTTGGTCAGCCGGCGCACCAGGGCCGGGTCACCGGCCTCGCCGAACACGTCGGGGTCGGCCAGCTGCCGCTCGAGGTCGGCGTACTCCTGGACGAGCGCCGAGGCTGACTCGAGCATGGTGGGCTCCTCCATGGACCGGTCACGCGGACCTGGGTGCGGTATGGCGGGTGGATGCGAATGCGCCGGCCCTGACCCTGGCGGGTCGGGACCGGCGCATCGGAGCAGCTAGGCGTTCTTGGCGGCCTTCTTGCCGTAGCGCGCCTCGAAGCGGGCCACCCGACCACCGGTGTCGAGGATCTTCTGCTTGCCCGTGTAGAACGGGTGGCAGTTCGAGCAGACCTCGGCGTGGATCTGGCCGTTGGGCGCGGTGCTGTGGGTGGTGAACGTGTTGCCACAGGTGCAGGTCACCGTGGTCTCGACGTACTGGGGGTGGATGTCCTTCTTCAACTGCGTGCTCCTTGAGTCAGTGCGGCCGGGTCGGCTGGGCGGACGTGCCCTGGGTGCCGTGAACCGGTCAGCGGTCAAGTGTGCCAGAGAGCGGCGCACATCTCCTAAACGCCGGAGACCCCTGCGCCATTCCAGGCGGCCGCGTCGGCACAGGGCAGCACCACCCGCATCGTCGTGCCGGCGCCCTCGACGGACTCGACCTGGAGCTCACCGCCGTGGCCCTCGACGATGGCCCGCACGATCGCCAGGCCCAGACCGGTGCCGGGGATGGCTGCGTCCGTGGCGTTGCTGGCCCGGAAGAACCGGTCGAACAGCCGCGCCTGGTCCTTGACCGGGATGCCGATGCCGGTGTCAGCCACCTCGATGACGACCCGGTCGCCGTCCGCGGCCGCGGCCAGGCTGCGCCCGACCCCCGGCAGGGGTGAACTTCACGGCGTTCGAGCCCAGGTTGATGAGCGAGCGCTCGAGCTGGCTGCGGTCGACCCGCACGACCAGGCCCGACTCGATCGGGCTGGTCGTGAGCTGCGACCTGGCCCTCCTCGGCGACCGGGCGCAGCATCTCGACGACGCCGGCCACGAGGTCGGCGACGTGGACGTCCTCGATCTCGGAGCGCAGGCCGGTGGCCTCGATCTTGTTGAGCACCAGCAGGTCCTCGATCAGGCCCCGCAACCGGGTGGTGTTGCGGTCGACGATCCCCAAGGCGGAGCGCTGCGGTCGCCGTGAGCTCGCCGTAGTCGCCGTCCTCGAGGAGCTCGAGGTAGCCGCTG
This sequence comes from uncultured Actinomycetota bacterium, assembly GCA_963706855.1. GTDB lineage: Bacteria > Actinomycetota > Actinomycetes > Actinomycetales > Dermatophilaceae > Pedococcus. The sequence goes on from CAVPNU010000001.1 coordinate 398,840, forward strand.
ATGGACGTGAGCGGGGTCCGCAGCTCGTGGGACACCGTGGCCATGAAGTCGGTCTTCTGGCGGTCGAGGTCCTTGAGCTGCTGCACCTGCACGTCCTGCATCTCGCGCAGGCGCAGCGACACGATGGACTGGGCGAGGTAGCCCGCGCACTCCTGAGCGGCGTGGATCTCGTAGCGACGCCAGGGTCGGGGCGCGTCGACCATCATCAGCGCGATGACACCAAGGGCCTGCTCCCCCACACCCACGGGGACCATCAGCAGGCTGCGCGCGCCGGTCGCGCGGTAGAAGCCCTGGGCTCGCTCGCTCGTCCTGGGCCTCCGGAGCCAGGAAGTCCGCCGACGCGTAGAACGACACCGCCCGCCGCAGCTCGTCGGTGACGGTGCGCACCTCCTGCGCCAGCGACGGGGGCAGCGGCGCCAGCGGGGGCAGGTCGTAACGCCGCCACTGCATGCGGGTCCCTGACCTGACCGGTCTCGTCATGGATGTAGAGGAGCACGCGGTCGACACTCAGCCCCTCGCCGAGCATCGCGCAGACGAGGTCCATGGCCCGGTCGATGTCGACGGCCGTGTGCACGGCGCGCGCGACGTCGATGACGAGCTGCTGGGCCAGCAGCACCAGCCCCTGCTGGTCCTGGAGCGCCTGGTTGGCCTTGGTGAGCCCGTTGAAGTCGGAGGCCAGCGCGCGGATCTCGGCCGGCCCCGGTCCGGGGGTCGGCCTGGGCGTTGCGGTCCCCGTCACGCTGGCGTTCGAGCACCAGTCGCAGCCGCGACAGTGGCCGGCTGACCGACGCGCTGGAGCAGCCGCCACCCGAACAGCACGATGACCATGGCGACCAGGCTCGTGGCCGCGACGACCCACACCACCTGGACCACGGACTGCCGGGAGCCGTGCGCGCGCCTCGTCGCGCTCGACGCGGATCTGACCGCTGAGGGCCCGGTTGCTGTCGCGGTATGCCGTGAACCTGTCGATCGCCTCGGCTTGGGCGGCGCTGCCGCGTCGCGGGCGCTGCGGTGCGCAGCTGCTCGGCCCGGGCGGCGGCAGCGAACCATGTCTGGACGGCCGCCCGCTGGCTGCGGAGCAGCTGGCTGAACCGCCGATGGTCGTCCGCGGTCAGGGTGGGCGACGCCAGGGCCTTCTTGAGGTCGTCCAGCTGCCCCGTCACGTCTGCCTCCTTGAGCCGGTAGGCGACCACGGGGGTCGACTCCCCCGACGGTCTGGCTCCAGGCGGCGTTGGCCTCGGTCATGTCGATGAGCGCCGCGTTGTTCGCGTCGAACGCCGGTCCGAGCGCCAGGGTGAGCACCTGGACGTCGTTGCTCTGGGAGACCAGAGTGATGATCGCCGCGACCCCGACCCCGGGGACGAGCAGGAGCAGGGCGATGCCGAACACCTTGAGCTGGGTCGCGACCGACCGCTGGGCGAGACGCGTCATGTCCCGGCCTCGTCGAAACCCGTGCGCGTCATGACTCCCCAGACCTGCTTCTTGTTGCGCACGCTGGACCACCAGCCCTCGAGCCGCCACACGACCGTGAGCTGACGGTAGCCGATGTTCTCGACCACCGATGCCAGAACGATCATGGCCAGGTCGCGCCAGCGCTCGTGCCGGTGGTAGGCCCACTCCTCGACCGCCAGCGAGCACAGGGTGACGAAGATGGCGTACCCGTAGGCGATCAGGAGGAACAGCACCGCGAACGGGACGTTGATGACTCCGAGCAGCAGCCCGACGGGCACGACGAGGATCCCGAATGCCTCGAGCAGGGGCGCCACCAGCTCGAACAGCCAGTAGTAGGGCAGCGCCACCATGCCGATCCGGCCGTACCGCGGACGGAACAGCATGTCCCGGTAGGCCCACAGCGTCTCCCAGAGCCCACGGTGCCATCGCCGCCGCTGGTTGCGCAGCACACGGAGGGTCGACGGCACCTCGGTCCACGACACCGGCTCCGGGACGAACTGCACGCGGTAGTCACGGTTCTGGTCGCGCAGGTGGCGGTGGATCCGCATCACCAGCTCGAAGTCCTCGCCGATGCTCGTGTGGTCGAGGCCGCCGACCTCCACGAGGATGTCGCGGCGGAACAGCCCGAAGGCACCGCTGATGAGGATGAGCCCGCCGAACCGCGACCACCCCGTGCGGCCGAGCAGGAACGAGCGCAGGTACTCGACGACCTGGACCCGCGGGAGCCAGCCGCGAGGCAGCTCGACCCGCACGACGCGACCCGAGACCACCCGGCTTCCGTTCGCCGCACGGATGGTGCCGCCCGTGGCGACCATGCGGGTGGGGTCGTCGGTGAACGGCTGCGTGACGCGGAGCAGGGCGTCGGGCTCGAGGATCGAGTCGGCGTCGATCATGGCGATGAGGGGTTCAGTCGCAGCGTTGATCGCCAGGTTGAGGGCCTCCGAGCGACCCGAGTTCTCCTTGCTGACCACGACGAGTCGGGTGCGACCGTCGCGGGGCACGCGCACGCTGCGAACCGCCGCGCGGACCGCCACGTCCTGCGGGATGGTGCGGGGGATCTCGACCAGGTCGAACGCGTCGACCAGCCGGCTCAGCGTGGCGTCGCTGCTGCCGTCGTCGACGACGACGACCTCGTGGTGGGGGTAGCGCAGCGACAACAGCGCCTTCACCGAGGTGACGATGCCGGCCTCTTCGTTGTATGCCGGCACGATGATGGACACGCCTGGCGTGAGCGGCCCACCAAGGGCGGCCACGGCGGCTTCGCGGCGGCGTCCCTGGGAGCGGAACTCCAGCGCGGCCAGCAGGATGACGACGAGGTAGGACGTGTTGATCACCACGAAGTAGACGATGACCGGGACGGCCGAGGCGGCCAGGAGCCACTCGACCACCCCTCGCAGCGAGTCCACGACGGTGGGCCAGGTCATCGGAGCGCTCCCTGGAGACGCGCGATCGTCAGGGCGGTCTCGATGGCTCCGTGCGGCGCGTCGGGCTCGCTGACCGGACGCTCCAGGAGAGCCGACTGGCCCGGTGGGCCGAGGTCCACCAGTGCACGGGCGGCGAGCTCGGCCAGCCGCGGGTCGGGGTCGTCGAGCAGCTCGACCAGCAGCGGCACCGCGGCCACGTCGCCGAGCTCGCCGAGGGCCGTGGCGCAGGTGCGGCGCAGCGACAGGGGCAGTCCGGGCGCGGTGTGACGACCGAGCACCCCCACGTCCAGCGCCGTGCCGATCGCTGCCAGCGCGGTGGCGCTCGCCTCCCGGACGGTGAGGTCGACGTCGTTCTCCAGGAGCCGTCGCAGGGCGGGCACGGACCGGGTGAAGCTGCCGACACCGCTGACGTACGCGGCGAGGTGCCTGGCGCCGGCACGGTCGCTGTAGAGCCCGTCGAGCAGCGCCTGCGAGATGTCGACTCCCATGCTGAGCAGGGCCTGGGCGGCGATGCCGGCGGGCAGCCCGGCGTCGGGAGCGTCGACCGCTTCGAGGAGCGGCCCAGCCGCGTCCGCGTCACCCATCAGACCCAGGGCGTATGCCGCGCCGGCGCGGACCTCGACGGCGTCGTCACGCAGGGCCGTGACCAAGGCGGGGGCCGCGATGCGGGCCCGGGTCAGCCCGAGCAGCTGGGCAGCCCGTGGCGCGGCGCACCGGTGAGCGGAGCCGCAGGTCGCTCGTCGCGTCGCTCACTGCGCCGTGCACCTGGAGGACCTCCACGAGCTGGTCCGCCGGCATACCGCGCACCTTGCCCAGCATGCCCACCGCAGCGGCGTCCACGACGCGGCCGGCGGCGCCGTCCGCCGCGACCAGGGCGCTCAAGGCTCGACGGTCCTCGTCCTCCCCCGCGCTCACGACGATGAGCTGGGAGCGGAAGGGTCTGAGCAACGCGTCTCGTCGTCGCTGCCGAACGGTTCTGCGAACCTTCGTGGCCACCACCACCACGATGGCCAGCAGACAGGCCAGGGCGACGGTGCTCGTGGCGGCGACCAGGACGCCGTAGGTCATTGTGCGCGGGCCAGGATCCCGTTGACGCGGTGCAGCAGCTCGCGGGGGCTGAACGGCTTGATGACGTAGTCGGTGGCGCCCACGGCGAAACCGGTGTCGACGTCACTGTCGCGCGACTTGGCGCTGAGCAGCAGCACGGGAACCTCCGGCCACTCGCTGTCGCGAATCTTGCGCAGGACGTCGAACCCGGACAGGCCCGGCATCATCACGTCGAGCACCACCAGGTCGGGTCGCTCCTTCTGGAACTCGTCCCAGGCGACCACACCGTCGGGGACCGCCTGCACGGCATACCCCGCCTGCGACAGCTTGAACTCGACCAGGTCGCGGATGTCCGGGTCGTCGTCGGCGACGAGGACTCGCGCTCCCTCGGCTACTGTCACGGCCGTTTCCTTTCGGTGATGCCCATCTGGTGTCGTCCCAATCTATGGGGTCTGCGGTCCCGGGCAACCGGGAGCCCCACCACGGGGGCCGCCGCGTCGGCCACACGACGGGGCCCGCCTCACCTCGTCGGTGAGACGGGCCCCGTCAGGAGCTGAGCGCGGCGGTCTCAGTCGTCGACCTCGTCCGCGAGCTTGACCGAGCTCGTCTGCTGGATCTGCATGAGGAACTCGATGTTGCTCTTGGTCTTGCGGACCCGGTCGATGAGCAGCTCGATGCCCTGCTGCTGGTCGAGCGCGGCCAGCACCCGCCGAAGCTTCCACATGATCTTGAGCTCGTCGCCGGACAGCAGGATCTCTTCCTTGCGCGTCCCGGAGTTGTTGACGTCCACCGCGGGGAAGATGCGGCGGTTGGCCAGGCCCCGGTCGAGCTTGAGCTCCATGTTTCCGGTGCCCTTGAACTCCTCGAAGATGACCTCGTCCATGCGCGAGCCGGTCTCGACCAGCGCGGTGGCCAGGATCGTCAGGGAGCCGCCGTTCTCGATGTTGCGCGCTGCGCCGAAGAACTTCTTCGGCGGGTACAGCGCGGCAGAGTCGACGCCACCGGACAGGATGCGCCCGCTCGCGGGAGCCGAGAGGTTGTAGGCGCGTCCCAGCTTGGTGATCGAGTCGAGCAGCACGACCACGTCGTGACCCATCTCGACGAGTCGCTTCGCGCGCTCGATGGCGAGCTCGGCCACGGTGGTGTGGTCCTCGGCCGGCCGGTCGAACGTCGAGGAGATGACCTCGCCCTTGACGGCCCGCTGCATGTCCGTGACCTCTTCAGGACGCTCGTCCACGAGCACGACCATCAGGTGGCACTCGGGGTTGTTCGTCGTGATGGCGTTGGCGATGGCCTGCATGACCATCGTCTTGCCGGCCTTGGCCGGGGCGACGATGAGTCCGCGCTGGCCCTTGCCGATCGGCGCCACGAGATCGATGACCCGGGTGGTGAGGATGTTCGGCTCGGTCTCGAGACGCAGCCGCTGCTGGGGGTACAGCGGGGTGAGCTTGCCGAACTCCACGCGCTTGCGGGCCTCGTCCGGGCCCATCCCGTTGATCGTGTCGAGTCGCACCAGGGCGTTGAACTTCTGGCGCTGGTTCTGCTGCTGGTCCTCGCGCTGCGCGCGGACCGCACCGGTGACGGCGTCGCCCTTGCGCATGCCGTTCTTCTTGACCATGCCGAGCGGCACGTAGACGTCGTTGGCGCCGGCGAGGTAGCCGGAGGTGCGCACGAAGGCGTAGTTGTCGAGGACGTCGAGGATGCCGGCCACGGGGATCAGGACGTCGTCCTCGGCCACCTGCGGCTCGTTGTCGTAGTCGCCGCCGAAGTCGCCGTGCTGACGGGGACCGCGCTTGTCACGGTCGCGGTTGCGGCTCCGGTTGCGGTTGCGGCGCCGGCCACCGCGGCCGTCGCCGTCGTCGTCGAAACCGCGGTTCTGGTCGCGGTTCTGGTCGCCGCGGTCCTGCTGGCCCCGGTTCTGGTCGCCACGGTCCTGCTGGCTCGCGGTTCTGGTCGCCGCGGTCCTGCTGGCCGCGGTTCTGGTCGCCGCGGTCCTGCTGGCGCTCGCCGCGGTCGCGGTTCTGGTCGCCGCGGTCCTGCTGGCGCTCGCCGCGGTCGCGGTTCTGGTCGCTCGCGCTGCTGGTCACGGTTCTGCTCGCCGCGGTTCTGGCTCGCCGCGGTTCTGGCTCGCCGCGGTCCTGCTGGTTCTGCTCGCCGCGGTCACGGTTCTGGTCGCCGCGGTCCTGCTGGCGCTCGCCCGCCGTCACGGCCCTGCCGGCGCGACGTCTCGGCCGTCCCCCGGGACTCGGTCGGGACGCTCCTCGCGGGCGGCCGGGCCGGCGGCCCCGTTCGCGCTTGCGGCGTCAGTGCCGACGGCCGGGGTGCTGGTGCTCGTGGTCGTCCCGGACTGGCGTGCCTTGATCGCGGTGACGAGGTCGCCCTTGCGCATCTTGGCGGTGCCGGTGATGCCCATGCTCGCGGCCAGGCCCTGCAGCTCGGCGACCTTCATGGCCGTCAGGGCGCCGGAGCGACGCGGCTTCTCTGCGGCGTCCTGCGAAGCAGTGGCGTCGAGAGTGGTGGTGTCTGTCACGAAGGATCCTTCCCCCTCGTATGCGGTCCCGGGGTCAGATCCGGAACCGGTGCTTGGGTCAGACCATGCTGACCGATGGGAACCACACGCAGCACGGGGAGGCCGAAGGCAGCGGCGGGGCCGCCGTCATGTGGTGGGTGCACGTCACTGGTGGATGCTCAAGAGGTGGCATCGGCTGCGAGGTGCGCACCCAATGTAACACCAGAGCACCGGCCCTTAGTCCATCACCGCCGGAATGCCGATGCCGGTGTCGTACTCGACCTGGGCGCCCATGGCCGGCACCCCGGGCCGCAGGACGGTCCAGCTCTCGTCGATGGCCTTCGAGACCTCGTCGGCGTGGTCGACGGTCGTCAGAACGAGCACCGAAGGACCGGCCCCCGAGATCACCGCAGCGTGGCCGCGGCCGCGCAGCTCGTCCACCAGCGCCATCGACCCGGCGAACGACTCGCGGCGCGCCTCCTGGTGGAGCCACTCGCGCGTCGCGGGCAGCAGGTATGCCGGGTCGCTGGTCAGGGCGTGGACGAGCAGGGCCGCGCGCGCGGAGTTCAGCGCGGCGTCGCCGTGGCGCACGTGGGTGGGCAGCACCGACCTGGCCTTGGCTGTCGACAGCTGGGCCGACGGCACCAGCACGACCGGTGTCACGTCCGGGTGCGGCTGGAGCCGCAGCGTGCGCGTGTCGGCGTCCGGCTCGTCGACCCACGAGAGGGTCAGCCCGCCGTAGACGCTCGCCGAGGAGTTGTCGGGGTGACCCTCGAGCCGCGCCGCCAGGGTGTTGGCAAAGGCGAGGTCGGGCGGTCCGGACACGCCGCGGCATACGTCATGAAGTGCTTGTGCCGCAACGACTCCCGTCACGATCGCCGTCGCAGATGAGCCCAGTCCACGGCCGTGGGGCACCGCGTTGTCACACCGCAGGTGAAGCCCCGTGGGAGCCGCCACGCCCAGCTCGTCCCAGGCCCGGAGCATGCTGCGGTAGACGAGGTGCGAGGCGTCGCGCGGCACGTCGGCAGCGCCCTCGCCGGCGACCTCGATGCGCAGCCCGGGCTCCTGCGTGACGAGCGCCGTGCACCTGTCCCACAGCCCCAGGGCCAGGCCGATGGAGTCGAACCCCGGGCCGAGGTTGGCACTGCTGGCAGGCACCCGCACCCGGACCGAGCTGCCGGGAGCCAGGCTGTGGACCATCAGTCCTGCAGCCCCAGCGCCCGGGCCGCGGTGACCGCGTCGACGGGGACGCGCGTCGGGGTGACCTCGGAGCCGTCGGCGTTGCGCAGCGCCCACTGAGGGTCCTTGAGCCCGTGACCGGTGACCGTGCAGACCACGGTGGCACCGGCGGGCACCTGACCCGCCGCGGCCGCCTGGAGGAGACCGGCGACCGAGGCGGCGGAGCCCGGCTCGACGAAGATGCCCTCGCGGGCCGACAGCAGCCGGTGCGCCGCCAGGATCTGCTCGTCGGTCACGGACTCGATCCGGCCGCCGGACTCGTCGCGGGCGGCTTCGGCCTGCTTCCACGATGCCGGGTTGCCGATGCGGATGGCGGTGGCGATGGTGTCGGGCTCGTCGACCGGGTGGCCGAGGACGATCGGCGCGGCACCGGCGGCCTGGAAGCCCCACATCTGCGGGAAGCCGGGTGGCCGGCCCTGGGGTGGCCGACTCGCGGTGGTACTCGCGGTAGCCCCGCCAGTAGGCGGTGATGTTGCCGGCGTTGCCGACGGGCAGACAGTGGATGTCGGGGGCGTCGCCGAGCGCGTCGACGACCTCGAAGGCTGCCGTCTTCTGGCCCTCGATGCGGGCCGGGTTGACCGAGTTCACCAGCTCGACGGGGTAGGCCTCGGCGAGCTTGCGAGCCAGGGTCAGGCAGTCGTCGAAGTTGCCGTCCACCTGGAGCAGGGTGGCGCCGTGGGCGATCGCCTGGCTCAGCTTGCCCATGGCGATCTTGCCCTCGGGCACGAGCACCGCGCAGGCCATGCCGGCCTTGGTCGCGTAGGCCGCAGCGCTGGCGCTGGTGTTGCCGGTCGAGGCGCAGATGACGGCCTTGGCGCCGTGCTTGGCGGCCACCGAGATCGCCGTGGTCATGCCGCGGTCCTTGAACGACCCGGTCGGGTTGAGGCCCTCGTACTTCACGAACACCTGAGCCCCCGTCAGCTCGCTGAGGTGCTCGGCCGGGATCAGGGGGGTGCCCCCCTCCTGGAGCGTCACGACGGGTGCGCCCTCGAGCATCGGCAGGCGATCGGCATACTCGCGGATCACCCCGCGCCACAGCGACGCCATCACAGTCCCTCCACGCGCATCACGGACGTGACCTCACGCACGGTGTCGAGCTGGGCCAGCGCCTCGACGGTCGCCGACAGCGCGGCGTCCGGCGGCCGTGTGGGTCACCACGATGAGGTTGGCCCGGGTCTCGGTCTGGCCCTCCTCGGGCCCGACCAGCTGCTGACGGACCGTCTCGATCGACACCCCGTGCTCGGCGAAGGCCGTGGCCACCTGGGCGAGGACGCCCGGACGGTCGGCCACGTCGAGACTGATGTGGTACCGCGTGAGCGCCTGCCCCATGGTGAAGCACGGGCAGGTCGGCGTATGCCGACTCGCCCGGACCGCGTCCGCCGCCCACGCGGTGCCGCGCCACGGCCACGACGTCGCCGAGGACGGCGCTGGCGGTCGGGTCGCCGCCCGCGCCCTTGCCGTAGAACATCAGCTGGCCGGCCGCGTCCGCCTCGACGAACACCGCGTTGAACGCGTCGCGCACACCGCCGAGCGGGTGCGACCTCGGGATCATCGCGGGGTGCACGCGGACGCTGACTCCGGCGGTCGCCGTGCCGTCGTCGCCCACCACCTCGGTGCGCTCGCAGATCGCGAGAAGCTTGACGACACAGTCCATCTCGCGCGCCGCCTGCACGTCGGCGGCCGACACCTCGGTGATGCCCTCGCGGTAGACCTGCTCGCTGGACACGCGCGTGTGGAAGGCCAGCGAGGCCAGGATCGCGGCCTTGGCAGCGGCGTCGAAGCCCTCGACGTCGGCCGTCGGGTCGGCCTCGGCGTAGCCGAGAGCCTGCGCCTGCTCGACCGCCTCGGCGAAGCCCTGGCCGGTGGTGTCCATCTTGTCGAGCACGTAGTTGGTGGTGCCGTTGACGATGCCGAGCACCTTGCGCACGTCGTCACCGGCGAGGGACTCACGGATCGGGCGCAGGATCGGGATGGCACCGGCCACCGCAGCCTCGTAGTAGAGGTCCACGCCGTGCTCCGCGGCGGCGGCATAGAGGCTCGGGCCCGCCTCGGCGAGCAGCGCCTTGTTGGCGGAGACCACCGACGCCCCGTGCTTCATGGCCGACTCGATGAGCGACTTGGCGGGCTCGATGCCGCCGATGACCTCGATGACGATGTCGGCCTTGGTGACCAGGGACTCGGCATCGGTCGTGAACAGGGACGGGTCGACGGGCAGGTCGGAGCGGTCCTTGCCGGCCCGGCGCACCGCGATGCCGACCAGCTCGAGGGGCCGGCCCACGCGCGCGGCCAGGTCGTCGGCGTGCTCGGTCAGCATGCGGGCGACCGAGGACCCCACCACCCCGCACCCGAGGAGGGCCACTGTGATGGGCCGTCCTGCCGTTGACTGCTGGCTGTCACTCACCGCGTGCTCCTTGCGCCCCTGCCGGGGTCGATTCGTGGACCTCTCCATGGTGCCGGTGTCCACGGAGTGGACGCGCGTTGTTCCGTCATCCGGACGCTCCGACCTCGATCCTTGCTCAGCCCACGTCCAGGGCCAGCAGATCCTCCACCGTCTCCCGGCGGACGATGACGCGCGCCCGCCCGTCCCTGACCGCGACCACCGGGGGCCGGGGCGTGTGGTTGTACTGGCTGGCCATGCTGCGGCAGTACGCACCCGTCGCCGGGACGGCGACGAGGTCGCCGGCCGCGATGTCGTCGGGGAGGTACTCGTCCATGACGACGATGTCGCCGCTCTCGCAGTGGCGCCCGACCACCCGGGCGAGCCGGGGAGCGCCCTCGGAGCGGCGGCTGGCCAGCGTGCACGAGTAGTCCGCGTCGTACAGGGCGGTGCGGATGTTGTCGCTCATGCCACCGTCCACGGACACGTAGGTGCGGGTCACTCCCCCACCCAGGTCGACGTCCTTGACGGTGCCGACCTCGTAGAGGGTGAAGGTGCTCGGCCCCACGATGGCCCGTCCGGGCTCGATGGAGATCCGGGGCATCGGCGTCTCGGGGCTGCCGTCGCCGACGGCCTTGAGCTCGCGCCGCACCAGGTCGGCCATCTGCTCGCCGAGCTCGCGAGGGTGCAGCGGCGTGTGCTCGGAGGTGTAGGCGATGCCGTAGCCGCCACCGAGGTCGAGCTCGGGCAGGTGGATGCCGTGGACCCGGGCCACCTCGGCGTGCAGGCCGATGAGCCGACGGGCGGAGACCTCGAAGCCGGACGTGTCGAAGATCTGGCTGCCGATGTGGGAGTGCAGCCCGAGCAGCTCCAACGCGTCGGACCGCTCCACGATCCGGGCGACGGCTTCGGCGGCCTGGCCCCCGGCGAGCGAGAAGCCGAACTTCTGGTCCTCGTGGGCGGTGGCGATGAACTCGTGGGTGTGCGCCTCGACGCCGACCGTCACGCGCACCATCACCGGGGCGCGGACCCCCAGCTCGGCGGCGATCGCGGCCACGCGGTCGATCTCCTCGAACGAGTCGACGACGATCCGGCCGACGCCATAGGTCAGCGCCTGGCGGATCTCGGCGAGCGACTTGTTGTTGCCGTGCATGCCGATTCGCTCAGCGGGGAAGCCGGCTCGCTGCGCCACGGCCAGCTCACCACCGGAGCAGACGTCGAGACACAGACCCTCGTCGGCGACCCAGCGCGCGACCTCGGTGCACAGGAACGCCTTGCCGGCGTAGTAGACGTCGACGCCAGCGCAGGTCGGCGAACGGCGCGGCGAACTCGTCGCGGAAGGCCCGCGCCCGCGCGCGGAAGTCCTCCTCGTCGATGACGTATGCCGCGGTGCCGAACTCGCGGGCGATGCTCACCACGTCGAGGCCGCCGACGGTGAGCCGGCCCTCGCCGTCGCGGTCGACCGTCTGCGGCCACAGCTGGGGCAGCAGCTCCATGACGTCGGTCGGCCAGGGCAGCCAGTGGGGTGGGCCGCCGTAGCCCTCGGCGTGCAGGGCTCCGGCTTCATGGGCTCGCACGACGGCGCGCTCCTCTTCTCTCGCTACATCCGGTCGGGAGCCGAGACCCCCAGCAGGGCCAGGCCGTTGGCCAGCACCTGACGGGTGGCGTCGTTGAGCCACAGGCGCGTGCGGTGCACGTCGGTGACGTCCTCGTCGGCGTTCATGGGCCGCACCCGGCAGGTGTCGTACCACTTGTGGAAGTGGCCGGCGAGGTCCTCGAGGTAGCGCGCCACCCGGTGCGGCTCACGCAGGTGGGCAGCCTGCGCCACCACGCGCGGGAAGTCGCCGAGCACGGCCAGCAGCGCGGCCTCGGTCGGGTCGCCGAGCAGCGACGGGTCGAACCCGTCCTGCGGCAGCACGCCGTCCTCACGCGCCAGCCGGGCGACGTTGGAGGTCCGGGCGTGGGCGTACTGCACGTAGAAGACCGGGTTGTCGTTGGTCTGCTTGCGCAGCTCCTCGCCGTCCAGAGACAGCGGGCTGTCGGCCGGGTAACGGGCCAGGGAGTAGCGGATCGCGTCGGTGCCGATCCAGCGGATCAGGTCGCGCAGCTCGATGATGTTGCCGGCCCGCTTGGAGAGCTTGGCGCCGTTGAGGTTGACCAGCTGGCCGATCCGCACCTCGATGTTGTGCTCGGGGTCGTCGCCGGCGCAGGCCGCGATCGCCTTGAGCCGGTTGATGTAGCCGTGGTGGTCGGCGCCGAGGAGATAGATCTTCTCGTCGAAGCCGCGGTCCTTCTTCGACAGGTAGTACGCGGCGTCGGCGGCGAAGTAGGTGGGCTCGCCGTTCGCCCGGATCAGCACCCGGTCCTTGTCGTCACCGAAGTCGGTCGTCCGCAGCCACACGGCGCCGTCGAGGTCGAAGACGTGGCCCTGGCTCGCGCAGCCGCTCGACCGCCTGCTCGACGGCGCCGGCGTCGTGCAGTGCCTTCTCGGAGAACCAGACGTCGAAGCGCACGCCGAACTCCTCCAGCGTCGACTGGATGTCGTCGAGCTGGGCGGCATAGCCGATCCGCCGGGCCACGGCGAGCGCCTCGTCGGTCGGCAGGTCGAGCAGGTCGGGACGCTCGGCCAGCGCGCGCTTGGCCAGGTCGTCGACGTAGGCGCCCGGGTAGCCGTTCTCCGGCGTGGGCTCGCCCTTGGCTCGGGCCAGGACCGTCGCCGCGAAGTTGTCCATCTGGGTGCCGGCGTCGTTGATGTAGTACTCCGCCGTCACGTCAGCACCGGACGCCACGAGCAGCCGGCGCATCGCGTCACCGAGCGCCGCCCACCGGGTGTGCCCGAGGTGCAGCGGGCCGGTGGGGTTGGCCGAGATGAACTCGAGGTTGATCGTGTGGCCGGCCTCGGAGTCGTTGCGGCCGTAGGCGGTACCGGCCTCCACGATGCTGCGCGCGAGCTCACCGGCCGACGCGGCGTCGAGCGTGATGTTGAGGAACCCGGGGCCCGCGACGTCGACCGCCTTGATGCCGGGGAGCCGGCCGAGACGCTCGGCGAGCGCGGTCGCGAGCTCGCGCGGCGGCATACCGGCGGCTTTGGCGAGCTGGAGGGCGACGTTGGTGGACCAGTCACCGTGGTCGCGGTTGCGCGGTCGCTCCACACGCACGTCCGCGGGCACGGTCACCGCGAGCTCGCCGCTGGCGGCGCCCTCGACGAGGGCAGTGCGGATGGCTGCGGAGAGCTCTTCGGGAGTCACCCGCCAAAGTCTAGGGCGCGGACGCCCGGCCCCGGCCCGCGGCCATGAAGCCGCGGACGATGTCGATGAGCTGCAGGGGGTCGAACGGCTTGGCGACGAACGCGTCGAGCCCCGACCCCTGCGCCTGGACCCTGTCCTGCTGCTGGACCGAGGCCGTCACCATGACCACCGGGATGTGGGCCAGCCGCTCGTCTGCCCGGATGCGGGCGATCGCCCACCAGCCGTCCTTGGGCAGCATCTGGGCGTCGAGAGTGATCACGTCGGGAAGCGCGTCGGTCGTCGCCAGCCGCTCGAGCAGCTCCTGGCCGTCGGCCTGCTCCTCCACGTCGTAGCCTTCGAGCTCGAGGTTCAGCCTGATGAGGCGCCGGATCTGCTCGGTGTCGTCACAGACATAGATGAGTCCCCCGCGTTCCATGGATGCCACCCTAGGCTGCTAACCTCACCTCGCGCCCCTTCAAACGGCGCACGTCGGCCCCCGTAGCTCAGGGGATAGAGCACCGCCCTCCGGAGGCGGGAGCGCAGGTTCGAATCCTGCCGGGGGCACCATCGGCCGACTCGCGTCGGCCTGGTGCCAGATCGACGGTCCAGCCGCAACCTCTGCTAGCACGGGTTACCTGACGTAGCAGAGGTTGCAGCATGTGCTGAGTCAGCCACGTTCTGCTAGCACAGGTTCGTGCGGCCAGGCGGGGACGGGCAAGTCAGCGCTGGGAGGCGTCGGTGACCTCGCCGACGAGCTCCTCGATCACGTCCTCGAGGAACACCACGCCGATGGCCGCGCCCTCGGGATCGACGACTCGCGCCAGGTGGGCGCCGGTGCGCTGCATCGTGCGCAGCACCTCCTCGACCTCGTCGGCCGCCTGGACCGTGGCCAGCTTGCGCACGCGCTTGACCGGCACCGGGAGCGCCCGCTCGGACTCGTCGGCATACAGGACGTCCTTGAGGTGGAGGTAGCCCGCCAGGCTCCCCGACCGGTCCACCAGCGGATAGCGCGAGAACCCGCGCTTGGCGACCATCCGCTCCACGTCGTCGGGGGTCGCGGTCAGCGGCAGCGTGACCAGGTCGCTCAACGCCACCGCGACGTCGACCGCATCCTTGTCGCTGAACTCGAGCGCGGCGCCGACCAAGCCGTGCTGCCCCTCCTCGATGAGGCCCTCGTGGTGGCTCTCGGCCAGGATGTGCTCGACCTCCTCGGCGGTGAACGCCGACGCGATCTCGTTGCGTGGCTCCACGCGGAACAGCCGGACCAGCGCCTTGGCCAGCGACTCCATCACCCGGATGACCGGCCGCAGCGCCCTGGTGACATAGACCAGCGCGGGCACCAGCACCAGCGCGGCACGCTCCGGCCCGGCGATGGCGAGGTTCTTGGGGATCATCTCGCCCACGACCACGTGCAGGTACACGATGACGAGCAGCGCGAGCGCGAGGGCGCCGCCATCGGTGACGGCGTTCGGGAGTCCCAAGGCGTGGACGACGGGCTCGAGGGCGTGGTGCAGGGCCGCCTCGGAGATGGCACCGAGCAGGACCGAGCAGACCGTGATGCCGAGCTGGGCACAGGCGAGCAGCGACCCCATCTGCTCCAAGGCTTCCAGGCAGATCTGGGCGCGCCGCGACCCGGCAGTGGCGAGCGGCTCCAGCCTCGACCGGCGCGCCGCCATGGCCGCGAACTCGGCGCCGACGAAGAAGGCGTTGAGCAGCAACAGCACCACGGTCGTCCACACGGAGAGGGCGCTCACTGGTCCTCCTCCGGCTCGTCCTGCTCGGCCACGGGCACGAACCGCAGCCGGTCGGCGCGCATGCCGTCCATGGCGACGACCGTGATCTCCCAGCCCGGGATGGTGACGGTGTCACCCACCTCGGGGATGCGGCCCAGGGCCGCCATGACGAACCCACCCGTCGTCTCGTATGCCGGTCCGTCGGGGATCTGGGCCCCCAGCCGCTCGCGGACCTCGTCGGGGCGCCAGAGCCCGGGCACCGTCCATGAACCGTCGGTGAACTCTCGTCCCGTCGTGCGGAAGAGGTCGTGCTCGTCGGACACCTCGCCCACGATCTCCTCGACGACGTCCTCGAGGGTGACCACCCCGGCCGTCCCGCCGTACTCGTCGACCACGATGGCCAGCTGCAGCCCGTGTTCGCGCAGCATGAGCAGCAACGGATCCAGCCGGATGGTCTCGGGCACCAGCAGGGGCGGCACCATCAGCGCCGACACCGGCACGTCCGGCCGGCGTTCGTGCGGCACGGCGATGGCGCGCTTCACGTGCACCACGCCGTCGATGTCGTCCCAGTCCTCGCCGGTCACGGGGAACCGCGAGTGGCCGGTGCGCCGGGCGAGCTGCAGCACCTCCTCGGCGGTCGCGGTCCGCTCGATCGAGGTGGCCCGAGCCCGTGGGCTCATGACGTCGGCCGCGGTCTGCTCACCGAAGCGCAGCGACCGCGTGACCAGCCGCGCAGTCCCCTCGTCGAGGGTCCCGGCGGCGGCGGAGCGGCGCACGAGCGACGCCAGCTCCTGAGGAGTCCGGGCCCCCGACAGCGCCTCCTGCGGGGTGATGCCCGAGCGAGCGGAGGAACAGGTTGGCCGAGCCGTTCAGCACGATGACCAACGGCCGCACGACGACGGCGAACAGGCGCACCGGCATCGCGACCACCTTCGCCGTCGCCAGGGGCGCCGAGATGCCCAGGAACTGCGGCAGCAGCTCACCGACCACCATCGAGAACACCGTCGCCAGCACCAGCGACAGCACGGCCGCGACCGACTCCAGCGCCGGAGCCGGACAGGCCGGTGGCGCCCAACGGGACGCGCAGCAGGTTGGCGAGCGCCGGAGTGGCCAGGAAGCCGAAGACCAGGGTGGTCAGCGTGATGCCGACCTGCGCCGCGGACAGCTGGGTGGAGAGCCGTCGCAGCGAGCGCAGGACCGGCTCGGCCCTGGCGTCTCCCCCGTCGACGGCCCGCTGGACAGTGGGGCGGTCCAGGGCCACCAGCGAGAACTCGACGGCTACGAACACCGCGGTGCCCAACGTCAGTGCGACACCGGCGAGGACCAGTAACCAATCGGTCATAGTGCGGCCATCCTAGGGTCGCCGGTCGGTGACGGCCGCTCTGCGTCTGGCCCGAGCCGGTGCACACGCGACCGCGCGGGAGTTGGCAAGATGGCCGCCATGACACAGACATCGGGGGCGACGATCGAGGTCCGAGACCTCACCAAGCGGTTCGGTGACTTCACGGCCGTCGACAACCTCAGCTTCACCGTCGAGCCCGGCCGGATCACCGGCTTCCTCGGCCCCAACGGCGCCGGCAAGACCACGACCCTTCGTATGCTGCTCGGCCTGGTCCGCCCCTCCGGCGGCTCCGCGACGATCGGGGGCCGCCGCTACCACGACATCCCGCGACCCAGCGCCGTCGTCGGCTCGGCCCTGGAGGCCACCAACTTCCACCCCGGCCGCACCGGGCGCGACCACCTGCGGGTCCTGGCCGACACGGCCGGTGTCGACGCCCGGCGCGTCGACGAGATGCTCGAGCTGGTCGGCATACCGGCCGCTGCGCGCAAGCGGGCCGGCGGCTACTCGATGGGCATGCGCCAGCGGCTCGGCCTCGCGGCCGCGATGCTGGGCGACCCCGAGGTGCTGATCCTCGACGAGCCGGCCAACGGGCTCGACCCCGAGGGCATCCGCTGGCTGCGCGGGTTCCTGCGGCACCTGTCGGCGCAGGGCAAGACCGTGCTCATCTCGAGCCACATGCTCCAGGAGGTGGAGCAGACCGTCGACGACGTCGTGATCATCGCCAACGGCCGGCTCGTCAAGCAGGGTGCGATGGCCGACCTGCACGGCGACAGCGCGCAGACCATCGTGCGCAGCACCGATCTCGACGCGCTCGCCGGCGCGCTGCGCGTCGCCGACGTCACGCACCACGGCGCGCGACGGCGCGCTGTATGCCGACACGTCCGACCTGCGCCTCATCGGCGACGTCGCGCTGCGCGCGGGGCTGCCGATCTACGAGCTGAAGGGCGCCACCACCGACCTGGAGGCGCTGTTCTTCGAGCTCACCGAGGGCACCAACCGCAACCTGGGCTCGACGGCAGGCAGCCCGGGCCTGCAAGCACCCGCGACCGAGGAGGGGACGACTCGATGACCGCCGCCATCCGGGCCGAGTTCCGCAAGTTCTTCACCACCCGCCTGTGGTGGGGCATGGCCATCGCCATGCTCGTCGCGGGAGTGGGCCTCGCGGTCCTCTTCGGCGTTCCTGCTGACCCAGGCGCCCGACCCCACCGCTCGGGCGGCCAGGGCATCCCGACCGGCACCCACGAGCAGATCGCCAACAGCGTCTACACGGGCGGGCTGCAGATCGCCTACCTGCTCACGCTGACCATCGGCGTCATGCAGATCGGCAGCGAGTACCGCCACAAGACGATCAGCAGCACCTTCCTCGGCACCCCCAAGCGCGCCGAGGTCATGGGCGCGAAGGTCATCGCCCTGCTGGGCATCGGCGCGCTCTACGGCATCCTCTCGCTCGTCGGGTCGGTGGTCGCCGGGGCGATCGTGCTCCGGGCCCGCGGCTTCGAGGCCTTCCCCACGCAGTGGCGTCTTCCGCACCCTCGCCCTGAGCCTGCTCGTGCTCGGCCTGTGGGCGCTGATCGGGCTCGGCGCGGGCATCCTCATCCCCAACCAGGTGGCCGCCCTGCTCATCTCCATCGGCGTCGCCTGGATCGTGGAGCCGCTGATCGGCTTCGGCCTGGGGTTCTGGGAGTGGGGGCGCGAGCATGTCGTCGAGTACCTGCCCACGGCGGCGACCCAGGCCATGGTCAACGGCGTGTCCGGGGGCGCCAACACCGCGCCTCGTCTCGAGTGGTGGGCCGGCGCCCTGGTTCTCGCCGCGTATGCCGCCGTGCTGGCCGGCGTCGGCTCGTGGCGCACCGTGCGGGCCGACATCAGCTAGCCACACTGCTCCGCACTCAGACGCGCGGTCTGAGGGCCCGGAATTCCGAGCACTCGGGACCGGCCCCTTCGCGGGTGCCACCCACCCGCTCAGCGGCGGCCGCAGGCCCGGGGGCTAGGCTGGGAGCACTCATTTGCCCGTCATTGTCGACGCTACGAAAGAGGCGTATCCGCCGTGCCCGACCAGTCCCCGACCAGCGATCCCATGGCGACCTTCGGGCCGAACGAGTGGCTCGTGGACGAGCTCTATGAGCAGTACAAGAAGGACCGCAACTCCGTCGACAAGGCGTGGTGGTCCTTCTTCGAGGACTACACCCCCGGCGAGGGCGGCAGTGACGCCAATGGAGCCTCGGCGCCGCCGCGCAACGGCACCGCCCCGGCCCCGCGCCTCAGCCCCAGCCCCGGCCCCTGCCCCGCCGCTCCGCCCGAGCTGCGTCCGGCCACGCCCCGCCGCCAGGAGGCCCCCGCCGCGGCGCACGCCACGGACTCCGGCGGCAGCCAGGCCACGACGACCGACAAGGCCGACGCCCGCACGGACGCCGCCGTCGCCGACAAGGCCGACGACAAGGAAGCCGCCTCCCCCGTCAAGGAGACGCCCAAGCCCCGCGAGCCCGAGGTGCCCAAGCACACCGGCCCGGTGAACGACGACCAGGTCAAGCCCCTGCGCGGCGCCAGCGCCCGGGTCGTCACCAACATGGAGGCCTCGCTGGCCGTCCCGACCGCGACGAGCGTGCGCGCCGTGCCGGCCAAGCTGCTCATCGACAACCGGGTCGTCATCAACAACCACCTGGCCCGCTCGCGCGGCGGCAAGGTGTCGTTCACCCACCTCATCGGCTACGCCCTGGTCAAGGCCCTGGGCCACATGCCCGAGATGAACAACGGCTTCACCGAGGAGAACGGCAAGCCGGCGCTCGTCGTCCCCGGCCACGTCAACCTCGGCCTGGCCATCGACGTCGCCAAGCCCGACGGCACCCGCCAGCTGCTCGTGCCGAGCATCAAGGCCGCCGAGACGATGGACTTCCTCCACTTCTGGACGGCATACGAGGACGTCGTCCGCAAGGCTCGCGCCGGCAAGCTGACCGTCGAGGACTTCCAGGGCACCACCATCTCCCTGACCAACCCCGGCACGATCGGCACCAACCACTCGGTGCCGCGGCTCATGGCCGGCCAGGGCACCATCGTCGGCGTCGGCGCCCTCGAGTACCCCGCCGAGTGGCAGGGCGCGAGCCAGGAGACCCTCAACCGCAACGCCGTCAGCAAGATCCTCACGCTGACCAGCACCTACGACCACCGCATCATCCAGGGCGCCCAGTCCGGCGACTTCCTGCGGATCGTGCACCAGCTGCTGCTCGGCGAGAACGGCTTCTACGACGAGATCTTCGAGGCGCTGCGCCTGCCCTACGAGCCGGTCCGCTGGGTCCGCGACATCTCGGCCCACCACGACGACGACGTCAACAAGACCGCGCGCGTCCAGGAGCTCATCCACGCCTACCGCGTCCGCGGCCACCTCATGGCCGACACCGACCCGCTGGAGTACCGCCAGCGCCGCCACCCCGACCTCGACGTGACCAGCCACGGCCTGACCCTGTGGGACCTCGAGCGCGACTTCGCCACCGGCGGCTTCGGCGGCGCGCCGATGCTGCGGCTGCGCAAGATCCTGGGCATCCTGCGCGACTCCTACTGCCGCACCATCGGCACCGAGTACATGCACATCCAGGACCCCGAGCAGCGCCGCTGGCTCCAGTCCAAGATCGAGGTCGGCTACGCCAAGCCCGGCCCCGACGAGCAGCTGCGGATCCTGCGCCGGCTCAACGCCGCCGAGGCCTTCGAGACGTTCCTGCAGACCAAGTTCGTGGGCCAGAAGCGCTTCAGCCTCGAGGGTGGCGAGTCGGTCATCTCCCTGCTCGACCGCATCCTGTGCCGTGCCGCGGCCGACTCCATGGACGAGGTGTGCATCGGTATGCCGCACCGCGGCCGCCTCAACGTGCTCGCCAACATCGCGGGCAAGTCCTACGGCCAGATCTTCCGTGAGTTCGAGGGACGGCAGGACCCCAAGTCGGTCCAGGGCTCCGGCGACGTGAAGTACCACCTGGGCACCGAGGGCGAGTTCGTCGCCGAGGACGGCAGCAAGACCAAGGTCTACCTCGCGGCCAACCCCTCCCACCTCGAGGCCGTGAACCCCGTCCTCGAGGGCATCACCCGGGCCAAGCAGGACCGCCTCGACCTCGCCGGCGAGGACTTCACGGTGCTGCCGCTGCTCCTGCACGGTGACGCGGCGTTCGCCGGGCAGGGTGTCGTCGCCGAGACGCTCAACCTGTCCCAGCTGCGCGGCTACCGCACCGGCGGCACGATCCACGTCGTCATCAACAACCAGGTGGGCTTCACGACCTCGCCGTCGGCGTCGCGCTCGTCGACGTACTCCACCGACGTGGCGCGCATGATCCAGGCGCCGATCTTCCACGTGAACGGCGACGACCCCGAGGCGTGCGTCCGGGTGGCCGAGCTCGCCTACGAGTTCCGCCAGGAGTTCAACAAGGACGTCGTCATCGACCTGGTCTGCTACCGCCGCCGCGGTCACAACGAGGGCGACGACCCGTCGATGACCCAGCCGCTGATGTACAACCTCATCGAGGCGAAGCGCTCGGTCCGCAAGCTCTACACCGAGTCCCTGATCGGCCGCGGCGACATCAGCCAGGAGGAGGCCGAGGCCGCGCTGCGCGACTACCAGCAGCAGCTCGAGCGCGTCTTCGTCGAGACCAAGGCTGCTCTCAAGGAGGCCTCGGAGAACGCCGCTGACCCGACGCTCGCCGGCACCGACGCCGAGGGCCACTCGGGCCTCGAGCCGCCGTCTGCCCAGGCCACCGACCAGGCCACGCGGTCCGCGACCGACACGGCGATCACGGCCGACGAGCTGCAGCACATCGGCGACGCCTTCGTGAACCCGCCGGCCGGCTTCACCATCCACCCCAAGCTGATGCAGGCGATGGAGAAGCGCGCGCAGTCGACCCGCGAGGGCGGCATCGACTGGGCGACCGGCGAGCTCGCGGCGTTCGGGTCCCTGCTCATGGAGGGCACGCCCGTGCGGCTCGCCGGGCAGGACAGCCGGCGCGGCACCTTCGTCCAGCGTCACGCGGTGCTCATCGACAAGAACACCGCGGAGGAGTGGACGCCGCTGCTCTACCTCGCCGAGGGTCAGGCGCGGTTCTGGGTCTACGACTCGCTGCTGTCCGAGTTCGCGGCCATGGGCTTCGAGTACGGCTACTCCGTCGAGCGGCCCGACGCGCTCGTGCTGTGGGAGGCGCAGTTCGGCGACTTCTTCAACGGCGCGCAGACCGATCGTCGACGAGTTCATCTCCTCCTCCGAGCAGAAGTGGGGCCAGCGCTCGTCCGTCGTGCTGCTGCTCCCCCACGGCTACGAGGGCCAGGGCCCGGACCACTCGTCGGCCCGGATCGAGCGGTTCCTCCAGATGTTCGCCGAGGACAACATGACGGTCGCCTACCCGTCGACCCCGGCGAGCTACTTCCACCTGCTGCGTCGCCAGGCCTATGCCCGGCCGCGCCGCCCGCTCATCGTCTTCACCCCGAAGTCGATGCTGCGGCTCAAGGCCGCGGCCAGCGCGGTCGAGGACTTCACGACCGGCACGTTCCGGCCGGTGCTGCCCGACCGCGCCCAGCTCGACGGCAGCGCCGTCACCCGGGTGCTGCTCGCCAGCGGCAAGGTCGTCTACGACCTCGAGGCGGCACGCGCCAAGGCCGAGGACACCCAGACCGCCATCGTCCGCGTCGAGCAGCTGGCACCGATCCCGGCGCGCGAGATCGCGGCCGAGCTCGCGGCATACCCGAACGCCGATGTCGTCTGGGTCCAGGACGAGCCGCGCAACCAGGGCGCCTGGCCGTTCATGGCGCTCAACCTGCCGCAGGCGCTCGCCGAGCAGGGTGAGACCCGCGCCGCTCAAGGTCGTCTCGCGCAAGGCGTCCGCCTCACCGGCCACCGGGTCGAGCAAGCGGCACGCCGAGCAGCAGGCCGAGCTGGTCGCGAGCGCCTTCGCCCGCTGACCGCCAGCCCCGAGAGGGTGGCAGATCGACCTTCCCACTGCCGG
The DNA here is from genome assembly GCA_963706855.1 of uncultured Actinomycetota bacterium. Taxonomy (GTDB): domain Bacteria; phylum Actinomycetota; class Actinomycetes; order Actinomycetales; family Dermatophilaceae; genus Pedococcus. Next base: position 421,162 of record CAVPNU010000001.1, read on the forward strand.
GAGAGTCGATCTGCCACCCTCTCGCCGTCCGCACCGGGGTGGGTGCACCGGTATGGCGCGTAGTCGCGATAGCCTCGCGAGCGTGTACTTCACGGATCGCGGCATCGAGGAGCTGGCGGCCCGTCGTGGAGAGGAAGAGGTCTCCTTCGACTGGCTCGCCGAGCAGCTGCGCGCGTTCGTGGACCTGCATCCCGAGTTCGAGACCCCAGTCGAGCGGCTGGCCACCTGGCTGGCCCGGCTCGACGACGAAGAGGACTGACCGTTGAGCACCGACCCGACCTTCACCCCCAGCGCCGAGTTCCAGGTCGTCGCCGACGGCCCACGGGACCTGGCGCTGGTGTTCATCGGGGCCTCCCTGGTGGCGGGTGTCGGCGACCCCAAGGGGCAGGGTTGGGTCTCCCGCGTCGTCGGGCGCACCCACCACCCCGAGCTGGAGCTCTCGGCCTACAACCTGGGGGTCCGCGGCGACACCTCGGCCGACGTGCTGTCTCGCTGGCGCACCGAGTGCCCGCCCCGCTGGTCGGGCCGCACCGAGAAGCGCCTGGTCCTGTCGGTGGGCACCGCCGACGCCGTCAAGGGCGTGACCCTGGCCCGCCACCGGCTCAACCTCGCGAACATCCTCGACGACGCGGCCAGCGCGGGCATCGGCACCTTCGTGGTGAGCCCTCCCCCGTCGGCCGACGATGACCTCAACGGCAAGCTCGACGTCCTCGTCGAGGCCCAGGCCGACGTCTGCGGGCGCCGAGGCGTGCCGTTCGTCGACTGCTTCCGGCCGCTGCTGGGTCACGACCAGTGGCAGAGCGACCTCGCGGCCAGCCGCGTGCCGCACCACCCCGGCCAGGCCGGCTATGGCCTGATCGCCTGGCTGGTGCTGCACAACGGCTGGTACGACTGGCTGCAGATCTCGCCCAGCTGAGGGCGGCGGGGACCGCTGCCAGGATCCGCGGCTAGAGGGCGCGCTCGGCCAGCTCGCGCAGCGCCTCGAGCGTCTCGTGCGGGCCCTTGTCGCCGGCCTCCCAGCGCCCGACGATGGCGCGCAGCTCGTTGGTTCAGCTCGTCCGCGGGCATGGCGGTGCGCGGGCTGCGCAGGCCGGGTCGACGTCCGCGGTCGCAGGTAGGAGTTCCACCGAGGATCGATGACATGGTCAGGTGAGGTGGGGAACTCGGGCACACCACAGTTCTACGCCCCTGACCTGTGCCCTCCCTGAGGGGGGTCTATATCAAATCGGGCGAATCCGGCAACAGGCTTGGTCAAGAGATGGTAAAGACAACCTTGCCGAAGACGTCGCCCTGCGCCATCCGGGCGAACCCCTCGCGCGCCTGTGCCAGCGGCAGCACCGAGTCGACGACCGGCTCGATGCCGTGCTGCGCGACGAACGCCGAGAGCCGCTCCAGCTCGGTCCGGCTGCCCATGGTCGAGCCCACGACGCGCAGCTGCCGGAAGAAGATCTTGGTCAGCTCGGCCTTGCCGGGGCGCGTCGCCGGACGTGGCACCGGAGATGACGATGGTGCCGCCGGGCTTGAGCGAGTTGACCGAGTGGGACCAGGTGGCGGCGCCGACGGTCTCCATCACGGCGTCGACCCGGTCGGGGAGCCGCTCGCCGCTGCCGAACGCGCTCTCGGCGCCGATCTCCAGCGCCTTGCGAGCCTTGTCCTCGTCCCGCGTGGTCACCCACATGCGATAGCCGGCCGCCGCCCCGAGCTGCACGAGCGCCGTGGCGACGCCCCCGCCGGCGCCCTGCACGAGGACCGTGGCGCCGGGGGTCACCGCCGCGTTGGTGAACAGCATCCGGTATGCCGTGAGCCAGGCCGTGGACAGGCAGGCCGCGTGCTCCCACGACAGTGACTCCGGCTTGGGGACGAGGTTGCCGCGCGGCACCGCGACCTTCTCGGCGAGGGTGCCGTCGTGGAGCTCGGACAGCAGGGTCCGGCGGGGGTCGAGGGTCTCGTCGCCGCGCCAGCCGTCACTCGCGACGACCGCGTGGATGATGACCTCGTTGCCCTCCTCGTCCACACCGGCGCCGTCGCACCCCAGGATCATGGGCAGGCGGTCGGCCGGCAGGCCGACCCCGCGCAGCGACCAGACGTCGTGGTGGTTGAGGCCGGCGGTCCTCAGCGTGACGATGGTCCAGCCGTCGCGCCGCTGGGGGTCGGGCCGCTCCCCCACCTCCAGTCCGGACAGCGGGTCGTCGGCAGACTGGCGGGCGGCATAGGCGGCGAGCATGGTTCCGACCCTACTGGCGGCCGGTGGCCAGTTCCCCGAACGAGGACTGTGAGGCTGGTTGCACCGCGATACTGGGCCCATGGAGCAGACCGCGCAGACCGCGCTGACCACGGACGAGGCCGTGCTCCTGGCGCATGGGCTGGTCCAGCGGCTGGCCGACTCGGTGGCGCTCGGGTCCTGTTCGTCAAGGGCCCGACCGCGGTCGCCGTGGGTGCTCGGCCGCCCCGCCCGTCCTCGGACGTCGACGTGCTGGTGGACCCCGCGTCCTTCGAGACCCTGTGCGCGGCCATCGAGGGGCTCGGCTGGATCCGCCGGCATGCGCCGATGCCCGTGCCCCGGGCCGCAGACCTCGCCTTCGACCACTCCGCGCACTTCATCCACGAGCAGTGGCCCTGCGACCTCGACCTGCACTTCTCCTTTCCCGGCTTCTTCGCCGACGCCGTCGGCGGTGTTCGACGCGCTCTGGGCCGTCCGCACCGAGGTCGTCGTGGCTTCGGTGCCCGTCAGCACGCCTGACCTCATCGGGCAGGCTCTCGTCGTCGGTCTTCACGCGCTGCGCGACCCCGGGGCGGCCACGCAGCCGCGCAGGACCTGGACCATCTGGAGGGGGTCTTGTGGACGCTGATGGACGGGCCGGCGCGTCGAGGCCATCGGCTGCGCTCGCCGTCGCGACGGGGTCGGAGCGACTCGGCACGCCCAGCTGCTCGGCCAGTGCCGGCGTGGCTGTCGACCTCGGCCGAGCGCCATCCGCCGAGCTGCGCGCGTGGCGGGTGCGTCAGCGAGTACGGCACGGTCTCAGGGTCGATCAGGCTCGTCGAGCTGACCCGCGCCCCGTGGCGCGAGCGACCCCGAGTGGTCGCCGACGCGATCCTGCCGCCCCGCGAGGTTCTCCTGAGCTCGCACCTGGCCGCCACTGCGACGCGTGGCGAGCTGGCCCGGCTGCACGTCCGCCGCTGGGGCAGGGGGCTGCGGGCGCTGCCGCGCGCCTTGAGGATTCTGGGCCAGCTCCGTGGGTCAGCGGACCGCTGAGGGCCCCTGGGCGACCACGTCGGGCAGCGCCTTGGCCAGGCTGTCGCGCCAGTGCGGCAACGGGGCAACACCCGCCATCCGCCAGGCGTCGTGGCCCAGCACGCTGTAGGCCGGTCGGGGCGCCGCAGCCGGGAACTGCGCCGACGAGATCGGTTGCACGCGCCCGGCGTCCAGACCCAGCTGGGTGAAGATCTCGCGAGCGAAACCGTGCCAGGTGGTCTCGCCCTGGCTGGTGGCATGCCACACGCCGAAGGGCGCACCGTCGCCCACCAGCCGCAGGATCGCGTCCGCGACATCCATGGTCCAGGTCGGCTGGCCACGCTGGTCGTCGACCACGGTGAGCGTCTCCCGCTCGCCGGCGAGACGCGCCATGGTCTTGACGAAGTTGCCCCCACCCGCGCCGTACAGCCACGCCGTGCGCACGATCCACGCCTGCGGGCAGTGCGCCTGCACCGCCCACTCGCCGGCCGCCTTGGTGCGCCCGTAGGCCGAGCGCGGCGCCTGCGGCTCGTCCTCGGCATACGGCTCGGTCGCGTCGCCGCTGAACACGTAGTCGGTGGACACGTGCACGAGCCGTGCACCGGCGAGCCGGCAGGCGCCGGCGACGTGGGCGGCGCCCACGGCGTTGACGGCGAAGGCGTCCGCCTCGTGCGACTCCGCGAGGTCGACCGCGGTGTATGCCGCGCAGTTGACGACGATGTCGTGGCCCCGCACCGCGTCGCGCACCTGCGCCGCGTCGGTGATGTCGAGGTCGGACCGGCCCAACGCGGTCACGTCGCTCTCGGGGACGCCCGCGAGCGCGAGGGCCACCTGCAGGTCGAGACCGAGCATGCCTCCCGCACCGGTCACCAGCCAGCGCGCCACCTAGCGCCCCAGCCGCTCGTAGCGTGCCTCGGCGACGACCTTCGCGGTGCGCCACCAGTCCTGGTTGTTCTCGTACCAGGCGATCGTGTCGGCCAGTCCCGAGCGCACGTCGGGATGCGCCGGTCGCCAGTCGGTCTCGGTGCGCAGCTTCGTGGAGTCGATCGCGTACCGCAGGTCGTGGCCGGGCCGGTCAGGCACGTGGTCGAACCAGTCGGCAGGCTTGCCCATGAGCTCGAGGATCAGCGCGACGACGTCCTTGTTGCTCATCTCGCCGTCGGCTCCGATGAGATAGGTCTCGCCGAGACGGCCCTGCTCGAGGATGGCGATGACGGCGTCGTTGTGGTCGTCGACGTGGATCCAGTCGCGGACGTTGGCGCCGGCGCCGTAGAGCTTGGGCTTGACGCCGTCGATGATCCCGGTGATCTGGCGCGGGATGAACTTCTCGGGGTGCTGGCGCGGGCCGTAGTTGTTGGAGCAGTTGGACAGGGTGGCCTTGAGCCCGAACGAGCGAACCCACGCTCGCACCAACAGATCTGCGCTCGCCTTGGATGCCGAGTAGGGGCTGGAGGGGTTCATCGGCGTGGACTCGGTGAACCGGCGGGGTCGTCGAGCTCGAGGTCGCCGTAGACCTCGTCGGTCGAGATGTGGTGCAGCCGCTTGCCGTGCCGGCGCACGGCCTGGATCAGCTGGTAGGTGCCGATGATGTTGGTGTCGATGAACGGCCAGGGGTCGTCGAGGGAGTTGTCGTTGTGCGAGTCGGCAGCGAAGTGCACGACGACGTCGTGGGCGGCGACCAGCTCGTCGACCAGGTCCGCGTCGGTGACAGACCCCTTGACGATGTCGACCTCCCCGACCACGGGGTCCAGCGAGCTGAGGTTCGCGGCATACGTCATGGAGTCCAGGACGGTGAGCTGCCAGTCGGGCCGCACCTGCCGGGCGCGGATGACGAAGTTCGACCCGATGAACCCGGCGGCGCCCGTGACGATGACCTTCACGCCGCGAGGCTATCCGAAGCCGAGGCTGCCACCCGATACAGTCACCGGCATGAAGGGGATCATCCTGGCCGGGGGCACGGGCACCCGTCTCCACCCGATCACCCTCGGCCATCAGCAAGCAGCTGATGCCGGTCTATGACAAGCCGATGATCTACTACCCGCTCTCGACCTTGATGATGGCCGGGATCCGCGAGGTGCTGGTCATCACCACCCCGGAGGACGCGGCCCAGTTCGAGCGGCTGCTCGGCGACGGCTCGCAGTGGGGCATCGAGCTCTCGTATGCCGTGCAGCCCAAGCCCGAGGGGCTCGCCCAGGCGTTCGTCATCGGTGCGGACTTCATCGGCGACGACAGGTGGCCTCGGTGCTCGGCGACAACATCTTCTACGGCACGGGGCTCGGCACCGCCCTGCGCGCCAACAGCGACGTGCGCGGCGGCCACATCTTCGCGCTACCACGTGACCGAGCCCTCGGCCTACGGCGTCGTGGAGTTCGACGACGACGGCACGGTGCTGTCCATCGAGGAGAAGCCGGCCCAGCCGCGGTCGAGCTACGCGGTCCCGGGGCTGTACTTCTACGACAACGACGTCGTCGCGATCGCCCGCGAGCTCGAGCCGAGCGCGCGTGGCGAGCTGGAGATCACGGCCGTCAACAACGCCTATCTCGAGCGGGGCGACGCTGACCGTCACCGTGCTCGAGCGCGGCACCGCGTGGCTCGACACGGGCACCTTCGAGGGGCTCATGGACGCCTCGCAGTTCGTCCACGTCGTCGAGAGCCGGCAGGGGCTCAAGGTCGGCTGCGTCGAGGAGATCGCCTGGCGCAACGGCTGGATCGACGACAGCCAGCTCACGATGCTGGCGGACAAGCCTGGCCAAGAGCGGGTACGGCGCCTATCTGGCGCAGCGTCCTCGCGTCGGGCCGGCACTGATGGAGTTCCGGCCGCTGAGCGATCGAGGGCGCCTTCGAGGTCACCCCGCGGCAGTTTCCCGATGGGCGCGGCGTGTTCCTGGAGTCCTTCCGCGGCGACATGCTGGCCGAGCACGTCGGCCATCGCATGGATGTGGTGCAGACGAACGTCTCGGTGTCGAGCCGTGGGACCGTCCGAGGCATCCACTTCGCCGACGTCCCGCCGTCGCAGGCGAAGTACGTCACCGCCCTGTCCGGCTCGCTCATCGACTTCGTCGTCGACATCCGGGTCGGCTCCCCCACCTTCGGCCAGTGGGACTCCGTGCTGCTCGACACCAAGGACCGGCGGGCGGTCTATCTCGCCGAGGGGCTGGGTCACGCCTTCGTGGCACTGGAGGACGACACGACGGCCATGTACCTGTGCTCGGCTGCCTACAACCCCGAGCGCGAGCACGGGGTGCACCCGCTCGACCCGCAGGTGGGGCTGCGCCTTCCCTGACGGGATCGAGCCGCTCCTGTCGCCCAAGGACGAGGCAGCTCCACACTGGAGGAGGCCCGTGGACCAGGGCCTGCTGCCCACCTATGCCGCGTACCGGGAGCTCACGGCCTCGCTGCGCTGAAAGGCGCACAAACCGCCTGAAAGTCACCCAAGGGTGGGCCGAACGGACATCTCTTTACCAACGCATGGGGTAATTGGTACGAATCCCGGGGGAAAGTGCTGGGGACCTGTAGCCTTTCGAGGCTATCGAATAGGGGTCAGCGACCAACATGCCGGGAGGAGGCGTTTACGGTGCCCAACGCAAGCGTCCGACGTCGTGAGCGTCTGAACCGCTGGACCTGGGCACTCGTGGACTCCATCGCCTGGGTGGTGGCCGTGGTCCTGGCAGCGTGGCTGCGCTACGACCTGCACATCCACCAGGTGCTGTTCGCGCCCGATCGTCGCCTTCGCCGGCGGTGGCCGTCGGCGTGCCAGGTCGTCTTCGGCGCCTTCTTCGGCCCGTATGCCGTGGGCCACGACCGTGGTTCCTTCGAGGAGACCTACGACGTGGGGCGCACGGTCCTGCTGACCACGCTGGTGCTGCTGACGGCCGTGTTCGCGATCCACTTCGGCCCGATCCCGCGCAGCGTCCCCTTCACCGCTCCGGCGTTCGCCATCCTCGGCATGTTCAGCGCGCGCTTCATCATCCGCTCGGTGCGCACTGCCCAGGCCGCCCACCACGGCGAGGACGACCGCCGGGTGGTCATCTTCGGCGCCGGGCGACGCCGGCCGACGGCTGACCCGCAGCCTCATCCACGACGCCGACAGCGGCTACCAGCCCGGTCGCCCTGCTGGACGACGACCCGACGAAGGCGCGGCTGCGGATCGAGGGGATCCGGGTGCGCGGCACCCGCGACGCCATGGCCAAGGTCGCGGAGAAGCACGGCGCCGACACCCTGATCATCGCCCTGCCCCTGGCCGAGGCCAAGACGATCCGGGAGCTGACCGAGCTGGCCGAGGATGCCGGCCTGCGAGACGCTGACGCTCCCCCCGGTGCGGGAGATCATCGGCGGTCGTCCGACGGCCGAGGACCTGCGCAACGTCGACGTGGCAGACCTGCTCGGACGTCGCCCCGTCGAGCTCGACATGGCGGTGATCGCCGAGCAGATCGCCGGCAAGCGCGTGCTGGTCACCGGCGCCGGCGGCTCGATCGGGTCGGAGCTGTGCCGCCAGATCGCCCGGTTCGGCCCGGAGCGGCTGTTCCTGCTCGACCGCGACGAGTCCGGCCTGCAGGAGACCCAGCTGAGCCTGGTCGGCAACGGCCTGCTCGACAGCGACGACCTCATCCTCGCCAACATCCGCGAGGCCGACGCCATGCTGGCGGCCTTCGAGCGGGCCCGCCCCGACATCGTGTTCCACGCCGCCGCCCTCAAGCACCTCCCCCTGCTCGAGTCCCACCCGCTCGAGGCGTGGAAGACCAACGTCCTGGGCACGCTGCAACGTGCTGCGGGCCGCCGCCGAGGTCGGTGTGGGCACCTTCGTCAACATCTCGACCGACAAGGCGGCGAACCCGACCTGCGTGCTCGGCTACAGCAAGCGGCTCGCCGAGCGGCTGACGGCCGACTTCGCCAGCCGAACTTCCCCGGTCGCTACGTCTCGGTGCGCTTCGGCAACGTGCTCGGGTCGCGCGGCTCTGTCGTGCACGCCTTCACCGCACAGATCCAGCGCGGCGGCCCGATCACGGTCACCCACCCCGACGTCGAGCGCTACTTCATGCTCATCCCCGAGGCCTGCCAGCTGGTGCTCGAAGCCGCCTCCATCGGCTCCGACGGCGAGGTGATGGTGCTCGACATGGGCGAGCAGGTGAAGATCGTCGACGTCGCCCAGACGCTCATCCGCATGTCCGGGTCGGCGCGACATCGACATCGTCTACACCGGCCTGCGGCCGGGCGAGAAGCTCGGCGAGGAGCTGTTCTCCCACCACGAGCAGCGTCGCGGACACCACTCACCCTCTGGTCTCCAACGTGGCCGTGCCGGCACTCGATGCGCGACAGCCGTGCTCGGGAACCAGGCGTACCACACTCGGGATGCTGCATCGTGGATGCGCGGCGAGAGCATCCGTCGTCGCATTCGCTCCGACGCTTTGCGAGGCGACTGACCAATGCGTTCCGTTCGTTGCCGGCCTGCTCGTGACTGCGGGCTTGGCTCCCTCGTTCGCGCTCAGATGGGTGTGCGAGGCATTCTGGACGTCCCCAACCATCGGTCTTCCCACACCGATGCCGATTCCGCGCGCGGGCGGCTCGCCTGCCTGGCAGGCGTGCTAGTTGGCGTCGCTCTGGAGCCACACGACCTCGATGAGCGACTCGGGGTGGTCCGGGCTCGGCTGCTGATCCTCGCCCTTCTGGGACTGGCCGACGATCGCGCAGACCTGCGGCCCCTCACTCGGCTGTGGTGCAAGCATCGATGGCGCGCTCGCGGGTGCTTGCCCTTCAAGGGCGGCTCCTCATGATCGTCGGAGTTGCTTTACGTTCCGACGATTGTCAATGCGGTGAACTTCATGGACGGAATCAACGGGATCACGGCACTGACCATGACGCTGTGGGGCGCCTCGGCTGCCTGGCCGGTCATGTCGCGGCAGCCGTCCCCTCTTGCTCAGGTGGTGTGACGGCTGGGGCGGCACTCGGATTTCTGCCCTTCAACGTGATCCAACGCGGGCTCTTCCTGGGAGACGTCGGCAGCTATCTGTTCGGCGGCCTGGTGGCGGGCGGAACGCTTCTCGGCTGGAGCGAGCATGCACGTATCCTCCGTGGCAGCGCCCCCTTGCATTTATGCCGTGGACACGTCGACGACGCTCGTCCATCGCGCCGTGAGGGGGAACGACTGACCGACGCGCACCGGGACCACGTCTATCAGCACCTCACGACCGGCCTGGGGCTCCCCCACTGGCCGTATAGGCCGCTTCCTTGGCCGCCGTGAGTGCGCTCGGCTGGTGGGCTCTACCCCCTGGGGCGCGGTGGTCGTCACGGTAACGGTGTGCGGCGGCTACCTGGGCACCCCCCGATTGTTAGGCGATGCTGGCATAGTCGTACGGTTCTCGACATGGCGAGTACGGACCAGGAGGACCTAGGCGTGAGAATCGGCATGATCTCGCACTGGTACGACCCGGAAGGAGGCGCCGCAGCGGGTCCTGGCACTCTGGCGCGAGCGCTGCGCGACCGCGGCCATTCGGTCGACGTGGTCACCGGATTCCCCATCTACCCCGACGGCAGGGTCTTCGAGGGATACCGGCAGCGACCATACGCTGCGTGAGCTGATGGAGGGTGTGACCGTGCACAGGTCGCCTATTTACCCTAGCCACGACACCAGCGCGGCACGCCGAGCGGCGAACTACATCAGTTTCGCGGCCTCTGGGTCCGCGGTGGCACTGGCCGTCCTTCGACAGTGCGACGTGGTGTTCGTCTATTCGAGCCCCGCGACAGCAGCCATACCAGGGCTGCTTCTTCGAGCCGTACGGCGCAAGCGCGTCCCCCTCGTGGTCCACATTCAGGATCTTTGGCCCGACAGCGTGACCTCCAGCGGCTTCATCGAGGATGGGCAGGCAAGGCCTTATCGAACGCGCCCTGCATCAGTTCTGCGATGCGGTGTATCGCCGCGCGGACAAGATCGCCGTCACCTCCCCCGGCATGGCGGAGCACATCACGGCTCGCGGAGTGCCAAGCGAGAAAGTTGGCCTACGTGCCCTAACTGGGCGGAGGAGTCATCCTTCTTTCCGACCCCGAGGGACGAGTCGCTGGCCACGCCTCCTAGGTCCATTCCGGCCGTTCACTGCGATGTACGCCGGAAACTTTGGTGAGCTACAGGGCCTAGAGACCGTTCTGGAGGCCGCCGCGCTGCTGAAGGATGACCGCGACATCGGCATCGCCCTCGTCGGGAGTGGAGTGACGTGAGCCCCGCCTCCGACGCACAGCGCCAAAGACTCGAGCTCGACAACGTCTCCTTCATCCCTCCCCAGCCCTTCTCCATGATGTCCCGAGTCCTTTCACTCGGCGACGCCCAGCTGGTCGTTCTCAAGGACGTTCCCGATACTGAGGAGCACCTTGCCCAGCAAGCTCCAGGCCAACCTGGCTGTCGCCAAACCCATCATCGGCTCGGTCACCGGCGATGCGGCGGCCGTCATCAGGGCCTCGAGGCTGGACTGGTCTCGGCGCCAGGTGACGCGAGAGGACTTGCCGAAGCCATACGCTCGATCAGCGCTCTTCACAAGGAGCAGCGTTTGGCCATGGGGAACCGTGCACGCGACTACTACCTGGCGCACTTTTCCGAGAAGGTCGTTGGCGACCGTCTTAGCGACCTTCTTGAATCGGTCGCGCACGGTGATGCGCATGCCTGATGCGCAGCGAGTTGCGGTCATTGGCGCGAGCGGCTTCGTGGGAAGCGCCGTCTGTAATGCCCTTGAGACCGATGGTGCTGTCGTTGTACGGGTGCGCGCACCCCGCCTCCAGCCGATGGAGGAGGGCGTGGCGCTCGCTGCGGCGCGCAGCCTTCAGTCCGTCATCGATGAGACGTGTAGGACGATTGGCTCGGTCGATGCAGTAGTGAACGCCGCAGGACTGGCCGAAGCGGGCTCCGGTGACCGCCTCCAGCTCATGGCCGCGAATGGCGCCTTGCCCGGCGTCCTCGCCGCCGCTTCGGCGCGCAGTGGGGCTCGGTTCGTTCATGTCAGCAGCGCCGCAGTTCAAGGTCGGATCGACACTCTCGATGCCAGCGATATTCGGCGCCCATTTTCGGCATACTCGGCATCCAAGGCCGTAGGAGAAGAGGCGGCAAGACGGGCCAATCCCGAGGCGGTCATCTATCGGCCGCCCGGGGTCCATGCACCAGACCGGCGTGTCACGGTGGCCCTCGCCCGCGTTGCGCGCTCACGGCTGAGTGCGGTGGCTGCGCCCGGAACGGCGAACACACCTCAGGCGCTCTTGGTCAACGTTGCGCATGCGATCGCATTTCTTGCTCTGTGCGAGCAGACGCCTCCGAAGGTCGTCACCCACCCCTCCGAGGGCCTGTCGACGGCAGATCTCATGCGGCTACTGGGCGGCAAGGAGCCAGTCTGCCTCCCGTCGGTCTGGCGCGAGCCCTCGCTGCGGCGGTACGGGCGGGTGGCAGGATGAGCGCGCACGTCGCTGCCAACTCGCGTCGACTCGAGATGCTGTGGTTGGGGCAGGACCAGGACGACAGTTGGCTCTCGCCATCAGGCTGGTCGCACCTGCGAGGTCACTCAATCTGGGACAGAGATCGGTCGACTCTGCGTCGCCGACCAATGCGAGGAGAACTGACAATGACGGGCATGCAAGGCGCCACGGTCGCCATCACCGGCGGCACCGGCTCGTTCGGCTCGACCATGGCCGCGCACCTGCTCGACCGGGGCGTCGCGACCGTCCACATCCTCAGCCGCGACGAGGCCAAGCAGGACGAGATGCGCAAGCGCTTCAGCGACTCCCGGCTGCGCTTCTTCCTCGGTGACGTCCGTGACCGCGAAGTCCGTGGCGAGCGCCTTCGTCGGACACCGACTTCGTCTTCCACGCGGCGGCGCTCAAGCAGGTGCCGTCGTGCGAGTTCTTTCCCGAGCAGGCGGTCAAGACCAACGTCATCGGCAGCCACAACGTCGATCGAGGCGGCTGCCGCCGCGGGCGTGCGCTCGGTCGTCTGCCTGAGCACCGACAAGGCCGTCTACCCGGTCAACGCCATGGGCATGTCCAAGGCGCTGATGGAGAAGACCGCGCAGGCCTTCGCCCGCAACAACCCGCGGTCCTCGACAACGGTGTCGGTGACCCGCTACGGCAACGTCATGTACTCGCGAGGCTCGGTCATCCCGCTGTTCGTCCAGCAGCTTCAGCAGGGTCGGCCGCTGACCCTCACCGAGCCGCGGCATGACCCGGTTCCTGATGTCGCTGCAGGAGTCCGTCGACCTGGTGGAGTACGCCTTCCTCAATGCCGAGCCCGGCGACCTCTTCGTCCGCAAGGCTCCCGCCGCCACCGTCGAGGTTCTGGCGCGGGCGGTTGCCTCGGCTTCTCGGGAACGACGATCCTGAGATCAGGGTCATCGGCACCCGACACGGCGAGAAGCTCCACGAGACCCTGCTCAGCCGCGAGGAGATGCTCAAGTCCAGCGACCAGGGCGACTACTTCCGGGTGCCCCTGGACGCGCGGTCGATGGAGTACGAGCTCTTCTACGAGGAGGGCGAGCGAAAGGCGCCGAGGTCGATGACTACACCTCGGCCAACACTGAGCAGCTCGACGTCGAGCGGACCAAGGAGCTCCTGCTTGAGCTCCCCGAGATGCGGCGGCTGCTCGGCCTGGTGAACGGCATGAAGGTTCTTCTCACCGGTGCAGCTGGATTCCTGGGCTGGCACACCCGAGTGCGACTCCGGGCCACTGACTGACCACGAGGTCCTGCCGGTGACGCGCGAGACCTGGCCGCGGCTCAACGAGCTGGTCGCAGAGCGTCGACGCCGTCATCCACGTGGCCGGCGTCAACCGCGGCGAGCCGGAGGAGGTGGAGTCGGGGAACATCCGCCTCGCCGAGGACGTCGCCGAAGCCGTGCGGCAGGCCGGCCGGCCCGCTGCGCGTCGTCTACGCCAACTCGATCCAGGCGGGAACGGCACACCCTACGGCAACGGCAAGGACCAGGCCGCAGTGGTACTTCGCGATGCCGCGGCTGAAGTGGGCGGCACGTTTCGTGGACGTGCGCCTCCCGAACCTCTTCGGGGAGCATGGTCGTCCGGCCTACAACTCCTTCGTCGCGACCTTCGTCGACGCCGTGGTCGCGAGGCGTGGAGCCGCACGATCCAAGACCGCGAGGTCGTCGCTGCTCCACGTCCAGGGTGCCGCACAGTCGCTCATCGACGCGCTGACCACCGACGGATCGACCGTGGCCCCCACCGCCACGCCCACGACCGTTGCGGGCGTACTGGCCACGCTGCAGGAGTTCCACGCCCTGTATGCGACGGGCGACATCCCTGCCCTGGACACGCCACTGCGAGTGGACCTGTTCAACACCTATCGTGCAGCGCTCTTCCCGACGCACTACCCCATCGCCCTCACCGCCCACTCGGACGACCGTGGCCGCCTCGTCGAGACCGTGCGGGCCCACGGCGGCCAGGGGCAGACCTTCGTGTCGACGACGAACCCGGGCATCACCCGTGGCGAGCACTTCCACCTGCGGCAAGGTCGAGCGGTTCGTGGTCCTCAGCGGCACAGGCGACGGATCACCTTGCGTCGGGTCTTCACGACGAGGTCGTCACCTTCGACGTCTCGGGCGACGCGGCCGGCGGTCGTCGACATGCCCACGATGTGGGTGCACAACATCACCAACACCGGCGACACGGAGCTCACGACCCTGTTCTGGACGCACGCCCTGTTCGATCCCGACCACCCCGACACGTTCTGGGAACCGGTGGGCGACTGCTGCGAAGGTGAACGCATGACCAAGGTGATGACGATCGTCGGCACGCGGCCGGAGATCATCCGACTTTCGCGGGTCATGGCTCGGCTCGACGACCACCGTCGACCACGTTCTGGTCCACACCGGCCAGAACTACGACTACGAGCTCAACGGGATCTTCTTCGACGAGCTCGGCATCCGGAAGCCCGACCACTTCCTCGAGGTCGACACGTCAAGCCTCGGCACGAGTGCTCGGCGAGACGCTGATCAAGGTCGAAGCAGGTGCTGCTCGCGGAGCGGCCCGACGCGGTGCTCGTCCTGGGCGACACCAACAGCTGCATCGCAGCCGTCATGGCCAAGCGAATGCGAATCCCGGTGTACCACATGGAAGCCGGCAACCGCTGCTTCGACGAGAACGTGCCCGAGGAGACCAACCGCCGACTCGTCGACCACGTCGCGGACTTCAACCTCGTCTACACCGAGCACGCCCGACGCAACCTGCTGGCCGAGGGACTGCACCCGCGACGCATCCTGCTGACCGGCTCGCCGATGAAGGAGGTGCTGCTGCATCACGCTGAGCAGTTCGCCGCGAGCACCATCCTGGACACCCTGGACCTCGAGACAGGGCGGCTACCTCCTGGTGTCCGCCCATCGCGAGGAGAACGTCGACAACCCGGCTCGTCTTGGACAGCTCCTGGACTGCCTCGTGGCCGCGCATGAAAGGTTCGGCTGTCCCGGTACTCGTCTCGACTCACCCCCGCACTCGCAAGCGACTGGAGACCCTGGGACGGGAACTGCCCGCGGCGCTCATCTTCCACAAGCCGCTGGGCTTCATCGACTACGTCCGGCTTCAGCAGGATGCGCTCTGCGTGCTGTCGGACAGCGGCACCATCAGCGAGGAGTCGTCGATTCTTGGTTTCCCGGCCGTGACGTTGCGCGACTCGATCGAACGCCCGGAGGCACTCGACACCGGGCTCGATCATCATGACCGGCCTCGACCCGGAGAACGTCGTCGAAGCGATCGAGGTCGTCGTGTCGGACGACAACCAGCGTCCCCACGTGCCGCAGGATTACTCGGTCGACAACTGCTCCGAGCGCGTCGTCCGTTTCATCATTTCGACGCATCGGCGTCACGAAGCGTGGAATGGCTTGCGTGGAAAAGACGATGCCTAGCCTGCGTCACCGGCTCACCGCACGGCCGTTCCAAGTCCTGCTCAGCCCTATCGTCTCCCTGGTGTCAGCGGCGACCACGGCCGTGACAGTGATTCTTGCGGCCCGCTCAGGTCAGTTCGCCGACATTGCAGCCTTCTCGGCTGGGCTGAGTGCCGCGTCCCTGACCTCGGCCGTCATCGGCGGAGGAACCTCGCTTGCCTACGCCAACGGCGACGATGACACGAGAGCGGCAGTCAAACGGATCCGCATGACCATCATCGCCCCGCTGCTGGTTACCAGCGGAATTGCGGCCGCCTTGTACTACTCGATGTCTTCGTCCTTGACTCCCATAGCCGTTGGACTTGGGGGATTGACCGCCGCCTTCCTGAACCTTTCCGAACTGGAAGGGTCGAACCTGCAACGAGAGTTCCGCCTCCCGGTATGGGCGGTGGCCACAATGGGCAACAGAATCGCCATCCCAGTCTTGGTCTTCGCCGGACTGAGTTACTCTCTGGCAACGACAATCGGTGCACTCGGACTGGTTGGCTGTCTGCTTGGGGCAAACGGCAGGCACGCTGCCCCACCCGTCACCCTCATCCGCGACTCTCTAGTAGCTTTAAGCACGCGTACAAGCCACGACTCGCGGTCCTGAGCGTGCTCGACGTCCTCATGATTCGCACCCCGCTCCTACTCGCTCCAACTTTCCTTGAAGCACACAAAGCTGGTGTTTTCGCCACGCTTATCAGCGCTCAGCAGAGTTTCACTGCGTTGTTGACCGCCGGGTTGTACACGATCATGACCGTGCGTGCAGGCGGGACCTCCATCCACCACGGTGGAGGCTACCTCAAGAAGGTTGAGACCACTTTAGTCGCGGCTACAATACCGATGTCGATCATCTGCATTCTGGCGACACCCCTCGTTGTCTCGATATTCAAGGCTGGCGGCGTACCAGACTCTTCCATCTGGTGGATGTGGATGAGCGCCGCCATCCCATTTGTGGTTATCAATCGAGCCGCTCAATATCGGCTCATCAGTGAGAAGTATGAATCGGTAGCGATGAATCTCGCAGCGACCATAGCGGCAGGCTCTGTCACCGTCTGCGCCGTAGCGACCCTGGTGGGCAGCGGCACTCTGCTGAGCATATTTTCAGTGACCAGTGAGTTTGCCGGCATAACGTTTTTGGCTTGGCTGATGTTCACCCACCACCCAGCAACTCGGGGCAGAAGCATCCGGATCAGACGGGGGCGGACGTAGGCATGCTCTCGCTCGACCTCCTAGTTTATCTAGTCCCATTCGGGCTTGTTGCTGTCATCTTCATGTTCGCGGTCCTTCCACAGCACCCCCGCCTCTCCTTCTTCCTTATCCTTGTCTCCTACACCCTCCCTTTCACCTTCGTCGCGCCCGCCCTACCCGACACCCGCCCGACAGCGCTGGTGGGCACAGTTGGCCTCACTTTGCACTACTTCAAGTATCGGTCCGCCGATTCTCCGAAGGTCTCATGGGCCGGTAAGCGGCTACTCTGGACGTATTTGCTCTTTGGCATCGCTTCCCTTGCCTCTGTCGCCTGGTCCACGGACGAGGCGACGACCTTGGCGAGCGCCTCCGCCTGGCTCTTCGTACTTCCTGCCGCGTTGGTGAGTATCAAATGCATGGAGCGCGACGTAATCACGCGACTCGTCGGTCAATACCTTGGCCTCGTCCTTTCGTGCTCGGCACTAGCGCTTGTTGGGATTCCGGGGCAAGCTTTCTACGCTGGGCGCGCAAGGGGGATCTTGGATAATCCTAACGGGCTTGCGATTTTTTGCTCCTTCTTCGGGATCCTTGTGCTCTCGCGAAACTCAAGGAGGGTGCGCGCACTATGGCCCCTTTCGGCAGCACTCGTGGTCATGTCGGGATCCAGAGCGGGAACGGCCTGCCTCTTGGCGGGCTCCGCTATTGTCCTGCTCATGCACGTCAGCCGCAGCGCGCGACCCCTTTTCGCCATTCTCAGTGCTGCCGCCATTTGGGCCCTCTCTGGACCCGCCTTGGACTCGGTTGCGACTGTTTCTAGCGGCACCTTGCTGCGGACAAACAATTCGAGGACCGCGAACTGGAGCCAAGGACTTGCGCAGTGGCAGGAACATCCATGGCTGGGATCGGGCGCCGGGGCGATTGGGGCTGCGAGCGCGAACTCGTATTTGAAGGTCGTGGGCGAAGCTTGGAGTGGCGGGTGGAATCGCCGCACTTTTGATCATCATGGCGCTGTTCGCCGCGTCGCGCCGTGATCGTTTTCTCTCTGGCCTTGTGGGTGAGCTTCGCTCCTCAGCGGGCTCTTCGAAGCCTGGGTCTTCACGGCCGGTTCAATCTTCTGCTTCCTCTCGTCGTCCTCGTGGCCCCGGTTGGTTCAGAGGGCTCGACTGGACCTGTCCGCCCTGAACAGCGCGCGCATCGGACCCGCCGCGGCGCCGCGGGGCCGTCGACTGCCGACGACCGCGGGTGGTGCGCAATGATTGTTTGGTTTGCCGCGACACCAACGCCCCAGTTCTGCGGTGTGTTCAACGCCTTGAGCAGTGGTGCCAACCTCGACCTGAGCTTCCACTACGTAACAGGACAGAGCGCAGGTCGAGGTTGGGCGAGCTTGCCGATCAAGCATCCGCACAGTTTCATTCCGCGGGGGAAGCGCTCCTCATTCCTTGAGGGGCTTCGCGTCGGACTGTCGCCGAGGACCACCAAAGTTGTGACATTCGGCTACACCAACCCTTTCGTGATCGCCTTGCTGCTAGCCGCGCGGATTCGCAAACTCCCCGTATTCACGCAAAGCGATTCTAAAGTGGAGGATCACCTTTCGCGCACAACTTGGCGCCGCGCGCTAAAATGGGCGACTTTGAGACTTCTCTACTCGCGCAATACGCGCGTTTGGGCCATAGGCGACGCCAACTCAGCTTATTGGAGCGCTTTCGGACTGAATAATCAGATTAGGGTTCCATTTGAGTCACCTGTCCCGGAAGGGACTGATCTTCCAGAGCGCGCGACGGAGCTACGGCAGCGATTGGGAATTGCCCCCGGCGTCAAGGTTGTGCTCTACGTTGGTCGCCTCGTAGCCACGAAGCGAGTCGCAGACATCGTGGCCGCCGTGAATCGTTTGAACAGAGATAACACCAAAGTGGCATTGGTAATCGTCGGAGTCGGGGATGACCCCCCGCAGGTTGGTCCTGGGGTGGTATTGGTCGGGGCCGTAACCCGTAGCGAGCTAGCCCCCTACTACGCGTTCGCTGATGTCTTGGCGCTCGCCTCGGAGCGGGAAGCATATGGACTGGTGGTGCGAGAAGCGCTGCAGTTCGGGCTCCCCGTGGTGGCAACAGACGCGGTGGCGTCCGCCAAGCAACTCTGTGATCGTGGCTGGAATCTGGTGAGTGTCGGGGATGTTGACGGGCTTGGCGACGCCATCGCGCGGGCCTTGCAAGAGAGGCGCTGGCAACCGATCCCGTTCCGGGATCTCGTCCCGTTATACGCTGGGGAGTTGAACGAACCACAGTGACGACCGTGACCATCGTCTGCCCGTTCTTCCCGCCCAGCGAATTGGGCGCCGGCCCGGCGGCCGGAATTCGGGGGATCGTTGAGCGTTCAGACTTTCAAATCGAAGTATTTTGTAATGATCGCGATCCGGGCAAGGACCCGTTTCCGCAGCCCCACCGAGGGACGCTTACCCTCTCGCCGGGCAAGGTCGTGACCTATTGCACCGTGGACGGATTTCGATCACTGATCGCATTCCTCAGCAAACTGCGCCACGCGCGTGGGGAACTACTGGTGCTCAACTCTTTCCACTCCGTGAAATTCACCCTGCTGCCCTTGCTCCTTCATGGATTAGGGGTTTCCCGCGCGAAGCGTGTCGCCATAGCACCACGCGGCGAGTTTGCTGGGAGTGCCATGGCGCTCGGAAGCCGACTCAAGACCCCGTACACGTTCTTATGGCGCGTATTCCGCTGGAGCAATCGCGTCTTCTGGATAGCCTCGTCCATCAAGGAAGAGCAAGAGATCCGCAGCGCATTAGGCGCGGACGTTCGCGTGTACATCGTTCCCGAAGTTCCGTGGATCGAGGCGCACGAACCGTGCCTCGAACCTCCTATCGGGGATTTCCTGCGGCTCCTCTACCTCAGCCGAATAGCACCCATTAAGGGCCTTAGGGAACTGCTGGTGAGTTTGCAAGATGCATGTGCGCCGATCTCGCTCGACATCTGGGGGCCCATTGACGATGCTGGCTACTGGTCTGCCTGCGAGGCGCTCATTGTGAGCTTGCCCGAAAACGTGGTGGTAAGTTACCGCGGCGTCGCGAATCGACAGCAAACTTCACAGCTCTTCGACCAGCATCACGCGCTTGTCCTCCCAACGTTCACGGAAAACTTCGGCCACACCATCGCCGAGGCTCTCGCCGCGGGCTGTCCGGTGATCATCGGCGAGAACACCCCTTGGACCGACAGCGTGCGCAACCAAGCAGGCTGGACCGTCAACCCGGCGGATGCGAGGTCCCTGGCCACGCTCATCGCCACCCTTCCCCCCCCGAACGCCGACGAGTGGCATCGCCTGCGCCTCGGTGCGCGTCATGCCTTCACGGACTGGCAGAGCAGCCCCCTGGGGCGGCCCGAGTTTGACTCCGTATGTGAAGAGATCCTGCGCTAGGCAGCAAGCTCTACATGACGATGTCTGAACTCGCCATCGACGATGCGGTGACTGCACGAAACTGCGCAAGACGTGCTGGTCTTATCGTGCTCTCGTCCGGAACGAGGGTAAGGATGCGATATCCCAGTTCGGCCCTAAACATTTTAAGGGTTTCGGTTGCCGTGCTGGGCAACGTCGCGATCAGTGCGGGAGCAGGATCGGTTTGTAATATCTCGGCCTCGAGCGGGAGGCGCCTCTTTCGCAGCTTAAGGCCGAGCAGCTCACAGATTTCGTGCACAAGGGCCGGGTCTTCGCGCCGGTGGGGCCAATACTCGGCAACGCCGTTCGAAACTGCCCGAATCCGCTTAAGTTGCTCCACGTACTCACCAAAGGTTAGGTATTCGCTTCCCACGAAATCCGATCCGAGTATGACGAGGTGATCGCCGCGATTGCCTCCGGCCGATTGGGACCTACACCATTGCAGGTCATTGTGTTTGATCGTGTCTGCGGGGCCGGCCACCAAATCGCGATAAATCGAGAAGAAGGCTAGTTCGCGCGGGAGCGTCGTGAGCGGAATCATCCTGTGAACCCTGCGGATGCTGCGCCTTCCTTCGTATCGCATCTTGGCGAAATGGAGGGTCCATGCCCCATCGTCTGTGACGATCACACGTTTCGGACGCGACGAAATTAATGCCCGAACGGGGATATAGTTGACCATTGGGGTGATGATCCATTCGTAACCCCGAGCAGAGAACTTGAGCCTAAGGAGATCTCTTAGGCGACCAAGGCGACCGAGTGATGACAAGGGCAACCAAGTGATGTTCTGAAGCTTGGCAGCCTGAATGAGATTTGAATAGAGGTCTGTATCGTCAGCCCTGGGGGTAGGGACGACGATCACGTCCAGATGAGGCAAATGCAAGCCGAGGTCGTAGGCAGCCTCAATCGCAAAAAGCAATTGCGTCGGGTTGTTGACGATAGCGACTGCCGACAGGTGGTTCGGACGGGCATTCTCGCCTCTATGCCCCGAGATGAGATGTCCCATGAGCCGCGGGGCCAGGATGGACAGCGAATACATCGGCTCCGTACCCCTCGTCCGAGAGCGGAATCAAGACGCCACCTTCGTCGGGGCGGAACAGGCCGTATCCATTGCTCTTTAGCAGTTCAGCGACGGGCTGTCGATCTTTACCCAAGGTGCCCTCGCTGGTCGAGTTCCACTCTAGTTGAAAGACTGCTCCGCGACCACTCGCCAGGGAGTCAGTGGCGCATTGTAGGACGAGCCGTTCAGTGCCCTCCACGTCGACCTTCGCCCCAGCCGACGTCCGGCCGGCGAGGATTGCGTCCAATGTGGTTACTGGCTCCGTCTGTGCCCCTGCTCCCGAGGTCACGAGATGGTTGGTGGTGTCCAAACCCGCGGTGAAGGCCATGGAACCCGGCTTCGCCCCCAACGCGGCCGTAACGACCTCGGCTATGGCCCAGGGGTTCATGGCGATTTCGGCCTGAAGCAGCGCGACCGCGCCAGCCTCAGGGTCGACAGCGATGACGGAGGCGGCCCCTAGTCCCGCAGCCCAAAGGGAAGACGCACCGACGTTGCTTCCGACATCGATGAACGAGTCACTAGGCTTGAGCAGCCTTCGCCACGCCATCATCTCCGCCCAGTCCGGCGGGTTCGCGTAGGCCACCTTGGACGATGCAGCATGGTCAAGCACTGCTCGCATCTTCATGGTCGCCCCAATAGGGACCGTCGTTGAACGACCAAGTCGTCCGGCGACTTGCAATCGAGCGGCTCTGACCAAGGCCTTAGCCGTCGGCCTCGGTTACTTGGGTGCTGGACGACAAAGGCGCAGACCCTCGCGACTTGTCGGAGCTGAATGGGCACGCTAGGCATGTCGTGAATCTAGCGGCATGCCCGACAGCCCACGGTCCGCCGCGCCACTAGAAATGGGAGGACACTGCCGCGGCCACGGCGTCCGCCACTCCTTCAGCGAAGACGCTCGGCACGATCTCGTCGGCCGTCGGCGTCTCGACCAGGTCGGCGATCGCCCTGGCGGCCGCCAGCTTCATCGCCTCGGTGATCTGCGGCGCGCCCGAGTCCAGAGCCCCCCGGAAGATGCCCGGGGAAGGCCAGCACGTTGTTGATCTGGTTCGGGAAGTCCGAGCGCCCCGTGGCCACCACCGCGGCATACCGAGCAGCCACCGTCGGGTGGACCTCCGGGTCCGGGTTCGCGAGCGCGAAGATGATCGAGGACGGAGCCATCGTCGCGACCTCTGCCTCGGGCACGAGCCCACCGGAGAGCCCCACGAAGACGTCCGCGCCCACCAAGGCGTCCCCGAGCGCTCCCGACAGCCCGCGCGGGTTGGTCGTCGCCGCCAGGCGGCGCTTGTGGTCAGGGAGGTCGGCTCGCGTCGGCTCGATGATGCCGCGCGAGTCGCACACCACGATGTCAGCCACACCAGCGCGGGCGAGCAGCTTGGTGACGGCAATACCCGCAGCTCCGGCGCCAGACACCACGACGCGCAGCGACTCCAGCGACCGGCCCACCACGCGAGCCGCGTTCATCAGCCCCGCGAGCACCACGATCGCCGTCCCGTGCTGGTCGTCGTGGAACACCGGGATGTCCAACCGCTCCTGCAGCCGGCGCTCGATCTCGAAGCACCGCGGTGCCGAGATGTCCTCCAGGTTGATGCCGCCATACGTCGGCGCGATGCGGGCGATCGCCTCGACGAGCTCGTCCACCGATGCCGGTCTCCATGCACACCGGCACGGCGTCGACTCCGCCGAAGTGCTTGAACAGCACCGCCTTTCCCTCCATGACAGGCATGGCGGCCAGCGGCCCGATGTCGCCGAGACCCAGCACCGCAGTGCCGTCCGTGATGACGGCGACCGTGTTGCTGCGAGCCGTGTACCGCGCGGCGAGCGAGGGGTCGACAGCGATGGCACGGGAGACGTCGGCCACGCCCGGCGTGTAGAGGAGCGCGAGATCGACCCGGTCACGCAGCGGCTGCGTGGCGTGTACCCCCAGCTTGCCGCCCTCGTGTGCCCGGAAGACCGGGTCCGACGGGTCGAACAGTGGGTACGACAACGACGCAGCCATGGGAAGTCACCTCAAGAAGGGAAAGCAGAGAGCGTGGGGCACACCGCGCACGGATCAAGCCGCGGTCATCAACAGCCGGGTGTGGCCTCTCAAACGCATGAACGGGGGTTACCCGTCGGTTCATGGTGGCACAGGAGCCGCTCGCACACCACCATTGCGCGCCAACTGTGACGCGCGTCGCGCGCCGCGCTTCGCTGTGCGCCCAATGCGGTCCTGAGAGGCCGCTGAGCCACCCACGACAGATCTCGGATTCGAGACGGTATCGGAATCCAGGGGTCTATCACCGCCGCCGCACTGATGCTGGCAAGATGCCCCGTGACCCACGCGGGTGACCTGGGACACGGCGTCCCCGGCCCCGGCATACGAGGAAGGACCTCAACGCATGACCCATCGCCTCCGCCCCACCGCTCTGCTTCTCACGGGGCTGGCCACCGCAGGACTCGCCCTGAGCGCATGTGGCTCCAACACGCTCGGGGGGACGAGCTCCAGCAGCTCGTCCAGCTCCTCCTCCACCAGCTCGGCGAGCGCGACGGTCGACCCGTCGCTGGCCGCCAAGGTCCCGGCCGCCATCAAGTCCAAGGGCACGCTGGTCGTCGGGTCGGATGCCTCCTACGCGCCCAACGAGTTCATCGACACCGACGGCAAGACCGTCGTGGGCATGGACGTCGACCTCTTCAAGGCCGTCGCTGCCAAGCTCGGCCTCAAGGCGCAGTTCCAGAACGCCGGCTTCGACACGATCATCCTGGGCGTCACGTCCGGCAAGTACGACGTGGGTGTCTCCTCGTTCACCATCAACGCCGACCGCAAGAAGCAGGTCAACATGGTGAGCTACTTCAACGCGGGCACCCAGTGGGCGGTCAAGACCGGCAACCCCAAGCACGTCGACCCCAACAACGCCTGCGGCCTGAGCATCGGCGTCCAGAAGGGCACCACCCAGATCGACGACCTCACCGCGCGCTCCAAGAAGTGCACCGACGCGGGCAAGCCGGCGATCAAGCAGATCATCGACGCCGACCAGAGCAAGGTCACCGCGAGCGTCATCTCGGGCAAGTCCGACGCGATGCTCGCCGACTCCCCCGTGGGCCTGTATGCCGTGAAGCAGACCGGCGGCCAGCTCCAGGCCCTGGGCGCGATCTACGACTCGGCTCCCTACGGGATCGTCGTCCCCAAGGCCGAGACCGACTTCGCCCAGGCCATCGCCGACGCCTTCAAGGCCATCGCGGCCGACGGCACCTACAAGTCGACGCTGACCAAGTGGGGCAACGACACCGGCGCGATCTCCGACTTCGCCGTCAACCCCTGAAGCCGGAGGGCTCATGGCTGAGGTAACCGAGGAGCGGCCGGGCGCGATCCACGCCCGGCCGGTCCCCCACCCGTGGCGGTGGGTGGCGATGGCCGTCATCGCCGTGCTCGTGGCGATGATGATCAGCTCGTTCGTCACCAACCCGCGCTGGGACTTCCCGTTCGCGCTGCAGGTGATGAACTTCAACCCGGTCCTCAACGGCCTGGTGCAGGGGACGATCCTGGGCACGGTCCTGGCGATGATCCTGGGCGTCGGGCTCGGCGTGGTCGTCGGGATCATGCGGCTGTCGAGCAACCCGGTGCTGCGCGGCGTCGCGTTCGTCTACACCTGGTTCTTCCGCGCGATCCCCCGCTACGTGCTGCTGGTGATCCTCGGCACCGGGCTCGGCTACCTCTACAGCAACTTCGACATCGGGGTGCCGTTCGGCCAGCAGATCGCCAAGCTCTTCGGGCTGAGCACGCACCTGACGTTCTTCTCCCTCAACGTCAACCAGTTCAGCAGCACGCTGCTCATGGGTGTCATCGGCCTGGGCCTGTCCGAGGCGGCCTACATGGCCGAGATCGCGCGGGCCGGCATCCTGTCGGTCGACCGCGGCCAGACCGAGGCAGCCCACGCGCTGGGCATGTCGTCGGCCAAGACGATGCGGCGCATCGTGCTGCCGCAGGCCATGCGCGTCATCGTCCCGCCGACGGGCAACGAGACGATCGCCATGGTCAAGGACACCTCGCTGCTCATCGCCATCCCGGTCAACGCCGAGCTCTTCTACCAGGCGTCGACGATCGGCTCGCGAACCCTGAGGATCATGCCGACCTACGTGGCAGCCACCGCGTGGTACCTCATCGTCTGCAGCGTCCTCATGGTCGGCCAGTACTGGCTGGAGCGGCGCTTCGGCCGCGGCTTCGGCACCGGCGACACCTCCAAGCAGAACGCCGTCCGCGCCAAGCTGCTGTCGCTGCGCGGCGGCGGAGGAGGAGGGTTCTGATGGCCACCAGACCTGCCCCTCGTGCGCGCCCTCAACGTCACCAAGGCGTTCCACGGCAACGAGGTCCTCAAGGGCATCGACATGGACGTCCACAAGGGCGAGGTCGTCTGCCTCCTCGGGCCCTCGGGGTCGGGCAAGACGACGTTCCTGCGCTGCATCAACCAGCTCGAGACGATCGACGGCGGCCGGATCTGGGTCGACGGCGACCTCATGGGCTACGCCGACCGCGACGGCCACCTGCACCACCTCACCGACAAGCAGATCGCCGCGCAGCGGCGTGAGATCGGCATGGTGTTCCAGCGCTGGAACCTCTTCCCCCACCTGACGGCCCTCGAGAACATCATGGAGGCGCCGATCCAGGTCAAGGGCGAGAAGAAGAGCGAGGTCCGCGAGCGCGCCCTGGCCCTCCTGGAGCAGGTGGGGCTCAGCGACAAGCCCACGGCATACCCCGCGCAGCTCTCCGGTGGGCAGCAGCAGCGGGTGGCCATCGCGCGGGCCCTGGCCATGAAGCCCAAGCTCATGCTCTTCGACGAGCCGACCTCCGCGCTCGACCCCGAGCTGGTCGGCGAGGTCCTCAAGGTCATGCGCCAGCTCGCCCTCGACGGCATGACGATGATCGTGGTCACCCACGAGATGAGCTTCGCCCGCGAAGTGGCCGACCGCGTGGTCTTCATGGATGCTGGAGTGGTCGTCGAGCAGGGACGTCCCTCGGACGTGATCAGCAACCCGCAACACGAGCGCACCAGGTCCTTCCTCCGCCGGATGCGCCAGGAGGAGGACCACGGCTGATGGCGTACACACTGGGCATCGTCACCGTCCGCGGCGGCTCGATGGAGCCGACCCTGCACACCGGCGACCGGATGGTGGTGCTGCGCGGCGCCCCTCCCCGGCTCGGTCAGCTCGCCATCGTCCGCCTCCCCCCACACGAGTCCGGACAGCCGCGTCCGCTGGCGATCAAGCGGGTGACCAGGCGCGACCCTGCCGACCCGCAGCGGTACTGGGTGGAGAGCGACAACCAGAGCGCTCCAGGCGTGGCCGACTCCTGGACCCACGGCATCGGCTCGCTGGCTCGCGACCAGATCCGCGCCCTCGTCCTGTTCCGGATTCCCGCTCATGCCGGGTCGACGCCTGGCTCCGCTGGGGGCGCCGTGCGCGCCCTCAGGGCCGGGAGTAGGTTGGCAGACGCACGTGATCATCAACTTCGCAGAAGGGATCCGCATGCTCTCCCGTATCTTCCGCACCACCGAGGTCAGCGCCCACTGCGACCTGCCGTGTGGCGTCTACGACCCCGCTCAGGCTCGCATCGAGGCCGAGTCCATCAAGGCGATCATCGCCAAGGTCGCCGACAACAGCGACCCCGACTTCCGGGTGCGCGCGACGATCATCAAGGAACAGCGCTCCGAGCTGGTCAAGCACCACCTCTGGGTGCTGTGGACCGACTACTTCAAGGCACCGCACTTCGAGAAGTACCCGCAGCTGCACACCCTCTTCAACGAGGCCACCAAGCTCGCGGGCGCGTCCGGCACCAAGGGCGAGTTCGACGCCGCCAAGGCCGACGAGCTGCTCTCGAAGATCGCCGAGATCGACACGATCTTCAAGGAGACCAAGGCCGCCTGACCTGGCCTCTGCTCCCCGCATCACTGCGACGGACGCCCCTCTGCACTGCGCAGAGGGGCGTCCGTCTTGTCCGCTCTCGCCGCAGTGAGGCGTCTGCGCTGACGGACTGCCCCACGGGGTTGGCAGGGTGCCGCGTCAGGGCGTCGACAGCTGGTCGACCGTCGGTGAGCCGGCCAGTCCGTCGGGGGTGGCGTACACGCGGCATGCGAGCGCCGGCACCTGCCCCTGCTCGGGCGAACGGGTCGGACCCGTCCAGCAGGATGGTCGGCGAGCCGGTGAAGCCGAGGCGGTCAGCCTCCTCGGTGGTCTCGACCGCCTGCGTCGTCACCGTGACCTGCACTCCGGTGCGAGCCGACGCGGCGTGCACCCGCTCCAGAGCGGTCTGCCAGCTCGGGCATCCGCCGAAGTACAGCACGGTCACCTCCACGTTCACACCCCCATCATCGCCCCCGGGTCGTTCCCACCGATTGCCCTGAGTCCACCGTGCGGGGCCTCCCGGACCCCGAATCCGGTTGATTCGGGGCAAGAAGTGGGGGAAGGGACTCGGAGCGTGGGGCGGATGTGACGGTTGTGACGTCCCACGGTTACTGGCTAGTCGGGAATATCGTACATATGGGCTGCCTCTCGGCAGCCGACTCGTCACCTCTGGAGGTCAAGGTGAGCATCGACAACGACGTCGACCACGACACCGTTCCACCCGCCAACAAGGGGCTCCTGGCGATCGCTGGAGTCCTCCTCGCCATCCCCGTCGTCGCCCTGCTCTGGGTCGGCAGCTATGCACGGAAGGATCCCGTGCTCTGGGGCTTCCCGTTCTTCATCTGGTACCAGTTCCTCTGGGTCTTCCTGTGCTCGGGACTGACGTACACGGCATACCGCATCGTCCTCAAGGCTCGCCCGCACCGGCCGATGACCGGCCGCACCGACACCCGTGAGGTGGTCCGATGAGCACCCTGGTGAGCGCAGCCTCCCCGCACTCCGGCGTCAACTACGTCGCGCTGGCCGTGCTGGTCGTCCTCTTCCTCCTGGTCACCGGCATGGGCTTCTGGGCCACCCGGTGGCGCCGGGCCGACAGCATGGAGTCGCTGGACGAGTGGGGCCTGGGCGGGCGACGCTTCGGCACCTGGGTGACCTGGTTCCTCCTCGGCGGCGACCTCTACACGGCATACACGTTCGTCGCCGTGCCCGCGGCGATGTTCGCGCTCGGAGCCGTGAGCGGCTTCTTCGCGGTGCCCTACACGATCGTCCTCTACCCGATCATCTTCGTCTTCATGGCGCGGCTGTGGTCGGTCAGCCACCGGCACGGCTACGTCACGCCGGCGGACTTCGTCAAGGGCCGCTACGGCTCACGCGGGCTCTCGCTCGCGGTGTCCGTCACCGGAATCCTCGCCACCATGCCGTACATCGCGCTCCAGCTCGTCGGCATCCAGGCCGTGCTCGAGGTGGCCGGGCTCGGGGGCAGCAACGCCCTGGCCAAGGACCTTCCGCTGTTCATCGCGTTCGCCCTGCTCGCGGCCTACACGTACTCCAGCGGCCTGCGCGCCCCAGCGGTCATCGCGTTCGTCAAGGATGGGCTGATCTACCTCGTCATCATCGTCGCGGTCATCTACCTGCCGTCGAAGTTCGGCGGCTGGGACCACATCTTCACCGCCGCCCAGACCAAGATGGCGACACCGAGCAAGGTCACCGGCAAGCCCACCGGGGCGTTCATCCCCGGCGCCCAGCAGTACTGGGCCTACGCCACCCTGGCCCTGGGCTCCGCGCTGGCGCTGTTCATGTACCCGCACTCGATCACGGCGACGCTGTCCAGCTCGACGCGCAACACGATCCGGCGCAACGCGGCGATCCTGCCCGCCTACTCGTTCGTGCTCGGCCTGCTGGCCCTGCTCGGCTGGGTGGCCATCGCGGCGAAGACCAAGCCGATCGGCCTGGACGGCAAGCCCAACCCGCAGCTCGTCATCCCCCAGCTCTTCGAGGACTCGTTCCCGAGCTGGTTCGCGGGGGTGGCGTTCGCGGCCGTCGCCATCGGCGCCCTCGTCCCGGCGGCCATCATGTCGATCGCGGCAGCCAACACGTTCACCAGGAACATCTACCGCGACTTCATCAAGCCCGACGCCACGCACGCGCAGGAGGCCAAGGTCTCCAAGCTGGTCTCGCTCGTCGTCAAGGCCTTCGCGCTGGTGTTCGTGCTGGTGCTCGACAAGCAGAACGCCATCAACTTCCAGCTGCTGGGTGGCATCTGGATCCTGCAGACCTTCCCCGCCATCGTCTTCGGGCTCTACACCCGGTGGTTCCACCGGTGGGGCCTGCTCGCGGGCTGGGCGGTCGGCATGGTCTACGGCACCATCACGGCCTACAACGTCATCAACCCGGCGACCAAGGCGCACTTCGGTGGCTCGCTCGACATCATCCCGAGCATCGGGAAGATGGGGTATATCGCGACGACGGCCTTCGCCATCAACGTGATCGTCGCGGTGGTGCTCACCGTGGTCCTCAACGCGGTCAAGGTCTCCCCGGGCACCGACGAGACGATCAAGGGCGACTACTTCGCGGACGCCGGCGACCCCAGGGTCGAGAAGCACCTCGACATGGACGCACGGCTCACCACCGGAACGCCCTAGCGGTCCTGACGGCTGGTCACAGCGGCGCCGGCGTAGCCCGCCGGCGCCGCTGCAGCACCCGGGTCAGCGAGTCGACGACCTGCGGGTCGTACTCGTAGCCGAGCCCCAGGTGGATCCGCTCGATCGCCCGCTCGTCGTTCTCGCCGTGGCGAGTCGGACATGTCGTCGTAGGCGTTGGCGACCTTGATGATGCGACTGGCGAGCGGGAGGTCCTGGCCGAACTCGCGCACCTGCCGGTAGGGCGTGGTCTGGGCCTCGAGGATGGCAGCGACCCGGTCGAGCACCCCGGTGCTGCGCACGATCTCTGCGCCGTCGTGGGCGATGCGCTGCTGGTCGGCGGGAGCCGCCATGACCGTGGCTCCACGCGGGATGGGCTCGCGCAAGGCGACCTGACCGAGGTCGTGCAGCAGCGCGGCATACTCCAGGTCGGTGAGCTCGCGCTGCCCCATGCCGAGCTCGCGACCGATCGCGCAGGAGGTGCGGGTGACGCGCTCCGCATGGTCGGGGCGGGTGTATCCGGTGCGCTCGGTCAGCGAGGACAGGGCCCCGATGGTCTGGCGGTAGGTCAGCCGGATGGAGGCGAACCTGCGCACCGCGAAGTAGGTGAGCAACAGGGGGAAGAGGAACAGCGGCAGCGCGACGATGCCCAGGGCCAGCTCCGCCA
This sequence comes from uncultured Actinomycetota bacterium, assembly GCA_963706855.1. Lineage (GTDB taxonomy): Bacteria > Actinomycetota > Actinomycetes > Actinomycetales > Dermatophilaceae > Pedococcus. The sequence continues at coordinate 451,158 of CAVPNU010000001.1, forward strand.
GGGCGACCAGGGCGCCTGAGGTGACCAGCGCGACCGCCAGCCCAGCGTCGAGCGGAGCTCGTCGACCACCGCCGGCAGCAGGGGCGCATGGTCCCGCCCCGCCCGCACCGCGGCCTCCAGGGCGAGAGAGACCAGCATCGTGACGCTCCCCACGAGCATCATGGTCACGGCGACGAGCCAGCGGCTGTCGCCCCAGGCCGCCTGCCACCACAGCAGCGGATGGCCGCCGAACTGCACGCTTCGGGTCAGGAGCGGGGCCACCGCACCACCCAGAAGCCGCGCGGCGGTGTCGCCCCACCCGACCGACGACCTGCCGACCACCCGCAGGGCCAGGCACCCGACGACCATCCCGGCGCTGGTCACCGCGACGATGGTCGCCGCGTTGAGGAACCGCCCGTCGCTGGCCGTGAGGTCGGACAGCGCGAGACCGAGGGCGGCTGCCGTCGACATCGGCGCCGTCTCGCGGCCGGTGAGGATGGTCAGCCGGGCGGTCTCGCCGAGGGCGATCGCGATGAAGAACAGCGCCAGGTCGACCGCGGTGGTGCCGTGGATCGACCAGAGCTGGTCACGCGCCAGCCAGAACGACGTGCCGACCGTGAGCGACCGCCATCACGGCGATCGGCCACAGCAGGTCCAGGGACCGCAGTCTCAGCGCCTTCACGCTCCGCTCCGAACGGTGGGCACGAGCAGCGGCGGGGCGCCGCGCACGCCGGCCACGCAGGTCAGGGCGGTTGGCGAAGAAGTCGGACATCTCCGGTTCGTCATGGTCCAGGGCCACCCCGGCGAAGGACAGCGCTTCGCTGGTGTGCTCCGTGGGAGCCCACTCGTGACGCGCCAGGACCCTGCCGAGCGCCTCGACGACGTGGGGGTCGAACTGGGTGCCCGCGCGCTCCCTGACCAGCTCGAGGGCCGTCTCGACGGAGTACGCCGGTCGGTAGACCCGTTGCGGTCGTCAGGCCGTCGAAGACGTCGGCCACTGCGACGATCCGGGCGACCAGCGGGATGGCCGTCACCGGCCAGCCCGGCCGGGTAGCCGAGGCCGTCGTAGCGCTCGTGGTGGTGAGCCACCCCGTCGACCGATGCCCCGAGGAAGTCGATGCCCTGCACGAGCTCGACGCCCCCGATGGCGTGGTCGGCGATCAGCACCAGCTCGTCGTCGGTGAGCTCACGACGGGGGTGCAGCAGCCGGGTCGGCACACCGACCTTGCCGACGTCGTGCAGCATGCCGGCCATCCGGATCTCTTGGATCTCCTTGTGGCCCAACCCGATCGCCTCAGCCAGCCACTCGGACAGCTGGCCCACGCGCTCACTGTGACCGACGTTGTGGGGTTCCTTGGTCTCGACCGCAGTGACCAGGGCCCGCAGGGTGCGCTCGTGTGCGCGGAACTCCTCGCCGTACTGCACGAAGGCCCAGCGAGCGACGAACAGCGGCGCCAGCACCAGGACTGCGCTGAACCAGCCGACCTGGCCGGGGACCCACAGGACGACGAAGAGGAAGCCGATGACGCTGTAGCCGACGTAGGCAGCACCCGTCGTGCTCAGCAGCTTCCAGATCTGCATGCGCATGGGCACTCCCCCGGCGACATGCAGGATCAGGGACAGCGCCACGGCGTTGGTGAGGCACTGCGCCAGGTCGGCGAAGAGCAGGGGCAGGCCGACCTGCAGCAGCAGGCCGGCCGGCGCCGGTGACGCCATCTGCGTGGGCCACTCCCCCGGTCCAGAGGTAGACCAGCGCACCCACGCTGGCGACGCAGGAGAACATGCCGACGTTGAAGGCCCGCACGGTGAGCTTCTCGTCGCCGAAGTGGACCAGCGTCGAGACGGCGCCGACGATGCCGGCGCCGAAGGGGCCCACCAGCACCGCCGGCAGCCAGCAGGACGATGCTGATGAGAGAGAGCTGGACGCGGCGAGCCGACCTCGGCCTTCGCGCAGCATCCAGCTGGCGATGCCCAGCACACAGAGGACGCCCAGAGCCAGGCGGTCCGGCGGCGGCCCAGCCGCGTGCCAGCTGTAGACCAGCAGGCACGCGGCCGTGGCGCACACGAGAGCAACGGTGACAACAGTGGAGCTCGTGTAATGAACCGAGCTCGCCTCGCGGTGTTGCGCCTCTGCGTTCACGACAGAAAATCTAGTCTGCGCAAACGCACGCGAACAGCCGGATCAGCCGCCCCAGCCCCAGCCGGTGGTACGCGGGCCGGCGGACAGCTCAGCGGTGATGCGTGCGGACGTCGGTGGTGATCGCCTTCATGGCAGGTCTCCTTCTTGCCTCGGAGCTGCGGCGGCAGCCAGAGGCGTAGTCAAGCTCCGGGTGGTCAGGGGCGCCATCCAGCAGCAGTCCCCATGATGACGACCTAGACCGACACTTGTATAAATTTCGGGAGATTCTTGACTAAATCTTGAAGGTTCACGCGCGAAACCGATCGTACCGACCGCTAGATCGTACCTCGGCGGAGGCCACGGCAGCGTGTCGCCGGCCAGCGCTCGCCCGGCTTCGGCTGTCCTGGACACCGCAGCCGCTGTGCGAGAATGGCAGACGGACCCCGGCGCCCCGAGGCGCCATACCCGACCGACGGAGTGACACCCATGAGCAAGCGCGCCCGCAAGCGTCGCTCGCGCAAGGGCAACGCGGCCAACCACGGCCGCAAGCCCAACGCCTGAGCCCGCGCACGACGCACCACAAGGGGCGGGGACCGATCTGCTGATCGGTCCCCGCCCCTGTGTATGTCCGGTGCGCGTGTGTGCCGGCGCGCAGCGCGGGCTCAGTCGCTGAGCGTGACCTGGATCGTGGTGATGCGAGCCATGATCTGGGTGCGCAGCTCGACCGGAGCCTCCTCGCAGGCGCACGAGCGCTTGACGAGCGCCTTGAGCGCCTGGTCGAGGTCGTACTCCTTCAGGCAGGGGCCGCAGGCGTCGAGATGCTGCTTGATCTTGGCCGTGTCGTCGGAGGTCATCTCGCCGTCGAGGTACTCGTAGACGCGGTGCAGGACCTCAGAGCAGTCGGAGGCGTTCGGGTCGTTCGCGGTGCTCATGAGTCCGCTCCCTGCTTGGCGAAGCCGCGCTCGGCGGCATACTCGGTGAGCAGCTCGCGCAGCTGACGGCGGCCGCGGTGCAGCCGCGACATCACGGTGCCGATGGGGGTGTCCATGATCTCCGCGATCTCCTTGTACGCAAATCCCTCGACGTCCGCGAGGTAGACCGCCATCCGGAAGTCCTCGGGCAGCTCCTGCAGAGCGCGCTTGACCTCGGTGTCGGGCAGGTGGTCCAGGGCCTCGGTCTCGGCCGAGCGCAGGCCGGCCGAGGTGTGCGACTCGGCGCGGGCCAGCTGGTAGTCCTCGATCTCGGAGGCGTCCGACTGCTGTGGCTCACGCTGCCGCTTGCGGTAGGTGTTGATGTAGGTGTTGGTGAGGATGCGGTACATCCACGCCTTGAAGTTCGTCCCGGGCCGGTACTGGTGGAACGCGGCGAAGGCCTTGGCGTAGGTCTCCTGGACGAGGTCCTCGGCGTCCGCCGGGTTGCGGGTCGTGCGCAGGGCGGCCGAGTAGAGCTGGTCCAGCAGGGGCATGGCCTCGCGTTCGAACCGCGCCTGCCGGTCCTCGCGGGACTCGGAGGCGACGTCGACGGTGGCGTCGGAGGCGGAGATGTCAGTCATTACCCTCCAGCCTAACGCGGGCGCACCAGTGTCGAATGCGGGCGACGCAGCGCCCACGGGACGCTCGTCGGTGAGCACGGGCACAGGCTGCTCCTTCGTCCTGGACGGGTCGGTGGGTGTCCTGCGTTTCAACCGTGCGGGGCCGCGCCTCATTCCCACAGGTATGCCGCGTCAGCCGCGCGGCATACGGCCCCCCATGGCACTTTCACAGGCTCAGCACAGGCTGAGGTCATCGATCGTCCAGCGTCCGCGACCACTCTGTCCCCGACGAACAAAGGAGTGGGCGTGCGACGCGTGGGTGTCCGGCAGGAAGAAGTGGGTCCCGGCGGTGGCGGCGGTGGTGCTCGTGGCGGCCGCCGTCGGCGGCTGGGCCCTGGTGCGCCCGGGCCAGAGCCAGGCGACGACGACGACGTCGATCACCGCCACGGCGACCGTGGGGACGATCCGGCAGACCATCGCGACGACCGGGACCCTGGCGCCGGCACAGCGGGCTGACCTCACCTTCCAGGTGTCGGGGACCGTGACGAGCGTGCCGGCTGCGGTGGGCGCAGCATGTCGCGGCCGGGCGCCACCCTCGCCACGGTGGGCAACACCGACCTGCGCACCTCCGTCGACCTCGCGCACGGCCAGCGTCACGGCCGCCGAGGACCAGGTCACCAGCGCGGCCACCGGCACCGCAGCGCAGCAGGCGTCCGCGGCAGCCCAGCTCGCGGCGGCCCGCAGCACCCTTGCGCGAGCCCAGGCCAGCCTCGCCGACGCGACCCTCACCTCCCCCATCACGGGCACCGTCGCGGCGGTCTCGATCTCGCCGGGTGACGTGGTGAGCGGGTCGAGCAGCTCCAGCGGGTCGGGCTCGGGCGGGTCGGGCTCGGGCTCGGGCGGCTCCGGCGGCTCGGGGGGCTCCGGCGGCTCGGGCGGCTCGGGCAGGCGGCTCGGGCGTCGGGCGGCCGGCTCGAGCAATGCCACCAGCTCGGCGCAGATCACCGTCATCTCGACCACCGCCTGGGTCGTGAACACCTCGGTGGGCGCCTCCGACCTGGCCTCGGTGCACCCGGGGCTGCAGGTGGTCATCACGCCTGACGGCACCAACCAGCAGGTGTTCGGCACGGTGAGCTCGGTCGGCATCATGGCGAGCTCGGGCACCACCGGGACGGCCGCCTTCCCGGTGGTGGTCAAGGTGACCGGCAACCCGCCGGGCCTGTATGCCGGCGCCAGCGTCAGCGCCGCGATCGTCGTCAAGCAGCTGGACAACGTGCTGACCGTGCCCGACCGCCGCGGTGACCTCGGACAGCAACGGCACCTACGTGACCGTGGTGAAGAACGGCCATGACACCAAGACCAAGATCGTCATCGGCACGGTGCTCGGCGGGTCGACGCAGGTCCTCTCGGGGGTCAGCTCCGGCGACCAGATCCTCGTGCGACAGCTCAGGCTGAACGGCGGGGGCGGCACCACGGGGCGACTGCGCGGAACCGGCGGCGGCGGCGGCGGTGGCTTCGGCGGCGGTGGCGGCGGCGGTTCGGTGGCGGCGGTGGCTTCGGTGGCGGCGGCGGCGGGCAGGCTCCCGCGGGCGAACGGCGGGAACGGCTGATGAGCCGCCAGCAACCCGGTGATCCTCAGCCTCCAGGACGTCCGCAAGACCTATGCGACCGGCGCGGCTGGCTGTCGATGCCCTGCGCGGGGTGTCGATGGAGGTCGACGCCGGCGACTACGTCGCCATCATGGGTCCGTCAGGCTCCGGCAAGTCGACGCTGATGCACATCATCGGCTGCCTCGACGTGCCGACGTCCGGCCGGTACGAGCTGGCCGGACAGGACGTGAGCGGCATGAGCGAGGCCCAGCTCGCGCACGTCCGCAACGCCCAGATCGGGTTCGTCTTCCAGCAGTTCAACCTCCTGCCGACCCTCACGGCCTGGCGCAACGTGGCCCTCCCCCTCTGCTACGCCGGCATACCCGCCGCCGCAGCGACGCGCCCGCGCCGTCACGGCCCTGGAGCGGGTCGGCCTCGCCGACCGCGTCGACCACCGCCCGGGCGAGCTGTCCGGCGGGCAGCAGCAGCGCGTGGCCATCGCCCGCGCCCTGGTGACCGACCCCGTCGCTCCTGCTCGCCGACGAGCCCACCGGCAACCTCGACAGCACCTCCACCGAGGAGGTGCTGCGGCTGCTCGACGACCTGCATGACGAGCGGGAGGACCATCCTGCTGATCACCCACGAGGAGGACGTCGCGCGCCGCGCCCAGCGCACGCTGCGCATCCGGGACGGCCAGCTCGACCACCTGCTCGCCCGCGGGAGCGTCGGCATGAGCTGGCCGGAGACGTTCCGAGCGGCCATCGAGGCCATCGGCTCCCGCCGGCTGCGGTCGGTGCTGACCACGCTGGGCATCCTCATCGGCATCGCCGCCGTCATGCTCACGGTCGGGCTGGGGCAGGGCGCCCAGAACACGGTGCGCGACCAGATCGGCAAGCTCGGCTCCAACCTGCTGATCGTCTCCCCCGGCAGCGTGACGAGCGGCACCGGCCTGCGCGGCGGTCGCGGGTCGGCCTCGACGCTGACGACCCGCGACGCGGCGATGTTGAGCGACCGGTCCGTGGCTCCCGACATCTCGAGCCTGGCGCCGGTGAGCAGCGGCTCCTACTCCGTGGTCGCGGGGAGCACCAACTGGACCACCACCGTGGTCGGCACGACCACCGACTGGGCCACCGTGCGGTCCCGGACGGTCGACCAGGGCCGCTTCTTCAGCAGCGCCGAGGCCGCCAACGCGGCGCGAGGTGGCGGTCATCGGGACGACCACGGCCACCGAGCTGTTCGGAGGGCGCACTGCGGTCGGCCAGAGCATCAGCATCGACGGGTCGACCTTCACGGTGATCGGCGTCCTGAGCTCCGTGGGCTCGTCGACGAGCGTCGACGAGGACGACCAGGTCGTCATCCCCGGCACGACCTATGCGACCCGCCTCAGCTCCTCGGGCAACGCCGCCTCGGTCAGCACGCTCTATCTCAAGGCGAGCTCACAGGACTCGCTCTCCGCGGCATACCAAGAGGCGCATGCGGCGCTGCTGGTCTCCCACCGGGTCACCGCTGCCTCGGCGGACTTCACCATCAGCAGCCAGCAGTCGCTCGTCCAGACCGCGACGTCGACGGACCGGACGCTGACGATCCTGCTCGGCGGCATCGCCGCCATCTCGCTGCTGGTCGGCGGCATCGGCGTCATGAACATCATGCTCGTGTCCGTCACCGAGCGGATCCGGGAGATCGGGCTGCGCAAGGCCCTCGGGGCGACGCCCGGCGCGGTGCGCCGCCAGTTCCTCGCGGAGGCCAGCATCCTGGGACTGGCGGGTGGGGTCCTGGGACTTGCTCTCGGGTATGCCGGGTCGCAGGTGCTCCCGCGGTTCCTCAGCCAACCCGTGTCCATCGAGCCGTGGGTTGCCGTGGGCGCGTTGCTCATCTCCCTCGCGATCGGCGTCGGCGCGGGCGTCTATCCCGCCACGCGCGCGGCCCGGCTTGCGCCCATCGATGCGCTGCGAAGCGAATGACGTTGTCTACCAACAGAACTCAGGAGCACCACGCTATGTCTCGTCTCATCCGCCCCGCTTCAGCCCTCGGTCTCGCCTGCGTCGTCGTGCTGTCCGCGTGCGGAGCCGGCAGCGGCACCACCGGCGCGACCGTCAGCCAGCACCACGTCGCCCACCTCGGCTGCCGGGAACGGCCAGGGCGAGACCGGACAGGGACGCTTCCCGGGAGTCAACGGGCTCGTCGCCGCGGTGGACGGCCACACCCTGCAGGTGCAGGGCAACGGGATGCAGACGGCCGTGACCTTCACCAGCGCCACGAAGTTCACTGCCGAGCGGCGTGCCAAGCGCAGCGACGTGACGGTCGGCTCATGCGTGATGGTGCGCAGCGTCTCGACCGGACAGAGCGCTTCGCCCACCCCGGCCACCCCGTCGTCCACTGAGGTCGCTGCGAGCGTCGCATCACGCCGGCGGTGAGTGGGAGCTGCACCGCGGGACGCGGCGCCTTCGGAGGAGGCTTCGGCGGTGCCGGGCGGAGGGTTCCCCGGCAGGACCGGCGGGACGCGGCCCACGGGGCAGCGGACCGGCACGCGGTCGGCCCGGTGGCTTCCGAGGTGGCGCCTTCGGTCAGGTCACGGCCGTGACGGCGACGGGCTTCGACGTGAAGAGCACGTTCCGCAACGGTGCCGGGGCCGCGACCGCGACCGCGACACCGACCACCCGGGTGGTCCACGTGACGACGACCGCCAGCACGACCTACACCCGCACGGCGGCGGCGACCTCGGCGGCGGCCGCAGTCGGGCACCTGTGTCACCGCAACGGGCACCTCCGACCAGACCGGCGCTCTCACGGCACGTGACATCAACGTACGCCCGGCCGTCAACGGTGCATGCAGTCTGGGCTTCGGACGTCCAGCCGGAGCGACGACCAATGGCTGAGGCGATGCGCGGGCGCAGGACCCGGCTCGTCGCGGGGGGTCTGGCCGTCGCGGTCGTCCTCGGCGGGAGCCTGGTCGCCCGCGCGATGGCCGCGAGTGACCCAACGAGCGGCGACCGGACGGCGCAGGCCACGCTCGGCAGCGTCGCCCAGCGCCTCGACCTCACCGGGACGGTGCAGCAGGTCGACCTGAGGACGGCGAAGTTCGCCGTCCAGGGAACGGTCTCGTCGGTCGCCGTCACGCTGGGGCAGAACGTCACGGCCGGCCAGGTGCTCGCCCGGCTCGACTCTGCCGACCTCCAGGACGCCGTCACCCAGGCCCGGGCCACCTTGGCGCGAGCCCAGGAGTCCCTGGCCGCCGACGAGAGCGGCACCCCGCTCGGCCGTCGTCCGGGGCCGGCGTCCGGGCGTCCGGGGCCGGGTCCGGGTCCGGGACCTCCGGCGGCTCAGGGGCATCCGGGGCCTCCGCGTCATCCGCCCTGCCCACCGTCTTCCTCGCACCCGGCTCCCCCACCGGCACTACCGGTGGCACCGACGCCCACAGGCCGCGGCACCGGCCCGACCACCGGCACCGCGCCGACCACGACGGCATCCGCGCGCCAGCAGGTCCTCAACGCCCAGACGTCGGTGCGCTCGGCGGAGCAGGCTGCCACCGCCGCCCAGCGCCTGGCCGAGCAGGCCCTGGCCAGGGCGACCACCACGTGCGCCCCCGCCCTGGGTTCGAACGGGTCAGGCGGCCCGGGCTCCGCCCCGACCGGCTCCCCCACCGGGTCGCCCTCCCCGACCACCTCGGTCCCGACCGGGTCTCCCACCTCGCACCTCGACTCCCACGGGCACGCGGCACCGGCGGCTCGACGAGCACGCCGTCCGCCGCTCAGCTCGCCGCCTGCATCCAGGCCCTCACCGCAGTCCGCAACGCGCAGGCCGCACTGACCACTGCCCAGTCCGCCGTGACCGCCGCGCAGAGCGGCCTCGACGCCGCACAGCGCGCCTGGCAGAAGGCGCTGACCTCGGTCTCGGCCTCGACGGGCACCAGCGGCTCGCGGTCTGCCTCCGGCTCCAAGGTCACCACCGGCTCGCGGTCCGCCACCGGCGGCTCGTCGACCTCCCACCAGGGAACCTCGGGCTCCAGCAGCTCTCGACTGGGTGGCACGTCCGGCACCTCCACCCGCTCCAGCCAGCGGCTCCTCGTCGGCGGGGTCTGCGGGTCGTCGACCGGCAGTGCCGCCGCCACGGCAGCCCGGATCGCCTCGGACCAGGCCTCCGTCACGCAGGCGGAGCTGACCCTGGGCAAGGCCGAGGCCAACCTGGCCGACGCCACCCTGACCGCGCCGATCCCGGGAGTGGTGGCCGCTGTAGGCCTGACGCCCGGCACGGCCAGTGGCGGCAGCATCAGCCTCATCGGCTCCGGCGGCGCCACCGTCACCGTCGAGGTGCCCGCGACGTCGATCGCCCGGGTCGTCGCCGGCGAGCAGGTCGACGTCACCCCGCCCGGTGCGCTCGTACCGGTCGCCGGCACGGTGCAGCAGGTCAGCCTCCTGCCCGCGCAGAGCAGCACGACCTCATCGGTGACGACCTATCCCGTCGTCATCGCCGTCGCCCAGCCCACGCCCACCCTGGCGGCCGGCTCCCGCGCCAGCGCCAGCATCCTGCTGGGCACGGCGGACGGCGTCGTCACCGTCCCGAACTCGGCGATCACCACGACGTCCCGCGACCACCGGCGTCGTCACCCTGGTGAGCGGCAGCACCACCACCCGCACCCCGGTGACCCTTGGCGTCATCGGGGCCACCCGCACGCAGATCGTCAAGGGCGTCAAGGTCGGCCAGCAGGTTCTCCTGGCTGACCCGACGCAGCCGCTGCCGACGTCGAGCAGCACGACCACCCGCTTCGGTGGCGGCGGCTTCGGCGGTGCGGGCGGCTTCGGTGGCGGCGCCGGTGGGTTCGGTGGCGGCACGGGTCGGCGCGCCGTCAGCGGGGCTGGGGGCTGACCAGTCCCGCCTCAGCAGAGCGTCAGAGAGGAAGGTACGCGCGGCGTCGACCACGTCGCGGGGCTCCCTACCGAAGCTGTGCGTGCCCTTCACCCCCACGACGTATGCCGGGTCCGGCACCACCGCCTGCACCTCGCCTGGGGTGCCGAAGGGGTCTCTCCGGCCCTGGATGACCCGGACCGGCAGCCCGGCCTCGATGGGCAGCAGCAGCTCGGGCGCCCGCGAGCGCTCCGGCTGGCCAGGGGGATGCAGCGGGAAGGCCAGGCACAGCACGGCCGCCGCGCCGAGCTCGACAGCGGTGCGGCAGGCCACGCGAGCGCCTGCGCTGCGGCCGCCGACCACCAGGGGTCCGGGCAGCGCCCCACGTCCGGAGCGCAGCGAGCGCACGATCGGCACCCAGGCCTCGTCCAGGGCCGGCGGCCGGCTCGCGACCTTGCGTCCCGCCAGGCGCCAGGGCTGGTCGACGAGCACCACGGCCCAGCCCAGCGACGTCATCGCCTCGGTCACGGCCACGAGGTCGCCGGTCCACCCGGTCCCTCCCGCGCCGTGCCCCAGCACGAGGGTCGCCGTGGCCCGCGCCGGTCGATGGACCGTGGCTCGACCCGGCCCCTGCGGCGTCTCGATCTCGGTGACCCGGGTGGGCTTCACGCGCTGCCGCCGATGATCTCTCCGGTCATCGGGTCCACGACCCCGTCCAGCTCGTCCTCCCCCGCCGGCTCGACGAGCTGCGGTCCGTTGCTGCGGTTGGACGAGACCGCCCGGCCCACCGGGTGGGCCTCGAACCGGCCCGGCTCGGCATACGCCAGCAGGTGGGCGACCTCGTCCCGGTCGGTCATCGTCGGGTCGAGCCAGGTGGACCAGTCCGCGGGCTCGAGGACGAGCGGCTGTCGGTCGTGGATGCGGTCGAGACCCGGTTCGGCAGCGGTCGTGATGATGGTGAACGTGGTGAGCCAGGCCTCGGGGTCGTCCGGGTCGGCGATCGCGCTGTCCCGCCAGAACTCGTACAGCCCGGCGAACGCCACGCTGTGGCCGTCGGCGCGGTGCATGAAGAAGGGCTGCTTGCGCGGGTTGCCCTTGGCGTCCTTGGCCACCGGCGACTTCTGCCACTCGTACCACCCCAGCGCCGGCACCAGGCAGCGCCGGCTGAGCGCGGCCTTGGCGAACGCACCCTTCTCCAGCACGGACTCGGCCCTGGCGTTGATCATCCGGGCGCCGATGGCGACATCCTTGGACCAGCTGGGCACCAGGCCCCACGTGAGCAGCCGCAGCTGACGCTGGGGATCCTGAGTCTTTGATGGTTCGGGGTTGTCAGAGCGACCCGAACCGCTCAATGACTGTGCGGTCATGGGGCGGGTGAGCACGACCGGGGCCTGCTTGCTCGGCGCCAGGTTGTAGTCGGGGGTGCCGGCCGGCGGCGACTGCGGGTTCTTGAGGATGCTGCGCGCCGGCTCGCCCGTGCGGTCCTGGTCGACCTCGAACTCCTCGACGAGCTCGTCGGGGTTGGCGGTGGCTGCATAACGGCCGCACATGGCGGCAAGACTACGTGGACCGGTTGAGCAGCGACGGCGGCCAGGCCATACGGTAAGAAGGAACCGACGTGTCCATCTGCTCGACAGGAGTGACCATGACGCTCGTCCGCCGTGTGGCCCGGCCCATGCTGGCCGCCATCTTCGTCGTCCAGGGTCTGGAGCAGCTGCGCCACCCGTCGGCGCTGTCCGCCAAGGTCTCCCCGCTGGCGGCCCGGCTGGGACCGCTCGGCGTGCCCGACGACCCTGAGCTGCTCGTGCGGGCCAACGGCGCGACCATGGTCGGCGGCGGCGCCCTGCTGGCCACCGGCCGCGTGCCGCGCATCGCCTCGTGGGCCCTGGCCGGGGCCCTCGTCCCCACGACGTACGTGGGCCACCCCTTCTGGGCCGAGAGCGACCCGGCGACGAAGCGGATGCAGCGCATCTCCTTCCTCAAGAACCTCGGGCTGCTCGGCGGCCTGCTGCTGGCCGCCGTCGACACCGAGGGCCGTCCCGGCCTGGCCTACCGCGCGGGCATGGTCACCGACGCCGCCAAGCGCAACGCCCGCAGGACCCGCCGTGAGGCGAAGCGCGCCGCGCACGCGGCCCGTCGCGAGGCCAAGCTGGCCGCGACCCAGGCGCACGATGCCCTCACCTGACCCCATGTCAGCCACGCACCGAGACCTGGGCGGCCCCGACCGCACCCGGGCCGGTCGACGCCGAGGCGGTCCTGCCCGGCAGCAAGTCCCTCACCAACCGCTATCTCGTCCTGGCGGCTCTCTCCGGCAGCACCTCGCGGCTGCGGCGGCCGCTGCGCTCCCGCGACACGCTGCTCATGGCTCAGGGCCTGCGGCAGCTCGGCGCCGGCATCGACGACGCCACATCCGACGTCGCCGGTGGCTCGGACTGGATCGTCACGCCCGCCTCGCTGCGTGGGGGCACCCGGGTCGAGTGCGGGCTGGCGGGCACGGTGATGCGCTTCCTGCCGCCCGTGGCGGCGTTGTGCGACGGCCCGGTCGAGTTCGACGGCGACCCCCAGGCGCGGGTGCGACCGATGGGGCCCGTCCTGCAGGCCCTCGGCGCACCTGGGTGCGCAGGTGGACGACGGAGGGCGCGGCACCCTGCCCTTCACCGTGCACGGCACCGGCCGTATGCCGGGTGGCTCGGTCACCCTCGACGCCTCCTCCTCCTCGCAGTTCGTGTCGGCGCTGCTCCTGGCCGGGGCGCGGTACGAGCAGGGGGTCACCGTCCAACACGAGGGCCCGCCGGTCCCGTCCGAGCCGCACATCGAGATGACCATCGAGACGCTGCGGGACGCCGGGGCGATCGTCGACGACAGCGAGCCCGACGTCTGGCGGGTCGAGCCGTCCGAGCTCGTCGGTCTGGACGTCCTCGTCGAGCCGGACCTGTCCAACGCCGCGCCGTTCCTGGCCGCCGCCCTGGTCACCGGTGGCCGGGTCACCGTCCCGGGCTGGCCGCAGCACACCACCCAGGCCGGCGACGCGATCCGGGACATCCTCGACGCCATGGGCGCCGACGTGAGCCTCGCCCGCGACGGCCTGACCGTGTCCGCATCCGGCGGCGTCTCGGGCATCGACGTCGACCTCCACGACGCCAGCGAGCTCACCCCGGTGGTGGCGGCCCTGGCGGCCCTGGCCGACTCGCCCAGCGTGATCCGCGGGGTCGCACACATCCGCGGCCACGAGACCGACCGGCTGGCGGCCCTGGCGCGCGAGATCAGCGCGCTGGGCGGCATCGTCAGCGAGACCGAGGACGGCCTGCGCATCGCCCCGGCCGCAGCTGTCCGGGGGCCTGTTCCACACCTACGCCGACCACCGCATGGTCATGGCGGGCGCCGTGCTCGGCCTGCGCGTCCCGGGCGTGCGTCGTCGAGGACGTCGGCACCGTGGCCAAGACCATGCCCGACTTCGTCCCGCTCTGGGAACGCCTGCTCGTCTCCGACCGAGACGCCGCCCGCGCATGAGCCGACGCGCCTCGGACTACGACGAGAGCGACGTCCGCATCCGACCGGGCCGCCGAGGGTCACGGCCCCGGTCCAAGGACCGTCCGGCGCACGACGACGCCCTGCACGGCATGGTGACGGCCGTGGACCGCGGCCGGTACACCGTCCTCGTGGCAGAGGGGGTCGGCGGCAGGCGACCAGCCGGAGCGGGTCGTGACGCGCGATGAAGGCGCGCGAGCTGGGCCGCAAGGGCATCGTCGTCGGCGACGAGGTCGGGCTGGTGGGCGACACCAGCGGCAACCCTGACGGGCTGGCGCGGGTGGTCCGGGTCAACCCGCGTCGCTCCGTGCTGCGGCGCTCTGCCGACGACACCGACCCGGTGGAGCGCGTCATCGTCGCCAACGCCGACCAGCTCGTCATCGTCTGCGCGCTGACCAACCCCGAGCCGCGTCCCCGGCTCATCGACCGGTGCCTGGTCGCGGCCTACGACGCCGGCCTGGAGCCTCTGCTCGTGCTCACCAAGGCCGATCTGCAGGAACCCGGCCCGTTCCTCGCCAGCTATGCCCCGCTGAACGTCCGCCACGTGGTGACCTCCACCGGCACCGCGGACTTCGCGGGCCTCGAGGCGTTGTACGACCAGCTCGTCGACCGCGTCAGCGTCTTCGTCGGCCACTCCGGCGTCGGGAAGTCCACGCTGGTCAACGGCCTGGTCCCCGCCGCCGGACGCGCCACCGGCGTCGTCAACGACGTCACCGGCCGCGGGCGGCATACGTCCAGCTCTGCGGTGGCGTTGCGCCTGCCGGGGCGGCACGGGTGGGTCATCGACACCCCTGGCGTGCGCTCGTTCGGGCTGGCCCACGTGGAGCTCGAGCGGATCATCACGCACTTCCCCGACCTCGAGCCCGGCACCGAGCAGTGCCCCCGCGGCTGCTCGCACGACGAGCCGGAGTGCGCCCTCGACGCGTGGGTCGAGTCGGGTCAGGCCGGTCCCGCCGGGCCGTCCCGGCTGGAGTCCCTGCGCCGGCTGCTGCGGGCGCGCTCCGGCGAGCACGACTGACCCCGCACCACCGCAGTGGTGCGGACGGTCAGCCGCGTCAGCCCTTGCAGCCGCGTCAGGCGTCCAGGCTCTGGTCCGTCAGGTCGACCGTCTCGATGATCTCGCGGGGAGCCGCGAAGTGGCAGGCCGACAGGTGGCCGCCCGCGCCGTCGGGGCGCACCTCGAGCAGCGGGATGTCGACCGAGCACTTGTCCTGAGCCTTGAAGCACCGCGTGTGGAACCGGCAGCCCGACGGAGGGTTGGCCGGCGACGGCACGTCGCCCGTGCAGCATGATCTGCTCGCGCTTGTCGCGCAGGGTCGGGTCCGGCACGGGAACGGCTGACAGCAGCGCCTGGGTGTAGGGGTGCGTCGGACGCGCGTAGATCTCGTCCTCCTCGCCCAGCTCGGCCATCTTGCCGAGGTACATGACCCCGACGCGGTCGGAGATGTGCCGCACCACCGACAGGTCGTGGGCGATGAAGACGTAGGCGAGGCCGAGCTCGTCCTGGAGCTTCTCCATCAGGTTGACCACCTGCGCCTGCACCGAGACGTCGAGCGCGGAGACCGGCTCGTCACAGATCAGCACCTTGGGGTTGAGCGCGATGCCACGAGCGATGCCGATGCGCTGCCGCTGACCACCGGAGAACTGGTGGGGGTACCGGTTGATGTGCTCGGGGTTGAGGCCCACCAGGTCGAGCAGCTCCTGCACCGCCTTGCGGCGCCCCTTCTTGGGCACGACGTCCGGGTGGATGTCGAACGGCTCGCCGACGATGTCGCCCACGGTCTTGCGGGGGTTGAGCGAGGTGTAGGGGTCCTGGAAGACGATCTGGATGTCACGACGCAGGCGCCGCATCGCCCGGCCCTTCTGGGCGTACATGTCGACGCCGTCGAACGTCACGGTGCCCGAGGTCGGCTCCTCGAGCCGCATCAGCAGGCGGCCGAGGGTCGACTTGCCACACCCCGACTCGCCGACGATGCCGAGCGTCTCGCCCTTGTGGAGCTCGAAGCTGACGCCGTCGACGGCCTTGACGTGCCCGACGGTGCGCCGCAGGACGCCGCCCTTGATGGGGTAGTACTTGACCAGGTCGGTCGCGGTCAGAATGGCCTCAGCCATGGAGGACCTCCTCGGCAAAGTGGCAGGCGGACTCGCGCCCCGGGGCGACCTCACGCAGCGGCGGGCGCTCCGCCGTGCAGATGTCCTGGGCGAACTTGCAGCGCGGGTGGAACGCGCAGCCGGACGGGATGCGCATCAGGTTCGGCGGCAGCCCGCCGATGGCGGCGAGCTGCTGGCCCTTCTGGTCGAGGCGTGGGATCGACTCGAGCAGGCCCTTGGTGTAGGGGTGACCCGGCTTGCGGTAGAGGTCGAAGACGTCCGCCCGCTCGACGATGCGCCCGGCGTACATGACCGCGATCTTGTCGGCCACGTCGGCCACCACACCGAGGTCGTGCGTGATGAGGATGAGCCCCATGTGGCGCTCCTCCTGGAGCTCCTCGAGCAGGGCCATGATCTGAGCCTGGACGGTGACGTCCAGGGCCGTCGTCGGCTCGTCGGCGATGAGCACCGCCGGGTCGAGGGCGATGGCCATCGCGATCATGATGCGCTGGCGCATGCCGCCGGAGAACTGGTGCGGGTAGGCCCGCACCCGCTCCTTGGCCGCGGGGATCTGCACGCGCTGCATGAGCTTGACGGCCCGCTCGAGGGAGTCGGACTTGTTCATGCCGCGGTGCTTGCGGAACATCTCCGCGATCTGCCAGCCGACCGGGAACACCGGGTTGAGCGAGGACAGCGCGTCCTGGAAGACCATCGAGATCTCGGGACCGCGGGTCTTGCGGCGCTGCTCGGCGGGCATCGTCAGCAGGTCCTGGCCGCAGTAGCGGATCTGACCCTGCGGGATGACCGCCGGCGGCATGTCGAGGATGCCCATGATCGCCTGGGCGGTCACCGACTTGCCCGAGCCGGACTCGCCCAGGATCGCCAGGGTCTCGCCCTGGTGGAGGTTGAAGTCCACCCCGTTGATCGCCCGGGCGATGCCGTCAGGGGTGTGGAACTCGACGTGGAGGTTGTCCACCTCGAGGAGCAGGCCGTCCTTGGCCTGGTAGGCCGAGTCGGCAGAGGTCTTGGCCGACCTGGATGCAGTAGTCGTCATGGTGTGGGGGTCTCTCCTGCCTCAGCGGGACTTCGGGTCGAAGGCATCGCGCACCGCGTCGCCGAGCATGATGAAGGCCAGAACCGCCAGGCTCAGGAAGAGGCTGGGGAACAGCAGGATGTGCGGCGTGGTGCGCAGCGCGTCGAGGGCGTCGGAGATGGCGACGCCCCACGACACCGCGGGAGGCGTCAGGCCGATGCCGAGGAAGCTCAGCGTGGCCTCGACGGAGATGAACACACCCAGGTTGATCGTCGCGACGACGATGACCGGAGCCACCGCGTTGGGCAGCACGTGGGCACGGATGATCCGCCACGGGCTCGCACCGAGGGCTCGCGCCGCCTGGACGTAGTCGTTCGGCTTGACCTGCAGCACGGCCGAGCGCATCAGCCGGGCGATGCTGGTCCAGCCGAAGATCGACAGCACCAGGACGACCTTGCCGACGACCACGAGGTAGGGGCTGTCGGCGTTGTTGGGGAACGTGGCCATGAACAGGATGCCGCCCAGCAGCAGCGGGATCGCGAAGAACACGTCGGTGATCCGCGAGACCACCGAGTCGAGCCAGCCACCGTAGTAGCCGGCGACGGTGCCCATGGCTCCGCCGATCAGCGTCGTCACCACCGTGGTGAAGACACCCACCAGGATCGAGGCCCGAGCGCCGTAGATGGTGCGCGAGTAGATGTCGTAGCCCTGGATGTCGCGACCGAACCACGCCTTGGAGCTGGGCGTGGCCCGGGCGTCCGCGAGCACGGCGTTGTTGGGGTCGATGTGGGTGAACAGCGACGGCCACGCCGACATCAGCACGAACAGGACGATCAGGACGACCGACACCCAGAAGATCGGGTTCTTCTTCAGCGAACGCCAGGCGTCGGACGCCGAGCGACCGCGCGCGCGTCGTCGGCATGGGTGGGCCCGGCCTCGGCCGAGACGGCAATCGTCGATGACTCAGTCATGGCTGATCCTCGGGTCGAGCACGCCGTACAGCAGGTCGACGAGCAGGTTGACGAGCAGGAACACCAGCACGAGGATCGTCACGGTGCCCACGACGGAGACGCCGTCGCGGTTGTGGATGCCCTGGAACAGGTAGCCACCGACGCCCTGGATGTTGAAGATGCGCTCGGTGACGATGGCACCACCGAGCAGGCTGCCGAAGTCGGCGCCGACGAAGGTGATGACCGGGATGAGCGAGTTGCGCAGCGCGTGGACGCCCGATGGCCCGACGCCGGGTCAGGCCCTTGGCGATCGGCGGTCCGGATGTAGTCGGCGCGCAGGTTCTCGACCAGGTTGGTGCGGGTCAGCCGCGCGGCATACGCGATCGAGGAGCTGCCGAGCACGAAGGCCGGCATGATCAGCTCGTAGATCGTCGCGTCCGAGGAGACCGTGACGGGGAAGAGGTTCCACTTCACGCCGAGGTAGTACTGCATCGTCTCGCCGATGACGAACACCGGGATCGCGATGACGAACAGCGTGCTCACCAGGACGAGGTTGTCGATGAACTTGCCCTTGCGTATGCCGGCCAGGACGCCGGCCAGGACGCCGATCACGCCCTCGAAGATGATGGCCATCAGGGCCAGCTTGGCGGTCGTCGGGTAGCGCTGGGTCAGCTCGTCGGAGACCTGCTCGCCGCGGAAGGTCGTGCCGAGGTCGCCCTTGGCCAGGTTGGTCATGTACTTGGCGTACTGGGTCGGCAGGGGGTCGTTCAGGTTGTGCTCGGCTCGGAACGAGGCCACGAAGCCGGGTGAGCACGGTCGCTCACCGCACATGCCGGCGGTCGGGTCACCCGGCAGGGCGAAGACCATGGCAAAGATAATGAACGTGGCGCCAAGCAGCACGGGGATCATCTGGAGAACTCGCCGTATGACGTACTTGTACACGTCACCTCCTCTGGGTTGGCGCCCACGGGTGGGGGTGGTCCCGGTGGCGAAGCTGGGTAGAGCCTGACGGGTGCTCTACACCCGAGACGCTCATCACAACATAGTCGTACGAACAGGGAACACACACAGACCCGGGGGTGACCAGTCCGTGCGCGTCCCTGTCATGGACAGGCCGTCGGCCTGCCGGCACTGGGCCGGCAGGCCGACGACGCTGTCTGTGCCAGCTCGGGGTGAGCGGGCCAGGTGACCTTACTTCAGCGACAGAGGCTCGCCAGGTCGATGGTGCCGAACGCGGTGATCTTGACGTTGGTGACCTTGTTCGACCAGCCGAAGGTGGCCGTGGAGTACCACATGGGGATGACCGGCATGTCGGTCGCCAGGATGTCCTCAGCCTGCTGGTACTTGGCGTTGGCCTGGGCCGGGTCGGTCTGGGCCGCAGCCTCCTGGATGAGCTTGTCGAACGCCGGGTTGCTGTAGTCGCCGTCGTTCGAGGAAGCCTTGGTCTCGTACAGCGGAGCCAGGAAGTCCTCGATGGACGGGTAGTCCATCTGCCAACCGGTGCGGAACATGCCCTTCATCTTCTGGGCGGTGATGAGGCTGCGGAAGGTGGCGAAGTCGACGACCGGGGTCGCGACACAGTCGACGCCGAGCGCGCTCTTGATCGAGTTGCAGGTCGCCTCGGTCCACGCCTTGTGCGAGGAGTCCGCGTTGTAGGACAGCGTCATCTTCGAGCCCTTGAAGCCACCGGCCTCGTCGAGCAGCGCCTTGGCCTTGGCCGGGTCGTAGACGCAGTACTGACCACAGGCGTTCGCCTTGTAGCCGTCCACGACCGGGGAGACCCAGCCGGTGGCGGGCACGCGGGTGTTGTTGAAGATCTGCTTGACGATCGTCTTGCGGTCGATCGCCTCGGAGATCGCCTGGCGGATCTTCGGGTTGGCGTAGTTCGGGTCGACACTCGTCGGCGCGAACGTGATCGTCTGGATGACACCGACGGACGCTGGCTGTTGCGGTCCGGGAGGTCGGTCTTGTACTTGTCATCGATCATGGCGCTGGTCGGGACCGAGTCGGTCACGTCGAGCTGGTTGGCGATGACGTCGTTGTAGGCGGCGTTCTCGTCCTGGTAGATCTTGAACGTCACGTTGTCCAGGTGGGCCGGCCACTTGCCCGCGTAGTCCTTGAACTTCGCGAGCTTGATCTCGGTGTTCTTGGTCCACGAGACGAACGAGAACGGACCGGCGCCGATCGGGTGCTCACCGAACGCCTTGGGGTCGGAGAAGAACGAGTCGGGCAGCGGCGCGAAGGCGGTGTAGCCGAGGCGGACCGGGAGGTTCGAGACCTTCTCGCTCGTCTTGATCGTGAAGGTGTAGTCGTCCTTGACGACGAGACCGGACATCTTGTCCGGTCTTCGGCTTGGTCTTGCACGCGGCGTCGGCGCACTGCGTGTCGTTGAAGCCGTCGATGGGCTGGAAGAAGTAGCTGTTCTGCTGGGCGTTCGGACCGTAGGCAGCCCAGTTCCAGGCGTCGACGAAGTTCTTGGCCTTGACCTCGGTGCCGTCCTGGAACTTGTAGCCGTGCTTCAGCGTCACGGTGAAGTTCTGGTTGTCGGTCGTCGCGATCTTGTCAGCGATGTCGTTCTCGGGGGCGCCCGTCTGGGCGTTGTAGTGGACGAGCTTGGCGGTGACGGCGTCGATGACGTTGCCGCCGCAGGTCTCGTTGGTGTTGCCGGGAATGAGCGGGTTCTGCGGGTTGCACCCGTGGACCGTCGCAGAGCCGCCGGTCTTGGCAGCGGCACTCGAGCTGGAACTGGAGCTTGGGTTACCGCCGCCGCCGCCACACGCTGCAGCAAGCAGCGCGACTGCGGAGACACCGGCAACCAAAGCCGCCGTGCGAGCAGTTCCTCGCATTGATGTCCTCCTACTTAGGGTCAGTCGTTCAGATGAACGTCGGTCCGAGCCACGCACCGGTTTGGGCGCAGCCCTGTAACGCCCAGGGCGTCGTGTTGTGGCACCCATGAAAGAGCACTTGCTGCGTAAACGCGACGATATGAGGCAACCCGAGACAGAAACGTGATCGTCTTGTAGCAGGCTCGAAGGGAATTCTTCGGCGGATGTCCGTTTTGCAGTCGTATGGCGTTATTTCTGACACCTACGACGCCATCGGCCCGGGGCCGTCGAGGTCCGGGTCCACCGATGCCGGCCCGCGCCCACGGCGCGTGGGGGCGGCCCCGAGCAGCCGACGGGCTAGCGTGAGCGCGTGCCCACCTATGACGACGACCTGCGCCTCGCCCACGTCCTGGCGGATGCCGTCGAGCGGATCACCATGTCGCGGTTCCGGGCGGAGGACCTCACGGTGGAGTCCAAGCCGGACCTGACGCTGGTCAGCGACGCCGACAAGTCCGCCGAGGAGCTCGTCCGGGCGCAGCTCAAGCGCACCCGCCCGCGCGACGCGGTCGAGGGCGAGGAGTTCGAGACGACGGGGCACGGCCCCCGTCGCTGGGTCATCGACCCGATCGACGGGACGCACAACTTCGTCCGAGGGGTCCCGGTGTGGGGCACCTTGATCTCGCTGGTCGACGACGAGATGCCCGTGCTGGGGCTCGTCGCCGCGCCGGCGCTGGGCCGCCGCTGGTGGGCCGCCAACGGGTCGGGCGCCTGGTCCGGCCGCAGCCTCGCCGCCGCCAAGCGCATCCACGTCTCCAAGGTCAGCCGCATCGAGGACGCCTCGCTGTCGTACTCGAGCCTGAAGGGCTGGCGTGCCCTGGAGCGGCAGGACCAGTTCCTCGACCTGGCCGACGACTGCTGGCGCACCCGCGCCTACGGCGACTTCTGGTCCTACATGCTCGTCGCCGAGGGCGCCGTCGACATCGCCGCCGAACCCGAGCTGGCCGTCTACGACATGGCCGCCCTGGTGCCCATCGTCACCGAGGCCGGCGGTCGCTTCACCTCGCTGGCGGGCAAGGACGGCCCGTGGGGCGGCAACGCGCTCGCCACCAACGGCATCCTGCACGACGAGGTGCTGGAGCGGATCGGCACGCAGGCCCGCTCCACCCACTGACGCTGCGGGTCAGGCGGGGACGACGCTCACGTCCCCGATACCGGCGGCACGCAGCCCATCGGCATACGTGGCGGCGTCGCCGACCACGACGATCGTCCACTCCCCCGTGACCCACCGGCCGTAGGCACGCGCCAGCGCATCGGCGTCGAGCTCCTGCATGGCGAGCAGCGTCTGGGTCGTGAAGTGGGTCGTGAGGCCCTCGAGAGCGAGGTTCGCGGCCTCGTCGGCGACGGCGTCGGCCACCGCGAACCGGCCGGGCGCCGTCTTGCTCATGAAGTCGATGCCCGCGCGGACCTCCGCGTCGTCGAAGCCGTCCCGGGCGTCGTTGAGGATGCCGACGAGCAGCGACACCGACTCGACGGTCGAGTCCGCGCGCACCGAGCCCGAGGTGAGGAACAGCCCACCCACCCGCCGCGGCCGGAAGCCCGAGCGGATGCCGTAGGTGTAGCCCTTCTCCTCGCGCAGCACCGCGTCCACCCGGGCGTTGGGTGACCCACCCACGACGAACGACAGGACGGGGTATGCCGCCCAGCCGCCCTCCGCCCGGCGGTCCGGACCGGTCCACCCGACGACCAGCTCGCTCTGGACCGACCCCGGGCGGTCGACCAGCACCACGCGGGCCGCGTCGCTCGCGCGCCGCGCGAGGGTGGGCGCAGGCGCGATCACCTGGCCGTCGGGCAGCCAGGCGCCCAGGGTCGACTCGGCGAGCGCCCCGATGTCGAGGCCGGACAGGTCGCCCGCGACCACGAGCGTCGCGCCGAGGGGGCCGACATGACGGCGGTGGAACTCGACGATGTCCTGTCGGGTCATGGCGCGGATCGTCTCGGGCGTGCCGGCGGTGGGGCGTGAGGCGCGCTCGCCGGAGTCGTAGTGCGTGGCGAGGAACTCGCGGCCGGCCCGCTGAGGCGCCAGGGCGCGTTCCTGCTCGATCTCGGCCAGCCGGGTCTTGAGGTGACGGTCCACCTCGGCCTGGGGGAAGACCGGCTCCGCGAGCGTCTGGCGCAGCAGGTCGAGCGCCTCGGGCAGCTTGGCCTTGGGCACGTCGAGCGCCACCCCCAGGCCGTTGTCACTGATGCGAGGCGCCGTAGGCGATTCCCTTGCGCTCCAACAGCTCGGCGAACTCCTCGGAGCTGTGCTCGGCCGTGCCCTCGTCGAGCAGCCGCGCCATCAGCGTCGCCACGCCCTCCACGTCGCGCGGCTCCTCGGACAGCGGGAAGGGCACGACGGCGCGCACGGACACGACGTACTGGCCGGGGATGTCGTAGACGAGCAGACCGACGCCGTTGGCCAGCGTCCGGCGGGCCGGCTCGGGGAAGGCCCACGGCTCCGGGGGCAGCACCGGCGGCCGCTCGATGGTGGGAACGGTGCTCATGCCGCGTCCTCCTGACTGTCGACGAGATGGGCGACGACGACGCGGCTCGAGGGCCGCAGCCACTGTGCTGCCGCGTCCTGCACCTGGCGTGCGCTGACCGCTCTCAGCCGGTCGAGGTAGGTGTTGACGAGGTGGGGGTCGCCGTGGAGCAGGGCGTGCTGGCTGATCAGGTCGGCACGCTCCTCCTGGCTGGCCAGCGCCGAGAGCCAGGCGCGCTCCGACTGCGCCAAGGCGGACTCGAGCTCGATCTCGGTCGGACCCTGCTGGGCCAGCCCCTCGAGCTCCTCCAGCACCGCCAGCTCGAGCGCGTCCGGGTCGTGCCCGTCGGCCACGTCGATGACGACGAAGCCGAGGGACACCCCGTCGACGAAGCCCATGGCGTGGGCCTGGACGCTGTTGGCGGCCTGCTCGCGGCGGACGAGACGCTGGACCAGCCGCGAGGTGGTCAGGCCCCCGATGATGTCGACCGCGAGCGAGGCCGCGAAGAACTCCGGGGTGTTCGCGACGGGCAGCCGGAAGGCGAGGTGCAGCCGGTCGTTCGGCACGTTGCCGGGGCGGTCGACGCGAACCGGCCCCTCGATCGGCGGAAGCTGCGGCAGGGCCGGCGCGGGGAGGCTCGGCGGAGGCGGGCAACGAGCCGAAGTAGCGCTCCGCGGCGGCGAACCCCTCCTCGGCCGTCAGGTCGCCGACGAGCGTGAGCACCGTGTTGTTCGGGCCCGTAGAACCGGCGGTAGAACGCGTGCACGTCCTCGAGGCTCGCCGCGTCGAGGTCCTCCATCGAGCCGATCGTCGGGTGGTGGTACGGATGCTCCGGCGGGAACACCGCGGCATACACCTCGATCAGGGCCTTGCCGTAGGGGACGTTGTCGTAGCGCTGGCGCTTCTCCTCCTTGACCACGTCCCGCTGGTTGTCGAGGTTCTCCTGGGTGACGGCGTCGAGCAGGAACCCGTGCCGGTCGGCCTCCATCCACAGCGCGAGCTCGTAGGCGCCCTTGGGGACCGTCTCGAAGTAGTTGGTGCGGTCGAACCACGTGGTGGCGTTGAGCCGTCCACCCTCGGCCATCAGCCGGGTGAAGTGCTCACCCCCGGCGACGTTGCGCGACCCCTGGAACATGAGGTGCTCGAAGAGGTGGGCGAAGCCGGTGCGACCCGGCGACTCGTGGCGGGACCCGACGTTGACCCACAGGTTGACCGTCACCACCGGAACGCTGCTGTCGGGAGAGACGACCACCCTCAGGCCGTTGTCGAGGGTGCGCTCGTGGATCGGGTAGTCCAGGGGCATGCCGACACCTTAGGCGACCGACCCGCCCCTCAGAGGGTGCGTCCAGCCTCCTCGCGAGCCTGGGCCACCGACTGCGCCGAAGGTCGCTTGTCGGCGGCCACTCGCGGCAGTGAGGGCTGGTAGTCGTCGCCGAGCTTCTCGATCGCGGTGCGGGCGAACACCTGCTGCTCGGTCACGGTCCGCTCGGACCGGCCACGCCCGACGAAGCTGACCGACCAGTGGAGCAGCGTCGTGATGCGGCTCTTGAAACCGATGATGTAGACGAGGTGCACGGCCAGCCAGAGCACCCAGGCGATGAGCCCGCTGAAGTGGAGCCTGCCGATGGAGGCCACCGCGCTGAACCGCGAGATGGTGGCCATCGACCCCTTGTCGTGGTACTCGAACGGGCCCTGCTCGGGCTGGCCCGCCAGGCGTCGCTTGATCTGCTCGGCCGCGTAGCGTGCGCCCTGGATCGCGACCTGCGCCACGCCGGGGTAGCCCTTGAGCGAGGCCATGTCGCCGACGACGAACACCTCCGGTCGACCCGGCAGCGTGAGGTCGTCGTTGACCTGCACGCGACCGGCCCGGTCGACGGTGGCCTCCGACTGCTCGGCCAGCTGGGCGCCGAGCTCGGAGGCCTGCACCCCGGCGGCCCAGACCTTGCAGACCGCCTCGATGCGGCGGGTCGAGCCGTCGGAGTCGCGGACGTCGATGCCGGTGGCGTCGACGCCGACCACCATGGCTCCGAGCTGCACCTCGACGCCCAGCTCCTTCAGCTTGGCGGTGGCCTTGGCACCGAGGTGGTCGCCGAACGCCCCGAGCACCGTCGGCGCCGCGTCCAGCAGCACGATGCGGGCCTTGCGGGTGTCGATGCTGCGGAAGTCGCGCGGCAGGGTGCGACGCGACAGCTCCGCGATCTGGCCCGCCATCTCGACGCCGGTCGGCCCGGCCCCGACGACCACGAAGGTCATCAGCCGCTCGATCTCCTTGGGCGTGCTCGCCAGCTCGGCCCACTCGAAGGCGTTGAAGATGCGACCCCGCAGCTCCAGGGCGTCGTCGATCGACTTCATACCGGGGGCGAACTGGGCGAAGCTGGTCGTTGCCGAAGTAGGACTGACCTGCGCCGGCGGCCACCAGCAGGGTGTCGTAGGGCGTGACGGTCTCACGGTCGAGCACCTTGGAGGTGACCGTCCTGGCGTCGAGGTCGACCGACGTGACGTTGCCCAGCAGGACGCGCGCGTTGCGCTGGCCGGCCAGCACCTCACGGGTGGCGGGCGCGATCTCGCCCTCGGACAGGATGCCGGTCGCGACCTGGTACAGCAGTGGCTGGAAGAGGTGGTGGGTCGTCTTGGCGATCAGCGTGACGTCCACGTCGGCGCGCTTGAGCGCCTGGGTGCCGAAGAGCCCCCCGAATCCGGACCCGATGACCACCACCTGGTGACGGCGTGACTGGGCGACCTCGTGCGTCATGACGAAACACTCTCTCCTGTCCGGCAGAGCACAACCCTAGCGTGGGGGGCGATGGCGTCGCGCGTCCGCTACGGAGTCTGGACAGGGGTGGTCGGGGACGCGGTAGTCCGCGCGTAGCGGTCGGGGCGGGACTCGGTTGGGGACTCGTCGTGGCGGTCGTGGGCGCAGTGGTCGGTGAGGCGGTGCTCGGAGCAGGCGGCGGTCGTCGTAGGTGGTACCGGCGTGCGTCCGTCGTGCTCGTCGTGCTCGTCGTGCTCGTCGGCTCGTCGGCGACGGCAGCTGGCGGCTTCGTGGGTGGTGTCGTCGTCACCGGCGTGGGCACCGACCCCGGTGGAGCGCCGCCGTGGCCGTGGCCGTCTTGGCAGCGGCGGCCGGCGTCATCGGACGCGCGGTCGCGGTCACGGCCGTCGGCGCCGGACCCAGCTCGCTGGCCCGACCACCCGAGGCCACCCGGACGTCGCACCGCGTCCAGTGCGCCGAGGCCGTTGCGCTCGAAGTACGACACCCAGGCCAGGGCCGCCGAGACATAGTCGGCGGACTGGTTGTAGGACCAGAAGGCGTCCCGAAGCGCCGCCTCCCGGGAGAGGTTCCGACCGCCACGACAGAGGTATGCCGCGGCCGCGAAGGACGCGTCGACCACGTTCTGGGGGTCTCGCCGGCCGTCTGCGTCGCCGTCCCTGCCCGCCCAGGCCCACGTCCCTGGCAGGAACTGCATCGGCCCGACGGCCCGGTCGTACTGGGCCGACCCGTCGTAGCGACCGCCGTCGGTGTCACGGACCACGGCGAAGGGCCCGCCGTCCAGCAGCGGACCGAGGATCGCGGGTACGACCCGGTGCCCCACCAGCTGCCGGCCGCCCAGCGAGCCCGACTCGATCTGCCCGATCGCCGCCAGGTACTCGGGCCTGAGATGACAGCTCCCGGGCACCGAGCGCGCGGCCTGCACGTAGGCATCCGCGAGCACCGCCTGGACGCCACGGGGCTCGACGTGGCGGCCGGCAGGTGCCGTCGCGGGAGGCCGCTGCACAGGCCCGATGGCTGCCCGGACGGTCGCCGACTGAGGAGCGGCCGAGCGACCCCGGCCGGCAGCCGTCCGGACTCCGCCGGGACGCAGGTCGTCGACGAGGTCCACTGACGGCGTCGCCAGCGACGCGGTCGACTGCCACGGTCGAGCTCGTGATGGCTCCCCTGGAGGGGACGTGACCGGCACCTCGGCATCGACGACGGGCATGGCGCGCAACGCGACCATGCCCGGCCAGATGAGCAGGCCGGCGGCCGCCGCCGCCAGTGCAACCCGAGCCCTACGCACCAGTCAGGTCCCCTTCCCGAGGAAATAGTGCCTTCGACCTGGGGCTTCGAAACCTCAGCTGCCGCCGAAGCGGTCCGAAAGGACGAGGAGATTTCGGTCAGCAGCCCCAGGGCGCTCACCGTTCCCAGCCCCCACCAGCACACCCAGTCTTTGAGCGGTTTGGGCTGCTGTGGCGACCCCAACCCCTCAAAGACTCGGGCACGCGCGGCTAGAACAGGCGGTCGGCCCGAGCGGCCTCGGGCTCCTCCAGGGCCAGCAGGAACCGCTTGCGGTCCAACCCGCCCGCGTAGCCCACCAGGCTGCCGTCGGAGCCGATCACCCGATGACACGGCACGATGATGCCGATGGGGTTGCGGGCGTTGGCCGACCCCACCGCCTGGCTCAGGTTGACGTCGCCCAACGCTCGCGCCAGCTCGCCGTAGGTGCGCGTCTGGCCGTACGGGATCTCCCGTAGCAGCGCCCACACCCGCTGCTTGAACGGGTCACCGTGCGGGGCGAGCGGCACGTCGAAGGTCGTGCGCTCCCCGGCGAAGTACTCCCCCAGCTGCTCACGGACCACCGCGAAGCCACGGTCGTCGCGCTCACCCTGGTCAGCGGATGGCGCGTGCCTCTGGCTCTCCATCGTGAGGCGCACGAGGGCGCCCTCCTCGGCGACCAGGGTGAGGTCGCCGACAGGTGAGGACACCACGCTGTAGGTGGTCCGCATGGGGTGATGATGCCAGCCGGTGGTGACAGTCAGCCGAGGGGCGCGGGCACCGCACCGGCGACGCGCGCGGCATACTCGCCGGCCTCGTCCGGGGAGGCGTAGGTGGTGCGCGGCCAGAAGAAGCCGCGCAGGCCGTCTCCCTTGGTGCGGGGCACCACATGGACGTGCAGGTGAGGCACCGACTGCGAGACCACGTTGTTCACCGCCACGAACGAGCCCTGTGCCCCCAGCCCGTCCACCATCGCGCCGGCCACCCGCTGGGCCGCGCCCATGAGGACGGGCAGCAGCTCGCCGGGCAGGTCGACCAGCGTGGGCACGTGGATGCGAGGGACGAGCAGGACGTGCCCCTTGAACACCGGCCGGGTATCGAGGAAACCGAGGGTCAACGGCTCGTCGAGGACCACGTGCGCCGGCTGCGACCCGTCGACGATCCGGCAGAAGAGGCAGTCCACGCGGGCGACTCTAGCCCCGGGAGGCCGACCGCTTCGGGGGACGCGGGAGGAAGTAGCTCGTGCGCTGCTGGTACTCCCGGTAGCCCGGCCGCTCGGCCATGTGGCGCTCGAGGAGCCGCGCGCCCGTCGCGAACACGAGGAAGTAGGTCATGGCGACCGGCGACAGGACGGTGAGCACCCCGGGCCAGGCACTCGCGGCGACCAGGAAGATGCCCCACCAGACACAGGAGTCCCCGAAGTAGTTCGGGTGGCGCGTCCACGACCAGAGGCCCCGGTCCATCACCGTGCCCCGGTTCGACGGGTCGGCCTTGAACGCCGCGAGCTGACGGTCACCCAGCGCCTCGAACACCAGGCCGACCGCCCACAGGAGTCCGCCGATGACGGCGACGAGCGGCAGGCCGCGACCCGAGCTCGCACTCACCTGGATGGGCAGGGACACGAACCAGACCGCCAGCCCCTGCACGGCGTAGACCTTGCGGACGGCGACGAGGAACGGGTCGCCCGGCTGGTCTGCGAGCATCTCGGCGTAGCGCGGGTCCTCGCCCTTCCCGGCGTTGCGCCGGTGCATGTGCCACGAGAGCCGAAGGCCCCAGGCTGCCACCAGCACCAGCATCAGCGAGCCTGCGCCACAGCGGTCCGTCACCCGCGAGGGCGGCGACCACGGCAACGACCACGAAGCCCAGACCCCAGGCGGTGTCGACCACGCTGACCCGCCCCTGCCGACGGCCCTCCACCGCCGTGACGACCATCGTCAGTACCACCGCGAGGAACGAAAGCCCAGTGACCGCAAGGAAGTTCGACATCGTGAAGGTCACACCATCATGACCACGTGCCTGGACGCACGGGCTCGAGCTCGACGGCGCGGCCCCCATCCGGGCGGACCGCGAGGATCTGGTCGACCCCCATCCGGCCGTCCCGGAACGCCATCGCACCACCGACGAGATAGAGGCGCCACACCCGCGCGACCTCCAGGCCCACCAGCTCGACGGCCGCGTCCCAGTTCGCCTCGAAGGTGTCGTGCCAGGCCTGCGACCGTGCGGACGTAGTGCTCGCGAAGCGCGTGCACGTCGCGCACCTCCAGGCCCGAACCCTCAATGAGGGCAACGGTTTCCCCGACCGGACGCATGTGCATGTCCGGCGCGATGAACCCCTCGATGAACGGACCGCCACCGGGGTACCTGCCCCGTCGCGACATCTGCTGCACGAGCACCCGCCCGCCGGGACGCACCCTGTCGTGCAGGACCTGGGCATAGGTCGGGTAGTTCCCCTGGCCGACGTGCTCGCCCATCTCGAGCGAGACCACCGCGTCGAAGCCGTCGTCGGGCACGTCGCGGTAGTCCTGGAGCCGGATCTCGACCCGGTCCTCGAGGCCGCGTTCGCGGATCCGTCGCGTCGATGAAGCGCTTCTGCTCGGCCGCGATCGTGACGCCGGTGACCTGCGCGCCGAAGTGCTCCGCGGCATACAGGCTCATGGAGCCCCAGCCGCACCCGATGTCGAGCAGGCGCGCACCCGGCCGCAGCCCGAGCTTGCGCCCGACGAGCTCCAGCTTGTCGCGCTGGGCGTCCTCGACGGTGTACGACGGGTCGTCCGAGCGCCAGTACCCGCAGGAGTAGGCCATCTGCGGGTCGAGGATCAGCTCGTAGAACTCGTTGGACAGGTCGTAGTGGTGGTGGATCGCCTCGCGGTCGCGGGCGAGGCTGTGCAGCCGTCCCTTGACCACCGCCTGGCTGGCGGGAGGCGCCAACGGCCGGCCGAGGGCACCATGGCGAACCGCGATGCGCAGCAACGTCGCCAGGGCGCCGGGCGTCGGCCGTATGCCGGCCAGCCCGCGCTCACGCGCGACGTTCCACACGTGCGTCAGGGCCTCCTCGAGCGAACCGTCCACGTCCAGCTCGCCGGTGACGTACGCCTGCGCGGCGCCCGAGCTCGCCCGGATGCCTGAGCAGGCGACGCAGCGCCCTCGGCGACCTCAGCGCGACCTTGGGCGCCCCCACCGGCCCGGCGGCGCTGCCGTCCCACGCGGTCAGGCGCACGGGCAGGTCGCCACCCACGAAGGGAGCGAGCGCCTGCGGCCAGCTCCGGGGCCACCCCGGTGCGCGTCTCGGACCGCGAGCTGCGGACCTCCTCCAGGGCGGTCATGCGGCAGCGCCGCTCGAGGGTGACCTGCTGGACGTCGAGATAGCCCGAGCGGAAGCCCGCCCGCGAGTACTCGAGGTAGAAGTGCCACATCCGCACGAACACGTCGTCGAACCCCAGCCGGTGGACCCGAGCCAGCCCGCTGCGGAACCGCTCGTCCCACAGCCGCAGCGTCTCGGCGTAGTGCTGGCCGAAGGAGAGCCGCTCGACCACGCGCAGGCTGCGTGTGCTCGGCGGTCACCGTCGTGATCGCCTCGGTCGAGGGCAGGAAGCCACCGGGGAAGATGTACTTGGTGATCCACGTGTAGGTGTAGCGCGTCGCCAGCATGCGGTCGTGGGGCATGGTGATCGCCTGGATGGCCACCTTGCCACCCGGAGCGAGCACCCGGTCGATGGTCTGGAAGTACTCCTTCCAGTACTCGTGGCCGACGGCTTCGATCATCTCCACCGAGACCACCGCGTCGAACTCGCCCTGGACCGCGCGGTAGTCGAGCAGCTCGACGTCCACGACGTCCGCGAAGCCGGCGGCGGCGATGCGCTCCCGGGCCAGCGCCTGCTGCTCGCTCGAGAGGGTCACGGTGAGCACCGTCGCGCCGCGAGCGGCCGCCCGGATCGCGAGCTCGCCCCAGCCGGTGCCGATCTCGAGCACGCGCGAGCCCGACGTGACGCCGGCCTGGTCGAGCATCCGCTCGATCTTGCGGGCCTGGCCGGCGGCCAGGGCCGACCACTCGGCAGGCTGCGTGGGCAGGCTCTGCTCGACGGTCTCGCCGGCGACGGCGACACCCGGCCGTCGGTCGCCGTCGAACAGCGCGGACGAGTAGCTGAGGGTCTCGTCGAGGAACGTGGCGAACAGGTCGTTGGACAGGTCGTAGTGCCGCGCGATGTTGTCACGCGTGTTGGTGGCGGTGTTGCGCTCGGTGCGTGGCGCGCGGGCGACGTAGAAGGCGCGCAGCCGCTGCAGCGGAGCGGGCACCAGGCGTCGCCATCTGGGCCGCGAACACCTGCGAGGAGACCGCTGAGGTCCTCCGCCTCCCAGTCGCCGGCCATGTAGGACTCGCCGAACCCGATGAGGCCCTTGGCTCCGACCGCGGCGAAGAAGGCGTCCGGCCGGTGGATGACCATGAGCGGCGCGCTCTCGTCGCCGACGCACCCCCGATGACGGCCGCGCCGCCGAGGTCGACGCGCACGGGCAGCCGGATGGCGGCGGAGCGGAAGATCCAGCGGGCGACCTGGGCCTCGACGCTGCGTCGGGCGCGTGCCCGCGAGTCCGTCAGGTCGGGCCAGCGGGTCGAGTCGATGATGGGGCGGGCGGTGAGACCGGCGGTGGCGGTGGTCACTGGACTGCCTCCTGGCGATGGGTGGGTCGAGGCTGGACCGGGAGTCGGCGCAGCCAGAGGCGGATGCCGTGCCAGCGGATGCGGGCGGACACAGCGAGGGGTTCGAGGGGCTGGGTGAGCGCGAGCCGCAGCACGGTCCGCGGTGGTGGCCGGCAGGGCGCGCCCGGTCAGGCCGGCGACGAACGGGTCGTGGCCGGGGCGCTCGAGGACCACCTGCACTCGCAGCCGGTCGCCCGGGACCGGCACGGTGAGGCGGTAGCTGCCGGACACGTCGTGGAACGGGCTGACGTAGAGGGCCTTGGCGACCTCGGCGCGTCCGTCCGGGCCGGTGCGGACCAGGTAGGCGTGGCGGTCTCCGTAGGTGTTGTGCACCTCGACCACCGTGCAGACGAGCTCGCCGTCCGGTCCGTGGCACCAGAAGACGGAGATGGGGTTGAACACCGCGCCGAGGACCCGCGGCATCGCCAGCATCAGGATCCGGCCGCCCGCAGGTCGACGCCCTGGGTCCGCAGGAAGGTGTCGACGTTCTGCCGCAGGGTGCGTCGGGGGTCGCCGAGGTGGTCGCGCGACTGGAAGCGGGCGAGCGGGCTGAGCACGCCGAGCCGCGGGAGCTCGTCGAGGTCCACCAGCCAGGTGTGGCTGCGGTGGTGGAAGCGGTGCACCAGCGGGTCGGTGCGCGAGTGCGACACGCTCGTCGCATAGATCCGGGTCGCGGGAGAGGTCCTCATGATGCCGCGACCTCGAGTCGCTCGTCGGCGGCGGCCACCTGCCAGCGGGCCCCGAGGTGCGCGGCGGCGGCCACGCCGGAGCGCGCCCCGTCCTCGTGGAAGCCCCACCCGTGGTACGCCCCGGCGAAGGCCACGCGGGCCGAGTTCAGCTCGGGCAGACGGCGTTGCGCCGCAACGGACTCGGGTGTGTAGAGCGGGTGCTCGTAGTGCATCGTCTCCAGGACGAGCCGCTGGTCGACACAGTCGACGCCGTTGAGGGTCACCAGCAGCCGGGACCCGTCGACGTCCAGCCGCTGGAGCCTCGTCATGTCGTAGGTCACCAGGACGCCACCCTCGCGGCCTTCGCGCTGCCAGTAGTTCCACGACGCGCGTGCACCGTGGCTCCTCGGCAGCACCGACTCGTCGGTGTGCAGCTGGGCGACGTTCTGGGAGTAGTGGATCGAGCCGAGGACCTCGCGGTGCAGCGGAGTCGCCTCGGACAGCATGCTCAGGGCCTGGTGCGGGTGGACGGCGATGACGACGGAGTCGTAGGCCTCCACCGAGTCGTCGTCCTGGACCAGGACCTCCCCGTCGCGCTCGGTGACGGCCCGCACCGGTCTCCCGAGGCGGATCTCGTCGATACCGGCGGCGACGCGCTCGACATACCGCGCCGAGCCACCGGTGACCGTGCGCCACGTGGGAGACCCGAAGACGGTGAGCATGCCGTGGTGGTCCAGGAACTCGAACAGGTACCGCGCCGGGTACTCCAGGGCCTTGGCGGGGTCGCACGACCAGACCGCCGCCACCAGGGGCTCGAGGAAGCACCGGGCGAAGTAGTCGCTGAAGCGGCCGCGCTCGACGAACGACGCCAGCGGCTCGTCGGAGGCCCGGCCGCTGCGCAGCAGTCCCCTCGCCTCTCGGTGGAAGCGGCGCACCTCCCCGAGCATGCGCAGGTATGCCGGGTTGGCCAGGTTGCCCGCCATCGGGAACAGTCCGCGCGCACCCTTGGCACCGGCATACTCCAGGGCCTCGTCGTCGCAGCGGACCGACATGCTCATGTCGGACTCCTGCGTCTGCACGCCGAGCTCACGGAACAGCCGGAGCAGTGTGGGGTAGGTGCGGTCGTTGTGCACGATGAAGCCGGTGTCGACCCGGACCAGCCGGCCGTCCACCTCGACCTCATGGGTGTCGGCATGGCCGCCCAGCCGGTTGTCGGCCTCGTACAACGTGACCGGCCCGTGCGCGCTCAGGACGTGAGCGGCCGTCAGTCCGGCGACTCCGCTGCCGATGACGGCGCGGCGTGGTGCGCGCATGGGTACTCCATCTGGGCTGGGTGAACTGGTGAAGGAACGACGGTGGTTCGGCGCGAAGGCCTGGACGGATTGGCCGCCCACACCCGGCTGTCCTCGACCCCGCGGTTGGGGGTGCCCGCAGGATCGAGGACAGCGCTTGGGGGGGCGGATCGACGATGTCGAAGAAGCGAAGGGTGTTCAGGGTTTGTCTAATGTTCTTCACCGATCATGACGCAGACTTCGCCACTTGTCCACTGTTTGTCGAAGGTTTGCCGCTACGCTGGCCCGATGTACTCGATCCGGCACGCGGCCGCCCTCACCGGGCTGCCCGTGGCGACGCTGCGCGCTTGGGAGCGCCGGTACGGGGTGGTCCAGCCGGGCCGCAGCGAGGCCGGCTACCGGATCTACGACGACCGGGACCTCCAGCGGCTCCACGCGATGAAGGCGCTCGTCGCCGCCGGGTGGTCACCGCGGCTGGCCGCCGACCATCTGCAGTCCCCCGCCGCCGAGCTCGACGGCGACGGGTCCGGCGACCTCGACGGCGACCCGCGCGCCGACGCATCGGTCCCCCGCAGCCGGGCGCAGTCGCCCTCGACGCGCTCTGCGCGGCCGGAGCCGACCACGACGCCCTGGCCGCCGAGAGGGCGCTGGACGAGGCCCTCGCCGTGGCGCCGCTCGAGGCGGTGGTCGACCCCTGGCTCATGCCTGCGCTGCGGCTCCTGGGGACCGGGTGGCAGGACGGGCGCGTCGACGTGGCCGGCGAACACCTCGTGAGCGCTGTCGTGCAACGGCGGCTGGGCGCGGCGCTCGACGCCGCCGGACGGGCGACCGGGGCGCCCCGCGCGCTGGTCGGGCTGGCCCACGGTTCACGGCACGAGCTGGGCATCCTCGCCTTCGCGGTCGTGCTGCGGCGGGCCGGCCTCGACGTGGCCTACCTGGGCGCGGACGTGCCCCCGGAGAGCTGGGTGGCTGCCGCCCGAAGCCACCGGCCCGCCGTCGTGGTCCTCGCGGCGCCGACACGCAGTGACGTGGTGCCGGTGCGCGAGACCGTCGCCGCGCTGGCCGCCAGCTGCCCGGAGACGCCGGTCTACGTCGGCGGTTCGGCACAGGACGAGGTGGGTGGCGCGGGCCGACCGTTGGGCCACTCCATCCGTCAGGCGGCCGGGCAGCTGAGCGCCGCAGTCACGGGCCGCTGACCAGTCGTCCGCCGTGCACTGAGGTGGGCGACCGCAATCACTGCCTGATATAGCTGGTCAGAACCACCAACCCGAAAGGCGGACCTCCATGGCCCCCCAGCACCGACGTGTCATCGCCGTCACCGGCGCCTCGGGAGGCATCGGCCGCGCCACGGCCAAGGCCTTCGGGGCGCGCGGGGACACGGTCGCCCTGCTCGCCCGAGGCGAGGAGGGGCTGCGAGCAGCCTGCGCGGAGGTGGAGGCCGCCGGCGGTCGCGCCCTCGCGGTGCCCGTCGACGTGGCCGACCCCAACCAGGTCACCGCGGCGGTGCAGCGGATCGAGGATGAGCTGGGGCCTGTCGACGTGTGGGTCAACGTCGCCTTCACCTCGGTCTTCAGCCCGTTCGACCAGATCACGCCGGCCGAGTTCAAGCGGGTCACCGAGGTCAGCTACCTCGGCTACGTCTACGCCACCATGGCGATCCTGCCCCGGATGAAGTCGCGTGGCCGAGGCACGATCGTCCAGGTCGGCTCCGCCCTCGCCTATCGCGGCATACCCCTGCAGACCGCCTACTGCGGGTCCAAGCATGCGATCCAGGGCTTCCACGAGTCGCTGCGCTGCGAGCTCCTGCACGAGAAGAGCCCGGTTCACGTGACCATGGTGCAGATGCCGGCGGTCAACACCCCGCAGTTCTCGTGGGTCCTTTCGCGGCTGCCCCGGCGGCCGCAGCCGGTGCCGCCCATCTACGAGCCGGAGGTGGCCGCCCAAGGCGTGGTGTATGCCGCGGACCACCCGCAGCGACGCGAGTACTGGGTGGGTGGCACGACGGCCATGACGCTCATCGCCAACGCGGTCGCACCCGGCGTGCTCGACCGCTATCTGGCCAAGACCGGCTTCAGCTCCCAGCAGACCGACGAGCCGCAGCCACCGGACGCGCCGGACAACCTCTGGGAGCCCGCCGACCGGGACCGCGACTTCGGGACGCATGGTCGGTTCGACGGGAAGTCGACCCCGCGGAGCCGGCAGCTGTGGATGTCGCAGCACCACGGACTTCTGGGGGCCGCAGCAGCGGCCGTCTCTGCGGCCGCCGGGCTCTCCGTGGCCGCCACCCGGCGAAGCCGTTGACGAGCCGGGACGCCCGGGTGGCCGTCGTGAGCGACGTGGTCCGGCTCGGCTACGGCGTGGCCCTGCTCGTCGCTCCCGAGGCGACGGGCCGGAGGATGACCGGGGCGCCTCTCGACGCTCGGGCCACGCTCGCCGCCCGGGTCCTCGGGGTGCGCCACGTCGTGCAGGCGCTGGCCTGCCTCACCCACGGCACTCCCCTGGTGCGGCGCCTGGGACAGGCCACCGACCTCCTGCACGCCGCGAGCATGGGCGCGCTGGCGGCATACGACCCCCCACGGCGACGGCAGGCACTGACCGACGGCACGGTCGCGCTCGCCTTCGCGGCTGCCGGTCAGGCGGGGTGAGTGCGGCCGAGATCGAGGAGATCGCGGAGATCCTCGGCGCCGGAGTGGCGAAGGCCCTGCTGGGCAAGGACGTCCTGTCCGACGAGCTGCCCTGGGTCACGGGCTCGATCGGGCTGCTCGGCACGCGGCCCAGCTACGAGCTGATGATGGGCTGCGACACGCTCCTGACGGTCGGGTCGAACTTCCCCTACACGCAGTTCATGCCGCCGTTCGGGCAGGCCCGAGCGGTGCAGATCGACATCGACGGCAAGCTCGTCGGCATGCGCTACCCCTACGAGCTCAACCTCGTCGGGGACGCCACCACGACGCTGCGGGCGCTCATCCCTCACCTGCGGCGCAACGAGAACCGGGACTGGCGGGCCGGCATCGAGTCCAACGTCTCCGACTGGTGGGAGGCGATGGACCGAGAGGCCGAGGTCGAGGCCGAACCGGTCAACCCGCAGCTGCTGTTCCACGTCGCCTCGGCGCAGCTGCCGACCAACGCCATCGTGGCCGCTGACTCCGGCTCGTCGGCCAACTGGTACGCCCG
This sequence comes from uncultured Actinomycetota bacterium, assembly GCA_963706855.1. GTDB lineage: Bacteria > Actinomycetota > Actinomycetes > Actinomycetales > Dermatophilaceae > Pedococcus. Next base: position 488,029 of record CAVPNU010000001.1, read on the forward strand.
GCAGCTGAAGTTCAGAGGCGACATGCGCGGCTCACTGTCCGGGACTCTGGCCACCATGGGACCCGGTGTCCCCTACGTCATCGGCGCCAAGTTCGCGCAGCCCGACCGCCCGGCCGTGGCGTTCGTCGGCGACGGGGCGATGCAGATGAACGGCCTGGCCGAGCTCATCACCGTCAAGCACTACTGGCAGCAGTGGTCCGACCCGAGACTCGTCGTGGCGGTGCTGCACAACAACGACCTCAACCAGGTGACCTGGGAGATGCGGGCGATGGAGGGGTCTCCCAAGTTCGCCGAGTCCGCAGACCCTGCCGGACGTGGACTACGCGGCGTTCGCCGCGAGCCTGGGACTGCAGGCCATCACCGTCGACGACCCGGCCCAGCTCGAGGACGCCTGGCGACGGGCGCTGTCCGCGGACCGGCCGACCGTCCTCGACGTCCACGTCGACCCGAACGTGCCCCCGGTGCCGCCGCACGCCACGCTGGCGGAGATGAAGGCCACCGCGCGCGCGCTCATGCACGGCGACGAGGACCGGTGGGGCGTGGTCAAGGAAGGTGTGAAGACCAAGGTGGCGGAGCTGCCTGCCGGGATCGGACTGATGCCGGCAGGTGACGGACCTCGTCGACACTCCAGGTCGACGAGGTGCGGGTCACGGCATACACGGTGCCGACCGACGCTCCCGAAGCGGACGGCACCATCGCCTGGGACTCCACCACGGTCGTCCTCGTCGAGGCGAGCGCCGGCGGGGTCACCGGAACCGGCTGGACCTATGCCCCGAAGGCAGCCGCGACCCTGGTCGAGGAGCTGCTGGCTCCCGTGGTCACCGGCTCGGACACCCTCGACATCCCCGGCACGTCCCAGGCGATGATCCGCGCACTGCGCAACGCCGGGCGCGTAGGGATGGGGTCGTATGCCGTCGGCGCCGTCGACGTCGCGCTGTGGGACCTCAAGGCACGGCTGCTGGAGCTGCCACTGCACCACCTGCTCGGCGCTGCTCGCGCGTCGGTGCCGGTCTATGGCAGTGGCGGCTTCACCACTTATGACGACGAGCAGCTGGCAGCGCAGCTGGGCGGCTGGGTGGAGCAGGGCATCCCCCGCGTGAAGATCAAGATCGGCGAGTCCTGGGGGACGAACACCTCACGCGACCTGCACCGCATGCGCCAGGCCCGCGTGGTCGTCGGAGAGGACGTGGAGCTGTTCGTCGACGCCAACGGGGGATACCGCGCCAAGCAGGCCATCCGGGTCATGCAGGAGGCAGACGAGCTGGACGTGCGGTGGTTCGAGGAGCCGGTCAGCTCCGACGACCTCGAAGGGCTGCACGAGGTGAGGCAGGCGGTCACTGCGGACGTCACCGCGGGCGAGTACGGCAACGACCTCTACTACTTCCGCCGGATGTGCCAGGCGGGGGCCGTGGACTGTCTCCAGGTCGACCTGTCGCGCTGCGGTGGCATCACCGAGTGGCTGCGCGCCGCAGCGGTGGCCGCGTCGTTCGGCCTGGAGGTGTCCGCGCACTGCGGTCCGCACCTGCACGCGCATGCCGCGGCCGCAACGCCCAACCTGCGACACATCGAGTGGTTCCACGACCACGTCCGCATCGAGTCGATGTTCTTCGACGGCACCCTCGACCCCAGCGGCGGAAGTATCACCCCGGACTCCTCGTCGCCAGGCACCGGGCTGACGCTGCGCCGCCAGGACGTCGAGCGCTACCGAGTCCGCTGATCGAGCGCCGCCACCGGGCTCAGGGCAGGTGGCGGTCCAGACGCCGCAAGGCCGGCCCCGAGCACCGGCCACCCCTGCAGCCCCCGGCGCATGACCAGACGGCGAGCCCGGTCGAGACCACGGCGAGCCGTCACTGCCGGGGTGCGCCGCCCCCTGTCGGCCGCCGCCCGAGCCCGCCGGTTGAGCCAACGAGCGCAGCCGGCGCAGACCCCGACCTCGGGGTGGCTGCCCAGCCGGGTCAGCTCCGTCTCGGCGAAGGTTCGCCCGCAGCACCAGCACGCGTGTCCGGCCTCAGCTGTCTCCCAGAGCCGTCACTCGCTCGCGGGCGCAGGCCACCACCTCCCCGAGGTCGAGCCCGTAGGTCTCCGCCTCCCCCGCGGCATACGCCTCCAGGCGGCCGACGCCCCGCTCGAGCAGCCGGCCGGCTCCGACATGGTTGCCACGGGCGGCGTGGGTGAGCGCGACGCAGAGCTGGGCCAGCCCCTGCCACAGGTCCCGTTCCTCGTGCGGCCCCGCCTTCCAGCGCGCCTCGAGCACCTCGTGGGCCGAGAACGGCCGCCCCTCCTCCACGAGCGCACGGGCCACCTCGATCGTCTGCTCCGGCGGCAGCGGATCCTCGGAGACCGGCTCGACTCCGGTGGCGCCGTAGGGCAACGGGCGCCCGAGCGCGTCACGCGGCCGGGCCTGACGGGCTCGACCGCCGGCGTCGCGATCGCGGCCGAGTCGCGACCGCCGCTCACGGCAGCCGTCCTGGGCGAACCTGCCGGACCGGTCGCGTCGTCATGGCTCCAGCGTAGGCGCGTGGACCGCGATGCCGACACGGTGCGATTTAACGTCAAAGGTCTCCCCACCAGGGCACGTGACACAGGAGAATGCGCGCATGACGCTTCCGCAGGACCCAGGAAACGGCGCACCAGACGCGCAGGCCAACCCGATCGAGCGCGAGCACTACGGCGCCCAGACCCTCGCCGTGGAGCCCGGCGGGGTCGACGTGATCCCCCTCAGCTCGCGGCACGGCACGCCGCGACAGCTGCTCTGGACCTGGACGTCGCCGAACCTGGAGTTCGCGACGATCGGCGTCGGCATCCTCGGGGTCCTGGTCTTCGGCCTGACCTTCTGGCAGTGCTTCGCGGCCATCGTCCTGGGGACGGTGCTCGGCTCGGTGACCCACGCCATCCTGTCGTCCTGGGGACCCGAGAGCGGCATGTGCCAGATGGTGCTGAGCCGCACCGGCTTCGGCTTCTTCGGCAACGCCCTGCCAGCGGGCATCAACGCGGTCGTGGCGGGCATCGGCTGGTTCGCGGTCAACAGCATCAGCGGCGCCCTCGCCCTGCACGCGCTCCTGACCGGCCTGCCGACCAGCCTGTGTCTCGTCATCGTGGTGGCGGCGATGCTGCTCGTGGCCTTCATCGGCCACAACCTCGTGCACGCCTTCGAGCGCTATGCCCTCCCCCTGCTGGCCGTCGTGTTCGTCGTGGGAGCCGTCATCGTGTTCAGCAAGTCCCACCCGGGACAGGCGGCACTCGCCGGCGGGCCGCCCCCGCTGGGCGGCTTCCTGCTCATGACCGGCGCGGCCTTCGGTTACGCCTGCGGGTGGAACCCCTACGCCTCGGACTACACGCGGTACCTGCCGACCGGGCACCGGCCGGGCCGCCGGGATCAACGCCGGGCTCGGCATCCTGCTGTCCTGCGTGCTGCTCGAGACGGCCGGCGCGGCGATGGTGTCAGCGGTCGGCAAGAGCGCCGCGCTGGACCCGGGCGTCTACACCTCCGCTCATGCCGACACTGCTCGCCAAGCTGACGCTGCTGTGCATCGCGCTGGGTGCGATCGCGGCCAACGCCCTCAACATCTACTCCGGCGCGATGTCGTTCCTGTCATTGGGATTCTCGTTGCCCACCCACCGCGCCCGCGCCATCGTCGCGGTCGTCTTCGGTGTGGCCGGGCTGCTGCTGGCCCTCGCCGGGCTGGGTAACGCGGGCGCGAACTACGAGAGCTTCCTGCTCGTGATCTCCTACTGGATCGGTCCGTGGCTCGGGGTCGTCCTCATGGACCGCTACCTGCGACGTGGTACCGACATCACCGGCCTGCTCACCGACCGCACCTTCCGCAACTGGGCCGGCCCCATCGCCATGGCCGTCAGCATGGCGCTGTCCATCTGGCTGTTCTCCAACCAGCAGAAGTACACCGGCGTCGTGCCGGCCGCCCACCCCAAGGCGGGCGACCTCACCTTCGAGGTCGGCTTCGTGATCGCCGCCGTGCTGTATGCCGTGCTGGTCAAGGTCCTCCCGGCCCGCATCGGCTCCGACACCGCTGCACCCGTGGAAGCCCCGACGCATGGCTGAGACCCCGCGCCCGGCTGACACCCGAGCCTTGGCCGACGACCGCGCTCGCCTGGCCGTCGCGGTGGAGGAGGCCCGAGCAGGACTGGCCGAAGGCGGCATACCGATCGGTGCAGCGCTCTTCGGCGTGGACGGACGCCTCCTCGGTCGCGGGCACAACCGGCGGGTGCAGAACGACGACCCCGCCACCCACGCCGAGACCGACGCGTTCCGCAACGCAGGACGCCAGCGGTCCTACAGCGGCACCACCATGGTCACCACGCTGTCACCGTGCTGGTACTGCAGCGGCCTGGTGCGCCAGTTCGGCATCTCGCGCGTGGTCATCGGCGAGGCGCAGACCTTCCACGGCGGGCATGACTGGCTGGCCGAGGCCGGCGTCGAGGTGGTCCTGCTCGACGACCCCGACTGCGTCTCGATGATGACGACCTTCATCGAGGAGCGGCCCGACCTCTGGAACGAGGACATCGGCGAGGACCCGTCGCCGAGGGACCGACGCCTAGAACGCAGCCGACCGCCGGGATCACCTTCTCGCCCATGAGGTCGAGCGCCTCGGGGCTGCTGACGTTGGCCAGGGTGCCGTGCGCCACCTCGATGCCCAGCTCGGCCAGCTCGTGGAGGTGCTCGATGGTCCGCTCGACGTGCTCGCCGCGCGGCCCGAGGTCGAAGCGCGTCTGCGCCGTCTTCTCGATGTCGTCGTAGCTGCGCCCGAGCCGCTCGCAGTGCTCGCGCAGCACCTGGAGCTTGTGGCCCAGCTCAGGCGAGTCGAAGATGTTGCAGGAGTCGGCGTACTGGGCCACCATCCGCAGCGTCTTCCGCTCGCCGGCGCCGCCGATGAGGATCGGCGGGTGCGGACGGCTCAGCGACTGCGGGGAGTTCAGCGTCCGCTCGAGCCGGTAGTGCTTGCCTTCGTAGGGCCCGTCGTCGTCACTCCACATCTGCAGGCAGATCTGCAGCGCCTCCTCCAGCCGCTCGAACCGCTCGGCGGTGGAGGGGAAGAACAGGCCCAGCCCGCGCGACTCCTCCTCGTTCCAGGCCGCGCCGATGCCCAGCATCGCTCGACCGCCGGACAGCACGTCGAGCGTGGTCACGGCCTTGGCCAGCAGGCCGGGCTCGCGATAGACCACGGCCGTCACCACGGTGAGCAGCTTGACGCGTTCGGTCTTCGCGGCCAGGTAGCCCAGCGCCGTGTAGGCCTCGAGCATCTCGTGCTCCGGCGGCCCCAGGTGGCCGATCTGCCACACATGGTCCATGACGCTGACCCGGTCGTATCCCGCGTCCTCGGCGCGCGTGGCGATCTCACCCAGGTGCCCCCTCAGGGCGGCGGCGCCGCCGTCCCAGGTGAAGTCCGCGATGTGCAGTCCCAGCTTCATGCCACTCCTCGTGCAGGTGTCCGGCCGGCGGTCCCGACCATCCTCTCCCCGATCGGCGCGGGAAGCACCCCCTGGGGAGCGGCGAGCCCCGGCCACCTCTGAGGTGACCGGGGCTCGCCGACCCAACGCGGTTCAGACGAGGTCGAACCGGTCCAGGTTCATGACCTTGTCCCAGGCAGCGACGAAGTCCTGCACGAACTTCTCGCGCGCGTCGTCGCTCGCGTAGACCTCGGCGATGGCGCGCAGCTGGGAGTTGGAGCCGAAGACGAGGTCGACCGCCGTGGCGGTCCACTTCGTCTCGCCGCTGGCGAGCGTCCCGGATCTCGAAGGCGTTCTCCTCCGACTGCGCCGCCTTCCACTCCATGCCGGGCGCGAGCAGGTTGACGAAGAAGTCGTTGGTCAGCGCCTCGGTCCGGCTGGTGAGCACACCGTGCCGAGAGCCACCGACGTTCGTCCCCAGCGCCCGCATGCCGCCCACCAGCACGGTCATCTCGGGTGCGGTGAGTCCGAGCATGTAGGCCCGCTCGAGCAGGAGCTTCTCTGCCTGCACCTTCTCGCCGTCGCGGACGTAGTTGCGGAACCCGTCGGCCCTCGGCTCGAGCACGCTGAACGTCTCGACGTCGGTCTGCTCCTGGGTGGCGTCGGTGCGCCCAGGGGTGAAGGGGACGGTGACCTCGTGGCCGGCGTGACGAGCAGCCTGCTCGACGGCTGCCACCCCGCCCAGCACGATGAGATCGGCCAGGGAGATCCGGCGACCGCCCGTCTGCCGCTCGTTGAACTCCCGCTGGATGCGCTCGAGGACCTCGAGCGTCTCGCCGAGCTGCTCGGGCTGGTTCACCGCCCAGCTGCGCTGCGGCTCCAACCGGATCCGTGCACCGTTGGCACCACCGCGCTTGTCGGTGTTGCGGAAGGACGCGGCCGAGGCCCACGCGGTCGAGGCGAGCTGCGCCACCGACAGACCCGAGTCGAGCAGGGTGGCCTTGAGCGCCGCGACATCGGAGTCGTCGACGAGGTCGTGGTCCACGGCCGGAAGGGGGTCCTGCCACAGCTGCGCCTCGGGCACCCACGGCCCGAGATAGCGCGACACCGGGACCCATGTCGCGGTGCAGCAGCTTGTACCAGGCCTTGGCGAAGGCGAGCGCGAACTCGTCGAGGTTCTCGTGGAAACGGCGCGAGATCTTCTCGTATGCCGGGTCCTCGCGCAGGGCGAGGTCGGTGGTCAGCATCGTGGGCCGGTGCTTGCGGTTCGGGTCGTGCGCGTCCGGCACGGTCTCGTCGGCATCCTTGGCCACCCACTGCCAGGCGCCGGCGGGGCTCTTGACGAGCTCCCACTCATGGCCGAACAGGTTGTCGAAGAAGCCGCTACCCCACCGGGTCGGCGTCGAGGACCAGGTCACCTCGAGCCCACTGGTGATGGTGTCGGCGCCCTTGCCGGTGCCGTAGGTGTTCTTCCACCCCAGGCCCTGGTGGTCGACGGGGCAGGCTTCGGGCTCAGGGCCGACGTAGTCAGCCGAGGCCGCACCGTGGGTCTTGCCGAACGAGTGGCCCCCCGCGATCAGGGCAACGGTCTCCTCGTCGTTCATCGCCATGCGCCGGAACGTCTCGCGGATGTCGCGAGCGGCCGCCACCGGGTCAGGGTTGCCGTTGGGCCCCTCGGGGTTGACGTAGATCAGGCCCATCTGGACCGCACCCAGGGCGCCGGCGAGCTCACGGTCGCCGCTGTAGCGCTCGTCGCCCAGCCAGGTGTCCTCGGGGCCCCAGAAGATCTCCTCCGGCTCCCAGACGTCCTCACGGCCGAAGCCGAAGCCGAAGGTCTCGAAGCCCATGGACTCCAAGGCCACATTGCCCGCGAAGACGAGCAGGTCGGCCCACGAGATCTGCTGGCCGTACTTCTTCTTGACCGGCCACAGCAGGCGACGAGCCTTGTCCAGGTTGGCGTTGTCGGGCCAGCTGTTCAGGGGCGCGAACCGCTGGGCGCCGTCGCCCGCGCCGCCGCGGCCGTCCTCGATGCGGTAGGTGCCCGCCGAGTGCCAGCTCATCCGGATGAAGAGGCCGCCGTAGTGCCCGAAGTCAGCGGGCCACCAGTCCTGGGAGTCGGTCATCGCCGCCGTGATGTCGCGCTTGAGGGCCTCGACGTCCAGGCTCGCGAACGCCTTCTTGTAGTCGAACGACTCGCCCAGCGGCGTGGCGCGAGACTCGTTGTGGTGCAACACCTGGAGGTTCAGCTGGTTCGGCCACCAGTCCTGGTTCGTGTGGGGCCGGGACGAGGCAGGGCTGGGCGGGGGGATTACCGGGTTTTCGCTCTCGGACACGTCGGTCGATCTCCTGTCTTGGTGTTCGGGTTCGGGGGTCTCGTCGGGTCAGCTGGGTACCGGCCGGGCGGCACAGTCGGGGCAGGTGCCCCAGTAGGTCACCTCGGCCTCGTCGATGGCGAAGCCGTGGTCGTCGGAGGCGGTCAGGCAGGGAACGTGCCCGACCGCGCAGTCGATGTCGGCGATGGTGCCGCACACCCGGCATACGACGTGGTGGTGGTTGTCGCCCACCCGGGACTCGTAACGCGCCACGGAGCCCGACGGCTGGATGCGCCGCACGAGGCCGCCTGCGGTGAGCGCACGGAGGACGTCGTAGACGGCCTGGTGCGACACGGCGGGAAGCTCCTGCCGGACGGCGCCGATGATCGAGTCGGTGTCGGCATGCGGATGCGAGTGGACGGCGGCCAGCACGGCGAGCCGCGGACGCGTCACCCGCAGGGACGACTCACGCAGCAGCTGCTGGAAGTCGGCGGTGACAGGCACGGTCGCGAGTATGCGCCATATTCTTGAGTCGATCAAGATCCGCCGGGCCAGAACACCGAGACTGCATGGGTATGCCGCTGGCTGGCAGGGGCTCAGCGGGCGGCTACGAGAGCGAGGGCATCGGCCAGCCGTCCGATGGCCATGCCGGCCAGCTCCAGCTGGCGCTCACTCACGGTCTCCGGCACCCCCGATCCCACCACGGCGCCCGACGACGGAGCTGACCCGCTCACGGGTGTCGGCGACCGAGGCGGCCAGCTCCCCCGACGCGGGCAGCGCGCCCACCTCGGCCAGCCGACGGGCCTGGGCCGCGAGCTCCTCGCAGGCCGTGGCGAGCTCGCGCGAGACGAGGTGGCCCTCTCCCACCAGGGACGCCAGCGCCCGACCGTGGGTGCCGCAGGCGCCCAGGAGGCTGAGCCGGTGCCGGAGCGTGCCCCGGTCGACCCTGATGAGACCGCCGCGGGTCACCGCGCGGAAGGTGCGCACGACCTGACGACCCCAGGCGTCCAGACCCACGCTGAGGGCCAGGAGGTCGGCGTCGGCGCCGCTGGCAGCCTCGCCGCGAAGGCGGGCTGCGCAGCCGTCGAGCAGGTCGGCCAGCTGGTCGCAGGAACCCGGCACGCGCAGCCCGCGCGGTCGCGCGGGTCCCGGTCGGGAGGACGAGGAACGAGACCACCACACCGATGGCCGCACCCGCGGCCGTCTCCTCGAGCCGCAGCACGAGCACGGCATCGGTGAACGTGTTCAGCAACGTGTACATCTGCCCGAGCATCAGGGTGATGAAGAAGATCATCGCGGCATACGAGAGCTGCTGGAGGTAGAAGGCCAGGAAGATGCACGAGAACAGCCCGACGACGGTCGCGACCTGGTGTCCGGCGGTCAGGTGGGCCAGGCCGATCGCACCGACCAGGCCCGCCAGCGTCCCGGCCACGCGCGCGATGCTCCGCCGCACGGTCTCGCCGGCGTTGGAGGCGCCCGGTGAAGGCGATGAACGCGGCGATGACCGCCCAGTAGTAGCGCTGGGACGAGATCGACTCGCCGGCCACGATGGCGAGCGCGGCAGCCACGGCGGCCTGGAACGCCTGCCGGGTCGTCAGGGCCCACCGCGACGGCGACCATCGGGACCGGCCCACGGTGTCGCCCCCGACGTTCGACGCGGCCATCGCCGACCCGGGCAGGTTGCCGCCGAACAGGGTGACGACGGGCTCGAAGGGCACCTCGGCCAGGTCGAGCGGGTCGTCCGCCTGACCGGGACGTGCGTGGTCCTCGAGGTCCCCGGTCTCCCAGCGTTCGACGAGGAGCAACAGCTCGGCGGCGGCCCACGCGAGCCTGCGCACCGCGGGGATGGTGGGACCAGGCGCGCGGTTCAGGGCGGTGACCCACTCGTGGGCGCGCGGCCCCTCGCCCCAGCCCAGCGCGTGGAGCAGCTGCCGGACATCGGCGTCGACCTGCGCCGGCAGCTCGTGCCGCTGCTTGAGCCGAGCCAGCTCCACCACCGCTCCTGCGGCGTCGTCCATGGCGATCTCGATGTCCACGGCCCACCGCCGCACCTGCCCAGGCCGCAACCCGGGCGGCAACGCTCGGGAGTCGGCGAGCTGGCCGTCCATGAGCAACGCGATCTCGGAGAGCTGGACCATCTGACCGCGCAGCCGTTGCCTGGGTTTGACCGCCTCCGGGTCGTCGAGCACCTCGATCATCACGGAGATGCCGGCCCGCGCCCGGGCCCGCAGGGCCTGGACCGTGCGCCGCAGCCGCACCTGCGGGTCACCCCAGAAGAACGTCAGCAGCAGCACGCCGACCCACAGTGACGCCACCAGGATCGACCCCACCAGGTACGGCAGGGCCTTCAGCGGCGGGTGCAGGAACAACGCGAAGAAGAAGCCCTGCCAGGCCAGGAAGCCGTAGGTGAACCAGCGTGGCCCGAACCGGCGCACCCAGACGGCCACGAAGGACACCACCACGAAGGTGGTCAGGCCGAGGAGGTGATGCGCCGAGGTGACCACGCCCAGCCCTGCGCCCACCGAGGCGACGACGGGAACACCGCCCATGGTGAGCAGCGTCGCCCGCCGGGACGGCTCGCTGACGGAGGTCGAGGCCAGCATCGCCACGATCGCCCCCATCAGGAGGGCGAGGATCGGCGGAGCCCCGAGCGCCTGCGCGTAGAGCTGCTCGACCAGCACCGTCGTGCCGACCGCCAGCACCGCCCGGAGCCCCTGGCGAAGCCGTCCCAGGCCGGGATCGGAGGCGATCAGGCGGTCTCGACCGTCCCGAAGCGCCGTCCGCAGCCGTGCGGTCCCCCTCGCCGGTAACGCCCTCGTCCAGCCGGTGACGGTCGCGGCGGGCTCCATGGGGACCGATCCTCCCAGAGCCCCGGTCTCCCGGCGCCCGCGGGCAGTGGTCACCGACAGCCGACGGACGACATCGGCAGCGTCAAGAGACTCCACCAAACGGACGAGGGACCCCTCACGTGTGCGTGCGTTCTTTTCGCTCATGAGGGGACAAAGCGGGCACACGTTTTGCCCGTTCTTTACCAAACGCTGCCCTTTACTGACCTGCCCTTTACGTTGCATACATCGGATCCAGTGCAGCACGGCAGCCGCTCTCGCTACAGGTCGATCCACGGACGAAGTCGAGAGGGACGCGATGCAGGGCCAGACAGCGGACAAGACAGTGCTGCGCATTCGGAGTCGGATGGGTGCCGGGCGATCGTCGCCGGAGCGGGACTGGCCCTGACGGTTCTCGGCCTGACGCCCGCTCAGGCCACCTCCTCCGGTGGCACCGGGACGCACCAGTCCTACGTATGCCGCTATGTGGGCAAATCGCTGCGGCTGGCCTCCGGGGTGAACCCGGCGCTGCTCGACATCGCCGGGGCCCAGGCACACCACTTCATGGACGACCCGCACAACGGCCACATCTACGTCCTCGTCGCCAACAGCGGCCGCCTCAGCACGCCACCCAGCATCACCCTGTGCCCCGGCTACACGCCGCCGCCCACCACGACCGTCCACGACATCCACCACGACCGGGCCCACGGTCACCCCGAGCGGCTCGAGCACCACCTCGAGCACGACCTCGGGCACCACCTCCAGCACGACGTCGAGCAGTACGTCGAGCACCTCCTCGAGCAGCGACCTCGAGCACCTCCTCGGCACACGTCGAGCAGCACGTCGAGCACCTCCTCGAGCACCACGTCGAGCACGACCACCCAGCCCACGGTCACCGCCAGCGCGTCGAGCACGACCTCGAGCAGCACGTCGAGCACGACCACCCAGCCCACGGTCAGCACGACCAGCGCGACCACCCAGCCCACGGTCAGCACGACCAGCTCGCCCACCACGTCGCCCACCGTCACTGCGAAGCCTGTGGTCCACTCGACCGCAACCCCCAAGCCCCCGGCCGCGACCAGCCACCGGAGCGCGTCCGACCCGGCCGCGAACGCGGTGCCGCTGGCCGCCACGGACGGCGCGGACCTCGCCCGTGAGCCGGTGCCGTCGCCCCGAGACGGGATGCTGGCCTCCGGCCTCCTGCTGATGATGGCGGGCGGTGTGCTGTCCACCCGCCGGACCCATGCACAGTAGGAGCCGCTGGGCGACCCAGCAGGCGGTCGTCGGCATCGTCCTGATCCTCACGGCGGCCGTCCTCCTGGTCCTCAGCCTGCAGAGTGGCTGGGCCGGCCCGGCGTTCGCCAGCCCCGCCTCCTCAGGGGTGTCAGTCTCATCGCGACCGCTCGGCGGAACGGCCGCGACGGACCCGGCCACCAGCGGGTCCGCGGCAGGTGGGCCGGCCCAGGCCGTGGTGGCAAGCAGCTCACCGAGCTCGCACGCCACCGCGTCCTCCCGGCCCACCACGCCTCTCCTGCTCGAGGTGCCCGCCATCGCCCTCAAGGCGGCCATCACGGCATACACGCCTGCCGAGGTCGCCGCAGACGGCGGTGCCGTCAAGCCACCCACGCTGTTCTCCGTCTCCTGGTGGACCGGGGGCGGGAACCCCGGCCCAGCCGCCCGCAACACCGTCTACCTCTACGGCCACACCTGGAAGGAGCCCGCGGTCTTCAACCGGATCAAGGAGCTCCGGGTCGGCGACCGGGTGGTCGTCACGACGACCGGTGGGCGGCTGGTCTATGTGGTCGACGGCTCGTTCACCGTGAGCAAGCCCGACCTGGTCACGACGGCGCGGGTCACCCAGGCCACCCCCGGCAGGCTGCTGCTCATCGGCTGCTACCGCGCGACCGGCCACGAGGCGCACACGACGGCCAACATCGTCGTCACCACCCACCTGTTGCCCGCGTAACCCTGGCTGGCCACCGCGCCGGGCCCCGCTCGAGTTTCAGGCCGGGCGGTTTAGTTAGTACGCTTGAAGCAAATGACTGACATCACCTCACCCCGGTACAAGTGGATCGCCCTGTCGAACACGACGCTGGGCATCCTCATAGCGACGATCAACTCCTCGATCCTGCTCATCGCCCTGCCCGACATCTTCCGCGGCCTGGGCATCAACCCCCTCGCCCCCGGCAACTCCAGCTACCTGCTGTGGCTGATGATGGGCTACCTCGTCGTCACCGCGGTGCTGGTGGTGAGCTTCGGCCGCCTCGGAGACATGTACGGGCGAGTGCGGATGTACAACGCGGGGTTCGCCATCTTCACGCTCTTCTCGGTGCTGCTGGCCGCCACGTGGATGACGGGCACTCCAGGGGTGGTGTGGCTCATCGTCATGCGGGTCCTGCAGGGAGTGGGTGGCGCGCTGCTGATGGCCAACTCCAGCGCGATCATCACCGACGCCTTCCCCGCCGACCAGCGCGGCCTGGCCCTCGGCCTCAACATGGTCGCCGGGATCGCCGGCTCCTTCCTCGGGCTGGTCATCGGCGGCCTCCTCGCTCCCATCGAGTGGCGGCTCGTCTTCCTCGTGTCGGTGCCGGTCAGCCTGTTCGGGACCGTGTGGGCCTACCTGAGGCTGCACGACACGGGCGTCCGCCACCACGGCTCGATCGACTGGTGGGGCAACCTCACCTTCGGGGTCGGCCTGGTCTCCATCCTCGTCGGCATCACCTACGGCATCCAGCCGTATGCCGGGCACCTCATGGGGTGGACCAACCCCTGGGTGGTCGCGGCCCTGGTGGGTGGCGCCCTGGTGCTCACCGCCTTCTGCCTCATCGAGCGGCGGGTCCCCCACCCGATGTTCCACCTGGAGCTGTTCCGGATCCGTGCGTTCAGCGCCGGCAACCTGGCCAGCCTGCTGTCCGGGCTCGGCCGCGGCGGCCTGATGTTCGTCCTCATCATCTGGCTGCAGGGCATCTGGCTGCCCCGGCACGGCTACTCGTTCGAGTCCACTCCCCTGTGGGCCGGCATTTTCATGCTGCCCATGACCGTCGGCTTCCTCGTGGCGGGACCGGTGTCCGGCTATCTCTCGGACCGCTTCGGCGCCCGGCCGTTCGCCACCGGCGGCATGCTGATCGCCGCCCTCAGCTTCGTGTGGCTGCTGCTGCTCCCCGTGGACTTCACCTACTGGGAGTTCGCCGCGGCGCTGGTCCTCAACGGCCTCGGGATGGGACTGTTCGCGTCGCCCAACCGCGCCGGCATCATGAACGCGCTGCCGGGCAACCGTCGCGGCGTGGGGGCCGGCATGAGCACGACGTTCCAGAACTCCGCCATGGTTCTGTCCATCGGCATCTTCTTCTCCCTCATGGTCACCGGCCTGGCCGGCTCGCTTCCGAGCGCCATGGTGAGCGGGCTGACTGCCCACCACGTCGCCCAGGCACAAGCGGCGCAGGTGGCCGGACTTCCCCCTGTGGCAGTCCTGTTCGCCTCGTTGCTCGGCTACAACCCGATCCAGTCCCTGCTCGGTCCCAGCGTCATCCACGCGCTGCCCGGCCAGGACGCGGCATACCTCACGGGGCGCAGCTTCTTCCCCTCGCTGATCTCCGCGCCGTTCCACGACGGGCTCGTCGTCGCCTTCGGCTTCGCGATCGTGGCCTGCCTCGTCGCGGCCGCGGCCTCGTGGATGCGGGGCGCCAAGTACGTCCACACGGACGACGCGATCGAGCAGCAGGCGGAGGCCGACGCGCTGGAGGCGGCGGTCCGATGACGCCGGTCCGACCGGCGCGCCCTGCCGGGCCCGAGGCGGGGGTCGAGCAGCTGGCCGGGTCGCTGCGCACCGAGGTCAACCGGCTCGCCTACCACCTGCGGGTCCCGGCGACGAAGTCCGGCATCACCCCCACCCGGCTTGCCGCACTCTCGGCGCTCGCCCACAGTCCCGAGGGCTGCCGTCACGGAGACCTGGCGGCGAAGATGGGCGTCTCGCCGGCGAGCATGACGCGGCTGGTCGAGATCATGGTCGAGGCCGGGTGGGTGGTGAAGCTGCGCGACCCGAGCGATGCCCGAGCCTCGCTGCTGCAGCTCTCTCCCGAGGGCCATCGCACGATCGAGGCACTGCGCAGCGAGAGCACGAGCGAGCTGTGCGCCGACCTCGGCGAGCTGTCGGACGACGAGCGGGCCACGCTGGCCGCGGCAGTGCCCATCCTGCGCCGCATCGCGGACCGCCGGCTGACCGAGCAGACCCAGAGCTGACCAGCCCTGGGGCGGCCTCGGGGCGCCTAGGGCGCCTGGGGCGCCTCGGGGCGCCTGCGCCTAGCGTTTCCGCAGGAATCGCTCACGGTCGACGAGGACCCGGTCGATCTCGCCGTCGGCGACCACCTCGCCGGTGGCATCGACGGCTCGCACGAGGAACCTGAGCCTGCCGCCGTCGGGAGGCCCGGCGAGCGTGGCCTCCACCGTCACCGTGCCGCCCGACGAAGGTGGCCCGGCGGTGCGCGACCCGCACGCCGGTGCCGACCGTCGTCTGCCCGGGAACGGTCGAGGAGCTCGCCGCCTCGACCGTGGCTGCCTCCAGCCAGGCGACCAGTCGTGGAGTGGCCAACACGGGCACATCACCACTGCCGAGGGCGATGGCGGTGTCGGCGTCAGTCACCTCGTGGCGCGTCATCAGCAGCTCCTGACGCCCGGCGTCACCATGGCCTTGAGGACGACGGGCCCGCGCGTTCTCTGTCATGTCAGAAGGCCGTGTAGCCGCCGTCGGCGACGAGCACCGAACCGGTGACGAACGACGAGGCGTCGCTGGCGAGGAACACCACGGCGGGCGCCAGCTCCTCGACCGTGCCGTAGCGCCGCAGCGGCGCGTCCTCGATCCACTGCCGCCGGAAGCGTGGCTCGTCGACCGGTGACATGTCGGTCTTGATGTAGCCCGGAGCCAAGGCGTTGACCCGGACGCCGAACTCGCCCCACTCCGCGGCCAGGCTGCGGGTGAGGTGGTGCACGGCGGCCTTGGAGGCGTTGTAGGCCGGCTGCCACTGCGGCCGGTTGACGATGAGCCCCGACATCGAGCCGATGTTGACGATCGCTCCACGCCGTTGTTCGACGAAGTGCCGCCCGAAGGTCTGGCTGCAGGTCCACACCGCGTCGAGGTTCACGGCCATGACCCTGCGCCAGTCCTCGGCTGTGACCTCGAGAGCCGGCGCGTGGACGCAGGCGCCGGCGTTGTTGACGAGGACGTCGCACCGGCCGAACCGGCTGAGCGTCTCCTCGAGGGCTCGGGAGACCTGCTCGGGTTCGGTGACGTCCACGGCGAGGTATGCCGCGTCGACGCCCTGGTCCGTGAGCGACTCGGCGACCTGGTCGCCGCGGTCGCGGTCGCGGCCCAACAGCATCACCGAGGCACCGGCATCGCCCAGCGCTCGCGCGAAGCCCTCGCCCAGGCCGCGGGTGCCGCCGGTGACGACGGCGACGCGCCCTTCGAGGGAGAACGGGTTCCCGGAGTTCGTCACGGGGTCGAGCCTACGAACGCCAGGCCGTCTCGCGCATCCCCAACGGCCCTCGCCTGACCGTCCGCTGGCCCTCACTCTTTTGCCGGTGGTGAGGCGCCTAGCCACACGGCACGCTGGACGGAAGGCGTCTCAGAGGAAGGTTCCGGGTCATGTTGATGCATGTCATCTGGGAGTTCGTCGACAACTCCGAGGAAGGGACGGCCCGCTCGCTGGCGGTGTTCCAGGGATGGAAACCGCCGCAGGGCGCCGACTTCAAGGGTTTCTACGGCTTCGCCGACGCGGACGGCGGCGTCGCCATCATCGAGGTCGACAGCGCCGCGACCCTCGCCAGGACCGTGGCACCGTTCACGCCCTGGCTGCGGTTCACGGCCAGGCCGATCCACCCCATCGAGGAGTCGGCCGCCATCGGCGGCGAGGGCATCGCCTTCCGAGCCGGGATCAACTAGCGCACGTCACCACACCGGGAGAACCCATGACCGAGAAGCAGAGCATCGACTCCCCTCACGAACGGCGCGACTTCAGGGGCACGGCCACATGGACGTGGTCACGCTCGGTGACTTCACACTCGGCCGGGGCGTCTTCGACCAGGCTGGCGGTGGTCCGAGGACGTCAAGCCGATCGTCGGCGGCGACTCCTGCCAGACCCACCACACCGGCATCTGCCTGTCGGGGCAGATGACGGTCCGGTTCGACGACGGCCAGGAGCTGTCGGTCGGCCCGGGCGACGTCATCGACCTCTCTCCCGGCCACGACGCCTGGACGGTGGGCGAAGAGCCCTGCGTGCTGCTCGACACCGGGATCGCGGCGTACGCCAAACCCGCCTGATCAGGGCACCCGGAGCTCCGCGATCGGGTCTCGACGGGCGGCGTATGCCGCGGGCACGGCAGCGGCCGCAGCGGCAGCCGAGACCAAGGCGACACAGAGGGCCCCGGCGTAGCTCAGACGTCGGTAGCGCAGTCACCGTTGAACGCGAGCCAGCCCATGCCGGCGACCGCCCCGGCAACGGCGCCGACGACAGCGACGATCAGGACCTGCATGAACGATCAGCAGGACGATGGTCAGACGCGTGGCCCCGAACGCCCGACGACGTCCGAAGTCCTTGCGCCGCAACAGAACCATGCCCCAGACGTTGAGAACGTGGCCGCCGTGACGGCCGCAAGCAGTCCTAGGACGACGCCGCGGCTCTGTCGGCTGAGCTCACCGCCGATCGCTGCGCGAAGGTGCGCCATCGCCGCCGAACTCTGCACTGTTGCCCCGTCTGGCGGCACGTCAGCCAACATGGCTCGCACCGCACCGGCGACCGCACGACGTCTTGAGGCGTGCGCACCAGCACGACGATGGTGGCGACGGGTTCCGGACCATGCTGGGTGGAGCGGTCGGCGGGGATCAGCGTCAGCGGTTCCAGGTCCTCGAGGTACGCCGGCACCTGGAGGTTTCGCGTCACCAAGAGGTCTTCCCCGTCGATCAAGCGGATGGCGCCGGCGCCGGGCGGGATTCCGGCTACCCGAGCGCTCGCCGCGGAGGCCCACGCGGTGCGCACACCCGGCGTCTCCACCGGCTGGAAGAGATCAGCTCCGTTGATCCGCCCGTATCCCAAGCGCACCCCGATCCGCTGGCCCTGCGGGAGGGCCGCGGCCGTGGCATCGGTGACGGCGCCAAGACCGATGACCGCTTCGACCGCGTTCAGGTGGGTCAGGCAGTCCACCATGGACGTGGTCATCCCCGGCTGGCTGCCCTTGGCCTGGACGACGATGGTCCGCGTTCCCTGGGCGTCGACCTGGCTGAGGACGGCCTCCTGTGCGGCAGCGGACCGGCCCGCCGTTGCCAGGACAGTCGAGGTACTTCCCGCCACCACAAGCACGGTCACGATCGCGAAGACACGTTGAGCCAACGCCGCGACGACGACCTCGCGAAAGAAGTCGAGGGCATGGTGCAGAGCGGTCATGCAGGACGCTCCAGTCCGAGGCGCTGGTCGGCCCACCGCGCGACCTGCGGATCATGAGTCACCACGACGACACATCCCCCGCCGTCGGCGTGCTCGCGGAGGGCCAGCAGGACGGCTTCGGCACTGGCAGGGTCGAGGTTCCCGGTGGGTTCGTCCGCCAGGACGATGTCCGGGCGTGACAGCAGAGCCCGGCAGAGGGCGATGCGTTGCGCTTGGCCGCCACTGATCTGCCCGGGTCGCCGGTTGGCTGGGATGGCGATGCTGAACCGTTCCATCAGATCGGCGGCCCGGGTCGTCACCTCGGCGCGCCGCTGCCCCCGGTACAGGGCGGCTTCCACGATGTTGTCCAGCACGGTCCGGGTCGGGTCCAGAGCCGCGTCCTGGAAGACGAAGCCGAAGCGACGCGCACGAAGAGCTGAACGCGCCGCGTCGGGCAGGTCGTGAACCGACCGGCCGTCGAGACAGACCGCTCCCCCGCCGAGTCCCAGCATCAGACCCAACAGGTACAAGCGTGTCGACTTTCCACAGCCCGAAGGACCCGTGACGGCGCTGATGGACCCCGCATGGAACTGAGCGCTCCAGCCCGCCACCGAGAAGGCACTCGCTCCAGCCCGGTAGGTGAAGCTGACCTCGCGCGCCTCCAGCCGTGGAACCGACGCCACCACGTGGGCACCCGACTCGTCTTCAGCCACCGGTCGGGATCCTGATCTGTCGGCCCACCTCGAGACCGTCCACAACGGCCACGCCCCCAGAGACGGCTCGGACCGTCACACTGATCGACCGCCCGTCCGCGGACACCACAGCCGCACGCCCGTCGCTGCCGAGCGCCAACGCCTGGCTGGGGACGGCCACTCCCCGAGTCAACGGCACGACGTCGATGTCTGCCGAGACCGTGCCACCGCCGGGCGGCAGCTTGCCGCAGGTCGAGCCGCACACGGAGAGGTGACCGGTGGCGGGGCCGATGGTGGCCGTGACGGTGCCGTCGGGGCCAGCGGCTCCCAGGTCGGCGATCCGCCCAGACCAGCGGGCATCACCGTAGGTGAGCGTCACACCCATGCCGCTCTTGGTCAGACTGGCCTGGTTTGCGGGCAACGCGATGGTGAAGGTGGGCGCAGGAGGCAAGACGCGCAGAACCGGCACGCCGACTGGAGCCGGCGAACCCGTCTGCAGCCCATCGGCCACAGCAAGCGTCGCGGGCAGCCGCGGGACGAACAGGATCGCGCCATGAGCGACCGTTCCGGTCGGGGTCTGGCCAGTCCGCTGCTGCCACGCCTTCACCTGGGCAGCCGTTGCTGGGCCGAACGTCCCATCGGGGACGTCCCGGCGCACCCCTACCGACGTCAGGAGAGCCTGGAGCTGTCCGACATCGGCGCCCGAGTCGCCCACCCTCAGGTCGCGAAACGCAGGGACCGACCCCTGCGCGACGGTGACCGGACTGAGGTCCACCTCGTAGACGACCTCGCCGGACGCGACAGTCGTCGCGCCACTGATCCGGACCCCGGTCACGGTGCCTGAACGAGCACCCAGAACGGAGCTCCCTCCGGACCAGACAGCCTTGGCATCGAGGCCGATCTGCCGCTGGACCGAGCCTTGAGCGGCGGTGGCTACCAGATAGCGAGGCCCCGCAGCGAGGGGCGGTGGAGCGGCCAGCAGTTCCGTGGTCGCCCAGCCACCGGCCGCTCCGACAACAAGGGCGAAGGCCACCGCTGCTCCCACCCTCGCCGAGGGGGTCATCGGGCCCGCGGCTGTGGGCACTTCTTCTGAACCTCATCGGTCGTGAGTCGGGTCTGGCTTCCCACGTTCGCGTAGGACGACCACGCGGGCGCCTTTCCCGACAAGTACGCGTCAACGTAGGACTGCTCGGACATGGGCGGGTCGACCGCAATCCCCAGCCCCTGTAGGCATTTCGCCGTCGCCAGCTCCTGGACGTACAGGTCTTTCACCGACGCCTCCGTGAGCTTGGGCGGTGGGAAGGCGGCCGCATGGATCGCGCCACAGGCATCGAAGTCCTGCTGGTATCGGCCGCGCTGCGACTCCGGCACGGACTCAGCGTCGATCTGGTCGTCCGCCGCTCTGGTGACCCTCCAGCCCTTGTCCGACATGCACTGCACCATGAACTGCCCCCAGGACTTGGGAATCGTGCCCGGTATGCCGCGAGCGACCGGGGACGTAGAGGGCGCCGGCGCCGATCTGCTTGGTGTCGGCCCACCAGTCGTCGCGGAGCATCCTGCGAGCAGAGTCGACGCCGCGCACAGCAGAGCCAGCTGCCTGCTCATCGTCATGACTGAGTCCCCTCCTCCACGATCCACACCGTCACGACAACGACGGTGCTGGTCTTCCATGCCACGGGTCGCTGGGCGCCCGGCGCAGCGGCCGAACGTCCTACGCGCCCTATCCAGTGCAGTACGAGAAAGTGTGGGCCGTGTCGATGATGTCGGAGCTGTAGACCTGCCAGTTCTCCTGGGTGAGTCCGATCCCGCTGTACCGGTAGATCAGGGATGTCCCGTTTTGGAAGGAGCGGACGGTGGTGTTGTGGTACTGGTTGGTGTTGCCCGACGATCTCGACTGGATGGACACGGCTTGTCCGCTCGGACACGACCTGAAGGTGGCCGACGCGGGGTAGTTCTGCGCTGCGAGGGCCGGAACCGCCCCCGAGGCAACGAGCGCACCACCGAGGACGGCGACACCTATCAGAGTGTGCTTACTCATCTTTCCCCCTGTGCTCTGCGCGGCGTCATAGCCGCATCAAACGAGACAGGAGTGGACGAGCTGCGCTCCCCCAGCGCCTGAGAATCCCGTGTCCCCTGCCAACCAAGCCACTTGGCATCAGTTCGGCTCAACCTACAAGCAACGCACACGCGAGC
Organism: uncultured Actinomycetota bacterium; assembly: GCA_963706855.1. GTDB lineage: Bacteria > Actinomycetota > Actinomycetes > Actinomycetales > Dermatophilaceae > Pedococcus. The sequence continues at coordinate 508,872 of CAVPNU010000001.1, forward strand.
ATTTCGTTCCTGTGCAACCTTGACCACTTCCTGACGACGTGGATTCATATGTTCGTCGCTGGATCCGAGTTTTAAGGGAAATTCGGACACCCTGAAGTACGGAATGCCAGTCGTTTCAGTCCCTTTGGGCTGCCGAGTACTGGTCCTGCGTGACCGGCTCGGGCCAGGTCGTGCCATCACCGGCATCGGTGCCTTCGAGCATGGCGATGTGGCACATCATCGTGTCGGCCGTCCCGCCGTGCCAGTGCTCTTCTCCCGGAGGGGTCCAGACGGTGTCACCGGCGCGCATCGTGATGGCGGTCCCGTCTCGCCTCCCGACCAGCCCGACGCCCTCGGTGACGTGCAGGGTCTGACCATTGGCGTGAGAGTGCCAGTTGGTTCGAGCGCCGGGGGTGAACCGGACCAGAGCGGCGATGAGGTCTGAGCCTTCCCGCTTCCCAGCGATGGGAGTGACATAGACGTCGCCGGTGAAGGCGGCCTCGGGGCCTTGGTGGTGGCCATGGCGGACATGGCTCTGGGCCAGCCGGCGTAGAACGCCAGGTGCGTGATGGCCTCGACGAAACCACATCGTCGGAGCGACCAAACCGCGCCACCTCGCCGATGCCGTCGCGGCCCTCGAGCTGGAGCTCACCTACGCCGAGACCCGCCGCCCGCCGACACCCCGGCCGGTCACTCCGCGGCATCCGCCAGCGCGGCGAGGACGAGCTTGCGGACGTCGTTGGCGCTGGCCAGGGTGAGCGCCTGTTGCGCCAGCGCCGCGCACTGGTCGACGTCGAGCTCTCGGATGGCCGCCTTGACCCGGGGCACGGCGGGGGGTGCGACGCTCAGCTCCCGGACGCCGAGCCCGACCAGGACCGGGATGGCCAGCTCGTCCGAGGCGGCCTCGCCGCAGACGGCGACGTCGATCCGGCCGTCGCGCCGCTCGACACACATGGTCGATCAGCCGGAGCACGCCGGGGTCGAGGGCGTCGGAGAGCGCCGCGACCGCGCCGTTTCCGCGCTCGGCCGCCAGGGCGTACTGCGTCAGGTCGTTGGTGCCGATGCTGACGAAGTCGACGTGCGGCAGGAAGGCCTCGATCTTGAGGGCGGCCGAGGGGACCTCGATCATCGTGCCGAGCCGCAGGCCCGGGGGGAGCCCGACGGTCCGGCAGCCTCGGTCAGCACCTGTCGCGCCTCGATCATCTCGCTCGGGCGTCGACACCATCGGGATCATGATGCTCGTCGGGGTGCTGCCGCGCCGTGTGGCAGATCGCCGCCATCTGATCGCGCAGCAGGTCCCGGTGCGTCGAGGCTGAGCCGTATGCCGCGCCGGCCGAGGAACGGGTTGGCCTCCGGCGGCATCGGCAGGTAGGGCAGTGGCTTGTCGCCGCCGACGTCGAGTGTTCGCAAGGTGATTCGCCGACCGTCCATCGCCTCGGCGATCGCGTCGTACTGCTGCCTGCTGCTCCTCGATGTCGGGAGCGGCGGTCCGGTCGAGGAAGAGGAACTCGGTGCGCACCAGACCGGCGCCGTCGGCCCCGGCCGCGAGCGCGGCCCGCGCGTCGGCGACGGATCCGAGGTTGGCGGCCACGACGAATGCGCGTCCCGTCACGGGACACCGCGGGTTGGTCGGCGAGGGCCAGCTGCCGGGCGCGTTGCTGCGGCGGCCTCGGCGGCCCGACGCTCGGTACTCCTCGACCAGCTCCGGCGCCGGATCGACGTGCAGCTCGCCCGTGCCGCCGTCGAGGACGATCGGTCGTGCCCTCGGGGATGCTCAGGACCTCGGGGCCGGCCGCGACGACGACCGGGATGTCGCGGGCCCGCGCCAGGATGGCGGCGTGCGAGGTCGGGCTGCCCTGGGCGAGGACCACTCCGGTCACCGAGGTCGAGGTCCAGGCCTGCGGTCTCGGCGGGCGTGAGGTCGCTCGGCGACGAGGACACCCTGGGCCCGTCATCTGCCGTGCGGTCTGGCCGGTCAGCGCACTGCAGCACCTGCTCGCCGACCGCGCGGACGTCTGCGGCTCGCTCCCGCAGGTAGGGGTCCGGCAGGTCGGCCCACTGGCGCTCGACGTCGGCAAGGCAGCCCGCCCAGGCGGCAACGGCGCCCGCGCCGGCGCCGATGCGGGACTTGACGTCGGCGAGCAGCTCGGCGTCGGTGAGGAGCGACAGGTGCGCGTCGAAGATGCTGGCCTGCGTCGGCGCCGACCTCGCGCACGGTGAGGACCCGGACGTGCTCGATCTCTCGGCGCACGGCCGCCACCGCCTCCACGATCCGCCGCCACTCCGCGGCCGGCTCCCCCGCCGGGTGCCTGGTCGAGGTCGACCGGCACGGCGGTGAGCCGACGGACCGGGCCGATGGCGATGCCCGGGGACGCCGGCGAGCGGTCCGCTGGCGGCCGGCGGACCGGCAGCGCGGCGGCACCGCCGACGACCTGCGTCGACGGTGCTCGTCGAACCGGCGCTTGGCCAGCGTCAGGAGGTGCTCGACGGCCTCCTGCGCCTGCGGCCCCGACGCGCGGACCTCGACCTCGTGCCCCTGCAGCGCCGCAGCGTCGCGACCCGGCTCAGGCTGCCGGCGGGGACGGGCCCCGCACCGGTGGTGAGGTTGCGCAGCTGGACGGACGCGTCGAGCGCGCGGACCTCGCTGACGAGTCGGGCGGCCGGCCGGGCGTGCAGGCCGTGGGGGTTCTCGACCGGAAAGACGCCGACGACCTCGTCCTCAGCCGACGTCGCCGGGCTCCGGCCGCGTCCCGGGCGGTCCGGGGCCGACAGGTGCGCCGCCTTGCCCAGCAGCGCATCCCGCGCCTCGGCCGCGACCTCCGCCCGGCTGGCGCCGCCCGCCGCGGCGACGGCGGCGACGACCAGGCCCTCGACGAGGGGCGCCGGCGACAGGGTCACCCGGTCGCGGACGGACGGGTCCTGAAGCAGGTCGAGGGCCAGCTCGGCGCTGAGCACCGCGCTGCCGAGATCCATGAGGACCACGACGCCGCCCGGGCCGTCCGCCCGCTCGATCGCCTCCATGATGCTGACCGCGTCGGTGCCGAAGGTCGTGTCGTCAAGCCCGGCCGCGACCTCGATCTTCACGGCGCGACCGTGCAGCATCTCCCCGGCCAGCGCCACGGCCGCCCGGGCGAGCGCGCGGCTGTGGGAGACCACGACCAGACCGACCGTGGCACTCGGTGCCTGTTGCGGGCGGGTCACGCGGATTTGCCTCTCGGTCATCGTTACGTGCCCTCCGCTGCTGGTCGTTCGAAACGTCGTGAGTCGTTCGGTCGGCCGGCCGGCTCAGGACGGCTGCATCTGCGTCGCAGCCTCGAGCAGCAGCGCGACGCTCGCCGCGCCCGGGATCCTGGTGGCCCACGCTGCGCTCGCCGAGGTAGCTGGCCCGGCCCTTGCGCGCCAGCATCGGGGTCGTCGCGTCGCGACCCGCCGCGGCGGCATCCCGGGCCGCCTTGAGCGCCGGTCGGCCAGGGATGCATCGTCCGCGAGCGCCGCCTCCAGCGCGTCGACGGCAGGCGCCAGCGCGTCGTACATCGTCTTGTCGCCGGGCGCGGCCTTGCCGCGATCGACGACGCCCCCGAGGCCGGCTCGCAGCGCGGCCGCGACGTCGTCGCGCCGAGACGGTCTCGGCGGCGGCGCCGAGCGAGCTGCCCATCCGCAGGAAGATCGTCCCGAACAGCGGCCCGCTGGCTCCGCCGACGGTCGAGACCAGGGTCATTCCCACCTTGGTCAGGAGCGCGCCCGCGCGTCGGCGGCGGGCTTTCGTCGAGCGCGGCCACGGCGGCCTTCATGCCCCGGTCCATGTTCGACCCGTGGTCGGCATCGCCGATCGCCGCGTCGAGCTCGGTCAGGTGCTCGCGGTTCTCGCGCGATCAGCGTCGGCGAACCTGCGCACCCACTCGCTCGAGGACCGCCGTGGTCACGCTCTCGGCTCATCGTCAGATGCCCCATCTCAACGCCGGAGTGTTGACAGGAGCGTCCCAGAGCGAGAGCAGCTCGTCATCGACCCGGAGCAGGGTGACCGACACACCGGCCATGTCGAGCGAGGTGATGTAGGAGCCGACGAGCGACCGCGCGATCGGCACGCCGTGCCCGCTCGAGGATCTTCTGGACCTCGTTGAACATCACGTACAGCTCGATGAGCGGGGTGCCACCGAGCCCGTTGACGAACGCGATCACCGGGTCGCCCTTCGCGAACGGCAGGTCCGCCAGGACGGGCTCGACGAGCAGGGAGGCGATCTCGCGCGCGGGCGCGAGCGGGAGCCGCTCGCGGCCGGGCTCGCCGTGGATCCCGACACCGAGCTCCATCTCGTCCTCACCGAGGTCGAACGTCGGCTGGCCGACCGCCGGCACCGTGCACGAGGTGAGCGCCAGGCCCATGCTGCGACCGTTCGCGTTGACGGTGCGCGCGATCCTCGCGACCTCGTCGAGGTCGCGACCCTGCTCGGCCGCCGCGCCCGGCGATCTTCTCCAGCAGCACGGTGACGCCGACGCCACGGCGCCCGGCCGTCCAGGTGCTGTCCTGGACCGCCACGTCGTCGTCGGTGACCACCGAGACGACGCGCGCCCCGGTCTCCGCCGGCCGCCATCTCGGCCGCCATCTCGAAGTTCATGACGTCGCCGGTGTAGTTCTTCACGACGTGCAGGATGCCTGCGCCGCCGTCGACGAGCTTGGTGGCCGCGAGGATCTGCCCCGGCACGGGCGAGGTGAACACGTCACCGGCACACGCGGCGTCGAGCATGCCCAGCCCGACGAACCCGCCGTGCAGCGGCTCGTGCCCTGAGCCGCCGCCGGAGATGATCCCGACCTTGCCCTGTCTTCGGCGCATCGCCGCGGTAGATGACCTTGTTGCTCGTGGTCGACCCGCAGCTCGGGATGGGCCGCCTCGATGCCACGCAGGGCCTCGACGACGACGTCGTTCGGGTCGTTGATGAGCTTCTTCATGAGAGTCCCTTTCGGATCGGCTGGTGAGGGACGCGTCAGACGCTGCTGGTCTGGCGCGCGGCTGGCAGGCTCGAGCGTCGGGATCACCGAGGTCCACGCCGGGAGCGGCCACGGCGCCGATCGGCCGGAGTGCGAGTGAGCACGCCGTAGAGGAGGGCGGCGACGACGCCGGCGAGGAGCTCGGCGACCAGGTAGACCGGGAGCTGGTCCCACTTCACCGCACCGCCCGCGATCTGCTGGACGAGCATGGGACCCACGGTACGAGCCGGGTTGATCGAGGCGCCCGTCGCCGGAGCGACCGGGATGATCGCCGCGAAGACGACCAGGCCGATCGCGACGCCGGCGAAGCCCGGCGGCGGCCTTGCGGTGGATGACGCCGAAGATCGTGAACACGAGGATGAAGGTGCCCACGAACTCGGCGGTGAACGCCTGCACCCAGCTGATGTCGCCGTAGGACGCGACGCCCAGACCGACGTCGCTGGCCTTCTGACCGAGGACGCCGAGGATCGCGGCCGCCCCGATGATGGCACCGACGACCTGAGCGCCGATGTATGCCGGCACCTGAGCCCACGGGAACTTGCCGGACACGGCAAGGCCGAGGGTGACCGCCGGGTTGATGTGGTTGCCACCGACGTGCCCGAGGCGTAGACGGTGGCGATGACGATGGTGCCGAACGCCAGGGAGATCACCCCCAGGTCGGCCATGGTGAACGGCGCCTTGCCGTTGACGATCAAGGTGGCAGGGACGGACCCCACCCCGATGAACACCAGGAACGCCGTTCCGATGACCTCAGCGCCCAACCGCTGGAGGAGGTTCGTCTCGTCAAGCATTGCCCTTGCCCCTTTGCAAGTAGTCCCGAAGATCATTCGATATTGTCGAATGTGATTTGGAGGCTACACCTGTGATTCACTAGAGAGCAAGGGTTTTCGTGAAGTGCGTCACAGCAGAAGGGACGCCCGTGATCCAGTCGGTCGACCGCGCCATCCGGGTGCTCAGCGCCCTGCAGGGCGCCCGGCGGATGAGCCTGTCGGAGCTCGCCGCCCGACTCGAGCTCGCCCCGTCGACCACCCACGGCATCGTCCGCAGCCTGGTCGAGCACGGCATGGTGGTTCAGGAGCGCGGCTCCAGCCGCTACCAGCTCGGTCCTGCAGTGCTGCGGCTCGGCAACGTCTACCTCGACACCCTCGAACTGCGGTCGAAGGCCATCCCCTGGGCCGAGGACCTGGCCCGCCGGACCGGCCTGGCCGTCCGCACCGGCGTCCTGCTCGTCGACGACGTCGTGATCATCCACCACGAGCCACGCCCCGACGGCAGCCGCCAGATGCCCGAGGTCGGCATCGTCATCCCGGCCCACGCCAGCGCCCTGGGCAAGGCCATGCTCGCTTTCCTCCCCGAGGACGAGAAGCGAGTGCTGACCTCGGGAGAGCTGCGCAGCATGACGGGCGAGACCATCACCTCCGCGGACCAGCTTCGCGAGGAGCTGGAGGTGATCCGATCGACCGGCATCGCCGTCGAGCAGGACGAGGCCGTGCTCGGCGAGAGCTCGCTGGCCAGCCCCATCTTCGACTCGTACGGCGAGGCCGTCGGGGCAGTCGGCGTCGTGATCCCCTCCGATGGCGACGTCCTGCGGCCACGAGGCACGCGACCTGGTTCGCGAGACCGCGCGCTCCGTCTCACGAGAGCTGGGCGCCCAGGCGTGGCCTCCTCGACCGCCTGGCTTTGACCAGGCGCCCAGCAAGGCGCGGGGCTAACACACACCCGAGGGCGGACGTCGGCACGGTTCGCACTTGTGGAACCTGCCAACGCCGACGATCCCTGTCAGGACATCGTTGCGGCCCCTCAGCTGCCGTTGTCCACGCGGCGGCGGTCCTCCCCTGCCGCTCTCTCACGTTTGGCGTCGCGGCGGTCCTGCCAGCGCCATAGCTGGTCCTGTCCCCACAGGGCCAAGAACCCCAAGGCGAGCATCACCACGATCACGGCCACGATGCCGTACTCGATCACCCATCCCCACGTGCTCATCGCATGACGCCCCCTTCCCATCCGTTCGCGCGGTCCGCACCGCTCCTCGCTGTGGCTCGACTCTCAAGCGCTGAAGCCGCCCTGTGCGAGTCCCTTCACGACGTTGTAGCGGTATTCGCCGCTGCGCCCGGGGTGTTCGAGGTCGGCATCGACAGGCTCGTCGGTCCCTTCGGCGCGTCCCTGACAGTGTGCGCCCGGCACTGTCGGCAAACCACCCCAAAGCCACGAGAACACAGCCGCCAAGGCGGCGCCGCTGCGGAACAAGCACTTCTGTTTGTGGCCCTCGCGGGATCGCGCGAACGTATCTTTGAGCTGCCGGGCAGCTCGCCCGTCGCGGGGAGGGTGTCGAGGATGTTCGAAGTCATTCTGATCGGCGTGTTCGGGCTGGGAGCCCTGGCCTTCGTGGGGGTCGTGATCCTCGGCGTCGTCCGCTGGATCCGGGGACGAGAGGACCGGGGATGGGAGGACGCGCCGGTCGCGGGCGACCCGCCCAAGGTGCGCCCCGGTCCCGGCTGGGGCAACGGCGGATCCTGGAACTAGCCATCCACGGTTGGGCGCAGGAGCGGCTCCGCGCTACTCCTGCGGCGGCTCGGACGCCAAGGCGGCCTCCGTCTCAGTGGGGGAAGGACGTCTGCGCCGGGCGCTCGAGGTCGTCGCGGTGGTTGCGGATGAGGTCGAGGTTGCGGTCGCGCAGGTGGTCGAAGCCCTGACCGATGTTGGAGCCCGGCGTCAGCGATGAGAGCGCGGTGTCGGGATCGAGACGGGCCGACACCCAGCCCTCGTGCGACGCCGCCTTGGCGACGATGTGCGCGTTCGGCGTGACGATGTGGGAGTTGCCGAAGTAGAGCACCCCAGCCGTGTCGACCCCCGTGGCGTTGGCCCCGATCACGAACACGTGGTTGTCGTAGGCGCGAGCCCGCGACGTGAGCTCCCACAGGTCTGCCGACCGCAGCAGCGCCGAGGGCCGACAGATCACCTCCGCGCCCTGGACCGCCTGGATCCTCGAGAGCTCGGGGTAGTCGCCGTCGAAGCAGATGATCATGCCGATCCGGCCCAGGTCGGTGTCGCAGACCGTGACCGTGGCGCCCGGCGTCACCCAGCCGCCACCGTCGACGTGCTCGGTGCAGAACGGGTGCGTCTTGCGGTAGACGCCCAGCACGTCGCCGGACCGGTCGATGAGCACCGAGGAGTTGTAGACGACGCCGCGCTCAGGTCCTCGCTCGTAGGTGCCGAGGACGACGTACACCCCGAGGTCGCGGGCCACGGCCTGGACCGGTTCGGTCACCGGGCCCGGGATCTCGGAGACCAGGTCCCACAGCTCCTCGGTGGAGCAGTCGGGCGTGAAGCCCGTCGTCGCCGACTCCGGGAGCACGACCAGCTCGGCGCCCGTGCTGTCCACGCAGCGCCGGGTGAAGTCGACGCACTTGTCGAGGTTCTTGCGAACGGTCTCCGGGGACAACGGCCCGGCTGCCGGAGCGAGCTGCACGGCGGCAGCGGTGAAAGCGCGCATCAACGTCCTCCGATCGCCCAACCCACGATAACTCCGGCCAGGGCGATGGCCCCACCCGCGAGGACGCCGAACCCGAAGTCGCGCCCGCCGAACGCCGCCACCGAGGTCCCGACGCCCTCGATCGGCCTGGCGCCACTGGAGACCTCGACGGGCGCCGGCTTGGGCTTCTTCTCCTTGCGGACCCCGGCGATGTCGTCGTCGACGGCCTCGAAGAACTGCCCGGCCATCTTCTTCGTGACGCCGGCCAGCATGCGCTGCCCGACTCCACCGATCATGCCGCCGACGGCTGCGTCGGCGTCGTAGGTGAGGTCGGTGCCGCCGGCCGCCGAGGGGCTCAGCCGCACGACCACGTCGGCGTCGACGGTGCCAGGGCCACCGGCGCCGGTCGCCTTCATGGTGAACTGGGTCGGGTGCTCGGGGTTGAGGAGCGCCACGGTGCCGTCGTAGGTGCCCTTGATCGCCGCAACCCCGGCCGTGACCGTCATCGCGTAGCGGTCCGGGCCCAGCTCGGTGAGCGACTCGCAGCCCGGCAGGCAACGGCCCAGCACGGCCGGGTCGTGGAACGCGTCCCACACCTTCTGGGGGTCGGCCGTCAGGGTGGCGGTGCCAGAGATCTTCATCGGTTCTCCTCGGTGGTGCGGTATGCCGTGTGATGGCTGAGCGACGGCAGCTCGCCGCGCGCGTGACGCTTGCGGAGCTCCCAGAGCTCGACGGGGGAAATCGGCATCGACGTGATGGGGAAACCCTCGGCGTCCTCGATGGCCGAGGCGATGACGGCGGTCACCGGGATGCACCCCGCTTCGCCAGCACCCTTGATGCCCAAGGGGTTCAACGGCGACGGCGTCTCGAGGTGGTCGGTCTCGATGAACGGCACCTCGGAGGCATACGGCATGAGGAAGTCCATGAACGACGCGTTGAGCAGCTGCCCAGACTCGTCGTAGACCATCCGCTCGTAGAGCGCGCCACCCACTCCTTGGGCCACCCCGCCGTGGACCTGGCCCTCGACGATCATCGGGTTGATCATGGTGCCGCAGTCGTGGATCACGCAGTAGCGCAGGATCCGGATCTCGGCGGTCACCGGGTCCGTCTCGACGATGGCGGCATGCATGCCGTTGGCGAAGGTCGCCTGGGTCGGTGAGTAGAAGTCCTTGCCCTCGAGGCCAGGCTCGTCGTCGTCGGCGACGGGCGGCTTGGACAGGTCGGTGTTGCCGGCGAACTGGGTGGCCGCCTTGGCCGCCTCGTCGAAGGCGTAGCGCAGTGGGTTGGAGAGCACCGAGACCGTGCCGAGCGCCATCGAGGTGCCGGGAGCGCCCTTGACCTGGACCATCCCGTCGACGATCTCGAGGTCCTCGGCCGCCACCTCGAGGGCGTCCGCGGCGATGCGCAGCGCCTTGGCCTTGACGTTGCGCGCAGCGAGCGCGATCGCGTTGCCGCTCATCACCGCCGCCCGGGAGGCGAACGTGCCCACGGCATACGGCATGCGGCGGGTGTCGCCCGTGGTGACGAACACGTCCTCGATCGGCACGCCGAGCTCCTCCGCCACGATCTGGGCGAAGGAGGTCTCGTGGCCCTGCCCCTGGGAGGTGAGACCGGTCGAGACGTTGACCCGCCCGCTGGTCTCGATCTGGATGTGGCCGCCCTCGTAGGGCCCCACCCCGGTGCCCTCGACGTAGCACCCGATGCCCAGGCCGACCTTGCGGCCCTGCGCCTCGGCCTCGGCGCGGTAGGCCGCGAAGTCGTCCCAGCCCACCAGCGCCTTGAGCTTGGCGAGGGAGGCCGGGAAGTCACCGGAGTCGTACCTCAGCGGTCGCCCGTCCTGGAAGAGCAGGCCGTGGTCCCACGGCATCTCCTCGGGCAGGATGAAGTTGCGCGACCGGACCTCGGCGCGGTCCAGACCCAGGTAGTCGGCGATGGCGTCCATCGTGCGCTCCATCGCGAAGCACCCCTGCGGTCGTCCGGCGCCGCGGTAGGGCGTGACGAGGACGGTGTTCGTGTAGAGCGACCAGAACTCGCAGCGGTAGGCCCCCGGCTTGTAGGGGCCGAGCAGCTGGGTCGAGGTGATGATCGGGACGATGATGCCGTAGGGGACGTAGGCGCCGTTGTCGTGCCAGAACTTCACGTCGAGACCGAGCAGCCGGCCGTCGTCGTCGAAGCCGACCCGGACGTGCTGCAGCTGGCCCCGCTCGTGCGCCGAGGAGATGAAGTGCTCGCGCCGGTCCTCGGTCCACTTCACCTGCTGACCCAGGGTCATCGCGGCCCACGGCACGAGAACCTCTTCGGGCCACGGGTGCATGATCTTGACCCCGAAACCGCCGCCCGACGTCGGGCGCGATGCACTCGACCTTGGCCAGCGGCAGGTCGAGCTTGGCCGCGACGGCGGCCCGCACGCCGGTGGACGTCTGGGTGGAGGAGAAGAGGCGGAGCTCCTCCTTCTCGGCGTCCCAACGGGCGAGGACGCCCTTGCCCTCCATCGGCATGCACGCGCTGCGCTCGATGGACAGGTCGAGCTCGAGCACGTGCGGTGCGCCGTCCAGAGCCGTCTCGACGTCACCGTTCTGCTGGACGAGATGCGCCGCCACGTTGCCCGGCACGTCGGGGTGCACGAGGTCGGCGCCGTCGCGCGCCCGCTCGATGCCGACGACCGGGGCCAGCGGCTCGTAGTCGACCCTGATCCGCTGGCAGGCGTCCTCGGCGAGGTAGCGGTCGCGGGCGACCACCATCACGACGGGCTCGCCGACGTGGTTGACCTCGTCCTTGGCCAGCGCGTACGGGGTGCGCGCGTGGGTGAGCGCCGGGTGCGGGATCAACATGGGCAGCGGCTCGCCCACCCGACCCGGGAGGTCCTCGTGGGTGTAGACGGCCACGAGGCCGTCGACGTCCAGCGCGTCGCTCACGTCGATGTCGACGATGCGGGCATGGGCGTGCGGGCTGCGCACGAAGGCCGCGGCCAAGGCGCCATGGCCGAGGTCGTCGAGGTAGCGGCCCCCGCCGGTGACCAGACGCGGGTCCTCCTTGCGCCGGATCGGGGCGCCGAACATCTTCGTCGTCATGCGCGGGTCTCCGCTCGCCTGCTCGCGGCGGATCTCGGCGGCACGCAGGACGGACTTGACGATGTTCTGGTAGCCGGTGCACCGGCAGAGGTTGCCCGAGATGGCCTCGCGCGCCTCGTCCTCGGTCGGCTCCGGGTTCTCCTCGAGGTATGCCGTGATGGTGGTGAGGAAGCCCGGCGTGCAGAAGCCGCACTGCAGGCCATGACACTCGGTGAACGCCTGCTGGACGGGGCCCATGGCCCCGATGGTGCCAAGCCCCTCGACCGTGGTGATGGCGTGGGCCTGGGCCGTCACGGCGAACATCAGGCAGGACCGCATGGGCGCGCCGTCGACGAGCACCGTGCAGGCCCCGCACACCCCGTGCTCGCAACCGACGTGGGTGCCGGTCAGCTGCAGGTCGTGGCGCAGGAAGTCGGACAGCAGCCGGCGCGCCGGCGCCTGCGCGTGACGCCGCACCCCGTTGACGGTGAGGGTGATGTCCAGCAGTTCCTCGGTGGTCGGCTCGCTCATCGGGCGATGCCCCTCTCTGCGGCTGAGTCGTCTTGACCGGCAACGGAGCTCGCGCAGGCCTCGTGAAGTGCGAGACGGGCCAGCTCGACGGCGAGCATCGCGCGGTACTCCGCTGTCGCGTGGATGTCGCCCTCGGGTTCGATGTGGTCGCGGACGCTCTCGGCAACGGCCCGCCAGTCCACGCCCTGGGCGTCCTGACCGCTCACCTGCTCGGTCACGTCGACCATGCGCGGGACGTCGGTCACGGAGACGAACGACAGCCGCGCGTCCTGGATGGCTCCGTCGGTGACCTGGACGGCGGCGGCGACGCCGGCCATCGCGTAGTCACCGTGCCGACGGGCCCGTTCGAGGAAGGCGGTGCCGGTGCCGGCGGCGAAGCGCGGGAAGCGCACGGCGACGACGAGCTCGTCCTCCGTGAGGGAGGTCTCGAGGGCGCCGAGGAAGAAGTCGGCCGCCGCGATGTCGCGGGAGCCGGCGGTCGAGACCGCCTCGACGACACCGCCGGTCAGGGCCAGCACGGCGGGCATCTCGCCGGCCGCGTCCGCGTGCGCGATCGAGCCCACCGTCGTCCCCCGGTTGCGGATGACGGGGTGCGCCACGTTGGTGAGGGCCTGGCGCAGGAGCGGCAGGGCGGCATACGCGCCGTCGTGGTGCTCGAGCTGGGCGTGGCGCACGAGCGCCCCGACCCGGACGGCGTCAGCGGTGACGGTCACGTCCGCCAGGCCCGCCACCTGGTTGATGTCGACGAGGTGACCGGGAGAGGCCAGTCGCATGTTGAGGATGGGGATCAGGCTCTGGCCGCCGGCGAGCACCTTGCCGTCGTGGCCGACCTGCGCCAGCGTGGCGGTGGCCTCCTCGACGGTGCGTGGTGCGTGGTGCACGAACGGTGCGGGCTTCACAGACTGATCCTGCCTTCTTCGTCGGGGGCGGCAAAGCGGGTGGGCCCCGACTGACCGTCGGGGCCCACCGTGGTCCTTCAGTGCCGGACGTCGTCCTGGTACAGGTCGTCGACCCCGTCGCTGTCGCCGTAGGTCTCGGTACCACCGACGGCGAGGATGGCGCCGCCGGGCGCTTCGGCGCGGCGCCGCAGCTCGACCGGCGCCAGCGCCTTGGCCAGGTGGAAGGCGCCGACCGCGACGATCGTGCCGAGGGCGATCCCGCTGAGCGAGAAGGACTTCGAGAACGTCAGCGTGACGTTGCCGATGCCGATGATGATGCCTGCGGCGACCGGGACGAGGTTGATCGGGTTGCCGAAGTCGACGCCGTTCTCCTTCCAGATCTTGGCACCGAGCAGGCCGATCATGCCGTACAGCACGACGGTGATCCCGCCCAGGACGCCGCCGGGGATCGAGGCCACCAGCTGCCCGAACTTCGGGGAGAAGCCGAACAGGATGGCGACCAGGGCCGCGACGAAGTAGGCAGCGGTGGAGTAGACCCTGGTGGCTGCCATGACACCGATGTTCTCGGCGTAGGTCGTCGTCGGAGACCCGCCGACCGCGGAAGCCAGCAGCGGTGCCGAGACCGTCAGCGGCGATGGCCCGACCCATGTACGGGTCGAGGTTGTGACCGGTCATCTCGGCGACCGCCTTGACGTGCCCGGTGTTCTCCGCGATCAGAGCGATGACGGCCGGGATGACGAGCAGGATCGCGGCCATCGAGAAGCTCGGCAGGTGCCAGCCGGCGATCTCCTTGCCGTCGGCGCCCATCATCGTCTTGGTGGGCAGGCCGAACCACGCGGCGTGCGTGACGCCGTCGAAGTTCGTGCGGAAGTGCGTCGTGGCCTGCGTGGCGCCGCCGAGGACCGAGGTGATCTGGCCGACCGTGCTGGTCGAGCACCCAGGACAGCACGGTGCCGAAGATCAGCGCGAGGAAGACGGCGATGCGGGAGATGAAGCCCCGGAACGCCACCGCGCAGATGATCGTGAAGGTCATCGTGGCCAGCGCGACCCACTGGTCCTGCGGCCAGTAGATCCCGGCGACGACCGGTGCGAGGTTGAAGCCGATCAGCATGACCACGGCACCCGTGACGACCGGAGGCAGCACCCGGTGCAGCACCGCGGAGCCCAGGAAGTGGATGGCCAGGCCGACCAGGGCCAGGACGATGCCCGCGACCATGATGGCGCCGGTGACCGTGGCGGAGGTCGAGCCCCGGCTGCGCGCGGATCGCGATGACGGCGCCGACGAAGGAGGCGGAGGTGCCGAGGTAGCTCGGGACCTTGCCCTTGACGATCAGCAGGAACATGACCGTCGCGATGCCGCTCATCATGATCGCGAGCTGCGGGTTGAGGCCCATGATCAGGGGGAACACGAAGGTCGCGCCGAACATGGCGACGACGTGCTGGGCGCCCAGACCGATGGTCCGGCCCCAGGAGAGGCGTTCGTCGGGAGCGACGACGTCGTCCGGCCCCATCGTGCGGCCGTCGCCGTGCAGTTTCCAGCCCAAAGCCATGCGGACTCCTTCGCCATGGTCGCGCCAACAGGTATGGCGCGGCTCACAAACCCCGTGGGGATAGGCGAAAACTAGCGGCCTCAGGGCACCGGTGATTGGGCAATTGTTGCTATCCGGCTCCGGGTGGAGTTTCGGCAGAGTCTGTCTGGCGCGGCCGCGCCGCCGGTCATGGCGATGAGGCGCGATGGAGTCAGATACCCCGCATCTGGTGCACCTTCAGGGCGAGAGCCAGCTTGAGGCGCAGCTGCGGGTCGGAGGTGAACGGGCCGAGCATCTTCTCGAGCTTCGCGATCCGGTAGCGCAGGGTGTTGTAGTGGAAGAACATCAGCCGGGCGGTCTCGGCGACGTTCATGTTGGTGTCGATGAGGATGGACAGGGTCCGGCGCAGGTCGGCGTTCTCGGCCACGTCGTCCCTGGCCAGGTCGCCCAGCGCCTCGTCGACGAAACGGCGCAGGTCGGCGCCGTCCGGGATCAGCGCCAGCAGGCGGAAGATCCCCAGCTGGTCGAAATGGGTCACCGCGGAGTCGCCGTGCAGCTGGCGCCCCACGCTGACGGCGCTGAGCGCCTCGCCATAGGCCTGCGGCAGGTCCGACACCGAGTCGATGGGACGCGACACTCCGGTGGAGAAGGTCCGCCGCCCACCGCCCCCGACGCCCCGCACGACGCGGACGACCTCGGTGACCGTGCGCATGATCGCCTCGGTGTCCGTCTGTCCCGGGCACGGCCATGAGGGTGACGACCTCCTGGCTGAACCCGACCACCGGGGCCTTGACGTCTCGAACGGCCATCGTCTGGGTCCACGCCCGCGCGAACCGGTCCTGCAGCGAGCTGACCTCCTCGGGTGGCCGGGTCGTGCGGGTGTCGTCCTCGTCGGTCTCGGCGACCACGACGACCAGGCGGCGGTCGATGTCCCACCCGAGGGCCGTGGCGTGGGCGACCACCTCGGCGGGCGGCCCGGCCCGGCCCGAGAGCGCGTCGCGCAGGAACTCCGCGCGGTACTTGCTCTCGACGGCGGAGACGGCCTGCTCCTTGGTGATGGCCAGGGCCGCCACGGTCGCCGCCCGTTCGAGCAGGTGGACGTCGTCCGCGGTGAGGACGCGGTCCTCGACGAAGACGGCCAGGAGACCGTGGTTGGTCTGGCCCGCGGCAATGCGTCACCATGGCGCGGCGGGCGTTGGCTGCATCCCGGGGCCGTATGCCGACGGGCTCGCGTTCGGTGATGAGCCGACCGGTCCGGTCGAAGCAGTCGAGGGCAAGGGCTGCCTGGAGGTCCTGCTCCGACCCCGCCTGGGCCAGCACGCGTCCGTCACTGCTGGTGACCATCGCCGCGCCGCCGAGGAACTCCGCCAGGCGCCGGCACAGGTCCTGCAGGCCACCACCGGCGAGCACGACGTCGACGAGGATGTGGTGGGTCTCCTCGACGCGTTCGAGGATCCCGGACTGCTGGTCGAGCACGGCGTCGAGCACCTCGGTGAGGATCCGCTCGGCACGGACCGTGGTCGCGGCGACCAGGAGCGGCACCCCCTCGTCCTTCGCCGCCTCACGCCAGCGGCTCACCTCGTCGGGGTGCGCGCCGACGACGACGAGGGCCGCCGCGCCATTGCTGTGCAAGGTGGCTCAGGGGTCGGCGCCCGGCGCTCTCCCACTGCCTGCAGCGTCGTGGCGTCGGCGCAGACGAGGTGGTGGCGTGGCTCGGCGGCCGCGCCGAGCATCGACGCACGCACGACGGTGCGGTGCAGCCCGGCGCTGTCCTGAGGCAGCGCGGCGTCCACGAGCGAGGGCAGCGCCAGCAGCTCCTCGAGGGCGACCCCGCCGACAGGCTCGCGGGCTCCACCCGATGGCAAGTCCGCCCCAACAAGAGCCTCATCCTTGGCAACATTCACCATGAGGCGACTGTAACCGCAGTCGATAGCGTCGCTGGGCGGGCCCTCACCCGATCCGCTCACCGGCTCCCCAGCCGGTTCCCACCACCACGTCCCCGGAGGCTCTCAGTGGCATCAGCCGTGACGCTCTGGCCGGCCGCCGTCTCCGAGCGGTCGGCGGCCCGCCTCGCGCAGCCACCTCGGCCGGCCGTCGTCCTCGGCTGCCTTTCCCCGGGCGCTCTACCTGGGGATGGGCGAGCACGCCGACGTCCTGCCGCTCGTCGCGCCCTCGGGGCTGCGACTGCCGACCGCGCTGACGGTGGCCACCGAAGTGGTCGGGTGGGGCGTCCAGCCCGGGGACGAGGTCCTCGTCGGGGACGGCGCGATCCAGCTGCCCGGCGTGTGCGTGCGTGCGGTGCGGACCTGGCGCCCGACCCGCGTCCCCACCGCTGTCGGCGGCCCACCTGGCGTGGTCCAGCGCCGCAGTGGCGCCGCCTGCCGTGGAGCGAGCCGGCGCGCGTGCTCACGCAGCGGCTCCGCTCCGGACAGGACCGTCTCGTCCGCCGTGGCCGCCTTGGTGGGTGCGGGTCCGGGCCTGACGCCCAGTGGTGACGACGTGCTGTGCGGCGTGCTGCTCGGGGTGCGCCTGCACGGACCGGAGTCGGCGGCCCTCGTCCCGCTCCTCTGGAGGGAGATCGAGCGACGGCTTCCCGCCACGACGAGCATCTCGGCCGCGTTGCTCACCGAGGCCGCGCAGGGGTATGCCGTGCCCGCAGTCGTGCGCCTCACCGAGGCCATGCTGGGCGCGGACGACGTCCTCGTGGCCGCAAGCCGCGCGCGAGGTCCTGACGATCGGTCACAGCTCGGGCTCCGACCTGCTCGGCGGACTCCTGGGATCGCTCGAAGCCCTGGCCTGCTCCACCACCACGCCGGCGATGCCCATCGGTGCCTTGCCGGTCGACGGACTGCCGATCGATGCCATGGCTCGCTACGCCATGACGCTCCAGGCCATGACCCGAAACGCCCTGAACGCCCACCCGACCCCAACCGCACGCCTCGTGCCGCCACCCCAAGGGAGCCTGCCGTGACCGACCATCTCGAGGTGCGCCGCGGGGCGTACTACGACTCCGTCAGCCTGATGCAGGTCTCCCGACAGGTCGCGAGCGCCGCGGGGGTCAGCGCCGCCCAGGTGGCGATGGCCACCGAGCTCAATCTCGAGGTCATCGCGGGCATGGGCTTCGCCATCCCCGACGCGGTGCCGCCCAACGAGCTGGTGGTGGCCATCCGCGCCGACGACGAGGACGGCGTCGCGGCGGGACTGGCGGCCCTGGAGCAGGCCCTCGGCGCCCTGAAGTCGGCCGGCTCGCAGATGTCGGGGTTCGGCGACGCCCCGGCTCCGCGGACGGTCGGCGCGGCCGCGGCGCGGGGCGGGGCGACCCTCGCGCTGGTGTCGGTGCCCGGCCAGTACGCCACCATCGAGGCCCTCGACGCACTCGAGCACGGCATCTCGGTGATGCTCTTCTCCGACAACGTGCCGGTCGAGGACGAGGTCCGGCTCAAGGAGGTCGCCGCGCGCGCCGACCTGCTCGTCATGGGGCCGGACTGCGGCACCGCGGTGGTCGACGGGGTGGCTCTCGGGTTCGCCAACGTGGTGCGCCGGGGCCCCGTGGGGCTCGTGGCCGCCTCGGGTACCGGCGCCCAGCAGGTCATGGCCCTGCTCGATGCCGCGGGTGTCGGGGTGAGCCACTGCCTCGGCGTGGGCGGCCGAGACCTCTCCACGGCCGTGGCCGGGCGCTCCACGCGGCAGGCGCTCGGGGCGCTCGCCGTGGTCGAGGGCACCGAGGCCGTCGTCGTCGTGTCCAAGCCCCCGGCGCCCGAGGTGCTCGCCGACCTGGAGGAGTATGCCGCGGGGCTGGGCGTCCCCGTCTACTGGGCGATCCTCGGGGCGGGGCGCCCCGACCTCACCGCCGCCACCGAGGCCGCCCTGGCCGCCATCGGCGTGGACGTGCCCGCCTGGCCGGCCTGGCAGGCGACGCAGAGCAGGTCCGGTGAACGGCTACCTGCGCGGGCTGTTCTGTGGCGGCACCCTCGCCGACGAGGCGATGCTCATCGCCAGCGCCGAGCTCGGCGGCATCCGCTCGAACATCCCGCTCGCGCCCGAGCTGGCGCTGGGGCCGGACCTTCGGGCAGCGGCGCACCTGGTCATCGACTTCGGCGACGACACCCTCACCAGGGGACGAGCCCACCCGATGATCGACCCCAGCCTGCGTCTCGAGCGTCTCGCCGCCGAAGCGCTCGACCCCGAGTGCGGCGTGCTGCTGCTCGACCTGGTGCTCGGCCACGGGGCCCACCCCGACCCCGCGCCGGAGCTCGCCGCCGCCATCGGCGCCGCGCGCGCCTCGGCCGGTCGCGAGCTGCCCGTCGTCGTGTCCCTGACCGGCACCTCCGGCGACCCCCAGGGCCTGGAGCGCAGTGCCGACCTTCTGCAGGAGGCCGGCGCCAGCGTCTACCTGTCGAACGCCCAGGCCACCCGCCACGCCGTGTCCCTCATCGCCGGCGCCGAGAACCAGGAGATCTCCCGATGACCATGCCACTGCACGGGCTGCTGTCCACCGACCCCGTTGTCGCCACCTCGGGCGTGAGCCTGTTCGCCGACGCACTGCGGGCCCAGGCGGTGCCGGTGACCGAGGCCGACTGGCAACCCCCGGTCGACGGCACCGCAGCCCACCTGGCCACCGTCCTCGAGGACCCGCGGCGCCGTGACGCCAACACGCTGGCCTGGGAGCGCATGACCGCGGCCGGAGCGGACTTCGTCGACGTCCGGCCGGCCAGCGAGGCGCTCGGGCCTCGAGCGGGGCACCTTCCTGCACGCCGGCCCCCCACTGGAGTGGGAGCGCGCGTCCGGCCCGATGCGCGGAGCCCTCATCGGCGCCATGCTGTTCGAGGGGATGGCGCAGACCCCCGAGGAGGCCGAGTCGGCCCTGGCCGCAGGGCAGGTCACGCTCGAGCCCTGTCACCACCGCGATGCCGTCGGACCGATGGCGGGAGTCGTCTCGCCGTCGATGTGGGTCTACGAGCTGCGCGACGAGGTCCACGACCACACCTCGTGGTGCTCGCTGAACGAGGGTCTCGGCAAGGTGCTCCGCTACGGCGCCTACGGGCCCGAGGTGATCGACCGGCTGCACTGGATGAACAGCGTGCTCGGACCGTTGCTGCAGCAGGCGATTCGCGCCGCGGGCCCCATCGACGTCAAGTCGATCATCGCCCAGATGCTCCAGATGGGCGACGAGGGCCACAACCGCAACCGAGCCGGGTTCGCTGATGCTCCTGCGCGAGCTCCTGCCGTCCCTCATCACGGCCGACGGCTCGTCGACCGACATCGCCGAGGCCGTCCGGTTCTCCGGCGCCAACGAGCACTTCTTCCTCAACCTCGGTATGCCGGCGTGCAAGCTCTCGACCCTCGCCGCCGAGGGCATCCCCGGGTCGACGGTCGTGACCACCATGGCGCGCAACGGCACCGACTTCGGCATCCGCACGGCTGGCACCGGCGACCAGTGGTTCACCGGCCCGGCCAACACTCCCGAGGGCCTGTTCCTCGGGTCCTACGGCCCCGACGACGCCAACCCCGACATCGGCGACTCCGCCATCACCGAGACCGCCGGTATCGGTGGCTTCGCGATGGCAGCAGCCCCTGCCATCGTGCGCTTCGTCGGCGGCGACGTCCCCCTCGCGCTGCGCGCCACGCGCACGATGTACGAGATCACCGTCGGCGAGCACACGGCATACCAGGTGCCCATCCTGGAGTTCCGCGGCACGCCCACCGGCATCGACGTCGTCGCCGTTGCGCGCACGGGGATCCTCCCCCAGATCAACACCGGCATGGCCGGCCGCGTCGCCGGCACGGGGCAGGTCGGAGCCGGCCTGGTGAACCCGCCGCTCGGATGCTTCACCCAGGCACTCGAGGCGCTGGCGTCGAACGTCCCCTCGTAGGGCCCCGATCGACCTAGGGGTGTCGGCTGCCCTGCGCGACCTCGGCGCCGTGGTGGTGGATGGGGCCGTCGCGGTCCGCTAGCCGGTCGCCGCGACCGCCCCACTGGAGGGCGACGATCTCGGCGGCGATACTCACCGCGGTCTCCTCGGGGGTGCGCGCGCCGAGGTCCAGCCCGATGGGACTGGAGAGCCTCGCCAGCTCGGCATCGGTGACCCCGGCCTCGCGCAGCCGCGCGAGCCGGTCCTCGTGGGTGCGCCGCGACCCCATCGCCCCGACGTAGGCCACCTCGGGTAGCCGCAGGGCCCGTTCGAGGACCGGCACGTCGAACTTCGGGTCGTGGGTCAGCACACAGATCACCGTGCGCGCGTCGAGTCGTCCGGCGTCACGCTCCGCCTCGAGGTACCGGTGGGGCCACTGGACCACGACCTCGTCGGCGGAGGGGAAGCGGCTGGCCGTGGCGAACACCGGCCGGGCGTCGCAGACCGTCACCTGGTAGCCGAGGAAGGCGCCGACCTGCGCCGTCGCGGCCGCGAAGTCGATGGCGCCGAAGATGAGCATCCGGGGTCGCGGCGCGAAGGACGAGACGAACACGCGCAGCCCCTCGCCGCGCCGTTCGCCATCGGGCCCATAGGTCAAGGTGTCGGTGCGGCCGGAGGCCAGCAGCCCCCGTGCGTCGTCGATGACGGCCGCGTCGGCCCGGTCACTGCCCAAGGACCCGCTGGTCGGTCGGTCGTCGGCCTCGGGACGGACCACGAGCCGCCGCCCCAACCAGGCAGGGTCCACGTGCTCGACCACGGTGGCCACGGCAACGGGCCGGCCGGCCTCGACGTCGTCGGCCACCTCGGCGAGCTCCGGGAACGTCTCGACGGCTGATCCGCTCGACGAAGACGTCGAGGATGCCCCCGCAGGTCAGGCCCTACGGCATACGCGTCGTCGTCGCTCACACCGAAGCGCTGGAGCACGGGGGCGCCACCGGCCGCCACCGTCTGGGCGAGGTCGTAGACCGCGCCCTCCACACAGCCGCCGCTCACCGAGCCGACGGCCTCGCCGCCGGGGCCGACGAGCATGGCCGCACCGGGGCCGCGCGGGCTCGACCGCCAGGTCGCGACCACGGTGCCGACCCCGACGGTCGCGCCGGCGCGCCACCAGCGCACCAGCTCGGGCAGCACCTCACGCACGTCCGACCACCTGTATCAGCTCCTCGAAGGCCGCCATCGAATGTCCCGCGACGAAGTCGTCGACGTGCGGCAGGACGGCGATGATGCCCTGCTGCACGGGCTGGTAGCCACTCTTGCCGCGGTGGGGGTTGACCCACACGACGCGGTGGGCGAGCCTGCGCAGCTGACGCATCTGCTCCCCCAGCGCCTCGGGCGCCTCGCGCTCCCAGCCGTCACTGAACAGCACGACGACCGCACCTCTGGCCATGCCGCGACGGCCCCAGCGGACGAGGAAGGCGCGCAGGCCCTCGGCCAGCCTGGTGCCCCCGGACCAGTCGGGCACGACCGCACCGCACGCGGCCAGGGCCCGCTCGGGGTCCCGCTGGCGCAAGGGCCGCGTGACGTGGGTGAGCCTGGTCCCGAGGGTGAACACCTCCACCGGCAGGCCGGCCGCGCAGTAGGTGTGGGCCAGCCGCAGCAAGGCGTCGGCGTAGCCCCTCATCGACCCGGACACGTCGACCAGGAGAACCACGCGCCGCGCGCGAGTTCGCCTGCGCCGCCACGAGATCGGGCCGGGCTCACCCAGCTGGCGGAGCTGGGTGCGCAGGGTGCGCCGGGCGTCGACGCCGCCACGCCGAGCGGCGGTATGCCGGTGAGCGGGGCGACGGGGGGCCTGCGGCCTGAGCTGCGCGAACAGCGCGGAGAGCCGAGCCCGCTCCGCTCCGCTGAGCAGGGCCACGTCACGGTGGCGCAGCACCTCGATCGCACTGGCCTCAGCCCGGACGCTCTCGGGCTCGTCGTCGCCGGCGTGCGCCGAACCGCTCTCCAGAGGCGCCTGACCCATGGTGCGAGCGCTCTCCGGACGCGGCCTGCCGGTGGCCCGTTCGAGGCCGAACCAGGCGGCATACACCTGGTCGTAGCGCTCCAGGTCCGCGGGCGAGGAACACAGCGTCGCGCGGCCGGCCAGATAGGTGCCGAGCTGCTCGTCCAGGCCGACACAGGCCACGGCCTTCAGGTAGGTGCGCTCGCGGTCGGCGGTCACCGGCACCCCGGCGGCACGCAGCCCCCGGGCGAACCCCAGGAGGACCTCGTCGGGGGCATGGGCCGGGGAAGGAGCGAGGGCACGGACCGGCCCGCCCACGGCCGTCATGGCGACAGGATCCGGTCGAGGGCGGCGCGGACGCGCTCAGCGTCCTCGCGGTACTTGACGGCCACGCCCAGGCTCGCCGCCGCAGACTCGAGGTCGAGCTCCGACGCACCGAGCTCGTGCAGGGCCCGAGCCCAGTCCAGGGTCTCCGCGACGCCGGGGGGCTTGATGAGCTCGGCATCCGGACGCAGCCGCTGGACCGCCGAGACCACCTGCGCGACCAGTGCCTCGGAGACCTCCGGAGCCCGGGTGCGCACGATCTCGAGCTCGCGGGCGAGGCTGGGATGGTCGATCCAGTGATAGAGGCAACGCCGCTTGAGCGCGTCGTGCAGCTCGCGGGTCCGGTTGGAGGTGACCACGACCACCGGTGGCGTGGCCGCGCTGACCGTGCCCAGCTCGGGGATGGTCACCTGCCACGTCGAGAGCACCTCGAGCAGGAACGCCTCGAACTCGTCGTCGGCCCGGTCGATCTCGTCGACGAGCAGCACGGCCGGGGACTCCTGAAGCGCTCGCAGCACCGGGCGTGCCAACAGGAACCGCTCGTCGAAGAGCTGCGCCTCGACCTCCGCCACCTCGCGCTCCTCACGAGCCACCGCCTCGACGGCCCGCAGGTGCAGGATCTGGCGTGGGAAGTCCCAGTCGTACAGCGCCTGGGTCGCATCGATCCCCTCGTAGCACTGCAAGCGGATCAACGGCACGTCCAGCGACTCGGCGAGGGCCTCGGCGAGGGCGGTCTTGCCCGTGCCGGGCTCGCCTTCGAGCAGCAACGGACGCTGCAGGCGCAGGGCGAGCCAGGTGACCGTGGCGAGAGCGTCGTCGGCGAGGTAGCCGGTGCGAGCCACCGCTTGCTTCAGCGCATCCGCCGAGGTGAAGGTGTCACGTGGCTCCATGCCGCCAGCATCGCCTACGTGGGGTCCGGACGGAACATCGGCGTACTCGGAACCTCACCGAGCGGACGGACGGCCTCGTCGGCGGCGCCGAGATCGGCTGGCGTGTCGACGTCACGACCGGTCGCGAGGTCGCCGCACTCGACCAGCCCGTGGACGTGGGACGCGAGGTAGTCCCGCGCGCCCTGGTCTCCCTGGGCGACAGCGGTGACCCCGGCCCAGTGGTCGCGGCCGATGACCACCGGGTGCCCGGGGATCCCGTCGTAGGCCGCACGGGCCAGGCTCGCACGAGGGGCGCCGGCCGCGAGCACCACCCGACGGACGACGTCGGCTCCGACGTCCGGCAGGTCCACGAGCAGTACGGCCACCGACGCCGCCGGGGTCCCTTGCAGCGCCTCGAGCCCGGTCCGGAGCGAGGCGCTCTGACCCTGCGCCCAGTCAGGGGCGACGACCACGAGGTCGGCGGCGCCGGCGAAGGTGGACGCGCGACTCGCCTCGGCGCCGACCACCACGACCACGGGAGCGCATCCAGCCTCGCGCAGAGAGCTGATCGAGTGCTCGAGCAGGGTGCCCCCACCGGGATGGGCCAGCACCGCCTTCGGCATCCCCATCCGGCTACCCCCGCCGGCGGCGAGCACCAAGCCCGCCGTCATCGACTGCTCACCGCGGTCGGTCGTCGATGGAGCCTGCACGCTCATCGACGATAACGAGTTCTCCGCGGCGACCCTGCTGGGCAGCACGCGGCATACTTCGCCGGGATGGTTGGCAAGTTGTGACAACGCCCGGGGTGCACCCGGTCGGTTTGAATCTCACGCATGGAGCAGCGACGGATCAGGATCGGGATCGACACCGGGGGAACCTTCACCGACGTGGTGGCCTTGGACGAGGGCACCGGTGAGCTGGTCACCACCAAGACGCCCTCGACGCCGAGCAACCCGGCTGACGGGTTCATCAACGGGGTCGAGAAGGTGCTCGACCTGATGGGCGCCACGGGCGCGGACATCAGCGCGGTCAGCCACGGCACCACCGTCGCGACGAACAAGCTGCTCGAGGGCAAGGTCGAGCGGCTGGGGTTCGTCACGACCGAGGGCTACGAGTTCATGCTCGAGATCGCTCGCCAGGCCGTTCCCGACGGCTATGGCAACTCCTACTTCTGGGTCAAGCCGCCCCGCATCGTGCCCGCCGACGCGGTCCGCACCGTCGGCGGCCGGATGGACTTCCAGGGCAACGAGCTGCGGCCCTTCGACGAGGAGTCCGCGGTGAAGGCCGCGCACTGGTTCCGTGACCGGGGCATCACCACGCTCGGGGTGTGCTTCCTGCACTCCTACGCCAACGACGCCCACGAGCTGGCGATGCGCGAGGTCCTGCGTCGCGAGCACCCCGACGCCGTGGTGTCGATCTCCAGCGAGGTGCTGCGCGAGTACCGCGAGTACGAGCGGTCCATGACGACCCTGGTCGACGCTGCGGTGAAGCCGAACGTCAGCCGCTACGTCTCGAACATCCACACGCGGCTCGAGGACTTCGCCCCCGGCATCCCCTTCTACATCATGAAGTCCAACGGTGGCGTGCTGTCGGCCGACGAGGTCGTCCACCAGCCCATCACCACGGTCCTGTCAGGACCGGCCGCGGGTGCGCTCGGCGCCGGCCTCATCGCCAAGCGCGCGGGCTTCGCGAAGGTGCTGACCTGTGACGGCGGCGGCACCTCGACGGACGTGTCGGTCGTGCTCGACGGCGAGCCCACCCTGACCACCGAGGGCACGGTCGGGGCGTACCCGAGCAAGATCCCCATGATCGATGTCGTCACGGTCGGCGCGGGCGGCGGGTCGATCGCCTGGATCTCGCCCGAGGGCATGCTCAAGGTGGGCCCCCAGTCCGCGGGGGCCGACCCCGGCCCGCTCTGCTACGCCAAGGGTGGCACCCAGCCGACGATCACCGACGCGCACGTGGTGCTGGGCCGGATCCCCCCGCACCTGCTCGGCGGGGAGATCCCGCTCGACGTCGACGCCGCTCGCCGGGGTGTCGATGCCATCGCCCAGCGCCTCGGCATGGAGGCCGTGCACTGCGCGACCGGCATCCTCGAGATCTCCGCCTGGAACCAGGCCAACGCGCTGCGTCAGGTGAGCGTCAAGCGTGGCCTCGACGTCCGTGACTTCATGCTCACGACGTTCGGCGGATCCGGGTCGCTGCTCGCCTGCCGGCTCGTGGACATCCTCGACCTGGCCGGTGTGGTCGTCCCGCAGAACCCGGGCAACGTGTCGGCGTTCGGGCTGCTCACCGTCGACGTCAAGAACGACTACGTGCAGACCATGGTCGCCAAGCACACCTCGCTCGACTACGCGGCCGTGCAGAAGACGTTCGACGACCTGGCCGACAAGGCCGCGAAAGCCCTTGACGGTGAAGGCTTCCCGCGTGACGAGCACCGGTACTCACGCACCGTGGACCTGCGCTACTTCGGGCAGGCCTTCGAGGTGCGGGTCGCCGCCCCCGACGGCCAGGGACAGACGATCGACGCGGCGTATGCCGAGCAGGTCGCCGACGCGTTCCACGCGGAGCACCGCGCGTTGTACGGCTACGACTTCCGTGACGACCCGACGCAGCAGGTCGAGTGGGTGAACCTCCGGGTGACCGGTGTCGGCCCGATCACCCGCCCCGAGCTGCGCGAGGTGGGCTCGGCCGACGAGGCTGCGCCGCTCGCCGACCGCGCCCTCAAGACCACCCGCGCGGTGTGCTTCGACCCGGAGCTGGGCTACGTCGACACGCCCGTCTACTGGCGGCCCGACCTGCGGTGTGGCGACGCGCTCCAGGGCCCGGCCATCATCGAGGAGTTCGGCTCCACCGTCCCCGTCCATCCCGGCTTCACCGTCCGCGTCGACGCGCTGGGCAACCTCGTCATCACCAAGGAGGCCTGACGTGACCACGCATGCAGACGTGACCACCCACGCAGACGTGACCCCCCGCGCGGACGCGCCCGTGAACCCCGCCGGCCTGCCCACGGCATACGAGCACGGTGGCCGGCTCACCCCCGAGGGCACCACGGTCGACCCCATCCTCGTGGAGATCGTCCAGGGAACCCTCGCGAGCGTGGAGATGGAGGTGGAGACGGCCATCGCCCGCACGAGCCGCTCCCCCATGATCCGCGACGCGCATGACTTCCGGGCCGGCATCCACGACCGTCAGCTGCGCAAGCTCACGGGCCGCTCCTACTCGGCCCTGGTCCACCCCGTCGTGCGTGACTTCCCCCTGTCGGAGATGAGCGAGGGCGACGTCTTCTTCCACAACGACGTCTACGAGTCGGAGGGCGGCATCGGCCACCTGCCCGACCTGTGCGTCACCGTCCCGGTGTTCTGTGACGGCGAGGTGGTGGCGTTCGTCCAGGCCTTCGGTCACCACGACGACATCGGTGGCGCGTGCCCGGGGTCGATGCCGAGCGGCGCCACGAGCGTCTTCGAGGAGGGCCTGTCCGTCCCGCCGATCAAGCTGTGGGACAAGGGTGTTCCCAACAAGGCGGCCCTGCGCATCATGACCCGCAACTCGCGCATGCCCGACTCCCTCGCGGCCGACCTCGACGCCGAGTGCTCCGCCTGCCTCATGGGGGCACAGCGGCTCTCGGAGCTGTTCGCGCGTTATGGCCGCGACACGGTCGAGGCGGCCTTCGACACCATCCTCGACCAGACCACGCAGACCTACCGCCGCGAGATCCTGTCCAAGATCCCCGACGGCACGTACGTCTGGGAGGACTACGCCGAGCACGACGGCGTCGACGACCCGCGACTGCACACGCAGCGCATCACGCTGACGAAGACCGACGAGGACGGTGGCCGGCTGATCATCGACTTCACCGGCACGGCACCCCAGGCCAAGGGGCCGATCAACCACTGCGGCGACTACGTCGGCGGCAACTTCCTCAAGAAGTGGCTCGCGCCGATCCTGCGCAACCTCGCCGACACCCCTGAGCGCATGGCGGAGCTCGACGTCAACGAGGGGATCGTCCCCCTCATCGAGATGCGCTTCCCGGAGAAGGGCACCCTGCTCACGCCGATCTTCCCGGCGCCGACGAACGCACGCACCTTCGTCATCCTGCGGCTGCTCGGCGTCCTGGCCGGCGTCGTGGCCAAGGCCGTCGACGGCAAGATGCCGGCCGACCAGGAGACGATCCGCTACACCGGCGTCTACGGCAAGGACCGGGACGGCCTGGACTACCTCATGCGCGAGGTCCTCGGCGGCGGCTCGGGCGGGCGCTACTACGCCGACGGCGAGGACACCATCCACGTCGTGCCCGACTCCCGCAACCTGCCGACCGAGTTCACCGAGAGCCGCTTCCCGTTCGTCGTGGAGCGCCTCGGCCTGGCCGTCGACTCCGGCGGCGCCGGCCGCTACCGCGGCGGCCTGGGCTACGAGAAGCACATCCGGATGCTCAAGGACGCCCACTTCATGTCCATCGCCGACCGCTCCATCCTCGCCTGCTGGGGCGTCAAGGGCGGCAAGGCCGGTATGCCGTTCAACGTCACCATCGACGTGGGCGGACCGAACGAGCGCGAGGTCGACGCCCTCGCCGACGCCGAGCCGGTCCTGGCGGGCGAGGTGATCCGGATCCGCACGACGGGTGGCGGCGGCTGGGGCGACCCGCTCGAGCGCCCCTACTCCGAGGTCGAGCGCGACCTGCGCTGGGGCAAGGTCTCCTTCGACGGCGCGCGCACGGCATACGGCGTGGTCGCCTCGGGCACCAAGGACGAGCCGGTCATCGACGAGGCCGCCTCGGAGGCGTTGCGGGCGCAGCTGCGTGAGGCGCGCCCGAGCGAGGAGCCGTTCTTCGACCGTGGGCCCGGGTACGCCCGGCTCGCCGAGGGCAGGGCAGCCGCCGAGGTGGACTGGCTGTGACCGGCCCCGCGACCCCTAGGCTTCGGCCGTGAACGCACCCCTCGAGGACATCACCGTCATCGACCTCTCGCGCGCCCTCGCAGGTCCCCAGGCGGGAATGATGCTGGGAGACATGGGCGCTCGCGTCATCAAGGTCGAGACACCAGGCGACGGCGACGACACCCGCGGCTGGGGACCGCCGTTCGTGGGACCCGAGGACGACCCGATCTCGACGTACTACCTGTCCTGCAACCGCAACAAGGAGTCGATCACCCTCGACCTCAAGTCCGACGACGGCCGTGACGTCCTGACCCGCCTCGTGCGCCGCGCCGACGTCCTCATCGAGAACTTCAGGCCGGGCGTGCTCACGCGGCTCGGGTTCTCCACCGAGCGCCTGCACGAGCTGAACCCCCGGCTCGTGGTCCTGTCGATCAGCGGCTTCGGCCACGACGGGCCCGAGGGTGGCCGCGCGGGCTACGACCAGATCGCCCAGGGCGAAGCCGGCCTGATGTCCCTCACCGGTCCCGACGCCGACACCCCACAGCGCGTGGGGGTGCCGATCGGCGACCTGCTGGCCGGGATGTACGGCGCGTACGGCGTCGTGACTGCGTCTGCACGAGCGCGCCCGCACCGGCCGCGGCCGCGTGGTCCGCACCTCGCTGCTCGCCGCCATCGTCGGAGCGCACGCGTTCCAGGGCACGCGCTATACGGTCGCCGGCGAGGTCGGCCACGCCCAGGGCAACCACCACCCGTCGCTGTCGCCGTACGGGCTCTTCCACTGCCAGGACGGCGACATCCAGGTGGCCTGCGGGAGTGAGGCGCTGTGGGTGCGGCTCGCCACCGCCTTCGGGATCGACCCCGCCGCCGAGGGCATGGCGACCAACCGGCAGCGCACCGTCAACCGCGACAGGGTGACGGCCGCCCTCAACGCCGCCTTCGCGGCCTACCCGCTCAAGGACCTGCTGCCCAGGCTCGCCGAGCTCGGCATCCCCGCCGGTGAGGTGCGGACCATCGACCGCGTCTACGACTGGGAGCAGACCCGGTCCCAGGGGCTCGTGCTGTCCGTCGACCACCCCGTGCTGGGCGAGATCGAGCTGCCGGGACCGCCCCTCCGCCTCGACGACCTCCCGTACGCCGGCGGCAGGGCCGAGCACCTCCCCCCACCCACCCTCGGCCAGCACAACGACAGCATCCGGGCCTGGCTCGACGACCTGGACGAGACGACGGCGGCAGGCGCGGGGACGCGCGCGTGAAGGAGCACCATGGACACCGCCTTGCACGGCACCACCGCACGCCGGCAGCGCCTCGGGGCCATCGAGCTGGTCACCAGCGTCCTGGACCCTGACAGCTGGCTCCGGTGGGACGAGCCGGCCCCTGAGGTGGCCCCCGCGGGCTCGCCGTATGCCGCCGAGCTGGCGGCAGCACAGGAGCGCTCGGGCGTCGACGAGGCCATCGTCACCGGCGAGGGGATGATCCGTGGCCGACGGGTGGCCGTCATCGCGGGAGAGTTCCGGTTCCTCGCCGGGTCGATCGGGGCCGTCGCCGCCGAACGCATCGTCCGGGCCTTCGAGCGCGCCCGACGCGAGGAGCTGCCGCTGTTCGCCGCGCCGGCCTCGGGCGGGACCCGCATGCAGGAGGGCACCCCGGCCTTCGTCGGCATGGTCAAGATCAGTGCGGCGTGCGCGGCCTTCAAGGAGGCCGGACTGCCGTACCTGGTCTATCTGCGCCACCCCACGACCGGTGGGGTCTTCGCCTCGTGGGGGTCGCTCGGCCACGTGACGGTGGCCGAGCCGGGCGCGATGATCGGGTTCCTCGGCGCCCGCGTCTACGAAGCGTTGTACGGGCACCCGTTCCCCGAAGGTGTGCAGACCGCCGAGAACCTCTTCGAGCACGGGCTCATCGACGCGATCCTGCCGGTCGAGGCCCTGGCCGAGGTGGCCGACCGCGCCCTGACGATCCTCGGAGCCGCACGCGAGGACCCGCAGGAGGTGCCCGAGCTGCCCAAGGAGCCACTGCCGGACCTGCCCGCCTGGGAGTCGGTCACCCGTTCGCGCCGTGAGGACCGGCCCGGGGTCCGCGCCCTGCTGCGGCTGGGAGCGACCGACGTCCTGCCGCTGCACGGCACCGGGCAGGGCGAGTACGACCCCGGCATGCTCATGGCCCTGGCCCGGTTCGGCGGCGCAGCCTGCATCGTCCTCGGCCAGGACCGCGACCGTCAGACACGCGACGAACCGTTGTCTCCCAAGGGACTTCGCGTCGCACGTCGCGGCATGAAGCTCGCGCACGAGCTCGGCCTGCCCCTGGTCTCCGTCATCGACACCGCCGGCGCCGCGCTGTCGAAGGAGGCCGAGGAGGGTGGCTTGGCCGGCGAGATCGCCCGGTGCCTCGCGGAGCTCGTCATGCTGGACGCCCCCACCCTCTGCGTCCTGCTCGGCCAGGGCACCGGAGGCGGAGCACTGGCGGTCATGCCCGCCGACCGGGTCATCAGCGCCCAGCACTCCTGGCTGTCGCCGCTGCCACCGGAGGGAGCCTCGGCGATCCTGCACCGCGACACCACCCACGCCCCGGACCTCGCCGCCAGCCAGCGGGTCCGCTCCCTCGACCTGCTGGCCGACGGGATCGTCGACCGCATCGTCGCCGAGCACCCGGACGCCGCCGACGAACCCGAGGACTTCTGCCGGCGCATGTCCCAGGCGATCCAGCACGAGCTCGCCGTCCTGGCCCGGCAGGACCCGCACGAGCGGCTGGCTGCCCGTCTCGAGCGGTACCGGCGCCTCGGCTGACGTGCCCTGAAGGCGCAGATCTGCCAACAGCGATGCGGCCCTTGGGCAGGTCCTGCCAACGTCACGGTGGACCGCCGCTCCCTAGGCTCGCGGAACCACAGATTGCCGACACGACTTGCGGAGGTGACATGCGCGTTCTCATCGCGCTCGGCGGCAACGCCATGACCGGACCCGACGGGAGCGCCACGCCGCAGGCCCAGCGCGAGGCCATCACGCGTGGCGATGGGCCACGTCGCCACGGTCGTCGCGCGCGGCCACGAGGTCGTGCTCACCCACGGCAACGGCCCCCAGGTGGGGAACCTCCTGGTCAAGAACGAGCTCGCCGCCACGGTGGTCCCGCCCGTGCCGCTGGACTGGTGCGGCGCCCAGACGCAGGGGACGATCGGCTTCACCATGCTCGACGCCCTGGACCAGGCGCTCGCCGCTGCGGGCGCTCCCAGGCCGGTCGCCGCCCTGGTGTCCCGCACGCTCGTCGCGGCGGACGACCCCGCCTTCGCCAACGCCACCAAGCCGATCGGGCGGTTCCTGCCGAAGGACCAGGCACAGGCGATGATCGAGCACGGCGAGACGTGGGAGGACCGCGGCGAGAAGGGCTGGCGCCGCGTGGTGGCCTCCCCCGACCCCCTTGGAGGTGCTGGAGACCGGCACCCTGCGCACCTTGATGGACGCCGGCTACGTCGTCGTCGCCGCTGGTGGCGGCGGCATACCGGTGGTCCGCGCCGCTGACGGAAGCCTCCACGGGGTCGAGGCGGTCATCGACAAGGACCTCACCGCGGCGGTCCTCGCCGGGGCCATCGGTGCCGACGCCCTGGTCATCGCCACCGACGTCGAGAACGCCGTGCTCGCCTACGGCACCCCGGACGCGCGTCCCGTGGGCCGCGTCTCCGTCGCCGAGATGGAGGCGTATGCCGCGGAGGGCCACTTCACCTCCGGCTCCATGGGCCCCAAGGTCGAGGCGGCGTTGCGGTTCGTCCGCGACGGAGGGAGACGCAGCGTCATCACCGCCCTCGACCGCATCGCCGACGCCCTCGACGGCGAGGTCGGCACCATCATCGAAAGTTCTTCTGTACCCACCGATTCCGCAACAGAGAGGCTGCTCCCGTGACTGTCACCCCCGAGCCCATCGAGGTCCGCAAGGTTCCGATCCACAGCGTTGCCGACGCCAGTGAGCTGGCCAAGCTCATCGACGACGGTGTCATGGAGGCCAGCCGGGTCATCGCCATCATCGGCAAGACCGAGGGCAACGGCGGTGTGAACGACTACACCCGCATCATCGCCGACCGCGCCTTCCGTGAGGTGCTGGTCGAGAAGGGCGCCCCCGCCGACCAGGTCAAGCAGGTGCCGATCGTCTGGTCCGGCGGCACCGACGGCGTCATCAGCCCCCACGCGACGATCTTCGCCACGGTGCCCGCCGACCGGGCCGAGCAGTCCGACGACCTGCGCCTCACGGTCGGGTTCGCCATGAGCGACCCGATCCTCCCCGAGGAGATCGGCTACACCGGCATGATCGAGAAGGTCGCCGCCGCCGTGAAGGTCGCCATGGAGCGGGCCGGGATCACCGATCCTGCCGATGTCCACTACGTGCAGACCAAGACGCCTCTGCTGACCATCCACACCATCCGCGACGCGAAGTCCCGAGGCCGCAAGGTCTGGACCGAGCACACGCACGAGTCGATGGACCTCTCGAACGGCACCACGGGGCTCGGTATCGCCGTCGCTCTCGGCGAGATCGAGATGCCGACCGATGCCGACGTGATGCACAACCGTGAGCTGTTCTCCTCCGTGGCCTCGTGCTCCTCAGGCGTCGAGCTCGACCAGGCACAGGTCGTCGTCGTCGGCAACGCCAAGGGCATCGGAGGCCGTTACCGCATCGGTCACTCCGTCATGCGCGACGCCCTCGACGCCGACGGCGTGTGGGCAGCGATCAAGGACGCCGGGCTCGACCTGCCCGAGCGGCCGCACTCCAGCGACCTCCAGGGCAGGCTCGTCAACGTCTTCCTCAAGTGCGAGGTCAGCCAGGACGGTGCCGTCCGCGGCCGGCGCAACGCGATGCTCGACGACTCGGACGTGCACTGGCACCGCCAGATCAAGTCCTGCGTCGGTGGTGTCACGGCCGCGGTGACCGGCGACCCGGCCGTCTTCGTGTCCGTGTCCGCAGCCCACCAGGGGCCCGGACGGTGGCGGCCCGGTCGCGGCGATCGTCGACCTGGGCTCGGGCGAGCCGACCGGCTACGTCTCCCCCGCTCCAGCCCGCGCCTGACCCTGTCGCCGAAGCCCCCTCCCATGGGAGGGGGCTTCGCGTGGGCCACGGTCGGCCGTTGTGGAAGTGTGACCAGCTCAGGCCGGCTTCGTCACCCCATCGAATGCTCTGCTTTGACATGGCCGGGCAGCACACGCTGCTCGCTGCGTCACTGGAGCCGCTCCCGACCGGCCCATGGGCTCCGCAAGAAACGGTCCCGCTCACCCTGACGCTCGACAGCGGTGAGTACTGCCTGCTGCGCATCGGCGGAGCCGGGGCCGTTCGCCCCGACCACCCCGACCTCGTCCAGACCTATGACTGCCGCACCGACACATCCGGCACCCGGACGGTCACCCGCGTGGAGTACGTCGGTCTGGCGCGCTGACCAGCGGACCCGCGGGGTTGCGACGGGCAGTCGAGGTCGCGCGGCTGGCAGCGACGGTCATGATCGCCCCGCCCAACACGGCCGCCGTCCCGACCACGATCGCGTCGTCGAGCAGTGTCTGCCCTTGGTCCTTGCACGCGCGTTGCGCGGGATCGAGCGCAGCATCCGTGGGAAATGCGCGCGCCCGGGCCGCGTCGAGCGCGCCCCCGCAGATCGCTCCGTTCACCGAGATCGGAAAGTGGGCCAAGACGGCAGCGACGGGCAGGCCGATGCCGAAGCACACCGCCGCTGTGACTCCCCAGACCCGAGGCTTCATCGGTGCCCCTTGGGCGAAGGCGAGAATCCCGACCCCCAGGAGCACACCCGCTGCCGCCAGAGCGTAGACGGCGAGGTAGTACGGAGAGCTGTCCACCGAGATGCAGTGGTCGCACGAGGGAACCACGAGCACGGTCAGCACTGACGCCATGGGAGGAGCGTGGCATGAGGCAGCGTCACAGCGCACCGAAATGAGCCCGCGATCCCCCCTGGACATGCGATCAGCCCCCCAGGTGAGCCTGGGGGGCTGATCCTTAACGCTGCATCGCAGTGTTGCGTTGTAGCGGGGGCAGGATTTGAACCTGCGACCTCCGGGTTATGAGCCCGGCGAGCTACCGAGCTGCTCCACCCCGCGTCGGTAGTCACTACCTTACGGGAGCGGTCGCCTCAGTCCAAATCGCCTATTTCGTGGTGGGTGACGGGCTGGGCGTGGCGGTCGTGGCGCTGCCCTTCGGCGTCGGCGTGACCGTCACGCTGCCGCCCTTGGGCGCGGCAGCGACGGCCCGCTGGATCGCGTCGTTGAGCTGCTTCTGCGCCGCCCCGTAGGCCGCGAAGTCGCCGTCGCGCAGCGCCTTCTGCCCCGCGGCATACGCGGCCTGTATGTCCGCGAGCGCCTTGGTGAGGGCCGCGGCGTTCTGCGGCGAGGTGGGGCCGCCGCCCCCGGTGCCGGTCGTCGGCGGTGCCGTCGTGCCCGACCCGGAGTCGCCGGTGGTCGCCCCGGGGTTGCCGCCGAAGAGACCGGAGAGGGCGCCGTCGAGCGTGTCCGACCACGCGAGCTTGTCGCCGAACGCCGCGATGGTCGCCCGCGAGAGCGGATAGGCCGACGCCCCCTGCGCGCTCACGTAGATCGGCTGGACATAGAGCAGTCCGCCGCCGACGGGCAGGGTCAGCAGGTTGCCGAGGGTGACCTTGGAGCCCTGCTGCCGGCTCTGGTTGAGGAACTGGTTCAGGGTCAGCGTGAACGCGGCCGAGGTCTGGTTGGACGAGGCGACGTCGTTCTCGACCTGGCCGGGGCCCTTGACCGTGGTGTCGCGCGGCAGCACGAGCAGCCGGAGCTTGCCGTAGTCGCCGAGCCCGCGTGCCGGCCTGGGACCCCGCGTTGGAGTCCACGGCGAGGAACCCGGACAGCACCTCGCGGTCACCGGCCGGCATGAACGTGGAGGTCAGCGAGAACGTCGGCTTGGACTGGTCCGGGCATGGCCAGGGTGAGGTAGTACGGCGGCTGCATCACGACGCGGTCCTCCTGGGCCGGGTCGTTGGGCACCCGCCAGAAGTCCTGGCCGCCGTAGAACGAGTCCGCGTCGGTCACGTGGTAGCGCGCCAGCATCGTGCGCTGCACCTTGAACAGGTCCTCGGGGTAGCGCAGGTGCGACATGAGGTCGGCGCTGATGTCGCTCATGCGGGAGCACGGTGTTGGAGAACGCCTTGCTCCACGCCTTGAGCATCGGGTCCTGGTTGTCCCAGGAGTAGAGCTTGACGGACCCGTCATAGGCGTCGACCGTCGCCTTGACCGAGTTGCGGATGTAGTTGATCTGCCCGCTGCCGATGGGGCGCACCGCCTGGGAGCTCGCCGTCACCGAGTCGGACGTGGCGTTGTCGATCTCCTGCAGGCGTGAGTACGGGTAGTCCGCCGAGGTCGTGTAGCCGTCGATGATCCACTGGATCCGGCCCCCCACCACCGCCGGGTAGGGGTTGCCGTCGAGGGTCAGCCACGGGCGCGACGCGCTGCACCCGCTCCAGCGGCGAGCGGTGGTCGAGCAGCCTGCTGTCGCTGTTGACGGTGTCGGACAGGATGAGGTTGAGCTCGCGGTACTGCAGCGCGTAGGCGACCTTGCGCGCGAACGAGCTCAGCTGCACACCGCCCTTGCCGGTGTAGGTGTTGTTCTTCTGCCCGGCGACGCTGCTGTCGGGGTAGTCGAACTCACGCGGCCGGCTGCCCGAAGGGCCACCGACGATGGAGTACTCGGGCGACTGCTCCCCGAAGTAGATGCGCGGCTCGAAGGGCGGCAGCGGCCCGACCGTGGGGATGTTCTGCTCGAAGAAGACCGGCTGGCCGTCCGCACCGCGCTGGTTGCCGTATGCCGCGACGACGCCGAACCCGTGCGTGTAGACGGTGTGGTCGTTGAGCCAGTTGCGCTGGTTGTCGGGGACGCCGTTGAGGTCCAGCTCGCGGACGGCGATGACGGTGTCGTCGACCTTGCCGTTGATCGTGTAGCGGTCGACGTCCAGGGCGTCCGGGAAGGCGTAGTAGGACTTGACGGACTGCAGCTGCTTGAAGGTCGGGCTGACCACGATCGGGTCGACGAGCCGGATGCCGGGGATCGTCTCGGCGTCGTTGCGCAGCTGGCCTGCGTTGGACTGCGTGGTCGCCAGGTAAGGGCTCGTCTGCACCCCGTCGATGCCGTAGGCGGCGCGGGTCGCCGTGATGCTGCGCTGGATGTAGGGGCGCTCCAACGTCTTCTGGGAGGGCTGCACCTTGAAGCTCTGGATGATCGCCGGATAGATGCTGCCCACGACGACCGAGGTGATGACCAACAGGGCCACCCCGACCGCCGGCAGCCGCCAGGACCGGGTCCAGATCGAGGCGACGAACAGCGCGGCCGTCATGATGGCGGCGACCGCGAGGATCGCCTTGGTGGGCAGCACGGCGTGGGCGTCGGTGTAGCCGATGCCCGTCAGCAGCGAGCTGTCCTTGGTGAGCAACGAGTAGCGGTCGAACCAGTAGGTGGCGGCGCGCACGAGCACCAGCGCCGCCAGCAGGATGGCGAGGTGGGTGCGGGCGGCCTTGGTCGTCCGGTCGGCCCGCAGCTGCAGCTGGAGCCCGCCGTACATGTAGTGCGTGAAGGCTGCCGCGACCAGCGCCATGATGAGGACCATCGTGACGAAGCCCAGGACGAACGTGACCCACGGCAGCGTGAAGGTGAAGAACGACAGGTCGATGCCGAACTGCGGGTCCTTGACGTGGAACGGCACGGAGTTGCGCCACAGCAGGTAGGTCTTCCACTCCCCCGCTGCCGCCGTGCCGGTCAGCAGGCCGAGGACGGCGGGCACGACGACGATCGCCACCCGGCGCAGGGGCTCGACCGCCTCGCGGTACTGGTCCAGGCTCTGCTGCTGGGGCGTGACCGGCGCGTAGATCGGGCGGGTGCGGTAGCCGATGACCAGGCTCGACGCGACCAGCCCCGCCGTGAGGACGAACCCGACCGTGAACAGCAGGATCTTGGTCGTCAGCTCGGTGACGAAGACGCCCTCGTAGCCCACCGAGTCGAACCACAGGACCTCGGTCCACAGGTTCGCACCCAGAGGACACGACGACACCGAGCGCGATGAGGATGGCGATGGTCGGCCCCAGCGGCCCCCGCGCGCGGCGCAGGCGCAGGCCCGGTGGGCGTCGCGGACCACCAGGGCGAGGGCCACCCTCGGCTCCTCCCCCGCCTTCGCCGGGGCCGCCAGGTCCGAACCAGTCAGAAGAACTCACTCCACGCCCGATCTGCCGAGCGACCACTCATCGGTCGCCTACTGGTAGTGAGACCAACTTACCGAGGCCCGCTGTGGTTCCCGCACCGGTCAGGAACCTGGGCGCCATGCGGCACCATGGGGGCGTGCACCAGTCCTCTCGCCCCGTGACCGACCCCCTGTCCATCGCTGCCCTCGACACCGAGCGCCACGTGGCCTCCGGCGGCTGGGACCAGAACCCGCGCCTGTTCGCCCTGGTCCCGACGGCCGAGCTGGTGCAGCGCGAGCCCCACCTGCGCGCCCAGCTGCAGGGACACGACCTCGTCGCCGGCGCCCTCAGCGCCGTCGAGCAGGAGAACCTGCCCCCCACCGCCAACCTCGAGAGCCTCCTCGGCGGCATCGCCTGGCCGGACACCGTCGTCGGTGCGGCGCTGGCGGTCGAACGGATCGTCGTGCCGCCAGAGGCCGAGCGCGACCTGCCCGCTGCATCCCGACGCCGCCGTCGACGCGCTGGCCGCCCACCCCTCACGTCAGGACGTCCGGCTGCTCGTCGCCGTCACCCGCGACGGCCAGAGCCGTGTGCCTGCTGCGACAGCGCGCGCACGACAGCGACGACCAGGTCGCGGTCGGACGAGGACATCGCCCCCGGGCTCGTGCACGCCCTGAAGGCGACCCTCCAGGGATAGAGCCACGGACCGTATGCCGCGTGCGCGGCATACGCGTCAGCCGGTGCAGGTGGGCAGCGTGGACTCCACGGCCGGCCGCGATCGCCTCGACGGACGAGCGCGCCTGGTCGAAGGTCGCGATCTTGACCACCCGCAGGCCGTCGGGGACATGACCCACGACCTCGTTGCAGTCCGCGGACGGCGCGAGGAACCACTGCGCGCCGCCGGCCCGGGCACCCGCGAGCTTCTGGCGGATGCCGCCGATCGGTCCCACCGCTCCGGTGACGTCGATCGTGCCGGTGCCGGCGATGTTCTGGCCACCGGTCAGGGCACCGGGCGTGAGCTTGTCGTAGACGCCCGAGCGCGAACATCGTCCCGGCCGAGGGCCCGCCGACGTCGCCGGCGTTGATCTTCACGTCGACGGGGAACGTGAACCGCAGACCCAGGAAGACACCGATGGTGGTGCGGCCGGCGGACGAGTGCGTCTTGGCGGCCACGCTGATCTCGGCGTGCCGTGCCGCAGCAGCCGCAGCTGGACGAAGTCGCCGGGCTTGTGGCGTGAGATCGCGGCGCGGATCTGCGTCGCTGGTCGTGACGGGCGTGCCGTCGATCGGCCTCGACCACGTCGCCCGCCCGCAGCACCGCCGCGGACGGCGCGTCCGGCGCGACCTCGGCGAGGACGAGGTGCTGGGGCACCGTGCGGCCGGTGGCCCTGAGCGCGACGGCGATGGCCTCCTGCTGGGAGTCGACCATCTCGCGCGGTGTTCTGCTCCTGGACCTGCTTGTCGGTGACGCCCGGTCGGGAACAGCGCGTCCTCCGGCTGGATGTCGTCGCTCGGGTTCAGCTTGGCGGCCAGGAGGTCCCACACCGTGACGCGGACCCCGGGACCACCGACGACCCGGACCGTCGTGAAGTCCAGCGCGCCCTGGGTGGGATAGGTGGGAGCGCCCGAGACGGTGATGAGCTGGTTGCCCGAGAGCGTGCCCAGGGTGTTGGTCACCGGCCCTGGCTGCATGACGACGTAGGGCAGCCCGACCATGACCGACAGGGCACCCAGCACGATGACGAGGAACCCCAGGACGAGCGCGAGGACAGCACGTCGGCTGAGCGTCTGGGGGTCGATCGTGACAGCGGAAGGCTGCTGGAGGTCCTGGCTCACGGAAGGCCCACCCACTCGTCGCCGCCGTCGCTGAACTGCTGGTGCTTCCAGATCGGGACGCGGGCCTTGAGCGTGTCGACCAGGTCGCGGCAGCCTTCGAAGGCAGCGCCCCGATGCGCCGCCGACACCGCGGCCACCACGGCGAGGTCGCCGACCTCGAGGTGACCGACACGGTGCACCACGCGCCATCCGGGCCACGTCGTGACGGGCCACGACCTCGCGGCATACCTCACCGAGGGTGTCCACGACGCTGGGGTGGGCCGAGTAGTCGAGGGACGAGACCGCCTCGCCGTGGTCGTGGTCGCGCACGACGCCCACGAACACGGCGATGCCGCCGCACCGCGGATGCCGCACGAGGGCGAGCACCTCGTCGATGCTCAGCGGCTCGTCACGCACGTCGTGGAGGACGACCTCACGGGCCACGGCGAGGTCGGGCTCGGCCGCCGGGTCGCGGTCGACCTCGTCCGCCCGGGTGGGGTCCGTAGGCTGGCTCATCGGGTGCCGCCCTTCCTGCGGCGCTGCCGCATGATGGCTGCCGTACCCACGAGGGCGACAGCCGCACTGGCCGCTCCGAGAGCGGCATCCTTGCGGTCGAGGCGTCGGGCCGCGACCGCGTGCGAGCCCCGGATGGCGTCCAGCAGGACACCGAGGCAGGTCTCATTGTCATAGGTCGGCACCCATCCCTGGTCTCGCAGGGTCCGCGAGGACACGACCCAGGGGAAGGCGACGAAGGCGAGGTCGCTGGCGGGTGCCGGCAGCATTCCAACGCGGTGCAGGCGGTCGGCGGTTCCCAGCGCCGCACCCATGCTGAGCTCCACCCGTCGCATACCGGTCAGCCGCTCGAGGTCGTCCTGTCCGAGAAACCCCTCGGAGCCGACCGTGACGACCGGCCCCAGGCCCCGCGCGAGCACCAGGGCCACGGCGGACGCCAGGTCGTCGACATGGCAGAACTGCCACGCGGACGCGGCCGTCGCGCACCGTGAGGAGCCGCGGCGCCTCGAAGTGCCGGGTGGTGACCGTGTCGATCCCGTCACCGACCAGCGCCGCCGGCCGGACCACCGTCAGCCGCAGGCCCGGGTGGACCTCGCGCGCGACCGCGACGAGCTGCTCGACGTCCATGAGGTCGCCGACCTGCCCGTCGCCCGAGGGCGCGCGCAGCGGGGCGTCCTCGGGCAGCGGCACCGGGTTGTGGGGCTCCGCGCCGTAGACCTGCGCGCCGGTGACGACGACCAGGTGACGGACGCCCGCCGCGGCAGCGGCGGTGACGACGGTCTGCGCGCGGCGCAGGTTGCGCTCTCGCCGGGGCCGGGCGCCGAGCGCGAGGTCGGCGGCCAGGTCGGTGCTCGTCGCCACGAAGGCGGCGCTGTGCACGCCGCGCAGGGCTTCGACGAGCTGGGGGTCGGCGGGGTCGGCCATCCGGAACTCGGCTCCGCCCGACCGGTGGGCGCTCGACGTCGACGGCGACGACCGTGCCGATGCGGACCTCGGACTCGTCCCAGGCGGCCGACGCCGACACCGCGGGCCGCCGTGGCGACCAGGGCGCGCAGCAGAGCGAGGCTGGCCGGGTCGGCGGTGCCGACGACCGCGACCTCGATCGAGGTACGCCGCGAGCGAACGGCGGCCCTCCGGGGGGTCGCAGGGGAACTCACTGTGGCCTCCGCGTGGTTGTCTTAGTTCAGAACCATCCTCTCAGGAGCGCCCAGGAGCCGTTGTGCCCGACCATCCCCACTCGTCCGACCACCCCGCCGATGACGGCTCCGACTCCGGTCAGGGCATGGGCTCCGGCCTGCCTCCCGAGATCGAGCAGATGCTGGCCAGACTGACCGGCGGCACCCTCGACCCCGACATGGCCAAGGCCCTCAAGGACATGGGCGTCGACAAGATCGACCCCTCCATGATGCAGATGATGGTGGGGCAGCTGCAGGCCATGTTCGCCAGCCCCGACACCGACGCGTTCAACGTCGGCCTGGCCACCGACGCCGCCCGCAAGGCCGTCTCGGCAGCCGGCGACGCCGTCGGTCAGCGAGGCGGCTGAACCGTCAGACCGCCCAGGCCGCGCAGGTCGCCGAGCTGTGGCTCGACGAGGTGACGACCTTCGAGGCACCCGGGATGACCACCCACGCCTGGAGCCGCGCCGAGTGGGTCGAGGCGAGTATGCCGGTCTGGCGGACGCTCGTGGAGCCCGTCGCCGAGGGCGTGGGCCGCGCGGTGGGGGCGGCGCTGCACACCCAGCTCGAGCAGCTGGGCGAGGGCGCGCTCCCCGAGGGCATGTTCCCGCCGGGTGTCGACCCGTCGACGCTGATCGGCCAGATGGAGCCCATGGTGGCCAAGATGAGCGGGGCGATGTTCGGGCTGCAGGTCGGCCAGGCGGTGGGCGCGCTGGCCACCGAGACGGTGAGCGGGACCGAGGTGGGGCTGCCCGTGGTGGCCGACCGGTCCGTGGTGCTGCTGCCGGCGAACGTCGAGGCCTTCGCCGACGGTCTCGGGCGTCGACCTGGAGCAGGTGCGGCTCTACCTCGCCGTCCGGGAGGCCGCCCGCGTGCGCCTGTTCAGCGAGGTGCCGTGGATCGGACCGCAGCTCGTGGCGGCCGTCCGTGACTACGCCCGCGACATCACCATCGACACCGACCGCATCGAGTCCGCGCTGCAGTCCGTCGACCCGACCGACGCCGAGGCACTCCAGGCCGCTCTGCAGGACCAGCTGTTCCGCCCCGACCAGAGCCCGGCCCAGCGAGCCGCCCTGGGCCGGCTCGAGACCTACCTCGCGCTGGTCGAGGGCTGGGTCGACGTCGTCACCGACCGGGCCACCCGGGATCACCTGCCGCAGGCTGCCGCGCTCGGCGAGGCGGTCCGGCGCCGTCGCGCCACCGGTGGCCCGGCCGAGAAGGCCTTCGCCGGGCTCGTCGGCCTGGAGCTGCGTCCGCGCCGGCTGCGCGACGCGGCGAACCTGTGGAGCGCGCTCGAGTCCGCCCACGGGTCGACCGGCCGGGACGCGGCGTGGGGACACCCCGACGTCGCGCCGACGGCGGCTGACCTCGACGACCCGCTGGGCTATGTCGAGCGGGTGGGCTCCTCGGCCAGCACCGCGCTCGACGCGGCCCTCGACGAGATCCTGCGCGGAGGCGAGGACACCACCGGCCCACGAGCGAGAGCCGAGGTGGGCGGCTCCGCCGAGGCGACGGCCGCTGCGGACGTCGTGCCCGCGGCATACCTGCGGCTTCGCGACGATGCGAGGCGCACCCTCGAGCAGTGGCACGCCCCCGACGCCCAGCAGGAGCAGCTGCGCACCGAGCTGCTCGAGCACTGCGAGCGAGCACCCCGGCGCGCTGTGGAAGCAGGGGCCGCCCGCCCACCTGACGGCGAGCACGCTGGTGCTCAACCCCTCGCTCGACAAGGTGCTGCTGACCCTGCACGCCAAGGCCCGGCTGTGGCTGCAGTTCGGGGGCCACTTCGAGCCTGTCGACGCAAGCGTCCTCGACGCCGCGACTCGTGAGGCGCGGGAGGAGTCGGGGCCTGGCCGACCTCGTGCTGCACCCCCAGCTGGTGCACCTGGACCGGCATCGGCTCCTGGCGGCGGGGTTCGGGCGCTGCGCGGAGCACCTCGACCTGCGGTATGCCGCGGTGGCCGACGACGCGCAGGCCTATGCCGTCAGCGAGGAGTCGCTCGACGTGGCGTGGTGGCCGGTGGACGCGCTGCCGCCAGCGAGCGGGGCCGAGATCCGGCCCCTGGCCGTCGCCGCCCGGCGGGCGCTGGGCTGAGCGACAGCGGGCAGGCTGAAGCCCGTGCCCACGCTGACGGAGTCGGTCCGCTCAGTCGGAGGGCCCGAACTCCAGCGCCGCCTGCCCCAGCTCGTCGTCCTCGACGGCGCCGTCCGAGAGCTCGAGTCCGGCGGTCGCCGCGACGCCCTCGAGGTAGCCGCGGGCTCGCTCGAGCCGTGGATAGGCCTTCAGCAGGGACCAGAACTCAGGGCCGTGGCCGGGCGCCAGCAGGTGCGCGAGCTCGTGGAGGATGACGTAGTCGAGCACGTAGCCCGGCATCCCCTTGACCCGCGTCGAGATGCGGATGGTGCCGTCGGACGGGGTGCACGAACCCCAGCGCGAGTTCTGGTTGGCCACCCAGCGGATGCTGGTCGGCCGGGCCACGCCACCGAGGAAGCGCTGCGACAGCTCGGCAGCCCGGGCCTTGAGCTGGGCGTCACTGGGCCGGCGCTTGCGGTCGCCCCGAGCCAGCCGCTCCACCATCGTGGCCACCCACTGCTGCTCCTCGGCCTTGGTGAACCGGGCCGGGATGAGCACGATCGTGCGTCCGCCCTCACGGTAGGCGCTGACCGTGCGCCGCCGCCGTCTGCTGCGCCTCACCTCGATGGCCGGCGGCTCGATGTCGCGTGTCCCCATGCTCACACGATAAGCGAGGGGGCCGACATCTCCCCGGCATGCTGGCCGCACCAGCTCTCGCCAGCCCTCTCCTCCGCCCTCTCGGCCCACGCCCTCTCACTCCTTACCTCTGCTAGGTGAGGTTGGCTGACGTAGCAGACGTTGCAGCCTCTGCTACGTCAGCCAACCTGAGCTAGCAGAAGGTGGAGATGGGGGCCGCGCAGGGGTGAGAGAGGGCGTCCTGAGCACGACGCAGCGTCCCCCCTGCACGATTTTGTGCTCAGCATGGTCTAAGTTGGCCGGAGTCCGACGGCG
Source organism: uncultured Actinomycetota bacterium (assembly GCA_963706855.1). GTDB lineage: Bacteria > Actinomycetota > Actinomycetes > Actinomycetales > Dermatophilaceae > Pedococcus. Next base: position 552,927 of record CAVPNU010000001.1, read on the forward strand.
CACCCTGTGCCGTGAACAACAAGGAGACATTGGCGATGGCTGACGAGACCTACAAGGGCGAGTTCTACTGCGTGAAGTGCAAGGAGAAGCGCGAGGCCGAGGGCCGCGTCGTGGAGACGAACGGCCGTCGCATGGCCAAGGGTGTGTGCCCGGTCTGCGGCACCAACCTCAACCGCATTCTCGGCAAGGCCTGATCCAGGCCCACCGCTCGAGAGGGGCGGACGCGACCATCCGGTCGGGTCCGCCCCTCTCGCTGTCCCGGGCCTGTGGACGACGAGACGGAGCACCCGGAACGTCTGTGCCAGATTGGCGAGGTGACGTCACGACCGCTGCTCAAGTGCCTGTGGCCGGTGCTGCGGCGCGGCAACGGTGACGTCCAGCTCGGCATCGACCCCAGCCGCGCGGTGGTGCTGCGGGGCCTCACCGAGGACCAGGTGACCGCGCTGGAGTCGCTCGACGGCACCCGCGACCTGCCCGCCGCGCTGGCGGACCACAGTGGCCTGCTCGCGCTGCTGCGCCGCCACGGCCTGGTCGGGCCGGTCCAGGACCACCCCGACCTGCCCGTCGAGCTGCGAGCGGTGCTCGCTGTGGAGTCCGAGGCGTTGGGGCGCACGACCGGCCCAGGCGATGGGTATGCCGCGTTGGCACGGCGCCGCGGCGCGCTGCGTGCTCCTCGTCGGCCAGGGTCCGCTCCCCTCCGCCCTGGCCACGCTGCTGCGCCGGGCCGGGGTCGGCACGGTGCGGTCCGGGAGCCTGGCGCGCCGACGAGCTCGAACGCGAGCGTGTCGACGCCGGAGCGGGGCCGGCCCCCTCACTCGTGGTGCTCGTCGCACCCCAGGCCGTCGCCCCGGGCGTCGCGGAGCCGTGGCGCCGGCACGGCATACCGGTGCTGCCGGTGGTCATGCACCTCGTCGAGGCGGTCGTCGGACCGGTCGTCGCAGGCCGGCGGGCCGTGTCTGCGGTGTCTGGACCTCACGCGGGCCGACCTCGACGCCGCGTGGCCGCTCCTGGCCGGCCAGCTGACCCGCCCCGTCGTCGGACGCCCCGAGGAGGTGGGCGGCGAGACCTCGCTGGTCGCCGTGACGGCCGGGCTCGCCGTCGATGGTGGCCCTCGCCGTGCTCGACGGGCAGCCGTTGCCCCGAGGCCGCTCGCTCGAGGTCGCGCTCCCCTGGCCCGGCGTCCGGCAGCGCGAGTGGCCGGTGCATCGGCGCTGCTCCTGCGCCACGGCCGACGCCGTGCGGCGCCGGCGGACGCTCTGCCGCCGCGGACGCTCTGGGCGAGCCCACCGACGAGCGCGAGCGCTCGCAAGCGACAATGGCTCGGTGAGCGAACTTCCCCGCCGGGCCGTCAGCCGCACGGCACGGCTGGCCAGCCTCCCCCTGGGCTTTGCCGGCCGCACCGCCCTGGGCTTCGGCAAGCGGGTCGGAGGCAAGCCGGCCGAGGCCGTCGCCGCCGAGCTCCAGGCGCGCACCGCCGAGCAGCTGTTCAAGGTGCTCGGCGAGCTCAAGGGCGGGGCCATGAAGTTCGGCCAGGCGATGTCGGTCATGGAGGCGGCCCTCCCCGAGGAGCTCGCCGGCCCCTACCGGGCCACCCTCACCAAGCTCCAGGAGTCGGCCCCGGCGCTGCCGACGGCCACGGTGCACGCCGTCCTGGCCGAGGAGCTGGGGCCGCGCTGGCGCACCTCGAAGTTCCAGTCCTTCGAGGACACGCCCAGCGCCGCGGCCTCGATCGGCCAGGTCCACAAGGCGGTGTGGCGCGACGGTCGCGAGGTCGCCGTCAAGATCCAGTACCCCGGCGCCGGCCAGGCCCTGCTCTCCGACCTCAACCAGCTCGCGCGGGTGGCCCGGATCGCCGGCAGCTGGATCCCCGGCATGGACATCAAGCCGATCACCGACGAGCTCCGGTCGCGCATGACCGAGGAGCTCGACTACAACCTCGAGGCCGCGAGCCAGCGGCGGTTCGCCAAGGTGTTCCGGGACGACCCGCACTTCGCGGTGCCCGGACGTGCTCTCGCACAGCGAGCACGTCATCGTCTCCGAGTGGATGGACGGCACCCCGCTGTCGCAGATCGTCGCCTCCGGCACGCCCGCCCAGCGCAACGCCGCCTCCGAGCGCTACATGGAGTTCCTCCTGGTCGGCCCGGCTCGCGCAGGGCTGCTCCACGCCGACCCCCACCCCGGCAACTTCCGCCTGCTCGAGGACGGCCGGCTCGGCGTCATCGACTACGGGGCGGTCAACCGCCTCCCGTCGGGGCTGCCTCCGGCGATGGGTTCGCTCGTCGCGGCTGCGCTGTGCGGCGAGGCGGCCGAGCTCGAGCAGGGGCTGCGTACGGAGGGGTTCATCAAGCCGTCCCTGACCGTCGACGCCGAGGCGCTGCTGGAGTACCTCCAGCCGTTCCTCGAGCCCCTGAAGCACGAGACCTTCACGTTCAGCCGGCCCTGGTTGCGCAGCGTGGCGGCGCACGTCAACGACGTCCGGCGCCCTGAGTTCCTCGTGGGCATGAAGCTCAACCTGCCCCCGTCGTACCTGCTGATCCACCGCGTCTGGCTCGGTGGCATCGGGGTGCTGTGCCAGCTGGGTGGCACCGTGCCCGCGCGCGACATCGTCGTGGACCACCTGCCCGGTATGCAGCTGCGTCACCTGCCGCCGCCCGTCGCCTGAGCGCCGCAGCTCACCACCAGGCGGAGTCGAGCTTGCCCTCGATGCTGCGCAGGTGCTCGCGGCTGCACCGGTCGCAGGTCCAGACCTCGCGACCGTTCTCGGTGCCGCGCGTCCAGGTCAGTCGCGCCAGGGCCGGGTCCGCTGCGGCGGCGCCGCAGGTGGCGCACACCGGCGGAGCCTCGGCGTCGGCCATGCTCAGCGCGCCGAGGAGGCAGCCGAGGGCTTCGACGACGTGGCCGCCGCGGCCTTGGCCTTGGCCTGCGCCTTGGCGGCCTGCTTGAACTCGCGCACCTTCGTCAGGGACTCGGCATCCACGACGTCGGCCACCGAACGGTAGGAGCCGTCCTCGGCATACGGGCCGATGGCCTCCTGCCAGCCCGCGGGGCGAACGTCCAGGCGCTTGCCGAGCAGGGCCGCGAAGATGCGCGCCTTCTGGTCGCCGAACCCCGGGAGGTCGCGCAGCCGGGTGAGCAGGTCTGGCGTGTCGCGCGCCTCCGTCCAGATCGTGTCGGCGCGGCCGTCGTACCGGTCGCGGACGACCGCGGCCAGCTGCTGGACTCGTCCCGCCATCGAGCGGCCGTAACGGTGGATCGCCGGCGGGGTCGAGCAGAGGTCGGCGAACGCCTCGGGCTCGGCGGCGGCGATGGCGTCGGGGGCCAGCGTCCCGAACCGGTCGAGGATCTTCCACGGCCCGCGGAAGGCGTGCTCCATCGGGTACTGCTGGTCGAGCAGCATGCCCACGAGCAAGGCGAAGGGGTCGCTGCTGAGCACCTCGTCGGCGGCCGGGTCCTGGGCGATGCGGATCTGGACGGGCATGCCCACCAGCCTAGCCATCCCCGCCGGGTTCGGGTCTTTGATGGGTTCGTGCTGCCAGGGCAACCCTGACCCCTCAAAGACCCGGATCGGGGGCCCGACCTGAAGCATGAAGAACCCGCCGGGACGGCCCCAGAGGGCGTCCCGGCGGGTTCGGGCGACGGGTTACCGGGCCAGCATGCGAGGCAGGGCGTGCAGCATCTCGTGCTGCGCCTTCGCCTCGAGCCGGCGCTGGTACTCCCGTTGGCGGTGCCGTCGATGGGCACGCGCCAGGTCGGCATACAACGCCTGGAACATGTCGAAGCTCCTGGTGGGTGAGGATGAGAAGGGTGAGTCGAACCGGACGGTCGTCATGCGGCGACCGGGTTCTTGCGCGGACGTCCGCGCGGACGCTTGCGGGCGACGATGGCTCCCTGGACGAAGAGCTCGCCGCCCCAGACGCCCCACGGCTCGGCGCGGTCGATGGCCCCTGCGAGACAGGCGGTCACCGCCGGGCACGTGTGGCACAGCGACTTGGCGAACTCGACGTCAGCGGGGCTCTCGGCGAACCACAGCTCGGCGTCGTTGTCTCGACACGGGATGCCTGCGCCGACAGTGGCGGCCTGCTCGACCAGGTCGTGGACTGCGCTCAGCTGCATCGGGTGTCACCTCCCTCTTCTCGTCCCGCCATGGTGGTGGCAGGTCCTTGCGGTGCGGTCTGGCCGGTGCTCCCCCGGTCGGGGGCCGGCCCGTTCTCTTCGGTGCTGTCGTGCTGCTTCATCGGTGGTGCGTCTTCCTGCCTGTGGTGCGGAAGCCTGTGGTGCGGAAGCCAGTGGTGCGGACAGACCTGTCTGGACAAACAGAAAGGCCGCGGATCCCGGATGTCGGGTTCCGCGGCCTCGAAGAGAGCCTGCTGGCTGGTGGCCTAGACAGGTGGCTCTCCGAGGGAGCGGAACGCGAGGTCCTTGGTGGTGACGCCAAAGCCGCCGACGAAGGACATCGGAGCCTGGGCATCGGCGATCATCGGGACGCCATAGGCGGCGCTGGGCACAGTGGTCGCGATGAGCACAGTGGTCCCGTTGACCGGTCCACGGGTGCCTGCGAGGAGGACTCGGCCGGCCTCGGGGCACACGGAGCGGACGCGGGACGTGTGCGTCGCGTCGATCGTCATCGTGGTGTTCTTCATCGGGCCAACCCTCCTTCGGGTGCGTCGTGGGCTCCAGCGTGGTCGGTGTGACGGCTGGGGTGCGTTCGTCAAGGGTAGGGCAGCGCCCGTGACGGCAGCAACGGATTTATCGGAATTTCGGGTAAAGAAACGGAAGTCCTGCGGTCAGCTCTCGGATCTCGTTGCGGCAGAACGCATCTCGAGCACCTCGTCGACCTCGGCCCCACCCAGGATCGCCAGCACCTGGGTGCCATAGAGGCCGAGCTTGCGGACGCCGACACCGGAGATCTGCGCCAGCTCGCCGTCGGACTTCGGCTCGCGCTCGGCGATGGCCGTGAGGGTCGCGTCGGTGAAGACGACGTATGCCGGGACGCTGGCCTCGCGCGCCACCGCGAGCCGCCAGGCGCGGAGGCGCTCGAAGGTCGCCTCGTCGTAGGCGGGCGGGCAGTCCGCGCACCGCCCCGTCTTGCGCTGGGCCGCGGTGGTGAGCTCGGTGCCGCAGCCGCGACAGTGGGCCGGCAGCGCGGGCTTGAGCGCCTTGCCCCCGCGCCGCCCCCCGGCGGCCGCTCTTGGGCTGCGGACCGCGCGCCCTCGCCGAGGATGCTCGCCGCCCCGTCGAGGAAGCGCGACGGGCGACGGGTCTGGCGGCCGCCCGGCGTGCGGGCGCCGGCCCACGACAGCCGCAGCTCTCGCCGGGCGCGGGTGACGCCGACATAGGTCAGCCGCCGCTCCTCCTCGATCGCCTCTGGCGTGTCGGCCATGGCGATCGGCAGGTAGCCGTCGGAGCACCCGGCGAGGAACACGACGTCCCACTCCAGGCCCTTGGCGGCGTGCAGCGAGGCCAGGGTGACGCCCTGCACCGCAGGGGCGTGCTGGGCGGAGGCGCGCTCGTCCAGCTCGCGGACGAAGTCGGGCAGCCGCGCGTCGGGGTTGGCCGCCACCAGGTCGTCCGAGAGCGCCGCGAGAGCCGCGAGGGACTCCCAGCGCTCGCGGGTGGCGCCGCCCGAGGTCGGGGCCTCGCGGGTCCAGCCCGCGCCGAGCAGCACGTCGCGCACCAGGTCGGGGAGCGCGATGCTGCCGTCGTCGGAGCGGGCCGCACCCCGCATCAGCAGCACGGCATCGCGGACCTCGCGGCCTGGAGAAGAACCGCTCGCCGCCGCGCACGAGGTAGGGGATCCCGCGGTCCGCGAGCGCGGACTCGAACGCCTCGGACTGGCCGTTGGTGCGGAACAGCACGGCGATCTCGGCCGGCGACACGCCCTGGGCGACCCGCTCGGCGATCTCGGCGGCGATCGCCGCCGCCTCGGCCGGGTCGTCGGGGTGGGCGGTCAAGGCGGGGACCGGCCCCTGCTCCGCCTGGGCCTGCAGCTGCACCGCGTTGCCGCGCAGGGCTCCTGACGGCCCGCGGACGATGAGGTTGGCCAGGCTGACGATCTGGGGTGTCGAGCGGTAGTTGCGCACCAGGCGCACGACCCTCGCGTCCCGGTGCCGCTCGGTGAAGCCGAGCAGATGGCGCGGGCTGGCCCCCGTGAACGAGTAGATGGTCTGGGCCGGGTCACCCACCACGCAGACGTCCTGGCGCTCGCCCACCCACAGGTCGAGCAGCCGCTGCTGCAGGGCGTTGACGTCCTGGTACTCGTCGACGACGAAGTGGCGGTACTGGGCACGCACCGCCCGGGCGATGTCGTCGCGCTCGGCCAGGATGCCGACCGTCAGCAGCAGCACGTCCTCGAAGTCGATCACGCCACGCTGGGTCTTGACCTGCTCGTAGGCCTCGAGCACCCGGGCCATCGCGGTGGCGTCCAGGCCGGGCGGCTCGCGGCGCGCCGCGCGGGCGCCGGCGGCATACGTCTCCGGGGTGAGCATGGAGACCTTGGCCCACTCGACCTCGGCGGCGAGGTCGCGGATGGCGGTGCGGTCACGAGCGAGGTCGAGCCGCAGCGAGGCGGCGGCCTGGGCGACCGCGGAGGCCTTCTGGCTCATGACCTCGGGCGCGGCGCCGCCGACCGCCTGCGGCCAGAAGAAGTGCAGCTGACGCAGGGCGGCCGCGTGGAAGGTGCGGGCCTGGACGCCGCCCACGGCCAGCGAGCGCAGCCGGGTGCGCATCTCGCCGGCGGCCCGGGCGGTGAACGTCACCGCCAGGACGCGCTGCGGCTGGTAGGCGCCCGAGTGCACGCCGTAGGCGATCCGATGCGTGATGGCCCGGGTCTTGCCCGTGCCGGCGCCGGCGAGCACGCACATGGGCCCCAGCGGATGCGCGGCCACCTCACGCTGCTCAGGGTCGAGCGCCCCCAGGATCTCGTCGGCGGAGGGGTGCACAGGTATGCCGTGGAGCTGGGTCGCCATCGGCCCGATCCTGTCAGACGGGGGCGACAGCGCCCACCCCGCCTCGGCAGGCCGGTGCCACAGCCCTCAGGACTGGGCCAGGCCGTAGACCTTGGTGACGTGGATGCTCAGCACGCGCCGGTGGTCACGCACCATCGCCGCCCGGTAGTCGTCCCAGTCGGGGTGGTCCTCGCCGCGGATCGTGCGGTAGAGCTCCACCAGCTCCTCGACGGTCGCGTCGTCGGGGGCCGACGCCACCGGCGAGAGCTCGGCGTCGCCTTCGAGCACGGCATACGACCAGCCGTCGGAGGAGGTGACCAGCAGCGAGGCGCGGGGGTCGCGGAGCAGGTTGGCCACCTTGGCCCGACCGTCGACGACCGAGACCCGGATCGTGGGACCGGCCGTGGACCGGCTGTCGGACCGCCACGGTCGAGGGCGAAGTTGACCATCGAGAGCTGGGGGCGCCCGTCCTTCTTGATCGCGGCCAGCGTCCCGAGGTTGCGGCCGGCGGCGAGGGTGAGCAGGGCGGGATCGAGCGTCGACAGGCGAGGGCATGCCCCATCATGGTCATGAACGTCACATCGGCAAGGGAAGAGCGCGGCGCGTCGCCGATGTTGAGAGCTGTGGCCACTTCGTCCGTCGAACAGGAAGACACCATGCCGAACTCCGTGACCAAGGTTCCCGCCCCCGGCTCCGTCACCATGTTCACCACCTCGTGGTGCGGGTACTGCAACCGGCTGAAGGCGCAGATGGGCCGCGAGGGCATCGGCTTCACCGAGGTCAACATCGAGGAGGAGCCCGAGGCGGTGGCCTTCGTGATGGACGTCAACGGTGGCAACCAGACCGTGCCGACCCTGCTCTTCCCGGACGGCTCCGCCGCGACGAACCCCTCGATCAACGAGGTCAAGAAGCGCCTCGCCTCCTGAGCGCCGCTAGGCGCCTCGGCTACACCTCGTCCAGACCGTGGCCCAGCCACCGCTCGATGAGGCGGCGGGCGATCGACAGCCGGGTCGAGGCGCCGACCCTTCCTGAGGCCAGCACCTCGCGGTACTCCTCGCGGGTGAACCACCGCGCCTCGGCGATCTCGGACTCCTGGAGCCGCAGGTCGTCCAGCTCGTCCTCGCTGCCCGTGGCCCGAGCCGTGAAGCCCACCATGAGCGAGCTCGGGAACGGCCACGGCTGGTCGCCGAGGTACGACACGTCGCGTCACCTCGAGGCCGACCTCCTCGCGCACCTCCCGCGCCACCGCTGCCGCCAGGCTCTCCCCCGGCTCCAGGAACCCGGCCAGCACCGAGAACCGTCCCTCCCCCCAGCCCGCGCCGCGCGCCAGCAGGATCCGGTCCCGGTCGTCCACGACCGAGACGATGATGGCGACGTCCGTGCGCGGGTAGTGCTCCGTCCCGTCGCTCGTGCAGCGTCGCAGCCACCCTGCCTGCACCGGCTCGGTCGGGGCACCACAACGGGGACAGTGGGTGTGGGCGGCATGCCAGTTCGCGAGCGCCAGCGCGGTGGCGAAGAGCGTGGCGTCGCGGTCGTCGAGGTCGGCGCCGACCTGGCGGAGGGTGCGCCAGGCCGGGTGCCCGTCCTGGTCGGCCTTGGGCCGGACCACCGCGAGGTATGCCGTGCCGTCGGCGTCCTGCCCGAGGAACAGCACCAGCCCGGTGGCGTCGTCGGGTTCGGGGGCGCGGAGCACCAGGGCTGACGGGCGGCCCGTTCGCCGTCCCGGTGCTCGCGCAGCTCGACCTGGTCGCCGTGCAGGACCAGGACCCGGGTCCGGTGATCGGCCAGCAGTGTCGGCAGGAGCCCGGGCTCGACGCCGGCGGTCTGCGCGCCGGTCGAGGCCGGGACGCGCGAGGGACAGATTCGGCAGAGTTTCCAACAGGCGGCCCACGCCTCCACCCTAGGCGGGGCCGTTCGGCATACGGTGACCGTGTGGACCGCAGCCCCCTCTTCCTCGCAGCCCTGGCCAGCGCTGCCGTGCCGGGACTCGACCCCGCCAGCGTCGAGGCCGTACCGGGGGCACCTGACCACCAGTACGACCTCGCGTTCGTCCAGGACACCCAGCACCGCCGGTGGGTGGTGCGGGTGCCGCGCAGCGCTGCGGCGGCGGCTGAGATGGAGGCGACCTTCGGGCTGCTCGCGCTGCTGTCCCGCCGGCTGCCGTTCGGGGTGCCGACGCCGCGGGGCTTCGTCGCCCTGAAGGAGGGCGGTCGTGCGGCGGTGTACCCCTACCTGCCGGGGCGCAGCATCGACTTCGGGGCGCTGCCGGCCGGCCCCGGTCTGGCCGCCGAGCTGGGGCGCGCCATCGCGGCACTGCACAACGCGGACCACGCGCTGTTCGAGGAGGCGGGCCTGCCGGCCTACGACGCCGACACCTACCGGACCCGACGGCTCAGCGAGCTCGACCGGGCGGCCAGCACCGGACACGTGCCGACCGGACTCCTCAGCCGCTGGGAGAAGGCCCTCGAGGACGTCCGCTGGTGGCGCTTCGCCCCGACCCCGACCCACGGCGACCTCACCGGCGACCAGGTGCTCGCCGTCTTCGACGACGACCACGACGCCGCGAGCGGCAGGGTCAAGGCCATCACCGGCTGGGAGGACGCCAAGGTCGCCGACCCGGCCGACGACTTCTTCGCCCTGGTCACCCAGGCCTCACCCGGCGCCTTCGAGACCGTGATGGAGGCCTATGCGCACGCCCGCAGCGAGCGACCGGACGCTCATCTCGTCCGCCGGGCCAGACTGTCCGCCGAGATGCGCAGTCTCGGCGAGCTGATGAGCGCTGTCGCGCTGGGCGACCGGCGCGCCGTCGAGCGCCACGCCAGCGCGCTGCGGCGGCTCGACGACCGCGTCCACGCGGAGGACGAGGCGGAGAGCGACTACACCCGCCCGTCGATGGCTCCGGCCTGGCGCCGAGGGCCCGTCCTGGTGCCACCGGAGGTCACCGAGGAGGACGAGGACCTCGGCGACGACGACGTGGAGGTGATGTTCGCTCCGACGGCGCGGGACACCCAGGACACCACGGAGATCGAGGTCGGGCGCCGGGTCGATGCAGCGCCGGAGCCCGAGCGCGAGCCCGAGCCTAGCGGAGCCTCAGTCGGAGCCGCGGCGGAGCCCTGAGCCGGAGGCGGACCCTGAGCCGGAGCCGATCGGCGGCGAGGACCCGGGCCCGGAGTTCGAGCCCGGCTTCTCCAGCGGCGAGGCGCACCGCCAGTCCGACACCGAGCTAGTCGGGCACCGAGCGCAACAGCTCGGCGAGCTCCTGCTCGCCGGGCAGCTCCGGCCGCACGGTCTCACCCGTGCCCGCGTAGTAGAAGGCACCGTCGACCTCGTCGGGGTCCAGACCCCGCAGCCGCGCAAAGGCCACCCGGTATGCCGCGAGCTGCAGGGCGCGAGTGCGCGCCAGGTCGCCGGTGGGCTTGGCCCCCGTCTTCCAGTCGACGATCGTGAAGCCGCCGTCCTCGCGCGGGAACACGGCGTCGATCCGGCCCCGGACCGCGATCCCGTCGATGACCGTCTCGAGGGCGATCTCGATCTCGGCAGGCGTCCGGTGGGCCCACTCGCTGGCGAGGAACCGTTCCTTCATCGAGGGCAGCTCGGCGTCGTCGCCCGGGTCCTCGTCGGCGCTGCCGGGCAGGTCCAGGACGTCGACCATGGCGGCCCGGGCGAAGTGCTGCTCGACCCAGGCGTGGAACGCCGTGCCGCGGCGAGCCGCCAGTGCGGGCGGCTCGGGCATCGGCCGGCGCAGCCCCGACGCGAACCGCTCGGGGTCCTGCGCCAGGGCGACCACGGCCGACGCCGAGAGGTGACGCGGCAGGAGCACCGTCTGCGGCCCCCGCTCGGACTGGCGGCGCCGCTCCTCCAGGAGCAGCGAGAGCTCCTCGAGGATGGGGAGGCTCTCGCCGGGGAGCGGGAGCACGCCCTGCTCAGCCTGGGGCGCCGCGGGCCGGCGCCGCGGCATACTCCTCGATCGCCGCGCGGACCGCGGCCGCGCCGTCGGCCAGGGCCGCCCGGCGCTCGGCCAGGGGGTCGGCCGGCCACTGCACGGACGTCTGCTGGGTCGCCATCGGGGTTCTGCGCCTCGTCGGGCGTGCCGGCGTCGGGCATCGGCGCCCACTCGAGCACCTGCACGGGCAACGGGTGGTCGGCGCTGGTCACCTCGAGCAGGAAGCGTGAGGTCACCTTGGGGGTCTTGCCGTCGGTCCACACCGGGGCGGTCAGCAGCATGTCGGCCTTGGCGCGGGTGAACGCGACGTAGGCCAGGCGGCGCTCCTCCTCGACCCCATGCTCCCCGCCGGCCTGCGAGGAACCGCTCCAGGCGCTGCTCGCATGTCCTTCCAGTCGGTCGCCCCACGCCAGTCCAGGACGGGCAGTCCGTCGCGGTCACCGCGCAGCTCGTAGGGAATGCCTCCGTCGGACAGGCCGCCGACCCAGCCACGCGACTTGGGCGCCGAGACCACCCACTCCTGCCCGTTGGACCGGCTGGTCGCGGACGACAGGGCGGGGAACGACCCCTCGACCAGGCCGGGAACGGCCACGGCATCCCACTCCAGGCCCTTGGCGGCGTGGATCGTGAGGATCTGGACGGCGTCGTCGGACGCCTCGATGTAGCCCTTGTCGAGCCCGCGCTCCTCCTTGAGGGCAGCAGCCAGCCAGGCGAGGAAGCCGCCCAGGGTCGGCCGGTCGGCGCTGACCGTGAACGTCGCGGCGACATCGGCGAAGGCGTCGAGATGGGCCCGAGCCGCCGCTGGGGTGTAGCCCTCGCGGGCCAGCACCTCGATGTCGAGCCCGAGGACGCGCTCGGCCTCGCCCACGAGGTCGGCCAACGGCAGGGCCGTCAGCGAACGCAGGCGGCGGATGGCCCGGCGCAGGTCGTGCAACCGCTCCAGCGCCACGTCGCTGACGCCCCTGCCGTCCCGGCTCGTCCAGCCGGGGCGCGGCAGGTCGTCGACCGCCTCGACGATGCTCACGCGGTCGGAGCTGTCGGGCGCCTGGTCGCGCGGCCCCGACTGGCCCGACGGCCCGGCCGGCCCCGACGACGCGGCGGCGGAGGCGCCCTGGGCATCGTCGTCGTCGGCAGCGAGCGTCGCGCTCGGCGCGGCCGAGCCGCAGGTCCTGCTGGTGTCTGGCCCAGGCCATCAGCCCGTCGAGATCGGCGGCCCCGAGGCGGCACAGCGGGCCGGTCAGCAGCCGCATCAGCTGGTCGCCGCGCGTCGGGTCGTGGACGACGTGCAGCAGGGCGGTGATGTCCTCGACCTCGGGGGTCAGCAGCAGACCGCCGAGTCCCACGACCTCGTAGGGGATCCCCCGCGCCTCCAAGGCATCCATCACCGGAGCGAACTGGGAGCGCTTGCGGCAGAGCACCGCGGCCGAGGCCGCGCCCTCGCGCCGGCGGCCCTCCAGCCAGTCCGCGACCAGCGCGGCTTCGTCGGCGGCGGTGAGCACGCGGGCGGCGCTCACCCGACCTGCCCCTGCCCCTGGACGAGCTGACAGCGCGGCCACCGGCACCCGGGAGCGCTCGCGCAGCGGGAACGCCACCGCGTTGGCCACGTCGAGCACGGCGACGTCGTTGCGCCAGCTCGTGGCCAATGGGCGCACCGGCACCGGGCCGTCGGTGGCGAAGGCGGTCCGGAACGCCGAGAGCGTCGTCGCGCTCGCCCCTCGCCAGCCGTAGATCGACTGGTGGGGGTCACCGACCGCCGTCACGGGCATCGGGTCGCTCCCTGGGGCGACGAACAGCGACCGCAGCAGCTCGAGCTGGGCCGCCGAGGTGTCCTGGAACTCGTCGAGCAGCACGGCGCCGAAACGCTGCCGCTCGATGGCGCCGATGTCGGGGAAGGTCATGGCGAGCCGGGCGGCCAGCGCCATCTGGTCGGCGAAGTCCATCGCGTCGCGCTCGCGCTTGAGCCGCAGGTAGCGCTCGACCATGGGCAGCACCCCGGCCCGCGCGCGCAGCTGCTCGCGCATCTTCTTGACGTCGCCGGGCAGGTCCTTGCCGCGGCTGGCGCCCGGGGGCAGCGCGGCGAGTGCCTGCAGGACCTCATCGAGGTATGCCGCGACCTCACCCGGCGCGACGAGGTGCTCGGACAGCTCGCCGGCGAGGTCGACCACCGCCGCGGTCACCGTGGACTCGGCGAACTGCACGTCGTCCATCGGCCCGTCGTAGCCGGCGACCACCTCGGAGGCGTACTGCCAGGCCGCTGCCTCCGAGAGCAGCCGCGACTCGGACTCGTAGCCCAGCCGCAGGGCATGCTCGCGGACGAGCCGACCGGCATACGAGTGGTAGGTCGAGACGGTCGGAGTGCCCCCGAGCACCTCGGCACCGGTCTCACCGTCGTCGGCGGGCGGTTGCCACACCCCGCGCTGCTGGAGCAGCCGCAACCGGCTGCCGATCCGCTCGGACAGCTCGGTCGCGGCCTTGCGGGTGAAGGTCAGGCCGAGCACCTGGTCGGGCTCGACGACGCCGTTGGCCACCAGCCACACGACGCGTCCGGTCATCGTCTCGGTCTTGCCCGAACCGGCGCCGGCCACCACCAGCAGCGGGGACAGCGGCGCCTCGATGACCTCGACCTGCTCGTCGGTGGGCTCAGGCTGGCCCAGGGCACGGGCGATGTCCTTGGCCGAGACCATCGTGCGGGTCGACCGTCACAGGACACGCCCCTCGGGCTGGGCCGGGCAGGACGCCTTGCTCGCGCACATCGTGCACCACTCGCCGATCGTCGCCTGGAAGGTCGAGCCCGCCATGCCCTCGCCCGTGGCCGCGACGAGGTCGGCGGCCCACCCGGGCTCGTCGTCCTCGGCCAGGGGAGGCTGGGGCTGCAGGGTCGTCTTGACCAGGGCCGCCTTGCCGACCTGGAGAAGAGCGGCGCCGGCCGAGACGGTGCCATGCTCACCGAACGCACCCGCGCTCCACTCCGAGCTGGTAGGCCCCGAGCTGGGGATGGCGGGCCAGCTCGTCGTTCTTGGGCTTGCTGCTGCCGGTCTTGTAGTCGACCACCCGCAGGGCCGACCCGTCGGCCGTGCGCTCCAGCCGGTCGACCTTGCCGGTGAGCACCACCCGCCCGAGCACGACCCTCATGTCGAGCTCGGCGCCGACGCGCACCCAGCCCCCCGCGGCGGCCTCCTCGAAGTACCTCGCCAGCCGCCGGACCATCTGATGGGCCTCGAGGCGCTTGCGGTCGGACACCCACCCGGACGGGATCCCGAGGCGCCCCCACCGGGCGTCCACCTCGGCGACCAGAGTGTCGGCGTCGACGTCACCGAGGTCATAGGCGATGTCGTGCACGAGCGTGCCGATGTCGGCGGCCCCCACGCTCGGACCGTCACCGCCGACCGAGCCCAAGCAGCCACCGCAGCCCGCAGCTGCCGAAGGACTCGACCTTGCTGGGCGAGACCCGGACCTCCTGGTCGGGCGCCCGCAGGGGCCGGTCGTCGGACAGCGCACGCATGACCCACCACTGGTCGGGGTCGGCGCCGGGCACTGCCTCGTGGGCGAGCCGCGAGAGGGCAGCCACGGCGGTGGTCGCGCTGCCCGCGGTCGGCCGAGAGCAGCTGGCGGCGCAGCTCACCGACCAGCGTCGGGAGGGTCATCGTGCGCGCAACGTCGGCGAAGGGGCGATCACCTTGCGCCGCAATGGTTTCGGGGTCGATGACGTCGAGATAGACGGAAGGCTGCTCGTCGTCGCTGCGGACGGCCGTCACCACGACCCGCTCGCTCGCCCGGGTCAGGGCGACGAGCAGGAGGCGGGTCTCGTCGTAGCGCACCGCGGCCTGGGCGGCGCGAAAGGTCGAGGCGCGACCGGAGACGACGTCGACGAGGTGCTCGGAGCCGAGCAGGGACCCGCGCAACCGCAGGTCCGGCCACACGCCCTCCTGCACCCCGGCCACGACGACGAGCTGCCACTGCCGACCGGCGGCAGCCTGCGGCGTCGTGACGGTCACCGACTCGCCGACCGGTGACCGGGCGACGAGGGTGTCGCCCGGGATGTCCTGGCTGCCGATGTGGGTGAGGAACTCCTCGGGGCCCGCCTGGGGCAGGCGGTCGACGAACTTCGCGGCCGCGTCGAAGAGCCCGACGACGGCGTCGAGATCGCGGTCGGCGCGCGCGGCAGCCGGGCCGCCACCCAGGGCCGCGGCCTGCCACTCGGGCCCGAGCCGCGTCGCCGACCACATCGCCCAGAGGACCGACTCGGCGCTGACACCCGGCTCCCAGCGCCACGCGTCGCCCTCCCGCGCGCCTCGCGCCGCCGCGACGCCTGCCGCGATGCTCGCGGCCACCCGGCGGGCCGGGTTCGCCTCGGGCCCCAGCTCGACCAGGGCACCGGGCTGGGCCAGGGCCACGGCAAGCAGCTCGTCGCTGGTGCGGCCGCCGCCGTTCTCGAGCTCGATGCGGCGCATGGCCCGCCGCAGCCGTCGCAGCGCCACCGCGTCGGCGCCACCCACCGGGGAGGTGAGCGCGTCGACCGCCACCTGGGGGTCGAGCTGCCTCGACGTCACCGCGAGCGAGCTCGAGCACCACCTCGAGCAGGGCGAGCAGTGGTCGCACCGCCACCTCGTCGCGGACCGGCAGGTCGGTCGAGCTGCCCGCGACCGGAACCCCCGTGGCCATCAGCACCCGTCGCAGCGTCGCCGTCCGCCCCTGGCCACGGACGATCACGGCCATCTCGGACCAGGGCACCCCGTAGCGCAGGTGGGCCTCACGCAGCTGCGCAGCGACGAACCCGGCCTCCTGGCTCACCGCACGCAGCAGGCGCACGTCGACCTGGCCCCCCGGCCGCCCGGGTGTGGAGAGCCGCTGGGCGCCCCCAGCCAGGGCGCCGATCTTGGGAGCGACCCGGCCGGCCGCGTCGTGGATGGCCTGCGGCAGCCGGTATGCCGTGGGCAGCACCAGCGTGGGGCCCTCGCCCAACGCGGTCCACCCGTCGGCGAGGTAGCGCGGGTCGGCGCCGCGGAAGGTCTGCACCGCGCAGTCAGGGTCGCCGAGCAGGACGACGTCGATGCCAGGACCCACCACGGTGCGCAGCAGCCGGGCCGCGGCGGTCGTGAGCTCCTGGGCGTCGTCGACGACGACCAGGCGCAGGCCGGACCTGAGCCGGTCGAGGGCGTCCGGGTCCTCCTCGAGGAGGTCGGCGGCGGCCCCGAGGATCCAGGCCGGGTCGTAGGCGCCTGGCGCCGACAGGGCGGTGACCTCGTCGTACTCGGCCAGCACGTCGGCCGCTGCCACCCACTCGGGCCGGTCGTGGGCGCGCCCGAGGTGAGCCAGGTCGTGGGGCTCGAGGCCGTGCTCGACCGCGCGCATCAGCAGGTCGCGCAGCTCGTGGCGGAAGCCTCGGGTGGGCAGCGCGAGGTGCAGCCGGTCCGGCCAGGCCGGTCCGGAGCCCTCGGCCGCATGCCCGGCGAGCAGCTCGCGCAGGATGACGTCCTGCTCGGGGCCGCTCAGCAGGCGCGGCGTCGGGTCGCCCCGCAGGGCCGCCGCCTGGCGCAGGATGCCGAAGCCGAACGCCTGGAGGGTCCGGGCGAGCGGCTCGGTCGAGCGTGCGCCCCAGCCGCGCGGTGACCCGCTCCCGCAGGCTGCCCGCGGCCACCCGTGAGGAGGTGAGCATGAGGCACTGGTCAGGGGTGGCCTCGCCCGCCTCGACCCGGCTCGCGACGAGCTCCACCGCCGTCGTGGTCTTGCCCGTGCCGGGACCGCCGAGCACGCGCAGCACGCCGCCGCGGTGGTCGAGCACGGCCCGCTGGACCTCGTCGAGCGGGGGCGCGTCGGCCACCACGCTCGGAGCTCGGCGCAGGGTCAGCACGGCACCGATTCCATCACCTCGCACCGACAGGGGCACGGGCGACCTGCCGACCCCTGCGCGCTTGCTACCCCCACCACGCCGGTCAGTCGCCGGGCCGTCTCGCGTCCAGCCACCGCGCCCGCGCGAGGTCCACCCGCCGGCCGTCCACCGGCCCGCGCACCAGCGGCGTGCCCTCCTCGCGGTAGTGCGCCAGCGCCTCGTCCTCCAGCCCCTGCGGGAAGTAGCCACCCGCCCGGATCACCCGCCACCACGGCACGTCGGAGCCGTACCTGGCCATGACCGTCCCGACGCCCCGAGGGCCGCCACGTCCCAGCAGCTCGGCGATGTCGCCATACGTCATCACCCGTGCCTCGGGGATCTGGTCGACGACCTCGAGCACGTCGTCGGCGAACTCGCTGGGCAGCCCGAAGTCCCGTCCGTCGCTCACCATCGCGCCACCTAGTACGTCGGCAGGCTCGGGTCGACGTCCTGCACCCAGGCCAGCACCCCACCGGCGAGGTTGGAGACGTCCGGGCGACCCGTGGCGGCCAGCAGCTCGGCCGCCTCGGCGGAGCGGACCCCCGACTTGCAGTGCAGGACCACCGGTATGCCGCCGGCCAGCTGGGCGGCGGCCGTTCCGGACCGGAACTCGTCCAGGTGGATCGCCCGGGCGCCGGGGATCGAGACGACCTCGCGCTCCCCCGGCTCGCGCACGTCGACGAGCTCGAACCTGGCCTCACCCCGGTCGCGGGCGGCCAGCATCGAGGCCAGCTCGACGGCCGTCACCTCGGCGAAGCCGGGCACGGCGCCCACGGCGACGTGGTCGGTGTCGGAGGCACCCGGCATACCGCAGAAGTCGTCGTAGTCGACCAGGGCAGTCACCGTCGGCGACTCACCGCACACCGGGCACTGCGGGTCGGCCCGCACCGTGAGCGAGTCCCAGGTCTGGCGCAGCGAGTCGTGCACCAGCAGGCGCCCCACGAGCGGGTCGCCCTGACCGGTGATGAGCTTGAGCGCCTCGGCCACCTGCACCGACCCGATCGCCGCGCAGAGCACCCCGAGCACCCCGCCGGTCGCACACGAGGGGACGGCGTCCGGCGGCGGCGGGTCGGGGAACACGCACCGGTAGCAGGGCCCCACCCCGGCGAACCACACCGACACCTGCCCGTCGAACCGGTAGATCGACCCCCAGACGTGCGGCAGGCCCGAGCAGGACGCAGGCGTCGTTGACGAGGTACCGGGTGGCGAAGTTGTCGGCGCCGTCGAGCACGACGTCGTAGTCGGCGAGGATCTCCAGCGCGTTGTCGGAGGTGAGCCGCAGGTCGTGGCGGACGACCGTGACCAGCGGGTTGATCCCCGCCACCGTCTCGGCGGCCGACTCGGTCTTGGGCCGGCCCACGTCGGCGACGCCGTGGACGACCTGGCGCTGGAGGTTCGAGGCCTCGACCACGTCGTCGTCGACGACGCCGATGGTGCCCACCCCGGCAGCGGCGAGGTACATCAGCGCCGGCGACCCGAGACCGCCCGCCCCCACCACCAGCACCCGGGCGTTGGCGAGCCGTCGCTGGCCCTCGAGCCCCACCTGGGGCAGCAGGATGTGCCGCGCGTAGCGGGCCTTCTGCTCGGCGGTGAGCTCGGGCCCGGAGGCGACCAGCGGCGGGATGGCCATGTGAGTCACGTTACCCACCCGTACGATGTTCAGGACACCGCAGTCAGGCCGATCACCGAGCTGACCTCGAGCCGACCACGAACAGAGAGGCCCCATGGCGCTTCGCACCGCAGACCCGAGCCCGGACGCCAAGCAGCCCGGCCAGCGCATGCCGCGCTCGGCCCGCCGCGCTCCAGCTTCTCGAGGCGGCCCAGGCCGCCTTCGTCGAGTCCGGCTACCACGCGGCGGCGATGGACGACATCGCCGAGCGCGCCGGCGTCTCCAAGCCGGTCCTCTACCAGCACTTCCCGGGCAAGCTCGAGCTCTACCTCGCGCTGCTCGACAAGCACAGCGAGGGCTTGGAGCAGCTGGTCCGCGAGGCTCTCGAGTCGACCCACGACAACAAGGAGCGGGTCTACGCGACGATCAACGCGTACTTCGACTTCGTGTCCCGTGACGGCGCCGCGTTCCGCCTCATCTTCGAGTCCGACCTCACCAACGAGTCGGCCGTCCGCAACCGGCTCGACGCCGTGGGCCTGGTCTGCGCCGAGGCGGTCGCCGAGGTCATCGCCGAGGACACCGGACTCACCGACGAGGACGCGTCCCTGCTCGGCATGGCCCTGACCGGCCTCGCGCAGGTCAGTGCCCGGCACTGGCTGGCGCAGGGGTCCGACGTGCCCAAGGACGAGGCGGCCCGGCTCGTCGGGGCGCTGGCCTGGCGGGGGCTGGGCTCCTTCCCCATGGTGGGCGGGGAAGGTTCCGCGGACCCCGCTCGTTAGCCTTTCCGCCAGACCACGACGCGCGCGTATGCCGCGTGTCCCTTCGTGAACAGAAAGGCACCACCGTGGAGGTCAAGATCGGCGTGCAGAACGTGGCCCGTGAGATCACGTTCGAGACCGACGAGAGCGCCGAGGAGGTCCTCAAGGCCGTCAGCGACGCCATCGCGAACGGCACTGCACTCACGCTGACGGGTGAGAAGGGCCGCAAGGTCATGGTGCCCGCCGGCGTCCTCGGCTACGTCCAGATCGGCGAGTCCGAGAAGCGCGGCGTCGGGTTCGGCAACATCTGAGCGACTCCTGGCGCGCCATCGATGCGCCCTCAGGTTGTTGTCACACCGTGACCAACCTGAGAGCCTGCTGAGCGCGCGCGGACCCGCGACAACAGGTGTTGAGTGAAGGGGTCCGGGCCGGCTGACGGCCCCCTCGCACCGCGCGGCCTGCGCAGAAGGAGAGCAACAGATGATCGGAACGATTATCGGCGCCATCATCGGCGGCCTCATCATCGGGGCCCTGGCCCGGCTGGTCCTGCCTGGCAAGCAGAACATCTCGCTGCTGATGACCATCGTCCTGGGCATCCTCGGGTCGCTGGTCGCCTCGTGGCTCGTCTACCAGGTCGGGTACCACAACTCCAACGGCGGGTTCCAGTGGATCCCGTTCATCGTCGGGATCGTGGTCGCGGCGATCCTGATCGTCATCTACGGCAACGTGACAGGCCGAAGAAACTCCAACGTCTGACGCACTGCACGCACGAAGGGGCCCCGTCCGCGGACGGGGCCCCTTCGGCATACCTGAAGCGTTCGAGGTGTTCGGGGTCCGGCTCAGGCGGACAGGCCGAGGCGTCCCATCCGGCGGGTGTGCTCGTCGGTGAGCCGCGCGAACATCCGCCCGAGCTCGGCGAGGTCGGCGCTGGGGCGGCCGGGCGCCCCGACCCCACCCACGAGCAGTGAGGCCAGGGCGTCGCGCTCCACGGCGACCTGCTGAGCCTGCGACAGCGCCTCGCCGACGAGCCGGCGGCCCCACAGGGCCAGCCGTCCCGCGATCCGGGGGTCGTCGGCGATCGACTCGCGGACGACCTTGACCACGAACTCGGCCTGACCGACGTCCTCCATGGCCGAGTGCACGAGGGCCTGGGTCGAGGGGTCCACGTAGGCCGCGATCTCGCGGTAGAAGTCGGTGGCGATGCCGTCGCCGACGTAGGCCTTGACCAGCCCCTCGAGCCACGTGCTGGGCTTGGTGCGCTCGTGGAAGGCATCGATCGGGGCGATGAACGGCGCCATCGCCTCCTCGGGGTCCATGCCCATCTGGTCGAGCCGGGCCACGAGGGTCTCGTAGTGCCGGAACTCCGCCACGGCCAGCGCCGCCACCGACGCCTTGAGCGGCTGGGTCGGCGCGAGCTCGGAGTCCCCCGCCAGACGCGTGAAGGCGGTCAGCTCACCGTAGGCGAGCACTCCCAGCAGGTCGGCGACCGCGTCGCGGTACTTCGGGTCGGCCAGCCAGTCGTCCTGGGTCATGGCCGACACCTTACTGGCGCGTAGGGGCGCGACCGCGCGTGGCGCGGCCTGAGCAGGACGGACGGGTACACTGGCCGGACCAACAGGTGCCCGGTCGGCACACCTCTGCTGCGGAGCCTGCTTCGCACCCCCTCGAAGACCTCCGATCGGCTCGCTGTGCGACGGCCGCTCATCCGGAGCGGCCCCGATCGAGAGAACTTCATGACCGACACCACTGTGAGCGCTGACGCGACCACGCCCGCTGCCCCCTCGTTCGCCGACTTCGACGTCCACCCCGACATCGTCGCCTCGCTGGCCGAGGCCGGGATCATCACCCCGTTCCCCATCCAGGCGATGACGCTCCCCGTCGCGCTGGCGGGCCACGACATCATCGGCCAGGCCAAGACCGGCACCGGCAAGACGCTGGGCTTCGGCGTCCCGATGCTCAACCGCACCATCGCGCGCGGCGACGCCGCCTGGGACACCTTCCCGTATGCCGGCAAGCCCCAGGCGCTCGCCGTCGCCCCCACCCGTGAGCTCGCCGTCCAGGTGGCCAGCGACCTCGAGCGGGCCGGCAAGGGCCGCGGCATCCGGGTGCTCACCGTCTACGGCGGCCGCGCGTACGAGCCCCAGATCGAGGCGCTCGCCAAGGGCGTCGAGGTCGTCGTCGGCACCCCCGGACGGCTCATCGACCTCGCCAAGCAGGGTCACCTCGACCTCTCGCACGTGAAGTCGGTCGTGCTCGACGAGGCCGACGAGATGCTCGACCTCGGGTTCCTGCCCGACGTCGAGAAGCTGCTGGCCATGACGCCCGGGTCGCGCCAGACCATGCTGTTCTCGGCCACCATGCCGGGTGCGGTGGTCGCCCTGGCCCGCCGCTACATGAGCCAGCCGACGCACATCCGCGCGATGGGCGACGACCAGGAGAACGCCCACACCGTCAAGGCCGTCGAGCAGTTCGTCTACCGCGCGCACGCGATGGACAAGGTCGAGATGCTCGCCCGCATGCTGCAGGCCGAGGGCCGGGGCCTGACCATCATCTTCAGCCGCACCAAGCGCACCGCCGCCAAGGTGGCCGACGAGCTGACCGACCGCGGCTTCGCGGCGGCGGCCATCCACGGCGACCTCGGCCAGGGCGCTCGCGAGCAGGCGCTGCGGGCGTTCCGCAACGGCAAGGTCGACATCCTCGTCGCCACCGACGTCGCCGCCCGGGGCATCGACGTCGACAACGTCACCCACGTCATCAACTACCAGTGCCCCGAGGACGAGAAGACCTACCTGCACCGCATCGGCCGCACCGCTCGGGCCGGCAACACCGGCATCGCGGTGACCTTCGTCGACTGGGACGACATGCCGCGCTGGGGGCTGATCAACAAGACGCTCGACCTCGGCATCCCGGAGCCGGAGGAGACGTACTCCTCCTCCGACCACCTCTACGAGCAGCTCGACATCCCGCGCACCGCGAAGGGCCGTCTGCCCAAGTCCGCCCAGAAGCTCGCCGGTCTCGATGCCGAGGTGCTCGAGGACCTCGGCGAGACGGGCAAGTCCGGCGGCCGACGTCCCTCCGGGGGTCGCAGCGGCGGCCGCGACGAGCGGGGGCGCGACGGGAGTGGCGGGCGCGACGGGGCGCAGCTCCGAGCGTCACAGTGAGAGCTCAGCGCCCAAGGACGGCGAGGGCGCAGGCACCCCTCGGCGCAGCCGGAACCGCCGCCGCACCCGCGGCGGCGAGCCCAGCCAGAGCTGAGCCGACCCGGCCCGCGCTCAGCGGGGGTAGGTCAGAGCTGGGCTGACAGCGAGGCGGCGACCTCGCGGTAGGCCCTCGCACCCTTGGAGGTGCGTGACGTCGCCAGGATCGAGCGCCCCACCGCCGGCGCCTCGGCGAACCGGACGGTCTTGGGGATCGGCGGCTCGAGGACGGGCAGGCCGTAGCGCTCGCCCACGTCGGCCAGGACCTCCTGCGCGTGGTTGCTGCGTCCGTCGAACAGCGTGGGCAGGATGCCGAGGACGCGCAGGTCCTTGTTGAGGATCTTCTGGACGTCGGCCACGGTGTCGAGCAGCTGGCCGACCCCACGGTGGCTGAGCATCTCGCAGGGCATCGGGATGATCAGCCCCTGGCTGGCGGTCAGCGCGTTGAGCGTGAGCACCCCCAGGCTCGGGGAGCAGTCCAGCAGGATCACGTCGTAGTCGGCCGCGGACCTCGTCGAGCACGCCGCGCAGGATGTACTCGCGGCCTGGGCGGGGCAGCAGCTGCGCCTCGGCCCCGGCGAGCTCGATCACGCTGGGCACCAGGTCGACCCCGTCGTCACACGGCACGCGGACGTCGGCGATGCTCGCCCGGCCCAGCAGCACCTCGTTGACCGAGCTCTCGACCTCGTCCGGGTCGACGCCGAGGCTGAAGGTGAGGCAGGCCTGAGCGTCGAGGTCGACGAGCAGCACCCGCTTGCCCTGCTCGGCGAAGGCCGCCCCCAGCGAGGCGACCGACGTCGTCTTCGCGACGCCGCCCTTCTGGTTGGCGACCGAGATGACGGTGGCCGGCTTCGGGGTCTTGCGTGCCAAGGCGGCGCCTTTCGCGAGTCGGGCCAGGAGCGCGGTCAGTCTCTCAGGTCGCCTCGGGCGGGTGCGACCGGCGTCTCCAGGGCGGCCCAGCCCGACTTCTCCGGGCCCACGCGCTGACCCGCGGGACAGTGCGCCCGGAAGTCGCACCACTGGCACAGTGGGCCCACGTTGGCCGGGAAGCGACCCGAGTCGACGCCGTGCTCGGCATAGTCCTCCTCGGCGCGCCGCGCGTCGCTGGCGATCGACTCGGCCTCGGCGATCTTGCGCTTGAGCGAGTCGCCGGTGTGCTCGTGGACGGCCACCGAACCGCTCGGGAGGTGGTGCAGCTCGACCCGCACGCACCGGCGCCGGAACATCTTCCACACGGCCGCGGCATACAGAGCCAGCGGCAGCGAGGTGCGGGCATCGTCGTCGGTCGGCGCGACGCGGCTCGTCTTGTAGTCGACCACGGTGAGCCCCTCGGGGCGCTCGTCGAGCCGGTCGATGCGGCCCTGCAGGGCCAGGGACTCGGTCTTGAGCGAGACGGTGCGCTCGATGCCGAGCGGCTGCGCCGCCGGGTCGACGTCGGTCAGGTATGCCGTGACGTGCTGCTGGGCCCGGGCGCGCCACTCCAGCGACTGGTCAGCGTCGCGGAAGCCCACGTCGATCCAGGACGTGCGGACCAGCTCGGCACCGGCCTGCGGAGTCCGCTCGGCGGGCGCGAGGTCCCACCAGTCGCGCAGGGCGTTGTGCACGGCGACGCCGACCGAGGTGTGGGCCCGCTGCGGCCGGGCCGGTGGGGACGGACGGTCGAGGTACTGCAGGCGGTAGCGCCGCGGGCAGTCCACCCAGGCCAGCAGGCGGCTCGGGACTGGCGCGGAACAGCCGCCGGGGCAGGCCCGCGATCTCCGTCTGCACGAACGCTCCGGCGCTCACTCCCCCGCCTCCCTCGTCACGCGCCACAGGCTAGGCGGAGCCGCTGACAAAGGCTCGGATGCTGTCCGCGACCATCTGGACCGCGATGGCCGACAGCAGCAGACCGGCGATCCGGGTGATGAGCACGGTGCCGCTGTCCTTGAGCACGCGGTGCACCTGGCCGGCGAACCGGAAGAAGAGCCAGACGACGACCATCGTGGCCACCAGGCCCAGTCCGACGGCGACGTACTGGCTCGCCGAGTGCGAGCTCTTGACGGCGAGCATGGTCGCGACGATGGCGCCCGGACCCGCGAGCAGCGGCGTGCCCAGCGGCACCAGGGCGACGTTGACGCCGGCATCGGCGTGCTGCTCCTGCTCCGAGCCCGTCAGCAGCTGCAGGGCGACGAGCAGGAGCAGCAGCCCGCCGGCCCCCTGCAGCGCCGGCAGCGAGATGTGCAGGTAGGTGAGGATCTGCTGGCCGAAGACCGCGAACAGCACGATCACGCTGAGCGCGACGAGCGAGGCCCGACGGGCGGCCGCGACCTTCTGGCGCTGGGTCAGGGCCCCGGTCAGGGCGAGGAAGATCGGCAGTGCACCCGGGGGGTCCATGATGACCAGCAGCGTCACGAAGACGGAGCCGAGCTTCTGGGGGTCGACGAAGCCCGTCACGACCGGCGCGCCCGGATGACCTCGATGCCGCTGGTGGCCTGGTCCTCGATCATCGCCAGCACCTCTGCCGTGGTCGTGTTCTCGCCCAACCGGTTCTCCTTGCCTGAGCCGTGGTAGTCGCTGGATCCGGTGACGAACAGCCCCAGCCGCGCCGCGAGCGCCTCGGCGTGGGCGCGCTCGGCGGCCCGGTGGTCGCGGTGGTGGGCCTCGAGCCCTGCCAGACCCGCGTCGGCCATGGCCTCGACGACGTCGTCGCCCACGGTCCAGCCCCGCGCGTTCGCGAAGGGGTGGGCCATGACCGGGACCCCGCCCGCCTGGCGCACCAGCTCGACGGCCCGCACCGGGTCGGGCGCGTAGTGCGCGACGTAGTACCGGCTGCCGTTGGCGCAGGACGTCGCGGAACGCCTCGTCGCGGGTGCGGCACGAAGCCGTTGGCCACGAGGACGTCGGCGATGTGCGGGCGCCCCAGCGTCGCGTCGCCGCCCGCGAGCGCGCGGACCTCCTCCACCGACACCGGTATGCCGTCCGCGGCCATCCGGTCGACCATGCGCTCGATGCGGGTCTCCCGGGAGTCCCGGGCGTGGTCGAGCTCGGCCAGGAGTGCGGGTGCCTGCGGGTCGACGAGGTAGGCCGAGCAGGTGCACGCTGATCCCGCGGTGGGAGCACGAGACCTCGACACCGCGCACCAGGTCGACGCCCAGCTCCTGGGCGGCGGCGCACGGCAGCCGGCCACCCGGCATACGTGTCGTGGTCGGTGAGGGCCAGGACGTCCACCCCCGCCCGCGCTGCGGCGGCGACCACCACCTCGGGCGGCTCGGTGCCGTCGCTGGCGGTGGAGTGGGTGTGGAGGTCGATCATGGCGAGCCCAGCCTAGGGCCGGTCCCGGCGGTCCCTGCGCGCCGCGCTGTGAGCGAACCCACGCGGTGTCCCCATGTCCCTGGCCCGGCTCCGCTCGGCAGGATGGAGCCCATGCAATTCGGACGCAGCTACGAGGAGTTCGAGGTCGGCGCGGTGTACAAGCACTGGCCCGGCAAGACGGTGACCGAGTACGACGACCACCTGTTCTGCCTGCTGACCATGAACCACCACCCCCTCCACCTGGACAGCAACTACGCCGAGAACACGACCCAGTTCGGCAGGAACGTGGTGGTGGGCAACTACATCTACTCGCTGCTGCTCGGCATGTCCGTGCCCGACGTCTCGGGCAAGGCCATCGCCAACCTCGAGATCGAGTCGCTGCGCCACGTCGCCCCGACCTTCCACGGCGACACGATCTACGGCCAGACCGAGGTCCTCGACAAGTGGGAGTCGACCTCCAAGGACGACCGCGGCGTCGTCTACGTCGAGACCAAGGGCTACAACCAGGACGGCACGCTGGTCTGCATCTTCCGCCGCAAGGTCATGGTGCCCAAGCAGTCCTACCTCGACGCCCGTGGCGGCGAGCAGCCTGCGCGCCCCCAGCTCGCCGAGCCCGCTGCCAAGGAGTAGCCGACTCGCCACTCCGGCGGCAGACTCACACGGCTCCACGCGTGTCGTGGCCGGTCGACCAGACCGATCGTGGCGAGGTCCGCCGTGAGCTCTCCCAGACGTCCGGGCTCCACCAGGTCCCCCAGGAAGTCCAGGGCATCGCAGATCGCCTCCCCGGCTGCCATGACGACGGCCTCGCCTTCGTCGGTCAGCTCGACGAGCATGCAGCGGCGGTCGTTCCAGTCGCGCTCCTTGTCGAGCAGGCCGGCGCGGACCAGGCTCGCCACCGTCTGGCTCACGCTCTGGGGCGTGAGTCGCAGCCGCTCGGCCACGGTGACGATCGCGATGGGGCGACGGCAGTTCACCAGCACGTCGAGCGCGGCCATGGAGACGTCGTCCTGCCCATCGCGCGTCCAGGGTGGCGCGGACCAGCCGGTCCACGGCGCGGGACGCCTGCCGCAGCCGGAACGGCAGCTCGCCGGCCGCCTCCTCACGGGCGCGGGCGAGCTCGCGCGCCGCGGCCCTCGCCCGTCGGCCCCCATCGTCCTTGCCCACGTCCGACCCCCATGCGTCCCCTGACCGCCCCATCAGTGTCTGACCGCGAAGCGAAACCTCCCTTCGGGTATCCACAGGCGGCTTTCGCATCGCGAGAGGACCGTTGCCGGGCACCCTCTCCCCTCCATGCCCCCGCTAGGGTCGGCGCATGGCCGATTTCGTCGGGGCGGTGGACCAGGGGACGACCAGCACCCGCTTCATGGTGTTCGACCATGACGGCGCCGAGGTCGGCCGCCACCAGCTCGAGCACGAGCAGATCCTGCCGCAGGCGGGGTGGGTCGAGCACAACCCGCTGGAGATCTGGGAGCGCACCCAGACCGTGATCGGCTCGACCCTCGCGCAGCTCAACCTCCAGGCCAGCGACCTGTCCGCCCTCGGCATCACCAACCAGCGCGAGACCACCGTCGTCTGGAACCGCCGCACCGGCCGGCCCGTCCACCACGCGATCGTCTGGCAGGACACCCGCACCGACCGGATCGCCAGAGCCCTCGACCAGTCCGGCCGGGGCGAGGTGATCCGCGAGCGGGCCGGCATACCGCCGGCTGCGTACTTCTCCGCGGGCAAGGTGCAGTGGATCCTCGAGCACGTCGACGGCGCCCGTGCCGACGCGGAGCGCGGCGACCTCGCGTTCGGCACCATCGACACCTGGCTGCTGTGGAACCTCACCGGCGGCCCCGACGGCGGCGTGCACGTCACCGACGTGACCAACGCGAGCCGCACCATGCTCATGGACCTGCGGACGCTGGACTGGGACGAGGAGCTGCTCGGGTTCTTCGGCATCCCCCGCGCGATGCTGCCGCAGATCCGCCCGAGCTCCGACCCGGCCCTCTACGGCACGACCCGCGCCGGCGGGCCACTCGGCGGCGAGGTGCCGCTGGCCGGGGCGCTCGGCGACCAGCAGGCGGCGACCGTGGGGCAGGTGTGTTTCAGCCCCGGCGAGGGCAAGAACACCTACGGCACCGGCAACTTCATGATCCTCAACACCGGCGAGGACATCGTCCGAAGCCGAGTCCGGCCTCCTCACCACCGTCTGCTACCAGCTCGGCGACGCCAAGCCGGTCTACGCCCTCGAGGGGTCGATCGCGGTCACGGGGTCGGCCGTGCAGTGGCTGCGCGACCAGCTCGGCATCATCTCCGGCGCCGCCGACATCGAGCGGCTGGCCAGCCAGGTCGAGGACACCGGCGGTCTCTACTTCGTGCCGGCGTTCTCGGGGCTGTTCGCGCCGTACTGGCGGCCCGATGCCCGGGGCGCCATCGTCGGCATGAGCAGGTTCAACACCAACGCCCACCTGGCGCGAGCGACGCTCGAGGCCATCTGCTACCAGACCCGCGACGTCTCCGACGCGATGACCAAGGACAGCGGCGTGGAGCTCGAGGTGCTCAAGGTGGACGGCGGCGTCACCGCCAACAGCCTGTGTATGCAGCTGCAGTCCGACATCCTCGACGTGCCGGTCTCGCGGCCGGTGGTCGCCGAGACGACCGCCCTGGGCGCGGCGTACGCCGCCGGGCTGGCCACCGGGTTCTGGAAGGACACCGAGGAGCTGCGAACCAACTGGCAGGAGGCCCACCGGTGGAACCCCACCTGGACCGACGCCCAGCGCGCGGACGGCTATGCCGGCTGGCGCAAGGCCGTCGAACGCACGCTGGACTGGGTCGATGTCGACGAGGAGGACTGAGGCGGACCGATGAGCCAGCCACTCTCGCCGCAGGGGCGAGAGCACGCCATCGAGGTGCTCTCCTCTGGCATCGAGCTGGACCTGCTCGTCATCGGCGGTGGCGTCGTCGGCTCCGGCACCGCCCTCGACGCGGTCACCCGGGGCCTGTCCACCGGCCTCATCGAGCAGCGTGACTTCGCCAGCGGCACGTCCTCGCGCTCCAGCAAGCTCATCCACGGTGGCCTGCGCTATCTCGAGATGCTCGACTTCGCCCTGGTGCGCGAGGCCCTCAAGGAGCGCGGTCTGCTGCTGACGCGGCTCGCGCCTCACCTCGTCCGGCCCGTCCCCTTCCTGTACCCGCTGACGCACCACGTCTGGGAGCGCGGCTACGTCGGCTCCGGCATCGCGCTGTACGACGCCATGGCGGTGGGGTCAGCGGTCGCCGCGGGCGACCAGAGCGGCCTCCCCCGCCACCGGCATCTCACCCGCGGGCAGGCGCTGCGGCTCATGCCCAGCCTGAAGAAGTCCGCCCTGACCGGCGCGGTGCAGTACTACGACGCCCAGGTCGACGACGCGCGCCACACCATGGAGCTCGCGCGCACCGCCGCGCACTACGGCGCCCATGTCGCGAACCGCGTTGCTGCCATTGGCTTTCTGCGCCAAGGCGAACGCGTCACCGGGGTGCGCGCGGTCGACAAGCTCACCGACCGCGAGTTCGAGATCCACGCCCGCCAGATCGTCAACGCCACCGGCGTCTGGACCGACGACACCCAGGCGATGGTCGGCGAGCGCGGTCAGTTCCACGTGCGCGCCTCCAAGGGCGTCCACCTCGTCGTGCCGCGAGACCGCATCCACTCCTCGACCGGCCTCATCCTGCGCACGACGACGTCGGTGCTGTTCGTCATCCCGTGGGGGCGGCACTGGATCATCGGCACGACCGACACCGACTGGGCCCTCGACAAGGCCCACCCCGCGGCCACCCGCGCCGACATCGACTACCTGCTCGACCACGTCAACCGCGTGCTGTCCACGCCGCTGACCCACGAGGACGTCGAGGGCGTCTATGCCGGTCTGCGCCCCCTGCTGGCCGGTGAGTCCGAGTCGACGAGCAAGCTGTCGCGCGAGCACGTCGTCGCGCACTCCGCCCCGGGCCTCGTCGTCGTCGCGGGTGGCAAGTACACGACCTACCGCGTGATGGCCAAGGACGCGGTCGACGAGGCGGTGCAGACCTTCCCCGGCCGGGTCGCGCAGTCGACCACCGAGACGGTGCCGCTCCTGGGCGGCGTCGGGTTCCAGGCGGTCTGGAACAGGCGGCATACCCTCGCCGCCGCAGCGGGGCTGCACGTCGCGCGCGTCGAGCACCTGCTGCGGCGCTACGGCTCCCTCACCCAGGAGCTCCTCGACCTCGTCGCCGCCCGCCCCGAGCTCGGCGAGCCCCTCGACGGCGCCGAGGACTACCTCAAGGCCGAGGTCGTCTACGCGGCCTCGCACGAGGGCGCCCTGCACCTCACCGACGTGCTCACCAGGCGGACCCGCATCTCGATCGAGGCGTGGGACCGCGGTGTCTCGGCCGCACCGGTCGCCGCCGCGCTGGTCGCGCCGGTGCTCGGGTGGGACGAGGACCGCATCCAGTCCGAGGTGGAGATCTACCTCGGCCGCGTGGAGGCCGAGCGGGTGAGCCAGACGATGCTCGACGACGCGTCGGCCGACGAGGCCCGGCGCAGCGGGCCGGACGGCCGGCTCTAGCGGCCTGACCTGCGGTTTTGGCCTAGAGTTCCGGCATGGCCCGTCTGCGCACCGTCTCGCCGAGCATGCGGGGGTGGACCCGTCGCCGAGCCGGTCGGGGGTTCGTCTACCTCGACGAGCACGGCGCCCGGCTGCCCGCCGAGGACGTCGAGCGGATCCGGTCACTGGCCATCCCGCCCGCGTGGACCGACGTGTGGATCTGCCCGTGGCCGAACGGTCACCTCCAAGCGGTCGGCACCGACGCCGCCGGGCGGCGCCAGTACCTCTACCACCCGCTGTGGCGCGTCAAGCGCGACCAGGAGAAGTACGACCGCGTCCTGCTCGCCGCGCGCCGGCTGCCCCAGGCCCGCAAGCGGATCCTGCGCGACCTCGCCCTGGACGGTATGCCGCGTGAGCGCGCCGCCGCCGCGGCCGTGCGGCTGCTGGACCTCGGCTACTTCCGGATCGGCAACGACGCCTACACCGAGGACAACGGCTCGTTCGGGCTGACCACGCTCGAGCGGCACCACGTCCGGCGCCGCGGGGACGTCATCGTGTTCAGCTTCGTGGGCAAGTCCGGGGTCGAGCACACCGTCGAGATCGACGACACCGTCGCCATCGAGGTCCTGGAGCGGATGCGCAAGCGGCGCTCGGCGAGCCGCCGGCTGCTGGCGTACCAGCAGGGCAGGAGCTGGTCCGACCTCGACGCGGCCACGGTGAACGGCTACCTCGGCGACCTGCTCGGTGGCGAGATGACCGCGAAGGACTTCCGCACCTGGCACGCCACGGTGCTGGCGGCGCTCGCGCTCGCGACCACCGACGAGCCCGGCGACACCCAGGCCTCCCGCAAGCGGGCCGTCAAGGCGGCCGTCGAGGAGGTCGCCCGCTACCTCGGCAACACCCCCACGATCGCCAAGGGCTCGTACATCGACCCGCGCGTGCTCGACCACTACGACTCGGGCGTGACGATCGACGTCAAGCCGGAGCGGTACCGCAGTCCCGAGCGCCGTCAGGCCGCCGTCGAGCGGGCCCTGCTCGCCCTGCTCGCCGAGGACTGACGGTCTGCCGCCAGGTGAGCAGCGCGACGTCATACCGTCATGCGACGATGGCCCCGTGAGCGAAGAGCAGAAGAAGACGGACAACCGCGCGCGCCCCACCACCGACGAGCTGCGTGCGTTCATCGCGCAGGGCTGGGCCCCCGCGCCGGCCGGCCCGACGCAGCTGAGCGAGGCCGCTCGCCACGCCGCCGAGCGTCGCGCGAGCGTCAGCGCCGCCTTCCCCGGCGACCGGCTCGTCGTGCCCGCGGGTGGCCTGAAGGTGCGCAGCAACGACACCGACTACGTGTTCCGCCCGCACAGCGCCTTCGTGCACCTCACCGGGCTGGGGGGCGACCGCGAGCCGGACGCCGTGCTGGTGCTCGAGCCGCGCGACGACGGCAGCCACGAGGCCGTGCTCTACTTCCGGCCGCTCGCGGGTCGTGACACCGACGAGTTCTTCTCCGACACCCGCTACGGCGAGTTCTGGGTGGGGGCTCGGCCCAGCATCGAGGACATCGAGACCGAGCTGGGGCTGACCGGGCGGCACATCGACGAGCTCGCCGACGCCGTGGCCAAGGACTCCGGCGAGGTGACGGTGCGTCTGGTCCGCGACGCCGACCGCGACCTGACCCGCGAGCTCGACGCGGCCCGCGTCTCCGAGCACGCCGACCAGGCCGAGCTGGCCGAGGCCGACGACGAGCTGGCCCACTTCCTCTCGGCCCTGCGGCTGGTCAAGGACGAGTGGGAGGTCGAGGAGATGCGCAAGGCCGTGGCGGCCACCCACCACGGTTTCGAGGCCGTCATCGCCGACCTGCCCGAGGCCCTGGCCAAGGGTCGCGGCGAGCGCTGGGTCGAGGGCGTCTTCGGCCTCGTCGCCCGGCACGAGGGCAACGGCGTGGGCTACGACTCGATCTGCGCCGCCGGCGACCACGCCACGACGCTGCACTGGATCAAGAACACCGGCGAGGTGCGCGACGGCGACCTCATCCTGCTCGACGCCGGGGTCGAGGTCGACTCACTCTTCACGGCCGACATCACCCGCACGCTGCCCGCGAACGGCACCTTCACCGACGCGCAGCGCGAGGTCTACGACGCGGTGTATGCCGCGCAGCAGGCGGGCATCGCCGCGGTCAAGCCGGGCAACCGGTTCAGCGACGTGCACGCGGCGGCGATCCGGGTGATCGCCGAGCACCTGCACGCGTGGGGGCTGCTGCCCGAGGGCGTGGACGTCGAGGCGACCCTGGACAAGGAGCACGGGCAGTACCACCGGCGCTGGATGGTGCACGGCACCAGCCACCACCTCGGGATCGACGTCCACGACTGCGCCCTCGCGACCCGCGAGGAGTACATGGACGGCGAGCTGCGGCCGGGCATGATCCTCACCGTCGAGCCCGGGCTCTACTTCAAGGCCGACGACCTGCTGGCGCCGGAGCGGTTCCGGGGCATCGGCGTGCGCATCGAGGACGACGTCCTCGTCACGCAGGACGGCTGCGAGAACCTCTCGGCCGCCATGCCGCGCACGAGTCGCGACGTGGAGGCGTGGATCCGCGAGGTCCAGTCCCGCTAACGGCCGCGCGCGGCGGCTGGCGGGCGGCTGCGGTCTGACCGGCCAGACGCTGACGCTCGGCCTCCCGGGCGGCGTCGACCTGCGCCTGGGCCGCCGCCATCGGGTCGAGCTTGGCCAGCAGCTCACGGGCCTGCTGGGCGAAGCGGTGCTCGACGAGGACCTCGTACTGGGTGGCCACCACCTGGGTGACCGAGGTGAAGTCGCGGTTGCCGCCGGTGATCGCGTAGCCGATGAGGGCCCAGATCGAGCCCGAACACCGCCCCGAACGCGACCGTCACGACGACGCCGCCGAAGCCGGCCGCACTCGAGGTGTCGAGCAGCGCGAAGATCATGCCGACGAACAGCCCCAGCCAGGCGCCCGACACGAGCCCGCCCACCGCCACCCGAGCGCGCGTCAGCCGGCCGGTGACCCGCTCGAGCTGCTTGAGGTCGGTGCCGACGATGAGGACGTTCTGCACCGGGAACTCGTGGTCCGACAGGTAGTCGACGGCCTTCTGGGCCTTCTCGTAGGTGTCGTAGCGCCCCAGGGACATGGGGTACTCCAACGACAGGACTGCTCGGGACCGCGACAAACCACTGGGCTGCGTGCTCATGGACCCAGTGTCTCAAAGCGCGGAGCGGAGCGTTGCCTTGGCTCGCGCCGCCCGGTCGCCGGCTCAGCCCTTGAGCTTGAAGTCCTCGAGCAGGCGCCGGCCGATGATCATCTTCTGGATCTCGGCGGTGCCCTCACCGATGAGCAGCATCGGGGCCTCGCGGTAGAGCCGCTCGATCTCGTACTCCTTGGAGTAGCCGTAGCCACCGTGGATCCGGAACGACTGCTCCACCACGTCGGCGCAGTTCTCGGCGGCGAGGTACTTGGCCATCCCGGCCTCGAGGTCGTTGCGCGCCCCGGCGTCCTTGAGCCGCGCGGCCTTGACCATCATCTGGTGGCTGGCCTCGACCTTGGTCGCCATGTCGGCCAGCCGGAACAGGATGCCCTGGTGCTCGGCGATCTTCTTGCCGAACGTCTCACGCTGCTGGGAGTAGGCGATCCCCAGCTCGAAGGCGCGCATCGAGACACCGCAGGCGCGGGCCGCCACGTTGACGCGGCCCACCTCGACGCCGTCCATCATCTGGTAGAAGCCCTTGCCCGGCTCGCCGCCGAGGATCTGCGCACTCGTCGTCCGGTGCCCCTCGAGGACGAGCTCGGTGGTGTCGACCCCCTTGTAGCCCATCTTCTCGATCTTGCCCGGGACGGTGACGCCCTGGGCGGTCTCGCCGAACCCGGGCTCCTTCTCGATGAGGAACGTCGTCATGTTCTTGTAGACCGAGTCGGCCCCGAGGTCGGTCTTGACCAGGACGGCGACGAGGTTCGCGCTGCCACCGTTGGTGAGCCACATCTTCTGGCCGGTCAGCGTCCACTCGTCGCCCTCGCCCTTGACGGCCTTGGACTTGATCGCCGCGACGTCCGAGCCCAGGCCCGGCTCGCTCATCGAGAACGCGCCACGGATCTCGCCGGTCGCCATCTTCGGCAGGTAGCGCTGCTTCTGCTCGTCGGTGCCGTGCTGCAGCAGCATGTACGCGACGATGAAGTGGGTGTTGATGATGCCGCTGACGCTCATCCAGCCGCGGGCGATCTCCTCCACGCAGAGGGCGTAGGTGAGCAGGGACTCGCCCAGACCGCCGTACTCCTCGGGGATCATCAGCCCGAAGATCCCCATCTCCTTCATGCCCTCGACGATCTTCGTCGGGTACTCGTCGGCGTGCTCGAGCTCCTGGGCCACGGGGATGATCTGCTCGTCGACGAACTCGCGCACGAGCTTGATGAGCTCCTGCTGCTCCTCGGTGAGGCCATCGGTCGTCTGGAGTCGAGACATGCTGCATCGCCGCCTTGCTGAGGGGTTGCCGGAGGGACAGGACCTCCCGCGAGTATGCCGAGTGGTCCAGTCCCAGCACAGGCTGCGGCCGTGTGAGCCTCCCCACCAGCGGAAACTCGGTGGCGCTGGTCACGCCGGCCGCTGCCACCATGACGCACACGCTCGCGGCATACGGCCGCCGGCACAGGCTCCCACTCGAGAACTGGAGGCGCGAGATGTCCATGACTGTCCTGGGCGCGTCCCGTGCCCTGCCACTTCTCACCCCGGAGTCCGACCATGTCCTTCGCAGCACCGCTCAACCCGGAGCAGTCAGCTCCGCAGCAGTACCCCTCGTTCGCCTTTGACGCCCTCGCCGACGCACCCCCCGAGGGTGAGCGGTGGTCGAGCTGGGACGGTGCCACGCACGGTCCTGCCCCCCGACCCGACTGGGTCATCACCGAGCTCAAGGCCGTCGAGTCCGACCTCGGCGTCCTCAAGACGGGCAAGGAGGCCGACGTCCACGTCGGTGCGGCGCTGGGTGCCCGACGGCACCTCGACGCCCGCGCGCGACAGCCTGCTCGCGGCGAAGCGCTACCGCACCGGCGAGCACCGGATGTTCCATCGCGACGCCGGCTACCACGAGGGCCGCCGGGTGCGCCGCAGCCGCGAGATGCGGGCCATGGCCCGGCGCACCGAGTACGGCCGCGAGCTGCTGTCGGGGCAGTGGGCCACGGCAGAGTTCGAGGCGCTCGGCACGCTGTGGGAGCTCGGGCTGCCGGTCCCCTATCCGGTGCAGCTGAGCGACCGCGAGATGCTCATGGAGCTCATCGGCTCCGACGGGGTGGCCGCACCCCGGCTGGCCCAGACGCGGCCGCCACGCGACCTGCTCGGTGAGCTCTTCGAGCAGGTGCGCTCGGCCATGACGACGCTGGCCGGGCGCGGCTGGGCGCACGGCGACCTCTCGCCGTACAACGTGCTGCTCGACGGTGAGCGTCTCGTCATCATCGACTGGCCGCAGATCGTGGACGTCATCGGCAACCCGCGAGGCTTCGAGTTCCTCGAGCCGCGACGTGGCGACCATGTGCCGGTGGTTCACGGCCCGCGGGCTCGCCGTCGACGAGGGCGAGCTCCTGGGCGACCTCGTCGCGGAGGCGACGGCGCGGTGGTAGGCCCGCGGCATACCCCCTGTGGTTGGGTGAGCCATGGCTCAGGTGACCCGGCGCGCGGTGCTGCGGGGCGCCCCGGCTGCCGCGGCTCTCGCGCTGTCCGCCTGCGGCGGCAGCAGCCCGGCGGGAGTGGACCGCCGATCGGGCACGCTGCGCAGCCGGCACTGGCCCGGACAGGACATCGGCTGGCAGCTGGCCACGCCCTCCGCCCGTCCCACGACACCGCGGCCCCTGGTCATCGCACTGCACGGCAAGGGCGGCGACGCGGGCGACGCGTTCGACGGCCTGCACCTCGACGACCATGTCGTGAGCACCGGGTTGACCGTGGCGTCGGTGGACGGCGGCGGCTACTACTGGCACGCCCGTCGCGCCGGCGTGGACCCGGGCGCGATGGTGCTCGACGACTTCCTGCCGTTGCTGCGGCGCCAGACCGGGTATGCCGGCAAGGTCGCCTTCCTCGGCTGGTCCATGGGTGGGTATGGCGCGCTCCTGCTCGCGAGCCAGCTCGGGCCCTGGGCGGGTGGCCGGCGGTCGTCGCCGAGAGCGCAGCGCTGTGGACGTCACCGGGACGCAGCGCGCCAGGGGCGTTCGACGATGCCGAGGACTTCGCCGCCCATGACGTGTTCCGGCGCACCGCCGTGCTGGGGCGGATGCCCGTGCGGATCGACTGCGGGACGTCGGACCCGTTCGCGGCGGCCGACCGGGCCTTCGCCGCCGCACTGCCGTCGGCGCGGCTCACCCTCGACGCGGGCGGCCACGACGACGGCTACTGGGCGGGCCACGCCGACGCGCAGCTGCAGTGGCTCCGCCGGCAGTTCGACGCCCGTACGTAGCCCCCTCGGGACCTCGGGTCAGTAGACGACGACGCGGCTGCCCACGGGCATCAGGCCGTCGGCCCAGATCATGTTCATGGCGGCGTCGCTGACCCGCGCGCACCCGTGCGAGGCCGGGTAGCCGGGGATCGCGGCCGCACCGTGGACCGCGATGCCGCCGTTGAAGTAGCGCGGGCGCCACAGGTCCCCGAGCGGACCCTTGTCGAGGTGGTCGACGGTGCGGAAGACCGAGTAGGTGCCCGACGGCGTCAAGGCCACCGCGTCCTGACCCTCGTAGGAGTAGTGCTGGCCGCTGCCGGTGCTCGTGTTGAGGATCATCGTGACCTGGCCGCCGCGGACCACGAGGAGCAGCTGGCGCGCCTTGTCGATCTCGATGCCCGTCCCGCCGACCTGCGAGGTGGGGCGGACGCCGGCGAGCAGGGCTCGGCGGGTGGCCGGACCGAAGACGCCGTCCCGGCCCAGACCGGCGGCCTTCTGCAGGGCCATCACGGCCTGCACGGTCAGCTGCCCCGTAGCTCCCGTCGGGAGTGCCGTTCCAGTAGCCGAGGTCGGACAGCTGCTGCTGGACGGTCTGGACGTACGCGCCCGAGTCACCGGGGCTGAGGCTGTCGCCGGGCTTCTTCGCCGTGGGGGTCGGGGTGGGTGTCGGCGTCGGCGTCGGCGTGGGGCTGGGCTTGGGCGTTGGCTTGGGGGTGAGCGTGGGCGTGGGCGTGGCAGGCGTGCTCGCCGACGGGGCGGGCGGCGTCGTCGCGGCCGGACCGAGGGTGGTGGTGCTGCCCAGGGTCGCCCCCGACGCACTGGGCGCGGGGACGGTGCTGCTCGGCGGCACCGTGCTGCTCGCCGCGACCGGGCTACTCGTGAGGCTCACCGCGCCGCAGCCGGCGAGCGACGTGGCCCCCGCCGCGAGCGCCACAGCGAGAGCCATGGTTCGTGCCGTGGTGCGGGTGCGTCGGATCGCCGTCATGCTTCTCCCCTTCATGGGGTGACCGCAGTGGTCGCCCTCGTTGCCTGCGCGTGCCTGTCGTTCATGGTGACGCACCCGGGGGCCGTTCGGTTGTCTAGGGACCGCGCGAGAACGCGCAACGTTTCGGACACATCCCGAGGTCTTTGATGGTTCTGGGCTGCCAGGACGACCCCAACCCATCAAAGACTGGGCGTCGGCGCCGCCGGCCGCCCGTAGACTCCCGACCGTGGCTGGACTCCTGGTGACCGGGACGAGCTCGGATGCCGGGAAGTCGCTCGTCGTGACCGCTCTCTGCCGCGCCTTCGCGCGCCGCGGCGTGCGGGTCGCGCCGTTCAAGGCCCAGAACATGTCCAACAACTCGATGGTCTGTCGCGACGGCTCCGAGATCGGCCGCGCCCAGTACCTGCAGTGCGATGCGGCCGGTGTCGAGGCCTCCTCCGTGCACAACCCCGTGCTGCTCAAGCCAGGCAGCGACCGCCGGGCGTTCGTCGTCGTCCGTGGCAAGCCTGCTGGTGAGCTGCTCGCCGGTGAGTACGCCACGGGCCGCACCCACCTCGCGGAGGCGGCGTTCGCGGCATACGAGGAGCTGGCGGCGACCACGGACGTCGTGGTCAGCGAGGGCGCCGGCTCGCCCGCCGAGGTGAACCTGCGCGCCGGCGACTACGTCAACCTCGGGCTCGCGCGGCGCTTCGACCTGCCGGTGCTCGTCGTCGGTGACATCGACCGGGGCGGCGTGCTGGCCGCGCTGTACGGCACCTGGGCGCTGCTCGACGACGACGACCGTGCCTTGCTGAAAGCCTTTGCCATCAACAAGTTCCGTGGCGACGACAGCGTCCTGCAACCTGGCCTGGCCACGATCACAGACCGCACCGGTATGCCGTGCGTCGGCGTCCTGCCGTGGCTCACCGACGTGTGGCTCGACTCCGAGGACGCCCTGTCGGTCGGCCGGTGGCGCCCGTCCGAGGACACCTCGGCACGACCGGCTGTCGGTGGCCGTCGTCCGGCTGCCGCGCACCAGCAACGCGACCGATGTCGACGCGCTGGCCGCCGAGCCGGGCGTCGACGTGCGCGTCACCACCGACACCGACCTGTGCCGCGAGGCTGACCTCATGGTGCTGCCCGGCTCGCGCGCCACGGTGTCCGACCTCGAGTGGCTGCAGGCCCGCGGCCTCGCCGACGTGGTCCGCGAGCGAGTGGCCATGGGTCGGCCGGTCCTGGGGATCTGCGGCGGCTACCAGATGCTCACCGAGTCCATCGAGGACGACGTCGAGAGCGGCCGCGGTCTCGTGCCCGGGCTCGGGGCGCTTCCGGGGTCCGTGCGGTTCGGCGCCGACAAGGTGCTCGCGCGACCGAGCTGCGTGTGGGAGGGCGTGCCGGTGGAGGGGTACGAGATCCACCACGGCATCGTCGACGACGACGCCAGCTTCCCCGGCGGGTCGCATCGCGGCGCGGTCTGGGGCACCATCTGGCACGGCACGCTGGAGTGCGACGAGTTCCGGCGCGGGTTCCTGGCGCGGGTCGCCGACGCCAGCGGGTCGACCTGGGCGGCGCAGCCCGGCGCACCCGGGTTCGCCAGCCGGCGCAGCGCCATGATCGACACCCTGGCCGACGCCGTCGAGAAGCACCTCGACGTCGAGGCTCTCCTCTCGCTGGCCGGAGCCGCACGATGACCGACGCCCGATGACCACCGCCCGCCCGCACGCCGCGCCGCGTGCACATCATCGGGATCGGTGCCGGCAGCCCGGATCACGTGACGGGACAGGCAATCTCGGCCATGCGCGAGGTCGACGTCTTCCTGGTCGCAGACAAGGGAGAGACCAAGGACGAGCTCGTGGCCGTGCGCCGCTCCATCTGCGAGCAGTTCCTCGAGGAGGGCACGTACCAGCTGGTCACCGTGACCGACCCGCAGCGTGGGCCGGACGCGGAGCGTGACAGCGCGGCATACAAGGACGGGTGTGGACGCGTGGCACCGCGCGCGGGCCGAGCGCTACACCGAGGTGGTCGACGCGCTGCCCGAGGGCACGGTCGTGGGCTTCCTCGTCTGGGGCGACCCGGCGTTCTACGACAGCACGATTCGCATCGTCGACGCCATCGGCGAGCGCACGCCGGTGTCGGTCTCCGTGGTGCCCGGCATCTCCGCGATCCAGGTGCTCGCGGCCGAGCACCGCATCGTCCTCAACGCGGTCGGCCAGGCGGTGCACATCACGACGGGCCGACGACTGGTGGACGAGTGGCGTCCCGACCTCGGCGCCGTGGTCGTCATGCTCGACGGCGCCCTGCGGCTGCCGCGAGCTGGTCGACCGGCGCTCCGGACCTGGTCATCCACTGGGGGGCCTATCTCGGCCTCCCGCAGCAGGTCCTGCAGGTCGGGACGGCTGGCCGACGTGGTCGACGAGCTGGTCAGCCTGCGTGCCGAGCTGCGCGCCGAGCACGGCTGGGTCATGGACACCTACGTCCTCACGCTGCCCGCCTGACCCGACCTCTGCGGCCGGCCCCACCTACTCCTCGAGGTCGCCCTCGATGTCGAGGTAGACCTGACGCATCGCCTTCGACGGTGTCGGGGTCCGGGCTTCTCCCACAGGCCGCGGTCGGCCGCCTCGCCCAGCTTCTCGATGACGCCGCGCAGGGCCCACGGGTTGGCGTGCCGCATGAAGTCCTGGTTCGCCTTGTCGAGGACGTACTCCTGGGCGAGGGTCTCGTACATCCAGTCCGCGACCACCCCCGCGGTCGCGTCGAACCCGAACAGGTAGTCGACGGTCGCGGCCAGCTCGAACGCGCCCTTGTAGCCGTGCCGCTGCATCGCCGAGATCCACCGTGGGTTGACGACGCGGGCGCGGAAGATCCGGTTCGTCTCCTCCTGGAGGGTCCGGGTGCGCACCGCGTCCGGGGACGTCGAGTCGCCGACGTAGGCCTTGGGCTCGCGGCCGGTGAGCGCACGCACCGTGGCGACCATGCCGCCGTGGTACTGGAAGTAGTCGTCGGAGTCGAGGATGTCGGACTCGCGGTTGTCGACGTTCTTGGCGGCGACCTGGATGCGGCGGTAGTTGGCCTCCATGTCCTCGCGAGCCGGTGCGCCGTCGAGGTCGCGACCGTAGGCGAAGCCGCCCCACGCCGTGTAGACCTCGGCGAGGTCGGTGTCGTCGCGCCACGTGCCGGACTCGACCACCTGGAGGATGCCCGCGCCGTACGACCCCGGCTTGGACCCGAAGATCCTTGTGCGCGAACGCCTTTCGTCACCGTGGGACTCGAGGTCCGCAGCCGCGTGGGCCTTGGGGAAGTTCTGGTCCAAGGGCTCGTCCAGGCCCACGACGAGGGCCACCGCGTCGTCGATCAGGGCGATGACGTGGGGGAAGGCATCGCGGAAGAAGCCGGAGATGCGGACTGTGACGTCGACGCGCGGGCGTCCCAGCTCCTCCAGCGGGATCGCCTCGATGCCCGACGACGCGGCGGGACTGCTCGTCCCAGACCGGGATGACGCCCAGGAACGCGAGGA
The DNA here is from genome assembly GCA_963706855.1 of uncultured Actinomycetota bacterium. Classification (GTDB taxonomy): domain Bacteria; phylum Actinomycetota; class Actinomycetes; order Actinomycetales; family Dermatophilaceae; genus Pedococcus. Next base: position 593,977 of record CAVPNU010000001.1, read on the forward strand.
TCTCGCCGATGTCGTCGCCCGGAGGTGCGCATCGCGGAGGTGCCCCACGCCGACAGGCCGACGGACTGCGGCAGCTCGCCCGTCTCCTCGACGTGCCGGGCCAGCAGCGAGTCGGCCATCGCGACACCGGTCTGGTAGGCCAGCCGGGACGGGATCGCCTTGGGGTCGACGGAGTAGAAGTTGCGGCCGGTCGGCAGGACGTTGACCAGGCCGCGCAGGGGCGAGCCGGACGGACCCGCGGGGACGTAGCCACCGTCGAGCGCGTGCAGCACCATGGGGATCTCGCCGCTCGTCTGGGCGAGGCGCGGCACCACCTCCGTGCACGCGAAGGTGAGCGAGGCGCTCACCCCCGCGTCGCGGGCGGCCGAGCCGGGCGGCGACGATGCCGTCCACGGCATCCGGTCGACCACGCGGCCTCCGCGCAGGTCCTGGACCAGCGCGCGCGCCAGCTCCTCGGCGGCGTCGGTCTCGGCGGTCGAGCCCTCGCCCTCGGCGAGCCCCAGGGCCGTGCGCAGGCCGGGCACCGCGCCGTCGCGACCGCCGAAGATCTGCGTCGCCCGCAGGACGGCGAGGACGAGGTTGAGCAGGCCCTCGCCGCTCGGCGCCTCGCCGAGGACGTGCAGGCCGTCGCGGATCTGGACGTCCTTGACCTCGCACAGCCAGCCGTCGACATGCATGACGAAGTCGTCGAAGTCGTCGTCGCCGGGGCGGTCCGTCAGCCCCAGGTCGTGGTCCATCTTCGCGGCCTGGATGAGCGTCCAGATCTCGCCGCGCAGGGCCGGCGCCTTGGCCGGGTCCATCGCCGAGACGTTGCCGTACTCGTCGAGCAGCTGCTCCAGCCGGGCGATGTCGCCATAGGACTCCGCGCGGGCCATGGGCGGCACGAGGTGGTCGACGATGGTCGCGTGGGCGCGGCGCTTGGCCTGCGTGCCCTCGCCCGGGTCGTTGACGAGGAACGGGTAGATGAGCGGCACCGAGCCCAGAGCCGCGTCGGTGCCGCAGGACGGCGACATCGCGAGGTTCTTGCCGGGGAGCCACTCCAGGTTGCCGTGCTTGCCCATGTGGACCACGGCGTGGGCCCCGAACTCCTCCTCGATCCAGCGGTAGGTCGCGAGGTAGTGGTGCGTCGGCGCGAGGTCGGGGTCGTGGTAGATCGCGATCGGGTTCTCACCGAAGCCGCGCGGAGGCTGCACGAGGATGACGACGTTGCCGGACTGCAGTGCGGCACAGACGATCTCGCCGTCCGGGTCGTTGGAGCGGTCGACGAACAGCTCGCCCGGCGCCTCGCCCCAGGCCTGCGGTCATCCCCTCGCGCAGGTCCGTCGGGCAGGGCGCTCGAACCACTCGCGGTAGCGCGCCGCCGGGATGCGCACGACGTGCTCGGTCAGCTGCCCGTCGGTGAGCCACTCGGGGTCCTGGCCGCCCGCCTCGATGAGGGCGTGGATGAGGGCGTTGCCCGCGGTCGTGTCGGCGGCCTCGCCCTCGACGGGCGCGAGAGGCTCCAGGCCCGGTATGCCGCCGGGCTCGCCGAGGTCGTAGCCCGCGTCGCGCATCGCGCGCAGCAGCCGCACGGTCGACACCGGGGTGTCGAGCCCGACCGCGTTGCCGATGCGCGAGTGCTTGGTGGGGTAGGCGGAGAGCATGACGGCGATCTTGCGCTGTCCCACAGGCGTGTGCCGCAAGCGCGCGTGACCCATCGCGATACCGGCCACGCGGGCGCAGCGCTCCGGGTCGGCGACGTAGTGCGGCAGCCCGTCGGCGTCGGTCTCCTTGAAGGAGAACGCAACCGTGATGAGCCGTCCGTCGAACTCCGGCACGGCGACCTGGGTGGCGACGTCCAGCGGCGACATGCCCTCGTCGGAGTCGGCCCAGTCGGCCCTGCCCCAGGTCAGGCACAGGCCCTGGAGGATGGGGATGTCCAGTGCGGCGAGCGCCTGGACGTCCCAGGCCTCGTCGTCCTCTCCTGCCGAGGCCGTCGCGGGCCGGGTGCCGCCGGCGGCCAGCACCGTGGTGACCAGCGCGTCGAGCGTGCCCAGGTGGGCCAGCAGGTCCGCGGACGCGTCCCGCAGAGACGTCGCGTAGATCGGCACACCGACGCCCCCGGCGGCGTCCACCGCGTCGGCGAGGGCGTGCACGTACGCCGTGTTCTCGGCGGCATACTGCGCGCGGTAGAACAGGATGCCGACGCGCGGACGGACGTGGGAACCCTCCTCGGCGAGGTCGGGCCGTTCCAGGACTCCCCACGTGGGCAGCTCGGCGGGCTCCTCGAAGCCCTCACCGGTGAGGAGCAGGGTGTCGCTGAGGAACGCGTGCAGCTGCTCGAGGTTCCGCGCGCCACCCTGGGCGAGGTAGCGGTGGGCCATGTGCGCGACCCCGGCGGGAACCGTGGACAGCGCCATGAGGGCCGCGTTGGGGGCCTGCTCGCCGCCGAGGACCACGAGGGGCACCCCGGTGGCGGCGATCCGGCGGAAGCCGGAGCACAGGTCGTCGGCGGACCCCAGGATGCGGGCGACCACGATGTCGGCGCTCTCGATCGCCGCGGCGAGCTCGGTGTGGCCGGGGCGGGCGGGGTTGGCCCAGACGTAGTCCGCGCCGCTGGCACGGGCGCTCAGCAGGTCGGTGTCAGAGGTGGAGAGCAGGGCGATGCGAGTCAACGAGGGCTCCTCGACGGGGTCCGCGCCCCGTGCCGTGGCGTGCTGCGGTCGGCTGCGAAGTGGACCTCCACAGGGCGGGCGAACGTTCCTGACTCGCCGGCCGAAACGGCCGGCTCACAGTGGCGGGACCGCCCCGGAGTCGCACCGGGTTCCGTTCCACCTGCCGCCACGAACCCTAGCCCGGCCCCTCGTGGGCGCGCGAGATGGTCTCACCCTCGCCCGCGTATGCTCGCCGCCGTGTCCGTCCCACCGGAGCCTCCCGTCGGGCTCGACCGCTGCCCGGGCCTGCTGCGCCCGCATCTGGCCGAGGACGGCGCCCTGGTGCGGCTGCGGGTGCCCGGGGGCCGGGTCTCCGTGGCGGTGCTGACCGAGCTGCTCGAGGCGGCGGCCGCCGACGGGGCCGCCACCCTGCAGCTGACGAGCCGCGGCAACCTCCAGCTCAGGGCACTGCCGGACCCGCTGCCCGAGCGTTTCGTCAGCCGGGTCGAGGCCACCGGCCTGCTTCCCTCGGCGAGCCACGAGCGAGTGCGCAACATCCTGGCCTCTCCCCTGTCGCCCGATCTCGCGCCGCTGGTGGCCGAGCTCGACCGCCGGCTGACGGCCGACCCCGGGCTGGCTGAGCTGTCGGGGCGGTTCCTGTTCGCGCTGGCAGACCGGAGCGGCTCGGTGCTGTCCGAGCCGTTCGACCTCGCGTGGCAGGCGGTGGGCGACGACGGTGCCGGTGTGCTGCTCGCGGGCGGCCTCGGTATGCCGGTGCCGCGCGAGCGCGCCGTCGCCGAGCTGCTCGACCGGGCCCACACGTTCCTCGTCTGCCGCGGCTCCGCTTCGGTGTGGAACGTGCGCGGGCTCCCCGCGTGACGCGGCGGTCTTCGCCGGGATGACGGCATACGAGCCGGTCGTGGCGCCCCCGCTGCGGCCCGGGGTGGTCGGTGACGACCTCGTCGCCGGCGTCCCGCTCGGGTTCCTCACGGCCACGCACGTGCGGGCACTGGCCTCGGTGACCGACACCGTCGTGGTGACGCCCTGGCGCTCTGTCGTGGTGCCGGGCGGGGCTGGGGCGGCTCCTGTCCTGGCTTCGGCCGGGCTCGTGACCGAGCCCGACTCGCCCTGGTCCGGGCTGTCCGCCTGCACCGGAGCCCCGGCCTGCGCCAAGGCGCGCTGCTCCACCACGGACCTGGCCGACGAGCTCGTCGCCTCGGGCGTTCGGGCTCCTGGCGAGCCGGCCGCGTCCACGTCGTCGGCTGCGAGCGCCGGTGCGGGGCGCGCGACGGCGACGTCGTGGCGGTCGCGCCTGCCAGCCTCGCCGACGTCCGTCGCCGCGATCGAGGCCGCGGTCGGGGCGGCCGACCGATGAGCGACGTCCGCGAGCCCCGACAGCCGTCGCACCACTACGACTACGAGCGCGACGGTCAGGCGATCTACCGCGCGTCCTTCGCGACGATCCGTGCCGAGGCCGAGGAGCTCTATGCCGCCGGCCTGGCCCGGCCTGCCGACGATGTCGCGACGGTCGCCGTGCGCATCGCGCACGCTGCCGGTGACGTCGACGTGCTGCGGGCCGTGGCGGCCCACCCCGACGTGGTGACCGCTGCGCGGTCGGCGTTGCGCGGGGGTGCGCCGATCCTCACGGACAGCCAGATGCTCGCTCACGGAGTGACGCGACGACGCCTGCCCGGCGGACAACGAGGTGCTCTGCACGCTGCGCGACCCGCGGGTCGCCGACCTCGCGCGGGCCTGGTCGACCACCCGGTCGGCCGCTGCCGTGTCGCTGTGGGGCGAGCGCCTCGCGGGGTCGGTCGTGGCCTTCGGCAACGCGCCGACTGCCCTGTTCCACCTGCTCGAGCTGCTGCTCGACGACCCGTCCGGTCCACGACCGGCCGCCATCATCGGGATGCCGGTGGGCTTCGTCGGCTCGGCCGAGTCCAAGACCGCCCTGGCCGAGCACCGCCTCGCCGACGGCACGACCATCCCGTGGCTGGTCGTGCACGGCCGCCGCGGCGGCTCGGCGATGGCCGCCGCCGCCCTCAACGCCCTCGCAACGGAGTCCGAGCTCGCATGACCGACCCTGTGTCCACCGTGTCCGCCCGGCCGTCTCTACGGCGTCGGCGTCGGCCCCGGCGACCCCGAGCTCGTCACCCTCAAGGCGGCCCGGCTCATCGCCGGCGCCGACGTCATCGCCTACCACGCGGGGACGGGACGCTCCTCGATCGCGCGGTCCATCGCGGCCGACGCTGTTTCCCGAGGGCGTCGTCGAGGAGGAGCTGCGCTATCCGGTCACGACCGGGATCGCGGAACACCCGGGCGGCTACCACGGCTGGCTCGCCGAGTTCTACGAGCAGTGCGCGCAGCGTCTCGCCGTCCACCTCGACGCCGGCCGACAGGTCGTCGTGCTGGCCGAGGGCGACCCGATGTTCTACGGGTCGTTCATGTATCTCCACGACCGGCTGTCTCCCCTCTATCCCACCGAGGTGGTGCCGGGCGTGACCGCCCTGTCCGGCGCGACAGCCGTTGCGGCGCAACCGCTTTCGCGGCACGAGGACGTGCTCACCGTGCTGCCTGGCACCCTGCCGGTGCCCGAGCTGGCCCGCCGGCTGGCCGACACCGACGCGGCCGTGATCATGAAGCTCGGGCGCACGTTCGCCGCCGTGCGCGAGGCGCTGCACCAGGCCGGGCTGCTCGAGCGGGCGATCTATGTCGAGCGGGCCACCCGCGACGGCCAGCGCATCCTGCCCGTGGCCGAGGTCGCCGCCGAGACGGTGCCGTACATGTCGATCGTCGTCGTGCCCGGCCTGGACCGGCGGGCCGACAGCGGCGGGCGGGCGCCGACGAGGCACGGCGGGCCCGGCGGCAGCGCGGCGGGCGCGCGGGGCGACGCGGCATACGGGACTGTGCACGTGGTGGGACTGGGCCCCGGGCCGGACCGCTGGCTGGCGCCCGAGGCGCAGCGAGGTGCTCGGCGAGGTGGCTCACGTCGTGGGCTACGCGCCGTATGTCGACCGGGTGCCCCAGCGGCCGGGGCTGACCCGTCACGCGAGCGGCAACACCGTCGAGGTGGACCGGGCGCGGCACGCCCTCGACCTCGCCCTGGCCGGTGAGGACGTCGCGGTGGTGTCGGGGGGCGATGCGGGGGTGTTCGGGATGGCGTCGGCGGTGTTCGAGGCCGTGGACGCCGACGAGCGGTATGCCGCGGTGCCGGTCCACGTCGTCCCCGGCGTGAGTGCCGCACAGGCCGCCGCGGCGCTGGCCGGGGCTCCGCTGGGCGCCGACTTCGCGATCATGTCGCTCTCCGACCGGCTCAAGCCCTGGTCGGTGGTCGCGGCTCGGCTGCGCGCGGCGGCCCAGGCCGACCTGGTGATCGCGCTCTACAACCCGCGCAGCCGGTCGCGGCCGGACCAGCTGTTCGAGGCGCGCGAGGTGCTGCTCGAGGTCAAGGACGCGGCCACGGTGGTCGTCGTGGCCCGCGATGTCGGGCGACCCGGCGAGTCGCTCACCGTGACGACCCTGGGCGAGCTCGACCCGGGTCAGGTCGACATGTCGTGCCTGGTCGTGGTCGGGGCATCGAGCACTCGGGTGACGGCTGCCGGACGGGTGTGGACGCCCACGGTACGTGGCTCCGGTCGACTCCAACCAAGGCGATCGCCACGTCAACGTAGGCGAACGTGGCTTGACAGTCGAACGTGTGTTCGAATAGCATGTCTCATGGCCATCGCACCGCTCTCCGCAGCGCCCCCACTGGGCGTGCCGGAGGCGGTGCGCCTGATCGACGGGGTGCTCGACCGCACGCGAGGCCAACGGTCCGCTGACGGCGTCGACGGCCGCCGCTGCGCTGGGCCAGGTGGACCGGGTCATGGCCCGCCTGGACGCCTTGCGGTTGGCCCTCGTGGCGGCGGCCGACCGCGCTGCCGTCGCGGCGCAGTCGGGCATGACGGACACCGGCGCCTGGCTGAGCGCGCAGACCAAGGCCGGGCCCGGCTGCGGCTGCAGCCGACGTCCGGCTCGCGACCGCACTGGACGAGGGCCTGCCGGCCACCCGCGAGGCGCTCGCGTCCGGCGAGGTGTCGACGCAGCATGCGAGCGTCATCGCGGCCGCCGCTGCCCGACTTCCTGCCGAGCTGAGCGCGGCTGAGCGGACGGCCGTCGAGAGTGCTCTGGTCGCCAAGGCCAAGCTCCTCGACCCGGAAGCCCTGCGCAAGGCTGCGCGCCGCGCCCTGAGCGCAGCCGAGCGCTCTCGCGCCGAGGTCGACGCCCACGAGGACGCGACGCTGCGTTCGGAGGAGGACCGCGCCTGGAGACAAGGCCCGGCTGACGCTGCACGACAACCGCGACGGCACGACCAGCGGCCACTTCACGGTTCCCAGCGTGGCGGCGGCGATCCTGCGCAAGACGGTGCAGCAGCTGGCCTCGCCGCGCCGGTTCGCCGACCGCGCAGCACGCGGCGGGGCGACCACGGCCGCCACCCAGCTCGAGGCCTTCCGCGAGGTCGACTGGTCGCAGCGTTACGGGCAGGCCCTCGTCGAGCTGCTCGAGCACCTGCCCACGGACCGGCTGTCCGGCAAGGTCGCGGCGACCGTCGTCGTCACGGTGGAGCACGACCGCCTCAAGGACCAGCTCGGCGCAGCGCACCTCGACACCGGGGACGACCTGTCCGCCTCCCAGGCTCGACGGCTCGCGTGCAACGCGGGCATCCTGCCGGCGGTGCTCAGCGGGCAGTCCCTGCCGCTGGATCTGGGGCGCGCCGACCGGTTCTACACCGAGGCCCAACGCGTCGCCCTGGCCACGCGGTACGACACGTGCGCGGCCACCGGCTGTGACCGCCCCTATGCCTGGTCCGAGCTCCATCACCAGGATCCATGGGCGCGGGGTGGCTCGACCGACCTCCACCTGGCGGTTCCCTTGTGCGGTTACCACCACCGACGCATCCACGACCCGAGCTACGCACACCGCATCACGACGGACGCGGCGGGAATCAAGACCGTCACGTTCACCCTGCGGACATGAGCTAGACCTCGGGGGCCGACTCCGCGAGCCTGGCGTGCCAGCGCTCCTCGACGCGACCGAGCTTCCAGAACAGCACGGCGACTGCCCAGACTGCGACGAAGATCGCCACGATCACGAACCCCACGTTGCCGAGATCGACGCTGCCGATCGCGTTGACGACGGGGTTGTCGAGGCCGACCTTGTCGCGCAGCACGCCGACGAGCTCCACGGTGCCGATGACCAGCGCCACGGCCACGGACAGGCCCGTCACGGCGAGGTTGTAGTAGACCTTGCGGACCGGCGACGCGAAGGCCCAGTCGTACGCCACCGACATGAACACGCCGTCGAGGCTGTCGAGCAGGCTCATCCCCGCCGCGAAGAGCAGGGGCAGCACGAACACGGCATACCAGGGCAGGCCCGCCGCCGCGCCGGTGCCGGCCATCACCAGGAGGGCGACCTCGGTCGCCGTGTCGAAGCCCAGCCCGAACAGCATGCCCAGCGGAAACATCTGCCAGGGCCGCCGGATCGTCCGGGCCACCCGGGAGAGCAACCGCGCGAGGAACCCTCTCGACGCGAGCTGGCGCTCGAGCTCCGCCTCGTCGAAGAGGCCGCGGCGCATCGACCGGAACACGCGCCAGATCCCGACCAGCGCCACGAGGTTCAGCGCACCGATGAGATAGAGGAAGCCGCCGGAGGCCAGCGTCCCGATGACCCCGAGGGTCTGGTGGGTGGTCGAGTCGTGGGACAGCAGCGCATGGACGAACCGTGTCCCGGCCGCCACCAGACCAGCCAGCACGAACACCATCGCGGAGTGGCCGAGCGCGAACCAGAACCCCACCGACTTGGGCCGCTGACCGTCCGCCATGAGCTTGCGCGTGGTGTTGTCGATCGCCGCGATGTGGTCGGCGTCGAAGGCATGACGCAGGCCGTACGTGTAGGCCGTGATCCCCAGACCCGAGGCCGAACACCTGGGTGCCGACGGAGTAGTGCGCCGGCGCGACGAAGAGCACCAGGGCGCCGAACCCCACGACGTGCATCAGGGCGATGAGCGCGAGCAGCACGCTCAGCTGGGTCCAGTCGCGGCGCTGCCAGGTGGCGAAGGGGTGGGCAGTGGTCCGGGCCATACGGGCGTCCTCCTCGGGAGCGCGGTGGGACCCACGCGAGGCGACCGGACTCGTCGGCCACCAGGGATCTGGGGCCGGCTCTACCGTTGCGGGACAGTGCCGGGATCTCACCGGACTTCGCTGCGTCGTGGGCCACCCGGCGACGATGCCGGGCGAGCGCCAAGTTACACGGTGGCGGCCGATCCCGGGTTCGCCGTGTCGCGTGCGGTACAGGTGCGAGTCCGGGAAGCCCTCGGCCGACAGCGCCCAGCCGACGATGATCACAGCCGCCTGCCGCAGCCCGGCGGCCTCCACCTGGTCGGCGATGTCGGCGAGGGTGCCGCGCAGCAGCGAGCTCGGCCGGCTGGCTGACGCGCGAGCCGACGACGACGGGACAGTCCGCCCCGTAGTGCGTGGCCAGCTCGGCGGCGAGGCGCCGGGTGTGCCGGATGGCCAGGTGCAGCACGAGCGTGGCCCCGGTGGCCGCGAACCCCGCCAGCGCCTCGCTCTCGGGCATCGCCGTGGAGTCGCGCTGGGCGCGGGTCAGGACCACCGACTGGCTCACCTCGGGCACGGTGAGCTCGCGGCGCACCAGGGCGGCCGTGGCGGCATACGCGGGGACGCCGGGGGTGACGTCCCACGGGACGCCCGCGTCGTCGAGGCGGCGGGCCTGCTCCGCGACAGCGGAGTACACCGAGGGGTCTCCGGAGCACAGCCGTGCGACGTCCTTGCCCTCGCGGGTGGCCCGGACCAGGGTCGCGACGATCTCGTCGAGGTTGAGGTGCTGGGTGTCGACGAGCTCGGCGCCCGGCGGGCAGTGCGAGAGCACCTCGTCGTCGAGGTAGGTCCCGGCATAGAGGCAGACCTGCGACTGCTCGAGCAGGCGCACGGCCCGCAGGGTGAGCAGGTCGGCCGCGCCGGGGCCGGCCCCGATGAAGTGGACGGTCACAGGGGTCCCTCGTTCACTGTCGGTCCCCTGTTTGGTGCACGACCACTGGACGACCGGGCGGGCCGGCGTCCAGGACAGGTGGGCGCCGAGCGGCTCGGCGCGCTCGACGGTGAGGCGGCGCAGCTCGCCGCCGTGCTCGCGGAACGCCGCCACGGCCAGCGCCTCGGTCTCGAGGGTGACGGCGTGGACCACCAGGCGACCGTACGGTCGCAAGCGCCTCCCAGGCTGCGGCGATGACCGGCTCGCTCGCTCCCCCACCCACGAACACCGCGTCGGGGCGGGGCAGCCCGTGCGCCGGGGTGGTCACCAGGTCCGTGCCGGCTTGGACCACCTGCAGCTGCGGCACCCCGAGGGCGGCCGCGTTGCGCCGGATCCGTTCGGCCGCGCTCGGGGTTGCGCTCGACCGCGATGGTGCGCGCCCGCTGCGCCGCTCGGGCCCACTCGATGCCGACCGACCCCGCACCGGCGCCGAGGTCCCAGAGCAGCTGGCCGGGCATCGGCCGCAGGGCGGCCAGCGCCGCCGCGCGGACCTCCGACTTGGTCACCTGGCCGTCGTGCTCGAAGGCCGAGGTGGGCAACCCCGGCGTGGTGCCGTATGCCGCGTGCTCCTCGGGGAGCCGCACCGCGACGATGTTGAGCGGAGGCACGGCGGAGGGCTGGGGCGCCCCTGCCGGAGCCCCACTGTCGAGCCACTCGGCCGCGGAGCCACCGTGGGTGGACTCTGCGGAGCTGCCCAGGGCCCCGAGGACCGTCACCTCGGCCTGCGGCCACCCCGCGTCGACCAGCTCAGCGGCTACCTCGCCGGGCGTCTTCGCTCCGGCGCTGAGGATGACGAGCCGGGCGCCTGGCGCCAGGTGGCGACGGACTGCCGACGCCGGGGTGCTGACCAGGGAGACGACGGTCGACTGCTCGGCCGACCAGCGCATCCGAGCGCGAGCCAGCGCCACGGAGCTGACGGCCGGGTGGATGCGGACGACCTCGGCGCCGAGGACCTCGACGAGCGTCGTGCCGACGCCCGACAGGAGCGGGTCGCCCGTGGCGAGGACGACGACCTGGTCAGTCCCCACCTCCCGACCGAAGAGCGCCGGCAGTCCGGCGCGCAGCGGGGAGGGCCAGGCCAGACGCCGCTGACGGGTGCTGCGGTCGTGGTGCTGCAGACGTGGTGCTGCGGTTCGTGAGGCGGGAGCAGGGCGAGGAGCCGCGGTGACCCCACGACCACCGGGGCCTGCAGCACCAGCGCGCGGGTGGGTCTCGTCGAGGGACTCCAGCCCGGCGGCGGGCACACCGACGACATCGATCACGCGGGCCACTGTAGGGCGCAGCGGGACCGGGCAGCCGTCGAGGGGGTTGCGGCGTCATGCCATGATGGGCGCGGCCCCGTGCGAGGAATACCGGTGAGAGTCCGGAGCGGTCCCGCCACTGTGATCCCGCCCGCCGGGAGAGCCAGGACGTCGCACGCGGCCGCCGCTGTCAGGCCCTCTGGCGCGGCCCTCGACGATCGGTGGGCGCGGAACCCACCAGGAGGACGTCCGTGGTCACGTACCCGTTCACTGCCGTGGTCGGCGCTGACGACCTGTCGTTGGCCCTGCTGCTGACGGCGGTCTCGCCCGAGGTCGGCGGAGTGCTCGTCCGCGGCGAGAAGGGCACCGCCAAGTCGACCATCGTGCGCGCCCTGGTGGCGGTCCTGCCCCCGCAGGTCGTCGTGGAGGGCTGCCGGTTCTCGTGCGACCCGGCGGCACCCGACCCGCACTGCCCGGACGGCCCCCATCACGAGGCGGCGTCGACCTCGCGTCCCACCCGCCTCGTGGAGCTGCCGGTGGGCGCGAGCGAGGACCGGGTCATCGGTTCGCTCGACCTCGGCAAGGCGCTCGGCGCAGGCGAGGCGCACTTCCAGCCCGGCCTGCTCGCGGCCGCCCACCGCGGTCTGCTCTACGTCGACGAGGTCAACCTCCTGCACGACCACCTGGTCGACGTGCTGCTCGACGCCGCGGCCATGGGCGTGAACTCCGTCGAGCGCGAGGGCGTCTCGGTGACCCACGCTGCCCGGATCGTCCTGGTGGGCACGATGAACCCCGAGGAGGGCGAGCTGCGACCCCAGCTGCTCGACCGGTTCGGGCTGACCGTCGAGGTGGCGGCCAGCCGCGTCCCCGAGGTCCGGGCCGAGATCGTGCGCCGTCGCCTGGCGCACGACGCGGACCCGGAAGCCTTCAGCACGGCATACGCCGCGCCGCAGGCAGACCTGACCGAGCGGATCACCCAGGCTCGCGCGCTGCTCCCCTCCGTGGAGCTCGACGACTGGGCCCTGGCCACGATCGCCAGGGTGTGCGCGGGCTTCGACGTGGACGGGATGCGGGCCGACATCGTCACCGCCCGCGCCGCACGCGCGCATGCCGCCTGGGCGGGACGGACCCGTATCCAGCGCGAGGACATCCGCACGGCGGCCCGGTTCGCACTGCCGCACCGTCGCCGGCGGAACCCGTTCGACGCTCCGGGGATCGACCTGGACCTGCTCGACCGCCTGCTGGGAGACGACGAGCCGCCACCTCCCCCGGACGACCAACCCTGGTGAGAGCCAGCAGACCGAGGGCGGCCCGGCGAGGAGGCCTCGTCCGAGGGCGGCCTCTCGCAGGAGAGCTCGACCGAGGGCCAGCCGCCTGCGCCCCAGCAGGGATCCACTCCCCCGCTGAGAGGTCCACCGACCAGCCGGGCGATGGTGCCCCGGGCGACGAGCACGCCGCCCCTGACCAGCCCGCCGGCGACGCGCCGGACACTGACACCTCCGGCAATGGAATGCCCGCCAGCGCTGTGCCCGTCGGCGTCGCGTCTGCCGCAGCCCCGTTCCGCACCCGCCGTCTCACCGTTCGCGGCGTGGGCGTCGGGCGACTCCGGGCGGCGCAGCCGGGCGATCACCGACCGCGGTCGCACCATCGGGGCCACCGCCGACTCCGGGCGGGCCGGTCGCCTGCACCTGCCCGCCACGATCACCGCCGCCGCGCCCCACCAGTGGGCGCGCGGCCGCACCGACCGGCTCATCCTGCGTCCCGCCGACCTGCGGTCCGCGGTGACCGAGGGCCGCGAGTCCAACCTGGTGCTGTTCGTCGTCGACGCCTCGGGGTCGATGGCCGCGCGGCGCCGGATGGACGAGGTCAAGACCGCGGTGCTGTCGCTGCTCGTCGACGCCTACCAGCGCCGGGACCGGGTCGGCCTGGTCACCTTCCGGGCCGGTGGCGCCGAGCTGACGCTGCCGCCGACGTCGTCGGTGGAGGCCGCCGCCCGCTGCCTCGCCGAGCTGCCGCACGGAGGCCGCACCCCGCTGGCCGAGGGGCTCACGACCGCCGCGCACGTCCTGGAGGTCGAGCGGATCCGCGACCCCCGACGCCGGCCGCTCGTCGTGCTCGTCACCGACGGCCGGGCCACCGCGGGCCCCGATGCCCTGGAGCGCGCCCAGCGGATCGCCGCGCAGTGGCACCGCACCGGCGCCCAGGCGGTCGTCGTGGACTGCGAGACCGGCAGCTTCCGGCTCGGGCTGGCCGCCGAGCTGGCCGCCCTGATGGGCGCCGACCACCTCCCGCTCGGGCAGGTGGCGGCCGACGACCTCGTGGACGCCGTGACGGCGCACCGCGGCACCGCACGCGACCGAAGGAGCGCAGCCTGATGGCTCAGGGAAAGACCCCCGTCACCGCCGAGGACGGCCTGACCACCCGGGCCCGTCGCAACCGGCCGCTGCTCGTCGTCCACGGCGGCGACGGCAAGGGCAAGTCGACCGCGGCCTTCGGCCTGACGCTGCGCGGCTGGAACCAGGGCTGGTCCACCGGGGTGTTCCAGTTCGTCAAGTCCGCCAAGTGGCGGATCGGCGAGCAGACCGCACTGGAGGCCCTCGACCGCGTGCACGCCGAGAGCGGCCAGGGCGGCCCGATCGAGTGGCACAAGATGGGCTCCGGCTGGTCGTGGTCACGCAAGGCCGGCAGCGAGGAGGACCACGCGCGTCGCGGCCCGCGAGGGCTGGGAGGAGATCAAGCGCCGGCTCGCCGCGCAGACCCACCAGCTCTACGTCCTCGACGAGTTCACCTACGTCATGAAGTGGGGCTGGGTCGACGTCGACGAGGTCGTCGAGACCCTGCGCGACCGCCCGGGCTACCAGCACGTCGTCATCACCGGTCGCGGTCCGGACCCCCGGCTGCTCGAGATCGCAGACGTCGTCACCGAGATGACCAAGGTGAAGCACCCCTTCGACACCGGCCAGAAGGGTCAGAAGGGCATCGAGTGGTAACCGTCCCGCGCCTGGTCGTCGCCGCCGCCGCCTCGGGCCAGGGCAAGACGACCGTCGCCGTCGGCATCATGGCCGCACTGGCGCGACGCGGCCTGCGAGGTCGCCCCGGCCAAGATCGGCCCGGACTACATCGACCCCGGCTACCACGCCCTGGCCACCGGTCGCGCCGGGTCGCAACCTCGACCCCTGGCTCCAGGGCGAGGAGCGGCTGCTCCCCTTGCTGCTCAACGGTTTTCGCTCGCCGCGTCCAGCCGATGTGGCCGTGGTCGAGGGCGTCATGGGCCTGTTCGACGGACGGCTCGGCAGCGACGGATGGGCCTCGACCGCCCATGTCGCCACGCTGACGGCATCGCCTGTGGTCCTCGTGGTGGACATCTCCTCGGCCGCGCGCACGGTGGCCGCGACGGTCCACGGGCTGCGCACGTTCGACCCGGCGGTGCGGGTGGCCGGCGTGGTCCTCAACAAGTCGGGCTCGCCCCGTCACGCCGAGGAGGTGCGCCGCAGCGTCGAGGCCACCGGGCTGCCGGTGCTCGGCGTGCTGCCGCGCGACGCGGGCGTCACCGCTCCCTCGCGGCACCTGGGCCTCGTCCCCGCCGCCGAGCGCCCGGAGGCGCAGTCGGCCCTCGACCTCCTCGCGGAGCAGACCGAACGCTTCGTCGACCTGGACGCACTGCTCGACGTGGCCCGGTCCGCGCCCGACGTCGACGCCGAGCCCTGGACGCCGCCGACCCGTCCCGACCGCAGCCGCGCGCGTGGTCGCGGTCGCCGGTGGCCGCGCCTTCACCTTCCGGTATGCCGAGACCGACGAGCTGCTGCGCGCCCTCGGCTGCGAGCCGGTGGTCTTCGACCCGGCCGTCGACACCCGGCTGCCCGACGGCACCGCCGGCCTCTATCTCGGTGGCGGCTTCCCCGAGGTGTATGCCGCGTCGCTGGCGACGAACCGGCGCCTCCTGGCCGAGGTGCGCGAGGCCGTCGCGTCCGGCGTGCCGACCGTCGCCGAGTGCGCCGGACTGCTGTACCTCAGCGAGGCGGTCGACGGTCACGAGCTCGTCGGCGCGGTCCCGGGGCGCGCGGCCATGCACCCACGGCTCACGCTGCGCTACCGCACCGCCTCGACGACCGAGCCGACGCCTCGCCGGCCCGGCGGGGACGACGGTGCGCGGCCACGAGTTCCACCGGACGCGAGCTGGCGCCCGGCCACGGCCCCACCCCGGCCTGGCTGCTCGACGGTGAGCCCGAGGGGTTCTCGCTGGCGCCGGCGGGACGGCCCACCGTGCACGCGAGCTACCTGCACACGCACTGGGCCGGTCATCCCGAGCTCGCCGAGCACTTCGCCGACGCGGTGCACGACCTCGCGCCGTCGGTGGCCCTGCGACCGCCGGTCGACCTCCACGACGACCCCGCCCGCGACCAGCCGACCGACGGGCCGAACCAGGACGTCGATCTGCACCGTGACGTTGACCTCGACCATCACGGCGACGTCGAGGTCGACGCCTCACTCGTGGACTTCGCCGTCAACGTGCGGCTCGCGCGAGCCACCGGCCTGGCTCGCCACGTCCCTGAGGTCCGCGGTCCGCGACCTCGCGGCATACCCCAGGACCGAGGCCGCGCGCGCCGCGCTCGCCCGGCGTCACGGTGTCCCGGAGGCGATGGTCCTGCCGACCAACGGGGCGCCGAGGCGTTCGTCCTGCTCGCCGAGGCGCTCCAGCCCAACGCACGCCGTCGTGGTGCACCCCCAGTTCACCGAGCCCGAGGCAGCGCTGCGACGCGCCGGGCATCCCGTGAGCCGCCATGTCCTCGACGCGACGACCGGCTTCACCCTCGACGCGCAGCGGGTCGACCCCACCGCCGACCTCGTCGTGGTCGGCAACCCCACGAACCCCACCGGCGTCCTGCACCCGCGCCAGTCGCTCGAGGCCCTGCGCAGCGCCCCACCGGGTGGTCGTCGTCGACGAGGCGTTCATGGACGCCGTGCCCGGCGAGTCCGAGACGCTCATCGGTGACGACATGACGGGCCTGCTCGTCCTGCGCTCGCTGACCAAGACCTGGGGTCTGGCCGGGCTGCGAGCCGGCTACGTCGTCGGCGACCCGGCTCTGGTCGCCCGGCTCGCCGCGGTCCAGCCGCACTGGTCCGTCAACACTCTCGCCGCCGTCGCGATGGAGCAGGTCACCGCTCCGGCCGCCCTCGCGGAGGCCGCCCAGGCCGCCCGCGTGACGGCCCAGTGGCGTGCGCACCTCCTGACCGGCCTGCGCCGGCTGGGACTGCGCCCGCAGGACTCCGCCGCCCCCTTCGTGCTCGTCGAGGTGGGTGCCGGTGTGCGAGAAGCCTTGCGTCGACAAGGGGTATGCCGCTCGGCGCGGCGACACCTTCCCCGGCCTGGGTCCGCAGTGGCTGCGTCTTGCCGTCCGCGACCCCCACACCACCGACGGCCTGCTGCGCGAGCTGGCGGCCGCCCTCGTCGACCAGGAGGAACGCAGCGCATGAGGATCACCGTCCCCGGCGAGGCGCCGGCCGTGCTCGTGCGCGACCCGGGTGAGCGCATCGCCGAGACCGTGCACGGCCTGCTCGACCAGGGTGCCGTCGTCAGCGTTCTCGCCACCGGTGCCCAGCCCCATGGTCGAGGACCTGGCCGCCCGGCAGCTGGTGACCGTCGTCGCCGAGGCCGACGTCGCGGCATACGACATCGTGGTGCGGGACCCGCTCACCCGGCCCGCAGCCGGCACATCGACCCCAGGCGCCGGCCGCGTCGTCCTCGTCGGCGGCGGCCCCGGCGACGCCGGGCTGCTCACCGTGGCCGGGCTGGAGGCTCTGCGCCAGCGCCGACGTCGTGGTCACCGACCGGCTCGTACCCCTCGGCGCGCTCGACGAGGTACCCGACCACGCCGAGGTGCTGCATGTCGGCAAGATCCCGCGCGGGGCGTTCACCCCCCAGGAGGCGATCAACGAGCTCCTGGTCAAGCACGCGCAGGCAGGCAAGCGCGTCGTCCGTTTCAAGGGCGGAGACAGCTTCGTCTTCGGCCGGGGCGGCGAGGAGTGGGCGGCCTGCGTCGAGGCCGGCGTGCCGGTGACGGTCATCCCCGGCGTCTCGTCGGCCCTCGCGGTCCCGGCGCTGGCCGGCATCCCACTCACGCATCGCACGCTGACGCAGGGGTTCGTCGTGGTGACCGGCCACGTCCCACCGGGCGACCCCCGCAGCATGGTCGACTGGGAGTGGCTGGGCCGCTCGGGCCTGACGCTGGTGGTTCTGATGGGCGTGGCCGCCCTGCCCGCAGATCTCAGAAGCCCTGGTCAGCGGCGGCATGGACCCCGACACCCCGGCCGCCTGCGTGGCCGACGGCGGCATGCCCAGCATGCGCAGCGTCACCGCGACCATCACCACCCTGGCCGCTGCCGCCGAGGCGGCCGACCTCCGTCCCCCCGCCGTCACCGTCATCGGCGACGTCGTCACCGCCCTCCAGGAGAGCTCATGACCCTCACTCCCCCCGACCCCCGGACCCGCGCCGAGGCGCTGGCTCGCTTCGACGCCCTCGCCAAGCCCCTCGGCTCCCTCGGCCGGCTCGAGGAGCTCGGCGCCTGGGTGGCCGCCTGTCAGGGCACCTGCCCGCCACGCCTGCTGGAGCGCGTCACTGCGCTCGTGCCGGCCGGTGACCACGGGGTCGTCGGCGCCGGGGTGGCGGCGTACCCCAAGGAGATCACCGCCGCGATGGTGCGCACGATCGTGGCGGGCGTCGCCGGGGTGAGCGTCCTGGCCGCGCAGTACGGGGTCACGGTGCGGGTCCTCGACATCGCCGTCGACGACGACCTGGAGGGCGTGCCCGCCGAGGTCACCGCGCACAAGATCCGTCGCTCCTGCGGGTCCATCGACGTCGAGGACGCGATCTCGGCCGAGGAGCTGGACCGGGCGTTCGAGGTCGGCGCCACCCTTGTCGAGGAGGAGCTGGCAGCGGGCACGCAGCTGCTCGTCCTGGGCGACCTCGGCATCGGCAACACCACCCCGGCCGCCGCGCTGATCGCCAGCACCCTGGGGCTGCGCGCCGAGCAGGTCGCGGGTCGTGGCGCGGGGCTGGACGACGAGGGGCTGACCCGCAAGGTCGCCGTCATCCAGACCGCTCTCGACCGCACCGCGCACGTCACCGACCCGCGGGCGCGCCTCGCCGCGCTCGGCTCGGCAGACCTCGCAGTCGCCGTCGGCATCATGGTCGCGGCAGCGCGCGCCGGGCTCCCCGTGCTGCTGGACGGCGTGATCTCCGTGGCCGAGGCCCTGATGGCCGACTCGGTCGAGCCGGGGGCCCGCGAGTGGTTCGTCGCCGGCCACCGGTCGCCCGAGCCCGCCCAGTCACTCGCTCTCGAGGCACTCGGCCTGGTGCCGATCATCGACCTCGGTATGCGGCTCGGCGAGGGGTCGGGTGCGATGACGGCGTTGCCGATCGTGCGGTCTGCGGTCGTCGCGCTGCACGACATGGCCCTGCTGGCCGACCTGATGGCTCCGGCGGAGTGACGCTGCCATGAACGCTGCCGTGGACGGACTGCGCCTCGCCGTCGGCACCCTCACGATGGTGCCGGTCGGCGAGCTCGACCCGCCCACCCGGCGTTCAGCCGCGTGGGGCATGTCGCTGGCGCCCATGGCCGCCCTCCCGCTCGGCCTGGCCGCGGCGGCCACCTGCTGGGTCGCCCAGCTGACCGCGCTGCCCCCGCTCGTGGGCGCCGCTCTGGCCCTGGTCGTCCTGGCGCTTGGCTCCCGCGCGATGCACCTCGACGGCCTGGCCGACACCGTGGACGGCGTCGGCGCGGGCTGGAGCCGCGAACGCGCTCTCGAGGTGATGAGACGCGGCGACGTGGGTCCCATGGGCGCCACCGCCCTGGTGCTGGTCCTGCTCGCGCAGGCCGCCGCAGCCGCAGCCGTGCTCGGCCGCCCCTGGGGCTGGCTCCTGGTGGGGGTCGCGGTGCTGGTCTCGCGCGCGGCCTGTGCCCTGACCTGCACCACCGGCATCCGCGCGGCGCGCCCCGACGGTCTGGGCGCGGTGGTGGCCGAGGCGGTGCCCCGCCCAGTGGCCGGCCTCGTCCTGCTCGCGGCGGCGGGCCTCCTGGCCCTCACTGTCCGCCTCGGAGGCGTTCAGCCGCTGCTCGGGGTCGTGGCGGTGCTGGCGATGTCAGTTGTCGTGCTCGCCTTGGTACGCAAGGCGACTCGCGTGTTCGGCGGAGTGTCGGGTGACGTCATGGGGGCAGCGATCGAGCTCTCGCTGGCCACCCTGCTCGTCGTCCTGTCGTCGGGACTGGGCCGGTGAGGACCCTCGTCACCGGCGGCGTGCGCTCCGGCAAGTCCACGGTCGCCGAGCGGCTGCTCGCCGGCGCCGGTCAGGTCACCTATGTCGCGACAGGCCCTCGCAGCGACGATCCCGACTGGGCCGAACGTGTTGCCGCACATCGCGATCGCCGTCCAGCTGGCTGGACCACCGTCGAGACGACCGACCTGCCGAGAGCCCTCTCGGGACTGACCGGCCCGGCCCTCGTCGACTGCCTCGGCACCTGGCTCACCGCCGTCCTCGACGAGCTGGCCGTCTGGGAGGCGCCACAGGCGTCCTGGGAGCCTGCGCTCACCGAGCGCCTACAGCGGGTCACCGACGCGTGGGCGCAGTGCCCGCACGACGTCGTGGCCGTCACCAACGAGGTCGGGTGGGGTGTGGTGTCGGAGCACCGCTCGGGCCGGATCTTCGCCGACTGGCTGGGCCGCCTCAACCAGCAGGTCGCCGCCGCGTCAGACCGGGTGCTCCTCGTCGTCGCGGGCCAGGTCCTGCCCGTCAAGCAGCCATGAGGCGGCCCGCGCACCGACCCCGTCGTGGTCGGCCTCCTCCTGGGGTATGCCGCCGACCAGCTCTTCGGGGACCCTCGCCGCTTCCACCCGGTGGCGGGGTTCGGCTCGCTCGCCGCCCGGCTCGAGCGGCATACGTGGGCGCCGCGCCGCGGCGCAGGTATCCGGCACGAGGCCGTCCTGGTGGGAGCGACCGTCCTCGGGGGCGTCGCGACTGACCCGGCTGCCGCGGGCCGTGCAGCCGTTGGTGGTCGACCTGGGCGACCTGGGCGGTGCTCGGCGGCCGCAGTCTCGACCGTGAGGCGCGAGCGGTCGGCGCACTGCTCGACTCTCACGACCTCCCGGGCGCTCGCCTGCGGGTTCGCCACCTCGTGGGTCGGGACCCGTGGTCACTCGACGCCGACGAGGTCGCCCGGGCCACGGTGGAGTCGGTCGCAGAGAACTGCGCGGATGCCGTGGTGGCGCCGCTGTTCTGGGGCGCGGTAGCCGGCGTGCCGGGCCTGCTCGGATACCGAGCCGTCAACACCCTCGACGCCATGGTCGGTCACCGCACCGAGCGGTACGACGAGTTCGGTTGGGCCGCAGCGCGACTCGACGACATCGCGAACTGGCTCCCGGCACGGGTCACGGTGGCCGTCACGGCGGTCGTGGCTGCCGCCCGAGACCGCTCGCTCGCCGCAGCCGACCGGGTCATGGCGACGGTCCGACGCGACGCCGGCCAGCACCCCAGCCCCAACGCCGGACCCGTCGAGGCCGCCTGGGCGGCTGCTCTCCACGTGCGGCTGGGCGGCCGCAACGTCTACGAGGGCCGTGAGGACGACCGCGGGGTCCTGGGCAGCGGACGCGACGTCACCGCCTCGGACATCCGACCCGCCACGGCTCTGCTGCGCCAGGTGGGACTCGTCTCGGTGGTGGCGGCGGCCGGGCTCAGGCTCGCGGTTCGCCGATCGCGACGCCGGCGTCCCTGAGCGCGACGACGACCTCGTGCACCGACCCGACGGCCGCCACCTCCGGTGGGCGGCGCCGGCCGCTGGACGACGACCACCGGCACCCCCAGCTCACGGGCCGCCGTCGAGCTTGGCGGACGTGTAGGACCCGCCCGAGTCCTTCGTGAGCAGCACATCCACCCGGTGGGTGCGCAGCAGCGTCGAGCTCGCCCTCGACGGCATACGGGCCGCGGTCCTCGACCACGGTCCACCGCGCGGGCGGCGCGGTCTCCAGGGGCTCCACGACGCGGACCAGGACGTCACGGTCGGTCCAGCTCGCGTAGTGCCCCAGCGTCTGGCGACCCGTGGTGAGGAACGGACGGATCCCCAGCGCCTCGGCAGCCGCACGCGCCTCGTCATGAGTCGCGACCCAGGTCCACGACGACGCGTCCGGATGCGCCGCCCACCCAGGACGAGCCAAGCGCACCAAGGGAGTTCGCGTCTGGGCGCAGGCCTGCGCCGCGTGCGCGGTCATGGTCGCGGCGAAGGGATGAGTGGCGTCGACGACAGCCGCCACCGCGCGGTCGACGAGGAACGCCGCCAACCCGTCGACCCCACCGAAGCCACCGACCCGCACCTCGCCGACCGGCAGCCGCGGGCGCGACACGCGCCCGGCCAGCGACGACAGGAAGCTCACCCCACGGGCCTCGAGCTCGAGCGCCAGCGCCCTCGCCTCCGCGGTCCCGCCGAGGACGAGGACGGGTCCCGTCGTCGCCGTCGACCGCCACCCTCCCAGGCGTCTCGGTCACGCTCCGGCGTCGGCAGACTGCCGCGTGATGGCCTCGTGGACCGCCAGGACGCGCTCGCGCGGTCTCGACGTGGAGGTTCTCGATCATGCGGCCGTGGTGGGTCACCACCCCGGCGCCCCCGGCTGCCTCCCAGGCGGCCACGACTGCTCGGGCGTCCTCCACCGCCGCCTCGCTCGGCGCGAACGTCGCGTTGCAGACCTCGACCTGGCCCGGGTGGATCAGCGTCTTGCCGTCGAAACCCAGCTCGCGGCCCTGCCTGCACTCGGCCTCGAACCCGGCCGCGTCCTTCACGTCGTTGTAGACGCCGTCGAGGATCACGGTGCCCGTCGCGCGCGCGGCGAGCAGGCACAGCGACAGGCCGGTCAGCAGCGGCTGACGGCCCGGGACGTGCTCGGCGTGCAGCTCCTTGGCCAGGTCGTTCGTGCCCATGACCAGAGCCGTCAGGCGCGGCGACGCACCCGCGATCTCCTCGCAGTGGAGCATGGCCACCGGTGTCTCGACCATGGCCCACAGGCTGGTGTGGTCGGGCGCCCCAGCGGCCTCCATGGCAGCGACCAGCGCGCGCACCTCGTCGGCGGACCCGACCTTGGGAACCACGATGGCGTCCGGGCCGGCGGCGCACGCCGCCCGCAGGTCGTCGTCGTGCCACTGGGTGCCGATGCCGTTGATGCGGATCGTCAGCTCGCGCGAGCCGTACTCGCCGGATCGGGCTGCGGCACAGGCGTTCTCGCGCGCCTGGTCCTTCGCGTCAGGAGCGACTGCGTCCTCGAGGTCGAGGATCAGGGCGTCGACCGGCGAGGGTCTTGGCCTTCTCCAGGGCGCGTTCGTTGGAGCTCGGCATGTAGAGGACCGAACGACGCGGACGGTATGCCGCCTGCGGCGCCATCACGCACCCTCACCTTCGCCGGAGGCGGGCTGCGCGGCATACAGCTCGGCCAGTGCGGGGTCGATCGCGGCCAGCCGCTCCGCCAGCTCGACGATGACCAGGCACTGCTTGACGCTCGCGTCGTCCTCCATCTTGCCGTCGATCATGACGGCGCCCGTGCCGTCGCCCATCGCCTCGACGACCCGTCGCGCGTGGGCGACGTCCTCGACCGAGGGGCTGAAGACCCGCTTCGCGATCTCGATCTGCACCGGGTGCAGCGACCAGGTCCCGACACATCCGAGCAGGAAGGCGTTGCGGAACTGGTCCTCGCAGGCGACGACGTCCTTGATGTCCCCGAACGGCCCGTAGAACGGCAGGATGCCGTGCATCGCGCACGCGTCCACCATCCGCGAGATCGTGTAGTGCCACAGATCCTGTTGGTACGTCTGGCGATCCGCGTTGATGTCGCCGTTCACCGGGTCCTGCCGCACGAGGTAGCCGGGGTGTCCGCCACCCACCCGGGTGGTCTTCATCCGGCGGTCGGCGGCGAGGTCGGCGGGCCCCAGCGACATGCCCTGCATGCGCGGGCTGGCGCCGGCGATCTCCTCGACGTTGGCGACGCCGCGCGCGGTCTCGAGGATCGCGTGGACGAGGATCGGGCGCGTCAGGCCGGCCTTGGCCTCGAGCTGGGCGAGCAGCCGGTCGACGTAGTGGATGTCCTCGGGCCCCTGCACCTTGGGCACCATGATGACGTCGAGCTTGTCGCCGACCTCGGTGACGAGGGTGGTCAGGTCGTCGAGCACCCACGGGCTGTCGAGGGCGTTGACCCGCGTCCACAGCTGCGTGTTCTCACCGAAGTCGGTGGCCTTGGCGACCTGCACGAGCCCGGCGCGCGCGGCCTCCTTGCGGTCCGCCTTCACGGCGTCCTCGAGGTTGCCGAGCAGGATGTCGACGGTGCCGACCATGGTCGGGATCTTGGCCGCCATCTTCTCGTTGCTCGGGTCGAAGAAGTGGATCACCCGGGACGGCCGAGCAGGCACCTCACGAAGGGGTGCTGGGGCACCGACGGCAAGCGGGGCGAAGAAGTCCTTGGGGCTGCGCACGCGGCGAAACTAGCAGCGACACCGGCGAAGGGGTTATGACACAGTTCACGGTGTGACCGACTCCCCGCCCGCGAACGTCGCCGCCGAACGTCACCGCGCTCTTCGCCGAGGCCGCGTCGAAGTCGGGCCTGCTCTGGGTCGACATCCCCGGCGACCGGGCGTGGCCGTTCTGGCACGCCTGGGACGGCGAGACCGTGTATGCCGTGTCCGGCCCGGGTGAGCAGACCCTCCCGTGGGTACCCGAGCGGGTCCGCCTCATCGCCCGCAGCAAGGACACCGGTGGGCGGCTGCTGACGGTCCAGGCCGCCGTCCGCGAGCTCCGTCCGCGAGGACCCCGAGTGGGAGCCCGCGACCCAGGCACTGAAGTCCGAGCGCCTCAACGCGACCGACGACCTGCTGACCCGCTGGGCGGCGGAGTGCACGGTGCGCGCCTTCCGGCCGTTCGGGTCGCCCGTCGAGGCACCGGGCTCCTACCCGACCACCTCGGGTGCGGCACCCGTCCCGCCGAGCGAGGCGACCACCGCAGGGTGGCGCCCCTGGCACTGGCGCGGCCGTCCGCGACGGCGGCGCGGCAACCGCCTCCCAGACGAGCACTGACCCGCCGGATAGCCTTGCGGGGTGAGCACCCCGTCGCGCGTCTTCGTGGGCCGACTGACCAACCTGAGCGTGTTCGACCCGCTCGGTGACCAGGTCGGCCGGGTCCGCGACGTCGTCGTCACCTTCGGCGCCTCGCGCCGCCGCCCGCGCGTCATCGGCCTGGTCGTCGAGGTCCCCGGCCGGCGCCGGGTCTTCGTGCCCATGACCCGCGTGACGTCGGTCGACGGCGGCCAGGTCATCACCACCGGCCTGGTCAACATGCGCCGGTTCGAGCAGCGCACCAACGAGGAGCTCGTCATGGCCGAGCTCCTCGAGCGCACCGTCACCGTCCACGACCCCGAGGGCGACTACCAGGCCACCGTCGAGGACGTCGCGATCGAGCGCGAGCGCAACCGCGACTGGGTGGTCTCCAAGGTGTTCGTCCGACAGGGGGCGACTCGCGCTGCCCTCGGGCCGTTCCGGCGTCGCCGCGGCGCCACGCTGCTGGTGCCGATCGAGGACGTCGAGGGCCTGCACCAGTCCGGCTCGGGCCAGTCCGCCGCGCGGCTGCTGGAGACCTACGACAACCTCAAGTCGGCCGACCTCGCCGACGTGATCCACGACCTGTCGCCCAAGCGCCGCGCCGAGGTCGCCGAGGCGATGGCCGACGAGCGCCTCGCCGACGTCCTCGAGGAGCTGCCCGAGGACGACCAGGTCGAGATCCTCGAGACCCTCCCCGTGGGACGCGCCGCCGACGTGCTCGAGGCGATGGAGCCCGACGACGCCACCGACCTGCTGCACAACCTCACCGAGGAGAAGCAGGAGGAGCTGCTCCAGCTGATGGAGCCGGACGAGGCCGCCGACCTGCGCCGCCTGCTCACCTACGACGAGGAGTCGGCCGGCGGCATGATGACCACCGAGCCGGTGATCCTCGGCCCGGAGGCCTCGATCGCCGAGGCGCTGGCCGTGGTGCGCCGGGCCGAGATCTCCCCCGCCCTCGCCTCGACCGTCTATGTCTGCCGCGCCCCCCACGAGACGCCCACCGGCAAGTACCTCGGCATGGTGCACATCCAGCGGCTGCTGCGCGAGCCCCCGCACGGCGCGATCGGCAGCATCCTCGACAAGGAGATCGAGCCGCTCGGGCCGGAGGCGCCGCTCGGTCAGGTGACGCGCATCCTGGCGACGTACAACCTCGTCGGCGTGCCGGTGGTCGACGACGACGGCCGGCTCCTCGGGGCCGTCACGGTGGACGACGTGCTCGACCACATCCTGCCCGACGACTGGCGCGAGGAGCGTCGCGAGGTGACCCATGGCTGACCGCCCGACCGCCCGCGCCAGCAGCGCGCGCCTCGACCAGCCGCGCGAGACCAAGCGACCCCTCCTGCCGCGGCCCACCGTGTCCCAGGAGACGTTCGGCGTCTGGAGCGAGCAGTTCGCGCGCTTCATGGGCACCGCGAACTTCATCATCGCCATGACGGTGTTCGTGGTCGGTGTGGGTCGGCTGGAACGTCTTCGGGCCGAAGGAGTACCGCTTCGACCCCTACGCGTTCATCTTCCTCACCCTGATGCTCAGCCTGCAGGCCTCGTATGCCGCGCCGCTGATCCTGCTCGCGCAGAACCGCCAGGCCGACCGCGACCGGGTGGGCCTCGAGCAGGACCGGGCCCGCGACGAGCGCAACCTCGCCGACACCGAGTTCCTCACCCGCGAGGTGGCGGCCCTGCGGCATGCGCTGCGCGACTCGGTCACCCGCGACTTCCTGCGTTCGGAGCTGCGCAGCCTGCTCGACGAGATCGAGGAGCGCGGACCGGGCGGGCGGCGTGACGAGGACGACGCCGCTCACGGAGCCGGGCGGTGCGTCAGGCGACCATCCGGCGACCTAGCATGGGGGCATGCCCCAACCTGTTGCACCGGTGACCGACGAGGCGCTCCACCAGGCGCTGTCGACCGTCATCGACCCCGAGATCCGCAAGCCCGTCACCGAGCTCGGCATGGTCGAGAGCGTCGAGGTCGACGAGGCCGGCCGGGTCGCCGTGACGATCCTGCTCACCGTCTCGGGCTGCCCGATGAAGGACACCCTGACCAAGGACACCACCGCGGCCCTGGCCGCCGTGCCCGGTGTCACCGGCGTCAGCGTGAGCCTCGGCGTGATGAGCGACGAGCAGCGCGCCGGCCTGCGCCAGCAGCTGCGGGGCGGCAACCCCGAGCGCGAGATCCCCTTCGCGCAGCCCGGCTCCCTCACCCGCGTGTATGCCGTGGCCTCCGGCAAGGGCGGCGTGGGCAAGTCGTCGATCACGGTCAACCTCGCCGCGTCCCTGGCCCAGAGCGGGCTGCGGGTGGGCGTGGTCGACGCCGACGTCTACGGCTTCTCCGTGCCGCGCATGCTCGGGGTCGAGCACCGGCCGACGCAGGTCGACGACATGATCCTGCCGCCGGTCAGCCACGACGTGAAGGTCATCTCGATCGGCATGTTCGTGCCCGGCAACCAGCCGGTCGTGTGGCGCGGGCCCATGCTCCACCGGGCGCTTCAGCAGTTCCTCGGGGACGTCTTCTGGGGCGACCTCGACATCCTGCTGCTCGACCTGCCGCCGGGCACGGGAGACATCGCGATCTCCGTCGCCCAGCTCATCCCGACCGCCGAGATCCTCGTCGTCACGACCCCGCAGCAGGCCGCGGCCGAGGTGGCCGAGCGCGCCGGGTCGATCGCCCTGCAGACGCACCAGCGCATCGTCGGCGTCATCGAGAACATGTCCTGGCTCGAGCTGCCCGACGGCACGCGCCAGGAGATCTTCGGCTCCGGTGGCGGCCAGGTCGTGGCCGACTCCCTCACCCGGTCCGTGGGTGCCGACGTCCCGCTGCTGGGCCAGATCCCGCTCGACACCAACCTGCGCGAGGGCGCCGACCAGGGCACCCCCGTCGTGCTGCGCAACCCGCAGTCGCCGGCGGCCGTGTCGCTGCGGGCCATCGCCCGCGGTCTGGGCACCCGCTCACGGGGCCTGGCCGGTCGCTCGCTCGGCCTGTCGCCCGTCGGCCGCTGACCGGCTCACTGCGCCGCTGACGGGCCGGCGACCGGCTCAGGTCGCGTCGAGGTCGTACGGCGTCGGCGCGGCCGGGTCCCGTCGCACGCCGGACGCGTAGGTCGGGCGCGACCGCGGGCTCGTCCAGCGGCGAGGGGTCCATCAGCGCCTCGCGCACGATCCGGCGCGGGTCGTACTGCCGCGGGTCGTACTGCCGCCAGTTGATGTCGTCGAACTCCGGCCCCATCTGCTCGCGCAGCTGACCCTTCGCGCCCTCGGCCATGGCCCGGGCCTGGCGGACGAGCCGGCCCAGCTTCGCGGCATACTCCGGGAGCCGTTCGGGGCCGAGGATCACCACCCCGAGCACGATCAGGATGACGAACTCCCAGCCGTTGATGTCGATCATCGTGGCCTGCCTCGGTCAGCTGCCGGCGGTGCCGGTCAGGGTCATGGTGACCGTGATCGTCTGGCCGCCGCGGCGGACCTTCATCGTGACACGGTCGCCGACGTTCTTGGCACGAATGGCGACCACGAGGTTGTCGGGGTCGTTGACCGGCCGCCCGTCGAACTCGACGATGACGTCGCCCGGCCTTGACGCCGGCCTTCCCGGCGGGGCCGTTCGGGTCCACCGGGTTGCCGCGTGGCCGACGTGCCCTGGGCCAGGATGCGGACGCCCGTCGCCGGTGTACTGCCGGTCGAGGATGACGCCGATCACCGGGTGGACGGCCTTGCCCGACTTGAGCAGCTGCTCGGCCGTCTTGACGGCCTGGTCGCTCGGGATCGCGAAGCCCACGCCGATGTTGCCCGACTGGGTGTCGGTCGTGGCGCCGGGGATCCTGGCGATCGCCGAGTTGATGCCGATGACGTGGCCCTGCATGTCGAGCAGCGGCCCGCCGCTGTTGCCGGGGTTGATGGCGGCATCGGTCTGGATCGCGTTGATGTAGGACTGCTGGTCGCCGTTGCCGCCCGGGCTGACCGGCCGGTTGAGGGCACTGACGATGCCGGTGGTGACGCTCGACTCGAGCCCGAGCGGAGCGCCCATCGCGATGACCTGGTCACCCACGACCACGTCCTTGGACGAGCCCATGGTCAGTGGCGGCAGGTCGCTGCGACCGGTCTTGAGGACGGCGAGGTCGTAGGACGCGTCCCGGCCCACGATCGAGGCGTCGATGGTGGACCCGTTGCTGAGCTCGACGGTGATCGAGCCACCGGAGGCGGCTCCCTCGACCACGTGGTTGTTGGTCAGGATGTGGCCGTTGTGGTCGATGAAGAAGCCCGACCCGGTGCCGGTGCCGTCGGCGCCGCTCACCTTGATGGTGACCACGCTGGGCAGCGCCCGGGCCGCGATGGAGGCGATGCTGCCCGACGGGCGGGCGGTCGCTCCGGCGCCCGCGGTGGGGATCGGTGACTGGCCGGTGCCCGTGCCGGCGAGGTCGGTCTGGTGCGTGGCGAGGTAGCCGCCGAAGAGGCCCCCGATGACGGCGGCGAGCAGGGCGGCGACCGCGACGATGGCGATGACCGCGCCCCAGCCCGGCCCGGTATGCCGTCCGGCAGGGTCGTGCGGCGCAGGCCCGAACGGCCCGTGGCCGCCGGGCCCCTGAGGCGGTGCGGGGTAGGGCGCCCCCATCGGGAGCGCGGCTGCCTCCCAGCCGGGCGCGGCGGCCGGCGGCGGGGGCACGGAGCCGGCCGCGGCGGCAGCGTCGGCGCCGGCCCACGAGCCCTGGGCCGGCGCGCCCGGGGCAGCGGGCCACCCGGTCGGCTCGGACGGCCGTCGGGCCAGCCTTGGTCGTTGGCCCAGGCCTGGTCGTTGGCCCAGCCCTGGTCGGCGGGTGGCGGTGGGGGTGAGCTGGGCTCGGCCCGCTCGGGCAGCTCTTGGGTCTGGTCGAACCAGACCGGGGCGGTCTGGTCCGGCTGCGGCGCGTCCGGCTGCGGCAGCGGCGCGTGCTGCGGCGCGTCCTGCTGCGGCGCGTCGGACTCGGCCGCCGGCAGCGGTGGCGCAGCCGCGGGCGTCCCCGGACCCTCAGGGTGGCCCGTCGCGTCAGCCGTCGGCTCGACGGGGCCGCGGCCCCGACTCTGGCGGGGTGCCGGCTGGGTCGCGCTCGTCGCTCATGGGGTCGATTCTGCCGAACGGACCGGCATACCGCTGACAGCGGGGCGCGCGGTCGAGCCCACCGACGTGGAGCGGAGGGCCGTCGCGGCCCGGCCGCGGAGGGACGTGCCGAGCCTGAGGCGAACGGGACCGCGGTGGTCCGCGCGCGGCCCAGGTTGGCCACCATGAACGCCGCGGGGGCGAACGGCGAGGTCGCCGGCGGCGTCCCGTGGACCAGGCCCGGCGTCGCTGCGGGTCCTGGCAGCGGTGCGGTCGCACCGGTCATCGCCACACCCCAGGCCGCCGCAGCGGTCGCGCCGGCGGCGAGGCCGGCGAACACCGTGGCCCGCCGCGCGGAGCGGTGCATCGCCGGCAGTGCCCCGGTCGACGACCCGAACCGGCGCCACCGGGATGCTCGGCGCGAACCCGTCACGACCATGGGCGGCGTCGTCAGAGGCCCGGACGGCGCCGTCGGCACCGGACCGGTCCGCTGAGCCAGGCGCCCCAGGGCGCAGGCCCTGGACGGAGGGGTCGGCGGCCAGCGCCAGCAGCATGCCGCGCAGGTCACCGGGCAGGGTCGGCTCGGCCGGGGCACGCAGCGCCGCCAGCACGCGACGCTCCTCTGCCACTGCGGCGCGGCAGCACGCGCAGGTGAGGACGTGCCGGTCCCAGTGCAGCAGGGTCACGGGGTCCATGGCCCGGTCCGCATACGCCGTCAGGGCCGCACCCAGGCAGCGTCCGCGACCGGATGAGGCACCCGGCATACCGGCCCAGAGCTGGCGTCCCACGGGCCGGTTCACCGCGCCCCTGGCACCGCCCGGCCCAGCACCGGGAGGCGGCGCTTGGGGGCGGGCGCAGGCTCGAAGTCCGTCGCCGCGCGGCCGAGGGCGGGGTCACGGTGGGCCAGCGCCTCGCGCAGCTGGGCGCGGCCACGGTGGATCCGCGAGCGCACGGTGCCGAGCTTGACGCCCAGCGTGGCGGCGATCTCCTCGTAGGAGAGACCCTCGATGTCGCACAGCACCACGGCCGCGCGGAAGTCCGGCGACAGCGCGTCCAGCGCGCGCTGGACGTCGTCGTCGAAGTGGGTCGCGTCGAAGGCGGCTTCCGGCCCGGCGTCCTGGTGGGCAGCCGGGCGGCGGACTCGTCGGAGAGCGCGTCGAACCGGATCCGCTGCTTGCGGCGCATCTTGTCGAGGAAGACGTTGGTCGTGATGCGGTGCAGCCAGCCCTCGAAGGTGCCCGGCTGGTAGGAGTGCAGCGACCGGAAGACGCGGATGAACACGTCGTGGGTGAGGTCCTCGGCGTCGTGCTGGTTGCCGGTGAGGCGGTACGCCAGCCGGTAGACCCGGGCAGAGTGCTGCTCGACGATCTCCTCCCAGGTGGGAGGGACCCAGACCTGCTCAGCCCGCTCGCCGGGGTCGGTGGACTGCTCCGCCGAGCCCTGCTGCGCGCCGATGGTGTCGGTCGCGGTCACGTCGTTCACCTCCGTCGGCCGCGCCGGTGCCGGCGCGGTGCGTGCACATCGGTCAAGACGACCGGACGTGCCTCATCGTTCCCCAACAACCTGAGCGTCCCCTGTATGCCGCGGCGGCCGTATGCCGCGGCGGCCGGTTCGGCACCCCCGCCGCAGGTAGGGTTTGGCGCATGAGTGCACAGAAGCCCGCCAGCTGGGCGTACGCCGAGGAGTTCGTCACCGAGAACGAGGTGATCGAGCAGGCCCGGCGCCGCGGCGAGGAGCTCGGGGCGGTGCCGGTCGGCAACGGGGCCGGCGTGCTGCTGCGGCTGCTGGCGGCTGCCGTGAAGGCCAAGTCCGTCGTCGAGATCGGCACCGGCGCGGGCACCTCGGGCCTGTGGCTGCTGCAGGGCATGCCGGAGGACGGCATCCTCACCACCATCGACGTCGAGCCCGAGCACCAGCGCTCGGCGCGGCAGGCCTACGCCGAGGCGGGGATCGCCCACCAGCGGACCCGGGTGATCAGCGGGCGCGCCCTCGAGGTGCTCCCCCGGATGACCGACGGGGCCTACGACCTGGTCGTCATCGACGCCGACAAGAGCGACTACCCCAGCTACGTCGACCACGCGATCCGGCTCCTGCGCTCGGGGGGCGTGCTGGTGCTCGACAACATGCTCTGGCACGACAAGGTCGCCGACCCCGCTGCGCGCGACGCCGAGACCGTGGTGCTGCGCGACCTCGGCAAGCGGCTGCGGGACGACGAGCGCCTGATCCCGGCGCTGCTCCCGGTCGGCGACGGGGTCTTCGCGGCCGTCAAGCGCTGACGCGTCGGTCGCTCGTCAGGCGCTGCGTCAGGCGCTGACGGTCAGGCGGTGCCCGGGCCGGGGCCCCGGCGGAACTTGGCCGGCCCCTCGGCGATGGCCACCACCTCGAACGCCTCGATCGAGATCGGCGCGCGAGCCGATGATCGCGCTGCCCGGCGCCGTCTCGGCGGTGCCCGTGAACTCCGCGGCGAAGTCGTCGCGATAGACGGCCTGGTCGAAGACATAGGTGCCCTCGAACCACTGGCCCTCCACCATGCGCCAGGTCTTGAAGGCCAGCCCGTCGAGGAACATGAACCTCGCCATCGACGTGCCGACCACATAGTCGCGGAGCTTGGGGGCCACATCCTGCGGGGCGTCCTCGAGCGACCAGCGCACCGAGAGCCCGTATCCGGCATTCATGCCATGTCCTCCAGCCAGCTCAGCAGCAGCCGGGCACCGAAGCCCGTGCCGCCCTTGGTGAGGAGCCCGCGGTCCACGTCGGAGCGACCCACCCCGGCAATGTCGAGATGCGCCCAGCGACGTGAGCCCACGAACTCACGAAGGAACAATGCTGCCGAGATCGAGCCACCGCCGCCTCCGGTGCCCGCGATGTGGTTGATGTCGGCGACCTGGCTGTCGAGCTGGGGCCGGTAGTCCTCGACCAGCGGGAACGGCCAGAGCAGCTCGCCGGTGGCCTGGCCGGCCCCCACCAGGGCGTCACTCAGGGCGTCGTCGGTGGCATAGACCGGAGCCATCGACCGGCCCAGGGCCACCCGGGCGGCCCCCGTCAGGGTGGCGATGTCGAGGAGGATGTCGGGCTCGAGGGTGAGGTCGGCGTAGGCGAGCGCGTCGGCCATGACCAGCCGGCCCTCGGCGTCGGTGTTGCCGATCTCGACGGTCTTGCCGCCGTACTGCGTGACCACGTCGGAGGGGCGGAACGCCCCTCCCCCGACCGCGTTCTCGGCCAGCGCGCAGCAGTCCCGTGACCCGCACCCGCACGCCCAGGTCGCGGCAGGCCGCCCAGGACGGCCAGCACGACCGCGGCCCCGCGTCATGTCCGTCTTCATCGCCAGCATGTTGTCGACGGGCTTGATGTCGAGGCCGCCGGTGTCGAAGGTGATCCCCTTGCCCACCAGCACCACCCGAGGCGTCGTCGGCCGTCGACCCGGCCGGCTCGTAGTCGACCTGCACCAGCCGCGGCGGGGTCGCCGACCCGGCCCCGACGGCCAGCAGCCCACCGAAGCCCTCGCTCTTCAGCTCGCGCGGCGACCACACCTTGACCGACAGCCCGGCCCGACGGGCGACCGTGCGCGCCTGCGCGGCGAGCCATTCCGGGCTCTTGATGTTCGACGGGGTGACGGCGAGGTTGCGCGCCAGCATGGTGGCCCGCGCGCGCACGACGGCCGCGTCCACCGCACTCCTGGTCGTACGCCCCGCACAGCACCACGGTGTCCACCGGTCCCTGCGGCGCCGGGCTCGACGGTCCCAGCCACCGCGGCGAGTCATAGCCGCCCAGGGCCAGGCCCTCGACGAGGGCGCCCTGGGCCTCGGGGCCGGCCGTCGGACCCGACCGTGGTCACGAGCGCGGCGCGTGCCCCGGCCGGCGCGCCCCAGGGCAGCGCCCGCCTCGCGCAGCGCCGCCGGCGACCCGTCGCCGACTCCGACGAGCAGCACCGCCCTGGCGGCCCGCTCACCCGGGACCAGCGGGATGCGGGTGACCGAGCCGGCCGCGGACTCGCGGCTCGTAGGCGGCCACGACCTCGGCCAGGTCCAGCCCGACCAGCGCCAAGGCCGCACGGGACCGTCCGCCTCGTCCCGATCGCGCCGTCGTCAGCCACCCCGGTCCCGGCAGCCGTCACCGGGACGGCGAGCAGCAGGTCGTGGGCGTCGAGATCGGCCAGGACGTCGGCCAGCGGCGTCGGCTGCACGACCCAGTCGCTGGAGGCGGGTGTCAGGAGGTCGGGAGCGGGCACGGGGGCGACCCTATCGACCTGTGCTGGGCTCCCGGCATACCCACACCGTCGTGCCCGGCCGGCGCCAGGTGCGGCACGACAAAGGCCCCCTCCGGCTGGTGCCGGAGGGGGCCTTGGTCTGTCGCAGAGCTAGGAGGTCACTTGAGGCCTTCGCAGTTGTCGATGGCCTGACCCAGGGCGCGCACCTCGTCGGGGGTCATCTCGACGACGAGACGACCGCCGCCCTCGAGTGGCATCCGCAGGACGATGCCGCGACCTTCTTTGGTCACCTCGAGCGGACCATCGCCGGTCCTCGGCTTCATCGCCGCCATGGGTGCGTCCCTTCTGTCAGGCGTGGTGTTCTGCTGGGCACGCGGGTCCACGCCAGTGCTTGTGCTCATCCCGTGCGTGCCAGATTTGCTCCAGTATCTCGTGAACACGCTCGCAGGCGAAATCCGCCCTCCCCCCGTCGGGACCCCTCGATCGGTGAGACTGCAGGGGTGCACGCCCGCTCCGCCCTCTTCGACCTCTACGGCGACCACCTCCTCGACCGGGGCGGCTGGGCGCCGATCTCGGCGTGCGTCGGGCTGCTCGGCTCCCTGGGCATCTCGGCGCCCGCGGTCCGCACCGCGGTGTCGCGGATGGTGGGCGAGGGCTGGCTGGAGCCCCTGGAGCGCGACCAGCGCGGGTATGCCGTGTCCGCCCGTGGCCGTGAGCGGCTGAGCGAGGCGCACGCCCGGATCTACCGCACCGAGCCTGCCCACTGGGACGGACAGTGGCATCTCGTCGTCGTCGAGCGCACGCCGGACCGCAACGTCCGCGCCCGGAGCGCCCAGGCCCTGGCCTACCTCGGCTACGGGCGGCTCTCCGGCGACACGTGGATCGCCCCACGGCCCAGCCGTGAGCTCGGCTCGGCGCTGGCGGCGGCCGGGGTGCGCTGGAGCGGCTTCACGGGCAGCGCCCAGGGGGACGCCCGGGAGGTGGTGGCCCGCGTGTGGGACCTGGAGCTCGCTGGCGCAGGCCTACCGCGAGTTCCAGGAGGGCACGCTGCGAGCCGGGGCGGTCGCCACACCGGAGGAGGCGTTCGTCGTGCGCTCGACGCTGGTCCACGAGTGGCGGCTGTTCCTGTTCCGAGACCCGGGACTGCCCGACGAGGTGCTGCCGACCCGGTGGCCCGGCCGGGACGCGGCCAGGCGCTTCGACACGCGGGCCCGTGAGCTGCTCCCCGGAGCACGTGACTGGGTCGACACCTGGCTCGACGGCGCCGCGCGTCCCGGAGCCGTCATGATGAGCCCATGACAGAGCAGACCGCCCCCACCAGCCGCGCCAGCGACGAGCCCGAGGCCGCGCCCTCCCCCGTCGTGGTCGAGCGCGAGGGAGCCGTGGCCACCGTGCGGTTCAACCGCCCCGAGGCCATGAACGCCCTCGACATCGCCACCAAGGAGGCCCTGCTGGCCGCCCTGACCGACGTCGCCGAGGACCCCTCGGTGCGCTGCGTGGTGCTGACGGGGTCGGGCCGGGCGTTCTGCGTCGGCCAGGACCTGCGCGAGCACGTCGGGCTGCTCCAGCGCGACGACCCGTCGCTGTGGGAGACCGTGCCCCGGCACTACAACCCGGTGGTCGAGCTGCTCGCGACGATGAACAAGCCCGTCGTCGCGGCTCTCAACGGGGTGGCGGCCGGCGCCGGCGCGGCGTTCGCGATGGCGGCCGACTTCCGGGTCATGGTCGACACCGCGGGGATCAACCTGGCCTTCGCCGGGATCGCCCTGTCGTGCGACTCGGGGTCGTCCTGGTGGCTGCCGCGACTGGTGGGCCCGGCCAAGGCGAAGGAGCTGCTCCTGCTGCCCCGGACGGTCGCGGCGGCCGAGTGCCTCGACCTCGGCCTGGTGACCCAGGTCGTCGCCGCCGACGAGCTGGCCGGCACCGTGCGCGAGCTCGCGACCACCCTGGCTGCCGGGCCGACCTTGGCCTACGGCTCGATCCGGCGCGCGGTGGCCTTCAGCTCCGGACACGACCTGAGCGCATCGCTGGCCCAGGAGGCCGAGTACATGGCGCTGACAGGCGCGAGCGAGGACCATCACGCGGCCGTGGCGGCCTTCCTGGCCAAGGAGCGGCCGGAGTTCAGCGGCCGCTAGCAGCACCGCTCGGCCGAGAGCGGTCCGGCGGTCACGGGGGCGTCGCGGCCCAGGGCACGAACGTCAGCAGGGTGCAGGTGAACCACACCATCCCGCCGACCATGACCAGGGCCACCACTCCGACGCGGCGGCGCCAGTGCCCGACGACGCTGGCGCCCGGTGGAGGTGCGCATCGCCACCGACGCCACCAGCGCCGCGATCGGGAAGTCCAGGAGCAGGAAGCGCCACATGCTCGTGATCGGCCGCACCACCGCCAGCAGGTAGAGCGGGTACGCCAGCGCCCAGACCCGCAGCTCCATGGCCAGCCACCGGCCGTGGCGCCCGAGGATCAGAGCGACGTACGTCGCGACGAGCGCGAGCAGGACCAGCACACCGGCGAGCCCATGGGAGTCCCACGCCCAGGACAGCCACAGCACGAACGGGCCCGACTGGGGCTTCTGGCCCCAGGCCGCCTGCACCTTGAAGAACGCCATGGGCAGCCCGCTCGCGACACCGACGACGACGGGCCAGGCGATGGACGACACAGCGGTCGCCAGGATCATGAGCGCCGCGCTGAACCGCTGCCCGTGCAACGGTCGCAGCCCCGCCGCCCGGTCGTCGCGCCAGCGCAGCACGAGCTGGGCCAGCACGGCGCAGGCGATGGCCGGCGCGGCCGCTCGCGTGAAGCCCAGCGCCAGGGCCACCAGCGCCACGAGGGCATAGCGCCGTTGCATCAGCAGCAGCAGGGACGCGGCGATCAGCACGCACGCGAGCGCCTCGGTGTACGGCATGAGCATGATGCCGGTCGCGGGATAGAGGCACCACAGGGCACCGGCGACGAGCGCGAGCCGCTCTCGGGCCGGCTGCGGGCTGGCGTGCAGGGCGAAGTGGAAGCAGCGCCAGACCAGGATGACCGCGGCCGCCCCCAGCACGAGGTTGAGCAGCACCGCTGCGGGCTCGAAGGGCAGCCCGGTGAGCATGAGGACGCGCACCATCATCGGGAAGGCCGGGTAGAAGGCCCACGCGCTGTACGTCAGCTGTCCCGTGTCCGGGTCGGCCGGCAGCGGGATCGGGTACCCCGTGGTGGCCACGCGCTTGTACCAGACGCTGTCCCACGAGCCCAGGATGTCGCCGACCGTCGGGTGCAGGTGACCCACCCCGGCCGGCGTCTGGAACCACAGCGCCGACACGACCATGGCCAGCAGCGCCAGGACGCGGCTCGCGGCATACACGACGAGCAGGAACGTCACGGGACGCGTCAGGGCATGGGCCGCCACGGCACTGCGCCCCTGCGACGTGCGCAGCGAGGAGAGGGCGATGCGGCGCGGTCACGGCGGGTAGTCCGAGGGAGGGCACGAACACCAGCAGCGTCCAGACCCAGGCGACCTGCGCCACGACGCCTACGGCAACGAGCACGGTGGCGCGGGCCCAGAGCCAGCGTGCCGTGCGCCGGGCCCACCCGCCACCGAGCACGACGGCGACGAGGGGGAAGAGCGGGAGCGCATAGCGGACGATGCTCGTGAACGGGTCCAGGACCACGGCGAGGTATGCCGGGTAGGCCAGGCACCACGTTCGCAGCTCGGGTCCCAGCCGTCGTGGCCCAGGGCCCGAGCGGCAGCGCGACCAGCGTCACCGCGAGCGCTGCGAGGGCGATCGGACCCAGGACGTCCGCGTTGGAGTAGTCGCGGAAGACCCACGTCGACATGGACAGCCACGGCGTGAACGGGACGATGTGGCCGTCCGCACGCCAGGCCGACATGGTGTCGGTGTAGGCGGTGCGCGAGCCCGTGACGCGCCCAGGCGACCAGCGGCCAGATCACCGCGGCGAGCCCGGAGGCGGCCAGCGCCAGCGCGCCCCGCACGTACTCTCCCCCGGAGATGGGGTGGGTGCGGCGCCCCCGCCAGCGGACGAGCAGCGCCACGGCGATGACCACGGCGACGGGCGCGGCGATGGGACGGGTGATCCCGAGCAGCAGCACCAGGGCGGCGGCGGTGAGCCACGCCCGCCGCATGACCGCCCACAGCACCCCGCAGAGCACGAGCATGGCGATCGACTCGGTGTAGGCCAGCTGCAGCGACACCGCAGCGGGGAACGCCGCCCAGACCGCGACGGTGGCGAGGGCCACCCGCTCGCCGACCCGTTCGGCGAGCAGCTGGGCCATGAGCATGCTCGCGCCCAGGCCGCACAGGAGCGCCAGGGTGCTGGCCACGACCGGGAAGGCGAGACCGGTCAGGTCCATCAGGGCGCGCGACAGCAGCGGGAACAGCGGGTAGAAGGCCCAGGCGTTCTGGGCCACATGGCCCGACGCCGGGTCGAGCGGCAGCGTCGTCGGGTACCCGTGCAGCGCCGCGGTGCGGTACCAGCTGCCGTCCCACAGGACCGTCATGTCGAGGTAGCCGACGTGCGGCCCCGTCCAGCCGGGGACAGGAACCTGGTCGGTGGCTGGCGGCGACCAGGATGACGGCCGACACGCCCCGCAGCACGAGGTAGACC
Organism: uncultured Actinomycetota bacterium; assembly: GCA_963706855.1. Lineage (GTDB taxonomy): Bacteria > Actinomycetota > Actinomycetes > Actinomycetales > Dermatophilaceae > Pedococcus. The sequence continues at coordinate 631,935 of CAVPNU010000001.1, forward strand.
AGGCCCGCCCAGAGGGCGACGCGGCGCATCAGGGCCGACCGCCCACACCCGCGCGATGACAGCCGGCGAGGTGGTCGTCCACCAGGCCGCAGGCCTGCATCGCGGCATACATGGTCGTGGGCCCGACGAAGACGAAGCCGGACTTCTTGAGCGCCTTGGCGAGCGCGACGGACTCGGGCGAGGTGGCCCGCAGGTCCCCGGCCTCGCGAGGGGGGACGTGGTCCGCGGGGGCATGCGACCAGAGGAGCTGCGTCGAGGCCGCCGTGCTCGCGCAGCGCCAGCACGGCGGACGCGTTGCGGATGGCGGCGTCGATCTTCAGCCGGTTGCGGACGATGCCGGCATCGGCCATCAGCCGGGCGCGGTCGTCGTCGCCGAACGCCGCGACCGCCTCGGGGTCGAACCCGGCGAACGCCGCGCGGAAGGCCTCGCGCTTGCGCAGGATCGTCAGCCAGGACAACCCCGACTGGAACGCCTCGAGGGTCAGGCGCTCGTAGAGGGCCTGCTCGCCGTGGACGGGCACTCCCCACTCGGTGTCGTGATAGACGAGGTAGTCGGGCGTGCTGCCCGCCCAGGCGCAGCGCGACACGCCGTCGGCGCCGACGAGCACCCCGGTCATGAGGCGCGCCCAGGGGTCGTTCCGGCGTGGGTCAGCTCGGCCTGGGCCAGCATGCCGTCGATGGCTCGCCCGTAGAGCCAGCGGCTGACCCGGTCGAGCGCAGGCGCGAAGGCGCGCGGGGAACGGCAGCGGGCGCACGACCACCTCCTCGACCCAGTCCACCCGGGTGCCACCGCCTTCGCGCGGCGTGAGGCTGACCTCGGCCCAGCCCCCGAGGAGGCGGCCCGTCTTCACCACCCGGAAGCGCGCCGGGCCGCCGTCGACGGGCGGCACCCACGCGCTGACGAGCATGGAGTCGGAGAAGGTGAGCGGTCCCCACCCGCTGAGCCCGGCGAACCCCCACCCCAGCCGGACCGGGCCGGGGTCGACGCGCATCGAGGTCATGGGCATCCAGCGGCCATAGCCGGCGAAGTCGGTCAGGACGGCCCAGGCCACCTCGGGCGCAGCCGACGTCTCCCGGGTGAGGTGCAGGAGGCCCATCTCAGGTCGAGAGCTCGGGCCGAGCCTGACCGTCGGCGGCACGAGCTGACCTCGGCGCGGACCGGCCTCCAGCTCGGCGATCCGCCGCTGGAGCTGGTCGAGGACGGCGTCCACCTGGTCCATCCGGTAGCCGCGCAGTGCCGTGTCGAAGTGCACGTCGGCCACGTCCTGCGGCGTGGCAGCTCCTCCGGGAGGGCCGGCATCGCGCTGGGTCGTGGTCGCCTCCGCCAGCGGGTCGTACCCGGTGCGCCCGGTGATGAGCGCCGCGAAACCGCCGACGCAGCACGACCGCCACGGCGATGAAGAACACCCAGATCACGCAGGTGATCGTCGCACGAAGTGCGCGGCGAGACCTACTCAGCCCCCCGTGCCCGTGCCCAGACCGTGATGAGCCGGGCTCGAGCGTCCGCGCTCGAGGACTCGATGGCCGAGCGGGTCAGCATCTCGACGAACTGCGGCACGTCCTCGGGGACCAGCCGCAGCGTGGCGCGGCAGACGTTGTCCTGCCAGATCGACAGGACGACCCGACCGGTCCTGGGGTGACCGGAGATCCGCAGCGTGCGGCCGGCGACGTCACGGCCGACGATGACGTCACCATGGCTCGGCAGCGGCGAGATGGTCACCGCCTCATGATCGACGCTGGACCGGCCCCGCGTCCATGGCTCACTCGGGTCGTTTTGGCGAGACGTGGTTCTCTGCGGCGATGACGAGCCGGACCGCCTCGTCCACGTCGTCGGTGAGATGCAGCAGGTCGATGTCCTTGGGGCTGACCGTGCCGGCCTCGAGCGCGGCCCCGCGCAGCCAGTCGAGCAACCCGCGACCAGTAGTCCCGGCCCAGCAGCACGATGGGGAACGACGTGACCTTCTGGGTCTGCACGAGGGTGACTGCCTCGAACAGCTCGTCGAGGGTGCCGAACCCGCCCGGCAGGACGATGAAGCCCTGGGCGTACTTGACGAACATCGTCTTGCGGGCGAAGAAGTAGCGGAAGTTCACCCCGAGGTTGACGTACTCGTTGAGGCCCTGCTCGAACGGCAGCTCGATCCCCAGGCCCACCGAGGCGCCGCCCGCCTCGAGCGCGCCCTTGTTGGCCGCCTCCATGGCGCCCGGTCCCCCACCGGTGATCACGGCATACCCGGCCTCCACCAGCCGCCGCGCCACCTGCGGTGCCCAGCTCGTAGAACGGTGAGCCGGGCGCCGTGCGCGCCGAGCCGAAGACGCTCACGGCCGGGCCCAGCTCGGCCAGCGCGCCGAAGCCCTCGACGAACTCGCTCTGGATGCGCATGACCCGCCACGGGTCGGTGTGCAGCCAGTCGCTGGGGCCGTGGCTGTCGAGCAGCCGCTGGTCGGTCGTCGTGCCGGGGACGCGCGAGCCGCGCAGCGTCACCGGGCCCGTGTGGTAGTCGAAGTCGCGCTGGGTGGCTCCGCTGGTCTGGCTTTCCTCGCTCACGCGGGCCAACCTACGCGAGCCAGCGCAGCAGCGCGGCCTCCGCCGACTCCAGCTGGTCGACGGGGCAGCGCTCGTCGTCGTGGTGGGCGAGGTTGGGGTCGCCCGGCCCGAAGTTGACGGCCGCGATGCCCATCGCCGAGAACCGGGCCACGTCGGTCCACCCCTCCTTGGCCACGACGGGCTGGCCGATGGCGTCGACGAACGCCTTGGCGGCCGGCAGGTCCAGCCCGGGCCGCGCGCCGGGCGCGTTGTCGTGGCAGACGAGCTCGTAGCCCTCGAAGAGCTCCTCGACGTGGTGCAGCGCCTCCTGCGGGGTCTTGTCGGGGGCGTAGCGGTAGTTGACCGTGACGACGCACTCGTCGGGGATGACGTTGCCGGCGATGCCGCCGCGGATGCCGATGGCGTTCATGGCCTCGTGGTAGTCCAGGCCGTCGACCGTCGCCGTGTACGTCTCGTATGCCGTGAGCCGGGTGAGGATGCCGTTCGCCTCGTGGATGGCGTTGCGGCCGTTCCACGGGCGGGCCGAGTGGGCGGCGATGCCGCGGGCGGTGACGTCGACGCGCAGCGTGCCCTTGCACCCGCCCTCGACCCGGCTCGCGGTCGGCTCGAGCAGCACGGCGAAGTCCGCGTCGTCGATCAGCTCGGGGCGCTGCTGCTGGATGTGCATCAGGCCGTTGAACTGGCTGTCGATCTCCTCGCCCTCGTAGAAGACGAACGTCAGGTCACGGCTGGGCTCGGGCAGCAGGGCCGCCTTGAGCTGCACGGCCACGCCGCCCTTCATGTCCACCGTGCCCCGGCCGACCAGGTCTCCGCCCTCGCGCCGGGTCGGCAGGTTGGCGGGGTCCCGGGTCAGCGGGACGGTGTCGATGTGACCGGCCAGCACGACCCGCTCCGCGCGACCCAGGGAGGTGCGGGCGACCAGGGTGTTGCCCAGGCGGGTGACCTCCAGGTGAGCCAGCGGCGCCAGGGCCGCCTCGATGGCGTCGCAGATGGCGGCCTCGTCGCGCGAGACCGACTCGATGTCGCACAGGGCGGCCGTGAGGGTCACGATGTCGGCGGACAGGTCCAGGGTCACGGGGTCTGCGTGGGTGGTCGACATGGCCCGAGCCTAGCCGCGGCACGATGTCGGGCTCTCAGACTCACTCTCGTAGGCTTGCCCCATGAGCAGCGAGCGCAGGGCATGGGGACACGGTCTGGCGACCGTCCACGACGACGGGGCCGTGCTCGACACCTGGTTCCCCCAACCCGCTCTCGGGGAGCGCCCGGCCGACGCGCAGCCCGGCCGCGCAGCTCGAGACCCTCGTGGCCAAGGACGACGCGCGCCACACCCGGCGCGAGCTGGTGACCACCGAGATCGACCTCGACGCGGCGCCCGGCGGACCCCTCCGACGCCTACCTGCGGCTCCACCTGCTCTCGCACTGTCTCGTGCAGCCCAACAGCGTCAACCTCGACGGCCTGTTCGGTGTGCTCGTCAACGTCGTCTGGACGACCCAGGGTCCGTGCGCCGTCGACGGCTTCGAGCTGACCCGGGCCGCCCTGCAGGCTCGCGGGCCGGTGCAGGTCCTCGGGCATCGACAAGTTCCCGCGCATGACCGACTACGTCGTCCCCGCGGGGGTCCGCATCGCCGACGCCGACCGCGTGCGGCTCGGCGCCCACCTGGCCCCCGGCACGACGGTCATGCACGAGGGCTTCGTCAACTTCAACGCCGGCACCCTGGGCACCTCGATGGTCGAGGGCCGGATCAGCCAGGGCGTCGTCGTCGGCGACGGCTCCGACATCGGCGGCGGCGCCTCGACCATGGGCACGCTCTCGGGCGGTGGCACCGAGCGGGTGAGGATCGGCGAGCGCTGCCTCCTGGGTGCCGAGTCCGGCCTGGGCATCGCCCTGGGCGACGACTGCGTCCTCGAGGCCGGTCTCTATCTCACGGCGGGCACCAAGGTCTCCCTCCCCGACGGCCAGGTCGTCAAGGCGCGCGAGCTGTCGGGCCAGGACAACCTGCTGTTCCTGCGCAACTCGGTGACCGGCACCGTCGAGGCACGCCCGCGCGACGGCCACGGCATCGTCCTGAACTCGGCTCTGCATGCCAACGACTAGGCGCGGCGGGGTCGTCCTCGCCGAGGAGCGCCACCACACCACCGCCCGGCGCTTCGTCACCCGGGCGGTGCTGCTGGTGCTCGCGGTGGGCATCGTCGTCGCCGGGTGGGTCGGCGTGCGCGGGGTGGTCCGCAACTTCGGTGGGCCGCAGTGCCAGGCCACCGCCCTGGGGACGAGCGTGCAGTTCGACCCCAGCCAGACGGCCTACGCGGCCACGATCGAGGCGGTGGCCGAGAAGCGCGGGCTCCCGGCGCGCGCGGCCACCATCGCCATCGCCACGGCCATCCAGGAGTCCAAGCTGCGCAACCTGCGCTTCGGCGACCTCGACTCGGTCGGGCTGTTCCAGCAGCGGCCCAGCCAGGGGTGGGGCACCGCCGAGCAGATCCTCGACCCGGTCTACGCGACGAACCGCTTCTACGACGCCCTCGTGAAGGTCCAGGGCTACGAGACGATGAAGATCACCGAGATCGCCCAGAAGGTCCAGAAGAGCGCCTACCCGGACGCCTACGCGAACCACGAGCAGGAGGGCCGGCTGCTGGCCTCGACCCTGTCCGGGCACTCCCCCGGCGGTCTGGGGTGCCGCCTCAACGACGGCGACGACCGGCAACCCGGCCGGCTTCCAGGCCGCTCTGAGCCGGGAGCTCGGCGTGACCGCCCAGGACGCGAGCCGCACCCTCACGGTGCACGCCGGGTCCGAGCGCGGAGCCTGGAACGTCGGCGCGTATGCCGTGGCCAAGGCCGCGCAGTTCGGCGTCACCAAGGTCCAGGTCGGCGCCAAGCAGTGGACGCGGACGCGCGACTCCTCGGGCTGGGCGTGGCAGAGCGCCACCCGGCCGGGCGGGCCGCCACCACGGTCACCGTGACCTTCGCCGGCTGACGCCGGCTGGCGGGGTCGAGCGCTCAGCGACCCGTCATGCGCGACGTAGTCGCGCTCGGTGGCACCGGTGTAGATCTGGCGCGGACGGCCGATCTTGGTCTGCGGGTCCTCGATCATCTCGCGCCACTGGGCGATCCAGCCGGGGAGCCGGCCCAGCGCGAACAGCACGGTGAACATCCGGGTCGGGAAGCCCATCGACTTGTAGATCAGGCCGGTGTAGAAGTCGACGTTCGGGTAGAGCTTGCGCTCGACGAAGTAGTCGTCCTCGAGCGCGCGCTGCTCGAGCTGCAGGGCGATGTCGAGCAGCGGGTCGGAGACGCCGTCCTTGGTGAGGATGGTGTCGGCCGTCTTCTTGATGATGGCCGCGCGCGGGTCGTAGTTCTTGTAGACCCGGTGCCCGAAGCCCATGAGCTTCGCGCCCTTCTCCTTGTTCTTGACCTTCTTGACGAAGGTGTCGACGTCGCCGCCGTTGTCGTGGATCTGCTGCAGCATCTCGAGCACCGCCTGGTTGGCCCCACCGTGCAGCGGGCCGAAGAGCGCGTTGATGCCGGCGGAGACCGACGCGAAGAGGTTGGCGTTGGACGAGCCCACGAGCCGCACCGTCGAGGTCGAGCAGTTCTGCTCGTGGTCGGCGTGCAGGATGAGCAGCAGGTCGAGGGCCTTGACCATGTCCTCGTCGAGGTCGTACGGCTCGGCGGGGAACCCGAAGGTCATGCGCAGGAAGTTCTCGGGCAGCGACAGCGAGTTGTCGGGGTAGAGGAACGGCTGGCCGACCGACTTCTTGAACGCGTAGGCCGCGATCGTCGGCAGCTTGGCCAGCAGGCGCACGGTCGAGATCTCGACCTGCTCCTTGTCGAACGGGTCGAGGCTGTCCTGGTAGAAGGTCGACAGCGCCGACACGGCGGAGGACAGCACCGGCATCGGGTGGGCGTCGCGCGGGAAGCCGTTGAAGAAGGCCCGCAGGTCCTCGTGCAGCAGGGTGTGCCGGCGGACCTTGGAGTCGAAGTCGTCGAGCTGCTCCTGGGTGGGCAGCTCGCCGTAGATGAGCAGGTAGGACACCTCGAGGAAGCTCGACTTCTCGGCGAGCTGCTCGATCGGGTAGCCCCGGTAGCGCAGGATGCCCGCGTCGCCGTCGATGTAGGTGATGGCGCTGCTGCACGACGCGGTGTTGACGAACCCGGTGTCGAGGGTGACGTTGCCCGTGACCTTCATCAGCTTGGAGACGTCGTAGCCGTTGTTGCCCTCGGTCGCCTTGACCAGCGGCAGCTCGAGGGTCTTGTCACCGGCCGTCAGGGTGGCGCCAGCGGTTGCGTCAGTCATGCGAAATCATCCTCCACGTCGTGCGGGCGCCCCACGCCCGGTGCGGCTGGCGCTCTTCGCGCACTGCGACGCTACCCCACGCTCCCGTGCGCCGCGGAATCGGTCCGCTAGGCCGTGAGACGCTCGGCGGCAGCGGCGATGCGCTCGTCGCAGGCGGTCAGGGCGATGCGCACGTGCTCTCGGCCGGCCTGTCCGTAGAAGGTGCCAGGGGCGACGAGTATGCCGCGCGCGGCCAGTGCCTCGACGGTCGCCCAGGCGTCCTCGCCCCGGGTCGCCCAGAGGTAGAGCCCGGCGTCGGAGTGGTCGACGCGGAGCCCGAACGCCTCGACGGCCGCACGCAGGGTGGCCCGCCGGGCGGCATACCTGGCCTTCTGTTCGGCGACGTGGGCGTCGTCACCGAGCGCGGCCGTGAGGGCCTGCTGCACCGGCCAGGGCACGATCATGCCGGCGTGCTTGCGCACCTCGAGCAGCCGGCGGACCAGGGACGACGTCGCCCGCGACGAAGGCCGCGCGGTAGCCCGCGAGGTTGGACTGCTTGCTCAGCGAGTAGACGGCGAGGAGCCCCTCGTGGCTGCCGCCGGTGACCCGCGGGTCGAGGATGCTCGGGGTGGTCGGCTCGGTGGAGTCGGCGCGCCAGTCGAGCTCGGCATAGCACTCGTCACTGGCCACGACGACGCCGTGCTCGCGGGCCCAGGCCACCACCTTGGCGAGGTGGTCGACGCCGAGGACGCGACCGGTCGGGTTGCCGGGACTGTTGAGCCAGAGCAGCTTCGGGGTGGTCGAGGGCGTCAGCGGGCCGAGGGCGGCGAGGCCGTCGACGACCAACGGGGTGGCGCCGGCCAGCCGGGCACCGACGTCGTAGGTGGGGTAGGCGACGCCCGGGAAGCCCACGATGTCGCCGGGGCCGAGACCGAGCAGGCTCGGCAGCCAGGCGACCAGCTCCTTGCTGCCGATCGTCGGCAGCACGCCGTCGGGGTCGAGGTCGGGCACGCCGCGACGGCGGGCGAACCACGCGGCGACCGCCTCGCGCAAGGCGGGCGTGCCGTAGGTCTGCGGGTATCCCGGCGCGTCGGCGGCCGCCCGCAGGGCCTCCTGCACCACGACGGGGGTCGGGTCCACGGGCGTCCCGACCGAGAGGTCCACGAGACCACCGGATACGGCACTCGCCCGCTCCTTGAACGGAGCGAGCGAGTCCCAGGGGAAGTCAGGCAGCGAGCGCAGGCTCACGCGAGGCTGCTCACTCGTCGTGCTCCTGCGGGGGCAGGTCCGCGATGATCGGGTGGTCCTTGTTGATGAGGCCGAGCTTGGCCGCGCCGCCGGGGCTGCCCAGGTCGTCGAAGAACTCGACGTTGGCCTTGTAGTACTGAGCCCACTGCTCGGGCACGTCGTCCTCGTAGTAGATCGCCTCGACGGGGCACACCGGCTCGCACGCACCGCAGTCCACGCACTCGTCGGGGTGGATGTAGAGCGACCGCTCGCCCTCGTAGATGCAGTCGACCGGACACTCCTCGATGCAGGCCTTGTCCTTGAGGTCCACACAAGGCTGCGCGATCACGTACGTCATGGCGCACATACTATGCGGCCCATGTCGAGCGACGTACGCAGCCTCCCCCTCGGGTCTCGGGTGGTGGTCAGATGGCGGCTCGAGGCGCCGGACCCCGTCAGCGGCGCGACGCTGACCGACGCCGTGGGCACCCTGCTCACGGTCGACGACGCCCAGCGTGACGGTCGAGACCGCCCGCGGCACGGTGCGCATCCCCCTCGAGCGGGTGACCGTGGCCAAGGAGGTCCCGCCGAAGCCGTCGCGCCGGGGAGCCGCCCACCTGGCCGTGTCCGTCGACGACCTGCAGCGCGTCATGGCGCCCTCGTGGGGCGCCGTCGACCGCGAGCAGGTCGGCGACTGGCTCCTGCGGGCCTCGGCCGGCTTCACCCAGCGGGGCAACTCGGTGGTCCCGGTCGGCGACCCCGGCCTGCCGCTCCCCCAGGCCGTGGAGCGGGTGGAGCGGTGGTATGCCGCGCGCGGCCTCCCGGCGAAGTTCGCCCTCGCCGGTCCACAGGGCTTCGACCCCGCCGATGACCGGCTCGGCGCGCTGCTCACCGAGCGCGGCTACACCGTCGGCAGCCTCACCCTCAACCTCACCGCGTCGACCGCGACCGTGGCAGCCGCCGACCCCGGCGGCCCGAGCGTGGCGACCAGCCCGGCCCTCGACGGCCGCCTGGCTGGAGGCGTACCGCACGACCCGTGCCACCGTCCCGGACGTGACCGAGACGGTGCTCACGGGCAGCCCCCGGCAGGTCTTCGGGCAGATCACCCCGGGCGGCGGGCTGTCGCAACAGCTCGGGCTCCGCGCGCGCCGATGCGGCCGGGACGACACCGATCGCCTTGGCCCGCTTGGCCTTGGCGTCCGGATGGGCGGGGTTGGGGGCGGTCTGGACCGACCCGGCATACCGTGGCCGCGGGCTCGCCGCTCACCTCACCGCACACCTGGCCGGGGAGGCCGCCCGTGAGGGCATCCACCTCGTCCACCTGCAGGTGGAGCACGACAACCTCGGCGCCATCCGGCTCTACCACCGGCTCGGCTTCGCCACCCACTCGTCCTACGCGTACCTCACCCAGCCGGACCAGCCGCAGCCCTAGCCGGCGTCACTGCAGCGTGGTGTACCGGCTGCGGTAGTAGACGAGGGCGTCCCCCGGATGGTCGGTCGTCGACAGGGACACCACCTCGCCGACGACGATGCTGTGGTCACCGGCGGGATGGAGGTCGGTCGTGCGGCACTCGATCGAGGCGAGCGCGCCGTCGAGCAGGGCCACCCCCGTGGCCGCGCCGCGGCGGTGCGCCACCCGGTCGAGCTGACCGTGCAGGGGCCGGCCCCTGGTGGCCAGCCACTCGGCCACGGGTCGCTGCCTGGCGGACAGCACGCTGACGCCCCAGACGCCGGCCTCGGTGACGGCGTCGTGGAACCGCGCCTCCACCTCGACACAGACCAGCACGAGCAGGGGGTCCATCGACACCGACGTGATCGCGTTGGCCGTCATCGCGTGGTCGTGACCGCCGGCGAAGGTCGTCAGGACGGTGACGCCCGTGGCGAAGCGCCCCATGGCGAGGCGGAACTCGTCGGCGAGCCGCGTCGTCCGAGGGGCTGCTGCTCATCGGCGCGACCACGACAACAGCCCGGTATGCCGCGGCTGTCCGCCGGAGGCCTCGGCCAGGTCTCCGGTCGTGGGGTCGAGGAGGGCGAACCCCTCGCGGCCGGACAGCCGGGCGGCGATGTCGTTGGAGAGCGCGTAGGACAGGCCGTCGGGCGCCACCGTCACCTGGGTGCGGTGCCGGCGCAGCGCCTCGGCCTGCAGGGGGACCTGCTCGGGGAGCACCAGCTCGTGAGTCACCACGTCATCGTCGACCACGGACGGAGGGTACGCGCCGTCGGGGTCCGGCACCGTCCAGCCGGAGGGGGTGTCGTGGTCGGCCAGCCACCGGCGGTCCTCGCGGGCCCAGGACGCCGGCGTGAGCACGGCATACAGGGGCGGACGGTCCTGCGCGTCGAGCGAGGCGAGGGCCGCGCAGGTGACGCGATGGGTCTGGATGTGGTCGGGGTGGCCGTAGCCGCCGTGCCGGTCGTAGGTGACGACCGCTGCGGGCCGGACGCGGCGGACCACCGCCGCCACCAGGGCCGCGGCCTCGTCGAGGTCGGCGTTCACGAAGGCAGCCGGGTTGGCGGCACTGGGAGTGCCCGCCATGCCCGAGTCGCGGTACCGCGACAGGATGCCGTCCGCGGGGCACTCGCCGAGCACCTCGTGCTGCACGCCGAGGACCTCCATCGCGGCCCGCAGCTCCTCGCGCCGGTAGGCGCCGAGCCGGTCGTCGTGCGCGGCGTCGAGCTCCACGAGCTCGGGCGGGATCACCTCGCCCTCCTCGCCCAGCGTGCAGGTGAGCAGGTGCACCGGGTGCCCGGCGCGGGCGTAGTGGCCCATCGCCACACCGGTCGTCAGCGTCTCGTCGTCGGGGTGCGCGTGGACGAACAGGATCGGGACAGCAGCCGCGGGCGCATCGGCGGCCCCGGTGTCGCTCGTCGGGACGGCACTCACCGGACGCCGATCGTCGCCAGGTCGACGAAACCGCCCAGGGCCTCGTTGGCCGTCAACCCGGTCACGCCACTGCCGGCGACGTAGAGGGAACGCCGCTGCGCCAGGGCGATGAAGGCGCCGCGCCTGGCGAGGGAGGCGTCGAGGTCGGCCCAGGCCTTGGCCTGGGCGGAGGCATCGGCCAGCCCGAGGATCCGGGTCATCTCGGCGTTGACCTTGGCGTCGGCGAAGCCGCCGAGGTCGAGGCCCTTGCCACTGGGGGTCAGGTTGATCCGGCTGTCGAACAGCGGCGGGAGGACGGTGGAGGCCGAGGGCCAGGCCGGGGCCCAGTTGGCCCAGAAGACGTCGGTCCGGGCAGTGGCGCCCGGCGCGCTCACGGTCTGGAAGTAGCTCTTCGCGATCGGCTGCAGGACGACGTCGAAGCCGGCGTCGCTCCAGCCGTTCTTCAGGGCGGCCATCGCCTTGTCGGCCGTGGGGGTCGACCGGTAGGCGACCTGGACCTTGACGGGCAGGGTGAGTCCGGACGTGCGGAGCGCGGCCCGGGCGGCTCCGGGGTCACCCGAGGTGCCGGCGCCGAGCGGGTCGCCGTCTCGGTGCCCGGGCAGGGCGGGACCGATGAGCGTGGAGCTGGGCGCGGCGGCGCTGGGACCGCCCAGCGCGGTGACATATCCGTCGCGGTTCGTCGCCAGGGCGAAGGCCTTGCGGACCTGGGCGTTCTTCATGACCCCGGAGACCAGGTTGGGGGCGAGGTAGTCGACGAACTGGCTCCACGGGTTCACCGAGCGGTCCTGCAGGCGGGGGTCCGACAGCACGTGCTGCTGCAGCGCCGGTGGCGCGGGGTCCCAGGTGAGGGCGGCGGTGCGCCCCGTCGTGCCGTCGATGACCTGCTGCACCGCGGTCTGCGACTCGGTCCCCTGGACGTAGCTGATCGCCTGGGGCTGGGCCTTGCGGATCGGGTCGGAGGCCTTGTCCCACTTGGGGTTGCGCACCAGCGTGCCGCCGGAGCTCGGGTCCCAGGGCGCCTTGAGCATGTAGGGGCCGCTGGAGAACATGGCATAGGTGCCGGCCCTGACCCCGGTCCTGGGACTTCTTGAACGGCGCGAAGACGGGCATGGCCAGCGCCTGGTCGAAGTCCACCATGGGCGTGGTGAGCCGGAAGGTGATGGTCGTGCCGGCGCAGGAGACCGCCTTGTCGAAGGCCGCCGCGCCCCGGGTGTCGCCTGGACCGGCATACGCGCTGGTTCCGTCGGTCTTGCGCGGGATGTCGAGGTAGGCCAACGGGTAGTTGAGCCCCTCGGTCGCGAACGGCTCGGCGAACGACCTCGAGATGCCGTAGCGGACGTCGTCGCACGTGATGGGCGAGCCGTCCTGCCAGGTGATGCCGTCGCGCAGGGTGAAGGTCCAGGTCTTCAGGCTCGCGTCGTGCGTCCCGGCGTCGGTCGCCAGGTCGCCGACCACGCGTCGCTGAGCGGCCGCGTCACGCCCGGGCGGGAACGCCGTCAGCGTGCGCAGGTAGGTCCGGCCCGCGAAGGCGATGTCCTGCGCGGCCGACATCCGCTGGGGGTCCCAGGTCTCCACCGGCCCGAGGGACAGGACGGTGAGCCGCCCGTCGGAGGTCGAGGTGCTCCCACCGCCCAGCGACGACCGCCTGGGTGCAGGCGGACAGCAGGCCGGCCGAGACACACCGCCGCCAGGAGGCGCCGGCCGGCCGGCGAGCCGCGCGAGGCACCACGCGGCGGCGGGGCCCGCACGACTGGGAGCCTCACGCGCTCAGGCGTTGCGCGCCCGGGCAGCGGCGCGGGCCCGCAGGGTCTGGTCGAGCTCGACCTTGCGGATGCGGACGGCCTCGGGCGTCACCTCGACGCACTCGTCCTCGCGGCAGAACTCCAGCGACTGCTCGAGGCTCAGCTTGCGCGGCGGCACGATCTTCTCGAAGTTGTCGGAGGAGGAGGCGCGCACGTTGGTGAGCTTCTTCTCCTTGGTGATGTTGACGTCCATGTCGTCGGCGCGCGAGTTCTCGCCGATGATCATGCCCTCGTAGACCTCGGTGGTCGGGTCGACGAAGAGCGTGCCGCGCTCCTGCAGGTTGACCATCGCGTATGCCGTGACGACACCGGTGCGGTCGGACACCAGCGAGCCGCTGGTGCGGGTGGTGATGGTGCCGAACCACGGCTCGTAGTCCTCGAACACGTGGTGGGCGATGCCCGTGCCGCGGGTCTCGGTGAGGAACTCGGTGCGGAAGCCGATCAGGCCGCGCGACGGGACCAGGAACTCCATGCGGATCCAGCCGGTGCCGTGGTTGGTCATCTGCTCCATGCGGCCCTTGCGGGCGGCGAGGATCTGGGTGATCGGCGCCGAGGAACTCCTCGGGGGTGTCGATGGTGAGGCGCTCGACCGGCTCGTGGGTCTTGCCGTCGACCTCGCGGGTGACGACCTGGGGCTTGCCGACGGTCAGCTCGTAGCCCTCGCGGCGCATCTGCTCGACCAGGATGGCCAGCGCCAGCTCGCCGCGGCCCTGCACCTCCCAGGCGTCCGGGCGCTCGGTCGGCAGGACCCGCAGCGACACGTTGCCGATGAGCTCCTTGTCGAGGCGGTCCTTGACCATGCGGGCGGTGACCTTGGAGCCGCGAACCCGGCCCACCATGGGGCTGGTGTTGGTGCCGATGGTCATCGAGATCGCGGGCTCGTCGACCGTGATGACGGGCAGCGCGATGGGGTTGTCGGGGTCCGCGAGGGTCTCGCCGATCATGATGTCGGGGATGCCCGCGATGGCGATGATGTCGCCGGGGCCGGCCGACTCGGCGGGCTTGCGCTCCAGCGCCTCGGTCATGAGCAGCTCGGTGATCTTGACCCGCTCGACCGTGCCGTCGGTCCGGCACCAGGCCGACCTGCTGGCCCTTCTTGATGGTGCCGTTGTGCACCCGCAGCAGGGCCAGCCGACCCAGGAAGTTGGAGGCGTCGAGGTTGGTGACGTGCGCCTGCAGCGGGCGCCTCGTCGTCGTAGGTCGGCGCCGGGATCGTGGACAGGATCGTGGCGAAGAGCGCCTCGAGGTTGTCGGCGTCGGGCAGGCCGCCGTTCTCGGGGCGGTTCATCGAGGCGCGACCGTTCTTGGCCGAGGCGTAGACGATGGGGAACTCGATCTGGTGCTCGTCGGCGTCGAGGTCCATGAACAGCTCGTAGACCTCGTCGACGACCTCGGCGATGCGGCTGTCGGGCCGGTCGACCTTGTTGATGCACAGGACCACGGGCATCTTGGCGGCCAGCGCCTTGCGCAGCACGAAGCGCGTCTGCGGCAGCGGGCCCTCGGAGGCGTCGACGAGCAGCACGACGCCGTCGACCATGCTCAGGCCGCGCTCGACCTCGCCGCCGAAGTCGGCGTGGCCGGGGGTGTCGATGATGTTGATGGTCGCGCCGTCGGCCAGGCCCGCATCCGCGGCGGCCTTGCCGGCGTAGTGGATGGCGGTGTTCTTCGCGAGGATGGTGATGCCCTTCTCGCGCTCGAGGTCGCCGGAGTCCATGGCCCGCTCGTCGACGTGCTGGTGCTCACCGAAGGCACCGGCCTGCCAGAGCATCTTGTCGACCAGCGTGGTCTTTCCGTGGTCGACGTGGGCAACGATGGCGACATTGCGGATGTCACCGCGGGTCTTCATGGGCATGAGCACCATTGTCTCAGGAATTCATGGCCCTGCTGACCACGCGCACGATCGGGAGGTCGGCCGGGAGCCACGGCACGGCATACAGGTCGGTCGCGTCCAGCCACTGCAGCCGGTCGTGGTCCTCGATCGGCCGCGGCTCTCCCGAGGTCACCCGCGCCATCCACACCCGCATGGCGAACCGGTCGCCCAACGGCCAGCGGCCGTCGGGCAGCGGGCCCTCGACGAGCGCCCCGAGCTCGACCTCGACCCCCAGCTCCTCGTGCAGCTCACGGTGCACGGCCTCGACCTCGGTCTCGCCGGGATCGACCTTGCCACCGGGCAGCTCCCACCCACCGGCGAGCTCGGGCGGCTCGGTCCGGCGGGCCGCGAGCAGCATCGAGGGCCGGGTCAGGTCGTCGACGAGCGCCGCGCCGACGACTGCCCTGCGCGGCTGCGTCGAGCCCTGCGGGCGCGCCCTCAGGATCTGGCGCGGTCACGAAAGTTCCTGCTGCCCTCTTGCATTGCACGGTAAAACCTTTCGGCGCGTCACGATTTCGCATCGGACTGTTGCTGGCGGGCGTCACGGCATCCATGATGGGCGCCGAGCCCCGCACAGTGCAGTGCGCGAGACCCGCGCCGCCGCACTCCCACACCATCGACGAACCGCCGTACCCGGCGTCTGGAGGACGATTTCGTGAGCGCTCCGCTCGAGTTCGAGCCGGGGGCCAGCGTTGCTGAGCCCGAAGCGGTCCTCGTCGGCGAGAAACGGATCGAGGGACGCTCGCTGGGCCAGATCGCCTGGACCCGCCTCAAGCGGGACAAGGTCGCGGTCACGGGCTTCTTCTTCCTCATCTTCCTGATCCTGGTCGCCATCCTGGCGCCGGTGATCACGCACTTCTTCGGTGGCGACCCCAACGCGTTCCACCAGGACCTCATCGACACCGCCACCGGCACGCTCGGCCCCAAGGGCGCCTACGGCGGCATCAGCGCCGCTCACCCGCTGGGTATCGAGCCCGTCAACGGACGCGACATCTTCTCGCGCATCGTCTACGGCTCGCGGATCTCCCTGCTCATCGCGTTCCTCGCGACCCTGCTGTCGGTCGTCATCGGCACCACGATGGGCATCGTCGCCGGCTTCTTCGGCGGCTGGGTCGACGCCGTCATCGGCCGCACCATGGACATCTTCCTGGCGTTCCCGCTGCTCGTGTTCGCGATCGCCCTGGTCGGTGTCATCCCCGACAAGGCTTTCGGCCTGAGCGGCGACTCGCTGCGGATCACCCTGCTGGTGTTCATCATCGGGTTCTTCAACTGGCCCTACATCGGCCGCATCGTCCGCGGGCAGACGCTGTCGCTGCGCGAGCGCGAGTTCGTCGACGCCGCCCGCAGCCTGGGGGCCCGCAGCCCGAGCATCCTGCGCTCGGAGCTGCTCCCGAACCTCATGGCGCCCGATCCTCGTGTACTCGACCCTGCTGATCCCGACCAACATCCTGTTCGAGGCGGCCCTGTCGTTCCTCGGAGTCGGCGTCCAGCCCCCCACCTCGTCGTGGGGCGGCATGCTCAGCGAGGCCGTGAACTTCTACACCATGCCGTACTTCATGGTGTGGCCCGGGCTGGCGATCTTCCTGACCGTCATGGCCTTCAATCTGTTCGGCGACGGGCTGCGCGATGCGCTCGATCCCCGAGCACGCTAGATGCGAGGAACCGCGCATCAACTTCCGTATCCAGAAGGGTGCACAATGAAAAACACGAAACTGATGGGCGCCGCCAGCATGATCGCTGTCGCCGCCCTCGGCCTGAGCGCATGCGCGGGAAGCTCGAGCAACCCGGGCACCGGTGGCTCCGGTGCGTCCGGTGGCTCCTCGAGCGGCGGCACCACCAAAGCCTCGTTCAACGCCGCGCTCAACGCTGTCTACAACCCGTCGACCAAGACGGGGGGCACGCTGAAGTTCGCGGACGACGCGCAGCCCGACAGCACCGACCCCGGTGACACCTACTACGGGTACATGTGGGACTTCATCCGCCTCTACGGACGCTCCCTGACCATGTTCAAGGTGGTTCCCGGCCAGGCGAGCTCCGAGCTCGTCGGCGACCTCGCCACCGGCAAGGGCACCTCGCCCGACCAGGGCAAGACCTGGACCTACAAGCTGCGCTCCGGCCTGAAGTTCGAGGACGGCACCCCGATCACGTCCAAGGACGTGAAGTATGCCGTCGAGCGCCAGTACGACAAGACGGTCTTCCCCGACGGCCCGACCTACCTCAACGACATGCTCAACTGGCCCGCCGGCTACAAGGGCGTCTACCAGTCCAAGGGCGTCAACACGGACTCGGCGATCACCACGCCTGACGACCTGACGATCACCTTCCACCTCAAGTCCGCGTTCTCCGGCTTCGACTACGTCGCCATGACGCCTCAGGTGATGCCCGTGGAGCAGGCGAAGGACACCGGCGCGAAGTACAAGGAGCACCCGATCTCCTCGGGTCCCTACATGTTCAAGCCGGGCTCCTACGTCGAGGGCAAGGGCTACACGCTGGTCCGCAACCCGAACTGGAGCAAGGCCACCGACCCGAACCGTCCGGCGCTCGTCGACGAGATCGACATGCAGTTCAACCAGAACGCCGAGGACATCGACAACCGGATCATCGCCGGTGACCTCGACGTCCACGTGACCGGCACCGGTGTCACCTCGGCCACGCAGAGCCGCGTCCTCACGACGCCGGACCTCAAGGCCCGCGCCGACAACCCGACGATCGCGCGCCTGTGGTACGTCTCGATCCCGAGCACGGTCAAGCCGTTCGACAACAAGGACTGCCGCATCGCCGTGCAGTACGCCATGGACCGCACGTCGTACCAGACGGCATACGGCGGCCAGTTCACCGGCGGCCAGATGGCCACGACGCTGCTGCCCCCGATCATCCCGGGCTACCAGAAGTTCGACCTGTACCCGACCCCCGGCAACAAGGGTGACGTCGCCAAGGCCAAGGCCGAGCTCGCCAAGTGCGGCAAGCCGAACGGCTTCACGACCAACATGGGCTACCGCGCCGAGCGCCCGAAGGAGAAGGCCGTCGCCGAGGCCTTCCAGCAGGCGCTCGCCAAGGTCGGCATCACCGTCAACCTCAAGGGCTACCCGAAGAAGGACTACTTCTCGACCTACTGCGGCAACCCGCCGTACGTCGTGAAGAACGACCTGGGCCTGTGCGTCAACGGCTGGGGCGCCGACTGGAACGACGGCTACGGCTTCCTGGCCCAGATCGTCGACTCGCGGGTCATCCGTGACACCGGTGGCTCGTCGAACATCTCCGTGCGCAACCCCGCGGTGGACAAGCTGCTCGACCAGGCTCAGAACGAGCTGGACGTGTCCAAGCGCAACGCCATCTGGGGCCAGATCGACAAGATGGTCATGGAGGACGCCACGATCTACCCGGGCGTCTACGCCAAGGCACTCCTGCTGCGTGGCAAGAACCTGACCAACGTGTTCATCAACCAGCAGTTCGGCTACTACGACTACGTGGCCCTCGGCAAGTCGTCCTAGCTCTACCGTCCCTCCCCACAGAGAGCGGGTGAAGGCAACAGCGGGTGGCCGGCCCTGACCGGGCCGGCCACCCCTGCCGCACCGTAGTGATCACCTACATCATCCGGCGACTGATCGCCGCCGTCGGCCTCCTGCTGGTCGTCACGATCATCACCTTCGCCATCTTCTACCTCCTCCCCCGGCTCGCGGGCGCGTCGCCAGAGACCCTGGCTGCCCGCTACGTCGGACGCTCCGCCACCGCCCAGACGGTGCACCTCATGGCCCAGAACCTGGGCTTCTACGACCCGATCTGGGTCCAGTACTGGCACTGGCTCAAGGGCATCTTCACCGGCGTCGACTACAACATCGGCACCGGCATCGACCACTGCCCGGCCCCCTGCCTCGGCTACTCCTTCCAGACCAAGAGCCCGGTGCTGCCGGACATCCTGCGCGTGACCCCGGTGACGTTCTCGCTGGCGATCGGCGCCGCAGTGATCTGGCTGCTCGTCGGAGTCGCCACCGGCGTCCTCTCGGCCCTGCGCCGCGGCACCTTCTTCGACCGTTTCGCGATGACGATCTCCCTCGCCGGCGTCTCGCTCCCCATCTACTGGACCGGCCTGATGGTGCTGGCGTTCTTCGCCTACCAGTGGGGTCTGATCCCGCCCGGCGGCAGCTACACGCCGATCACCCAGAACCCCCTGCTGTGGGCCAGCGACCTGATGGCCCCGTGGATCACGCTGGCGTTCCTCTTCTCCGCCCAGTACGCACGACTGACGCGTGCGGGCATGCTCGAGACGATGAACGAGGACTACGTCCGCACCGCGCGCGCCAAGGGGCTGTCCGAGCGCACGGTGGTCCTCAAGCACGGCCTGCGTGCGGCCCTGACGCCCATCCTGACCATCTTCGGTCTCGACCTGGGCCTGCTGCTGGGTGGCGCGGTGCTCACCGAGACCGCCTTCAACCTGGACGGTCTGGGCCACTACGCCATCCTCGCCATCGGCGACGAAGACCTGCCACGCATCCTCGGCGTCGTCCTCGTGGCGTCGGTGTTCGTGGTGCTGGCGAACCTGATCGTTGACCTGTTGTATGCCGTCGTCGACCCGAGAGTGCGTGTCCAGTGAGCGAGCCCTTCCTCGACGTGCGGGACCTGCACGTCTCCTTCCAGACCATGGACGGGCTGGTCAAGTCGGTCGACGGCCTGTCCTTCACGCTCCAGCGCGGCAAGACGCTCGGCATCGTCGGCGAGTCCGGCTCGGGCAAGAGCGTGACGAGCCTGTCGATCATGGGCCTGCACCACGGCGGCAACGCCCAGATCACCGGTCAGATCCTGCTCGACGGGAGCGACCTGGTCGGCGCCACTCCGGAGCAGGTCCGGTCCCTGCGCGGCAAGAAGATGGCGATGATCTTCCAGGACCCGCTGTCGGCGATGCACCCCTTCTACACCGTGGGCCACCAGATCGTCGAGGCCTACCGGGTGCACAACGACGTCTCCAAGTCGGTGGCCCGCAAGCACGCGATCGACATGCTCGACCGCGTCGGCATCCCCCAGGCGAGCTCGCGGGTCGACGACTACCCGCACCAGTTCTCCGGCGGGATGCGGCAGCGGGCGATGATCGCGATGGCGCTGTCCTGCGACCCCGACCTGCTCATCGCCGACGAGCCGACCACGGCGCTCGACGTGACGGTGCAGGCGCAGATCCTCGACCTGATCCGCGACCTGCAGAGCGAGTTCAACTCGGCGGTCATCATCATCACCCACGACCTCGGTGTCGTCGCCGAGCTGGCCGACGACATCATGGTGATGTATGCCGGGCGGTCCATGGAGTACGCCTCCGGCCAGGAGGTCTTCGAGCGTCCGCAGCACCCCTACACCTGGGGCCTGCTGGGCTCGATGCCCCGCATGGACCGCGAGCGCACCGAGCGGCTGATCCCGATCAAGGGCTCGCCCCCGAGCCTGATCAACGTGCCGAGCGGGTGCCCGTTCCACCCGCGCTGCGCCTTCGAGAGCCGCACCAACGGCGCAGCGCGCACCGAGCGCCCTGCCTTCCGAGGAGGTGCTGCCCGGCCACTTCGTCGCCTGCCACCTGACCGACGAGGAACGCCGCCGGATCTGGGAGACCGAGATCCGGCCGAAGCTGTGACGCGCCGCCCTCTCGCCTCCGGACCCACCGACCTGCACGACCTGGGAGCCCCTCAGTGAACCTGACGACCGAGACCACCGACGCGTCCACGCAGCCGCGCACCGACGCACTGCTGTCGGTGAGCGGCCTGACCAAGCACTTCCCGATCCGGCGCGGCCTCCTGCAGCGCCAGGTCGGCGCCGTGCAGGCCGTCGACGGGCTGACCTTCGACGTCGCCCGCGGCGAGACGCTGTCCCTGGTCGGCGAGTCCGGCTGTGGCAAGACGACCACGGGCCGCATGCTGACCCGGCTCATCGAGCCCACCGGCGGCCGGATCCTCTTCGAGGGCCGGGACATCACGCACCTGTCGACCGGCGAGATGCGGCCACTGCGCCGCGACGTGCAGATGATCTTCCAGGACCCGTACGGCTCGCTGAACCCGCGGCATACGGTCGGCACGATCGTCGGCGCACCGTTCCGCATCCAGAAGGTCAAGACCGAGCACGGCACCAAGCGTGCGGTGCAGGAGCTGCTCGAGCTGGTCGGCCTCAACCCGGAGCACTACAACCGCTACCCGCACGAGTTCTCCGGCGGCCAGCGGCAGCGCATCGGCATCGCCCGGTCCCTCGCCCTGCGACCCAAGCTGATCGTGGCCGACGAGCCGGTCTCCGCGCTCGACGTGTCGATCCAGGCGCAGGTCATCAACCTGCTCGAGGACCTGCAGAACGAGTTCGGGCTGACCTACGTCGTCATCGCCCACGACCTGTCCGTCGTGCGGCACATGTCCGACCGGGTCGCGGTGATGTACCTCGGCAAGATGGTCGAGCTGGCCGACCGCGACTCGCTCTACGCGCGGCCGATGCACCCGTACACCACGGCGCTGATGTCTGCCGTGCCGCTGCCCGACACCAACCGTCGGACCAAGCGCGAGCGCATCCGGCTCGCAGGGCGACGTGCCGAGCCCGATCAACCCGCCACCGGCCTGCCGCTTCCACACCCGCTGCTGGAAGGCGCAGGAGATCTGCAAGACGGTGGAGCCGCCGCTGATCCAGCTGGCGCCCGGTCACCAGGTGGCGTGCCACTTCCCGGAGAACGCCTCCCCGCCGAGCAGGCCACCGCGACGGCTGCGGCGGATCGGGGCTGAGCCGGGCAGCCGGACCCGTAGGGGAGCCTTTCCTTCGATGACAGGGCTCGGGCTGGTTTGGGAGAGTGGGACCATGGCACGCCTTCTGACCGACGACGAGATCGAGCGCCAGCTCGGCGACCTGCCGGACTGGACCCGTGACGGTGCGACGCTGCGCGCCGCGTTCGACGCCCCCGACTTCCCCACGGCGATCAGGCTGGTCGACGAGGTGGCGCTCGAGGCACGAGCAGATGGACCACCACCCCGACATCGACATCCGGTGGGTGACGACGAGGTGGGCCCTGTCGACCCACTCCGAGGGCGGCCTGACCCAGCTGGACATCGAGCTGGCCCATCGCATCTCGCAGGCCGCCGCTCGTCTCGGGGCGGTGCGTCATGGCTGACGCCACGATCCCCGACCTGCAGCCCCATGGCGGCGAGGAGCACACCGGTCTCGATCGGGTCGCGCCTGAACTGGCTGCGGGCCGGTGTCCTGGGCGCCAACGACGGCATCGTGTCGACCGCCGGCATCGTCATCGGGGTGGCGGCCGCGACCACGAGCCGCGGAGCCATCCTCACCGCCGGCGTGGCCGGGCTCGCCGCCGGCGCCATGAGCATGGCGTCGGGCGAGTACGTCTCGGTGAGCACGCAGCGCGACACCGAGCAGGCGCTCCTGGCCAAGGAGCGCCGCGAGCTCCACGAGATGCCCGACGAGGAGCTCGCCGAGCTCACGGCGATCTACGAGGGCAAGGGCCTGACCGCCGAGCTGGCCCGCGAGGTGGCCGTGCAGCTCACCCACCACGACGCCCTGGGCGCCCACGCCGAGGCCGAGCTGGGCATCGACCCCAACGAGCTCACCAACCCCTGGCACGCCGCCTGGGCGTCCATGATCAGCTTCACCTGCGGGGCCCTGCTGCCCCTGCTGGCCATCCTGCTCACGCCCGGTGACCGCGCGGGTGCCGGTCACCGCCCTGGCTGTGGTGGTCGCCCTGGCCCTCACCGGGTGGACGAGCGCTGCGCTGGGTGATGCGCCCCGGTGGCCCGCCGTCGTGCGCAACATCCTCGGTGGCCTGGTCGCGATGGGCGTCACGTATGCCGTGGGTCGGCTGGTCGGCCCGCACGTCTAGACCGTTCGGTCAGCTTTGGTCACGAAGGTCGTGCGCGTACGGCCCCGGGAGCTAGCGTTTGCCCCCGACCCGATCTTTTTGCGCACGATCTCGAGATGGAGCCTGCATGAACCTGCGACGCGCCCTGACTGTCCTTGGCGTCACGACCGCAATGGTCTCGGGCAGCGCCCTGGCGGCGGGTGCCATCACGGGCGGCCAGTCGGACGGCGGCGCTCACCCCAACGTGGCCATCGTCGGCGTACTACGACGCCAACGGACGCCAGCGGTGCACCGCCACCCTGGTCTCGCCCACCGTGCTCGTCACCGCCGCGCACTGCGCTGACGGTGCGATCGGGGCGACCGCCGTCTCGTTCAACTCGGTCATCGCGCAGTCGCCGGCGGACTCCCTGCCTCCGGCTCAGGACCCCACGGTCGGCTACACCAGCTCCGAGCTGGCCGCCGACGGCTGGCTGAGCGGGCAGGCGTTCGCCGACCCGGCATACTCGCACTTCACCGACAAGGACAACTGGAACGACGTCGGGGTGGTCGTCCTCGACCAGCCCGTCACGGGCATCACGCCCGCGACCATCGCGCCGGTGGGCTACCTCGACCAGTTCACCCCCAACATCCTCAACCAGACGCTGTTCACGGCCGTCGGCTACGGCGTCGAGATGGGCCAGGCGCCGTCCGGCCCGCAGAACCCCACGCCGCAGTCCTACCCGATCCTGCGGCGAAACGCCGACGAGCCGGGGCAGAAGCTGACCTCCCAGATCCTGCAGGTCAACGGCAACCCGAACGACCCGTTCGGCACCGGCGGCACGTGCTTCGGCGACTCCGGCGGCCCCTCCTTCAACGGTGGCTACCAGGTGACCGTCACGAGCTACAGCCTCACCAACAACTGCCGCTACATCGCCGGCTTCCAGCGGCTCGACATCCCCGCGGTGCAGAGCTGGCTCGCGACGTTCGGCGTCCAGCCGGCGAGCTGAGGGTCGTTCAGGCGGGCGCGCCGCCTCGCGCGTCTCTCAGCCAAGGTTCACCCGATGCCGTCCTATGCTCTCTGGACCGATGCCCACGCCACCTGAGATCAGGTGATCCATAGGGGCCCTCGACACCGGGAGTAGCTGTGCGGGACGAGACCCCGAGCCTCGATCATGCGAGCCCAGACGAGCCGATCGTCGTGCACGGACGGCGCCGCCTCACGCGCCGGGCGCGGGCTCTCCTCATCGCCGCCGGCGTCGTCGTCGCCCTGGTCGCCGGCGGCAACCCTCTACGCAGGGATGCAGTACACGAGCCTGGTCGACAGCATCAAGCGCTCCATCGGGGTCGCGGGTCCCAAGTCCACCCACGGTGACACGAACATCCTCGTCATGGGCCTGGACAGCCGGGTGGACGAGAACGGCAAGCCGCTGCCCAAGGCGCTGTACGACGCCCTGCATGCCGGGGACTCCTCCAACGGTGGCCTCAACTCCAACGTCCTCATGCTGCTGCACATCCCCGGCAACGGGCACGGCGCCACCGCGATCTCCATTCCCCGCGACGACTACGCCGCCTTGTCGGGCTGCCCGGACGGCCAGTGCATGGGCAAGATCAAGCAGGCCTACGGTCTGGCCTTCGACCAGGCGTCCAAGCGGCTGGCGCAGCAGGGCGTGAACGGCACGGCACGTGAGCAGCAGGCCCGCAACGCCGGTCGCCAGGCGGAGATCGCGACCGTCCGGCGACTTCCTCGGCGGCGTGCCGATCGACCACTTCATCGAGGTCACCATGGTGGCCTTCTTCCAGATCTCTCAGGTCGTGCAGCCGATCACGGTCTGCGTGAAGGAGAACACCCAGGACTCCTACTCAGGGGCGAAGTTCCACGCCGGCACCCAGCAGATCAGCGCCTCACAGGCCCTGGCCTTCGTCCGCCAGCGCCGGGACAACGTCCACCCCGACCTGAACTTCACCGACCTCGACCGGTCGCGACGCCAGCAGGCGTTCATCGCCTCGCTCTTCCACCAGCTGAAGCAGGCGGACACCTTCACGAACCCGTCGAAGATCGCCGGGATCCTCGACGTGGCCAAGAAGAACACCGCCGTCGACAAGGACCTCGACATCCTGTCGCTGGTGAGCCAGGCCAGCCAGCTCTCCGGCGGCAACCTGCACTTCTTCACCCTGCCGATCAAGGGCTTCGGCACCGACCCGCTCGGTGAGTCGGTCAACCTCGTCGACCTCCCCCTGATCAGGGCCACCACCCACCAGCTGCTCTACGGGAGCAGCAAGACCTCCACGCCCAGCTCGACCCCCACCACGAGCAAGCCGGCCGCGACGCCCCACGCCCTCGTCGACGTCGTCAACGCCTCCGGACGCTCCGGTGTGGCCCACGCGCTGCTGGCCCGCCTCGTGGCCAAGGGCTACACCGGTGGCACCGCCAGCACGTCGTCCTTCCGCCGCAGCACCTCCGTGGTCGAGTACGCGCCAGGCGAGGACTCCGCCGCCTCCGCCCTGGCGGCAACCTTGGGCGGCCTCGCGGTCGAGCCCCGTTCGAGCCTCGCCGCCGGCACCCTGCGGGTCGTGCTCGGCAGTGACTTCTCCGCGTCCGCCCCCTCCACCACCGCGACCACCGCGCCCGCTCCGGCTCACGCCGTGGCCGCCACCGGGGGTGGGCGCAGCGGACCGCCGCCGACCGCCCTGACCGACCTCTCGGGGGTCGGCATCCCCTGCGTGAAGTAGCACCGAGCACCCCGCCAACGCGACGGGTTCCGAACCGACCAGAGCGGTTCCGGCGGTGCGGGACGTGCAGGTGACTCAGACGTTGAAGCGGAACTCCACCACGTCGCCGTCGGCCATCACGTACTCCTTGCCCTCCATGCGCACCTTGCCCGCAGCCTTGGCGGCGGCCATGGAACCGGCAGCCACCAGGTCGTCGAAGGAGACGATCTCCGCCTTGATGAACCCGCGCTGGAAGTCGGTGTGGATCACCCCGGCCGCCTGCGGGGCCGTCCAGCCCTGCCCGATGGTCCAGGCCCGCGACTCCTTGGGGCCGGCGGTCAGGTAGGTCTGCAGGCCCAGGGTGTGGAAGCCCGTGCGCGCCAGCTGGTCCAGACCCGGACTCGGTCGCCCCGAACGACTCCAGCAGCTCCATGGCCTCGGCCGGCTCCATGTCCATGAGGTCCATCTCGAGCTTGGCGTTGAGGAACACCGCGTCGGCCGGCGCCACGAGCTCACGCAGGGACGCGTGCAGCTCCGCGTCGGAGAGCTGGTCCTCGTCGAGGTTGAACACGTAGATGAACGGCTTGGTCGTCAGCAGCCCCAGCCCCTTCGCCTCGGCGAGGTCGACCCCCGCAGCGGCGCCCGCGGCATACAGGGTGTGGCCTTCCTCGAGGACCTTCTGGGCGGCCACCGCGTTGTCGAGCAGCGGCTTGGACTCCTTCTTGATCCGCGCCTCCTTCTCCAGGCGCGGGCACGGCCTTCTCCAGGGTCTGCAGGTCGGCGAGGATCAGCTCGGTGTGGATGGTCTCGATGTCGGACGCCGGCGAGACCTTGCCGTCGACGTGGACGACGTCGCCGTCCTCGAAGGCGCGGACGACCTGGCAGATCGCGTCGGCCTCGCGGATGTTCGCGAGGAACTTGTTGCCCAGCCCCTCGCCCACGGACGCGCCCCGCACGATGCCCGCGATGTCGACGAACGACACCGTGGCGGGCAGGATGCGCTCGGAGCCGAAGATCTCCGCGAGCGCCGCCCAGGCGGGCGTCAGGCAGCGGGACCACCCCGACGTTGGGCTCGATCGTCGCGAACGGGTAGTTCGCGGCGAGGACGTTGTTCTTGGTCAGGGCGTTGAACATCGTGGACTTGCCGACATTGGGCAGCCCGACGATTCCGATAGTGAGAGCCACAAGGCCGAGAGTCTACCGTTGCGGCGCCGACGCCCTCGCCAGCTGACGGGACAGGGCGACCAGACGTCCCTCGCTGTCCCACACCTCGGCGTCCTCCTCCATGAAGCCGCCGGTGAGCGTGCGGTTGGTGAGGCTGACCCGCAACCAGCCCGGCGCCGGACGAGCGCGCACGTGGGCCGTCAGCTCGAGCGTGGGGGTCCAGCCGGGCAGCCCGAGCTCGAACGCGACCGGCGGGAGCGCATCGACGGCCAGCAGGAGCAGCAGCGGGTCGGGCTCGCGCCCGTCCGCCATCCGCAGCCAGCCCCGGATGACCCCGTTGCCGGAGGGCCTCCCCATGGCCCAGCCGGTCGTCGCCGGGTCCAGCCGCAGGTCGAGGCGCTCGAGCAGGGACGCGTGCTTGAGGAAGCTCGGGAGGCGCCTGGGCCGCGGCGAGGCAGTCCTCCGGGGGCGGCAGCTGCGGTGGCACCGCGGTGGTGGTGACGTCGCCGTCGACCGCGGCCAGGTCGCCGTAGGTGGCGAGCACCCGGAACCGCTCGACCGGCTCACCGTCCTCGTCCTGGTACAGGGAGGCCTGGCCGGTGGACACCGCGCGGCCTCGTCGCACGACGGAGGTGCGCGACGGTCGCAGGTCCCGGCTCCCCCGGCGTGAGGTAGTACGCGCTGATCGCCAGCGGGTCAGGGTGTCCGGGCCGGTCGCCCTCGGCGCCGAACTCCTGCGACAGCGCTCGTCCGGCGACCGCCAGGAGGAGGCCACCGTTGATGCCGCCGCCGATGCGCCAGCCCTCACCGAGCTCGCCGTCGTAGACCCCCGGCTCACCCTCGCGTGCCGTCACTGCCGAACCCGTGTCGAACTCGCTGCTCACCGGGCCAGTCTGGCCTACGCGGCGCCCAGCCAGGCGGCATACGTGGCCCGCCTCACCTCACAGCGCCGGGAGACCGTCCTCGAGGTATGCCGTGGGGCCGGCGTGCGCGGACAGGAAGGCGAGCAGCCGCTGGTTGTAGGGAGCGACGTGGGGCTCCCACTCCTCTTCGGCGGCGAAGTGGATGGCGCGAATCTCCCTGCGCTGCAGACGTGCTTCGTGCCAGGAGGTCCTCGTCGGCGACGCCGAGGTCGAAGACGAACACGGTCGCGTCCGCCCAGCCGCGCCACGGAGGGAGCCAGTTGACCGCGAGCAGGCTGCGGACCTCGACGTCGACCCCCAGCTCCTCGCGCACCTCGCGCGCCACGCACTGGGCCGGCGACTCCAACGGGTCGACGACCCCTCCGGGGAGGTCCCACTCGGCCTTGTAGGTGAGCTCGCAGAGCAGGACCCGGCCGGCGGCGTCCCGCAGGACACCCTGGGCTATCGCTCGCTTGGTCGGCAGCGAGGAGTTCAGCAGGGCGATGAAGCCCTCACGGCTGTCCGGGTGATGGTCGTCGCGCAGGCGGGCCAGGACGACCGTGTCGCGCCGGGCTCCTGCGGCCACCAGGGCGCCCCGGGCGACGCCCTCCTTGAGCAGGCCTGCTCGCAGCGCGGCCCGCACGCCGTCACGGTCGGCGTCCTCCACCCGGGCCTCGATGCGGTGCAGCCCGCGAGACTCGAAGCCCCATGCGATCGCCAGCCGGAGCGCGCGTTCGACGACCCCCACGCCGCGGTACTCGGGGACGACAGTCCACAGCAGGTCGCCGTCGCCCAGGCCGTCGTCGAGCAGCTCCACCCGCCCGACCTGCTCGCCCTGCCACCGCATGACGAAGGAGCCTTCGTCAGCGGCACCAGCAACGGCCACGAGGGCGACATCTCCGTCGCGGAGCACCAGCTCGTCGGGCTCTTCGGGCATGTCCAGACGCTATCGGGGACCGCCTGTCGGTGTCGGCTGGCATGGTCAGCGCCATGGAACTCGTCGTGACACTGCTGGTCGGTCTGTTGGTGGGTCTGGCTGTGGGGGCTTACGTGGGCCGGTGGGCGGCCTGGGCGTCCTCGGCTGCGTCGCTGGCTGCCGCCCGCACCGAGGCCGACGTGCTGCGCGAGCGCGTGGTCGACCTGGAGGCGGCCGTGGCCGACGACGCCCAGACCGCCGCGGCGCTGGCGCCGCTGCGTGAGGCACTCGGCCGGGTCGAGCAGCAGGTGGGCGTCCTCGAGCGCGACCGCACGAGCCAGTTCGCCGCCCTCGAGACGACGATCGCGGCCGTGCGCGAGTCCACGACCGCCCTGGGGCGCCAGACCCAGTCGCTCGCCGGGTCGCTCAACTCCTCGACCGTCCGGGGCGCCTGGGGCGAGGTTCAGCTGCGCCGCGTGCTCGAGCACGCCGGGCTGCTGGCGCGGTGCGACTTCGACGAGCAGGTGAGCCGGGTGAGCCGGCATCAGCGGCAGGTGCGCCCCGACGTCGTGGTGAGGCTGCCCGGCGACAAGTACCTCGTGGTGGACTCCAAGGCCCCGATGGGCGCCTTCCTCGCCGCGCAGGCCGACGACCTGCCCGGCTCCGAGCGCACCCGGTTGCTGCGCGACCACGCCGCCTCGCTCAAGGCCCACGTGGTGTCGCTGGCGGCCAAGGACTACTGGTCGGCGTTCGAGAGCTCACCCGAGATGGTGGTGTGCTTCGTCCCCAGCGACGCCATGCTGGCCGCAGCGCTCGGCAGCGACCCGGCCCTGCACGAGGAGGCCATGGCCCGGCGCGTCGTCCTGGTCGGTCCTGGCTCCCTGCTGGCGCTCCTGCGGACCGTGGCGTTCACCTGGCAGCAGGACGCCCTGACGGCGCACGCCCAGGAGGTCATGCGCCTCGGCCGCGACCTCTACGAACGGCTGGGCACGCTGGGGTCGCACACCACCCGGATGGGCACCGCGCTGCAGCGCTCGGTCGAGGCCTACAACCAGATGGTGGGGGCGCTGGAGTCCCGCGTGCTGGTCTCGGCCCGGCGGATGCACGAGGCCGGCGTGGTCGAGCAGCCGCTGCCCGCCCCCCAGCCCGTGGAGGTCGGCCCTCGAGTCCTGACCGCGATGGAGCTGATCGAGGCCGCGACCGCAGAGGAGGCTCGGCCCGAGCTCGATCTGGACGACCCGGCTGCAGAGCCCGGCCGGGCGACCGCCTAGCCGGCCGCGGCGGGCGGGGTCTTTGATGGGTTGGTGCTGTCAGAGCAACCCGAACCCATCAAAGACCCGCACAGGGTCAGTGCAGCGAGCCGGCTTCCTCGAAGGCCGCGTCGTGGCGCATCTTGTCCGACATCCCTCGCGCCTTGAGGTCCCGGCGGATCTCGTTCGGCAGCGCGAACAGCAGGCTCTCCTCGGCGGCCGTGACCGGCGCGACGTCCTCGTAGCCCCGCTCGGCGAGATAGGTCAGCACGTCCCGGACGAGCACCTCGGGGACCGATGCCCCAGAGGTCACGCCGACGGTCGCCACCCCGTCGAGCCAGGACTCCTCGATCTCGTCGGCATAGTCCACGAGATGCCCGGCCCTGGCGCCGTGCTCCAGCGCGACCTCGACGAGGCGCACGGAGTTCGAGGAGTTGCGAGAGCCGACCACGATCATCAGGTCGGTGTCGGGCGCCATCTGCTTCACCGCGAGCTGGCGGTTCTGGGTGGCGTAGCAGATGTCGTCACTCGGCGGGTCCTGCAGCGCAGGGAAGCGCTCGCGGAGCCGGCGCACGGTCTCCATCGTCTCGTCCACCGACAGGGTGGTCTGCGAGAGCCAGACCACCTTGTCGGGGTCGCGCACCGTCACGTTCACCACGTCGTCCGGACCATCGACCAGGGTGATGTGCTCGGGCGCCTCCCCCGAGGTGCCGACGACCTCCTCGTGCCCCTCGTGGCCGATCAGGAGGATGTCGTAGTCGTCGCTCGCGAACCGCACGGCCTCGCGGTGCACCTTGGTGACCAGGGGACACGTGGCGTCGATGGTCTTCAGGCTCAGCGCCTTGGCCTCCTCGTGCACGACCGGTGCCACGCCGTGCGCCGAGAAGATCACCGTCGCGCCCTCGGGCACCTCGTCGGTCTCCTCCACGAACACCGCACCGCGCTTCTCCAGCGTCGTCACGACGTGCTTGTTGTGCACGATCTCCTTGCGGACGTACACCGGCGGCCCATAGAGCTCCAGGGCCTTCTCGACCGTCACGACGGCTCGGTCGACGCCCGCGCAGTACCCCCGCGGAGCGGCCAGCAGCACGCGCTTGGTCGGCTCAGTCATACCCCCATCGTAAGTTGCCCGGCAGTCCCGACCCAATCGGTGCGGCCAGCAGCCGGACCCGACCTCATAGAGTGAGCCCGTGAGCGGCCCCGACCAGCGATCCTCGCTACCCGAGCGAGCGGCCGACACGACCGCCGAGCAGCCGTGGCCGGTGCGCCTGCTCAGCATGAAGATCGCCGACTACGTCGAGAAGATGTCCGTCCTCTGGGTCGAGGGCCAGGTGGTCCAGCTGACCCGCCGCCCCGGCCAGCGCACGGCATACCTCACCCTGCGCGACCCGGATGTCGACATGTCCCTGTCCGTGGCGATCCAGACCAACGCCCTGGACGCCATGGCCGCGCCGCTGGCCCAGGGGGTCCGGGTGGTCCTGCAGGCCAAGCCGGTGTTCTGGACCCAGCGCGGCTCCCTCATGCTCGACGCCCGGCAGATCCGCCCGGTCGGCGTGGGCGAGCTCCTGGCCCGGGTCGAGCACCTCAAGCGGACGCTCGCCTCCGAGGGCCTCTTCGACGCCGACCGCAAGCGCCCGCTGCCGTTCCTGCCGCGCACGGTCGGCCTCATCTGCGGGCGAGCGGGCGCCGCCGAGAAGGACGTCGTCGAGAACGCCCGCCGGCGCTGGCCCACGGTGCGCTTCGCGATCCGCGAGGTGGCCGTGCAGGGCAGCAGTGCGGTGCAGGAGGTGATGGCGGCCCTCGACGAGCTCGACCGCATCGAGGAGGTGGACGTCATCGTCATCGCGCGGGGCGGGGGCTCGGTCGAGGACCTCCTGCCGTTCAGCAACGAGGCCCTGGTGCGAGCCGTCGCGGCCGCCCGGACGCCGGTCGTCTCCGCGATCGGCCACGACGTCGACACTCCCCTGCTCGACCACGTCGCCGACTGGCGGGCCTCCACGCCGACGGACGCCGGCAAGGCCGTGGTGCCCGACGCGCGCGCCGAGCAGCGCGGCATCCGCCAGTCCAGGGACCGCGCGCGCCGCGCGCTGCGCTCGCGCGTCGAGAGCGAGCGCCGCCAGCTGGTGGCCATCCGGTCGCGTCCGGTGATGGCGCACCCGGGCGCCATGATCGAGGCCCGGCGCCAGGAGCTCGAGGCCCTGACCGACCGCGCCCGCCGCCGCGTCCTGGCCTCGTGCACCGCGCGGCCGACCAGATCGGCCACCTGCGGGCGCAGGTCCGTTCGCTGTCCCCGCAGTCCACCCTGGAGCGCGGGTATGCCGTGGTGCAGCACCGCGACGGCCGCGTCGTCAGCGACCAGGCCGAGGTGGCTGTGGACGAGCTGCTGCGCATCCGGGTGGCGCGGGGCGACTTCGCGGCCCGTGTCGTGGGCCTGCCTTAGGGTGGCAGCCATGGCGGTCTCCAAGCAGATGTCGGACCAGGTGACGAAGCAGGGCGAGGACGCGACCACCGATGACGACGTGAGCGACCTGTCCTACGAGCAGGCGCGCGACGAGCTGATCTCGATCGTCGCGGCCCTCGAGGGCGGCCAGCTCGGCCTCGAGGAGAGCATGCGGCTGTGGCGCCGCGGTGAGGCGCTCGCGGCCCACTGCAGCACCTGGCTCGACGGCGCCGAGGCGGCGCTCACCGAGGGCGACGAGACCTGACGAGACCGGCTCGGGTCAGCTCTTGGGCACGGGTCGCAGCGACGCGGCGAACGTCGACAGCTCCTGGAACGTACCCGTGCCCGTGACGATCGTCGTGAGCTGGCCGGGGGCAGTCGGCAGGGCGACGAGGCTGTTCTGGACCTTGCCGCCGCGGACGTAGGTCTTCCAGGTCCGGCCGCCGACGACGAGCTGCCCGGTCACGCCGGCGCGGTTGGTCTGGGCGGCGATCCACTCGGCGTCGGGGTCCTTGGTCTGCTCGAGGGCCACGTAGTTGCCCGTCGGCGACTGGTAGCCGGCATGCCAGGTCATGTAACCGCCGGTCGACCGCACGTAGCGCACGCTCGTGGCCTTCCAGCCGTCCGGCAGCCCCTCGGGCCGGTCGATCGGCCACCCGCTCTCCTTGGCGATCTCCACCGAGGCGTTGGTGACGTCGACCGGCGGCTGGGAGATGCTGTTCACGCGGGGCACGATCGCGATGAGCGCTGCGACGATGACCCCGATGACCAGCAGCGAACGCAACATGTTCGCGGCTGATCCGTTGGCGTAGGAACTGCGGGGTGCCGGGGTGCTCACCCCCCTATGGTCCCCGACGGATACCGCTGGGCGCCAACCGCCCCCGCCACCGATAGGCTCGGGGCCTCTGATCAGGCCACCTCACCCGCCGAAGCGTGAAGGATCGACCGCATGTCCGAGCAGCACCTCCCCTCCTCCCTGCGCGTGGGAGTCGAGGCCCCCGACCGCAACCTCGCCCTCGAGCTCGTCCGCGTCACCGAGGCCGCCGCCATGGCCGGTGGTCGCTGGGTGGGCCGTGGCGACAAGAACGGCGCGGACGGAGCGGCCGTCGCGGCGATGCGCACGCTGATCTCCACCGTCTCCATGAAGGGCGTCGTCGTCATCGGCGAGGGCGAGAAGGACGACGCACCCATGCTCTTCAACGGCGAGGAGGTCGGCGACGGCAACGGCCCGGAGTGCGACGTCGCCGTCGACCCCATCGACGGCACCACGCTGACGGCCAAGGGCCAGTCCAACGCCGTGTCCGTCCTGGCCGTCGCTGACCGCGGCAGCATGTACGACCCGTCGGCGGTGTTCTACATGGACAAGCTCGTGACCGGGCCGGAGGCGGCCGACGTCGTCGACATCCGCCTGCCGGTCGCCGAGAACATCAAGCGGGTCGCCAAGGCCAAGCACCAGACCGTCGAGGACGTCACCGTCGTCATGCTCGACCGCCCACGGCACCAGAAGCTGGCCTCCGAGGTCCGGGACGCCGGTGCCCGCCTGCGCTTCATCTCCGACGGCGACGTCGCCGGGGCGATCATGGCCGCCCGCGACGACACCGGCATCGACCTGCTCCTCGGCGTCGGCGGCACCCCCGAGGGCATCATCACCGCGTGCGCCATCAAGTGCCTCGGCGGCGTGATCCAGGGTCGGCTCTGGCCGCAGGACGACGCCGAGCGCCAGCGGGCGATCGACGCGGGCCATGACCTGGACCGGGTGCTCTCCACCAACGACCTGGTGCGCGGTGAGAACTGCTTCTTCGTGGCCACGGGCATCACCGACGGCGAGCTGCTCCGGGGCGTCCGCTACCGCGCCGGTGGCGTCACGACCCACTCGCTCGTGATGCGCTCCAAGTCGGGCACCATCCGGCTCATCGAGAGCCACCACCAGCTGTCCAAGCTGCGGGCCTACTCCTCCATCGACTTCGACCACGCAGACCGGTCGGGCGCGACGTCGTGAGCGGCCGCCTCCTGGTCGTGGGCGAGGCCCTGGTCGACATCGTCAGGGACTCCAACGGCGAGCAGTCCGAGCATGTCGGGGGCAGCCCCGCCAACGTCGCCGTCGGCCTGGCCCGCCTCGACCACCACGTCGACTTCGCCTGCTGCCTGGGGCGCGACGAGCGCGGCGAGCGCATCGCCGCCCACCTGCGACGTCATGGCGTCACGGTCCTGCCCGAGAGCTTCGGCGACCGCTCCACGTCCACGGCCGTGGCCTCGCTCGACACTGACGGCGCCGCGACCTACGAGTTCGACCTGCACTGGGACCTGCCGGTCCTGACCCTGCCGGCGGGCACGGTCCACCTCCACACCGGCTCGATCGGCGCGGTCCTGCCGCCCGGGCGCCCAGCACGTGGCGCAGGCCATCCGGGCGCTGCGCGAGACCGGCACCGTCTCCTACGACCCCAACATCCGCCCCGGCATCATGGGGTCGCTCGACGTGGTGCGCGCTCAGGTCGAGGAGCTCGTGGGGCTCAGTGACGTGGTGAAGGCCAGCGAGGACGACCTCGCCCTGCTGTATGCCGGCGAGCCGGTCGAGCAGGTGATGGCCCGCTGGGTGGGGCTCGGGGCCTGCGTTCACCGTGGTCACGCTGGGGGCCGACGGTGTGGTCTTCCGGGTGACCGGCGACGAGACGACGGGGCGGGCGCCGACGAGGGCCGAGCGCGTCGTCGACACGGTCGGGCGCGGGCGACTCGTTCATGGCCGGGCTGCTGTCCGGGCTGGCCGTCGCCGGTCTGCTGGGCGGACCCGCTGCACGCACGGCTTTGCGACAGGCGACACTGGAGGACGTCGAGCCCGCCGTGGCCCGCGGGTTGTCCACCAGCGGTGTCACCGTCGGCAAGGCGGGGGCCTACGCCCCCAGCCTCGACGAGCTGTAGACGCACCTCGGCACGAGCCTGTGAGCCTGCCCGAACGAAGGAGTACCAGGAGTTCCATGACCGACATCGACCGTGAGTCCGGTTTCGCCTACGAGGACCTGCTGCCGATCGGTCCGGACGAGACCCGGTACCGCCTCCTGTCGACCGAGGGCGTGTCGACCGTCGAGGGGCCCGGCGGCCGGACCTTCCTGCAGGTCGAGCCCGAGGCGCTGCGGCTGCTGACGGAGACGGCGATGCACGACATCGCCCACTACCTGCGCCCGGCCCACCTCGCCCAGCTGCGGCGGATCATCGACGACCCGGACGCCTCCAACAACGACAAGTTCGTCGCGCTCGACCTGCTCAAGAACGCCAACATCGCCGCCGGCGGTGTCCTGCCGATGTGTCAGGACACCGGCACCGCGATCGTCATGGGCAAGCGCGGTCAGCACGTGCTCACCGAGGGGACGGACGAGCGGTCGATCGCCCAGGGCGTCTTCGACGCCTACACCCGCCTCAACCTGCGGTACTCCCAGATGGCGCCCCTGACGACCTGGGACGAGAAGAACACCGGCTCCAACCTCCCGGCCCAGATCGAGCTCTACGCCGACACCGCCCCGGGCCACGAGACGGCATACAAGTTCCTGTTCATGGCCAAGGGTGGGGGCAGCGCCAACAAGTCCTTCCTCTACCAGGAGACCAAGGCCGTCCTGAACCCCGAGCGCATGCTCGCCTTCCTCGACGAGAAGCTGCGCTCCCTCGGCACAGCCGCCTGCCCGCCCTACCACCTCGCCATCGTCATCGGCGGCACGAGCGCCGAGTTCGCGCTCAAGACCGCGAAGTACGCCTCGGCCAAGTACCTCGACGAGCTGCCCCGGCACGGCTCGATGACGGCCCACGGGTTCCGGGACACCGAGCTGGAGGAGCAGGTGCTGGAGCTCACGCGGGGGTTCGGCATCGGCGCGCAGTTCGGGGGCAAGTACTTCTGCCACGACGTGCGGGTGGTGCGGCTGCCGAGGCACGGCGCCTCCCTGCCGGTCGCCATCGCCGTGTCCTGCTCCGCCGACCGTCAGGCACTCGGCAAGATCACCCCCGAGGGCGTCTTCCTCGAGGTCCTGGAGACCGACCCGGCGCGGTTCCTGCCCGACACCACGGACGCCCACCTCGACGGCGCGCCGGCGGAGGACGTCGTCCGCATCGACCTCACCCGCCCGATGGACGAGATCCGTGCCGAGCTGACGAAATACCCTGTGAAGACACGCCTTTCGCTCAGTGGGCCGCTGGTCGTGGCGCGCGACATCGCCCACGCCAAGATCAAGGAGCGCCTCGACGCCGGCGACGGTATGCCGCAGTACCTCAAGGACCACGCGGTCTACTACGCCGGGCCGGCCAAGACGCCCGAGGGCTACGCGAGCGGGTCGTTCGGCCCCACGACGGCGGGCCGGATGGACTCCTACGTCGAGCAGTTCCAGGCTGCCGGCGGCTCGATGGTCATGCTGGCCAAGGGCAACCGCTCCAAGCAGGTCACCACGGCCTGCGAGAGCCACGGCGGCTTCTACCTCGGCTCGATCGGCGGTCCGGCCGCACGCCTCGCGCAGGACTGCATCAAGTCGGTCGAGGTGCTGGAGTACGCCGAGCTCGGCATGGAGGCCGTCTGGAAGATCGAGGTCGAGGACTTCCCGGCGTTCATCGTCGTCGACGACAAGGGCAACGACTTCTTCGCGACCACGACCACACCGATGGCCACGACCATCCCGAGGAGAGCAGGACTTCAATGAGCGAGAACGCCACTGCCCCAGAGGCTTTCGACGACCTGATCGCCGCCAACAAGGAGTACGCGTCACACTTCACGGGCGGCGGGTTCGACGGCATCGCGCACGCCGGGGTGGCCCTGGTGACGTGCATGGACTCGCGCATCGACCCGCTGCGCCTCGTCGGCCTGTCCCCGGGCGACGCCAAGATCTTCCGCAACCCCGGTGGCCGCGTCACCTCCGCCGCGTTGGAGGCCATGGTCCTCGGGGTGCACCTGCTCAATGTCCAGCGCATCCTCATCGTCCCGCACACGAAGTGCGCCATGACCAAGTACACCGAGCCCGAGCTGCGCGAGAAGATCAGCGAGCTCGCCGGTCAGGATGCCTCGTGGCAGGGCTTCCACGTCATCTCCGACCAGCGGGTCGCCCTGCACCAGGACGTGGCCGCCGTGCGGTCCCACCCCCTGATCCCCGACACCGTCGCCGTGGGCGGGTTCATCTACGACGTCGACACGGGCCTGCTCGAGCACGTCGTCTGAGGCGGTGCGCGAGCGGGCCGGCGAATGCGCGGCGCCGCTCCTGCGGGAGCGTCAGCCCACCGTGACCGTGACGTCGATGTTGTCGCGCGTGGCCTTCGAGTACGGGCACCGCTCGTGCGCCGCGTCGACGATCTTCGCGGCAGTCGGCTCGTCCACTCCCGGGAGGTGCGCGGTGAGCGCGACCGCGAGGCCGACCCCCGACTCGGTGCGCCCGAGGGTCACCTGCGCGGTGACGGTCGACTCGCTCAGGTCGAGCTCCAGCGACTGGCCCGACGCTCAGGATCGCGTTGCCGAAGCACGCGGCATAGCCGGCCGCGAAGAGCGTCTCCGGGTTGGCCTTGGGGTTGGCCTTGCTCCCGGGCTTGCCCAGCTCGAGGTCGATGACGCCGTCCTCGCTGGTCACACGCCCGCCTCGGCCGCCCTTGGCCGTCGCGGCGACGGCATACAGGGGCTCGGTGAGGGACTCGTAGGGCATGGCACTTCCTCGCTGTCGATGGTTGGTACCTGCCGTACAACCGCCAGGGGACCCGGAGGATTCCACCCCGCGCCGCAGGCGAGGCGACGTACGCTGGCCGGATGGGGAGGACAGGGGGGTCCGTGGTCGTCGGCGGCGGCATCGTCGGCCTGGCCGTCGCCGAGCGTCTGGTGCGGGAGCGCCCCGGCTCGACGGTCACCGTGGTGGAGAAGGAGCCGACGTGGGCCGCCCACCAGACCGGGCGCAACAGCGGGGTGATCCACTCCGGCCTCTACTACGCACCGGGTTCGGCCAAGGCGCGGATGTGCCGCGCGGGCGCCAGGTCGATGGTCGAGTTCGCGCGCGAGGAGGGCATCTCTCACCGGATCTGCGGCAAGCTCGTGGTCGCCACCGACCGGTCGGAGCTGCCGGGGCTCGCCCGGCTGCGTGAGCGTGGCGTCGCCAACGGACTCGAGGTCGTCGAGCTCTCCCGGGAGCAGGCCCGCGAGCGCGAGCCGCATGTCGACGCCATCGCGGCGCTGCACGTCGCGTCGACCGGCATCATCGACTACGGGCAGGTCTGTGCGGCGCTCGTCCGCCGGCTCGAGGCCGCTGGGGCCACCCTGCTCCTGGGCACCGAGGTGCTCGGTGGCCGACGCAGGCTCAGCGGTTCGGCCGGTTCGGCGGGTTCGACCACCGTCGTGCACACCACGGCCGGAGACCTCGAGGCCGACGTCGTGGTGGCGTGCGCGGGCCTGCACGCCGACCAGGTCGCCCGGCGCCTCGGGCACGAGCCCTCCAGCCGCATCGTGCCCTTCCGCGGCGAGTACTACGAGCTCACCCCCGAGGCGGGCGACCTCGTGCGGGGGCTGGTCTACCCGGTCCCCGACCCGAGCTTCCCGTTCCTCGGCGTGCACCTCACCCGCGGGATCGACGGGCACGTGCACGCCGGCCCCAACGCCGTGCTCGCCTTCGCGCGCGAGGGCTACACCTGGGGCACGGTCAGCCCCGGCGACCTGCGCGACACCCTGGGCTACCCCGGGTTCTGGCGGCTCGCCGGCCGTCACTACCGCGCAGGGGCCCGCGAGGTCGCGCGCTCGGTGTCGCGCCACCTGTTCGGCGAGAGCCTGCGCCGGCTCGTCCCGGAGATCCGGGACGACCAGCTCGTGCCCGCGCCGGCGGGCGTGCGGGCCCAGGCCGTGCGGCGCGACGGGGCGCTCGTCGACGACTTCCTCATCGAGCGGTCCGGATCCGTCGTGCACCTGCTGAACGCGCCGTCACCGGCGGCGACCAGCGCCTTCGAGATCGCGCGGCACGTGGTGGGCCTGCTCGACCCCATCTGAGGTATGCCGCGTGGCCCTCAGAGCGACAGACGCGCCTTGACGACCTCGACCAGGCGCTCGGCCACGGCTTGGGCCTGGTCGTGCTCGGCCGCCTCGACCATGACGCGCACCACCGGCTCGGTGCCCGACTTGCGCAGCAGGACGCGACCCGACCCGGCGAGCCCCTCCTCCTCGGCCTTGACCGCCTGCTGGAGGTCCTCGTCGGACTCGACGCGCGACTTGTCGACGTTCTGCACGTTGATGAGCACCTGGGGCAGCCGGCGCATGACCGTGGCGAGCTCGGCCAGCGACTGGCCCGTCTCGGCGACCCGCGCGGCCAGCATGAGCCCGGTCAGGACGCCGTCGCCGGTGGTGCCGTGCTGGAGGAAGATCACGTGGCCGCTCTGCTCCCCACCGAGGGAGTACGACGAGGCGCGCATGTCCTCCAGCACGTAGCGGTCGCCCACGGCGGTCTGACGCACGGCGATGCCCTCACGCTGCATGGCCTGCAGCAGCCCGAGGTTGCTCATCACGGTGGCGACGAGGGTGTCCTGGGCCAGAGCGCCACGCGACTTCATGGCCACCGCGAGGATGGCCATGATCTGGTCGCCGTCGACCTCCTGGCCATCGGCGTCGACAGCGAGGCAACGGTCGGCGTCGCCGTCGTGGGCGATGCCGAGGGCGGCCCCCTTGGCGACCACGGCGGCCTTGAGACGGTCGAGGTGGGTCGAGCCGTAGCCGTCGTTGATGTTGAGGCCGTCGGGCTCGGTGCCGATCTCGTGGACCGTCGCGCCGGCCAGCCGGAAGACCTCGGGGCTGACGGCGCTCGCTGCGCCGTGGGCGCCGTCGATGACCACGCTCAGACCGTCCAGGCGGTTGGGCAGCACGGCCAGCAGGTGCGCCAGGTAGCGGGTGTGCCCGTCCTTCATGCTGACGACCCGGCCCACGTCGGGGCCGGTGGGACGCTCCCAGTCCACGTCCAGCCGCGCGGCGATCTGGTCCTCGATCGCGTCGTCCAGCTTGTGGCCACCGGCGGCGAAGAACTTGATGCCGTTGTCGGGCATGGCGTTGTGCGACGCGGACAGCATCACCCCGAAGTCCGCGTGGGTGTCGGCCGTGAGGAACGCGATGGCCGGGGTCGGCAGCACGTCCGCCTGGTAGACGTCGACACCCGCGGACGCGAGGCCCGCGACGACTGCGGCCGAGAGGAACTCGCCCGAGGCACGGGGGTCGCGTCCGACCACGGCCTTGGGGCGGCGGCCCTCCTGCCGGGCGTCGTCGCCCAGCACGTGGGCGGCGGCGACGCTGAGCTTGAGAGCCAGCTCGGCGGTGATGTCGACGTTCGCGAGCCCGCGGACGCCGTCGGTACCGAACAGTCGGGTCATGAGGAGTGAGCCTTTCGGGGGTATCAGGCGCGCACGCGGCATACGGGTCGGGCGGAGCCCACCTGCGCACCCGTGGAACACGAGCATCCCAGCGAACCTACCGCCGGACATGCCGATGGCGGCACCCGGTGACCGGGTGCCGCCATCGAGGATGAAGCGACAGATCAGCGCTTGGAGTACTGCGGGGCCTTGCGGGCCTTCTTGAGACCGGCCTTCTTGCGCTCCGGGACGCGAGCGTCGCGGGTCAGGAAGCCGGCCTTCTTCAGGGCCGGACGGTTCAGCTCTTCGTCGATGCCGTTGAGCGAGCGGGCGATGCCGAGACGGACCGCGCCGGCCTGGCCGGAGGGGCCACCACCGTGCACGCGGACGAGCACGTCGTAGGCGCCGTCGAGCTCGAGCACCTTGAGGGGCTCGTTGACGATCTGCTGGTGCACCTTGTTGGGGAAGTACTCCTCGAGCGTGCGCCCGTTGATCTTCCACTCGCCGGTGCCGGGGACGATGCGCACGCGGGCGATGGCCTGCTTGCGACGGCCGGTGGCAGCGCCGGGCGCCGAGGCGCTCGGGCGGCGGGCGGGCTCGCCGGCGACGGGGCCCTCGGACTCGGAGGTGTACTCGGTCAGCTCGACCTCGTCGCCCTCGAGCGGGGTCTCAGTGTTGATGTCAGTCACAAGAAATCCTTACTGGGAGACCTGGGTGATCTCGAACGGGACGGGCTTCTGGGCAGCGTGCGGGTGCTCGGCGCCGGCGTAGACCTTGAGCTTGGTCAGCTGCTGGCGGCCCAGGGTGGTGCGGGGCAGCATGCCGCGGACGGCCTTCTCGATGGCCTTCTCGGGGCTCTTGGCGAGCAGCTCGGTGTAGGAGGTGCTCTTGAGGCCGCCCGGGAAGCCGGAGTGGCGGTACGCCTTCTTCTGCTCGAGCTTGGCGCCGGTCAGGGCGACCTTGTCGGCGTTGATGATGATGACGAAGTCACCACCGTCGACGTGCGGAGCGAAGGTCGTCTTGTGCTTGCCGCGCAACAGGACCGCGGTCTGGCTCGCGAGGCGACCCAGCACGACGTCCGTCGCGTCGATGACGTGCCAGGTCCGAGTGACCTCGGCCGGCTTGGGGGTGAAAGTGCGCAAGGTAATGGCCCTTTACTACGGATCAGATGGTGCTGGACAGATGTATGCCGCGTGCGCCCGAGGCGAGGAGCCCGGGTGCGTGGGTGCTCGCCTGTCGAGGGCGCACGGCACAACAGTCATCAAGTTTACGGGCACGCTCGTGCTGACCCCAAATCGTCGGCCCGACCCGCTCAAACGCGTCTCTGACCTGCGACGACGCGGTTGACACGCATGATGCACGACATCTTGTGCAAACGAAGTGTGCATAGGTATTATGCACACATGACCCTCCCCGACCCCGACGCGCTCACCGGCATCCGGCTCGACGCGACCGCCCTGAAGACGCTCGCCCACCCCCTGCGCTCCCGGCTGCTCAGCACGCTGCGCCGGGGCGGTCCGGCCACCGCGACGGCTCTGGCGGCGACCCTCGGCACGAACTCGGGTGCCACCAGCTACCACCTGCGTCGCCTGGAGTCCGTCGGGCCTGGTGGCCGACACGGGCGAGGGCGAGGGCAAGCGGCGGCTCTGGAAGGCCGCGACCGACAGCCACCAGTACGAGCCCAGCGACTTCGTCGGCGACGAGGACGCCGAGACGGCGCTCAACTGGCTGGTGCGCGACTACATCCGCCACCTGGGCGAGCAGTTCGAGCGGTGGCTCGACGTGGAGAGCAGCGTGGCCGACGGCCTGGCGGGACGCCGCCGGCATGAACGACACCTTCGTCATCGCGACCCCCGAGCAGGTCCAGGCCATGAAGGCCGAGCTCGACGAGGTGTTCGAGCGCTACCGCCGGGTCGGCCAGGGCAACCCCGGCCGCGCGCCGCCTGGCCGCCTACTCCGTCATCTACCCGCTCGACCTCGACCGCACGCCGCGAGCGCAGTCATGACGACCGAGCACCTCTCCCCCAGCGCGGCCCGACGCGTCTTCCTCACCCTGACCTTCACCCGCTGGTTCCCCGTGGGTCTGGTCATCGGGCTCGTCACGCTGCTGCCTCTCGAGCGTGGCCTGTCGATCGCCGAGGCGCTCACCGCGGCGTCGGTGTCCGGCTGGGTCGTCTTCGCCCTGGAGCTGCCGACGAGCGGCTTCGCCGACGCCCTCGGGCCGGCGTCCGGTCTACATCCTGGCCGCGGCGGTCAACGTGTGTGCGGCCTTCGTCTACCTGGTGGCCCACTCGTTCTGGGCGTTCGCCGTCGCGGCCCTCCTCACCGGGATCTTCCGGGCGCTGGACTCGGGACCGCTGGAGGCGTGGTTCGTCGACACCGTCCACGCCAGCGAGCCCGGCGCCGATGTCGAGCGCTCGCTCGCCGCCCAGGGCATGGTGGTCGGTGGCGCGATCGCCATGGGCGCGCTGGTCTCCGGTGGCCTCGTGTGGTGGCACCCCTACCGCGCACAGCCGGCGCTGACCCTGCCGTTCCTGCTGCTCTTCGTCCTGAACCTCGGGCACCTCGGCGCCGTCCTCCTCCTCCTCAAGGAGCCCCGGACGAGGCGTCGACGCCACCGGGGCTCGTCGCGCCCTCACCTCGGCCACGGCAGGCGCCGGTGATGGTTCGCGACGGCCTGGGCCTGCTGCGCCAGAACCGCATCCTGCGCGGGCTCGTGCTCGTCGAGGTGTTCTGGGCCATCGCGATGGTGGTGTTCGAGACGTTCCAGCCGATCCGGCTGGCCCAGCTCGTCGGCGGCGAGGAGCGTGCCGGCGCCCTGGTCGGCCCGATCGGGTCCGCGGGGTGGGCCGTGTTCGCGCTCGGGTCGGCCCTGGCCGTCGCTGACGCTCGCGACGCATCGGCGTCACCCGCACGGCCATCCTCGCCCGCGTCCTCAACGGGCTCGGGGCAGTCGTCATGGGACTGGTCGCCGGTCCGGTCGCGCTCGTCGCGGCATACCTGTTCACCTATGGCCTGCACGGCACCGGGGGTCCGATGCACGGAGCCCTGCTCCACCGCGAGGCGCAGGCACGCAACCGCTCGACCGTGCTGTCGATGAACTCCATGATGATGTTCGCCACCTACAGCGCGGTCGCGCCCCTGCTGGGGCTGCTCGCCGACCACACCTCCACGCAGACGGCGATGGTGACGGCCGGGGCGGTCAGCCTCCTGGGCGCGTTCTGCTACCTGCCGGCGCGGCGGCACGAACGCCGGGCCGCGCTGGCCGACGAGGCGTCTCTCAGCGTCTGACCGGCATACCGACGGCAGACTGGGCCCATGCGCACCTTCCTCCTCGGCGTCGTCGTCGGGCTCCTCATCGTGGTCGTCGGCGCCGGCGCACTCCTCGTGGCGGTCAGCCACCCCAGCGGCAGCGCGGCCCCACCGGCGCCGTCCGCGCACCGCCTCGCTCACGCCGCCGTCCGACCTGCGCAAGGGCGAGACCTGGCTGCGCACGGCGGTGCTCGACAGCAGCGCCGTGGTCACGACCGAGGGTGGGTTCCAGGACGTCCACGCCACCGCGAGCGACGTGCGGATGACCTCTCACGGGCTGCGGGTGGGCGCCCTGGCCCTCGACGCCACGCTGCCGTTCGCGACCGCCGCCCGTCAGGTCGGCGGTGGCGTGCAGCTGTATGCCGCCGGCGGCGGTCTCGCGGGCGTCCGCCGGCCGACGGCAGATCCTGGGCCGCACGGTCGCTGCTCCAGGCGACCGGCGCGGTCTCGGCCCAGGGCGGCCAGCTGGTCATCGAGCCCCAGACGGTCGACCTCGGCGGTCCGAGCTCGCTGAACACCCTGCTGTCGGCCGCGGCCCGGAACCTGGTCACGATCCGGCAGACGGTGCAGGGTCTGCCTGCCGGGATGCGCCTGACGCGGGTGACCGTGGGGCCGGCCGGCTTCCGGGTGCACCTGGAGGGCTCCGGGGTGGCCCTCGCCTCCTGACGCCCGCCCCGCCCGCGCCTCCGGCAGCAACCTCTGCTTGCAGAGCTTGCTGCCGGGAGCACAGGTTGCTGCCTAGGTTGCGGGCAGCAACGTCTGCTTGCAGAGCTTGCTGCGACGGGCAGGTGGCCGACTCAGCCGGCCGGGGTCAGCGAGCGCGCTGCACGCGCCCCTCGTCCCACACCGGTTCGCCCGACTCGTAGACCGTGCCGTCCGACCCGAAGACCAGGTAGCGGTCGAAGCCCCGGGCGAACCACCGGTCGTGGGTCACCGCCAGCACCGTCCCCTCGAAGGCCGCCAGCCCCTCCTCGAGCGCCTCCGCCGAGTGCAGGTCGAGGTTGTCGGTGGGTTCGTCGAGCAGCAGGCAGGTGGCACCGGACAGCTCCAGCAGCAGGATCTGGAAGCGCGCCTGCTGGCCACCCGACAGCGAGTCGAAGGTCTGCTCCCCCGCCTTGGCCAGGCCGTAGCGGTCCAGCACCTTGGCCGCCTCCTCGCGGGGGCGCCCGGCCCGGTGCTCGTCGCCGCGATGCAGGATCTCCAGCAGGGTTCGCCC
Organism: uncultured Actinomycetota bacterium; assembly: GCA_963706855.1. GTDB lineage: Bacteria > Actinomycetota > Actinomycetes > Actinomycetales > Dermatophilaceae > Pedococcus. The sequence continues at coordinate 676,564 of CAVPNU010000001.1, forward strand.
GACGAGAGCTGGATGGTCGTGCGTCTGGGCGAACCACCCTGGCCGCACCCGCGAACCGAGCCTGAGGCGGCCCGTGTGCGCCACCGGGGCCGGCTGCACGTCGCCCACCGGCTGGTGCTCGGTATCGGGATCGGTGCCGCCCGCGGCCACGAGCCGCAGGAAGTGCGACTTGCCCGAGCCGTTGCTCCCCAGCACCGCCACGCGCTCGCCGAACCAGACCTCGAGGTCGAAGGGCCGCATCAGGCCGGTGAGCTCCAGCCCCTCGGCGATGACCGCGCGCTTGGCCGTCCGGCCACCCTGCAGGCGCATCCGCACGTGCTGTCTCGCCGGGACGACCTCGGGCGGCCCGGCCTCCTCGAAGCGCCGCAGCCGCGTCTCGGCCGCCTGGAGGCGGGCCGCCATGTCGGAGTTGTAGGCCGCCTTCTGCCGGTACATGACCACCAGCGCCTTGAGCTTCGCATGCTCCTCGTCCCACCGGCGGCGGAGCTCCTCGAGCTTGGAGTTCCGGTCCTCGCGCGCCTGGTGGTAGGTCGAGAACCGCCCGGGATGCACCCACAGCGAGGACCCGGCGGCACCGGGCTCGAGCGTCGCGATACGGGTGGCGACCCGGTCGAGGAGCTCACGGTCGTGGCTGACGAACAGGACGGTCTTGGGTGAGGCGATGAGCTGGTCCTCGAGCCATCGTTGCGCCGGCACGTCGAGGTAGTTGTCGGGCTCGTCGAGCAGGAGCACCTCGTTGGGACTGCGCAGCAGGGACTCGAGGACCAGACGCTTCTGCTCGCCGCCGGACAGCGTGGAGACGGCACGCCACTGGGCCCGCTCGAAGGGCTGACCCAGCGCCGCCACCGTGCACGACGTCCCAGGCCGTCTCCTGGTCGTAGCCGCCCACGTCGCCCCAGCTCACGAGGGCCTGGGCGTAGGCCAGCTGGTCCGCCTCGGAGTCCCGCTCCATCATGAGCAGCTCGGTGCGGTCGATCTCGGCCGCGGCCCGGCGCACCGGTTCGGGCGCCACCGACAGCAGCAGGTCGCGGACCGTCGAGGCGTCGCGCACCTGGCCGACGAACTGGCGCATCACCCCGAGGCCGCCCGAGCGGGTCACCGCCCCGTCGTGCGCCGCGAGGTCACCGGCGATGATCCGCCCCAGGGTGGTCTTGCCCGCGCCGTTCTGCCCCACCAGCGCGACCTTGGCCCCCTCACCGACGCGCAGCGACACCTCGGCGAGCAGGGGCCTGCCGTCGGGCAGCATGAAGCTCACCGCGTTCACGTCGAGATGCCCCACGAGGGTCAAGAGTGGGGCATCCGCCCCCACCGCGTCATCTGGTTATCGCGGCGCGCGTCGCCTCCCCCGAACGGCCGACCGGACGGTAAAGGCTTCACCAAGTTTGCGGGGAGCACTCTCTCGGGCACGGGACACTGGGTGGACACCCTGAGAGGACCGTTTTGTCCAGGTTCACCCTGCCCGCTGCGCCACGTGCTGACGATCGTCGCGCTCGTGGGCGCCATCGTCGCCACCATCGGTGCCACGGAGTCGACCTCCGCGCGCGCCGCCGACGTGGCGCCGACGCCGTCCGCCCAGCGGGCGATGTGGGTCTGGGACACCTCCGACCCGCAGGCGGTCGTCAGCCTGGCGGTCGCCCAGGGCATCGGTCAGCTGTATGCCGCGGTGCCCCCGCACGTCGACACCTCCTCCCAGCTGGCGCAGCTGCGCGACCTGTCCCAGCGCGCCGCTGCGGCCGGCATCCGGGTGGACGCCCTCGGAGGCGACCCCACCTGGGTCACCAACCAGACCTGGGTCGTCAACAACTGGCTGCGGCCGGCGCTGGCCACCGGGCTGTTCACCGGCGTCCACGTCGACATCGAGCCGTACACCCTCTCCGCCTGGACGACCTCGCAGTCCACCGTGGTGAAGCAGTGGCTCGCCACGCTCGACACGCTCCGGACGGCCGCGGGCACCAGCCCGCTGGAGGCGGACATCCCGTTCTGGCTCGACCAGGTCCAGGTCAACGGGTCGACCCTCGACGCCGAGATCATCCGCCGGACCAGCGGCGTGACCGTCATGGCCTACCGCAACACCGCCGCGGGGACCGATGGCTCCATCGCGCTGAGCGCCCACGCCGTCCAGGCGGGCCAGCAGCTCGGCCGGCCGGTGCGGATCGGCGTGGAGACCGACTACCTCGGTACCGACCCCAGCGAGACCAAGCAGACGTTCTACGGCTTCACCCGCACGGCGATGGAGACCCAGCTGTCCCAGGTGACCAGCGCGTATGCCGGCTCCACGGCATACGCGGGGCTGGCCATCCACGACGCGGCAGGCTATGCCGCGATGGCTCCCTGAGGCCCGCTCAGCCCTCGAGCGTGCGGACGGCGCGGGCCTCGTGGGCCCGGGCCGCGAGCTCGGCGTCCGGCGGGTAGACGACCTCCTCGAGCGACAGGCCGTGCGGCGGCATCACCGTCACCGCGGCGTCGCGCACGCCCGCCGCGCAGCACCTGCGGCGGGCCACTCCGGGTCGCGCCGATGCTCCCCGACGGGCACGACGGCGCCCACGAGCGAGCGGACCATGGAGTGGCAGAAGGCGTCGGCCACCACGGTCGCCTCCAGGACGCCGTCGGGCCGCGCGGCGCCACGAGTAGTCGAGCAGGGTCCGGACGGTCGTCGCGCCCTCACGGCGCTTGCAGAAGGCCGCGAAGTCGTTCAGCCCCACGAGCTGCTGAGCGGCCGCGTGCATGGCGTCGACGTCGAGCGGTCGCTTGGCCAGCACCGTGTCCCGGCGCCGCAGCGGGTCGGCCGACGCGGGCTCGTCGCACAGGCGGTAGAGGTAGCGCCGGCGCAGCGCGGAGAAGCGGGCGTCGAACCCGGCAGGGGCGACGCTGACCGAGCGCACTGCGATGTCGGGCGGCAGGATGCCTCGCAGCCGAGAGGCGGCCGCTTCGTGCGGCGCGCGTTCGGATCGGCCGGGCAACGCCGCCCAGGCGGTCGGGTCCGGGTCGACGTGCGCGACCTGGCCCCGAGCGTGCACGCCCGCGTCGGTGCGCCCCGCCACGGTCAGCCGCACCGGCTCCGGCGCGCGCAGCATCGTCGTCAGCGCAGCCGACAGCTCGCCCTCGACGGTGCGCAGGCCCGGTTGGGCCGCCCAGCCGGAGAACTCGGTGCCGTCGTAGCCGAAGTCGAGACGGATCCGCAGCGGCTCGCGGCGTCTCGGTGCTCCTGCGGGCCAGCTCGGCCATCCACGCGCTCAGCGTCAGCGCGACGCAGGACAGGCGAAGGGCCGCCCACCCCGGTGGGGTGAGCGGCCCTGTGGCGGTATGCCGGGAGCGTCAGCCGCCGGCCTTGGTGAAGCCCGCGGCCTCGGCGTCCTCGGCCGACTTGAACCAGAACTCGGCGATCGTCTGCTCGAACCACTGGCCGTCGGGCTCGTGGTACTTGCCGGAGTCCGCGTTGCCCTTGATCGTGTAGGCCTCGTCGGGCGAGGAGCCGTCCTCGTTCGCCGCGACCGCACCGGCCGGGAGCTCGACGGCGGTCTGCGGCTCGGTCTCGGTGGTCTCGACCTCGGCAGCCTCCTCGACCTTGGCCTCGTCCTCGGCGGCCTTGGTCTCGGCAGCGGCGTCCTTGGCCTCGGCCTGCTTGGCCGCGCGCTTGGTGGCCGCCTCGGCCTCCTTGACGGTGGCCTTCTTGGCGATCGGCTCGCGGACGAGCTCGATCACGGCCATGGGGGCGTTGTCGCCCTTGCGGGCCCCGATCTTGGTGATGCGGGTGTAGCCGCCGGGACGCTCGGCCATGTCGGGCGCGATCTCGGTGAAGAGACGGTGCACGACGCCCTTGTCCTGGACGACCGACAGCACCCGGCGACGGGCGTGCAGGTCACCGCGCTTGGCGAACGTCACCAGACGCTCGGCCAGCGGGCGCAGGCGCTTGGCCTTGGCCTCGGTGGTGGTGATCGAGTCGTGCTCGAACAGCGAGGTGGCCAGGTTGGCCAGGATCAGCCGCTCGTGAGCCGGACCGCCGCCGAGACGGGGACCCTTCGTGGGGGTGGGCATTGATGAATCTCCTTGGTGTGCAACCGGGCCGGTGGGCCGTCCCGGTCAGCGGCGGTTGGTCAGAGCTGCTCGTCCTCGGCCAGCGAGCGGCCGTCGTCGGCAGAGTCGGCGAGGTCGGCGGAGTCGGCGAACTCGTCGTCGTAGTCGCCGTAGTTGTCGGCGATCGCACTCGGGTCGAACCCGGGCGGGCTGTCCTTGAGCTGCAGACCCATGCCGACGAGCTTGGCCTTGACCTCGTCGATCGACTTCGCACCGAAGTTGCGGATGTCGAGCAGGTCGGCCTCGCTGCGACCCACGAGCTCACCCACGGTGTGGATGCCCTCGCGCTTGAGGCAGTTGTAGGACCGCACGGTGAGGTCGAGGTCCTCGATCGGCAGCGCCAGGTCGGCGGCCAGGGCGGCGTCCGTCGGCGACGGGCCCATGTCGATGCCCTCGGCCTCGACGTTGAGCTCGCGCGCCAGGCCGAACAGCTCGACCAGGGTCTTGCCGGCCGAGGCCATCGCGTCACGGGGAGCCATGGAGTTCTTGGTCTCGACGTCGACGATGAGCTTGTCGAAGTCGGTGCGCTGCTCGACGCGGGTCGCCTCGACCTTGTAGGTCACGGCCAGCACCGGCGAGTAGATGGAGTCGACCGGGATGCGGCCGATCTCCTGGTCGCCGGACTTGTTCTGGTTGGCCGAGACGTAGCCGCGACCGCGCTCGACGGTCAGCTCCATCTCGACCTTGCCCTTGCCGTTGAGCGTGGCGATGTGCAGGTCGGGGTTGTGCACCTCGACGCCGGCCGGCGGCGCGATGTCCGCGGCGGTGACGGGGCCCGCACCCTGCTTGCGCAGGTACATGACGACCGGCTCGTCGTGCTCGGAGGAGACGACCAGGCCCTTGATGTTGAGGATGATCTCGGTGACATCCTCCTTGACCCCGGGGATCGTGGAGAACTCGTGCAGCACGCCGTCGATGCGGATGCTGGTGACCGAGGCGCCGGGGATGCTGGAGAGCAGCGTGCGGCGCAGGGAGTTGCCGAGCGTGTAGCCGAAGCCAGGCTCGAGGGGCTCGATGGCGAAGCGGCTGCGGTTCTCCGCAACGACCTCTTCGCTCAGTGAGGGGCGCTGTGCAATGAGCACGGGTGTGTCCTTTCTCGTCGGCGACCGCTATATGACGCCGATGATGTCGACCGGCCGACCGGTCAGGTCCACTGCCACCTCTGTCCGCGGCGGGACCACAACGCTCCGGTATGCCGCGCGCACGAGGCGCGCCCGCGGCATACCGGAGGCGTTGTCAGTTCTTCGAGTAGAGCTCCACGATCAGCTGCTCGGTGAGGATCGTGTCGATCTGCTCACGCACGGGCAGCTGGTGGATCATGATCTGCAGCGAGCCCGGGACGACCTGCATCCAGGCCGGGGTGGGGCGCTCACCGAAGGTCTGGCGAGCCAGCTCGAAGGGGAACGTCTCCACGGACTGCTTGCGGACCGTGATGATGTCGTACTGCTCGACGCGGTAGGACGGGACGTCCACGCGGCGGCCGTTGACCTCGAAGTGGCCGTGCGTCACCAGCTGGCGAGCCGCACGACGGGTGCGGGCCAGGCCGGCGCGGTAGACCACGTTGTCGAGGCGCGACTCGAGGATCTGGAGCAGGGTCTCGCCGGTCTTGCCCGAGCGGCGCGAGGCCTCCTCGTAGTAACCGCGGAACTGCTTCTCCATGACGCCGTAGGTGAAGCGGGCCTTCTGCTTCTCCTGCAGCTGGGTGAGGTACTCCTTCTCCTGCATCCGGCGACGGCCGTGCTGGCCGGGCGGGAACGGGCGGAGCTCGAAGTTCTTGTCGCCGCCGACGAGGTCGACCTTGAGGCGACGCGACTTCTTGGTGATGGGGCCGGTGTAACGAGCCATGAGTTTTCTCTATCTCCCAGTTCTCAGACGCGGCGGCGCTTGGGCGGACGGACACCGTTGTGCGGCGAGGGGGTGACGTCGCTGATCGCGCCGACCTCGAGGCCGGTGGCGGTCAGGGAGCGGATGGCGGTCTCACGACCGGAACCCGGGCCCTTGACGAAGACGTCGACCTTGCGCATGCCGTGCTCCATCGCCCGGCGGGCGGCAGCCTCGGCGGCCATCTGCGCGGCGAACGGGGTGGACTTGCGCGAACCCTTGAAGCCCACCTGGCCGGCGGAGGCCCAGGAGATGACGGCGCCAGTGGGGTCCGTGATGGAGATGATGGTGTTGTTGAACGTGCTCTTGATGTGAGCGTGCCCGTGGGCGACGTTCTTCTTCTCCTTGCGGCGCACCTTCTTGGCGCCGGCAGCCGTACGGCTCTTGGGGGGCATTACTTACCAACCTTCTTCTTGCCGGCGACGGTGCGCTTGGGGCCCTTGCGGGTGCGCGCGTTGGTCTTCGTGCGCTGCCCGCGCACCGGGAGACCGCGACGGTGACGAAGGCCCTCGTAGGAGCCGATCTCGACCTTGCGGCGGATGTCAGCGGCGATCTCGCGACGGAGGTCACCCTCGTGCTTGACGTTCGCCTCGAGGAAGTCGCGGAGCTTGACCAGGTCCTCGTCCGTGAGGTCGCGGACGCGGGTGTCCGGGCTCACGCCCGTGGCGGCCAGCGCCTGCTGGGAGCGGGTGCGACCCACTCCGAAAATGTAGGTGAGAGCGACCTCGACGCGCTTCTCGCGCGGCAGGTCCACACCGACAAGACGTGCCATCTTGTGTGTTTCCTTTGTTTCACCGGAGGTCTGGAGCAGTACCGTTCCGGGCTGGTTCCCGAAGCTTTCTTCGGGGCACCGGTCCTCGGCCTCCGGGCCGGGGGTGACATCCTGGTCGGCGTGAAGTCGTCGTATCGACGACGCCGCGCACAGGGGCCGGGTACTGCGGTCATTCACTTGTCTGCGCTTCTCGAAGAGATGCGACTCATGCTCCGGGCACGGGGCCCGGGTGGTGCTCAGCCCTGACGCTGCTTGTGGCGCAGGTTCTCGCAGATCACCATGACCCGGCCGTGACGGCGGATCACCTTGCACTTGTCGCAGATCTTCTTGACGCTCGGCTGAACCTTCATAGCCTCTGCTTCGCCTCGATCTGGACCGCTGACCTGATGGTCGGCGGGTCTTGCATCTACGTCAGCGGTAGCGGAAGACGATCCGGCCACGGGTCAGGTCGTACGGGCTGAGCTCCACCACCACGCGGTCCTCGGGGAGGATCCGGATGTAGTGCTGACGCATCTTGCCCGAGATGTGAGCGAGAACCTTGTGACCGTTGCTCAGCTCGACCCGGAACATTGCGTTCGGGAGAGCCTCGACGATCGTGCCCTCGATCTCGATGACACCGTCCTTTTTGGCCATAGCCTCCACAATCTGCTGAGTTGATCAATCCACCCCCGCCCCAGGAGGGGCAGACGGGGCACACGTAGAACCAGCACGCGGGTGAGTCCACACGCATGCCGACAGACGAGTCTACGTCAGGTACCCCTCACGCACGAAATCGCGTCGCGGCCGCCCGTCCGCCCGAGCCGTGTGCCTGGGACGCTGCAGTCGAGGGGGGCGTATGCCGCGCCGGCGGCTTCCAGCCGCTCCTGGCCGCCGTCGAGCGCCGTGAGCACCCAGAGACCGCCGTCGGTCACCGCGACGGTGTTCTCCCAGTGCGCCGCGCGCGACCCGTCGACGGTGACGACGGTCCAGTCGTCCTGGAGCACCCTGGTCTCGGCACTGCCGAGCGTCACCATCGGCTCGATGGCCACGGTCACGCCGGAGCGGACCGTGGGGCCCTTGTCGCGCACGGCGTAGTTCGGCACCTGGGGGTCCTGGTGCATCTCGGTGCCGATGCCGTGGCCGACGTAGTCCTCGACGATGCCGTAGGTGCGACCGTCGCGCTCCGACGCGGTCACGACGCTGTCCTCGACCGCCGCGCCCACGGCATACAGGGACTCCCCCACCGCCAGCGCCGCGATCCCGGCCCACATGGAGTCCTCGGTCGCGTCGATCAGCTCGAGGTCCTCGGGCCGGGCGGCCGAGCGGCCGCCGACGACCACGGAGATCGCCGCGTCGCCGTGCCAGCCGTCGACGATGGCGCCACAGTCGATGGAGATCAGGTCACCCTCGTTGAGGACGCGAGGACCCGGGATGCCGTGGACGACCTCGTCGTTGACCGAGGTGCACAGCGAGCCCGTGAACCCGTGGTAGCCCAGGAAGGACGGGACGGCCCCACAGCCACGGATGTGCTCCTCGGCGAGCTCGTCGAGCTGCTTGGTGCTGATCCCGGGCCGGACCGTCTGCGCCATGAGCTGCAGGGTCTGGCCGACCACCAGACCAGCCTTGCGCATGCGCAGGATCTGCTCCGGGGTCTTGGTCTCGATACGCGACCGGCCGAACATCAGGTGCGAGCAACTCCTTCGAGAGCACTGGCCACGTGGTCGAACACCTCGTCGACCGTGCCCATGCCGTCGACCTGGCGCAGCAGGCCCCGGGCGGCGTAGATCTCGGTGAGCGGTGCCGTCTCGCGCCGGTAGATCGCCTGACGCTCGCGGATCACGTCCTCGGTGTCGTCGTCGCGGCCCTCGGTCTCGGCCCGCTTGAGCAGCCGCTGCACCACCGCGTCCTCGTCCACGGTCAGCTCGAGGACGGCCTCGAGCTTGTGGTCGTGCTCGGCGAGGATCGCGTCGAGGGCGTCGACCTGGGCCGCCGTGCGCGGGTAGCCGTCGAGCAGGAAGCCCCGCTCGGCGTCGTCCTCGAAGAGCCGGTCACGCACGATGGCGTTGGTGATCTCGTCGGTGACGTAGCCGCCGGAGGCGAGGATGTCCTTGACCTGGCGGCCGAGCTCGGTCTCGTTCTTGATGTTGGCGCGGAAGATGTCACCGGTCGAGATGGCGGGGATGCCGTAGGACTCGGCGATCTTGGCGGCCTGCGTGCCCTTACCGGCACCGGGCGGCCCGAGGATGATCAGACGCATCAGCGGAGGAACCCTTCGTAATGGCGCTGCTGCAGCTGGGACTCGATCTGCTTCACGGTCTCCAGGCCCACACCGACGATGATGAGGATGGAGGTGCCACCGAACGGGAAGTTCTGGGTGGCGCCGACGAGCACCAGTGCGATGAGCGGGATCAGCGAGATGAGGCCAAGGTAGATGGCCCCCGGGACGGTGATGCGGGTGAGCACGTAGTCGAGGTACTCGGCCGTGGGTCGCCCGGCGCGGATACCTGGGATGAAGCCGCCGTACCGCTTCATGTTGTCGGCGACCTCGGTCGGGTTGAACGTGATCGACACGTAGAAGAACGTGAAGAACAGGATCAGCCCGACGTAGAGGAGCATGTAGATCGGGTGGTCGCCACGCACGAGGTTCTGCTGCACCCAGGTCACCCAGGCGGCCTGGTGCCCCGTGGTGGACGTGTTGAACTGTGCCACGAGCGAGGGCAGCGCGAGCAGGGACGAGGCGAAGATCACGGGGATCACGCCGGCCATGTTGACCTTGAGCGGGATGTAGGTGGAGGTCCCGCCGTACATCTGGCGGCCCACCTGGCGCTTGGCGTACTGGACGGGGATGCGTCGCTGGCTCTGCTCGACGAAGACCACGAGCGCGATGATGACGAAGCCGAGCAGGATCACGCCGATGAAGACGTCCCAGCGGCCCTGCTGCTGCTCGATGGCCCACAGCGAGCTCGGGAAGGCGCTGGCGATCGAGGTGAAGATCAGCAGGGACATGCCGTTGCCGATGCCCTTGTCGGTGACGAGCTCGGCCAGCCACATGACGACGCCGGTGCCGGCCGTCATGGTGAGCACCATGATCACGAGGGTGGGGATCGAGCCGTTCGGCAGGATGGTCGTGCACTGGGCGCCGAAGAGCGCCTGCGGGTTCTGGGCGAAGGTGACCAGCGTCGAGGACTGCAGCACCGCCAGACCGATGGTCAGGTAGCGGGTGTACTGGGTCATCTTCGTCTGGCCCTGCTGGCCCTCCTTCTTGAGGGCCTCGAACCGCGGGATCACCACGGTGAGCAGCTGCACGATGATGCTCGCCGTGATGTAGGGCATGATCCCCAGCGCGAAGATCGACAGCTGGAGCAGCGCACCGCCGCTGAAGAGGTTCGCCAGGCCGAGCACGCCGGAGGTGTTGTCGGCGTTCTTCAGGCAGTTCTGCACCGCGCTGTAGCTCACGCCGGGCACCGGCACGTGGCTGCCCAGCCGGAAGATGATCACGATGCCGAGGGTGAACAGCAGCTTCCTGCGCAAGTCCGGCGTCTTGAACGCACGGGTGAAGGCGGTGAGCACAGGTCCTCCTGGTGACGCTGGGCCACGGGCCCACGCGGTGACGACGGTCAGACGATCCTAGGAAGGTTACCCCGGCGCCGGGCCGGGATGACCAAACGGGTATGCCGCGAGCTCACCAGAGTGGTGAGCCCGCGGCATACCGGTGAAGCGTGGGTCAGGCGGAGGTCGACCGAGCCGCCGGCGGCCTCGATCTTCTCCTTGGCGCTGGCCGAGAACTTGTCGGCGGTCACGCTGACCTTGACCGTGATCTCGCCGGTGCCGAGGACCTTGACCGGAGCGTTGTCGCGCACCGCGCCCTTGGCCACGAGGTCGGCCACGGTCACGTCGCCACCCTGGGGGTAGAGCGCGCTCAGCTTGTCGAGGTTGACGACCTGGTACTCGACCTTGAAGGGGTTCTTGAACCCGCGCAGCTTCGGGAGACGCATGTGCAGCGGCATGGCGCCGCCCTCGAAGCGCTCCGGAACCTGGTAGCGGGCCTTGGTGCCCTTGGTGCCGCGACCGGCCGTCTTGCCCTTGGAGCCCTCACCGCGACCCACGCGGGTCTTGGCGGTCTTGGCGCCGGGGGCCGGACGCAGGTGGTGCAGCTTGAGGGCCGTGCCCTCGCCAGCGGCGGCCTTGGGGGCCTTCTTGGCAGTGTTCTCAGCCATGGTCAGTCAACCTCCTCGACAGCGACCAGGTGGGTCACCGTCTTGACCATCCCGCGGATCTCGGGACGGTCCTCCTTGACGACGACGTCGCCAATGCGCTTCAGACCGAGGCTGCGCAGCGTGTCACGCTGGTTCTGCTTGCCGCCGATCTCGGAACGGGTCTGGGTCACCTTGAGACGAGCCATCACGCACCAGCCTTCGCGGCCGTGCGGGCGGCCTCGCGACCGGCAGCCTGGGCGCGCAGCATGGCGGCCGGGGCGACCTGGTCGACCGGCAGACCACGACGAGCGGCAACGGCCTCGGGACGCTCGAGGCCCTTGAGGGCCGCGACCGCCGCGTGGACGATGTTGATCGCGTTGTCCGAGCCGAGCGACTTGGACAGGACGTCGTGGATGCCGGCGCACTCGAGCACCGCACGCACCGGACCACCGGCGATGACACCGGTACCGGGAGCAGCGGGGCGGAGCATGACGACGCCTGCGGCGGCCTCACCCTGGACGGGGTGCGGGATGGTGCCCTGGATGCGCGGGACCTTGAAGAACTGCTTCTTGGCCTCCTCGACACCCTTGGCGATGGCCGCGGGGACCTCCTTGGCCTTGCCGTAGCCGACACCCACGGTGCCGTCGCCGTCGCCCACCACCACGAGTGCGGTGAAGCTGAAGCGGCGGCCACCCTTGACGACCTTGGCGACGCGGTTGATGGTCACGACGCGCTCGACGTAGGCGCTCTTCTCGGCCTGGTCGCGGCCACCGTCACGACGGTTGTCGCGGCCGCCTCGGCGGTCATTGCGGTCGCCGCCGGAACGGGCGTCGCCGCCAGCAGCACCAGTGCCTCGACGCTGGGGTCCGGGCATCAGATGTTCCTCATCTCAACGGTTGCGTTGTTGGTAGCAGCGGTCATCACAGGGACAGCCCACCCTCGCGGGCGCCCTCGGCGATGGCGGCGATGCGACCGTGGTACTTGTTGCCGCCACGGTCGAAGACGACAGCCTCGACACCGGCGCTCTTGGCACGCTCGGCGAGCAGCTCGCCGACCTTGCGGGCCTTGGCGGTCTTGTCACCCTCGAAGGAGCGCAGGTCCGCCTCCATGGTCGAGGCCGACGCGACGGTCTTGCCGACCGTGTCGTCCACGATCTGCACGAAGACGTGACGGCTCGAGCGCGACACCACCAGACGGGGACGCGCGGTGGTGCCGGCGACCTTCTTGCGCAGGCGCAGGTGGCGACGTCCGCGAGCAGCGGACTTCCCCTTGGCGCGCTTGACGATCATTGCCATGGCTTACTTACCAGCCTTTCCGACCTTGCGACGGATCTGCTCGCCCGCGTAGCGAACGCCCTTGCCCTTGTACGGGTCGGGCTTGCGCAGCTTGCGGATGTTCGCGGCGACCTCGCCGACCAGCTGCTTGTCGATGCCCTGGACCGCGAAGCGGGTGGGGTTCTCGACAGCGAAGGAGATGCCCTCGGGGGCCTGCACGGTGATCGGGTGGCTGTAGCCGAGCGCGAACTCGAGGTTCCCGTCCTTGTTGGCCACGCGGTAACCCGTGCCGTGGATCTCCATCTTCTTCTCGTAGCCCTCGGTGACACCGAGGACCATGTTGTTGATGAGCGAGCGGGTCAGGCCGTGCAGGGCACGGGACTGGCGCTCGTCGTTGGGGCGCTTGACCTCGAGGCTGCCCTCATCGCCCTTGGCGACGGTGATGGGCTCGGCCACCACGTGGCTGAGCTCGCCCTTGGGACCCTTCACCGTGACGGCCTGGCCGTCGATGGTGATGTCGACACCGCTGGGGATGGCGACCGGAAGTCGTCCGATACGCGACATGTCGTGACCCCTTACCAGACGTAGGCGAGGACTTCCCCACCCACACCCTTGGTCGCGGCCTGGCGGTCCGTGAGGAGACCAGACGAGGTGGAAATGATGGCCACGCCGAGCCCGCCGAGCACCTTGGGCAGGTTGGTCGACTTGGCGTAGACGCGCAGACCGGGCTTGGACACCCGGCGCACACCGGCGATCGACCGCTCGCGGTTGGGGCCGTACTTGAGCTCGACGGTCAGCGTCTTGCCGACCTCGGCGTCCTCGACGGTCCAGCCGGCGATGTAGCCCTCGGCCTGGAGGATCTCGGCGATGTGGGACTTCAGCTTGGAAAACGGCATGGAGACTGCGTCGTGGTGCGCCGAGTTGGCGTTCCGGACGCGGGTCAGCATGTCCGCAATCGGGTCAGTCATGGTCATGGGCTTCTCCGCCCTCTCTCACCGTGGTTTCGTTCCCGCTCATGCGGGGCGACCTGCGATGTAGAAAAGAATCAATGGGTGGGTTGATGGACTTACCAGGAGCTCTTGGTCACGCCGGGCAGCTCGCCCCGGTGAGCCATCTCGCGCACGCAGATGCGGCACAGGCCGAACTTGCGGTACACCGAGTGCGGACGGCCGCAGCGCTGGCAGCGCGTGTAGGCGCGAACCGCGAACTTCGGCTTCTTGTTGGCCTTGTTGACCAGGGCGGTCTTCGCCATGTCAGTTCTCCTTGAAGGGGAAGCCGAGCGCCTTGAGCAGTGCACGGCCCTCGTCGTCGTTGGTGGCGGTGGTCACCACGGTGATGTCCATGCCACGCACGCGGTCGATGCGGTCCTGGTCGATCTCGTGGAACATCGACTGCTCGTTGAGACCGAAGGTGTAGTTGCCCTTGCCGTCGAACTGCTTGGGCGACAGACCGCGGAAGTCACGGATACGGGGCAGCGCCACCGACACGAGACGGTCGAGGAACTCCCACATGCGGTCGCCGCGCAGCGTGGTGTGCGCACCGATCGGCATACCCTCGCGCAGCTTGAACTGCGCGATGGACTTGCGGGCCTTGGTGACGATGCGGCTTCTGGCCGGTGATGGCCGACAGGTCGCGGACGGCGCCCTCGATGAGCTTGGCGTCCTTGGCGGCGTCACCGACACCCATGTTGACGACGACCTTGACGACGCCAGGCACCTGCATGACGTTCGCGTAGCCGAACTGCTCCTGCAGCTGGCCCTTGATCTCGGCGGCATAGCGCGCCTTGAGGCGGGGTGCCGAGGTAACGGTGGTGGTTTCGGTCATCTCTCTCTCACAGATCCTTGCCCGAGCGCACCGCGACGCGGGTGCGGGTGGCCTTCTCGCGGCCGTTGCGCTCGACGGTCTCGACGCGGGTCTTGACCCGGGTCGGCTTCTTCTCGGAGGGGTCGACGATCGCCACGTTGCTCACGTGGATCGCGGCCTCCTGGACGACCAGGCCACCGGTGCGGCTGCCGCGAGCGGTCTGGCCGGCCTTGGTGTGGCGGGTCACCCGGTTGACACCCTCGACGAGCACGCGCTCGGTCTCGGTGTAGACGGCGATGACCTTGCCCTGCTTGGCCTTGTCCTTGCCGGTGAGGACCTGGACGAGGTCGCCCTTCTTGATCTTCATCTTCTTCGCGGCCATGACTCAGAGCACCTCCGGCGCGAGCGAAATGATCTTCATGAACTTCTTCTCGCGCAGCTCACGGCCCACCGGGCCGAAGATACGGGTTCCACGAGGGTCGCCGTCGCCCTTGAGGATGACGGCGGCGTTCTCGTCGAACTTGATGTAGCTGCCGTCGGGACGACGGCGCTCCTTGGTGGTGCGCACGATGACCGCCTTGACGACATCGCCCTTCTTGACGTTGCCGCCGGGGATGGCGTCCTTGACTGCGGCGACGATGACGTCACCGATGCCGGCGTAACGACGACCCGAGCCACCGAGAACACGGATGCAAAGGATCTCCTTGGCACCGGTGTTGTCGGCGACGCGCAGTCGCGACTCCTGCTGGATCACTGTCTAACTCCTACTCGTCGTGCTGGTTCTCACCCGTGCGGGCGAGCCTGGCCGAACTGACTGGATTGCCTTGAACGGGCAGAGGCTTACTTGGCCTTCTCGAGGATCTCGACCACGCGCCAGCGCTTGCTGGCCGACAGCGGGCGGGTCTCCATGATCAGGACGCGGTCGCCGATACCGGCGGCGTTCTGGTCGTCGTGGGCCTTGACCTTGCTGGAGCGACGGATGACCTTGCCGTAGAGCGCGTGCTTGACGCGGTCCTCGACCTCGACCACGACGGTCTTGTCCATCTTGTCGCTGACGACGTAGCCCTGGCGGGTCTTGCGGTCGTTGCGCGCGAGCCGTCGGTCACGGCCTCATCCTTCACGTGCTTGCTCATGCCGACTTCTCCGTGCTCTCGGTGCCACTGGGGCTCTGCCCGATGCCGAGCTCACGCTCGCGCAGCTCGGTGTAGATGCGGGCGATGTCCTTGCGGACCGCGCGCAGCCGGCCGTGGTTGTCCAGCTGGCCGGTGGCCGACTGGAACCGGAGGTTGAACAGCTCCTCCTTGGCCTTGCGGAGCTCGTCGACGAGGCGCTCCTCGTCGAGACCACGCAGGTTCTCCGACGTCAGGTCCTTCGAACCGACTGCCATCAGATGTCACCACCCTCACGCCGAACGAAGCGGCACTTCATCGGGAGCTTGTGCATTGCCAGACGCATGGCCTCGCGGGCGACCTCTTCGGAGACGCCCGAGACCTCGAACATCACCCGGCCCGGCTTGACGTTGGCGATCCACCACTCGGGGGAACCCTTACCGGAACCCATGCGGGTCTCGGCGGGCTTCTTGGTCAGCGGACGGTCGGGGTAGATGTTGATCCACACCTTTCCGCCACGCTTCATGTAACGCGTCATCGCGATACGAGCGGACTCGATCTGACGGTTGGTGACGTAGGCCGGCTCGAGAGCCTGGATGCCGAAGTCGCCGAACGCGATCTTGGTGCCGCCCTTGGCAGCGCCCGGAACGACCCGGGTGGTGCTGCTTGCGGTGCTTGACTCGACGGGGAATCAACATGCTCAGGACTCTCCCTCTGAGCTGGTCGGAACGCTGGCGGCAGGAGCCTCGGTGGCCGGGGCCTGCTCGGCAGCGGTGGACTCGGTGCGCCTCGGGACGCTCGCGACGGGCGCGGGCGGGACGGTCGGCGCCGTCACGACGCGGGCCACGGCTCGGGCGCGGCGCGGCAGCCTGCTGCTGCGCCAGCTCGCGGGCCGTGACGTCGCCCTTGTAGATCCAGACCTTCACGCCGATGCGGCCGAAGGTCGTGCGGGCCTCGTAGAAGCCGTAGTCGATCTGCGCACGCAGGGTGTGCAGCGGGACGCGACCCTCGCGGTAGAACTCGGTGCGGGACATCTCGGCGCCGCCGAGACGGCCGGAGACCTGGACGCGGATGCCCTTGGCGCCGGCGCGGGTGGCGGACTGCATGCCCTTGCGCATCGCACGACGGAACGAGACACGAGCAGAGAGCTGCTCGGCGATGCCCTGGGCGACCAGCTGGCTGTCGACCTCGGGGTTCTTGACCTCGAGGATGTTCAGCTGGACCTGCTTGCCCGTGAGCTTCTCGAGCTCGCCGCGGATGCGGTCGGCCTCGGCGCCACGGCGACCGATGACGATGCCCGGGCGGGCGGTGTGGATGTCCACGCGGACGCGGTCACGGGTGCGCTCGATCTCGACGCGGGAGATGCCGGCCCGCTCCATGCCCTCGGACATGAGCTTGCGGATCGCGACGTCTTCCTTGACGTAGTCGCGGTAGCGCTGGCCCTCCTTGGTGGAGTCAGCGAACCAGCGGCTCTTGTGCTCGGTGGTGATGCCGAGGCGGAAGCCGTGCGGGTTGACCTTCTGGCCCATTAGCGGGTGCCTCCCTTGGTGGTCTTCGGCGTGACGACCACGGTGATGTGGCTGGTGCGCTTGTTGATGCGGGCCGCGCGGCCCTGGGCGCGCGGACGGAACCGCTTCATGGTCGGGCCCTCGTCGACGAAGGCAGCGCTGACGACCAGGGTGCGCTCGTCGAAGGCCTCGGACGCGCGGTCGGCCTTGACCCGGGCGTTCGCGATGGCGCTCTCGAGCACCTTCTTGATCGGCTCGGAGGCGGACTGCGGTGCGAACTGCAGCACCGACACGGCCTCGACGGCCTGCTTGCCGCGGATGAGGTCCACGATGCGGCGCGCCTTCTGGGGCGTGACGCGGACGTGCCGCGCGCTCGCCTTGGCTTCCATCACGTTGTCCTTGTTCTCGGTGGAGGCGGCCATCAGCGACGACGCCCCTTCTTGTCGTCCTTCACGTGACCCTTGAAGGTGCGGGTCGGCGCGAACTCACCGAGCTTGTGGCCGACCATCGACTCGGTGACGAACACCGGGACGTGCTTGCGGCCGTCGTGCACGGCAAGGGTGTGACCGAGCATGTCCGGGCTGATGACCGAACGACGCGACCAGGTCTTGATGACGTTCTTGGAACCCGCTTCGTTCTGGGCGTCCACCTTCTTCTGGAGGTGGTCGTCGATGAAGGGGCCCTTCTTCAGACTGCGAGGCATGTTTCCAGGCTCCTATCAGCGCTTCTTGCCAGTACGACGGCGACGGACGATCAGCTTGTCGCTCGGCTTGCCGGGGCGACGGGTGCGGCCCTCGGCCTGACCCCACGGGCTGACCGGGTGGCGACCACCGGAGGTCTTGCCCTCGCCACCACCGTGCGGGTGGTCGACCGGGTTCATGGCGACACCACGGACGGTCGGGCGCTTGCCCTTCCAGCGCATGCGGCCGGCCTTGCCCCAGTTGATGTTGGACTGCTCGGCGTTGCCCACCTCGCCGACCGTCGCGCGGCAGCGCAGGTCGACGTTGCGGATCTCACCGGACGGCATACGCAGCTGGGCGTAGGGGCCGTCCTTGGCGACGAGCTGCACGCGGACACCGGCCGAGCGGGCGATCTTCGCGCCGCCACCGGGCTTGAGCTCGACAGCGTGGATGACCGTACCGGTGGGGATGTTGCGCAGCGGCAGGCTGTTGCCGGGCTTGATGTCGGCCGTGGCGCCGTTCTCGATCGTCGGCACCCTGCTCGAGGCCCTTGGGGGCCAGGATGTAGCGCTTCTCGCCGTCGGCGTAGTGCAGCAGCGCGATGCGGGCGGTGCGGTTGGGGTCGTACTCGATGTGAGCGACCTTGGCCGGCACGCCGTCCTTGTCATGACGACGGAAGTCGATGACGCGGTAGGCACGCTTGTGACCGCCACCGATGTGGCGGGTGGTGATGCGGCCGTTGCTGTTGCGCCCACCGGACTTGGTCAGCGGGCGAACCAGCGACTTCTCTGGCGTGGAGCGCGTGACCTCGACGAAGTCGGCGACGCTGGAGCCACGACGACCAGGCGTCGTCGGCTTGTACTTGCGGATACCCATAGTTCGAAATTCCTTTTTCGAAGTCCCGTAGTCTCTTCAGCGTCCTCGTCAGGCGCCGGCACCGAAGATGTCGATCGAGCCCTCGCGGAGGGTGACGATCGCACGCTTGGTGTCCTTGCGCTTGCCGATGCCGAACCGCGTGCGGCGGGTCTTGCCCGGGCGGTTGAGAGTGTGCACGGAGTCGACCTTGACGTTGAAGATGCGCTCGATGGCGATCTTGATCTCGGTCTTGTTGGCGCGCGGGTCGACGATGAAGGTGTACTTGCCCTGGTCGAGCAGCGAGTACGACTTCTCCGAGACGACGGGCGCGATCAGGATGTCGCGGGGGTCCTTACCGGTGGCGAGAGTGCTCACTTCGTCTCCTCGGTGACGATCTCGACGGCGCCGCCCACGGGCTGAGCCCCGCTCACGAAGGCGTCGAGCGCGGCGCGCGTGAAGACGACATCGTCGGCGCACAGCACGTCGTAGGTGTTGAGCTGGTCGGCGGCGAGCACGTGCACGCCCTCGAGGTTGCGGACCGACTTCATCGAGACGAGGTCGGCGCGGTCCAGGACCACGAGCACGTTGGGGCGCTCGGTCAGTCCGGCCAGCAGGGCCAGGGCGTCCTTGGTGGAGGGCGCGTCACCGGTGACCAGCGACTCGACCACGTGGATGCGGTCGTTGCGGGCCCGGTCCGAGAGGGCGCCACGCAGGGCGGCAGCCTTCATCTTCTTGGGGGTCCGCTGGGCGTAGTCACGCGGCTGCGGGCCGTGGACGACGCCACCACCGGCGAACTGCGGCGCGCGGGTCGAGCCCTGGCGGGCGCGGCCGGTGCCCTTCTGGCGGTAGGGCTTGCGCCCACCGCCGCGGACCTCGCCGCGGGTCTTGGTGGAGTGCGTGCCCTGGCGGGCCGCTGCCATCTGGGCGACGACGACCTGGTGGATCAGCGGGACGTTGACCTGCACGTCGAAGATCTCGACGGGCAGCTCGACGTCGAGCACCTTGCCAGGCTGTGCAGTCTTGGTAGCCATGGAGATCAGGCTCCCTTCGCGGCCGTGCGGACCAGGACGATGCCGCCACGGGGGCCGGGAACGGCACCCTTGACGAGCAGCAGGCCCTTGTCGGCGTCCACGGCGTGGATGGTGAGGTTCTGGGTGGTCTGACGCACGCCGCCCATACGGCCGGCCATGCGCATGCCCTTGAAGACACGACCCGGGGTGGCGCAGCCACCGATCGAGCCAGGCTTGCGGTGGTTCTTGTGGGCACCGTGCGAGGAGCTCACGCCGTGGAAGCCGTGACGCTTCATGACACCGGCGAAGCCCTTGCCCTTGGTGGTGCCGGTGACGTCGATGTCCTGGCCCGCCTCGAAGGTCTCGACCGTGATCTCCTGGCCGAGCGCGTAGTCCGTGGCGTCGCCGGTGCGGAGCTCGACGAGGTGGCGGCGGGGCGTCACGCCGGCCTTCTCGAAGTGCCCGGTCAGCGGCTTGGTCACCTTGCGCGGGTCGATGGCTCCGAACGCGATCTGGACAGCGGCGTAGCCGTCCTTGTCGGCGTCGCGGACCTGCGTGACGACGCAGGGGCCCGCCTCGATGACGGTGACGGGGACGAGCCGGTTGTCGGCGTCCCACACCTGGGTCATGCCGAGCTTGGTGCCCAGCACGCCCTTCACGGTCTTGATGGAAAGTTGAGTCGTCATCGCCATTCCCGCTTAGAGCTTGATCTCGATGTTGACGTCAGCCGGCAGGTCGAGACGCATCAGCGAGTCGACGGCCTTGGGCGTCGGGTCGATGATGTCGATGAGGCGCTTGTGGGTGCGCATCTCGAAGTGCTCGCGGCTGTCCTTGTACTTGTGCGGCGAACGGATGACCACGAAGACGTTCTTCTCCGTGGGCAGGGGCACGGGGCCAACCACCGTCGCGCCGGCACGGGTGACCGTGTCGACAATCTTGCGCGCCGAGTTGTCGATGACCTCGTGGTCATACGACTTCAGTCGGATGCGGATCTTCTGTCCCGCCATCTCCGTTACGTCTCTCTCTCGCCGAACATGTGAGCTTCTGGCCGCCTCTGCGGGCCTCCGACCCCCGCGGTCGGGTGTGTCGCACCCGCTTCGCGGCCCGACGACATGCGCTTTCACGCTCATCGGCGGTCGGTTGGTCCGGCAGAGCCGGGGCTTACGCTTCCCTGGTGTGTCGCCCCACCCTGAACGGGCGGTTCGAGATGACACCGGGGTGGCGGAGACGTCCATGTTTTCCAGACAGGGCATCGCCGCGCGTCAAGCAACCGCTCTAGTGTGCCAGAGCCCCCGGTGACCTACCAAATCGGGCAGCACGCACCCGGCATACCCCGCTCAGTGGCGCGTCGCGCGCGTCCGCTCCTGCGCGTCCTCACCGGTCGGCTTCCCCGCGTCCTCATCCGTCGGCTCCCCCGCGCTCTCGCGCAGCGCCCGGCCCTCCTCGACCCGCTCCTGCCTCTTGGCGCGCCGCTTGTCCGAGCCACGGGTGTCCCGCGGCGGGAGCTGGAGCACCTCCTCGGCCTCGATGCCCGGACTGCAGCTCGCGAGCGCGCTCGAGCTCGGAGTCGACCTCGGCGCCGAAGAGCAGGGCCAGGTTGGTGATCCAGAGCCACAGGAGGAAGACGATCACCCCCGCCAGCGAGCCGTAGGTCTTGTTGTAGTGGCCGAACTGGGAGACGTAGAGGCCGAACAGGACCGACCCGATGACCCAGGTGATGATCGCGATGCTCGCCCCCACGCTGATCCACCGGAACCTGGGCTGCTTGATGTTGGGGGTCGAGTAGTAGAGCATCGCGACGAGGGCGACCACCACGAGCAGGATGACCGGCCACTTCGCGATGTTCCAGACCGTGACGGCCCCGCTGCCGAGCCCGATGGCGTCGCCGACGGACCGGGCGACAGCGCCGCTGAGCACGAGGCCGACGAGCACGAGGGCCGCCATGACCACGCTGACGGCCGTGATGAGCAGCTGCTGCGGCCGCAGCTTCCAGGCCGGCCGGCCCTCGTCGATCTGGTAGATCCGGTTGAGCGCCCGGCCGAAGGCCCCGACGTAGCCCGACGCGGACCACAGGGCGCCCAGCAGGCCGAAGACCAGCGCGAAGCCGGCCGAGCCGGTGTGGGTCATCTGGTCGAGTGGCCCGCGGAGCTGCTCGGCGGCGTTCCCCTGCCCGATCTGGCGGACGATGTCCAGCATCGTCTGGGTCGTCGACTGTCCCTGCCCGAAGATGCCGAGCAGGGAGACCAGCGCCAGGAGTCCCGGGAAGAGCGCGAGTACGGAGTAGTAGGTCAGCGCCGCGGCGAGGTCGGTGCACTGGTCGTGCCCGAACTCGGCGAAGGCGGCCTTCGCCGTAAAGGTCCATGACCGCTTGGTCAGGTCTGGGGGCGCGTCCGGCTTGCGGCCGTCCTCCGGGCTGGGCGCGTGCTCGCGCCCGGCAGCACTGGTCTCCTCGCGGGTTCCCTCGCGGGCCATGATCGGTCTCCTGGGTCTCGACATCCTCTTCTTGGGTGGCGTGCCCACTGTGCAGGCGGCGGCAAACGGCAAGATCGGCCCATGACGACTGCCAGCAGTGGATGGGGCCGAGACCGCCAGGGTGCGATCTACCGCGCAGGTGTGCTCGGCCGCCGTCCGCGCGTGCCCGCGGACTTCGCCGAGCTGGAGCGGCGGGCCCAGGCGGCCATGTCGCTGCAGGCCTGGGCCTACGTGGCCGGCGGCGCCGGGCGAGGGTGCCACGATGCGGGCGAACCGCAAGGGCCTTCGACCGCGTGGCAGATCGTGCCGCGGATGCTCCCGGGACACCCTCGTCGCGACCTGACGACCCGGCTGCTGGGGAAGCCGGCACCCTCTCCCCTGCTGCTCGCGCCGATCGGGGCAGCCGGCCTCGTCAGCCGCGACAGCGACCTGCAGATCGCCCGGGCCGCCGCAGCGACCGGCGTGCCGTACGTGATCTCCAACCAGGGGTGCGCGCCGATGGAGGCGGTGGCCGCGGCCATGGGCGACGCCCCCCGATGGTTCCAGCTGTACTGGTCGACCGACGAGGCCCTGGTGGACAGCCTGCTCGACCGAGCTGCCCGGATCGGGGCCGGCGCTGTGGTGGTCACGCTCGACACGACGATGCTCGGCTGGCGCCCCGCGGACCTCAACCTGGGCAGCCTGCCGTTCTCCCAGGGCATCGGCATCGCCCAGTACACGTCCGACCCGCGCTTCCAGGAGATCGTGCGGCAGCGGGTGGCCGCGCAGCTGCCGCAGGGCGACGCCCCGCCGAGAAGGTCCAGGTGACCCTCGGCGCGCTGCGCTCCCTGCTGTCCATCAGCCGCAACCATCCGGGGCGCCTGCGCGACAACGCTGCGCTCCCCCGAGCCGCGCGCCGCGGTGGAGACCTTCCTCGACATCTACTCCAACCCGGGTCTCACCTGGGACGCGCTGGCCACGCTGCGCCACCGCACCGACCTGCCCATCGTGCTCAAGGGGATCCTTCACCCCGAGGACGCGCAGCGGGCCGTGGACATCGGCGCTGCAGGGGATCGTCGTGAGCAACCACGGCGGCCGGCAGGTGGACGGTGCGGTGGCGTCCCTGGACGCCCTGCCGGCCATCCGGGCGGCGGTGGGGTCCGAGACGACCCTGGTGCTCGACAGCGGGGTGCGCACCGGCTCGGACGTCCTCAAGGCCCTGGCTCTCGGCGCCGACGCCGTGGCCCTGGGCCGCCCCTACCTCTACGGCCTGTCCCTGGCCGGCGAGGATGGCGTGCGGGACGTCATCGCCAACGTCCTCGCCGAGCTCGACCTCACGATGGGGCTCTCCGGGGTCACCTCCGTGGCCGACCTGTCCCCCGACCTGCTGCGCCCGGCCCCCCACTGACCCGTCCGGCGCGCACGCCCCATGCCCGCGCAGGCAGCGAACAGGGCCCCGCAGCCGAAGCTGCGGGGCCCTGTTGGCGGTACTGCGTCAGATCACTTGAGGATCTTGGTGACGCGGCCGGCGCCCACGGTGCGGCCACCCTCGCGGATAGCGAACTTGAGGCCCTCCTCCATGGCGATCGGCTGGATGAGCTCGACGTTCATCTCGGTGTTGTCACCGGGCATGACCATCTCGGTGCCCTCGGGGAGGTGGACAACGCCCGTCACGTCCGTCGTACGGAAGTAGAACTGGGGACGGTAGTTGTCGTAGAACGGCGTGTGACGGCCGCCCTCGTCCTTGGACAGGATGTAGACGTTGGCCTCGAAGTCGGTGTGCGGGGTGATGGAACCCGGCTTGACGACAACCTGGCCACGCTCGACGTCCTCGCGCTTGGTGCCACGAAGGAGCAGACCGACGTTCTCGCCAGCGCGACCCTCGTCGAGGAGCTTGCGGAACATCTCGACACCGGTGACGGTGGTCTTGGCCGGCGGGCCGGTGTGGATGCCGACGATCTCGACCTCCTCGTTGACCTTGAGCACACCGCGCTCGATGCGGCCGGTGACGACCGTGCCACGACCGGTGATCGTGAAGACGTCCTCGACGGGCATGAGGAACGGCTTGTCGATCTCGCGCTCCGGCTCCGGGATGGCGGAGTCGACGGCGTCCATGAGCTCGAGCACGGACTTGCCCCACTCGGCGTCGCCCTCGAGGGCCTTCAGCGCGGAGACCTTGACGACCGGCAGGTCGTCGCCCGGGAACTCGTAGGAGGACAGCAGCTCGCGGACCTCCATCTCGACGAGCTCGAGGATCTCCTCGTCGTCGACCATGTCGGCCTTGTTGAGCGCCACGACGATGTAGGGGACGCCGACCTGGCGGGCCAGGAGGACGTGCTCCTTCGTCTGGGGCATGGGGCCGTCGGTGGCGGCAACCACGAGGATCGCGCCGTCCATCTGCGCGGCACCCGTGATCATGTTCTTCACGTAGTCAGCGTGACCGGGGCAGTCGACGTGAGCGTAGTGACGGCTCTCCGTCTGGTACTCGATGTGCGCGATGGAGATGGTGATACCGCGCTGCTTCTCCTCGGGCGCCTTGTCGATGTCGTCGAACGCGAACTGCGGGTTCAGGTCCGGGTACTTGTCGTGCAGGACCTTGGAAATCGCAGCCGTCAGCGTCGTCTTACCGTGGTCGATGTGACCAATGGTGCCGATGTTGACGTGCGGCTTAGTCCGCTCGAACTTTGCCTTCGCCACTTGATGTCCTCCTCAGGACTCTTCTTGGTGAAACGCCTTACGACCTGGCGGACGTGGCGCGGATTGGGGGGGTGACTGCTGGTGCAGTCGACGTGCTGTCGTGGTGCCGACCGGTAATGCTACCGGTCACTCACCACGGGTCTTCTTGATGATCTCCTCGGCCACAGCCTTGGGGACCTCGGCGTAGGAGTCAAACTCCATCGAGTAGTTCGCCCGACCCTGGGTCTTGGACCGCAGGTCGCCGACGTACCCGAACATCTCCGACAGGGGCACCAGGCCGCGGACGACCTTGGCACCACTGATGTCCTCCATGGCCTGGATCTGGCCACGACGGGAGTTGATGTCGCCGATGACGTCACCCATGTAGTCCTCGGGCGTACGGACCTCGACGGCCATCATCGGCTCGAGCAGCACGGGGTCGGCCTTGCGGACGGCCTCCTTGAGCGCCATCGAGCCGGCGATCTTGAACGCCATCTCCGAGGAGTCGACGTCGTGGTACGCACCGTCGAGCAGGGTCGCCTTGATGCCCACGAGGGGGTAGCCGGCGAGCACGCCGTACTGCATGGCGTCCTGGATGCCGGCGTCGACCGAGGGGATGTACTCGCGCGGGACGCGACCACCGGTGACCTTGTTCTCGAACTCGTACAGCTCGCCCGACTCGGTCGTGTCCAGCGGCTCGATGCGAGATCTGGATCTTGGCGAACTGGCCGGAGCCACCGGTCTGCTTCTTGTGGGTGTAGTCGTACTTCTCCACAGTGCGGCGGATCGTCTCGCGGTAGGCCACCTGGGGCTTGCCGACGTTGGCCTCGACCTTGAACTCGCGCTTCATGCGGTCGACCAGGATGTCGAGGTGGAGCTCGCCCATGCCGGCGATGATCGTCTGGCCGGTCTCCTCGTCGTGGTGGACCTGGAAGGTCGGGTCCTCGGCGGAGAGCTTCTGGATGGCCGTGGAGAGCTTCTCCTGGTCACCCTTGGTCTTGGGCTCGATGGCCACCTGGATGACCGGGTCCGGGAAGGTCATCGACTCGAGGACGATCTGCTCGTTCGGGTCGCTGAGGGTGTCACCGGTGGTGGTGTCCTTCAGGCCGATCGCCGCGTAGATGTGGCCGGCGAGGGCCTCGTCCACGGGGTTCTCCTTGTTGGCGTGCATCTGGAAGAGCTTGCCGATGCGCTCCTTGCGGCCCTTGGTCGTGTTGACGACCGGGGAGCCCGAGGCGATCTGGCCCGAGTAGACGCGGATGAAGGTCAGCGTGCCGAAGAACGGGTGGGCGGCGACCTTGAAGGCCAGCGCCGAGAAGGGCTCGTCCTTGCTGGGCTTGCGCGTCATCTCGACGTCCTCGTTGCCCGGCTTGTGGCCGATCATCGGGGGCACGTCCAGCGGCGACGGCAGGTAGTCCACGACCGCGTCGAGCATGGGCTGCACGCCACGGTTCTTGAACGCCGAGCCACACAGGATCGGGTAGAGCTCGGAGTTCACCGTCAGCTTGCGGATCGCGCCCTTGATCTCCTCAGGGGTCAGCTCCTCGCCGCCGAGGTACTTCTCCATGAGCTCGTCGTCGGACTCCGCGACGCGCTCGACGAGCTGGTGGCGGTACTCCTCGACCTTCTCGACCATGTCGGCCGGGATGTCCTGGATCTCGTACTTGGCGCCCATGGTGACGTCACCCTTGGCGTCGCCGGGCCACACGAGCGCACGGCGGTAGATGAGGTCGACGACACCGACGAAGTCGTTCTCGGAGCCGATCGGCAGCTGGAGCACGAGGGGCTCGGCGCCCAGGCGGTCCTTGATGGTCTGCACGGTGAAGTAGAAGTCCGCACCGAGCTTGTCCATCTTGTTGACGAACGCGATGCGAGGCACGTCGTACTTGTCGGCCTGACGCCACACCGTCTCGGACTGGGGCTCGACGCCCTCCTTGCCGTCGAACACCGCGACGGCGCCGTCGAGGACGCGCAGCGAGCGCTCGACCTCGACGGTGAAGTCGACGTGCCCGGGGGTGTCGATGATGTTGATCTGGGTGCCCTCCCAGAAGGAGGTGACGGCAGCGGAGGTGATGGTGATGCCCCGCTCCTTCTCCTGCTCCATCCAGTCGGTCGTCGACGCACCGTCGTGCGTCTCACCGATCTTGTGGTTGACCCCGGTGTAGAAGAGGATGCGCTCCGTCGTCGTCGTCTTGCCGGCGTCGATGTGCGCCATGATGCCGATGTTGCGGACCTTGGTCAGGTCCGTCAGGACGTCGAGTGCCAATGTAATTGCTCTCATCTCGCTCGTTGCGGAAGTACTGCGTTGCGGCCCGTTCAGGCCGCCGGAGGTATGCCGTCCGCTCGAGGCGAGCGGACGGCATACCTCGCTGTCACCAGCGGTAGTGCGCGAAGGCCTTGTTGGACTCGGCCATCTTGTGGGTGTCCTCGCGACGCTTCACCGCGGCGCCGAGGCCGTTGGACGCGTCGAGGATCTCGTTCATGAGGCGCTCGGTCATCGTCTTCTCGCGACGCTGACGGGAGTAGCCGACCATCCAGCGCAGGGCCAGCGTGGTCGCGCGGTTGGGCTTGACCTCGATCGGCACCTGGTAGGTCGCGCCACCGACACGGCGGGACTTGACCTCGAGGGTGGGACGGATGTTGTCGAGCGCACGCTTGAGCGTGGCCACGGGGTCGGTGCCGGTCTTCTCGCGGCAGCCCTCGAGGGCGCCGTAGACGATGGTCTCGGCGATGGACTTCTTGCCGTCCAGGAGGATCTTGTTGACCAGCTGGGTCACCAACGGGGAGTTGTGGACCGGGTCGACGACGAGCGGGCGCTTGGGCGCGGGTCCCTTACGAGGCATTACTTCTTCTCCATCTTCGCGCCGTAACGGGAACGGGCCTGCTTGCGGTTCTTCACACCCTGGGTGTCGAGCGAGCCGCGGACGATCTTGTAGCGCACACCGGGCAGGTCCTTCACACGACCGCCACGCACGAGCACGATCGAGTGCTCCTGCAGGTTGTGGCCGACGCCCGGGATGTAGGCCGTGACCTCGATGCCGCTGGTGAGGCGCACACGGGCGACCTTGCGCAGGGCAGAGTTCGGCTTCTTGGGGGTGGTGGTGTACACACGCGTGCACACACCACGGCGCTGGGGCGAGCCCTTGAGGGCAGGAGTCTTGGTCTTGGTGACCTTGTCCTGGCGCCCCTTGCGCACAAGCTGGTTGATCGTAGGCAACCTGTTCTCCGTACGTAGTTGATGTTCTGCGCTGTCAGGCCGAAGCCCTCGAGCACTCCTTGTGGATGGTTCGCCTCGCCCGACCCCCGCACTCGGGTGTGTCGCGTCTGGCGCTCTCCCCTGCACTCCCCGCGCGCGAACCCCGGAGGGATCGGTTGCGGATTGCCCGGCGAGAGGTGGTGCCGCCCGGTGCCGATCGTGATGCCGGCGACGGCGGGCCGTGTCGGAGTCACAACTCAGACACAGTGTTCAAAGATACCGCCTGCACTGTGGCCCACCAAATCGCTTCGGGCACGCTTCGGGCACACCTGAAGGCCGCCCGCCGATCGTTCCAACGCCCCGGTCGGACGGTTCTATGCCGGGCCGCGCGCGCCGTGCGCCCCTTCGCCGCTCAGCGGTCGAGGACGAGCAGACCCCAGGTGTCGAAGGAGGGCAGCTCGACGACGTGGTACTCGCCGTCGGTGGCGGCGTCGAGCTCAGCCAGGGCCGGCCCGCCCATCGGGTGGCCGAACCACGCCTGCGTCGCCGCGGAGGCGGCGCGGACCCGCACGGTGACCCCGGAGCACTCCCCGGTCTCCTCGCGCGGGTGGTTCCACCGGTCGTCGGCCTGGCTCCGGAAGTCGACGAGCTGCACGACCAGGCGGGTGCCGATGGCGCTGACGCGGACCCACACCGCACCCGAGACCGGGTGGGCGCTGGTGGGCACGCCCTCGACGACGACGTCGACGTTGATCCCGCCCATGAGGTTGGTGGTGCACTCGCGCAGCGGCCGGGTCGAACAGGAGGTCGCCGCAGGCGACGGAGAAGTCGGCGAACCGCCGCAGCGTCAGGACCGCCGTCTCCTCGAGCGTCCCGTAGTTCGGGTAGTACGGGTGGACGAGCACGCCGTGCCGCTCCCCGAACAGGAGGTACTGGCCGCCCTCGGCCCACGTCGTGGCCAGCGCGAGCTTCGCGGCGGCGACCTCACCCGCGCCGCACGCCTGTGCGAAGGGCTCGAGGTATGCCGCGAGGACCACCGGCCGCTCGGGCGCGAGGTCGCGGGCGCGACGGACGAGGTCCACGAGATCGGCGTGGTGGTCGTGGGGCGACCACACCTCGATGTAGGTGACGTCCTGACGGGCACGGACCGTCGTCCGGGTCGGGAAGTCGTTGACATTGTTGAAGATCAGGGTCGCGTCGGGCAGGCGGTCGCGGACCGCGTCGATGAAGGCCGGGAACGCCTCGGCGTAGTCGACGACCGCACCGTCGGCGGTGGTGGCGAGCTTCGGGTCGCCGTACTGGTCGAGGTGCAGGCCGTCGAAGCCGACCCGCTCCACCGCCTGGCCCATCTGGTCGACGATGTGACGCGACCAGGGCGAGCCCGGGCGCAGGTCGGTGTTCCACAGGAAGTCGCCGAGCATCCAGGGCGAGCCGTCGACATGGTGGACCAGCTGCTCGGGGTGCTGCGCGGCATACTCCTCGCCCGCGGCGTAGACCGCGGCGTAGGCGAGCGCCTGCGCGCCCGCCTGCACGCCGGACCACGCGCACAGCACGGCATACCCGGCCGTGGCATGACGAAGGGGCCGGTCCGCCACTGTGGCGGACCGGCCCCCTACGTCACCGGAGACGACGAGGTCAGTCGAGTCCGAGCTCGGCGTCGTCGAGGCGGATGGCCTCGCCGGAGCCGGGGCCGAACGCCGGGTAGTCGTACTCGTAGCTCGGCATCGTGTACATCGACGCCTTCGCCTCTTCGGTCGGCTCGACCTTGATGTTGCGGTAACGGGGCAGACCCGTACCGGCCGGGATGAGCTTGCCGAGGATGACGTTCTCCTTCAGACCCAGCAGCGGGTCCGACTTGGCGTTCATCGCGGCCTCGGTCAGCACCCGGGTCGTCTCCTGGAAGGAGGCGGCCGAGAGCCAGGAGTCCGTCGCCAGCGAGGCCTTGGTGATGCCCATGAGCTCCGGACGGCCGGACGCGGGACGCCCACCCTCGGCGACGACGCGGCGGTTCTCGGTCTCGAAGCGCCCACGCTCGGCCAGCTCGCCAGGGAGCAGGTCGGCGTCGGCGGACTCGATGATCGTGATCCGGCGCAGCATCTGGCGGACGATGACCTCGATGTGCTTGTCGTGGATCGACACACCCTGCTGGCGGTAGACGTGCTGGACCTCGTCCACCAGGTGCATCTGCACCGCGCGGGGACCGAGGATGCGCAGCACCTGCTTGGGGTCGATCGACCCCTGCGTCAGCTGGTGCCCGACCTCGACGTGCTCGCCATCGGCCACGAGCAGGCGGGCCCGCTTGCTGACCGGGTAGGCGTGCTCCTCGGAGCCGTCGTCCGGGGTCAGCATGAGACGCCGCGTCTTGTCGGTGTCCTCGATGGTGATCCGGCCGGCCGCCTCGGCGATCGGGGACACACCCTTGGGGGTGCGGGCCTCGAACAGCTCGACGACACGCGGCAGACCCTGCGTGATGTCGTCACCGGCCACACCACCGGTGTGGAAGGTACGCATCGTCAGCTGGGTGCCGGGCTCACCGATCGACTGGGCGGCGATGATGCCGACCGCCTCACCGATGTCGACCAGCTTGCCGGTGGCCAGCGAGCGGCCGTAGCAGGCGGCACAGGTGCCGACGTGCGACTCGCAGGTGAGGACCGAGCGGACCTTGACCTGCTCGACGCCGGCGGCGACCAGCGCGTCGATGACGACGTCACCGAGGTCGATGCCGGCCTCGGCCAGCGTCGCGCCGTCGTGGACGACGTCCTCGGCGAGCGTGCGGGCGTAGACCGAGGTCTCCACGTCGTCGTGCTCGACCAGCGAGCCGTCGGCCAGCTTCTGCGCGATCGGCATGACCAGACCACGCTCGGTGCCACAGTCGTCCTCGCGGATGATGACGTCCTGCGAGACGTCCACCAGACGACGGGTCAGGTAACCCGAGTCGGCGGTACGCAGCGCGGTGTCGGCCAGGCCCTTACGGGAACCGTGCGTCGAGATGAAGAACTCGAGCACCGACAGACCCTCACGGAAGTTCGCGCGGATCGGTCGCGGGATGATGTCGCCCTTGGGGTTGGACACCAGACCACGCATACCGGCGATCTGGCGCAGCTGCATCCAGTTACCGCGAGCACCCGAGGAGACCATCTTGTAGATGGTGTTCGTCTTCGGGAGGTTGGCCTCCATCTCCTTGGCGACCTCGTTGGTGGCCTGCGTCCAGATCTCGATGAGCTCCTGACGGCGCTCGTCGTCGGTGATCAGACCACGCTCGTACTGGGTCTGGACCTTGGTCGCCTTGGTCTCGTAGCCCTCGAGGATCTCGCCCTTGCGGGGCGGGGTCACGACGTCGGAGATGGCGACCGTGGTGCCCGAGCGGGTCGCCCAGTGGAAGCCGTACTCCTTGAGCGCGTCGAGGCTCGCAGCGACCTGGACCTTGGTGTAGCGCTCGGCCAGGTCGTTGACGATCGTGGACAGCCGCTTCTTGTCGACGGGGGCGTCGACGAAGGGGTAGTCCACGGGCAGCGTCTGGTTGAACAGCGCACGGCCGAGGCTGGTCTCGACGGTGAGCGAGGCCACCTGGCCGAGCTCGTTGGTCTCGACACCCTCGGGCAGCACCGTGCCGGGGATCGGCACGACGTCCTCGAGGCGGATCTTGACCTTGCTGCCGAGCTCGAGCTCGCCGGCGTCGAACGCCATCCGGGCCTCGGAGACCGAGCTGAACGCCCGGCCCGAGCCGCGACCGTTCTCCACCTCGGAGGTGAGGTGGAACAGGCCGATGATCATGTCCTGGGTGGGCATGGTCACCGGTCGGCCGTCGGCCGGCTTGAGGATGTTGTTGCTCGAGAGCATGAGGATGCGGGCCTCGGCCTGCGCCTCGGTGCTCAGCGGCACGTGCACGGCCATCTGGTCACCGTCGAAGTCGGCGTTGAAGGCCGAGCAGACGAGCGGGTGGATCTGGATGGCCTTGCCCTCGACGAGCTGCGGCTCGAACGCCTGGATGCCCAGACGGTGCAGCGTGGGTGCGCGGTTGAGCAGCACGGGGTGCTCGGTGATGACCTCTTCGAGGACGTCCCACACGACCGGGCGAGCACGCTCGACCATGCGCTTGGCCGACTTGATGTTCTGAGCGTGGTCGAGGTCGACCAGGCGCTTCATCACGAACGGCTTGAACAGCTCGAGCGCCATCTGCTTGGGCAGACCGCACTGGTGCAGCTTGAGCTGCGGGCCGACGACGATGACCGAACGGCCCGAGTAGTCGACGCGCTTGCCGAGCAGGTTCTGGCGGAACCGGCCCTGCTTGCCCTTGAGCATGTCGGACAGCGACTTCAGCGGACGGTTGCCGGGGCCCGTGACCGGGCGGCCGCGGCGGCCGTTGTCGAAGAGGCTGTCGACGGCCTCCTGGAGCATGCGCTTCTCGTTGTTGACGATGATCTCGGGAGCCCCGAGGTCGAGAAGCCGCTTCAGGCGGTTGTTGCGGTTGATGACGCGGCGGTACAGGTCGTTGAGGTCGGAGGTCGCGAAGCGGCCACCGTCGAGCTGCACCATCGGACGCAGGTCCGGCGGGATGACCGGGACGGCGTCCAGGACCATGCCGTCGGGCTTGTTGGTCGTGGCCTGGAAGGCGGTGACGACCTTGAGGCGCTTGAGGGCACGGGTCTTCTTCTGGCCCTTGCCGGTGGCGATGATCTCGCGCAGCAGCTCGGACTCGGCCTGCAGGTCGAAGTCCTGCAGACGCTTCTGGATCGCCGCAGCGCCCATGCCGCCCTCGAAGTAGAGGCCGAACCGGTCGCGCATCTCGCGGTAGAGGATCTCGTCGCCCTCGAGGTCCTGGACCTTGAGGTTCTTGAAGCGGTCCCAGACCTGCTCGAGGCGCTCGATCTGCTGGTCGGCGCGCTTGCGGATCTGGTTCATCTCGCGCTCGGCGGACTCGCGCACCTTGCGGCGCGCGTCAGCCTTGGCACCCTCGGCCTCGAGCTCGGCGATGTCGGACTCGAGCCGCTTGGCCCGGGTCTCGATCTCGGAGTCGCGACGGTTCTCGAACTCCTTCTTCTCGACCTCGATCTGGGCCTCGAGCGAGGGCAGGTCCTTGTGGCGCTGCTCCTCGTCGACCGAGGTGATCATGTAGGCCGCGAAGTAGATGACCTTCTCGAGGTCCTTCGGGGCGAGGTCGAGCAGGTAGCCCAGCCGCGACGGGACGCCCTTGAAGTACCAGATGTGGGTGACGGGGGCGGCGAGCTCGATGTGGCCCATCCGCTCACGACGCACCTTGGCGCGGGTGACCTCGACGCCGCAGCGCTCACAGATGATGCCCTTGAAGCGGACCCGCTTGTACTTGCCGCAGTTGCACTCCCAGTCCCGGGTGGGGCCGAAGATGCGCTCGCAGAACAGGCCCTCCTTCTCGGGCTTGAGCGTGCGGTAGTTGATGGTCTCGGGCTTCTTGACCTCACCATGGCTCCACTGGCGGATGTCCTCCGCCGTGGCCAGGCCGATGCGCAACTCGTCGAAGAAGTTGACGTCGAGCACGTGGTTCCTTCTCTCGTGTCTCTATAAGTACTGAAGTGGTCTGATTCGGGTGGGGGGCCGTGGAGGGGACGTATGCCGCGTGGCTGGCCACGCGGCATACGTCACCGCATCAGACCTCTTCGACGCTGCTCGGCTCCCGCCGGGACAGATCGATGCCGAGCTCCTCCGCTGCGCGGAAGACGTCCTCGTCGGACTCCTTGAGCTCGATGGACGTGCCATCGCTGGAGAGGACCTCGACGTTGAGGCACAGCGACTGCATCTCCTTGATGAGCACCTTGAAGGACTCGGGGATGCCGGGCTCGGGGATGTTGTCGCCCTTGACGATGGCCTCGTAGACCTTGACGCGCCCCTGCACGTCGTCGGACTTGATGGTGAGGAGCTCCTGCAGTGCGTAGGCGGCGCCGTACGCCTCGAGGGCCCAGACCTCCATCTCACCGAAGCGCTGGCCACCGAACTGGGCCTTACCGCCGAGCGGCTGCTGGGTGATCATCGAGTACGGACCCGTGCTGCGCGCGTGGATCTTGTCGTCCACGAGGTGGTGCAGCTTGAGGATGTACATGTAGCCCACCGACACCGGCTCGGGGAACGGCTCGCCGGAGCGGCCGTCGAACAGCCGGGACTTGCCCGAGCCGTCGATGAGCCGCACGCCGTCGCGGGTCGTGGTCGTGGAGTCGAGCAGACCCACGATCTCGTCCTCGCGCACACCGTCGAACACCGGGGAGGCGACCCGCGTGCCGGCCGGAGCCTGACGCGCGTCCTCGGGGATGAGGTTGGCCCAGTCCGGGTTGCCCGCGATCTCCCAGCCGCGTGACGCGGCCCAGCCCAGGTGCAGCTCGAGGATCTGGCCGACGTTCATACGGCCGGGGACACCGAGCGGGTTGAGCACGACGTCGACGGGCGTGCCGTCCTCGAGGAACGGCATGTCCTCGACCGGCAGGATCTTGGAGATGACGCCCTTGTTGCCGTGACGGCCGGCGAGCTTGTCACCGTCGGTGATCTTGCGCTTGTTGGCGACGTAGACACGCACCAGCTGGTTGACGCCCGGAGGCAGGTCGTCGCCCTGGTCCTTGTCGAAGACCTTGACGCCGATGACCGTGCCGGTCTCGCCGTGGGGCACCTTGAGCGACGTGTCGCGGACCTCGCGGGCCTTCTCGCCGAAGATGGCGCGCAGCAGGCGCTCCTCCGGGGTCAGCTCGGTCTCGCCCTTGGGCGTGACCTTGCCGACGAGCAGGTCGCCGTCGCGGACCTCGGCACCGATGCGGATGATCCCGCGCTCGTCGAGGTCCGCCAGGACCTCCTCGGAGACGTTGGGGATGTCGCGGGTGATCTCCTCGGGGCCCAGCTTGGTGTCGCGGGCGTCGACCTCGTGCTCCTCGATGTGGATCGAGGAGAGGACGTCGTCCTGCACCAGGCGCTGGCTGAGGATGATCGCGTCCTCGTAGTTGTGGCCCTCCCACGGCATGAACGCGACGAGCAGGTTGCGGCCCAGGGCCATCTCGCCGCCCTCGGTCGCGGGACCGTCGGCGATGACGCCGCCGGCCTCGACCCGGTCACCCTCGTTGACGACGACGACCTGGTTGTAGGACGTGCCCTGGTTGGAGCGCGAGAACTTGGCGATCCGGTAGGTGCGGGTCGTGCCGTCGTCACCGGCCACGGTGACCAGGTCGGCCGAGACCTCGGTGACCACACCGGCCTTCTCGGCCCGGACGACGTCGCCGGAGTCGAGAGCCGCGCGGTACTCCATGCCGGTGCCGACCAGCGGCGCCTCGGACTTGACCAGCGGCACCGCCTGACGCTGCATGTTGGAGCCCATGAGCGCACGGTTGGCGTCGTCGTGCTCGAGGAACGGGATGAGCGCGGTCGCAGCCGACACCATCTGGCGCGGCGAGACGTCCATGTAGTCGACGTCCTCACCGGGGATGTAGTCGACCTCGCCACCCTTGGTGCGCACCAGGACGCGGTCCTCGGTGAACAGGCCGTCCGCGTTGATGACGGCGTTGGCCTGCGCGATGACGTGCCGGTCCTCCTCGTCGGCCGAGAGGTAGTGGATCTCGTCGGTGACGGTGCCCTTGACGACCTTGCGGTACGGCGTCTCGATGAAGCCGAACGCGTTGATGCGGCCGTAGGAGGCGAGCGAGCCGATCAGACCGATGTTGGGACCCTCAGGGGTCTCGATCGGGCACATGCGGCCGTAGTGCGACGGGTGGACGTCACGGACCTCCATGCCGGCGCGGTCACGGGACAGACCACCCGGGCCGAGGGCCGACAGACGCCGCTTGTGCGTCAGGCCCGCGAGCGGGTTGTTCTGGTCCATGAACTGCGAGAGCTGCGAGGTGCCGAAGAACTCCTTGATCGAGGCCACCACGGGGCGGATGTTGATCAGGGTCTGCGGGGTGATCGCCTCGACGTCCTGCGTGGTCATGCGCTCGCGGACGACGCGCTCCATGCGGGACAGGCCGGTGCGGACCTGGTTCTGGATCAGCTCGCCGACGTTGCGCAGGCGACGGTTGCCGAAGTGGTCGATGTCGTCGACCTCGACCGGCACCTCCTGGCCGTTCTTGCCGGCCAGGGTCGTCTCGCCGGCGTGCAGCGCGACGATGTACTTGATCGTGGCCACGATGTCGTCCACCGACAGCACCGAGTCGCCGAGCTCGGCGGCGACGCCGAGCTTGCGGTCGATCTTGTAGCGGCCGACCTTGGCGAGGTCGTAGCGCTTGGGGTTGAAGTAGAGGTTGTCCAGGAGCGTCTGGGCAGCCTCACGGGTCGGCGGCTCGCCGGGGCGCAGCTTGCGGTAGATGTCGAGCAGCGCGTCGTCCTGGCCGGCCGTGTGGTCCTTCTCCAGGGTCAGGCGCATCGACTCGTAGTCGCCGAACTCCTCGAGGATCGCGGCCTCGGTCATGCCGAGGGCCTTGAGGAGGACGGTCACCGACTGCTTGCGCTTGCGGTCGACGCGGACGCCGACCATGTCGCGCTTGTCGATCTCGAACTCGAGCCAGGCGCCGCGGCTCGGGATCACCTTGGCGGTGTAGACGTCCTTGTCGGACGTCTTGTCGGGCGTGCGCTCGAAGTAGACGCCCGGGCTGCGGACCAGCTGGGACACGACGACACGCTCGGTGCCGTTGATGACGAAGGTGCCGCGCTCGGTCATGAGCGGGAAGTCGCCCATGAACACGGTCTGGCTCTTGATCTCGCCGGTCGTGGTGTTCATGAACTCCGCGGTGACGAACAGGGGCGCGGAGTAGGTCTGGTCGCGCTCCTTGCAGTCCTCGATGGAGTACTTGACGTCCTCGAAGCGGTGGTCGCGGAACGACAGCGACATGGAGCCGCTGAAGTCCTCGATGGGGGAAATTTCCTCGAAGATCTCCTCGAGGCCGGAGCGATCCGGCACATCCCCTCTGCCCGCGGCCTTGGCCTCTGCAACACGGGCCTGCCAGCGCTCGTTACCGAGCAGCCAGTCGAAGCTTTCCGTTTGCAGCGCCAAGAGGTCGGGGACCTCGAGGGGTTCGCGGATCTTCGCGAACGACAGACGGCCAGAGGCCGTCCGTGCGGTGGACACAGTCTGAGTCGCTTTGCGCGAGGCAGCCAAGGAGGGGTCCTTCCACGGGCCTGTCTTTAAAACTGATGGTTCGAAACCGAAGTCGCGCCCACCACCGGCCTGCGGCCTCGCCTGGAACCAGCCGCGACTTCGTGCCGCAGGGCACGACAAAGGGCGTGGGTCTCAGAGGGGGTCGACGACAGAGGGCAGCGCAAAGGAAGAGCATACACGTAGAAGGGCAGCCTCGTCCAACCGTGTCCAGTTCGGCATGCGCCGCACCGTCGACGGGGGTCTCTTCCGGGGCCTCAAGCCCCGGGTGTCTCGACGCAGACGAGGATGGCCCCCCGCGGGCTCTGCGTCAAGGTGATCGCAGGCGTGGCGCGTGCCTGACCTGACGCCGGGTGGCTCTAGAAGGCCTCGACCTTGCTGACCAGCCAGCGGTCGCCCACCTTGGACATGGTGGCGATGACGCGGTTCTGGTCGACCGCGGGGGTCGTGTGGTCGGCGCCGACCCGGGCCTGGTTGACGAAGGCCAGCACCCGGACCGTGGACCCGGAGGAGCTCATGACGCCGATGTCGGAGACCTTGGCCTCGACCACCGTCTGGTTCTTGACGGCCAGCGGCTTGATCTCCTTGTCCATCGCCGAGGTGAACTCGGCCTTGAACGGCCCGGTGAGCAGGGTCTCGATCTGCGCCGCCTGGGCGTCGATCGTCTTGTAGTTGTAGCTCAGCATCTGCTCGATCGAGGCCCGTGCGGCGCTCGCCGCGACCCGGTCGGTGCTGCTCTGCTGCTGCGGGTCCCGCCAGGTCACCCCGAGCAGGACGGCCAGCAGGGCCAGGCTGGCGACCAGCGCGGCGACGGGGGCGGCCCAGCGACGGCGAGGCCGAAGCGGCCGGTGCCGGCTCGGGCGGCGGCCGAGGCAGCCTCGGGCGCCGCGCGGGCAGGCGAGCAGGGCACGGCGAGCCGGGCGCACGCGCGGGGCGCAGGGCGGCGCGGCGATGCGGGCGAGGGCGGCGCAGCGGTGACCTTGGGGGCGACCGGGACTGCCGGCCGCTCGCGACCGGGCCCGCTCCCCCGCCACCGGCCGACGGGGACGGCTAGCCGACGAACTCAAGGTTCTCCACCTTCCAGGCCTGCCCGACCAGGCGCAGCTGCAGCCGCATCCGGTAGGTCTTGGTCTCGCCGCCCGGCACCGAGGTGTTCTTGGTGGGCGCGACGACCCCGACCAGGGCCACCGCGGAGTCACGGTCGCCCGACACGAGCGCCGACTCGATGCGGTTGACGCTCGACTGGGTCTTGTTGGCCACCAGGACCTTCTTGAGGTCGTCCACCGAGGTCGAGTAGCTCGACAGGAACTGTCCGGTGGCCCCGGCCTTGACGCGCGCGATGTCGGCGTCGACGTGGGTGTAGTCCACCGTCACGAAGTTGACCGCCAGCTGACGCGCGGCGGCCAGCGCGGCGGCATTGGCCTGGGAGGTCTGGCGGGCGGCATACCAGGCCCGTCCCCGCGTGGCCCCGAGGGCGAGGGAGGCCACGAGCGCCAGGGCGACGAGCACCCACAGCAGCCCAGGGGTGACGCGCAGCGCCGCTGCGGCCCGCTGACGGGGTCCTGCGTCGGAGGTCTGGGCAGCCACGGTCGTACCCGCCATCCCTTCGCTGTGCCTTCACCGCCCGCCCGGCGTGGGTGGTGATCGTGCTCATCGAGCAGCCTCCTTCATGATCCACAGCCACGAGGAGTCCGGGCCAGCCGCCCCCGACGGGGGCAGTGGCACCGACACCGGTGGCATCGTCATGCCCAACGAAGCCGCCATGCCAGGGGATACGGGCTGGTCGCCGAAAGCCACGGGCATGGTGCTGTTGGGGCTGCCAGAGGGCCCAGGAGCGTTCTGGGCACCTCGCACACTAGCCGCCGAGCCCCGCGGGAGGGTGCACCGGGCCGAGGTGTTCGTCGTGCCCCTGCTCGTGTCCTGGGGGCTGCGCCGCACGGTCCCCTGGTAGCCCTGCGTGCACACGGGCGGGTTCTGCGCCATGGCCAGCCCGAAGTGCGCCGTCCCGTCGCCGGGCACGACCGTGTAGCCACCGGCCACGACATCGGGATAGGTGACCAGCAGCTGCTGGATCCCCGCCACGTGCGACGTGGTCACCTGCCCGACGGTGATGAGGTTGGCGATCAGCGCCGCCAGGTTGCCCTGGTTGTCGCGGATGAGCGCCTGGAGCTCCTGCGAGGCCAGGGCACCACGGTCGAGCACGAGCCGAAGGTCGGGGTCCGAGGTCTTGAGGGTGGCGGTCAGGTCGGCGAAGCTGCTCGCGAAGGTCTTGATCTGACCGGAGGTGTCGCGCTGGGTGTTGAGGACGATGCGCCCGTCGTCGAGCAGCTTGATGGTCTGGGGCAGCGCCTCGGTGGCCGACTTCGTGAGGGCGTCGCCGCTGTCGAGCAGCCGTTGCAGGTCGCTGCCCCCGCCGGCGAAGGCGGTGCCCAGCTCGTCGACGACCGTGCGCAGGTCGTCGCGGTTGACCGAGTTCACGGTCTGGTCGAGGTTCAGCAGCAGGGTGTCGACGCGCAGGGGGTATGCCGTGTCCTGGCGCGGGATCGTGTCGCCGTCCTTGAGCATCGGGCCACCGGTGCCGCTGCGGCTGGAAGTCGAGGTACTGCTCACCGACCGCCGAGCGGTTCTCCACGACGACGTGGGTGTCCTTGGGGATCTCGGTGCCGCGCTGGAGCTTGGCCACGACGACGACGCCGTCCTTGGAGAGCCGCAGGCCGTCGACCCGCCCGACGGTGACCCCGCGGTAGGTCACCTCGGACCCGACGAAGATGCCGCCGGACTGCGCGAAGTCCGCGCTGACGTGGATCTGGCCGCCGACCACCTGGTCGTAGAGGCCGACGTACTTGGCCGAGAGCACCGAGACGGTGAGCAGGGTGATGAGCAGGAACGCGAACAGCTGCACCTGCACCGAGCGCCGGATCATGCGTCACCTCCGTAGAGGGAGCGCCACGAGCCGTCCGAGCTGCCCGACCCCGACTGCGAGGAGGACTGCGCGGGCGCGCCGAGCGGGCAGATGAGCGCACAGCTGCTGGTCGAGGACGAGCTCGGGCTGGTCGACGACCCGCCCGGCAGACCCGGCAGGGACGGCTTCGGCACGCCCGGCAGGCTGGGGAGCGTGGTCGGAACCGGGACGGGCAGGCTGGGGGGCCGCCGGTGGGCAGGACCGCCCGGGGGCGGGGTGGGCTGGCCGAGGCTGCCGACGAAGGCCTTGGGGTCGGTCAGGTCGAGCTGCAGGTTGGCCGTCATGTTGGTGTAGTCGCCCTTCATCGCCCCGATCGTGCCGTCGGAGAAGGGGTAGGTCAGCAGGAGCTGCATCGACTTGGGCAGGTTGTCGCCGGCCGCCGTCAGCTCTCCCAGGATCGGCTTGAGCGCCGCGAGGTCGGCCGCGGTGTCCGTCTTGCTCTGCTGGATGACCGTCGTCCCCACCGCCCCCAGCCGGCTGAGCGCCGAGAGCATCCGGACCAGCTGCTGGCGCTGGTCGGCCAGCACCTTGAGCCCCTGGGCATGGACTCGAGGGCCCGGGCCAGGTCGTCCTTCTGGGCGGCGAGCTTGGCCGACAGCTTGTCGACGTTGTCGATCGCCCTGACGATGTCGGCCTTCTGGGCGTCGAGCCCGCCGACGAAGGTGTTGAGCTGCTTGATCACGTCGCGGATCTGCGGCTCGTTGCCGTGCATCGCGTTGTTGAGCTCGGTCTCGATGACCTTGAGCTGGGCCACGCCGCCACCGTTGAGCAGCAGCGACATCGCCGACAGCACCTCCTCGACCTCGGGGTTGCGGCCCGTCCGGTCGAGCGGGATGTTGTCGCCGTCCTTGAGCGTGCCGACCGGCGCGGTGGCCGGCGGCGGGGAGAGCTCGATGTACTTCTCGCCGAGCAGCGAGGTCTGCTTGATCTGCGCGATCGCGTTGTCGGGCAGCTTCACGCTGCGCGGCAGCCGCATGGTGACGCGGGCGGTCCATCCGTTGAGCTCGATCTTCTCGACCGACCCGACCGTGACCTGGTCGACCTTGACCGAGGACTGCGGGACCAGGTCGAGGACGTCTGCGAACTCGGCCGTCACCCGGATGATGTCGCCGCGCTGCGCGGCGCCACCGGGCAGCGGGAGGTCGAACGCGCCCTGGCAGCCGCTGCGCCGCGAGCAGGGCCGACGCCGGTGGCCAGGGCCGACCAGGCTCCGGCGGGCTCGCGGCATACGGGCCGTCATCGCGCTCACTGGGACACCTTCAGCAATCCACCCAGGGTCGGGTCCGCGCCGCGCATCTGCACGGTCGTGGAACCGGACTGGGTCGTCGGGACCGCGCTGGGGACGGCCGAGAGCAGGTTGGTCGGCAGCTGCACGCCCGAGCCCTGCAGCTTGCCGAGCAGGTCGGTGACCGGCTTGAGCGCGCCGGTGACGGTCTTGCACGTGCTGGCGGGCTGGCCGCTGGCGACGATGAGGTCGCACAGCATGGTCTGGACCTTGAGGTTCTCGTTGATGTTGGCCCGGGTGTCCAGGGTGCCCGCGGCGGGGTTGTAGGCGTTCTGGAGGTTGCTCAGGGCCACCGGTGCGTTGGTCAGCGCCTCGGACAGGGCGTCGCGCTGGGCGGCCACCGTGCCGGTGACGCTGGCGAGCTGGTTGAGGTTGGTCGTCAGGCCGGCGCGGTTGTCGTGGACGAACGAGGACACCTCGTTGAGGGCGACGGCCAGGTTCTTCAGGGCCGCGGCGAGGTCACCGCGCTCACCGTCGAGCTGGACCGAGACGTTGGCGAGGTCGCTGTTGAGACGGCGCACCTGCGCCGTCGTTGGTGGCCAGCATGCGTGGTGAAGCTCTGGAGGTTCTTCACCGTGCCGAACAGGTCGTTGCGTCCTCCGGAGAGGGTCTGCAGCGCCAGCGACAGGCTGTGGTTGGTGTCGTGGAGGTTCTGGCCCTGTCCGGCGAGGTTCTGGGCGCCGGTGTGGAGCAGGTCCTGGAACGCGCCGTTCTTGTTGGCCCCGGTGGGTCCCAGCGCGACGAGCAGCTGGTCGAGGCTCTGCGAGATCCGGTCCAGCTCGACGGGGACCGCGGTGCGGTCCAGCCCGATCTGGGCGCCGGACTGCATCACCGGACCCGAGGTGTATGCCGGGAAGAGCTGGACGTAGCGGTCGCTCACCAGCGAGGGGGCCACCACCGCCGCCTTGGCGTCGGCGGGCACGCGGTACTTGGCGTCGTACTCGAAGGTCACCAGGACCTTGTCCCCCTCGGGGACGACGTCGTCGACCGTGCCGACCTTGACGCCGAGGATCCGGACGTCGGACCCCGGGTAGAGGCCCACGGCGCGGACGAACTCGCCGGTCACCTTGACCGAGTCGTGGCGCGGCCAGAAGGCGTAGGCCCCGGCGACGAGGGCGACCACGGCCAGGGCGGCCACGAGCTTGGGCAGCAGCCCCAGCCGAGGCAGGCGAGGCAGCCGGGGAAGTCGAGCCATCGTCAGCCTCCCACCGGTGTCGTCAGGTTCTCGATGTAGGTGTCGAACCAGCGGCCGTTGCCGAGCACGTTGGCGAACAGGCGCGTGAACGGCGCCATCGCCTTGATGGTGTCGCTGAGGTCCTGCTCGTGCTTCTGCAGGACGGCGAGCACCTGGGTGAGCTGGTCGAGGGCGGGCTTGAGCTGCGCCCGGTTGTCCCGGACCAGGCCGGTGATCTGCTGGGCCATGGCCGAGGTGTTCGTGAAGAGCGTGTGGATGGCGTCGCGCCGGGCGTTCAGCTCGACCATGAGCAGGTCCGCGTTCTTGATGATCGACTCCACTGCCTTGTTGCGTTGGGCCACGGTGCCGGAGACGCTGTTGGCCGAGGCCAGCAGCTGCTTGAGCTGGGTGTCTCTGGAGGCGATGGTGCCTGACAGCCGGGTCAGGCCCGACAGGGCCGCCTTGACCTCCGGCGGGCTGTCCTTGAACGTCGTCGCGAGGGTGGTCAGCGACTTCGCCAGGAGGCCGGTGTCGATGTCGCCGGCGGTCGTCGCGAGGTCGGAGAACGCGTTGACGATGTCGTAGGACGACACGGTGCGGTCCAGCGGGATCACCGAGTCGGTCTTGAGCTGACCGGACCCGGCCGGCTCGAGGGCGAGGTACTTCTGGCCCAGCAGGGTCTTCATCCTGATCGACGCGCCGGTCTGGTCGCCGAACGCCACCGGCTCGGTGACCTTGAAGTCGACCACCACGTGGTTGCCGGCGAGGTCGACGCTGTTCACCTTGCCGACCTTGACGCCGGCGATGCGGACGTCGTCACCGGCGAGCAGGCCGCCGGCCTCGGTGAAGTCGGCGCGGTACTCGTCGCCACCACCGATCAGCGGCAGGTTGGCGACGTTGAAGGCCAGGACCAGCAGGAGGGCGATGACGGTCAGACCCGCTGCCCCGATGGGGACCGGGTTGCGCTCGCGGAACGGGATGCTCACTTGCACCTCGCTGCCGTCGCGCCGCCCGGCTTGCCGAGCTGGATCGCCGGACCCACCGGGACCTTGATCGTGCCGGAGAAGTCGCACATGTAGAAGTTGAACCAGGAGCCGTACGAGCCCGTCTTGGTGATCTGGTCGATCTTGGCGGGCGAGGTGGCCAGGAACTTCTCGAAGATGGCCGTGTTGGACGGCTTGTTCAGGTTGGTGGTCAAGGCTCTCAGGTTCGCGATGTCGCTCTTGATCGAGGGGCGGGTGAGCTGGAGCAGGTCGGCGGTCTGGGCCGTCAGCGAGTTGATGTTGGTCAGCGAGGCTCCGATGGTCTGGCGGTCCGCCGCCAACCCGGAGACGAACCGCTGCAGCTGGTCGATGAGCTGCTTGAGCGCGGAGTCGTGGGCGTCGACCGTGCCGAGGACGGTGTTGAGGTTGGTGATCGTGCGGCCGATCACGGCATCCCGGTCGGCGAGGGTGGAGGTGAGGGAGGCCGTCGTGGCCAGCAGCGAGTCGACGTTGCCGCCCTCGCCCTGCAGCACGCTGATGATCTCGCCGGACAGCTCGTTGACGTCCTTGGGGGACAGCGCGGCGAACAGCGGCTTGAACCCGTTGAACAGGACGGTCAGGTCCAGCGCCGACTGGGTGTGGTCGAGGCCGATCGTCGCCCCGTCGCGCAGCGGGGTGCGCTGCACCGACGTCCTGGGTCAGCGCGATGTACCGCTCACCGACGAGGTTGCGGTACTTGATGGTGGCCTTGGTGCCCT
This sequence comes from uncultured Actinomycetota bacterium, assembly GCA_963706855.1. Classification (GTDB taxonomy): domain Bacteria; phylum Actinomycetota; class Actinomycetes; order Actinomycetales; family Dermatophilaceae; genus Pedococcus. Next base: position 720,287 of record CAVPNU010000001.1, read on the forward strand.
GGGTGAGGACACTGGTCTTGAGGACGTCCATGCCCACCTTGGCGTGGACCCGGTCCGGGGCGACCTGGATCGAGGTCACCTCTCCGACGCGGACGCCGGCGATCCGGACCTCCTGCCCGGGGGCCAACCCGGTGACGTCGGTGAAGATCGCGGCGTAGTGGGCCTTGTCGCCGAACTGGGTGTTGGCGATGGTGGCCGCCAACGTGCCCGTCGCGAGGAGGGTCACGACGACGAACACGAGGAACTTGACCAGGCTGGCTCGGGTGCTCATGGCTGGCTCACCACCGCTCCGCGCAGCATGGGGCCCGCCAGCAGCGTCGTGATGGCCGACGGACGCGCGGTGCCGTCCGGGGACAGCAGGGCGGCCACGAGATCCTGCTCCTGCTGGGTGCCCGCGAGACCCGAGTCCGCCTCGGGGATCGAGAGCCCGGCCTGACCGGCGAACATGGTGGGCAGAGCGCTCCCCGCGCCCGAGGACGAGCCCGAGGTGCCGTCGTTGAAGTGGATGCCGGCGCGAGGGTGCTGCTGGTTGCCGTAGTGGTCCGGCAGCCCGTAGCAGTTGGGTCCTCTCGAGTCGCCCCAGCGAGGCTCCTCACCCGGGTGGTAGCCGGGCCGCTGCGGCGAGGTCTCGATGGTCAGGTGGAACACGTCGCCCCTCCAGGCATCGTCGATGCGCGGCACCCAGTTGGTCAGCGCCGCAGCCAGGCACGGGTACTCGGGGGCGTACTTGGCGAACACCTCGACGGTCGGCCGCTGCACCCGTCCGACCTGGATGATCCGCTGCCCGTTGGCGTCCAGGAAGTCCGCCGTCGTGTTCGCGAACCCCGCCGTCCCGGCCAGGAACCCCGCCAGCTGATGCTGCTTCTGCACGATCGTCGTATTCGTCGTGACCAGGTTCGTCGCCGCCCGCACCAGGTTCGGCGCCGCCACGGCATACGTCGACACCACGTCCGCGAAGGCGGAGATGTCCGCCTTGATCACCGGCATCTTCGGGTTCAGCGCCTTGAAGTACGAGTCCACCAGCACCAGGTTCTGACCCAGCCGGGTCCCCCGACCGTCCAGACGCCGTCGCCAGCGCGTTCAACGTCGTCGCCAGCTTCTCCGGCTGCACCGTCCGCAGCAGCGGCAGCAGGTCGTCGAACACCTTCTCCAGCTCGATCGCCACCGACGTCCTGTCCTGCCCGATCACGGCACCGTCGCGGATCGGCGTCGCCGCACCCCCTGCCTGCGGCGACACCAGATCCACGAACCGCTCACCGAACAACGTCTTGGGCAACAGCCGCGCCGTCACATTCGCCGGGATGAGACCGCACCATCGCCGGGTCGAGCGCCAGGTCCAGGCGGGCGCCGTTCCCGGTCGTCTCGATCGAGCGCACCTCACCGACGATCATCCCCCGCAGCTTCACGTCGGAGGCCGACTGCAGCTGCGACCCGATCCGGTCGGTCAGCAGCGTGACGTGCACGACGTCGGTGAAGCGCTTCTGGAACGAGGCGATGGACAGGGCGATGAGCAGGGCGACGACAGCGATGAAGCCCACGCCGTAGGCATGGTTGCCCAGGCGCGACATGATGCCGTCGGTTGGTGCGTCGGCCATCGGCTATCCCGCGATCCGCACGGTCGTGGTGGCGCCCCAGACGGCGAGGGAGAAGAAGAAGTCGACGATGTTGATGGCCACGATCGAGGTCCGGACCGCCTTGCCGACGGCGACCCCGACGCCGGCCGGGCCACCCGAGGCGTTGTAGCCGTAGTAGCAGTGGATGAGGATGATCACGACCGCGAACACCATCACCTTGAGGAACGAGTAGAGGACGTCGATGGGCGGCAGGAACAGGTGGAAGTAGTGGTCGTAGGTGCCGGCTGACTGTCCGAAGTAGTGCACGACGATGAACCGCGTCGCGCCGTAGGACGACAGCAGGCCGAGCACGTAGAGCGGGACCACGGCGACGAACCCGGCGATCATGCGCGTGGTCACCAGGAACGGCAGCGACGGGATGCCCATGACCTCGAGGGCGTCGACCTCCTCGGAGATCCGCATGGCGCCGAGCTGGGCGGTGAAGCCACAGCCGACGGTGGCCGCGAGCGCCAGACCGGCGACCAGGGGGGCGATCTCACGGGTGTTGAGGTATGCCGAGACGAAGCCGGTGAACGCGCCGGTGCCCAGCTGGTTGAGCGAGGAGTAGCCCTGCAGGCCCACCTGGCTGCCGGTGAAGAAGGCGAGGAAGGCGATGACGCCGACCGTGCCGCCGATCACCGACAGGGCGCCCGAACCGAGGGAGACCTCGGCCAGCAGCCGGATGACCTCCTTCTTGTAGCGGCGGATGGTGCGGCCGCTCCAGGCGAGGGAGCGCACGTAGAACCGCATCTGCTCGCCGAGGCTGTCGAGCGCCTCGACCGGGACGACCTGCGAGGTCGAGGACCTTGCTCATACGGGCACCTCCTCAGATCTTCTGGGGGACGACTTGGAAGTACACGGCACTGACGACGAAGTTGATGACGAACAGGAACATGAAGGTGATGACCACGCTCTGGTTCACGGCGTCACCCACACCCTTGGGGCCGCCACCTGCCGTGAGGCCCTTGTAGGCGGCCACCACGGCGGCGATGAACCCGAAGATCAGGGCCTTGACCTCACTGGTCCACAGGTCGGCCAGCTGGGCCAGCGCCGTGAACGAGGCGATGTAGGCGCCGGGCGTGCCGCCTTGGATGATGACGTTGAAGAAGTAGCCACCGGCGACGCCGACGACCGACACGAGGCCGTTGAGCAGCACCGAGACGACCATGGCGGCGAGGACACGCGGGACGACGAGCCGCTGGATCGGGCTGATGCCCAGGACCTCCATGGCGTCGATCTCCTCGCGGATCTTGCGGGAGCCGAGGTCGGCACAGATCGCCGAGCCGCCGGCGCCGGCGATGAGCAGCGCGGTGACGATCGGCGAGGCCTCACGGACGACCGCGAGGACCGAGGCCGCACCGGTGAAGGACTGGGCGCCGAGCTGACGGGTCAGCGTGCCGAGCTGGAGGGCGATGACCGCGCCGAAGGGGATGGAGACCAGCGCGGTCGGGACGATGGTGACCGAGGCGATGAACCAGCACTGCTGGATGAACTCCTTGGTCTGGAACGGCCGGCGCGGCAGGGCGCGCATCGTGTCGAGCACGAGGGCGAACAGCGACCCGCTCTGGCGCAGGGCTCCGACGGCTGGGTTCTTCACGACGCCGCCTCGGAGACGGAGTCGGCCCCGGACTCGTCGATGAGCGGTGCTCGGGCTGGGCTCGGTGGGCTCGGCCGGCGGTGTGCTGCTCACGCCGGGCACCCCGGCCCGGCCCGACAGGAACGAGCCGGGCGGCGGGGTGATGCCGTTGAGGCGGCACCACTCCCCCGCCGGACGCTCGGAGCGACGCGGCGTGCCGTCGCTCGTCTTGAGCTGGAGGGCGATCGGCGGCAGCGGCGGCAGCTCCTGGCCCTGCTCGGAGGCGAGCTCGTCGGCGTCCTTCTCCTCGGACATGCCGATGGGGCCGATCGTCTGGGCGTTGAGGAACTGGCGGACCACCGGCTCCTCGGAGCTGAGCAGCATCTCGCGCGGGCCGAACATGGCCAGGTGCCGGTGGTAGAGCAGGCCGATGTTGTCGGGCACCGTCCGGGCCGTGTTGATGTCGTGCGTGACGATGAGGAAGGTCGCGTCGATCTGGGCGTTGAGGTCGATGAAGAGCTGGTTGATGTACGAGGTGCGCACGGGGTCCAGGCCCGAGTCGGGCTCGTCGATGAGCAGGATCTCCGGGTCGAGCACGAGGGCGCGCGCCAGGCCGGCTCGCTTGCGCATCCCACCCGAGATCTCGCCGGGGAGCTTGCTCTCGGCGCCGGTCAGGCCGACGAGGTCCATCTTCTCCAGGACGATGCGCTTGATCTCGGACTCGGACTTCTTGGTGTGCTCGCGCAGCGGGAACGCCACGTTGTCGTAGAGGTTCATCGAGCCGAACAGGGCGCCGTCCTGGAAGAGCACGCCGAAGAGCTTGCGCACCTCGTAGAGGTCGTGCTCGCGCAGCCGGGTCAGGTCGCGGTCCTGGATCCAGATGGACCCCGAGTCCGGCTTGAGCAGACCCGACGAGCGTCTTGAGGAAGACGGACTTGCCCGTGCCCGAGGGGCCGAGCATGACGGAGATCTCACCGGCGGGGAGGGTGAGCGTCACGTCGTTCCAGATGACCTGGGACCCGAACCGCTTGGTCAGGCCCTCGACCTTGATCTCAACGCCCACTGCTCACCTCGTCGTGAAAGTTAACTGCCCGCGAGAGGGCCCCGGTTCGTTGGGGATAACGACCGGTCGACCCCGAGGTTACGGTCCGGTAGCCCCGGCGCCTCTCCGGAGCGCGGACACGCCGCCCGGCATACGCCAAAGCGGGCCCGACCAGAGGTCGGACCCGCTTCGAGCAGTGCACTCGCTTCCCGCGCCCGAGGCGGAGGAAGCTCAGGTCACTTGAGGGTGACGGTGGCCCCGGCGCCCTCGAGGGCCTCCTTGGCCTTGTCCGCGGCAGCCTTGTCGACCTTCTCCAGGACGGCCTTGGGGGCGCCGTCCACGAGGTCCTTGGCTTCCTTCAGGCCGAGGGAGGTCAGCGAGCGGACCTCCTTGATGACCTGGATCTTCTTGTCACCAGCGGCCTCGAGGATGACGTCGAACTCGTCCTGCTCCTCGGCAGCGGCGGCCTCGCCGCCACCAGCCGGGGCGCCGGCCGCGGCAACCGCGACGGGGGCGGCGGCGGTGACGTTGAAGGTGTCCTCGAACTGCTTCACGAACTCGGAGAGCTCGATGAGGGTCATTTCCTTGAAGGCCTCAAGGAGCTCGTCGGTGGAGAGCTTCGCCATGATGGGCGTCCTTTCTGTTCTTACTTCGTGTATGCCGTGAGTGGCGGTTTGGTGGTTGAGCCGGCTCAGCGCGGGGCTGGGCTCAGCTCTCGTCGCCACCCTCGGCGACGTCTGCAGCAGCCTCGGCCGGAGCCTCGGCAGCGGGGGTCTCCTCGGTGGCCTCGGCAGCCTCGGCGGCGGGAGCGGCGGCAGCAGCCACCGGGCCCTCGGCCTCGACCTTGGCCCGCAGCGCCTCGACGACGCGCGCGGTCTGCGACAGCGGCGCGGCGAAGAGGTAGACAGCCTGGCTGAGCGACGCCTGCAGGGCACCGGCCAGCTTGGCCAGGAGAACCTCGCGGGACTCGAGGTCCGCGAGCTTGGTGATTTCCTCGGGGGTGAGGGCCTTGCCGTCCAGGACGCCGCCCTTGATCACGAGGAGGGGGTTCGCCTTGGCGAAGTCACGCAGGCCCTTGGCAGCCTCGACCGGGTCGCCATCGACGAAGGCGATGGCGGACGGGCCGACGAGCTGGCCGTCGAAGGCCGTGACTCCGGCCTCCTTGGCGGCGAGCTCGGTGAGCGTGTTCTTCACGACGGCGAAGGTGGCGTTCCCGCGCAGCGAGTTGCGGAGCGTCGGTGATCTGCTTCACCGAAAGACCGCGGTACTCGGTCAGCACGGCCGCACCAGAGCTGCGGAACTTGTCCGACAGCTCGGCGATGGCGGCAGCCTTGTCAGCCTTGGCCATGGGGCCTCCCTTCCGTGTGTGGTGATGGACCACCGGGCAGTGAAGGCGCCACATGAGAAAAGCCCCGGCGCAGGGCACGGGGCACACGGCATACCGAAGCTGGTCGGTATCCGGTTGTCGCGGCCTGCGCTGGCGCCCACCTCAGGTGGACCTTCGGTGTCGTGCCCACCATCGGTGAGCGCGACACAACCAAGCGGTCTTTGGTCAGGGACCAGCGTACGGGCGCGGCTCCGATCGACCAAATCGCGGCCAGCCTCGTTCGCCGCGAGGGACCGCTGCGCGCAGTCCTCAGCCCGCCGGGATCTGGAAGGTGCCCACCTGGTCGGCGGGCGGCGTCTGGATCGTGACCGGCGTGCCCCAGCCGCCGAACGTGACCTTGACGTGCTGGCCTCCGGCGACGACGTCCATCTCGGTGGGGCGGTCCTGGGCGTCGAGGGTGTAGCGGGCCTTGACGGGGCCGACCGAGGGCACCGCCGACTGGCCGGTCGTCCCGGCGAGCTTGGACGGGTCGATGGTCACGTCGTACTGCGTCGCCGTCGCGGACGAGCTCACCACCGTGGCCTTGGTGCCCTGCAGGACCTTGGCGAGCTGGCGCGGGTCACCCATGCTGCCGGTGAGGCCGGCGAACATCTTGCTCATCGGGTCGTTGGCCTTGGGGTCGATCTTGACCCACGGCTTCGCCGAGCCCGGCAGGCCCTTCATGTAGATCAGGCCGCCGGTGGAGACGATCTGCATCGCCTGGCCCTGGATCGTCATCGCCATCTGCTGCTGCATGGCGCCGGAGCTGATGACGAACGACCCGCTGACCTTGCCGATGGCCGCGAGGTCCATGGTGATGGTTCCGGAGCCCGCCTTGACCATCGCCGCGGTCATGCGCGTCGCCAGCGCCGCCCCGTCGACGGTGTCACCTGGCTTGAGCGCGGCACCGGAGGCCGACGACGTGGAGGTCGTCGACGTGCTGCTCGACGGGGTTGTCGCGTTCCCGCAGGCGCTCAGCGCGAGCGCCCCGGACAGGGCAACGGCAGCGAGCGAGACGGTCTTCACGAAAGGTTCTCCCCATGGTTGGCGGGCGGCATCAGGCCTCCGCCGGACCACTCCACACTAACCCGACGGGACCCCACAGACGACGGTGGGCCCGCCTGCACCGAAGTGCTGGCGGGCCCACTGACGTAGCGGCCGACGAACGTCAGGCGGTGGCCTCGTCCTCGACCAGCAGGTTGCGGGTCCGGTTGTAGTCCAGCGGGATGCCGGGGCCCATCGTGGTCGTCATCGTCGCCTTGGTGATGTAGCGACCCTTGGACGCCGACGGCTTCAGACGGAGGATCTCCTCGAGCGCCGCGCCGTAGTTCTCCACGAGCGCCTTCTCGTCGAAGGAGGTCTTGCCGATGATGAAGTGGAGGTTCGCGTGCTTGTCGACGCGGAACTCGATCTTGCCGCCCTTGATGTCGGTCACGGCCTTGGCCGTGTCCATGGTGACGGTGCCGGTCTTCGGGTTCGGCATGAGGCCACGCGGGACCCAGGACCTTGCCGAGACGGCCGACCTTGCCCATCATGTCCGGCGTCGCGACGACGGCGTCGAAGTCGAGCCAGCCGCCGGCGACCTTCTCGAGGAGGTCGTCGGAGCCGACGAAGTCCGCGCCGGCCTCGCGAGCCGCCTCGGCCTTGTCACCGTTGGCGAAGACCAGGACGCGGGCGGTCTTGCCGGTGCCGTGCGGCAGGTTGACGGTGCCGCGCACCATCTGGTCCGCCTTGCGCGGGTCGACACCGAGGCGCATGGCGACCTCGACGGTGGAGTCGTACTTGGTGGCCGAGGTGTCCTTCGCGAGGCGGACGGCCTCGAGGGGGGCGTAGGCCTTGGCCGGGTCGATCTTCTCCGCGTTGGCGCGGTAGGTCTTGCTGCGCTTCATTGCTGCTCCTGGTGTTCAGTGGTGTTTCGTGGAGTTGTGGTCAGTCGGACCAGCGCTGGCCCTGCCACGGTGGTGCTGTCCCGCAGGCTGCGGGTACGGGGTGCAAACGCTCAGAGCTCGGTGTCGATTCCCATCGAACGAGCGGTGCCGGCGATGATCTTCATGGCCTGCTCGACGTCGTTGGCGTTGAGGTCTTCCATCTTCTGCTCGGCGATGGCGCGGACCTGGTCGGCCGACAGCTTGGCGACCTTGGTCTTGTGCGGCTCACCGGAACCCTTGGGCACACCGGCGGCCTTCTTGATCAGCTCGGCGGCCGGCGGCGTCTTGGTGACGAAGGTGAAGGAGCGGTCCTCGAAGACCGTGATCTCCACGGGGATGACGTTGCCGCGCTGGGACTCCGTCGCCGCGTTGTACGCCTTGACGAACTCCATGATGTTGACGCCGTGCTGACCGAGGGCCGGGCCGACGGGGGGTGCCGGGGTGGCCGCGCCGGCCTGGATCTGCAGCTTGATGAAGCCGGAGATCTTCTTGCTCTTGGGGGGCATGTCTGGTGTTCCTTCTGTTGTGGTGTGGGCCTACGCCGTGGGCGATGACCCGGTTGCATGCCCGCGGGGTGCCGCGGGCAGGTGCTGCCGTGCGCTCAGATCTTGGCGACCTGGTTGAACGACAGCTCGACCGGGGTCTCCCGGCCGAAGATGGAGACGAGCACCTTGAGCTTCTGGGTGTCGGGGTTGATCTCGGAGATCGTGGCGGGAAGGGTCTCGAACGGCCCCTCCATGACGGTGACGGACTCGCCCACCTCGAAGTCGACGACCGCGACCTCCTTGGGCTTGCCGGCCGCGCCGCCGCCGACGCCGGCCGTGGCCGGGCTCTCGAGGTCGGCGGGGGCCAGCATGGTGAAGACCTCGTCGAGGCTCAGCGGCACGGGCTGGTGGGCGTTGCCGACGAAGCCGGTGACACCGGGGGTATGCCGGACGGCGCCCCAGGACTCGTCGGTGAGGTCCATGCGGACCAGGACGTATCCGGGCATCCGGACCCGGCGGACCAGCTTCTTCTGGCCGTTCTTGATCTCGGTGACCTCTTCCATGGGCACCTGCGCCTCGAAGATGTAGTCCTCCATGTTGAGGGAGGTCGTACGGTTCTCGAGGTTGGCCTTCACGCGGTTCTCGTAGCCGGCGTAGGAGTGCACGACGTACCAGTCGCCGAACTGCGAGGCGAGCTTGTCCTTGAACTCCTGGACGGGGTCGACCGGCTCAGCCGGCTCGGTCTCGCTCGGCGACGTCGGCGGCCTCGCCGAACTCGGGCGTGAGCGTGGCGTCGCCGGACTCGGCGGTCTCGGCGGGGACTCGTCGGCTCGGCGGCCTCGTCGGACTCGGCGGCCTCGTCGGCGAGACCGTGGCGTCGCCGGAGGTGGCCTCGTCGTCGAGCACGGGCTCGGCGTTCTCGGTGGTCCACTGGTCGGACACGCTGATGACCTACTTCCTTCTGGAGTGCGGACCGGGTCTCCCCGGTCAGTGCGGCGAACGCGGAGGGCTAGCCGCCGAAGACCCACAGGACGAGCTTGGTGAAGCCGAAGTCCACGGTCGAGACCAGCGCCATCACGAACGTCACGAACACGATCACGACGATCGTGTAGTTGATCAGCTCCGAGCGCGTCGGCCGCACGACCTTGCGCAGCTCGTCGAGGATCTGGCCGACGAACAGGGACACCGCTCGGAAGAACCGGGAGAGCGGGTTGCCGTCCTTGCGGCGTGGGCGACCGGTACGACCAGAGCCGCGGGTCTGCGCGCTCACGTCCGTCACGTTGCCTCTGCTTTCACTGCCGTATGCCGCGCTGCCGGGTCGGCACCGCAGGTCCTGCTACGCAGGGCAGGAGGGACTCGAACCCCCAACCGCCGGTTTTGGAGACCGGTGCTCTACCAATTGAGCCACTGCCCTACGGAACCACTCACGGGGTGGAGAAGTTCCGGGCCGGTCGACCAGCCTGATTCCGGGCACGCCGGAAGCATGGCCAATGTCAACCGAGGATGAAGCATACGTGAGGCACCGCGCCCAACGCGAACTCGCGGCCTACGCACCTCCCTCGCGGGCCGGGAAGCGGCCCGCGCGAGCATGACCAGGCGGCGGACGCCCACTGCACGGCATACCCCAGGCAATGGGAGCATGGAGCACGTGACCGAGCAGACCACCACCTCCGCCACCGCCCCCACCACTCCCCTCGCCGAGCGCTCCCGCGCCGCGCTCGAGGCCTTCGCCCAGGAGCAGCAGGCCGCGTACGACGACCTCCCGGGCCGCGGGCTCAGCCTCGACCTCACCCGGGGCAAGCCGGCCGCCGCGCAGCTCGACCTCAGCGACGAGCTGCTCACCCTGCCCCGCGGCAGCAAGGACGCCCACGGGGTGGACACCCGCAACTACGGCGGGCTCGAGGGCATCGCGCGAGCTGCGCGAGATGTTCGCCGAGCTGCTCTGGGTCGACCCCGAGCAGGTCGTCGCGGGCGGGAACTCCAGCCTGGTGATGATGCGCGAGGTGCTCGTCGACCTCTGGCTGCACGGGGCCGTCGACAGCGAGCGCCCGTGGGGCCAGGAGGAGAAGGTCACCTTCATCTGCCCCGTCCCCGGCTACGACCGCCACTTCACGCTGCTGAGCTGGTTCGGCATCGACATGGTGACCGTCCCCATGAACGACGACGGCCCGGACGTCGAGGCCGTCGCCCGGCTGGTCGCCGACGACCCGAGCATCAAGGGCATGTGGCTGGTCCCGACCTACGCCAACCCCAGCGGCTCGGTCACCACCCAGGAGGTCGCCGCCCGCCTCGCCGCGATGCCCACCGCGGCCCCGGACTTCAAGATCTTCTGGGACAACGCCTACGCGTTCCACCACCTGACCGAGGACGAGGCCAAGAGCGCCGACATCCTCAGCCTGGCGGCCGCAGCCGGTCACCCGCACCGCCCGATCATGTTCGCCTCGACCTCCAAGATCACCCTCGCCGGGGCCGGCGTCGCGTTCCTGGCCGGCTCGCGCGACACCGTCCGCTGGTACACCGGACATCTCGGCAAGGGCGCCATCGGCCCCGACAAGGTCAACCAGCTGCGGCACGCCCAGTTCTTCGGCTCGGCCCAGGGCGTCCGCGACCACATGCTCAAGCACCGCGCGATCATCGCTCCGAAGTTCGCCGAGGTGGAGCGCATCCTCAGCGAGCGCCTGGGCGGGCTGGGGGTGGCCACCTGGACCACGCCGACCGGTGGCTACTTCGTCAGCCTGGACGTGCTCGACGGCACCGCCTCGCGGGTGGTCGAGCTCGCCAAGGCGGCCGGCATCGCGCTGACCCCGGCCGGCTCGTCGTTCCCCCACGGCGACGACCCGCGCGACCGCAACATCCGCCTGGCCCCGACCTTCCCACCGCTGGAGCAGGTCACCGAGGCCATGGAGGCCGTCGCGACCTGCGTGCTGCTCGCGACGAGCGAGAAGCTGCTCGCCACCACCTGAGCGCCGAGTCCGAGCCGTATGCCGCCGAGTCACCTTGCGACGAGCCGCCACGCTCGCGCAGGGTGGGGGCATGAGCGATCAGCCCGGAACCGAAAGCATCGAGGACGACCTCGGCAGCTACAGCGTCGACGACGCGACCGACTCGGGCAGCGCCCAGGAGGAGCTGCTCGACTCCAGCGAGGGCGACAACGAGCCGTGGTCGCCGCCCGACCTGCAGCCGCGCAACACCGAGTGGGGCACGACGGCGTCGGAGCAGGCCCAGGACGAGACCATCGACCAGCGCATCACCCAGGAGGAGCCCGACCCCGGCACCGCGTACGGCGCTCCCGACAACGAGAGCGGGCTGGACCGCAGGCCCGGTGACCGGGTGGGCGGCGACGACCCCGATGCCATCGCGGCCCAGGACGACTGGCTGGGTGACGCCGAGGTGGGCGACGCCGAGGCCGGGGAGCTCGTCGAGCCGGACGAGGGCGTCCGCACCGACACCGAGAAGGACCTCGACGCCCGTGAGGCCGGCCCGGGCGACGGCCCCGAGGACGCCGCCATGCACATCGTGGAGGACTGAGCGCCAGTCCGCCTCGCGGCGTGGCGAGCAGTGCGAGACTGCTCGCCATGCCGCGCCCGGTCAGCACCCTGCCCAAGGCACATCTGCACCTGCACTTCACCGGGTCGATGCGCGTCGACACGGTGCGCGACCTGGCGGCCAAGCACGGCCTCGCCCTGCCCGACGCCCTGACCAGCGGCTGGCCGCCGCAGCTCAGCGCCCGTGACGAGCGCGGCTGGTTCCGGTTCCAGCGGCTGTACGACGCGGCCCGGGCCTGCGTGCGCGACGAGTCGGACCTGCGCCGCATCGTGCGCGAGGCGGCGCAGGACGACGCCGCCGAGGGTTCCCGCTGGCTGGAGATCCAGGTCGACCCGACCTCCTACGCGCCCTTCGTCGGCGGGATCACCCCGGCCCTGGAGATCGTGCTGGACGAGGCGCGCAAGGCCTCGGCCGAGGGCGCGACCCAGGTGGCGGTGGTGGTGGCCGCCAGCCGGATCCGGCACCCGCTGGACGCCCGGACGCTGGCCCGGCTGGCCGCGACGTATGCCGGTGACGGCCGTGGGGACCGTGGTGGGCTTCGGGCTGAGCAACGACGAGCGGCGTGGCGTGACCCAGGAGTTCGCTCCCGCCTTCGAGATCGCCCGGCGCGCCGGACTGGCGTTGGTGCCCCATGCGGGCGAGCTGCTGGGGCCCACCTCTGTCGAGACCACCCTGGAGGCCCTGCGCCCCGACCGGATCGGTCACGGGGTGCGCTGCGTGGAGGACCCTCGGGTGCTGGAGCAGGTCGCCGCCGCCGGGGTCGCGCTGGAGGTCTGCCCGCGCAGCAACGTCGCCCTCGGGGTCTACGCCAGCGCCGAGGAGGTGCCGCTGCGCACGATCGTCGAGCACGGCATACCGGTGGCTCTGGGGGCCGACGACCCCCTGCTGTTCGGCTCTCGTCTGGAGGCCCAGTACGACACGGCCCGCAAGCCGGCTGGGCTTCAGCGACGCCGAGCTGGCCGAGCTGGCCACGGGGTTCGCTGCGCGCCTCCCGGGCACCGGCCGACCTGAGGGACGCGGCGCTGGCCGACATCGACGCCTGGCTCGCGACCCCTGCCGTGACCCCTGACGGTCAGAGCTCGTGGCCGACGAACACCGGCTCGTTGACCAGGGTCACGCCGAACGCCTCGTGGACCCCGTCCCGGATCTCGCGCGCGAGCGCTGCCACGTCGGCGGCGCTGGCGTCACCCCGGTTGGTGATGGCCAGGGTGTGCTTGGTCGACAGGGCCGCCCGGTGCGGCGGGATCGAGTGTCCCTTGCCGAAGCCGGCCTGGTCGATGAGCCACGCGGCCGAGGTCTTGACGCCACCGTCGGCGTCGGGAAAGCGCGGTGGCGTCGGCCCGTCGGCGCCGAGCCGCGCTCGGGCCCGGGACTCGAGGTCGGCGAAGCGCGCCGCCGACAGGATCGGGTTGGTGAAGAACGACCCGCAGGACCAGGTGTCGTGGTCGGCCTCGTCGAGCACCATCCCGCGCAGCCGGCGCTGGGCGAGGACGGCCTCGCGCGCCTCCGCCAGGGGCACCCGCTCGCCCGGGGACACGCCCAGCTGTCGGGCCAGGTCGGCATACGCGATGGGCTGGCTCAGGTCGCTGGGGGTGAGCTGGAAGAGGACGTCGAGCACGACGTACCGCGTCGTGGCCTTGAACAGGGAGTGCCGGTAGGTGAAGCGGCAGTCGTGGGCGGCCAGGGTGCGCACCTGCTGGTCGGCGCGGTCCCACACCCGCACCGAGGCGATCGTCTGGGCGACCTCCTGGCCGTAGGCGCCGACGTTCTGGACCGGGGTGGCACCGGTCGAGCCCGGTATGCCGGACAGCGCCTCGACCCCGGACCAGCCCTCGCCCACGGCGCGGGCGACGAGCTCGTCCCACACCGACTCCGGCCCCGACGCGCACCATCACGCCGGCGCACAGGTCGGCGGACTCGACCGTGACGTCGTCGTAGGCCACGCGGACGACCGTGCCGGCGAAGCCGGCGTCCGCGACCACGAGGTTGGACCCGCCACCGACCACGAGCAGCGGCTCGTCGGCGTCGTCGACCTCGCGGACCGCGTCCACCAGCTCGTCGATGGTCTCGGCGGTCACGAGCCGGGCGGCCGGTCCGCCCACCCGCATGGTGGTCAGCGACGCCAGGGGGACGTCGTGCTCTTCGCGCATCGAGGGCCGGTCAGTCGAGCTGGACGACGGCCACGCAGCGTCCGAGGACCTTGGCCCCGTCGCTGGTGGCCGTGAGCTCGACGGTGGCGCGACGCGACTGCTCGTCGACCGACTTCACCTCGCCGCTGACCTCGATCTCGCCGCCGGACTGCGGCACGACGACGGGCTTGGTGAACCGCGTGCCGAACTCGACGACCCGGCCGCCGTCGCCGGCCCACTCCTCGACGACCGACCCGGCGGCGCCCATGGTGAACATGCCGTGCGCGATGACGTCGGGCAGCCCGACGGACTTGGCGAAGGCCTCGTCCTGGTGGATGGGGTTCTGGTCACCGGAGGCGTCGGCGTAGGCCACGAGCGTCTCGCGGGCCACGGACACGGTCACGGGCCCGATGGTGTCGCCGACGCTGGTGTCGGCCAGGGTGCGTGCAGCCATGGTCACTCTCCTCCTCGGACGACGATGGTGGAGGTGGAGGTGCACAGCGCCTCTCCGGCCTCGGTGGCGAGCTCGGTGCGGGTCGTCACCATGGCATGGCCGCCGGCCTCGCGGACGGAGTCCACGGTCAGCGTGCCGACGACGGAGTCGCCCGCGGTGATGGGCCGGTGGTGGACGAACCGCTGCTCGCCATGGACGACCCGGCTGTAGTCGATGCCGGACTCGGGGTCCTCGACCAGCTGGCGGTCACAGCGCTGGGCGAGGGTCACGGCGAAGGTGGGCGGGGCGATGACGTCGGCGTAGCCGGCCGCACGGGCGGCCTCGCTCGAGGTGTGCACCGGGTCGGTGGACCCCACCGCGGCGGCGAACGCCGCGAGGGCCGCGGCGTCCACGGCATACGGCCCGCTCGGTGGGTAGGTGCGCCCGGCGAAGTCAGGATTCACGGCCATGGGGGCCACTCTAGAGGCACACGAAAACGGCCCGGGACCGTGAGGTCTCGGGCCGTCGGCGGTGCCGCTGAGGTCAGCGGGTCTCGCGGTGGACGGTGTGCTTGCCGTCGCGCGGGCAGTACTTCTTCATCTCGAGCCGGTCGGGGTTGTTCCGACGGTTCTTCTTGGTGATGTAGTTGCGCTCCTTGCAATCCACGCACGCCAAGGTGATCTTGGGGCGGACATCTGCGCTCTTGCTAGCCACGGGGCAACCTGCTCTCGAAACCGACTGTGAATGACTGGTGGGCCGCGCGCCGCGGTGACGCAGTGGCGACGCATCAGAATACGCGAGTCCAGGCGAAATCCTGAAATCGCGGCCGTAGCGGGAGCGGGGCTCGATCCCGCGACCTCACGATTATGAGTCGTGCGCTCTAACCAGCTGAGCTACCCCGCCATGGGGTGCGGCGTCCTGCGACGCCGTCCCAGAGCCCCCTGTCGGAATCGAACCGACGACCTTTTCCTTACCATGGAAACGCTCTGCCGACTGAGCTAAGGGGGCACGCTCGACCGCTCGGCGACCTCGCGGAAGTGCGACGGTGAGACTACACGGTGCGGTCCCCTCACCGAAAATCGAGGGTATGCCGCGCGGGCGACGCGGCGCGCGAAGGCTGGATCCGCCTCAGTGGCGCGGGTCGATCAGCTCGGAGATCCGGGCGATCGCGTAGGCGTAGCCACTGGGGCCGCACCCCACGATCACCCCGTCACAGACCGCCGAGAGGTAGGAGTGATGGCGGAACTCCTCGCGCCGGTGGACGTTGCTCAGGTGCACCTCGAACACCGGCACGGACACGGCCGCGAGGGCGTCGCGCAGGGCGATCGAGGTGTGGGTGTAGGCGCCCGCGTTGACCACGATGCCGGCCGCGGTGTGTCGCACCTCGTGGATGGCGTCGATCAGCGCGCCCTCGTGGTTGCTCTGGCGGAAGTCCACCTCGAGACCGGCGAGGCCGGCAGCCTTGCGGCACAGGGCCTCGATGTCGGCCAGGGTGTCGTGCCCGTAGATCTCGGGCTCGCGCTCGCCGAGCAGGTTGAGGTTCGGCCCATTGAGGACGAGGACGGTCGACTGGCTCATGCCGGTCAGCCTAGGCCAGGCGGCCCGCCACGGATCCCGAAGTGTGAGACATCAGCCGAACGGCTGGCTAGGGAGTCTCGGTCCCGTCCTCGACCCGCTCGAGCACCTCCTGGGTGCCCGAATGCCCCTCCTCGACGTAGACCCGGCCGTGCTGCGCCTCCATGGCGACCGACTCGAGCCAGCGGGGCGGCTGCGGACCGATGCCGCGTGCGGCCAGGGCGGCCTCGAGACGGGACACGAGGTCGGCCACCGGCAGGCCCTCACCCGCCGCCACCACCTCGGCGATGGCCTCCTGCATGAGGACATGACGGTGGCGGTGCTCGTCGAGCTCGGTCTCGTCCATGTGTCCCAGGCTGCGGTCGGACTCGGTCACGGGTACTCCTCGGGTCTCGGGTTCTCGACTTCTCGGGTGTCTCGCTGCTACCCCTCACGGGGCCAGTCATGCGCAGGCTCAGCCGGCGGCCAGCCCTGCCTCGATCGCGGCGATGATGCGCGGCCGGAGCTCGCTCGCGGCGATGACGGCGTCGACCGACCCGACGCTGACGGCGCGACGGATGCTGTGGACGCTGTCGAACTCCGCCGCCACCTCGCCGAGCTTCTCGGCGCGCACCGAGGTGCGCAGCTCGGCGAGCTGGGTCGCGAGCGCGGCCCGCTCGGCGCCGCTGGCCTGCGCCAGCCGGGCCTCCAGGGAGGTCACCCGTGGGTCCGCAGCGGTGCGCGCGTCGACGTCGCGGGAGAACACCACGGCGGCGGCAGGGGCGCCACCGAGCACCGAGGCGAAGGAGCCGTCGACCGCCAGGACCGTCATGCGCGGGTTGAGCGCCTTGGAGAACACGACGAACGCGCCGCCGTGGTAGCGGCTGACGACGCAGAAGACGATCGGCCCGTCGAAGTTGACGACCGCCCGGCCGATCTCCGCGCCATACTCCAGCTGCAGGCTGCGCATCGACTCCGGCGAGCCGTCGAAGCCGGAGAGGTTGGCCAGCACCACGACGGGACGGTTGCCGCTGGCCGCGTTGATGGCGCGAGCGGCCTTCTTGGACGACCGGGGGAACAGCGTGCCGGCCGTGTAGGTGTCCGGCCCGTCGGTGGGCGGGAAGCCGCGACGGGCCACGGTCTTGGACTCGATGCCGAGCAGGCAGACCGGGAAGCCGCCGACATGGGCGTCCTGCACGACCGCCGTCTCGGCGTCGGCCATGCCCACCCAGCGCTCCAGGGTCGGGTGGTCCTGGTCGGCGAGGGCGGCCATCACCGTGCGGATGTCGAAGGCCTTCTTGCGGTCGGGGTTCGCGGTGGACGAGAAGATGTCGCCGACGGTGGTGAACCCCGAGTCCGGCAGCTGGTGCGGGTATGCCGTGACGTCACGGTCGATGGGGTCGCTCGTCGCCGCGCGGCGAGGGCCCGGCTCCCCCGGGTGCACGTAGGCGTGGTCGTAGTGCGCCATGAGGATGTCGCGCGCTCCGGCCAGGTCGGGCGCCCAGTACTGGGCCTGGCCGTTGGGACCCATGACCCGGTCGTAGCCGCCGATGCCGAAGTTGTCCTCGGCCGACACGCCACCGGAGAAGTCGAGCGACTGCTTGCCGGTGAGGACCATGGCGCTGTCGGGCGTCATGACGAGGATGCCCTTGGTGTGCATGAGCATCGTGGCCTCGGCGTTCCAGTACGGCTGGGCGCCGACGTTGATGCCGGCCACGACGATGTTGATCTCGCCACCGGCCTGGGTGAACTCGACGATGCGCTTGAGCGCGCGGGCCACCCAGTCCATGTTCTCGGTGCCGGAGTCCATCGAGATCCGCGCGCCCGCCGACAGCGCGAACCACTCGACCGGCACGCCCAGCTCGTCGGCGAGGTCCAGCGCGGCGATGACGCGCTGGCACTCCGCCTCGGACACCGCGCCCAGGGCCTTGAGCGGGTCGCCGCAGAGCAGCACGCGCTTCACGCCCTCGGGGTAGCGCTCCGTGGGTGTGGTGATGACGCCCGCGATGATGCCCGCCTTGTTGAGCCCGTAGGGGCGGTCGACGGGGGCGAGCGCGCCGGTGTCGTCGATGTCGTACTCGGTCGCCGTGCCGCCTGGACCGGCGATCATCGCCTGCAGCTCGTAGGGGTAGACGACGCCCCGGCGACGGGCCCGCACGACCTTCTGGGCGTAGTCGTCGAGCGGCTTGAGCCGCTCGGTGGGCGGCTGCCCGACGGACGTCACGACGCCCGAGCCCGGCTGGTAGAAGAAGCGCGCGGCCAGCGGTGCGCTCGCGCCGTCGGGGCTGGTGATCCGGCCCTGGACCAGCACCTCCTCGATGCCGGCACCCGCCGTCAGCGGCGCGATCTTGCTCCGCAGCGAGGTCAGCTGGTCGAGGTCGGCGTCGACCGGCGGCCAGAGGTGCACCCAGACGTGGTTCATGTCCAGGCGCGCCCCGGCGGCGCCTCGCGCCGACCGTGCCCGGCGGATCGCCTCGAGACAGTTGGCGATCGCCCGCTCCGCGTGAGGCAGCCCGGTGACCCGGCCCTCCTCGTCGCGCACCACGGCCAGCTGGCGCACCTGCGCCAGCGCCACGAGCCGCTGGTCGGCGTCGTTGCCCGGGGCCGTGCACAGATAGAGGAGCACGTCCTCGGGAGCCTCCAGGCGGGTGACCTCGAAGTCGCGCAGCCGCCACAGGTTGAGCCGGCGTCCCACCATGGGGTGCACACCGCGCACCAGCCGGTCCTCGACCATCGAGCCGTCGGCGCCGGGGCGGAAGGTGAAGTAGGCCACCGGACGCCCGTCGCCCGGGCACACCGCGACCGCGACGCGGCGCACCATGCTGCTGAACGGCAGCTCGGCCAGCCGGGCAGCGAGCAGGTCGGAGGCCTCCTCGGGGCTCTCCGGCTCCTGCGGCCAGCCCAGGTAGAGGTCGACGACGCCGTCCTGCCCGGGGGCGCGCTGGGCGAGGAGCTCGGTGACGTCGCGGGTGAGCGAGGAGTCGGGCGTCAGCTCGTCGACCAGGCCGACGGTCGTGACGAGGTGGGTCTCGTGACCGTCGAGGACGTAGTCCGCGTTGGCGAAGGGCCGCGAGCCCAGCTGGATCTCACGCAGCCCGGTCAGCTCGTGGTCGCGGTAGTGGCGCTTGACCAGGACGGCGAGCATGGGCTCGCGCTCGGGCACACCGTCGGCCAGCCGCTCCGCGAGGAACTGCACGATCTGCTCGGGGATCGCCGCGAGCGCGTCCACGCGTGCGGCGCGGTCGGGACCGTCCGGCATACCGGCGAGCTCGGCGACCTCGCCCGCCACGCCACCCAGCACGCTGGCGCGCTCGGCGTCGACCAGCGGCTGGTCGAACCAGCGGAACCGCACGCTCCGGGCCAGGTCACCGATGACCGGGAACCGCAGCTGCGTGGCGACGACGAGCCGGTCGAGCAGCTCGCGCACCTGGGAGTCCAGTGGCGGCTGCGGGCCGGCCTCGGCGATCCACCGCTGGAGCAGCGAGCTGGCCAGCACGACGTCCAGCGCGGAACGCTGCTGGGCGAGGAAGATCCGGAACACCGCCTCCTCGAGCTCGGGAGTGCGGTCGAGGGAGTCGACGCCGTAGTGGCGCAGGACGCGTGGCGAGCTTGGCGCGGAACTGCTCGGGCAGCGCACCACGCTCGACGTCGAGGCTCTGCAGGTAGGTGTGGAAGTACTCCCGGGGGCTGTGCACGCGGTGCTCGACGTGCGCCTCCTCGTCGGCTGGACGGTTCCGGCCGAGCTCGGCGAAGTCGGCGAGGACGTCGAGGACGCCGATCTCCTCCTCGACCTGGGACACGCCTTCGGCGACCAGCTCGTCACGAGCCTCGAGATAGGTCTTCAGCGTGGCCCCCTGGTCGCGGGGGTCGAGGTCGTAGCCGAGCAGCATGGCGCGCAGGTCGGCACGGGCTCGCCGGGCGCGCTCGACGGCACTCGCGCCGGCGCCGTCCGCGTCGGGGAGGTCGAGGTCGACGGTGTCGCCGCCCGCGCCGCTCTCGGCGGCCGCGTCCGGGTCGCCCACCGGCTCCAGCCGGACCAGGGGCGCGCCCGTCTCGACCTGGCTGCCGACCGAGACCATCAGCTCCTTGACGCGAGCCTGGAACGGCGCGGGCAGCACCGTCTCCATCTTCATCGACTCCAGCACGAGCACGGGCGCGCCAGCCGCCAGCTCCGACCCGACCTGAGCGGGCGTGGCCACGACCAGGGCCGGCGCCGGGGAGCGCACGACACCGCCCTCGTCGCGCGTCACGCGGTGCGTGACCCCGTCCACCTCGACGAGCTGGACCGGCCCGTGCGTCGCGGTGACCAGGCGGTGCAGCCGGCCTCCGACGGTGATGCGGCTGGTGTACTCGTCGAGGAGGTCGAGCTCGGCGTCGACGGTCTGCTCGTGGTCGCCCGCGGCGACCGCCACGCGGAACCGGTGCGGCCCGATGCGCCACACCGTCACCTTGTATGCCGCGCCGCGCAGCTTGAGGTCGACGGCCCGCCCGGTGCGGTGCTGCACCTGGGGACGTCCACCGCGGGAGGTCTCGAGCAGGCGCACGCGCTCGACGCCCTCCTCGTCCTCGTAGGCGGCGATGCCCGCCGCGACGAGCGCGACACCGGAGTGGGCGTGCGAGACGAGCCGGCCCTCGGCGCGGACCCGGTCGATCCAGCCGGTGTCGGCGCTGCCGTCGATGACCTCGGGCTGGTCGAGCAGGTCGAGGATGAAGCTCTTGTTGGTGGAGCCGCCCTCGATGACGACGGTGGTCTCGGCCATCGCTCGCCGCAGCCGGGCGAGCGCCTCGTCACGGTCGCGACCCACGGCGATGACCTTGGCGATCATGGAGTCGAAGTCGGCCGGGATCGAGTCCCCTTCTCCGACACCGGTATCCACGCGGATGCCCGGACCCGTCGGCAGGGTGAGCCGCGCGATCCGGCCCGGCGAGGGAGCGAAGTCGCGGTCGGGGTCCTCGGCGTTGAGCCGTGCCTCGACAGCGTGGCCCTCCTCCCGGGGCCGCTCGCCCTCGAGACGACCGCCGGCCGCGATGTGGATCTGCAGCTTGACCAGGTCGGTGTCGGTGGTGGCCTCGGTGATCGGGTGCTCCACCTGGAGGCGGGTGTTCACCTCGAGGAACGCGAAGAACCGCTCGCCGGGGTGGTAGAGGAACTCGACCGTGCCTGCGCCGGCATACCCCACCGCCACCGCGAGCCGCTCCGCCGCGGCCTTGACCTCGGCCACCTGCTCGGGCCCGAGGACCGGCGACGCGGACTCCTCGATGACCTTCTGGTTGCGGCGCTGGATCGAGCAGTCGCGCACGCCGATGGCCCAGGCCGTGCCCTGGCCGTCCGCGATGACCTGCACCTCGACGTGGCGAGCGCCGGTGACGAGCCGCTCCAGGAACACGACCCCCGACCCGAACGCGCGCTGCGCCTCGTCGCGGGTCCGCTCGTAGGCGTCGCTGAGGTCCTCGTCGGAGGCCACCATGCGGATGCCGCGCCCGCCGCCACCCGCGGTGGCCTTGAGCATGAGGGGATAGCCGATGCGGGCCGCGGCCGCCTTCGCGTCCTCGAGGGTGTCGACGCCGCCGCCGCTCCAGGGGGCGACGGGCACCCCCACCTCCTCGGCGATGAGCTTGGACCCGATCTTGTCGCCGAGCTTGCGCATGGCCTCGGGGCTGGGCCCGATGAAGGTCACGCCGAGGCGCGCGCACAGCTCTGCGAAGCCGGGGTCCTCGGCGACGAAGCCCCAGCCGACCCAGACGGCGTCGGCGCCGGTCTCGGTCAGCGCCCGCTCCAGGACGGCGTAGTCGAGGTAGGGCCGGTTCGCCGCAGGTCCGAGGTTGTAGGCGAGGTCGGCCTCGCGCACGAACATCGCGCGCTTCTCCCCCTCGGTGTGGAGCGCGACCGTCTCGATGTAGTGCCCACCCGGACCACCGGCGCCACCCGGGCCACCCGCCTGCGCGTTGAGGTCGCGCACCGCGTGGATGAGCCGCATGGCGGCTTCGCCGCGGTTGACGATGGCGATGCGCGAGAACATCCGGTGGGCCTCCCAGCGACGGCGGACAAGCGGTATGGCCCCAGCCTCAGGCCACCGCCCTGAGCCTGCCACCCAAGACGGGTGACTCGCGAGTAATGCAATCCGCATAGTGTGGCTGCATGTCCGGTGCCCCTTCCGTCCTGTGGCTGCGCCGGGACCTGCGCCGTGGCGACCTGCCCGCGCTCGGCGCGGCTGCCGGGGCCGGTTCGCCGGTCTGTGTCGTCTTCGTCCTCGACCCGGCACTGTGGGCCAACGCCGGGCGAGCGCGCCGGGCGTGGCTCGCGGCGACGCTGCGGGCGACGGACCGTGCGTACGACGGACGGCTGTGCCTGCGCGCCGGTGACCCGCGGACGGTGGTGCCCGACCTCGTCCGCGAGCTCGGGGCTGCGTCGGTGCACGTGTCGAGGGAGACGACGCCGGTGGGACGCCGCCGCGACGGTCAGGTGCGTCAGGCTCTGGAGGACGCCGGCGTGGACTGGGTCGAGACCGGCAGCCCGTATGCCGTGGGGCCGGGTTCGGTCCTCAACGGCAGCGGCGATCCCTACAAGGTGTTCACGCCGTTCAGCCGTGCGTGGCGCGACCACGGGTGGCCCCGCCCGGCGACGGAGCCCGCCGACCTCCGGCTGGCGCAGGTCGCCTCCGAGGACAGCGCCTGGGACCTCGTCGACGCCGCGCTCGCCGAGCCGGACCTCCCGCACCTCCCCGAGGCCGGGGAAGCCGCCGCGCTCCGGCGGTGGGCCGAGTTCCTCGACGACGCGCTCGCGGCATACGGGACGGACCGGGACCGGGCCGACCTCGACGGTGTGTCGCGGCTGTCCCCCTACCTCAAGCTCGGCTCCGTGCACCCGCGCACGCTCCTCGCCGACCTCGGCGATGCGGATGCGCTCGGAGACCAGCGATCCGAGGGCGCCGAGCGGTTCACCACCGAGCTGGCGTGGCGCGAGTTCTATGCCGATGTCCTGTGGCACCAACCGAGTTCGGCCTGGCACGACCTGCGCCCGGCCCTGGCCGGGATGACCTACGAGTCGCCCGCCGCGCTCGTCGAGGCCTGGCAGCGTGGGCGCACCGGCTACCCCGCCGTCGACGCGGCGATGCGGCAGCTGCTCGCCGAGGGGTGGATGCACAACCGGATGCGCATGGTCACGGCCAGCTTCCTCACCAAGGACCTGCACGTGTGGTGGCCGGTGGGCGCACGGCACTTCCTCGACCATCTCATCGACGGCGACGTGGCCTCGAACAACCACGGGTGGCAGTGGGTCGCGGGGACCGGCACCGACGCCTCGCCCTACTTCCGGGTGTTCAACCCGGTGACGCAGGGCCTGCGCTTCGACCCCCAGGGGGACTATGTGCGCCGGTACGTGCCCGAGCTGAGGCACCTGCCCGGCAAGGCCGTGCACGAGCCGTGGAAGCACCAGGACGGCTACCTGCACGGCTATCCCGAGCCCATCGTCGACCACGCCGAGGAACGCCACGAGGCCTTGCGCCGCTACGACGCCGTGCGGGCCTCGTCGTGATCAGCCCGGTCGCCGAGGTGCGCTCGTTCATCCAGGCAGCGCTGGTCCAACCGGTCCCCCGCGACCACCAGGAGAGCGACGCGGCGTTCCGCCGCCGCCGCGTGGTCGCCGCGCTGACGCTCGTCGTGGGCGCGATCGTCCTTGCGCTGGCGCTGAGGATCCGTCCCGGCGACCCCCTGTTCTATGCGGCGACGCTGGGACTCGCGGCCGTCTGGGCGACAGGAGCGCTGCTGTCGGGCCCCCTCCACCTCGGGCGCGCGCACACCCGTGCGGGCGGCGCGGCGCGACCCCTGGCGCAGTCGCTCGCGCTGGGAGCGCTGCTGCTCGGCCTCTTCCTGGCGGGCGGGCTGGTCATCGCTCGCGTGCCGGCGCTGCGCGACCCGGTGCTCACCCTGCTCGACCACGCCCGCCTCGGCTCTCTGCCGCTCGTGGCCCTCATCACCGCCGTCAACGGCATCGGCGAGGAGCTGTACTTCCGGGGCGCGCTGTACGCCGCCGTCGGACGTCGACACCCGGTGCTCGTCACCGCAGCCGTCTATGCGCTCACGACGGTCGGCGCCGGCATACCCCTGCTCGTCCTCGCCGCCGGCCTGCTCGGCCTGCTCACGGGTCTCCAGCGGCGGGTGACGGGCGGGGTCCTCGGCCCCGTCATCGTCCATCTGACGTGGTCGCTCGGCCTGCTGTTCCTCCTGCCCCCTGTCCTGTCCGTCGGAAGGTGACACCCATGACCACAGCTGAGCGGACCGCCGCAGCGGACTGCCCTGGTGACCGGCGCCACCGGATACATCGGTGGTGAGCTGGTGCCGGCCCTGCTCGAGGCGGGCTGGGCCGTGCGGGTCCTCACCCGTCGCCGTTCCCGGCTGGACGGCTTGCCCTGGGCCTCGGACGTCGAGGTCGTGGAGGGGGACGCGAGCCGCGCCGACGACGTGCGCCGGGCGCTGGCCGGCGTGGAGGTCGCCTACTACCTGCTGCACTCGATGGACGGCCGGGGGGACTTCGTCACCCGCGACCGCGAGCTGGCGACGACCTTCGCCGCGGCGGCGGCCGACGAGGCGGTGGGCCGGCTCGTGTACCTCGGTGGTCTGCACCCGCCCGGCGAGCTGTCCGAGCACCTCGCCTCCCGGGTCGAGGTGGGCCAGATCTTCGTGGATGCCCCGGTGCCGGCTGCGGTCCTGCAGGCGGGAGTGGTGCTGGGCGACGGGTCGGCGTCGTTCGACATGTTGCGCCATCTCACCGAGCGGCTGCCCGCCATGGTGGCGCCCCGCTGGCTGCGCAACCGCATCCAGCCGATCGCGATCGCCGACGTCGTGCACTACCTCGTGGCGGCCGCCGACCTGCCCCCGAGACCAACCGCACCTTCGACATCGGCGGCCCCGAGGTGCTGACCTACGCGCAGATGATCCAGCGGTATGCCGCCGTGGTCGGGCTGCGGCCCCGCTGGATCGCCACGGTGCCGGTCCTCACCCCGCGCTTGGCCGGGCTGTGGGTCGGCCTCGTGACGCCGGTGTCGGCGGGCATCGCCCGGCCGTTGGTGAACAGCCTCATCCACGACGCCGTATGCCGCGAGGAGGACATCCTCGCGGCGGTGGGTCCGCCGCCGGGCGGCCGCACCGGCTTCGACGACGCCGTCCGGACGACCCTGCGGCGCAGACGCCGATGACACCTGTTCCGCCGCCAGTGTTCGAAGGATCGACCTCATGACCGAGTTCAGCGCGTCCAAACGCTCCACGGCCGTGGTGCCGTTCGCTCGGGATGCCGTGTGGCAGGTGCTCACCGACGCCCGTCAGGTCGCCCACCTGACGCCCATGGTGCGCAGCATCGAGCCTCACGGTGACCTCTGGGTATGGAAGCTCGCCCCGATCGAGGTGCTCGGCCACAGTGTCGGACTGAGCTTCACCGAGCAGATGACCTTCACCCCGAAGGAGCGGATCGTCTACACCCATGCCTCGGCGGACGGCGAACGGGCCGGTGTGGAGGGCACCTACGTGCTCGCGGACGCAGGTCACGGGACCCGGCTGACGATCGACCTCGGGGTGAGCGTCGACCTGCCCTTCCCCCGGCTCGCCAGGCCGGCCGTCCAGACCTCGATGCACGCGGTCATCGCCGCGATGGGCGCCGGCTTCGCGCACAACCTCGACCGTCAGCTCAGGTCGCGGGGCTGAGCAGCCCGGCTCGGCAAGCAGCGCTCGGCCAGGAGTGCCTAACTAGAAGCGCTCAGCCAGCGGGCGGGGGCCCGAGCAGCAGGTCCTGCCAGCTGCCCCGGTGATGGTGCACCGCCCGTCCGTCACGTCGTGACACCTGCCCACCGGCCCAGCCTGCGTCGGAGCTCAGCGGGCCCAGGATGTCGCGGTCCCGGTCCAGGGACCTCCTCGCCTGGCAGGGCGAGCGCCCGCTCCATGGCCTCGGCGACCGGCAGCATCGCGTGACCGGTGGGCATGAGGTCGACGAGGAACTCCTGGCTCCCGCAGACCATGTCGTGGCGCAGGCTCTCCACCAGGGTCTGGACCGTCGAGGACGGCGCCCCCGTCAGGGCGGGGGCGAGCCGCGACACAAGGCGGGTCGGCAGCATCGGCACGCTGACCTGGACCCGCTGCAGGCCGGCGACGCGCGCATAGAGGCGCAGCAACGCGGCATACGGGAGGCGGTCGCCGCTGCCGAGGTCGTAGACACTGCTGCGGTCCGGAGCGCTGAGCGCACCCAGAAGCGCCGTGACGACGTCGGTGACGGCGACCGGCTCGACGATGCTGCCCATCCAGGTGGGCAGCGCCTGCAGCGGCATCCGCTCGCTGAGCTGCCGCAGGATCTCGAACGACGTGGAGCCGCTGCCCACCACCATCGCCGCGCGCAGCGCCGACGTCGGGACACCCGAGTCCGTGAGGATGTCCTCGACCTCCAGACGCGAGCGCAGGTGCGGTGACAGCTCGGAGTCGTGGACGGCCGGGACGAGGCCGCCGAGATAGACGACGCGCTGGGCTCCCGCCCGAACTGCGGCATGCGCGGCGTTGTAGGCGCCCTGGCGGTCGGCGGTCGCGAAGTCCTCGCCTGCCAGCCCGTGGATGAGGTAGTAGAGGGCGTCGGCACCGGCCGCAGCTTCACGCACCGAGGCCCGGTCGAGGACCTGCATCTGGACGGCCTCCACCTGCTCGGCCCACCAGAAGCGGGAGGCGGTGGTGGCGTCGGTGAACGTGGCGACGACGTCGTGGCCCTCGGCGAGCAGCGCCGGGACGAGCCTGCTGCCGATGTAACCGCCGGCGCCCATCACGACGACACGCATGGGTCCCCTTCCGGCGCGTTGCCGCCTCGGTGGGCAACCCCTCGACCCAACGTACCCGGCGTGCCTGGTCACCGCCCGTCGATAGCATCAACCGCCGTGTCCTGGTCCGTGTGGTTCACCCTGCTCGCTGCTGCCCTGCTCATCTCGCTGACGCCTGGGGCCGGGGCGGTCAACACCATGTCCAACTCGATCGGGTCGGGGTGGGCACGCTCGATCTGGGGCATCCTGGGCCAACAGCTCGCCCTGCTCGTGCACATCGCCGTCGTGGCCGCCGGGGTCGGGGTCCTCGTGGCCGGCTCGCCGCTGCTCTTCTCGGTCGTCCGCTATGTCGGTGCTGCCTACCTGGTGTTCCTCGGCGTGCGCCAGCTCCGCGCCAAACCCCGTCCGGTGGACCCCGAGGGCCCGTTGGTCGTCGTCACGCCCTGGTCGATGGTGCGGCAGGGGCTGCTCGTCAACCTGACGAACCCCAAGGCGGTCGTCTTCTTCCTCGCCTTCACGCCGCAGTTCATCCGCGCGGACCGTCCACTGGTGACCCAGTACGCCGTGCTGGCGGCGACGGTGGTCGCGGTCGACGTCCTCGTCATGTGGTTCGTCTTCGCGGTGGCGGCTCGCGGGCTGCGTCGGATGACCCGCAGCGAGGCGGGGCAGCTGCGGCTGAACCGCATCTTCGGCGGCCTCTTCGTCGGTGTCGGCGCGTTGCTGGCCTCGGTCCACTGAGCGCATGAGGAGAGGGCGGCATACCCGCTGTTGCGCAGGTATGCCGCCCTCTTGTGCACTGGGTGGCAGGTGAAGGATTCGAACCTTCGTAGCTTTCGCGATGAATCAGGAGAGGACACTCGCTCAACGCCACTGCCCGGTGGCGGGAATGTCCTGGCTCTGAGAACCCCTTGGCTGGTCACCCCCGTTGCCCGCGGCAGGCGCCGTCGCGGTACTCGCTGCGCCGTCCGGTCGCAGGCTGCATGAGGACCTTGCCGCAGGCGGGTGGGGGCCGGCAACTAGGCAGGGACGGCCGTGACGATGACGTTGTCCTCGTAGACCCCGCCGACGCCGGGCTTCTGGATCACCCGTCCACCGCAGGTGACCAGGACAAGCCGGCGCGGCCCCACCGGACCGTCGAAGACAGACCCCGGCAGCCGGTCCTTGGCTACAGCCAGCAGGGAAACGACCCGCCACCGGGTCACGGTGCCGTCAGCGTCCGTGGCGATCGCCAGAGCACCCGGGGAGACGTGGGCGAGCGGGTACAAAGCACCCCGTCCCTGCCCCACATGGTCAACGTGTCCGGCGAGCAGCGTGGTGCCGAGGACCTCCGGATGACTGGGGAGCGGCGCGAGCGGGGCCCCCTGGTCCCATAGGCCGATCCGCTTGACGTCGTCGGGGATGACCAGTGTGCCGTTGCGCAGACGCGGGGTGCGCACGATCGCACCCACGATGCACAGGGAGGGGATGACGAGCTGATTCGGCTGCACGATAGTGGCGCAGGGTGCGCCTCGGGAATTGCGTCCGAGCAGGGCGGCAGGAATCGGATCACCGACCCTCAGTGGAGGGCTCGCAAGACCCGACCGCGTGGCGGTGCCCGTCCCCGTCGCGTCGGAGAAGTCGCGCGTCGGCAATGGGGCGCCCGCGGCCACCGGATCACCGGCACCGGTGCCGCGCAGGAGTAACCACGCGCCGGCCGCCCCGACGAGGAGGTTCGCCACCAGCAGGACCATCAGCATCCCACGCGACATTCGGCGGCCCTGGGTCATCGAGACGGTGGCGTTGATCGCCGCAGGACCTTCCGCCGCGGCCCGCGGGCCAGTGGGGGTTGTTCGCGGAACGGGACCAGGGCGGCGAGTACGACACAGAGGGCACACAGCAGCCCCGAGAGGATGGTGATCGACTGATGTTTCGCCATCTCAATGGCCTCCCCGTAGGCGGCGGTGAGGAACTGGACGAGGCAGGTGGCGCTCAGTAGAAGCGCCGCGGCGGCGAAGGAGTGGGCGGTGCTGCCCGCCGGTCGACGTCGCAGGAGGTGGATTGCGACGCTGGACAGGAGAATTTCGAAGAAGACAAAGGCGATGAGGCCTAGCCCCTGTGAGTTGGCCATCACGGTGCTGATCAGGCACACGCGGCACTCTTGACCGCGGGCTGGCCCATCCCCGACCTGGTAGTTGCCGAGGTAGGTCGGGCGGGCAACGAGGAAGCCCTTGGCCGCGACGTCCGCCATCGCGACGGCTCGCCAGGGATGGGTGAGCAGGAACTCGCCAATGGTGACGTTGTTGATCTTGTTGCGGATGCTCGGGAAGTGCGGATCGCTCTGGGGTCCGCCGGTGTCCCACCAGGACCGCCCCGCATACTTCGCGAACTCCGACGGGATGCCCATGTCGCGCAGGTCTGCGACCCGGCTGTCGCTGACGGTCAGCACTCCCACGAACAGCGTGTCGACGCTGTTGATCGAGCTGAACGACGTGGGATTGCCGTGGTAGGTCGTCACAGCGGGGATGGTGATGACCACCACGGCCGCCATGGCAGCGACGCGCATTCCGAGCTGTGCCGTGCGTCTCTCACCAGGGACGGCTCGCACCGCCAACCAGCCAAGGAAAGCCGCGACGGGAATCACGATGGTGACGGTCGGGACCTTCGCCGACACCGCCAGGGAGGCCGCCGCGGTGAACACGGCGAGACTGGCCAGCCGGCGCGGGTAGCCGCCCGTGCGGGCGAGATAGATCGCTGCGATGGCCATGACGAGAACGCCGATGATGGCGGCGGTCTCAGTGAACGCGGAGCCTGGATAGTCGGCGAAGACGGAATCGCCGACGATGACGAACAGTCCGGCGGCAGCCGTCGCCTGCGACTTCCACCCGCCCCCGACCAGGCGACAAAGCGCCGCTGTGACCAATGCCGTCATGACTGCGTACAGCACCATGACGACGCGCAGATCGAGGCTCGCATGCAGGTGTAGAAGCTGGGAGACCCATTGAGCGAACGCCATCAGCACTCGGGTGCTGGAAGGGTAGCCAAGGCAGGTGGGCGCCTGAGCGACGCCGGGGACGGAGACGTAGTCCAACACGGCGTGGTCGAAGGGATGCGTTCCCCCAAGGGGAACCACCCCCAGGTGACACATCAGTCGAATGCCGTCGCCGCTATCGGCCAGGCCGATGGGATTCGGCACGAACAGCCGCAGCACCATCGCCGCCCCGGCAACGGCACCCACCACGGAGGGAACGCGCCAGCCCCTCCCACTGCCGGGCGAGGCTCGGTGGCGCGACGGCCGGTGGCCAGGGGCGCGATGGCGACTCACGGCAGATTCGCAGGAGCCGAAGGGTCGCCCAGCGGGTGCTGTCGCTCAGGCACCCCCGAGAGGGTGGCCGCCTCCGCCTCGCGGGAGGTCTTGGCCCAAGAATGGCGGCGCATCAGGATTCGTCCGAGGGCGCGGTAGGCCGCGAGGTAGGACATCCATGACCAAGGCACCAGAAGGTGGGACATCCACACGGCCGACCAGAACCCGTGTTCCCGGTTCCGACGGAAGTACACCACTCCCCAGAACACTGTGGGAGCAAACGACAGCACGTACCACAGCAGCATGATCGCCGAGCGGGTCCCGAGCGCGGTCACGTGCGCGGCGGGCAGTCCCGTACCGAAAAGCAGCTGGTAGATCAGGTATATCTGGATCAGCGGCCACGGCAGAGACAGGAGCCACGGCAGGGCAAGGTATGCCGCGATCTCGAGGAAGCGCATCGTCGGCAGGTAACGCGATGCCGCGAGCTCGGGTAGTCGTGAGATCGACATCATGTGACCCTGGTACCAGCGGGTGCGCTGCCTAAGCAGTGGCGTCAGGTCCGCGACGCCTTGTTGTGTCACGTATGCCCATGGGGTAGAGGTGGTGCGCCAGCCGAGTACGGACAGCGAGATGCCGAGGTCCAGGTCCTCGGTGAGGGACTGTGACCACGGTTCCGGCCCTATCTCCTCAAGGGCCGAGAGCCTGGTGAACTGACCGTTGCCGCCCATGCTCACTGAGCCGAACGCGACGCGAC
Source organism: uncultured Actinomycetota bacterium (assembly GCA_963706855.1). Taxonomy (GTDB): domain Bacteria; phylum Actinomycetota; class Actinomycetes; order Actinomycetales; family Dermatophilaceae; genus Pedococcus. Next base: position 750,780 of record CAVPNU010000001.1, read on the forward strand.
CGAACTGGCCGATCCCAGAGATGGCCCAGAACTCCATGTCCTGGAAGGTCAGCGTGCGGGTCTCCCGGTTCCGGATCCGCACGACCAGCTGCAGCCCGCCGATGCTGGGGTCCTGATGGAACTCCCTTGCTACCGCGGCGGTGGCGTTCGGTGTCATCCGCCCGTCGGCGTCCATCACCGCGATGATGATCTTCGAGGCCACGGTGGGGTCTGGACCGTTGGTCCTTTCAGACGTGAGCGCCCCGGCTTCGGCCCGAACGACCTCCCGGATGATGTTCAACCCGGCGTTCAGCGCTCTGCCCTTACCCTGCCGCGCGTGAGGCGCGACTCGGCGCACGAGGAGCACTCGTCCCGTGTCGGCAAAGGACTCCACGATCTCGGCCGTGCGATCGGTGGACCCGTCGTCGATCACGACGACGGTGGCGCCCGCCTGGTCGCGCAGGAGCGCGGTCACGGTCCCACCGATCACCTCCTGTTCGTCAAGGGCCGGGACGAGGAAGAAGAACCGGAATCCCTGCAAGTCCGCTTTGGCGTCGGGCTCGACAGCCATGAGTTCCTCCTGGGCAGAGACTGCGACCCCCTCCCGTCGTGTATGCCGGACCCCCAGGAAGGTCAGCACGGTGACGTAGAGCAGCCCGAACGCGACGACCAACGCCGCGACCAACGCCACGACGAGGTCGATCGCGCTACTCATGGGCATCCGGCTGCTCAGTGGCCTCCGCGATGAACCGTCGAGCGGGAGCGGGGCTGAGACGTGCGGCGACCAGGAAGAGCGTGGCCAGTCCGATGACCCCTGACAGCAAGGTGAGCACCGTGCCCGTGACGTCGTGGCTGACCCACGCGCTTGACCGACCCCAGGAGTGCCAGGCCAAGCCAATCAGGCTCATGCGAACGGTGCCGATGCTCAGGACGATGACCATCGCGCACAGCAGGCCAGACACCACCGCCCACGGCCGCATCCTCTGCTGGAGGACGGCCCATGCTGCGACGAAGAAGAGGGGCCCCACCAACAGACTGCTCGTGCAGGCTGCTGTGACGATCAGGATCAGGCTGCGACCCTGTTGGCCTTCGACGACCCAGCGGTCGTCGAAGTTGAATGTGGGCGTGATCAACCCGGTCAGCCGCGAGGCCAGGAGGGCCTCCATCCCGCGGTAGGGCACGGACAGGACGGTCGCGACGAGGACCCCACTCAGGACGAGCGTCACAGCAAACAGTCGACGGACGCTTCGCGAGGGTCCGTGCGCGATGACGGAGACAGCGTCGGTTCTCACCGGGTCAGGCTGCGACTGGAAAGACTCGGGTGCGCTGACGGGCGTTGCGCGCCAACAGCAGCCCGTTCAGCGCGGCTACGACCAGAAGGCCCGCTCCCCCGATGGTCGGCCAGCTGTCTGCCGCCGACACCGCGAGAATCGCCGCGGGCACGCCGGTGTTGATGGCTCCGGCGGCTACTCCAGTGTTGTACATGTCATGCCCTTCAGTTCGGATCAGTTTCGGTGCTTTGACGGGCGCGGGGCCCTGCCGGGTGAGGGCAGGAGGCGCCTTGGCCGCCGAGTGCCACCGCGTCCTCGAGCGCCTGGACGACCCGATCAGCCGCAAGCTCGTCCCCGAAAGGACTTGGAACCTGCTGGAGACGGGCGAGAAGGTCGGCGTGGCCACGCAACAGGGCACGCACCGCCGCACCAACCTCCTGGCCTGACGAGACAAGTCGGGCAAAGTGAGTCATGGACTCGGGCCGTTCCGTCGAACGGCGCACGACCACCAAGGGCCGCTTGAGTACCGTGCACTCCTCCTGGACGCCCCCGGAGTCGGAGACGAGAACCGCGGCATGGCGGGCGAAGGCCAGGAATGCCGCGGAGCCCAGGGGCTCCATGACGTGAAGCCTGGCCAGGAGAGGGGCCAAGCCGGCGTTCACCACCGCTTTGCGCGTACGCGGATGGAGCGGCAACACGACCGGCATCGGGAGGTCGGCCAGCTCGGTGAGGATGGCCCGCAGCTGGCCCGGGTCGTCCGTGTTCTCCGGACGATGGATGGTCGCGAGCACGTATGCGTCCGGCTGCAGCCCCTCAGCCGATAGCAGCTGGACCCGGACGCGGGAGTCAGGGAGCTGGTTGATCACTGCCTCGACGACGGTGTTTCCGGTCAGGACAATGCGCTCCGAAGGAATGCCCTCCCGCAGCAGGTTGTCCACGTTGGCCGAGGTGGCAGCGCACAACACGTCCGACAGGTGGTCGGTCAGCACCCGATTGTGTTCTTCCGGCATGGCACGGTCGTGGCTGCGCAGACCGGCCTCGACGTGGACCAGGGCGATCGACCGGGCGTTGGCTGCGAGGGCGCCTGCCGCAGTGGCGTTGGTGTCGCCCTGGACAACGACCGCGTCGAACGAGCGCTGAGCAAGGAGTCGGTCGAGCTCGCCCAGTGCCTGCGCCAGTTGCTGCCCTCGGGATTGGCCGCCGACGTTCAGAACGCGATCCGGCGGGGTCAGACCGCTTTCGTGGAAGAACACCTCGGACATTGAGCGGTCGTAGTGCTGGCCGGTGTGGATGACGAAAGCGGCAGGCCCAAGCCGATGGATGATCGGCGCGAGCTTGACGATCTCGGGTCTGGTGCCGAGCACCACGGCGACACTGTGAGGCGGTAGCGTCACGGCTCGGCCCTTCGTGCCGTGCATGGTTGGGGCATCATCTCTCGCTTGGTCGGATCCTTGTGGCCCGGTCCGGTCTGGGTGGGCGGTGGTGGGCGTGTGAGGAGCCGGCGCCCACCACCGCCGGTGGTCAGTGGGCCGTGATCGCCCTACGTAGGCGCCGAAGACCCAAGAACCCCAGGGGCAGCAGGACGACCGACCCCGCCAGGACAGGCAGGTTGACCAGCGGCACAGGGATGGCGTCGGTGACTGTGGTGCTTGCCGAGGCGGTGTTGTTGGACGTCACCGGGTCGGTGGCGGTGGTCGAGACGGACGCGGTGTTCGTGACGGTGCCAGCGGTGGTCGCGGTCCCGGTCATCGTGATCGTCTTCGACGCCCCGACCGCCAGGTTCGTCCCCGTGCAGGTCATGGTCCCGGCGCTGATCGCGCATCCTGGGGTCGTCGTGGCTGCACCGGTGATCCCTGCAGGGATCGGGTCCGTCACCGTCCACGATGGCGCGGTGGTCGGGCCGTTGTTCGTCACCGTGACGTTCCAGGTGATGACCTGACCCGTCTGCACGGCGGGTGTCGCGGTCTTGGTGACCGCTAGGTCCGAGGTGATCGCCGGCAGGAGGACGTTGGTGGTGATGCCGCCGGTTGCCGACAGGCCGATCTGCCCGCTCCCGAAGTACTTGACCGTCTTGGCGACGAGCGTGTACGTGAACGTGACGCTGGTAACCGTGCCGGCGACCTGGAAGTACTCGGGGCCCCCGGTCGGGGTGGTGCAGCTCGTCACGGTCGCGGGGTTGATCGCGAGAGTGGACCCGTTCCAGGTCAGGTTGGGGTCCAACGTGCTGACCAGCAAAACCCCGGTGGGGGAGCCCCCGTTGACGGAGGTGAAGGTGACGTTCTGCCAGTCCGCGCTGCAGGACCCGTCACCGCCGGTCCACAGACCGCCCCCCAGGTCGAGGTGGATCACCGGGTTGGTCACCGGGGTGCTGAACGTCAACGTCGAGGTGTAGGTCGTGCAGGTGGCGAAGTTGTCCTGGCCGTTCAGCCCGCTGTGACCGTTCAGACAGCCCGCGTAGGTCGACGGGTCGGCGGGGTACATGATCGCCCCGACCGGGTCGGTGGTCACGGTCTGACCGACGCCCGCGGTCGCGCTCACCGTGCCGGTGTACGGGGCCGGCAAAGTCGCGGTCGCGGTAGAGCCCGATGCGGTCCAGCCGCTGGTCGTCAGATATCCGGATGGGGCTGTCGCAGCTGCGGCACCCCCCGCTTGGAGCACCGTCGCGAGCATCGCGACGGCTATCGCCGCCCCTGCGGCAAGCAGTCGCCTCCCCCGCGGGGAGACCTTGCTCACCGCCCGATTCGTGGCGGCAGTGGAGTGGGCCCTGACATTCATAGGACGCCTTTCGAATATTGATGGGGGTGAGCTGAGAGCAGAATTGGAACGTTCAAGAACGGGGCGTCAATCACGATCACTGCGATGGATCCCCCTCATCCCTTCCGACGTCACAGCGCTCCGAGCACTGTCGTTGCCTGCGGTTGAGACTCCCGCCGCCTAGGTCTGTGACGTGAGACCGTGAAGGATGTCCACACGCCTGTCGTCAGGGGATGGCCGGAGGGTCACAGAGCCTTGTTGCCTGTGACAGGGCGGCGGGGGTGGCTCAGGAACGCCGGCTTACTCCGCGCCTGCTTGCCTCACTCAACCTGAGCCGGTCTCCCCCCGGGCGCCCCTTGATCGGGGACCATCACGCGGGCGGCTGGTCGATGAGACCCAGGTTGCCGGAGGGGTCACGCCGGCACTGTCCGGCGTAGCCCCGGGCTGCTGGGTCGTCTCCCGGACGATCTCGGCTGACTGACGACTGACGTGTCTAGTCCGAAAATGAAAGATGAGTAGGCACAGGGCTTTTCGAGTCGGAGCCAGAGCTCAGTCGTGGCGGGGTCAGGCTGCTGACTCGAGGGTGACTCGGTAACCGAGGGATTCGAGCTGCCGGATGGTGTTGCGTTTCCTGGCTTCGGTGTCGACGTTGCGGGTGAACTGATCGGCGCCGAGGTCGTGGTAGCTGATGTCCGGTTTCGAGAGCAGGTGCCAGATGATGACCAGCATGGAGCGACCAACCGCGACGATCGCCTTCTTCTCGCCGCGTCGTCCGGCGATCCTGCTTATCTCTCACCGAGGAATGTGTCGCTGCGTCCGGCTATGACCGCAGCCTCTCCGAGCACCCGGGCCAAGTAGCGGTCCCCGTGTCCGGTGGACCCGCTGCCCTTGCTCTTGCCCGCAGGGGACTTGATGCCTGGGAGAACTTCGCCAGGAGCACAGGTGGCCGGCGGTCGGGAACCGGGTCATGTCCACCCCGATCTCGGCGATGATTATCGCGGCAGCGACGGGTCCGATCCCGGGCATCTCGTCAGTTCGAGCAGGAACCGCTGGTGGTCACCGAGGTCACCTGCCGGCAACCCCGCGAACGCCTCCTCCAGGATCTTGATCTTTGCCCGCATCCGGGCCCTGGCCAGGTCGGCTAGCACCTTGGGGTCGCGCTCCCCGCGATCAGCGCAGCCAACATTGCCCGACCCGAAACCCCGAAGATATCGCTGGCGACCACGGACAGCTTGACGCAGGCGTCCTCCAGCAGCTTCTCGACCCGGTTCTTCCTCGCGGTGCGCGCCGCGACCAGATCGATGCGGTAGCGAGTCAGTCGCGCAGCACCCGGATCGGCCGAGGCGGCACGAAGCTGGGTCGCAACCGAGCTATCCCTTTGATCACAGCCTTCGCCGCGACGATCGCGGGATCAGCTCGACTTATCTGGCCCGCCCGGCGGTCTCCCCGACCGGCCCAACCATCTTCTGAGACGTTCTCAACGGTGATGACAACGCGACTCCTGAACATTCTCATAGTGTTGCGACGCCCGTTGGAACTCACCCCGTCACCAAGGGTCCCGATCAAAGCGTCATGGGCAGCGGCGTTCACGACCACCGCGGTCGAGGCCGTGCCCATCGCGCTGCTAACCGAACGCAGGCGCCGACATCCGAGCGGCTGCAAACGGCTACGTCTACGACCCTCGCGTCACAAATGATGGTTGGGCGCGTCTCTCGGTCGCCTTGAAGAGTTCAGGGCGGACATGAGGGGAGGCCAAACCATGGCTCTGAAGGACCTTGCCGAGATGATCGACAGCCCGCAGGAAGACCGCATGGGCGAGTCGGTGTCGGTCGTGGATGACGCGTTCGACAGCCCGATGATGATCATGAACCAGATCCACGAGGCCTGATCGAAGCACTGGTTGCGGGGGCACCAGTGGTGTCCCCGCAACCCCTTCCTGTGAGGAACCCGATGACAACGCTTGCAAGTGGTCTGGAGTCCTTCGTCGGATCGATTCTCAGTCGGGGCGCGTGGGGCGCGAGCCTTCTGTCCTCGCGGGGGGCATTTGATCCGTCCACCGTCGACCTGAAGTCGTCTCGCGTAGAGGCGATGCTGGACGTGAGCCTGTTGCGGTGGCCGTATTTTTCGGTCCTACGATCGGGCGAAGTGCCAGCGACTGAGAGGTATACACGAAGCCGTAACGTGATCGGCCACCCACGCGAAGGCTTCATTGACGGTCCGGCGGTGCGTCGGCTGATGGACGCCGGCGGCACGTTGAAACTCAACCGGATCGCGGACTGGGATCGAGAGATGCGCCTTTGCAAGAGGCGCCTTGAGCAACTACTGCCCGCCGCGGTCTCTGTTTTTGGGTTTTACACGCCAAGGGGCCAGCAGGGGATGCTGCCGCACCGCGACGCCAGCCACGTGGTGGTCGCCCAGATCGCAGGATCTAAGCGGTGGTCGGTGTACGGCGCGCAAGGCGACGTGCACGGCCACGCAGGCACAGACGTCGACCCCGCATCGAACCCGACTGAGGAGCTCACACTTAACCCCGGTGACTTGATGTACATGCCCCACGGGTGGCCGCATCAGGCCGTGGGCGGAGATGAGGGCTCATGGCACGTGACCTTCACCCTCACTGAGCCGACGATCGAGGAACTTGTAGAGGCGATCCTCCAGCGGGCCGTCACCCAGAACGAGTGGATGACCAGGTCATTCCACCAGCTCGACATCCCCACGCGCACTGAGGCGGTTCGGGATGCGACGGCAGCGACGCTAGCTGCCACGAGCCACAACGACCTACTGGAGCAGGCACTAACCACGTTGAGGAGCAGGCATGCTTGATTCGGCACTGCACCACGCTGATGCCGATGGGTCGCGGCGGTTCACCCTCGGCGACCTAGTCGGCGACACTGACATGTTCACGCGCGACATCTGGCGTAAGCAGCCGTCAGTTCACCGTGGACCGCCGGCACTGACTCGACTGATCAGCGAGGACGAGATCTGGGAGACCGTCGATTGCGGTCTGCTGATCCGACCGTACTTCGTCGCCTTCAACGAGGGAGTCCGCAGTGCCCTTTCCGAGATCACTGAGTCACGCGACGTAGTTGGACACACCGTGCCCGGCTACATCAACCCCGCCCAGGTGCGCGCCGACTTCGCCGCGGGCGGGACCTTCAAGCTGAACCAGCCCGAGCATTGGCATGGCCGCCTGAACACCCTTGTGGAGGACCTGGCGGTTGACCTGAATGCAGAACTTGAGACGTACGTGTTTCTCAGTCCTCCTGACCGAAGGGCCATCGAGACGCACATGGACGGGTCACACGTGTTCGTTATTCAGGTGGCCGGTCGCAAAGACTGGACCGTCGGGCTGCTCGATGACGAGTCAGTCTCGGTGTCGGACCGGTACCGCGGCAAGCCCCTCACTGAGGCAACGACGTTCACCCACACCATGGAGCCCGGTGACGTGTTGTATATGCCACACGGATCCCCGCACCATGCGATCGCCCGAGATGGGAATTCGATCCACGTCGCGGTCACTGTGGAAGAACCGACGCCATCTGACCTGTCCGAGGTGCTGGGGGCGACATTGACACGAAGTGCCACGTTCACGGAACTCGAGAAGGGCGCCTTCCGTCGAACACCAGCCGAAAACGTCCACCTCGTCACGGACTGGCTCAGCTCGGAATTGCATGCAGTCAACCTCGACACGGTCACAGCCACCGCAGCTCGGCTCCGCCGTCAGCATTGGAAGTGACGAGCGGAATTCCGGGCGCGAGCTCAGCCGCAGCGTCCGCAATATTGGGCGATGTCCTGGACGAGTGGGATCGCTACAGCGCGACCTTGGCCTACGAACTCGTCCTGCTCGACGTCGGGCCCACGTGGGCGGTGGTGAGCGCACGATTCCGGCAGCATCCCCTCACGATTCGATATGAGAAGGCGGACGAGGCGCGCTGGGTGGCCTCTGTGGAACAGGCACGGACGTTGGCCTATCGGCGATTCGCCGACGGCCGTGTTCGCCAGGTCGTCACCGGTGACGGCGCGACCCGCATACGGACAGCTGGGGATGTGGAATCGGCGATCTCGCCCGCAAGTGGAGCGGCATCGATTTCGGATACTCATGCCGCCTGGCAGACCACGCTCGGCGAGGGGAAGCCCATGCCCAGCCGCCCCGGCGACCTACGCATCTCTGACTTGCGCCATCGGGCTGCCGATCGACGGCTTCTTGTGTGGGACTTCAGCGGAGGCGGCGTCCGCGACTTCTCCCCACCAGCGGGGACCTACCTGGAGCCGTCACCACCAGCCATATGCGGTAAGCACCTTGCCGCCACCATTAGCCGTACTGAGGCTGGTGGTGGACGCCGCCATGGGATCTGGGTGATGTCCCTCGACGGTGAGAGGACCCAGGAAGTGTGGGATGACGAGTTCGATCTGCACTCTCCTGCCGAGAACACCGATGACCAGCTTCTGGTCCTGGCGTCGACGCGATTCCACGACACGACCAAGTATCTCAACCACACCGTGCGTGTAGTCGACCCCGTCACACAACGCACGGACTGTGTCCACGAGGGCGGCTCCTCATGGGCCACGCCGGTCGGATGGCTAGATGGACGTCCGCTTCTTCGCCTGAGCGATGCCGATGGGGTGCGAATCGTCAAACTGGAGACAAGCGGCGGGGCGGACGTGATCGAGCATGGCCCTGGGGCTATCGAGTCCACCCGGTTGAGAGGCGGCCATCTGGGGGTGCACCGATCCTGCGCAACGGGACCGGGGACCATTCGAGTGATAAATGCTCGGACCGGAGAAGCCGAGACCGTAGACGAGCTCCCTCGACCTCATGGAGCATTCTCCTCGAGGCAGTCGACGCGGACTGCGTTTCGGCCCCGGGCGCACCTCGTCGGGTGTCAAGTGCTGTCGGCCGCCAGAGGAGAGAACGACCCGGTCGTGGTGTTCTGCCACGGTGGTCCCACCATGCGTTGGGGTGGTTGGAGCGCCCGCTGGAACCCCATCCCCTATCTGAGGCTTGGCGCCACGGTGGCGCTGATCGACCCGGCTGGTTCCGAGGGATACGGTCGCGAGTCCAGCCAGGTGGCGTGGAGGAGTTGGCGCAACATCGTTGAGAGCGCAGCGGAGACGCTTGAAACGGCGTTCCCCGATCTACCTCGGCGCCGAGTGGTGCTGATGGGGGGCAGCTTTGGTGGCTACCTCGCGTTGGCTCTGGCAGCTCACGTGTCGGCCCAGGTTGTCGCGGCTCATGCAACGCCGGTCGCGCCGTCGCGAGTGAGCTGGGCCTCCGATTCGCGATGGTCATGGCTTCGCGAGTGGTCTGGGGTCCAACCTGAGTCACCAGGAGCCGACGATCTCGACAACGGCAGGCTTCCCCTGGCGTGCCAATACCGCCTAAGCCATGGCCTTCAGGACGCCGTCGTGCCGGCCACCGAAACCATCACCTTGGGACGCCAGCTCGAGGTCAGAGGAGCGGACGTCGAGGTGCTCTTGCTACCCGGCGTCGGTCACGCCATCACCTCGGCAGATGGCAGGTCGGCATGGAATCGCTGGATCATCGAAACGATTTGGGGTGAAGAACAGTGCGTGTGATCGCCGAAGGGTTGTTGTATCGGCCGCCGACTGCGGCCGATATTGACGCCCTGTGGTCCGCGTTCGGTGGGGAGGAAGGGGCCGGCCCGTACCAGTGGTTCGGTTTTACATCGTTCGTCGCGGTCCGTCGCGCAGCTGCTGAGCGGGATCTGCTTGGCGGGGATGACAACATGCTGGTGGTGGAGCGTGACGGCGAGTTGGTGGCGCGCCTGGAGTGGATGGCCCGATACTGGGGCCGGCGTGACACCTCCAAGTGTTGGGAGATCTCCGCTGCCGTCCTACCGCAGCATCGCGGGCAGGGTCTGGGCACCAAGACCCAGAGGTGGCTGGTCCAGTACTTGTTTGAGCACACGGCTGTGCACCGGGTGCAAGCCACAACCGATGCTCACAACGTCGCCGAGCAGCGGTGCCTGGAACGAACAGGGTTCAGCCTGGAAGGCCGAATCGTGGGAGCACAGTGGCGCGCCGGGCAGTTTCGCGACCAGTTGCTCTATGGACAGACCCGCACCCACGTCGAATCGGACGCGGAGGATGCGTTGTGACTGCTCCAGCTCCGACTGGCCTAACAGCGATCGGAGGTCAGGCGTGGAGGAACAAGGGCGCCCGCGCCCTGGCGGCCGTGCACCTAGTCGACTGTCTTGGCAACGGCGTGTACTTCGGGACATTCGCGCTCTACCTCAGACAAGTGGTGCAGCTGCAGCTCGATCCAAGTCGGCGTGCTCCTAGGTGCCGGCAGCGTCATGGGACTTGTGGCGAGCCTTGGCGTCGGCCGAGCCACAGATCGAGTCGACGCCCGCGCGATTCTGACCGGCCTCTTGGCGGCGATCGGGGCCACGTTTGCGGTGATGCAGGTGGTGGCAGGGCACCGGGTCGTGGTCGTCATTTGCGCGTTGATCGCCACAGCTCTCCATTTCTGCTGTCCGGCACCATTCGTGACTCTGATCGGCGCCAACTTTGGCTTCGTGCCGCCAGGGGTCGCGCGGGCCTTCGTTCGATCAGTTGGCAATCTCGGGATGGCCGCCGGCGCGGCCGGAGCCGCTATCGCATTGGCCTGCCTGGGGCAGCGCGCGCTGCAGTACTCGCCGGGTCTGGACGCACTGAGCTTCTTGCTGGCCGCGGTGGGGCTTCGATGGGTCGCCTCGCGTCCCGTCATCACCGCGAGATCGGAGACTCGACGACGCCACGCGATCCGAGAGCAGGGCATGGTCGTGTTCGTGGCTGCTACCGCGATCGCAGGACTGCATTCGACGTTGCTTTCGATTGGTTTTCCTCTCTGGATCGCCGCGGATGGGCATCTTCCCGTGTGGATCGCGTCGGCTCTTGTGGGCATCAACACGGTGATGGTCTTCCTCTTTCAGGTACGTGCCGCATCCATTGCTGATCGCGGAAATGGATCCGCGGTGGCCGCGACCCGAGCAGCGGCCATGCTGGTGGTCACGGCTGCAGTGGGACTATTGATCTCCCCAAGGGGTGGGGCCGAGCTGGCCCTGCTCGTTGGCGCCTATCTCCTAGTGACAGTCGCCGAACTACTGCAGAACGCAGCCTTCTTTCACTTCACCTTCTCCTTGGGGCCGGAGAGTCGTCGGGCGGAGTACGCGTCCGCATTGCATGTCAGTCAAATCGCTGAATCGGCGATCGGGCCAGCCGCCTTCGGCTACGTACTGCAGGTCGGTGGCGGGCGCGTTTGGCTCGTTGCCGCCGGTGTCATGACCGGGGTCATCCTTGTGTACAAACGAGCCTTCCTGCGGCTGGAGGCGTCCAATTAAGACCTTCAGCAGAGACCACTACGTCTCACCCGAGCGGCTTGCTGACGATCTTCGCGCGCTGGGCATTCGCCGGGGCGATTTGCTGCTCTGTCACGTCAGCCTCTCCTCGATCGGATGGTTGCCCGGGGCGCAAGTCACGCTCCTTGACGTCTTGCTGCGCCTATTAGGGCCCGCTGGCACACTCGTCGTGCCGACCTTCACGACTTATCTCAGCGATCCGTCCACGTGGCGGCTGAGCCCCGTTCCGCCCGATCTGGTCGATGAGGTCCGGCGAACACTGCCCGAATTCGACCCGGCGTTGCACGAACCACAGCCTGGGCTAGGTGCTTTGGCGCGGCAGGCGGCCCTCCACCCTGACCGCAAACGCAGCCGTCACCCCATTTACTCGTTCGCAGCCATCGGAATGCGCGCTGTTGCCCTGACATCAGACGTCGGTGCCGACTACGCGCTCGGATGCACTGGCGTGCTCGGTCGGCTCGCCGACCATTCGCCTCGCGTGCTTTGTGTCGGGATTCCCTGGTGGCGGCGTTTCACGCTGTTCCACCTAGCGGAGGCGATCGCCCCGTACCAAGGCAGAAGGATCGAGCGCGCTCCGCTTCGAATCTCCGGACGGTGGCGGGAGACGACGCAGTTGGTACTCCACGATGGAGACTTCCACTGCCTAGCGGATGATTCTGCGGTCGTCCAGCGGGCGAAGGTGGGTTACGCCGACAGCTGGCTCGTCGATGGTGATCGCGCATTGGTTTCGGCGATTCCCCGGCTTATGAGGGACCGCGACTTGCTGAATGCCAATTGGGAGGCCTACCACGCGGACACACGCCCAGCACCCCTCGCCCCGCTTTGACGGGCGTCACAGCCCACCCTCTTTACTTGTCAAGGCGGACCGGCCTTATGCGGCGAACACGAGACAACACCGCAAACACAGCCATCCCGGGTCGGAGCATCGGCCTCTAGCGTTGGTGTTATGGCCCATTTGCAAACCGTTAGGTCTGTCCCTTTCGCGCTTGTCGACGTGTTCGCCAGTCGCCCACTGAATGGCGCCCCCCTGTCGTTGGTGACCGACGCGAGCGGCCTCACCGAGGTCCATTGCGGCTGAGGATGAATCTAGACGGCTACCCGGCATCCTCGTCCACCGTGGCGCGCAAGCACTCGGCGCTCTACAGCGCCTTCGCCTACGCGGTCGAACTCGGGCTTCTCGCCGCGAACCCCATGGGCCGGGTCCGCACCGGGAGGTCGAGGCACAGTGACGTCGTGGATCGTCGGGTCGTCGTCAATCCCGACCAAGCGGCCCATCGGCTCGCCGCCGTAAGAACGATCCACCCCTCACTCGAGGCCTACGTCGCGTGTCTCTACTACGCCGGCCTCCGACCCGCAGAGGCGAGGCACCTTCGAGAGAAACACCTGCGACTTCCCGAACGCGGCTGGGGGAGCCTGCTGCTCGTGGGCTCCACCCCACCCCCGACGCCGGTCGCTCATGGACCGACTCTGGAGAACCGAACGAGGATCGCCAGCTCAAACACCGGTCCCAGAACGAGACGAGGCTCGTCCCGGCAGCGCCGGAGCTTGTCGAGACCCTTCGACGCCACCTCGGTCAGTTTCCTTCAGGGGCAGGTGCCAAGCGTCGCTACGACCTCGGGCACGCCGCCGTGTCGCTCTGGCTCAATGCAGGCGTTCCAGCGACCCAGGGCGCCGAGTGGGCGGGCCACAGCGTCAACGTTCTCCTGCGTGTTTACGCCAAGTGCGTCTACGGGCAGGAGGAGGCAGCCATGGTTCGCATCGAGGCCGCGCTGACCACAGCCACTCGCGAGAGCCACCGGCACCGTAGGGCCCAGATTTCTCCGCATATTCTCCGCGGACACCCGTAGAGCGCCGGACTCAGGCCATGCCAGCCGGACAGGCCAGGCGAATGACGAAGGGCCTCTGACCGGCATACCGGCTGGTCAGAGGCCCTTCTGCAC
>CAVPNU010000002.1:0-97721 GCA_963706855.1 uncultured Actinomycetota bacterium
AGCCACATCATCCGCGCTGCGGCGCCTCCCGACATCACGTTCATCCACGTCTACGCACCCGACTCGCCGGCACGGCGCTACTCGTCACTGGCCGGGATCGTCCACTACTACCTGCGGTGGCAGCAGGCGGCGCTGGCGTACATGCAGACTCAGCAGCCGGAGAAGTACGACGTCGTGCATCACGTGTCATGGGGGTCGTTGCACCTCGGCAGCATGCTGTGGAAGCTCCCATCTCCCCTGGTCTACGGCCCCTTCGGGGGTGGCCAGACCGCACCGCTGGGCTACTGGCGATACTTCGGGCGCAGCTGGCCCATCGAGCTGGTCAGGACGGCGGCCTCCACCGGACCACTGTTGAAGCTCAATGCCCGGTCACGCGACACCATGCGAGGAGCGGCGGTGACGCTGGTGACCAACTCCGCGACAGCGGCAGCGGCCAAGCGCCTCGGGTCGACCGACGTGCGTTACATGCTGGACTCAGGGCTGCCCCCCAGCTGGATCGCAGGCCGACGCCCCCTCCCGGCGGGCGTCCCCGTCGTGCTCTGGGTCGGCCGGATGATGCCGCGCAAGGCACCGCTGCTGGCGCTCCGGGCCTTCGCCGAGCTGCGACGTTCCACACCGGCCCGCCTCGTCATGGTGGGGGATGGCCCCCTGCTCGAGGAGATGCGGACCGCGGTCGTCCAGCTCGGCCTCGTCGACGACGTCGAGCTGGCGGGCCGGGTCCCCTGGTCGCAGGTCAAGGATGTCTATGACGTGGGAAGCGTGTTTCTCTTCACCTCCTTGCGCGACTCGTTCGGTTCGCAGGTCCTCGAAGCGCTGGGCAGAGGGCTGCCGGTCGTGGCGTTGGACCACCAGGGAATAGCAGATCTCGATGCGGGGCCGGCAGCGGTGAAAGTTCCTCTCCCGCAACGGCCCCGCGATCTCCCGGCACAGCTCGGCTCGGCGCTGGGCGAGGTGCTCGAAGAGTCGAGCTGGCCGTCGCGCAGCGCGGCCGCCAGGGACTGGGCCGCCCGCCACGTGTGGCCGGCCAAGGCTGCCGAGGCCACCCGGATCTACGAGGAGGTCGCGTGCAGGCGCCGTGCGTGACCGAGGGAGCGTGACCGAGGGAGCGTGACCGAGGGAGCGTCCCCGACCGGGGCGCCGCGTCAGTCGTGGTCGCGGCCGACCGCGCCGAGGACCGCCTCCACCACCCGTTCCTGCTGGGCGACGGTGATGCCGGGGAACATCGGCAGCGACAGGATCTGGTCGGCGGCCCGCTCCGCGACGGGGAAGCGCCCGCGGCCGTACCCGAGACCCGCCATGGCCGGGGTGAGATGGATGGGCACGGGATAGTGCACGGCCGCTCCCACGCCCTCCGACTGCATACTCCGCAGGACCTCGTCCCGGCGGTCCACCCTCACGACGTACAGGTGCCACACATGCTCGTTCCCGGGCAGCGTCACCGGCCGGCGCACCCCCGGAGTCGCGGCGAGCAGCCGGTCGTAGACGGCCGCTGCCGCGCGCCGCTCCTCGTTCCAGCGGGGCAGCCTTCGCAGCTTCGCCCGGAGGACCACGGCCTGGAGGGTGTCCAACCGCGAGTTGAAGCCGATCTCGCGTATGCCGGTACTTCGACGGGCTGCCGTGTGCGCCCAGCAGGCGCACGCGCCGGGCCAGCTCGTCGTCGTCCGTGAGGACCGCTCCGGCGTCGCCGTAGGCGCCGAGGTTCTTGCCCGGGTAGAAGCTCGTCGCCGCCAGCGCTCCGAACGTCCCGGCCGATCGCCCGAACCGGGTCGCACCCTGCGACTGGGCCCCGTCCTCGACGACGTGGATCCCCCGCTCCGCCAGGGCATCCGCGAATCCCTCCGAGGGAGCCACCTGCCCGTACAGGTCGACCGGGATCACGGCGCGGGTGCGTGGGGTGATCGGCCTCCTCGACCAGGGCGGGGTCGAGGAGCAGCGCCTCGTCGTCCACGTCGGCGAACACCGGCCGGGCACCGGCCCGCACGACCGCCTCGGCCGTGGCGATGAAGCTGTTGGCCGGCACGACGACCTCGTCGCCATGGCCCACCCCCAGCGCCCGCAGCGCCAGCTCGAGAGCATCGGTGCCGTTCGCCACGCCGACGCAGGATCGGGCCCCGACGAACTCGGCATACTCCTGCTCGAAGGCGGCGACGGGCTTCCCGCCGATGAAGTCGGCGGCGGCGAGCACCTCGGCGAAGCCGGTCTCCACCTCCTCCGCCACCTGGGCATGCTGCACCGCGAGGTCCACCAGCGGGACTGTGGTCATGAGACGCCTTCCTGTCGGCGGTCGCGGGCCATCAGGCGGCCCTCAGCCCTGCGGACCGGCGGATGAGCGCGACGACGCGCTGCTGCTCGCCCTCGGTCATCGTGTGGAACATCGGCAGGATCAGCGTGCGCTCGGTCAGCCGGTCGGTGACGGGCAGGTCGCCGTGGCTGCGCCCGGCGTACGCCGGCTGGCGGTGCGCCGCCATGATGCCCGCTCGAGCCGAGATCCCTTCTCCGCAAGGGCCGTCAGCAGCTCGTTGCGGCTGAGCGGGTACTCCTCGCCCACCTCGACCCAGAACGACTGGAAGTTCGACTCACCCCACGGCGGGTCCTCCACCGTGCGGAGCCCGGGCACGCCGCCAACGCCTCCTGGTATGCCGCCGCGAGCTCGCGGCGGCGGCTCACCATCGCGTCGAGCTTGGCGAGCTGCACGAGACCCACGGCTGCCTGGATGTCGGTCATGCGGTAGTTGAACCCCACCTCGAGATAGCTCTCGATGACCGGTTGCGTGCTCTGGTGACGTTCGGCCGCACTGACGTTCATGCCGTGCTCGCGCAGGCGCCGGGCCCGGGCCGCCAGCTCGGGGTCGGCCGTCGTCAGCATGCCGCCCTCCCCCGTCGTGAGCAGCTTGCGGGGGTGGAAGGACCACGCCGCCAGCGGCGCCTCCGAGCCGGCAGGCGCCCCCCGGTAGCGCGACCCGGCCGCGCAGGCCGCGTCCTCGACGAGGGCGATGCCGCGACTCTCACACAGCCGGCGCAGCGGCCGGACGTCGGCCGGCATACCGCCCTGGTCGACGACGACCACCGCGCGCGTGCGGTCGGTGAGCAGGTGTTCCACCGTGCGGGCGCTGACGTTGCCGTCCTTGGGCTCGACGTCGGCGAACACCGGCGTGGCCCCGACGTACACCGCGCAGTTCGCGGTGGCGATGAACGAGAAGGACGGGACGACGACCTCGTCGCCGGGGCCGATGCCGTGCAGGTGGAGCGCAAGGTGGAGGGCGGTCGTGCACGACGACACCGCCACCCCGTGCCGGGCGCCGACCTGTGCGGCGAACGCGGCCTCGAACTCCGCGACCCGCGGCCCCTGCGCGACCCAGCCCGAGGTCACCGCCTCCGCGGCTGCCCTCGCCTCCTCGTCGCCCAGCCATGGCTTCATGACCGGGATCATGCGTGCCTCATCTCAGCTCCAGATGTCCCGATGGATGTTGACGATCACGCGAGAGCCGAACGGCTCGATCTTGATGGGCAGCTCCCTCATGGGTGCCAGCCGCTCCCTGACGGCGCGCTGGCTCTCCAAGGGGCACACGACGAGCAGGAAGCCGCCGCCGCCGGCGCCCGTGACCTTGGCGCCGGTGGCACCGGCCGCGAGCGCAGCCTCGACCGCCTCGTCGATCTGGGTGTTCGTCACACCGGACGCCAGCTCGCGCTTCGCGGCCCAGCTCTTGTTCATCGCGACGCCGAGCGCGTCGACATCGCCGACGCGCAGCCCGTCGGCCGCCTCGCCGGCGAGGTCCCGCAGCAGTCCCAGCTGCGGCAGACGGTCGCCGATGTTCGCGGTCTGCTCGCCCAGGATGCGAGTCCGCCTTGCGCGTGATCCCGGTGTAGAAGAGCAGCAGCTCGTCCTGGATCTGCCGGCGCTGCGCGGGTGTCAGCGCGAGCTGGTCGACGACCACGCGGTCGCCCGGTCCGAAGTGGATGTCGCAGACGCCCCCGAACGCGGCGGCGTACTGGTCCTGCTTGCCGATCGGCTTGCGGCAGCGGTCGATCTCGATCGCGCAGGCCCGGTCGGCCAGCTCCTCGGCCGTGAGCTGCCGCCCCTGGTAGGCGAAGAGCGCCTGCAGCAGACCCGACGGTGACCGCGGAGGACGAGCCCAGGCCGGAGCCGGCGGAGGGGATGTCGGCGAGCGTGGTGATCTCCACGCCGCCTCGGATTCCGGTCATGTGCAAGGCCTCGCGCACCAGCTCGTGGTTGAGGTCCTCGACTCGCGAGACGATCTCCTTGGTCGAGTAGTTGACGTAGATGTCGTCGTCGAAGCGCTGCTTGACGACGACGTAGACGTACTTGTCGATGGCGGCGTTGAGCACTCGGCCGCCGTGCTCGCGGTAGTAGTCGGGGAGGTCCGTGCCTCCTCCGACCAGCCCCACCCGAAGAGGTGTCTGGGTGATGATCACGCCGTCGCCCTGCCTTCCAGCTCACCACGAGCGCGGGCCAGCGCCGCCGGCGTGCCGATGTCGAGGAAGGAGGCAGTGCCGAGCTCGACGACTCGCGCTCGCCCCACCAGCCGCGGCAGCAGGTCGAAGCCGATGTCCCGCGGCAGTGGGTCGGTGATCTCGTCGAGCACCTTCGGGCTGAAGGCGTAGAGGCCCGCGTTGGCCAGGTTGCTGCGGGGGTGGGCCGGCTTCTCGGCGAAGCCCACGACGCGACCCGTCCGACGACCTCGACGATCCCGCACTCGGACGGGCGCGGGCTCCGAAAGACGCACAGCGTCGCGACGGTGTCACCGGAGCGGTGCGCATCGACGAGTCGGCCCAGGTCGAAGTCGGTGAGGTTGTCGGCGTTGACGACCAGGAACATGTCCTCGCCCGGCGACGAAGCTCACGGTTGGCCAGCAGCGTGCCGGCACTCCCGAGGAGGACGGGCTCATGGCTGAGCCGCACGGCCGGGGCGCACCCCGTGCGGCGACGTGGGCCCTGACGAGCTCGGCGAGGTGATGGGTGTTGACCAGGACCTCGTCCACGCCGGCTGCGGCCAACGCGTCCAGCCAGAGGTCGAGCATGCGTCCGGCCACCGACCTCGACAAGGCACTTCGGCACCGTGTCGGTCAGCGGGCGCAGCCGGGTCCCGAGGCCGGCTGCCAGCAGAAATGCCTTCATGTCCCCCCTCACGCTCGCCGTGAAGCCGGCGACGGACACCGGCGAACACAAGGAACATGCCACGGAGGTCGCCGCCGACACTCACCCAAATGACGGAGCACAGCACCCCGCGCCGGCCGAGCGCATGCCGAGCGACGCTCGGTAGTTTGAGTACGTGTCTCGCGGGGCCGGGCGATTCGCCGGGCAGCCCGCTGTGACCAAGCCAGGTAGGTAGCGATGTCGATTCGCGTGGCGCTTCTGGTCGACAGCCCCAGCAAGCGCGCCCACGGCAACGTCGCCAGCCGTCTGGCCCTCGGCCTTGCGCAGGATGGCCGCGCTCGAGTGGATCTCGTCTGCCACAGCGACGACCCGCCGCCGACGTGGCTCCCGGATCGAGGTGGGGGTCCACCGACTTGCGGCGGACCGCGTCTCCCGAGTCGCTGCCGAGCCTCGTCCGCTATCTCGGCAGCCGAGAGGCCGGACGTGCTGGTCACCCGCCAGGTCCACGCGAACTTCGTGGTCTGGCGGCCGCGCGAGCTGGCCCGCGCGCTGCACGGGTGGCGCGGCAAGCTCGTGCTCGTTCAGGACCACCCCATCGCGCTGTCGCACGCGAGCAACTGGACGGGACAACAAGTGGGTGGCCAAGGCCGTCTACCGGTTCGCGGACGGGGTCATCTGCCCCTCGCCCGAGGTCAGGCAGGACATCATCGCCTGGTGTGGGCTTGACCCGTCCCGGGTCGCGTTGGTCCCCAACCCCATTCCCGAGGTTCAGCGGCCCGCTCCCGCCACCTCCCCACCCCTGGCTGGAGGACGGCCAGCCGCCCGTCTTCGTGCACACCTCGAACATGACCTACTGGAAGCGTCGTGGACCTGCTCATCGACGCCTTCGCCGACGTCCGCCGACACGCGACGACGCTCGGCTTCTCTTGGTGGGCGAGGGACCGGGCCGCGCTGAGGCGGCTGTCGCGAGATCCGGCGGCTGGGTCTCGACAGGATACGTCGAGTCGGTCGGGTGGGTCGAGGACCCACTGCAGTTCGCGGCGCGCGCCTGGGCCTTCGTGCTGCCCTCCGACGAGGAGGGCTTCGCCCAGGTCCTGACCGAGGCGATGAGCGTCGGGTGCCCGGTCATCAGCACCGACGCCCAGGGTGGGGGTCCGCGTTTCGTCACCGAGGACGGGCGGTACGGCCTCCTCGTCCCACGCGGCGACCAGGACGCTCTGCGCGAGGCCATGACCACGATGCTTCAGGCCGGACGTGCGAGCGCACTACTCCGGAGCTCGGGCCTCAGCGCGTCGAGGCTCTCTCACCCCAGGCGTGCGCCTCGGCCCTCTTGGACTTCGTCGCCGGGCGGCTCGAGGTGGAGCGGCGCCCGCGGGTGACCGGCGCGCTACGACCGGTCAGTGACCGCCTGAGCACCTCGACCCGGTACCCCTCAGAACCCCCGGTACTTCCACAACCGGCGGCGCAGCCACCACCGGCCCTTCTGGTCGACCAGGAGACAGCAGCTCCCGGCTGCCGAGCCGTCCATGCGCCGCCAGCGTCTGGTACAGCAGCGAGCCGTTTGAGCTCCGGCCAGCACTCGACCGCGAACTCCATGAGCTCGTCGACATCGTCCTCCGGCTCCTCGTTCGCACCGGCGCCGAGGAGACGCCTTCCGAGCTCGGTGCGGCGCAGTCGGCCACGGTCGTAGACCCGGCCAGCAGCCCAGAGCGCCTCACGGCCGAGCTGTCGGTGGACCGTTTCGGCGAGTCGGTCGGTGTCGCTCAACCGCGGCCCGTAACGCTCCAGCACGACCTCGAACACCTGGCGCGCGCTGGCGCAGGTCCATGAGCGGCGCTCACTGCCTTGCTCATGTTGGCTCCGTGCAGCCGGTAGTAGGCCTGGTCCGCTCCCCGGAGGAAGCCCACGTCGCCGTGCGCCGGCAAGCCGCATGTACATCTCCATGTCGGCGGCCTTGGGCAGCGCAGGGTCGTATCCCCCGACCCGGCGCTGCAGCGACGTCCGGACGATGATCTCGGGGGAGGTGATCGGGTTCTCGGCCTGGCGATACCGGTGCTCGAGCCACTGCTGTCCCGACCACACGGACCAGCCGCGCACCGTCGTCCGCGCGGGCGGGGGCGCTCGCCGTCCCGGAACCACACGGACCGCCCGTAGACGAAGCCCACCTCCGGGTGTGGCGTCGAGCAGGTCGCGGGCCCGTCGCAGGGCCCCAGGGGTTGCCCGGTCGTCGGCGGACATGAGCAGGCGTGTAGTCGCCGTCTGCCCACTCGAGCAGGCCTTCGTTGAAGGTGGCGATGTTTCCCTTGTTCGAGTCGTGCACGATCACCTCGACGCGGGAGTCGCTCGGCCGCGATCCGCCGGGCCACGTCCGCGCTCCCGTCGGGGGAGGCGTCGTCGATGATCAGCACCCGGACGTCGACTCCCTCCTGGTCGTCCAGGACACTGCTCACGGCTTCGGGGAGGAAGTGGCCGTACCGGTAGCACGGGATCACCACGCTCACCGTGCTCATCGCGCAATCCTCCTTCGTCTGGACCGTCCATTCGCCGTCTCCCTCATCGTGTCCTGCCACCCGCACGGTCGGACTTGTCGCCCGGCGGCACGCCCGGTCAGTCGCTGGGCCCGGGCGCGCCGCCGAGGCGCGGTCTAGCCGGTGGAGAAGACGACGTCGACCCAGTAGTTGGCCGAGTTGTAGGTGTTGGTCGGGAAGGTGCTGGCACCGGCATACGCGTACACGCCGTTGCCTCCACTGGTCCCGTCCTTGAGCGCATGCAGTGGCGCGTTGTCCACCGCCGCGGTGAAGTAGCTCCCGTTGGCGGAGTAGTGCCCGACCGGCGCGAAGTAGGACGCGACGTAGACCGTGCCCGCGGTGATGGCCACCGGGGTGGCGAAGGTCGCCTGCTGCCAGCCCGAGGCGCTCTCGCCGGTGAAGGTCACCGACGCCAGCTTCGTCCCCGTCGCCGACCACAGGTTCCCGACGTGGGTTCCGGTGTTGCTGGGGCCCTTGTAGAACCGGATGCCCGTGATCGAGCCGCTCACGTCGGACTTGAACTTCACGCCCAGCTCGACCGACGAGGCGTCCACCACGTCCACTGTCGACGGGGTCGCGCGTCGACGGCCAGATCGTGCACGCGCGTACACGTCGTCGCCGTCGGCGTGACCGGACTCGAGGCCGCGGAGGCAGGTCCCTGGCCCACGGCGTTGGTGGCCGTCACCCGGAAGGTGTACGCCGTGCCGTTGGTCAGCCCCGTGACCGTCGCCGAGGTGGCCGGCGGGCTGCCGCTCACCGTGGTCGGCGCCTGGGCCGTGGCCCCGATGAACGGGGTCACGGTGTAGCTCGTGATGGGGCTGCCGCCGTCCGAGGGCGCGGTCCAGCTCACCACCGCCGAGGCGTCACCCGCGGTCGCCGTCACCCCGGTCGGTGCCGCTGGCGCGGTCGGCGGTGGCGGTGTGGCCGTCGAGAACACCACGTCGACCCAGTAGTTGGCCGAGTTGTAGGTGTTGGTCGGGAAGGTGCTGGCGCCGGCGTACGCGTAGACGCCGTTGCCGCCACTGGTCGCCGTCCTTGAGCGCGTGCAGGGGCGGGTTGTCCACCGCCGTGGCTGAAGTAGCCACCGTCTCCGGCGTAGTGCCCGACCGGCGCGAAGTAGGAGGCGACGTAGACCGTGCCCGCGGTGATCGCCACCGGGGTGGCGAAGGTGGCCTGCTGCCAACCCGAGGCGCTCTCGCCGGTGAAGGTCACCGACGCCAGCTTCGTCCCCGTCGCCGACCACAGGTTCCCGACGTGGGTTCCGGTGTTGCCGACGCCCTTGTAGAACCGGATGCCGGTGATCGAGCCGCCCAGGTCGGACTTGAACTTCACTCCCACCTCCACCGACGAGCTGTCCGGATGGTTGGGTGTCACCGGCGTCGCCGTCGACGGCCAGATCGTGCACGCCGTGCAGGCTGTCGCCGCCGGTGTCACCGGACTCGAGGCCGCCGAGGCAGGTCCCGGGCCCACGGCGTTGGTGGCCGCCACCGTGAAGGTGTACGCCGTGCCGTTGGTCAGCCCCGTGACCGTCGCCGAGGTCGCCGGCGGGCTGCCGCTCACCGTGGTCGGCGCCTGCGCGGTGCGCGCCGATGAACGGGGTCACGGTGTAGCTCGTGATCGGGCTGCCGCCGTCCGAGGGCGCCGTCCAGCTCACCACCGCCGACGCGTCACCGGCGGTCGCGGTCACCGCCGGTGGGCGCGCCCGGTGAGGTCGCAGGCGCGTTGTTGAAGACGACGTCGACCCAGTAGTTCGCGCGAGTTGTACGTGTTGGTCGGGAAGGTGCTGGCGCCGGCGTAGCGCGTACACGCCGTTGCCGCCACTGGTCGCCGTCCTTGAGCGCGTGCAGCGGCGGGTCGTCGACGCCCGCGGCGAAGTAGCCACCGTCTCCGGCGTAGTGCCCGACCGGCGCGAAGTAGCGCGCGACGTAGACCGTGCCGGCGGTGATCGCCACGGAGGCGGCGAAGGTGGCCTGCTGCCACCCCGAGGCGCTCTCACCGGTGAAGGTCACCGACGCCAGCTTGGTCCCGGACGCCGACCACAGGTTCCCGACGTGGGTTCCGGTGTTGCCCGTGCTCTTGTAGAACCGGATGCCCGTGATCGAGCCGTTGACGTCGGACTTGAACTTCACGCCCAGCTCGACCGACGACGGGTCACCGGCGTCGACCGCGACAGGCGTGGTGGTCGACGGCCAGATCGTGCACGCGGTGCAGGTGCCGGTCGGCGTGACCGGAGCGGACGGAGCAGACTCGGGACCCGTGCCCACGGCGTTGGTCGCCGTGACACGGTGAACGTGTACGCCGTGCCGTTGGTCAGACCCGGTGACCGTCGCCGTGGTGGCCGGCGGGCTGCCGCTCACCGTGGTCGGCGCCTGGGCGGTGGCTCCCGACGTACGGCGTCACGGTGTAGCTCGTGATCGGGCTACCGCCGTCCGAGGGCGCGGTCCAGCTCACCATGCGCTGACGCATCCGCCGGCCGTTGCCGTCACGCCGGTGGGCGCCGCCGGCGCCGTCGTCCCGCGGGCGTGACCGCGTTCGACGCGACCGACTCGGCCCTGGTGCCCACGGCGTTGGTCGCCGACACGGTGAACGTGTACGCCGTGCCGTTGGTCAGTCCGGTCACCGTTGCCGTGGTCAAGGGCGGGCTGCCGGTGATCGTGGTCGGCGTCTGCGCTGTCGTCCCGACGTAGGGCGTGATCGTGTAGCTCGGTGATCCCGCTACCGCCGTTCGCGGGCGCAGTCCAGCTCACCGTCGCCGAGGCGCTCCCGCCTGTCGCGGTGACATTGGTCGGGGTCCCGGGGATGGTCGGCACAGACGGCGTCACGGCGTTCGACGCGGCGGAGGCCGGCCCCGTACCGATGGCGTTCGTCGCCGTCACCGTGAAGGTGTATGCCGTCCCGTTGGTCAGCCCGGTGACCGTCGCCATGGTCGCCGGCGGGCTGCCGCGTCACCGTGGTCGGCGTCTGGGCGGTCGTGCCGATGTACGGCGTCACCGTGTAGCTCGTGACGGCGCTCCCACCGTCCGCCGGTGCCGTCCAGTTGACCGTCGCCGTGGCGTTCCCCGCCGTAGCCGTCGACATTGGCGGGCGCTGCGGGAGCACTCACTGGCACGGTGGAGAACGACGACGTCGACGTAGTAGCCCTCGGACTGGAAGGTGGTGGTGGGGAACACGCTCGACGGTGCCGTACTTGTAGACGCCATCGCCACCGCTGACCCCATCCGCGAGGGCGTGCAGAGGCGGCGCTGTCCACGCCCGAGGCGGCGAAGTAGCCGGTGTCCGCGGCGTAGTGCCCGCCGGGGGCGAAGTACGAGACGACGTACACCGTGCCGGCCGTGATCGTCACCGGAGAGGCCAAGTTGGCCTGCTGCCATCCGGAGGTCGTCTCACTGCTGAAGGTCACCGACGCGAGCTTGGTCCCGACGAGGTCCAGAGGTTGCCGATGTGCGTCCCGGTGTTCGTCGACGGCCTTGTAGAAGCGGATCGCCTTGACCTGCCCGTTCACGTCGGCCTTGAACTTCGTGCCGATCTCGATCGAGTTGGGGTCGCCCTGGTCAGGCGTGTTCGGCGACCGTGGACGACGACCAGATCGTGCATGCCGTGCAGCTGGTCGGTGTGGGAGTGACCGGGTTCGACGACGCGGACGGGGCGCCCGTGCCCACGGCGTTCGTTGCCGAGCACGGTGAAGGTGTATGCCGTGCCGTTGGTCAGCCCGCTGACCGTGGCCGAGGTGTCCGGCGGGTTGCCCAGTCACGGTGGTCGGCGCCTGGGCGGTGCTGCCGATGTAGGGCGTCACGGTGTACTGGTGATCACGCTGCCGCCGTCCGACGGCAGCGGTCCAGGTGACGAGCGCGGAGGCGTTGCCAGGGGTGGCGGTGACGCTGGCCGGGTGCCCCGGGCGCGGTTGCCGGACCGGTGTTCGGGTTGAACATCACGTCCACCCAGTAGTTGCGCGCGTTGGTGCTGCTCGTCGGGAACGTGCTCGTGGTGCTGGTGGCGAACAGCCCGTTGAGCGTGCCGTTGACGTTGCGCAGTGCATGCAGCGGCGGGCTGTCCACGGTTGCCGTTGCCGTCTGGCCCCGGCGACGGGTGCGGGTACAGGTAGGCCTCGTCCAGGGCCGTGTGACCCGCCGGCGCGAAGTAGGAGGCGACATAGGTCGTGTTGGCATTGATCGAGACGGGGTTGGAGAAGGTCGCCTGCTGCCACCCGGTCGAGCTCTCGTTGGTGAAGGTCACTGTCGCGAGCTTGGTGCCGGACGACGACCACAGGTTGCCGATGTGGGTGCCGGTGTTGGTGCTGGCCTTGTAGAACCGGATGCCGGTGACACTGCCCGACACGTCGGACTTGAACTTCGACGCCGACCTCGGTGCCTCCGGCGACGCCCGAGTCCGCCTTGCCGGGAGCCGCGCCCACGCCCCAGATGGAGCAGGTGCAGCCGACGTTGACCGTGGTCCCGGCCGAGGGGGTCTCGAGGTTGCCGCTGTCGTCGACCGCACGGGTCTTGATGGTGGTGGTCGGGTTGCCGTGGGCCACCCAGCTGTAGCGTCCAGCTCGTCGTGCCGGTGGCCGGGTGCCACGTCGTTCCGCCGTCGGTGGAGACCTCGACGCCGGCCACCACGCCGCCGCCGGTGTCGGCGGCGGTCCCGCTGATGGTGACCTTGCCGCCGTCGCCGAGGTCTCGCCACTCGCGGGCGAGGTGATGGTGGACGTCGGCGCGGTGGTGTCGGTCGACGCGGTCGCCGCGGTGAGCCCGCTGATGAGCGGCATACGGCTGGGCGCCCATGTCGGCGAACAGGTTGACCGTCGCCTGCTGCATGTTCGACGTCGGGCGTGTCGCGGCGGGGTCCGTCCAGGCCCGAAGACCACTGCACGGTGCCCGCGCCGAAGACCAGCGCGCCGCTCGCCGCGCGGTACAGCGACAGGTGGTGCGTGGCCGTTCCGCTGGTGTTGGTGGTGCTGCCGTAGTCCGTGAAGCACCTCGACCGCCGGTCGAGGTCGTCGAGGACAGGTCGAACAGGCCGGCCGGGCGGAAGCCGTTGTCCGGCTCCTCGTCCCACTCATAGCCCAGCGTGCCGACGCCCGAGCCCAGGGTCACCGTCTGGCCCGGCGCTCAGGTTCGCCACCGGCGTGTTGCGCCAGAACCGCAGCTTGGCGTACTGCGCCGGCACCCTGATGTCGGTGGTGCCCGTGTTCACCACGAACAGCTGGCCGGTCAGGGCGTTCTGCGGGCTTGCCGCCGTCAGCGGGCGGGCTGAACCGCGGGTCCTGCCAGGTGCCGGTCCAGGTCGGTGGGTCCTCGGGGTCGACCACGCCGTCGTAGTGGGTCTCCTTGTAGCAGACCAGGGTGCGGTTCGGCGTGGCCGTGCCGTCGATGCTCGGCTCGAAGCGCGTCTTCCAGAACGTCTCGTTGCCCGTGAAGAACGCCAGGTTCACCCCGTGCGTCCCGGGCCGCCTCGACGTTCGCGCGCTGCGTGCCCGACCAGTACTCGTCGTGACCGGCGGTCATGAAGGTCTTGTGGTTGGTGAGCAGGGCGCCGCCCGCGGCCGTGCCGACGTCGAGGCCGCTCGTGTAGGACACGTCGTAGCCGTTGGCCTCCATGAACCGGATCATCGGGTACTCGGCATACATCAGCCAGCTGCGGCCCTGGTCGTCCTCGGCCGTGTGGAACGGCCGGTTGTAGGACACCTTCGCAGCGCCCTTGTACGGCGTGGGGGACCCCGGCGGGCAGTTCACGGCGCAGGTGTAGAGGCTGTTCTGGAGGGTGGTGTTCTGGGAGGTGATGTCGGTGTAGGTGTTGTAGGCCTGCCACGTCTCGTCGTCGGTCTGGAACAGCACGTCGGAGTGGCCCGTGTCGTTGCGCACGACGAACACGATCTGGCTCGACGCCCCGGCGGTGTCGTCACGGACCAGGTGGGCGATGTAGACGCCGGAGACCGCCGTCGTCGGGACCGTCCAGGACGCCGAGACGCCCCAGTTGCCACAGTCGATCAGGCCGGTGGGCGTGGAGTCGTTGAGACAGGCGGGCTGCGACTGCGGCAGCGAGGCGGAGGGCTTCAACCCGCCGGCGATCTTGCGGGCGCCGTTGCCCTGGTAGTACCCGAGTCGGAGGATGTCGAAGTGGTAGTTCGTCGAGGGTGTCTTGATCTTGAACTGAACAGTGTCACCGACGTTGACGCTCATCGAGGTGGCGAACCCCTGGATCGTCGTGGGACCCCGCACCGGTGATCTGCCAGTCGCTGGCCGGGTCACCCTGCTGGGTGTTCTCGCAGGCGATCACGTTGACCACAGGCGGCCCACACGGGCCGGCTGCCACGGCTGACCCGCTGAGCAGCACCAGAGCTGGAGCCAGCGCCAAGGCGGCGACCCCGAGGAGGGCGGCCATGAACCGGCCACGGCGATGCTTCGTCAGACTCAGGCTGTTCATGACACACGTACTCCCCTGCCTGCGGCCACAGCTTCACGCTGGGGCTGCCACCACGTGACCAGCTCACGTAGTCCCTGCTCGAGACCGACCTCAGCGCGGAACCCGAGGTCCCTCGCGGCCGCCCGGGTGTCGGCCAGACGGCGCGTGACGCCGTTGACCGCGCGATCTGGACCGTGTTCGACGGACAGATCGGAGTCCATCGCCCGCAGCAGCGCCTCGGCCAGCCCGAGCAGGCTGGTCTCGGTACCACTGGCGACGTTGTAGATGCCCTCGCGCACCTCGCTCGCGGCCGCGAGCAGGTTCGCCCGCGCGATGTCACGCGTGAAGACGAAGTCCATCGTCTGCTGCCCGTCACCGAAGATGAGCGGCGGCTCGCCGTCGGCGATCCGCTCCATCCACCGCACGAGCACCTCGGTGTAGAGCCCGTGCACGTCCATGCGGGGCCCGTAGACGTTGAAGTACCGCAGGCCCACATAGTCGAGACCGGACATGGCCCGGAAGCTGCGCGCCATGCCCTCGTTGAACGACTTCGCGGCACCGTAGAAGGTGTCGTTGTTGTGGTGATGGTGCCGCTCCCCCGTCGGGAACTCCTCGGCGAGGCCATAGACCGACGCCGAGGAGGCGAAGACCAGCTTGTCGACGTGATGCTCGGCGGCCGCCTCCAGCACGGTGAACGTCCCGTCGACGAGCACCTCGAGGGCCAGCCGCGGCTCCTCGGCGCACTGCGTGATCCGGATCGCCGCCTGGTGGAAGACGAGGTCCTTGCCGCAGGTCAGGTCGTGGACGAGGTCACGGTCTCGCAGGTCGCCACGGACGAGGCTGACCCGGCCGGAGGCCAGGGCCCAGCCGAGGTTCTCGACCCGTCCACGCACCAGGTTGTCGAGGACGTCGACGTGGGAGACACCTGCGCGTAGCAGCTCGTCGACGATCGTCGAGCCGATCGTCCCCGCGCCCCCGGTGACCAGCACGGTCGCACCCTTCAGGGAGCTCACCACGCACCTCCCCAACCGACGCCCACCGAGGCCGCGGCGAGGGCCCGGCCCATCGGCATACCCACCGGGGCCATCGCGCCCGCGCGGCGTTGGCTCTCGGAGGCGGCCTCGAGCACGGCCAGGACCCGCAGCCCCGCGTTTCCGTCCGTGAGAGCAGCGCGCCCCTCCGTGATGGCGGACGCGAACTCGGCCACCATCGCACCCAGCGCCTCTCGCTCGGGCAGCGCCGGCGCGTGCATGTCGCCGAGCCGGTAGTTGACGTTGACCGCACGCCGCTCGGCGGCGTCGGCTGTCTCCGCCGTGAGGTCGAGGTCGACACCGCGGTCATAGACCGAGAGCCGCTGCTGGGGGTTCAGGTCGTCCCACACGACGGTCCTGCGGCTGCCCCCGATGACCATGTGCCGGATCTTGGTCGGGCTGAGCCAGTTCACGTGGATGCTGGCCATGCCGTGGCCCGGCAGCGGCATCGTCAGGTACCCGAGGCAGGACCGTCCGGCGCCGATCGGGTCGGCGCCGTGCGCCGAGACTTCGAGTGGCGAAAGTCCTTGCGGGAGAATGAAGTCCAGGATCGAAAGGTCGTGTGGCGCAAGGTCCCAGAAGACGTCGACGTCTCCTCGGACGAGCCCCAGGTTGATCCGTACCGAGTCGACGAACAGGATGTCGCCCAGCTCGCCGCTGTGCGCCAGCGCACGCAGGTGCTGCACCGCCGGCGTGTAGCAGTAGGTGTGGTCGCACATGAGCACCAGACCCCGCTCTTCGGCGCGGGTCACCATCAGCTCGGCGTCGGCACGCGTGGAGGCGACAGGCTTCTCGACGAGCACGTGCTTGCCCGCGTCGAGAGCGGCGAGCGCGATCGAGCAGTGGGATGCCGCGGGTGTGGCCACGGCGACAGCGTCGAGGTCGGGGCGCGCGAGCAGAGGCGTCGAGGGACGTCTCCACCTCGACAGTGCTGCGTTCACCGATCACGCGGCGGGCCCGGTCGCTGTCGAGGTCGCAGACGGCCACGAGGTCCCAGTCCGCACTGGCCCGGAACGTCCTCACCAGGTTGGGACCCCAGTACCCGGCCCCCACCACACCGACACGTAGCGTCATGCCACAACCCCCTTCGCGGACCGCCCTGATGCACCTGACGTAACCCTGCCGGGCGCGTGGGGGGTGCGCCTCGTCCTAATGCGGTAGTGCGGAGGTACTGCAGTCGCGGCAATCCCGTTGCGGGGCAGCGCACCAGGCACGGCCGATCGCCCCTTCTCACATCCCCCTGCACCCGCGATCATGCGCCCCTGCACCTCTCATCTAGTAGGCGCCCGCACCTCGAAGCACGGCCCGAGCGGTGCGCATCAGGATCTGCAGGTCGAGTACGAGGCACCAGTTGTCCACGTACCACAGGTCGAGCCGTAGGGACTCGTCCCACGACAGGTCGCTGCGACCGCTGACCTGCCACAGCCCCGTCAGGCCCGGCTTCACCCGCAGCCGCCGCACCGCGTCGGGCTCGTACGCCTCGACCTCGCGCAGCAGCGGCGGTCGCGGTCCCACCAGAGACATCTCGCCCCGGGCGACGTTGATCAGCTGAGGGAGCTCGTCGATGGAGAACCTGCGCAGGAACCGGCCGACCCGGGTCACCCGCGGGTCCGACTTCATCTTGAAGAGCACGTCGTTGCCGGCGTCCGGAGCCAGCCCCGCCTCGGCCCGGAGCGTCGTCAGTCGCGCCTCGGCGTCGACACACATGGTGCGGAACTTGACCATGTCGAACACCCGGCCCTCGGCTCCGACTCGCTTCTGCCGGAACAGCACCGGGCCAGGCGAGTCCATGCGGATGACGACCGCGACGACCAGCATGAGCGGCAGAGCCAGGAGGGCGAGGCCACCGGTCAGAACCCGGTCGAACGCCACCTTCACCACCCGGCGCCCTCCGGACATGACCGGGCGCTCCACGTGCAGCAGCGGCATACCGGCAGTGGGGCGGATGGACAGTCGCGGGCCGGCGACACCCGAGCAGTCCCGGCGAGACCACGAGGTCCACCTCGCGCTCCTCCAGGGACCACGCGAGGCGTCGCAGCTCTGCGCCGTCGAGGTCGGGGTCGCTGGAGACGGCGACGACATCGGCGTCGAACAGGTCGACAGCCGACATGGCCTCGTCCGGGTAGCCGAACACCGGGACGCCCTGGACGTCGGACGGCGCGTCACGCGGGCCGTCCAGACCCGAGACGCAGGCCGCCACGACGCGCATCCCCTGCTCGGGCGCCCGGTTGATCTCCCGGATCATGGAGTGGACCGTCCTGGCGTTGCCGATCACGACCGTGGCCTGGGTCTCCGCGCCGCCGGCGCGCCGACGGTAGAGGTCCCTGCGCAGCACGGCCCGGCCCCACAGGCCGAGGCCGCCGAGCAGGACTCGCGACGACGGCGAGGACATCGCGGGGCACATCCCAGTGCAGGGCGTAGGAGACCAGCGCAGTCAGGCCCACGAGGACCACGCTGGAGCGGAAGACCGCGCGGTACTCCTCGGGACCGACACCGAGGTAGCGGCGTTCGTACCCGTGAGCCATCGCCAACGCGGTCACCCACAGCACCGGGACGAGTCCGACCAAGGCGAGCCGGAACGGCCTGCCCTCGTCGGACGCAACGGTCAGCGCAGTGACGATCCCCGTGCCCAGGGACACCCCCAGGTCCGTGGCGACCGCGCGGCGCCGGTAGGGCGTCTCCCAGGTGAGCCGATGCGCTCGCTGCAGACCCTCGGCGTCGGCGCTCTCCCCGACGGCCGGCCCGATGTGCCTTCGACTGCGCCCGCGCTGAGCTGCCGCCCACCGGACTCAGCCGCGGCTCGCGTCCGGACAGGAGGACCTCGCGCGGCCCCCACCCTGCTGACTCCGCCATTTCTCTCTCCCCCGAGTGACTCTGCCGAGCACGCTAGACCCGCACCAGCCGCTTCCCCATAGGTCATTTGGTGGAGCGATAAGCGGTCGGATGCCCTTGCGGCAGAGGCGAACTCGCGGCATACGCCGGGTGCCGGACGCCCGACCACCCACCCTGTCCTACGTCACACGGCGTAACCGTGTCAGCCAACGGAGGGAGCGTCCGGGGGCCCGAACAACCGATGGACTGCGGTTCCCTGCGTTTGCCGACGGCTCGCAGACCCCGGTGGCGTGCCGAACCTCGGACGCTCATCGGTCCCGGGTGACGGGAAAGATGGTCAGTGACTAGTCACTGACCATCGGGCGGGCTGGAACCCCCACCCAGGTCTCGCCGGCGGGCACGTCCCGGGTCACCACCGCGCCCATGCCGAGCATCGACTCGGCCCCCACCGTCACCCGTTCGCGCACGGAGCAGGACATGCCGAGGTATGCCGCGCGGCCCACGCGGACGCCTCCACCCAGCGTCACGCCCGCGCACAGGGTGGCGAAGTCCTCCACGACGTCGTCATGGGTCAGCGTCGACCCTCGGCATGGCCACCACGTGGCTCCCCACGGTGACCGCCGCGGTGAGGACGACCCCGGCGAGCAGGACCGTGCCGGCGCCCACGGAGCACGAGGCCGGGACCGCGACCGACGGGTGGACCACGCGGGCATACCGGCCCGGGTCCACCCCAGCGGCCTCCAGGCGGGCAGCGAGCCGCTCACGGACCGCCCCCCTCCCGGCGCACAGGACGAGCGGAGCGTCGTCGCGCAGGACCACCTCCTCGACGCCACCGAGGACCGGCAGCCAGCCACCGGCCGCCGTCCCCCACCGCGTCGGGTCGTCGTCGACGCAGCCCGCGACCTCCAGGCCGGCGGCCGTCGCCGCCTCGGCCGTCTCGAGCGCGAGGCCGCCCGCCGCGACCAGCACCAGTCCGTTCCCCACGCCCTCACGGTAGAGGCGGGCGAGCCGGCTGCGCAGGGGTTCAGGCCGGAGAGTGGAACTTCTGCTGCGCCACCGTCAGCCCCTCGGTGACGACCAGCTCGACGGCGTCGGCGGCGTCCCCCACGAGGAACGGCAGCTCCTTGCGCTCGGTGGCGGAGAAGTCGCGCAGGACGAAGTCGGCGGCATCCATCCGTCCCGGCGGCCGGCCGATGCCCACGCGCACGCGCAGGTAGTCCTTGGTGCCCAGGGCCGAGCTGATCGAGCGCAGGCCGTTGTGGCCGCCCTCGCCGCCGCCCTTCTTCAGGCGCACGTCGCCCGCCGGGATGTCGAGCTCGTCGTGCACCACGACGAGCCGGTCGGGCTCGGTGGAGAAGAACGACATCAGCGCCTTGACCGGGCCGCCGGACTCGTTCATGTACGAGGACGGCACCGCGACGACGGCCGCCGGCCCGGGAGCGCCGCCGGGCAGCATCCCGATGCGGACCGTCGCCGCCACGGCGCGCGCCTTGTGGGCGGTCAGCTTGGCGCCGGAGCGAGCGGCCAGCTCGTCGACGACCATGGCGCCGACGTTGTGCCGGTTGCCGGCATAGCGCGGCCCGGGGTTGCCGAGACCGACGACCAGCCAGCGGCCCTCCGCACTGTCACTGCTCACGGGCCGCAAGTATGCCGGAAGGCCAGGCCCGCAACGGACCTGGCCTTCCGGCATACCCCAAGGGAGTGAGGCTCAGGCCTCCTCGGCGGGAGCCTCTGCGGCAGGAGCCTCGGCGCCCTCGGTGGCCTCAGGCGTCTCGGTCGGCTCCTCGTGCTCGATGCCGGCCTCCTCCTCGGCCTCGGCCAGCTCGGCGTCCAGGGCCTCCTGGGAGATCTGGGCGGTGATGTTGACGACCAGGGTCTCGCCGTCGAGGACGAGCGTCGAGCCGCGCGGGAAGCTCGAGCTCGGCCGCCTTGATCTGGGTGCCGGCCTCGAGGCCCTCGACGGAGACGACGACGTTCTCGGGGATGTGGGTGGCCTCGACCTCGAGCTGGATGGTCTGGGCGTCGAGCGTGACGACGGTCTCGGGAGCGGCCTCGCCCTCGACGTGGACGGGGACGTCGACCGTGACCTTCTCGCCGCGCGGACGACGACGAGGTCGACGTGCTCGATGACCGGCTTGATCGGGTCGCGCTGGACGTCCTTGGCGAGCGCCAGCTGCTCGTCACCGTCGATGACGATGGTGAGCAGGGCGTTGGCGACCTTGAGGGCCATCATCGTGTCGTGGCCCGGCAGGGTGATGTGCACCGGCTCGGCGCCGTGGCCGTACATGACGGCGGGGATCTTGTGGTCGCGGCGGATCTTGCGGGCTGCGCCCTTGCCGAACTGCGTGCGCTTCTCCGCGACGAGCTTGTTGTCAGACACGAGAACTCCTGGGCAGATGGGAGGGTCTCGAGATGGCGGTGGGCCTCGACGCGGGGCGCAGCACGGAGGGCTCCACCGCGTCGATCACGGACGGTGCCGGCCTGAGCCGTGCGGTGTCCCTCGCCGAGGCAACCCCGAGAGTCTAGGCGACGCCTGCGGGCAGAGGGAAATCCGTCGTGCTCGTCCTGCGCGGTCGCCGCCGGCCTCGCCGCGCCCTGCGCAGCTCTCCGACCCGCACCGCGGCCACGCCCGCGACGATGCAGACCCCGCCGCCCAGCTGCATCAGACCGGGCAGCTCGCCGAGGATCACCCAGGCGAACAGCACCGCGAAGAGGACCTCGGTGAGCCCGACGAACGAGGCCACGGTCGAGCCCAGCATGCGCGCGGCGGTCACGCCGAGCAGGTATGCCGCCGCCGCAGCCACGAGGGCCAGCTCACCGACCGCGAACCACCAGGGCGCATGCCGCCCCATCAGGACGACCTCGCCACCGCCGAAGGTCAGCGGGATGACCCCGACGGCGCCGAGCAGGCCGAGCACGACGGCACCCGCACCCATGCCGAGCCCGGCCAGCGCCACCGGCGGCAGCGCGCTCTCCTCGGCCGCGAGGACGAAGAACGTCGCCAGCCCGGTGGCGGCCACCAGGCCCCAGGCCACGCCGACGAGGTCGGGGCGGGACTGCCCCGCGAGGTCGAGCACGAGCACCAGCCCCAGCAGCGGCGAGCACGACGCCGAGACCGGTCAGCCCGCTCGGGGCGCGCCGGGTGCGGATCCAGGCCACGAGCACGACCAGCACGACGCCCGAGGTACTCCAGCAGCAGCGCCACGCCGACGTCGAGCCGCTGGACGGCATAGAAGTAGGCGACCTGGCAGCCGGCGACGGCGACCGCCCCGTAGGCCAGGATCGTCGGCGCACCGGTCCGCACGAGGCGCCAACGGCCCCGCAGCGCCAGGACGGTGGGGACGGCGAGGACGAGCGTCGCGCCCGAGACCCGCAGCAGCACGATGGCTCCCGAGCTCCAGCCCTCGACGAGCAGGGACTTGGCGAACGGCCCGCTGCTCCCGAACGTCGCCGCGGAGGCGAGGGCCAGCCAGAGGCCGAGACCCTGGTGGCGGCCCTGCCGGCTGGTCGTGCTGGTCATCGCGCGACTCCCATCGTCATGAGCAAAACGTCTTATACTGATGACGCTAACGAGGCCGGAGTCAGGAGTCAAGATGCTTTTTGCCCATGACACCGAGGTGGCGCTGCGTGGGGCGGCCGCCCTGGTCAACACTGCCGCGACCCGGCCCACGAGCACCGACGACCTCACCACGGTCGAGGCAGCTCGACGCGTTCGTCACGGAGTGGGGCTGGACCGGCTCGCGGCAGTCACGACGAGGCCGAGCTGCAGGCGGTCCGAGCGCTGCGCCCGCGGCTGCGGGCGCTGTGGACCGCGGACGAGGACACCGCCGTCCACGAGGTCAACGAGCTCCTCGCCGAGGCCGGGGCGCTCCCCCAGCTGGTCCGGCACGGCGAGTGGTCCTGGCACCTGCACGCCACCTCGCCCGACGCGCCCGCTGGCCACCCGGATGGCGGTCGAGGCGGCGATGGCGGTGGTCGACGTCATCCGGGCCGACGAGCTCGCCCGGCTGCGGATCTGCGCGGCCGACGACTGCGACGATGTCGTCGTCGACCTGTCGAAGAACCGCTCCAAGCGCTACTGCGACGGGGGCTGCGGCAACCGCCGCAACGTCGCGGCATACCGAGCCCGCAAGTCCGCCACCCCGCTCCGCCTGACGGTCCTGCACCCGCACCGCTGCATCCCTGCACCTGCTGCGGCAACCTCTGCTGAGGCCGCGGAGCGCGCGGGACGAGGCCGCGCCTCAGGCGTGGCCGTCGAAGAGGCTCGTCACCGAGCCGTCCTCGAAGACCTCCTGGATCGCCCGGCTGATCAGCGGCGCGATCGACAGGACCGTGAGCTTGTCGAACTCGTGGGCCTCGTCGATCGGCAGCGTGTTGGTGACGATGACCTCGGAGGCCGTGCAGGCCTTGAGCCGGTCGATCGCCGGGACCGGACAGGATCGCGTGGGTCGCGGCGATGACGACCCCGGCCGCGCCCTCGGCCATCAGCGCGTCGGCGGCCTTGGTGATCGTGCCGCCGGTGTCGATCATGTCGTCGACCAGGACGCAGATGCGGCCCTGCACCTCACCGACGACCCGGTTGGCCACGGTCTCGTTGGGCCGGTTGATGTCGCGGGTCTTGTGGATGAACGCCAGCGGCGCGCCGCCGAGCCGCTCCGACCACTGCTCGGCGACCTTGATGCGGCCGGCGTCGGGCGAGACGACCGCGAGCTGCTCGTGGCCGTACTTCTCGCGCACGTACTCGGACAGGATCGGCAGCGCCATGAGGTGGTCCACCGGCCCGTCGAAGAAGCCCTGGATCTGCGCGGTGTGCAGGTCGACGGCCATCAGCCGGTTGGCGCCGGCCGTCTTGAACAGGTCGGCCATCAGCCGGGCCGAGATCGGCTCGCGGCCGCGGTGCTTCTTGTCCTGGCGCGCGTAGCCGTAGAACGGCAGCACGACGGTGATCCGCTTGGCCGAGGCGCGCTTGAGGGCGTCGACCATGATCAGCTGCTCCATGATCGCCTCGTTGATCGGCGTCGTGTGGCTCTGGATCACGAAGGCGTCCGACCCGCGCACCGACTCCTCGTACCGCACGTAGATCTCGCCGTTGGCGAAGTCGTAGGCGCTGGTCGGCACGAGCTCGGTCTTGAGCAGCGCGGCGACCTCCTGGGCCAGCTCGGGGTTGGCTCGCCCGGCGAAGACCATGAGGTTCTTCTCGGTCGTCTTGAGAATGCCGGTCACGCCTCGGCCCTGCCCTTCGCTGGATGCATCGGTATGCCGCGTGCTCGCGGCCTCGGCCGCCTCGGCGGTCTTCGTGCCCGGCCGGGCCCTGGCGACCCAGCCGTCGATGTTGCGCTGTCGGCCTCGGGCCACGGCGATCTGGCCCGGGTCGACGTCGCCGGTGACCGCCGACCCGGCCCCGACGTAGGCGCCGTCGGCGATGGTGACCGGCGCGATGAGCACGGAGTTGGACCCGACGAAGCTGTGCCGGCCCACGGTGGTGTGGTGCTTCGCGACGCCGTCGTAGTTGGCGAAGATCGTGCCCGCCCCGATGTTGGCGCCCTCCGCCGATGGTGGCGTCACCGGCATACGTGAGGTGGGGCACCTTGGCGCCCTCGCCGATGCGTGGCGTTCTTGGTCTCGACGAACCCGCCGATCTTGCCCCTGGCGCCGAGCTCGGTCCCCGCGCGCAGGTAGGAGAACGGACCGACGGTCGCGTCGGGGCCGATCACGGCGAGGATCGCCTCGGTGCGCTTGACCTCGGCGCCGTCGCCCACCTCGGTGTCGGTCAGCGTGGTGTCCGGCCCGACCGTGACGCGCTCGCCGATCGGTCGTCGCGCCGAGCAGCTGGGTGCCGGGCAGGATCGTCGTGTCGCGGCCGATGGTGACGTCGGCGTCGACCCAGGTGGTGTCGGGGTCGACGATGGTGACGCCCTCGCGCATCCAGCGCTCGGTGATCCGGCGGTTCAGCTCCTTGCCCAGCCGCGCCAGCTGCACCCGGTCGTTGACGCCCTCGGTCTGCCAGAGGTCCTCGATGAGGTGGGCGCTGACGCGGCCGCCGGCGGCGCGGGCGATGGAGAGCACGTCGGTGAGGTACTTCTCGCCCTGGGCGTTGTCGGTGCCCACCTTGCCGAGCGCCTGCTGGAGCACCTGCGCGTCGAAGGCGTAGATCCCCGAGTTGATCTCGGTGATGGCGACCTGGTCCGGCGGTGGCGTCCTTCTGCTCGACGATCCCCTCGACGTCGCCGCTCGGCGCCGCGCAGGATGCGGCCGTATCCGGTGGGGTTGTCGAGGTGGGCGGTGATGACGGTGACGGCGCTCTGGGTCGCGGCGTGCTCCTCGACGAGGGCGTGCAGCGTGGCGCCGTCCAGGAGCGGGACGTCGCCGTAGGTCACGAGGATGGTGCCGTCGAGACCCGACGGCAGGGCCGCGAGCGCGCACTCGGTCGCCCGACCGGTGCCCTTGACCTCGTCCTGGTCGGCGATCACGGCCGCCGGGTCGACCTCCGCCACGTGGGCGGCGACGAGGTCGCGCTCGTGGCGCACGACCACGGCCAGGTGCTCGGGGCCCACGCTCCGCGCTGCCGCGATCGCGTGCCCGAGCAGCGTGCGTCCGCCG
The DNA here is from genome assembly GCA_963706855.1 of uncultured Actinomycetota bacterium. GTDB lineage: Bacteria > Actinomycetota > Actinomycetes > Actinomycetales > Dermatophilaceae > Pedococcus. Next base: position 24,508 of record CAVPNU010000002.1, read on the forward strand.
ATCCGGTGCAGGACCTTGGGAGTCGCGGACTTCATCCGGGTGCCCTCGCCCGCGGCGAGGACGATGACGGCGGCAGGTCGGGACGAGCCGGTGGCTGAGTTCACTCGCGAAGCTCCAACGGGGGTGGGTGGCGGTGCGGCAGACGGCGTCATGCTACCCGGCAGCCTGGCGGGCCGAACCGCGCGTGGGCGCGCACCGCTGGCCGGCCTGGGCGAACAGTGATCCCTGACCTGGGGGTTTGGCATCGAGAACCGTTGGGCAAGCGGAGGTGACACGTGCCCGGCGGTCTGCCGGGCGCACGAGCCGGGGGACGTCGTCGTGCAGGCTCCGCGCGACCTCCGGGGGACCTATGTCACCGAAGAAGGGGAGCGATCCATGATTTCCGAGAACGACATCCAGCAGGTTCACGGCGCCGAGATCTACAGCGCCGACGGCGACAAGATCGGCCGGGCCGGACAGGTCTACCTCGATGACGAGACGGGTCGCCCCGAGTGGGTGACGGTGCACACCGGGCTGTTCGGCACGAACGAGAGCTTCATCCCGCTCACCGACGCCCAGCTCGGCGACGACCGCGTGACGGTGCCGTTCACCAAGGACCAGGTCAAGGACGCCCCGAACGTCGACCCTGAGGACGGCCACCTCTCCCAGGAGGAGGAGCGCGGCCTCTACGAGCACTATGGCCTGTCCTACTCCGAGCTCCGCTCGGACTCGGGGCTGCCGGACTCGGGTGTGGGTGACGCAGGTAGTCGGCGACGCGGGAGTCGGCGACGCGGGTGAGCTCGGCGACGCGAGGCACGCCGTGGGTCGCGACACGTCCGGGCCCAGCACGGACGACGCCATGACCCGCTCCGAGGAGCGCCTCAACGTCGGGACCCGGTCGCAGGAGACCGGTCGCGCCCGGCTGCGCAAGTACGTCACCACCGAGCAGCAGACGGTCACCGTGCCGGTCACCCGCGAGGAGGTCCGTATCGAGCGTGAGCCCATCACCGAGGGAAACGTCGACGAGGCCATGTCGGGGCCGGACATCTCCGAGGAGGAGCACGAGGTCACCCTCCACGAGGAGCGTCCGGTCGTGGAGAAGGAGGCCGTCCCCGTGGAGCGCGTCCGCCTCGCCAAGGAGCAGGTCACCGACCAGGAGACGGTCACCGACGAGGTCCGCAAGGAGCAGATCGAGACCGACGGGGTGGACCGCGGCGAGCGCTGACCCTCAGCACACGTGGGCGCCTCCACCCTCCGGTGGGGGCGCTCACTGGCGCTCGAGGTTGGCCTGCAGGAGCTGGGCGGCACGGGGGTAGCTGCCCGGGTTCGGGCCCGAGTAGCTGAGCCGGACGAACCGGCCGGTGGGCTCTGCCGGGAACCACTCGCCACCGGCCGCGACGAGCAGCCCATCGCTCTCGCAGTCGCGCGAAAGCCGTTCCAGGTCAATGGTGTCCGGCACGCGAACCCAGAGGTTGAGGCCGCCGGGCGGGACCGCGGTGACCTGGGCGTCCGGGGCATGCTGCGCCAGGCTGTCGACCAGCAGGTCGCGTCGCGCGCGCAGCTGCTGCCGCAGGCTGCGCAGGTGCGTCTTCCACCCCGGCTGGGTGACGACGTCGAGGGCCGCGGCCTGGAGAATGCCGCTGACGTACATCGACTCGGCGCCACGGTCGACGAGGATCCGGTCGTGGGCGGGGCCACGGGCCACGACGGCGGCGACGCGCAGCGCGGGCGACACGCTCTTGGTCAGCGACCGGACGTAGACCACATGGCCGGCGTCGTCGTCCACCGCGACGGGTCTCGGGTCGCTGTCGATGCCGAAGTCGTGCGCCCAGTCGTCCTCCACCAGGAAGGCGCCCTGATCGCGGACGACGTCCAGGACCTGCTGCCGCCGCTCGTCGGACCACTGGACACCGGTGGGGCTCGCATAGTTGGGCTGCGCATAGAACACGCGCGCGCCCGTCTCCTCGAAGGCACGGCATACGTCGTCGGGGTCGGGGCCCTCGGGCCCGCTGCGGACCGGGACGACGCGGACGCCGGCCTGGGCCGCCGCCAGGATGGCGCCCCAGTACGTCGGTGACTCCATGAGCACGGGCTGCCCGCTCGTCACCAGCGCCCGGAAGATCGAGCTCAGCCCGCTCTGGCTGCCGGGCAGGACGATCACGTCACTGGGCGACGGCGGGCTGACGTGAGGGCCGGTTCCGGTGGCGAGCTCGTTCGCGAACCACGCCTGCAGGTCGGGCAGACCCGCGCCGGGGGCCCTGGTCAGCGCCAGGGTCGTGTCGTTCCGCGAGACCCGCGAGAGGGCCGCCCGGACGAGTCGTTCAGGAAGCAGCTCGCGTGCGGGGTAGCCGGCATGCAGCGCGATGGCGTCGATCGACGCGTCGCGCATCGCGCTCGCCAGTTTGGGGATCTGCCGCTGAGGTGAGCGGAGCGCCGAGGTCTGCCAGCCGTAGTCGTGGGCCTTGACCGGTCGGACCGAGCGGACGAACGTGCCGGCGCCGGGGCGGGTCTCCACCAGGCCTTGGGCGGTCAGCGTCCGCAAGGCCTTCTGGACGGTGCCCGGGCTGACCGAGTACTCGGCGACCAGGGAGCGGGTCGACGGCAGCCGTGAGCCGGGAGCCGCGGTGGCGATGCGCGCACTCAGGGCCTGGACGATGCGCGAAGTGCTATCGTTGTCCATGACGAATCAGAGTAGCGCTACTCGTCGGGGTGCAGCAGCGATACCGGGGTCGGGGTCCGGTGTGGGCTGGGGCTTCATCGGCGTGCTCGCCTTCTCGCTGACGGTTCCGCTGACCCGGCTGGCCGTCGGAGGGCTGTCTCCCCTGTTCATCGGTTCCGGCCGAGCGGTCGTCGCGGCCGTCCTCGCCACCTTCACCCTCGCCGTCACGAAGCAACGGCTCCCGCGCGGCATACAGTGGGGTCGCCTCCTGGTGGTGGCAGGCGGGGTGGTGGTCGGGTTCCCCCTCCTGACCTCGTTCGCCCTGCGGACGTCGGCGGCCAGCCACGGAGCGGTCGTGATCGCGTTCCTCCCCGCCGCGACGGCGGTGATGGCCGTCGTGCGCGGCCACGAGCGGCCGTCCGTGTCGTTCTGGGCCATGGCGGCCGTGGGTGCGGTGGCAGCATTGGGCTTCGCTGCCCTTCAGGGCGGCGGCGTGGGACACCTGCACTGGTCGGACCTGCTGCTGTTCGGTGCCGTCGTCGCGGCGGCGATCGGGTATGCCGAGGGTGGCCTGCTCTCGCGCGAGCTCGGCTCGTGGCAGACCGTGTCCTGGGCCCTCGTGGTCGCCTCGCCGCTGATGGTCCTGCTGATGGTCCTCGCCGGCGTTGCCCAGGCGCCGCATGCCTCGCCGACGCAGTGGTGGGCCTTCTCGTACCTGTGCGCGGTGAGCATGTTCCTCGGGTTCTTCGCCTGGTACCGCGGACTCGCCATCGGCCCCATGTCCACCGTCAGCCAGGTGCAGCTCGTGCAACCCGTCCTCAGCATCGGCTGGGCGACGCTGTTGCTCGGCGAGCAGCTCACCTGGACCACGGTCCTCGGTGGCCTCGCCGTCATCGGCTGCGCCGCCGTGGCCGTCCGAGCCAGACTGACCGCCAACGCCAACGCCCACGCCGCCACCGCCGTCCCGCAGCCTCGACCCCAACCCCAACCTCAGCCCCAACCTCAGGAGCTCGTCCATGACTGAGACACCAGACCTGCAGGTCCGCCGCAAGAGCTACCGGCAGAGCACCGACCCCGCGGTCCTCGAGGAGATCCTCGCCGACGGCTGGATCGCCCATGTCGCGCTCGTGCGCGACGGACTCCCCGTCGTCCTGCCTTTCCTGTATGCCGTCGGCGACCTCGGCGACGGGCACGGGCGCCAGCTGCTGCTGCACGGGTCCACCGCTGGCGGGCTGTTCCGCGACGCGGGTAGCTCTGGCGTTCCGGTGTCCGTCGGCGTCACCCACCTCGACGGCCTGGTGCTCGCTCGCTCGCTGAACGACAGCTCGGCGAACTTCCGCAGCGCGATGATCTTCGGCCACGCCCATGTCGTCCCGGCCGAGCTCAAGCGAGAGGCACTCTGGATCGTCGGCGACCACCTGCTGCCGGGACGCCGGGCCGAGATCCGTGACATGACGGCGAAAGAGCTTGCTGCGACTCAGGTTCTGCGCGTCGGACTCGACCACACGAGCGTGAAGGTCCGGTTCGACAACGTGCTCGGAGAGGGCCCGGACGATGGCGAAGACCACTCTGTCTGGGCCGGGGTCGTCCCGGTGGCCCTACGCGCGCAGGACCCGATCACGAGCGCAGGCACCGACGCCGGCGCGGTCGTGTCCGTCTCGGTGGGCATCGTCGGGTCCCTGTTGGACGAGCGAGCCGCCGCCCGCGCGGAAGCCCTCCGGGCGCTAAAGGACCACGCCTGACGCCGGACACCTCCCCCACGTGGTGGCAGATCGACCCTCCGCGCGACAGCCGGGTCGATCTGCCACCACCTCAGTCCCGCTGCTCCGAGGCCGAGGCCACGGGCGTCAGGTTCCGTGCGCGCAGGTCGGGCGGTCAACGACGTCGCGCCCGAGGGCGCAGTTGGCGAGCATGCCAGGCGGACGGGTGGTTCGATGACGCACAGTCGGGGACCGATGCACGAGCGGCGAGTGCGCCTCGGGACGGCTCCTGGAGTCGAAAGCGAGGTGCCTGGTTGCCGCCGGCAGCGGCATACCGGAAGCATGAGGCGGGTGCTTCCGACCACCGTGCCACGGCTCGAGCATCCCCTGGTCCTTCTCCGGCCCTTTGGGCAAGGACCAGACATGGTCGCGTCTGTCGCATCGGACACCGTTGATCCCGCTGGTCACGACCGTCCCCGCCAGTGGCCGATCCGAGGACGTGGCTGCGTCCAGTCCAGCGGCAGCATGACCGCCTGAGCGAGGGCGCCGGATACTCGTTCGCCATCGCCGACGCCGTCCGACAGGCGGCCACGCATGCTCCGGAGGCTCAGGCCATCAGGGCGTCGACCGCCTGGGTGAGACAGTACCGGACGGAGCCATCGGTGACCGACAGTGTCACGGATGGTCGATGGGGCGGCCCGAACAACGGCCATCCGTGACATCAGGGTCACGGATGGCCGTGGGCGGGACCAGGAGTGACGCACGCATCGCCGGCATATCGCGGTGCATATGGCCACGCAAAACCTTGACTCCCGTCGCAGGCAGGTCCAAACTGACTCCACTCGGGGGGAATGGCCACAGCGGACCTGATCTACGAGGGGCCACGATGAAGACTTCGTGCAGCCCATGCGTGGCCGTGAGCTGACCCTGGCCGTAGTGGGCCTCATCCTTTTCCTGCCGATTGGGCTCTTTGCGGTGGTGGCCGAAGGCCAGGCGATTCGCGAGCGCGCCAACGGCAACACTCAGGCGGGAGAGCGCGCGTCGGCGCGAGGCAGGCGCCTCTCTTGGGTTGCCATCGCTGTCGGCATGGTGATCGGCGGCCTGATGTTGGCCGCCGTCGAGGGCGTCCGGATCGCTCGGAAGCTAGGAGCCGCAGACTGTCACGGATGGTCTGGCCCACGGCAGCTCACAGCACGACCGATTGCCCTGAATCGACCGCGTCGGGCCTCCTGGACACGGAATCCGGTCGATTCAGGGCAAGAAGTCGGGCCTCGGCTCCCCGGGATGGAATCGAACCATCGTCGCTAATCCTGATTCAAAGTCAGGCGGGCCCTGCCAGCAGACCAACCGGGGAACGCCCCACACCTGCCGGGGACCCGCCAAGGGTAGCCAACGCGGACGGCGCCGCCACACCGCCGGCTCGTGATGACAACCTACGGAAACGTAGGTTACGGTTTCGTAGGTTGATGGGCGTGGCTGACGCCCTGTTCTCAACGGAAAGGCGCACGCGATGACGACCGTGACCCCCTCCGCCCAGGCTGCCTCTGCGCCGCCCTCGACCACCGCTCCCCAGGACCCCGAGACCACCCCCGAGGCCAGCCGCCGAGGCCAGCCCCGGAGCGCAAGCGCGGTGGCGAGCAGGTCGCCCTGGGACTGTTCATCGGCATCCCGTTCCTCGCGCTCCTGGCCGCCGTGCCGGTGGCCTGGGGCTGGGGCCTGGGCTGGCACGACGTCGTGATCGCGCTGGTCATGTATGCCGTGGCCGGCCACGGCATCACCGTCGGCTTCCACCGCCACTTCACGCACGGCTCGTTCAAGGCCAGCCGCGGCCTGAAGATCGCGCTGGCCGTCGCCGGCTCGCTCGCCATCGAGGGCCCGGTGGTGCGCTGGGTCGCCGACCACCGACGCCACCACGCCTTCTCCGACCGCGAGGGCGACCCGCACTCGCCGTGGCGCTACGGCGAGACCGTCCCGGCTCTCGCCAAGGGCCTGTGGTGGGCCCACACGGGCTGGCTCTTCGACGTCGAGCAGACGCCCCGCAGCAAGTACGCCCCCGACCTCATGGCCGACGAGGACCTCCAGCGGGTCGACCGCGCCTTCCCGTGGCTGGTGGCCGTCTCGATGCTGCTGCCGCCCGCTCGTCGGCGGCCTCTGGTCGATGAGCTGGCAGGGCGCGCTCACCGCCTTCTTCTGGGCGATCCTCGTCCGGGTCGCCCTGCTCCACCACGTGACCTGGTCGATCAACTCGATCTGCCACGCGATGGGTGAGCGGCCGTTCAAGAGCCGCGACCGCTCCGGCAACGTCTGGTGGCTGGCCGTCCTGTCCATGGGCGAGTCCTGGCACAACCTGCACCACGCCGACCCGACCTGCGCCCGCCATGGCGTCGAGCCCGGCCAGGTCGACTCCAGCGCCCGCGTCATCTGGGCCTTCGAGAAGCTGGGCTGGGCGCGGGACGTGCGCTGGCCCGTCGCCAAGCGCCTCGACGCGCGGCGCGTCGGCCGCCTGAGCCGCATCGCCGGCGCCACGAGGCATGATGGACCGTGTGAGCGAACGCCCTCGAGAAGCCGTCCACCACCAGCTCACGCTCCCGGATGACCGGCAAGCAGCGCCGCGAGCAGCTCATCGAGGTGGGCCGGAAACTGTTTGCCGACAAGGGTTTCGAGGGCACGAGCGTCGAGGAGATCGCCGCCAAGGCGAGCGTCTCCAAGCCCGTGGTCTACGAGCACTTCGGGGGCAAGGAGGGGCTGTATGCCGTCGTCGTCGACCGCGAGATCGCGGCCCTGCTCGGGGGCATCACCGGCGCCCTGAGCGCCGAGCTCGGCAGCCGCGAGACCTTGGAGCGGGCGGCCGGAGCCCTGCTGGACTACATCGAGAGCAACACCGACGGCTTCCGGATCCTGGTGCGCGACAGCCCTGCCGGCCAGTCGACGGGGTCGTTCGCCAGCCTGATCTCCGACGTCGCCAGCCAGGTCGAGCACATCCTCGCGGCCGAGTTCAAGCGACGGAAGCTCGACCCCAAGACCGCTCCGCTCTATGCCCAGATGCTCGTCGGCATGGTGGCGCTGACCGGCCAGTGGTGGCTCGACTCGCGCCAAGATGAAGAAGGCGGACGTGGCCGCGCACCTGGTCAACCTCGCCTGGAACGGCCTGGCCAACCTGGAGAAGAAGCCCGCCCTCTCGGTCGACCGCTAGACCGCCGCCGTCGCCGGGCGGTGCCCCACGGCGAAGATCCGCCGGAACGGGAAGACGACGCCCACCGGCGTGCGCGGGTATGCCGCGCGCAGAGCCGCGTCGTACTCCTCGCAGGAACGCGGCGCGCTCCGCCGGGTCGGTCAGGGTCTGGAGCACCGGGCGCAGACCCGTGCCGGCGACCCACTCCAGGACGGGGTTGGCCTGAGCGCCCTAGGGGATCCAGGACGTGCTGGTAGGTCGTCTCCCACGCATCGACCTCCAGACCGGCAGCCGCCCGAGCAGCTCGACGTACTCCGCGGGTGTCGCCACCGCCAGCCGTTGCAGCGCCGGCGCCAGCCGTCTCGGCGGCGGGGTGCCGCCGGGCGACCTCACGCATGAGGGCGTGCGAGGGCGCTTCGAGGTTGCCGGGCACCTGCATGGCCAGCCAGCCGTCGGGCGCCAGCGCGGCAGCCCACCGGGCGAGCAGGTCGAGGTGCCCGGGCACCCACTGGAGGGTGGCGTTGCTGACGATGACGTCCGGCGCCACCCCCAGGGACGCTGGGTCCCAGCCGAGCCACGTCGGCCTCGACCCACTCGACGCGGCCCTCGACGTCGAGCTCACGCGCGGCCCGCAGCATCTCCGGCGACTGGTCCACGCCGACCACGCGCGCCTGCGGCCAGCGCTGCGGCCAGCGACAGCGTCAACGGACCGTTGCCACAGCCGAGGTCGACGACCACGGCGGGTCGCTGCGCCCCGACCCTGGCCAGGAGGTCGCCGAAGGGCCGTGAGCGCTCGTCGGCGAACGCGGCATACTGCTGCGGGTCCCAGGTCATGCTCACGCGCCACCTCCGGCTCACCCAACTGTCTTGATATCAAGATACTTGACGGAAGGTACACTTCCGCCATGAGCGCGCAAGCCCTGGGCGGCCCGACGACCCGCGCGGCCGACGACGTCGACGCCATCGTCGACGCCTGGCGTGCGCGAACGCCCCGACCTCGACGTCGCGCCTCTGCACGTCTTCTCCCGGGTGTCCCGCCTGGCCCGCCGGCTCGACCTCGACCGCGTCCAGGCCTTCGCCAGCCACCAGCTCGAGGGCTGGGAGTTCGACGTGCTGTCCGCCCTGCGCCGCGCCGGCGCGCCCTACGAGCTGTCCCCGGGCCAGCTCGTCCGGCAGACCCTCGTCACGAGCGGGACGATGACCAACCGGGTCGACCGCCTCGAGCGACGCGGTCTGGTCGAGCGCAGCCCGAGCCCGAGCGACCGACGCGGCGTGATCGTGCGGCTGACGCCCAGCGGCCAGCAGACCGTCGACGCGGCCATGGCCGACCTGCTCGACCGCGAGCGCGACCTGCTCGCCGAGCTGCCCGCGAGCGAGCGCGACGCCCTGGCGGCACTGCTGCGCCGGCTGCTCTCGCCGTTCGAGGCCGAGTAGGCCTAGCCGGCCGCGAGCTGGCCTGCGAGACCTAGCCCGACGATCTCGGCCGCCGCCAGCCACTCGAGCTCGAGCCGCTCGCGCTCGTCGACGATCTCGCGCAGCTGACCGTTCAGCTCCAGCACGCGCGCGTGGTCGGTCGCCGACTCGGCCATCGCCGCGTGGATCCGGTCCTCGCGCTCGGCGAGGCGGGCCAGCTGCTTCTCGACGCGCGCCATGTCCTTGCGCGCGTCGCTCAGCTCGGCCGGGGTGGGCCCCGCGCTGCGCCGACTGCAGCCACCGCAGAAGCGCGACCCGGAGGCAGACGCCGATCCGGCGCAGAGGCCGAGCCACCCTGTGCCGCAACGGGTTCCATCGCATGAAGCAGCTCGAGGTACTGCTCGACGCCACCGGGCATCTCGCGGATCTTGCCGTCACCCGAGCAGGGCCACCTGGGTGTCGCACACGCGCTCGAGCAGGTACCGGTCGTGCGACACGACGAGCAGCGTCCCGGCCCAGCCGTCCAGCACGTCCTCGAGCGACGTCAGCGTCTCGATGTCGAGGTCGTTGGTCGGCTCGTCGAGCAGCAGCACGTTGGGCTCGTCCATGAGCAGGCGCGTCAGCTGCAGCCGGCGGCGCTCGCCACCGGAGAGGTCGCGCACCCGGGTCTGCTGCCGACCGCCGCTGAAGCCCAGCCGCTGGGCGAGCTGGGAGGCGCTGATCTCCTTGCGCCCCAACGTGATGTACGCGCGGACGTCCTCGATCGCCTCGATGACGCGCCAGTCGGCGAACCGCTCGAGCTCGCGGACCTCCTGGGTGAGATAGGCGAGGCGGACGGTCACGCCCTGCCGTCGCTTGCCGGAGGTCAGCGGCAGCTCACCGGCAATGGCCCGGAGCAGCGTCGACTTGCCCGCGCCGTTGACCCCCACGATGCCCACTCGCTCCCCCGGCGCCAGCCGCCAGGTCACCCGGTCGAGCAGCACGCCGGTCGCCCAGTGCCACCGAGGCGTCGATGAGGTCGATGACATCCTTGCCGAGCCGGGTGGTGGCGAACCGGGTCAGCTCGACGTTGTCGCGCGGCGCCGGCTCGTCGGCGATGAGGGTGTTGGCCGCCTCGATCCGGAACTTCGGCTTCGAGGTCCGCGCAGGGGCACCGCGCCGCAGCCAGGCCAGCTCCTTGCGGAGCAGGTTGTCGCGGCGCTCCGCCGTCACGGCCGCCATCCGCTCGCGCTCCGCCTTGGCGAGGACGTACGCGGCGTAGCCACCCTCGAACGAGCTGCACGGTGCCGTCGACGACCTCCCACGTGGCGGTCGCGACCGCGTCGAGGAACCAGCGGTCGTGGGTGATCGCGACGAGCGCGTTGTCCGGGCGGGCGCGGTGGCGGACGAGGTGCTCAGCCAGCCACGCGACGCCCTCGACGTCGAGATGGTTGGTCGGCTCGTCGAGCATGAGCACGGTGGGGTCCTGGACGAGCAGCCGCGCGAGCGCCAGCCGCCGTCGCTCGCCACCGGACAGCGGCCCGACGGTCGCGTCGAGCCCGCCGACCGCCTCGGCCCCCAGCCCACCCAGCAGCCCGGTGAGGACGTCGCGGATCCGCGGGTCGCCGGCCCAGACGTGCTCGGGCAGGTCCCCCAGGACCGCCGCGTGCACGGTCGACGGACGGGTCGAGCGCGTCGTCCTGGGCCAGCACGCCCACGGTCGCGCTCCCGGCCCGCGTCACCCGGCCGGAGTCGACCTCGCGCAGCCCGGCGAGCACCCGCAGCAGCGTGGTCTTGCCCCCACCGTTGCGGCCGACGATGCCGATGCGGTCGCCGCCGAGGACCCCGAGCGAGACCTCGTCGAGCACCTGAGCCGTCCCGAGCGCCAGCGAGGCGCGCTCGACCGAGATGAGGTTGGCCATCAGCGTGTCCTCATGCGGTCCGCGACGCGCCGAGCACCTGCGCGCCGTGGGCAGGACCGGTGGCCCGTCGCACGTCCTGGACCGCTCCGGAGGCGGTCAGCGAGACGGCGAGGTCCAGGGCGGACTCGTGGTCCTCGGCCAGGAAGGCGACCGTCGGCCCGGACCCCGAGACGACGCCGCCGAGAGCACCGAACTCCAGCCCCGCGTCGAGGACGTCGCCGAGGGCCGGCATCAGCGAGATCGCGGCCGCCTGCAGGTCGTTGGTCAGCGCCGGGCCCAGAGCACGCGCGTCACCCGAGCGCAGCGCCTGCATCATCTCCGGGCTGGGCGTCGGGTCCGGGATGCGCCGGCCGCCCCGCAGCCGGTCGCACTCGGCATACACGTCGGGGGTCGAGAGGCCGCCCTCGCTCAGCGCGAACACCCAGTGGTACGTCCCCCGCGCCAGGACGGGAGCGAGGATCTCGCCCCGCCCCGAGCCCATCGACGTCCCGCCGGCGAGCAGGAACGGGACGTCGCTGCCGAGCTCGGCCGCGACCTGGTCGAGCTGCGCGCGCGGCAGCGCCAGCCCCCACAGCGCGTCACACGCGACGAGCGTCGCCGCCGCGTCCGCCGAACCGCCGGCCATGCCTCCGGCCACCGGGATGTCCTTGTGGATGCTGATGTGCACCGGCGTCCTCGACACCACCCAGCTCGGCCAGGCGACGCGCCGCCCGCAGCGCCAGGTTGGTGCCGTCGAGGGGCACCCCCAGCGACTGGGAGCCGGTGACGCTGACGCCCCAGTCGCGGAGCGCTGGTCACTGTCACCTCGTCATAGAGCCGCACGGCGTGGAAGACGGTCGACAGCGGGTGGTACCCGTCGGGTCGCGGAGCGCCGACCAGCAGCTCGAGGTTGACCTTGGCCGGCACGCGCGCCGTCACCGAGGCCGGCGTCGGCGCGACTGAGGTCATGAGCGCCACCCTAACGGGATGACGCGGGGCGGCCAGTTCACGCGGTCAGCCGAGACCCAGCCGGGCCCGGGCTGAGGCGATCGCCGCGAACTGCGCCACGTCGAGCTGCTCACCTCGGGTACGCGGGTCGACGCCCGCCGCCCGCAGGCACTCCTCGGCACGCGCTGCCGAGCCGGCCCAGCCGGCGAGCGCGGCCCGCAGGGTCTTGCGCCGCTGCGCGAACGCGGCGTCGATGCAGGCGAACGTGTCGGCACGAGACGCGTCGGTGGCCGGCGCGGGACGCCGCTCCAGGAACACCAGGCCGGAGTCGACGTTCGGGACCGGCCAGAAGACGCTGCGGGGCACCGTGCCCGCGAGGCGCACCGCGGCATACCAGGCGGCTTTGACGCTCGGGACGCCGTAGGCCTTGGAGCCCGGGCGCGCGGCCAGCCGCTCGGCCACCTCCAGCTGCACCATGACGAGCACGCGCTCGAGGGTCGGGAACGCCTCCAGGAAGCTCAGCACCACCGGGACCGACACGTTGTAGGGCAGGTTGGCCACCAAGGCGGTCGGCTGGGGGTCGGGCAGCGTGCGCACCTGCATCGCGTCGGCCTGCACGAGCGTGAGCCGGTCGGCGTATGCCGGTGCGAGCCGGCTCACCGTGCCCGGCAGCGCCTGGGCGAGGGTCGGGTCGACCTCGACCGCGGTCACCCGGCCCGGCCTCCGGCAGCAGGGCCAGGGTGAGGGAGCCCAGGCCCGGGCCCACCTCGACGACCGAGTCCTCGGGCGTCACCCCGGCCAGCCGCACGATCCGCTTGACGGTGTTGGCGTCGACCACGAAGTTCTGGCCCCACTGCTTGGTGGGGCGCACGCCCAGACCCGCGGCGATCTCGCGGATCTGCGCGGCTCCGAGGAACCCGCTCGTCTCCTGCTCGACCATGCCGCCGACTCTAGGGGAAACGCGACAGCGCCCCGACCACACAGGGTCGAGGCGCTGTCGAGGGGCGTGGAACGTCACGCCGGGCAGGTCAGGCTGCGTGCGCACAGCCCCACGGGCCGAGGCCCGCCTTGGCGTAGTAGCGGTTCGCCACCGTGATCTGCTGCTCGCGCGAGGCGAGGTCGGCGCGCGGGGCGAAGTCGCCGCCACCGTTGGCCAGCCAGGAGCCGTAGTCGAACTGCAGGCCGCCGTAGTAGCCGTTGCCGGTGTTGATGTGCCAGTTGCCGCCGGACTCGCACTGGGCGATGCGGTCCCACATGGCGGAGTTCGCCAGGTTGAGGCCCGCGCCGGAGGTGTTGCCGGCCGACGGAGCCGCGGCGGGCGCGGGGGCGGCCGCCGGCTGCTGGGTGCCCTGCTCGACGACGCGGGCGACCGGCTGCTGGGTGACCTTGCTGGACACCAGCTGCTTGCTCTCGACCTTGCCGTCGACCTTGGTGACCTTGTAGGTCAGGATCTTGGCGCCGTCCGAGCCGGCCTGCAGCGTCTTCGACTGGCCCACGGGCAGCGAGGAGTCCGGCCGCGTGGTCACGGGAGCGGGGATGCCTGCGGTCTCGCTCACCTGGCTGGAGGTGACGCGCTGGACGGCGATCTTGAGGCCCTCGGTGACGGCAGTGGTCAGCGCGGGCTGCACGCGGTCGGCCGGGCCCATGGTGACGTTGAGCTCGCGAGAGCACGTCGGCCACGGTCGCGCCGGTCGAGGAGTCGGTGAGGTTCTTGCCGTCCACCCGGACCACGACGGCCTTGGGGGTGGTGACGGACAGGGTCAGGCCCTGGCGGCCGAGAGGCTCCGAGCGCGAGGCCGACAGCTTGGCGGAGTCGGCGCGGATGCCGAGGTCCTGGAGCGCGGCGGCGACCGTGGTGGCGGTCGTCCAGTACTCGCGGGTCTTGCCGTCGATCGTGACGGTGAGCTTGCGGCCGTAGCGGACGACGATCTTCTCGCCGTCGGACAGGGCCGACCCCGGGCCCGGCACGACGACGTCGTGGGCTGCCCGGTGGTGATGTGCTGGTCGCTGAGGACGTCGCCCACGGTGCTGCCGAAGGCGTGAACCGTCGAGCTGGTGCCATCGACGGAGAGGGTGACGGACTTGTCGAGGTACGAGACCCCGACTGCGCCGGCGACGAGGGTCGTCACCACCGCGGCTTGCGCGATGCGCCGAACGGGACGGGTGATCACAATGCTCCAGAGGTCGTGCTCCCCGGGCATCGGAAGGGGCGTCGCGTCCCAGCTCGGGGCGTCCCGAGATGAAGAAAAGGGGCGGTTCAGATGACGCCGTCCTGGCGGTCTGAGCGGCCCCCGCTCGCGTCACCCGGAGGGTCCGACCCCGGCCAACAGTCATCCACCATGACGGCCGGTTCGTCGAAAGGTCAAATTTCGATAACGGTCACTTCAAGTTTTCCCCAAGATGACAACGGTGGCATTCCGGATCTGGCATAGGGAGCCGCGGCGCCCGTCACCAGGGTCCGTAGACCGCCTCCGAGTTGGCGCTGACCGCCTGGCAGAGGGTGGGCACGGCCACCCCGAGCACCCCCGCCATGGCCCGCACGGTGAGGGGCACGAGGTAGGGCGAGTTCGCGGCTCCGCGCCACGGCGACGGGGTGAGGTAGGGCGCGTCGGTCTCCACCAGCACCTGCTCCAGCGGCGTCACCGACAGGGCGTCGCGCAGCCCGCGGGCGTTCTTGAAGGTGACGGTCCCGGCGAAGGAGAGGAAGTAGCCGCGCTCGGCGCAGCGTCGCGCCATGGCGACGTCGCCGGAGAAGCAGTGCAGCACCGTCCGCTCGGGGGCTCCCTCCTCCTCCAGGATCCGCAGCACGTCCTCGTGGGCGTCGCGGTCGTGGATCTGCAGGGCCTTGCCCGTGCGCTTGGCCAGGTCGATGTGCCAGCGGAACGAATCCTGTTGCACCCCAACGCCATCCGGCCCAGTGCGGAAGTAGTCCAGACCCGTCTCACCGACCACCCGCACCCGCGGGTGCTTCGCGAGCGCCTCGATCTCCGCGTATGCCGCGTCGAGCCGGCCGTCGGCCGCCAACCTGGGTGCCTCGTTGGGGTGGATGCGCCACTCCCCCGAGCAGCGCGGAGTGTCGCTCGATGAGCTCGATGGTGAGCCGGGCGCCCGGCAGGTCGCACCCGATCTGCACGAGCCGGTCGACGCCGACGGCCTTGGCCTGCGCGAGCGCGGCATCGACGTCGACGGGGGGTTCGCCCTCCCGGGACATGTCCAGGTGGGTGTGGTTGTCGACCACCGGGATGGGCAGCGGGTCGGGGGCGGTCGGCACCCGGTCGTGGCCGCTGCGCCGCTCCGGGTCAGACGCCGTCATCGCCGGGGGCCTGCTCGTCGCCCCGCAGGCGCGCCAGCTCGTCGTCGACGACCGACTCGTCGAGCTTGCGGAAGATCGGTGTGGGCTTCTTCACAGGGGCGCCGACCCGGACCGGCTCGGACCGCCACGGCGGCGTCCCGGAGTACTCGCCCGTGATGACCGGGTAGGGCCGGCCGTCGTCGAGGTCGGCGACCTGCTCCAC
Source organism: uncultured Actinomycetota bacterium (assembly GCA_963706855.1). Taxonomy (GTDB): domain Bacteria; phylum Actinomycetota; class Actinomycetes; order Actinomycetales; family Dermatophilaceae; genus Pedococcus. The sequence goes on from CAVPNU010000002.1 coordinate 39,774, forward strand.
GACCGGCATCGGCATGAAGTCGCCCTCGCCACCGAACGTCGCGTGCACGGCGTTCGAGGAGTGCGGCAGGAACGGGCTGAGCATCGTGTTGAGGTCGGCCACGCACTGCGCCAGCGTGTGCAGGACCGTGGCCAGGCGCTCCCGCTCGGACGTCACCCTTGAGCTTGAACGGCTCGGTGTCCGTGACGTACTTGTTGACCTCGCCGACGGTCCGCATGGCCTCGGCGACGGCGGCCTTGATCCGCTGGTGCGCCAGGAGGTCGCCGACGCTGTCGAACGCGGCCGTCACCTTGGCGCGCACGGCCTCGTCGACCGGCTCGAGCGGGCCGGGCTGCGGGATCTCGCCGAAGCTCTTGGCGATCATCGCCGCCGTGCGGTTGACGAGGTTGCCCCAGCCCGCGACGAGCTCGGAGTTGTTGCGCTGGACGAACTCGGCCCAGGTGAAGTTGGCGTCCTGGCTCTCCGGCCCGGCGGCACAGATGAAGTAGCGGATCGCGTCGGGGCCGTAGCGCTCCAGGACGTCGCGGACGTAGATGACGTAGCCCCGCGACGTGGAGAACTGCTTGCCCTCCATCGTCAGGTACTCGCTGGACACGACCTCGGTGGGCAGGTTCAGCACCCCGAACTCGCCGGGCTCGCCCCCGCGGCTGCCGTGACCGGCATACGCGAGCAGCTCGGCCGGCCAGATCTGGGAGTGGAAGGTGATGTTGTCCTTGCCCATGAAGTAGTAGGACAGGGCCTGCGGGTCGTTCCACCACTCGCGCCAGCGCTCCGGCTCGCCGAGGCGGCGCGCCCACTCGACCGACGCCGAGAGGTAGCCGATGACCGCGTCGAACCACACGTAGAGCCGCTTGGTCGGCTGGTCGCGCCACCCGTCGAGCGGCACGGGGATGCCCCAGTCGATGTCGCGGGTCATCGCCCGCGGACGGATCTCCTGGAGGATGTTGAGGCTGAACTTGATGACGTTGGGCCGCCAGGTGCCGGACGCCTCACGCCCCTCGAGCCACTCGCGGAGCGCGTCGGCGAGCGCGGGCAGGTCGAGGAAGAAGTGCTGGGTCTCGATGAACTCCGGCACCTCGCCGTCGATCTTGGACCGCGGGTTGATGAGGTCGGTGGGGTCGAGCTGGTTGCCGCAGTTGTCGCACTGGTCGCCGCGGGCCTCGGGGTAGCCGCAGATCGGGCAGGTGCCCTCGATGTAGCGGTCGGGCAGGGTGCGACCGGTCGACGGCGAGATGGCCCCACGGGTGGTCTGCTCGACCATGTAGCCGTTCTTCCAGACCTGGGTGAACAGCTCCTGGGCGACGGCGTAGTGGTTGGCGGTCGTGGTGCGGGTGTAGAGGTCGTAGGAGCAGCCCATGTCGGCGAGCTCGGCCGCGATGACGGCGTGGTTGCGGTCGACGAGCTCGCGAGCGCTGACGCCCTCCTTGTCCGCGAGGACCAGGATCGGCGTGCCGTGCTCGTCGGAGCCGCTGACCATGAGGACGTCGTGGCCGGCCATCCGCATGTAGCGGCTGAACACGTCGGAGGGCACGGCGAACCCGGCCACGTGACCGAGGTGCCGCGGGCCCGTTGGCGTACGGCCAGGCGACGGCGGACAGGACTTTGCTCACAGGGGGAATCCTAGGGGTGGGCCCGTGGCTGGTAGACATTGACCGACGGGTGCACCCCACCGAAGGAGGCCGCCGCGTGAGCGCCATGGTGACCTCCGAGGTGCCGACGACCCGCCGCACGCTGGTGACCGAGACGGTCCTCGTCCTCGGGGTGAGCCTCGGCGCCTCGGCGGTGTGGTCGCTGCTCTCCCTGGTCGACAAGCTCACCCAGCACGTGGCGCTCAACCACCAGACGACCGCCATGAACAGCTCGGTGACCCCCGACCGGCCGTGGCTCGACCTCACGTACCAGCTCGTCGGCATCGTCATCGCCCTCGTGCCCGTGGCGCTGGCCCTGCACCTGCTGACGCGCGACCGCGCCGATGCGCGCCACGCGATCGGCTTCGACCTGCGCGAGCCCGGCCGGGACCTCGTGCGCGGGCTGGCGCTCGCCGCCGCCGTCGGGGTGCCCGGGCCTCGGGTCTGTATGCCGCGGCGCGCGCCCTGGGTCTCAACACCACCATCGCGGCGGCGAACCTCACCGACACCTGGTGGACCGTCCCGGTGCTCGTCCTCGTCGGCCGCCCAGAACGCCGTCCTCGAAGAGGTCGTCATGGTCGGCTACCTGTTCACCCGGTGGCGCCGCGCGGGCTGGTCGGTCCCCGCCGTGGTGCTCGTCTCGGCCATGGTCCGCGGCTCGTACCACCTCTACCAGGGGTTCGGCGGGTTCGCCGGCAACCTCGTCATGGGCGTGCTGTTCGGCTGGGTCTACCTGCGCACCCGTCGGGTCGGGCCCCTCGTCGTCGCGCACACCGTGCTCGACGTGGTCGCCTTCGTCGGCTACGCCCTGCTCAAGGGCCACCTCTCCTGGCTCGGCTGACCCGTCCCGGCGGGTCGAGGTGAACGCGCCGCATCTCCCGGCGGTTCACCTCGAACGGGGGACGGGGCGGCGTCGTACAGCGCCTTCTTCGACAGCCCGGTGCGCAGCGGCCACGTCGGCGCACACGTCCTTGAGCCGCTCCCCGGCGGCGACCCGCTCCCGTATGCCGGGCAGCGCCTCCTCGAGGCTGGTCACCTGAGCCGTGGCTCCCGCCACGACGACGGTGATCTCGCCGCGGACCCCCTCGGCCGCCCAGGCCGGCGAGCTCGGCCACCCCGCCGCGGCGGACCTCCTCGTAGGTCTTGGTGAGCTCGCGGCATACGGCTGCGTGGCGCTCGGGCCGAACGCCTCGGCCATCGCGGCCAGGGTCGCGTCGATCCGGTGCGGCGCCTCGAAGAAGACCATGGTGCGGCGCTCGTCGGCGAGGCCCGGCCAGCACGCGCGGCGCGCTCTCCCGGCCTTGCGCGGCAGGAAGCCCTCGAAGCAGAAGCGGTCCACCGGCAGGCCCGAGACGGCGAGCGCCATGAGCACGGCGCTGGGCCCGGGCACGCAGGTGACCCGGACGCCGGCGGTCGACGGCGGCGTCGACCAGGCGGTACCCCGGGTCGGACACCGACGGCATACCGGCATCGGTGACGACGAGGACGCGCGCGCCGGCCACCAGCCGCTCGACGAGCTCCGGGGTGCGGGACGCCTCGTTGTGCTCGTGGTAGCTCACGACCGAGCCGCCCGGCGACACGCCGAGCTCGGCGCAGAGCCGGCGCAGGCGTCGGGTGTCCTCGGCGGCCACCACATCGGCGGTCGCGAGCTCGTGCGCCAGCCGCGGCGCGGCGTCGCGAGGGTCGCCGATCGGGGTGGCCGCGAGGACGAGCACGCCAGCAGAGTGGGTCACCGTGTCATCCTGTCAGGCGCTGTTGCATACGATGACGCGCATGACCCGCGCCGAGCAGCTGCGCTCTCCGCCTGCTCGGGTTCCGGCCGACGGACACGCTGTGGGGCTGGCTGGGTCCGCTGTTCTTCGCCGCGGTCGGTGGGCTGATGCGGTTCTGGTCGCTGGGACGGCCGCACCAGCTGGTCTTCGACGAGACCTACTACGTCAAGCAGGGCGTCTCGATGCTCGACTACGGCGTCGAGATGCGGGTGCCCGACTCGCTGAAGACGCCGGACGCGCTGTTCACCGCCGGCACGCCCGACGTCTTCGGCACCGAGGGCGACCTCGTCGTGCACCCGCCCGTCGGCAAGTGGATCATCGCCATCGGCGAGCAGCTGTTCGGGCAGACGTCCTCGTTCGGCTGGCGGTTCTCGGTCTGCGTGCTCGGGCACGCTGTCGATCCTGATGATCGGCCGCGCGGCACGACGCATGTTCGGGTCCTCGCTGCTCGGCACGATCGCGGCGTTCCTCGTCGCGTTCGAGGGCCATCACTTCGTGCAGTCGCGCACCGGGCTGCTCGACCTGATCGTGATGTTCTGGGCGCTCGCCGCCTTCTGCGCGCTGCTCATCGACCGCGACCACTCCCGCGCGCTGCTGGCCGAGCGGGTGGCGGCCATGTCGCCGCGCGCAGCTGGCCCGGGGCACCGGGCCCTGGCTGGGAGCCCGGCCGTGGCGTTGGGTCGCGGGCGTCTGCCTGGGCCTGTGCATGGGCACCAAGTGGTCGGGCCTGTTCTTCCTCGTCGCGTTCGGGCTCATGACGGTGCTGTGGGACGTGGGCGCCCGTCGCGCCGCCGGGGTCCGGCACTGGTTCTGGGGGGCGGTGCTGCGCGACGGGCTGCCGGCCGCGCTGGTCATGTGCGGCACGGCGCTGGTCGTCTACCTCGTCTCGTGGACCGGCTGGTTCGTCTCCAGCGGCGGCTACGACCGGCAGTGGGCCGCCACCCACCCCGACAAGGGCACCTGGGTGCCCGCGGCGCCGTGCGCTCCCTGTGGGAGTACCACCAGGAGATCTACCGGTTCCACGTCAACCTCCACGACAACCACCCGTACAAGACCAACCCGTGGTCGTGGGTCATCCAGGGCCGGCCCGACCTCGTTCTTCTACGAGGGCCCCAAGCGCGGCACCGACGGGTGCACTGGTGGCGCAGTGCTCCAAGGCCATCACCTCGATCGGCACCGTCTCGATCTGGTGGCTGGGCGCCGCGGCGATCGTGGTCTCGTCTGTACTGGTGGCTGTTCCGGCGCGACTGGCGAGCGGGCGCGATCCTCGCGGGACTGGCGGGCGGCTACCTGCCGTGGTTCGGGCTCGAGGAGCGCACCATCTACTCCTTCTACACGGTGGCCTTCGAGCCGTGGATCATCTTCGCGGTGGTGTTCGTCCTGGGCCTGGTCCTCGGCCCCGCGACCGCCTCGCGGCGCCGCCGCGAGATCGGCCTGTATGCCGTGGGCGCCTACTGCCTGCTCACGCTCGCCCTCTTCGCCTTCTTCTGGCCGATCTACACCGCGCAGGTGATCCCGCAGGACCAGTGGTCGGCCCGCATGTGGTTCCCCAGCTGGATCTGACGGCCATCGCCGTACGGTCGTCCGGTCGGCCATTTCGGGAATCGGCGCCAGGCCAGCGCACCGCACTGCCATCATGACCCCGTGACGGATCGGGCGACGGAGCCGGACGGTCGGAGGGTGCGACTCGGCGACCGGCTCACCCGGCTTGCCCGGGTGACGGCCTCGCTCGTCCGGGCCGAGGACGTCGACACCGTCGTCAAGATCGTCGTCCAGCAGAGCGCCGACGCGGTCGGCGCGACGATCGCCTCGATGTCGCTGCGCGACGGTCCGGACCGGGTCACGACTCGTGGGGCTCCGCGGCGGCCTCGAGAGCGACGAGGAGCTCTACGGTGGGAGTCCTATCCCGATGTCGCGTGCGCACTCCGACGACCGACGTCATCCGTTCCGGGCAGCGGCTCATGCTCAGCGGACCAGCCAGGAGATCGGCAGCGGTACCCAGACCTCCCGGACGCGGACCCGCGGCGAACGCTCCATCGTCTGTCTGCCGCTGCATGTGCCGAGCGGGACGATCGGCGCCATCGGTCTGTCGTTCCCCGGCAGCGGGTCGCCCGACGCACGCCGAGATCGACTTCTTCGAGATCCTCGCCGACACCTGCGCCCAGGCCCTGGTCCGTATCGAGGCCGAGAGCGGCCGCGGCCGAGCGGCAGGCGAAGCTGACGTTCCTCGCGGAGGCCTCGGCCGAGCTCGGCCAGCAGCCTCGACTACGAGGCCACCCTAGCCGGGTGGCCCGGCTCGCCGTGCCGACCTTCGCCGACTGGTGCGCCATCGACCTCGTTCGCGACGGACGGCTCCAGCGGCTGGCCGTGGCCCACGTCGACCCGGCCAAGGTCGACCTCGCCCGCGAGCTGGCCGAGCGCTACCCCAGCGACCCCAACGCCCCCGCCGGCGCGTGGCACGTGATCAAGACCGGCGAGAGCGAGCTGATCTCCGAGATCACCGACGAGATGCTCGTCGCGGGCAGCCAGGACGAGGAGCATGCTGCGTCTCGCGCGTGAGCTCCAGCTGCGCAGTGCGGTCACCGTGCCGCTGATCGCCCGTGACCGAATGCTCGGGACGTCATCACCTGGGTCTCCGCGGAGTCCGACCGCATGTACACCCCCGAGGACCTGTCCTTCGCCGAGGACCTCGGCAAGCGTGCGGCCATCGCCATCGACAACTCCGAGCTGCACAGCGAGACGCTCGCAGCGGCGGTGCGCCTCCAACACGCCGTCCTCCCGGAGAGCATGCCGGAGGTCGAGGGGTGGGAGATCGCGGCTCTCTACAGCCCGTCGGGTCGCACCGAGGTCGGGGGCGACTTCTACGACGCGATCCCCTCGGCGGACGGGCGGCTCGCCTTCTTCGTCGGCGACGTCATGGGCCGGGGAGTGGCGGCGGCGGCGGCCATGGCGCAGATGCGGTCCGCGGTGCGGGCCTACGTCGCGCTCGACCCGACGCCCGAGGTGGTCCTGCGGCGCCTCGACCGGATGCTCCTGCAGTACGGCGGCGAGCAGCTGGTGACGCTCGTGTACCTGCTGGCCGACCCCGAGCCGGGACGAGGTGGTGGTGGCCAACGCCGGCCATCCGCCGCCGGTGCTGCTGCGAGCGTCGGGCGAGACCGAACAGCTCCCCAACGCCAACGGCAGCCCGCTCGGGTGTCCTGCGAGCAGGAACGGCTGGCCCACACCGTGCCGCTGCGCACGCGGAGACACCGTCCTGGCCTTCACCGACGGCCTGATCGAGCGGCGTGACGAGGACATCGACCAGGGACAGGACCGCCTCTTGACGGCGCTGGCCATCCTGGCGGAGGGTGAGCTGCATAGTTCGCTCGACGAGCTGGCGAGGCGTGTTCGAGAGCCCAGCCGCGACGACGACGTGGCCGCACTCGCGATCCGTCGCAGCCTGGGCCCGGAATGAGCACGGGAATGAGCACGCGATGAGCACGAAGATGTCCCGCGCAGGGGAAGGGGCGCGATGGCGCACGTAGTCGACTTCTACGACCGACGAGCCAGAGATCGTCGATGCGCTCGCGACATACGTCCTCGAGGGCTGGGCCCGTCACGAGACCGTGGTCCTCGTCGCCACCGAGGCGCACCGCCGTGACACCGACGTGGCGCTGGCGGCGGCCGGCGTCAGCCCGGTGGCGGCGCGAGCAGCGGGCCACTACGTCACCCTGGACGCCGCCGCAGACCCTGCGGAGCTTCGTCGTGGACGGCGTCCCCCAGCCGGAGGCGTTCGCCACGCAGGTGGGTGGTCTGGTGGAGGGCGCGCTGGGACGCGGTCGCCCGGTCCGGGTCTTCGGCGAGATGGTCGCGCTGCTCTGGCAGGACGGGAACGTCACCGCGGCCCTCGCCCTCGAGTCGCTGTGGAACGCCCTGTCGGCCCGGCTGCCGTTCGACGCTGCTGTGCGCCTATCCCACCCAGGTCCTCGGCGAGTCGTGGCTCTCCGACCTCCGCCGGGTGTGCGAGCTCCACTCCCAGCTGGAACCGCCCGCGAGCTATGCCGGGACGGACCTCTCGCGCGACGACCCGCAGGGCCCGCACCGCCGGGTCTTCCTTCCCGCTCCCCAGTCCGTTCCCGCCGTGCGTCGCTTCGTGACGGCCGTCCTCCAGACCTGGGACGAGGAGCACCAGCTGAGCCGCGCGGGCCAGGGTGATGCGGAGGGCGTCATCGCGGACACGCTCCTGGCCTGCTCGGAGATGGCGACCAACGCCGTCCTCCATGCGCGCTCGCCGTTCCTGCTCTCCCTCAACCGCTCGGCCAACGGCGTGCTCGTCGCGGTCGAGGATGCGGCCGGCGGCAGCGCGCGCCGGCAGGCGTCACCGCCCACCGCCCTAGGCGGCCGCGGGCTGGCGATCGTCCAGTCCGTCGCGGACCGTTGGGGCTGCGAGCCCCTGGCGGACGGCAAGGTGGTCTGGGCCGAGGTCGCCTCTCATCCCTCGCGCGGCGCGACGGTCCGCGCCGTCTGAGCGGCGCACGCGGCCACCCGGCGACCCGGCTCTACAGCGTGAGCCGCGCGCTGAACCCGGCGCCCTGGTCCGGCACGACGAAACAGCCGTCAGTCGCAGGAATCTCGCGGCCGTCGACCGCCAGGGTGGTCGGCGCCCCACCGTGGACCACGACGTGGAAGGCCTCGCGGCGGAACTCGGGATAGCCGTCGCCCTCCACCCGCGCCTCGAGCGTCAGCTCGTGACCGCGCCGCTCCAGGACGAACGTCGTGCGATAGCAGGCACCCCGGTCAGCGGCGGTGGTCAGCCCGTCGTCCTCGACGAGACGTGAGACGTGCGACCCGTCGCGCGATGGGACGAAGACATGCAGCTCGACCACCTCGGCGTGGTACCCGCTGGTCGTGGGCGGCGCCTCGGTCCACATCGGGACGACCGCACCACCCCGGGCGAAGATCGGGATGCGGTCCATCGGCGTCGGCGCGACCACGAACTGTCCACCGTCGACCAGCTCGTCACTGTGCCAGTCGTACCAGCCGGCACCATCGGGCAGGTAGACCTGACGCGCGGTCGCACCCGCGGCCGTCACCGGGGCGACGAGCAGGTCGGTCCCGAACAGGTACTGGTCGTCGAGGTCGCGCACCACGCCGTCGTACTGGAAGTCGAAGACCATCGGCCGCTGCACCGGCTCGCCGGTCTCGGCCGACCGGATGAAGGCCGAGTAGATGTACGGCAGCAACCGGTAGCGCAGCTCGATCGCCGTGCGCACGAGGTCCTGGATCGTCTCTCCCCAGGACCACGCGTACTGGTCGACGTTGCCGATCTCGGAGTGGTTGCGGCAGAACGGGGTCAGCGTGCCGTACTGCATCCACCGCAGGAACAGCTCGGCGTTGGAGTTGCCCGCGAAACCGCCGATGTCGGCTCCCACGAACGGCTGCCCCGAGATGCCGAAGCCGGAGCCCATGGCGATGCCGAGCCACAGGTGGTCCCACCGGGACAGGTTGTCGCCCATCCAGTTGGCCGCGTAGCGCTGGATGCCCGCGAACCCGGCGCGCGACAGGATGAAGGTGCGCCGCTCCGGCATGGCCTCGAGCAGGCCTTCGCGGGTGGCCATCGCCATCAGCAGGGCGTACTGGTTGTGGTAGCGCTCGTGGGCGTACCGCCCCTTGCCGAACCGCATCGGCTGCGACGGGATCGTCCCCGTGGCCGGCTCGTTCATGTCGTTCCAGATGCCGGCCAGACCCGGACTTGACGTGCGCGGCGTTCAGCTCGCCCCACCACGCCCGCGCCTCCTCGGTGACGAAGTCGGGGAACGCCGTGTCACCGGGCCACACCTGACCGATGTAGAGGTCGCCGCCCTCGGTGGTGCAGAACACGCCACGTTCCACGCCCTCGTCGAACACGGCATACCCGAAGTCGCGCTTCACGCCCGGGTCGATGATGGTGATGACCCGAAACCCCTTGTCGGCCAAGGTCTTCAGCATGCCGGCCGGGTCGGGGAAGCTCTCCTTGTCCCAGGTGAAGACGCGGTACCCGTCCATGTACTCGATGTCGAGCCACAACGTGTCGCACGGGATGTCGAGCTCCCGGTGCCGATAGCCGATCTCCTCGACCGTCTCCTGGGTGTAGTCGAACCACCTGCACTGGTGGTACCCGAGCGCCCAGAGCGGCGGGGGCGCCATGCGCCCGGTCAGCTCCGTGTATGCCGTGAGGATGGCCGGCATGTCGGGTCCGGCGAAGATGTACTCGGTGTACTGCCCGCCGGCGAAGCTCACGCGGTACTCGTCGGGCAGGGAGAAGTCGTACCAGCCGCGGAAGCCGTTGTCGACGAACGATCCCGACATCGTGCCCGTCGGGTAGGTCTGGTGGTAGTAGAACGGGATGGTGACGTAGAACGGGTCGAACTCGACGCTGGTGCGGTCGCCCCGAGGGTCGCCGGGCGCCTTGCCCGCCGTGAACTCGCCACTCTCGGTGGGGCTCAGGACGTCGGTGTTCCACATCGTGAAGTCGCGGCCCTTGCGGTTGTGGCGGCCGGACTTCTCCCCGAGACCGAAGATCGCATCCTCCTGGCGGCACCGGCGCCGCACCGTGAACGCGTCGTTGAGCGTCGCATAGGCCCAGTAGCGGCCCTGCTCGTCTGCGGCGGTCTCCACCACCGGCGGTGCCGTCGCTGCGGTGCACGTCGAGCCGGAACGGGTCGAGCCACAGCGACACCACCAGGTCGTCGGTCACGACCCTGACCCGCTCGTCGTCGCGCTCGACCCGGAAGTCGACAGCCCTCGCCAGCGGGTCGACGCACACGGCGTAGGTCGGCGCCTCGTCGAACGCGCCGCCCCGGCTCATCGTGACCCGGACGACGTCGGGAGCGACGACGTCGACCCTCAGCCGTTCGGTCTCGACCTCGGCGACGACACCGTGCGCGGTCTCGGAGACGGAGTGGACCCGCTCGAAGCGGATGAAGTGGTCGGTGTCGAGCACGGCCCCACCCTAGGTGCACCCGCACGGGGACGCCTGCGCACTCGCCGTGGGGCCGCCTCCGGAATAGGTCAGGGGTGGCGACGTTGGACCAAGAGGTGCCCGTGCCCCTCGCGCACGAGGACACCCCCGAACCCCGTACGACCACAGACTGGAGAACGCATGTCCACCGTCAATGCCTACGCCGCCCACTCGGCCACCGACGCACTGCGCCCCACGGTCATCGAGCGCCGCGACGTCGGCCCGCACGACGTCCTCATCGAGATCAAGTTCGCCGGCATCTGCCACTCGGACATCCACACCGTGCGCGGTGAGTGGGGCGAGGCCAGCTACCCGCTGGCGCCCGGGCACGAGATCGCGGGCATCGTGGCCGAGGTCGGCTCCGAGGTCACCAAGCACGCCGTCGGCGACCGCGTGGGCGTCGGCTGCATGGTCAACTCCTGCGGCGAGTGTGTGAACTGCCGCAAGGGCGAGGAGCAGTTCTGCGTCAAGGGCAACGTCGGCACCTACGGCTCCGTGGACCGGGACGGCACCATCACCCAGGGTGGCTACTCGACCCACATCGTCGTCACCGAGGACTTCGTGCTCCGCATCCCGGACGGGATCGACCTCGACGTCGCCGCGCCGCTGCTGTGCGCCGGCATCACGACCTACTCGCCGCTGCGCCACTGGGGCGCCGGCCCGGGCAAGCAGGTGGCTGTCGTCGGTCTCGGCGGCCTCGGGCACATGGCGGTCAAGCTCGCCCACGCCATGGGCGCCGAGGTGACCGTCCTGTCGCAGTCGCTCAAGAAGCAGGAGGACGGCCTGCGGCTCGGGGCGGACCACTACTACGCGACCAGCGACGCGGCGACGTTCGAGACGCTGGCCGGCCGGTTCGACCTCATCGTCAACACGGTCAGCGCGTCCATCGACCTCAACGCCTACCTGGGCCTGCTCGCCGTCGACGGCGCCATGGTCAACGTCGGCGCCCCGCCGAAGCCGTTGTCGGTCCAGGCGTTCTCGCTCATCATGCGGACGCCGCTCGTTCGCGGGCTCGCTGATCGGCGGCATCCGCGAGACCCAGGAGATGCTCGACTTCTGTGCCGAGCACGGGCTCGGCGCCGACATCGAGGTCATCAGCGCCGACCAGATCAACGAGGCGTACGAGCGCGTCCTGGCCTCGGACGTGCGCTACCGGTTCGTCATCGACACCTCGACGCTGGTCCGGCGCCGGCGTCAGGACTGAGCGGTCCTGGCGCTCGGCGTCACAGCGAGATGCTCACCCCGGTGAGCTCCTCGCTGCGCGCCCACAGCCGCCGGGCGAGGTCCTCGTCGGTCGCCAGCCGGCTCAGCTTGGCCGGCCCCACGCCGCCGCGGACCTCGCCCGGGCCCTGCGGCCCGCTGTAGGAACCGGGGGCGGCGACGGTCGCGGCATACAGGACCGCTTCCGCGCCGCCCTCGGCGCCGGGCAGCACCAGGCGCATGAGCGGCGGCGCGAAGGTGCGCGTGAGCCAGCGGGCGCCCATCCCGTCGCGGCTGGCGACCAGGTTGGTCACCGCCACGCCGGGGTGGGCCGCGGTCGAGGTCAGCCGCGAGCCCGCCGCGGTGGCCCTGCGGTGCAGCTCCAGGGCGAACAGCAGGTTGGCCAGCTTCGAGCGGCCATAGGTCGTCCTCGGGCTGTAGTCGCCGTCGGACGCTGCCCTCCACGACGCGGGCGTCACCCTGGTTGTGGGCCAGCGAGGCCACCGTGGTCACCCGCGGCGCCGGCGCCGCCAGGAGCGCCGGCAGGAGCAGCCCGGTCAGGGCGAAGTGCCCGAGGTGGTTCGTGCCGAACTGGAGCTCGAAGCCGTCCTCGGTCGTGCGACGCGTGAGCGGCGACATCACGCCGGCGTTGTTGACCAGCAGGTCGACCGGCCCGTCCACGCGGGCCGCGAAGTCGCGGACGGAGCCGAGCGAGGCCAGGTCGAGCCTTTCGACGGACGTGCTCCCGGCGATGGTGGCCGCAGCCGCCCGCCCGGCCTCGACGTTGCGCACGGCGAGGACGACGTGAGCGCCGTGCTCGGCGAGCACCCTCGCCTCGACCAGGCCGATACCGGCGGTGGCCCCGGTGACGATGGCGGTGGTGCCGCTGAGGTCACCGATCTGCGTGGGCTTCCAGGCCATGAGTGCTCCTCGTGCTGGGTCGTGCGCCGGCTGACCGCGGCCTCCGCAGGGTATGCCGTGTTCCCACTTCTGGGGGAGGCGGCGCCTCCCGGGCGCGCGTACGATCTTTCGCGTGCTGATGGCGCGCCGCACCAGGTGGGCCCGGCGCCGGAGCGGTCCTCCGCGGTCCGGCGGCGGTCGCTCGGGTGGCCGTGGCGGCATCCGGACCGGTGGCGGCGGCAACGGAGGACGCGGCGGAGGCGGCCACGCCCGCGGCGAGGGTGTCGGCGCCGAGTTCCCGGAGTACTCCTGCGGTCAGATGATCGTGGGACTGCTCATCTTCCCCGTATCCCTGCTGATGATCGGGTTCGTCATCCTGGCCTTCGCCATCGTGTTCACCGGCGACTGACCGGCGGCACTCGGTTCTAGTTCGCGGCTCGACCGAGCCTGACCCAGGTGTCGACCACCGAGTCGGGGTTGAGCGACATCGTGTCGATCCCCTGCTCGAGCAGCCATTCGGCGAGGTCGGCGTGGTCGCTGGGGCCTTGGCCGCAGATGCCGACGTACTTGCCGCGCGCCTTGCAGGCCGAGATCGCCATGGCGAGCATCGCCTTGACGGCGGGGTTGCGCTCGTCGAAGGACCCGCCGCGACCAGGGCCGAGTCACGGTCGAGCCCGAGGGTCAGCTGGGTCATGTCGTTGGAGCCGATGGAGAACCCGTCGAAGTGGTCGAGGAACTGGTCGGCGATGACCGCGTTGGAGGGGATCTCGCACATCATGATGACCTGGAGGTCGTTCTCGCCACGCCGCAGGCCGTGCTCGGGCGAGCAGGTCGATGACGCCCTCGGCCTCGGCCACCGTGCGCACGAACGGGATCATGATCTTGACGTTGGTCAGGCCCATCTCGTCGCGGACGTAGCGCAGCGCCTCGCACTCCATCGCGAAGCACTCCGCGAACTCCGCGCGACAGGTACCGCGACGCGCCGCGGTAGCCGATCATCGGGTTCTCCTCGTGCGGCTCGTAGAGGTCGCCGCCGACGAGGTTGGCGTACTCGTTGGACTTGAAGTCCGACATCCGCACGATCACGGGCTTCGGCGCGAAGGCCGCGGCGATGGTCGCCACACCTTCGGCGACGCGCTGGACGAAGTACTCCCGCGGGGAGGCGTACGGCGCCACCGCCGCGTCGACCGTCTCCCGGACGCTGCCGGTGAGCTCGTCGCGGTCGAGCAGGGCCTTGGGGTGGATGCCGATCTGCCGGTTGATGATGAACTCCAGCCGGGCCAGGCCGACCCCCTGGTTGGGCAGCCGGGAGAACGCGAACGCCTGGTCCGGGGTGCCGACGTTCATCATGATGCCGACCGGGATCTCCGGCATGGCCTGCATGTCGGTCTCCTCGACCGCGAAGTCGAGCAGCCCGTCATACACGTAGCCGGTGTCGCCCTCGGCGCACGAGACGGTGACCTCGCGCCCGTCGGCCAGCTCGGCGGTGGCGTTCCCGGCGCCCACGACCGCCGGTATGCCGAGCTCGCGCGCGATGATCGCGGCGTGGCAGGTGCGGCCGCCACGGTTCGTCACGATGGCACTGGCGCGCTTCATGATCGGCTCCCAGTCGGGGTCGGTCATGTCGGCCACGAGCACCTCGCCCGGGTGGAAGTCACGCATCTGGTCGGCGGACGACAGCACCCGCACCGCGCCGGCGCCGACCTTCTGGCCGATGGCGCGGCCCTCGACCAGCAGCGGTCCACGCTCGTTGATGCGGTAGCGCGAGATCGGTGGTGGCGGACTGGCGCGACTTCACCGTCTCGGGGCGCGCCTGCAGGACGTAGAGCTCGCCGTCGACACCGTCCTTGCCCCACTCGATGTCCATCGGGCGGCCGTAGTGGTCCTCGATGACCAGCGCGTGCCGGGCCAGCTCCTCGACCTCGGCGTCGGTCAGGCTCAGCTGGGTCTGCTCGGCCGGGTCGACGTCGACGAACTCGGTCGTCTTCCCGACCGCGGCGTCGGAGGTGTAGACCATCTTGGTCGCCTTGCCCCCCACGCCCCGCTTGAGGATCGCGGGGCGCCCGGCGCGCAGGCCGGGCTTGTAGACGTAGAACTCGTCGGGGTTGACCGCACCCTGGACCACGGCCTCGCCGAGACCGTAGGACGAGGTGATGAACACGGCGTCGTCGAAGCCCGACTCGGTGTCCATCGTGAACATCACGCCCGACGCACCGATGTCGGAGCGGACCATGCGCTGCACCCCCGCCGACAGCGCCACCGTCTCGTGCTCGAACCCGTGGTGCACGCGGTAGGCGATCGCGCGGTCGTTGTAGAGCGACGCGAACACCTCCTTGACCGCCTGGAGCACCTCGTCGATCCCGCGGATGTTGAGGAAGGTCTCCTGCTGGCCCGCGAACGACGCATCCGGCAGGTCCTCGGCCGTCGCGCTGGAGCGCACCGCGAACGAGGCGTCCGGGCTGTCGCCCACGAGCTGGTCGTACGCCTCTCGGATGTCCGCCTCGATGTCGGCCGGCAGCGGCTGGTTGACGATCGCCGCCCGCACCCGCGTGCCGACCTCGGCGAGCTGCACGACGTCCTCGGTGTCGAGCTTGGCCATCTCGCCCACGATCGTGTCGGCCAGGCCGGACTGGGCGATGAACGCGCGATAGGCGTCCGCGGTGGTCGCGAACCCGTCCGGCACGCGCACTCCGGCCGAGGCCAGGTTGCTGACCATCTCGCCGAGCGAGGCGTTCTTGCCGCCCACCTGGTCGAGGTCCTTCATGCCCAGGGTGGAGAACCACATCACGTTGCTCATGTCCGGCTTCTTTCGCGAGAGGGTCGGGTGCCGAGGGTCTGGAGGATCTGGGTGGACATCTCCTCCACCGACCTGGTGGTGGAGTTGATGACCGGTATGCCGTTGGCGCGGTAGAGCGCGTCGGCGCGACGCAGCTCGCGGGTGCACTGCTCCAGCGACGCGTAGCGCGAGTTGGGGCGGCGCTGCTGGCGCACCTCGCTCAGGCGGGCGGGGGTCGCGAGCAGGCCGAAGCACCGCTCGCCGAGGTTGGCGATGGGCCGAGGCAGGTCGGTGCTCTCGAGGTCCTCGTCGAGCAGCGGGTAGTTCGCCACGAACAGCCCGTGCTGGAGCGCCAGGTACATGGTCGTCGGCGTCTTGCCGCAGCGCGACGGCGCCACCAGGATCACCTCGGCCTGGTCCAGCGCGCGCAGGCTCTGACCGTCGTCGTGCTCGATGGCGTACTCGATGGCCTGCATTCGCGTGTTGTAGCGCTTGACGTCACCCACCCCGTGCAGCCGGGCGGCGACCCGCGCCCCGGACACGCCCAGGATCGACTCCACCCGCTCCATGTGCATCTCGAAGAAGTCGATGATCGGGCACTTGCGACGTGCGGAGGACCTCACGGACCTCGTCCGTCGCGGCGGTCGTGAAGGCCAGCGGGGTCACCGGGCCCTCCATCGCGGCGTCGAGGATCGTGACGACCCGGCGAGCCTCCGTCGGCCGTGGCGATGAACGGGATCAGCCGCCGCTCGAACCGCAGCTCCGGGAACTGGATGAGGAGGGCGTTGCCCATCGTCTCGGCGCTGATGCCCGTGCTGTCGGACAGGAAGAAGACGGGAACCGGAGCCGGCTCCTGCTGCTGGTCCACAGGCCACTCCTTCCTCCGCGTCCTCACGCATGCCGACCTTGCGTGAAACCTACCCATGCCGGCCCGGTCGCGACAGGAAGGGGTCGACATCTGTGGTCCCGCATCGACCGCGCTGCGGGTGTCGTGTGCGTGGGTTGGCTGCCGACATGGCAGTTGGGTCACATTGAACGTTCGAAGCCTGCACATGGTCCACTGAATCCTGGAAACCTTGCGCTACAACGACTTAGACTCCCTTGCACGCGTTCTGTTTCGATGGTTCTCCTGGCCGGCCTCCAGTCGGCGGGACAGTGGCGATGTGGTTCAGCTCGACGATAAGGGAAGTGGCACGTGCGAGCGCAGTGGTCGCCGGTTGGGCTGGTCCTCGTGGCTCTGGGGCTGGTCCTGGCTGGGGCATCCGCCCCCGCCAGTGCCGCGCCTCCTGTTTCCCCGCCCGGGCTGGCGCGGCATCCGCACCACCGAGCGTGTGCAATCCCCCGTCCCCTCCATGCCGCCTGCCACGCCGAGGTCCGTGACGACGTCGCCGTGCCGAACCTCAGCCCCGACGTGATCCCCGCCGGCTACGGGCCGGCGGACCTCCAGGCGGCATACCAGCTCCCGTCCGGCACGGCGGGACTCGGGCAGACCGTCGCCGTCGTCGGCGCCTTCGACGCGCCCACCATCGAGGCCGACCTCAACGTCTATCGCGCGCGGTACGGCCTGCCCGCCTGCACCACTGCCAACGGCTGCTTCCACAAGGTGAACCAGGACGGCAACGACCTGCCGCTGCCCATGCTGGACCGCGGCTGGAGCCAGGAGATGTCCCTGGACACCGAGATGGTCTCGGCCGCCTGCCCGCGGTGCCACATCCTCCTCGTCGAGGCCAACAGCGACTCGCTGTCGGGCCTCGGGACGTCCGTCAACACCGCGGTCGCACTGGGCGCGAAGTTCGTCTCCAACTCCTACGGCGGCGCCGTTTCGAGCCACGATGCCGCCGCCACCACCGACTACTACGCCCACCCCGGAGTGGTCGTGACCGCCTCGAGCGGCGACAACGGCTACGGCGCCCAGTATCCCGCCGCCTCGCCCGCGGTCGTCGCCGTGGGCGGGACGTCCTTGAGGCGATCCTCAACGCCGCGTGGGTGGACCGAGACGGTCTGGGCCGGAGCGGGCAGCGGATGTGCCGGCTACGACGCCAAACCCGCATGGCAGAAGGACACCGGATGCCGCACGCGCTCGATCGCGGACGTTGCCGCGGTATCCGATCCGGACACCGGAGTGGCCGTCTATGACTCCACCCCGGACTCCTCCGGGGAGGCCGGCTGGATGATCTTCGGAGGGACGAGCGCCGCCGCACCCTTGATCGCGGGGACCTACGCCCTGGCGGGGACACCGGCGCCGGGGACCTCGGCCGCCGCCCTGCTGTACCACCAGCCCAACGAGCTGTTCGACGTCTTCGCCGGCGCCAACGGTGCGTGCGCCGTGTCCTACCTGTGCACGGCCACGGCCGGCTACGACGGCCCGACCGGCCTCGGGTCACCGCACGGCGTGACCGCGTTCAGCCCCGCGTCGGCGGGGCAGCCCCCTGCGGCCCGCGACTTCGACGGCGACGGCCACAACGACGTCCTGGCCCGTGACAGTTCAGGAAACCTGTGGCTCTATCCCGGGAACGGCAGTGGAGGCTGGCTCGCACGTCGCCGCGTCGGCACGGGCTGGAACGGCTTCTCCCCCATCACGGCCCCCGGCGACTTCAACGGCGACGGCCACCCCGATGTCCTGGCCCGGGACGGCGCAGGCACCCTGTGGCTCTATCCCGGCGACGGCACGGCCGGGTGGCTCTCACGTCGGGTCGTCGGTACCGGATGGAACGGCTACTCCGCCATCACCGCCCCCGGCGACTTCAACGGCGACGGCCATCGCGACCTCCTCGCCCGAGACGGCGCAGGCACCCTGTGGCTCTACCCGGGCAACGGCAGGGGCGGCTGGCTGGCCCGGGTTCGGGTCGGCACGGGCTGGAACCGGTACTCCGCTGTCATCGGACCCGGCGACTTCGACGGGGATGGGCACGCCGACGTCCTGGCGCGAGACGGCGTCGGCGACCTGTGGCTCTACTCCGGCGACGGCAAGGGCGGCGCGCTGGACCGAGTTCGCGTCGGCACGAGCTGGAACGGCTTCTCAGCCATCCTCGCCCCTGGTGACTTCAACGGTGATGGCTCCACCGACCTCCTGGCCCGCGACAGCGCCGGCGACCTCTGGCTCTACCCGGGCAACGGCACCGGAGGCTGGCTGACCCGCAGCCGGGTCGGCAACGGCTGGAACGGCCTGACGCTCACGCCGTGACCCCACGGGCTAGTGCGGGTAGCCGGGGCTGCCCTGACTCAGCGCACGGGTGCCCAGCGGACCGGACAGCTCGACTGACCCGACGGTGAGTATCTGGTGGTCAGGGCACAATGCTCCGTGCCGACCGGCTCACCAGCGTGCGCGGCGAGATGGTGACGAGCGCTGCCGTCTCGGTCACCTGCACCCCGGCGAACACCGCGCAGCCGCCGGAGGCCACGGTCTCCAGCAGGATGCGACGACCCCCGTCGGCGATCGCGAGCAGGGTCCACCGGGCGCCGAGCGACCCCGCCGGCGACTTGGCGACGACCGGCAGGAGCCGAGCCTGTGCGGCCGCCAGGGTCTCGGCGGACGCCGAGGTGGTCGGAGGCGAGAGGGGGCGCGACGCGCCTGCCGGGTCGCCCGCAGGGCTGCAGGCCGCCAGGACCGTGGCGACCACGCAGAGACCGACGGCAGCCACGGCACTCCGGTCGCGCCCGACCCTCGTCACCCTCGCATCGTACGACCGGAGGTACGACGTGCAGTGGGACCGATCCGTGCGCCTCCACCTGCTGAGCCGTATGCCGCGTGCCCGCATCTGCACGTCGCACCTCCGGAGGGGCGCGGCGCGCGGGGCGGTGTAGGCGATCGCGAGGGAAAGCGAGACACTGGCGCACATGCACCAGTCCGTTCCCCCAGACGTCGCTCGCGTGTTCACCGAGCTCGCCGACATCGTGTACTCCGGCGCGCTCCCCCAGGAGGCGCTCGACGCGGTGGTCCGGGTCACGGCAGAGGTGATGCCGGGCGCCGACCATGTGTCCATCTCCACGCTCGAGAGCGGGGCGCAGCTGCGCACCCAAGCGGCGACCGACGACATCGCCCGGATGATGGACCAGCTCGAGAGCGAGGCCCAGGAGGGGCCCTGTCTCGACAGCATCGTCAAGGAGTCGGTCCAGCGCGACGACGACATCGCGGTCACGACCGCGTGGCCGGTGCTGGCCAAGCTCACCCTCGAGCGGACTCCGGTGCGCGGCATGCTGGGCTACCAGCTGATGAACGGGGCCGACGGGCGCGCAGCCCTCAACGTGTTCTCGGATACTCCCGGCGCTCTCACCCAGGAGTCCGCCGACATCGGCGCGATGCTCGCCGCGTTCACGTCCGTCGCGCTGACTGCGGTCGAGGCGCGTGCCAGTGCGGAGAGCCTGCGGCACGGCCTGGAGAGCAACCGCGAGATCGGCAAGGCCATCGGCCTGCTCATGGCCGCGCACGACGTCGACGACGCAGAGGCGTTCGAGATCCTGCGGGTGACGTCGAACGCGACGAACGTGCGTCTCGCGGAGCTCGCGGCGCGCATCACGGCCAGCCACAGGCACCACGACGAGTAGCCCGCGTGCGCGGCCAGCCCCCAGCGCGCGCGCCCGTCACGCTTCGCCCTATTCGCCGGTGACGCCGTCGAGGGCCTCACGAAGCAGGTCGGCATGGCCGTTGTGGCGTGCGTACTCCTCGATCATGTGCAGGTAGATCCAGCGGAGGTCGCGATGGCGCTCCGGGTGGTCGCCCCGGCTCGGGACGACCAGGTCGAGCGGCTTGCCGGCCGTCGCCGCCCGGGCCGCCTCGACCTCGATCCGGTACGCCTGCAGGTTGCTCGCGGCATCCGCGTCCGCCGTGTCGTCGAAGTCCGCACCGCTCTGGTCCGGGTCGTACGGAAACTCCAGGTTCTCGCCGTTGGCGTGCATGCGGAACCACCAGCGTTCGACCTCTGTCAGGTGACGGACCAGTCCGAGCAGCGAGAGAGCCGACGGCGGTACCGCGCGCTCCTTCAGCTGCGACGCCGTCAGACCTGAGCACTTCAGCAGGAGGGTCGCGCGGTGGTAGTCGAGCCACTGCTCGAGTGCTGCCCGTTCGCCGCCGATGCGCTCCGGCTCGACTCGTTCGACGGCAGGAGCTGTCCAGTCGCTGGTCACGCGACCAGGCTAGTCATCCGGCGCGCATCGGCCAGGTATGCCGGCGCGTCGCGGGAGATGGACCGCCCCCGCGCGTCGGCCCCGGCGCGGCTACGGTGGCTGGGTGAAACGCGCCGTGTCAGCCCTGTTCGTGCTCCTCCTCGGGTTGCTTGCCGTGACGGGGCCGGCCACTGGCGCCGGGGCCGCCCCCGCGCCCGCCCCCGCGGTCGCGCCCGCATCGCACGCCGCCGCCGCCGGCATACCGAAAGTACTGCGGGTCGGCACCGAGGGGGTCTACGCGCCGTTCAGCTACCACGACGCCCAGGGCAACCTCACCGGGTTCGACATCGACGTCATGAACGCCATCGCCAAGCACCTCGGGGTCCAGGTGCAGTACGTCGAGACGCCGTGGGACTCGATGTTCGCGGCGCTGGAGGCGGGCCGCTTCGACGTCGTCGCCAACGAGGTGACGCTCAACGCCAAGCGCCAGGCGCTCTATGACCTCAGCGACCCCTACGTCGAGACCACCGGTGTCGTCGTGGTCAAGTCGGACAACACGACGATCAAGGGGCTCAAGGACCTCAAGGGCAAGCGCGCCGCCGAGAACCTCACGAGCAACTGGGCCGACGTGGCCAAGGCCGCCGGGGCGACCATCGTCGGAGTCGACGGCATGACCGAGGCCATCGCCAACCTCAAGCAGGGCCGCGTCGACGCGCTCATCAACGACAAGCTGGCCATCCAGAACTACCTCGCGACCAACACCGATGCCGGCGTCAAGGTGGTCGCGCAGACCAACGACGTCAGCAAGTCCGTGCTGGCCGCCCGCAAGGGGTCCGGCTACCTTCCCCAGCTCAACTCAGCGATCGCCGCGCTCAAGGCCGACGGCACCCTGACCCGGATCTACGACAAGTACTTCACGGCCAAGCTGACGCCGCCGAGCAGGTGGCAGCTCATCAAGGACAACGCCTGGCCGATGCTGCGCGCCACGATCACCACGACGATCCCGTTGACCATCATCAGCTTCGTGATCGGGTTGGTCATCGCGCTCGGCATCGCCCTGATGCGCATGTCGAGCCATCCCGTGGTGTCGGGCGCCGGCCGCCTCTACATCTCCGTCATCCGCGGCACTCCCCTGCTGGTCCAGCTGTTCCTCATCTTCTACGCGTTGCCTCAGCTGGGGGTGCGGATCAACCCGTTCCCAGCGGCCGTGATCGCCTTCAGCCTCAACGTCGGTGGGTATGCCGCGGAGATCATCCGCGCGTCCATCGAGAGCCTGCCGCGTGGACAGTGGGAGGCCGCGACCACCGTCGGCATGGACTACGCGACGACCCTGCGGCGAGTCATCCTGCCGCAGGCGGCGCGCACCGCGGTCCCGCCGTTGTCCAACACCCTCATCTCGCTCGTCAAGGACACCTCCCTGGCGTCGACGATCCTCGTCGTCGAGCTGCTGCGGCAGGCGCAGATCGCCGCAGCGCCGACGTTCGAGTTCTTCGCGATGTATGGCGTCGCCGCCTTCTACTACTGGGTGATCTGCCTGGGGTTGTCCGCCATCCAGTCCCGCACCGAGACCCGACTGAACAGGTTCGTCGCAGCATGACCGACTCCACAGCCCGCACCCACCTCGTCGAGGTCGAGCACCTCGCCAAGTCCTTCGGGGACCACGAGGTCATCAAGGACATCTCCTTCACCGTGGACCCGGGCACCGTCACGTGCATCATCGGGCCCTCCGGCTCGGGCAAGACGACGCTGCTGCGCTCGCTGAACGGCCTGGAGATCCCGGACCGTGGAGTCGTGCGCGTCGGCGAGGTCGTGGTCGACTTCGCGACCGTGAAGCCCGGGCCGCGCGGCCGTCTGCCACGGCAGCAGCGCGACCTGCTGGCCCGTCTCGGCGCCCAGAGCGGCATGGTGTTCCAGGCGCATCACCTGTTCCCTCACATGACGGCCATCGAGAACGTCATGGAGGGACCGGTCGTCGTGCAGGGTGAGCCCGTGGAGCAGGCCCGCGCCCGCGCTCTCGAGCTCCTGGAGAAGGTGGGACTCGAGGCGCACGCCGACAAGTACCCGTACCAGCTCTCCGGCGGTCAGCAGCAGCGGGTGGGGATAGCGAGAGCGCTGGCGCTGCGGCCTAGCCTCGTGCTGTTCGACGAGCCGACGTCCGCGCTCGACCCCGAGCTCGTGGGTGACGTCCTCGGCGTCATGAAGAGCCTGGCCGCGGAGGGCTGGACCATGGTCGTGGTCACCCACGAGCTGCGGTTCGCCCAGCAGGTGGCCGACCAGGTCCTGTTCATCGACGGGGGCGTGATCGTCGAGCAGGGGTCACCGCAGGAGGTCATCGCCAAGCCGCGTCACGCGCGAACTCAGGCGTTCCTCACCCGGTTGCTCGAGCCGATCTGACCGGCGAGCGCAGCTCCACCGCGAGGGTGATCGCGAGGATGACCGAGCCGAGGGACTCGACCCAGAGCGTCGTGGGCACCAGCCTGAAGCTCAGGACCTCCCGGATGCCGAACAGTCCCACGGTCAGCGCGAGCACGAGGGCCAGCAGCGTGCCGACCATGAAGAGCAGGCCCAGGACCGTTGGCAGGGGCACGAACCTGCGCGGCGGCGCGACGACCGCCACGGCGAGCACGACCCCGCCGATCACGTTGAGCACGAACAGCTTGCCGAGCAGGCCGCCCACACCGTAGAAGATGAGGTACAGGTGGATTCCGGCCATGGCCAGCAGCATGAGCCCGCTGAGGAGTCTCCAGGCCATCACGGTGCGATGGCTGGTGCCGGTCGAATGGAGCGATCCTCGCGTCTCGGGCTGTGCTGACATGTCGCGACCTGACTCTTGACCTGTGCCCGCCGGCCAGCGGGCCCTTCAGGGATGCAGACGGACCAGCCCCCCGCGTGGTTCAGCCTCGGCCCAGGAAGCGTCGCACCTCCTGCGGCCACCCGCACGCGACCGCGACCCTCCCCGCCCAGAACCGCGCTGCTTCCTCGTCGGGCACGTCCACGACCGCGAAGCCGCCGAGATGCTCCTTGGACTCGGCATACGGGCCGTCGGTGAACAGCGGCGTGCCGCTCGACGCGTCGACCGCGAACACCGGGGAGGTGTCGTCCAGGCCACCGCTGAAGACGAAGACGCCCGCCTCCTTCATCTCTGCCATCAGGGCCTCGCCCGCCTCGACCTTGACGCGCAGCTCCTCAGGCGTGTGGTCGGGCACCCACTCCGCATTGAAGGAGATGAGGTATTCGGTCATGTCTGCTCCTTTGCGCCGTGGGGTGGGCCCGGGTCCAGGTTTCAGGTCCACTCTCCACCCTCTCCACGATCGGCCGCAGCCCGATCCGACAGCCTGCGCCTGGCGGAGTGCGCCTGGCCGCGCGTCCCCGGGTGCGGGGCGGTCGTTTCGATGCGAGACTCGCCGGCGATGCGACCGCCTCAGGAGCCCTTGCTGAGTCCCGGTCCGACGCTGGGCCGTCATCCGGGCGATGGGGCGGGACCCGTCCCCATGCCGGTGCGCCAGCTCGCGGCCCGGGTGATGACCCGCGAGCGGGAGGCCTCGACCGGCCGCCGGCCACCGGCGCACAGCCTCCTGCAGCGGCTGAGCCTGCTGGCCGACTTCGAGGCCACCCTTGCGCAGTACCCCTCGCGCGCGGACTTCGCCCGCAGTCACGGCGTGCGTCCGGACTACCTGCGCGACCTGATCCGCTGGGCCTGCACCGATGCGGCCGGCGCCCAGCTATTCGTCCTGACGTCGTCGGCATGCGCGCCGGGTCACCTCACGCCCGTGGCGCGGTACCTGCTCACCTGCCTGCACCCCACCGCGCGACGAGCAGGCGACCACCATCCCTTTTAAGGCGATTCGTCAGGAGTTCGTCTGCCGTTCGTATGCCGCCCGTGCGGTTCCGGTCAAGAATGCCGCAATTCTCTACCCCCGGTCAGAACGCGCCAGCAGTCTTCGCGGAGCACCTGCTCAACAGGCAGTGGCTGGTCCGCGGGCGACACCAGATCCGGCGATCTCCCGCCTTCATCAAGGAGCGGAATCATGAAATCTGCACGGTACCTGGCCGTCTTGGGCGCATCGGCCGCCCTGGCCGTCGCCGGCTCCCCCGCGTTCGCCTCGAACGGGGTCAACAGCAACGAGCTCCAGCAGCATGGCGCTGCAATGCGCACCGAACACGCTGCCGCCAGCAGCAAGACGGCGCTCGCGACCTCGGTCGCGGCAGAGCAGATGACCTACCACGGCGGACAGGTCCAGACCGCTCCCAAGGTGTACGTCGTGTACTACGGAAGCCAGTGGGGGACAGCGGGATCCACCGGTCTCCCGACCACCGACCCGTCCGGGGTTGCTCCGCTCTATACCAAGTTCATCTCCAGCCTCTACGGCGCCGGTGACAACTGGTCGACGTCGACGACGCAGTACTGCTCCGGCGTCGCGGTGGGCAGCACGATCTGCGGGACCGCCGGCACGCACGCGGGCCACCCTGCTTCCAGCCCGCTGGCCGGCACGTGGGTCGACAACGGCGTCAAGTCGCCGACCCGCGCCTCGCAGGCCCAGCTGACGGCTGAGGCTCAGCGGGCTGCCACCCACTTCGGCGTGAGCGGCACCAACGTGCAGATCGTGGTCGCGTCACCCCACGGCGTCACGCCGTCCGGGTTCGGCACGCAGTACTGCGCCTGGCACACCGACACCACTGTCAACGGGCAGCCGATCACCCTCACCAACCTGCCCTACATCCCCGACGCAGGCACCAGCTGCGGCTCGGGGTACGTCCCCACGGGGACCAGCGGCGTGAACTCCGCGACCGAGGGCGTCACCATCGTCGGCGGCCACGAGTACGCCGAGACCGTCACCGACCCGCTGCCCAACACCCTCGAGGCATGGCGCGACGACGCGGACAGCACCACCGGTGGCGAGAACGGCGACAAGTGCGCCTGGTCCTACGGCACCTCCGGCATCGTGGCCCTCAACGGGTCGAACTTCGCGGTCCAGAGCCTCTACAGCAACGACAAGAACAACAACACCGGCGGCTGCTCGATCTACTACAACTCCTCCACCAACCAGGGCTGAGCAGATCCTTCCTCGATGACTATGCAGACCGTCAGGTGGTGGCGCCCATCCGTGGTGGTGGGCGCCACCGCCGTCCTGCTGGCCCTGACCGCATGCGGCTCCCAGAGCGCACCCAGCGCCGGCTCTCCGTCATCCACGGGGGTGTCGAGCTCGAGCACGACGGCGCCCTGCCACCCCCTGCCCCCCAGTGAGGTGCCGGGGCTCGACCGGGCCGTCACACAGGCGGAGTCAGGCACCTACTGCGGGCACGTCGGGGTGAGCGTCCTGGTCGTTCTCAAGGCGCCGTCCGACTCCGCCGCCGCCAGGTGGACCGACCCGGCCATCACCGGGCCGGCTCACGGAACGCAGGCCCTCGCCGCACCCCTGACCGCGCTGCGGGGCACGACCGTCGCAGCGATCCGCCTCACCAAGGCGGGGACCTACCGGCTCACGTCCAGCAGTGGGCACACCGGATGGTCCGTCTCCCTTCGGGTGTCGTGACCTGAAGCCCGCCGTGGGGCACAGGCACGACCGCCCGTAGTGGACATCCCTGACGTCGCCGCGTCGACGACATGGGCCGCCGATCGAAATCGGCGGTACGGTGGTCGAACGCAGACTGCCCTGGACCCCGGTGGCGCACGACCATCTCAGGAGTCCGGTGGAGCCCATGTCAGCCGAGACGGGTCCGACAACGACACGGCCTACGGCGATGTATGCCGAAGTGGCGGCGATGGTGCGCGCAGCAGGACTGATGCAGCAGCGGCTGCTCCCGTATGCCGTCCTGGTCCTGGTGAACACCCTGGGCTTGGCCGTCATCCTCGGCGCCCTGCTCCTGTGGCGCCACTCCTGGTGGGCGCTCGTGGCGGCCGCCGGCCTGGCTGTCGTCTCGACCCAGATCGGGTTCGTCGGTCACGACATCGCGCATCGACAGATCTCGCATCGCGCGAACGTCTGCACCGCGTTTGGCCTCCTTCATGCCAACCTCCTCACGGGCTTGAGCTACGGCTGGTGGATGGCCAAGCACAATGCCCACCACGCCCACCCCAACGACCTCCAGAGCGACCCCGACGTCCATCCGGGTGTCTTGGTCTTCGATGTCAGCCAGGCCCAGGGGCGCCGTGGCTGGCGGGCCACGGTGACCAGGCACCAGGCGTGGCTGTTCTTCCCGATGTTGCTCCTCGAAGCAGTGAACCTGCACGTCGCCAGCATCCGGGCCCTGGTCCGGCCCGGCATCCACCGTCGGGCCCTGGAGCTCACCCTCATCACCGTGCACCTCTGCGCCTATGTCGCGCTCGTCAGCCTGACGATGACAACGGCGCAAGGCATCGCCTTCGTGGCAGTCCACCAGGGGCTGCGGGGCCTCTACCTCGGGATGGCGTTCGCGCCCAACCACAAGGGAATGCCCGCCCTGTCGAAGACCGAGCGTGCTGACCCGTTCCTGCGTCAGGTCCTGACCGCCCGAAACGTCCGCGGCGGCCCAGCCGTCGACTGGGTGCTCGGCGGCCTCAACTACCAGATCGAGCATCATCTCTTTCCCAGCATGCCCCGGGCGAACCTTCCCCGGGCCCACGACATCGTCAGCCAGTACTGCGCGGTTCATGGCGTGCCGTACCTCGAGTCGTCCTGGCGCAGCTCGTATGCCCAGGTGGTACGACACCTCCACGCGGTGGGAGCCCCGCTGCGCCGGCGACAGGCTGTGTGACCGACAGCGCGCGGCGCGACTGCGGCCAGGTCGGTTCCTGTGACTCGCGTCGCCAGCTTGCAGGACACATCCCCCTCAACCGGCTGGGGGTGAACGGGAGGGGGCGTGTCCTGGCTGCCTCGCATCGGCAGCGAAGCCCACCGGGTGCGAGAAGCCCCGGAAGGTCTCGCAACCGGGTCCGGGGCAGCCCAACCAATCTAGACCCGTGGGCAGTCGATGGGAAGCCGTCCGAGAGCCACCTCAGGGCAAGATCGCGGCAGACCGGGCGTGGTCGAGCAGCTCCTGGGGACGCAGCGTTCGGTTGACCACGTGTTCGGCGACGTCGCTGAGCTGGCGGCCGTGGTCGCGGGCGTAGCGGCGAAGACCGGAAGGCGTCGTCCATGGTCCAGGCCCCCGGCGTGGCGATCACCCCTTTGGCCTGCTCGAGGACGATGCGGCTGGTCAGCGCGTGCTGCAGCTGCGAGTTGACGATGTCGAGGTCCGAGGCGGCCTTCTCGTTGACGATGGCCACGCTGGCCACGTGGACGAGCGCTTGGGCGAGACTCAGGTCGTCCTGGTCGAGGCGGCCGACCTCGTCGCCGAAGAGGCCCAAGAGTGCCCAGCAGGTGGTCATGCAGACCGCATCGGCAGAGCGTGGACCGAGGCGATACCCACGGACTCGAGCGACGCGGGCGAAGCTCGGGCCAACGCCGGGACTCGGCCGCCAGGTCAGGGACCAGCACCGCCTCGCCCCTGTGGAAGCAGTCGAGACAGGGGCCCTGGTGACGCTGGAGCTGGAAGACCTCCAGGTCGTGGGTGCGCTCGGATGACGACGCGATCAGGTGCAGCACGCCTTGCCCGTCTGCCAGCAGGAGACCGGCGGACGCGACGTCGATCAGGCGGGCAGCAGTTGGCGGTCAGCGTCGGCCAGCAGGTCCACGACGTCGTAGTCCTCGACCAGCTCGTTGGACAGGTCACGAACGCCGGATGATGTCGCGCTCCCGACTGTCGCTCATCGCCGACCTCCCTCGCGGTCCTGGCCGGTCACTGCCCGCTTCTCGTCGCGCTCGAGCACCAGCGCCCCGTCGATGATGGCCACGCGCCACCTGGCTGGCGGTCTGGTTGGTCGCGATGGCGTGTGCCCGCAGTCGCACAAGCGCTTCGGTCGCGTCCACATCCAGCTGGGAGATGAGCATGCCGGTCGCCTGGTACACCTCCATCCGGTTCAGCTCGCCTAGCTGAGCCCACGGAGCTTCGTCATCCGGGTCGTCGACACGCTGCACCCTTGACGCTTGCGAACAGGTCCAGCAGCGGCAACGAGACCAGCTCGGCGGCCAGCATCCCGCCCGCAACCCGAGGTGACGACAATCTCCCACGCGCGGCTCGGAAGAGGTCGAGCGCGCCGAGGCAGACCGAGGTGCTCAGGATCGGTAGGGCGAACACACCCCGTATCCCGTCCCCCAGGACGGCGTCCGCGAAGACTGGCCAGCGGGCTTCGTGCGGCGAATCGAGGTCCGGCACCAGCACGACTTCCCGCGCCGCTACCGCGTCCAGGCACGGACCCTCACCAAACGTGAACTGGTACTCATCGAGGCGTCGGCTGGCCTCGCCGCTCGCCCCGAAGGTGCCATGGGAGAACCCGTCGGAGACCATAGAGATGGCCGCGCCATCGACCCCCAGCACGTCGACACACGCTGCGCACAGCTCGTTCGCCGCTTGCAGACCGGGTCTCGCCCCGGCCATGGCGGCACTCAGCTCCGCCCTCATCCTGTCCAGCGACGTGGTCACGCTTACCTTCTTGCCTTCCCGAGGCGACGCTTCCCACCATCGCCGAATCCGTCAGAGCGTGCCCCTTCAGCCGCTCGAAGAGGAAGTGCAGGAAGGGCCCGCTTCACCCCTCTGCCGCGTGGCGTCGCACCCCCGGGCTATACGCGTGTGACCCCGGAGGTAAGCAACCATGGTCCGGGGCAACGTCCTCACGATAGGCCTGAGCAGCGGCAAAGAGAAGACCGCTTCGCGGCGGCCTGGCAGTCGACCATCGGTGACGTGAGTGTCACGGATGGTCGACAACAGGTCTTACCGCAGCCATCGGTGGCACTCCCGTCACGGATAGCTGCGCGGCGCCGTGCGTGTGGCGAAGGCAGAAGGATGGGGACCCGCTAGGGCGGTGGAGGGAGTGGCACGTTCACAAGACGGTCTGCAGCGCCTTCGACGCGATGTCCACGCGCACGGTGGCGCCCGCGGGCAGGTCCATCACCTCGCCGTCGATCTGCAGCGGCAGCGGCTTCAGCGTGGTGAAGGAGTAGGTGCTCACACTGGGCTGCTTGCCCAGTCCTGAAGTGCTGGCTTTGATCGCCGTCGCCAGGATCCGCCACTTGGCGGTATGCCGGAGCGTGATCACCTCGAACAGTCCGTCGTCGGGCCGCCCTTGATCTTCGCTCAGGGTGGCGACCTTGGCCATCTGCGCGATGTTGGCGAAGACCAGGCTGTCGAAGCGCTCACGCGTGCCGCCCTCCACCTCGATCTCGAACGGGCGGAACTTGGCGAACGCACGAACGACGGTGACCATCTCTCGCAGAGAGCCCTTCTGGCCCTTCTCGAGGTCCACCGCAACCACGGGGGTCAACCCCAGCCCGATGTAGGAGTGGGCGTAGCGCACAACCTCCTCTGCGGCGCCGCCAGCGGTGAGCCGAAGCAGGTCGATCCGACTCACGGTGCCCGCCGCAATCGCCTCAGCGAGGGGCCGCTCCTTGGTCGTGCGGCGGTGGTCATTCGCATTCCCCGCCGCCAGAACCGCGCCCGCCGCGTGTTCGTTGCCTGCCTGCATGACACCGTTGACGACCTCGTTGTAACCGCCGTCGCCACTGACGGAGACCACCAGCGGTCGTCCCACCTCAGCTTCCGTACGAGAGAGGTCGATGGCGTGGCCAGCGTGTTCGGTCGGTAGCAGCGCGACGCTCAAGGTCGGCACCCGCTGGGCCAAGTCAGCGCGCAGGTCTTCGGCCATCTCCTGGGCATGACCGGTGCTCTGGGGGTTGAAGATCAGGACCACGCGATCAAAGGGGGGCACACCACCACACAGTAGGGCCGGTCCCGGTCGTCACATGGCAGACGGCGCGCAGGCCACACAGAAAGACACCCTGTCCGTCCTGCACACGACTGCGGCAGGTCAGACAGGGTGTCCGAGAGTGGAGCTGAGGGGATTCGAACCCCTGGCCTTCTCATTGCGAACGAGACGCGCTACCAACTGCGCCACAGCCCCATGATGCGGTCGAAACAATAACATCAGCCCCCGCCACGAGGAAAAGCGGAGGGTATGCCGCCGCCCCGGCCTGACCGTCGTCTCAGGTCAGGGCCGCGCGCATCACCGTCTGCCCACCGTCGACCTGACGGATCTCGACCGCCGCGATCGAGGCGTAGGGCAACGCAGTCGCGCCGTTCGGGTGCATGACGATGCCAGGCCGTGCGGTCCACGCCTTCAGCTCCGTGGCATGTCCGGCCCGGTCGACCACCCAGATCGCGTACTCGACGGAGCTGTAGTCCCGGCCCCCCGCGCCGGACTCGGCATGCGCGGGATCACGGGCGTACTGGCACTCGACCCGGAACTGCGTGCTCGCAGGTCCCCGCACCACATCGACCACGGCGGTCATGCTCGACGGCTGCACCGCCGAGAACGCCAGGCGAGCCGGGCCCTGGTGCCCTGACGCCGCCGGCGGAGGCGAGGCCGGCCGCGTGGTCGAGGACACGGCATACCCACCGGCGGCGCCGATGGCCAAGGCGGAGGCGGCCACCGCGAACGGGACCGCCCAGCCGCGCCGTCGCCGGAGGCGGTCGCCCAGCCGCACCGGAGGCGCCACCCGCGCTGACCCCTGCGCCAGCACTGGCCCCTCAGGGCCGGCGGGGCCGGACTCGTCCGAGGCGCCCAGGTCCAGGGCGAGCACCTCACCCGCGGGCACGCGCCCCAGCAGCCCCGGCATACCGGCGAAGTCGGCGACCGCGGCCTGACAGGCCGAACACGCACTCAGGTGGTCCTCGAACTCGCGCCGCTCGTCGGAGGACAGCGCGCCCAGCACGTAGGCGGCATCCCACTCGGCGTAGGTGTCGACGGCCCTCATGGCCGGGTCACCCCCTTCTCCTGGAGCACGAGCCGCAGGCTGCGCAGCCCGTAGTGCAGGCGCGACTTCACGGTGCCCTCGGGGATCCGCAGCTCGGCGGCGATCTCGGCCACGCTCCGTCCTTCGTAGTACGCCGACGCGATCACCCGACGGTGGTCGCGCGACAGGCGACGAGAGCGCCTCGGCGATGAGCCAGTGGTCGAGCACCTCGCCCGAGCGGTCGCCCTCGCTGGGCTCGAGGAAGTCCGTGACGGCGACCTCGTGCCGCGAGGCGGCGCTGCGCCAGCGGTCCACCACGAGGTGCCGCACGACGGTGAACAGCCAGGCCCGCGCCTGCGCCTCGCCGCGCGTCGTGAGCGCCGGGTCGCGCCAGGCCCGCAGCAGCGCCTCCTGGACCACGTCCTCGGCAGCCTGCGCGTCGCGGGTCAGCCGCAGCGCGAACCGCCACAGCTCGGGGGCATGCCGGTCGTGCAGGGCCTGCAAGGCCGCCTCACGCTCGGTCTGCTCCACCCGTCGCTCCTTGGCCGCCGGTGCACCGACGCGACGATCTTCCCCGTTCGGGGCTATCGCCGTAAAGGACGACACAGCGGACATCCAGGTTCACCGCGGGACAGCCACGACTACTGCCCGGACGACAGCACTTGCGGCCGGATCGGCCCTTTCGCCACGACTCTTGCCAGAGGGGCAGAACTCGAGGGCCAGTAAGGGTCAGGCGCCGGCGACGCGGCGCACAGGCTCCTGCTCGTATGCCGTGTACTCGGTGTCGGCGTCGCCCACCAGGTCGGCGGCGGTCGGCGCGGGACGCGTCGCGCGCGACTTCATCGTGTACGTCGGGCGAGGCACCGGGACCGGGTCCCAGGTCAGCGGGATGTCGTCCTCGTCGACGAGCGGGCTGGCGCGTGGGCCGACGCGACCGTCTCGGCGGAGGCCACCGCCTCGGCCGGCTTGCGCACGTCGGTCGCAACCGCCTGGACGTCGAACAGCTCGGACCGCGCCTCCGCCGCCTCCCTCGACCGGGGCGGTCTCGGGGACGCGGTCTCGCGGACGCGTCTCGGGGACGGCGGCCTCGCGGGTGGAGCCGACTTCGTGGGTCTGGCGCGGGCGGCGCGCAGGCGCACGGGGCTGCCGCCGCACGAGTGGCCCGGCGGGCCCGCTGCTCGGCGACGGCGGTGGCACGCACCCAGGCCGACGGCGATGCCGATCGAGGCCACGGGGACGAGCAAGGTCACCAGCGGCAGCAGACCGAAGGGCGACGAGGGGCACGGCGACGAGGACCGTCGACAGTGCACCGAGCATGATCATGGCGCGCGTGCGACGGGCCGCTGCGCGCTCGTCGACGGCGGTCAGCAGGGCGCTCGTCACGGCGGTCAGCCGAGCGCGGCGCCCCGGCGAGGCGGGAACCTCGGCGGACGCGGCGCGCTTCACGAGGATCTGGGCACGCGCGGGCCGGGCCGGGCTCACGGCATACGAACGGGGTTGCGGCGTGGAGAGATCGGCGGCGGGCAGCGGGCTGCGTCGCTCGAGGACGCGCATCGACTCGGAGAACTGGTCGACCGACCGTGCGGTGGCGAGGTGCTCGCGGCGCCGGACCCAGTACTGCACGAAATAGGCAGCCCAGACGGCGATGATGACGAGGAAGACGAGACTGCTGGGCTGCACGAAGTCGACGTTAGGTCTCCTGCGCGGGGCCCGCCAGGGACGTGAGGCGGTGTGTCGCCAATGTGACTGGTGTGGTTGTTGTGGAGTCGCTCCATCAGCGTCCCTCCGCGCAGGTCCTCGGTCGTCACGGCGAAGGTCCGGTGGTCTCGCCAGGCGCCGTTGATGTGGAGGTAGGACCGCCGCAGCCCCTCGTCGCGGAAGCCCAGCTTGCGCACGACGGCGAGGCTGTTGGCGTTCTCCGGGCGGATGTTGACCTCGATGCGGTGCAGCCCGAGGCTGCCGAGCACGTGGTCGCCGGCCAGGGCCAGCGCGGTCGGGGCGATGCCCTGCCCGGCGACGTCCCGGTCCACCCAGTACCCCGCCGCCGCCGACATGCAGCGAGCCCCACGAGATCCCGAAGACGGAGAGCTGGCCGACGATGCGGCCCTCGACCGCGGATCGTGAACGGCAGCATCCGCCCGGCGCGCGCCTCCTTGCCGTAATGGCGCACCAGCGCGGGGAACGTCACGACGTGCGAGCCCTCGTCCGGAGCGGTCGCCTCCCACTCGGCCAGCCAGTCGCGGTTGCGCGCCCGCACGCTGCGCCACTCGGTCGCCGTCCCGGCGGCGCAGCGGGTCGAGCACGACGGGCCTCCCGGTGGGCGTCTCACCGTGGAGCTCGACCGGCCACGGTCCCATCAGTGGTCGCCGCCGGCGATCTGCGAGAGGGCGTGGTGCAGCACGGGCTCCAGCACGGCCAGGGCGTCCCGGACGCCGCCCGTCGAGCCGGGCAGGTTGACCACGAGCGTCTCGCCCGCCACCCCGGCGACCCCTCGGCACAGCATCGCGGTCGGGACACCGGCGGCCACGCCCGCGTGACGGATCGCCTCGGCGATGCCGGGCACCTCACGGTCGAGCACCGCGCGGGTGGCCTCGGGCGTGCCGTCCGTCGGCGAGAGGCCCGTGCCACCCGTCGTGACGACGAGGGCGGGCTGGGCGCCGAGGGCCGCCCGCAGGGCCTCGTCGACAGCCGGCCCGTCAGGGACCACCGTCGCGTCGTCGACCTCGAACCCCAGTCGCCTCAACGCCTCGACGATGAGCGGGCCACCCCGGTCGGGGTACACCCCGGAGGACGCCCGGGTCGAGCAGGTGATGACGACGGCCCGCTCGCTCACGGCTCCTCGACCCAGTCGCCGGAGCGACCACCGGACTTGGCGGTGACCCGGACGTCGGTGATGCGGGCGTGCTTGTCGACCGCCTTGACCATGTCGATGAGCGCGAGCGCCGCCACGGCGACGGCGGTGAGGGCCTCCATCTCGATGCCGGTGCGGTCCGCGGTGCGGACGGTGGCGGTGATGTCGACGCCGTCGTCGGCGACCGTCAGGTCGACCTCCACCGCGTGGACCGCGATCGGGTGCGCCAGCGGGATCAGCTCCGGGGTCCGCTTCACCGCCTGTATGCCGGCGATGCGAGCCACGGCCAGCGCGTCGCCCTTGGGGACCTCACCGTCGCGCAACGCGCGAACTGCGTTGGGGGACAACAGGACCCGTCCGGCGGCACTGGCCTGACGAGCCGTCACCTGCTTGGCGGACACGTCGACCATGTGGGCAGAGCCGTCGGCCCGCACGTGGGTCAGCCCGCTCTCGGGCGCGTCGCTCACGCGGGCGTCGCTCACGGCGCCTCCCGGCCCAGCAGGGGCAGGCACTCGACCTGCTCCCCCGGGCGCACCTCGGTGACCTCTGGCGGGATGACCGCGAGGGCGTCCGCAGCCGCGAGCGCGGCCAGCATGTGCGAGCCCTGCCCTCCGGCGAGCCGGGCGCGGTCGTCGTCGAGGATGACCCGCAGGAACTCCATCTTGCCCGGGACGGACCTGAAGGTCTCGGTGGCGACGGCCGTGAGATAGCCCGGCGGCCAAGCACGGTTCCGGTCGCCCGGCGAGCTGGCGCAGGGCAGGCGCGACGAAGACGTGGAACGAGACCAGGGCGCTGACCGGGTTGCCGGGCAGGGTGAAGACCGGCACCGCCTCGTCTCCGAGGACACCGAAGCCCTGCGGCATACCGGGGCGCATGGCGACCTTGTCGAACTGCATCGTGCCCACGCGCGACAGCACCTCTTTGACCGTGTCGAAGGCGCCCATCGACACCCCACCGGTGGTGATGACGGCGTCGGCGCGCACCAGCTGGCCCTCGAGCGTGTCCATCAGGACGCGAGCGTCGTCGGGGACACCGCCCACGACGTAAGGGGTCGCGCCGACGGCGGTCACCGCGGCGCTGAGCATGACCGAGTTCGAGTCCACGATCTGCCCGAAGCCAGGCGTCCGCCCCACCTCGACGAGCTCGTCACCGGTCGAGAGGACGACGACCCGAGGTCGGGGCACGACCCGCAGCCGGGCCACGCCGGCAGCCGCGAGCAGGGCGATCTGCCCGGGCCCGAGCAGGGTGCCCCGGCGCAGGACCACCCGCGCCCGCCTCGACGTCCTCGCCCTCTTCGCGGACGTGCTGGCCGACCACGGACCGCGCGGTGATGGAGACCCGGGCGATCCCGCCGTCGGTCGCCTCGACCGGGACGACCGCGTCCGCGCCTCGGGGCATGGGCGCACCGGTCATGATGCGCATGGTCTGCCCCGGCGCGAGGGACAGCGGCTCGGTGTTGCCCGCGGCGATGTCGGTGACGACCGGAAGGACCACCGGCGAGTCCGGCGCCGCGCTCGCGACGTCGGCGGCATGCACGGCATACCCGTCCATGGCCGAGTTGGTGAAGCCGGGCAGCGAGCCTCGCGCCGTCACGTCCTCGGCGAGCACGCACCCCTGGGCATCGAGCACGCCCTGCTCGAAGGGCCGGATGACCTTGACCGTGCTGAGGATCCGGTCGAGGTGCTGCTCGACGGAGATCACCGCTGGGAGGAGGCTCTCTGGGCGCTGAAGTCGTCGAGCCACTCGCCGAAGTCCTTGCCGAGCTCGCCATGGTCGACACCCAGCCGCACGACGGCCTTGAGGTAGTCGAGCCGGTCACCGGTGTCGTAGCGGCGCCCTCGGAAGATCACGCCGTGGACGCCCCCACCTGGCTCGGTGGAGCTCGCCAGCGTCTGGAGCGCGTCGGTCAGCTGGATCTCGCCACCCCGGCCGGGGGGCGTGTGCTCGAGCACCTCGAACACCGACGGGTCGAGGACGTAGCGGCCGATGACCGCGAGGTTGCTCGGCGCCTCGGCGGGGTCGGGCTTCTCCACCAGGCCCGTGATGCGCACGATGTCGCCGTCGCGGCCGTCGACCGCGGCGCACCCGTAGAGGTGGACCGACTCCGGCGGCACCTCGAGCAGCGCCACGACGCTGCCGCCCTTCTCCTCGCGGACCCGCAGCATCTCCTCGAGGAGGTGGTCGCGCGCGTCGATGAGGTCGTCGCCCAGCAGGACCGCGAACGGGTTGTCGCCGACGTGCTCCTTGGCGACGTGGACGGCGTGACCCAGGCCCTTGGGCTGGCCCTGGCGGACGAAGTGCACCTTGAGCGCCGCCGACTCGCGGACCCGCTCCAGCCGGTGGAGGTCGCCCTTGGCCTCGAGCGCCTGCTCGAGCTCCCAGTGGTGGTCGAAATGGTCCTCGAGCGCGGCCTTGTTGCGGCCGGTGATGATCAGGACGTCGTCGAGCCCGGCGCGGGTCGACTCCTCGACCACGTACTGGATGGCGGGCTTGTCGACGACCGGCAGCATCTCCTTGGGAGTGGCCTTGGTCGCCGGGAGGAAGCGGGTACCCAGCCCCGCGGCCGGGATCACTGCCTTGGTCACCGGGCGGGTCGTCTGGTCGGGGCTCATGGCCCAACCCTAACGGCCTGAGCACGAACGACCCAGGTCAGGGCAGGATGGAGCCCGTGACCGAGCACCCGTCGGCGGTGGCCGAGAAGGCCGTCGTCCGAGCCCGTCTCCGGGCCCGGCGCCGAGCCGAGGTGACCGGCCGCGACCGGGCCTCCGACGCCCTGGCGCTGGCCCTCGACGCGCTCCAGGTCGCGCACGACGCCGGGGTCCGGCGCGGGTCGTGGGTGGCGGCCTACGAGTCGATGCCCTCCGAGCCGCCCACCGAGGCGCTGCTGGAGGCGTTGGTGGCCCGCGGCATACGGGTCATGGTGCCCGTCACCCTCGCCGAGTGGGACCTGGACTGGCGCGAGGTCGGCACCGACGCCGCGCTGGGTCGCGACGCCATCGGCCGGGCCGAGGTCGTCTTCGTCCCCGCGCACGCCGTCGACGCCGACGGGCACCGGATCGGGCAGGGCAAGGGCTGCTACGACCGGGCGCTGCCCCGGACCCAGGCGCTCGTGGTCGCCGTGGTCCACCCCTGGGAGCTCGTCGACGAACCGCTGCCGCACGAGCCGCACGACCGGCCGGTCGACGCCGTCATCGCGGCCGGACGTGGGAGTCGCGGCGCCTGCGACTCCCTAGCGGGACTCGGGGCCGCTCGCCGGCACGCTCAGTCGTCGGAGCTGTCCGGCACCAGGGTGAGGTCCGTCGCCGCCCGCGGCGACGACCGCAGCCCGGCTGAACGGCCACGCGAACAGCTCGTTGTTGGCCCAGGCGTCGATCTGGTCGTCGTAGTGGGCGTCGAAGGCATGCCCGCTCTCGCCGGTCTGGTTGACCCAGCGGGAGTGGTCGAGGTTGGACAGGTCGACGACCATGCGCATCGACGGGGCCCAGTCGACCCCGAAGCCCACACTGGCATCCCAGCCGTTGGCGTCGACGATCGCCGAGCCGCCGGGCAGGTCGATCGGGCCGCGGTTGAACATCGACGACACGAAGCCCGGGACGTCGCTGCCGCCGAGCACCTGGTGCTTGAGGGTGAGCTGGTGCAGCTGGCCCCACTGCCAGTCGGTCGGGTCCTTGCCGAGCTCCTTGGTCAGCTCGAGCCGGGCGTCGACCAGGGCCTTGCGCAGGATCTCGCCCTCGCCCTCGGTGACGCCGGCGGTGCGCTTGTCGTCCCACCACGCGGAGTGGGGGTTCTGCAGGAGGTTGGTCACCGCCTGCATCCACTGCGCCCCACCGTCGGCGCGCAGGTCCTTGGGGAGCTCGTCGTCGAAGGTCAGGTCGAGCAGGTTGGACCAGACGGCGTTGTAGTAGGCCGCGGCCGCGCCGGCCCGCGAGCTGCCCACCGGGTTGGTGAAGTCCCAGCCGCGCAGGAGGTCCTGGGCCTGCTTGGTGAAGTCGTCACCGTGCAGGTCCACCTTGAGCAGCGCCTTGACGAGGGTCGGCGCGAACTGGCTGCGGGTGTCGCCCTGGATGGCCGACATGGCTGCCGGGGTGACCTTGGTGTTGTGCTCCAGGAGCGTGCGGATCCGCTGGCTGCGGAAGCCGTAGTCCCACTCGGTGGTGAGGAACGGCGTGCCGCTCTGCGTGGCTGCCTGGTTGGCGGCGACGAGGAAGCCCTCGGGCGGGTTGTAGGTGTACGGCATCTGCTGGAACGGCACCCAGCCCTTCCAGTCCCACGCGGACACCCAGCCCGGCCGGATCCAGTACCCCGGCGGCGCATCCATGTACCGGCTGCGGATCGGGATCTGCCCCGGTGCCTGGTAGCCGATATTGCCGGCCGTGTCGGCATACAGCAGGTTCTGCGCGGGGACCGCGAACGAGCGGGCGGCCTCGCGGAACTGGCTGAAGTTCGTCGCCTGGTCGAGCCCGAAGATCGCGTCGGCGGTCTGACCGACCTGCAGGCCGGTCCAGTCCAGCGCCACCTCGTAGGTGCCGGGGCTGGTCCGCCCGTTGACCGGTGGGCTCTCCCCCGCCTGCTCGACCGGCTCCAGGGCATCGGACAGGATCGGGCCGTGCACGGTGCTGCGCACGGTGATCGTCTGGTCGCTGCCGCCGGCGACCTTGATCGTCTCGGTGCGCGTGGTCAGCGGGACCTGCCTGCCGTCGCGCAGGTAGGTGTTGCCGCGGACCTGCTCGAGGAAGAAGTCGCTGACGTCCGGGCCCAGGTTGGTGAAGCCCCACGCGATCGACTGGTTGTGACCGATGACGACACCCGGCAGCCCCGAGAACGAGTAGCCGGTGACGTCGAACGGGCACGCGCTCGACAGGGTGCGGCAGTGCAGGCCGACCTGGTACCAGATGCTCGGGATGCTGACGCCGAGGTGAGGGTCGTTGGCCAGCAACGGCTTCCCGGTGCTCGTCCGCGATCCGGAGACGACCCAGGAGTTGGAGCCGATGCCGTCGCCGCGGCCCACGGTCTGCGGCACCGCGTTCAGGAGCTGCTGGACCTGCGGCATAGGTCTGCTGCAGGTCCGGGGTGGTCGCGACCGGCGAGGCCCCACGAGCCGGCGCTGGAGTGGCGGGCGGGGCAGCCGTGAGGCCGGCTGCGGCGGGGATCGCCGAACCGGCGCTCGCCGCGCTGGCCCCGGTCGGGCTCCAGTCCTGCGGCGAGAGGATCGGCTTGTTCTGGGTGTAGGGGTAGGGCGGGAAGAGCTGGTTGATCTGGCTGATCGGCATCGACCCGGCCAGGCGCGCTCGCATGAGCTCGGAGGTGTAGTCGCCGCGCAGGTCCCAGGCCATCGCCTTGAGCCACGCCAGGGAGTCGGCGGGCGTCCAGTCCTCGACCCGGTAGTCGGGCACCGTCGTCGACAGGACGGTGTACTCGAGCGACATCTGCGAGGGGCTGCCCTGCTGGTGGATGTAGGCGTTGACCCCGTCGGCATAGGCCTGGAGGTAGCGGCGGGACTCCGGCTTGAGGGTGGGCAGCTCGGCCTCGGCCACGCGCCGCCAGCCCAGCGTGCGGATCACCTTGTCGGTGGTGAGGCCGGCCTTGCCGACCAGCTCGGAGAGCCGCCCGGAGGTGATGTGGCGGCGCAGGTCCATCTCGAAGAAGCGGTCCTGCGCGTGGACGAAGCCCTCCGCGCGGAACAGGTCCTCGGCGTTGTCGGCATAGATCTGGGGTATGCCGTGGTCCCCGCGCAGCACCTGGACCTTGCCGGTCAGCCCCGGCACCTTGACCTCTCCCTCCAGTGGTCGGAAAGGGCCGGCGCACCCAGGTCACCGCCAGCACCGTGGCCACCGCGAGGACGACCACGAGGAGGGCCGCGACGGACCAGAGCACTGCGACGGACGAGATTCACGCGAGACACCCTGCGAGACTATCCGCACGACTTCGAGGGAAAGGACGGGACGGGCCGTGCTCCCAGGAATGCCTGCAGCCGACTCGCCATCCGCCTCGTTCACCGTCCATGACCTCACCCCCGCGCTGCTCGTGGGGTCGGTGGTGCTGCTCGTGTCGGTGGCCGCGGTCCGGCTGTCGGTGCGGTCGGGGCTGCCGTCCCTGCTCATCTACCTCGCCATCGGGCTGGCCATCGGCGAGTCGGGGCTGGGCATCAGGTTCGACTCCGCCCAGCTGACCCAGGTGCTGGGGTACTCGGCGCTCATCCTCATCCTGTCCGAGGGTGGCCTGAGCACCCGGTGGTCGGGCATCCGCCGCTCCGTCGCGCCGGCGGCCGTGCTCTCGACGGTCGGCGTGCTCGTGTCCGTGGGCGTGGTGGCGCTGGCCGCGCGGTTCGTCCTGCGGCTGGACTGGAACACCGCCCTGCTCGTCGCGGCCATCCTGTCCTCGACCGACGCTGCCGCCGTCTTCTCGGTCCTGCGCCGGGTGCCGCTGCCCCACCGGATCACGGGGATGCTGGAGGCGGAGTCCGGCTTCAACGACGCCCCGGTCGTCATCCTGGTGACCGCGCTCGCGTCGCGCAGCGCCGACCCCTCCGCGGCCCAGTCGTGGTGGATGCTGGCGGGGACGGCACTGCTGGAGCTGGCGGCCGGGGCGGCGATCGGGCTCGCCGTGGGCTGGCTCGGGGGGCAGTTCATGCGGCGTGCGGCGGGGGGTTCGTCGGGCCTGTTCAGCATCGGGGTGGTCGCCCTCACCGTCCTCGCGTATGCCGCGGCGGCGAGCGTGCACGCCAGCGGCTTCATCGCCTGCTACCTGGCGGCGCTGGTGCTGGGCAACCTGCGCCTCCCGCACGGTCCGGCGGTGCAAGGGCCTGTCGACCGCCCTGGGGTGGCTGGCGCAGATCGGGCTGTTCGTCCTGCTCGGCCTGCTGGCCTCGCCCAGCCGGATGGCCGGCCAGATCCTGCCCGCCATCGTCATCGGGCTGGTGCTGCTGCTCGTCGCCCGGCCCCTGTCCGTGCTGGTCTCCGTGGGGCCGTTCGGGCTCGGTTGGCGGGACCAGGTGTTCCTGTCCTGGGCGGGGCTGCGCGGGGCGGTGCCCGTCGTGCTCGCCACCGTGCCGTTGACCATCGGCGCGCACCGGGTCGACTGGATCTTCGAGCTGGTCTTCGTGCTCGTCGTCATCTTCACCCTCATCCAGGGCCCGACCCTGCCCTGGCTGGCCCGGCGGCTGCGGATCGCGGAGGACTACCAGTCGCTCGACCTCGCCGTGGAGGCCACGCCGCTGGAGGAGATGGGGGCCGAGATGCTCCAGGTCACCGTGGGCGAGGCGTCCCGGTTGCACGGCGTGGAGATGTTCGAGCTGCGGCTGCCCGAGGGCGCCAACGTCACGCTGGTGGTCCGGGGCGGCCGCGGGTTCGTGCCCGTGGCCAACACCGCGATCCGATCCGGCGACCAGCTGCTCATCGTCGCCACGGCAGAGTCCCGCAGCCGGGCCGAGAAGCGGGTGCGGGCCGTGAGCCGGCTCGGGCGCCTGGCTGGCTGGAAGGCGTAGGCGGCGACAGGTCCGCGGCGGCTCTATACTTGGCACTCGACCACCCCGAGTGCCAAGTCCGGCACCCTGCGCGACCTTTGGAGGAACTCGTGCCGACGTACTCCTACGCCTGCACCGCCTGCGACCACCGTTTCGACGCGGTCCAGTCGTTCAGCGACGACTCGCTCACCGTCTGCCCCGAGTGCGGCGGCCGCCTGCGCAAGGTCTTCAACGCGGTCGGCGTCGTCTTCAAGGGTGGCGGCTTCTACCGCACCGACTCTCGCAGCGGGTCCTCCGCCTCGGTGCCGGCTGCGCAGCAGCGACTCCTCCAGCTCGTCCGGGTCGTCAGGGTCGGGCTCGTCGGCCAGCACCTGCGGCAGCGTCCGGGTCGACCTCCGGGTCGCGGCTCCAAGGACGGCTCCTCCGCGAGCTCCAAGGACGGCTCGTCCGCGGCCTGAGCCCGGCGGCATCACGGTCCACCGACGCCCGATCCTGTCCACAGGGGCGGGCTTGTCGCTGCCTCGCTCCACAGGCGCCCTGACGGTGGGACGGCCCTGACGCACCCCGTGCGTAGGCTGCCCGCATGACGACGACTGGTGAGCACGCGCGTGCCGATGTGGGGCTGATCGGCGGCTCGGGGTTCTACTCGTTCTTCGACTCGGCGGAGCGGGTGCGGGTCAGCACGCCGTTCGGCGACCCGAGCGACGACGTCGTGGTGGGCGAGGTGGAGGGTCGGCGGGTCGCGTTCATCGCCCGGCACGGCCAGGGCCATCGGTTCCCGCCCCACCGCGTCAACTACCGGGCCAACCTCTGGGCCCTCCGCTCGGTCGGCGTCCGTCAGGTGCTCGCCCCGTGTGCGGTGGGCTCGCTCAAGGCCGAGCTCGGCCCGGGCACCGTGGTCGTGCCCGACCAGGTGGTCGACCGCACCTGGGGTCGCGAGCACACGATCTATGCCGAGGAGGGGCCGGTCGTGCACGTCGGTTTCGCCGACCCGTACTGCCCCCGGGGCCGGGCGGTCGCGATCGCGGCGGCCCGAGCCGCGCGGCACGACGGTCGCCGAGGCGGGCACGCTGGTCGTCGTCAACGGGCCGCGGTTCTCGTCCGCGGCGGAGTCGCGCTGGCACCAGCAGGCCGGGTGGTCGATCGTCGGCATGACCGCCATGCCCGAGGCGGCGATCGCTCGCGAGCTCGCCATGTGCTTCACGACGGTTGCCCTGGTCACCGACCACGACGCCGGGGTCGACGGTGGCGAGGCGGTGACCCACGAGGAGGTGCTCGCCGTCTTCGCCGACAACGTCGAGCGCCTCAAGTCGGTCCTGCAGCGCCGCGGTGACGGCGCTGCCCCCGGCCGAGGACGACGAGGTCGCGACCTGCGCCTGCAGGCGGGCGCTCGACGGCATCACGCTGCCGTTCGCGCTGCCGGGCTGACCTCGAGCATGCCGGGGCTGGGGGGCCTGGTCGACGCACTGGTCGGTCCGGGACGACGCCGCGCGTGGCGACGGCGGGTGCTGCGCCGGGTGGTCGCCGCGATCTGCGCCGGCACGGCCGTCGCCGGGGTCCTCGCGGCGGTCCGAGCGCCGGCGGGCGGCCCCACGGTGGCGGTCCTCGTGGCGAGCCAACGCCTGGCGGTGGGGCAGGTCCCGTCGGGGTCCGCCGTGCACGTCGTGAGGTGGCCGGCGAGCCTGGCGCCCAGCGATGCGCTCGACTCCGCCGCCCGAGTCGCCGGGCGACGGCTCAGCACGGTGCTGTCACCCGGCGAGCCGGTCACCGAGCATCGGCTGTCGACCTCCGCCCTGCTCGACGGGCAGCCGCCGGGGACCGTCGCGGTGCACGTCGCGCTGGCCGACCCCGCGGCGAGCGCCATGGTCAGCGCCGGCGACCGCGTCGACCTCGTGGGACCTGGCGGCACCGTGGCGCGCGGGGTCCTCGTGTTACGGAGCGATGACTTTTCGGGTTCGTCGCCGGGCGGCCTGGTTCCGGGCACCGGCTCCGGCACCCGGTCGGACGACCCGGCCGGCATCGTCGTCGCCGCAGGTCACGAGAGCGCCGAGGCCATCGCCCGCGCTCCCGTGGACGCCCTCGGGCGCCCGTCGCTGACGCTGGTGCTCCGGGCCGGGTGACGGACGGCCCCGCTGCCACCCCTCTGAGGGACCCCACACCAGCGTCGCGGATCGCTACCGTGAGCGCGGTAGGACCACCACTCTCAGGGAAAGGGTCACGACACCCATGAAGGGCTTCAAAGACTTCGTCATGCGGGGCAACCTCGTCGAGCTTGCCGTCGCCTTCATCATCGCCACCGCCTTCGCCGCCGTGGTCAAGACGTTCACCGACCTGCTGCTCGGCATCATCGGCAAGGCCGGCGGCAAGCCGGACTTCAACGCGTACAAGCCGGCCGGCCTGCCCGTGGGCACCTTCCTGACGGCTCTGGTCTCGTTCCTCATCCTGGCCGCGATCGTCTACTTCTTCGTCGTCAAGCCCTACGAGGCGGCCAAGGCCCGCTTCTCCCGGACCGAGGTCGACGCCGCGCCCGACGAGCAGATCGTGCTGCTGCGCGAGATCCGCGACGCCCTGGGCCGTCCCGCGGATCCCCGCGGCTAGGCCCTCCTGACCCCGCGAAGGGTGGCAACCTGCGGTCTCGAGCAACGCTGAGGCCGCAGGTTGCCACCGGCGGTCGTCGCGCAGTAGGTCAGTCGCGCAGTGGGTCAGTCGCTGCCCCAGTGCGGCGGCCGCTGCTCCTGCAGCCAGCGGTCGTGCGCGTCCTGGTCGCGGCGCTCGCCCCACCCGAGGTCGGTGTCGTCGGTGGTCTGCTCGGGCGCGGTGCGGTCGGCGACCCGCCCCGCCCGGCGGCCTCGCACCCGCCGGTTGCGGGCCCCCTCGTCGCGGGAGGGAGGGAACTCCTCCTCGCCGTCAGGTGCCATGAGCTCCTCCTCCGGGGGCGTCAGCCATGCCCGACCCGTCATCGGCCGACGACTCCTCGGCCAGGTCCTGCACAGGTCCGCCGGTTCCGGCCGCTGCCGCACGAGCGACGGCGGCATGCACGCGTGACACGCTGCGGGCCGGGTCACGGAACAGGTCCGTCGACCAGACCCGGACGTACCCCCAGCCGAGCCGCTCGAGCTGCTCGGGCCGCAGGCGGTCGCGGTCGCGGGTGCTTGACGTCGCGGCATACGCGGGGCCGTCCGTCTCGACGGCCACGAGCACCGTGCCCGGCTTCTCGGGGTCCTCGACGGCGAGGTCGACCGGGTGGTCACCGCGCCCCGAACGCCTCGTGCACCACCAGTCCCGACCCGCGCAGTCGGTCGGCGAACTCTCGCCGCAGGGCATCGGTGCCTGCGCCGCGCCGGGCGTGGGCGTGGCGCGGACGTGGGCTCCGGCGCGGGCAGGGTGCCGTCGGCGGCATACGCGAGGAGGTCGCGCAGCAGCAGCGCACCTCCGGCCTTCAGGCGGGCGGGGTCGAGGTCGTCGGCGAGCAGGGAGGACACCACGGTCATCCGGCGGCGGGC
This sequence comes from uncultured Actinomycetota bacterium, assembly GCA_963706855.1. Lineage (GTDB taxonomy): Bacteria > Actinomycetota > Actinomycetes > Actinomycetales > Dermatophilaceae > Pedococcus. Next base: position 84,759 of record CAVPNU010000002.1, read on the forward strand.
CCGGGTGACGGCGACGTTGAGGCGCCGCTCGCCACCCTCGAGGTTGAGCGTGCCGAAGCGGTGCAGCACGCGCCCGTGGGGCGTCTTGCCGTAGCCCACGGAGAGGATCACGGCGTCACGCTCGTCGCCCTGGACCTGGCCGAGCGGCTTGACGAAGAAGCGCTCGGGACGGTCCTCGTCGAAGAAGTCCGCCAACGTCATCGGCATCGGCGTCGACCAGCGCGCGGCGCAGGGCGTCGTCGAGCCGGTTCGCGTGCTTGTGGCCGAGCGTGATGACGCCCAGGGACTCCTGCGGACGGGTCCGGGCGTGCTCGAGCACCAGGTCGACGACCCGGCTGACCTCGGCCTCGGTGGTCTCGATGGCCTCCTCGCCGGGCTGCACCACGCCGGAGCCCTCGACGGTCTCGAGCGTCACGGGCCGCTCCAGACCGGTGCCGGGGAAGGTCGCGAGCGCACCGCCGTAGATCACGCTGGTTGGCGAACTCGACCAGCCGCTGGTCGTGCGAGCGGTAGTGCACGGCGAGCCGCCGCGTCGGCAGCGCCGCCGCCAGCACCTCGAGCACGGACTCGAACCCCTCGGTCAGGACCTCGTCCTCGGGCGCGATCTCCTCGTCCACGGCCGAGGTGCTGAAGCTGCTGGGCGGCAGCTGGTGCTCGTCCCCGACGACGACGACCTGCGTCGCGCGCGAGATCGCCGAGACGGCGCGCGCCACGGGGATCTGGGAGGCCTCGTCGAGGATGACGACGTCGAACCACTGCCCCGGAGGCACCACCGAGGCGACGACGAGCGGCGACATGGCCCAGACGGGCTTGGCGGCCGTCAGGGTCGGCCCAGCCAGCGCCATCAGCTCGCGCACCGGACGGTGCCGTCGCACCTTGCCCGCCTCGGCACGCACCAGCGCAGCCTGGTCCGGGTGGTCGGCCAGCACCTCGCGCAGCCGCCGGCTCGCGCCCGCCCGGACGCGCTCGGCGGTCCGGCGGAGGTGCTCGTGGTCGGCGGCGACGTACTCGCGCACCACGCGGTGCAGCTGCGACCCGTCGTGGGCGCCGTACCGGGGGTCGCGCTCCGCGATGTCCTCGACGAGCGAGGTCCACCAGACGAAGTCGAGCTCCCGCGAGACGTCCTCCGGCTCCACTCCTCGTCGAGCGAGGTCGTCGACCAGCGCGCCCATCCCCGCCTCGCGCAGGGCGTCGAGGGCACCCGTCACCTGCGGCAGGATCGTCAGCCGGTCCGGACGCGCCGCGAGCTCGGCCATCCGTCGCTCGAGGTCCTCGAGCGGGGCGTCCATCAGGTCGCCTCCGGCCGCGGTGGGGGCCAGCCGCTCACCGAGCCAGCGGAGGTCGGAGGCCACCGCCTCGTATGCCGCGCGGGCCCGGTCCAGGTCCACGGGGATCTCGGGCCGGCCGCCCGCACCGGCCATCTGCTGCCAGGCCACCCGCTGCTTCTGGGCGTCGAGCAGGGCGGCGTGCAGGTCGGCGGGCGGCGGTCCCGGGCGGAGCAGGGAACGCGTCTGGCGCCGCAGCCTCGACCGGGCCGACCAGCTGAGCGCCACCCCGTGGGCTCGCGGTAGTCCTTGTCACCGGTGGCCGCGACGAGGTCACCGAGCGGGATGTCGAAGACCTCGGGGCGGAACACCTCGAGCGTGTCGCGCACGTTGCCGACGGTGTCGAGCACCGCGCTCCAGTCCGACAGCCGCTTCGCCTGCGGCAGGGTGACCTCGGCGAACACCTCGTGCATCGTCTGCTCGAGCTCCTGCAGGCCGCCTTGGGCATAGCGGCTCGTGATGTCGCGAGCGCGGAGCGCCTCATCGGCGGTGGTGATGCGGGCGCCGTACCAGGGATCGGTGCCCTCGTCGGTCGACCAGGCCCCGAGCGAGGCGGCCTCGGTCAGCGCCCGGCCGAGGTCCTCGACGGTCTGCCGGTCGAGCCCGGCCAGCTGTGCCGCCCCGCAGCCGGACCCGCGAGGTCGGCGGACGATGGGCGGCACTCAGCGTGGCGATGGCCTCCTGGGCCTCGTAGGCGGAGAAGGCCCAGGGCTGGCGGAACTCGTGCAGGGCCCGCGAGTGGCCGACCAGCGTGTTGCGACTCGCGACCAGAGTGCGCTCCAGGTCTGCGGTGTCGGGCTCCTCGGCCTGGGTGCCTCGCTCGAGGGCAGCACCCAGCTGCTGGGCCAGCCGGCGCCGGTCGACCCCGCCGTCGTAGGCGTCGAAGACCAGGTCGGACAGCCCCACGCGCGTCGAGGCGCGAGAGCACGGCGTCGACCGCGGCCCGCTTCTCGGCGACGAACAGGACGCGCTTGCCCTCACCCGCCAGGCTCGCGACGAGGTTGGTGATGGTCTGGGACTTGCCGGTGCCGGGAGGACCCTGGATGACCAGGTGGGCGCCGGAGCGCACCGCGTCGATGGCGGCCTGCTGGTCGGAGTCGGCGTCGACGACGAGCAGCTCGCGGGCCGGGTCGGCGTCGGCGCCGGCGGCGTCGAGCGGAGACGCACGGCCCTGCTGTGGACTGCCCGAAGCGCCTCCGGGTCGCCGGCCAGCGCCGCGACGACATCGTGGTCGGCCAGCGAGCTCCCTTGTGCCGCAAGGTCGGCCACCATCGGCAGCTTCGCGTACGAGAACGTGCCGACCACGAGCCTCGGGGTCACCGCGAAGTCCGGGACGTCCGCGCAGAGCCGGGTCAGCTCGGCATACACGGGGTAGGGGTCGAAGGCTCCCCCATGGCTGGCGAGGTCCTCCAGCGCACCGGTGTCGAGCCGGAGCCCCTGCTCCGAGCGCAGGTAGTGCTCGAGCACCGGGTTGACCTCGACCTCGTGGCCCAGGTCGAGGTCGAAGTCCTCACGCGCGGCGCCGGTCGGCCGCAGCACGCACCGGCGCAGCAGCACGGGTGCGGCGGGCGACCGTGACGCCCCACGGACGGTCCAGGTCGCCATGCCGAGGGCGAGGAACCCTGCCTCGATGCCTCGCTCCTCGGACAGCTCGAGCGTCTTGGAACGGATGGTGCGGGCTCGGCGACGCGCCTCGTCCAGCGCAGCCGGCTCGCGGACGAGGTCGGACAGGCGGGTGGGGCGCCCTGCGAGCAGCATCGCGAGACCACCGGGGTGGGCGGTCGTCAGGTCGAGGGTGCCGCTGGGCAGGTCGCGGTACCACAGCAGCGTGTTGCGACCGCCGAGGTCGACGAGGTGACGCTGCCAGGTCTTGACCGCCCGGGCGACACCGGCCGCCCGCGGGTCGAGGTCGGGCTCCGGCGCTGCACGGGTCTCGTCGTTGGGCTGGGTCACCCACGCAGGCTAACCGGCTCACCTGTCCAGGAGGCCGAGCGACCCGGACCGAAAAGCCCGATGCCGCAGGTCAGGACGAGCTCGACGCTCAGCGCGCGGTGGTCGGAGATCGGCAGGGCCTGAGCCAGACAGGTCTTCCCTGCCAGCGCCTCCCCAGGGGCCGCTCGGAGTGACCCAGGGGCGGGCGATAAGGCGGAGTAGGGGTCCTGGCTGGTACCGTCGTCGCGTTGCCGTTCCAGTCCACCCTCCAGCGGGCTCGGCGCGACGGAGCCCGCCGCGTGATTGTTCGCGTGTCGCCTGTCGTGACCATCGGCGGCATGAGGTCTCCACACGGGAGATCTCGCACAACAAGAAGAGGCAACACCAGTGGCAACAGGCACCGTGAAGTGGTTCAACAGCGAAAAGGGCTTCGGCTTCATCGAGCAGGACGGCGGCGGCGCTGACGTCTTCGTTCACTACTCGGCCATCGAGAGCAGCGGCTACCGCGAGCTCCAGGAGGGCCAGAAGGTCGAGTTCGACGTCACGCAGGGCCCCAAGGGTCCCCAGGCGGAGAAGGTCAAGGGCATCTGACCCAGTTCAGACCCCCGAGCGCAGTCCCTCGACCGTATGGTCGGGGGATTTCGCCGTTTCTAGAGCCCGTCGTCGACGAGGCCCTCGTCGACGCACAGGCTCGCGATCGTCTCGTGCACCGCTGACCAGTGCTGCCAGACCTCGCCGGCCCATCGCAGCAGCGCCTCGTCGCGCGAGTGGTCGGCTGGTCGGCTCATCACGTCGGCCACGACCATCCCAGTGAGGTCGGCAGGGGCGGCCAGCTCGGGCCAGCGGCGCCGGTGCCGGGCCAGTCTCATGTGCGCCTGCTGCACCTCCCGGCCGGTCCGCCCCAGGTCCAGGGCCAGGTGCAGCCCTACGAGACCGAACCACACCGCGATGGGCTTGGCGGGCGGCCCGGGGTGCTGCGCGGCATAGGCGTCTACGGCCTCTTGGTGGATGAAGTCCCGGCGGCCCCCCGTCAGGTTGTATGCCGCGAGCTCCTGGTACGCGGCGTAGCACTCCGCCGAAGCGCGGAAGCGCGGCTCGACGCTCCCCGCGGCCACCGGCGCGGTGTACCCACACGAGGGGCAGGTCGTCGTCACGCCGCCACTATGCACCCCACCACGATGCCCGATCGGCTGCCCAGCGGGGCGGCGAAGCCCGGGTGACTAGTTCATCTGAGCGCACAGGGCCCCCTGGGGACAGCAGCCGGACGTGCCCACGGGCTGTGGATATCCCTCGCACTGTTAGCGATCCGGCGCGGCGGCGGACGGTCTCCGCCGCCAGGGGCTAGTCACTGAGCCATCGACCCGCCCCGGGCAGCGTGGAACGCAATACCGGCAAATGCCCCGTGCGGCTCGTGTGGGATGGCTACCCTGCACGCATGTCGTTTGGGGGGACGGTCAGGTCCGTCGTCGTAGTTGCTGCCTCTGTCGCGCTCGGGGGGTGCAGTACCGCCATGCCGCTGGTGAGCTCAGGGGCGCCTCCGAGCCCGGCCGTGGCCACCTCGTCTGCGGCCGTCACTGCGACCGCCTCCGCTCCCTCGAAGCCGAGGGAGCCGTCCCCGGCGGCTCCAGCGGTGGCCGCCCACCCGGCCCTGCCCGCAGGCGACCAGTGGGTCGGATCGCGTTCGGGACACGTGCGGTTCGCGGTGCCGGATGCCTGGCTCGTCATCGACCCCTCCAAGCTCAGCGGGACGGCCCTCTCGTCGGCTGCAGCCATCAAGGACCTGGCCGCCAGATTGGGAGTCTCGGCCACGGCACTCGCCGCGCAGATGAGGGGTCTGAAGGTGATGGCCACCTCGACGGGGCGGACCCGGACGACCGCGGAGCTCACGGACCCGCCACTGTCTGTCATGCCGTCCGATGACACCATCGCCAGCCAGATCGGCCTCCTCACGGGTCACCCGGAGAGTGTCCGGGTGACCCGACCGCCCGAGCCGGTTCGGGGACATGTCGGTGACCCAGTACACGACGACGTTCGCGGGTCTGGCGACACCGGTGAAGAGCGACATCGGGATCTATGAGGTGAACGGCCAGGTGTGGATGATGACCGTGGCAGGCCTCGACGTGGCGACGGTGGACCGGACGTTCAGACAGGCGGTCGACACGTTCTCCGCCTGGTAGGCGGCGGGGCGACCGCACCCGCCACCTGGCTCATCGCCGCGTCAGAGCAGCTCGAGGAGGGTGGCGTTGGCCTGGCCGCCGCCCTCACACATGGTCTGCAGGCCGTAGCGGATGCCGCCGGCGCGCATCTGGTGCACGAGGGTGGTCATGAGGCGGGCGCCGCTGCCGCCGAGTGGGTGGCCCAGGGCGATCGCGCCACCGCGGGGGTTGACCCGGTCCAGGTCCGCTCCCGTCTCGGCCGCCCAGGCGAGGACCACCGACGCGAACGCCTCGTTGATCTCGACGACACCGATGTCGTCCAGGCTCAGCCCGCTGCGAGCGAGCAGCTTCTCCGTCGCCGGGATCGGCCCGGTCAGCATCGGCATGGGCGCCGAGCCGACCACGACGGAGGTGTGGACCCGCGCGAGCGGCTGCAGGCCGAGCTCGGCGGCCCGGTCCGAGGTCATGACGAGCACCGCGGCCGACCCGTCGCTGATCTGGGAGGCGTTGCCCGCGCTCACCTTGCCGCCCTCGCGGAAGGGGGTCGGCAGGGTGGCGAGCTTGTCGAGGGTGCCACCGCGGCGGATCCCCTCGTCGGTGTCGACGACGGTGCCGTCGGCCAGCGTGACCGGCACGATCTCGTCGGTGAAGGCACCGGCATCCGTTGCGGCTGCAGCCTTTTCGTGCGAGGCGAGGCTGAACTCGTCCAGCTGGGTCCGGGAGAGGCGCCAGGTGTCGGCGATGTCCTCGGCACCCACGCCCTGGTTGGGGAACACCGGCCCGTAGCGCTCGACATACCGCTCGCCGAGCGGAGAGCCGCCGGTCTGGCTGGCGCCCATCGGCACGCGGGACATGGACTCGACGCCCCCGGCTACCGCGATGTCGTAGTGACCGGCGATCACGCCGGCCGCGGCGAACGAGACCGCCTGTTGCGACGACCCACACTGCCGGTCCACGGTGACGCCGGGGACCGTCTCGGGCCACCCGGCGGACAGGACCGAGGTCCGGGCGATGTCGAACGTCTGCTCGCCCACCTGGCCCACGCAGCCCCAGACGACGTCCTCCACCAGAGCCGGGTCGAGGCCGGTCCGGTCGACCAGCGCCCGCAGGACGGTGGCGGAGAGGTCGGCCGGGTGGACGCCGGACAGGGCGCCTCCGCGCTTGCCGATCGGGGTGCGGACGGCCTCGACGATGACGGCGTCACGGGGCATGGTGGGGGTCCTTTCAGTGGCGGGGCGGGGGAAGGTGCGGAACAGCGAGAGGTGGGTCAGATGGTGTAGTGGACGGCTCCGTCGGCCTCTTCGCGGTGCACCGCGCCGCGTTCAGCCAGAACCTCGAGATGCCAGTAGGTCTCGACGATCGCCAACATCACGTTGAACTCGTCGAGCTCGTCGAGCCGGCGGTCACGACTGGTCCAGGTCAGCTGCCGGGCTACGTCGAACGCGGTCGTCGCGCCGTCGGCGATGGCCTTGAGAGTGGCGTCCAGGCGGGCTCCATGGTGCTCGAGCAGCTCGTCGACCCGCTGGTGCAGCTTGAGCCCGACCGGTCCGTGCCCGGGCAGCAGGAGAGCGTCCGGCAGCTCGCGCATCAGCTGCAGCGACGCCAGGTAGTCGGACAGGGGCGCCCGTGGGGGCGCCTCCTCGAAGGCGATCGACGGGGTGATGTGCGGCAGGACGTGGTCACCGGAGAAGAGCAGGGACCGCTCCTCGTCGTGGTAGACGAAGTGGCCGATCGTGTGGCCGGGCGTGTGGATCGCCCGCAGCCGGCGCGGCCGAGATCCAGGATCGCGCCGTCCACGACGAACTCGTCCGGCAGCTCCCAGTCGCTCTTGTCGACCGAGTGGTCCTGGCGGCTCAGCACGTCCGCCAGCCCTGGCGCGCCGGCGAGCCGCAGGAGGCCCACGTGGGCGACATCGTCCTGCGGTGCACGGGCGGCGAGTCCGGCGAAGTTCGGCCGCTCGGGCAGCCCGATGCGGATGCGCGACGCCCAGCCGCCGACGGACCGTGACCGCCAGCGTGTAATGGTCACGATGGGCATGGGTGACGAGGAAGTCCGTCACGTCGGCCAGGTCGTGACCAGCTGCCCGCAGCCCTGCGGCCAGCGCCGACTCCGCGTTCTCGAACGCCCACCCGGCGTCGACCAGCGTGACGCCACGATCCGACTCCACGGCATACACGTTGACGGCCCGCAGGCCGTCCTGCGGGCAGGGGCAACGGGATCCGGTGCACGCCGGGTGCGACCTCCTCGGGTCCACTGGCGTGCCAGGTGCGCCATCCCGCGTCGGCACGCGGGTCAGCGGCGCTGCTACACATGGTGGTTCCCTTCGTCGGCGAGGCGACCTTATGGCACCTCGCCGCGAGTTCACCCGCCCCTGAGACGATGCTTACATCACCGCCGGGGCACCCCAATCACCCCTCGCAGAGAGGTAACGGGGTAGGGCGCCGCGGGGCTACCCGGGGCGGCGCTCCATGCGGTGCTGCTGCCAGGTGGCCACCATGACGAGGCCACCCAGCAGCCAGAGGAACAGGGTGACCATCAGGATCGGCATGACGAGGGCCGGCCAGAGCACGTCATGGTCGGGCAGGCTCCCGACGACCACGATCGCGAGGGGCACCAAACCACAGGCCAGCCAGATGCCGGCCGCCTTCAGCGTCTGCATGAGCGCACCGTAAGTCGGCCTGGCGGCGGACGCCTCCGACAATCGACTGAGCTCTATGACCATCGCGGAGCCTCATAGTCAATCGCCTGACATATACCGATGAACTGTGTATGGTCGCCTCATGCGACACGCCGAGATGAGGGAACCGACGTTCCTGCTGCTGTCCGCGTTGGCCGAAGGGCCCAAGCACGGGTATGCCGCGATGCAAGCCGTCACCGCCTCCTCCGGCGGGCGGGTGGAGCTGCGCGCCGGCACGTTGTACGCGGCCCTCGACCGGTTGGTCGGCGAGGGACTGGTGCGGATCAGTGGCGAGGAGGTCGTCGACGGGCGGCTGCGTCGCTACTACGACCTGACGGACGACGGGGTCGAGGCGCTCGCCTCCGAGGCGCGCCGGCTCGTCGCCAACGCCAAGACCGCGTCTCGGGCATTGAGGGTTCGGGGAGTGACGGCATGAACGACGGCATGCTGGAGGATCGATACCGGCGGCTGCTGCGCTGGTTCCCGTCGCGGTGGCGCGAGTACCGCGAGGAGGAGGTCCTGGCGTTCCTGATGGAAGGTGCGTCCGCGGAGGGGCGGACGAGACCCACAGCCGGGGAGCGATGGGACCTCGTCACGCATGGCGTGGCGGCGCGTGTCGACGCACTCGCCACCCCGCAGGCCCGACGGCGAACGGCGACCCTTGCGGCGTGCAGCGGCGGCGCGATGGCGTTGGTGTGTCTCGTCCTCGGGGAGCTGGTGCCCTGGCGTGGGGCCGCGAGCTGCGTGGGCCAGCGCCAGCTCCACGGTGGTGCCGTCGCGGCCCGGCTATGGCGTCATCCTGTACGTGCTGTGGCTCGTGGCCTTGGGGCTCATGGCCGGCTGGCGCGCGCGCCTCGGGCGCCAGCTGCTGGCCGTGGTTGCCGCATTGGCCCTGGCCGGGCCGTGGCTGGCGGGCACTCTCCACCTGAGGGTGCCACCTCTGTATCTCTGCGTGGTGCTCGGTGCACTCGCTGCACTGGCCGCGACTGCCGAGGTGACGCCACGCTTCGGGCACGCCGCGTTGGACTCGCTCATCGCCGGGGTCGTCATCGTGGCGGGCTGCAGGACTGATGGGTATCGCGGCGCGCCCGCTTGCAGCTGTGGCAGACCGGGGAGCCCTCATACGGGTTCTATCGGCTCGACTTCTTCGGGTTGAGCGCCATCGGCTCTTCGTTCCTGGTGGCGATCGCCCCCGCGATCGGGTTGCTCGTGCTTCTCGCCGTGGCCAAGCCTCGGCTGCGCCCGTGGGTCGGCCCGACCTTGGTGGTCGCGCTGCTGTGGACTGAATGGGCCATCCTCGCCGGCACCGGAGGCACTGCCCGCGCCGGCCTGCCGGCAGCGATCGCCCTCGCGGCGGCGGCCGGGTTGGTCCTTGTCGGACTTCTGGCGGGGCTGCGCTTGGCCGGCCCACGTCGGCAGGTCGACACGGGATCGGCGACCACCTGATCGCACCAAACGCACCGGCCGCCCCAATGCCGCGGGCTACGGTTACGGCGTGCGGGTGAAGATGGTGCTTCCGGCGTCCGCGCCCAAACGGTGACGGATGGGCCTACCCTGGCGACATGACTTCGCCCGGGGGCTGGCGCTTCATTCTTGTCGCGTGGGCCATTGCCGCGTACTTCACTGCGACGACCGTGTGGGAGGCGTTCGGGCTTGACCCGCGCGCGACAGCCACAGGGAAAGCGCTCCACTCCGTTGCGGCCGTCGCAGTCGCCGGCATTTCGTCGTGGTACACCGCCCTGGCATGGCAGAGGCGACGTACCTCCGCTCAATCCCCCGGCTAAACCGCTGGTGATCCGAGCCGCCTCTCTCGGATACAGGAGCGCCCGGAAATCAATGACTCGACACGCCCCGGATCTGCGGCCCTCCGACTGGTGACGGACGCCGATGACCCGAGGGGCCTCAAGGGTGCCGTCTCGGCTACGCTGGCGGCTGCTTGACTGGCTGGAGGTTGAGTGAGGCTTCCAGCGATGGCGCCAGCCATGCCCCGCCCTCGTAGCTCAGGGGATAGAGCACCGCTCTCCTAAAGCGGGTGTCGGCAGTTCGAATCTGCCCGAGGGCACCACCACGTTTTCGCAGGTCAGAGGCCATTTTCAGCCTCGCCTTCTGCGGTCTCCGACACCGACGATTTCGGCCGCTGGGTACCCGTTGGGTTCCCAAGAGCCTTGTTCACCCGGTCCAGCGCAGCCCGGTCAGCGTCCGTCCCCATGAGGTGCCCGTAGGTGTCCAGCGTCAGCTTCGCGGTCGAGTGACCGAGCCAGGACGACACCGTCTTGATGTCGACGCCGGCCGCGATCCACAGGCTGGCCGCCGTGTGGCGCAGGTCGTGCGGACGCCTGCCCGAGGCCCGTGGTGTTCCAGTGAATCTGCCGCCGCCAGTTCTGGGCGTGGAGGTACCCGCCTTCGGGCGCCGGGAAGAGCAGGTCGTCCGGCTCCTCCCCCTCCGCCGCCTTCAGCACGACGGGGAGGACCAGCTCCGACAGCGGCACCATCCGGGATCGGCCGCTCTTGGTCGTGGCCCGCTCGATGACCGCACCTGTCAGCCCGGACTGCGGAATCGATCGCTTGACCACGATCCCGGGATAGGGAACCGACACCACGTCTCGGACCCGCAGCCCGCGCAGCTCGCCGAACCGCAGACCGGTCAGAGCCAGGACCAGCGTGATGTCGGCACCGCGCCGGCGACAGCTTCCGCTGGGTGTCGACCACATCGAGGAGCGCAGCGATCGTGAAGGGGTCGACCTCGACGACCTTGCCTGTCCTCGAGTCCGGATGCGGCAGCGGCACGAGCTCCGCCGGCGACACCTGCAGCCGACGAGTCCGCACGGCATACCGGAACAGACCCCGCAGGGTGGTCCGCACTCGAGCCGCCGTCCGCACCGACCGCGACACCGCCAGGTCGACCAGGAACCGCTCGACCATGGCTGGCGTGACCGACGAGATCGGGAACTTGCCGAAGGCCGGCACGATGTGGACGCGAAGCGCACTCTCGTCCGACTCCCACGCCCGCACCGACACCTGGCCCTTGCGCGACTCCCGGAACTCGTCGGCCAGCTCGCGCACGGTGATCCGACCGGCGGCGGGAGCGACGAACTCTCCCGAGTGCAGCAGCCGCTTCTGCTCGATCTCCCAGCGGACCGCGTCGCCGCGACGCTCGAACGTCCGGTCCGCCACGACGACGGCTCCGGTACTTCACCTGGACGCGCCACTTTCCGTTCGGGCGCTTGATGATCACGCCGGCTCCTTCTGCGCCTCCAGCCACGCCAGCAGGTCCTTCGGCATCCAGAAGCAGCGCTTGCCGATCCTGATCGCCGGCGCGAACCGCCCGTGGTAGCGCAGGTGGTTCAGCGTCCCCACGCTGATGTGGCACCACGCCGCCGCCTCGTCCGGCGACAGCAGGGTCGGCGCCTGAACCTCTTCGTCTGCTCACTCATGATCTTCCTCTCTCTGTTCGAATTTCGTTGCCGTCATTGGGTTCTGAGTCGATTCGCGCTGCTCGGTGTTGGGCGTACTCGCGTGCCCGGGCGGCGGCGGCGCGGGCGAGTTCGACGTCGCCTTCGGTGTCCCAGCCGATGCCGGCGAAGGACCAGCGACCCGATGACGAGGGTGGTTTCGTCCTCGTCGTCGGCGAGCAGCTGGGCTTCCATCGCGGCGAGGTCGACGGGTGTGCCGGTGCGTTGCGGCGTCGGCGATGAGGACCTGGGCGCGGCGACGGGCACGGCGCAGCGCGCCGAGGGTGACGGAGTAGCGGCGGGACTTGGTCGAGAAGTGGCCGCGGAACCCGAGCGTCGTGGACCACTTGCCGAGCAGCCCGTACGGCCAGCTCCTTCAGCTCGGCCGGCATCGCCGGCGGCGACCCATTCGTCCTCGACGAGGTCGGCGAACTCGGCGGCGACGGTCTCGGATCCGGCGCAGGTGCGGGTTGACGCGTCGCCGTCGACGGTGTCGGTGGCGGACTTGGTCGAGTACTTCGCCAGGTACCCGGCGACCTGCTCCGGCGTTCAGCGGCCCGTTCGGGTCGTCGGTGCGGTGGCCGAGCTCGGACCGGCCGGGAGTCGACCTGGGCACCGAACGCCAGGACCCGCTCGACGTCGTCGGCGAACACGGGCGGCGCGGTGAACCGGACCGACGGCGGCCGCCTGCTCGACCAGGTCGGCCAGCAGCGTCGGCGGTCGAGCCGTCCGGGGCGGGGGCGAACCCGTCGTCGGTCTTGGGGCCGTCGAGGCGGATCAGGGCGTGGAAGTGGATCAGCCCGCGGCGCTGGTACTCGCCGACCTTGGCGTACTGCACCGTGGCGTGGTCGTTCAGCCGGGACTCGCGGACGCCGAGGCGTTCGGCGAGGAGCGCGGCTGCAGGGCGATGGTGAACCGGCGCCACAGCTCGGGGGCCCACCACTGCCACACGACGTGGCGAGGCGTAGTCGTAGCACTCCCAGCACAGCGGCTGCCCCAGCAGCGGGTCGTCCGTCGTCGTGGGTGGTCATGCACGTGGTGGGCCGGCCGTGCTCGCACCGCGGCGCTCTTGGCGTGGGGTCGGCAGCGGCGGCCGTTGTCGCGGATGCCGTGGACGTGCCCGAACGACGGCGCGGTCAGGGTGGCGAACACCAGCGGGTTCTCCCCCACCGTGCTCGGGGACGCCCTTGCCGCCGGCGACCCCGGCGCGGATCAGGTGGAACATGTCCGCCGCGTACACCCGCGAGCAGGACGGGCACTCCGAGGCTCGGCGGTTGCCGCACCGGATCAGGGTCGTGCCCACCGGCTCGTGGTCCGAGGAGTACGACGACAGCACCTCACCCGTGGTCGCGTCGACCGCGCATGGAGGAGCCGGTGAGGTGGATCGGGTTGGTGCAGAACCCGACCCGGGCGACTGCGTT
>CAVPNU010000003.1:0-499370 GCA_963706855.1 uncultured Actinomycetota bacterium
GTGGGGTCCTGAACTTCACCGTGCCCATCACGCCCACCGCAGTCTGCAACGTGCTCAGCCTCAACTTGGGGCCGTTGCACCTCGACCTGCTGGGCCTGGTCATCGACCTCAACCCGGTGATCCTCAACATCACCGCTCAGCCAGGGCCGGGGCAGCTGCTCGGGAACCTGCTGTGCGCCGTGGCCCACCTGCTCGACAACAACGGGCCGCTCACAGGGTCCTGCTCAACCGCCTCCTCGGAGGCCTGGGCCTGTAGGAGCGCCTTCATGGCCGATGGGGCCCGACCGGGCGCCATCGGCCATGAGGCTGTCAAAGCTGGTCAGAGCTCGATGACCAGCACGGCGGTGTCGTCTGCGGCGCACCCGGCGTCACGAACCTCGGCGATGATCGCGTCGATCAGCGCCTCCGGGCGGAGATCCGGGTGTGCCCGCAGCAGGCCGTGAGCCGGTCGATCCCATCGGTGAGGTCCTCGGTACGCCGCTCGACCAGCCCATCGGTGTAGAGGACCAGGCGTGCGCCGGGGCTGAACCTGGCGGTCGCCTGGGGGCGCGGACCTGCGGCTTCGGTGGCCGCCAGCGGAGGCCCCAGCGCCTGGTCGAGCGCCTCGACCCGGCCGTCTGCGTGCTGCAGGAGCGGGGGCAGATGGCCTGCGCTGCTGTAGGTCGCGGTGCCCTCCTCCAGGTCGAGGACGACTTTGACGGCTGTGGTGGCGGTCGCCTGCTCGATCTGCCGAGCGAACCGGTCCAGGACCTGCAACGCGTTGCCGGGCCCCACGTCCGCGACGGTCACCGCGCTCAGCGCACTACGCAGCTGCCCCATGACGGCAGCGGCCTGCAGACCCTGACCGACGACGTCCCCCACAGCGGCAGCCAGACGTCCGTCCGGGAGGGCGGCCACGTCATACCAGTCGCCGCCCACGCTCAGGGAGCTGCTGGCCGGCAGGTAGCGCGCCGCCACGCGGCCACGCGCCTGTTCGGGGATGGTCGTCGGGAGCATGGCGCGCTGCAGCGCCAGGCTGGTCTCCCGCTCGCGCTCCTGAGCCTCCTGAAGCAGGGCGTTCGCGCTCTGGAGGTCTCGAGCCAGGCCGAACACGTCGGAGTGGTGCTCGAGGTTGACCGTCGACATGCCCGCCGCGTCGCCGAAGTCGGCGGCCACGGACAGCACGACCGGGGTCACGTCCTGGATCTTGTGCAGCAGGGCCACGACGGTGTCGGCCTCATCCCTGATGGGAGTCGCGGTCGAGATCCAGTAGCGGCTCGCCTCCGGCGCCTGGGACGAGGCGTCGGAGTGCACGTCGTAACGCTGGACGGGGAGGACCTCTGGGCGCCCGGTCGTCAACGCGCGCAGCAGCGACTCGCGGATCCGGCCGGCGGCCCCCGCCATCGACTCCAGGGACCCCAGCGGCAGCACGTCGACGAGATCGCGGCCCAGCAGCTCGCGTCTGGTGCGTCCCACCACGACCGGGTAGGCGGCGTTCACGTCGATGACCTTGAGGTCACGGCTCAGCAGGGCACAGGGGTTGGGCAGCGCGTCGAAGACCGCTCGATAGTCCACTGGGGCGCCTGGCTCCGGGGTACGAAAGCTCGACATCAGGCCCTCTCTGCGCTCGTGTTGCCGAAACGCTAGCAAGACCGCGGGAGCGCAACGGGCAAAGTGAGAATCTGTCGGAGTCGGGCCGGTGCGGGAGGCACATCTGTGTCGGCCGTGGCGTGCATCACACAAGACTTGCATTCGTTACTGGCCAGTAGGAACATGGATGTTACCGGCCAGTACGAGTCGGCTCCCACGTCACGACGCGGAGGTTCCCACGATGGGCCACTACAAGAGCAACCTGCGAGACCTCGAGTTCAACCTCTTCGAGGTCTTCGGCCGTCAGGACGTCCTCGGACACGGCCCCTATGCCGACGTCGACGCGGACACCGCGCGCGAGATGCTCAAGGAGGTGTCGCGGCTCGCCGAGAACGAGCTGGCCGCATCCTTCGCCGACTCCGACCGCAACCCGCCGGTCTACGACCCCGCGACGTACTCGGTGACCATGCCCGAGGGCTTCAAGAAGAGCTACCAGGCTTACGTCGACTCCGGCTTCTGGGGCGTGGACGTGCCGGGAGAGCTCGACGGCACGGTGGTGCCTCCGAGCCTGAAGTGGGCCATGAACGAGATGGTGCTCGGCGCCAACCCCGCCGTCGCGATGTTCGCCGCGGGCTACTCCTTCGGCAAGCTCCTCTACATCCTCGGCAACGACGAGCAGAAGAAGCTCGCACGCTGGATCATCGAGAAGGGCTGGCACTGCACGATGGTGCTGACCGAGCCCGACGCCGGCTCCGACGTGGGCGCGGGCCGCACCAAGGCCACCGAGAACGCCGACGGCACCTGGAACATCACCGGCGTCAAGCGGTTCATCACCTCCGGCGAGTCCGACATGGTCGACAACGTCGTGCACTTCGTGCTGGCGCGCCCCGAGGGCGCCGGAGCCGGCACCAAGGGCCTGTCGCTGTTCATCGTCCCCAAGTTCCACGTCGACCTCGAGACGGGCGAGCTGGGCGAGCGCAACGGCGCCTACGTCACGAACCTCGAGCACAAGATGGGCCTCAAGGTCTCCACCACCTGCGAGATCACGTTCGGCGACCGGGAGCCCGCGGTCGGCACCCTGCTCGGCGACACCCACGACGGCATCGCGCAGATGTTCCGGGTCATCGAGCACGCCCGCATGCTGGTGGGCACCAAGGCCATCTCCACCCTCTCCACGGCATACCTGAACGCTCGCGACTATGCCAAGGAGCGAGTCCAGGGCGCGGACCTCACCCAGTCCACCGACAAGGCGGCCCCACGCGTCACCATCACGCACCACCCGGACGTGCGGCGTTCGTTGATGACCCAGAAGGCGTATGCCGAGGGGCTGCGGGCGCTGGTCATCTACACCGCGACGCAGCAGGACATCGTCGACCAGGCGTTCATCGAGAGCGGGAGCGAGGAGCTGGTCAAGGACAGCCCCGCCGAGATGGCCAACCGGGTCAACGACCTGTTGCTGCCCATCGTCAAGGGCGTCGGGTCCGAGCGCGCCTGGGTGCTCCTCGGCACCGAGTCGCTCCAGACGCTCGGAGGGTCCGGCTTCCTGCAGGACTACCCCATCGAGCAGTACATCCGTGACGCCAAGATCGACACCCTCTACGAGGGCACCACGGCGATCCAGGGCCTGGACTTCTTCTTCCGCAAGATCATCAAGGACAAGGCGCAAGCCCTCTCGCACATCGCGATGCAGATCCAGGAGCTCGCCAAGGCCGACGACGGCACCGACTTCCTGCGTACCGAGCGCGAGCTGCTGGGCAAGGGGCTCGAGGACGTGCAGGGCATCCTCGGCTACATGGTCGGCGAGCTGATGAAGTCCGACCCGCGGCAGGACGGCGGCGACCTGCGCAACCTCTACAAGGTCGGCCAGAACACCTCCCGGCTCCTGCTGGCGGCCGGCGACCTGGTCATCGGCTGGCTGCTGCTCCGCCAGGCCGAGGTGGCCAAGGCGGCCCTCGACGGGGGGTCCAGCGGTGGCAAGGACCAGGACTTCTACCAGGGCAAGATCGCGGCGGCGTCGTTCTTCGTCCGCACCGTCCTGCCCAAGATCGCGGCCGAGCGCCAGATCGCCGAGGCGACCGACAACGCGCTGATGGACGTGCCCGAGTCGGCCTTCTGAGCGCGTTCCATCCCGTTCACAGCGAAAGGTCGCTGCCCCTCAGTGGGGCAGCGACCTTTCGCATTTCGCTGTGGTGGCTCGTATGCCGGCCGGTGCTCAATACCGGCCGGTCAGGCTCGCGGCGGCCTCGTCAGAGGTCGCGACGGTCGACGTCGACCTCGTCCACCTGCGTGCCGCTCGCGGGGTCGGTGTGGCGGACGCGCCTGGAGGTGTAGCCCCCTCCAACGGTGCGCCGGTTGGTCATGATGAGCGAGAGCACGATCGCGATCACGCCGGCGATCATGCAGATCCACCCGACGGCGTTGAGGTCGACAGCGCCGAGAGAGGCGTGGAGGGCGAAGCTCAGTATCGCCCCGATGACGATGAGGAAAATGCCGAGTCCGATGTACATGCTCACTCCTGAGGATCGCGGGTCTGGGGATTGACCCGTCTCCTCGACTGTAGCCCTCGGGGGCCGTGACCTGCGGGAACGCCCCGTGCCGGATCGTGAGGATCGTCTCGACGGCGGCGTGCGGCGTGGTCGGTGGTCGTGCCGTTCAGTGCGTTGGCGTCCCGTAGTTGCTATTCGAACGTATGTTCGATAGTATGGGTGTCATGGGGGCGGTACTGACGCAGTTGTCGACCGGTCGCGGGGGGCGCGACCGGAGAGCTGTTGCGCGCGCTGCATGGGGCCTTGGACGAGATCGTGGTGGAGGTGCAGGGCGCGGGGGTCACGGATCCGAGGCGCCTCATCGGCGAGGTCGACCGGGCCATCACCCGGCTCCAGGCCGTCCGGCTCGACCTCGTCCGCGCCGCGGACCGGGCGCAGGTGTCCGCCGAGTCGGGGGCGGCGGGGACCGCCGCGTGGCTGGCCGCCGCGACGCGTTCGGACACCGCGTCGGCGTCGCGTGACGTCAAGCTGGCCGTCGTGCTGGGCGACTCTCTGCCGGCCACCCGAGAGGCCCTCGCGCAGGGCGCCGTCTCCACCGCCCATGCCCAGGTGATCGCGACCGCGGCAGGCCGGCTGCCCACCTCGCTGACCGACACCGAGCGCGCGAGCATCGAGTCGGCTCTGGTCGAGCGGGCCAAGGTGGTCGATCCCGCCAGTCTGCGCAAGACGGCCCGGCGCGCGCTGGCGGCGGCCGAGCGGAGCCAGGCCGAGGTCGACGCCCACGAGGACGAGGTCGTGCGGTCCGAGGAGGACCGGGCCCTGGCGCGCACGCGGCTGTCCTGGCACGACAACCACGACGGCACCCTCAGCGGCCACTTCACGGTGCCCCTGCTCGCCGGCCACATGCTGGTCAAGGTGATCCAGCAGCTGGCCTCACCGCGCCGCTTCGCCCAGCGCGCGGCCCAGACGGCCCGAGCCGACGCCGCCGCCCAGGGCCAGGCACTCACGAGGTCCGGCACCCGAGAGCGGGTGTGGGAGGCCTTTCGCACCACCCCTGACGAGTGGTCGCACCGGTACGGGTCGGCGTTCGTCGAGCTGCTCGAGCACCTGCCCACCGACCGGCTCTCCGGCAAGGTCAACGCGACCGTCCTGGTGACCATGGACGCCCAGACCCTGCGCGACCCCGCTCGGGCCAAGGCCTCGCAGACCGACACCGGCGCCGCGCTCAGCGCAGGACAGGCGCGGCGGCTCGCCTGCTCCGCAGGACTGGTTCCGCTTGTGCTGGGCGGCACCTCCCACCCGCTGGACCTGGGACGGGCCGGGCGCCTCTTCACCGAGCACCAACGCACCGCACTGGCCGCCCGCTACCACGCCTGCGCCGCCCAGGACTGCGACCGACCCTATGCCTGGACCGAGCTGCATCACCAGGACCCGTGGGCGCGCGGCGGCGCCACCGACCTGCACCTCGCGGTTCCCCTGTGTGGACACCACCACCGGCTGATCCATCACCCCGGATTCGACCATCGCATCGACACCGACCCCCAAGGCGTCAAGTCGGTCAGCTTCCATCGACGATCCTGAGCGGCGCTGACCCCACGCCCTGGGCTGCGCGACCTAGGCCCCTGAGGCATCGCCCACTCGGCGGCCGGCGACGCCCGGTGCGCGATGACGCGTCTTGCCGCTCAGACGCCCCGCAGATCGAGCTCGAGCTCGTCGGGGGCGCCCTCGACCAGCACGACCGGGATACCCCAGTCCTGCTGGTAGAGGTGGCATGCCGCGTGCTCCGGCACTTCGCCGGTCTCGGGATCGCCGTCGCACGAGGCCGCTTGCACCGAGACGTGCAGCACTCCGTCACCAGCCGAGGGATCCAGCACCAGCCGGCGCGACAGCCCCTCCGCGCTACCGGCCCCCTCGCGAAGCAACCCCTCCGGAGTAGCAGACACCATGAGCCGGGTCGGGTCGCCCCACCGGTAGTCGAGCTTCTGCCCGGTCGGCGGGGTGAAGTTGACCCTGAGCCGGAGTGGGCCCGGGGCCACCTCGGTGCGGGGGCGCTGGGTGCGGTGCGCCGCCCCTTCGACGCGTTGGGCCTTGTCGGGCAACGCGATCCGCACGAGCTGATGCGAGGCGGACTCGACGACGACCAGGCGACCTCGGCCGTCGGGGTCGATCTCGACCACCGCGTCCGACGGCTCGCGGAGCCCTGTGGCCAGGGTGCTCACCTCACGGGTGGCGGGGTCGAACCTGCGGATCGCGCCGTTGTACGTATCGCTCACCGCGACCGAGCCGTCGGGCAGCACGGTGACGCCGAGTGGGTGCTGCAAGAGCGCCTGGTCAGCCGCGCCGTCCCGGTGTCCGAAGTCGAAAAGTCCTTGCCCCACATGGGTTTCCACCACGAAACCGTCGTCGGTGACGTCCAGCGACCGCAGCGCAGACGTCTCGGAGTCGGCGACCCACAGGCGAGTGCCGTCGTCCGAGACGGCGAGCCCCGACGGCTGGGCGAACCACGCCTCGTCGGCCGCCCCGTCCCGGATGCCCTCGGCCGACGTGCCGCCGAGGACGGCGACGGTGTTCTCGGCCGGGTCGGTGGCCAGGTGGAGCGCCCACAGCTGGTGGACGCCGGCCATCGCGATGACGACCCGGTCGATGAACCACGCCAGGTCCCAGGGCGTCGAGAGGTCCTGCCTCAGCGCCGGACCGCCACCGGAGCGCTCGCGGAGCTGGTGGCCGGTACCTGCCAGCAGCGTCCAGGCGCCGTCGGCGAGGTTGAGCCCCTTGACCTGGTGGTGCACGGAGTCGGCGACGACCACGTCGTACCCCACCCGCGCCGCCGTGGCCGGAGGCAGCACCAGCACGCCCTGCGGCTCGGCGAGGCAGCTCACCACTCGCACCACCGAAACGCCGGCGCTCGGTCTCGAGGTCGGGCTCCAGCCAGACGACCTCGTGGTGCGCGGTGTCGGACACGAGGAACGAGCCGTCCGGCAGCACTGCCGCCTTGCCCGGGAACCGCAGCGCGGTGTCGGCCGGCTCCGGCGCGGCATACGGCGAGTCGCCGAGGCGCAAGGTGCCCTTGGCGCGGTGCTCCTCGATGAGCTCCTCGACCAGCACCGAGAGGCCGTGGGCATGTCCCTCACCTGACATCGAGGCGACGATGTAGCCCTCGGGGTCGATGACCACCAGCGTGGGCCACGCGCGCGCGGTGTACGCCTGCCACGTCGCGAGCTCGGGGTCGTCGAGGACCGGGTGGTGCACGGCATACCGTTCGACGGCCGCGGCGAGGGCATCGGGGTCGGCCTCGTGCTCGAACTTCGGCGAGTGCACGCCGATGAGCACCAGGGAGTCGGCGTACTTCTCCTCCAGCGGGCGCAGCTCGTCGAGGACGTGCAGGCAGTTGACGCAGCAGAACGTCCAGAAGTCGAGGACCACGATCCGCCCGCGCAGGTCGGCCAGCGACACCGGGCGCCCGCCCGTGTTGAGCCAGCCGCGACCCACGAGCTCGGGCGCGCGCAGCCGCGCCACCGCCCGCGTCGAGGCGGTCACAGCCGCCGGTCCCGCAGCACCGGGAACTGCTCGCGCCAGGTCGTCACGGCATCCAGGTCGATGTCGACGCTGAGCACCTCCTCGGCCGTCCCCGCCATCGCCAGCGCCTCACCGGAGGCGGAGACCACCTGCGAGTGTCCGCCCATCGCGGTGCCGGCGTGGGTCCCTGCGGTGTTGCAGGCGATGACCACGCACTGGTCCTCGACGGCACGAGCATGAGCGAGCAACGTCCAGTGCCGCACGCGCGCCGCCGGCCACGCCGCGGGCACGATGAAGACCGTGGCTCCCGCGTCGAGCTGGCGGCGGTACAGCTCGGGGAAGCGCAGGTCGTAGCACGTCGACAGCCCTGCCTTGCCGACCCCGCCGGGCAGGTCGACGAGGACGATGTCCTCGCCGGGGTCCATCAGCTTCGGCTCGCCCGCCCCGAAGCCGAACCGGTGGATCTTGCGGTATGCCGCGAGCAGACCCACCGTCCGGACCGTAGACGAGCGAGGTGTTCCAGAGCCCGTGCCCGTCGAGCCCGACCTCACCGGAGGACGGGCGCTCGACGATCGAGCCGGCGTGGAGCATGACGCCGGCGTCTCGGGCCGCGGCCGACATCGCGGCGCCGATCGAGCCGTCGACCGGCTGCGCGCGGGCCTCCCAGTCGCGATACGCGAACCCGCCGGGCGCCCACAGCTCGGGCAGCACCACGAGGTCGTGGCCTGCCTGCGCTCGGACCAGGTCAGCCACCCGCGAGACGCGGTCCTCCATCGGCTCCTCGTCGCCATAGGCCACCTGCACCACTGCCACTCGCATGGTTCAGCCTCTCCGCTCGGACTGCTTCTTCAGCTGCGCCAAGTGTGCGTTGTAGGCCACCAGCGCGGCATCCCCGTCCCGGTCGGCCTGCCGGTCGGTGCGCCGGGTCTCGGCCCGGTCGCTGCGCACCCAGGCCACTGCCACGAGCAGGGTGAGCACCAGGGTGGGCGCCTCGCCGATGCCCCAGGCGATCGCGCCGGCCTCGTGCTGGTCCTTGAGCGGCTGGGTCATCCACGGCAGGTGGATCGCCTCGAAGAACCCGGGCGCGAGCAGCGTGGTGCTGCCGGTCATCACCACCCCGAAGAACGCGTGGAACGACATGGTGGCGAAGAGCACGACGAGCAGCATGAGCGGCGGCCACTTCTTGGGGCCGGGGTCGATGCCGATGAGGACCCAGGCGAACAGGTACCCGGTCGCCAGGAAGTGCAGGATCATCAGCACGTGCCCGGTGTGCGTGCGCAGGGCCAGCTCGAACAGCGGCGAGTAGTAGAAGACGGCGAGGCTGAAGAAGAACAGCGCCGCCGCGACGACGGGGTTGGCCAGCGCTCGCAGGACTCGCGAGTGGACCAGCTGGAGCAGCAGCTCGCGCGGACCCCACGTCTTGTCCCGGCGCGCGGGGAGCGCCCGCAGGGCCAGCAGGATCGGACCCGCCGGCACGAGCAGCACGGGCACGAGCATGGCCACGACCATGTGCATCACCATGTGGGCCGAGAAGAGCACGGCTCCGTAGACCCCCGGCGCTGCGCAGGTGGCGTAGACGAACACCGCCCAGCCCAGCACCCAGAGGATCGGACGGTGGACGGGCCAGCTGTCGCCGCGCCGGCGCAGCTTGACGACACCGGCGAGATAGAGCCCGACGGCGACCAGGGCCACGCTCAGCCACAGCCAGTCGGTGCGCCAGGTCGTGGCCCAGCTCGAGCCCACCAGGGGCGGTGGCGCCGGGTAGCCGGTCAACGAGAAGGCCGGCGTCGCGTCCTGCCCGGGAGAGTCCGGCGCCGGCGGGGCGCTGTGAGCCAGCGCGACGGCGGTGCCGACAGCCACCCCCATCACCGCCAGCTCGGCCACGAGCAGCCGCACGAACGCCGCCGCCGAGCCGTCCCGACCCAGACGCGGAAGCAGTGAGCGGCGGTGTCGCCACCCGGCATACCCGAGGACGAGCAGGGCCGCCGTCTTGACCAGCACGAGCGCGCCGTAGCGGGTGGCGAGGTCGTCCCACCCGTCGAGCCGCAGCACGGCACTGAGCACGCCCGAGGCCGCGACCGCGCCGTAGCACCACCCGGCGAGCACCGAGAACCGCGAGGCCGTGGGCGCGAGGTCCGACCCGAGCGAGGCACCGGTCATCGCCAGGGCCAGCACGCCGCCCACCCAGACACTGACCGCCACGAGGTGCACGGCGAGCGCGTTGACGGCGGTCGCGTGGTCGCCCGACGCCGCGGCGTGACCGGTGAGCGCCAGGGGCAGCAGGGCCAGCACCGAGCCGAGGGCGAGCCAGGCCATCGTGGACCTGGCCCGGGCGACCAGTGCGCCGATCGAGACCACGGCGGCGGCGATGGCCATGATGAGGACGACGCGGGTCTGCTCGAGGGAGAACGCGAACGTCGCGAACTGCGAGCCCGAAGGACGGGTCGGTCAGCGGTACGCCGATGAGGTCCGCCATCTCCAGGACCGCCCCGGCGATGCCCGCGAGGGCCCACAGCCCGGCAGCGAGCGCGGCCAGCCTGGTCGCGGTGATCGCGCCGGTTCGTGCGGGTCGTCTCCGGGACGAGGAAGGCGGCGTGGATGAGCAGGCCCACGGTGGCCGCGGCGGCCAGGTCCTGCACGACCTTGGCGTAGAGCAGAGCCCAGCGGACGAAGGCGCCCGGGTCCCCGATCACCGGGGCTGCGGCCGCCCCGCCCAGCGCCGCCAGCAGCGGCAGCGCGGCCAGTCCGGCGACCACGAGGACCCCCGCGGGGAGTCGGGCGGGCGCAGTCGACGGCAGGCTCATGCAGACCAGCGTAAGTAGGGTGGGGGCATGCCTCTGCATCCGGCAGCCCCGGAAGACCTCGTCGGACTCGTCTCTGCCTACCAGCAGACCGTTCAGGCGGTGGTCGACCTGGGGCGCGCGTGCACCGACAAGGACTTCGACCGGCCGACCGCGTGCCCGGGCTGGTCGGTCAAGGACCAGATCTCCCACGTCGTGGGACTGGAGTCCTGGCTGCACACCGGTGAGGTGCCTCGGGTCACCGTGCCCGACTACGCCCATGTCCGCAACGAGCAGGGCGCGTTCGTCGAGCGGGCCGTCGAGCAGCGCCGCACCATGGTGGGCAGCAAGGTCGTCGACGAGCTCGAGACGGTGCTCGGCAAGCGGGTGGAGCAGTTCAGCGCCCCCGAGATGACCCTGGAGACCGTGGTCCGCGGCGCCTTCGGCCCCACTCCCG
The DNA here is from genome assembly GCA_963706855.1 of uncultured Actinomycetota bacterium. Taxonomy (GTDB): domain Bacteria; phylum Actinomycetota; class Actinomycetes; order Actinomycetales; family Dermatophilaceae; genus Pedococcus. The sequence goes on from CAVPNU010000003.1 coordinate 10,809, forward strand.
CGGGTCAGAGCCTGCGCCTGCGCATCCTCGACATCTGGACCCACGAGCAGGACATCCGCCAGGCCCTGAGCCGCCCGGGCAACCTCGACTCCGGCGGTGCGGCCGTGTTCATGGACGTGCTGTTCTCGCAGCTGCCCAAGCTGGTGGCGCGCAACGCCGGCATCGAGCCCGGCAACGTGGTCATCATCGACGTGACCGGGCCGGTCATGGGCCGGGCCGGCGTCTGGGTCGAGGAGGGCGAGGAGGGCGGCAAGGCGCGCGGCATACCCCTGTTCTCCGGGGTGGCCCACGACGGCGACCCCCGCGACGTCTTCACCACGATCACCCTCTCGACCGACGCCTTGACGCGGCGGGCGGCCGGGCGCGGCACGGTGGACGACATCCACTTCACCGTGCACGGCGACGAGGCCGTGGCCCGGCGGGTGCTCGAGAACCTCGTCTTCGTGCCCTGAGAGGCCTGCACGCTGACCCTCGCTTTATTTGCATCGTGCAAACATCTCTGTGATATTTGTATGCGCAAGCAAGTTTTTACGCTCCCAGAGGTTCCTCATGTCTCACCACCCCATCGACCGCGAGACGGCGCAGCGCGTCAGCTTCGGTCTCATCCGCCTGATGAAGCTCATGCAGGCCGTCCGCCAGCACGCCCCCCGCATCCACCCCGCGGTGGACGCCACGGCATACCCCGTCCTGTTCAACCTCGCCGCAGAGCCGCGGCGGGTGTCGGCCCTCGCCGACTGCGTCCACTCCGACGTCTCGACCGTCAGCCGCCAGGTCAGCACCCTGGTGGGACACGGGCTCCTGGAGAAGGTCAGCGACCCCGACGACGGGCGGGCCCAGGTGGTCCGCCTCAGCGACGAGGGACAGGCCCTGCTCGCCGACATCGCCCAGCAGCGCACGGAGTGGTTCCGCACGCTCATGGACGACTGGACGCCCGAGCAGGCCGCTGACTTCGCCGCCGGCCTCGAGCGCTTCGGCGCCGCGGTGGAGGCCTCCGGCGAGCATCAACCCGCACGACGCACCCCCCAACCACACACCACCGAACCGACTCTCGAACTCCCCGGAGAACTGACATGGCAGCCACCGCCCCGGCGCGGCCCGACGGACCCCTCACCCACCGCCAGATCCTGACGATCCTGGTCGGGCCTCATGATGGGCATGTTCCTCGCCGCCCTCGACCAGACGATCGTCGCCACCGCGATCCGCACCATCGCCGACGACCTCAAGGGGCTCGACCAGCAGGCGTGGGCCACCACCGCCTACCTGATCACCTCGACGATCGTCACCCCGCTCTACGGCAAGCTCTCCGACATCTACGGTCGCAAGAAGTTCTTCACGACCGCGATCTCGATCTTCATCGTCGGCTCGATCCTGTGCACCTTCGCCACCTCGATGCTCCAGCTGGCGTTCTTCCGCGCCTTCCAGGGGCTCGGCGCCGGTGGCCTGTTCTCGCTGGCGCTGGCCATCATCGGCGACATCGTGCCCCCGCGTGAGCGCGCCAAGTACCAGGGCTACTTCCTGGCCGTCTTCGGCACCTCGAGCGTGCTCGGCCCGGTCGTCGGCGGGTTCCTCGCCGGCCAGAGCAGCATCATCGGCATCACCGGCTGGCGCTGGGTGTTCCTCGTGAACGTGCCCATCGGCATCGCCGCCCTGGTCGTCGTCTCGCGCACCCTGCACCTGCAGCACACCCGTCTGGACCACCGCATCGACTGGTGGGGCGCGGTGACCCTCACGCGTCGGCCTCGTGCCGCTGCTGCTCGTCGCCGAGCAGGGCCGCGACTGGGGCTGGGCCTCGGGCCGCTCGCTGGCCTGCTACATCGTCGGAGCCATCGGCGTGATCGCGTTCCTGCTGGTCGAGCGCGCCATGAAGGACGAGGCACTGCTGCCGCTCACGCTGTTCAAGGAGCGCACCGTCGCCGTCGCCTCGGGCGCCTCGGTCCTCATCGGTATGGCCATGTTCGGCGGCCTCGCCTGCCTGCCGCTGTACCTGCAGATCGTCAAGGGGTCCAGCCCCACGAAGGCCGGTCTGCTGCTGCTCCCGCTGACCCTCGGCATCATGGCCGGCTCGGTCATCTCGGGCCAGATCATCAGCCGGACGGGCCGCTACCGCCGCTTCCCCGTCATCGGGTCGGCCCTGCTCGCGATCTCGCTGTTCGTCTTCCACTACGTGCACGCGGACACCCCGCTGTGGCAGACCATGATCGTGATGGTGTTCTTCGGCCTCGGGCTGGGCTTCAACTTCCAGCCGCTGACCCTGGCCGTCCAGAACGCCGTCTCGCCACGGCTGATCGGGGTGGCGACGTCCTCGGCGACGTTCACCCGTCAGATCGGCGGCACGCTCGGCACGGCCATCTTCCTGTCGATCCTGTTCTCCAGCGTGCCCGACAAGATCACCGCCGCCATGCAGAAGGTCGCTCCCACCAAGGACTTCCAGACGGCCCTGCACGACCCGGCCAACGCGGCGTTCGCCAAGAGCTTCGCGGCGGCGCAGTCCGGCGGCTCGGGTGCGTCGGGCTCGGCCGGCGGCGTCCTGAAGGACTCGTCGTTCCTCAACCACCTGGACCCGCGACTGGCCAAGCCGTTCCTGCAGGGCTTCTCCGACTCCATGGACCTGGTGTTCATCGTCGGGTCCGGCGTGATGGTGGTCGGGTTCCTCGTGATGCTGCTCCTGCCGCACGTCGAGCTGCGCGGCGGGTCGGCCTACTCGGAGCGCGGTGCTGCTGACCGGGCGGACGCGAAGGCTGCCGCCGCCCACTGACCAGGAGCCACTCCTCCCACAACGAGTCGAGGTGAACACGCCGGCCATCGCCAGCGTGTTCACCTCGACTCAGTTGTAGGCGCTCGTGGTGGCCGCTAGCCCCAGACGAGGCCTCGTGCCGGGTCGGCCAGGATCGCGCCCACGTCGGCGATGAACTTGCTGCCGAGCTCGCCGTCGACGAGCCGGTGGTCGAACGACAGCGCCAGCTGGGTGACCCAGCGGGGCTCGATCGACTCGGTGCCGTCGGCCGCCTGCACGACCCACGGCATACGGCGGATCGCCCCGAACGCCAGGATCGCCGACTCGCCCGGGTTGATGATCGGGGTGCCGGTGTCGACCCCGAACACGCCCACGTTGGTGATGGTGATCGTGCCGCCCGACATCTCCGCGGGCTGCGTGCGACCCTCGCGGGCCGTCGCCGTGAGCGCGCCGATGGCGTCGGCGAGCTCGCGCATCGACATCCGGTCGGCGTCCTTGATGTTCGGGACGATCAGCCCGCGCGGCGTGGCAGCGGCGATCCCCAGGTTGACGTAGTGCTTGACCACGATCTCCTGGTTGGCCTCGTCCCACGTGGCGTTGATCTCGGGGTGACGACGCACGGCCACGCAGAGCGCCTTGGCCAGCACCAGCAGCGGCGTGACCTTGACGTCCTTGAACTCGCGGTCCTGCTTGAGCCGCTCGACGAGGTCCATGGTCGCGGTCGCGTCGACGGTCACCCACTCGGTGACATGCGGCGCGGTGAAGGCCGAGCCGACCATCGCGGCGGCCGTCATCTTGCGGACGCCCTTGATCGGGGTGCGCGTCTCCCGCTCGCCCGCTCGCTGCACGACCGGCGCCGCGTATGCCGGCTGGCCGCCGCCTGCGGCCGGCGCACCACTCGCGGCATGCGCCTCGACGTCGGCGCGGCTGATGATGCCGCCCTCGCCGGAGCCGGTGACCTGCGCCGAGGTCGACGCCGAGGTCCTTGGCGTACTTGCGGACCGGCGGCTTGGCGAGCGCCCGGGCACCGCCCTCACGGGCCACCGGCGCGACAGGCGCGGGAGCGGCGGGCGCGGCGCGGGCGCGGCAGGAGCCGGTGCGCGTTGCCGCCGCTGGCGCGGGGCTCTCGGCGCCCTTGCGAGGACGCCGCTTGGCCTCGGTCTGCTTGACGCCGTAGCCGACGAGCACGGCGGTGCGACCGGTCGACGTGGTGCCGCCGATCTTGCCCTCCTCGATCTCCTCCTCGGCAGCCGCGGCCCGCGCCGCGGCCTCGAGCTTGGGAGCCGGAGAGCCCTCGATGCCGGGCTCGACCGCGCCGGCCGGCGGCGCCTCGTGGACGGAGTCGGGGCGCCGCGCGCCGCTGCCACCGGAGGTGTCGACCGCGATGATCGGCGTGCCGACCTCGACGGTGTCACCCTCGCTGACCAGCAGCGCCGTCACCGTGCCGGCGAACGGCACCGGCAGCTCGACCAGCGACTTGGCGGTCTCGATCTCGACGACGATGTCGTTGACCTTGACGGTGTCGCCGACCTTGACGTTCCAGGTGACGATCTCGGCCTCGGTCAGACCCTCGCCGGGGTCAGGAAGCTTGAACTCGCGTACAGACATCGGTTTCGTGCCCCTCTCAGAAGGCCAGCGAGCGGTCGACGGCGTCGAGCACCCGGTCGAGGTCGGGGAGGAACTCCTCCTCGAGCTTGCTGGGCGGGTAGGGCAGGTTGTAGCCGCCGACCCGCAGCACCGGCGCCTCGAGGTGGTAGAAGCAGCGCTGCTGCAGCTCGGCCGCGATCTCGGCACCCATGCCGAGGAACGTGGACGCCTCGTGCACCACGACGGTCCGACCGGTCTTCTCCACCGACGCCGCGACGGTGTCGAGGTCGAGCGGGCTGAGCGAGCGGAGGTCGATGACCTCCAGGTTCTTGCCCTCGGCCGCAGCCGCCTCGGCCGCCTGCAGGCAGGTCTTGACCATGGGGCCGTAGGCGACCAGCGTCGCGTCGGTGCCCTCGCGGCATACCTGCGCCTTGAGCAGCTCCCGCGGAGCGGCGCTCTCGTCGACCTCGCCCTTGTCCCAGTAGCGGCGCTTGGGCTCGTAGAAGAGCACCGGGTCGTCGCTCTCGATGGCCTGCTGGATCATCCAGTACGCGTCCTCGGCGTTGGAGCAGCAGACGACCTTGAGGCCGGCGGTGTGCGCGAAGTACGCCTCGTTGGACTCGCTGTGGTGCTCGACCGCGCCGATGCCGCCACCCACGGGGATGCGGATGACCATCGGCAGCTTCACCTTGCCGAGCGAGCGGGCCCGCATCTTGGCGACCTGGCTGACGATGTGGTCGAACGCGGGGTAGATGAACCCGTCGAACTGGATCTCGACGACCGGCCGGTAGCCGCGCAGCGCCATGCCGATCGCGGTGCCGACGATGCCGGCCTCGGCGAGCGGGGTGTCGATGACGCGGTCCTCGCCGAAGTCCTTCTGGAGGCCGTCGGTGACGCGGAAGACGCCGCCGAGCTTGCCGATGTCCTCACCCATGAGGACGACCTTGGGGTCGCGCTCCATGGCGGCGCGCAGGCCGTTGTTGATGCCCTTGGCAATGGTCATGGTGCCCATGTCAGTGGCTCCCCTCACCCTCGAAGCCGGCATGGTAGGCCGCGAACTCCGCGCGCTCGGCCTCGACCAGCGGGTGGGGCTCGACGTAGATGTGGTCGAACATCGAGTCGCCGCTGGGGTCGGGCATGCTCAGGCAGCCCTCGCGGACCTCGGCGGCGAGCTCGTCGGCCTCGCGGTCGATGCGCCTCGAAGAAGTCGTGGTCGGCCTTCTTCTCGTGCACCAGGTAGGCCTTGAGCCGCTCGATCGGGTCGCGGTGCTTCCACACCTCGACCTCCGCGGAGACGCGGTACTTCGTCGGGTCGTCCGAGGTCGTGTGGGCGCCCATCCGGTAGGTGTAGGCCTCGACGAAGGTGGGGCCCTGGCCCGAGCGGGCGGCGTTGAGCGCCTGCGTCGCCACGGCATACACCGCCAGCACGTCGTTGCCGTCCACGCGCACACCGGGGAAGCCGAAGCCGCGGGCCCGCTGGTAGAGCGGGATGCGGGTCTGGCGCTCGTTGGGCTCGGAGATGGCCCACTGGTTGTTCTGGCAGAAGAACACGACGGGCGCGTTGTTGACCGCGGCGTAGACGAACGCCTCGTTGACGTCGCCCTGGGCGCTGGCGCCGTCACCGAAGTAGGCGATCACCGCCGCGTCGCGGTCGGCGTCGCCGGTGCCCACGTCGCCGTCGCGCTGGATGCCCATCGCGTAGCCGGTCGCGTGCAGCGTCTGCGCGCCGATGACGATCGTGTAGAGGTGGAAGTTCTTCTCGTTGGGGTCCCAGCCACCGTGGTTGACCCCGCGGAACAGGCCCAGCAGGTTGAGCGGGTTGACCCCGCGGCACCAGGCGACGCCGTGCTCGCGGTAGGTCGGGAAGGCGTAGTCCTGCGGGCGCATCGCGCGGCCGGAGCCGACCTGGGCGGCCTCCTGGCCCAGCAGCGAGGCCCAGATGCCGAGCTCGCCCTGGCGCTGCAGGGCGGTGGCCTCGGCGTCGACCCGGCGGATCAGGACGAGGTCGCGGTAGAACCCGCGCAGGTCCTCGTCGGTCAGGTCCTCGAGGTAGTGGTCGTACTCGGCGTTCTCGACGCGCTGACCCTCGGGGGTGAGGAGCTGGACCATCTCGGGTCCGCCGTCACCCACCTCGGGGACCGGGGCGATGAGCTCGGCCAGCACGTCGTCCTCGGCGGGACTCGTGCTGGCTGCGCTGCCGGAACTGGCGACTGCGTTGTCGCTCACAGGCACTCCTTCTTCCTCCGGTGCCGCGGATGACGGCATCGTCGGCTCGGGCCGCGGTCACCCGGGCGGGGTCTCCGCTGCTGGATCGTGCGGCAGGCTGGTCCCGCCGTGGGTGACGGCGTTCACATGTGGGCCTTGCTGGGCCCAAGATATCCGCGCTCACCGAAAATCTCAGAATCCGGACGTCGCTTCGCGACGCGCGCTCAGGAGAGCTGGGACTGGGTGCGCCACAGGTCGATGCCCGCCTCGACGGCGTCGCGGTCGATCTCTGCCAGCTCGGCGTCGGAGAACCGCAGGTTCGCCACGGCCGCGGCGGAGTCCTCGAGCTGGGCCACCGACGAGGCGCCGATGAGCACCGAGGTCACCCGCTCGTCGCGCAGCGCCCACGCCAGCGCCATCTGCGCGAGCGACTGCCCGCGCTCCTGCGCCAGGTCGTTGAGCTGGCGGACGTGGGTGAGTGCCTCGTCCGATGAGCAGGTCGGGCGACAGGGACTTGCCCTGGCTCGCCCGCGACCCCTCCGGTATGCCGCCGAGGTACTTGTTCGTGAGCATCCCCTGCGCCAGCGGGCTGAACGCGATGCAGCCGATGCCGCGCTCGCCGAGGGTGTCGAGCAGGCCGCCCTCGATCCAGCGGTTCACCATCGAGTACGAGGGCTGGTGGATGAGCAGCGGGACGCCCATCTCCTCGAGCAGGTCAGCGGCGCGGGCGGTGAGCTCGGGGCCGTAGCTGGAGATCCCGGCATACAGCGCCTTGCCCTGCTTGACGATGGACGCGAGCGCCCCCATCGTCTCCTCGAGCGGGGTGTCGGGGTCGGGCCGGTGGCTGTAGAAGATGTCGACGTAGTCCAGGCCGGTGCGCTGGAGCGTCTGGTCGAGGCTGGCGACGAGGTACTTGCGCGAGCCGCCGTCGCCGTAGGGCCCCGGCCACATGTCCCAGCCGGCCTTGGAGCTGATGACGAGCTCGTCGCGGTAGGGCTTGAAGTCGGCGGCCAGGTGGCGGCCGAAGTTGGCCTCCGCGGCGCCGTAGGGCGGCCCGTAGTTGTTGGCGAGGTCGAAGTGGGTGATGCCGATGTCGAAGGCCCGCCGCAGGATCGCGCGCTGGCGTCTCGAACGGCTTGTCGTCGCCGAAGTTGTGCCACAGGCCGAGCGAGACGGCAGGCAGTCGCAGCCCGCTCTGGCCGACCTTGCGGTAGGGCATGGGGCCGTAGCGGTCCGGGTGGGCGAGGTACGGGGGGAGCCAGGTGTCGACCATGGCGCCCAGTCTGCCTGCCGTCGTGACCGGCGGCAGCCCGGGGCCGGGCTAGGAGCGGAGGAACTCGCCGGCCACGCGGATGAGGGTGTCGTTGGCGTCGGTCTCGCCGATGGTGGCGCGGACCCCGTCGTTGCCGTACTGCCGCAGCGTCAGCCCGGCCTCCTGGGCGGCGGCGGCGAACTCGCCGGAGCGCTCGCCCAGCCCGAACCAGACGAAGTTCGCCTGCGTGTCGGGGATGGACCACCCCTGGCCGCGCAGCGCCTCGACGACCCGGGTGCGCTCGCGCCACGAGGGCGTCGACCCGCTCCTTGAGCTCGTCGAAGGCCGCCAGGGAGGCCACCGCGGCCGCCTGCGCGATGGAGTTGACGCCGAAGGGCACCGCGGTCTTGCGCAGCGCCGCGGCCACCGGCGGGTGCGCCACGGCATACCCGACGCGCAGGCCGGCCAGGCCGTACGCCTTGGAGAAGGTGCGCAGCACCATGACGTTGGGGCGGTCGCGGTAGAGCTCGAGGCTGCGGGGGGCGTCCTCGCCGGTGACGAACTCGACGTAGGCCTCGTCGACCACCACGAGCACGTGGCTGGGGACCGCGTCGAGGAACCGCTCCAGCTCGGTGTGGGTCACCATCGGGCCGGTGGGGTTGTTGGGGGTGCAGACGATGACGAGCTTGGTGCGGTCGGTGATCGCGGCCTGCATGGCGTCGAGCCGGTGCCGGGCCTGGTCGTCGAGAGGCACCTGGACGCTGGTCGCCCCGGCCAGCGCGACGACGATCGGGTAGGCCTCGAAGGACCGCCACGCGTAGACGACCTCGTCGCCGGGGTCGCAGGTGGCCTGGACGATCTGGCCGAGCACACCCACGGACCCCGTGCCGGTGGCCAGGTGCTCGACCGGGCACGTCGAGGCGGTCGGCCAGCGCCTGCGTGAGCGCGGTGACCGCCATGTCGGGGTAGCGGTTGACGGCTCCGGCGGCGTCGCGGATGACGTCGAGCACCGACGGCAGCGGCGGGTAGGGGTTCTCGTTGGAGGAGACCTTGTATGCCGTGACGCCCTCGGGCGCGGACGCGGGCTTCCCGGGGACGTAGGCCGGCACCTGGTCGAGGGCCGCGCGCAGGCGGACGTCGCTGTCGCTCATGGGGTCACTGTATGCGGGGCGGCGGGGCGCTCGGCACCGCTCACTCGCTCACTCGTCGCTGTCGGGGATGACCCAGTGCAGGATCATCGAGACGACCGTGATGACCAGGGCGCCGAGGATGGCGTCCCAGAAGAAGTGCCGGATCGTGAACGACAGCCCCAGCGGCTCGGAGATCCACTCGGTCAGCTGGAGCATGAACGCGTTGACGACGAACGTGAACAGCCCCAGCGTCAGGATGATGAACGGGAAGCTGAGGAGCTTCGCGATCGGCTTGACGACGGTGTTGACGAGCCCGAAGACCAGCGCGACCAGGATGACGGTCGCGAACTTGGACCCGAACTTGCCGGCGCCGAAGGACAGTCCGGGCAGCAGCCACGCCGCCACCCACAGAGCGACCGCGTTGATGGCGATCTTGATCAGGAACCCCATGGTGCCTGATCGTGCCACGAGGTCAGACGTGGCGGCGGGAGGTCACGACCCGGAACCGGTTGGCCACGAAGGCCGCGTCGACGTAGGCCGCGTTCGCCGCGGGGTTGGCGCCCGTGCCGTGCAGGTCCGAGAACGCCGCCGTCTGGTTGACGAACACCGGCCCCGTGAGGTTCTCCGAGAGCGCCACCCCGGCGTCGGCCGCAGCGTCGCGCGCCGCGTCGAGCACGTCCTCGGACGTCGAGTAGACCGCCGCCGTCATCGCCCCGTGCTCGCGCACCGTGTCGCGGAACTGCGCGAGCGACTGGTCGGTGCCGGCGGTGGCGATGAGGAAGCCGACCGGCCCGAAGCACTCCTGGGTGTAGACGTCCTCACGGCTCACGTCCATGCTCACCAGCCCGGGGGCCCGGACCACGGCCTCGGGGTATGCCGGGTGGGTCACCTCGCGCGAGTCCAGCACCACCGTGCCGCCCGCCTCCTCGCGCGAGCGCGGCCAGCCCGGCGGCGTTGGCGCGCACCCCGTCGTTGACCGTCGCGCCGAGCAGCTCCACGGCCTTGGCGTCGTCACCGGTCAGCTTGCCGACCGCCGCCGCCAGCCGGGCCCCGAAGTCCTCGAACGACACCGTCCCCTCGTCGGTCGCGATCCCGTCGCGCGGCACGTAGAGGTTCTGGGGGGTCGTGCACATCTGCCCGGAGTACAGCGTCAGCGAGAAGGCCAGGTTGCCCAGGACCCCGCGCAGGTTGTCGGTGGAGTCGACGACGACGGTGTTGACCCCGGCCTTCTCGGCATAGACCAGCTGACCGCGAGCGGCGCCGTTCTCCTCCAGCCAGGTGCCGAACGCCGGGCCTCCGGTGTAGTCGACGATCCGGACCTCGGGCCGCTCGGCGAGCACCTTGGCGAGCCCCTCGCCGGGGGCGTCGGGGGCGAGCTGGACCAGGTCGGCGCTGAAGCCGGCGTCCGCGAGCACCTCGCGGCATACGGCGACGGAGAGGGCGAGCGGCAGCACCGCCCGCGGGTGCGGCTTGACCACGACCGGGTTGCCGGTGACCAGGGACGCGAACAGGCCCGGGTAGCCGTTCCACGTGGGGAAGGTGTTGCAGCCGACGACGAGCGCCACCCCGCGCGGCACGACCCGGTAGTCCTTCTGCATGCGGATGGGGGCCGGGTTGCCCTGCTTGTCGCGCCCGGGCTTCTCCCAGACCACGGAGGCGGGGATCCGCTCCTGCTCGACGAGCCCGGCCACGATCGACTCGAGGGCGCGGTCCTGGGCGTGCGGCCCGGCCGCCTGGAACGCCATGACGAACGGCTGCCCGGTCGTGTGCATCACCGCGTGGGCCATCTCGAACGAGCGCTGGTTGATCCGCTCCACGATCTCGACGCAGACCGCCGCCCGGGTGCGCGCACCGGCGTCGCGCCAGGCCGGCATCGCGTCGGCGGCCGCCGCGAGCGCGGCGTCGAGGTCGAGGTGGGGGTAGGTGATGCCGAGCGCAGGCCCGTACGGCGAGACCTCCTCGCCGACCCACTGGCCGTCCGTGCGCACGTCACCGAGGCCGCCGAAGGCGTTGTCCCGCAGTGCCTCGTAGGCCGCGAGCCCGGCCTCGCGACGGACCCCTCGCCGTAGACCCGCGGCGAGGGAGACTCGGGGTACCGCGAGTAGTAGGAGCGGGCGGCGAGCGCCGCGGCCGCCTCGTCGAGAACCGCCTGGTGCTTGTCGACGAACGAGGAGGAGGTGGGCGCCGTTGCCGTAGTCATGGCCTCATCGTACGAGTGCGCATCTGACAGTCGAAATGTCATTCTGCGAGACTGCGTCACATGACGACGCCGCCTGGTCCCAGTCATGTCTCCGTGGTCGGCGCGGGCGCGATGGGCGCCGGCATCGCCCAGGTGGCCGCCATGGCCGGGCACCCCGTCACCCTGGTCGACGCCGTCACCGGGGCGGCCGAGGACGGTGTCGCCCGCATCATCGCCGGACTCCAACGCCTCGAGGCCAAGGGCCGGATCGACTCCGCCCGCCTCGAGGCCGTCGCCCAGTCCCTGAGCACGGTGACCCACGTCGCCGAGCTGCCCCCGTCGGCCGTGGTCGTCGAGGCGGTCCGCGAGGACCTGGGCGTCAAGCAGCAGCTGTTCGCCGAGCTCGCCGCCCACCAGCCCGCCGACACGATCCTGGCGAGCAACACCTCGAGCCTCGACATCACGGCGATCGCCGAGGCGGTGCCGGACCCCGCGCGCGTGCTCGGTCTGCACTTCTTCAACCCACCGCCGGTCATGCGCCTGGTCGAGGTCGTGCGGGGCGACGCACACCAGCGACACGGTCCTGGCCGCCGCCACCGAGCTCATGACGGCGTGGGGCAAGACGCCGGTGCGGTGCGCCTCCACACCCGGTTTCATCGTCAACCGCGTGGCCCGCCCGTTCTACGGCGAGGCCCAGCGCCTGCTCATGGCCGGGGTCGCCGACGCGGCCACCCTCGACGAGGCGCTGCGCCGCGCCGGCTTCCGGATGGGGCCGCTGGAGCTCACCGACCTCATCGGCCAGGACGTCAACCTCGCGGTGGGCACGAGCGTGTGGGAGCAGACCGGCCACGACCCGCGCTACGAGCCGACCGCCGTGCAGCGCGACCTCGTGGCCGCCGGTCGGCTGGGGCGCAAGACGGGCGAGGGCATCTACCGGTATGCCGCCGACGGCACCGTGCTCGACGCCGTCCCCGACGAGCGCCGCCTCGAGGAGCTCGTGGGCGGCCCGGTCGAGACCGACCCCGTCGCCAGGACCATCGCGATGCTCGTCAACGAGGCGGTCGACCTGGTCCACCGAGGCGAGGCCACTGGCGACGATGTCGACATCGCGATGCGCCTGGGCACCAACTACCCCCGCGGCCCGCTGGAGTGGGGCGCCGAGATCGGGTATGCCGTCGTGGCCGACCAGCTGGCGGCGCTCGACCGCGCCTTCCCCGGTGGCCGGTACCGGCCCAGCCCGGCCCTGACGGCGAGGGCGGACCGGTGAGCGAGCCTGCAGGACAGCGACCCCCGAGGACCTCAGCCATGTGCTGCGGATGTGGGAGGACGACGAGGCCTCCCGCGCCCTCGGGATGGACGCCGTGGTCATCGAGGTCGACCACGCCGTGGTCCGGATGACCGTCACGACCGAGATGGTCAACGGTCACGACATCGCCCACGGCGGCTACATCTTCACCCTGGCCGACTCGACCTTCGCCCTGGTCTGCAACTCGCGGGGTCACCTCACCGTGGCCGCCGGCGCGGACATCACCTTCGTCAGCTCGGCCCGGCGCGGGGACGTCCTCGTCGCCGAGGGGCGGGCGCGCACGGCATACGGGCGCAGTGGGCTCACCGACGTGACGGTGACCCGGGAGTCCGACGGCGCGGTGGTGGCGGAGTTCCGCGGTCGGTCACGCCAGCTACGGTGACCCTATGCGCGTCCTCGTCACCGGCGGTGCCGGCTACATCGGATCCCACACCGTCGTCCAGCTCGTGGCGGCGGGCCACGATGTCGTCGTCGTCGACAACTTCTCCAACGCCAAGCCGACCGTCGTCCCCCGGCTCGAGGCCCTGACCGGCGGTCCGCTGGAGGTTCACGCGTTCGACCTGACCGACCGCGACAAGACCGAGTCGCTGTTCAGCGAGCGCCAGTTCGACGCGGTGGTGCACTTCGCCGGGCTCAAGGCCGTCGGCGAGAGCGTCGAGATCCCGCTGGAGTACTACCAGACCAACCTCGACTCGACGTTCGCCCTCGTGCGGGCCATGCAGCGTCACGGGTGCTTCCGCCTCGTCTTCTCCTCGTCCGCCACGGTCTACGGCGAGCACGCGCCGGTGCCCATGCGCGAGGACTTCCCGACCTCGGCGACGAGCCCCTACGGCTGGACCAAGGTGATGATCGAGCAGGTCCTGCGCGATGTCGCGAAGACCGACGAGCGGTGGCGGATCGCCCTGCTGCGCTACTTCAACCCGGTGGGAGCGCACGCGTCGGGCACCATCGGCGAGGACCCGTCCGGCATCCCCAACAACCTCATGCCGTTCATCGCGCAGGTGGCGGTGGGCAAGCTCGACAAGCTGCGGGTGTTCGGCGACGACTACGACACCCCCGACGGCACGGCGATGCGCGACTACATCCACGTCGAGGACCTCGCGGCGGGCCACCTGGCCGCACTGACCAGGCTCGGCAGCACCGACGAGCGCGTCTCCACCTGGAACCTCGGCACGGGTCAGGGCACGTCCGTCCTCGCAGGTGCTGCATGCCTTCGAGAAGCTGCCTGCGGCCGCGAGCTGCCCTACGAGATCGTCGGGCGCCGCGCGGGCGACATCGCCGCCTCGTATGCCGACCCGAGCCGGGCTCAGTCCGAGCTGGGCTGGAAGGCCACGCGCACCATCGAGGACATGTGCGCCGACCAGTGGCGGTGGCAGGAGGCCAACCCGCTCGGATACCCGGACTGACATGGCTGCTGTCTCAGCTCGTCCGGGCCGCCCTTACCGCGTCGTCGTCGTCTGCACCGGCAACATCTGCCGCTCGCCGATGGGCGAGTTCATCCTGCGCGAGCGCTTCGCCGAGGCCGGGCTCGGCGACCGGGTCGTGGTCGAGTCCGCCGGCACGCACTCCTGGGAGGTCGGCAACCCGGCCGACCCGCGCACCCTGGCCGTGCTCGAGCGCAACGGCCATGCCGACTTCGGCGGCGCCGACCATGTGGCCCGCCAGTTCGAGCGGTCGTGGTTCGACCAGGTGGACCTCGTCCTGGTGGCCGACCGCGGGCACCAGCGCGAGCTGACGCAGCTCGCCCGCACCGAGGAGCAGCGCGCCAAGGTGCGGCTGTTCCGGTCGTTCGACCCCGAGTCGGCCCGCGTGGGCGACCTCGAGATGGACGACCCCTGGTACGGCCAGGACGACGCGTTCGACCAGACCTATGCCGAGGTCACGGCCGCCGCCGACGGTGTCGTCGACCACGTGCGCCGCGCGCTCGACCACCATCGGAATAGTTGAATCTGAAATTAGGTTGTGCGGGCATGACCACCATGGCCGCCCCGTTCGCCCTCCGGCTCGCCTCCGCCCAGAGCCGTTTCGACCATGGCGACCCCATCGGGGCGGCCAGCGCGCTCGCCGACCTCGTGGCAGAGGTGCGGGAGGACGAGGTCCTGCACGACACCACCGAGCTGCGAGTGCTGCTGGCCCGTGCCTACTTCGGATCGGCCCAGCTCGGGCGCGCCGAGTCGGTCCTGCGCGAGCTCGTCGCCGAGCGACCCACCGACGGCTACGTCCACCTGCTGCTCGGCCGGACCCTCCAACGGCAGGGCCGCCATGACGACGCCCGACGGCACCTGGTCCTGGCCGAGGTCCTGGACGGTTACCAGCGGCCCAGCGCCTACGGTGAGCGCAGGGCTTCGGCGCCGGCCTGACGCGCGGCTGCTTCGCCACTGACGGCATACGGACCGACGAGGAGGCAGACGGTGACCGACTACGGGCACGAGCTGGAGTTCGGCATCTTCCCCACCCCGGACGCATCGGCGGCCGACGTCGTCCTCGGCATGGCCGAGGCCGCCGACGTCAGCGGGCTGGACCTCGTGACCATCCAGGACCACCCGTACAACGCCCGGCACCTCGATGCGTGGACCCTCCTGGCGGTCATCGCCGCCCGCACCACCACGGTGCGGGTGGCTCCCAACGTGGCGAACCTGCCGCTGCGGCCGCCGGTGGTCCTCGCGCGCAGTGCGGCCACCCTCGACCTGCTCTCCGGCGGCCGGGTCGAGCTCGGCCTGGGCACGGGCGCGTTCTGGGACGCGATCGCCGCGGCGGGCGGCCCGCGCCGCACCCCTGGCGAGGCGACGGCGGCACTCGAGGAGGCCATCGCCGTCATCCGAGGCGTCTGGTCCGGGCAGGGCTCGGTGTCCGTCGACGGCGAGCACTACCGGGTCAAGGGCCTGCATGCCGGTCCCGCGCCCACCCATCCCATCGGCATCTGGATCGGGGCGTACAAGCCGCGGATGCTCCGGCTCACCGGCCGGCTCGCCGACGGCTGGCTCCCGTCGATGGGGTATGCCGGGCCGTCCGAGCTGCCGGCGATGAACGCCACGATCGACGAGGCAGCGCGCCGAGCCGGGAGGGACCCCTCGGCGGTCCGCCGGCTCTACAACGTCGACCCCTCGGTCCGGGCCGACCAGCTGGCCGAGCTGGCACTCGAGCACGGCATGGCGACGTTCATCCTCCCTGTCTCGTCGGTGCGCGACGTCGAGCGGTTCGCGGCCGAGGTCGCCCCCGCCACCCGACAGCTGGTCGAGGACGAGCGGTCGCGCCGCGCCGCCGGCGAAGCCGCCGCCGCGCGAGGCCGTGGCGACGCGGCATACCGCCAGCGAGGACTCGTCCGAGCAAGCCGGTCAGGCACCGGCGCACCTGGGCGCCGGCGCCCACCTCGTCGAGGTCCACGACGGGCTGCGCGGCGAGCTGGCCCGGCTGCGCGACATCGTCGAGCAGGTGGTGGCCGGTGAGGAGCAGGCCCACCGCGCCCGTAACGCGATCAACGAGCTCACGATGCGCCAGAACAACTGGGCGCTCGGCGCCTACTGCCAGCAGTACTGCAGGTTCGTCACCGGGCACCACGGCCTCGAGGACCGCTCGATCTTCCCCCACCTGCGACGCAGCGAGCCCGCCCTGACGCCGGTCCTGGACCGGCTCGAGCAGGAGCATCTCGTGATCCACGACGTGCTCGAGCAGCTGGACGACGCGCTGGTCGTCACTGGTGTCAGGGACCTCGGGCACCACGGAGCTCCGGCGGGTGGTCGACCGCCTGTCCCAGACCCTGCTCGACCACCTGGCCTTCGAGGAGGACGAGCTCGTCCCAGCGCTGGACCGCTACGGCTTCGCCTGACGCCCTCCACGAGGGGTCAACGCGGGCTCAGCGGCCGCCCGCGAGGTCTCGGTCGCGCTGGGCGACGCCGGCGGTCCCGTAGGGGTAGTCGTCGGCCCGCGGGGCGCTGACCTCGGAGAGCCGCTGCGAGCTGCTTGGCCGAGAGGTCGAGGTCGGCGGCGCCCAGGTTGTCGGTGAGCTGCTCGACCGTCCGCGCCCCGAGGATCACCGAGGTCACGGCCGGCTGGGCGGCGACCCACGCCAAGCGCGACCTGCGCCCGCGACGCACCGAGCTCGTCGGCGACCTCACCGACCGCGTCGACGATCGCCCAGGTCCGCTCCTGGGCGTTGCGCGGACCCCAGGCCTCCATGCCCCGCTCCGGGTCCTCGCCCAGGCGGGACTCGCCCTGCGGGGCGCTGGTCGCGCTGGTACTTGCCGGTCAGCCAGCCGCCCGCGAGCGGTGACCAGGGCAGCAGCCCGAGACCGGCGTCGAGGCAGGCGGGCACGACCTCGTGCTCGATGTCGCGGACCAGCAGGTTGTACTGCGGCTGCAGCGTCACCGGCGCGCTCCAGCCGTGCGCCCGAGCCGTCAGCGCCGCCTTGGTGACCTGCCACCCGAGGTAGTTCGAGAAGCCGTAGTACGAGATCTTGCCGGCGGTGACGGCGTCGTCGAGGAACCGCAGGGTCTCCTCGATCGGCGTCACGGCGTCCCAGGCGTGCATCTGGTAGAGGTCGACGTGCTCGACCCCGAGGCGCCGCAGCGAGTCGTCGAGCGCCTGGCGCAGATGCCGGCGCGACAGCCCCAGGTCGTTGGGCCCGTCTCCCATCGGGAAGCGCCCCTTGGTCGCGAGCACGAGCTGGCGCGGCCTCGGTCGGATGGGCGGCGAGCCAGCGCCCGATGATCTCCTCGGACACGCCCTTGCTGTAGACGTCGGCGGTGTCGACGAAGGTGCCGCCCGCCTCGACGAACGCCTCCAGCACCGCCCCCGAGGCTCGCTCGTCGGCCTCCGCAGCCGAAGGTCATGGTGCCGAGGCACTGCGTGGAGACGACGGTGCCGCTGTTTCCCAGAGTCGTGAAGCGCATACCAGCCACCGTATGCCGCGGGCCCGACACCCGCGCGCGTGCAATGCGGCTGGCGGCGGCGGCATACCGGGGTGCGGCGCAGCCGTCGCGCTCTGGGAGACTGTGCCCCATGGCCTCGCTTGCTGACGCGACTCCGCCCATCGCCCTCGGCGCCCTCGACGGGCGGTACCGGGGCGCGGTGGCGCCGCTGGTCGACCACCTCTCCGAGCCGGCGCTCAACCGCGAGCGGCTGCACGTCGAGGTCGAGTGGCTGATCTTCCTCACCACCCACCAGGTGGTGCCCGGCGTCCGCGCGCTCACCGACGACGAGCAGCGGCAGCTGCGCCAGGTGGTCGCCGACTTCGGGGCCGACGAGATCGCCGAGCTGGCCGAGATCGAGCGCGAGACCCAGCACGACGTCAAGGCCGTCGAGTACTTCCTCAAGCGGCGGCTCACGCGGATCGCCCCGGCCGACGAGGACCGCGGCCTGGCCGAGCTCATCCACTTCTGCTGCACGAGCGAGGACGTCAACAACCTGTCCTACGCGCTCATGGTCAAGGGCGCCGTCACCCAGGTGTGGCTGCCGCGCGCGACCGCCCTCGTCGAGACCGTCGCCACGATGGCCTCCGACCTGCGCGACGTGCCGCTCCTCGCGCACACCCACGGGCAGCCGGCGACGCCGACCACCATGGGCAAGGAGCTCGCCGTCCTCGCGCACCGGCTCGGCCGGCAGCTGCGCCGGATCGACGGTGCCGAGTACCTCGGCAAGCTCAACGGCGCGACCGGCACGTATGGCGCGCACCTCGCCGCCGTCCCCGGCGCGGACTGGCCCGCGCTCAGCCGGGAGTTCGTGGAGTCCCTGGGCCTGCAGTGGAACCCGCTGACCACGCAGATCGAGTCGCACGACTGGCAGGCCGAGCTCTATGCCGACGTGGCCCGCTTCAACCGGATCCTGCACAACCTCTGCACCGACGTCTGGACCTACATCTCGATGGGCTACTTCGCCCAGGTGCGCGGCCAGGGGACGGTCGGCTCCTCGACGATGCCGCACAAGGTCAACCCGATCCGCTTCGAGAACGCCGAGGCCAACCTCGAGGTCAGCAACGCGCTGTTCGACGTGCTCGGCTCGACGCTCGTCCAGAGCCGCCTGCAGCGCGACCTGACCGACTCCTCGATGCAGCGGAACATCGGGACGGCGTTCGGGCACTCGCTGCTGGCGATCGACAACGCCGGTCGCGGCCTGGCCGGACTGGACGCGGTGCCCGAGGCGATGGCCGCCGACCTCGACGCCAACTGGGAGGTGCTGGGCGAGCCGGTGCAGTCGGCCATGCGCGCACTCGGCGCCCAGGGCGTGGCCGGCATGGAGAACCCCTACGAGCGGCTCAAGGAGCTCACCCGCGGGCGGCGCATCACGGGCGACGACCTGCGCGAGTTCGTCGCCGGTCTCGGCCTGCCCGACGACGTCGCCAAGCGGCTGTCGGAGCTGACGCCGCGGACCTACATCGGCGCGGCCCCCGAGCTCGTCGACTTCCTCGACTGAGCCCGAGTCTCATGGGGGACTGCGCTTGACGGGACCTATACGTAGCCCATAAGCCTCTCACCGTACGGACCTGCGCGTTCGGGACTCCTTCAGGTTGCGAGCCATTCGCATCGCAACCTTCTCGAAGGGCAGGGCTACACGTGAGACAACAGCGAAGCGCGCGCGACCGCCGGGCAAGCGACCATGCGGCAAGGCAGCTCAGCGCGAAAGAGCCCGGACGTTCCAACGTTCTGTCGTCGATACTGCGGTGGCTCACGTCCACCCCGATCCGCGTTGCTGGCAGCCTCATTCTTGGCAGCGCCACCCTCCTAGGGGTCTATTTCGCCATTAGGGGCAACGAGAAGGCCACCGTTACGTGGATGGCCGTCCAGCAAAATGAAATCCTTGGAACGGAGAATCTAGTCACCGGCAATATCGTCGGGTACCAGTTTGGATCCGGGCTGGTAACAAACGTCGGTCGGGAGGGCGTTACGGTCCTGGGCGCACAGACTGACCAAGGCGCCGGCTTTATTTGCTGGCTGCGTCTGGGACAGGGCGGCCCACGTGCGAGCCCCGTCGATGGTCCCGTGTCCATCGCTCCTGGAGAGGCGGTCCTGCTCCGGTGGACCGCAACGGGCGGCAAGAGGATGGAGTCGCCGCCCCTACTGCTCAGTGACGGCCATGTCGTGGAGCCCCAGCAAGTCGACGCCGACCCCCAAAGTATGGCGAGGAAGGACCCGGTCCTTTCGTCGCTCCTCGCACAATTGCGTCAATGTCCCAAGCCCGGAACTCCTTAGCGCATGCGGGAGGCGCCGGGCAGACTGGCCCCGTGGTCGCTGCGGGATGGGTCGTGCTTGCCGCCGTCTTCCTCGACGAGCTCCTCGCCGCGGCGGCGGCCGCCGTCTGGGGGCACGCGGTGGGGGGTCCGTTGCTCGCCACCGCGATGGTGGTAGTCGTGGTCGCGCTCTGGTGGGGCTTCGCCTCGCCCAAGGCGCCCATGGGTGGACCGGTCCTGAGACCGCTGACCAAGGTGCTGGTCTTCGGCTTCGCCTCGGTCGGTCTCTGGGCTGCCGGCCACCACGGCTGGGCGGTGGGACTGCTCGTGTTCTCGATCGTCGTCAACTCCCTTGCCCAGCTGCCCGCGGTCCGGGGCCTCGCCAGCGCGGAGCCGGCCTCCCCGCACTGAGCGGGCCCCGCACGCCGCTCACCCCGTATGCCGCCGTTCACTATGCCGCCGTTCACTATGCCGCCGTTCACAGGGCGACGAGCACGTACGCCTCGATGGTGTCAGTCTTCCCCTTGAGCGCGAGTGCGCCCAGCGGCTCGGTCTGAGCCCCCGGCAGCAGGGCGCGGGTAGCGGCACTGATCGCCACTCCACCGACCGGGGCCTTGGCCTCGAGCCGGGACGCGACGTTCACCGCATCGCCGATCACGGTGTGGGTGCGCCCGCCACCTGCGCCGAGCAGGCTGACCGACACCTCGCCGGTGTTGACCGCAGCGCGGAAGCGCGGCCAGCCCGGATGCGCGGCGGCCACCTCCGCGGTCGCTGCCTGAAGGGCCAGCGCCGCCGCGGCAGCGCGGCGGGCATGGTCGGGCTGGTCGCCCCGCCGGTTGAAGGTCGCCATGATCGCGTCGCCGATCAGCCGGTCGACGTCCCCGCCGTGGGCGCCGACGACCGAGGGGATGGCGACCTCGAAGTAGGCGTTCAGCATGGCCGTCACCTCCTGGGGCTCGTGCGCCTCGGAGAACGTCGTGAACCCCTGGAGGTCGGCGAACAGGATGCTCATCTCGCGACGTCCCGCCACCGTCTGGTCCAGGTACAGCCCGGAGAAGCGCTCCTCGTGCCACTGCTCCTGAGCGCCCCAGGCCACCAGCGCGAACGCCAGCAGCATGAGCACGTGCCACTCCCACCAGGTGAGGTGCCAGTTGGGGGCGAAGAGCAGCGCCACCATCGCCTCGGCCAGCAGGACGACCGCCGCGGCGACGGCCAACGGCATACTGCCGCGCCGGTGGCGCCAGAGACGCAGGTAGCGGTAGGCGGCCCAGAGGTAGAGGCCGATGGAAGCCAGCGCGAGCACCACCATCGGGCCGGAGGCCCGCTCGGGGGCCGCGTGGGCGTTGAGGGGTGGCAGCGAGGCCAGCGAGGCGACCGCCCAGAGCAGCATGACGAGGATGAGCGCGCCGCGCAGGAGCCGCGCCCGGGCGATGATCCGCACGGCCCGATCCCCCTCGAGCGAGGTAGCGGACCAGGCGGCGAACCCGGCCCCCAGGGCGATCTCCGATCGGGGTGGCCAGCGTGAACCCGGCGTTGGGGTGGTCGAGCAGCACCCCCGGCGTCGCCAGGGCATGGAGGCCGAGGAACCCCGCCGCCGAGAGGAAGGTGAGCGACACCAGCAGAACGCGGGCGTCGCCGCGTCGCAGCGACGCGACCCCCGTGCCGTACGCCACCACGGCACTCAGGACGGCGGCGCCCAGGACGATCCAGAAGTGCGAGGGGTGGTGCTCCCAGCTGAGGTCGAGACTCGGGCGCTCGAGCAGCAGGGTCAGCCCGGCGAGCGGCACGATCGCCGTCAGGACCGCGCCGACGACCGAGCGAGGTGACAGCGGACGCTCGGACCCCGCGGTCACCGACTCCCTCCAGCAGTCTGGGCCTGCTCCGCCGCGAGGTACTGGTGCAGCTGCGACACGACGACGGAACCCTCCCCGACCGCCGACGCGACTCGCTTGACCGACCCGTGGCGGACGTCCCCGACCGCGAAGAGGCCGGGCACCGTCGTCTCGTAGGGCAGCGGGAACCGGTCCAGGGGCCACGCCGCATCCCCCATCGCATCCGTGCCACAGACGACGAAGCCCTGACGGTCCCGGGCGACCTGGGCCGGCAGCCAGCCGGTGCGGGGCTCGGCGCCGATCATCACGAACAGCCCCTCGGCCTCGACGCTCTGCTCGGCCCCCGACGAACGGTCTCGGATCACCACCTCGCTCAGCCAGCCGTCTCCCCCGCCTCCGACGACCTCGCTCCCGGTGTGGACCGTGATGGCGTCGTTGGCCAGGATCTCGTCGACGAGGTACTGCGACATCGCCTCGGAGAGCGCCGCGCCACGCACGACGAGGCGCACGTGCGCGGCATACCGCGCGAGGTGGAGGACGGCCTGCCCCGCGGAGTTCCCGCCCCCGAGGACGACGACCCGCAGACCCGCCAGCCCGTGCGCCTCCGACACGCTCGCGCCGTAGTAGACACCCGCACCGCTGAGGCGCCTCGAGGGAGTCGATGCCGATGCGGCGGTAGGACACTCCCGAGGCCAGGACGACCGCTCGCGCACGCACGGTGCCGACCGCGCCGATGCCGACGTCGAACCCACCGTCCGCCACGGCCACCGCCTCGACCTCCCGGGTGAGCAGGAAGTGCGCGCCGAAGACCCACGCCTGCTGGTACCCGCGCTGGGCCAGGTCCGATCCGCTGAGGCCGCGCGAGAAGCCGAGGTAGTTGCGGATCAGCGAGCTCGACCCCGCCTGCCCACCGAGCGTCTCGCGTTCGACGACGAGGACGCGCAGGCCCTCGGAGCTGGCGTAGACCGAGGCGGCGAGGCCGGCCGGCCCAGCACCCACGACGACGACGTCGAAGTCGCGCTCGTCGTCGAGCGTGGTCTGCATGCCCCAGGCCTCGCAGAGCTGGGCGTCGGTGGGGTCGAGCAGCACCGCACCACCGACGGCCGGCATCCAGACGACCACCGGGCCCGTGATGTCCTCCGGGTCACGAACCCCCATTCGACTCAGGGCAGTCACCGCGGCGGGGGTGCCCCGCTCGAGGTACGTGTGCGGAATTCCGTTGCGGGTCAACAGACTTCGTATGCCGTGGCCGCGAGGCGCCCGTCGTTCGGCGACGACCACGACCTCCCGCTCGGGGGAGACGACCGTGCGGGACCACTCGTGGACGAACTCGCCTACGGTGCGACTGAACAGCTCGTCGGTGTCGGACCACGGCTTGAGGACGTAGTAGTTGATGTCGCCCACGGCCATGGCCCGCAGGATCGCCTCGGCCGTCCGACGCTCCGACCACGCACCCCAAGGCACCAGGAGCGCTCGGCGGGCATCGGGGTGCAGCGTCCGCACCTGGCCGAGCAGCTCGGCACCAGCGATGCCCGGGAGCCACTGGTCGGCAGCCACGACGGCCACGGGGTCGCCTCGGTCCGCGCACTCCTGCAGGAGCGCCAAGGCCGACTCGCTGCTCAGCTCCCCGCGGACACGGTAGTCCGCGCCGAAGCGACGCTGCAGGTGGTTCTCGAGCCGGGACAGGGACTCGGGGTCGGCGTCGACTGCGAGCAGGAGTGGACGAGCCATGGCTCCTCCCACCGTCGGGGACCTGGCTTGGTGCTCACGCTAGGGCCCTGCACCAGCAGCGCGAATCGCGCGGATGACGTAGGGAGGACCAACGCCCCCAGGGGTCAGACGGTGACCTTGCCCGACGGGGTGTCGAAGGTGACGGCCAGCAGTCCGGGCGTGCCGTGCGGGGCCACGAAGGTGAAGTCGATGACCGAGGACGTCTCGTCGGCCGGCAGGTTGAGCCAGTCGCGCACGCGCTCGGGGTCGCCGGCGATCTGGAGGCTGTCGATGGTGACCTCGGTGTGCGCCCCCACGGAGGGGTGCAGGCTCGGGTCGGCCCACTGCACGAAGAACGGCAGCTGCGGGTCGGAGATCAGGCCCTTGACGCCGAGCTGGCGCCACCGGATCTCGGTGCCGTCCGGGCGGTAGCGGTTGCCGTCGACGGCGTGCCGCCCGATCCGCTCCTCGAACGGGGACAGGTCGTCCACCGCGACGACCCAGCCGAGCCAGCCTCCGCCGTTGGCGGAGCGGGCCCGCACGGCCTGGCCGAAGGGCGCCTTGTCGGACGCGGGGTGGTCGAGAACCTCGACGACCTCCACGTAACGGTCGTGCGCCAGCGGCAGGATGATGTTGCGAGTGCCGAACCTCGGGTGCACGCCCCCGTCGACAGGATCCACCCCGATGCGCTTGGCCAAGCGCTCAGCTGTCGCGCGAAGACCGTCGTGCTCAGCGGCATACGAAACGTGATCAACTCGCATACCCGACATCGTTACACACCCCCGAGAGTGCTCCTGACACGGGTGTGCTCAGTGGTGCTGCGCTTGACCTGCGGCGTTGCCGCACCGCCTCGTAGATGACGATCGCGGCCGACGTGGCGACGTTCAGGGAGTTGGCGCGGCCCACCATCGGGATGCGCACCTTGTATGCCGCGTGGCGCAGCACCTGGTCGGTGAGGCCGTACTTCTCGGCGCCGACGGCGATGGCCACGGGTCCGGTGTAGTCGACGTCGGTGTAGTCGAGATCGGTGTCGGGAGTGGTCGCCACGAGCGCGATGCCCTGCTCGTCGAGCCAGCGCAGCGCCTCGCTGGTCGGGTCGCTGGCGACCGGCACGCTGAACACGGTGCCCTTGCTCGAGCGCACCAGGTTGGGGTTGCCCCAGTCGGTCACCGGGTCGGCGGCGATGACGGCCTCGGCCCCTGCCGCGTCGGCCGTCCGCAGCATGGCGCCGAGGTTGCCCGGCTTCTCGACGCCCTCGCACAGGACCGTCAGGGCACGGGGCCCCACCTCGAGGTCGGCGCATCGGCGCGCGAGGGCGGGCACGACGGCGAGGAAGCCGTCGGGTCCCTCGCGGTAGGCGGCCTTCTCGAAGGCCACGCGCGAGCACCTGGACCGTCTCGACCCCGTCGGCACGCACCCGCTCCACGACCTCGAGCTGGGCGGGCGCGTCCAGCATGAGCTCGGGGCAGTAGTAGACCGACTCCGGCAGAACCCCCGCGTCGAGGGCCAGGGAGAGCTCCTCGAAGCCCTCGACGAGCGTGCGGCCCAGCTCCTCGCGGGTGCGGCGGCGGCGCAGCGCCGTCAGCGACTTCAGGCGCGGGTTGGCCGGCGAGGAGATCAGCAGGTCTGGCATGCCGGCCCTCACAGGAGCGACCGCAGCACCGGGACGAGACCGTCCTCGTCGACGTCGAGGGTGACCTCGTCGGCGACCGCCTTGACCGAGTCCGGAGCGTTGCCCATGGCCACGCCCCGCGCCGCCCACTGCAGCATCTCGATGTCGTTGCGCTGGTCGCCGACGGCGAGGGTGTGCCGCGGGTCGATCCCGAGCCGGCGCCGCAGGATCTCCAGGGCGGAGCCCTTCGAGACGCCCTCGGGGTTGAGGTCGAGCCACGCGCTGAACCCGACGGCGTAGTTCACGCCGTGCAGACCGATCCGCTCGGTCAGCGCGAGGAAGTCCTCGGCCGTGCCGTTGGGCGCCCGGAACGTCACGCGGGTCACCGGGTCGGCGACCAGCTCGTCCCACGGGACCACGCGCAGCTCGCCCTGGAGCTCGCCGTCGGGGAACGGCGCGCTGAGCTTGAACCCCACGCCGAGCTCCTCCACCGCCACCACGGCGTCCGGCCACTCGGCGCGGAGCAGGTCGAGCGCCGGGGCCGGGTCGAAGGTGACCGCCTCGATGATGCGGAAACCCTTGTGCTCCAAGGGGTCCAGCTCGAGGGTGACCGCACCGTTGGAGCACACGGCATACCCGTCGGAGACGCCGAGCTCGTCGAGCACCGTGGTCGTCGCCACGATCGACCGCCCCGTCGAGACGATGAGGTGATGGCCTGCGGCGACCACCTCCTGCACCGCCGCACGCACCGCCGGCGAGAGCTCGCCGGCGTGGTTGATGGTGGTGCCGTCGAGGTCGAGGGCGACAAGGTGGGGGACGGCCGTCATGCGGGTCTGAGGACCTCGAGCCCGAGGAACGGCCGGAGCGCCTGGGGCACGACGACCGACCCGTCGGCCTGCTGGTGGTTCTCGAGGATCGCGACGAGCCAGCGGGTCGTGGCCAGCGTGCCGTTGAGGGTCGCGACGGCGCGGGTGCCCGAGCCGTGCGGGTCGCGCTCGCGGGTGTTGAGCCGGCGCGCCTGGTACGTGGTGCAGTTCGAGGTCGAGGTGAGCTCGCGGTAGCGGCCCTGCGTGGGCACCCAGGCCTCGCAGTCGAACTTGCGCGCCGCCGGTCCGCCGAGGTCGCCGGCCGCCGTGTCGATGACGCGGTAGGGGACCTCGATCTTGGCCAGCATGTCCTTCTCCCAGGACAGCAGCCGCTGGTGCTCGGCGGCGGCGTCCTCGACGCGGCAGTAGGTGAACATCTCGACCTTGTGGAACTGGTGCACGCGGATGATGCCGCGGGTGTCCTTGCCGTGCGACCCCGCCTCGCGGCGGTAGCAGGCCGACCACCCGGCATACCGCTTGGGGCCCGCGGACAGGTCGAGGATCTCGTCGGCGTGGTAGCCCGCCAGGGCGACCTCGGACGTGCCGGTGAGGAACAGGTCGTCGGCCTCGAGGCGGTAGACCTCGTCGGCGTGCTTGTCGATGAACCCGGCACCGGCCATCACGTCGGTCTTGACCAGCGTCGGCGTGATCATCGGCGTGAAGCCGTGCTCGACGGCCTGGGCGATCCCCATGTTCAGCAGGGCCAGCTCGAGGCGCGCGCCCACCCCGGTCAGGAAGTAGAACCGCGACCCGGCCACCTTGGCGCCGCGCTCCATGTCGATGGCCCCGAGCGCCTCGCCGAGCGCCAGGTGGTCGCGCGGCTCGAAGTCGAACTGGGGGATGGTGCCCACGGTCTCGAGCACGGTGTAGTCGTCCTCGCCGCCGACCGGCACGCCGTCCTCGACGATGTTGCCGATCTGGCGGACCAGGAGGTCGAGCTGCGCCTCGGCGGCCTCGGCCTCGGCCTGCAGGGTCTTGACCCGCGCCGACATCTCCTTGGACCGGGCGAGCAGCGCCTGCTTCTCGTCACCGCCGGCCTGAGCGACCTGCTTGCCGAAGGACTTCTGCTCGGCCCGGAGCTGCTCGAACTCGGTCAACGAGGAGCGGCGGGCCTGCTCGGCCTTGAGGATCGTGTCGACGATCCCCTCGTCCTCACCACGGGCGCGCTGGCTCGCCCGGACCCGGTCAGGGTCCTCGCGCAGGAGCTTGATGTCGATCACCGGGCCAGCCTATCGAGGACGGGTCAGGCGCCGACGTCGACCAGATGGTGGGCCAGGTCGTGCAGGAAGTACTGGCCCAGGGTCAGCACGGTGAACTGCGAGCCGTTGCTGCGCAGCCCCCGCCGGCCCCACTGGTCGTCGCCCACCGCAGCGAAGGCGGCGGACGCTCGGGCAGCCGCCTCGGTCAGCTCCGCGGCGACCACGTCAGGGTCCTGCTGCGCATAGCCCTCCTGGACCGCGGTGGCGTCCTGGTCCCAGTTCGCGAACCGCGGGTCGTCCTCGGCGAGCATCAGCCGCACCCGGCCCTCGAACACACGGCATACGTCTCGCACGTGGCACCCGTACTCCAGCGGCGACCAGACGCCCGGCTCCGGACGCCGCCGGGCCTCGGGTCGTGAGAGCACCGCGGGCCAGGGGCCGGTCAGGGCCACGACACGCTCCGCCACCTCCGGAGCCTCGACGGCAGAGGCGTCGAAGCCGCACTCGGGACAAGCGCGCCCGATGGTCCAGGTCCAGTCCTTGGTGTCGGGGACCACGTCCTCGCTGCCGCTCGCCTGCATGTCACCGGTCCGATCGTCACCCATGGCGCACACGGTATGCCGCCGCGAACCGTACGAGCGGGCGCCGTGCGTGAGGTAGCGTCGGCCCGTGCTCCACGACCATGCCGGCTGGCTGACCATCGGCGCCATCGCGCTCGTCCTGATCGTGGCACTGGGCATCGCGGGGTGGGCTGCGGCGCGCCCCGGGCGAGGTGGCGGCGGCTCGACCAAGCCCGGCCGCTGGGGCCGGCGCCCTCACCGCAACGAGTTCCGTCCGGAGGGCACGGTGGCCGACGACAGCCCCCGGCGCCGGGCGGCGGTGATCGTCAACCCGACGAAGTTCGACAACCTCGAGTCCGTCCAGCGACGGATCACCGCGCGGTGTCGACGAGCTCGGCTGGCAGGAGCCGTTGTTCATCAAGACCACCGAGGACGACCCCGGCACGGGCCAGGCCAAGGAGGCGCTGTCCCAGGGCGTCGATCTCGTCTGCCCGCTGGGTGGCGACGGCACGGTGCGCTCGGTCGCCGCCGGACTGGTCGGCACGGACACCCCGATGGGCCTGCTGCCCGGGGGCACCGGCAACCTGCTGGCCCGCAACCTCGACCTGCCCGTGGACGACCTCGACGACGCGCTCCGCGTGGCGCTCACCGGCCAGAACAAGCGCATCGACGCCGGCGAGCTGACCCTCGACGTGTCGGGCGAGCACGAGCGGCCGCAGACCCACGTCTTCGTCGTCATGGCCGGACTCGGCTTCGACGCGGCGATCATGGCGGGAGCGCCCGAACGTCTCAAGGCGACGGTCGGACCGGCGGCGTACGTCGTGTCGGGAGCCAGGAACCTGCGTGGGCCCCAGTTCAAGGTGCGCGTCCAGGTGGACGACCAGGAGGAGTTCAGCCGGCGCACCCGCACCGTGGTGGTGGGCAACTGCGGCCGGCTCCTCGGCGGGCTCGTCCTGATGCCGGAGGCCGTCCTCGACGACGGGCTGCTCGACACCGTCATCCTCTCGCCCCAGGGCGTCGTGGGCTGGGCTGCCGTCGCAGCACGGATCGCCTCGCAGCGGCGCAAGGGGCACGAGCGCGTCGACCACCACACGAGCACGCAGATCCAGGTGCGCGCGGACCGCCCCCAGGAGGTCCAGATCGACGGTGACCCCATCGGCAAGGCCATGGCCATCTCGGCACGCGTGCTGCCCGGGGCTCTGGTCGTCCGCGTGGGCTCGTCGAGCTGAGGTCGGCCGGGCTGTTCGCTGGGTGAACCATGCCTCCAGGCACTACGTTCTCCCCATGTCTCGGATCCACCGCCAGGACGGCGTCGACCTGCTCACCCGGGCCATCGCGCCCGGAGTCGTCGTCTGGGGGGTGATCGTCGGCATCGGCCTGCTGCTCAAGGGGCCGCTGCTCCCCCTGTCTCGTGACGAGGAGTCCGTCAGCAAGGACCTCGCGAGCCACCGCACGACGACCTGGAACTCCATCACGGCGGTCTGGTCCCACCTGGGCAACACCGAGATCGTCATCGGTGTCTGCGTCGTGGTGGCGGCCATCCTGCTGTGGCGCACGCGCAACTGGCGGCTCGCGGTGACGCCGGTCATCGCGATCGCGCTGCAGGCCACGATCTTCGTCATCGCCACCCACGTCATCGGGCGGCCCCGTCCGCACGTGACCGAGCTGGACCCCGCTCCCCCGACCTCGAGCTATCCCAGCGGGCACGTGGGCGCCTCGTTCGCGCTCTACCTCACCTTCACGCTGCTGGCCATGGCCATCAAGCGCACCTGGCTGCGGTGGCTCGACCTCGGTGCTGTGCATGCTCGTCCCGCTGCTGCGTGTCCTACGCCCGGCTCTACCGCGGCATGCACCACGTCACCGACGTCGTCGTCGGCATGGCGAACGGCATCGTCTGCGCGCTCCTGGCCTACGGCTGGTACCGCCACCGGCAGCACGAGGAGTCGCCCGAGCGGGTCGAGAGCACCGAGCCGACGCCCGCCGTCGCCGCCTGAATGCCGCGTGCGCCGCGGCCGCGCCCCGGTGACATGATCGAAACGTGTCCGAGCAGGCGAGGCGAAACGCGCAGACCATCAGCTACCCCGCAGCCGTGAGGTCGACCTCCCGGTCGCCGATCGAGGCGGCCGACCCGCACGTGGTCGTGCTGTTCGGCGCCACCGGGGACCTGGCCCGGCGCAAGCTCCTCCCGGGGCTGGCGCATCTCGACGTCTCCGAGCTGGCGCCCGAGATGCGGCTCGTGGCCACCTCGTTGGACGACCTCGACTCACGAGGGCTTCCGCGCCTTCGCCAAGCAGGCGTTCGACGAGTTCACCCACCGGCCGCTGAGCCAGGAGCAGTGGGACCAGTTCGCGGCCACCCTGACGTACGTGCCCCAGACAGCCGGCCCCGAGGCGCTGGCCAAGGCCGTCGCCGAGGCCGAGGCCGAGCTCGGCCCGGACGTGCGGCGCCTGCACTACCTGTCCGTGCCGCCCAAGGCTGCGGTCAACGTCATCACGATGCTGCGCGAGGCCGGGCTCGTCGAGCGCTCCCGCGTCGTCATGGAGAAGCCCTTCGGCACCGACCTGGCGAGCGCGATCGCGCTCAACGACCAGGTGCACGAGACCTTCGACGAGAGCCAGGTCTTCCGGATCGACCACTTCCTGGGCAAGGAGGCGGCCCAGAACATCCTGGCGTTCCGCTTCGCCAACGGGCTGTTCGAGCCCATCTGGAACCGCAACTTCATCGACCACGTGCAGATCGACATCCCCGAGACCCTGGGCCTGGACCAGCGGGCGAACTTCTACGAGTCCACCGGCGCCTACAAGGACATGGTGGTGACGCACCTGTTCCAGGTCATGGCGTTCGTGGCGATGGAGCCGCCGACGGCCCTGGAGCCGCGCTCCATCAGCGAGGAGAAGAACAAGGTCTTCCGCTCCCTGCTGCCGATCGAGCCGGCCAACGTCGTGCGCGGCCAGTTCGCCGGCTACACCTCGCTCGACGGGGTGGCCCCGGACAGCGACACCGAGACCTTCATCGCGCTGCGCGTGGGCCTGGACAACTGGCGCTGGGCCGGCGTGCCGTTCTACCTGCGGACCGGCAAGCGGATGGCCGAGGGCGCCCGCATCATCTCGATCGCCTTCAAGGAGGCGCCGCGGACGATGTTCCCGGCGAACTCGGGCGTGGGGTCGGCCGGACCTGACCACCTGACCTTCGACCTGGCCGACGAGTCCAAGGTGTCGCTCTCGTTCTACGGCAAGCGGCCCGGGCCCGGCATGCGGCTGGAGAAGCTGTCGATGCAGTTCTCGACCCAGGAGACCGAGCGGGCCGGCGACGTGCTCGAGGCCTACGAGCGGCTGATCCTCGACGCGATGCGCGGCGACCACACGCTGTTCACGACGGCGGAGGGCATCGAGAGCCTGTGGGAGCGCTCGGCGCCGCTCCTGGAGAACCCGCCCGAGGTCAAGCCCTACGGGGTCGGCACCTGGGGTCCGAACGCGATCCACCAGCTCATCGCGCCGCACGCCTGGCGGCTGCCGTTCGAGCGGGTCTGGCGCGAGAAGAAGTAGCCGGTCCTACCCGCTGCGCAGCGAGCGCAGCCAGGCGCGAGCCTCGCCGAACGCCTCGTCGGTGGTGTGCGGAGTGACGTGGACGGCGGTGCCGTGCGCGGCCGGGTAGCTGCCGAGGAAGCGCACCTCCGCGCACACCCGCTTCAGCCCGAGCAGCGCCTCGCCCACCCGCTCGTCGAGGACATGGCCCTCGATGTCGATGGAGAAGCAGTAGCTGCCCATCGAGTCCTTGGTGGGCCGGGACTCCAGGCGGGACATGTTGATCCCGCGGACGGCGAACTGCTCCAGCAGCTCGAGCAGCCCGCCGGCGTGGTCGTCGCGCTGGAACAGCACCAGCGTCGTCTTGTCGGCGCCGGTGCGCTCGGGCAGCGTCCCCGGTCGCGAGACGAGGACGAACCGGGTCACGGCCGAGGCGTTGTCACCGATGTTCTCGGCGAGCACCTGCAGACCGTGGTTGGTGGCCGCGACCGGTGCGCAGACCGCCGCGTCGTATGCCGCGTGCTCACCGTCATCGCCCAGGGCGGCGGCTGCGGCGGCGGTGGACAGGGTCGGGACGTAGACCGCGTCCGGCAGCTTGGCGTCCATCCAGCCGCGCACCTGCGCCCAGGCGTGGCTGTGGGTGCCGACGGCGCGGACGTCGCCGAGCGGCATACCGGGCCGCGCAGCGAGGACGAAGGTGATCGGGACGAGCACCTCGGCCACCACCACCAGGGGGTCGCCACTGGACAGGGCGTCGAGGGTGGCGCTCACGCCGCCCTCGACGGAGTTCTCGATCGGCACCATGGCGCCGTCGACCTCGCCGTCGCGCAGGAGGGTGAGGGCGGCGTCGACCGACCCGCACGGGCGGTGCTCGGCACCCGGCCGCGGGCGGCCAGGCATCCAGGGCCATCTGGGTGAACGTGCCCGCCGGCCCGAGGTAGGCGTAGGTCGTCATGCCTTCTCCTGTCCGGTGCGCGCGGAGGCGAGCGCCTGCTGCTCCTCGGGGGTCAAGGTGGCGTCGGAGGCGCCGCCGACGACGCCCTTGGCGTAGGTGCGCGACTCGCCGCGGGCGTGGATCGAGGAGAAGACCAGGCCGTCGCCGCGGTCGTCGACGACGGCGGCGCTGAAGGACAGCCGCCCACCCATGTCGCCGAACGCGTCGTACCGGACGACCGCCACATGCCGCAGGGCCTGGGCGATGTCGGCGCGCAGCGCGGCCAGGTCACCCGAGCCCACGGGTCGCTGGCCTTCGTAGTGACGGAGCCGGGCGCCCACCCTCGCCAGCCGGGTCAGGGCAGCCGCGGCCACCGCGAGCGCCACCACGGCGACGCCGAGCGCGAGGGTGGAGGTCGTCTGCGGGTCGGGCACCACGTCAGCGTATTAGGGCCGCGTCGATAGAGTCGACGCGATATGGAACTCCACCTCCTGACCGTGGTCATCGTCTTCGCCGCCATCTTCGTGGTCGAGCTCCCTGACAAGACGTTCATCGCGACGCTGGTGCTGGCGACGCGGTTCCGGCCGCTGTTCGTCTGGATCGGGGTCTCGCTCGCGTTCCTCGTCCAGACCGCCGTGGCCGTCACCGTCGGGCGGTCTGCTGGCGCAGCTCCCGAAGGAACCCGTCGAGATCTTCGCTGCCGTCATGTTCGTCATCGGCGGCGTGATCCTGCTGCGCGGGGCCGGCAACGCCGACGAGGAGGAGCGCGAGACCGAGGAGGAGTTCGCGAGCAAGGGGCCGGCCAGTGCGGTCGGGCTCAGGGCGATCCTGGTGTCGTTCACGGTGCTGTTCCTGGCCGAGTGGGGCGACCTGTCCCAGCTCCTGACCGCCTCGATGGTGCTGCGGTTCCACCAGCCGGTGTCGGTGTTCCTGGGGGCCCTCCTCGCCCTGGTGGCCGTCTCCGGGCTGGGGGCGCTGCTCGGGCGCGCCCTGCTCACCCGGGTGCGGCTGTCGACCATCCGGCGCGTGGGCGGCGGACTGTGCCTGGTGCTGGCGCTACTCAGCGTGCTGCAGATCGTCGGCGTGCTCGGCGCCTGACGAGACCTCGACCGGGCGCGTCGGCCGCGGCTCCGCCTCCGCGTCAGGGAGCAGGACGGCGGTGCAGCGCCCACCACATCAGGGCCAGGGCCCCGAGGCAGAAGAACGTGTCGGTGTTCTGCAGGATCCGGCCCGGGCCACGCCGGCAGCTCGGGGTGGGTGAGCCAGGTGATGCCCCACCACGGCATACGGCAGAGGAAGGCGCCGGTGACGGCGGCCGCGCCCAGCAGCCGCCGGCGGTCGCGCAAGGGGTCCGGCCCCAGGATCGCGAACACCACGACGACCATCCAGTGCAGGTGGTGGATCCAGGCGACCGGCGACAGCAGCACCGCCATGAGCCCGACCACCGCCACCTCGCTGATCGAGTCGTCGGCTCGGTAGGCACGCCGCGCGAGCGCGAACCCCACCACACCGACGATCGCGATGAGCACGATCCACAGGACGTCGCCGAGGTGACCTGAGGGACCCACGCGGAGCAGGAACCCCCGGATGCTCTGGTTGGAGGTGCCCGCGTTGGGGCCGAGACGCGTCGGGTCCTGCAACGCGCCGTCCCAGAAGGCGAAGGACGCCTCGGGCAGGAGCACCCACGCGCCGAGCGTCACGGCCACGGCCGTCGCGACGGCGGTGAACGCCTCGCGCCAGCGCCGGTTCACGAGATAGTGCACGACGAACACGCCCGGCGTGAGCTTGATCGACATGGCGAGGCCGACGAGCACTCCCGGCGGGACCTTGCGCAGGATGCCGGGACGCGGCCGGCGCAGGTCCATCAGGCAGGCGAGCACCATGAAGGCGTTGACCTGGCCGAACCGGATGCCGTCCGACACGGGCTGCAGCCACAGCATCGGGATGGTGAGCAGGGCGAGGACGATCGGCACCCAGGGGCCGGCGCGGTGGATGAGCCGCCACGCGGCATACCAGACGATCGCGGTGGTGGCCGCGATCTGGGCGAGCGTCCACAGCCAGCCCACGACCCCGAACGGGAGCAGTGCGAGCGGTATGGCCAGCACGGCCGCGAACGGCGGGTAGGTGAAGGGCAGCAGCTGCGGCGCCTCGGTCATCGCCGAGTAGATCGGGCGACCGGTGAGGATCGAGACGCCGGCCTCGCGGTAGACCTCGACGTCGACCTGCCACTGGTCGATCGGCCAGAAGACCAGGTAGCGCAGGACGGGGATCGCCGCCGCCGCGAGGATCAGCACGACCGCGAGAGCCCAGCGTCGTCGGGGCGGCCAGGTGCCGATGCGAGCCCACGCGGCGCGCACGCGGCGGGCCCACGCGGCGCGCACGCGGCGGGCACGACCAGAGGACACGGGGGCGGTCGAGGTCGTGGTGCTCACGCCCCCCATTGTTGCCTGCCGCCGCCCCGTAGCCTGTACCGGTGACCCGCCGCGCCCTGCTCCTGCTCGCCGGGCTGCTCGTCGCGTGCTCCGGAGTGCTGCTCCCCGCGCCGTCCTGGGGCGCCTCCGCCGACACCTCCGCCGACACCCCGCGGTCGCCACCCGACTCAACCCGACCATCCTGGTGGGCACCGGCGGTGTGACCTGGAGCGACGTGTCCGCGCGCACCACGCCGGCGCTGTGGTCCCTCCTGCGGGACGGCGCGACGCGCCGCGCTCTCGATCCACTCGGTGTACCTCAACACCTGCCCCGTCGACGGCTGGCTCGGCCTCTCGGCCGGCAACCGCGCGGCCGCTCCCGGACCGGGCCAGGACGGGTCCCGCCAGGCCAGCGACCCATGCCCGCGCATCCCCACCGTGGACAGTGGGGTCGTGCCGGGATGGGGCGGCTACGTGGCCGCCGCGGCCGCGACCAAGTTCGACTCCCGGCTCGGCACCCTGGGCGAGACCCTGGCCGGCAACGGCCAGTGCGTGCAGGCGGTGGGACCCGGCGCAGGCCTCGGTGCCGCCTACCTCTCCGGCGCAGTGCCGAGGTATGCCGCGTACGACGCCGCCCAGCTCACCGACCAGCTCTCGCGGTGCCGGGTCACCCTGGTCGACGTCGGCTCGCTGCGCGACCCGGCGGATGTCGCACCGTCCGAGCGAGCGGGCGGTCTCCAGTCGCGCGACGCCCAGCTCAAGGCCATCGACACGCGGATCGCCCAGGTCCTGGCCGCGGCGCCGAGCGGTTCCGACGTGATGGTCGCCAGCATGGCCGACGCCGGCCAGACCCCCCAGCTCGGCCTGGTCGCCGCGAAGGGCCCCGACTTCGGGTCGGGCACTCTCGGGTCGACCTCCACCCGGCAGACCGGTCTGGTCCAGGCCCCCGATCTCACGGTGACGCTCCTGGCGGCTGGCGGGGTCCCGGCGCCCCCAGAGCTCGGGGGCGCCGTGCTGCGACGCGACTCCGCCGGGGACAGCTCGGCCGACGGCGCCGCCTCCCGGCTGCGCGGCCTGGTCGACCAGGACCAGGCGAGCCACGAGGTCCACGACCTCGTGCCGCCCTTCTTCTACGGCCTCGTGGGCGCCCAGCTGGCCATCTACGTCATCGCCCTGCTCCTGTGGCGCAGCGGGCGCGGCTCGACGGCGAACCGCCGCCGGCTGCTGGCGACCACGCGTCGCATTGCCGTCGTCGGGTCGGCCGTCCCGGTGTCGACGTTCCTGGCGAACCTGCTGCCGTGGTGGCGGTTCTCAGTGCCGATGGTCTCCCTCGTCGCCGTGCGTCGCCGTCTTCACCGCGGTCATCTCGGCCGTTGCCCTGGTGGGGCCCTGGGCCCGTCGGGTGACCGGCCCGATGGCGGTGGTCTCGCTGGTCACGGTGGTCGTGCTGGCGGCCGACGTGCTGCTCGGGTCCCATCTGCAGCTGTCGTCGCTGCTCGGCCTGCAGCCGGTCGTGGGCGGCCGCTTCTACGGTGTCGGCAACGTGACGTTCGCCGTGTTCGCCAGCGCCGCCCTGCTGTTGGCGGTGGCCGTGTCGGGTCACTATGTGCGCCAGGGGCGACCCGCGCCGCGCGGCCGGCGCCGCGCTCGCCATCGGCGCTGGTGGCGGTCGCCGTGGACGGCGCCCCCATGTGGGGAGCGGACGGCGGCGGTCCGCCCGCCCTGCTGCCGGGCCTGGCGTACTTCGTGCTGGCCATCCTCGGCATCCGGATGACCTGGCGTCGGGGCCTGCTCGTCGTCGCGGGCACCGCGGCGCTCTTCCTGGTCGTGGCGTTCGCGGACTGGCTGCGGCCGGCCGCAGTCGCGCTCGCACCTGGGCCGCTTCGTCCAGTCGATGATCGACGGCGGCGCCTCAGACATCGTGACCCGCAAGCTCGACCAGAACCTCTCGATCCTGCTCAGTACTCCGCTGGCGATGCTCGTCCCGGTCGGCCTGGTCCTCGCGATCGTCGTGCTCGCCCGACCGGTCGACCGTGGGCCCCGCGCGTTGCGGCCGGTCTACGAGCGCGTGCCCGACCCTGCGCCCGGGCCTGGTCGCCCTGCTGATCACCCTGACGATCGGGTTCGTCGCCAACGACTCCGGTGTCGCGATCCCGGCCAACGGCGCCATCATCGCCATCCCGCTGGTCATCGCGGTCTGCGTTGCGGTGCTCGAGGAGCAGGTTCGTACCAGCGCCGCGAGCCGTTCCCTGCGTCGCCGCTGAGCCTGGCCGCAGCCGCCCGAGCCGTCTAGCGGGGGCGCCGGAGCCGCCGTCGCGCCCGCCGTGCCGCGAGGGCGAGCGCGACGTCGCGGTACTGCCGCCCGCGGTGGAGCTGCCCACGCCAGTCCGACCCGCTGACGCGGTGGTGCAGCTCGCAGGGCACCTCCTCGATCCGCAGCCCCGCCAGCAGGACGTCCACGGTCAGGCCGACCTCGACGCCCCAGCCCCGGGACAGCGGGGTGCTCGCGTCGAACGGCGGCCCTGGTCAGGCAGCGCATGCCCGACAGCGGTTGCACGGCCCGGAACCCCGTGAGGTCCTCGATCCCCTGACGCGCCAGGCGGACGACCAGCCCACGGCCACCGCCCGGGCGTCGCGCTGGGGAGGCAGCGTCGCGATCGTCATGTCGACCCGGCCCTCGACCACGGGGGTCACCAGCACGTCGAGGTGGGCGGCGGAGTCCTCGAGGTCGGCATCGACGAAGAGCAGCGGGCGCGGCTCATCCGGTATGCCGGCCTGCTCGACCGCCTCGTGCCTGGCCACGTAGTCGGCACCGGTCGCCAGGGCCGCGGCCTTGCCGCGGTTGCGCGCGTGCCGGACCACCTCGGCACCGGCCGCTCGGGCCAGGTCCGCGGTGGCGTCGCGGCTGCCGTCGTCGACGACCACCACGAGGTCGACACCGGGCAGGTCACGGACCGCCCGGACGGTGGCCTCGATGCGCTGCGCCTCGTCCTTGGCCGGGACCACCGCAGCGATGCGCGCACTCATGTCGGCCACGCTCAGCGCAGGGTGACCTGGCGGCTGAGCAGCCCCGACCGGGCCCGCCGCTCCTGCGCGGTGAGGGCGTCCGGCGTAGGCCAGCGCCTCGGCATACCGGCGCATGAAGGCCGCGAGCGGCTCCTCGTAGTCGGCCGCCGCCTGCTCGGGGTCGAGGTCCCACACCGGGACCAGCAGGCCGCACGCGCGGAAGGCGCCGAGCAGGCGGGTGTCCTCGCCCAGGCCGCTGTCGCCGGCCGCGTGCAGCCGGGCCAGCGCGTCCGTCGCGAGGTCCTCGTCGTCGGGCAGCACGAGCCGGATGTGGGTGCGCTCGCCGATGCGGCACCAGTAGGCGGAGGGGGCGGCGGCCATCTTCGTCGTCGGGACGACCGACTCGTTGGCCCGCTCGAGCGAGGCCTGCCCCTCCTCGTCCAGCTCGTTGTCGCCCACCCAGAAGTCGAAGCCCTCGTGGATGGTCACGTCCAGGGGCGTCGAGAGGTCGAGCAGGTCCTGCAGCCTCGGAGACTCGGCCGTGGCCGGGGGCGTGCTGGCGACCGGGCGTGCCCAGCTCGGCGGACGCCGCCGCCAGCAGCGAGATCGCCAGGTCGCGGGAGGCGTCACCGGAGACCGAGCCGGACTGCGTCCCGAAGAACACGGTGCCGTCGGCGCGATGCAGGCCCGGCCAGGCCAGCGGCAGCACCGTGGCGACGGTGGCCTCGTCCTTCGCGCCCTCGGGCGCCTGGCCGGCGGCGAAGCGTCACCACGGCGGTCGCCGCGGGCAGGATCTCGCGCATCGCCACCCAGTCGGTCTCACCCGGAAGGCCCTCGAACGGGCGGCGCACGAAGGGCGCGGGGTCGACCCGGGTCGTGGTGGAAGCGTGGTCTGCGCCCTTGCGACGCCGTGATGCCTTACCCATGGGACAAACCCTAGTGGCCTGGTCTCAGGCGTCAGCCGCGGTGGCTCCGGCGCCTGGAGGGGCCTCCGAGAGAGGCCCAGACGGTGGAGCCGGTGCGGTCCTCCGTGACGCCCCACTCGTGCGCGAGACTCCGCACGATCCGCAGCCCGCGCCCCGACGGCGCCCAGATGGTGCGCGGGGCCGGACGGGGCGTACGGTCGCCGCCGCCGTCGGTGACCTCGACCTCGACCACGCCCGCCTTGACCTTCCAGTGCACCCGCAGGGTGCCGTCGGGCAGGGCGCGGGCGTGGCGGACTGCGTTGGAGACCAGCTCGGAGACCACGATCTCTGCCTCGTCGACGACCTCGGGGGCGACGTCGCGACTCTGGAGGTCCTGGACGACCACCTTGCGGACCTCGGCGACCGAGGCGGCGCTCCAGGGCACCCGGATCGTGCGCGAGACCTCGCCGCCACGTGGGGTCGGCGAGACCGACTGCACGGGGCGTTGCGGGTGCGGGCGGAGGTCATGCGGGTCCGGTGGTCCTCGGGGTGGATCTGACGGGGTCGGATGGCAGGCGGACGATCTCGAGGGAGACTACCCAGTAGCCCGCACAGCGTCGAGAACCGCACGCGGATGGTTGCTGATGATGGCCTCCACACCCAGGTCGAGGCAGAGTGCGATGTCCTCAGGCTCGTCGACGGTCCAGGCGAACACCTGGTGGCCGCGAGCGTGCTGGCGCTCGACCGTCTCAGGCCAGCGGCGCAGGATCGCGATGTCGACGCCCAGGGTCGTCACGCCCCGCGGCAGCGCGCCGTCGCGGAACCGCAGCGGCACGGAGTCCTCGACCAGGAAGACGGCCGGCACGTCCGGGCAGAGCTGACGCATCCGCTGCAGGGCCAGCTGGCTGAACGACATCACGCGCACCCAGGGCCGGCCCGGAGCGGGCACGCCGTCGAGGTCGAACTCGGCGAGCATCCGGGCGAGCTGGCGCTCCACGAGCCCGGCATACCGGGTCGGGTGCTTGGTCTCGATCGCCAGCCCGAGGGGTCGGTCCGAGTGGGCCGTCAGCGTGGTGAGCAGGCGGCGCAGCGTCAGCAGCCGGTTGCGGTCACGGTCGGGGAGCTCCTGGTCCTCGGGGTGCTGGGCCTTCCAGGACCCCCAGTCGAGACCCTCGAGCTCGGCGAGCTCCAGCGTGGAGACGGTGCCCCGGCCGTTGGAGGTGCGGTTGACCCGGCGGTCGTGCACGCAGACGAGGTGGGAGTCGGCGGTGAGCCGGACGTCGCACTCCAGCGCATCGGCGCCTTCGTCGATGGCGCGCAGGTAGGCCGCGAGGGTGTGCTCGGGCTCGGCCAGGCTGGAACCACGGTGGGCGATCACGAGTGGGGTGTGACGGGTGGTCACGGCAAGGCCTCGGGAGACGGCGTCGTCGAGCACCCGACCATGGTTCCACACGGGGCGCGAGGGTGCGGCACGATGGCCGGCAGGCACGCGGCATACCGGCTGCGGGTCCACTCACACGGCTGGGAGGCGCGACGTTCCATGGGGGTGACGCTGCCCGCCTTCCAGACCCTCGTCGACGCCCACTGGCGCGACGTGGCTCGCCTCGCCCATGCCCTGACCGGACCGGTCGACGGCGACGACGTCGCCCAGCAGGCGTGGACCCAGGCGCTGGCCGCCTACCCGTCGCTGCGCTCGGCGGCGAACCTGCGGGGCTGGCTGCTCACCATCACGCACCGGTGCGCCATGGACGCGCACCGGGGACGGGCCCGCCGCGCGGTGCCCCACGACGACCCGCCGTCGTTGGCCAGAGTGCCGCTGTCGCCGGGGGCCGATGCCGACCTGCCCGACGGCGCGCTGTGGGCCAAGGTGGCCGCGCTGCCCGAGCGACAGCGCGAGGCGGTCGTCCTCAAGTACGTCGCCGACCTCGACCACCCCACCATCGCCGCGGCGCTGGGCACCACTCCCGCGATGAGCCGCCGGCTCGTCAGCGACGCGCTCGCGACTCTGCGCAAGGACCTGCCATGACCGACCCCGTTGACCTGCTCCGCTCCTACTCCCCCGGCGTCCGGCCGCCCGTCCTGGACCCCTCGGACGTGTCGTACGTCGTCGAGGACACCGCGATCGGCCGGATGTTGTTGGCGCGCAATGCATCTGGGGCACTGGTGGCCTCGACGTTCGTGCCCGACGCGGTGGCCGAGGAGCACGTCCTCACGCGGCTGAGTGCTCGCGTCTCACCTCGGGTGCTGCGTCAGCCCGGCCGGCTCGACGACGTGCGGGCCGAGCTGGACGCGTACCTGTCGGGGCGCTCGCACGGCTTCACCGTGCGCACCGACCTCGCCTTGGCGTCGGACTTCCAGCGGGCGGTGCTGCCGCGGCTGGCCGCCAGCGTCGGCTATGGCGAGCGCGCGACGTACGGGCAGCTCGCGACGCTCGTGGAGCGGCCCAGCGCGGCCCGCGCGGTCGGCGCCGCTCTGGGCGCCAACCCGCTCTGCGTCGTCATCCCGTGCCATCGCGTGGTCGCCTCCAGCGGCGCCCTGACCGGGTATGCCGGTGGGCTGGCCGCCAAGCGCTTCCTGCTCGACCTGGAGGCGGGCGCTCAGGGGCGGGCCTGAGCGGCCCAGGGCGAAGCGTCGGAGGCTCCCGGGGCCCTCACGATCCGCACCCCCGGCCGGGTTCGGTTCGCGAAGCGAAACTGGCTTTCGCATATCCACAGGCGACTTTCGCAACGCGGGACAACGGTCAGGGGGACCCTGGGTTCCATCGGCGGCGTTGTGGTGGTCGACTGGACCTGGGCAGGCCGGTCGTGGCAGGGTCCTTCGGGTGGTGCTCAACCGAGTCCCAGCGGGTCGGGCAGGACGGCCACTACCAGCAGTACACCGCAGCCAGCTGACCAAGACCGACCGTCGTCACGACGACGGTCGCTGAGTGGTCGCGGTCAGGTCGTGCGCAGGTACCGGCCGAAGTGCGGGACGGTGAACGCGATCCGGCCGCGCTCGCCCGAGTAGATCAACCCCTTCTTGAGGAGCGCGTCCCGAGCGGGCGACAGTGACTGGGGCTTGCGGTCCAGCACCGAGGCCACGGCCGAGGTGGGCACCGACTCGGTCTCGTCGACCTCCTCGCCGGCCTCGGCCAGGGCGACGGCCGCATCGGCCATGGCTCGCAGGTACTCGCGCTCGGCGGGCGTCGCCCGCTCGTAGCGCGACCCGAAGAACCCGACCGCCAGCTCGGCCTCGGCCTCGGGGGCGGCCACCGACACGTCGTCGACGGTGATCGGCGACCGCGGCGCGACGTCCCAGGCGACCTTGCCGTACGCCTGGACGAAGTAGGGGTAGCCGGCGGTCGCGGCATACAACGCATCGAGCGCCTCCGGGAGTGAACGCCGCCTCCTCGTCGGCCGCCGGCGCGACGAGCGCCAGGTCGGCTGCGGCGCGGTCGAGACGGTCGATGCGCTGGTACCGGAACAACCGCTCGGAGTACGACTTCGAGGCCGACAGCACGGCGGGCAGATGCGGCAGCCCGGCACCGACGACGATCACCGGCAGGCCCGACTGGGAGATCTCGTGGCAGGCCGCGCAGATCGCCGAGACGTCGTCGGGCGCGAGGTCCTGCATCTCGTCGATGAACACGGCGACCCCGCGGCCGACGTCCGCGGCCAGCCCACCGACGTCGGTGAGCAGCTCCACCAGGTCGATCTCGATGTCACCGGAGTCGGCGCGCCCGGTGACCGCCGGGGCGTCGATGCCCGGGTTCCACCGGTCGCGCAGCTTGGCGCCCGCAGCGGAGTCGCGCTGGGCGAAGGCCTTGATCACACCGAGCACGTGGTCGACCTCGTCGCCGGCAGGGTGTCCGAGCTCGCGGACCGCCACGTGCAGCGCAGCCGACAGTGGTCTGCGCAGGCCCTGGTCGGGCCTGGCCTCGAGCTTGCCGGTGCCCCAGTGGGCGCGCACGGCCGCCGACCGCAGGGCGTTGAGCAGCACGGTCTTGCCGACGCCCCGCAGGCCGGTCAGGACGATGGAACGCTCGGGGCGCCCGCGGGAGATCCGCTCCAGCACGACGTCGAAGGCGTGCAGCTGCTCGTCGCGGCCGGCCAGCTCGGGCGGGCGCTGGCCGGCGCCGGGGGCATAGGGGTTGCGAATCGGGTCCACGATCGCAGCGTATGGGCTCTCTCTAGGGAATGCCCGAGATTTCGGCATACACGCCGATCGTGTCGCGCAGCGACCCAGGGCGGCGACCCGGGGGGTGCCTAGCGGCGGTTGCGGCGCCGCACGATGTGCCCGACGACCGGCTCGACCCAGCCGGTCTCGCCGCGCATCCACCGGCCCGCGACGAGGTTGTGCGGCACGACGACGAAGCTGCCCTTGAAGCCCTCGGTGAGCGCCAGGTCGGTCCCGAAGACGTCGGTGACCACCTGCCAGTCGAGGTCGGTGTGGCGGTCGAGGTGCTCGCCGATGCCGAGGGCGTAGCGCTCGACGATCGCGGCGTGGTCCGGACGCGCGTCCTCGGGGGCCGCCGACCACGCGGCATACGCCCGGTCCAGGCCGGCCCCGAGGGAGTCGAGGTCGTCCACGTCGACGCCCTCCGCGCCCAGCGCCTCCAGGGCCGCGGCGATCCGCGCCCGCTCGTCCTCGCCGAGGGGCTCGACCACGGGCTGCAGCGACGCGCCCATGTCGAGGCTGTCGCCCGCGTCGGGCAGCGTCCGCTGCTCGACGCGCCGTCCTCGGCAGCGCTCCGAGGGTGCGTCCTGGTGACGACGGCCGAACCAGGCCATGACCCGGGCTACTTCACCGACGGGGAGCCGGAGTCGGCCACGAGCTGCTTGCCGGCGCTCTCCCAGGCCTTCATCCCGCCGTCGAGGTTCGCGACGTCGAAGCCCTGCTGGCTGAGCCACGCCACCGCCCGCGACGAGCGTCCGCCGCCCCGGCAGGTGACGGCCAGGGTGCCCGCGTCGGTGTCGGGGAGCTCGTCGAGCCGCGAGGGCAGCTCGCCCAGGGGGATGTGGACGGCGCCCGGGGCATGCCCGGCGTCCCACTCGTCCTGCTCGCGGACGTCGAGGACCACGGCGTCGTCGGAGACCTCGTGAACGGCGATCTGGGGGATGCTCATGCGCGCCATCCTCTCATCGGCGCCGTTCTCGTGGCGCCCGACGGGTCACTTGAGCAGCCGGGACATGCGGCGGTCGGCCAGCGGCTTGCCGCCGGTCTGGCAGGTGGCGCAGTACTGCAGCGAGGAGTCGGCGAACGACACCTCGCGCACGACGTCGCCGCACACCGGGCAGGTCTCACCGGTGCGGCCGTGCACGCGCATCCCGGCACGCTTGGCGTCCTTGAGCTCCTTGGCCGGCTTGCCCGACGCGGCGGCGACGGCCGCGGACAGGGTCGAGCGCAGCGCGGCATAGAGCCGGTCGACCGCCTCGTCGTCGAGGCTGGAGGCCATCGCGAACGGTGACATCTTGGCCACGTGGAGGATCTCGTCGGAGTAGGCGTTGCCGATCCCCGCGATGAAGCCCTGGTCGCGCAGCAGCCCCTTGACCTGCGCGCGCCGGCCGTCGAGCAGCGCGGCGAAGGCCTCCCTGGTGAACTCGGACGAGAGCGGGTCGGGGCCCAGCGTCGCGATCCCGGGCACGTCGTGAGGGTCACGGACCAGGTATGCCGCGAGCCGCTTCTTCGTGCCCGCCTCGGTCAGGTCGAAGCCCGACCCGTCGGAGAACCGGGCGCGCAGGGCGATCGGTGACTTGCCGGGTCGCAGGACGGTGTTGGGCAGGGCGTCCGACCAGCGCAGCCAGCCGGCGCGGGCCAGGTGGAACACCAGATGCACGCCGTCGCAGTCGAGGTCGACGAACTTGCCGTGCCGCGAGACCGAGTCGACCGGCGCCCCCGCGAGCGCCTGCGGTGGCGGGTCGAACGTCTTGAGCACCGAGAACGAGCCGAGCTCGACACCCGTCACGGCCAGGCCGACGACCCGCTCGCCGAGGAAGTCGACGAGCGCCTGG
The DNA here is from genome assembly GCA_963706855.1 of uncultured Actinomycetota bacterium. Taxonomy (GTDB): domain Bacteria; phylum Actinomycetota; class Actinomycetes; order Actinomycetales; family Dermatophilaceae; genus Pedococcus. The sequence continues at coordinate 54,913 of CAVPNU010000003.1, forward strand.
ACCTCCGGCAGCTCTGGCACCCCGTCATTGTGGCGCAGCGGTGCGACGATGGTCGGCATGTCAGCCACGGCGCCCCCCACCGAGCTGCTGCGGATGAGCTCGCGGCCCGGTCGGCTGGTCCTCGTCACGACCGTGCTGGGCAGCGGGATCGCGCTGCTGGACGGCACCGTCGTCAACGTCGCGCTCCCGACGATCGGGCGCGAGCTGCACGCCGACCTGGCCGGGCTCCAGTGGGTGGTCAACGCCTATGCGCTCAGCCTCGCGGCGCTGATCCTGCTCGGCGGCTCGCTCGGTGACCGCTTCGGGCGCCGCCGGATGTATGCCGTGGGCGTGGGCGGGTTCGGGGTCGCCTCGATCCTGTGCGCGCTCTCGCCGACCATCGGCGTGCTCGTCGCCGCGCGCGGGATCCAGGGCATCTGCGCGGCCCTCCTGGTGCCCGGCAGCCTGGCCATCCTGCAGGCGTCGTTCCACCACGAGGACCGGATGGCGGCCATCGGGGCCTGGACCGGGCTGCTGGGAGTCGCCACGGCGTCGGGACCCGTCGTGGGCGGATGGCTCGTCGAGCACAGCTGGCGCTGGGCGTTCTGGCTCAACGTCCCCCTGGCGGCGCTGGTCGTCGCGCTGGCGGTCACGGTCGTCCCTGAGTCACGCAACCCTCGGTCCGCCAAGCACGTCGACCTCTCGGGTGTGCTGCTGGCGGCCTTCGGCCTTGCCGCGGTGACCTACGCCCTGACCATCGCCGCCTCCCAGCCCGGCCCCTGGCCGCTGGCCCTCGGCGCGGTGGGGGTGGTGGCGCTGGGCGCCTTCGTCGCTGGTCGAGCGCGGCTCGTCCCACGCGATGGTGCCCCCGAGCCTGTTCCACAACCGGGTCTTCACGACGATCAACCTGGTGACCCTCGTCGTCTATGCCGGCCTCTCGGCCGCCCTGCTGTTCCTCGTGCTCGACCTGCAGACCGTCGGACGCTGGTCGGCGCTGCAGGCCGGGAGCGCCACCCTGCCGCTGAGCCTGGTGATGCTGGTGCTGGCCGGACGGTTCGGCCGGCTTGCCGCGCGCACGAGCCCACGCCCGTTCATGGTGGGCGGGACGCTCGTCGCGGCGTCGGGCTTCGGGCTGCTGGCCTTCCTGCCGAGCGACCCGTCGTACCTGACCAACGTCCTGCCTGGGATCACGCTCGTCGGGCTCGGCCTCGCGATGACGGTCGCGCCGCTGACCGGCACGGTGCTCGCCGCCGCGCCGGACGAGCTCGCCGGGACGGCGAGCGGCGTCAACAACGCCGTCTCGCGCACCGCCGGTCTGCTCGCCGTCGCCGCACTGCCACCGCTGGTCGGGCTTCGAGGTGAGGACTACGCCAACGCGCTCGCGCTGGCCCCGGCATACCGGACCGCGATGCTCGTCTGCGTCGGGCTGCTGGTCCTCGGCTCGGCCCTCACCGCCGGCGGCCTCCAGCACGAGAAGCCGGCCTGCGCCGACCTGCCCCACCTCGACGTCACGGCCCGCTGACCGGTCAGCAGTCGGGTGACCCCTGCACGGGGAGGCCGAGCGACGACCTGCAGCTGACGCAGCAGACCGTAGCCGTCGGGGGCGCGGCAGACCGGGGCCTCCTCGAGCTGCCGGTCACGTGGTGCGGCGAACTCCTCCAGAGACATCGGTATGCCGTGCGACAGCACCTGCTCGGACGGCGTCAGCTCGCGGATGGCGATGGCCGCCACCCGGTCCGGCCGCTGCTCGGCGAAGTCGCCGTAGATCTTGGGGTCGTGCTGCCCGTCGTCGCCGACCAGCACCCAGCGGATGGCGGGGAACTCGTTCGCCAGCCGGTGCAGGCAGGCGCGCTTGTGATCCTGGCCCGAGCGGAACCAGCCGGTGTTCGTCGGACCCCAGTCGGTGAGCAGGAGCGGGCCCGGGGGGTAGCCATGGCGCCGCAGGAACCGGGTCAGCGTCGGCGCGGTGTTCCACGCTCCGGTCGACACGTAGACCATCGGGGCACCCGGGTGGCCGTCCAGCAGGGTGCGGTACATCGTCGCCATGCCCGGGACGACGTGGCGGGCGTTCTCGTTCTTCACGAACGTGTTCCAGGCGGCGATCATCGGCCGCGGGAGATAGGTCGAGATCACGGTGTCGTCGATGTCGCTGATGAGCCCGAACGTCTGGTCCGACCCCACCACGACGACGGCGGCCCGGATCTGCTCGGCGTCCGGCGAGTCGAGGATGGCCTCGTGCCAGCCGGGCTCGAGTCCGTGACCCTTGACGCGCACGTCGAAGTGACCGCTGCGGTCGCTCGTGGTCTCGAACCGCGCCTGGCCCAGCGTGATGGTCACGGGGACGCCCATGGCAGGTGCGGTGATGAAGGCGCGCCAGCCGCGGCGCTCGTCCTCGGCGGAGCGCAGCTCGGACGAGGAGGCCCCGGCGTCCTCGCGCGGCGTCGACTCGGGGCGGCGCGTGAGCAGCACGCGGCCCAGGACGCGGGCGAAGTCCTCCGAGCCGTAGCCGGTGTGACCGACGATGCGGGTGCCCCAGCCGCGGGCTCGCAGGACGGCGTCGACACGTCGGTGCCAGGCGTCCTCGACGATCGCGGCGGCGTGCGGTCTGGCCATGGTCAGACCCTACGGCCTGGCCAGCACGCTCCTGAACTGGTCCACGAGGCGAGCCCCGGTCGCGCCCAGCCCGTCGAACTCGAACACGCGGCCGGCATGGCTCGCCAGCAGCAGCGGACCCCCGGCCTGGTCGAAGTCCAGCGCCATGGCGAAGTCCTCCGCCGCGAGCTCGCGCGCCCGGGGCGTGTCGGCGAAGACCTCGATGGCGTGACCGTCCACGCCGAGCCGGTCGCCCAGTGACCGCACCACGCCCGGAGTGTTCAGGGGCCGTCCGTGGACGAAGAACTCGTCCTGCACCGCGCTCAGCACCTCGGTGACGGACAGGTCACCCGCCGCGAGCAGCCCGATCATCGCGGCGGCGGCCTGCTCGGCGTCCAGGCGCACTCCACCCCGGGACAGCAGGTCGACGAACCCGTCGCCGAAGCGGGTGTCCGTGGAGGCGGCCACCGCCGCGGCAGCCGGGGCGAGGTCGGCGACGTCCCACCCGGCATACCGCCCGGTGTTGACGACCTCGACACCCACGCTGGGCGACGCAGCGTCGAAGACCTCCGCCACGGACGGCAGGTAGGCATAGGACCACGGGTCGTAGACGTCGAGGACGTAGACCAGCAGGGTGTGGTCGTGCCCTGCGGCGCCCCCCGGCACTCGGCGGCTCGCGCTCGTCGGTCGCCGGCAGACCGGCCGCACCCCGCGTGGGCTCTGGCCGAAGGCACACCACGACTCCACCCCGTGGGTTCTTTCCATCGAGCAACCTCCTGGCAAACAAAAAAAGCAACCGGGCGGCCGTGTGGCCGGACCCGGTTGCTTCAGGTAGTCAGGAGACTAGCTCACAACGCCTGCGAACGGGGAGATCGCGCCTCGGCAACCAGCTGGGCGGCCAGCACGCGCAGCTTGAGGTTCTGCTCCTGGGACTGCTGCCGGAGCAGCTCGAAGGCCGCCGTCTCGGTGATGCCGTGGCGCGCGATGATGACGCCCTTGGCCTGCTCGATGACGGCCCGGCTGGCCATCGCCTGCTCCATCTGGCCGGCGACCGCGCGCGCTCCGACGAGCGCCACGGCGGCGGCCACGGCATCGGCGGCGCGCCGGGCCGCCATCCGGACGACGACGAGGTCGGTGTGGTCGAACGCGTGCGGGGCGTAGGCGTAGAGGTTGAGCGCGCCGAAGCGTCGCCCACCGGACTCCAACGGCAGCGCCAGGAGCGTCTGCACGTCGCCCGGGTCGCAGGCCTCGATGAACGCCGGCCAGCGCTGCTCGGCCTCGCTGAAGTCGACGAGGTTCTCGCGACCGTTGCGGAAGGCGTCGAGGCAGGGACCGTCGCCGACGGAGTACTGCACCGCGTCGATCTCGAGCGTGCCCGCAGTGGTGTATGCCGCGGTGCGCGGCCGGTCCTCCATCACCACCGTGACGCCGACCGCGTCACAGCCGTCGATGGCGACGTTGACCGCCTGGACGAGACGCTCGAGGTAGGGCGCGAGGTCGTCGAGGCTCTCGAGGTTGCCGGCGAGCTCGTTCATCAGGCGGTGGGCGGCATCCAGCGCGCCGTCCGGCTGGTCGGAATCGGTGCTGACGGCGACCAGCTCTGCCATGGAAACTCCTCGTGCGTGAACTCAACTGCCGGGACACCGTATACCTTGCGTCCGCGCGGCCAGCTACAGGGGTTTGGCGCAAGGATGAGCGGGTGAACGACGCCGCCGTCTTCCGCAAGGGCAGCAGCACCGCGCCGCCGGGGTACTTCCGCTGGGAGGCCGCAGGTCTCGACGTGGCTCGGCCAGGCTCCGGGCGGCGCCGCGGTGGCTGAGGTCGTCGAGGTCGGCGAGAACCACCTCGACCTGCGGCGCCTGACGTTCGTCAACCCGGACCCGGCGATGGCGGAGGCCTTCGGCGCGGCCCTCGCCCGCACCCACGATGCCGGGGCGCCGGCCTTCGGCGCGGCGCCCCCGGGGTGGGAGGGAGACGGGTTCCTCGGGCCCCTGTCCGCAGGTGCTTCCCCTGCCGCTGCGTCCGGTGCCCACCTGGGGTGAGCTGTATGCCGGGCAGCGCCTGCTGCCCGCGCTGGCGATGGGGGTCGATAAGGGTCTCTACAGTCATTCCGATACAGCGCTACTCGAGGCAATCGCGCGGCGGGTGGCGGCCGGCGAGTTCGACGACGGGAGCCTGCCCGCGCGGCTGCACGGCGACCTCTGGTCGGGCAACCTGCTCTGGACCGCAGGAGGCGCGGTACTCATCGACCCCGCGGCCTACGGAGGTCACCGGGAGACCGACCTCGCGATGCTCGCGCTGTTCGGGTGCCCGCACTGGGACTTCGTCATCGGCGGCTACCTCTCGGCGCATCGGCTCGACGCGCAGTGGCCGACCCGAGTGGCCCTGCACCAGCTGCACCCGTTGATGGTGCACGCGGTGCTGTTCGGAGGCGACTACGCCCGTCGCGCCGTGCAGCTCGCCAAGCGCTACCGCTAAGGCAGCAGGCCGCGGACGTAGGCGGCCTGGCCGAGGTGCTGCGCGTCGTCGTTGACGACACTGACGAGACGGACGCCGAGCGTCACGGGCGGGTCCCAGCGCTCGTCCACGACGCGGTCGAGGTCCTCGGCGGTGAGCGACGCGACGTAGCGCACGCGACTGCTGGTGGACGGCGTCGAGGTAGCCGATGAGCTGGTCGGCCCCGAGGTCGCGCACCTGGGCGACCTGCTCGGGGCGGTGGCCGTAGCCCGTGTCCCTCGCGGGGAACGGCAGGCCCAACCGCTCCTTCCAGCCACCTGCGGTCCACACCTGCTCCACCCCTGCCACCTCGGCGACGTGGTCGTCCTGGATGCGGGTCAGATGCCACACCAGCCAGCCGATGGAGTTGGCGTCCTCGGCCGGGCGGTGGGCCAGCTGCTCCGGGCTCAGCCCGCTGACGGCGTCCTCGACACCGCTGCGGATCCGTCCGAACGCGTCGACGAGCAGGTCACCTGGGGTCATGCACTCGAGCCTAGGACGGGAGCAGCAGCGCGGCATCACCGAACTCGTGCCACAGGTATCCGCCCTCCACCGCGGCGTCGTAGGCCTGTTGGGTGAGGGCCGCCCCGGCGACCGCCTCGACGAGCAGCAGGTGGGAGGCGTCGGGGTCGTGCCATCCCGTGACGAGCCCGTCGACGACCCGAGCCGGGTCGTCGCGGGAGACGACCCGCTCGGTCCAGCCACGCATCTCGCGGACCGTCCCGTCCTGTCCGCACGGCCGACTCCAGGGCGCGCGTGACCGTCGTGCCGACCGCGACGACGCGACCGCCCTCCTCGCGGGTCGCGGTGACCAGCCGCGCGGTGACGGCGGGCACCTCGAACCACTCGGCCTGGGGCGCCTCGCCCGCCTCCTGCGACGACACCCCGGTGTGCAGCGTGACCGCGGTGACACCGACCCCGACGGAGACCAGCCGGGTGACGAGCTCCGGCGTGAACGGCCTTGCGGCACTGGGCATCTCGGCGCTGCCGGGTCGGCTGGCAAAGACGGTCTGGTATGCCGCGAGCGGATAGCGGTGGTCGAGGTAGCCGTAGGCGATGGGTCGGCCGTGCCGCACCAGGTGCTGCTCGAGGCGGTGCGGGGCCGTCGACGGTCGCGCGCCACAGCCGGTTGCCGCGCCCAGTCGGGGACGAGTCCGCTCGTGGGTATGGCGCGTCGAGCCGCAGCCGACATCCCGTCGCCGAGGTCGATGCGCTCGCCCGGTCGCAGGTCGAGGATGGCGCGGGCCGCGTCAGGGGCGGTCCGGACCTCGACGACCCAGGACTGCTCGTCGAGCCGGGTGGCCGCATGGACGACGACGGGCGCGCGGCCGCCGTCGTGCCATCGGTAGCCGTCGATCTCGGCCGCCAGCGTGGCGGAGTTGTTGACCACCACGAGGTCGCCGGCCCGCAGGAACCGGGGAAGGTCGCGGAACCGTGGCGTGGGTGACGCCCGCGGGGGTCGCCACGAGCAGCCGCACCTCGTCCCGGGCGAGACCGCGCTCCTCGGGCGGGGCGGACGCGGTCATCCGGTGGCTGCCGTCGAGGCGGGTGAGCGGGGCGGCCGACAGGGTCGTCATGCGGTCACCCGCTCGTCGGCGCCGTTCCGGAGGTCAGCCGCCCGGTACCGACCACTCGGCGGCCGCTGATCCACGAGGGCGAGCAGCCGCGGAGCGACGGTGTCCGGGAGGGGCCGATCGCTGATGTCCTCGCCGGGGAAGGCGGCCTGGTGCATGGCGGTCCGCATGTCGCCGGGGTCCACGGCATACGCAGCCAGCTGCGGGTTCTCCACGCCGAGGGTGAGGATCAGGTGGTCGAGCGCAGCCTTCGACGCGGCATACCCGCCCCAGGTCTCGTAGTGCTCGACCGCAGCGTCCGACGAGATGCCCACCAGCACACCGCCGCTCCGCAGGAGCAGCGGCAGGAGCGCCTGGGTGAGCGCGAGCGGTGCGGCGACGTTGGTGCGCCAGATGGCGTCGAAGACCGCAGGGTCGAGTCGCGCCAGAGGAGGAAGGGGGCTCGCGCCGAGCGTGCTGGCGTTGTGCACCAACAGGTCCAGGCGGCCCGTCTCGGTGACGGCCTCCACGAGCTCCTGCCGGTGGCGCGGGTCGGTGACGTCGCCGGGGACGGCGCGAACGAGCGGACCCGAGCTCGAGCGGCCACCTCGGCAAGCCGTCGCTCGTCGCGGCCGTCGGTGACCACGCGCCAGCCGGCGTTCACGAGCTCGGCGCACAGGGCGCGGCCCAGACCGGCGGAGCCTCCGGTGACGAGGGCGATGCGGTGGGGTGAGCGGGGTGGGCATGGGTGCCTCCTGGTTGCGTATGCCGCTTTCACCAGGCATCCTTCAAGTTGAAGTGAACTTGAAGTCAAGAGGACGATATGGATGCGGATGACGTACTCACCGTCTCCGAGGTCGCCACGGCGCAGCGGGTTCGCCGCCTCGGCGTTGCGGTACTACGAGAGCGAGGGGCTCATCGAGGCCTCACGCACCGGCGGGTGGGCAGCGACGCTATGCCCGCAGCGTGCTGCGCCGGCTGGCGTTCATCCGCGCGGCGAGCAACGTCGGGCTCAGCCTGGAGGAGATCCGCGGCGAGCTCGACCAGCTGCCCAGCGGTCGCACGCCGACCAAGTCCGACTGGCACCGCATCTCGGGCCACTGGCGCACCCGCCTCGACGAGCAGATGAGCGCGCTGGAGGCGTTGCGCGACAAGCTCGACTCCTGCATCGGCTGCGGGTGCCTGTCGCTCAAGCAGTGCGGCATCTCCAACCCCGCCGACCTGGCGGCACTGTCGCCCGCGGCGCCCGGAGCGGCCTACCTGCCTCCGCTGCTGCGCCGGCAGCCGCGCTGAGGACGCCCTGTCACCGCGCCCGCCACCCACGCCGACCGACCGCGGCTCAGCCGCGCTCGACCCGGTCTCGACGCGCCTGCCGCGCGATCCGCCGGTCCGTGCCCACGATCCACACCACGAGGGTCGCCGCCGCCCAGCGCGGCGAGGACGAAGAAGACCATCGCGATCGCCGGATAGCCCAGGATCGTCGAGCGGGTGGGCACCTGCATCATCAGCGCCGCGCCGACCACGATGGCGGCCAGCACCAGCCCCATCGTCAGCCGGTTGGCGAGGCGCTGCAGCACGGTCAGCAGCCGCTCCTCGTCGATGGCGTTGACGCGAACGGTGAGCTCCCCGTCGGCCAGCGCGTCGAGGATGCGGTTGGCCCGCCGGGGCAGCTGGGAGGTGAACTCCTTGGCCTCGATGGCCGCCGCCATGATGCCGCCGGGGCTCACCGACAGGCCGCCACGCAGGATGCTCGACGCGTTGTCGCGGATCGCCTCGGCCGGGGAGAACGTCGGGTCCAGATGCAGCGTGGCCTGGTCGAGGTTGAGCAGGGCCTTGCCGATCATCGCCATCTCGGCAGGCGGCCGCAGCCCGTGCACCCCGGACAGGCGGCTGAGCTCGACGAGCACCGAGCCGGCCTGCAGGTCTCCGCCGAGCTCCACCGAGCTCGACACGAGGTGGCTCACGTCCTCGCGGAACTGCGCGGCGTCATACCCGGGCAGCGGGTGCCCCATCGACGCGAGCACGACCGCCGTCTCCTCGCCGTCGCCGTCGCTGATGGCGAGCAGGAGCTTGACGACCTGGGTCTGGATCCGGGGCGGGACGGTCGCGACCATGCCGAGGTCGAGGAGGGCGATCCGCCCGTCGGGGGTGAGCAGCAGGTTGCCCGGGTGCGGGTCGGCGTGCAGCACACCGGCGTCGAGGATCATCCGCAGGTAGCACGCGAACAGCTCCTCGACCAGCGGCCGGGCGTCGATGTCGAGCAGCCCGAGCGGCCCGACCTCGGTGACCTTGCGGCCCTCGAGGTACTCCATGGTCAGGACCTTGGAGGTGCTGAGGTCGCGCAGCGGCTCCGGGACGACCAGGTGCTCGTAGTCGGCCGTCAGCTCCCGGAAGCGCTCGAGGTTGCGCGCCTCACGCGTGTAGTCGAGCTCACCGGCCAGCGAACGGCGGAACTGCGCGAGCAGCCGGGCGAAGCCGAACCGTCGCCCGGCCCCGGTGTGGGAGTCGGCGAGGTTCGCGAGCTTCTCGAGGACCTCCATGTCGTCGCGGACCGTCTCGCGTATGCCGGGTCGCTGCACCTTGACGACGACCTCGCGGCCCGCTCGGGTCCGGGCCCGGTGAACCTGGCCCAGGGAGGCCGCCGCGACGGGCGTCTCGTCGAAGCTGTCGAACAGGTGGCGCAGGCTGGCCCCGAGCTCGGTCTCGACGATCTCGCGCACCTCCTCGAACGGGAACGGCTCGACGCTGTCCTGCAGGCGGGTCAGCGCGGTGGTGTAGGCCGGCGGAAGCAGGTCGAAGCGGGTCGAGAGGAGCTGCCCCAGCTTGATGTACGTCGGCCCCATCGCCTCGAGGTCGTCGGCGAGCTGGGCGGCCTTGTCGATGTCACCGCTCGGGCAGGTCCTCGTCGACCATGAACTCGTCGAGGCCGGCACCGCTCACGAGGTCGGCCCGCCCATGGCGCATCAGCAGCCGGACGAGGTCCGCATAGCGCGCCGCGTGGGCGCGCGAGGGCGTCGACATCACAGCGTCACGCCGGGGCGACAGCGCAGGTCAGGCATGGAACCGGAGCCTAGCCGCCCCGTCCGAACGCTCGGCTCAGGCTGGCCCGGCCGCCACCGAGTCCCGCCAGGGCGCGGCCTGGTTCACCGACCTCCCCAGGCGCGCTGCCGTGTCGTCGATGCACGCCCCCAGCAGGGTCACGAGGCGCGATCCAGGGTCGTCGACGCACGCCGCGGCGATGCCCTCCACGGCATACGAGACGATGTGCGGTGCGGTCTGACGGCGGAAGGTGCGCTCGGAGATCCGCGCGTCCCGCGCATAGCGCCTGGCCCAGGCGTGGGCCTCGGGCGCGGCGAGGAACGCCCCGCGGCACAGCGCGTGGAGGTCGTCGTAGCCGTCGCCGAGGCCGGCCAGCGCGCGCTGGCTGGTGAGCAGGCCGACAGCCATGACGTTCTGGCGTGCCGCCGGGGCGATGGGCAGCGCGGCGGCGGCAGCCCTCGTCGCGATGGCCACGTCGATCTCGAACGCGTCGCTCGTCAGCCCGACGACATCGGGGATCCGCACGACGATCCGCGACCGGTCGGCGTCGGACAGGCAGTCGTTGACCATCCGGGCGAGCGAGGCGAGCAGGGGGTGGGTGCACTGGGGGTGGTCGCTCCAGCGCTCCCCGGCGAGGAAGGACGCCATCTCCATGAAGCAGGCGCCCTTACGGGGATTTCGGTGACGACCCGCCGACAGCACCGGGACGATGTCGGGGATAGGCGCGACGCGTGACATGGGCGGCTCCTCGTCCGGATCCGGTCCTGGCCGCAGCCGGTCAGCGCGGCTAGATGTCCACTATGCGCCTGCCGGAGGCGCGACGCCACCCCTCATCGGACGTACCTCTTCGGGCCACTTCTGCGTCGTCCAAATGGTCAAGGATGAGCATGGTTAAGGTAAAGGCCTGGTAAAGTCGCGAGCTGCGTGGAGGCCCCACCGGATCGATCACCTGGTGGAGCTCAGCGGCCCTCATCTGACCGATCTCAGGTCCCGGCTGAGCCACGCATTCTGGGGGAGCGGGCGCACGACACCCGCACCGGCTACATCTCGACTGCAGGGGTCCGCGATGACTGTCACCGAACGACTGTTCGACAACGCCTGGTTCGTCGCCCATGCCGCCCCCGGGGTCCGCGAGGAGCTCGCCGCCGACGTGACCCGGACCTGGATGGACTGGGAGACGGCCCGCGAGGACGCCGACCGCGCCAGGACGGTGGCCGGCGTGACGCCGGGCCGGTTCGCTCTCGCCCTGTCGACCGGGCAACGCGGTGCAGGCCGAGTACCACCGCGCCAAGATGCGCGCCGAGCAGGCCGCCCGCTGCACCGACATCGTGGGTGGCCACGCGTTCACCATCCGCCGGTCGCGGTCCGCAGGGCGGGGCCATGACGGTCGAGATCGCCTCGTGCACCCTGCTGCGGCGGGTCACCCTCACGGTCGCCGGACGCGACCGCGCCTGGACCGCCCAGCTCGACGACCCGCAGGCACGCTGGGGCAGCGCGGAGACGGTGCCGCTCGGACCGCGACCCGTGGGAGAGCCTGCACTGGGCCTGCGACTGGATCGTCACCGGCCAGCGCTGAGGCGGCGCGTCAGCCCTCGGGGACGCCGTCGCGCAGCTCCGCCAGCCACAGCCGCGCGCTCACGTCGGACGGCATACGCCAGTCGCCCCGCGGGGACAGCGAGCCACCGGCGAGCACCTTCGGCCCGTTGGGGACGGCCGACCGCTTGAACTGGTTGGCGAAGAACCGCGTGCAGGAACACCTCGAGCCAGTGCCGGATCTCGGCGAGGTCGTATGCCGTGCGCCGGCTCTCGGGGTAGCCGGGCGGCCACTCGCCGGCCGTCCACGTCGGCCCAGGCGTGCAGCGCGAGGAAGGCGATCTTGCTGGGCACGTAGCCGCGGCGCAGGACGTGGTAGAGCGTGAAGTCCTGCAGGGCGTAGGGGCCGACGACGTCCTCCGTGCTCTGGATCGGCTCGCCCTCCTTGGCCGGGACCAGCTCGGGGCTGATCTCGCGGTCGAGGATCTCCAGCAGGGTGTCGTTGACCTCGCCCTCGAACTGGCCGGTGCTCACGACCCAGCGGATGAGGTGCTGCATGAGCGTCTTCGGGACCCCGGCGTTGATGCCGTAGTGCGACATCTGGTCACCCACGCCGTAGGTGCACCAGCCGAGCGCGAGCTCCGACAGGTCGCCGGTGCCGAGGACGATGCCGCCTCGCTGGTTGGCGGCGCGGAACAGGTAGTCGGTGCGCAGGCCGGCCTGGACGTTCTCGAAGGTCACGTCGTAGACCGGCTCGCCCTGCCCGAACGGGTGGCCGAGGTCCTTGAGCAGCTGGGTCGCCGCGGGCCGGATGTCGATCTCCTCCCACGTCACGCCCAGCGAGCTCATGAGGTGGATCGCGTTGGCCTTGGTGGCCTCGCTCGTGGCGAACCCGGGCAGCGTGAAGCGCGACGATGTCGGTGCGCGGTCGCTCGAGGCGGTCCATCGCCTTGGCGGCGACGATCAGCGCGTGGGTCGAGTCGAGGCCGCCGCTGACGCCGATGACGAGCCTGGGGTTGCCGATGGCACGCAGCCGCTGCTCGAGCGCCGAGACCTGGATGTTGTAGGCCTCGTAGCAGTCGACGGCGAGCCGTGCCGGGTCGTCGGGCACGAAGGGGAACCGGTCGACCGTGCGGCGCAGGCCGATGTCGCCCGTGGGCGGCTTCAGCGCGAAGCCGAACGTCCGGAAGTCGGACCCCTCGGCCGCATCGACGCCCTCGGCGCGGCGGTTGTCGTCGAAGGTCCCCTGCCGCATCCGCTCCTGCCGGATCCAGTCGAGGTCGACGTCGACGACGGTGGCCGCCGGGCCCTGCGGGAACCGCTCGCTCTCACCGAGCAGGGTGCCCAGCTCGTAGACCATCGTCATCCCGTCCCACGACAGGTCCGTGGACGACTCACCGGCCGACGCGGCGGCATACAGGTATGCCGCGGTGCACCGCGAGCTCGCGGAGCGAGCCATGAGGTGACGGTCCTCGGCGCGGCCCACGGTGATGGGTGAGGCGGAGAGGTTGAGCAGGACCGTCGCGCCGGCGAGCGCCGCCTTGGCGCTGGGCGGCACCGGGACCCACATGTCCTCGCAGACCTCGGCGTGGATCGCCAGGCCGGGGACGTCCTGTGCCTCGAAGATGAGGTCGGGACCGAACGGGAGGTCGCCGTCCTCGTCGGCGCCCGGCCAGTGGGGCGCGTGGAACCAGGCTCCGCGCGCGTCGTCGCCGGGCGCGAAGTGCCGCTTCTCGTAGAACTCGCGGTAGTTCGGGAGGAAGGACTTCGGGGCGATGCCCAGGACGGCACCGCGGTGGATGACCACGGCGCAGTTGAACAGCCGGTTGCCCAGCCGCAGCGGAGCCCCGACGACGATGACCGGGAGCAGGGCCGTGCTGGCGTTGGCGATGGTGACGATCGCCTGGTCGACGGCCTCGAGGAGCACGTCCTGCAGGAGCAGGTCGTCGATGGCATAGCCCGACAGGCTCAGCTCGGGGAAGAGCGCCACCGCGACACCCTGCTCGTGCAGGCGCCGGACCTGCTCGATGACGGCCTCCGCGTTGCGCTCGGGGTCGGCGGCAGCGACGGGCAGGCTGCAGGCCGCGACCCGGGCGAACCCGTGCCGGTAGGCCGAGGCGAACTCGCGGTGGTCCATGCGCCGAGTCTGTCAGAGCACCTCCCGCGGGGTTCGGGGAGTTTGCGTCATTTGCCTGCCGGGGCGCCGGGGCCGTCGCTATGTTGCCCGAGCGTGGCCAGGGCTTTTGTGGAGGTTCGCCCCCCTCGTGCACCGGGCCACTCGTCGATCCTTCGTCGCGAATCGGGTGAGCTATGTCTGGTCCACGTCCTGTCGTCCACCGAGTCGGGTCCGTCCCTGCGCGGATCCTGGCGATCGCCGCCGGAGCAGGCCTGGCGACAGCGATGACGGCCTCCGGTGCGTCCGCGTTGACGGTGCCGTCCGTGCCGGTCGGCTCCGTGTCCGTGCCGTCGGTGTCGGTCCCCTCGCTGCCGTCGGTCCCGCTCCCCGTGCCCTCGGTGTCTGCGCCCAAGCTGCCCGTCCCGTCGGCGTCCGTGCCCAGCGTGCCGGCGCTGCCCCTTCCCGTCGGCGTCGGTGCCCAAGCTGCCCGTCCCGTCCGGGTCGGTGCCGCCGGTCTCCGTGCCGTCCCGTCCCGGTTCCCGTGCAGCACGGCCCCGGTCCCGGGGGTGCCCTCCGTCCCAGGGGCCGCCCTCGGTGCCCGGCGTGCCTGCTCCGGTGGGCTCGGTCCTCTCGGGAGTCCAGTCCGGCGTGCAGTCCGGCGTCGGCCGGGTCGGTGGTTCGTCTCTCCGGGATCACCGGGGTCACGGGCGGCACGACCGGGTCGCTGCTCAACCTCGGCGTCAACGCCTCACCGATCGGCACCGCCTGCGTGCAGGCCCGGGGGACGGGCGGCGCGATCGCCAACGTGACGGTGACGGTGGCCGGACACAACATCACCGCACCGCTCGTCCAGGCACTGCCGGGTGTGCTCGCGCCGTGCCCCGGTGGCGCCACGCCCGGGTCGCCGGGCGTGGGCGCCTCAGCGGGTGGCGGCCTGGTCGGCGCCTGTGTGCAGGCGACCGCCAAGGCACCCCTCAACGCCAGTGTCCTGGTGCTCGACACTGAGCTCGTCGGCACGCTCGCCAAGGCCGGCGTTCCCCTGCAGCAGGTCATCGTGCCGTGCCCGAAGGGCCTCACGGGTGGTCAGCCCGGATCTGGTGGCACGGGCGGCACCACCGGCAGCTCGGGCGCCGGCGGGACATCCGGCAACCCGTCCGGAAGCGACCGCGGGCCTGGGAGCCGCCGGCGGCAGTGCCGCCGGCTCGGCTGCAGCGGGTGGGAAGGGTCAGGGCGGCTCGGGGACCAGCTGCGCCAACGGCGCGGGCGGGTGGTCGAGCCTCAACGCCCAGACGCTGTCCAGTGTCATCCCGAGCAACGTCCCCCAGACGCTGCCGTGGATCCTGCTCGCTCTCGCACTCCTCGGACGGCGTCGCCTCGGCCAGGCCGTCGCCAAGCTGCGGGCGTTCCGCGGCTTCGGGCGGTTCCGCGTCCAGACGTGACGACACGCTGTTCGTGACCACTCGACGCCAATTGCAGGGCGCTGACGGGTCTTGAGACGGTGTTCGTGACCACTCGACGCTTTTTGCAAGGGACCCTCCGCGTGCAGACCTGGGCAGCCAACGCTGGCAACCCCATCCCGCATACAGACAACGCCCGAACCCCTGAGGGTTCGGGCGTTGTCGTCGTCACGCGTGCGCGAGGGGGGATTTGAACCCCCACGCCCTTTCGGACACTGGCACCTGAAGCCAGCGCGTCTGCCGTTCCGCCACTCGCGCGTGGACGGCCAATTGTGGCGTACGGCCCCCGACTTCGCCAAACCGGCCCCGGACGCCCCGTTCTCCGTGAGGTGCGGCCACCTGTCCGTGCCCCCGACCTGCGGCGTGCATGACCGGTCTGTCCAGTCGATCCGGATACGATCGGGGCCGGACCACAATGGAGGAGGTGCGCGATGGGTTTGTTCGACCGGGTCGAACACCGGCTCGAGCGTGCCGTCAACGGCGTCTTCGCGCGTGCCTTCAAGTCCGAGGTCCAGCCCGTCGAGATCGCCAGCGCGATCCGCAGGGCCATGGACGACCGGGCCGCCATCGTGGGTCAGGGTCGCACCATCGTCCCCAACCTCTACACCGTCGAGCTCTCCGACACCGACTACGAGCGCCTCTCCGGCTATGACGAGGAGCTCGAGGAGGAGCTCATCGCCGCGGCCCAGGAGCATGCGGAGTCCCAGCGCTACCAGCCGGGCGGACCGTTGCGGGTCAGCTTCGCCAGCTCGAACGACCTCGAGACCGGCGTCTTCCGCCTGCGCACGTCCACCGCGCGCCGCCCGGGAGGCGGCTCAGGCGCCTCGGCCGGAGCTGCCCCGTATGCCGCTCCGCCCGCTCCCAGCCCCGCTCCGGCCCCGGCGGTGGCCCCGCCCGCCGCGCCGCGGCATACGGGAGTCGACCCCGACGCGACGCAGCGCCACCCCGCGCCCGCCGGCCGCGCCGCCGCGGGTCAACCCCGCCGACCGGCCCTGGCTCGACGTCGACGGCGAGCGCTACCCGCTGATGGGCGCGCTGACCGTGCTCGGCCGCGACGACACCGCCGACATCATCCTCGACGACCCCGGCATCTCCCGGCGGCACAGCGAGAT
Organism: uncultured Actinomycetota bacterium; assembly: GCA_963706855.1. Taxonomy (GTDB): domain Bacteria; phylum Actinomycetota; class Actinomycetes; order Actinomycetales; family Dermatophilaceae; genus Pedococcus. The sequence goes on from CAVPNU010000003.1 coordinate 70,790, forward strand.
CCGCGTGACGAACGACGGCCCGCACCTCGTCGCCAGCATCCGCGACCTGAGCTCGACGAACGGCACGTTCGTCAACAGTGAGCGCATCACCAGCCAGCGCCTTTCGGACGGGGACCGGATCACGGTGGGGCGGACGTCTGTCGTCTACCGGGCCGGGCGGCGGTGAGCCTCACGCATGAGTGAACTCACTCTCACGATCATCCGGCTCGGGCTGCTCGTCCTCCTCTGGATCTTCGTCTTCAGCGTGGTGGGCGTGCTCCGTGGCGACATCTACGGCACCCGTGTGGTGAGCCGCACGCCTCGCAAGCCCGCGCCCGCACGCCGCACCCCCGCGGCCGTCAGTGCGCCGACGGCCCCGCCCCGCGCCGCCAAGCGCCAGCCGCGCTCGAGCGCGCCCCGGTCGCTCGTGGTGACCCAGGGTCCCCTGACCGGCACCTCGCTCCCGCTGCGCGAGTCCGGCACCGTGATCGGCCGCAACCCCGAGTGCGCCCTGGTGCTGGACGACGACTTCGCCAGCGGCCGCCACGCGCGGATCTTCCAGCGCGACGACGCCTGGTTCGTCGAGGACCTCGGCTCGACGAACGGCACGTTCCTGGGCAGCCAGCGCCTCACCGGCCCCGTCCGAGTCGAGGCCGGCAGCACGCTGCGCATCGGCAAGACCGTCATCGAGCTGCGGCGGTAGGCGCTGACGATGCCTCTCTCCTTCAGCTACGCGGCTCGCTCCGACGTCGGCATGGTCCGGTCGGAGAACCAAGACTCCGGGTATGCCGGCCCGCGCCTGCTCGCGATGGCGGACGGCATGGGCGGGCACGCCGGCGGTGACATCGCCTCCTCGGTGGCGATCGGCGCGCTCGCCGACCTCGACGGCGAGGCCCTCGGCAGCGCCGAGGCGAGCAAGGCTCTCCTGCAGCGCATCAGCGCCGCGAACGACGAGATCGCCGAGATGGTCAAGGCCGACCCGAGCCTGCACGGCATGGGCACCACGCTCATCGCGATCCTGCGGTCCCAGAACAAGCTCGTCCTGGCCCACATCGGCGACTCGCGCGCGTTCCTCGCCCGCGAGGGCACGCTCACCCAGATCACCAAGGACCACTCGTTCGTGCAGAGCCTGGTCGACGAGGGCCGGATCACCGAGGACGAGGCGATGGGCCACCCCCAGCGCTCGCTGGTGACCCGGGTGCTCACCGGCCAGGACGACGACGAGCCCGACGTCACGGTCCGCGAGGCCCGCATCGGCGACCGCTACCTCATCGCCTCGGACGGTCTCACCGACTACGTCGCCGGCGACACCATCGCCGAGATCGTCACGGCGGGAGAGCCACCGAGCCGCACGGCCGACCGCCTGGTCGAGCTGGCCCTCAAGGCCGGCGCCCCCGACAACGTGACGATCGTCGTGGGTGACGTCGTCGACACCAGCCGCACGGCCGACACGCCCTCCCAGCCCCAGATCGTCGGCGCGGCGGCGGCGCGCACCCGCCGGGCACCCGCCCCATCCCCGTGACGCCGGCAGCCAAGGCCGCCGCGCTCTCGCGCGAGGCGGCCGGCGCCAGCGACGACGATGACGACGTCACCCTCGCCGAGGAGGGACCCCCCTCAGGACCCCTGCGCTGGTTACGGAGAGCAGCGGTCGCGCTGCTCGTGCTCCTCGTCGTCGGCGGCGGTCTCTATGCCGCCTACGACTGGTCCCAGCGCCAGTACTTCGTCGGCGCCCACGACGGCAAGGTCGCCATCTTCCAGGGCGTCTCGCAGGACCTCGGGCCGGTGCGGCTCTCCCACGTGCGCACCACCACCGACGTCGTCGTCGACGACCTGCCCGACTTCTACCGCGCCAAGGTCGAGGCGACGGTGGCCAAGGACACCCTCCAGGACGCCCAGAGCCTCGTCGACCAGCTCCGCGTCGAGGCCTCGCGTCTGCGCGGTCCGCAAGGCCACCGGCGACGCCTGCACCGACGGAGGCCCGGCCACCTCCACGACGAGCCCGACCAGCACGACCAGCCCCGACCAGCACGACGACGCCCAGCACCAGCGCCCCGGCGCCGTCGACCTCCCGCTGACGACATGACCACGATCTCGAGCTTCCGACCTCGGACCCGCCGCAACGTCGAGCTGGCGTTGCTGCTGCTGGCCGTCGCCATCGTGGTCCTGGCCTACGTCAGCGTGGGACTGTCGGTCTCGGGCGAGTTCCCCCCGGGCCTGGTCGCCCAGGCGCGCGGGACTGCTCGCCATCTCGCTGGCGTTCCACGTCCTGGTGCGCTGGCGCGCGTCGTATGCCGACCCCCTCCTGCTCCCGATCGTCACCCTGCTCAACGGGTTGGGCCTGGTGATGATCCACCGGCTCGACATCGCCAAGGGCCGGTCGCTGGGTCACAGCCTGGCGTTGCGCCAGCTGACCTGGAGCGCTGTCGCGGTCGTCATCGCCGCCATCGTGCTCGTCGTGCTCAGGGACCACCGGATCCTGCGCCGCTACACCTTCACCGCGGCGGTGGTCGGGTTCGGTCTGCTGATCCTGCCGCTGGTGCCCGGCATCGGCCGCACCGTGAACGGCTCGCGCATCTGGATCGGCTTCGGGCCGTTCACGTTCCAGCCCGGCGAGATCACCAAGATCGTCCTGGCGGTGTTCTTCGCCGGCTACCTGGTGCAGACCCGCGACGCGCTGTCGCTGGCCGGTCGCAAGGTGCTCGGGCTCACCCTGCCGCGGGGGCGTGACTTCGGCCCGATCCTCGTCGCGTGGCTCGCCAGCCTGCTCGTCCTGGTCTTCCAGAGCGACCTGGGCACCTCGCTGCTGCTGTTCGGCCTGTTCGTCGCCGTCCTCTACGTCGCCACCGAGCGCACGTCCTGGACCGCCATCGGACTCGTGCTGTTCTGCGGCGGCTCCTACGTCGCATACCTGCTCTTCAGCCACGTCCAGACGCGCGTGCACCTGTGGCTGAACCCCTTCGCGCCCGGCCAGTCCGACCAGCTCGCCAAGGGGCTGATGGGCATGGCCGCCGGAGGGCTGCTCGGCACCGGGCTGGGACGGGGACGTCCGGACCTGACCTACTTCGCGGAGTCCGACTTCATCGTGCCGAGCTTCGGCGAGGAGCTCGGGCTCGTCGGGCTCTTCGCCCTGCTCATGCTCTACGTGCTGCTCGTCGAGCGCGGGCTGCGCACGGCGCTGGGCGTGCGAGACGGCTTCGGCAAGCTCCTGGCCACCGGGCTCTCGTTCTCCGTGGCGCTGCAGTGCTTCGTCATCGTCGGCGGCGTCACCCGCGTCATCCCCCTGACCGGGCTCGCGATGCCGTTCCTGTCCTACGGCGGCTCCTCGCTCCTGGCCAACTGGACCCTCGTCGCCGTCCTGCTGCGCATCAGCGACCACGCCCGCCGACCGGTCGTCGAGGTCCCGTCCGGACCGTCGCCGAGCGCCGAGGCCAAGACCGAAGTGGTGGCGGTGCGATGAACGCCCCGATCCGCCGGCTGTCCGTCGTGGTGGCGCTGTTGTTCTGCGCGCTGCTGGTCTCCTCGACGTACATCCAGTTCGTCCAGGCGCGATCGCTCCAGGACCGTCCCGACAACCGTCGCACCCTGCTGGCGAGCTACGCCCGCGAGCGCGGCCAGATCCTCGTCGGCGGCGTCCCGATCGCGAAGTCCGTCGCCACCAAGGACGAGCTCAAGTGGCAGCGGACCTACCCCCAGGGCGCTGCTGTACTCCCACGTGACGGGCTACTACTCGTTCACCTACGGCGCCGGCGGCGGGCTCGAGGGCGCGGACAACTCCCTGCTGTCGGGGTCCTCCGACAAGCTGTTCTACCGCCGGGTCACCGACATGCTCACCGGCAAGCAGCCGACCGGCGCCAGCCTCGAGCTGACCATCAACCCCGCCGCGCAGGCGGCGGCGGACAAGGCGCTCGGCAGCCAGCGGGGCGCGGTCGTCGCCCTCAACCCCCAGACCGGTGAGATCCTCGCCCTGGTCAGCCACCCGGCATACGACCCCTCCCTGCTGAGCAGCCACGACACCGCAGCCGTCGTGCGCTCCTGGAAGCAGCTCAACGCCGACCGCTTCGCGCCCGCTGGTCGACCGCGCCATCGCCGGCACCCTCTATCCGCCGGGGTCGACGTTCAAGCTCGTCACGGCCGCCGCGGCCCTCGGCTCGGGCAAGTTCACCGAGCAGAGCCAGCTGCCCGGGCCGGCGTCCCTGACGCTGCCGCAGACGACCGCGACGCTGCCGACCGACGACCACCAGCCCTGCGGGCCCAACAACAAGACCTCGCTGACCCACGCGCTCGAGGTCTCCTGCAACAGCGCCTTCGGCTGGCTCGGCATGCAGCTGGGCGCCAACGCGCTGCAGTCCCAGGCCGCGAAGTTCGGCTTCGGCGACCGGTTCACCGTGCCGATGTCGGTCACCCCGAGCAGCTTCCCCAGCCAGGTCAACCAGCCGCAGCTCGCTCAGTCCGTCCATCGGCCAGTACGACGTGCGGGTCACTCCGCTGCAGGTCGCCATGATCGCCGCGGCCATCGGCAACCACGGCGTCGTCATGAACCCCTACCTCGTCAAGCGGGTCACCTCCTCCGACCTCGAGGTCATCGACCAGCAGCAGCCGGAGCAGCTCTCGCAGGCGATCTCGGCCGACACGGCCAGCGCGCTGACCCGCATGATGGAGGCCGTCGTCCGCAGCGGGACCGGGCACCGCGGCCCAGATCAACGGCGTCACGGTCGCCGGCAAGACGGGCACGGCCCAGCACGGCGTCGGCCTGGCGCCGCACGCCTGGTTCACCGGGCTTCGCGCCCGCCGACAACCCCAAGGTGGCCGTCGCGGTCGTCGTCGAGGACGGCGGCAGCGTGGGCAACGAGGCCGTCGGTGGGCGGGTCGCCGCGCCGATCGCCAAGGCCGTCATGCAGGCGGTGCTCGGCTCATGATGATCGCCGAGGGCGTCCTGCTCAACGAGCGCTACCGGCTCGACGAGCTCATCGCCACGGGTGGGATGGGCCAGGTGTGGCGCGCCACCGACGAGCTGCTCGGCCGGCTCGTGGCCGTCAAGGTGGTCCAGGGCGGCGGGCGCCGAGGGCGGCACGGCCGGGGCGAGCGACTTCCGGGCGCGGTTCCGCGACGAGGCCCGCAACAGCGCGGCCCTGTCCCACCCCAACATCGCGACGGTCTACGACTTCGGCGACGACGCCGAGCAGCCCCTACCTCGTCATGGAGCTGGTCGAGGGTCAGTCGCTGGCCCAGGTCGTCGCCGAGCGCGGCGCCCTGCCGCCCGAGGAGGTCCGCTCGATCATCGCGCCAGGCCGCTCTGGCCCTGCAGGTCGCGCACACCGCGGGCGTGGTCCACCGCGACGTCAAGCCCGCCAACATCATGCTGACCCCGGCCGGGCTGGTGAAGCTCACCGACTTCGGCATCGCCCGGGTGGCCGCCGGCTCCGGGCTGACCCGCACCGGCGAGGTGCTCGGGACCCCGCACTACCTCTCGCCCGAGCAGGCTCAGGGCGAGGCGGCCACCGCGGCGAGCGACGTCTACGCCCTGGGTGTCGTCGGCCACGAGCTGCTCACCGGCCAGCGCCCGTTCCAGCGGCGAGTCGATCGTCGCCACCGCCCTCGCGCACGTCAACCAGCCCGCCCCGGAGCTCCCGGAGTCGGTGCCCCAGCCGCTGCGCGGCGCCCTCATGGCGGCCCTGGCCAAGGATCCCGCGGACCGCCCCGCCACGGCGGGCGAGCTCGCCGACCATGGTCGGTATGCCGTTGGGCCCGCTGACGCCGGTCCGCGGCCTCGAGGGTCTGGGCGCGGCTGCGGCTGCCGCTCCCTTCGCGCAGTCCACCGAGACGCTGCCGCCGTGCCGGTCCTCGGCGCCGGTGCGCCCGGACCACCGTGCTCCCGCTGCCTCCTGGCGCCGGCGCCACGGGAGCGGGCGCTGGCGAGACCTCCCGGCGTCGCGGGTTCTGGTGGCTGCTGCCTGCCGGCGGGCTGCTCGCCGTCCTCGCGATCGTCCTCGCCGTCAGCCTGTCGCGGTGGCGGCACGAAGCCACCGACGGGTACAGCGACCACCCCGGTGTCACCTGCGCCCAGCGCGACCACCGCACCACCGACGACGAGGAGCACACCGTCGACGACCACGGCGCCCACCGAGCCCAGCCCGACCGTGCGCGCCAGTACGACCGTGCACCGTTCACCGCAGCCGGCCCCCGCTCCGCACGCGGGCAAGGGCAAGGGGGGAAAGAAGAAGTGACCACGCCACCGAACCTGCTCGGAGGCCGATACGAGGTGGGCCGGCTCCTCGGTCGCGGCGGCATGGCCGAGGTCCACCTCGGCTACGACACCCGGCTCTCGCGCCCGGTCGCCATCAAGATGCTGCGCTCCGACCTGGCGCGCGACACCTCGTTCCTCAACCGCTTCCGGCGCGAGGCGCAGTCGGCCGCCGGCCTCAACCACGCGGCGATCGTCGCCGTCTACGACTCCGGCGAGGACCACGCGCTGCAGGCCGGTGGCGCGAGCCAGCCCGTCCCCTACATCGTCATGGAGTACGTCGAGGGCCGCACGCTGCGCGAGCTGCTCAACGAGCGCTCTCCCCTCGACCCGGGCGAGGCGGCCCGGATCACCGAGGGCATCCTCGACGCCCTCGCCTACAGCCACCGCATGGGCATCGTGCACCGCGACATCAAGCCGGCCAACGTCATGATCGGCGCGCGCGGCGAGATCAAGGTGATGGACTTCGGCATCGCCCGCGCGGTGGCCGACGCCAACGCCACGATGACCCAGACCCAGGCCGTCATCGGCACGGCCCAGTACCTCTCGCCCGAGCAGGCCCAGGGTCACTCGGTCGACGCGCGCTCCGACCTGTACTCCACCGGCTGCCTGCTGTTCGAGCTGCTGACCGGGCGACCGCCGTTCAAGGGCGACTCGCCGGTCGCCATCGCCTACCAGCACGTCGGCGAGGCGCCGCCGCGGCCGTCCGCGTTCAACCCCCGCGTCAGCCCGGCCCTCGACGCCGTGGTCCTGCACTCGCTGGCCAAGGACCGCGAGGCCCGCTACCAGGACGCGACCGCCTTCCGCGCCGACCTCCAGGCCGCCCGGCTCGGGCGCTCCGATCAGCGACGCCGCCCGAGGCACCGCGATGGCCGCGAGCGAGGCGACCATGGCCCTCGGCCGGCCTGGCCGGCGCCGCGACGACGACGGTCATCCCCTCGGACCCGTATGCCGGGCAGGGCCCTGCGCGCTTCCCCGAGCACGGCAACACGGCCACGCTGCCGGCGATCGGCCACGACCCGGACGACGAGCCACGCAAGCGGCGCGGGCTGGGCTACTTCCTGCTGGTGCTCGGCGTGCTGGCCTGCCTGGCGCTGCTGTTCGTGGCCGGGCGGTCGCTGCTCGACAAGCCCCCGGCCGCCGCCGCGAAGGTCGCCGTCCCGACGGTGACCGACAAGCCGGTCGAGACGGCCAGCGCCGAGATCCGAGCGGTCGGGGCTGGTCCCCGAGACCCAGAACGTCGCCAGCCCCAAGGACGTGGGCACGGTCGTGGACCAGAGCCCGACCGGCGGCGAGCAGGTGGACGCGCGGCTCGACCGTCACGCTGAGCGTCTCGAGCGGGCCGGACACCGTGCCCGTCCCCGACCTCAAGGGCGACAGCATCGACGAGGCGAGGACGCTGCTGACCAGCCTGGGGCTCAAGATCGGCACGTCGACCCAGGTCGACGACTCCGACGTCGACAAGGGCAAGATCGTCTCGACCGACCCGGCCAGCGGCCAGACGATCGCGGTCGGGCTCGGCGGTCAACCTCAACGTCTCGTCCGGGCTCGGTGAGCGTGCCCGACGTGACCGGCAAGCTGCGCAGCGACGCCGCCTCCCAGCTCAGCGACCTCGGGTTCACGATCAAGACGACCTATGTCACGAGCACCCAGACCGAGGACACCGTGCTCAAGCAGAGCGTCCCAGGCGGCAAGAAGGTCGCCTACGGGAGCACGATCACGCTGACGGTGGCCCAGCCGGCGCCGCCGACGACGACCGTGACGACGACGGCCCCGCCGACGACCTCGGCGCCGCCGACCACCTCGACCGCGACGTCCTCACCGACCACGACCGCGCACCCGCCGACGCCCGACGCTGACGCCCTGAGGGCCGGGCTGCCGCTCGGCGGGGGCGTCAGCCGGCAGCGACCGCTCGGGCGACGCCCGGCGTCGTCGTGCACGAGCGGGCTCAGGCCGGCCGAGCGCCCGACCGCATCGGCCAGCCCGCACAGCTCGAGCCAGTTGGCCAGGAGGCGGTGGCCGCCCTCGGTGAGCACGCTCTCGGGGTGGAACTGCACACCGTGCAGGGGCAGGTCCCGGTGGCGCACGGCCATGATGATGCCGCTCCTGGTGTGCCCGTTCGCGCACGAGGTCGTCCGGCATCGTCGGCGGCTCGATCGTCAGCGAGTGGTACCGCGTGGCGGTGAACGGCGATCGGCGAGCCCGGCCAGCACGCCCGACCCGTCGTGCAGGACCAGCGAGGTCTTGCCGTGCAGCAGCTCGGGCGCGCGGCCGACCGTGGCGCCGAAGACCACGCCGAGCGCCTGATGGCCCAGGCAGACCCCGAGCATCGGCTGGGCCCGCTCGGCGCAGGCCTCGACCATCGCCATGGAGACCCCGGCCTCCTCGGGGGTGCCCGGCCCGGGTGAGAGCAGCACGCCGTCGAACTCGGCGCCGTCAGCCGTCGAGATCGCGTCGTTGCGCACCACCTCGCAGTCGGCGCCCAGCTGCTGGAGGTAGCCGACGATGGTGAACACGAAGCTGTCGTAGTTGTCGACGACGAGGATGCGGGTCATGACCGACACCCCCGGGTATGCCGGGTGCGGCGGCCGCGCCGCTCGGGCTGACGGTGTTGTCGTTGAACGGCATGAGCGGGGCGATCCGCGGGAACAGCCACACGAAGCAGAAGGCGACCGACGGCCAGCGACGAGGACCAGGCAGAGCAGGATCTTGACCGGGCACGGGTCCGGGCAGGGCCCGCCAGAGCGCGGCGTAGATCATGGTGCTCCCTTCGGGACGGCCAGCGTGCCCGGGCGGCAGCCCGTCGGCGTGGGGATAGACGTGGACCAGCTGGGCGAACACCACGTACCGCTGGGCCGCGGAGTACTTCGGGTGGCAGGCGGTCATGGTCATCCAGGCCAGCCGTCGGCCGCACCCCGGGATGCTGCGGCACCGGGTCGAGGACGTCGACCGCGGTGGGCGTCCACGATGACGTGCCGCTTCACGGCATACACGCTGTAGCTCGCGCGGGTCTCGACGACGATGAGGTCACCGGGGACCAGCGTGTCGATGTCGTGGAACGGCGTCCGTAGGTCGTCCGGTGGCCGGCCACGGCGAAGTTGCCGACCGCGCCCGGCAGCGGCGGTGCCGACGTAGTGGCCGACGCCCTGCTGGAGGATGTCGTGGCTGGTGCCCTCGAGCATCGGCCGGGCGTAGTCCGCGCCGAAGCGCGGGATGCGCACGATCGCGAACGCCTTGCCGAACGCCACCGGGGTCGGCGTGCTCGCCCGCGCGCGGCCGGCGGAGTCGAACTCGCTGGGTGAGGGTGTGCACGGTGCCGGCCTGGACGCGGTTCGCGGTGACGTCGGTCCACCACAGCTGCCAGCCGACGAAGAGCAGCAGCAGCACGCCGGCCGTGACGAACAGGTCGCCGAGGATCCCCGAGCGCCCAGCGCAGTGCCCTCACCGAGCGGCCTTCGCGTACTGGAGCTGCAGGGAGCCGGCGAAGCCGGGGAAGGTCTGCTGGGCGTGGGTCGCCACGTCGTAGCCGAGGCCGACCGCGTCGACCCACTGCCGGTAGATCGTCACGTTGGGGCTGCTGTTGAGCGAGGCCTGGAGCTGCGCCGGGGTCACCCATCGCCGTGATGACGTAGGGCGGGGAGTAGACCCGGCCCTGCAGGATCAGGGTGTTGCCGACGCAGCGCACCGCACTGGTCGAGATCACCCGCTGGTCCATCAACATCATTGCCTCCGCCCCACCTCTCCACAGGGCGTTGACCACGGCTTGCACGTCCTGCTGATGCACAACGTAGTCGTCCACCGTGAAGTCACGCGGCATCACGCTCGGGACGTTCTTCGCATCGGTCAGGGTGACGGTCACCGAAGGGCCGGTCACCGGCTCGGAGCCGGCCGCCAGCGCCAGCGCGTCTGCGGCGGAGGTGAGCTGGGCGACGCGGCGGTCGCCCGGGGCCTGCTGGGCGGAGAGCGAGTCGACCTCGGCGCGCAGGCGAGCGCAGCTGCTCGGCGGCGCGGGAGTTGGCTCGCGTCTCCTCGCGGATCAGCCCGGCAGGTCGGTGCGTGGAGGACCGCAGGTCGGTGCCCTTGGCGGTGGCGGCGCTCACCGCGAACAGCAGTCCGGCGCCACGGCGACCAGGGGGACGACGGTCGACCAGAGCGTGGGCTGGCGGGTCAGCCAGGTCAGCCGCTGGTCTGCCATGGCACTACGCTATGCCACACGTCTCGGCGGGTTGAACGCCGTCCGACTGCAAGGAGACCTCCGTGCCCGAGTCCAAGGGCCGCGACAAGCGGGTCTACACCCCGCCGCCGAAGCCGGCGAAGCCGAAGCTCGGCAACCCCCCGTGGTTCGTGCCGGTCATGGTCGGCGCTGATGGTCGTCGGCCTGCTCTGGGTCGTCGTCTTCTACATCACCAGCGAGCGGTACCCGGTCGAGTCCCTGGGCCGGTGGAACCTCGTCATCGGCTTCGGCCTGATGCTGGCCGGCTTCGGCATGACGACCCGCTGGCGCTGACGGTTGTCCACAGAGTTGTGCACACCTGGGGACAGAATCACAGGCGTGTAATACGTCAGGTGGATGAGCTGGGCACCGTGCAGAAGGCGTAGGTTCCTACGTCTTTGGGATGACCGCGGCTGCGGTCAGTACCCGACGGTCGCCGTGGCTGCGTACTTGACGACCGCGAGCACGACCAGGACGACCACCACCAGCGCCGACGCCCGGCCACTGCCAGCGGCGGCGCGATGGCGGAGCTGCTCCACGCGATGACCGCGGCGACCGCGGCGCCGGTGAGCAGGCCGCCGAGGTGCGCCTGCCAGGCGATGTTGGGCACGACGAAACCGATCACCGCGTTGATCGCGATCGTCGCGTACATGCCCGCCGAGGACCGGCCCAGGTGGCGGTTGAGCACGAGCAGGGCGCCGAACAACCCGAACACCGCGCCCGAGGCCCCCACCGTGGCGAGACCCCAGAACTGCTGGTCCGGCGGGGCGTAGGGGATGGCGGCGGGCTGCTGAACAGCATGTAGACCACCGAGCCGCCCAGCGCGCTGACGAGGTAGACCGCGGCATACCGGGCAGCGCCGAGCAGGCGCTCGAGGTACTGGGCCCCCACCGCCCACAGCGCGATCATGTTGAACAGGATGTGGGTGATGCTCGCGTGCGCGAAGGCCGCGGTGAGGAACCGCCAGGGCTGCGCCCGCGCGGCACCGGGGTCGAACACGATCTGGTCGGTGAACCCCGGCAGCACCTGCTGGAGCACGAACACCACGACGCACAGCGCGACGATCGCCGTCGACACGACCGGGGTGCCGGTCACCGACCCGCCGAACACGGTGCGGGTCGACGCGCACGGTGCGCGCCTGCTCCCGGACGCAGTCGACGCACTGCACGCCGACGGCGGCCGGCCGCTGGCACTCTGGGCAGACCGGCCGGCCGCAGCGCTGGCAGCGGACGTAGGAGACCCGGTCCGGGTGCCGCGGGCAGACCGGTGGGGCCTGCGGCGCGGCGTATGCCGGGGGCTCACTCATGCGCGCAGAGGTGCGATCGGGTCAGTCGTGGACGACGACGGACTCGATGACGACGTCCTCGACCGGCTTGTCGTTGGCACCGGTGGGCACGGCGGCGATCTCGTCGACGACCTCGCGGCTCGGGGCGTCGGCGACCTCGCCGAAGATCGTGTGCTTGCCCTGCAGCCAGCTGGTGTCGCCGACGGTGATGAAGAACTGCGAGCCGTTGGTGCCCTTGCCCATGCGCTTGCCGGCGTTGGCCATGGCGAGCATGTAGGGCTTGGTGAAGTCCTTGTCGGGGCTGATCTCGTCGTCGAAGGTGTAGCCCGGGCCGCCGATGCCCTGGCCGAGCGGGCAGCCGCCCTGGATCATGAAGCCGGGGATGATCCGGTGGAAGATCAGGCCGTCGAAGAACGGCGTGGGGTTGCTGCGACCGGCGTCGTCGCGGTACTCCTGCTCGCCCTTGGCCAGGCCGACGAAGTTCTTGACGGTCTTGGGGGCGTGGTCGGGAAACAGCGTGACGTTGATGTCGCCGTGGTTGGTCTTGAGGGTGACGTCCATGCTGGTCATCCTTCCACGAGCGGCCTCGGCGGCGAGCAGCGGCGAGGCAGAACACACCCCCACGGGCTTGCCCACCAGCGGAAACAAGGCAGGATGGGTCCCGAAACCACGTCCGCAGACAGTTCGCCACACAGTCCCAGGAGGCATGGTGTTCCGCACCAAGACCACATCTGAGCAGGCCGCAGACACACTGACCGCCACGGCTCGCAACGCCGCCGAGCACGCCGCCTCACTCAAGGAGCGGGTCGGTCCCGGCCGCCGAGGTCGCACTGGAGCGCGCCACCGTCGCCGCGTCGACGGCCAGGGACTGGAGCCAGCCGCACGTCGAGGCGGCGCGCGAGTGGGCCAAGCCCCACGTCGACCACGGCATCGAGGTCGCCGCCCCCAAGCTCCAGGGCGCCGTCGAGGGCCTGGCCCCCAAGATCGACACGGCCCGCGACACGATCGTGGACAGCCTGCTCCCCAAGGTCGCCGAGGCGATCGCCGCTGTCGCAGCAGCCTCGGCCGCCGCGAAGGCCACGGCTTCCGACACCGCCGAGCGCGCCCCCGAGGCACTCGCCGTGCTCAAGGGTGAGCGTGTCGCCAAGCGCCGCAAGGGCAAGCTCTTCCTGCTGCTCGGCCTCGCGGCGGCCGCTGCCGCTGCCTTCGCGGCCTTCCGCCGGTCCTCCCCTCGCGAGGACCCGTGGGCGACTCCGCTGGAGGACCCCTACACCGCACCGGCTGTCGGCCGTGACTCGACGGTGACCTCGATCGCCGACGCGGCCAAGGAGAAGGCCGGCAACGCCGCCGACGCCGCGAAGAACCAGGCGGCCTCGGTGGGCAAGCACGCCGCCGACGTCACCAAGGACACCGCCGAGGACGTCGCCGACGCCGCGGACGACGGCCAAGGACGACCTGGGCGGCACCTCCACCGACGCCTGACCGACACGCTGAGCCGACGAGGCCCGGCGCGACAGGACGGCCGGCTGATCCAGGGGTACCGTGACCCGGTATGTGGGACCTGGCTGCCGGACCGTACCTCGCCGCGGCGGGCCTGCTCGTCGTGGCGGGGGTGCCGAAGCTGTCCGACCCGCTGCCTCTGGTGCGGGCCCTACGCCAGTCCGGTCTGCCGGGGAGCCGGCCGCTCGTGCGCGCCTTCGCCCTCGTCGAGGTGACGGTCGGCCTCTGGGCCGCTGGTCGCGCCGTCGCGGCTGAGCGCCGCCCTGGTCGCCGCGGCATACCTGCTCTTCACCGCTTTCGTCGTGCGGGTGCTGCGACGCGGCGGCATCCTCGGCTCCTGCGGGTGCTTCGGCAAGCCTGACACCCCGGCGACGCGTACCCACGCCGCGCTCACTGCGGCCGCCGCTCTGGCCGCGGCCGCCGTCGCGGCAGCCCCACCCGCCTCGGCGTGGTCCGCGCCCGTCGGCGACCTCGCCGCGACCGCCGGGCTCGCGGCGCTGGTCGCCTTCCTCGCCTGGCAGGTCATGGCCGTCCTGCCCACCATCACGCCCGCCGCCGTCCGCACCACCACGAAGGGCTGACCATGCTCGCTGCCGTCGTCGCCGAGGGTGTCGCCATCCTCCTGCTCGGACTCCTGGTCCTGGGTCTGCTGCGCAGCCACGCCCTGATCCTCAAGGCGCTGCACGAGCTCGGCGCCGGCCTCGAGCTGGAGAAGGAGGCCGGCACCGGCGTCACCACGGCGACCACGGGCGGCGGGTCGTCAGGCTCCGGCGGCCCCGGCCCGGTCCCCGTCGAGCTGGAGTCCGGGGTCGTCCCGGCGACGCGCAAGGACTCGACCCGCGCCCACGACATCATCGGCACGGACCTCGACCGGGCCGAGCGACACCTGGCGGTGACGGCGCCTGGCTCGCGGACGCTGCTGGCGTTCCTCACCAGTGGGTGCAGCGTGTGCCAGACGTTCTGGGAGGAGTTCCGCGGCACGGTGTCGGTCCCCGGGCAGGGGGAGCTGCACATCGTCGCCAAGGGTCCCGAGGAGGAGTCGATCACGAGCCTGCGGTCGCTGGCCGGCGGTCGCGAGGTCGTGCAGTCCTCGGCGGCATGGGCCGACTACGACATCCCGGGGTCGCCGTACTTCGTCTACGTCGAGAACGGTCAGGTGACGGGCGAGGGCTCGGCCACGACCTGGGCGCAGGTCCGCGACCTGATGGCTCAGGGCGTCTCCGACAGCGAGGAGGCCAGGGCCGCCGCAGGCCGCACGGGTCCCGGCCGGCTCGTGGGTGAGGACCTGGGCCGCGGCGAGCGCGATGCGCTGCCCCGCATGGACGCCGAGCTGCTCGCGGCCGGGATCGGACCGGGTCACCCCAGCCTGTACGAGGCCCCGGACTCGGGCGACCGAGCTCACCGACCACGACCACGACCACGACCACGACCACCACCACGACCACGCCGACCTGCACCCTCACGAGCACGGCACTGAGTGCCGGTGACCCGATGTCCGTCGCCGTTGCTCTCGAGCTCGGGCTGCCCATGGCCGTGGTCGCCGCGCTGCGTGCGACGTGGTCACCTTGAGGCGAGTCGATGCTCTCGAGCATCAGCCCGCTCGGCGAGCGGGCTCGCAACTCCCGATGGTGGGTGACCACCACGGCATACCTGCTGGGTTCGCTGGTCGGCGGACTCGCCCTGGGCGGCCTGGCCGGACTGGTCGGCCAGGTCGTGCCGACGTCGGTGCGGACGTCGCGATGGTCGCTGGCCGTGCTCGCCGTGCTGTTCCTCGTCGGACTCGTCCTCGACCTCCGGGGCGCCCCGTCGGTGCCCTCGTGGCGCCGGCAGGTCGACGAGCAGTGGCTGACGGCATACCGGGGGTGGGTCTATGGCCTGGGCTTCGGGGCGCAGCTGGGGTTCGGCCTGGTCACCATCATCACGAGCACCACGACGTATGCCGTGGTGCTGCTCGCGGCACTGAGTGGTCAGGTGGGTGCCGGGCTGGCCATCGGCGGCACCTTCGGACTGGTCCGCGCCCTGCCGTCGCTGCTCATGGTCGCGCGTCCGGGACCGGAACCAGCTGCGCGCCGTGTTCGGCAGGATCGAGAGATGGGCCGGTTCCATGCGCGTCGTGGCTAGGCTGGCCCTCGGACTTGCGGCGGTCGTGCTGGGCGCCGCCGCGGTTGGGAGCTGAGCCATGTCGCAGACACTACGGCCTGACGGCCAACCCCCCGCGGGGCTGGTATGTCGCGGTGACCCGGCGACCGGGCGCGTTGCCCCCGGCGCCGGGCACGATGCGGCCATCGGTGGTGGCGCCGCTGGAAGACGTCACCCGGCCCGTCCTGCATGCCTGCACCCGTCCCCTGCCGACCGGATCGGGGCGACTTCGGCACCGGCGCCGTCGACCTGCTCGGGCCGGACGACGTCTTCGTCGCCCTCGTCGACTACGGCCCCGAGGTGGCCGACCAAGGCCTGTTCGAGAGACAGGGCATGCCCAAGCTGGCGCCCTCGCAGTTCGCTCCGAACGCCATGCAGCGGCCGCTGCCCGGGATGAGCGCCGCGCAACACTTCTTCAGCTCCGGCGGTCGCGCCTTCTGCCTGTTCACCGTGCTGGGCAGCCACGCCCGGCGGATGGCCTCGGTGCCGCGGGCCGCAGCCCTGGTGCGCACGCTGTGCCATCACCGACCGTGACACCTTGACCCGGCAGGGAGGCCGACCGTGAGCACACTCGAGGACCTCAACGCCGGACCGGGCGGGCTGGCCGGGATCGTCGGCGCCCTCTCGCGCAGGTTCCGGCCCGTCTCGCGACGCAACGTGCTGGTGGGGGCCACGGTCGCGGCGGCCGCGCTCGCGACCAAGCCCAAGGAGTACGCGCTGCGGCCGGTGAGCGCCTACGCGACGATCTGCGGGCCGGGCAACCTCGCCTCGTCGGGCTGGACGGTGTTCTGCTGCACCATCAACAACGGGCGTCAACGCCTGCCCGCCGGGCAGCTTCGCCGCCGGCTGGTGGAAGGCCGCGGACTCGTCCTGGTGCGGCGCCGGCTACCGCTACATCGTGGACTGCAACGCGTCCTGCTCCAGGTGCACGACGGGGTGCGGCACCTCGAACCTGTGCAGCTCGGGCTGCTGGAGCTGCTCGTGCGGCTCGGGGTCGACGGCGACCTGCGACCAGCGACGGGTGTGCTGCAACGCGTTCCGCTACGGCCAGTGCAACACCCAGGTGAGGTGCAGCGGCGGCGTCCAGTGCCGGGTCGTGAGCTGCGTCGCCGCCGTACAAGTGGACCAACTGCACGACCACGAGCCTGGTCGACAACCGCACCAGCGAGCACAGCGCGCCGTGCCTGCCCGCGCTGGGGGCCGATCGAGCAGCGGTACATGGGGATGGGCGACCAGGCGTCGTTCCTGCGGGCGTCCACCGGACCGGTGCACCAGGTCGGCGACGCCGCCGGCGGGGTGTTCGTCCCCTACCAGCACGGCGACATCTACTGGACCCGCGCCACCGGGGCCCAGCCGGTCGGGACGGTCGCCATGCAGGCGTGGTCGGCCTCCGGCGGCATGAGGGGACCGTTGGGCTACCCGATCAACGCGTCCGGCGCCGGGCACCCGGGCCGGGCGGCTGGATCCAGCTGTTCCAGGGCGGCGCTCTGGCCGGCGCGTCAGCCGACCGTCGCGCGTGCCCGTCTACGAGCCGTCCTGGACCGTGTGGAAGGCGAACGGCCGCGAGGCCGGACCCCTGGGCTACCCGATCGCGTCGCGGGTCAGGCCAACCCTGACAGACGCGGCTGGCATCAGCAGTTCCAGGGCGGGTTCATCACGGCGAGCACCCCGACCACCCACGCCGTGGCGGTGTACGCACCCATCGTCGACGGTCTGGGTCCAGAACGGCCGCGAGGCGGGCCCGCTCGGCTATCCCACGGGCGCCCAGTACTCGACCGGAACCGGCACGTGGATCCAGAAGTTCGAGCACGGCGCCATCGCCGGTACGACCAGCACACCGACCGTGTCCGTGGCGGGCGTCATGTACACCGGGTGGTCGAGCGAACGGCGGGACGTCGGGCTTCCTGAAGTACCCGGTCACCGCCCGATGGTCCGAGTCCCGAGGGGCGAGCCAGACGTTCCAGGGCGGCGAGCTGTGGGCGCTGGGGACCGGGCCAGCACGGCTGGTCTACGGGGCGGTGCTCACAGCCTGGAAGGCCGCCGGCGGAGCGGACGGCACGTATGGCTATCCCGTGACCGACACGACGGCCACACGCGACGGCCAGCTCACCTGCCAGTTCGAGCACGGCACGATCACGGCCTGAGCCCTGTCGGGTCAGGGCGCTGCAGGCGCGACGGCCACGATCGCCGCCACCACCACCGCGTCGTCGCGCTCGGCGATACAGCGCAGGTCGACCAGGCACCGCCCCTTCTCGACGCGGGCGAGGACGGGCTGCGGCTGGGACCGTAGCGACGCGGCATACGACTCGGGCAGGGACACCGCCCACCTGGGCAGGACCAGGCCCGGGGCGCCGCCGCCGCCGACGACACCGTCAGCGGGGACGGTCCGGGCATCGAGGTGCGGCGGGAGCGAGGCGACCACGGCATCGCAGCGCCGGCGCAGCTCGTCGGGGTCGGCCTCGAGCGCGTCCCACACCGGTGGCCGCGGACCGCGCAGGGTGGCCTCGAGCGCGGCCAGGGTGGTCTTGTCGGCGCGCAGAGCGCGGGCGAGCGGGTGCCGGCGGAGGCGTTCGACGGTGTCGGACCTCCCGAGGACGAGGCCGGCCTGAGGGCCGCCGAGGAGCTTGTCACCGCTGCAGGTGACGATGGCGGCACCGTCGGCCAGCGAGGTCGCGGCGTCCGGCTCGTCGGGGAGCAGCCGGTGCGGTCGCAGGAGACCGCTGCCGATGTCGTGCACCACCGGGGGGCCCAGGGTGGCGAGCGCCTCGACGGGCACGGCCGAGGTGAAGCCCTCGACGCGGAAGTTGCTGGGGTGCACCTTGAGGATGCAGCCGGTCTCGGGTCCCACTGCCGCCTCGTAGTCGGCCAGCGTCGTGCGGTTCGTGGTGCCGATCTCGCGCAGACGGGCGCCGGTGCTGGCGATGAGGTCAGGCAGCCGGAACCCGTCGCCGATCTCGACCATCTCGCCGCGGCTGACGACGACCTCGCGGCCGGCGGCGAGCGCGGTGGTCGCCAGGACCAGGGCGGCGGCGCCGTTGTTGACGACGAGGGCGGCCTCGGCCTCGGGCAGGGCGTCGAGGATCGCTGCGGTCGTGCCGCGACCTCGGCGCGAGCGCTTGCCGGTCGCGAGGTCGAGCTCGACGTCGACGCTGCCGGCCGCGGCCCGGATGGCCTCCACCGCTGCGTCCGACAGGGCGGCACGACCGAGGTTGGTGTGGATGACGACACCGGTGGCGTTGAGGACCGGGGTCAGGGTGGTCGCCCGTTGCGGGCAGGCTGTCCAGGGTGGCGGCGACGACGTCGTCCGGGGCAAGCTCGCCGTCGCGGACCCGCTCCTGAGCGGCCGGACGGCGGCCAGCACGGTTTCCCGTCCCAGCCGCGAGATCGCCTGAACCACAGCGGGATCCGCGAGCACGCTGTCGGTGCGGGGGACCAGCCGACGGGCGTCGTTGGGGTGCGGGCCTGCGGCATACGGCCTCCTGTCGAGTGGCGGAGGCGGACGGGAATCGAACCCGCCCAGCCGAGCTACTCGGCTGCACCGGTTTTGAAGACCGGGAGGGCCACCAGGCGCCTGTACGCCTCCGGTGGCGAGGCTAGCGTAGGCACCATGACCACGCTGAGCACGCCCGTGCGGCTGACCCAGTACGCCGCGGGCGGCGGCTGTGCCTGCAAGCTCCCGCCGGGGGAGCTCGAGGAGGTGGTTCGGGATCTGGGAGGGCAGGCGCGCGGGTGACCTGGTCGTCGGGCTGGACACCGGGGACGACGGGGCGGTGGTGCGGGTCGCCGGACGGGGTCGCGGTGATCAGCACCGCGGACTTCTTCACGCCGGTGGTCGACGACGCGTACGACTTCGGGCGGATCGTGGCCGCGAACGCCCTGTCCGACGTCTATGCCATGGGTGGGCGCCCGGTGCTGGCGATCAACCTCGTCGGCTGGCCGCGCTCGGTGCTGCCGCTGGAGCTGCTGCGCGAGGTGCTGCGCGGGGGTCTGGCCGTCGCGCGAGGAGGCCGGGTGCCCCGTGGCGGGAGGTCACAGCATCGACGACCCGGAGCCCAAGTACGGCATGGCGGTCACGGGGGTGGCGGACCCCGACCGGTTGCTGCGCAACGACGCGGCGGTCGCCGGGCTGCCGCTGAGCCTGACCAAGCCGATCGGGGTGGGGATGCTCAACAACCGGCACAAGGCGACCGGCGAGGTCTTTCCCCAGGCGGTCGCGTCGATGACGACGCTCAACGCGGCGGCGAGCGCGGCTGCTCTGGCCGCTGGGGTCGAGGCGGCGACGGACGTCACGGGGTTCGGGCTGTTGGGGCACCTGTTCTCGATGCTGCGCGGGTCGGGGGTCGGGGCTGTGCTCGACGCCGCCGCGGTGCCGGTGCTCGAGGGGGCTGCCGGGGCGCTGCGCGACGGGTATGTCAGCGGGGGCACCCGCCGCAACCTCGAGTGGGTGCGCCCGCACCTCGACACGTCGGTGAGCGAGGACGACGCTGCTGATGCTCGCCGATGCGCAGACCAGTGGCGGGCTGCTCGTGGTGGGTGAGGTGCCGGGAGCGCCGGTCATCGGGTCACACCGTGGCCGGGCCGCCCCGGATCCGCATCGCCTGAGGCGTCCCGCCCGCTGCCGCTGTCTTGCCGCTGGGTCGAGGTGAACACGCCCGGAAATCCCTGCGTGTTCACCTCGACTCGGGCGGCGAGCGCCTCCGGGCCTAGGGCTCGCTCCCGGGCCCGAACTCCCACGTGAACGACCCGACCATCCACAGTCCAGTCGTCGCGTCCTTCTCCATCTCAGCGGTGAAGTTAAGGACGTTCGAGGGGTCGGCCTCCACGAGCGCGCCTGTTCGATCGGGAATGAATACCTTTGAGTGGGCGACGTAGCTGCCCGCAAGTGAAACGTGAGTCGCGTCGACGGGGTTGACAGTCCGGTACACGAAGTGGTCTGCAGACCCGCCGGCGGACCTGAAGGTGCGCGATGCGTTCATGTCATGCGCTTGTTTGAGCGCCCTGAGCTGTCCGGTTAGCTCGGCGCCCTTGAAGCGGTGGCTCAACTGCGCGGTGCCGTCGGTCATCATCGCTGCCAGTTGCGGCGCACTGGCCGACTGTCCGGCTGGCACGTTCACGCCGGTCACCCTTTGCCTCAGGCTCATCGCGTCCTCGAAGCTAGCGCGTGCGGCGGCGGCATCACCGGCAGTCATGAGTGGCGGGTTGAAGGCGTGCGCCAGGCCGGCGCCGGCGGCCAGCACGATCCCGGATGCGGTAACGACAATAGCTGTCCTGAGTTTCATGGTATCCCCCGCTTAGGCGTTGCTCGGAATATGCCACTCGGATATGGATGTGGTTTGCCATTGGCTGTTGTAGGGAATCAGGTTCCAGATGGCGTGCTTCCTGGGGGAAGTGTGTTCGTCAACGATGTTCCCGTAGCCGTGTCCCTGATAGTCACTGCCGATGCCCACTTGGATTGTCGCGTGGGTATACGCCGACGATTTGTACACGTTGAAGTCGTAGAAGATGATATCGCCTTTGACGACGCCGGCTGGGGAATAGGGGTAGTTGGCTGCGCCCCCGAACTGTTCGCCCATATGCACGCCGCCCGGGCTATTCACTTGTAGGAAATAATGCAGGTCGTCTGCAACTGACCATGAAGTCGTTCGGCCTGAGCCGTCGCCCCATACCCACCACTGGGCACGGTTGCTGTACAAGGCCGCGTACGGCGACCCGACGAAGTGGTGTCCCCCACCCAGGTACATCGCCTGCGAGACGAAGTTTGTGCAGTCCGACCCGAAGTACATGAAGCTGGGGTTGGGAGCGTTCACGTACCTTTCTGCGTAGGCTGCAGCCCCAGCCCCGTTATATGCCGCGGCGTCGGTCGCCGAAATCAGGACGGCGACCACTGCGACGGCCCCCACCGCGAGCGCCCGAAACCGCCCACGCAAACGCCCCCTCGATCGATACATCGCATTCTCCCCTGCGCGTCGAGTTCGCCGGGAGACCTCAATCCCCCAAAGCATTCCCGACTAGGAATGACGATATGGCACCGCCGCATGCAGTCCGCAAGGAGATATTCAAAACTCGAATAGCTCACGCTCCGCAGAGTCAACCTCGATCGGACATCTGCGACATTCGGGCGACCTGACCCCCTTGTGCAGTGGGCGTCGCGAGCGCACTCTGGGCAGATGGCGAGGTTCGATGTCGTCCTGCAGGACGCGGAGGGGTCCCGGCGCAACTGCCGGTTGCATGTGGACGCCTCGTCCGCGTCCGAGGCGCTGGTCCGTGCCCGTGCGGCGATGGGTGCCGCCGGGGGTTCGTTCGGGCCGGGATGCAGGTATGCGGTGTTCAAGCACCGTCGCGGGCGGAGGCGTGCGCTGGTCGGCTACTTCCTCGCGCCTGGGGATGGGGACGACGGTTCCGCAGGCGTGCGCGAGCCTCGACGACCACTGCCGGCGCCGCCGGGCCTGAGGGCGGAGGAGCCGGTGCCGTCAGCACCGGCATACCTCGGGCTTGTCTGTTCGTGTTGAGGGCCGCGAGGGGTTTCATCGCACGATGAATTGAGCGATGCTGGAGTGGTGACCGACACCAGGAAGACACGCTCCGGACCACCCCGATGGCTGGCGAAGGCCGTCGAACCGCTCGCGACGCTGGTGGCGGGCCGGCGATGGCTCCCGTTGTGGGCCATCGTGCACCATGTGGGCCGCAAGTCGGGCAAGGCGTATGCCGTGCCCATCGCCCTGATCCCGACGCGCTCGAACGACATCTTCATGATCGGGCTGCCGTGGGGGATCCGGACGAACTGGGCGCAGAACGTCATGGCCGCCGGCGGCGCGACGCTGACGTGGAAGGGCGGCGAGCACGCTGCCACCAACCCCCGCATCATCAGCACCGAAGAGGCGGTGACCCTGGCGAAAGGGCCAGCGCGGTGGATCGTGGGCAGTGGCCGGTTCCCCGGCTTCCTCGTGCTGGACCGGTAGCCCCTGCACAGCCCTCCAGTCCCCTAGTCCGGCTCGACCGGTTTTTGGTCTGCAGTTGCTCATCCAGACCTCCGCAGTCTGTCATCCACTGGTCCGGATTCTGTCTAGAAGCCCTACAGAGGCCTCCGTTGTGGGACCCCCTGAGTGAGCTCGCGCCATGCTGCCTCTACGGGGGCCTGAGCCAAGGGGATTGAAATGTTCAAGAGAAGCATTGCTTCCATTTGTGCCGCGACGTTCTTCGCATTGCTGCCTGCATCAGCGGTCTTTGCGTCGTCTGACTCCATCTACTGCGAGCCGTACGACGTCCGGTCGTACACCCAAACGAGTTCCGTGTGGTACGCCTCTGATTCGGGCACGCTGGTCAACAACTCCGGGGGAACGCTCAGCAAGGCCTACACGCACTCCAGCAATCAGAGTCTTGGTTCAACGGTGTCAGCAGAGGTGGGAGCCACCGTGAGCACTGTCGTCGCAGAGGTCCATGCGAAGTTCGGCGTATCTGTCGCAGTCACGGCTAGTTACACCAGGAGCACCACGTTCACCGTTACGGCTCCAGCCCACACGACGGTCACGTATCGGGATGGCATCCTGAAGCGCACGTACAGCGTCAAGAAGGTCCACACCTATTCGAACTGCGCGCAGGCAACCACGTACGGCACTGCCTGGCTTGCCGACAACTACAGCGTCGCCAACTGAGAGGCGCGAGGTCATGGAGCGCAGAGTGGTCATCGGGGTCGCAGGCTTGGGGTGCGCCGTCGCCCTTGCGGGGTGCACACGTGCTGCCCCCGCGCCTCTACCTCCAAGCAGCCCGGTCGCGAGCTCGTCGACATGCGGGACGGACATCCCCGTTGGCAGCGGTCTCATTGATGCCACCGTCATCTCGGCACCGCGCGGATCGGCTGTCGGGAGGTCCGTCTCTGCGGTCGCGCTGACCTCACCGGCGTGCGGTCCGCCGTCTACGGGCGTGGTCCAGCTGACGAGCTGCGACCCCGACGAGTTCCCGTGGACAACGTCGCCGGCCTCTAGCAACCAGGAGCTATTCCGGCAGGGCGTCCGGGTGATGAGGCAGGCGTTTTTGGAGGTCGACGGGCGGCCGGTGCTGCGTGAGGTGGTCTTGGATGCCTCCCCGAGCGGCACCATGACCCAGACCTATCGGAACCAACTACACACACTGTGCCGCCACCGTGCAGGCGCGCGCCAACGGGTCGATCCAACAGGCCGCCTTGACCGGTCGCCATCACCTGGTGGTCGCGTTCAACGGCGACCAACAGATGGTCGCCCTGCAGGGGCTTGCGGGGCAGAGTGCCGACGAGCTAAGCCGCCTCATGCCAACGGCCCTCGGGGTCCTTCGGTAGAGGTCGAGGCTAAGGGTGCGCGCGCCCTAGTCCGCGACGATCGGCCACAACTGAGCCACGGTTCGCCCGTCGCGCGGGCACTCCCACGTCACCACGCCTTGGTCATCGCAGACGGGACGCAGTGGGTGTGAGTGACCCGGACACGGCGGAATCGCTGTGCCCCACCATCGCTCGGACAGCAGATCGGTCAGGGAGTTCAGCATGGCCATCGCGGCCTCGGGAACGGACTCGTCAAAGGCGAACACGCTCAGTTGCTGGCCCGAGGCGTCGAAATCGACGGCGTACTGCTGGGGAGCCCCTGAACCCGGCCGCGAGGCGCGGAAGGTGATCGAACGGCCCGTCAGGGACGTCAGGGATTGCGAGACAGCACGGGCTGCCACATCAATGGCCTCAGGAGCTCGAGGCGACGACGGTCCCAAAGGTGTGGACATGGGCGGTTCCTCCCCCCTTGACCGGGAAGTAGTAGTCGTCGCTGTAGGTGACAAGGTCTGCGTCGTATAGGTCAAGCAGATATTCAGCATTGGAATATCCCGTGCTCGCGGACCTCTTGATCACGTCCGACCGCGATACGGGCTTCACCTAACGGACGGCGACTGGACATCTGGGCTTCGCCTCACTCTCCCCTGGGGCGCACACGCATGGGCGACGCTCAGCCCTGTGCGAGGACGCGCCATACCCAAATCGATGGAGAGCCCCATGTCGAAGTACTCCCGTCCGGCAGCGATCGGACTTGCCGCGGTGTCCGCCGCAGCGCTCTGCGCGCTTGCGGCCCTGCCTGCCGGCGCTCAGACCGGTCGCGCCGAGCCGGCCGCCCCGCGGCCGCCAAGAACAAGCACGTGCTGCTGATCTCGATCGACGGCATGCACCAGAGCGACCTTGCTTGGTATGTCGCGAAGCACCCGAGCTCGACTCTGGCCAAGCTGACCCACCACGGCCTGCAGTTCACCAACGCCGCGTCCTCGAACCCCTCGGACTCCGACCCCGGTGGCACCGCGCTGATGACGGGCGGCAACCCCAAGTCGACCGGCGTCTACTACGACGTCGAGTACAACCACAAGACCAACCAGCCCGGCGCGGCCTGCACCCCGGGTCAGCCGGCCACCGGCGGCGACGTCATCTATGACTCGCCCGACGACGCGCTGGCCAACGTCAACGACTTCATCGACCCGGCGAACGGCACCTTCCCGTCGTTCGACGAGAACGGCTCGACGTTCCCGAACGGTGTCGACAAGAACCCGGCCGCGATCATGAACCTGAAGAACGACGCCTCGTCCTTCAACCCCTCGACCTTCCCGGTCGACCCGGCGAGCTGCAAGAGCATCACGCCGTGGGACTACCTGGGCGACAACAGCATCTTCCAGGTCATCCACAAGGCCGGGCTGCGCACTGCCTGGTCGGACAAGCACGCGGTCTACATGTCGTTCAACGGCCCGGGCTCGAACGGCAAGAGCATCGACGACTTCTTCGGTCCGGAGATCGACTCGCAGGCCGTCGAGCCGAACGGCGTCCCCTACCCGCAGGACGACGACTGGGCGCACATCGACGCCGCCACCAAGCAGTACGACGGCTACAAGGTCAAGGCGATCCTCAACGAGATCGACGGTCGTGACCACTCCGGCACGTCCAAGGTCGGCACGCCCGCGATCTTCGGCATGAACTTCCAGACTGTCTCGGTCGCGCAGAAGATCCGCTCGACCCCGACGACGCTGATCGGCCCGGACAAGAACGGCAACTACACCACCAGCGCGCCGCAGCCCGGTGGGTACCAGCTCGTCAACGGCAAGCTCGTGCCGGGGCCGGTGCTCTCGAGCGCCCTCGACTACGCCGACGCTCAGCTCGGCCGGATGGTCTCGGAGATCCACAAGAAGGGCCTGGCCGGCTCGACGACGATCATCGTCACGGCCAAGCACGGCCAGTCGCCCCAGGACCCGAGCAAGCTGGTCACCGTGCAGGACGGTCCGATCGTCAGCGCGATCAACGCCGCCTGGCAGCAGACGCACCCGGACAACGCCAAGCTCATCGTCGCCGGCACCAACGACGACCTGTGGCAGTCGTACCTGTCCGACACGTCGCAGGCGGCTGGTGACTTCGTCAAGGCCTACCTGTGGGACCACACCGCGCAGGGGTATGACGTCGACAAGAACCCCGTCACCGTGCAGCACTCCGGCCTCGCGCAGATCTGGGCCGGCGCCGACGCGGCGAACTTCTTCGGGGTCCCGGTCGACAACGGCCACTACCCGGACGTCTTCGGCAAGGTCCAGGAGGGCGTCGTCTACGCCAAGCCCACCAAGCTGGCCGAGCACGGAGGCATGAACGCGGGCGACCGTCACGTCCTGATGGTGGTCAGTGGACCCGGTATGCCGACCGGCGCCCAGTCCCAGCCGGTGGAGACCACCCAGGTGGCCCCGACGATCCTCGCCCTGCTGGGGCTCGACCCGAACCAGCTGACGGCGGTTCAGACCGAGGGCACGCAGGTTCTGCCTGGTGTGGTCCGGCAGTCTGGCCGGTCTCGCCGGTAAGGGTTCCTCTCTGGTGGCGGGCTCGTCCCGTCGCTTACTGACTGACGACGGGAGGCCGGGGCATCACGCCCCGGCCTCCCGTCCGTTTGTCCCCTGATGTTGTCGTGACACTTGACCGATTTGGCGGCACTCTTCGCCACGCCCTGGCAAGCTGCCAAGGTGACCAACGGAGGGGAGAGCCTGCTCGAAGGGCTGTATGAAACCCTGATCACCCGGGCTCTGGAGCAGAGGATTGCGGGGCTCCCCGAGCCCGAAATCTACCGAGCAGTGGTCGATGAGGCAGACGAGCCGGAGGTTCTCGCCAGGCACGTTCGGGATGTCACGCTGCGGGCCCTGCGCGGGGAGAGGTCCCCTGAGCGGAGGCTCGCCTTGGTCAACCAGCTCGTCGAGAGCCTCGGGGCCGAACAGGACTCACTCTCGGCAACTCGACAACTGCTCGCTGTGGTCGCGCCTGCAACTCCTGGTCGGCCAGCCCGAATGGCAGGGGACCGTCCGTCCACGCCGCTGTCGGATGCCGCACTTCTCACTAACGCGCCCGGCGAACCGGGGGTTGGGCACGAGATCCGGGCTGAATTGGCGAGCACGGACAGCGCCGACGTGATCATGGCCTTCGTCAAGTGGTACGGCCTGCGACTCTTCGAGGACCGCCTGGAAATGCTCCGGGAGCGTGGCGTGCCCTTGCGCGTCATCACCACCACGTACATGGGCGCCACAGAACGCGCCGCACTCGATCGGCTCGTGCGGGATTTCGGAGCGCAGGTGAAGGTCCAATACGACGCGCAGCGAACTCGCCTGCACGCGAAAGCGTGGCTCTTCCGGCGGAACACGGGATTCGATACGGCCTACGTGGGTTCGAGCAACCTCTCCCGGGCAGCGATGCTTGATGGAGTGGAGTGGAACGTGCGGTTGTCCGCCGTGTCCACGCCGGCCCTCCTTCAGAAGTTCCTGGCCACCTTCGACAGCTACTGGAACGACGCCACCTTCGAGGCCTATGACCCCGATGTGGATCGAGATCGTCTGGACGATGCGCTAGCCGAGGCGGCCGGCAGGCGAGTCCACGACCGGGTCACGCTGACCCTCTCGGGGCTTGAGGTTCGCCCGTACCCCTATCAACAGGAGATGCTCGACCAGCTCGAAGTGGAACGCGTGGTCCACGAGCGGCACGACAATCTGCTCGTCGCTGCGACCGGCACCGGCAAGACGGTCATCGCCGCGCTCGACTACCGTCGTCTGGCTGCCGACGCCCCCACCCTCCCTAGCTTGCTGTTCATCGCGCACCGCCGCGAAATCCTGCAGCAGTCGCTGCGCACGTACCGAGAGGTATTGAGCGACGCCAACTTCGGTGAGCTGTACGTGGATGGACATCGACCGGAGCGGTGGGAGCACGTCTTCGCCTCCGTGCAGTCCCTGTCGGCCTATGGCATTACCAACATCCGTCCTGACGCCTACCGCGTAGTCGTCATAGACGAGTTCCATCACGCTGAGGCGACCACCTATCGGCGGATCCTCAACCATCTGGAGCCTCATGAGTTGCTCGGGCTCACCGCGACCCCGGAACGCGGGGATGGCCTCGACGTCCGCTCCTTCTTCGATGGTCGCACCGCCGCCGAACTGCGGCTCTGGGACGCGCTCAAAGCGGATCTGCTGACACCGTTCCATTACTTCGCCATCGCTGACGGTATGGACATGACCCGGGTGGACTGGAGGGCCGGGGCGTATGACCCGGCTGAGCTGTCCAGCCTATTCACCGGCAATGATGCTCGCGCCCGAATCATCCTCAAGGCGGTTCGAGACAAGGTGGGCGATCTGACCGCCATGAAGGCACTGGCGTTCTGCGTCTCTCGTGACCACGCGCGGTACATGACCCGGGTATTCAACGATGCAGGGATCAAGGCAGCCACAGTGCTCGGCGACACCACCTCCGGCGATCGCGAGGGGGCCGTCGACGATCTGAGAAGTGGTGCCGTCCAAGTGCTGTTCACCGTCGACGTGTTCAACGAGGGTGTCGACGTGCCGGCCATCAACACGGTGCTCTTCTTGCGACCGACGGAAAGCTCGACGGTCTTCCTCCAGCAACTGGGCCGAGGCCTGCGGCGCGCTCGCGACAAAGCAGTCCTCACGGCCCTGGACTTCGTCGGGCACCACCGCAAAGAGTTCCGCTTCGACCAACGATTCCGGGCAATGACCGGGAGCACTCGTGCCCAGCTCGAACGGGACATCGAGCATGGATTTCCGTTCGTTCCTGCAGGGACCCAAATCGTCCTCGACCGACAGAGTCAGCGGCTGGTCCTGGACAACATCAGGAGCCAGGTCATCAAGCGTTGGCCCAGCCTCACGTCGGAGTTGCGTGCTCACCCGACGGAGGACCTCGGGACCTTCCTCGCTGATACAGGAGTTGAGCTGGCCGACGTGGTCCGTGGCGACCGATCCTGGGCACGGCTTCGCCGCGAGGCTGGTCTTGTTGTCCCAGCCGAGGGACCGCTCGAGGCGGACCTCCTCAAGCGAGTCCGAGCGCTGTGCCATGTCGACGACCCCGAACGCGCTGCTGCGTACCTGACCTGGCTCGGAGACGACGCTCCCACGCTACGACCTCGCGGACCCCATTCTCCAGGGGTTCGGACGGATGCTGATCTTCTCCCTATGGCCTGGCGGCGGCGGCTTCAGTTCCTACAACGATGCCCTTGACGCACTCCACCGTGAGCCAGCCGTACGGGAAGACCTGAGGGCGGTCATCGGACTCGCGCTGGGGCAGGCCGAGCGGGTCACGTCCCGCCTGACCGGCGAGTTGGGGATGCGACCACTGCGGGTGCACGCCCGCTACACCAGAGAGGAGATCGTTGCCGCGCTGGACTACGTCTCGATCGATGGTCGAAAGCCGAACAGCTTCCGCGAGGGCGTCCTCTACGTCCCCGAGGCGAGAACCGACGCTTTCCTCGTGACCCTTCACAAGTCCGAGGCCGAGTACTCGCCCACGACGATGTACGAGGACTACGCGATTAGCCCAGACCTCTTCCACTGGGAGTCGCAGTCCGGAACGACCGTCGCCTCGAAGACCGGTCAGCGCTACCTCAACCACCGGGCAACGGGCAGTCACGTTCTCCTGTTCACGCGGCCACAGAAGGTATCGGCCTTCGGCACAGGGGCCCCGTACCTCTTCCTTGGCGAGGCGGACTACGTCGAGCACCGGGGCGAGCGGCCCATCGCCATCACCTGGCGGCTGCGAACCCCGATGCCGATGGCCGACTTCGCGGTGGCCAGCGTCGTGGGATGAGTTCTCCGGACGGTGTGAGGCGCCGAGCAGGCCCGCATGCTGGAATCCGGGCGCGAAAGAGGCCCTCCGAATGCCGGAAGGGCCTGCCGTGACCTGTGGTGGAGCCAAGGGGACTCGAACCCCTAACCCCCTGCTTGCAAAGCAGGTGCGCTACCAATTGCGCCATGGCCCCCGAACCGGGGTGGTGCTCCTACGAGGGGGAGTCGGTCGCCTCGGACCAGAGGTGCTTCTCGGCCTGCTGAGCCTTGAGCTTCCTCTGGACTGCCGCCGCGCCGATCGCGGTGGCGATCAGGATCAGGATCTTCTTCATGCCGTCCGCCTTCCCTCCCACAGGGGCGCGGGGATCGGGATTGGTGGGCCTAACAGGACTTGAACCTGTGGCCTCTTCCTTATCAGGGAAGCGCTCTAACCG
Source organism: uncultured Actinomycetota bacterium (assembly GCA_963706855.1). Lineage (GTDB taxonomy): Bacteria > Actinomycetota > Actinomycetes > Actinomycetales > Dermatophilaceae > Pedococcus. Next base: position 100,660 of record CAVPNU010000003.1, read on the forward strand.
TCTGAGCTATAGGCCCGTGAGCCCAATCTCCGCTGCGCCACGGTGGGTGGCGCGAGGCACGAGGTTACAGCACCGCAAGACCCACCTCCAAAACGGCCCAAACAGACCCGGGACGCCGTGCCTCAGCAGACGTTCCTGCACGCCAGGACACGTTGCAACGTATGCCGCCGGCAGCAACCTGCGCTAGCAGAGCTTGCTGCCGCGAGAGGGGAGAGGCGCCGCCCGCGAGCGAGCGCCCGGCGTCAGTCGTCGGTCAGGGTGAGCTGCAGGCCGCCGACCAGGGCGGAGCAGATGTTGTAGAGGAAGGCCCCGAGCGTCGCGAGCGCCGTCATCAGGATGACGTCGATGACGCCGATGACGATCGACAGGGACAGCACCCGGCCGAACCCGACGAAGTCCATGATGTTGAACGGGTTCTGCGGGTCGTTGAAGATCGTGCCGACGAGCTTGTTGACCTGCGAGAACACGCCCATCCCGGACAGGATCATCCACAGCACGGCGACCATGACGACGCCGGCGATGCCGAGCGCCACGGAGATCAGGAACGACATCTTCATGGCCGACCACGGGTCGACGCGCGAGACCGTGAGCTTGACCCGGCGAGCACGGGCCACGCCCGCCGCAGACCCGGTCGGCCGGGTCGGGCCGCCCGCTGCCGAGCGGGGGACCGCCGAGCTGCCGGTCGCTCCCGGCTGCTGACCGCCCGAGGGACGGGACGAGGTGCTCGTCTGGCCTGCCGTGCTCACTCGGTACCTCCACTGGCGTCGCCATCGGGTTCGTCGGCGACCTGGGTGCCACCGTCCGCGACCTGTTCGTTCTCGGACGACGTTACGGCATCGAGGGCCCCGGAGTCGCCATCGACCACGCCGCCGCGGGCGTCAGACACCCTCGCCGGAGACGTCGGGCGCCACTCCCGCCTCACCCGCGTCAACGACCTCGCCGGCAGCCTCGTCAGCCGCCCGCTCGGGGTTCCGGGCCAGGGCGACGACCGAGTCACCCGGACCGGGGTTGGCGAACTTCATGCCCTGGGTGTTCCGGCCGCGCCGGGTGACCGGCGCCACCGGCATACGGACGATGTTGCCCTTGCCCATGATGACCAGGACCTCGTCGTCCTCGTCCACCGTCAGGGCGCCCACCAGGTCACCGTTGCGCTCGGTGATCTTGGCGACGGCCACGCCGAGGCCGCCTCGGCCCTTGGCGTTCCAGTCGGAGGCGGGGGAGCGCTTGGCCATGCCGTTCTCGAACACCACGAACACGTCGGGGTCCTCGCCCTCGTGGATCACCGAGAGCGACAGCAGCGAGTCGCTGTCACGGAACCGCATGCCGGTGACGCCGCTGGTCGCCCGGCCCATCGGCCGCAGCTGCTCGTCGGTGGCGTGGAAGCGCACCGACATCGCCTTCCGGGACACCAGGAGCAGGTCGTCGGTCGCCGACGCGAGGTCCGCGGCCACCAGCTCGTCGCCGTCCTTGAGGTTGATCGCGATGAGGCCACCGCTGCGGGGGGAGTCGTAGTCCTCGAGCCGCGTCTTCTTGACCAGGCCGTTCTTGGTGGCCAGCACGAGGTAGGGCTGCTCGGCGTAGTCGCGCGCGTCGAGCACCTGGGCGATCTTCTCGTCGGGCTGGAACGCGAGCAGGTTGGCGACGTGCTGACCCTTGGCGTCGCGCCCGGAGTCCGGCAGCTCGTACGCCTTGGCCCGGTAGACCCGCCCGAGGTTGGTGAAGAACAGCAGCCAGTGGTGGGACGTCGTGGTGAAGAAGTGCTCCACCATGTCGTCACCGCGCAGCTGGGCACCACGCACGCCCTTGCCGCCGCGCCCCTGCGAGCGGTAGGCGTCGACCCGGGTGCGCTTGGCGTAGCCGCCCCGGGTGATGGTGACGACCACGTCCTCCTCGGGGATGAGGTCCTCCATCGACATGTCGCCGTCGAAGAACTCGATCCGGGTGCGCCGGTCGTCGCCGTACTTGGCGACGATCTCGCCCAGCTCGTCGGAGACGATCGTGCGCTGCCGCTCGGGCTTGCCGAGGATGTCCTGCAGGTCGAGGATCAGCGCCTGGAGCCGGTCGTGGTCGTCGATGATCTTCTGGCGCTCGAGGGCAGCCAGGCGGCGCAGCTGCATGTCGAGGATCGCGCGCGCCTGGATCTCGTCGATCTCGAGCAGCCGGATCAGGCCGTCGCGGGCCTCCTCGACGGTCGGCGAGCGCCGGATCAGGGCGATGACCTCGTCGAGCGCGTCGAGCGCCTTGAGGTAGCCGCGCAGGATGTGGATGTCGGCCTCGGCCTTGCGCAGGCGGAACTGCGTGCGCCGGACGATGACCTCGATCTGGTGCTCGACCCAGTGCCGGATGAAGGCGTCGACCGGCAGGGTGCGCGGCACGCCGTCGACCAGCGCCAGCATGTTCGCGCCGAAGTTGGTCTGCAGCTGGGTGTGCTTGTAGAGGTTGTTGAGCACGACCTTGGCGACGGCGTCGCGCTTGAGCACGATGACCAGGCGCTGGCCGGTGCGGCCGGAGGTCTCGTCGCGGATGTCGGCGATGCCCGACAGGCGACCCTCCTTGGTCAGCTCGGCGATCTTCTGGGCGAGCGTGTCGGGGTTGACCTGGTACGGGAGCTCGGTGACCACCAGGCACTGCCGGCCCTGGATCTCCTCGACCTCGACGACCGCGCGCATGATGACCGACCCGCGGCCGGTGCGGTAGGCGTCCTCGATGCCCTTGCGGCCGAGGATGAGCGCGCCGGTGGGGAAGTCGGGGCCCTGGATGCGGGCCAGCACGGCGTCGAGGGTCTCCTCGCGGGTGGCCTCGGGGTTGGCCAGCACCCACTGCGCCGCGTCGGCGACCTCGCGCAGGTTGTGCGGCGGGATGTTCGTGGCCATGCCGACGGCGATGCCCGACGAGCCGTTGACGAGCAGGTTGGGGAACCGGCTCGGCAGGACGACCGGCTCCTGGGTCTTGCCGTCGTAGTTGTCGCGGAAGTCGACCGTGTCCTGGTCGATGTCGCGCACCATCTCCAGGGCCAGCGGCGCCATCCGGCACTCGGTGTACCGCGGCGCGGCGGCCGGGTCGTCACCGGGCGAGCCGAAGTTGCCCTGCCCGTCGACCAGCGGGTAGCGCATCGACCAGTCCTGGACGAGGCGCACCAGGGCGTCGTAGATCGAGGAGTCACCGTGCGGGTGGTACTGACCCATGACCTCGCCGACGACGCGCGAGCACTTGTTGTAGCCGCGGTCGGGGCGGTAGCCGCCGTCGAACATCGCGTAGACCACGCGACGGTGCACCGGCTTGAGACCGTCCCTCACATCGGGCAGCGCGCGGCTCACGATGACCGTCATCGCGTAGTCGATGTAGCTGCGCTGCATCTCGGTGTTGAGGTCGACCGCCTCGGTGCGGTCGTAGTCGATGGGCGGTGTCTCAGTCATGAATTCCCTTGTCCCTCATACAGTTCGCAAAGTTCGCCGGTATGCCGCGAGGCGTGGTTCCACGTGAAACCGCCAGCGGCAGACGGCTCGGCATGTCGAGGCTCAGATGTCCAAGAACCGGACGTCGCGCGCGTTGCGCTGGATGAACCCGCGGCGGCTCTCGACGTCCTCACCCATGAGGATCGCGAAGATCTCGTCGGCGGCGGCCGCGTCGTCGAGCGTGACCTGCAGGAGCACCCGGTGGTCGGGGTCCATCGTGGTCTCCCACAGCTCCTGGTAGTCCATCTCGCCCAGACCCTTGTAGCGCTGGATGCCGGCGTCCTTGGGCAGGCGCCAGCCCTGGGACAGGCCGGCCGCCACCATCGCGTCGCGCTCACGGTCGGAGTAGGCGAACTCGTGGGCGTGGTTGCTCCACTTGAGGCGGTAGAGCGGCGGCTGCGCGAGGTAGACGTAGCCCTCCTCGATGAGCGGGCGCATGAACCGGAACAGCAGCGTCAGCAGCAGGGTGCGGATGTGCAGGCCGTCGACGTCGGCGTCGGCCATGAGCACGATCTTGTGGTAGCGCGCCTTGGTCTTGTCGAAGTCCTCGCCGATGCCGGTGCCGAACGCCGAGATCAGCGCCTGGACCTCGTTGTTGGCGAGCACCTTGTCGATGCGGGCCTTCTCGACGTTGAGGATCTTGCCGCGGATCGGCAGGATCGCCTGGTTGTGCGGGTTGCGACCGCGCACGGCCGAGCCGCCGGCCGAGTCACCCTCGACGATGAACACCTCGGAGATCGAGGGGTCCTTGCTCTGGCAGTCGCGCAGCTTGCCGGGCAGGCCGCCGGACTCCAGCAGGCCCTTGCGCCGGGTGGCCTCGCGCGCCTTGCGGGCGGCCATGCGGGCCGCCGCCGCCTGGATCGACTTGCGGACGATGTCCTTGCCCTCGCCGGGTGCGCCTCGAGCCAGTGGCCGAACTCGTCGGTCATCGCGCGCTGGACGAAGCCCTTGACCTCGGAGTTGCCGAGCTTGGTCTTGGTCTGGCCCTCGAACTGCGGCTCGCCGAGCTTGACCGACACCACCGCGGTCAGGCCCTCGCGGATGTCGTCGCCGGTGAGGTTGTCGTCCTTGTCCTTGAGGAGGTTCTGCTTGCGGGCGAAGTCGTTGATGAGCTTGGTCATCGCCGCGCGGAAGCCCTCCTCGTGGGTGCCGCCCTCGTGGGTGTTGATGGTGTTGGCGTAGGTGTGGACCGACTCGGAGTACGCGGTGGTCCACTGCATCGCCAGCTCGAGCGACAGCTGGCGCTCGGTGTCCTCGGACTCGATCGAGATGATCTCGGCGTGCACCGGCTCGGACTTCTTGGACGACACCAGGTGGGTGACGTAGTCGACCAGGCCGTTCTCGTAGCGGTAGGAGATCTGGCGAGGCTTCTGCTCGGTCGCGTCGACCGTCTCGGCCGCGTCCTCGGCGCTCTCGGGCTGGCGCTCGTCGACCAGGTTGATGGTCAGGCCCTTGTTGAGGAACGCCATCTGCTGGAACCGCGCCCGGATCGTCTCGAAGTCATGGTTCGTCGTCTCGAAGATCTCGGCGTTCGGCCAGTAGGTGATGGTGGTGCCGGTGCGGTCCGACGCCTCCTGCTTCTCCAGGGCCTCGACCGGCACGCCGTGGTCGAAGGACATGCGGAACGCGTGGCCCTTCTGGTGGACCTCGACGTCGAGCCGTGACGGACAGGGCGTTGACGACCGAGGAGCCGACGCCGTGCAGGCCACCGGACACCTTGTAGCCGCCGCCGCCGAACTTGCCGCCGGCGTGCAGCTGGGTCAGCACGAGCTCGACGGCCGACCTGCCCTCGGCCGGGTGGATGTCGGTGGGGATGCCGCGGCCGTTGTCGGCGACCCGGACGCCGCCGTCGGCCAGCAGCGTGACGTCGATGGTGTCGGCGTAGCCGGCGAGCGCCTCGTCGACGGAGTTGTCGACGATCTCCCAGACCAGGTGGTGCAGGCCGCGCTCACCGGTCGAGCCGATGTACATGCCGGGGCGCTTGCGGACCGCCTCGAGCCCCTCGAGCACGGTGATCGCGCTGGCGTCGTAGTCCGACCCGGCCGGCACTCCCGCGAGCTCGGCCTCGGCCGCCTCACGGGCCGCCTCGGCCTCGGCGGCCGTCAGGTGCTCGGTCGGACCGTCGGTGGGCAGGTTCTCATCTGGCGTGAGGTCGGCCTCGGACACAGTGCTCCTTGTCTGCTGGCACACCAGCCGCCCGGACGGATCTGTGCGACAGATCGGTCACGCCTCGGCCACGGTGCACCCTGCTCATGGAACGCGACCAGACTGGAGACCAGCTGGCCGCGAATTCACCTCACAGTCTACCTGTCGGGGGTGTCAGGAGCCGCGTCAGGAGGCCCAGGAGCGCACATGGGACCGAAAAAAATGCCCCCAGACGGTCCCCGGTACGTGGACCGCCCCTTCAGCGCCCGATTCTGGCCTTCCTGACGATCCTCACCTCGCCGGCCCGGGCCGAGCCGGTCAGGCCTCCAGCGTCCGCTGGAAGAGGGTCCGCACCGCCTCCGGTATGCCGTGCTCGGGCACCGCGACCTCGTCACCGTCCGGGGGATAGGCCACGGTGTAGACGTAGGAGTCGGGGACGGCTCGCGGCTCGGGCTCGGCGGCCAGCCGGTCGAGCACCCCCTCGTGCAGCAGCTCGCGCCAGTGGTCGGCGTCGGCGCCGGGCAGGTCGTCCAGAGCCACCGTGCGCTCCTGGCGCAGCCCGGCGAGCCCGCCGGTGCGACGCACGAGCAGGACGGCGGGGCTCGCTCCGGGGCCCGGCGCCGGCCGCCCACCCCCGGCAGAGCCCGGCGCGCCCCCGCCGGACGCCCGACGCGCCCCCAGCAGAGCCGGACGGTCAGGCTCACTCCCACCTGGGTCCAGGCATCCCGCACGGCCTGCGCCTGCGGTGAGCCGGCGGCATACCGCTGCTCGGCGGCGGCCACGGTCGCGGCCGCGAACGTGGCGAAGTCGCAGTCCTGGGGCAGCTGGCCACCGGTCAGCACGTCGTACCAGACCTGGCCGGCGCCCTCCCAGGCGTAGCCGCCGATGGCCGTCGCCGCGAGCTGGAAGGCGTGGTTGGGGATGCCGGAGTTGAGGTGGACCCCGCCGTTGTCGTCGGTGGTCTGGACGTAGCCGGCCATGGTGGCCGGCTGGGGGTCCTTGCCGAGCTGGGGGTCGTCGTAGGCCGTGCCGGGCGCCTTCATCGAGCGCAGCGCGACGCCGTGGACCGACGGGAGGAACAGCCCGGCCCCGATCAGCCAGTCGGCCTGCTGCCGCGGTCTGCCCCAGCGCGCGCTGCTTGACCATCGAGCCGAAGACGTCGGACAGCGACTCGTTGAGGGCGCCGGACTGCCCCTGGTAGGTGAGCGCGGCGGTGAACTCGGTGACGCCATGGGTCAGCTCGTGGCCGATGACGTCGACCGCGATGGTGAACCGGGTGAAGACCCGGCCGTCCCCGTCGCCGAAGACCATCTGGGTGCCGTCCCAGAAGGCGTTGTCGTAGTCGGTGCCGTAGTGCACGGTGCCGAGCAGCGGCAGACCGCGGTTGTCGAGGGAGTCCCGGCCGAAGACGTCGTGGTAGAGCGACCAGGTCTGGCCGAACCCGTCATAGGCCTCGTCGGCCGCGGGGTCGCCGGTCGCGCGCTGCCCCTCGCGGCGCACCGTGGTGCCCGGTGTCGTCTCCTTGCCGTGCGCGTCGGCGATGGTGCGCTGCGGGGTGTGACCGTCGTCGACGTGGGGCGCCGGGGCACCCGCCTGGTGCGCCACCGGGTGGTCGGAGGTCGAGAACGTGCGTGGTGGGGTGGCCGTGCGCAGCTGCCGCAGGTGGTGGTCGTGGTCGAGCGAGTGCCGGGCGAGCTGCGGCGACGTGGTCGTCGGGCTGCTGGGCCAGGGCCTCGAGCAGGTAGGGCGGGACGATGCTGCAGCGGACGACACCGGTCTTCTTCGCGGCCATATCCATGGGAGTCCCGAGCCTCTCAGTCCTGTCGCACTCCGGCGATCAGACCAGTCTGCGCCGGACCACCGACAGCGTCACCCCGAGCCGCCGCGACCCGAGCCGTCCTCACCCGTAGGTGTCGCGCGGGCCCGGGCCCAGGCTGCGGCGCGGCCCTCTGGACCACGAGGGGGCGCTGGGTCCGACGACCTTGAGGGCCGAGACCGTGCCCTTGCCCACCTCGCCCTCGAGCCGGCCCATGATCGAGGACTCGAGCAGCTGCAGCTGGACCATCCAGGCGGTCGAGTCGGCCCGCACGGTCAGCACGCCGAGCTCGAACGTCACCGGGGTGCAGTGCTGGGCCACCTCCGCGCCGACGATGTCCGGCCAGCGCCCCATGACCGAGCCGACGGCGACGTCGACCTTCCACCCGCGGTCGGACAGCAGCCGGTCCATCTGGTCACCGAGCAGCTCGGGGTCGCGGCCGTCCCGGGAGGCGGTCGGCTCGGCACGCCCGGTCGCCGGGCCCGCATCGGCTTCAGCCCGGGCCGCAGCCCCTTGTCGCGAGCGGCGGCGCGGGCACGTAGCAGGGCGGCGGTCGCGGCGTCCTCGACGGCGCTTCGTCCCCGCCGGGCAGTCCGTTCGCCACCGGTCGGCCCTGCGTCACCCGGTACGTCGGTCGGGTCGTCACTCACGGCGCACCACCTCACCCAGCGACACGGCATACGACTGGCCGCGCAGCGACGCGGGCACGTCCGCGTCCACCGCGGCGGTGATGATCACCTGCTCGCAGTCGGCCACCATCGCGGCGAGCCGCTCGCGGCGGCCGGTGTCGAGCTCGGCGAACACGTCGTCCAGCAGGAGCACGGGGTCGTCGCCGAGGTCGTGGCGCAGCAGCTGGTATGCCGCGAGCTTGAGTCCCAGCGCGAACGACCAGCTCTCGCCGTGGCTGGCATAGCCCTTGGCGGGCAGCTCGCCGAGGGAGAGCACGAGGTCGTCGCGATGCGGCCCGACCAGCGACACGCCGCGCTCGATCTCGCGCTCGCGCACCTCGGCCAGGGTGGCCAGCAGCTCCTCGCGCAGCTCGGCCGGCCTCGGGCACCTCGCCCAGCGGCGATCCGCTCGGCCGCCTCCTCGCGCAGCGAGCTGCGGTAGGAGAGCCGCGCGTCGGACTGGCCGGCGCTGACCTCGTCGTACGCCTTGGTGAGATAGGGGCCGAGGTCGCGCAACAGCCGCAGCCGGGCATAGAGCAGCTGGGACCCGACGGTGGCGAGGTGGTCGTTCCACACCTCGAGGGTGTGCAGCGCCGAGGCGCGCGCGTCGTCGACCGGCTCGTCCTGCGGCCGCGGACGATGGCGGGCACCCCGGCGCAGCACCGGCTGGGCGGACTTCAGCAGGGCGTTGCGCTGGCGCAGGATCTTGTCGTAGTCACCGCGCACGCCGGCCCAGCGCGGCTGCCGCGAGACCAGCAGGTCGTCGACGAACCGCCGTCGCTCGGACGGGTCGCCCTTGACCAGGGCCAGGTCCTCGGGCGCGAACAGCACCGTGCGCAGCGTGCCGAGCACCTCGCGCGGCCGGGTGACCGGCGAGCGCCCGAGCCGCGCGCGGTTGGCGCGGCCCGGGTTGAGCTCGAGCTCGACGAGGGTCTCGCGGCCCTCGCGCACCACCGCGCCACGGACCACCGCCTGGTCGGCGCCGAACCGCACCAGCGGCTGGTCGGTGGCGACCCGGTGGCTCGACAGCGTGGCCAGGTAGTGGATCGCCTCGACCAGGTTGGTCTTGCCCTGGCCGTTCAGCCCGACCAGCGTGGTGATGCCGGGTTCGAGCGGCAGCTCGGCGGCGGCGTAGCTGCGGAAGTCGGCGACGGACAGGTGACGGACGTGCACGGGCCCCCGATCAGGACCGGTCGGGGGTCAGCGCGCCGCGCGCTTGCGACCCGACCCGCCGGTCGCACCCGTGCCGGAGGACGGACCCGCGGCCGCGGCCTTGCGGCCCTTGGCCGCCGCCTTGCGCGGGCCGGGGGGCTGCTCCTTGGGCTCGACCTTGGCCTCGACCTGCTTCTCGTGCTTGGGCGCGCCCTGGTTGCGCAGCTCCTCGCCCTCGGCCACGGTCATGACCTGGTGGCCACCGAAGCCACCGCGCAGCGCCGCGACGGCCTGCATGGTCGGCGACTCCTTCTGGCGGGACGCGAAGCGCGCGAACAGCGAGGCGGAGATGACCGGCATGGGCACCGAGTTGGCGATGGCCTCCTCGACGGTCCAGCGGCCCTCGCCCGAGTCGACGGTGTAGCCCGACACGTCGTCGAGGTGGGGGTTCTTGTCGAGCGCGTCCACGAGCAGGTCGAGCAGCCAGGACCGCACGACCGTGCCGCGGGTCCACGCCTTGAAGGCGCCGGGGACGTCGGTGACGATGTCCTTGGCCTCGAGCAGCTCGTAGCCCTCGGCATACGCAGCCATCAGGCCGTACTCGATGCCGTTGTGCACCATCTTGGCGTAGTGGCCCGCGCCGACCTTGCCGGCGTGGACGAAGCCCTCGTCGCGGGGACCCTCGGGACGCAGCGCGTCGAAGATCGGCATGGCCTTCTTGACGTTGGCCGCGGAGCCTCCGACCATCAGGCCGTAGCCGTTCTCGAGGCCCCAGATGCCGCCGGAGACGCCGCAGTCGAGGTAGCCGATGCCCTTGGTCTTGAGGAGCTTCTCGTTCTCGAAGTCGTCGGTGAAGCGGCTGTTGCCACCGTCGATGACCATGTCGCCCTTGTCGAGCAGGTCGGCGAGCTTCTCGACCGTCTCACGCGTGGGTCCACCCGAGGGCACCATGACCCACACCGTGCGGGGGGCGTCGAGCGCCTTGACCAGGGCCGCCATGCTCTTGACGTCGGAGACCTCGGGGTTGCGGTCGAAGCCGACCACCTCGTGACCCGCGCGGCGCAGGCGCTCGCGCATGTTGCCGCCCATCTTCCCGAGACCGATCAGACCGAGCTGCATGAGAGGTGCCCTTCTGTGTCGAGGCCGGCTGCGCTGAGGTGCAGACGACGTGGATGCGGCGCGCGGCGCGGCAGACGAGCCCGCGGTCGCGTGCTCAGGCTACGCCCGGGTGCGGTCAGCTCGCGAAGCGAACGGGCATGAGGACGTAGCGGTAGGAGGTGTCGGCCTCGCCGTCCTCCTTGTCCTGGCCGGACAGCACCGCAGGCCGCGAGGGCTGGGTGAACGACAGCCGGGAGTACTCGGTGCCGACCGCGCCCAGGCCGTCGAGCAGGAACTGCGGGTTGAACGCGATCTCCATCTCGGGACCGGTCAGGCTGGCCTCGACCGCCTCGGACGCCTGCGCGTCGTCACCGGTGCCGGCCTCGATCGCGACCTGGCCGTCGGTGAACCGCAGCCGCACCGGGGTGTTGCGCTCGGCGACCAGCGCCACGCGCTTGACGGCCTCGACGAGCTCGGCGGTCTTGATGACCGACTCGGTGTCGACCGTGGTGGGGAAGATCGAGGTGACCTTGGGGTACTCGCCGTCGAGCAGGCGGGTGGTCGTGCGGCGCTGGCCGGCCTCGAACCCGACGAGCCCCTCGCCACCGGCCGAGGAGCCCAACGCGACCTCGACGGTGCCGGAGGCGCCGAGCGCCTTGGCGGTGTCGGACAGCGTGCGGGCCGGGATGAGCGCCACGTGGGAGGCGTCGATCGCCTCGGGGTTCCAGGTCAGCTCGCGCATCGCCAGGCGGTAGCGGTCGGTGGCCAGCAGGGTCATCTTCTCGCCGTCGATCTCGACCCGGACGCCGGTGAGGATCGGCAGCGTGTCACCGCGGTCGGCGGCGATGGAGACCTGGGCGACGGCCTGGGTGAAGACGTCACCGGCGACCGTGCCGCTCGGGGCGGGCGCGGTGGGCAGCGTGGGGTAGTCGTCGGCGGGCATCTGCATGAGGCTGAAGCGCGACGAGCCACAGGTGACCGAGACCTTGTTGCCGTCGGTGGAGATGTCGACCGGGCGTGAGGGCAGGTTGCGCGAGATGTCGGCGAGCAGCCGGCCGAGGACCAGGACGGTGCCGGCCTCGGCGACGTCGGCGGGCACGGTGATCTTGGCGGAGACCTCGTAGTCGAAGGCCGACAGCGTCAGCGAGCCCTCGTCGTTGGCCTCGATGAGCAGGCCGGCGAGGACGGGCACCGGGGGGCGGGCCGGCAGGCCACGAGCCACCCACGTCACGGCGTCGGCGAGCACCTCACGTTCGACCCGGAACTTCACCGTCACTACCTGCCCTTCGCGTGCGGCGTCGCCGCGGTCAAACCTCAAGAATGTGATTGCGGACTGACCCTAGTGCTCGCACCCCGGCGGGCCAACCCGGATCGTGTAATCCGGTCGTGGCTGTCGTTCGGAGGGCCGTTGGGGGTTGTCGTTCGAGCAGAAGGTACTCGGGGCGGGACTCTGAGTTGATGGATCTCGTCATGGTCATAGGGGGTGTGGATCATGGGGACAACCCGCGTCGTGCGCAGGTCAGAACCGACGCAAAGCCCTGTGTATGCCGCGTGGACGCGGCGGCGGACAAGCTGGCCCGGGCTGTGGACGGGCGGGTCGTCCCCACAGGGTCTCCACACGGCATACCGGCTCCGTCCCCAGCTGCGGCGGCGTCGTGCACGGGTTCTCCACCGGTTGTCCACAGGCGGCTCGGCGCAATCATCCGTTCGGACGATGGTCAAAGCCGGGCATGCGTCTACCCACAGAGTTGTCCACAGGTGTGGATCATGTCGAAATAGCCGGGAATGTCGCCTTTTTGTGCGGCGATCGGCGCTCTGACCAGCGCGAAGACGCCGGACGCGCCAAGGTGACGAAACGGTGAAGACGAAAGCACACCTGTGGACAAAGGTGTGGAGAGGAGCCTCAGCGAGACTGCTGCTTGATCCGGTTGGTCAGCTCGGTGACCTGGTTGTAGATGGCGCGACGCTCGGCCATCAGCTGGCGGATCTTCTTGTCGGCGTGCATGACCGTGGTGTGGTCGCGGCCGCCGAACTGCTGGCCGATCTTGGGCAGCGACAGGTCGGTCAGCTCGCGGCACAGGTACATCGCGATCTGGCGGGCCGTGACGAGCACCCTCGACCGGGAGGAGCCGCAGAGGTCCTCGATGGTCAGCCCGAAGTAGGCCGCGGTCTGGGCCATGATCGTCGCGCTGGTGATCTGGGAGCCCTGCTCGTTGGGGATGAGGTCCTTGAGCACGATCTCGGCCAGGCCCATGTCGACGCTCTGCCGGTTGAGGCTGGCGAACGCGGTCACCCGGATCAGGGCGCCCTCGAGCTCGCGGATGTTGGTCGAGATCCGGCTCGGCGATGAACTCGAGCACCTCGTCGGGCGCGCTCATCCGCTCCTGGATGGCCTTCTTGCGCAGGATCGCGATGCGGGTCTCGAGGTCGGGCGGCTGGACGTCGGTGAGCAGGCCCCACTCGAACCGGCTGCGCATGCGCTCCTCGAAGCCGGAGAGCAGCTTCGGCGGCAGGTCGGAGGTGATGACGACCTGCTTGTTGGCGTTGTGCAGGGTGTTGAAGGTGTGGAAGAACTCCTCCTGCGTCTGCACCTTGCCCTGCAGGAACTGGATGTCGTCGATGAGCAGGACGTCGACGTCGCGGTAGCGGCGCTGGAAGTTCGAGGCCTTGTCGTCGCGGATGCTGTTGATGAAGTCGTTGGTGAACTCCTCGGAGTTCACGTAGCGCACCTTGACGTGCGGGATAGAGGTTGCGCGCGTAGTGCCCGATGGCGTGCAGCAGGTGGGTCTTGCCCAGCCCGGACTCGCCGTAGACGAACAGCGGGTTGTACGCCTTGGCCGGCGCCTCGGCCACGGCGACGGCGGCCGCGTGCGCGAACCGGTTGCTCGCGCCGATGACGAAGGTGTCGAAGGTGTACTTCGGGTTGAGCCGGGTCGCCGACTCCTCGGACACCATGGCGATCTCGTCGCGGGGGCGGCGGTGGCTGTCGCTCGGCGCCGACCAGCGGGTAGACGTTGTCCGGCTGCGCGTGCGGTGCCAGCGTGCGTCGTCGAGGACAGTCGTCCTCGTCGGCCGTCTCGCCCGACGGTGTCCTCGGAGCCGTGGCCCTCCTCGAGCGAGGGGTCGACGGTCACGGCCAGGTGGACGGCGGTCCCGAGCTGGGAGGACAGCGCCTGGGTCACCTGCGTCGCGCACCCGGGTCTCGACGACGTCCTTGGTGTAGTCGTTGGGCACCTTGACCAGCGCGGTGCCGTCGAGGAGGCCGGAGAACCTGGCGAGGGTCAGGAACGCCCGCTCGCGAGCAGGCAGGCCATCGGCGTCGAGAGTGGAGATGGTGTTCTGCCAGATCTGAGCGAAGTCCAGATCTGGATCACTCACTGGTTCCACATCCCTTTCGACGGTGGTCGCTTCTACCCTGTCTCCGGGTCATGGTGCTGTGTCCACACACTTATCCACAACCTGTGGGTGAAGCGGGAGGACGAGGACGGACGTTAACAACTCCGGCGCCTGACCGGCAACCTGAACGGCAGAAAAAGGTGGGGTAACGGCGAGAATATCGCGACGTGCCCGGCGTGTCCCGTCGTGGTCGGAATGCGGTGGTGCTAGTGGCCGAAGCGCGAGACGGGCACGCTGGTTTGACCGTCCACCGCGCGCTCGCGTACCGTGGACGCGGCCTGTCGGCCGTTTTCGCATGCCCGTGACCACGCAGCCACCGGTCCTCCCGGACCACGGCTGCCGCGGGTTTCCGATTGCGGCCGAGGCGCAGCACCAGCCCCGATCAGCATGGATCAGCCAGAGCAGCCCAGCTCAGCACCCTCAGGCGATGCCTGACAGTTACGGAGAACCAACGTGAGCAAGCGTACTTTCCAGCCGAACAACCGTCGCCGCGCCAAGGTCCACGGCTTCCGCCTGCGGATGCGGACCCGCGCGGGCCGTGCGATTCTCTCGGCTCGCCGCCGTAAGGGTCGCTCCGAGCTGTCAGCCTGAGGCTCGGTCCGTGCTGCCCGCCGGGCACCGGCTGCGCGCGAGCGCGGACTTCTCGGCGGCTGTGCGCGGTACGAACGGTCAGGCCGGCAGCGGTCGGGCAGGCGCCGGCGGTGCGTCCCGCGGCTGCGGGTCGGCTCCACCCTGCTGGTCGTCCACCTCAACGCGACCGACGCGCGCTCGGGTCTCCCGGCGCGGGTCGGTTTTGTTGTCTCCAAGGCCCTGGGTGGCGCCGTCGTGCGCAACCGCACCAAGCGGCGCCTGCGCGCCCTGATGGCCGCTCGGCTCGACCGGCTGCCTGCCGGGACCGACGTCGTCGTCCGCGCCAACTCCGTTGCGGCCCAGGCGGACTCACGCGAGCTCGGCGCCGAGCTGGACGGCGTGCTCAGCCGCGGCCTGGCCCGGCTGGCCCAGCGCAGCCAGCCGTCGTCGGCTGACCGAGGCGCGGTCATGAGCCGGGGGGCTGCGGCCACCGTGCAGCGGGTGCTGGCGGCGCCGCTGATCGGGGTGATCGTGTTCTACCAGCGGGTCATCTCGCCGATGACGCCCCCGACGTGCCGGTACTACCCCTCCTGCTCGGCCTATGCCCTGACGGCGATCCAACGGTTCGGCCCGTTCAAGGGAACCTGGCTGGCCGTCAAACGGTTGGTCAGGTGCCACCCGTGGACGGCCGGGGGCGTCGACCACGTGCCGCGCGGCGCCCGGCGCCGGCAGGAGCGCCCGCTCCACGCGCCACCGACCCACGCCGCGCGCTAGCGGCGCGGAACCAGACCTGCCGGCCGCGCGGCATACCCGCAGCGCAGCCGGAACCACCGGTGGACCGTCACCTCGGCGCTCCACCACCAGATTGAGGACGAGATGCAGTTCTACACAACGCTGATCTACCCGTTCGAATGGATCGTCTCGTGGATCCTCTACGGGTGGCACACGCTGTTCACCGCGATCGGGATCCCCTCCGCGTCCGGGGTGGCGTGGGTCCTGTCGATCGTCGGCCTGGTCGTCGTCATGCGAGCGCGCGATGATCCCGCTGTTCGTGCGGCAGATCCACGCGTCGCGCCGGATGCAGCTGATCCAGCCGGAGATGCAGAAGATCCAGGCGAAGTACAAGAACAAGAAGGACCCTGAGTCCCGCCAGGCCATGACCCAGGAGACCATGGACCTGTACAAGCGGACCGGGACCAACCCGTTCAGCTCGTGCATGCCGATCCTGGTGCAGTCGCCGTTCTTCTTCGGCCTGTTCCGCGTGCTCAACGGCCTCAAGGACATCGGCGCCGGCAAGGCGAAGCCGATCGGGCCCATCTCCCGCACCCTGGCGGCCCAGGCCGAGGGGTCCACGCTCTTCGGCGCGCAGCTGTCCGACAAGTTCATCGGCGCGCACAGCCTCACCGTGCAGATCGTGACGGTCCTGCTCATCGTGCTCATGTCGGCCAGCACCTTCACCACCCAGCGTCAGCTGATGATGAAGAACATGCCGGCCTCGGCACTGGACAACCCGTTCGCCAAGCAGCAGAAGATGCTCCTCTACGCGATGCCGCTGTTCTTCGCGATCTCGGGTGTCAACTTCCCCATCGGCGTCCTGCTCTACTGGCTGACGACCAACGTGTGGTCCATGTGCCAGCAGTTCTACGTCATTCGCCGTATGCCGGCGCCGGGCTCGCCCGCCGAGAAGGCCATGCAGGAGCGTCACGCCAAGCGGGGCAAAACGGTCAAAGCGTTCACCGTCAAGGGACTCGACAAGGACGCCGACGCCACGGACGGAGTGCCCGCCGAGCCGGCCAAGCCCGTGGGTGGCCAGCGGCAGCAGCCCAGCCGCAACAAGAAGCGCAAGCCCAACCAGGGCAAGGCCGCGCAGCCCGCGAGCCCCATCACCGAGAACACGCCGCAGACCAAGAACTGAGAGCCATCACCATGAGCGAACAGCACGACACCGCAGTGGAGACCACCCTCAGCGCCGGATGACACCGCGGCCGACGCGAGCACGGCCGACGCGAGCACGGCCGACGCGAGCACGGCCGAGCACGGCGAGCACCCCGCCGCCGAGGCGCCGAGCCGCCCCGCCCGCTCGGGCAAGGTCGCCGACCTCGAGCGCGAGGGCGAGGTCGCGGCCGACTTCCTCGAGACGCTGCTGGACATCGCCGACCTCGACGGCGACATCGACGTGGACATCGACGGCGACCGCGCGGCCGTCTCCATCGTCGACTCCGAGGACGGGCGGGTGCCGCGGCGCCTGATCGGCACCAACGGCGTGGTGCTCGAGGCCATCCAGGAGCTCACCCGGCTCGCGGTCCAGGCCGCCACCGGTGAGCGCAGCCGGCTGATGCTCGATGTCGCCGGTCACCGAGCCGAGCGTCGCGCCGCCCTGGTCGAGATCGCCCGCGTGGCGATCGAGACCGTCAAGGCGACCGGCCACGAGACCTCGCTGGAGCCGATGACCGCCTTCGAGCGCAAGGTCGTCCACGACGAGGTCCTGGCCGCCGGCCTGGCCTCCGAGTCCGACGGCGTCGAGCCGAAGCGCCACGTCGTCGTGCTGCCGGCCTGATCGCCGTTTCACGTGAAACGTCGCGCATGACGCAGCCTCCGCACGATCCAGACTTCGACCACGACGGGCGCGGGACCGGCCAGACCGGACCCGCGCCCGTCGCGGCGTCACCCTCCGATCGGCGCACGCCGCCGTGCCGCCGCACCCGTCCGCGCCGCCCCTGCCGCCGCCCCGCCACGGCGCCGCTGTCGGCGGCGCGCGTCTTCGGGCCGCGCTTGGCGATGGCCGAGGCGTTCGTGGCGATCCTCGCCGACACCGGGGTGTCCCATGGGCTGATCGGCCCGCGTGAGGTGCCGATCCTCTGGGAGCGGCACGTGCTCAACTGCGCCGTGGTGAGCGAGGCGTTCCCGGAGGGCGCCGAGATCGTCGACGTCGGGTCCGGCGCGGGTCTGCCCGGCCTGGCCCTGGCGATCGCTCGACCCGACCTGCACGTCCACCTCGTCGAGCCGATGCTGCGTCGCACCACCTGGCTGTCCGACACCATCACCGCACTGGGTCTGGACCGGGTCGAGGTCCACCGCGGCCGCGCGGAGGAGTTCCACGGTCGCCTGTCGGCGCCCTATGCCACGGCCCGGGCCGTCGCCCGGATCGACAAGCTGGCCCGGTGGACCTTCCCCCTGCTTGCAGGACGGCGGCACGCTGGTGGCACTGAAGGGGTCCCAGGCCGCCGAGGAGCTGGCCGCCGAGGAGCCCGTGCTCCGCCGTCTCGGCCTGGTCGACGCTCAGGTCCGCAGCTACGGCGCCGAGGAGCTCGAGGTGCCCACCGTGACGTTGCGAGCTCACCGTGGGCGCACGACCTGCCGGGCGCGTCGAGGCGCCCGATGGCGAAGGGCGCCCCGAAGGCGAAGTCGGGCCGCCGTCGCGCGTGACGCGCGGCTCCGGTGCGCGGACCTGCCTCCCCGGTTAGGACCTGACCGCGCCGTAGGGTTGGATGATGCCCATGGGTGATGAGGTGACCGGGTGACGACGGCAGCACTCCAGATCGATCGGGGCCTCGGCTGGCCTCGGCTCCCCAGCCGCCTCCAGCAGTGCACCCATCGGATGGCCCCTCGACGCGGGCATCGCGGGCTCCCCTGAGGAGTCTCGCCGCGGACTCCTGCCGCGGAGGTGGCACCGCAGGCCGAGGCAGGCACCGGTTTCACGTGAAACGACGGAGACCGCCTCGCTGGTGTCCGCCGCCGAGGCCGCCCAGTCCGGCGTCAACGACCTGGTTTCACGTGAAACGCGGGAGCGGGAGGAGCTCGCGAAGTCCCTGCCCACCGGCGACGACCAGACGCCTCTGGCGCAGGCCGTCGCGCAGGACGCCCGCAAGCGCATCGCGCTGACCGGCCGGGTCTTCCCCAAGCCCGCCGCGACCCGCGTCCTGACCGTGGCGAACCAGAAGGGCGGCGTCGGCAAGACCACGACGACCGTGAACGTCGCGGCGGCCCTCGCCCAGGCGGGGCTGACCGTGCTCGTCATCGACATCGACCCGCAGGGGAACGCCAGCACGGCGTTGGGGATCGAGCACCACGCCGAGGTCACCAGCATCTACGACGTCCTGGTCGACGGGGTGCCGATCGCCGACGTGGTGCAGGAGTGCCCCGACCTTCCTGGTCTGTGGTGTGCCCCGGCGACCATCGACCTCGCGGGTGCCGAGATCGAGCTCGTCTCGCTCGTCGCCCGGGAGACCCGCCTCCAGAGGGCCATCGCGGCATACCTCGACGGTGCGGCCACGCACGGCAAGCCGGTCCCCGACTACGTCCTCATCGACTGCCCGCCCAGCCTCGGCCTGCTCACGGTGAACGCCTTCGTGGCTGCGCAGGAGGTGTTCATCCCGATCCAGTGCGAGTACTACGCGCTCGAGGGACTGTCCCAGCTGCTCAAGAACATCGAGCTGATCCGCTCCCACCTCAACCCGACGCTGCACGTCTCCACCATCCTGTTGACGATGTACGACGGGCGCACCCGCCTCTCGGCCCAGGTCGCGGACGAGGTGCGCGCGCACTTCCCCGAGCAGGTGCTCCGCAACACCGTGCCCCGCTCGGTCCGCATCTCCGAGGCGCCGAGCCACGGCCAGACCGTCATGACGTACGACCCCAACTCCAGCGGTGCGCTGTCGTATCTCGGGGCTGCCGCCGAGCTCGCCGATCGCGGGGCCGCACTCGCCCCTGCGCAGAACTGACAAAGGAACCCGTATGAGTGAGAAGCGTCGTGCTCTCGGCCGAGGCCTGGGCGCCCTGATCCCCAACGCCCCGACGTCGCCGGCCACGAGCCGACCCGTCGACGTGTTCTTCCGCGACCAGCAGCCCGCCGATGGCGCGCAGGTGCCGCCGGCGGTGGACGGGCGGGACGCTCGCGTGGACGGGGCTGGGAGCGCTGACGGCGCCGCCGTGACGACGGCCGAGCCGACCCAGCCCACGAACGAGGTCCGTCGGCAGCGGTGCACGACGGCGACGAGCGAGCGGCGAGCAGACCGCGAGTCGGCCGCGGCTCCACCGACGGCTCCACCGATGCTCAGGGTCTGGCGCCGGTCCCCGGGGTGTCCTATGGCGAGCTCCCGGTCGGTGTCGATCCGGCCCAACCCGCGCCAGCCGCGCTCGGTGTTCGACGAGGACGACATGGCCGAGCTGGTGCACTCGATCCGTGAGATCGGAGTGCTCCAACCCATCGTCGTGCGGCCTATTCCTGCAGGTCAGAGCGATGTGGCCGACGGGGTGGCCTACGAGCTCATCATGGGTGAGCGGCGCTGGCGTGCCTCGCAGGAGGCCGGCAAGGAGACCGTGCCGGCCATCGTCAAGGAGACCGACGACGACGACCTGCTCCGGGACGCGCTCCTGGAGAACCTGCACCGCAGTGAGCTGAACGCGCTCGAGGAGGCTGCGGCCTACCAGCAGCTGCTCGAGGACTTCGGGTGCACCCACGACGAGCTGGCCGGGCGCATCGGGCGCTCGCGTCCGCAGATCTCCAACACCCTGCGGCTGCTGCGGCTGCCTCCGATCGTGGCGCGCCGGGTCGCCGCCGGGCGTGCTGTCGGCCGGCCACGCTCGCGCGCTGCTCGCCCTGGACGACGCGGCGGCCATGGAGCGCCTGGCCCAGCGCATCGTCGCCGAGGGGCTCAGCGTGCGCAGCGTCGAGGAGATCGTGGCCCTCGGCGGCGACCAGGAGAAGGCCACCCGTCGTCGTCCGCGGGCCGGCAGCCGGCACCCCCAGCTCGACGACCTGGCCGCGCGGCTGTCAGACCGGTTCGACACCCGCGTCAACATCGCGCTGGGCCAGCGCAAGGGCAAGCTGACCGTGGAGTTCGCCTCCGTCGACGACCTGCACCGCATCGTCGACCTGCTCGGGGTCGACGCCAAGAGCTAGCGACGCCGCGATCGGTCGTGGCACGAGGTCACGCGCACGACGGGACGGCGCCGGGGCACCGCAGCCGGCGCCGGGAGGCCTCAGCCGTGCTGCGCGAGGAACGCGCGCAGGTCACCCAGACGCAGGACGCCGGTGGTGGCGGTGTCGTCGTCGCCCAGATAGAGCCGCTGGAGGGCGATGAGCACGGCCTCGGCGATGGTGTCGCGGAACGACGGCTCCGCGAGGCGCTGGGCGTCGCTGGGATGGGTGAGGTAGCCGGTCTCGACGCGGACGGTGGGCATCCGGGTCTGCTGGAGCAGCGTCCAGGACCGTCCGTGCGAGCGGCAGTTGGGCAGCCCGGTGCGGGCCACGAGCTCACGCAGCAGCAGGTCGGCGAAGTGCTCACCGACCGCTGACCAGGAGGTTCGCCGGTCGCGGCCGAAGAAGAAGGTGGCGACTCCGCTGGCGTCCGCGGCGTCGTGGGAGTCGCAGTGCAGCGAGATGACCAGGTCGGCACCGGCGGCGTTGGCGATCGCCGCCCGCTCGTCCTCGGTCGGGCAGGTGGTCTCGGTGCGGGTGTAGACCACGGAGACGCCGATGGCCGTGAGCCGGCCCTCGATACGTCGCGCGAGGTCCATCACCAGCGGCGGACTCGACCAGACCGTTGGCCGTCGCGCCGGTGTTGTCGCCGCCGTGCCCGGGGTCGAGCACGACCGTGCGGCCGCTGAGGTTGTGCCCGGAGCGGCGCACGTGCTCCCGCTCGCGCAGGGTGGTGGCCGAGCCGCCGGAGACCGACCGGCGCAGGTCCTCGAAGGCGCGCAGCGTCTCGGGGCCCACCGACCCGTCGCCGGGCAGGCCGTAGGACCGCTGGAAGGCCCGCACCGCGCGCTCGGTCTGGGGGCCGAAGCGGCCGTCGACGCGACCCGCGGCGAACCCGAGGGTGTTGAGGCGCTCCTGGAGGGCCACGACATCCTCGCCGCTGAGCAGGTGTCCCGGGGTGTACATCAGGATCCGGTCGCCGAGCGCCCATCGGGCGCCGTCGATCGCGGAGAAGGTCTCGACCCCGACGACCCCGTCGACGATGAGCCCGCGGTGCTGCTGGAAGGCCCGCACCGCCCGCTCGAGCTGCTCGTCGAACACGTCGGCGGCGACGTCTGGGCCGACCAGGCCACGCAGCTCGGGCAGCTCGTCCTGCGGCAGTGCGGCCAGCCGGGCACGAACGTCGGCGACGGCGGGGCCCCGGCTTCCGAGGCCGAGCAGGCCCTGCTTGCTGTCGGACAATGGGCCTCCTTCAGGAGCGTCGGTGGACGTGCGGCGTTGCTGCAGGTCAGGGCAGCAGCGGCAGGCTCCGGACCAGGCCGGAGACGTCCGAGCCTAGGTCAGACCAGGACCGAGGACCAACCGAGCGCGAGACGCGGCGGCGGGCAGGTCAGCGCCGGCCGGACCGCAGGGGTCCGACCGGCGCCTGCTGGCGGGAGGAGACGCTCAGCCGAGGTAGTCGGCGAGCTCGCGGACCAGCTTGGGCTTGGGCATGGCACCGACGAGCGTCTTGACGACCTCGCCGCCGACGTAGACGTTGAGCGTCGGGATGCCGGTGATGCCGTAACGGCTGCTGACCTGCAGGTTCTCGTCGGTGTTGAGCTTGACGATGTCGATCTTGTCAGCGTGCTGGACGGCGAGCTCCTCGAGCACCGGGGCGACGGCGCGGCACGGCCCGCACCACGGCGCCCAGAAGTCGACGAGGACCGGCTTGTCGTTCTGCAGGACGTCGGCCTCGAAGGTGGCGTCGGTCGTGTCCTTGATGGCTCCCACTGGGGGGCTCCTTTCGGTGGTGCGGTGGAGGGGATCGGTATGCCGTGGGCTCAGGATCGCAGCCCGCGGTGACAGGGGGTCGGCCCGAGGGCCGGGTCAGGCGGCGGCGGTCGTGGCTCATCGGGCGAGCGCAGGCTCGTCGATGAGGGCCGCGTCGGGCGCAGGCATCCCGGCGTGCTCGCGGTCGGCGAGGAAGCGCTCGGCGTCCAGCGCTGCGGCACAGCCCGAGCCCGCGGCGGTGATCGCCTGGCGGTAGGTGTGGTCGACGAGGTCGCCGGCCGCGAAGACGCCCTGGACGTTGGTGCGCGAGGTGCGGCCCTGGACCAGGACGTAGCCCTCGTCATCCAGCTCGACGACGTCCTTGACGAGCTCGTTGCGCGGGTCGTGGCCGATGGCGACGAACAGGCCGGTCACCGGCAGCTCGCGGGTCTCGCCGGTCACGGTGTCGCGCAGGGTCACGCCGGTGAGCTTGGCGTCACCGTGGATGGCCGCGACCTCGGAGTTCCAGGCGAAGCGGATCTTGTCGTTGGCCATGGCCCGCTCGGCCATGATCTTGGAGGCGCGCAGCTCGTCGCGGCGGTGCACGATCGTCACGGACCGGGCGAACTTGGTCAGGAACGTCGCCTCCTCGACCGCGGAGTCGCCGCCGCCCACGACGGCGATGTCCTGGTCACGGAAGAAGAAGCCGTCGCAGGTGGCGCACCACGAGACGCCGTGGCCCGAGAGGCGCTTCTCGTCGGGCAGGCCGAGCTCGCGGTAGGCGGAGCCCATCGCCAGGATCACGGCATACGCACGGTAGGTCGTGCCCTCGGCGTCGACCACGGTCTTGACGTCACCGTCGAGGCTGACCGACTCGACGTCGTCGGTGATGATCTCGGCGCCGAACCGCTCGGCCTGGGCCCGCATGTTCTCCATGAGCTCGGGGCCCATGATGCCGTCGCGGAAGCCGGGGAAGTTCTCGACCTCGGTGGTGTTCATCAGCGCGCCGCCGGCGGTGACCGCACCCTCGAAGAGCAGGGGAGCGAGGTTGGCGCGGGCCGCGTAGACGGCTGCGGTGTAGCCAGCGGGGCCGGAGCCGATGATGATCAGGTTGCGGATCTCTTCGGAGACGGTGGTGCTCACGCGGCTACAGCCCCTTGTGGTCGAAGCGGTGGTGCACCGCTACATACGGTGCCGGTTGCTGCAACCGATCGTAGGGCCTGATTGTTCCGCACAGGTGCGCGCCGGGCCGCTCACCCCAGCATGCAAAGGACCCGCCAGCACCGTGCCCGCGCCGGTGGTGCAGCGGCGGTCGACGGCATACGCGATCTGGGCGGTGACCGTGTGCACCACGACCACCACGGCTGGCTGGCCGTCGAAGGTGGCCACGTCGGCGCTGACCTGGGCCGCGGGGTCCAGCCGCAGCATCGCCAGGCACGGGGCGAGGCCCCGAGGGGTGCCCGCCGGCCCGATGGCCGGCGACTCGGCGGCCGAGGGGCGCCAGCGGCGTGCCGGGGTGGGCCAGGAACGCGCGGACCTGCTGGGGGAAAGCACCCCGGGTGTATGCCGTGCCGCTGGCGTAGATGCGTGGCGCCGCCAGGGTGCCGGCGACCGGCCCTGCACCCTGCCCGGCCGCCGCGCTGGAGGGCGCGACGGGCGACGCCCGAAGACTGGCGGCCGACCCGTCGGAGGCCTGGCTGCCGTGTGTATCGGCGACAGCGACGCGAGCCAGCTCGCCGGGCCGCTCGAGAGCAGGGCCGGCAGCGCGACCACGGCGATGGCCGCCGCGGCTGCGGCGAGCCCGAGGCGCTGCCAGCGGAGACGTCGTCGGCCTCTCGAGCGCGACGACCGGCGCCGCCCGCACGGGCGGCCTGCTCGGCGGCGATCGAGGCCGTGATGCGGTCGACCAGGTCGGCGGGCATGGGCCCCGGAGCCGGCAGGGCACCGAGCAGGGCGCGGACGCCGGTGGGGTCGTCGAGCTCGCGCTCGTCCTCAGGACGATGGCGGCGCTCGCGGTCGCCGCCGGATCCGAACGGGGGCACGGGTGGGGGACTCACCACGGCGACCTCCAGACGGCGCGACACACCTGACATGGGTACGACGTCATGGCTGCCCCGTTGGTTCCCGCAGCAGCGCTGCCATGGCCTCCCGACCACGGCTGCACCGCGACTTGACCGTGCCCTCGGCGCACCTCGAGGACCGCGGCGGCCTCGGCCACCGAGAGCCCGTGCAGGTCCACCAGGACGAGGGCGACCCGCTGCGCCTCCGGGAGGCGGTCGAGCGCCTGGCGGACGTCGAGGCGCACCTCGAGCGCACCCTGCTCGTCGCGGCTGTCGGGCAGCTCGGTCTCGGGCAGCTCACGGGTCGGTCGCTCGCGTCGCAGGCGGTCGAGGCAGGCGTTGACGACGATGCGGTGCAGCCAGGTGGTGACGGCTGCCTCGCCGCGGTAGGAGGACGCCCGCCGGAAGGCGGAGATGAACGCGTCCTGCACGCAGTCGGCAGCCAGCTCGGGCTGGCCGGTCGTGCGCAGGGCCACCGCCCACATGCGGTCACGGTGCCTGCGGAAGAGCTCGCCGAAGGCCTCGGCGTCACCCTCCACGTGGCGCTGCACCAGCTCACGGTCGTCGAGCTCGGTCAGCGCGGCGACCGGCCGATGGCCGGCCTTCGCCGACCCTCGTCGCGACGACCGTCCACGGGTGCCCGGTCCCTGGTCCGGCTCAGCGCGCCGCGACCTCGGCGAGGGTCGCCCGGAAGCGTCCACCCGAGGCCTGCGAGATCTTGGTGAACCAGACGATGAGGTACTGACCGGTCGCCGGGGACGGGGCCGTCACCGTGACGTCGCCGCTCTTGCCGCTCGAGGTACCGACGGGGGTCGCCCCGTCGAGGCTGCGGTTGGACGAGACGTAGACGGTGAGGTCCGAGGCGGTCGGCAGGACCAGCGTGACGGTGCTGACCTTGCGGGGCTGGCCGAAGTCGACCACCACCCCGACGCCCTTCTTGAGGCCGCCGAACGCCGGGCTGGAGTAGCCCTCAGAGCTCCAGAACGTCGCAGGGTTGCCGTCGAAGACCCGGGGTGCCTCGCCGTTGCGCTCGGCGTTGTCGCCCTGCGGGTCGAAGCCGGTGGCGCTGAGGATGGGGAACGGGCGCTCCGGCAGGGGCCGGGCGCGCTCGAGGAGCCGCCCGACGGCGCCACCGTGGTGGTCGGGGCGGTCACGGTCACGGTGGGCCGTGGGTTCGGGGAGCCGAGGTCGAAGCTCGACCCCGAGCCGATCCGGGAGGCCCCCCAGAAGCCCAGCAGGGTCACCAGGACCAGGAAGCCGCCGATGATCGCGAGCACGAGCTTGGACTGGTCGCGGGTGGGCGCCTGGGCCGTCTCGGGCGGCAGCAGGGGCAGCGGCGGCTCGATCGGCTCGTCGCCGGCGAGCAGCGCGTCGTCGAGGCTGATGCGACGCTGCTCTGCGCGCGCCTCGGCGGCCTGGCGGGCGGCCCTGCGCTCGGCCGCCTTGTCTGCGGCGGCCTTGGCGAAGACGCCGACCTTGTGGGCCGCGGCACCGGCAGCCTGACCCGCGGCCTGACCCGCGGTGCCGAGCGCGGAGCCCACGGCTGCTGCTCCCGCGGCAGCTGCGCCAGCGGCGGCCGCGCCGGCACCGGCCGCGCCGGCACCGGCCGGCGCCGGCTGTCACCGGCCGGCAGGCCCCGGCCACTGCCGCGCCGTGCCGGGCACCTCGGTCGCGGGCTCGTCCAGGGACGAGCCGGACGGCTGCGCCATGGGCTTGGTGATGGGCTCGGTGGCCTCAGCACGGCGCTGCTCAGCGGCCTGCGCCGCCGGGCCTCGGCACGGCGCAGCTCGGCGACGGGCAGGGCCAGGGTCTTGTCGAGCTCGGCCGTCGGAGTCCGAGGCGGTCGCTCTCGTGCCACCGACACCCCACACCGGGATGGGGGACCAGGGCGCGATCTGGGTGGCGAAGTCGCCCGGGCGTCAGCGGGCCCTCGTCGTCGTTGAGCGTCAGCCGGCACAGCCCGTCGAGGTCGCCGGGCACGCCGGCGGCGATCTCGGACGGCGCGGGCACGCCGCTGGCCAGCCGCGGGGCCGGCTCCAGGCCCGGCACGGTGCCCGGCAACGGCCACCGGCTGGTCAACGCGGCATACGCGAGGGCCACGACGCCGATGGCGTCGATGCGCGAGGCCTGGGTCGAGTCGAGGTCCTCGACCCCCTTGAGCGCGGCTGCGGTGGCGACCCCTCTGCACCTTGACGGTGCCGTCGGAGGCGCGCAGGACGGCGGCCGGCGTGAGGTCGAGGTGGTGCAGGCCCGCGGGCTCGGGCGGCCTCGAGCCCCGTGGCCGCCTCACCGGCGATGCGCCGAGCCTCCTCGGCCGGCAGCCCGCCCTGAGCCAGGATGTGCGCCAGGGTCTCGGCGTCGTGGCAGGGCCTCCTCGATGAAGAACGCGATCCCGTCGGACCGTCCGACGTCCAGCACGCGGACGAGCCGGTGGTTGTCGAGCCCGGCAGCCCGGCGAGCGGCGTCCAGGGCCGCGTCGGCGTGGGCGCTGTCCTCGGCGAAGCAGGTCGCGACGACGTCGCGCTCCAGGGTCAGGTCGTGGGCGGACCAGCGCTCGGAGCTCGGCAGCTGCTCCAGGCGACGCTGCACGGCATAGCGACCGCCCAGCACCGTCGAGGGGCCTACCCCGTGCACACTGCCTCCTGGGAGTCGTCAGAATCGTGGAAAACGCCGGATAATGCCGCTCGTGCCGGCCTCATCCTATGGTCTGGGGGGTCACGAGGGACGTCGGCGGACCCGGCGCAGCACCGGGTCGAGCAGCTGGGCGACCTCCTCGACGCGCATGAGGTGGGCGAACGCCAGCGCCGCCACCACGAAGACGCCACCGCCCACCACCAGCTGCTCCAGCGCCCCGGTCCACGATGCGGCGTCCACTCCGAGCGGCCCCCATCAGGCGGATCACGAGCCACCCGAGCACGGCGGCGGCCACCGAGGCGACCAGCAGGCGCAGGTAGGTGCGGACGGTGCTGGCCAGCCGCAGCGAGCCGAGGCGCCCGCGCAGCAGCACGAAGCCCACGATGCGCGGCCACGAGGTTGCTCACGGTCTGCCCGAGCCCGACGACGATGCCGGTGTGGGCCGGGTCGACGAACGCCGCCACGAGGTTGGCCACGGTCGCGACGACGGTGACGACGACCTGCAGGTAGAACGGGGTCTTGGCGTCCTCGAACGCGTAGAACACCCGCTGGATGAGGTACAGCCACCCGAACGGCACGAGCCCGAGCATCATCGCGATCATCACCTGGGCGATGGCGCGGCTCTCGGTGGGCGAGTTGTCGAAGAACGCCACCCGGGCCGCCTGGGTGCCCAGCAGCACCATGGCGACGGTGCCGGGGACGAGCAGGACCGCGGGCATCCGCAGGCCCCGGCCGAGGTCGCCGACGACGGCGGCCCGGTCACGCTCGGTGGGCGGCGAGCGACAGGCGGGTGAACAGGGCGGTGACGAGGGAGACCGTGATGAGCGAGTGCGGCAGCATGAACAGCAGGAAGGCGTAGCCGTAGGCCGCGAGGCCCGCGCCGGACTGCCCGCGCACGTCGAGCAGGTGGCCGGCCCGGGTCATGACCTGCGAGGTGACGATGTAGCCGACCTGGCTGAGCGCGACGGCGGCGAAGGTCCAGCCCGCCACCCGCGTGGCGCTGCGCAGCCCGACCCCGCGGAACCCCCAGACCGGCCGGTACCGGAAGCCGCTGGCGCGCAGCGGGAGCCACAGGGCTGCCGCCTGGGCGGCCACCCCCAGCGTGGAGGTGCCGGCGAGGACCCAGATCATCGGTGCGGTCCACCCGCTGACGGGCACCTTGGAGGCGAAGCTGAGCTGGAACCACAGGAGCCCGGCGATGGCGACGATGTTGGCCAGTGCGGGGGCCCACATGTATGCCGCGAACTGGCCGCGGGCGTTGAGCACCTGTCCGAAGAGGGTGTAGAGCCCGTAGAACAGGATCTGCGGCAGGCAGATGAAGGCGAACGCGGTGGCCAGCGCCAGCGCCTGGGAGTTCCAGTCGCCCGTGGCGAAGATCCGGACCAGGAGCGGCGCGGCCGCGGTGGCCAGCACGGTGGCCCCGAGCATGATCGTCAGCGAGAGGGTCAGCAGCCGGTTGACGAACTCGTGGCCGCCGTCGTCGTGGCTGGCGGCCTTGGTGATCTGGGGGACGAGCACGGCGTTGAGCACGCCGCCGGCCAGCAGCAGGTAGAACTGGTTGGGCAGGGTGTTGGCGACCTGGAAGGCATCCGCGGACAGGCCGATGCCGACGGTTCCACCGAGCAGCGCCGCCCTGCCGAAGCCCAGGACCCGCGAGACGACCGTCCCGGCCGCCATGACGGCGCTCGACTTGGCCAGGCTGGGCTCGGCGTCACGGCGCCGGTGCCGAGGAGTCGGTCATGGGTGGGCCCTCCCGGGCAGGTGGTGGTCGATCGGAGACGGGCCGACGGCTGAAGGACCGGACGATACCGAGGAGCAGGATCACCAGGGCCAGGCCGCCCAGTGACCAGTACACCCAGTCACCGGTCGGGGTCACGTGGACCTCGACATCGGCCCCCTGACCGATGACCGTGCCGTCGGGGGTGGTGAGCGTGGTGCGCAGCGGCACCACCCCGGCGGCCAGGGCCGTCACCCCGACGCTGACCGTGGCCCGGCTCTGGGCGCCGATGCGCAGGACCGGCGGCTGGCGGTCGATCCGCAGCCGGGGGTTGGCGGCCTCGACGGTCACCTTGATGTTCTTCACCGGCACGTCGAGGCCGTTGGTGACGGTGATCTGGAGCCGCCCGGTGTCGGCGAGGAAGTTGATGGTGCCGGCCGCGACCTTGACGGCGGTCGTCGTCTGCCGGGTCGCGGCCAGGATCCGGCCGTCGAGGGTGTTCCAGGCGACCGGTGCCGTGCGCCACCGCGTGGAGGCGAGCTGTTCGGCGGCGCGGGCCCAGGTGCGGGCGAAGGCGGGCGCCGTCGTCGCGGACCTGGGCCACGCCTCGTACGGTCCGCAGGGTCTGCTCCAGTGCGGCGAGCTTGGAGGCGGTGAGCACCGGTGGCAGCGAGGCCGTCGCCGGGTCGGCCGGCCGGGTGACGGGCGCCGCCGCGCTCGGCACTGCGGTCCGCGCGGCGGCCAGCTCGGCCGACGTGCTCGTGGTGGTGAGCCAGGGAACCGAGGCGGCGGCAGCCAGGAAGGCATGGGCCGTGGCCGGGTCGGGGTCGAAGGTGCGCGGCGCGACGACGAACAGGGTCCGCCCCTGCGTCCCCGGCAGGTCGTTGAGCAGGGCGGCGGACTCGGCGACGAACTGCTGCGTGCTCAGCGCGCCCTGGTCGGGGGTCGTGCGTCTTCGCGAACAGCGCGCTCAGCCCGTCGTCGTAGGCCAGCAGCGCCAGGCCGCTGGTGCTGCGCTGGGCGGCATTCGGGCTCCCGCCTCCGGGGCCGGTCGCGCGACCGGCGATCGAGGTGACCTCGGCCGCGAGTGCCGGCGTGCCGTAGAGGCCGCGCACCGCGGCCTCGGTCGTGGTGGTGGACCCGGCGTCAGCGGGCCAGGCGACGTCGGCCCGTCCGCCCAGCGCGTGGGCCACCGCGGCGGCCCGCCCGACGAGCGTGGTCAGCAGCGAGCGGCCGTTGGCGGCCCCTGAGGCGGCCCCCACGTCGGCGTCGGTGTCGGGCAGCACCCATGGGGTATGCCGCGTGACGCCGTCCCGTGATGCGGGCCTCCGACGGCCGTGCGGAGCGCGGCCTCCTGGGTGGTGCCGACGGCGGCGTCCACGCCCTGGGGCAGCAGTGAGGGGGTGAGGGTGGGGTCGACGGCCCAGGTCACCTGCGCATCGGTGGTCGCGTCGAGGACTCGGCCCAGCCGCGACGACGGGCCCAGCGCCTGGGCCCAGGCGGCCTCGCGGTCAGCCCCCGCCGGACCGAACAGGCTCGGGTCGGGATCGAGCGTCAGCGGCACCGCCCAGGCCACGGACATGGGCTGGTACTGCTTGAGCCACTGGTAGCCGGCGAAGGTGCGCACGCTGGTGGTGCCGCTCTCCACGCTGATCGGCAACGCGCCATACCTCATGGGTCCGTGCTGGTCGAGGCCCTTCACCTTGACCGCGAACGCGCGCGGCCGCGCCGGGGGCCAGGTTGGCGGACAGCGAGGTGTGCCCGACCTCGGAGCCCAGCGCTGGTCCGGTGGCCTTGGCCCACTCGAGGATCTCGGCGCGGTCGAGGTTCTCGTCCCGCAGGACGACGCGCACCGTCGGCTTGCGCAGGGTCGCGGACGTGGTGTTGCGGATCGTGCCGGTGATGGTGAGGGTCTGACCCGGGCGCAGCACGGCTGGAGAGATGGCGGTCAGCTCCAGGGCAGGACCGGTGCCTGTCACCGCGGCGCTCGGGACCGACCCGGGCGGGTCCGCGGCCAGGCCGTGGGCAGGGAGCGAGGGGTCGAGGAGCGCGAGCAGGGGCACCACCACGAGCGCCGCCGTGACGAGGCGGCCGAGGGGGCGTGGAGCCATCAGCCATCTCCGGAGAGTCGCGCCCAGGCCTGGCGCGCGATGCGTCGCTCGTTGGGGAAGGTGAGGTGCTCGTGCGCCTGGCGCAGCGGCAGCCAGGCGACGTCGATCGCCTCGTGGTCGGGGTCGTTCTCGATGGTGAGCCGGCCGCCGGTGGCCTCCAGCAGGTAGTGGTGCACGTACTTGTGCACCCGCCGGTCGCTCGTGGCGAACCAGTAGTCGATCGTGCCCAGCTCGGTCAGCACGCGACCCTCGATGCCGGTCTCCTCGGCGACCTCACGGGCGGCGGCCTGCGCGAGGGTCTCGCCGTTCTCGAGGTGGCCCTTGGGCAGGCACCACTCCACCCGGCCCGCTCGGTTGCGCCGCGCGATGACCGCGATCCGGGCCTCGCCCGTCGTGCACGTCCACGACGATTCCCCCGGCGGAGCGCTCCTCCACGGCGGGCAGGCGGCGCGTCAGCCGCTCCGAGTCGCGGATAGGGGAGGTCACCACGCCACTCTAACGACGCCCTACCCTTGTCCCTCATGTCCACCGCCGATCCCCGCGAGCCGCAGCGCGCCGTCCTGGAGCGTGCGGTGGCCCAGCTGGCGCCGGTGCTGCCCGTGCTCACCGAGCTCGGTGAGCTGTTCGCCGCGCAGGGGCCACGAGCTGGCGATCGTGGGTGGCCCGGTGCGCGACGCGTTCCTCGGCCGCCGCTCGCCCGACCTCGACTTCACGACCAGCGCCTCGCCCGAGCAGACGCTGGCGATCCTGCGGCCGTGGGCGGACGCCCACTGGGACGTCGGCCGCGAGTTCGGCACGATCGGCGCTCGCCGCGGCGAGCACACCGTCGAGGTGACGACCTATCGCGCCGACGCCTACGACGGCCAGACCCGCAAGCCCGTGGTGGCGTTCGGCGACAACCTCGAGGACGACCTCGTGCGCCGCGACTTCACGGTCAACGCCATGGCGCTGCGCCTGCCGAGCATGGAGTTCGTCGACCCGTATGCCGGGCTGGCCGACCTGGGGCAGCGCCGGCTGCGGACGCCGTCCTCACCGCAGGTCTCGTTCGGCGACGACCCGCTGCGGATGCTGCGGGCCTGCCGGTTCGCGGCGCAGCTCGGCTTCACCGTGGCCCCCGAGGTCGCCGCGGCCATGCAGGACATGGCGGCCTCGATCGAGATCGTCTCGGCCGAGCGCGTCAAGGACGAGCTCACCAAGCTCCTCCTGGCTCCCCAGCCCCGCGCCGGGCTGCGCCTGCTCGTCGACTCCGGTCTCGCGGCATACGTGCTGCCGGAGCTGCCCGCCCTGCGCCTGGAGGTGGACGAGCACCACCGCCACAAGGACGTCTACGAGCACTCGCTCACCGTGCTCGACCAGGCCATCGCCCTGGAGGGGCCGCCCGACGGTCCGCCCGAGTCGGTGCCCGGCCCCGATCTCGTGCTGCGGCTCGCCGCCCTGCTGCACGACGTCGGCAAGCCGGCGACCCGCCGGTTCGAGCCGGGCGGCGGCGTGTCCTTCCACCACCACGAGGTGGTCGGCGCCAAGCTGGCCGCCCGGCGCCTCAAGGCCCTGCGCTTCGACAAGGAGACGGTCAAGGCGGTGGCCCGCCTGGTGGAGCTGCACCTGCGCTTCCACGGCTACGGCGAGGGGCAGTGGACCGACTCGGCCGTGCGCCGCTACATCACCGACGCGGGGCCCCTGCTGCCACGGCTGCACCGGCTGACGCGCTCGGACTCCACGACGCGCAACGTCCGCAAGGCGGCCCGGCTCGCCCGGACCTACGACGAGCTCGAGGCGCGCATCGCGGTCCTGCAGGAGCAGGAGGAGCTCGCCAAGGTCCGGCCCGAGCTCAACGGCAACGAGATCGCCGAGGTGCTCGGGCATCCGGCCCGGGCCGGTGCTCGGGCGGGCCTACGCGTACCTGCTGGAGGTCCGGCTCGACCGCGGCCAGATCGGGCGCGAGGCGGCCGAGCAGGCCCTGCGCGACTGGTGGGCCCAGCAGCCCGAGTCCGCCGCCAGCCCTGACAGCGGCGGCTGCACGTGGCGCGGCTCGCGGCATACGAAAGGGCCCCCGGATCGCTCCGGGGGCCCTTTCGTATGCGTGTCGGCTGGGGTCAGCGCTCTTCGGTGCCGGCGATGAAGGCCTCGAGCTTGGCGCGGCCCTCGTTGTCCTCGCGCTGCACCGGCGGGGACTTCATGAGGTAGGACGAGGCGCTGATCAGCGCACCGCCGATGCCGCGGTCCTTGGCGATCTTGGCCGCACGGATGGCGTCGATGATGATGCCGGCGGAGTTCGGGGAGTCCCAGACCTCGAGCTTGTACTCGAGGTTCAGCGGGACGTCACCGAACGCGCGACCCTCGAGGCGGACGTAGGCCCACTTGCGGTCGTCGAGCCACGCGACGTAGTCGGACGGGCCGATGTGCACGTTGCGGCTGTCGGTCAGGCCCGCGAGCTCGCCGTGCAGGTTGGAGGTGACGGCCTGGGTCTTGGAGACCTTCTTGGACTCGAGGCGGTCGCGCTCGAGCATGTTCTTGAAGTCCATGTTGCCGCCGACGTTCAGCTGGTACGTGCGGTCCAGCACGACGCCGCGGTCCTCGAACAGCTTGGCCATGACGCGGTGGGTGATGGTGGCACCGACCTGGCTCTTGATGTCGTCGCCGATGATCGGCACGCCGGCCGCCTCGAACTTGGCCGCCCACTCGGGGTCGGAGGCGATGAACACGGGCAGCGCGTTGACGAAGGCCACGCCCGCGTCGATGGCGCACTGGGCGTAGAACTTGTCGGCCTCCTCCGAGCCCACCGGCAGGTAGGACACGAGCACGTCGGCCTGGGTGTCCTTGAGGACCTGGACGATGTCGACCGGGGTGGCGCCGGACTCCTCGATGGTCAGGCGGTAGTACTTGCCGAGCCCGTCGAGGGTGTGGCCGCGCTGGACCTCGACGCCGGTGGTCGGCACGTCGGCGATCTTGATGGTGTTGTTCTCGGAGGAGTTGATCGCCTCGGCGAGGTCCTTGCCGACCTTCTTGTCGTCGACGTCGAACGCCGCCACGAACTCCACGTCGTTGACGTGGTAGTCGCCGAACATGACGTGCATGAGCCCGGGCACAGAGCCGGTCGGGTCAGCGTCCTTGTAGTACTCGACTCCCTGCACCAGCGAGCTGGCGCAGTTGCCGACGCCAACGATGGCGACGCGCACGGATCCCATGTGTTACTCCTTGTTTCGGATGGAACTGGTCGGGGTGGGGCCAGTAGGGCTTGCGGTATGCCGCGCGGTCGGCGCGGCGGGGATGTTGCGTTCGGCGGTGATGAGCTCGTTGAGCCAGCGCACCTCGCGCTCCGCGGCGTCCTCACCGTGCTGGCTCAGAGCGGCGGTGTAGGAGTCGATGCGCTCGCGGTTCTTCGCCGCGGTGGTGCGGATGTTCTCCAGCCGCTCCTCGAGCCGGCTGCGGCGACCCTCGAGGATGCGCAGCCGGACCTCGGCCTCGGTCCGGGCGAAGAACGCGAAGTGGACGTCGAACGTGTCGTCCTCCCACGCGGTCGGCCCGGCCTGCTTGGCCAGCTCCTGGAACTGCTCCTTGCCCTCGGCGGTCAGCTCGTAGACGATCCGGGCTCGCTTGGAGCCCGAGGTCGCTGCCGTCAGGGGCCCCGGGCCGGTCGCCTCGGCGATCCAGCCCCGGTCGAGCAGCCCCCGCAGACAGGGGTAGAGCGTGCCGTAGGAGAGCGCCCGGAAGACGCCGAGGGCGGCGTTGAGGCGCTTGCGCAGCTCGTAGCCGTGCATGGGGCTCTCGTGCAGCAGTCCGAGGACGGCGAACTCGAGCAGCTCCGAACGTCGACTCATGACGGGCACCTCCTTCCGGGGCAGAATGTCGGATAAGCCTACCACTCGATATATCGCCGCGATATATCTGATGCAGGCCACTCGGTGCCGGCGTGACGGGCGCCGCAGCGCGCGGGATGCGCCGTTCTCATGGCGGGCGGTCATACTGAGGGTCAGCTCACGCGGGTCTCCCGCGTGACTCTTGTCTGTCTGAACGAGAAGGTCGTATGAGTTCCTCACGCCCCGCCAGCCGCGCCCAGACGGGCACGAGCAAGCCCCGCACCTCCGCCTCCCAGGGCTCCGGCTCCACGGGACCGGCTCCCGAGGCACCGGATCCAAGGGCTCCGGCGGCGGCCGGGGTGCAGGCCGTGGCCGGCGCTGGGCGGTCATCGCGGGGCTGAGCGCGCTGGGGGTGCTGCTGCTGCTGGTGCTGGGCTTCTTCGTGGCCTACGCGACGATCCAGACGCCGCAGCCCAACGACCTGGCCAGCGCCCAGGCGTCGATCATCTACTACGCCGACGGCAAGACCGAGCTGGACCGGATCAGCGAGGTCAACCGCCAGTCGGTGACGCTCTCGCGCAGGTGCCCAAGCAGGTCCAGGAGGCCCACCTCGCTGCCGAGGACCGCGACTTCTACCAGAACTCCGGCATCAGCCCGTCCGGCATCGCCCGTGCGGTCTGGGTCGGCCTGCACGGTGGGCAGACGCAGGGTGGCTCGACGATCACCCAGCAGTACGTCAAGAACTACTTCCTGACCCAGGACCAGACCCTGACGCGCAAGCTCAAGGAGATCGTCATCTCCATCAAGATCGCGAAGCAGGAGTCCAAGGACACGATCCTGGTCAACTACCTCAACACGATCTACTACGGCCGTGGCGCCTACGGCGTCGAGACGGCGGCCCGCGCCTACTTCGGCAAGGACGTGTCGCAGCTGACGGTCTCGCAGGGCGCCCTGCTGGCCTCGGTGATCCGCGGGCCGTCCTACTACGACCCGCGCCTGGGCCCGCAGGAGAAGGCCAACGCCGAGAGCCGTTGGCACTACGTCATCAACGGCATGGTGACCAAGGGCTGGCTGACCAAGGCCGAGGCGGCGCAAGGCGACGTTCCCGACCACGATTCCCTACGTCCCGCAGAAGGTCACCAGCGGTCCCAACGGCTACATCACCGACGCCGTCAAGCGTGAGCTGAAGGCCAAGCTCAAGCTCTCCGACTCCGACATCGACCGGGGTGGCTACCGCATCGTCACCACCATCGACAAGCGGGCGCAGGAGGCCGCGGTCAACGCCGTCAACGCTCGGATGCCCAAGGGTCCCGGCACCGAGACGCTGCGGGTCGGGCTGGCGGCCATCAAGCCCGGCGACGGCGCCGTGGTCGCGATGTACGGCGGGGCCGACTTCCAGAAGAACCAGTTCAACACCGCGACCCAGGCGCAGATGCAGGCCGGCTCGACCTACAAGGCCTTCTCCCTGATCGCCGCCCTCCAGCAGGGCATCAGCACCAAGACCCGGTTCAACGGCGCGACCCCGCAGTACTTCCCCCAGTACCAGGACAGCAAGGCGGCGACGTCGTTCCTGCGGGCGGGCGGCGTCGCGAACTTCAACGACGAGCAGTTCGGCAACATCGACCTGCGGACGGCGACCGGCCACTCGGTCAACACCGTCTTCGCCCAGCTCAACATCAAGGTGGGACCCGACAAGACCAAGGCCGCTGCGGTGGCCGCCGGGCTGCCGGAGAAGGCCCAGAACAGCACCTACTCCAACGTGTTCGGCACGAGCCATGAGCACGTGATGGACATGGCCAACGCCTACGCGACCATCGCCGCTCAGGGCCTGCGGACCACGCCGTACCTCATCAAGAGCGTCAACGGGGGTCCTGGCGGCCTGAGCTACACCGCGAAGCCGGCACCCAAGCCGGTGTTCGACAAGAAGGTCATGGCCGACGACGATCGACGCGCTCCAGCAGCCCGTCAAGATCGGCACGGCGACCTTCGCCCAGGGCCTCGGCCGGCCGGCCGCGGGCAAGACCGGCACGACCACGGACAACAAGTCGGCCTGGTTCGACGGCTTCACCCCTCAGCTCACGGCCGCGGTCGGCATGTACAGCACGGGCAAGAACGGCGCCGAGCTGTCGATGAACAACGTGCCTGGCGTGGGTCAGGTCACCGGTGGCACGGTGCCGGTCCGAGATCTGGACCGACTTCATGCAGGCGGCCCTGCAGGGGCAACCGGTCCTGAACTTCCCGCCGCGCGCGGGGATCGGTGACTCGAGCGTCTACACCCCGCCGCCGAGCACCACGTCGACCACGTCGTCGTCCACGACGACGACCACGACCACGACGCACCACGACGACGACCACGACGACGGCTCCCCCCACGACGACCACCACGACGCCGCCCACACCGACCCGTCGACCAAGCCGGTCGCCGCCGACGCCCACGACCACGATCACCATCCTGGCGCCACCGACCGCCGACCCCGCACCGTGACCCAGTGACGCCACGCCGGTCGAGCGGGCCCGCTTCGGGCGGCTCGCTGGCCTTCGCCGGTGGGCCGCTCGGCCGCCATGCCTCGGCCCGGGCTCGCATCCTGGCTGGCCACCGTGGTGCCCCTGCTGGTCGCCACGGGCGCGACGATGGCGCTGTCGGTGGTCCAGCGCGCGCACTGCGTGCAGCAGGGGTGGGTCGGCTCCGACCAGTTCTGGCACGGCTGCTTCTCCGACCTGCCCTCGACGTACCAGATCGGCCACCTCCACAGCGGCCTCGCGGCATACGTCGGCGGTAGCGGAGCCACCGCCGACCACCCGGTGCTCACCGGCGCGGTGATGGCGGCTCTCGGAGGGCTCGTCCCCGACGGCGCGCTGGTCGACCAGACCCGGGTCTACTTCGCGCTGTGGGCCGATCCTGGGCACCGTCCTGGCGGCGGCGACCGTCTGGCTGACGGCGGCCGCCCGCCCGCGCCGGGCCCTGGATGCGGCCCAGG
The DNA here is from genome assembly GCA_963706855.1 of uncultured Actinomycetota bacterium. Taxonomy (GTDB): domain Bacteria; phylum Actinomycetota; class Actinomycetes; order Actinomycetales; family Dermatophilaceae; genus Pedococcus. The sequence continues at coordinate 137,929 of CAVPNU010000003.1, forward strand.
TCGCGCTGAGCCCCGTGCTGCTGCTGGCGGCGATGGTGTCCTCCGACCTGTTCGGCGTCGCGCTGGTCGAGCGGTGGCATCTGGGCCTGGAGCCGCCGCCGGCCGGCGCTGGCGGGCGCCCTGCTCGGCTGCGCCGTCGCGGCGCGGACCTACCCGCTGCTCGTCCTGCTGGCGCTCGTCGTCCTCGGCCTGCGCGCGGGACGGCTCGCCGCGGTCGGCCGCGTCGCTGGCGGCCGCCGCCGGCGCGGTCGCGGTCGTGCTGCTGCCGTTCCTGGTCGGCAACCCCGGGGCGATCACGCGGTTCCTGCAGGTCTGGGGCGACAGCATGGCCGGGCTGGGATCCGCTGTGGATGCTGCCCCAGCTGCTCACCGGCACCGCGCTGCCCGTAGCGCGCCACCACCGTGCTGGCGCTGGTCGGGCTGGTCCTCACCATCCTGGCCGGCTGCCTGTTCGCCCTGTCCACGGCGCGTCGGCCCACGCTGGCCGAGGTCAGCCTGGTCCTGGTCGGTCTCGCGCTCATCACCGGCAAGAGCTTCCCCGTCCAGTCCTCCCTCTGGCTCGTGCCCCTGGTCGCCCTGTGCGGCCTGCGCTGGCGCGACCACCTGGTGTGGGCGACCGCCGAGGCGCTGCACTTCGTCGCGGTGTGGCTCTATGTCGGGGGTCTGTCGCGTCCCGAGCGTGGGCTCCCACCCGGGTGGTATGCCGTGTTCCTCGTGCTCCGCGTCGCCTCGGTGGCGTACCTCGTGGTGCGGGTGTGGCACACCGCCGCCCGGCGGCGCGAGGTCCCCGAGGTCATGCCGTGAGCCGGACGGAGGACGTCGAGGGGGACCGAGTCGGTCGAGCCGGACGACTGGGCGAGGCCGGACGAGCTCGCCGGCGCGTTCGGCTCGGCGCCCGACCGGCTCATCGTCCGCCTGGGCTAGCCGACGCGTCCGAGCCGGCGCACCTGTGGACGACGATTCGGCGTTGTCGGCACGGCCCGGTACCCTGATCAGGTTCTTCCTCGGCTCTCCGTCCCGGCGGGCTGCGGAGATGACATTGCAACCCTCCTGTCACGGAGAGACCGTGACCGCCATAGACCAAAGGAGGCGGGTTATCAGCATGCGTCAGTACGAACTCATGGTCATCCTCGACCCCGAGCTCGACGACCGGACCGTCGCGCCGTCGCTCGACAAGTTCCTCACCGTCGTGACCAAGGACAACGGCACCGTCGACAACGTCGACATCTGGGGCCGTCGTCGGCTGGCCTTCGACATCAAGAAGAAGTCCGAGGGCATCTACGCCGTCGTCAACTTCACCGCGGAGCCGGCCACGGCCAAGGAGCTGGACCGCCAGCTCGGGCTGAACGAGTCGGTCATGCGCACCAAGCTCCTGCGCCCCGGCGCCTGAGCACCTGATCTGACCGGACCCACCGGACACCCACCACACCGAACAGGGGACACGCTTCATGGCTGGCGACACCGTCATCACCGTCATCGGCAACATCACCGGCGACCCCGAGCTGCGCTTCACTCCCTCGGGCGCTGCCGTCGCGAACTTCACCGTGGCCTCGACGCCGCGGCAGTTCGACCGGCAGTCCAACGAGTGGAAGGACGGCGAGACGCTGTTCATGCGCTGCTCGGTGTGGCGTGACGCCGCCGAGAACGTCGCGGAGTCCCTCCAGCGGGGCACCCGCGTCATCGTCTCCGGCCGTCTGAAGTCTCGCTCGTACGAGACCAAGGAGGGCGAGAAGCGCACCGTCGTCGAGATGGAGGTCGACGAGGTCGGCCCCTCGCTGCGCTACGCCACCGCCAAGGTCAACCGCACCCAGCGGGGCACCGGCGGCGGAGGCTTCTCCGGCGGCGGCCAGGGTGGGCAGGGCGGCTTCGGCGGCCAGCAGGACGACCCGTGGGCGACCGGCCCGTCGGCCGGCTCGCAGGGTGGCCAGCAGTCGCGCCTCAGGGTGGCCAGCAGTCGGCGCCTCAGGGCGGCGGCTGGGGAGCCGCTCCGTCCTACGACGAGCCCCCGTTCTGACCGGTCCGGTCAGCCTCGATGCCAGGGCCACCCGCTCCGGCATCCACCTGAGAACGTAAGACCACCATCCCTGGGAGACCAGGGCTCATCCGCTGAGGCACTCAGCAGAAGGAGAGCACCACGATGGCCAAGCCCGTTGTGCGCAAGCCCAAGAAGAAGGCCAACCCGCTGAAGGCGGCGAAGGTCGAGAACATCGACTACAAGGACACCGCGCTGCTGCGCAAGTTCATCTCCGACCGCGGCAAGATCCGTGCGCGCCGGGTGACCGGGGTGTCCGTCCAGGAGCAGCGCCTCATCGCCACCGCGGTCAAGAACGCCCGCGAGATGGCGCTGCTGCCCTACTCGAGCTCGTCCCGCTGAGCTCGGGCGCTAGGAGGATCTGACACATGAAGGTGATTCTGACCCACGAGGTCTCCAGCCTGGGCAACCCCGGTGACGTCGTCGACGTCAAGGACGGCTACGCCCGCAACTTCCTGTTCCGCCGTGGCCTGGCCACCGCGTGGACCAAGGGCGGCCAGAAGCAGGTCGAGGCCATCAGCAAGGGCCGTGAGGTCCGCGCCGTGAAGACGCTCGAGGAGGCCAAGTCGATCAAGGGCAACCTCGAGAACAAGGCCGTCAAGGTCGTCGCGCACGCCGGCACGGGCGGTCGCCTCTTCGGCGCCGTCTCGACCGCGGACGTGGCTGCTGCCGTCAAGGCGGCCGGTGGCCCCGAGCTCGACCGTCGCAAGATCGAGATCACGCACCCGATCAAGTCGGTGGGCACCCACCAGGCGCTGGTCCGCCTGCACCCCGAGGTGCAGGCCACCGTGGCGCTGGACGTCGTCGCCGGCTGATCACAGCTCGCCTCACGAGGCCGTCACCCCGACCGGGGTGGCGGCCTCGTGCTATCGGGCCGCTCCGACCACGGCCCAGGAGTCCCCGCGGATCCGCCACCAGAAGAAGCAGGCCCGGATCGCCATGAAGCCGGTGAAGACCACCCAGAGCACGCGCACGGCATACGGGGCGCCTGCGCTGACGAGGTCCCGGCCGTTCGCGTGCACCCACAGGACGAGCGGCAGGTAGAGCACGAGCGTCGCTCCCATCGCCTTGGCGAGCCACCCACCGTCGCCGGCCCCGATGAGCACCCCGTCGACGACGAAGACGTACCCGGACAGCGGCTGCCCGAGCGCGACGACCACCAGGGCGCTGCGCCAGTGCGGCGCGGACGGCCGGGTCGCTCGTGAACAGCACCGGCAGCACCGAGTGCACGGCCGAGCACGGCCAGGCCCAGGGCCGCGCCGCCCCACACGCCCCAGCGCACCATGGTGGTGGTGGCCGCGCGGGCGGCGTCGACATCGCCGGCTCCGAGCGCCCGGCCGGTCAGCGCCTGGGCCGCGATGGCGAGCGCGTCGAGGGCGAACGCCAGGAAGCTCCACACCGTCGCGGCGACCTGGTGGGAGGCCAGCGGCACGTCACCGAGACCGGCCGCGACCCAGGTGGTGAGCAGCAGGATCGAGCGCAGGGCGAGCGTGCGCACGAGCAGCGGTATGCCGGTGACCGCCGCCCGCAGGACGCGTCCCGGATGCGGGTGCAGGCGTCGCGCCTGCGCGGCGGGCGTGGGCGACCAGGACGGTGACGAGACCGGCGGCCATGCCGGTCTGGGCGATGACCGTGCCCCAGGCCGAGCCGGCGATGCCCCAGCCGAGCCCGTAGACGAAGAACAGGTTGAGCAGGACGTTGGTGGAGAAGCCGGTGACCGAGGCGACGAGTGGGGTCCGGGTGTCCTGGAGCCCGCGCAGCACCCCCGTCGCGGCCAGCGCCACGAGCATGGCCGGTATGCCGAGCGCCGAGATCCGCAGGTAGGTCGCGGCATACGCGATCGCGGGGCCGGAGGCCCCGAACAGCCGGCACAAGGGCTCGGCGCCGGCGGCGACGAGCACCGCGGTGACCGCGCCGAGGCCGACCGCGAGCCAGGACCCGCCGATGCCGGCCTCGAGGGCGCCACGCTGCGACCCGGCACCGATCTGGCGCGCCACGATCGAGGTGGTGCCGTAGGCGAGGAACACGAAGATGTTGGCCGCCGTGATGAGGGTCGCGCTCGCGACGCCCAGCCCGGCGAGCTGCGCGGTGCCCAGGTGGCCGATGATCGCCGAGTCCGCGAGCAGGAACAGGGGCTCGGCGACCAGTGCGAGGAAGGCCGGAACGGCAAGTCGCAGGATCTCACGGCTCTGCGACGGGTCGTGGGGCGCTCTGCTCACGGGCGTCACGCTAGCCGCGAGCGGTGACCTCCGGTTCGCGGCCCCAGCGGCTCCGGACGGTGGCCACGTAGTCGGCCACCTCGGCGGCCATGTCGACCTCGTCGGGCGCCATGAGCCACTGGAGCTGCAGCCCGTCCATCAGTGCCACGAGCTGCCGTCCGATGCTCTCGGCCGGGATGGCGGGATCGGCGGCGCCGTCCTCGACCGCCTCACCCAGCGCCCGGGTGAGGACCGCGACCGCCTGCCGGTGGTGGCGCCCGAGCCAGTCGTGACCGGGGTGGTCGGGGTCCACGGCCTCACCGGCCAGGCTGGTGAACAGCCGGACGAACGCCTCGCGACCGGCGTTGAGCCGGACCAGCTCCACCAGGTCGTCGCAGGCGTCCCAGCCGCGGGCCGGCTCGGACCGGCGCGCCGACAGGGTCGCGTAGTCGCGGACGTCGCGCTGCTCCAGCACGGCGGCCAGCAGGTCGTCCTTGGACGGGAAGTGGTGCAGCAGCCCGGTCTGGCTCAGCTGGGCGGCCTCGGCGATGCTCGTCATGGGCGTGCCGTGGAAGCCGCGCTCGGCGAACAGCTCGCTGGCCGCCGTCACGATGCGCTCGCGGGTCGCCTCGGCGGTGCCTGCCGCCCCACGCGGCCGCCCCCGCCCCCGACGCGGTGCGTGGGGGGCAGGGGTGGCGGTCATGCTCCTGACTGTATGCCGCGCGCGCTCAGCCGAGCGCAAGGGTGGCCTTGACGTCGCCCAGCCCGCGCGCGACGAGCAGCCGGCCACCGTCGGCGAGCGTCGACCACGCGTCGTTCGCGGTGTCCCAGCGACGCCACAGGCGGGCATCGGTGGACGACCTGGACGTCGGCGGTCTCTCCCGCCGCCACCGTGACGGCGCTCCACCCGACGAGGCGGATCGGCTGGTCGGGCTCGGAGGGCTGGAAGTAGACCTGCACGACCTCGCGGGAGGTCCGGTCGCGAGGTGTTGCGGACCCGCACGCCGACCCTCGGGGCGGGGCCGGTGCCGAGCAGCTCGGCGCTCTCGTACTCCCACGAGCCGTAGCCCTGCCCGTCGCCGAGCCAGTGCGCGGGGGCCGGCGCCCGGCCGGCGTGGAAGCCGCGGTAGCCGATGAAGGTGCCCTCGGTGTACTCCAGCCGCAGGTCGGTCGGCTCGACGTCCCAGGCGGGGGCCGCGCCGTCGGCGGCCGGCCAGGAGGTGACCAGCCGGCCTGCGGGCTCACGGACGCCGAGCAGCGCGTCGGCGACCGCATGACCGCCCTCCTGTCCGGGCAGGCCGACCACGAGGATGGCGTCGACGTCGCCGGACCAGGGCATCAGGATCGGGCGTCGCGGCGTTCACCACGACGACCGTGCGGCGAGCCGCCGCCGCCACGGCGGCGACCATCGCGTCCTGCTCGCCGGGCAGGCGCAGGGTGTGCTTGTCGGTGGCCTCGGTCTCCTGCTCGGGGGTGAGGCCGACCACGACCACCGCGACGTCGGCCTGACGGGCGACGGCGACGGCCCGCTCGATCGTGTCCTGCGCCGGCGCGGGAACGGGGGCCACCACCAGGCCCTTGACCCCCATGCCGGAGGCGATGACGTGGGACAGGGTGCTCATCGACCCGTCCGGACCGGGCTGAGGTTCGGAGCGCACCACCGTCAGCTCGGCCTCGACCAGGGCGCCGGGCGCGGCTGCCACGTCCACGGTCCACACCGGCGGCTTGAGCATCGACTCGCCGGGGTCGGCCCCCTGCGCCAGCAGGTCGGTCGCCCCGACCTGCTCGCCGTCGACGGACAGCCGCCACGATCCGGTGCCGGTGACACCGAGCCGCACCGGTCGTCGGTGCCCACGGTGCCGCTGCCGGCCAGACGGGCCGTCAGGCGGACCCGCTCGGTGGGCCGCGGGAGCGTGTCGTCCCAGCCGGTCGCCACCTCGCAGACCGAGCTGTGCTCGGCCGACATGACCACGCCGTCGGCGTCGAGGTACTCGACGCGCAGCCCCTCCTCACCGGTCTCGGGGTCGCGGACGGACGCGGGATCCGCGGCTCGAGCGCGCTCGCGCACCTCGACGCCGTCGACCACCGTGAGCCGCTCGCCGATGGCCTCGGTCAGCCCCTCGGCGATGGAGACCTGGTACGGCGGGTTGACCTGGGCGGAGCCCCCTCCCATGCAGACGGTCTCCACCGCGTGTCGCCCGATGAGGGCGACGGTCCGGCGTCGCCGGCCAGCGGCAGCACGCCGTCGTCGTTGCGCAGGACCACCATCCCCTCGGTCGCGAGGCGGCGCAGCTGCTCACGGCGCTGCGGGGCGTCCGGCGCGGTCGACGTGGCGGGCCACTGCCTCGGGGCGCCCAGGGCGCCGACGCGCTCGGCCAGGCGCAGCAGACGGCATACGTGCTCGTCGATCACGGACTCGGGCACGGCACCGGACTCGACGTCGCGGACCAGGGCCTCGCCCCACGGGCCGTCCGGGCCGGGCATGACCAGGTCGAGACCGCCCAGGGCCGCCGGGGCGGAGGTCTTGGTGGCGAACCAGTCGGACATGAGCAGGCCGTCCCAGCCCCACTCGTCCTTGACCACCTCGGTGTTGACGTGCTGCTGCTCGGTGGCGGCGACGCCGTTGACGTCGTTGTAGGCGGCCATGATCGACCAGGGGTTCGAGTCCTCGACGGCGATCTCGAACGGCAGGAGATAGAGCTCGCGCAGCGCCTCCTCGCTCACCTCGGAGCTCATGTAGTTGCGCAGCGTCTCGGACTCGTTGGCGACGAGGTGCTTGAGGCAGGCGCCGATGCGCTTGGCCTGCAACCCCTGGACGTATGCCGCGGCGAGCCGCCCGGTGAGCAGCGGGTCCTCGGAGTAGGCCTCGAAGAGGCGGCCGCCCAGGGGGGACCGGTGCAGGTTGATCGTGGGCCCGAGGACGACGTGGATGCGCTGCCGCTCGGCCTCCTCGGCCAGCAGCTCGCCGACCTCACGGGCGGTCTCCTCGCTCCAGGCGCTCGCGAGCAGCGTGGCGTTGGGGAACAGCGCCACGTGGTCGCCGCCGGTGAACTTGAGGCCGCGCACGCCGGTGGGGCCGTCGGAGAAGGCCATCGGCTCCAGGCCGATCGACTCCTCGCCGTGCAGGGTGAAGGACGTGGCGCCGGTCAGCAGGCGGACCTTGGTGGGCAGGTCGAGGGTGGCAACGAGGGCGGCGTAGTCGCGCTCGCCGGTCTCGGGGGTCGTGGTGGTCATCGGGTCACTTCACTCTCTCGATGGGGCGGACGAGGGCTCCCACCCTCACGATGGCGGAAACGATGACGAACTGCCTCGTGGAGTCGGCCCGGGCGGCAGCACGATGTGGTGCGACGATATCGGAAATAGGATCTATTAACTATTAATATCCACGATGTGACCCCCTCTGTCGGTTCGTTGGCATGATGAGCGCGTGCCTGCGACCCCTGAGAACCCGACGAAGTCCACCATCGTGTTCCTCCACGCCCATCCCGACGACGAGGCCTCGCAGACCGCGGGGGCCATGGCGCGAGCCGTCGCCGAGGGGCACCGGGTGGTCACGGTGTTCGCGACCAACGGCGACCATGGCGAGCTGCCCGCGGCAGGCCTCGGCGAGGGGGAGACCCTGGTGGACTGGCGGCGCCGCGAGGCGATGGCCTCGGCAGAGGTGCTCGGGGTGCAGCGCGTGGCGTGGCTGGGCTACCGCGACTCGGGCATGACCGGGTGGGACCAGAACCACCACGAAGGCGCCTTCCACGGCGCCGATGTCGACGAGGCCGCTGCCCGGCTTGCGGCCATCCTGGACGAGGAGGACGCCGACGTTCTCGTGGGCTACGACTGGCATGGCGGCTACGGGCACCCGGACCACGTCAAGGTGCATGCGGTGGTGCACCGGGCCGCCGAGCTCGCCGCGCGACGGCCTCGGCTGTTGGAGTCGACGATGAACCGCGATCTCGTCCGCGGCTTCTACGAGGCGACGCTCGCCGCTGGAGAGGCGGACCGGGGTTTCAACCCCGACGGTCCGATGGATGACGGCAACCCGCTGGGCACGCCCGCGTCCGAGATCACCTGGCAGGTCGACGTGAGCGACTACCTGCCCCAGCGGCGGGCCGCTCTGGAGGCGCATCGCAGCCAGGCCACGGATATCGAGTTCATGCTCTCGATGCCGGACGAGTTCTTCGCGGCGTTCTTCGGGCGCGAGCACTACATCGAGCCGGGGCTCGACCCGGCGACCCGACCGTCCATGCAGCTGGGCTGGCCGTTCTCAGGGTGAGGCGCCCTCGGGCCGCGTCACGGTCGGCCCAGGCGGCATCGCGTCGCGCCACCAGCACGGCCCTGCTCGCGCTGAGCAGGGCCCCTGCCATGCCGGTGATCCGCAGGTGGGGCGCCCCCCAGTGCCCGGGGGCCTCGAGGTCGCGGTCCTGGCCCACCAACCGATGCAGGATGCCCGAGCCCCGCGCGGCCGCACTGGACGAGATGTCGAGCGCATCCCACAGGTCGCGGGCCAGCACGGTCCCCTGCGGTCCGATCAGGCCGTTGGCCTGACCGCCGATCCACACGACCGCACCGGTCGCCGTGTCGTCGCGGTCGCTGCGCAGCAGCGTGCCGGGGTCGAGGGAGAGGACCGCGCCGAGCACATGCCTGAACACGGCCCTCAGCTCGGGATCGTGAAAGACCGTCGACGGCGATGTCGTCGCACCGCGCACTGATCGCCCGGACCCGGTCGTGCAGGCGTGCAGGCACGGTGGACAGGTCGATCGGGCGGAGCGCGGAGGGGAGCGGAGTCCAGCGACTCCAAGGCCTCGGCTCCGCCGACCGCGGCCTCGAGCCAGCGCAGCGCGACCTCGTGTCGTGGCAGCCGGTCGAGCGGTCGCAGGGGACCCTGCCGGCCCACCCGGGACTCCCACGTGCCGTCGATGCTCTCCTCGACCCAGTGGTCTGCCGGCAGCCCGTCCACCAGGACGAGGTGCGTGACGAGCCTGCGTCGGCCGACCGGCTGCTCGGCAGGCTCGCCGGCCCCCCAGAGCAGCGGCGGTCCGGACTCGTCAGGCTCGACGTGGTCGAAGCCTGGTCGGTGTGCCACCTGGTCGGGCGATGCAGAGGCGCTCATGTCCGCCACTGTGGCAGGGACCGGCGACACCGAAGCCGAGATATCCACAGGGCGCTCGCGCCGCAGCGCAGGCCCGACGGTGAGCACGCGGCATACGCCTCAGGGCACCGATCGGCGCGGGGGCGACCCGTCAGGCGGCGCCGTACCGCGCCTGCGCGCGGGCCCTCGCCTTGGTCGCCTCGACCTCGCGGTCCTTGGGAGGCGCGCTGGTCGTGAGGTGGTCGAGGAGGTGCTGGGTGACGTGCGCGATCTCGGCGACAGCCTCGTCGAAGGCCGCCTGGTTCGCGGCGCTCGGCTTGGTGCTGCCGCTCACCTTGCGGACGTACTGCAACGCGGCGGCGCGCACCTCGTCGGAGGTGGCCGGCGGCTCGAAGTTGTGGAGCTGGCGGATGTTGCGACACATGCCTGCAGGCTACGTCGTATGCCGCGTCGCGCGGGCTCGGCTTCGTCGTGCCAATGTGGTCTGCGTCATGTGGACGAGCCAGGCGCTGGACACGCCCGAAAAAGTTTCGGGTCCACACCCGGTGGACGGCATTGGTGCAGGTCAGCGGCCTGACGGGGGACAGTCCGTCGCGAAATCCACAGAGTTATCCCCCGACTGTGCACAAGGAGCCCGGGCGTGGCCCACACCTTGTCCCCAGGATGTGCACAGGGTCCGTTTGAGCGTCCCGGCGTACGGCTCTAGCGTGTGCCGGTCACCTCTTCGGGGCCCGTTGTCGGTCCTGGATGGTGTACTCGAACCACACGGGTGATATTCAGACGGATCCAGGGAGTTGGCAGCGGGTGTCTCTTGCGGAGCTGAGCACGAGCGCATTCACCTCGGGCGGTGACGGGCCACCCGCCGGCGATGACCGTGTGCCTCCTCAGGACCTCCACGCCGAGCAGTCGGTCCTCGGTGGCATGTTGCTCTCCAAGGACGCGATCGCCGACTGCGTCGAGGGGCTGCGCGGGCAGGACTTCTACCGGCCCGCGCACGAGCTGATCTACGACGCCATCCTCGACCTCTATGGCCGAGGCGAGCCGGCTGATGCGATCACCGTCTCCGACGAGCTGTCCAAGCGTGGTGACCTGCAGCGGATCGGCGGTCAGGCCTATCTGCACCAGCTGATCCAGGTCGTTCCGACGGCGGCCAACGCCGGCTACTACGCCGAGATCGTCAGCGAGCGCGCGGTCCTGCGGCGGCTCGTCGAGGCGGGCACCCGCATCGTCCAGCTGGGTTACCAGCAGGGCAACGGCGACGTCGAGGACATCGTCAACGCCGCCCAGGCCGAGGTCTACGCGGTGGCCGACAAGCGCGGCGGCGAGGACTACATCGCTCTCGGTGACGTCCTCGAGGACACGCTCAACGAGATCGAGGTCGCCGCGGGGCGCGATGCCGGCGAGATGCTGGGCGTCCCCACCGGCTTCATCGAGCTCGACGAGCTGACCCACGGGCTGCACCCCGGCCAGATGATCGTGCTCGCCGCCCGTCCGGCCGTCGGCAAGTCGACGATGGGGCTCGACATCGCCCGTGCCGCGGCGATCAAGCACAAGATGGCCACGGCCATCTTCTCCCTCGAGATGAGCCGCTCCGAGATCACCATGCGCGTGCTCTCGGCCGAGGCGCAGATCCAGCTGCAGGACCTGCGCAAGGGCACGATCGGCGACCAGGGGTGGAAGAAGCTGGCCCGCATCATGGGGCAGATCTCCGACTCTCCGCTGTTCATCGACGACTCGCCCAACATGTCGCTGATGGAGATCCGGGCCAAGTGCCGCCGCCTCAAACAGCAGCACAACCTCAAGCTCGTCGTGATCGACTACCTCCAGCTCATGTCGTCGGGCAAGAAGGTCGAGTCGCGACAGCAGGAGGTCTCGGAGTTCTCGCGAGCGCTCAAGCTGCTCGCCAAGGAGCTCGAGGTGCCCGTCATCGCGATCTCGCAGCTGAACCGTGGCCCCGAGCAGCGGACCGACAAGCGTCCGCAGATGTCCGACCTGCGTGAGTCGGGCTCCATCGAGCAGGACGCCGACATGGTGATCCTGCTGCACCGCGACCGCTCACCGGAGTCCGGGCGCGAGGGCGAGGCCGACGTGATCGTGGCCAAGCACCGTAACGGTCCGACCAAGGACCTGGTGCTCGCCTTCCAGGGCCACTACAGCCGCTTCGCCAACATGGCTCGCGACGGCTTCTAGGCCGACAGCCGTGACGTGTAGAACGGCAGGACATCGGTCCGCGGACGCTGGAAACGTACGCCCGAGGTGTCACTGCAGCGAACGACACGCCCCACGCGTGCACCGGTCGCCTGCGGCATGAGCGACATGAGGATGGTCACCAGTGACGCGAGTCGTGCGCCAGCACGCCTGCCCCACCGAGCCAGTCCGACCCGACGACCGACCACGAACCGGGTCCGGCGACCCATCTGTCCGGCCGCGGCAGTGGGCGTTCCGGCCCGCCTTGAATCGGGGCGCTCCGAGCAGGTCGCACCCTGATGGGCTCGAACGCATTCGACTGGGCAGTCGTGAGATTCATCGACGCGCACCGCACCGAAGGCGCGACCTCAGTGGCTCAAGGCGTCATGTGGGCTGGCACGACCACCGGTCGTACTTGGTCTGATCGCGGTCGTCGTCGCTGTCGTCGTCATCAGGTTCCGGGCTTGGCGATCCGCGGCCGCAGCCGGAATATCGCTGGTAGCGGCAGCAGCGGCTGCAACACTCCTCAAGTCCGTCATCGAACGTCCTCGGCCACCGGCGGATGTCGCACTCGTCAGCACCGGGGGTTACTCCTTCCCGTCCACACAGGGAGCCGAGACGGCCGCGCTCGCCGTCGCCATTCTGATTGTCATACCTTGGCGCACCCGGACAACGGCACGCGCCGCAGCAGCCGTGCTCCTCGGAGCGGTAGCGCTAGTCGGGGCCTGCATGGTCTACCTCGGAGCGCACTGGCCAACCGACGTGCTCGCCGGTTGGGTTATCGGCGCCGCCATAGGCGCGGGGATCGGCCTTCGCGGCTCGCGCCCGGTCGCCCAAGTTCCATCCCAGAGCCGACACTGACTCAATCGACGAGGAGCTGGAACTCGATCCCCGCGGCCCCTGACCACGTGGCTTTCCGTCCGCGGAAAGCCATGTGGAAAAGTGACACGGGTGTCACCCGTGACACCTCGTATCGCGGGTGGTGGGACTTCCGTGTCGTTTCACGTCCGGGATCGAGGGCGCAGATCTCGACATGTCGGATCACCGGCCTACACTTATGAGTGCAGGCCGCAGTTCCGCTGCCGCCCGCATCGCCTTCAGCCCCACGTTCGCGTGGGGCTGTCGTGCGTCACGGCCAGCTACCAGGCTCGAATAGCTTCTTCGAGTCACAGAGCTTGGACCACAAGCGATCCATGACCAGTTGCGCCCGGCGGTCACCAACCCACACAGGTGACGTTGTGGTGGGGCACCTATCGTGGGTGGCTGCCGTACTTCGGCACCCCACCCACCTCTCGCCCCGAAAGGTCTGTGTTCTTGATCCACCTCAGCAGAAGCACTCTGGCTCGACCCGACCTGCGACGGGCCGCGACGGCGGCGCTCGTGGCGATGGTGCTCCTGGCGCTGTTGGCGGGGTTCGGCACTCCGCAGTCCGCGAGCCTGACGCCGCGGCTGTTGTCCTTCGGTGGCGCCATGGCCTTCGTCATCGCCGCCGCCATCAGCGTGCGCACGGCCGCCAACGAGGTGGCTCGGGTCGCTGCGCTGCGGGCCGGCCCCGGGACTGCGAGCGGGCTGCGTCTGGGCCTGACCGTCGTCGGCTACCTGGTCACGACGATCATCGCCCTCACGGTGCTGCGCGTCCCGATCGAGAAGCTGCTGCTGTCCGGTGCCATCACCGGTGTCGTCATCGGCATCGCCGCCCAGCAGGCGCTGGCGAACCTCTTCGCCGGGTCTCGTCCTGCTGACGTCCCGCCCGTTCCAGATCGGCGAGTCGATCGTGCTGCGCTCGGGCGCTCTCGGCGGCGAGTACTCCGGCCAGGTCATCGGCATCGGCCTGGCGTACACCCAGATCCTGACGGCTGACGGCCCCTTCTCGCTTCCGAACGCCGGTGTCCTCGCCGCGGCCGTCGGGCCCCGCCGGGTCGTCACGCCAGAACGAGAGCCCAGAGCAGCGCGCACGAGACGGACACGGTGCTCCTCACCCGCCCTAGGCGCCCCCGGCAGACAGTCGGCCAGCCATCGGTGACGCCAGGTCACGGATGGTTGCCCAACGCGACAGACGGCGACCATCCGTGACACCGAGGTCACGGATGGTCGCCGTCTGTTCGTATGCCGCGAGGCTCAGACCGTGTGGTAGTCCAGCGCCTCCTCCTCGGGGAGCACGACCTCGGAGACCATCTGCTGGATCTTCTCGGCGGGCAGAGCCACCGCCATCGCCCAGTAGTAGATGACGAGGCTGAAGATGGCGACGACGAGCATGTCCCACCACAGCCCGAAGACCGGGGACTTGAGCGGGCCGAAGTCGCTGAGGTACACGATCAGGCCCATGCCGACCAGGTAGACCGGCAGCCAGGACGCGGCACGCCAGTCGAGCACCGGCTCACGGTCGTTGAGGTGGAACACCCGGCTGACGATGAGGATCACGTAGCCGATCAGGATGGCCACGCCCAGCTTCCAGTCCGTCTCCCAGCCGGACCACAGGATGATGAGTCCCGAGATCACGAACGCCAGCGGCGACAGGAACCCGGCTGCGGGCAGCCGGTAGGGCCGGGTGGCGTCGGGGAGCCGGCGCCGGAACACGCCCAGGGACAGCGGGGCACCGGCATACATGAGCACCGAGGCGCTCGTGATCAGGCCGACCAGCGACTGCCAGCTCGGGAACGGCAGGAAGCAGATGCACCCCGTGATGAAGGCCGCGATGAGCCCGATGGTCGGCACGCCGCGGCTGGTGAGCCGCTCGAAGACGGTCGGGATGTAGCCGTTGCGGGACAGGCCGTAGGAGACGCGCGAGCTGCCGGTGGTGTAGATCAGGCCGGTGCCGGCGGGCGAGATGATGGCGTCGGCGTAGAGCACTGCGGCGAGCCAGCCGATGCTGAGCACCGTCGCGAGCTCGGCGAACGGTCCGGTGAACACCGTGTAGTAGGCCTTGCTGCTCGTGTCGGTCCAGGTCTTGCCGATGGCGCTGGCCGGCAGGGCGTAGAGGAAGGCCAGCTGCAGGGCGATGTAGATGACCATGCCGATGAGGATCGAGCCGATGATGGCGAACGGGACGTCGCGACGCGGGTTCTTGCTCTCGCCGGCGAGCTGGTCAGCCTGCTCGAAACCCAGGTAGGAGAAGATGATTCCGCTGGTGGAGACGGCGCCGAGGATGCCCTTGATGCCCTCGGGCGACCATCCGCCACCGGCGTTGAAGTTGCTCGGGCGGAAGTTCGCGAAGGCCAGCACGAAGATCGTCAGCAGGGGGATGGCGACCTTCCACCACGTCGCCGCACTGTTGGTGGCGGCGAGCTTCTTGACGCCGAGGAAGTTGATCGCCGTGAGGATGGCCATCAGGATCACCGCGACGACGATCCCGGAGGCCGTCAGGACGCCCGTCTTGGGGTCGAGCCAGCTGTTGGCGAAGCTGTAGTGCTGGGCGTAGGTGAGCATCGCCGACACCTCGATGGGCGCCACCGTGGCTGCCTGCAGCCATGAGAACCAGCCGAACGACGCGCCGGCCACGCCACCGAAGGCGTAGTGCGGGAAGCGCGCCGTACCACCGGAGACGGGGTACATCCCACCGAGCTCGGCGTGCACCAGGGCGAGGATGAGGATGGCGACGCCACCGATCACCCACGAGATGATCGCAGCGGGACCAGCAGCCATCAGCCCCTTCTGGGCGCCGAAGAGCCAACCCGAGCCGATGATGGATCCCATCGAGGCCCAGAGGAGCCCGATCAGGCCCACTTCTCGCCGTAGCTGATGAGTCGACTTGCTAGGTCGGCCTGTTGTCGTCGTCGTCATGAGGCAACCTCCTGGAGTGAGGTTCGGCGCACCAGCCACTAGACCAGCGCTACGCCGAGCCGGTTCACGAGCACGTCGTCGCTCACGACGCTGCCGAAAATTCTAGAGCCGGGATCGCCAAATTCCACGAACAAATCGCCAGTATCGTGGTAGTTACCGAAGGCAGTGCCCGGCGTCGTCGTCCGGACCGGGTCGACCGACGCCATCGGAGCAGGGAGGATTTCCCATGATTTCCCGACTCATCACGCTCGTCGTCGTCATCTGGCTGCTCATCGGCGTGGGCGCCACGTACCAGCGCGGCTACTTCACGTCCGACCCGACCAACTGCGCCAAGGCCGGCACGATCGCGCTGACCGTGGTCGCCGGGCCGCTGAACTATGCCGGGGTCAACCCCAAGGTCAGCTGCGTCGTGCCCAAGCCGTCTTCGTGATCGTCCTGCGTGACGTTCCACACTGACGTTCGCGAGGTGAGACCCGGCGCGTGTCTCGCGCGCGCGTGCGTCACACTTCAGGTCATGACTGCCGAGGCCCCCGCCAGCGCCACGATCATCGACCTCGCCCGCGAGCAGGTACTCGAGCGCGGCGAACCCCTGGCCTACGACCAGATCCTCGAGGTGCTCCGCACCCCGGACGACCAGCTCGAGGCCCTGCTCGCCCTCGCCCACGAGGTGCGCCTCAAGTACAACGGCCCCGAGGTCGAGGTCGAGGGCATCGTCTCCATCAAGACCGGCGGATGTCCGGAGGACTGCCACTTCTGCAGCCAGTCGGGCCAGTTCACCTCGCCGGTCCGTTCGGTCTGGCTCGACATCCCCGAGCTGGTGCGCGCCGCGAAGCAGACCCGCGAGACCGGTGCCAGCGAGTTCTGCATCGTCGCCGCCGTGCGTGGCCCGGACGAGCGGCTCATGACCCAGATGCGCGAGGGCGTCGCCGCCATCAAGGCCGAGGTCGACATCCAGGTCGCCGCCTCGCTCGGCATGCTGAGCCAGGAGCAGGTCGACGACCTCGTCGACATGGGCGTGCACCGCTACAACCACAACCTCGAGGCCGGCCGCTCCTTCTTCCCCCAGGTCGTGACCACGCACTCCTTCGAGGAGCGCTGGGACACCTGCCTCATGGTCAAGGAGTCCGGCATGGAGCTGTGCTGCGGCGGCCTCGTCGGCATGGGCGAGACGCTGGAGCAGCGCGCGGAGCTCGCCGCCCAGCTCGGCGAGCTGCAGCCGCACGAGGTGCCCCTCAACTTCCTCAACCCGCGCCCCGGCACGCCGTTCGGCGACCTGCCCGTCATGGAGGCCGCAGACGCGCTGCGCACCATCGCCGCCTTCCGGCTGGCCCTGCCCCACACCATCCTTCGCTACGCCGGTGGCCGCGAGCTCACGCTCGGCGACCTCGGGACGCGCGACGGCCTGCTCGGTGGCATCAACGCCGTCATCGTCGGCAACTACCTCACGACCCTGGGTCGCGACCCCAGCGACGACCTCGCCCTCCTCGCCGACCTCGAGATGCCGATCAAGGCGCTCGGCCAGACCTTCTAGGCCCGACGGGTATGCCGGAGGCCAGCGTGTGGTGCGGACGCTGCGGAGGTGCGCTGGACCAGGGCGACCACGCAGCCTGCCGCCGTGCCCTCGCCCTGGAGCCTCCCCGGTTCTGTGCCGTGTGCCGCCGCCGGATGAAGGTGCAGGTGCTGCCGCGCGGGTGGTCGGCCGAGTGCGTCCAGCACGGGGTGAGCAGCAGCGGTGGGTGACCTCGGGCGGCTCTTCGCGCTCGACGAGGCCCACGTGTGGCATCCGTACTCCTCGGCGAGCGACCCCGGCGTGCCGTATCTCGTGGAGTCCGCCGCTGGGGTGCGCCTGGCCCTCCGACTGCGCGACGGGTCGGCCGTGGAGGCCATCGACGCGATGTCCTCGTGGTGGTGCGCCATCCACGGCTATGCCGTCCCCGAGCTCGACGCGGCAGCGCAGCGGCAGCTCGGCCAGATGAGCCACGTGATGTTCGGCGGTCTCACCCACGAGCCGGCCGTCGCCCTGGCGGAGCGCCTCGTCGGCCTCACTCCCGAGCCACTGCAGCGCGTGTTCTTCGCCGACTCCGGGTCGGTCGCCGTCGAGGTCGCGATGAAGATGGCGCTGCAGCTCCACGTCGGCCGCGGCACCCGGCGCACCCGGTTCTTCACCATCCGCGGCGGCTACCACGGCGACACCTTCTCCCCGATGTCCGTCACGGACCCGGTGGGCGGCATGCACTCCCTCTTCACCGGCATACTCCCCGAGCATCTCTTCGCTCCCGCACCGCCGGCCGGGGTGGACGTGGCCGACGACGACCCGGCGATGGTCGAGTGGGAACGCGCCACCCGACGCCTCTACGCCGCGCACGCGGACGAGGTGGCCGCCGTCATCGTCGAACCGGTGCTGCAGGGCGCGGGCGGCATGCGCTTCTACAGCCCGTATGCCGTGCGCGTCCTCGCCTCGCTGGCCCGGGAGCACGGGGCCCTGGTCATCTTCGACGAGATCGCGACCGGGTTCGGCCGCACGGGAACGCTGTTCGCGATGGAGCAGGTGGGGGTCGTCCCCGACATCCTGTGCCTGGGCAAGGCCCTGACCGGTGGCTATCTCACGTTGTCCGCCGTGCTGTGCACCCGTGAGGTGGCCGAGGGGGTGAGCAGCGAGAGCGCGGGCGGCGCCCTGATGCACGGACCCACGTTCATGGCGAACCCGCTGGCCTGCGCGATCGCGCTCGCGAGCCTGGACCTGTTGCAGGCCAACGACTTCCGTGGCCAGGTGGCGGACCTCCAGACGGGTCTCACGAGCGGGCTGGCCCCGGCGGCGGGGCTCTCGTCGGTGCGCGAGGTGCGGGTGCTCGGCGGGGTCGGCGTCATCCAGCTGCGCGAGCCGGTCCGGGTGGCCGAGGTGACTGCGGCGGCCCTGCGGCGCGGGGTGTGGGTGCGTCCGTTCCGCGACCTCGTCTACACGATGCCGCCCTTCGTCACGGGAGCCGACGACCTCAGCGCCATCGGTGAGGCGCTGGTGGGGGCGGTCAGCGATGTCCACGGCTGAGAGGATGCGGTCGTGAGCGCGTTCCTCGACTGGCTGGCGCAGGCCGAGCAGGCCCGAGACCGAGCGGGTCTTCGCCGGCAGGCAGCGCCGCTCAAGGCGGACGAGGTCCTCGACCTCGCGGGCAACGACTACCTCGGGCTGCGTCGGCATCCGGCGGTCGTGGCGGGGGCGGTGGCCGCGGCGGAGACGTACGGCGGTGGCGCGGGGGCCTCGCGGCTCGTGACGGGCACCCTGGGGATCCACGAGGAGCTGGAGGAGGCGCTGTGCCGGCTCACCGGCGCGCCGTCGGCCCTGGTGTTCTCGACCGGCTACCACGCCAACCTCAGCGTCCTCACGGCCCTGGCGGACGACCAGACGCTCATCGTCTCCGACGCGCACGCGCATGCCTCGCTCATCGACGGCGCCCGCCTCAGCCGGGGGACGGTGGCCGTCAGCCGCCACAACGACCTCGACCACGTGCGCGAGCTGCTCGCCGGGCGCTCGCTGCCGCGAGCACTGGTCGTCGTCGAGTCGGTCTACTCGGTGCTCGGGGACGCGGCTCCGCTGGCCGACCTGGCCGAGCTCGCCTCGGAGTATGCCGCCGTGCTGGTGGTCGACGACGCTCACGGCATCGGCGTGGTCGGGCCCGCGAGGCGAAGGGGGTGTCGCGGCGGCGGGCCTGGGCGGCCGCGACCATGTCGTGGTGACCGCCACGCTGTCCAAGTCGCTGGCCGCTCAGGGCGGCGCGGTGCTCGCGCACCCCGCCGTGCGGGAGCACCTCGTCAACACCGCACGTCCGTTCATCTACGACACGGGACTGGCTCCAGCCGCTGCGGGCGCCGCCCTGGGCGCGCTCGAGGTGCTGGCCCGCGAACCCGCGCTGGCGCTGGCCGTTCGCGCCAACGCCGCGAGGCTGGCCGAGGCCTGTGGCGTCGACCGGCCCGCGGGGGCGGTGCTGTCGGTCGCCATGCCGGGGCCGGCCGAGGCGCTGTCGGCAGTGGCGCACCGCTGCCTCGCGGGGCATCCGGATCGGGTGCTTCCGGCCGCCGTCCACCCCGGACGGCAGCTCGCGGCTGCGGCTCACCGCGCACGCCGACCATCGCCCGGACCAGGTCGAGCAGGCAGCACAGCTCCTCGGGGAGCTGACCCGCCGTGGCTGAGCCGACCTCGGGCCTGGACGCCGCGCCCGGCTGGACTCCGGAGCGGACTCGGACGCCGGCTCGGACTCGAGCCCCATCTCGCTGCCGCACGTCGTCGTCGTCACGGGCACGAGCACCGATGTCGGCAAGACGGTGGCCACGGCGGCGCTCGCCGTGATGCTGCGTCGCCGCGGCGCCAGCGTGGCTGTGGTCAAGCCCCTGCAGACGGGCATCGGCCCTGACGAGGACGGTGATCTCGCCGACGTGCGGCGGCTCGTCGGCCCGGACGAGGGCGTGACGACGCATGAGCTCGTGCGGTTGCGCGCCCCCCTGGCCCCGGACACCGCCGCGCGGCTGGAGGGAGCGTCGCTGCCGGCGGTGGCTGCGCATGCCCGCACGGTGGCCGAGCTGGCCCAGCAGGTCGATGTCGTCCTGGTGGAGGGGGCCGGTGGTCTGCTGGTCCGGCTGGACGACCGGGGTGGCACGCTGGCCGATCTCGGGGTCGCTTTGCGCTACAAGGGAACCAGCGTCGGCTATGTGCTGGTCGCCGCGGCCGGCCTCGGCACGCTGAACCACACGGCGCTGACCGCGGAGGCGCTCGCAGCCCGGCAGCTCTCGCTGCTGGGCGTGCTGGTGGGGTCGTACCCCGCCGCGCCCGGACTGGCTGAGCGCACCAACCTCGAGGACCTGCCGCGCGTCGCCGGGGCCCCTCTGCTCGGCTGCCTGCCTGAGGGTGTCGGACGGCTCGGCACGGACGAGTTCCGCTCTCGACGTACCCGGCTGGTTGCGCATCTCCTAGCCGCTCACGACCCTTCGGCGTGGGCCGGCGCGGCCCATCGAATCCGGCATACCGCTCATGAGCGGACAGTCCGACGAGGGGGGTGGGGCTGCGGTGTCGCGACACCCGAACTCAGGGGTCAACGGGTGATTGACTTTACTATCTCTTTACTGTTCCTTTAAAGGTACTAGAACATTGACGCGAGTCGCGACTACGTAGCAGGGAGTGGACATGTCGTGGTTTGAACGTAGACGTCAGCGGGCCGCTGCGGCCTTCCGTGGGGCGCCGGACGTCGTTCTCGGACAGCCCTCTGACCTCGAGGTGGGTCACGCGGCAGCCCTCGCAGGTCGAGGATGTGACCGACCTCGAGGTCGAGCCGACCGACAGTGCCGAGGCGCAGGACCCCGGCGCGCTGCCCACGATCACCGGCCGCGCGGGCCACTACGTGATCACCGATGGAACCGGCGCTCAGGTCGGCACCATCCTCGGTGACTACGTGGTCGGCTTCGCCGTGCAGTGCTGGGGCGTGAACCGCACGTTCAGCGACATGGAGTCCGCGATGGCGGCCATCGCCGCCGAGTCGCAGGCTCGCGCCGCCGCGGGCCTGCTCAAGGCGTCCTGACCGCCCGGAGGCCTTACTGCTGGGCCGCGGCCGAGTCCCCGGCGATGTTGACCATCCAGGGCACGCCGAACTGGTCGACGCACATGCCGAACTCGTCGCCCCACATCTGCTTCTCCAGGGGCATCGTCACGGTGCCGCCGGAGGAGAGCTTGTCCCAGTAGCCGCGCAGCTCGGGGTCGTCGCCGCTGAGGCTGATGGTGATCGCGCTGCCCTCGCGGCGCTCCATCCCGGGAGGCGTGTCGGCGCCCATGAGGTGGAGGCCCTTGTCGGTCTCGAGGGCGCCGTGCATGATCAGGTCGCCGCCCTCGCTCTGGCCGAACTCGCCGAACGTGCTGAGGGTGAGGTTGCCCCCGAACACCTCGCGGTAGAACTCGAACGCCTGGCGGGCGTTGTCGGAGAAGCTGATGTAGGGGTTGAGTTGCGAGGCCATCGGTGCTCCTTGGTCAGGGTGTGGGTCGAGCATCTGCTGATGCTCGCAGCGTATGCCGATGGGGTGACAGCCGGCTCACACCCGCGTGAACGGCAGGGGCGCCCAGACGCGGCGGCCGCCTCAGCCGTTCTGGATGAGGCCGATGACGTTGCCGGCCGCGTCCTTGACCGTCCCGACCAGCCGGCCGCCGAAGTCCTGGACAGCCTGGTCCACACTGCCGCCGGCCGCGACGACGGCATCTCGCGTCGCGGCGAGGTCGGCCACGTGCCAGTAGCCCACCGGGCCGGTCATGCCCTTCTTGGCGCCGTTCGGGTCCAGGCCGATCTCCTGGCCGTCGAGTGAGTACTGGACGTAGTACGCCTCGTCCATGGTCGGGGCAGCGCCGAGCAGCGCGGTGAAGACGGTCTTGGCCCTGGCCAGGTCGTCGACGGGATAGATGATGGTCTTGAGAGAGGGCACGCTCTGGTCGGACATGGGGAGCTCCTTGCTCGGTTGATCTCGAACGAACGGGTGTCAGCGGGTGCTGTCCCGTCGACCGCGTTGCGTCGGTCATGGGTATGACCGATGACGACGCGCGAGTGTGACCGATCCGCGACAAGCGGTTCCGGCGGTCGGTCAGCTCGGGGTGCGGAGCTTCTCGAGACGGGCGAGCAGGGCCTGCTCGCGGTGCGCGTTGCCGTGCAGCGCCACATAGCGCGTGCCGAAGACCGCCAGCAGCGCGTCGTCGAGCCGTCGCACGGCGCCGGCGGGGTAGCGGTAGGCCATCCGGGCGTTGATGCCGGGCGCATCGATCGAGCTCAGGAGGCCGCCCAGCTCGTCCAGTGAGGTGATGCCCAGCTCGAGCAGCAGCCCGGAGATCCAGGCGTAGTGGTCGGTGCGGGACCAGCCCGCGTCCTGGAAGCGCCCGGCCAGGAACGTGGCCAGGTCCGAGGCGCTGATGCGTGGGTCGTTCTCGTCGATGGTCAGCTGCTGGTGGCCCATGGTGGCCTGGAGCCGGTCGCGGATGGCCGAGAACTCCCGGTCCGCGAGCTCGAGCAGCCCGGCCGCGAGCGTGAACCGCCGGTCGAGGTCGGGGACGTGCTCCTCGGGGATGGTGCCCTTGTAGCGCACGTCGTGCTCGAACTCGGCCCAGGCGTGCTGGAGGATGGTGCGCACCTGCACCGAGGCGCTGTGCTCGCGCAGCGACTCGTATGCCGCCGGCACGCCCTTGACCCGGTCGACCGCCACCAGCAGGTGCCGGCTGGCGTAGCCGAAGCGCCCCTGCCGGGCCGTCTCCTGACCGAGGTCGCGGTCGTCCAGCACGCTGAGCTGGTCGGCGAGCAGGTCGGCCACCGCGGTGACGTCCCCGTGGAGATAGGTGACGACCCGCACGCCGACCTGGTCGGTGATCTGGGTGAGCGGCTCGGGGTAGACCGGCTCACCGCCGCTCATCCGCGCGGCCTTGCCGGCGAACGACTCCACGCTCTTGGCACGGCCCGTCACGCTGACGTAGTTGATGCCCGCGTCGTCCAGCTGCGCGGTGATGAAGGCGACGAACTCGTCCGCGACCTCCTGCAAGGCAGGCTGCATCGCGGCATACTGACGCACCGCCTCCTGGACGCCCTGCTCCCACTCGGTCACGCACACACGGTACGGGGTGGAGGCGTGGCGACTAGTGCACCACCACGGGCGCGACCTGCTCGTCGTCGAGGAGGTGGCTCACCTCGCGCCGCCGCGGCAGGAAGAGCGCCGGCACCAGGGTGAGCAGCACCAGGCTCGCCGCCACCCAGTAGGTCTTGGCGAACGCCTCTGCGGCATCGGCGAGACCCTGGACCACGGCCGGGTGGCCGCCGATCTTGTCGATGATGGACGGGTCATGGCGCGAGGCCATGGCCGGACCAGCGAGCTTGGACTCCTTGAAGTGGTTCGTGAGCAGCACCGACATGACCGCCACGCCGACCGAGCTGGCGATCTGCTGGGTGATGTTGAGCAGCGTGGAGCCGCGAGCCACCTCGTGGTGCGTCAGCGTCTTGAGCGCCGTGGTGAAGATCGGCATCATCGTGCCGCCCATGCCCAGGCCCATGATGAACAGCAGGACGATGATCGTGGAGTAGGACGTCGTCGACGTGATCTGGGTGAGCCCGAACATGCCGCCGCTGATGGCCAGCAGCCCGAACGGGACGATCCGCCCGACGGGGATGCGGTCCACGAGGGCGCCGGCGATCGGCATCGTCAGCATCGCGCCGAGGCCCTGCGGTGCGACGAGGAGGCCGGCGTGCAGGGTCGACTCGCCGCGCACCGACTGGAAGTACGTCGGCACCAGCAGGAGGCCGCCGAAGAACGCCGCCGCGAACAGGAACATCGTCAGCGTCGAGACGGTGAGGTTGCGGTTGCGGAACAGCCGCAGGTCGAGCAGCGGGTGGCGCGGCCGGAACGAGTGGAAGACGAAGGTCACCATGAGCACCAGCCCGATGGCCATGTTGACGTAGACCTTGGGGGTGTCCATCGTGCCCTTCTCGGGGATCGAGGAGATCCCGAAGAGGAACAGCGCCAGGCCGGGCGACATCAGCGCCACGCCCGAGCAGGTCGAGCGACTCGGACGGCTCGGTGTGGTCGCTGGGGGAGCGCGAAGTAGGCGTAGATCACGGCGATCACCCCGAGGGGCAGGTTGATCAGGAAGATCCAGTGCCAGGAGTAGTGCTCGATCAGCCAGCCGCCGAGGATGGGGCCGCCGATGGGCCCCAGGAGCATCGGCACGCCGAGGATGGCCATCAGACGGCCCATCCGGGCCGGGCCCGCAGCCCTGGTCATGATCGTCATGCCGAGCGGCATGAGCATGCCGCCGCCGAGGCCCTGCAGGACCCGGAACCCGATGAGCATGGAGATCGACGTCGCCGTGGCACACAGCGCCGAGCCGGCGGTGAACGAGCACGATGGCCAGCATGTAGAGGCGCTTGGTGCCGAACCGGTCGGCGGCCCACCCCGTCAGCGGGATGACCGTCGCCAGCGCCAGGGTGTAGGCGGTGACCGTCCACGCGACGGCTGAGTAGGCGAGCGGCTTGGAGGGGTCGTCGCTGAACACGGTCTGGAACGTGGGCAGCGCGACGTTGACGACGGTGATGTCGAGGATCGACATGATCGCGCCGAGCACGACGACGCCGGCGATCTTGAGCACGGCAGCGTCGATCTTCTCCGGGTACTGCACGGGAGACGTGACAGCGGTAGACACGGTGACCTCCGGTTGGTGAGCGGGTGCGCGCCCCCGCAGCTGTGCGCGTGCAAACGAGGCTAGTCGAGCGCACCGACAGCCCGCTCAACCATTTCTGTCGGTGCAGGTCAGGCGGCTGCTGGGGCCCTGGTCAGGACCGTCCGGCAGCCTCGAGCGCGGCGATGTCGAGCTTCTTCATCTGCATCATCGCCGCGTAGACCTTGGCCGCCCGTTCCGACGGGCCCGACGCGATGCGTTCCCAGTCCTGCGGGATGACCTGCCAGGAGAGCCCGAACCGGTCCTTCAGCCACCCGCAGGGACCCTCCTGACCGCCCCCCGAGGTGAGCGCCTCCCAGTAGTAGTCGATCTCCTCCTGGTCCTTGCACTCGACCGTCAGCGAGATCGCCTCGTCGAAGGTGAACTGGGGGCCGCCGTTGAGCGCCACATAGGGCGTCCCGTCGAGCTCGAACGCCACGGTCAGCACCTCGCCGGCCCGCTCGCCCGGACCCCTCGGGGTAGCGGGTCGTCGTGCGTGATCGTGGATCTGGGGAACACCGAGACGTAGAACTCGGCGGCCTCCTCGGCCTGTCGGTCGAACCACAGGCAGGGGTAGGTGCGTGGCATGTCGGCTCCTTCCGGGGCCGGGCGCTCACCCGGCATACCTCCCATGAGACCTCATCCGGGCCGGGAGGTGACGGGCCCAATGGCGTAGCGTCCCGTGTCGTGCCGGAAGTCTCGCCCGCGCTCACCGAGGCGCTGCAGGCCCTGTATGCCGTGGAGCCGGACGCGTTCATGGCCGCCCGTCGCGAGCGGGTCGCGGCCGCGCGGGCCGGCGGGGACCGAGACTCGGCGACCGAGATCGGCAGGCTGCGCAAGCCCACGCGTCGCGGCCTGGTCCATGAACCTCCTCGCTCGCCAGGTCACCCGAGGTGGTCGACGACCTGGTCGCTCTCGGGGCTCGGATGCGGGCGGCTCAGAGCGCGCCTGGACGCCGCCACCCTGACCGCACTGCGTCCCGAGCGCGACGAGGCGGTGCGTCGACTTCGTCGGCGCGGCCACCGAACTGGCGCAAGGGTCCGGACGCACCCTGGCTCCGGCCGCCCTCGAGGACGTCCGGGCCACGGCGGTCGCTGCGCTCGCCGACGAGGGAGCCAGCACGGCGGTGAGCTCGGGACAGCTCACCCGGGCGCTGTCGTACAGCGGGTTCGGCGAGGTGGACCTGTCGGAGGCGGTCGCCCGGACGGCCTCGGGGGCCATCCTGACCGTGGTGTCCGGGACAGGAGGTTCGCGCGCCGGCGGGGGCGCCGGCACGGGTGAGGAGAATGGCGAGCAACCGCCGGGCACCCAGCCGGCCAGCGCCGAGGCGCGGCGGGAGGAGCTCGAGGACGAGCTCGAGGCCGCGCAGCGCCGCCTGGAGCAGGCGGAGGCCGCGGTGGTCGAGGCCCGTGAGCACGCCGACGACACCCGCCAGCGGCTGGCAGTCGTCGAGCGGCAGCTGACCAAGGCGCGCGAGGCGGACGAGCGAGCCCTCGAGGCGGTCACGGATGCGGTGCGATCGCGCAAGCAGGCCACCGCGGCGCGGGACGCGGCACGGCAGGCGCTCGCCGAAGCTCAGTCCCAGGGCGACGAGCCGACCTGAACCGGCTGCGCGCCGGGCGACCCCGTCAGGCCGAAGCGGTGAACCGGCGCAGCCGCAGGCTGTTCGTCACCACGAACACCGACGAGAGGGCCATCGCGCCCCCGGCGATCATCGGGTTGAGCAGGCCCAGGGCCGCCAGCGGGATGGCCGCGACGTTGTAGGCGAAGGCCCACACCAGGTTGCCCTTGATGGTGCCCAGAGTGCGGCGCGCCAGCCGGATCGCGTCGGGCGCCGTGCGCAGGTCGCCTCGGACCAGGGTCAGGTCACTGGCCTCGATGGCGACGTCGCTGCCGGTCCCCATCGCCAGGCCGAGGTCGGCCTGCGCCAGGGCGGCTGCGTCGTTGACGCCGTCGCCCACCATGGCGACGGTGCGGCCCTGCGCCTGCAGTGCTCTGACGGCATCGACCTTGCCCTGCGGGCAGCACGTCGGCCACGACCTCGTCGATCCCGACCTGGCGGGCGACGTGAGTGGCGGCGGCCTGGTTGTCGCCGGTGAGCAGGATCGGCGTCAGGCCGAGTCGCCTCAGCTCGCGCACCGCGTCCGCGGAGCTCGGCTTCACCGTGTCCGCGACCGCGATCATGCCCCGGGCCACACCGTCCCAACCCACGACCACGGCGGTGGCGCCTCGCTGCTGGGCCGCGCTGACGGCATACGAGACCTGCTCCGGGACCGACATGGACCGCTCCTCGAAGAGCCGAAGCCGGCCCACCACGACCTCGCGGCCCTCCACGGTTCCCGCGACCCCCAGCCCGTCCAGGCTCACGAAGTCCTCCACCGGCGGCACCGGACCGTCCTCGGTCGCGGCGACCGCGATGGCTCGCGCGACCGGGTGCGCCGAGGCGGCCTCGGCCGCACCCGCGACCCGAAGGAGCGTCGCGCCGTCCTCGCCCGGCGCGGGGACGACCTCGGCCAGGGACATCTGGCCGGTCGTGACGGTGCCGGTCTTGTCGAGCAGCACCGTGTCGACCGGCGCGGGTGGACTCCAGGACCTCCGGGCCCCGGATGAGCAGGCCGAGCTGGGCCCCTCGCCCCGTGCCCACCATGAGGGCCGTGGGGGTGGCGAGACCCAGGGCGCAGGGGCAGGCGACGATGAGCACCGCCACGGCCGCGGTGAACGCGGCGGTCCAGCCGCCGCCCATGGCCAGCCAGCCGACCAAGGTGGCCGCCGCGACGGCCAGGACGGCGGGGACGAAGATCGCCGAGACCCGGTCGGCCAGCCGTTGCACCTCGGCCTTGCCGTGCTGGGCGTCCTCGACGAGCCGGGCCAGCTGCTCGAGCTGGGTGTCCGCGCCGACCCGTGTCGCGCGCACGACGAGCCGGCCGCCGACGTTGACGGTGGCACCGACGACCGCGTCGCCTGGCCCCACGTCGACCGGCACGGACTCGCCGGTCAGCAGTGCCGCGTCGACGGCGCTCGTCCCCTGGACGACCTCGCCGTCCGTGGCGACCTTCTCCCCGGGGCGCACGACGAACCGCATGCCGACCTCGAGGTCTGCGACCGGGATCCGTTCCTCGACCGGGTGCGAGCCGTCGCCGTCGCCGCGCAGGACGCTGACGTCCTTGGCGCCGAGCTCGACCAGGGCCCGCAGAGCGTCGCCGGACCGTCGCCGGGCCCGCGCCTCGGCATACCGCCCGGCGAGCAGGAACGTCGTGACGCCCGCTGCCGTCTCGAGGTAGATGTCGTCCAGGCCGCCGCCGCGCTGGAGGGCGAGGGTGAAGTGGTGCGTCATGCCCGGCTCGCCCGCAGTCCCGAAGAACAGCGCAAAGAGTGACCAGCCGAAGGCGGCGAGGGTGCCGATCGAGACGAGCGTGTCCATGGTCGACTGGCCGTGCCGCAGGTTGAGCCACGTCGCCCGGTGGAACGGCAGCCCACCCCAGATGACCACCGGTGCGGCCAGCACGAGCGAGGCCCACTGCCAGTAGCGGAACTGCAGCGCCGGCACCATGGCGAGAAGGACCACAGGCGCCGTGAGCGCGGCCGAGACGAGCAGCCGCTGGCGCAGCGTCGCGGCAGCATCCGGTGCCACCGCCGGCTCGTCCAGCGTCGCCCGCTGGTGCCGGATGCCCACCGAGGACGCGACCGTATGCCGCGGCGCCGGAACCGTCGCGGTGTAGCCGGTGCGCTCCACGGTCTCGACCAGGACGTCGGGCGTGACCTCGCCGGTGTAGCTGACCCGTGCCTTCTCGGTCGCGTAGTTCACGGTCGCGCTGACACCGGCCAGCTTGTTGAGCTTCTTCTCGACGCGGGCGGCGCAGGAGGCGCAGGTCATGCCGCCGATGACCAGCTCGATCTCGCCGGCCCCGGGGTCGCTCGACCGCGTCGTCGTGCTCATGGCGCCAGTCGGTAGTCGCCGGCCTCGTCGAGGGCATCGCTGACCTCGGCTGCGGTGAGCTCGCGCGCGACGTCGACGCGGACCGTCGAGGTGCCGCCGGCGACGAGCTCGACGTCGACGGCCGTCACGCCGTCGAGTGCCTGGAGCTCCTCGGTGACCGCGCTCGCGCAGTGGCCGCAGGTCATGCCGTCGACCTGGAACGTCTGGGTGCTCATCGGAATCCTCCGGTGCTGGGTGCTGGGTCTGGGGTTGGGGCGGGTGGTCAGGAGCGGACGAGCCGGGCGATCGCCTCGGACGCCTCGCGGACCTTGTCCTGGGCCTCGGGACCGCCTCGGCGTGCGGCATCGACGACGCAGTGCTCGAGGTGCTCCTCCAGCAGCTCGAGCGAGAACGACTGCAGCGCCTTGGTGGCGGCCGACACCTGCGTGAGGATGTCGATGCAGTACTTGTCCTCCTCGACCATCCGCTGGAGCCCGCGCATCTGCCCCTCGATCCGCCGCAGCCGCTTGAGGTGGCTGTCCTTGCTGTCGTGGTAGCCGTAGTGCGTCTCGCCCATGGTCATGCCAACACCCTACCCCCCTAGGGTATTTCGCGCGACAGGTCGACGGCCCGGCATGACAAAGCGGCAGTTGCGTGCCAATACGGGAGCTAGGGACTCACGTTTTGCCACGCAACTGCCGTTTTGCGGGGTGCGCCGGCTCGGACAGCGCGCCCAGCCAGGAGAGCCTGGGCGTCATGCCGCCGAGGGTCAGCGCAGGGGGTCGAAGGGCTGAGCGCGTCGACCTGCTTGCCCGTCACCATGGTCTGCGCCAGGAGGCGGCCGGTCACCGGGCCGAGGGTGATGCCCCACATGCCGTGCCCGCCCGCGGCATACACGCGGGGGGACTTCGGTCGCGCCGATGAGCGGCAGGCCGTCGGCCGTGCAGGGGCGCGAGCCCACCCACTCGTCCTGACGGTGGTCGAGGTCGGCGCCGCGCAGGAGCGGACGCGCGGCCTCGGCGATGGCCTTGATGCGGCGGGGGTCGAGGGCGGCCTCGGGCTTGCGGAACTCCATCATCCCGGCGACGCGCAGGCGGTCGCCGATCGGCGTGCACGCCACGCGCTGCGCCGGGAAGTACACCGGACCGTTGGGCACGTGCTCGATCTCGACCGAGAACGAGTAGCCGCGGCCGGCCTGCACGACGTTCTTGACGCCGAAGCGGCGAGCCAGGTCGCCCAGCCATGCGCCGGTCGCCAGCACCGCTGCGTCGAACTCTTCGACGGAGCCCTCACGCGTCGTCACCACGACACCGGCGCCGGTGTCGCGGACGTCGGAAACCGTTGCGGCGTCGAGGATCTTGCCGCCCGCGAGCGCGCACCGAGTCGGCCAGGGCGTGGACGAAGGCACCCGGGTTGACGAAGCGCTGGCCCTTGAGCAGGATCGCGGCGCCGATCTCGTCGGACAGGCTCGGCTCGATGGCCCGGGCCTGGTCGCCGGTGAGCGCCTCGAACTCGATGGCCTGGCCCGCGGCGTGGATGTGCTCGATCTCCTCGAGCAGGGTCACCCGCTCGGCCTCGGTGCGGTAGGACGCGAGGAAGCTCTTGGCCTCGACCGTCTCGCCCTCGACGCCCCCGGCCATGAGCAGGTCGAAGCTCTCGAGCGAGAGGTCGTTCACGGGGACGAGCGATCCCATGGCCTGCTTCCACGCCTTCATGGTGGAGTTGCGCGTGAAGCCGGCGACGAACTTGAGGAACCGCGGGTCGGCGCTCGGCGGCACGTAGACCGGCGAGGAGGGGGAGAGCACGGCGCGCAGGCCGTACTTGAGGACAGCCGGCTCCGGCAGCGGGGTGGCGATCCCGGGGGTCAGCCAGCCGGCGTTGCCCCAGGACGACCCGGCGGCGACGCCCTCGCGGTCGAGGACGGTGACCTCGACACCGTGCTCCTGGAGGAACCAGGCGGTGGAGAGTCCGACCATGCCGGCGCCGACGACGGCGACACGGCGGGGGATGGGGAGACCAGCAGCGGTGATGGAAGCCATGCCTCGAGCGTGACAGCGCAGGGGGGCCGCCGCCTTGGGCGCAGAAGCTGAATCTGAGGCCAGGTCTTGTGCTCAGAGCACAACGACGGCGATGCTGGGCGCATGCTTCCCGTGACCGCTCTGGTCCAGACCCTCGGCGGCCTGCTGACCTCGGCGGTCACCGTCGAGGGGGCGGCCGTCGACGACCTGACCATCGCCGAGCCGGCGGCCGGGCATCGTCGGCCAGCGCGACGACCTCGTGCTGGGCGTCGGCATCGAGACCCCGGAGGCGGCCACCGCTCTGGTCGCCGCCTCGGCAGCGGAGGGAGCCGGGGGCGTCGTCCTACGGCGCGGTCTCGCCCGGCGCCGGGTGGTGCGTGACCAGGCGCGCCAGCAGGGCATCGCGCTGGTCGAGCTCGCCGAGCACGCGTCCTGGGCCCACGTGGTCTGGCTCCTGCGCGGCGTCATCGACCGGGCCGCGGTCGGCGCCGGTCGGCGTGAGGACGCGCCGGTCCAGGACGACCTGTTCGCGCTGGCTGACGCCGCTGCAGCCCTCGTGGACGCCCCGGTCACCATCGAGGATGCCCAGTCGAGGGTGCTGGCCTACTCCTCTCGACAGGACCTCGCCGACCCGGCCCGGGTGTCGACCATCGTCGGCCGGCGGGTGCCCGACGAGGTGCTGGCGACGATGCGCGCCCAGGGCGTGTTCCGGCGGTTGGCGCGCTCGTCCGAGCCCGTCTTCGTTCCCGCGTCCGGTGGCACCAAGCCGCGTCTGGTCATCCCGGTCCGGGCCGGCGGCGAGTGGCTCGGCTCGATCTGGGCCGTCGTGACGGAGCGTCCTCCCGCCGCCGTGGTGGGCGAGCTCGTGCAGACCTCGTCCGTCGTGGCGCTGCACCTGCTGCGGCTGCGCGCCCAGGCGGACCTCTCGCGGCGGGTGGCGGTGGACCGGTTGCGCAGCGTGCTGTCCGGGAACCCCGCGGGAGCCGACGACTGGCTGCCCCCGGCGCCGTGGCGGGTGGTGGCCCTCGGCGGCGAGGCGGAGCCGGCTCGCCTCCTGGACCTGTGGGAGTCGGTGTCACGGCGCCATGCGTGGAACCAGCCGCTGCTCGCCGACCTCGACGGCCGTGGGTATGCCGTGGTGCGCGACACCGAGGAGCCGTCGCCCGGCACCTGGCGCTGGCTTGCCGACGTGCTCGCCGAGGTGCGTGGCGAGGGGCTTGCCCTGACCGCGCGAGCCGGCCGCACGGCATACGCGGCGGGTGAGCTGGGCCGCTCGCGGGCGGAGGCCCAGGAGGCCGACCGGGTGCTCGGCGACACGGAGCCGATCGCCACGCACGAGGAGGTCTGGGCCGAGGTCACCATCGCTCGCGCCGTGGCCCCGCTCCGGGCGGACGCGCTGGGGCCGCTGGCCGCGCTGCACGAGCACGACGACCAGCACGGGAGTGACTACCAGCGCACCCTGGCCGCCTGGCTCGACCATCCGGGGGCGCCGGCGCAGGCGGCCCGCGCGATCCACGTCCACCCCAACACGATGCGGTACCGCATGAGCCGCATCGCCGACCTCGCCGGACTCGACCTGGACGACGCGACGGTGCGGCTGGCGGTCCGGCTCCAGCTGGCCGCCGCGCTGGGGCCGGGCGCCAGCATCTAGACGGCCAGGTCAGACGCCATGCATGGCCGAGCGCAGCGCGCCGTAGCGGCCCAGCACGTCAGCTGCCGCCGCGGTGTGGCCGCTCGGCTCGAGGGTCTCCTCCACGCGCACGTCCCAGGCCGGAGGCCGGTCTGCTCCACCGAGCACCCAGGCCGCCTGCCGCGCGGCGCCCAGACCGACATACTCGCCGGGTGCCGGGATGGCGACCGGAACGCCGAACAGGTCGGGTGCGACCGCCCGGACGGCTCGTGACGCCGAGGCGCCACCGATGAGCAGCACGCGAGCCACGGGGATGCCCAGCCCGCGCAGGGCCTCGACACCGGCGACGAGGTTGGTCAGCATCCCCTCGACGGCCGCCCGGGCGAGGTTCTCCGGAGTGGCGTTGCCGCGGGTGAGACCTCCGAGCGTGCCCGTCGCCTCGGGCAGGTTCGGGGTGCGTTCACCGTCGAGATACGGCAGGAGAGACAGGCCACCAGCTCCAGGCGCGGCGGAGAGGGCCAGCTCGTCGAGACCGGCCAGGTCGGTGCCGAGAAGCCGAGCCGCCGCGGTCAGCACGCGAGCGGCGTTCAGCGTGCACATGAGCGGCAGATGACCCCCGGTGGCGCTCGCAAACCCCGCGACGTCGCCGGTGACGTCGCGGACCGGCGAGTCGTGGTCGGCGAACACCGCGCCGCTGGTGCCGAGGGAGACCACCACGTCCCCGGTCCGCAGCCCCAGTCCCAGGGCCGCACCGGCGTTGTCACCGGTCCCCGGGCCGACCACCATGCCGGTGTCGGTCCGGCCAGCCTCCTCTGACGGCCCGAGGACTCTGGGCGTGGCGAACCCCCGGCCCAGGGCGAGTCGCTGGATGTCGGGGAGGTAGGCCCCGTCGGCTGGTGAGTAGTAGCCAGTGCCCGACGCGTCGCCCCGGTCGGTCACATGACCGGCAAATGCGTTGCCCTGCTTGAGGATTCGACCCGTCAGCCAGTCATGGGGGAGGACCACCTCGGCGACCCGGACGGCGTTGGCCGGTTCGTTCTCGGCGAGCCAGCGGACCTTGGTGACGGTGAAGCTCGGCACGGGCACCGAGCCGGTCCGCTGCACCCAGGTCGCTGCCCCGCCCAGCTCCCGGAGCAGGTCACGCGATGCCTGTGCCGAGCGGGTGTCGTTCCACAGCAAGGCATCCCGGACGACGGCCCCCGTCTCGTCCAGGGCGCACATGCCGTGCTGCTGGCCGCCGACGGCGATGGCAGCCACTCCGTCGAGGAGACCGCCAGCAGTGGCGTGACCGAAGGCATCCCACCAGCGGTCGGGGTGCACCTCGCTGCCGTCGGGATGTGGAGCGCGGCCGGTGCGCACGATCTCACCGGTGGAGGCGTCGCACACGACGACCTTGGTTGACTGGGTCGAGGAGTCGACTCCGGCGACGAGCGTGGGGAGTTCGCTGCGCATCAGTCCGCCATCACGATGGAGATCTTGCCGCTCTGGCCGGCGTCCGCAAGCCGGTATGCCGCGTCGGCCTCCGACAGCGTGAAGCGGTCGGTCACGATGCGCTCTGGATGCAGGTCCCAGCGGGCGAGCAGCTCGAGCAGCTCCTCCATGTGCCGCACGGAGGTCACCCACGAACCGTGCAGCGCGACCTGCCGATGGATCAGCAGGTCCGAGACGGCGAAGTCGACGCGACCTCCTTCGCCCACGAAGACACAGCGCCCCCAGGACCGGGTGTTGCGCAGAGCCGCCTCACGCGCGGCTGCGCTGCCGGAGCAGTCCACGGAGACCTCACAGCCCAGACCGCCGGTCGCCCCGGCGACGGCGGTATCGAGGTCGTCGGGCTGGACCGCCACGTCGACCAGTCCCAGCTCCAGTGCGAGCGCGACCCGGTGAGCGGAGGAGTCGGAGCCGACGACGGTCGTCGCGCCCAGGGCACGGCCGAGCATGGCGGTGGCCAGCCCGACGGGACCCAAGCCCGTGACCAACAGCCGGTCGCGCCCGCTGACCTCAGCCCGCAACAGTCCCTCGTACGCCGTCCCGAAGCCGCACGACACCAGCGCCCCGTCGAGGAAGGTGAGCGGCTCGGGCAGCAGGATGCACGACGGCTCCTCGGCGAGCATCAGCTCGGCGTGTCCCCCGTCGCGCTGCCACCCGTGCGCCGCGCGGAACGGCGACTGGCAGCCGACGGGATAGCCGCGCCTGCACTGCTCACACATGCCGCAGCCGGCAATGTGGTAGACGACAACCCGGTCGCCCACCTCCAGCCGGCGGACCCCGGGCCCGACCTCGACGACCTCGCCGCACGGCTCGTGACCCGCGATCACCCCTTGGTAGGCCTCCGCACCACGGCCCAGGTGCTCTCGATAGATCGCGCGGATGTCGCTCCCACAGATCGAGGAGGCGCGCACTCGGAGGAGCACCTGGCCATGGCCGGGTGTGGGAACCGGCACCGTGACGTGCTGCACCGTGCGGTCGCCGGGGAGGCGGACCCCGTGCATCGTGGCGGCCATGCTCATTCCTGTGGACGGATCACTGACTTGATGGAGCCTGGCCTGTCTCGAGCGGCGGTGAGCGCCGCGGCCGTGTCAGCCAGGGCGAACGTGCCGGTGACGAGCCGCTCGAGGTCGACCTGCCCCGAGGCCGCCAGCGCGATGGCGGTCGGCCAGGTCCCGGCGTACCGGAAGGTCCCGGTGACGACGAGCTCGCGTTCCTGGACCACGGACAGGGGCAGGGGCAGCTCGTCACCGCCCATCCCGACGAGCACCGCCCGCCCGGCGGGCGCCAGGACGCGGATCGCCTCACCGGTCGCCCCGGGGTGGCCCGAGCACTCGAGGAGGGCGGTGGGGCCGCGCCGCCCGGCATACCAGTCGGTGAGGCTCACGGAGCCAGAGGCAACGGTGGCCGTGGCTCCCAGCTCGCTCGCCACAGCCAACCTCTCGGCGTTGAGGTCGGCCACCACGATCTCGCTGGCCCCGGCGGCCCTGGCCACCTGGACGCACACCAGGCCGATGGGTCCGGCCCCAGTGACCAGCACTCTCGACCCAGGTCCGACCTCCGCCTTGCGACAGGCCCATACGCCCACGGACAACGGTTCGAGCAGGGCGGCCCCCTCGTCACTCACCGAGTCGGGGACGGGGTGGGCGAAGGCGTGATGGATGCTCACCAGCTCGGCCAGCGACCCGTCGACAGGCGGCGTGGCGTGGAAGCGCATGTCGGGGCACAGGTTGTAGCGGCCGGCGAGGCACTGCTCGCAGGCGCGGCACGGCACCCCTGGTTCGATGGAGACTCGCTCGCCGAGCCGCCGGGGGTCCACGTCGGCGCCGACGGCCTCCACCACTCCCATGGCCTCGTGGCCGAGCACCAGCGGCGACTCCACGACGAAGCGCCCGATCCGTCCGTGGTCGTAGTAGTGGGTGTCAGAGCCGCAGACGCCGACGGCGCGCACCCGCACGAGCACCTCGTCGGCGGCTGGCGTGGGCGCGGGGCGGTCGACCACCACGATCTCGCCGGGGTGGTTGAGGACCGCTACTCGCATCGCATCAGCCTTTCTGGGCCATCTGGGCCTCCAGCGTTGCGCGCGCACCGTGTCGGTGCAAGGCGTCGAGCGCCGAGGTGTATGCCGCGGCGAAGCGAGGGCTGTCCGCGAGGTCGCCGAACAGGTCTCGGTCGCGGATGAAGGCGAGCGGGTCGTCCTGCTGGCGGGCGGCGGCCATCACCCTCTCCTTGAGCCGGTCGACGACCTCGATCGGCTCGCCCTGCTCGTCGACGCCCTCGGCGTAGCGTGCCCACGAGGCGACGACCAGCGCCGACAGCTCGATCTCGCCGCCGTCGCGCAGGTTGTCGCCGATGACCGGGACCAGCCACTTGGGGATGCGGTCGGAGGACTCGGCGCACAGCCGGGCGAGGGTGTCGCGGACCTCGGGGTTGGCGAACCGCTCGACGAGCTGGCGGCGGTAGGCGTCGAGGTCGACGCCGGGGACCGGCGGCAGGGTCGGGCTGCCCTCGCGCTCCATGTAGGCGAGCAGGAACGAGGCGAACAGCGGGTCCTGGCAGACCTCGTGGGCGTAGCGGTAGCCGGCGAGGTAGCCGAGGTAGGCCAGCGCCTGGTGGCTGGCGTTGAGCAGCCGCAGCTTCATCAGCTCGTAGGGCACGACGTCCTGGACCACCTGCACCCCGGCGTCCTCGAACGGCGGACGCCCCGGCCGAAGCGGTCCTCGAGCACCCACTGGGTGAACGGCTCGCAGACGACGGGCCAGCCGTCCTGCACGCCGAACTCGTGGGCGAGCAGGTCGATGTCCTCGGCCGTCGGTGACCGGGGTGATGCGGTCGACCATGCAGTTGGGGAAGGCGACCTCGGCCTCCATCCAGTCGGCCAGGCTCGGGGTCCTTGAGCCGGGCGAACGCGCATGATCATGCGTCGTGGCGACGTCGCCGTTGTCGGGCAGGTTGTCGCAGCTCATCACCGTGAACGGCGGTGCCGGCCGTCGCGGCGGCGGCGGTCGAGCGCCGCGGTGATGAAGCCGAACACCGTGGTGGGCGTCGCCGCACCGGCGAAGTCTGCCGCGAGGTCGCCTGGATCGACGGGTCGTCGGCGTCGAACTCGCCGGTGACCTGGTTGACGAGGTAGCCGCCCTCGGTGATGGTCAGCGAGACGATCCGGGTGCTGCGGCGTCGACCAGCCGGTCGAGCGACGGCCTCGGGGTCGTCCGGCGCGAACAGGACGTCGACGATGCGAGCCGATCACCCGTGGCTCTCGGCGTCCGTCGGGTGCTTGACCACCAGGGTGTAGAGGCCGTCCTGCGCCTGCAGGGTCTCGATGATCCGGCGGTCGTGGGGCAGCACGCCGACGCCGCACAGGCCCCAGTCGAGGGCCTCGCCCGTCGTTCATCAGGGCGTCGAGGTACATCGCCTCGTGGGCGCGGTGGAAGCCGCCGACACCGAAGTGGACGATGCCCGGGGTCACCTGCAGACCGGTCGTATGCCGGCCGGCCCACCGTCGCGGTCGAGCGTCACCGAGCGTCTGGTCGCGACAGCGGGATCGGGCCATCGACCGCTCACTTGACGGCACCCATCGACAGGCCCTGGACGAGCTTGTCCTGCGCGGCGAACCCGGCGATGAGCACCGGCAGCGAGACGACGAAGCGACGCCGCGCACACCTTGGCGAGGAACAGGCCCTGGCTGGTGACGAACCCGGTGAGGAAGACCGGCGCCGTGCCGGCGACCGTGCCGGTGAGCACGCGGGCGAGGAGCAGCTCGTTCCAGCTGAAGATGAAGCAGATCAGGGCGGCGGAGGCGATGCCCGGGCATGACGACCGGCGCGACGATCTGGCGCAGCGTGCGGATCAGGCCGGCGCCGTCGACCTGGGCGGCCTCGAGCATCTCGACCGGCACCTCGGCGAGGAAGGAGCGCATCATCCAGACCGCGATCGGCAGGTTCATCGACGGTGTAGAGGAGGACCAGCAGCCAGATGTTGTCGAGCAGGCCGACCTTCTGCGCGAACAGGTAGATCGGCAGCAGCCCGGCGACGACCGGCAGGATCTTGGTGGAGAGGAAGAAGAACAGCACGTCGGTCCACTTGCTGCACCGGCCGGATCGACAGGGCGTACGCCGCGGGGAAGGCCAGCAGCAGCACGAGGAGCGTGGAGACGATGCTGGCCGTCGGCGAGTTGATGAGCGGCGGCGAGCGGGCCGGCGTCCGAAGAACGACGCGGTAGCCGTCGAGGGTCAGCGGCGCGAAGAACGAGGGCGGGTTGGTCGCGGCGTCGGACTCGTTGTGGAAGGAGGTGAGGATCATCCAGAGCACGGGTGCGAAGAAGAGGAAGCCGACGACCCAGGCGAGCGCCGGACAGGAGCGATCGCCGGTCGCGGTGGCTTCTGGTCGGTCGCCGGACCTGCGGTCCGTGGCCCGGCTGCTCGGCTGCTTGGACGGCGGTCGTGGTGGCGTCATCGGCCTCCTCTTGAACAGGCTGAAGACCGTGCGCAGCGCGAAGGTCGCGATGATGATCGTGCCGATCACGACGACGACGCCGGCGGCCGAGGCCAGGCCGTAGTCGTGGGCGGTGTAGAAGGTCTGGTAGATGTAGTACGGCAGGTTGGCCGTGCCCAGGCCACCCGAGGTGATCGTGAAGACGTCGTCGAAGTTCTGGACGACGTAGATCGACCCCGAGCAGGCCCGCCAGCTCGATGTACTGGCGCAGGTGCGGCAGCGTCATGTTGCGGAAGATCTGCCACGCGCTCGCGCCGTCGATCCGGGCCGCCTCGACGACGTCGAGCGGCCGGCTCTGCAGCCCGGCCAGCAGGATCAGCATCATGAACGGCGTCCACTGCCAGACCAGCGCGACGATGACCGACCAGCAGCGGGTGCTTGCTGATCCAGTCCGGCTGCGGCGCGCCGTCGCCGAAGACCTTCTTGAGCAGCCCGTTGAACAGGCCGTACTCCGGGTTGTAGAGCGCGTGCTTCCAGAGCAGGGCCGCCGCGACCGGCACGATGAGGAACGGCGTGATCATCATCGTGCGGACGACGCCCCGGCCGCGGAACTTGCGGTCCAGCAGCAGCGCGATGCCCAGGCCCGAGGACGCAGCGAGATCAGGACGACGGAGACGGTGAGCAGGATGGTGACGACGATCGCCCGGCGGGCGTCGGGGTCGGTGAGCACCGTCGCGAAGTTGCGACAGCCCGGCGAAGCCGCGCTGGTCGGGGTAGTAGGCGTTCCAGTTCATGAACGAGATCACGATCGTCACCACGAACGGCAGCTGGGTGACCACGATCACGAAGATCAGGGCGGGCAGCAGCGGGCCCGCCGCGCCCAGTCGCCGGCGCGGCTGCAGGCCTTGGCCGGCCTCGGTCGGTCTGTGTCGGGCCGGCGCCTGCGGTCGGGCGGTGCGTCATGGCGTCAGGCTCACTTCTTGTACTTCTTGGCGCCACGGTCTCGGCCAGCTTCTGCCCCTTGTTCGAGGGCCTCGTCGACGGTCGTCCTGCCCGGCGATGGCCGCGCTGACGTCCTGGCTCACCTTGGTGCCGAGGTCGGGGAACTCGGGGATGTCGACGAACTGGATGCCGGGCGCCGGACGCGGCTGCACGCCCGGGTTGTTCGGGTCGGCCGCCTCGATCGCGGCCTTGGTCGCCTCGGCGAAGGCCCCGGCGGCCTTGAGGTAGTCGGCGTTGTCGTAGGTCGAGGCGCGCTTGCCGGCCGGGCACCCGGGACCAGCCGAGCTGGCTGCCGACGAGCTTCTCGTACTCCTTGCGCGAGGCCCAGGAGATGAACTTCCAGGCGGCGTCCTTCTTCTTGCTGGCCTTCTGGATCGCCCAGGCCCAGGTGTACAGCCAGCCCGAGCTGGCGGTCTTGTCGACCGGCGCCGGCGCGTAGCCGATCTTGCCCTTGACCGGGCGAGTCGCCGGCCTCCAGCGAGCCCGGCGGCCGACGTGGCGTCGTACCACATGGCCACCTTGCCCTGGGTGAGGTTGTTGAGGCACTCGGTGAAGCCGGCCTGCGGGGCGCCGGCCTCGCCGTGCGTCGCGGACCAGGTTGACGTAGAAGTTCGACGGCCGTCCTTGAACTCCGGGGCGTTGACCTTGGCGTTCCAGTCCTTGTCGAACCAGGTGCCGCCGAAGGTGTTGACCACGGTGGTCAGCGGCGCGAAGACCTGGCCCCAGCCGGGCTGGCCGCGCAGGCAGATGCCCTTCATGCCCGGCTCGCGTCGTCGACCTTGGCCGCGATGTCGGCGACCTGGTGCCAGGTCGGCTTGGCCGGCATCGTGAGGCCCTTGGCCGCGAAGACGTCCTTGCGGTACATCAG
Organism: uncultured Actinomycetota bacterium; assembly: GCA_963706855.1. Lineage (GTDB taxonomy): Bacteria > Actinomycetota > Actinomycetes > Actinomycetales > Dermatophilaceae > Pedococcus. The sequence goes on from CAVPNU010000003.1 coordinate 177,779, forward strand.
GAAGGACGACTCGCCGTAGAACGGCTCGCCGTAGATCTTGCCGTCGACGCGTCAGCGACGTCGTCATCGGCTTGAGGATGTCGGCCTGGTCGAACGCGGTGTCCTTGGCGATGTAGTCGTCCAGCGGCGGCGAGCCAGCCGTTCTTGGCGTAGATCGGGATCTCGAAGTTGCACAGCGTGGCGACGTCGTACTGGCCGGCCTGGCTGGAGAACTCCTGGCTGATCTTGTCGCGGACGTCGTTCTCCGGCAGCACGGTGAAGTTCACCTTGATGCCGGTCTGCTTGGTGAAGTTGTCGGCGGTCAGCTTCTGCAGGTCGACCATCTGCGGGTTGTTGACCATCAGCACGTGTGACCGCACCGCCGCTGGCCCCGCCACCCCCGCCGGTGCCACCACCACCAGCGCCCGAACACCCAGCCAGCCCGGCCGCGGCCACCGCTGTGACGCCGACCAGCGCCGTGAACTTCATGCGAGACATCGTTCCTCCTCGTTGAGGCTGCCGGCCGGCAGCACTGATGCTCGGGTGGCTCACCCCACCCCGTGTCGTGGACCTCATGTCGAGCCAGTATTGACGTTTCCGCTCATCTGAGCGCTACCATGCACAAACGAGTAAAGAGCGGGATCCCGGACTTGTCAACAGGTAGCGCGTAGGGGTGAGATTGCGGCCGTGGCTGAATCGAGCGGACCTGCAGAGCTCGTCCTGTGGGCTGCCGTGGCGCGGCGGTACTACGTCAACGGAGAGTCGAAGGTCGACATCGCGGAGGCCCTCGGCGTCAGCCGGTTCAAGGTCGCGCGGATGCTGGACGCGGCGCGCGAGAGCGGCATGGTGCGCATCGAGATCGTGCGCCAGGGGTCCCTCGACGTCGACGCGTCAGCGCAGCTGAGGGAGCGCTACCACCTCGCGCACGCGGTGGTGATCGAGCACAACGAGACCGATGCCCGCGTCGGTGCGCCAGCAGCTCGGCACGGCCGCGGCAGAGCTGCTCCGCGAGATCCTGCAGCCGGACGACGTCCTCGGTCTGCCGTGGTCGCGCAACGTCCATGCGATGGTCTCGGCGCTGACCAGCCTTCCCGCGGTCGAGGTGGTCCAGCTCACCGGGGCCATCGCCCTGCCCGACCTGGACAGCAGCGCCGTCGACATCGTCCGCAGGGCGTCCCGGGTGGCCGGCGGGACGGCCACCGTCTTCTATGCGCCCTTCGTGATGGACAGCAAGGCGAGCGCTGACACGCTGCGCCGTCAGCCGGCCGTGGCGGAGGGCCTGGCGCGCGCGGCAGCGGTGACCAAGGCGGTCGTCGGGATCGGGCGCTGGGCTCCGGGCGAGTCGACGATCCACGACCTGCTCAGCCCGGACGAGCAGCACGACCTGGCGAGCCGAGGAGTGCTCGGTGAGCTTGCCGGAGTCTTCTTCGACGCGAACGGAAAAACGTTGCGTCCCAAGGTCGCTGCGCGGCTGATCACGTTGGACCCAGAGGCGCTTGCGCGCATCGACGACGTGATCGCGGTCGTGTCGGGCGCCTCCAAGGCTCCCGCCGTCCGGGCCGCCCTCGACGGCGGCCTGGTCCACGGTCTCGTGACCGACGCGGCCTTGGCGCACGCCCTCCTCACGGGCTAGGCCAAGAGCGGGCCAGCACCTCCGGATGGCGCTCTCCCGCTGCCCATCTCTTGCGCAACCGACATGAACCGGGCATAGTCGAACGGAGGATGTAAGCGCTTTCAACGAGGAAGGCACCCGATGGCCGTGACACCGACGCACTCTGGCGGGGCGACGATCTACTCCGTCGCCGAGCGTGCGGGCGTCTCCATCGCCTCGGTCTCTCGGGTGCTGCAGGGCTCGACCGCCGTCTCCGACAGGACCCGTGATCGCGTCCTTCAGGCCGTCGAGGACCTGCGGTACGTGCCCCTCTCGGCCGCGCGCAGCCTGGCGGTCCGCCACCACGAGGCCCACGGCCTGGTGCTGCCTGAGCTGTCGGGTCCCTACTACTCCGAGCTGCTCATGGGCTTCGAGTCCAGAGCGGCTGATCTGGGCCAGAGCGTCGTGCTCATGCTCGCCGAGGGCAAACGTGACCTCTCCCGCTCGGTGCGCAAGCTCGCCACCCGCGTCGACGGCATCGCCATGCTCGGGTCCGCTGCCATCCCGGAGGCCACGGTCACCGCCCTGCACGGCAGCAAGCCCGTCGTCCTGATCGCGGGAGAGGCGCTACCCGACATCGACGCCATCAGCGCGGAGAACACCTCGAGCGCGCAGGCCCTCACCGAACATCTGCTTGCCCACGGACGCCGCAAGCTGCTCTTCGTCGGTGACCCCGACAGCGGTCCAGACGTGCGCGACCGGTATGCCGGCTTCGTCGCCGCCCACGCGAAGCGTCGGCGGCGCGCCGCCGCGCCGGTGCGGGTGGAGCTGCGGGAGAGCGCCGGCACAGCCATGGGCGACCGCCTCCTGAGCGGCACGTACTCGGTCGATGCCCTGGTGTGCGCCAACGACGAGCTGGCCCTGTCGATCATGAAGCGCCTCCGCGAGGGCGGCACCCGGGTCCCGGACGACATCGCCGTGGTCGGCTGGGACGACGTGATGACCGCGCGCTACGTCGAGCCGGGACTCACGACCGTTCGGCAGCCGGTGCGCGAGCTCGGTGCGATGGCCGCCGACCGCCTGCACGCCCGGATCACGGGGGCGGCGGCCCGACACGAGCACCCAGGTCATCCCCACCCAGCTGGTCATCAGGTCGTCGTGTGGCTGCACAGCGGCATCCGACACCCCCCTCCCGCCGCGCCCGCGGCATACGAAGAACCGCACCCAAGGAAAGAGATCACCATGATGAGACGCACCCCCGTGCTGGTCGTCGCCACCCTGGCGACCACAGCGCTCACCCTGACGGCCTGCGGTCGTGGCAGCAGCGGCACGACGAGCAACGAGACGGCCAAGAGCATCAGCAGCGGCAAGGCCACCGGTGCCATCACCGTCTGGGCGATGGGCGCCGAGGGCGACAAGCTGCCCGCGCTCGCCAAGCAGTTCGAGGCGGCCAACCCCGGGGTCAAGGTCAACGTCACGGCCATCCCGTGGGACTCGGCGCACGACAAGTTCACGACCGCGATCACGGCAGGGTCGACGCCCGACGCCGCCATGGTCGGCACCACGTGGATGGGTGAGTTCGCCGGGCTGGACGCGCTCGACCCGACGCCGTCCTCCATCGACAAGTCCCAGTTCTTCCCCGGCGCCCAGAAGACCACCGAGGTCAACGGCACGTCGTTCGGCATCCCCTGGTACGTCGAGACGCGCCTGGTCTACTACCGCACCGACCTCGCCAAGAAGGCCGGCTACGACACTCCGCCCACCGACTGGCAGGGGCTCAAGTCGATGGCCAAGGCCATGCAGACCAAGGCCGGGGCCAAGTGGGGCATGGGGTTCCAGGCCGGTGGCCAGGGCTCCTGGCAGTCGATCATGCCGTTCGCGTGGTCTGACGACGCCAACCTCGCCAAGGACGGCAACAAGGGCTACAACTTCGACAGCCCGCAGCTCCTCGACGCCGTGAAGTACTACCAGAGCTACTTCACCGACGGGATCTCCGACAAGGCGGCCCCGGCGACGCCGACGACCGAGCCCGACTTCGTCAGCGGCAAGGTCCCGATGTTCATCTCGGGTCCGTGGGAGATGTCCGCGGTCGAGAAGCTCGGTGGTGCCGGCTTCAAGGACAAGTACAACGTCATGCAGATCCCGGCCAAGACGAAGTCCTCGTCGTTCGTCGGCGGATCTGACTTCGTCGTGTTCAAGAAGTCCAAGAACCGCGACACCGCCTGGAAGTTCGTCAAGTGGCTGTCCGACCCGAAGGTCCAGGTCCAGTGGTACCAGGCCTCGACCGACCTCCCCTCGGTGTCCTCCGCCTGGAGCGACCCCTCGCTGAGCGGTGACAAGAAGCTGGCCGTGTTCGGCGAGCAGCTCAAGACCGCGCAGGCTCCGCCGAGCTTTGCCACCTGGGAGCAGGTCGTCGCCAACTTCGACACCGAGATGGAGAAGGTGACCAAGCAGGGGGCTGACCCGGCCGCTGCCCTGAAGTCCGTGCAGCAGCAGGCCGACTCGATCGGCACCGGCAAGTAGCGATGGCCGCCACCGTTGAGGTGACCCCGACCGGGGAGACGGGTCAGCACCCGTCCCCCCGGCGGGGAGGCGCCGGGGCCGCATCCAGGCGACAAGGGGTGGCCGCGTGGACGCTCGCCCTTCCGTTCTGCCTGCTGTTCCTCGTGTTCACGGCGTGGCCCGTCGTCCAGTCGCTCTTCATGAGCATCACCGACACCCGGGCCCGAGACCTGCGCACGCCCTTCGCGGTGGACATCGTCGGATTCGACAACTACAGCAAGGCCTTCGCCGACCCGACGTTCCGTCGCGCAGCGCTCAACACCGCCTACTTCGTGCTCATCGGTATGCCGCTCACGATCATCGTGGCGCTGGCCGCCGCGGTGGCGCTGGACCGGGGGATCTCCCGCTTCCGCGCCGCCTTCCGGCTCGGGTTCTACACCCCGGTGATCACCTCGATCGTGGCCGTCGCCGTCGTCTGGCGCTTCCTGCTCCAGACCGACTTCGGGCTCATCAACACGGTGCTGGGGTGGGTCGGCATCGCCGGGCCGAACTGGCTCGGCGACCCCCACTGGTCGATGCCCGCGCTGATCCTCATGACCACCTGGCGCAACTTCGGCACCGGCATGATCATCTTCCTCGCCGGCCTGCAGGCAGTGCCCTGGACCCTCCACGAGGCCGCCTCGATCGACGGCGCGAACGCCTGGCAGCGGTTCCGGCACATCACGCTGCCGCTGCTGCGTCCCACCATGCTCTTCGTCTGCGTCACCACCGGCATCGGCTACCTGCAGTTCTTCGAGGAGCCGTTCGTCATGACCGACGGCGGACCACTGAGCAGCACCATCTCGATGTCCATGTACACGTACCAGCAGTTCGGCTTCGGCAACTACGGCTACGCGGCCGCGATGAGCTATCTCATCTTCGTCGCCATCGCGATCGTGACCGCCCTCCAGTTCCGGCTGCTGCGAGAGAACACGTGAGGACGCCATGACCGGCACCCGCAAACTCCCGAACTGGTGGCTCTACGCGATCCTGCTCGTCGCGCTCGTGGCCGTCATCGCTCCGTTCGTGTGGATGGTCCTGGGCAGCTTCAAGACCCAGGGCGAGCTGCTCCAGAGCCCACCCACGTGGTGGCCAAAGCACTTCACGTTCGACAACTACACCCAGCTGTTCTCGCGGCTGAACTTCAGCCAGTACTTCCTCAACTCGACGCTCGTGGCCGTCGCCGTCACCGCCGGCAACCTGCTGTTCTGCTCGATGGTCGGCTATGCGCTGGCGATGCTCGAGTTCCCAGGCCGCAAGGCGCTGTTCATCGTCGTCATGGGAACCCTGCTGGTGCCCGGCGTGGTGACGTTCGTGCCCCTGTTCGTCCTCGTGACCAACCTCGGCCTGACCAACACGCTGCCCGGGCTCATCCTGCCGTTCCTCGTCAGCCCGTTCGGCGTGTTCCTCATGCGCCAGTTCATCCTCGGGCTGCCGCGCGACCTGCTCGACGCGGGGCGGGTCGACGGTGCCGGCGAGCTGCGCATCTTCGCGCGGATCTTCCTGCCGCTGTGCGGTCCCGGCGCTGGCGACCCTCGGGCATCCTGACCTTCCTCGGCAGCTGGAACAACTTCCTGTGGCCGCTCGTGGTCGCCCAGCAGGAGGACAAGTACACGCTGCCTGTCGCCCTGGCGCTCTACGCGAAGGGTCAGAACTCCACGCAGTACGGGCTGCTCCTCGCCGGCGCGACCGTCGTCGTCATCCCGATCCTGGCCGTCTTCCTGGTCTTCCAGCGCCGCGTCATCGAAGGCATCGCCACCACTGGCATCAAGTGAAACCAACTCAGATTGGAGCACCACCCATGGGCACTGCCCTCGTCCCCCGTCGCCGTCTCCCCCCAGCCGCCGACAGCTTCTCGTCGGTGCGGGGGCCGCTGCCGCGATCGGCCTGACCGCCACCCGCGCGTCCGCGAGCGTCCTCGGCGCACCGGCATACGTGCCGTCGACCGGTGCGGCGCCGCGGACCTGTCGCGCCTGCGCACCTGGGCCGTCGATACCTGGCACAGCCTCGTCGCCATGACCGACCCGACAACCGGGCTTCCGGCAGACAACATCCCCGAGTCGCTGGCTGCCGCCGATCGTTCGGCCTACACCTCGCCCACCAACATCGGCGGCTACCTGTGGTCGACCATCGTGGCCCGCGAGCTGGGGATCATCACCAACGGCGAGTGCACCAGCAGGCTGCTGCAGACGTTGCACACGCTCCTGCGGATGCAGCACCACCAGCCGAGCGGCATGTACTACAACTGGTACGACGAGTCGACCGGCGACGTCATCACGACCTGGCCCAGCGACCGGCGACCGCGTCTACCCGTTCCTGTCCAGCGTCGACAACGGCTGGCTGGGTGCTGCGCTGCGGGTGGTGATGAGTGCCAATGCCGGGGCGGCCCCGCTGGCTCGTCGCATCTTCGACCGCATGCGCTGGGACATGTTCTACGACACCAACGCTCCCTTGAAGCCCGGTCTGATCCACGGCGGCTTCTACGACGCCCCGCCGCCGCCCGGCTTCTCAGGGTTCACCGGCAACCACATCGGGATCGGGCCTGACGTCTGGTACACCAACCACCACTACGACACGACCGTGTCGGAGACCCGGATCACCAGCTATCTCGGGATCATCACCGGACAGATCCCGGGCGCACAGTACTTTGCGATGTGGCGCACCTTCCCCGCCAGCTGCGACTGGGACTGGCAGGAGATGCAGCCCGTCGGGGAGAACCGCACCTACATCGGCGTCAATGTCTACGAGGGCGCCTACACCTACCGGGGCATGCACATCGTGCCGGGCTGGGGTGGCAGCATGTTCGAGGAGCTCATGCCGGACATGTTCGTGCCGGAGTCGAGCTGGGCGCCGCGGTCGTGGGGGCTCAACCACCCGCTGCACGTCCGTGCCCAGCGCGAGCACGGTCTCATCGACGCGGGCTACGGCTACTGGGGCTTCTCGCCGTGCAGCAACCCCGCCGGCGGATACCGTGAGTACGGCGTGGACGCGCTCGGACTGGCGCCCGGCGACCATCCGGGCGAGTCGGGCTACGGGTACTTCTCCGACCAGGAGATGACCAACTACGACGTGGGGTTCGGCACCTGTCGCCCCGCCACGAACCCCACGCCTCACTACGGCAACGGCGTCGTCACACCACACGCCTCGTTCCTGGCCATGATGCACGAGCCCCAGCAGGCCTATGCCAACCTGGTGGGCATCCAGGACGACCTCAAGGCGTACGGGACCGGTGGCTTCTTCGACGCCGCGGCCGTGCACTCCGGCGAGATCGCCCGTCGCTACCTTTCGCTCGACCAGGCCATGGTGATGGGATCTATCGGCAACGTGATGGGAGACAACGTGATTCGCCGTGCCTTCAGCACGCCCACCGTCGAGCGGGCGCTTCGGCCCGTGATCGGCATCGAGGAGTTCGGGGCGGGGCTGGCGTGACCCAGCCGTCGTTCAGCATCAGCGAGGATGGGGTCCGGTACCGAGACCTCAACGGCAACGGCCGCATGGACCCCTTCGAGGATCCGCGGCTGCCCGTCGAGGAACGCGTCAAGGACCTGCTCTCACGCCTGTCCTTGCAGGAGAAGGTCGGCCTGATGTTCCACACGGTCATCGAGGCCGGGGCCGATGGCACCGTCAAGGAGGCGCCGGGCGCGATCAGCAAGTCGCCCACCAGCGACGTCGTGCTGCGCAAGTTCGTCAACCACTTCAACGTCCACGCGCTCGACGACGCGCGCATGGCGGCTCGGTGGCACAACGCCCTGCAGGCCGTCGCGGAGCAGTCGCCGCACGGCATACCGGTCACGATCTCCACCGACCCGCGGCACGCGTTCATCGAGAACGCGGGCGCCTCCTTCGCCGCCAAGGCGTTCTCACAGTGGCCCGAGACGCTCGGCCTCGCCGCGCTGCGTGATCCCGAGCTGGTCAGGGACTTCGCCGACATCGCGCGCCAGGAGTACTGCGCGGTGGGCATCCGGGCGGCGCTGCACCCCACCCTCGACCTCGCCACGGAGCCGCGGTGGGCGCGCCAGTCGGGCACCTTCGGGCAGGACCCCGACCTGGTCACGGACCTGGGCGTCGCGTACCTCAAGGGTTTCCAGCAGGACGCCCTCGGCGTCGGGAGCGTGGCCTGCACGAGCAAGCACTTCCCCGGCGGTGGTCCGCAGAAGGACGGCGAGGACGCGCACTTCCCCTACGGCCGCGAGCAGGTCTACCCCGGTGGGCGTTTCGCCGACCACCTCAAGCCCTTCCCTCCGGCCATCGAGGCCGGGACCGCGGCGATCATGCCGTACTACGGGATGCCGATCGCTCTCGAGATCGACGGTGAGCCGATCGAGGAGGTCGGCTTCGGGTACAACCGCCAGGTCGTGACCGGGCTGCTGCGCGAGCGGCTCGGCTACGACGGCGTGGTGGTCACCGACTGGGAGCTGGTCAACGACAACCACGTCGGCGACCAGGTCCTGCCCGCGCGGGCGTGGGGTGTCGAGCACCTCGACCCGGCCGGCCGGATGGAGAAGATCATCGACGCGGGGGCGGACCAGTTCGGCGGCGAGGAGTGCGTCGAGATCCTCCTCGACCTCGTCGCCCAAGGCCGGGTCAGCGAGTCGCGGATCGACGAGTCGGCGCGTCGCCTGCTGGCCGTGAAGTTCCAGCTGGGCCTGTTCGACGACCCCTACGTCGACGAGGATGCGGCGGCCCGGACGGTGGGTCGTGCGGACTTCCGAGAGGCCGGGTATGCCGCGCAGGCCCGTTCGGTGACCGTGCTCCAGAACAGCGCGGGCGGCGGTGCGCTCGACGGTGCGCCGGTGTTGCCCCTGCGTCCCGGCCAAGCCGTCTACGCGGAGAACATCTCGCCCGAGGCTCTCGCCGGTCTCGGCACCGTCGTCGAGCGTCCCGAGGATGCCGACGTGGCGGTGGTGCGCCTCATGGCACCGTTCGACCCCCGGTCCGACCTGTTCCTGGAGTCGTGGTTCCACCAGGGCTCGCTGGAGTTCCCGCCCGGGCTGGTGGCGCGCCTTGCGAGGATCGCAGCCCAGTGCCCGCTCGTCATCGACGTCGTCCTCGACCGTCCGGCGGTCCTCACCCCGCTGCTGCCCTTCGCGGCCGCAGTGGTCGGCAGCTACGGCTCGAGCGACGCCGCGCTGCTCGACGCCCTGAGCGGTCGCGTGGTGCCGGAGGGCCGGTTGCCCTTCGACCTGCCGCGGTCCATGGCAGACGTGCGGGCGCACGGTGAGGACGTCCCGGGGTTCGGCGACCCGCTCTTCGCGTTCGGCCACGGACTCGGCCTGAGGCCCGCTCCCGAGCACGGTCCGGCCCGCTAGGTCGCTGCCCTACCGTTTGCCGGGCTGAGCCCTTATGTTTAGGCCGTGAACCCATCGCAGGCGGCTCCGGGCTCGCAGGCGTCCCTGCGTGAAGCCAACCGGCAGCGCGTGCTCGAGGCGCTGCGGGACCAGGGCGCCATGACCCAGGTCGAGATCGCGGGGTTCACCGGCCTGTCTCCGGCCACCGTCTCCAACATGGTCAAGGAGCTCGACAGCGCCGGTGTCGTCGACCTGGCCCCGAGCATCCGCAACGGCCGGCGGGCCACGCTCGTGTCCCTCACGACGGGCAGCACGCTGGTCGCCGGGATCGCCTTCGGGGACCGTGACGTGCGGGTCGCCCTGGGCACCGGACCGCGTGACGTCATCGGCCGCCAGCGGATGCCGCTTCCGGCCGACCACGCAGCCGACGAGGGCATGGACCGAGCGTCCCGGCTGCTCCTCGACCTCGTCGAGAAGGCCGGCAAGACCATGTCCGACGTCCGTGGCGTCGGTGTCGGGCTGCCCGGTCCGGTGGACAGCGTCTCCGGCCAGGTCGGCAGCGAGGGCATCCTCCCCGGCTGGCGCGGCGTCGCGGTGGCGGACGAGATGGGCGGCCGCATCCAGGCGCCCGTCCTCGTCGACAACACCGCGAACCTGGCGGCCTTGGGCGAGCTGAGATGCGGTGCACTGCAAGGGGTTCAGGATGGCGTCTACATCAAGCTGTCGCACGGTGTCGGGTGCGGGCTGATCCTCAACGGTGAGCTGTTCCGTGGGGCGGCCGGGACCGCCGGCGAGATCGGGCACCTCACCATCGACGAGAACGGCCCGGTCTGTCGCTGCGGCAACCGCGGCTGTCTGGAGACCTACATCGGCGCGCGGGGTCTGCTCGAGGCGCTGGCAGCGTCCCATGGTCCGCTCAGCCTCCGTGACGTGATCAGCCGCGCCCGCGCCGGGGACGCCGGGTGCCGGCGGGTGCTCGAGGATGCCGGCCGCCATCTCGGGGTCGCCGTGGCCGGCCTGGTCAACCTCGTCAACCCCGAGGTGATCGTGCTCGGCGGCCAGCTCGCCAAGGTCGGGTCGATCATCACCACGCCGATGCGCGCCTCGCTGGAGCGCTGCGCCATCCCCAGTGCCGCAGCGTCCGTCGTGGTGCGCTTCGGCCAGCTCGACACGGACGCGGACGTGGTGGGGGCCCTGGTCGCCGCGACCACCCTCCTGCCGGCGAGCGAGAGCGCCCTGGCTCTGAGCGCCTCCACTTCTTGAATTCAACTCTTGACGTCAAGGGGTCACCAGCGATTAACTCAGGTCACGGGCACCACAGGGGTTGCCAGTGTCTGACCAAGGGAGTTCAGCTATGCCCACCCGTTCCATTCGTCTCACCGGGGTCGCTCTCGTGGCTGGCCTTGGCATCGCCTCGCTGGCCGCCTGCGGCAACAGCGGCAGCGGCTCTGGTTCCTCGTCCTCCTCCTCCGGCGGTGCCGGTGGCAGCGGCGGCGGCAAGAAGATCGCCCTCCTGCTGCCCGAGTCCAAGACCACCCGCTACGAGACCTTCGACCGGCCGCTCTTCGAGGCCGCCGTCAAGAAGGACTGCGCCAGCTGCACGATCATCTACAGCAACGCCGACCAGGACGCGAGCAAGCAGCAGCAGCAGGCCGAGGCCGCGTTGACCCAGGGTGCCAACGTCCTGGTCCTCGACCCGGTCGACGGCAAGGCCGCCGCCTCCGTCGCGGCCAGCGCCAAGAGCCAGGGCGTCCCGGTCGTCGCCTACGACCGCTTCATCGCCGGCGTGGACTACTACGTCTCGTTCGACAACGAGGCGGTGGGCAAGCTCCAGGCCCAGACCCTCGTCGACATCCTCAAGTCCAGCGGCAAGACCTCGGGCGACCTCGTCATGATCAACGGCTCGCCGACCGACCCCAACGCCGCGAGCTTCAAGAAGGGCGCGCACAGCGTCATCGACTCCAGCGGCTACAAGGTCGCGGCCGAGTACGACACCCCCGACTGGAGCCCCGACAAGGCGCAGTCCTGGATGGAGGGCCAGATCTCGGCCGTCAAGGGCAAGCTCGTCGGTGTGTATGCCGCGAACGACGGCACCGCCGGTGGCGCCATCGCGGCGCTGAAGGCCGGCGGCGTCAACCCGGTGCCGCCCGTGACCGGTCAGGACTCCGAGCTCACGGCCATCCAGCGGATTCTCGCCGGTGACCAGGCGATGACGATCTACAAGCCGATCCCGCCGGAGGCCGAGGCCGCCGCCAAGGCCGCCATCGCGCTCGCCAACAAGCAGAAGCCCGCCTCGACGATGGACACCCAGGGCGTCGCCTCGACGATCCTCACCCCGATCGCCGTGACCAAGGACAAGATCAAGGACACCATCCTCAAGGACGGCGTCTACAAGGTCGCCGACATCTGCTCCGGGTCTTTCGCCGCGGCGTGCGCCAAGGCAGGCTTGAGCTGACACCGTCCGCGGGCGGGAGGAACCACGCACCCACACGGGTCCTCCCGCCCGCGGAACCACCCGCACCACCGCACCACCCGCACCACCCGGCATACCGCACCACCCGGCTCCCCCCAGCGCTGTGAAGGACGACGATGACCGCCACCCTCTCCCCGTCGACAACGGCCGCGTTGTCGCTCACGGGCGTCTCCAAGCGCTTCGGCGCGGTGCAGGCGCTCAAGGACATCGAGTTCGACGTCCACGCAGGGCGAGGTCGTGGCCCTCGTCGGTGACAACGGCGCCGGCAAGTCGACCCTCGTCAAGACCATCGCGGGCGTCTACACCCCCGACGAGGGCACGATGACGTTCGACGGCAAGGCCGCCACGGTGAGCAGCCCGGCCGAGGCCCAGCACCTCGGCATCGCGACGGTGTTCCAGGACCTCGCGCTGTGCGACAACCTCGACGTCGTCGCCAACCTCTTCCTCGGCCGCGAGCTCTATCTGGGACGCTCGCTCGACGAGGTGACCATGGAGCAGGAGTCCTGGCGCCTGCTGCGCCAGCTGAGCGCCAAGATCCCCTCGGTCCGCATCCCGGTGGCCAGCCTCTCCGGTGGACAGCGACAGACCGTGGCCATCGCGCGTTCGCTGCTCGGCGAGCCGAAGGTCGTCATGCTCGACGAGCCGACCGCCGCCCTGGGCGTGGCCCAGACCGCCGAGGTGCTCAACCTCGTCGAGCGGCTGCGCGAGAACGGCCTCGGCGTCATCCTGATCAGCCACAACATGTCCGACGTCATGGCCGTCGCCGACCGGGTCAGCGTCCTGCGCCTCGGCCGCAACAACGGCACGTTCAACGTCAGCCAGACCACCAGCCAGGAGATCATCGCCGCCATCACCGGCGCGACGACCAACGCCGTCTCGGAGCGGGCCTCCCGCCGCTCGGCGCAGGAGGAGCAGTCATGAGCGCGTCCACCCCGACCCCGGAGACGCAGCAGGCGACACCACCGCGGCGCTGCCCTCCGACCTCCAGGACGAACGGCTCATCGCCTCGCAGGGCGTGGGCGGCTTCCTGCGCGTCTTCCTCGCGCAGGCTGCGTAGCGGCGACCTCGGCTCGCTGCCGGTCGTCATCGGCCTGGTGGTCATCTGGGCCGTCTTCCAGTCCCAGAACAACGCGTTCCTGTCCAGCCGCAACCTGGTCAACCTCACACAGCAGAGCGCAGCCACCGGCACCATCGCCCTCGGCATCGTGCTCGTGCTGCTGCTCGGCGAGATCGACCTGTCCGTGGGCTCGATCAGCGGTCTGTCCGCGGCCATCCTCGCCGTCACCTTCGTCAACCACGGGTGGGCGCTGCCGCTGGCCATCGTGGTGTCCCTGCTCGCGGGCGCCCTCGTCGGCGCGCTCTACGGGTTGCTCTACACCCGCTTCGGCGTCCCCAGCTTCGTCATCACCCTGGCCGGTCTGCTCGGCTTCCTGGGCCTGCAGCTCAAGGTCCTCGGCGAGGAGGGGTCGATCAACATCCCGTTCGACTCCGGCCTGGTGAAGTTCGCGCAGGCCAGCTTCCTGTCGGCCGCCGAGTCCTACCTCGTCGTCCTCGTCGTGGTGGCCGTGTATGCCGCGACGCGCCTGCGGGCGAACCAGCGTCGCAACGCGGCCGGGCTGTCCACCACCCCGACCCTCACCATCGCCATCCGGGCGGTCGCGCTGGCCGTCCTGCTGCTCGTCCCGGTCTACGTGCTCAACCTGGACCGCGGCGTCTCGCAGATGTTCCTGCTGTTCGTGCTGCTGGTCGTCGTCACCGACTTCCTCATCCGCCGCACCCGGTGGGGACGCTCGGTCCTGGCCATCGGCGGCAACGTCGAGGCCGCCCGTCGCGCCGGCATCAACGTCAGGCGCGTCTATGTCAGCGTCTTCGTGTTCACCTCGACGCTCGCGGCCCTCGGCGGCCTGCTCGCCGCCGGGCGCCTGGCGGCGGCGAACCAGAGCAGCGGTGGCGGCGACGTCAACCTCAACGCCATCGCCGCCGCGGTCATCGGTGGCACCTCGCTGTTCGGTGGTCGCGGGACGGCATACTCGGCGCTGCTGGGCATCCTGGTGATCCAGTCGATCTCGAACGGGCTCAGCCTGGTCAACCTCGGGTCGCCCGAGCGCTACATGATCACCGGTGGCGTGCTGCTGCTGGCCGTGATCGTCGACTCCCTCAGCCGCCGGAGCCGGGCCGCGCACGGTCGCGCCTGACGCGGCATACCGTCCCTGGTCTCCGCCCGCTGGACCGACCGAGGTCGGGCGCCAGGTCAGGGTGCCGGCGCCGGCACTCGCTCGGTCGTGGGACCGAGCGTGTCGGAGCAGGTGCGCGCGGGTGCTGGCGCCCGCACTGCCACCTGATCCCACGCCGGCGGGCGGCTCGGTAGCCGCGGGCACCTGCACCTCGATCCGGGAGCCGTTCACCAGCGTCACGTCGTCGTAGGCCGGGCGGCCCTCGATGACGTTGCGGAACTGGTAGCGGGTCAGGGCCGTGAGGCGGCAGTCCTCGCCGAACGTCGCGATGTCGAACGCCGATGGCTGGCCGGTCAGCTCGCCGCCGCCGTTCGGCTCGGCGATGAAGTGGCTGAACGGGCCGCCGCCGGTGAACGTCCCGACCCCGATCCGCGTCCCGTCGAGCTGGGCGATGTGCATGTGCCCGTTGACCCGTATGCCGGCCTTGGTGACGTCGTCGGCGGCCGCCGGCTCGTGGGCCACGACGATGTCGGGGACCGGCCGGTCCGCCATGGCCGTGTTGAAGCGGTCGGCCGCGGGCTTCTGCTTGGCGGCGTTGTCCTGGTTGTCGTCGCCGAACCAGCGGGGGTCGTTGAACCCGGCGATGCGGATGCCATGGATCGCCTTGACGGTGTAGGTCGACGCGTCCGGCTCGAGGAGCACGACGTTGGGCACCGTGGCCAGCCTGTCCAGCAGCTCGTGGTCGGTCGCGGAGCGCGCGTCGTGGTTGCCCTTGACGAACAGGTACGGCACGCCGAGGGACCTGATGCCCTGGAACATCCCGGCCGCCTGGGCCTCGGCCGCACTGCCGAAGTTGACGAGGTCGCCGGAGTCGATGACCGCGTCGATGTGCTCCTGCTGGACGATCGTGCGCATCAGGGCGTACTGGTTGGCGCCGTGCACGTCCGAGACCAGCAGGAACCGCGCGGCAGTAGGGGTGTTGAGCGCCTGGGGCCGGTACTTGTCCTGCAGCGCTGCCGAGAGCGCCAGCAGGTTCTTGAGGTACGGCGTGGTCTCCTGGGCCCTCGTCTCGACGCCGGCGAGGAGCTCGGGGGTGCGCTGGACGGCACCGAGCAGCCCGGTCGTCGTGAAGCGGTCGAGGCGGTCCGGCTGGTACGTCAGCGCCAGCACTCCGAAGGTCGCCACACACGAGGCGACCCACACGGCGGCGACCACCGCCGCCGGGCGCCCGGCCGAGGCGCCGGTGCCGCCACCCGGCATACGCCACGAGGACGAGCAGGGCGACGCACAGCGAACCGAGCGGCGAAGCGCCACCCCAGGCTGATCACGGCGTCGCGCGCGGCGTGCTCGAGCTCGAGCGGACCCGGCTCGAGGGAGCTGACCGTGATGCCCGGTCGCGCGAGCAGCTCGGTGATGCGCTCCTTGACCTGCACCTGTGCCAGCACCCCGGGGGCGGGGACGGGGCCTGCGAAGCTCACCCGGATGGTGCCGAACACCGTCGGACTCTGGAGTGCGCTCAGGTCGGCCGGGCTGATCGACAGGTGCAGGCTGGCCCCGTAGTTCAGGGTGTCGGCCGTGCTCGGGAACAGCGTCGTGGCCGCCACGCCGCCGGAGTTGCAGGCCACGAAGAGCGCGACGAGCGCGACGACCCGCAACAGCCAGCGGAGGATCCTGGGCACACCACGCCGGTGAGGTGGGCTCTCCGCGGGCTCGCTCACCCGTCCACCGTAGCCGGGGCCGGCTGTCGTGGCCCGGCCGCGCGGCGTGGCCCGGGCCGCGCAGTCCACCTACGCTGGCCCGTATGCCGTGGACCCTGGGAACGTTGGAGAGCCGGCCGTTCGCGGCCGTCCTGTTCGACATGGACGGAACCCTCATCGACTCCATACCCACCGTCGTGCGCAGCTGGCTGCGGTGGGCGCAGGAGGAGGACGTCGACCCTCGCCGGCTCGCCGGCTTCCACGGGGTGCCGGCGCGAGGCATCGCCGAGCGGCTGCTGCCGCCCGAGCGGGTGGACGCGGCGGTGGCTCGGATCGAGGCGATCGAGGTCGCCGACGTGGAGGGGATCACCGTGCTGCCCGGCGCGCTCGACGCCCTGGCAGCCCTCGGGGCCTCGGGGGACCAGGGGCGCCTGGGGGCCGACCACCGGTGCGCGATCGCCACGTCCTGCACCGCGCCCCTGGCCGCGGCGAGGATTGCGGCGACCGGGCTCCCGGCGCCCCACGTCGTGGTCACGGCCAGCGACGTCACCCGCGGCAAGCCGCACCCCGAGCCCTTCCTCCTGGCGGCGGCCAGGCTGGGAGTCGACGCCGGCCGACTGTCTCGCCGTCGAGGACGCCCCGGGCGGTCTGGAGGCGGCCCGGGCCGCCGGCTGCTCCACGCTGGCGGTGGCCACGACCACCGCGCCGGCCGACCTCATCGCCGACGCCGTGGTCGAGAACCTGGCGGCGGTGACCTTCGAGGTGGTGGACGGTCAGGTCTGGCTGCGCGGGGTTACCGACCGGTAGGTTCTTGTCATGGACGCTGACGTCATCGTGGTCGGAGCAGGGCTGTCCGGGCTGGTCGCCACTGCGGAGCTCGCGGATGCGGGGCGACGCGTCCTCGTGGTCGACCAGGAGAGCCCAGCCAACCTGGGGGGTCAGGCGCACTGGTCGTTCGGCGGCCTGTTCTTCGTCGACAGCCCCGAGCAGCGGCGGATGGGCGTCAAGGACTCACCCGAGCTCGCGTGGCAGGACTGGCAGGGGACGGCGGGGTTCGACCGGCTGGACGACCAGGACCGCTGGCCGGTGCAGTGGGCGCGTGCCTACGTCGACTTCGCCTCCGGGGAGAAGCGGTCCTGGCTGCGCGCGCAGGGGATGCGGTTCTTTCCCGTCGTCGGCTGGGCCGAGCGGGGCGACGGGACGGCGTCAGGGCATGGCAACTCCGTCCCGAGGTTCCACATCACCTGGGGGACCGGGCCCGGGGTGCTCGAGCCGTTCCTGCGCCGGGTCGCCGAGCACGTCGCCGCCGGCCGGGTGGAGGTCCGGCATCGGCACCGGGTCGACGAGCTCGTGACGGCCGACGGGGCCGTGACCGGCGTCCGTGGGGCGCTGCTCGCGCCCGACCCCGCCGACCGCGGACGTCCCACGAACCGTTCCCCGTCGGGGAGTTCGAGCTCACGGCCCAGGCTGTCGTCGTCACGAGCGGCGGCATCGGCGCCAACCACGACCTGGTCCGCCAGAACTGGCCGCGGCGGCTCGGTCGCGCCCCGGAGCACCTGATCACCGGTGTGCCGGCCTATGTCGACGGTCGGATGCTGGCCATCACGGAGCAGGCCGGTGGCCGCATCGTCAACCGCGACCGCATGTGGCACTACGTCGAGGGCATCCAGAACTGGGACCCGATCTGGCCCGACCACGCGATCCGTATCCTGCCTGGTCCGAGCTCACTGTGGTTCGACGGGAACGGCGACCGGCTGCCGCCGCCGCTGTTCCCGGGCTTCGACACCCTCGGCACGCTGGCTCACCTGCGGCAGACCGGGCACGACCACAGCTGGTTCGTGCTGACCGCCAAGATCATCGGCAAGGAGTTCGCCCTGTCGGGATCGGAGCAGAACCCCGACCTCACCGGCAGGTCGGTGCGCCAGGTGCTCGGCCGGGCCCGCACCGACATCCCGGGGCCGGTCCGGGCCTTCCTCGACCGGGGTGCCGACTTCGTGTCGGCGGCGACGCTGCCCGAGCTCGTGGCCAAGATGAACGCGCTGACGCCCGAGGCGCCGCTCGACCTGGCTCACCTCGAGCGGCAGATCGTCGAGCGTGACCGCCAGCTGGCCAACTCCTTCGGCAAGGACGCGCAGGTCACCGCCCTGCGTGGGACCCGCAGCTTCCGAGGCGACCGGCTCATCCGCACGGCGCGCCCGCACCGGATCCTCGACCCGGCGGCAGGCCCGCTCATCGCGGTCCGCCTGCACGTGCTCACCCGCAAGACGCTCGGTGGCCTCGAGACGGACCTGTCCTCGCGGGTGCTGTCGGCCTCGGGGGAGCCGGTGCCCGGACTGTATGCCGCGGGCGAGGTCGCCGGGTTCGGTGGCGGCGGGATGCACGGCTACCGAGCCCTGGAGGGCACCTTCCTGGGCGGCTGCATCTTCTCGGGTCGAGCAGCCGGTCGGGCCGCGGCCGCTGCGGTCCGCTGACCAACCGGTCGCCGAGTCACCTCTGCCCCGACCCGTTGCCCTAACTTCTGCTAGCAGAAGTTGGCTGACTCAGCACATGCTGCAACCTCTGCTACGTCAGGTAACCCCTGCTAGCAGACGTTAGGGAGCCGGGCTCAGAGGTACTGGCCGGTCGGGCCGCCCTGGTGGTCTCCGGGCCACCCGGCATACCGGGCATGGCGCCAGGGACGCCGTCGGGCCCGTGCCCCGGGGGCAGGGCCCGCCGCATCTGCGCGAGCTGCTGCTGGGCCGCCATCTGCTGGGCGAACAACGCGGTCTGTATGCCGTGGAAGAGCCCCTCGAGCCACCCGACCAGCTGCGCCTGGGCGATGCGCAGCTCGGCGTCCGTGGGCGCGTGGTCCTCGTTGAAGGGCAACGCGATGCGCTCGAGCTCCTCGATGAGCTCCGGGGCCAGGCCGTCCTCGAGCTCCTTGATCGAGCGCCGGTGGATCTCGGCGAGCCGCGCGCGACCCGCGTCGTCCAGGGGAGCGTTGCGGACCTCCTCGAGGAGCTGCTTGATCATCGAGCCGATCCGCATCACCTTGGCGGGCTGCTCGACGAGGTCGGCCGGGTTCGTCGGGCCGTCCTCGTCGTCCTGGTGCGGCGCGACGCCCATGCCGTCCTGGGTCACGACGACCACGCGCTGCTGGTCCCGGCCTGCCTCGTCCTGTGGTTGCTCGGTCATGGGACCCATCCTGCTACAGCCCCGACCGGGCGCGCAGGCGGCGTCGGCCTCAGGGACCCGTGGACCCGGCGCCGACCGTGAGCAGGATCTTGCCGATGTGCCCGCTCGCCTCGAGCTCGCGGTGCGCCTCGGCCGCCTCGCGCGAGGGTATGCCGTGCGTGGACGACGGGCTTGACCCTGCCCGACTCGATGAGCGGCCAGACGTGCTCGCGCACCGCCGCGACGATGGCCGCCTTCTCGGCGGCCGGGCGGGCCCGCAGCGAGGTGGCGATGACCGCGCCCCGCTTGCGCAGCAGCAGGCCGAGGTCGAGCTCGGCCTTGGCGCCACCCTGCAGCCCGATGACGACCAGCCGGCCGTTGACAGCGAGGGCGTCGACGTTGCGGGCGAGGTACTTCGCGCCCATGTTGTCCAGGATCACGTCGGCTCCGGCGCCGGCGGTGGCCTCCTTGATCTCGGTCGACGAAGTCCTGCTCGCGGTAGTTCACCAGGATCTCGGCTCCGAGCTCGCGGCAGACCTCGAGCTTCTCGGCCGAGCCGGCGGTGACGGCCACCCGCGCACCCACCTCGCGGGCCAGCTGGATCGCCATCGTCCCGATGCCCGACGATCCCCCGTGGACCAGGAGCGTCTGCCCGGGCAGGAGGTTCGCGGTCATGAACACGTTGGACCAGACGGTGCAGACGACCTCGGGCAGCGCGGCGGCGTCCTCGAGCGACACACCACGCGGCACGGGGAGCACCTGGCTCGCGGCGACGCACACCTGCTCGGCATAGCCGCCCCCGGCGAGCAGCGCGCAGACCTCGTCGCCGACGGACCAGCCGTCCACCTCGGCACCGACGGCGTCGATGGTGCCGCTGACCTCGAGACCGGGGTACTCCGGCTCACCCGGCGGCGGCGGGTAGAAGCCCATCCGCTGCATCACGTCGGCGCGGTTCACCCCGGCCGCCGCCACCCGGATGCGGACCTGGCCCGCCGCCGGCTCGGGAGCGCTGACCTCGGCCAGGACCAGCGCAGACGGGTCACCGGGCTGGGGGATCGTGATCGCCTTCATCCCTCGACCCTATGCCGGGCGGTCTGCAGGTCCTCACGGGTGTCGATGTCGAGGGCCGCGCGGCTGTCCGTCGGAAGGCCGGCGTGGACGAGCGCGTCGACCACCCGCATCAGGGCGACCCCTGCGGGCGGGTCCGGCACGGCTCGGCGCAGCGCCTCGGTCCGGTATGCCGCGAGCAGCGGCTGCGTGCGTCCCTGCGGGTCACGACCCACCACCGCGTCGACGGCCGGGTCGGCGAGCAGAGCTGCCACGAGGGCGGTGGCCGCGGGCGCGGCATACGGCATGTCGCCGCCCAGCACGACGACCACGGGGCTGCTCACCTCGGCCAGACCGGCGGCCAGGGCGGCCACCGGTCCGCCGCCGGGTGGCTCCTCGCGGACCCAGGTGACGGGGGCGACCGTCGGTCGCGCGGGGCCCACGCAGACCACGGGCCACGAGGGCGGGAGCTGTCCGACCACATGGTCCAGGACCGGCACGCCGTCGATGAGGGCCTGTGTCTTGTCGCCGCCGAAGCGTCGGCCGGTGCCCCCGCAGAGCACCACGGCGGTGACGCGCTGACGGCGGTCACCTCGGCACTCATCGGCGGTCTCGCGGTGCCGGCCGACCGCCCAGCCGGGCGGTGAGCGTCTGCGCCGTGCGGGTGACGGCCTGCACGAGGCGGACGCGTTCGTCGGCGTCGACCTCGTCGCTGGGGAACGTCACCGCCACCCCCGCGACCGGGTGCCCGGTGTGGTCGAAGGCCGCGTGGGCGACCGAGGACAGGCCGGCGCTGATGCTGCCGTCCTCGACGGCGTGGCCGCGGTTGCGGACGTCGGTGAGCTGGCGCCGCAGCTCGCTGACGGACGACGGCTCCGACGCCGTCGCGCTGGACCAGGCTGTCGCGGTTGGGGAACAGCGCGCGCAGCTGCGCCGGGGAGAGCTCGGCGAGCATCGCCATCCCGCTGGCCGTCAACGAGGCGGGCAGCCGGACCCCGACGTCGGTGACGAGCAGAGGGCGGCCGGGCGCGCGCTCCTCGATGACGTAGAGGACGTCGCGTCCGTGCAGCACGGCGAGGTGGGCGTTGTGCGTCGTGGTGTCGACGAGGCGGCCGAGCAGCGGGCGGGCGATGCGCTGCAGCGGCGCCTGTCGCTGGTAGGCGGACCCGAGCTCGAACGCGGCCACGCCCAGGCCGTAGCGCCGCTCCTCGGCCAGGTGGGTCACGTAGCCGTGGTCCCGCAGGACGCCGAGCAGGTGGTAGGTCGTCGACCGCGGCAGCCCGAGGTCGCGGGCGATGGCGCCGGCCGGCAGGGGCTCGGTGTGCCGGGCCAGCAGGCTCAGGAGCGACAGCGCCTGACCGGCTGCGGGTGCGTTGGCCATGGCCGTATGGTCTCAGATGCGAGACGGTATGCCGCCCTCGGCAGGTTCGCGAACGGCATACCTCCGCTCCAATGGAGGGATGACGCAGAGCATCGCCACCACGCACACCGTCACCGTCGGCACCGGGTCCGGTCTCCTTCGACGACGTCGTGGCCGTCGCCCGGCATGGCGCCCCGGTGGTCATCGCCGAGGAGTCCCTCGCCGAGGTGCGCCGGACGCGCGCGGTCATCGAGGCGCTGGCCGACGACGTGATCCCGCACTACGGCGTGTCCACCGGCTTCGGCGCACTCGCCACCCGCCACATCCCCGTCGAGCTGCGCGCCCAGCTGCAGCGCTCGCTGGTGCGCTCGCACGCGGCCGGCTCCGGCCCCGAGGTCGAGCGCGAGGTCGTGCGCGCGCTGATGCTGCTGCGCATCTCGACGCTCGCCACCGGCCGCACCGGCATCCGCGAGGAGACCCTGCAGACCTATGTGGCGATGCTCAACGCCGGCATCACGCCGGTGGTCCACGAGTACGGCTCTCTGGGCTGCTCGGGCGACCTCGCCCCGCTGTCGCACTGTGCGCTGGCGCTCATGGGCGAGGGCGTCGTCCGTGACGCCAGCGGTGAGCGGATGGCCACGGCAGAGGCGTTCGCCGCGGCCGGGATCACCCCGGTCGAGCTGCGCGAGAAGGAGGGCCTGGCCCTCATCAACGGCACCGACGGCATGCTCGGCCAGCTCGTCCTGGCGATCACCGACCTGCGGGCCCTGCTCACCGTCGCCGACATCACGGCCGCCATGAGCGTCGAGGGCCAGCTGGGCACCGACGACGTCTTCGCCGCCGACCTCCACGCGCTGCGTCCCCAGCCGGGTCAGGCCAAGTCCGCCGAGAACCTGCGAAACCTCATGCGCGACAGCGGGATCCGCGAGAGCCACCGCGACCCCGAGGCCTGCACCCGCGTCCAGGACGCGTACTCGCTGCGCTGCTCGCCGCAGGTGGCCGGCGCGGTGCGCGACACCGTCGAGTATGCCGCGCAGGTCGCCGGCTTCGAGCTCGCCTCGGCGGTCGACAACCCGGTCGTCACGCCGGACGGGCGCGTCGAGTCCAACGGCAACTTCCACGGAGCGCCGGTGGCCTACGTGCTGGACTTCCTCGCGATCGTCGCGGCTGACCTCGCGTCGATCAGCGAGCGCCGCACCGACCGGTTCCTCGACGTCGACCCGCAGCCACGGGCTCAACGCGTTCCTCGCCGACGACCCGGGCGTCGACAGCGGTCACATGATCGCCCAGTACACCCAGGCGGCCATCGTGTCGGAGATGAAGCGCCTCGCCGCGCCGGCATCGGTCGACTCGATCCCGTCGAGCGCGATGCAGGAGGACCACGTCTCGATGGGGTGGTCCGCGGCCCGCAAGCTGCGCAGGTCGGTCGACGGCCTGACCCGCGTGCTGGCCGTCGAGCTGCTCACCGCGGCTCGGGCGCTCGACCTGCGGGCGCCGCTCGAGCCGGCGCCTGCCACCGCTGCCGTCGTCCGCGCCCTGCGCGAGGCGGGCGCACCGGCTCCGGGGACCGACCGGTTCCTGGCGCCCGAGATCGAGACGGCGGTGCAGCTCGTCGCCAGCGGCGCGGTCGTCAGCGCCGCCGAAGCCGTCACCGGCCCCCTCAACTGAACCACCCGGCATACGACCAGACCCACTGAAGGAGAACAGAGATGGAAGGCGCACGCCCCGTCCGCGCTCCCCGCGGCACGCAGCTCACCGCACAGCACTGGGGAGCCGAGGCCCCCCTGCGGATGCTCATGAACAACCTCGACCCCGAGAACGCCGAGCGCCCTGACGACCTCGTCGTCTACGGCGGCACGGGCCGCGCCGCGCGCGACTGGAAGTCGTTCGACGCGATGGTGCGCACCCTCACGAACCTCAAGCAGGACGAGACGATGCTCGTCCAGAGCGGTCGTCCGGTCGGCGTCATGCAGACCCACGAGTGGGCGCCGCGGGTCCTCATCGCCAACTCCAACCTCGTGCCCGACTGGGCCACCTGGCCGGAGTTCCGCCGTCTCGAGCAGCTCGGCCTGACGATGTACGGCCAGATGACGGCCGGCTCGTGGATCTACATCGGCACCCAGGGCATCGTGCAGGGCACCTACGAGACGTTCGCGGCCGTCGCCGAGAAGCGCTTCGGCGGCACCCTCGCCGGCACGCTCACCCTCACCGGTGGCTGTGGCGGCATGGGCGGCGCCCAGCCGCTCGCGGTGACCATGAACGACGGCGCCTGCCTCATCGTCGACGTCGACGAGTCGCGGCTGCGCCGCCGGGTCGAGCACCGTTACCTCGACGAGGTCGCCGACAACCTCGACGACGCCATCGACAAGGCCGTCGCGGCCAAGAACGAGCGCCGTGGCTGGTCGGTGGGTGTCGTCGGCAACGCGGCCGAGATCTTCCCCGAGCTGCTGCGCCGCGGCGTGCCGATCGACATCGTGACCGACCAGACCTCGGCGCACGACCCCCTGTCGTACCTCCCCGAGGGCATCGAGGTCGGCGACTGGCACGAGTATGCCGCGAAGAAGCCGGAGGAGTTCACCGACCGCGCGCGCGAGTCGATGGCCAAGCACGTCCAGGCGATGGTCGAGTTCCAGGACGCCGGGGCCGAGGTCTTCGACTACGGCAACTCGATCCGTGACGAGGCCCGCCTCGGCGGCTACGACAGGGCTTTCGAGTTCCCCGGCTTCGTGCCGGCCTACATCCGGCCGCTGTTCTGCGAGGGCAAGGGCCCGTTCCGCTGGGCCGCGCTGTCGGGCGACCCCAAGGACATCGCCGCGACCGACAAGGCCGTGCTCGACCTGTTCCCCGACAACGACCGGCTGCACAAGTGGATCCGCGGCGCGCAGGAGCGAATCGCGTTCCAGGGCCTGCCCGCTCGCATCTGCTGGCTGGGCTACGGCGAGCGTGACAAGGCAGGGCTCGCGTTCAACGAGCTGGTGCGCACCGGTGAGGTGAGCGCCCCGATCGTCATCGGACGCGACCACCTCGATGCCGGTTCGGTGGCCAGTCCCTACCGCGAGACGGAGTCGATGCTCGACGGGTCGGACGCCATCGCCGACTGGCCGCTGCTCAACGCGCTCGTCAACACCTCGTCGGGCGCGTCGTGGGTGTCGATCCACCACGGTGGCGGTGTGGGCATCGGCCGGTCGATCCACGCCGGTCAGGTCTCTCTCGCCGACGGCACGGAGCTCGCCGCGCAGAAGCTCGCGCGCGTCCTGACCAACGACCCGGGCATGGGTGTCATACGTCACGTCGACGCGGGATACGACATCGCGGAGCACGTCGCGCAGGAGCGGGGCGTCCGCGTCCCGATGCGCGAAAACTGAACAACCGCAACGCGGGGAGCCACGAGGTGGCTCCCCGCGTTGTCGTGTCTGGCGGCTCGATCTCGAGCACTGACGGCCGTCATGGAGGCGCTTTGTCCGCATCCTGATCCACCTGAGACGCGCATCCCGTTCCTCTCCGTCACCTTCTCTCGACTGACCCCTCTCTTCCTCGGGTGGGGCGCCCGCGACGTGGGCGTAGCGAGAGCAACGGGGAGCTGTGGTGGGTCATGCGCGCGTCGGGGAGGGCAGGGTCGTTGCTGTCATCCCTGCACACAACGAGGCAGAGACGGTGCATCTGTCCGTCGATGCTCTGGCCACTCAGACCTGCGTTCCCGATGCGGTGGTGGTCGTCGCTGACAACTGCACGGACGACACCGCCGCGCGGGCCGCGGCGTGCGGCGCCCAGGTCATCGAGACCGAGGGCAACATCGACAAGAAGGCCGGCGCGCTCAACCAGGTGCTGAGCGAGCTGCTGCCGACCCTGGACGACGACGACGTCGTGCTGGTCCAGGACGCCGACTCGTTCCTCGACAGCGGCTTCATCGAGGGTGGGCTCGACGCCATCCGCACCCGTCCTGGCCTCGGCGCCGTCGGCGGTACCTTCCGTGGGCAGCCCGCTCCGCCGCAGGCCTCCTGGTCCGCTCGGCTGCTGGCGCACCTGCAGGACAACGAGTACGCGCGCTATGCCCGCGACGTCCGCCGCCTCGGTGGCAAGTGCCTGGTCGTCACCGGGACCGCGGCGATGTTCAGGGCCGCCACCCTCAAGGAGGTCGCTGCTGCCAGGCTGGCCGGACGGCTGCCGGCGGGCGACGGCAGGGGCGGCATCTACGACACCTCCGTGCTCACCGAGGACAACGAGCTCTCGTTCGCCGTGATGACGCTGGGCTACTCGCTGCTTGCTCCGTCCGAGATGACGCTCACCACCGAGGTCATGCCGACGTGGCGGCAGCTGTGGAACCAGCGGCTGCGCTGGAAGCGCGGGGCCGTCGAGAACTGCTTCCAGTACGGCTTCACCGCGGTGACCCGTCGCTACTGGGGACGTCAGGCGCTGACCGCCGCGGGGGTGGTCGTCACGGCCCTCTACCTGGCCACGCTCGTGTGGGCGATGTTCGACGGCGGGATCCACATCCACCCGTTCTGGCTGGGCGTCACCGGAGTGTTCGTCGTCGAGCGCTTCGTCACCGTGCGTGACAAGGGCTGGCGTCACCAGACCGCCGCCGCCTCGATGTACGAGCTGCCCTACGAGCTGTTCCTCCAGGCGACCCATGCCAAGGCTTACCTCGACGCACTCCTTCGCAGAGACAGGAAATGGTGAATCTCCATGTACAACAACGCATCCTCCGCAGCCGCGGCCGGTGCCACAGGTGCCGTCACGACGGGCCTCTTCACGAACCCCATCTGGGCGGTTCTCGCGGGCTTCGCGATCCTCGCGGCGTGCACGCGCGATCGCTCGCATCGTGCCTCGCCGGGGCACCTTGAAGAAGCGCGACTAGCGGCGGTCGGTGACGTCGGCCACCTGCGCTCCCAGGGCACGGACGACCTCGTCGGCCGAGACGGTCGCGGCGACACCGTGAGCGCCGGCGCCGATCGAGACGCGTCGACCGGTGATGCTGGCGTCCGCGACGACGGGCCACTGCCGGGTCGAGCCGAACGGCGTGATCGTCCCGCGCTCATAGCCCGTGACGTCACGGGCTGTCTCGGCGTCGGGCATCGACAGTCTGCTGACGCCGAGGAGGGCGCGTAGCTTCGGCCACGCGATCTCCCGGTCGCCAGGCACGAGGACGAACAGGTAGTCGTCGTCGCCGCGTCGCACGACCAGCGTCTTGACGATGTCGGCGGGCTCGACGCCGCGGGCGGCCGCGGCCTCCTCGAGCGAGCCCACGCGCCCGTGCCGGGTGACTGAGTAGTCGACGCCGCTGGCGTCCAGGGCTGCGACGGCGCGCTCTTCGCCGTGGGACTGGTCCACGCTGACACCCTAGGCGCTGCGTGGAGCGGCGAGACCGCTCTGCGTCTCCGATCCGAGACACCATTGGGCGCCGACCGGGTCCCACGGGGTGGGCGCGGGTGTGCAATGGTCTGGTTGCACGAACCGCGTGAGAGAGGGCACCGTGAGCTTCGAGTCGATGTGGGACGACCTGCAACCGGTGGGACGCAGCGCAGCCACCGGGGGGTACCGGCGTTTCGCGTGGACCCGCGAGGACCACGACCTGCGCGAGTGGTTCGCCGGCGAGTGCACCCGACGGGGCCTCGACCTCACCGAGGACCGGATGGGCAACCAGTGGGCGTGGTGGGGTGACCCTGACGAGGCCGTTCGCCGCGGCGACAAGGGCATCGTCACGGGCTCTCACCTCGACAGCGTGCCCGACGGCGGAGCCTTCGACGGGCCCCTCGGCGTCGTCAGTGCGCTCGCCGCTCTCGATGCCTTGCGCGACAAGGGCTTCCAGCCATCGCGGCCGGTCGGCGTGGTCAACTTCGTCGACGAGGAGGGCGCGCGGTTCGGCGTCGCCTGCGCCGGGTCACGGGTGATCACCGGAGCGATGACGGCAGACCGGGCCCGCAGCCTCACCGATGCCGACGGCGTCACCATGGCGGACGCGCTCGCCGCGGCAGGGCGCGACCCCCACAACCTCGGCCGCGACGACGAGACGGTCGGACGCATCGGCGCCTTCGTCGAGCTGCACGTCGAGCAGGGCCGTGGCCTGATCGACCTCGACCACTCGGTGGCCGTCGGGTCCGAGATCTGGCCGCACGGCCGCTGGCGCCTCGACTTCGCCGGTGAGGCCAACCACGCCGGGCACGACCCGCCTCGAGGACCGTCACGACGCCATGCTCGGGTATGCCGGTGCCGTGCTTGCGGCGCGTCAGGCGGCCGTCACGCACGGTTGCGTCGCGACGATCGGCAAGGTGGCGGTGGTGCCCGGCGGGGTCAACGCCATCCCGAGCGCCGTGACCGGCTGGCTCGATGCCCGCGGTGCGGACGCCGAGGCAGTGCGCCGGGCGGTGGCCGACGTCGGCGCCCTGGTCGAGCAGTCCGGTGGCCGCATCGCCGAGGAGTCCTGGACGCCGTCGACCGCCTTCGACGAGGACCTGGCCACCCGCCTGCGGACCCGGCTCGGCGGCATACCCGTCCTGGGCACCGGCGCCGGTCACGACGCGGGCATCCTCGCCAACGCCGGCGTCCCCACGGCCATGCTGTTCGTCCGCAACCCCACGGGCATCTCGCACTCGCCGGCCGAGCACGCGGAGCTCGCCGACTGCCTCGAGGGCGTGGTCGCACTCACGAGCGTCCTCGAGGATCTCGCGGGGCCGGTCCGATGACCTGGTACTGGGCCGAGCACGCGTGGCTCCCGACCGGGCTGGCCCACGACGTCCGGGTCGAGGTGGTCGGCGACCGGTTCGGGGCGCTGCACCCACGCCAGCGGCCCCAACCGGGCGACGAGGTGCTGCGGGGCGTCATGCTGCCCGGCTTCGCCAACGCGCACAGCCACGCCTTCCACCGGGCCCTGCGGGGGCGCACCCACGGCGACGGGGGCAACTTCTGGACGTGGCGCGAGCAGATGTATGCCGTGACGCGCCAGCTCGACCCCGACCGCTACTTCGCGCTCGCCCGCGCCGTCTATGCCGAGATGGCCCTGGCCGGGATCACCGCGGTGGGCGAGTTCCACTACGTCCACCACGACGTCGACGGCCGTCCCTATGCCGACCCCAACGCCATGGGCCATGCGCTGGTCGAGGCGGCCCGAGAGGCGGGGGTGCGGCTGACCCTGCTCGACACCTGCTACCTCACGGGTGGCCTGACGGGCGACGGGCACCTGCCCCTGGACGAGGTGCAGCGCCGGTTCGCCGACCGCGACGTCGACGCCTGGGCCGCCCGGGTGGCCGCGCTCGAGCCCGACGCCACCACCCGGATCGGTGCCGCCGTGCACTCCGTCCGGGCCGTGCCTCGGGACCAGCTCGGGCCCATGGCCGAGGTCACTCGCGGGCGCATCGTGCACGCGCACGTCAGCGAGCAGCCCGCCGAGAACCTCGCCACCCAGATGTTCTACGGAGCGACGCCCACCGCTCTTCTGGCCGAGGCGGGCTTCCTCGGCGACCGGTTCTCGGCCGTCCACGCCACGCATCTCAGCGACGAGCGACATCGACCTGCTCGGTGCCTCGCACACGACCGCCTGCTTCTGCCCGACCACCGAGCGCGACCTGGCGGACGGCATCGGCCCGGCACGCTCCTTGGTCGCCGCCGGGGCCCGGCTGTCCCTGGGGTCTGACCAGAACGCCGTGATCGACCCGTTCGAGGAGATGCGGGGCCTGGAGATGCACGAGCGCCTGGTGAGCAACGAGCGCGGCCGGTTCAGCCCCGACGAGCTGGTCCGGGCCGCCACGGTCGACGGGCACCACAGTCTGGGCTGGGACCAGGTGGGTCAGCTCGCCGAGGGGCAGGGCGCCGACTTCGTCGTCGTGCGGGCCGACACCGTCAACACCGCAGGCACCAAGCCGGGCCAGGTCATCTACTGCGCCACCAGGTCCGACGTCGACCGAGTGGTCGTCGCCGGCCGCGTGGTCGTCGAGGACGGCCACCACGAGCTGGGCGACGTCGCAGCCCAGCTCGGCAAGGCACTCGCCGACGTCCGGGAGCACCAGTGAGCAGCGTCGTCGTCACCTCCATCGGGGAGCTCGTCACCTGTGACGACAGCACCCCCGACCGGCTCGGCATCCAGCACGACGCGGCGGTCGTCGTCGAGGACGGCTATGTCGCGTGGGTGGGTCCGGCGTCGCAGGCGCCGCCCGCTGACCGCCAGGTCGACGTCGGCGGCCGGGCCGTGCTGCCCGGCTTCGTCGACTCGCACGCGCACCTGGTGTTCGCCGGGGACCGCGGCGAGGAGTTCGCGGCCCGCATGGCCGGGCAGGCCTACGACGGTGGCGGCATCGGGGTCTCCGTCGCTGCCACCCGGGCGGCCGACGACGACACCTTGCGCGCCCTCGTGGCCGGCCGCGTCGCGGAGATGCGCGCCCAGGGCACGACCACCGTCGAGATCAAGAGCGGGTACGGCCTCACGGTCGACGACGAGGTCCGCGCCCTGCGCATCGCCTCCGAGCTCACCCAGGAGACCACCTTCCTGGGGGCGCACGTGGTGCCGAGCGAGTATGCCGCGGACCGCGCGGCATACCTCGAGCTCGTCACCGGGCCCATGCTGACGGCGGCCGCACCCCACGCCCGCTGGGTCGACGTGTTCTGCGAGCCCGCCTCTGCCCACGCGTTCACCGGTGAGGAGGCCCGGGTCGTCCTCGAGGCGGGTCGTGAGGCAGGTCTCGGGCTGCGCGTGCACGGCAACCAGCTCGGCCACGGGCCAGGCGTCCAGCTCGCCGTGGAGCTCGGCGCCGCCAGCGTCGACCACTGCACGTACCTGTCCGACGAGGACATCGCCGCCCTGGCCGGCTGCCTCCGACGCCACGGTCGCCACGCTGCTGCCGGGCGTCGAGTTCTCGACGCGCTCGCCGTACCCCGACGCCGCGGCGCTGCTGCGGGCCGGGGTCTCGATCGCGCTCGCGACCGACTGCAACCCCGGCACCTGCTACTCCTCGTCGATGCCGTTCGTCATCGCGCTGGCCGTGCGCGAGATGGGCCTGACGCCCGCCCAGGCGGTGTATGCCGCGACCGTCGGGTCGGCGAAGTCCTTGCGCCGCAACGACATCGGTCGCATCGCCCTCGGCGCCCAGGGCGACCTCACCGTGCTCGAGGCGCCGTCGTACGTGCACCTGTCGTACCGCGCCGGGGTGCCCATCGCCCGCGCGCTCGACCTCGACAGCGTGGCGCCACAGACCTAGGTCGGTCGGTTCTCAATCTGCCCGTTCTGTCTGCTTTCTTCGCGTCTACGCCCGTCTGCTTGTCATAGACGTTAGTCAGCATGTAGACACCTGGGTTGTCGGGCGCTAGGTTCTGCACCGGTCGCTCTGCAGGGGGCGGCCGTCGGGGGAGTCCTGGTGGGCATGTCAGCTGTTAGGCGCACAGTGCGCTGGCTTAACGCCAGTGACCTGGTCGAGCGAAGGTCCCCAGGCGGCCGCGTGCAGCACTACTTCGTGATCGGACTGTCGTGCGTGGGTTGCTTCACGGTGCGCTCCAACGCCGCGGAGGACTGGATCGGCACTCTCATCTTCCTGCCTGGCTTCATCTTGCTGCCACGCATCGAAGCGATGGTGCACGAACTATTCCACCCGACCCGTTGAGCTGCGCCAAGCCGCTGCTGCGAGCCGCGACATGGTCATCAGGAACAAGCGGCTCGAAAGCGGGTCGCCGCGGCGTCGAAGGTGCCCGCCGTGGCGTGCCGTGCTGGCGGGTCGCTGATGCCCGAGACGGGGTCTGCGGCCTACGTCAGGCGTCGCCCTCGAGCATGGCCTTGGGCAGGTGCCCGGACGACTTCTCGTAGTAGCTGGCCGCCTTGCGGGTCGCGATCGTCCTCGCCGCACCCGTCGCCAGGCCGGTGAGCGCGGCGAACAGGACCGCGTCCTTCCACGGCGTGCGCGGGTCGCGCGGGTCGACGACGGCGTCGCGCCCTGCCGACTTCCAGACCTGGGTGACGACCTTGTTGGCGACGACGCCAGCCAGGATCGCCCCGCCGGTACCCATGATCCGCCAGACCAGTGCATCCCATGTCTCAGTCCTCCAGAGTCGCCGTGACCCGTCACTCCACCCTGCCACATTCCAGGAGTAGTGTTCGACGCGTAACGACAGGGGAGCGCGCGAGCGCTGAGAGTGCGGGCAACCGCAGACCCTCACACCTGATCCGGTTCGCACCGGCGTAGGGAGTCGAGTTCTCAAGCACCTGTCGGGCGGTCGCGCCCCCTGTGCGACCACCCGGCCGGGGCTTCCCCGAGGTATCCACCGGATTCCACGGGAGATGAAATATGAGCACCACCAACACCCCGGCCGCCTCGGCCGCAACCCGCCGCGGCGCCTCGCCGCCGCAGCATCCGCGCGACCAGCCCGCTGCTGGGCTGGCGCACCGTCGACATCCTGACGATCGCCTTCCTCGGCGCCGCGTTCGGCATCGCCTACTGGGGTTGGGGGCTGGCCTACACGGCGCCCGCCACCGCCCTGGGCAACCTCTTCCCGCCGCTGCAGGGCATCACCGGCGGCCCCTGGCTGATGGCCGGTGTCGTCGGCGGGCTCGTCGTCCGGCGACCCGGCGCCGCCCTGGCCTGTGAGGTCATCGCCGCGCTGGTCGAGATGATCCCGGGCAACCAGTGGGGCTTCACCTCGCTGATCTCCGGCATCCTGCAGGGGGCCGGCGCCGAGATCGCCTTCCTCGTGCTGGGCTACGGCGCCTTCGGCATCGGCGCCGCGCTGCTCGCCGGCGCGCTGTCCGCTCCGCTCGAGGCGGTCTACGAGTGGTTCGTCTACTGGACCGACTGGGGCATGGCCTACAAGGTCGTCTACGGCCTCATCCTGACCGTCTCCGGTGCGGTCATCGCGGGTGGCGTCGGCTGGGCGCTCACCAAGGCGCTGGCCAAGGCAGGCGCCCTCAACGCCTTCCCGCCGGGCCAGGAGGCCCGGGAGTCCACGCGCTGTCTGAGGGCGCGGGGGCTGCGGGCCACGTCGAGGTCCGGGGACTGACCTGGCGGCCGTTCGGCCGTCGCGACCCGGTCATCCCCGGCCTCGACCTCGACATCCCGCCCGGCCAGCGGGTCCTGCTCGTCGGCCCGAGCGGCTCCGGCAAGTCCACGCTTCTGCGTGGGCTCGCCGGGGTCCTCGAGGTCGCCGACTCCGGCGAGCGCAGTGGCACCGTGCTCGTCGACGGCGCAGAGCCGGGAGCCCGCGCCGGCACCGTGGGCCTCGTCCTCCAGGAGCCCGGGGCGGGCGTGGTGTCGGCGACCATCGGTCGCGACGTGGCCTTCGGCCTGGAGAACATCGGTATGCCGCGCGCGGCCATGCCCGCGCGCGTCGCCGCCGCCCTGGCCGCGGTCCGCCTCACCATGCCGCAGGACACCCCGACCCACGCGCTGTCCGGCGGTGAGCAGCAGCGCCTCGCGCTCGCGGGCGCCCTGGCTCTCGAGCCCACCGTGCTGCTGCTCGACGAGCCGACGGCGATGCTCGACCCCGAGAACGCGGCATCCGTCCGGGCCAGTGTCGGCGAGGTCGTGCACGCCCGGGGCCTGACGACGGTCGTCGTCGAGCACCGGCTGGGACCGTGGGTCGACTTCGCCGACCGGCTGGTCGTGCTCGACCACTGCGGTCACGTCGTGGCCGACGGCGACCCGCTGGCGATCCTGCACGAGCACGGTGCGCCAGCTCGCCGCCCAGGGGATCTGGGTCCCGGGGTGGCCCGACCCCGAGCCGCGCGGCATACCGCAGGGCGTTTTCGGGCCCTGCGCGCCTCGGCGCCAACGTCGTGGCGCTCGACGCTGCCGACGTGACGGTCCACCGCGAGGTGCGGCGCCTGGACGGGTCGGTCCGGCGGACCGTGGCGGTGGACGGCCAGTGGTTCCAGGCGCGGGCCGGCCAGGTGCACGGCGCTGGTCGGGCCCAGCGGCTCGGGCAAGTCGACCCTCCTGCTGGCGCTCGCCGGGCTGCTCGACCGCGACGAGGGCGTCGGTGCGCGTCCACCCGGAGCTCGCGTCCGACGGCTCTCGCGACCCGCGCGACTGGTCCACCACCGAGCTGGCCCGGGTGCTGGCCTGGGTGCCGCAGTGGGCCAGCTCGACGATCGTCGCCCGCACCGTGCTGGACGAGGCGATGACCACCTCACGGGCCGTCGGGCTCGTCGAGTCCGAGGCCCTCGCTCGGGCTCGCCTGCTGCTCGACGATCCTCGGGCTCGGTGACCTGCACAGCGCCGACCCTCGGCACCTCTCCGGCGGAGAGCAGCGCCGGCTCGCGATGGCCGCCGCCGTCGTGCACCAGCCGGCCGTCCTGCTCGCCGACGAGGCGACCGTCGGGCAGGACCGGCTCACCTGGGCGGCCGTGATGGGAGTGGTCGAGGCACTGCGCGACGCCGGGTCGGCCGTCGTCCTCACCACCCACGACGACGCCGTCGTCGCACGGGCCGACGCGCGTCACGTCGATGGTGCGGCCGCCCCAGCCGCCCGAGCCACCGGCATCCCACGCCGGCCCCTGGTCGCCCGCTGCGGGCCGCTCTCGCTCCTGGCCGCCGCCGCACTGGCCATCCCGGCCGGCATCGTCTCGCCGCACTGGCGCACCAGCCTGGTGGTCCTCGCCGTCGAGCTGGTGCTCGCGATCATCGGACTCTGGGCGCCCGGCGAGGGCCACGCGCCCCCGCGGCCGAGCGCGCGCCGTCACCGCGCGACTGCTGCCCGGTCTCCTCGGCGCGGCCTCGGTCGCCTGGTCGACCTGGCTGCTGGGGTCGCACGACCTCGAGCTCGCCGCGCTGGGCGGCCTGCGGGTGCTGATCATCGTGTTCCCGTCGGCGGTGCTGATCCAGTACGTCGACGCCGACGCCCTCGGCGACCACCTGGCGCAGCGCCTGCGACTGCCCCCGCGCCCGGTCGTCGCGCTCGCCGCCGCCCTCCAGCGCATCCACATCTTCGGCGACCTGTGGTCCGAGACGGCGCGCGCCCGCCGGATCCGCGGGGTCGGCGCCACCCTCCGCTCCCCGGCGTCCGTGCTGGCCGAGCTCGGCGCCCTGACGATCGGCATCCTGGTGCGTTCGCTGCAGGCCGCCGCCGAGCTCTCGGTGGCGATGGACGCTCGCGGCTTCGCGACGGCATACGCGAGGTCGTGGGCGGCTCCCGCCCCCTGGCGCCGCCGGGACACCCTGCTCGTGGCGGCGTCCGTCCTGCCGTTGGCGGTGGCCTGGCTCGCGTAACCCCTTGTGCGGCACCGGCCCGCGGAGCAAGGTGACCTCATGAACCGTCTCAACGAGGCTGAGGGGCCCAGGTCGCCGGAGGCGATCCGGAACGTCGTGATGGTGGGGTCGAGCGGCGCCGGCAAGACGGCGCTGTTCGAGAAGCTGGTGGCGGCCCGGGTTCCGGGCCGCCGCTCTCGTGAGGGGGCCATCACGCCGACCCTCGCGCTCACCGTGGCCGACCTGCCGACGGGGTCGGTGACCGTCAACCTGCTCGACACTCCCGGACATGCCGACTTCGTCGGTGAGGTGCGGGCCGGGCTGCGGGCGGCGGACGCGGCCCTGTTCGTCGTCTCCGCCGCCGAGGGTGTCGACGAGCCGACGCGGCTGCTGTGGAGGGAGTGCGAGGTTCTCGGTATGCCGCGTGCCGTGGCCATCACGCGGCTGGAGCAGGCGCGGGCGGACTTCGACGGGACGGTGGCGGCGTGCAAGCGAGCCTTCGGCGACGCCGAGCCGCTCGCGCTGCCGCTGGTCGAGGGAGGCGTCGTCGTCGGGCTGATGAACCTGCTGCGCAGGACCGTGACGGAGTATCCGGGACGGTGAGCCCAGCGACCGGGAGCCGACCGCCGACGAGGGCGAGCTCATCGACGCCCAACGCGGAGACCTCATCGAGGCGGTCATCGAGGAGTCGGAGGACGAGACCCTGCTCGAGGGCTATCTCGGCGGCGAGGACGTCGACACCGAGGCGGTGTCCAAGGACCTGCGCATGGCCATCGCCACCGCGCGCTTCTTCCCGATCCTGCCCACCCACGCGCCTGGCGGGGTGGGGGTGGAGTCGCTGCTCGAGCTGTTCGAGCACGGGTTCCCGTCACCGGCGGGCGCGTCGATCCCGCGGGTGTTCACCCCGGCGGGAGGCGACTTCGGGGCGGTCACCTGCGACCCGGACGGCCCGCTGGTCGCCGAGATCATCCGCACCACCACCGACCCGTTCGTGGGGCGGCAGTCGCTGGTCCGGGTCTTCTCCGGCACGCTGCGCCCCGACGAGCCGGTGCACATCTCCGGCCACCTGCAGCACTTCGCGGCCCACCTCGTGGAGGAGCACGCCGACCACGACACCGACGACGAGCGGATCGGCCCGCTCGCCTCGCCGTCGGGGGAGGACAGCCGACCGGTCTCGGCCGCGGTGGCGGGCGACATCGTCCTGGTCTCGAAGCTGGCGGGTGCCGAGACCTCGGACACGCTCTCGCACAAGGACCGCCCCGCGCTGGTGGAGCCGTGGCTGCTGCCGAACCCGCTGCTTCCCGTGGCCGTCCACGCCAAGTCCAAGGGCGACGAGGACAAGCTGGGCAGTGCCTTGCAGCGGCTCGTCGCCGAGGACGTCACCATGCGGCTGGAGCACAACGCCGAGACGCACCAGCTGGTCCTCTGGGCGATGGGACCCGCCCATGTGGACCAGCTGATCTCGGCCCTCGAGCAGCGGTACCACGTGGCGGTCGAGGTGGAGCCGGTCCGGACGTCGCTGCGCGAGACGTTCGTGCGCCCGACCTCGGTGCAGGGCCGGCTGGTGAAACAGTCCGGCGGGCATGGGCAGTACGCCGTCTGCCAGCTGGAGATCGAGCCGCTGGAGCGGGGCGCGGGGATCGAGTTCGTCGACAAGGTGGTCGGGGGTGCGGTGCCCCGCCAGTACATCCCCTCGGTCGAGAAGGGCGCCCGCACCCAGCTCGAGAAGGGCGTGCTCGCGGGATACCCGGTGGTCGACGTGCGCGTGACGCTGGTGGACGGCAAGGCGCACTCGGTGGACTCCTCGGACATGGCGTTCCAGACCGCGGCCGGGATGGCGCTGCGCGAGGCGGCGAACGACACGACGGTCTCGATGCTGGAGCCCGTGGACGAGGTGCGTATCGAGGTCTCGGACGACGCGGTCGGCAGCGTGCTGGCGGACCTGCGGGGACGGCGTGGGCAGGTGCACGGGACGGCGCCCGCCGACGTCGAGGGTCGGACGACGATCATGGCCGAGGTGCCCGCCCACGAGCTGTCGAGGTATCCGGTGGACCTGCGGTCGGTCTCGCACGGCACCGGGACGTTCACCCGGCGGTTCGTGCGCTACGACTACATGCCGCCTGCCCTGGCGCGTGAGGTCACCGCGCGCTGACGACGGGCTCTGCTGCCTCAGCCGGGACAGCCGTGGCGACGGCGAGCGCCGCGCAGATCTCGCTCATCCGGGCTTCACCGAGCCGCCCGATGCGATCGACCAAGAGCGCGACAGAGACGTTCTCGACCGAGTCGAGGCTGACGAAGCACGGTCGAGGGACCGGGTCGATGCCGGGATGCAGCTCGACCTCGGTCGGGAGTCCGCGGACCGTCGTCGTGCACGGGCCGACGATCGCGTGACACCGGTCGCCACGCGATTGCATGTCGGCTGTGCTCGGACTCAGCCGAGCACGGTGGCCGGCGTCTCGACCCGGCCACGGCGCGCGAGGTAGCCGTGCCAGAGCAGCCGCGCGGCCGTGGAGCGATGGGGTCGCCAGCGCTCTCCGATGCGCCTCGAGCCCGGCGGCGTCGGGCACCGCGGGCAGGCCGAGTGCCTCGGCGGCGGCGACCTGGAGGGCGCGGTCCCCGACCGGCCACAGGTCGGGCGACCGAGGCAGGCCAGCAGATAGACGTCGGCGGTCCACGGCCCCACCCCGGGCAGCGCGACCAGCGCTCGCCGAGCCGCCTGGTCGTCGAGCTCGGACAGTCCGGCGAGGTCGAGGGTGCCGGTCTCCACGGCGGTCGCCAGCGCGCGCAGGTAGCGGTCCTTCTGCCGCGAGACCCCGTCGAGCCGCAGCTCCTCGGGCGTCGTGGCCAGGAGGGCCGCGGGCGTCATGGCGCCGGTGCGGGCGACGACCTTGCCGTATGCCGCCGCCGCGGAGGCGAGCGACACCTGCTGCTCGAGGATGAGCAGCACCAGGCTGGGGAAGCCGGCCGGCCGCTGCCACAGGACAGGTATGCCGTGCTCGGTCACCAGCCGGGCGAGGTCGCCGTCGCGTGCCCACGAGGTCCGCGACGGACTCGGCGAACAGCGCGTCATCCACGGTCGGACCCTATCCGCGACGGCGCGCCGGGAACAATCCGACGCCGACCAAAGTTGAGCCGAGTGAACGCAAGTTTGGCGCCCACGATTTGCCACGCGGCATACAGGCTCCTAACTTGAGTGCAGGCAACTCAACCCGAGCATCACAGGAGACATCACCATGGCACGTGCGGTCGGCATCGACCTCGGCACCACCAACTCGGCCGTCGCAGTCCTCGAAGGCGGCGAGCCCACCATCATCGCCAACGCGGAGGGCGGTCGCACGACCCCGTCCGTCGTGGCGTTCTCCAAGGGAGGCGAGGTCCTGGTCGGCGAGATCGCCAAGCGCCAGGCCGTCACCAACGTCGACCGGACCATCCGTTCCGTCAAGCGCCACATCGGCACCGACTGGAAGTCCCCGGAGATCGACGGCAAGACGTACACGGCGCAGGAGATCAGCGCCCGCATCCTCCAGAAGCTCAAGCGCGACGCCGAGGCCTACCTCGGTGAGGACGTCACCGACGCGGTGATCACCGTCCCCGCGTACTTCGACGACCACGAGCGCCAGGCCACCAAGGAGGCCGGCGAGATCGCGGGTCTCAACGTCCTGCGCATCATCAACGAGCCCACCGCCGCGGCCCTCGCGTACGGCCTCGACAAGGGCAAGGAGGACGAGCTCATCCTCGTCTTCGACCTCGGTGGCGGCACGTTCGACGTGTCCCTCCTCGAGGTCGGCAAGGACCCCGAGGACGGCTTCTCCACCATCCAGGTGCGCGCCACCTCCGGTGACAACCAGCTCGGTGGTGACGACTGGGACGAGCGCATCGTCAAGCACCTGCTCACCACGGTGAAGAACACCTCCGGCGTCGACCTGTCCAAGGACAAGATCGCCATGCAGCGTCTGCGCGACGCCGCCGAGCAGGCCAAGAAGGAGCTGTCGTCCTCGACGAGCACCAACGTCAGCCTGCAGTACCTCTCGATGTCCGAGAACGGCCCGATCCACCTCGAGGAGACCATCAGCCGCGCGCAGTTCGAGCAGCTGACCAAGGACCTGCTCGACCGCACCAAGCAGCCGTTCCACAACGTCATCAAGGACGCCGGCATCTCGCTGTCCGACATCGACCACGTGGTCCTCGTCGGTGGCTCGACCCGCATGCCCGCCGTCTCGGCTCTGGTCAAGGAGCTCACCGGTGGCAAGGAGCCCAACAAGGGCGTCAACCCCGACGAGGTCGTGGCCGTGGGCGCCAGCCTGCAGGCCGGTGTCCTCAAGGGCGAGCGCAAGGACGTCCTGCTCATCGACGTCACGCCGCTGAGCCTGGGCATCGAGACCAAGGGTGGGCTGTTCACCAAGCTCATCGAGCGCAACACCGCGATCCCGACCAAGCGCTCCGAGGTGTTCTCGACCGCTGAGGACAACCAGCCCAGCGTGCTGATCCAGGTGTTCCAGGGTGAGCGCGAGATCGCCCAGCACAACAAGCAGCTCGGCACCTTCGAGCTCACCGGCATCGCGCCGGCGCCGCGTGGCGTGCCGCAGATCGAGGTCACCTTCGACATCGACGCCAACGGCATCGTCAACGTGTCCGCCAAGGACCGTGGCACCGGCCAGGAGCAGAAGATCACGATCTCCGGTGGCTCGGCCCTCGCCAAGGAGGACATCGAGCGGATGATCAAGGAGGCCGAGGCCCACGCGGAGGAGGACAAGAAGCGCCGCGAGGAGACCGAGGCCCGCAACAACGCCGAGCAGCTGGTCTACTCGACGGAGAAGTTCCTCGCCGACAACACCGACAAGATCCCGGCCGACAGCCGTGGTGACGTCGACGCCGCCCTCGAGGACCTCAAGTCGGCCCTCAAGGCGGACTCGGGCGTCAGCGCCGAGGACCTCGCGAAGAAGAGCGCGAAGCTCTCCGAGGAGTCCCAGAAGGTGGGCACGGCGATGTATGCCGCGGCCTCCGAGGCGGACGGCCGCCTCCGGTGACGGTGACGGCTGCGCACGCCGGCGGCTCGACCGGCGGTGCGGCCCACGACGACGTCGTGGACGCCGAGGTCGTCGAGGACGACGAGGAGTCCAAGTGACCGAGCAGAGCCACTCTGCCGGCGAGCCCGAGGTGGTGGTGGGTGAGGCTTCCGAGCCCACCACCGCCTCGGCGGCGGACGCCTCGAGCCGAGCCAGGACGCCGAGGTGGGGGCCGAGCAGGTCCAGGCCGAGCAGGAGGCCGTCGCCGACCAGCAGCCCGCTGCCGACCAGCAGCCCGCCGCGGAGCGCGACCTGGCCGCCGAGCGACTCGCCGACCTGCAGCGTCTGCAGGCCGAGTACGTCAACTACAAGCGCCGCGTCGACCGCGACCGCGCGCTCGTCCAGGAGCGCGCCGCCCAGTCGGTCATCGAGGCGCTGCTCCCGGTGCTCGACGACATCCACGGCGCGCGTGAGCACGGCGACCTCGTCGACGGCCCGTTCGCGGCGATCGCCGACAAGCTCGAGGGCGTGCTGGCCAAGTTCGGGCTCGAGCGCTACGGCGTGCCGGGCGAGGAGTTCGACCCCAACCGGCACGAGGCGCTCATGCACACCGCGTGGCCACAGGACGGCTCGGTGACCTCGGCCGGCTCGACCACCGTGGTCCAGGTGCTCCAGCCGGGCTACCGGGCCGGCGAGCAGATCCTGCGCGCGGCGCGTGTCGCCGTGGCCGACCCCGAGTGACGGCGGCATCATCACGCCCAACGTCGACCGGACAACGACGCATCGACCTGAGAGGAGGACGCCGACATGGCTAGTCAGGACTGGTTCGAGAAGGACTTCTACGCGATTCTCGGCGTCCCCCAGGATGCCGACGACGCCGCCATCAAGAAGGCCTACCGCAAGCTGGCGCGCACCTACCACCCCGACCAGAACCCCGGCGACGCCTCGGCCGAGCAGCGGTTCAAGGAGATCGGCGAGGCGCACTCGGTGCTGTCCGACCCCGAGCAGCGTCGCGAGTACGACGCCGTGCGCCAGATGGCGCGCGGCGGCGCCCGGTTCACCGCGGGCGGCCCGGGCGGCGGCACCGGAGGCTTCGAGGACGTCTTCTCCTCCATGTTCGGCGGGGGCGGCGGCGGCGGCACCCGCGTCCGCTACTCGACCGGCGGCGCGCAGCCCGACCTCGAGGACATCCTCGGCGGGATGTTCGGCGGAGGTGGCTCGCCCTACGGCGGGTTCGGCGGCACTCGGGGCCCGCGCAAGGGGGCCGACGTCACCGCCAGGACGACGCTGTCCTTCCGCGACGCGGTCAACGGTGCCACCGTCACGCTCGGCACCGCCGACGGTGGGCAGATCACGACGCGGATCCCCGCCGGTGTCAAGGACGGCCAGAAGATCCGGCTGCGCGGCAAGGGACAGCCCGGCGATGCCGGAGCCCCTGCCGGCGACCTCATGCTGACCGTGACCGTCGAGCCCCACCCCGTCTTCGGCCGTGACGGCGACAACCTCACCGTCGAGCTGCCGGTGACCTTCGCCGAGGCGGTGCTGGGCGCGACGGTGTCCGTCCCCACCCTCGACGGCAAGCCGGTCAAGGTGCGCATCGCCCCAGGGACGCCCAGCGGGCGTGTCCTGCGGGTCAAGGGTCGCGGCGTACCCAAGCGGGACAAGGCCGGCGACCTGCTCGCGACGGTCAACGTCGTGGTGCCGCAGCGTCTGTCCGACGAGGCGAAGGCCGCTGTCGAGGCCCTGCAGGCTCATGACGAGGGCTACGACCCGCGGGCTGCGCTCTTCGCCGAGGCGCAGCGGTGAGTGCCGACGACGTCCGGGGCGTGACCCCCGCGGACGACGACCCGGTCTTCGTCATCTCGGTGGCGGCGACCCTCGCCGGCATGCACGCGCAGACCTTGCGCCAGTACGACCGCCTCGGCCTGGTGACGCCGTCACGCACCCGCGGCGGCGGTCGCCGGTACTCCGCGCGTGACGTGGCCCAGCTCCGCGAGGTGCAGCGGCTCTCCCAGGAGGGCGTCAGCCTCGCGGGCATCCAGCGCATCATGGAGCTCGAGAACCACGTCAGCGCGTTGCGCGCCCGCGTCCTCGAGCTGGCTGACGAGCTCCAGCAGGCTCGCGACG
Source organism: uncultured Actinomycetota bacterium (assembly GCA_963706855.1). Lineage (GTDB taxonomy): Bacteria > Actinomycetota > Actinomycetes > Actinomycetales > Dermatophilaceae > Pedococcus. Next base: position 219,375 of record CAVPNU010000003.1, read on the forward strand.
CGGCCCAGTACCGCCGTCCGGACGCCTCGCGGGTCTTCGCCGTCGCGCCCACCGGTGACGTCGTGGCGTTGCGGGCGGGCCAGCGTCCGCGGGTGACCCGCAACCAGGCGCTCGTGGTCTGGCGTCCGCACTCCTGAGCCACCCATGCCCCCTTCGACGACCCGTATGCCGCGTGGCCCAGCCACGCGGCATACTCGCGTTATGACTGAGCACCTGATGGTCTTCCCCGAGAAGGAGACCGCCGAGGAGATCGCCGCCGACCTGGCCCACGAGGGGTTCAGCGAGGTGCGCGTGGTGCGCGAGGCGCTGGCCGGCGAGGACGACTCCGAGGACCACGAGTGGGCGGTCTACGTCGTCGAGGAGATGGTGGCCGACGAGTCCGGACCCGTCGAGGGTGGTCTGCGCGACCGGTTCTCGGCGCTGGCCGAGGAGCACGGCGGCTGGTACGACCCCGAGCCCGCCCCCGAGCTGCTCTGAGGCGCCCCCTCTCGCACTGGAGGCCCAAAGTTGAGTGGAATACACTCAACTTTGGGGTCGTTGACCCTGAGGATCACCCCCGACCACAGGAGACCTATCCCGTATGGAGCTCAAGCCCACCACCAAGGTGGGGGAGGCGCTGGCCCTCGCGCAGCGTGAGGCGCAGGGCAGCGGCAACCCCGAGATCACCCCGGCCCACCTCGCCCTCGTGCTCGCCCAGCAGCCCGACACGACGACGCCCGCACTGCTCGCCGCCGGCGGGACGTCCGCCGAGGCCGTCGCGGCCGCCGCGCGGCACACCCTCGGCTCGCTGCCCCGCACCTCGGGCAGCTCGGTGCAGACCCCGGGTCTGGGCCAGCAGGCGCTCGCCGTGCTGCAGCACGCCCAGACCCTGATGCAGGCCATGGGCGACACGCACCTGTCCACCGACGTCCTGCTGCTCGCGCTCGTCGAGAAGGGCGCGATCACCGCCGATGCCAAGGCGATCGAGGCGCAGATCCCCGTGCTGCGAGGCGGCCACAAGGTCACGTCCGAGGACCCCGAGGCCACCTCCGAGGCCCTGGAGAAGTACGGCACCGACCTGACCCAGGCCGCCCGCGACGGCAAGCTCGACCCGGTCATCGGTCGTGACTCCGAGATCCGCCGGGTCGTCCAGGTGCTGTCGCGCCGCACCAAGAACAACCCCGTCCTCATCGGCGAGCCCGGCGTCGGCAAGACCGCCGTCGTCGAGGGGCTGGCCCAGCGCATCGTCGACGGCGACGTGCCGGAGTCGCTGCGCGACAAGCGGCTCATCAGCCTCGACCTCGGCGCGATGGTCGCCGGCGCGAAGTACCGCGGCGAGTTCGAGGAGCGGCTCAAGGCCGTCCTCGAGGAGATCAAGGACAGCAACGGCCAGATCGTCACGTTCATCGACGAGCTGCACACCGTCGTCGGAGCGGGCGCCACCGGCGAGAGCGCCATGGATGCCGGCAACATGCTCAAGCCGCTGCTCGCGCGCGGCGAGCTGCGCCTCGTCGGCGCGACGACCCTCGACGAGTACCGCCAGCACATCGAGAAGGACGCCGCCCTCGAGCGCCGCTTCCAGCAGGTCTTCGTCGGGGAGCCCTCGGTCGAGGACACCATCGCCATCCTGCGCGGGCTCAAGGAGCGCTACGAGGCGCACCACAAGGTCGAGATCGAGGACTCCGCGCTGGTCGCGGCCGCCGCGCTGTCCGACCGCTACATCACCGGGCGCCAGCTGCCCGACAAGGCCATCGACCTCGTCGACGAGGCGGCGTCGCGGCTGCGCATGGAGATCGACTCCTCGCCCGTCGAGATCGACGAGCTGCGCCGTGCCGTCGACCGGCTCCGGATGGAGGAGCTGCACCTCGAGCGCGAGACCGACGACGCCTCCGTCGAGCGGCTCGAGCGGCTGCGCCAGGACCTCGCCGACAAGTCCGAGCAGCTCGCCGCCCTCAACGCCCGATGGGAGGCCGAGAAGTCCGGCCTGAACCGCGTCGGCGAGCTCAAGGCCCGGATCGACGACCTGCGCACGCAGGCGGACCGGCTCCAGCGCGAGGGCGACTACGAGAAGGCGTCGCGCCTGCTCTACGGCGAGATCCCCGAGCTGGAGAAGCAGCTCGCGGCGGCCAACGCCCAGGAGCAGCAGGCAGCCGCGCTCGACCAGGACCTCATGGTCAAGGAGCGGGTGGGCGCCGAGGACATCGCCGAGGTCATCAGCGCCTGGACCGGCATCCCGGCCGGGCGTCTGCTCCAGGGCGAGACCGAGAAGCTGCTCACCATGGAGTCGATCATCGGCGCGCGGCTGATCGGCCAGGAGCGCGCCGTGCAGGCGGTCAGCGACGCGGTGCGCCGCTCGCGCGCCGGCCTGGCCGACCCCAACCGGCCGACCGGGTCGTTCCTGTTCCTCGGCCCGACCGGCGTGGGCAAGACCGAGCTCGCCAAGAGCCTGGCCGACTTCCTGTTCGACGACGAGCGCGCGATGGTGCGCATCGACATGAGCGAGTACTCCGAGCGGCACGCCGTGGCGCGACTCATCGGCGCTCCGCCCGGGTACGTCGGCTACGAGGAGGGCGGCCAGCTCACCGAGGCGGTGCGGCGCCGGCCCTACTCGGTCGTGCTGCTCGACGAGGTCGAGAAGGCTCACCCCGAGACGTTCGACATCCTCCTGCAGGTGCTCGACGACGGCCGGCTGACCGACGGCCAGGGCCGCACGGTCGACTTCCGCAACGTCATCCTCGTCATGACCAGCAACCTCGGCAGCCAGTTCCTCGTCGACCCGACGCTGGACGAGACGGCCAAGCGCGACGCCGTGATGTCGGTGGTGCGGGCCAGCTTCAAGCCCGAGTTCCTCAACCGGCTCGACGAGGTCGTCATCTTCGACGCCCTCACCTCCAGCGAGCTCGCCCACATCGTCGAGCTGCAGGTCCGCGAGCTCGCCTCGCGCCTGCACGACCGGCGGATCACCCTCGAGGTGACCGACGCGGCACGCGAGTGGCTGGCCATCACCGGCTACGACCCGGCATACGGGGCACGGCCGTTGCGCCGCCTGGTCCAGAAGGAGATCGGCGACCGGCTCGCCAAGGCGGTCCTGTCCGGGGCCGTGCACGACGGCGAGCGGGTGGTCGTGGACCTCGACGCCGAGGCCGACACTCTAGTGGTGGAGCCGGGCCGGGACGTACAGACTGTCACGCATGCATAGTGCCCACCTCGCCCTCGGGCGCTAGCCATGCGGGTCACCGAGACCAGCGACCAGTGGTGGAAGACGGCCGTCTTCTACTGCCTGCACGTCGACACGTACTACGACAGCAACGGGGACGGCATCGGTGACCTCGGCGGGCTGGCCGAGCGCATCGACTACCTCGCAGAGCTGGGAGTCACCTGCATCTGGCTGATGCCCATCTATCCCACGCCGGGCCGCGACGACGGGTACGACGTCACCGACCTCTATGGCATCGACCCACGCATGGGCGACCACGGCCAGTTCGTCGAGATCATCCGCACGGCCAAGGACCGTGGCCTGCGGGTGATCATCGACGCGGTCATCAACCACACGAGCGACCAGCACCCGTGGTTCAAGGCCGCCCGCCGCAGCGTCGACAACCCGTTCCACGACTACTACGTCTGGCGCTCGGACACCCCGCCCGACACCAGCGACCAGGTGGCGTTCCCCGACGCGGAGAACAGCATCTGGGCCAAGGACGACAAGCTGGGCCAGTGGTACCTGCACCACTTCTACTCCTACCAACCGGATCTCAACATCGCGAACCCCAAGGTCCGTGACGAGATCGACCGGATGCTCGGGTTCTGGCTGCAGCTCGGGGTCGACGGCTTCCGCATGGATGCCGTGCCGTACTTCGTCGACGACGTGGAGACGCGGGCCGAGAGCAAGGACCACCCGGAGGTGCCTGCCGACCCGCACCAGCACCTGCGGGACCTGCGGGCGTTCGTCAACCGCCGCAGGGGCAACGCCATGCTGCTGGGCGAGGTGAACGTCCCCCACGACCAGCAGCTGAAGTACTTCGGCGGCAAGGCCGGCGACGAGCTGCACATGATGTTCGACTTCATCGGCATGCAGAACGTCTACCTGTCCATGGCCCGACGCGACGCCCGTCCGCTCGTCGCCGCCCTGCTCGACCGGCCCCCGATCCACCCCAGCTGCCAGTGGGCGACCTTCCTGCGCAACCACGACGAGCTCACCCTCGACAAGCTCACCGACGAGGAGCGGCAGGAGGTCTTCGCCGCCTTCGGTCCGGAGCCGCAGGAGCAGATCTACGGGCGCGGGCTCAAGCGACGCCTGCCGACGATGCTCGGTGGCGACCCTCGCCGCATCCGGATGGCCTACAGCCTGCTGTTCACCATGCCCGGCACGCCGACCCTGTTCTACGGCGAGGAGATCGGCATGGGCGAGGACCTCGCCGCCGAGGGCCGGATGGCGGTGCGCACGCCGATGCAGTGGACCAGCGGCCGCAACGGCGGCTTCTCCACGGCCCGGCCGAGCCGGCTCGTGCAGCGGCTGACGCCAGGCGGCTACGGCCCCGAACACGTCAACGTGGCCGACCAGCGACGCGACCCCGACTCGCTGTGGAGCTTCATGCACAAGCTGATCAGGGCCTACCGTGCCTGCCCCGAGCTGGGCTGGGGCCAGTTCGAGGTGCTCGAGCAGCCCCACCACCAGGTGCTGGCCCACCGGTCGTTCACCGACGACGCCTCCGTGGTGGCGCTGCACAACTTCGGGCCCGAGCCGGTGACGGTCGAGCTGACGCTCGCGCAGGGCTCCGTGGACCTGGTGGACCTGCTGGGGCTGGACGACCTCGCCACCGACGACCAGGGACGCGTGACGGTGGCGCTGGAGGGTTACGGCTTCCTCTGGCTCAGGGTCCACCCACCGGGTACGGCTCGCCTTCCCTGACGGCGTGTCCGCGGCAACTACGGTGGGCCCATGTCTCGTGCCACGGCTCTCCGGCAGCTCGCCGTCGTCGGTGCGCTCGCGCTGACCCTCGCCGGGTGCTCCGGGACGCCCACGACGCCGGCCGCGACGAAGCCCCCGGCCGCGCAGCTCGCCGCCGCGCGCACCACCCTGGAGAAGAGCCCGGCCGTCGCGCTCACCCTGTCGGCCACCGGGCTGCCCGCCTCGGCATCGGGTGTCTCGGGCGGCACGGGTACGGGGCTGTTCTCGCCTCCGTCCTTCAAGGGAACGCTCAACGCCACGGTGGCAGGGGTCACCGGCACCGTCGCCGTCATCGCGGTCGACCAGGACGTCTTCATGAAGTTCTTCACGCCGGGCTACGTCAAGGTCGACCCCAAGACCTACGGCGCTCCCAACCCCGCCCAGCTCTTCAACCGCAGACCGGCATCACGAGCCTCCTGCCCCGCACGACCCACCTCGCCCAGGGCCCGACCGTGCGCTCGGGCTCCGACGTCCTCCACACGATCACCGGCGAGCTCCCGGGTGCGGCCGTCGCCGACCTGCTCGTGGTCGGCGACCGCTCGGGGACGTTCGACGTGACCTACGGGCTGACCGACCCCGGTGGTGAGCTCCGCAGCGTCGTCCTCAAGGGCCCCTTCTACGCCGGGTCCACCTCGACCTACACCGTCGGCCTCAAGACCCTGTCCCAGCCCGTTGTCATCAGCCGCCCCTAGGGCACTGCTGGCCACCGCCTCGGTGGCCGTCGCCCTGGCCGCGGCCGACACCTACGTCGTCGTGCTCGCGCTCACCGACATGATGACCGGCGTCGGCCTCAGCATCGACGCCCTCCAGAAGGCGACGCCCATCGTCTCGGGCTTCCTGCTGGGCTACGTCGCGGTGCTGCCGCTGATCGGCCGGATCGCCGATCTCGTGGCCCGGCAACGCGTGCTGGTCGCCTGCCTGGCCGTGTTCGTGGTCGGCTCGGCGGTCACCGCCCTCGCCGTCGAGCTGCCGGTGCTGGTCGCCGGCCGGGTGCTGCAGGGCGTCGGCGGTGGCGGCCTGGTGCCCGCGACCCTCGCCCTGGTGGCAGACCTGTGGCCACCCGGACGCAGGGGTATGCCGCTCGGCGTGGTCGGCGCGGTGCAGGAGCTGGGCAGCGTGCTCGGCCCGGTGTTCGGGGCGGCGGTGCTGGCCGTGTCGGGGTGGCGGACGATCTTCTGGCTCAACGCCGTCGCCGGCCTGGTGCTGGCGGTGGTCGTGACGGCTCTGGGCGGGCGACCGCTACCGCGGCCACGCGGCATACCGCTGGTGCTCGGTGGTCTGGCCCTCGTGGCGGGGGCGCTGGCCCTCGACGCTCCCGACCGGCTGGCCACCGACGTGACCCTGGGCCTCCCGTTCGTGCCGTTCGGCACCTCGACCAGCCGCCTGGCCACGCCGATCGGGGTGGTGGCGCTGGTGCTGCTCGTGCTGTGGCTCGCGGTCACCGCGCCCCGCGCCTGGCCGACTGCTGCGCCGGGCGGACCTGCCCGGCGCGCTGCTCCTCGGCGTCGCGCTGGGGTGCGTGGTGGTGACGTTCGCCGCGAGCGACCCCCAGCGACAGGTCGTCGGACCGGCGGGGTGGCTGCTCCTGCCCCTGGCCGCGGTCGCGCTCGCCGGCTACCTGTGGAGGCACCGGACGGCCGCCTCACCCCTGGTCGCCAGAGGGGTCGTCCGCAGCCGCGCCGGCGTCGCCCTGGTCGTGAGCGCGCTCGCCGGCGTCGTGCTGGTCGCCGTCGTCGTCGACGTGCCGGTGCTCGCGCGGCTCACCTACACCTCCAGCGAGACGGTCGCCGCCTTCGTGCTGGTGCGGTTCCTGGTCGCCGTGCCGCTCGGCGCCCTGCTCGGAGGCTGGTCGCTGCGGCGGCTGGGAGACGGGCTGGTCGCCCTGACCGGGTTGGTCGTCGCGGGCGCGGGGCTGCTCCTGATGAGCCGCTGGGGTGACGGAGCGCTCGGCCGCGCCCAGCGCGACCGTCGTCCTCATGGCCGTGGGTCTGGGTGTCGGGCTGGCTGTCGCCCCGGTCAACAACGCCGCCCTGACCGCTGCGCCCGCCGGTGCCCAGGGGACCGCGAGCGCGCTGGTCGTGATGTGCCGGATGGTCGGCATGGTCGTGGGGCTGGCGCTGCTGACGGCCATCGGGCTGCACCGCTACTACGCCACCGTCGCCGCGCTGCCGGACCAGGGCGACACCCGTGCCCTGGTGGCGGCCGGGGTGGTGCAGGTGCAGACGGTGTTCGCCGGTGCGGCGGTGGCGGCCCTGCTGGGTGCCGTCGCCTCAGCCGGCCTCGGCCTGCGCCGCCTCGACGACTGACCACAGGGCCGCGACGACCTCATCGGTGGCCTCGTAGCCCAGCATGTGACCGCAGCCCTCCAGCACCCGAAGCTCGGCGTGGGGCACGAGCTCCGCGAGGCGTTCGGCATGCCGCTGCGGGGTGAGCCTGTCGCGGTCGCCGACGAGCACCACGGTCGGCACGCCCTCCAGCTGGGCCAGGGCCTCGGCCTCGTCGTGCTCGCTCAGCGCGCTGTAGAACCGGCCCATGGTGGGCAGGACCGTGCCGGCCACCTGGTCGCGCGTCAGCCGCACGTGCTCGGGGTCGGCATCCGCACCGAACAGCAGGTACCGCTGGCTTCGCGTGGTCACGAGCGGCCCGGCCGCCACCCGCGGCATCCGTGAGGCCAGCCACATGGCCCGAGCCTCGACCGACCGCAGCCCGGTGCGCTGGAGGTCTCCGGCGGAGGTCGACACCAGCACGACGCCCACGACGCGTGAGGCGAACTCCTCGGGGTGCAGCCCGGCATACGCCATCACGGTCATGCCACCCATCGAGTGGCCGCCGAGCACGACCGGCCCGGTCGGGGCCACGACGTCGAGGACGGCGGCGAGGTCGTCGCCGAGCCCCCGGACGGTGGGCCGTCCCTTGAGCGGGCCCGAGCCGCCATGGCCGCGCTGGTCGTAGGCGACGACCCGCAGGCCGCGCTCGACCAGCTGCTCGACCACGGGCAGCCACGACGCCCGGGTGAGCGTCCAGCCATGGGCGAGCACGACGGTCGGCCCGTCCGCCGGGTGAGGCGCCGGCCATTCCTCGACCTGGAGCAGGGCGCCGTCCGGCGCGGCCACGGTGAACGTGCGGGACATGCTCAGTCCTCCAGCTCGACGACGACGGGCGCGTGGTCGGAGGCGCCCTGGCCCTTGCGCTCCTCGCGGTCGATCGCCGCCCCGGTCACGCGGGCGGCGAACGGCGGTGAGCCGAGGATGAAGTCGATCCGCATGCCGCGGCGCTTCTGGAAGGCGAGCCGCGTGTAGTCCCAGTACGTGTACGTGCCAGGTCCCGGGGTGTGCGGCCGCACCACGTCGACGAACCCGGTGTCGACGATGGCCTGGAAGGCCGCGCGCTCCTGTGGCGACACGTGGCTCTTGTCGAGGTAGTACTCCATCGACCAGACGTCCTCGTCCTGGGGCGCGATGTTCCAGTCGCCCATGATCGCGGCGGGCTGGCCGCTGGCCACCCACTGCTCGGCGTGGTTGCGCAGCTCGGCGAGCCAGGACAGCTTGTAGGCCATGTGCGGGTCGCCGATGTGGCGCCCGTTGGGCACATAGACCGACGTGACCCGTATGCCGCCGCACGTCGCCGTCAGCGCGCGCGCCTCCACGACCGGCGGCTCGCCCCACGCGGGGGCCTGCGCGAACGACGCCTCGACGTCGCTCAGCCCGACCCTCGACAGGATCGCCACGCCGTTCCAGTGGTTGAGCCCGTGGTGGGCCACCTCGTACCCGAGGGCCTGCAGCCGGTCGAACGGGAACTGCGCATCCGTCGCCTTGGTCTCCTGGATCGACAGGACATCCACGTCGCTGCGCTGCAGCCAGGCCTCGACGCGGTCGATGCGAGAGCGGATGGAGTTGACGTTCCAGGTCGCGATACGCACCTGGCAAGCCTAGGGGGCCGCCCTACAGTGGGCTCCATGAGTACTGCCCTCGTCACCGGCGCCACGGCCGGCATCGGCCTGTCCTTCGCTCACCAGCTCGCCGAGCGGGGGCACGACGTGGTGCTGGTCGCCCGCGACCGGGCGCGGCTCGAGAACGTCTCCGACGAGCTGCAGGCCACCTATGGCGTCGACACCGAGATCCTCGTCGCCGACCTGAGCGACCGGGCGGAGACCGGCAAGGTCGCGGAGCGGCTCGCCGACCCGGCCCGGCCCGTCGACCTCCTGGTCAACAACGCCGGCTACTCGCTGAAGAAGCGCTTCCTCGACAACGACATCAGCCAGGAGGAGGCCGTCTTCGACGTGCTGTGCCGGGCTGTCCTCGTGCTGTCCCACGCTGCCGCCGGGGCGATGCGCCAGCGCGGCCACGGTGCGATCGTCAACGTCTCGTCGGTCGCCTCGTTCATCACCTCGGGCACCTACTCGGCCGAGAAGTCCTTCGTCACCGTCTTCACCGAGGGACTGTCCAGCGAGCTCGCGGGCAGCGGCGTCACGGCCACGGCGCTGTGCCCGGGCTTCACCCACACCGAGTTCCACGACCGCGCCGGCCTCAACATGTCGAGCCTGCCCGGCTTCATGTGGCTCGACGCCAAGCGGCTCGTCCGCGACTGCCTCGACGACGTCGCCAAGGGCAAGGTCGTCTCCGTCCCCGGGCCCCAGTACAAGGCCATCGTGACGGCCCTGCGCGTCCTCCCGAGGTCGGTCGTGCGCAAGCGCGCCCGGACGGTCCACCGCCCCAAGGCCTGACGCGTATGCCGCGAGCCGGCCTCGCGGCATACGGCCGCGCCTGCTCGGTAGGCTGACGAACCGTGACCGACACCGCCGCCGCCCGCGCCCGCCTGCTCGAGATCGTCAAGGACAAGGCCATCGTGCACGGCCGGGTGACCCTGTCGTCGGGTCGCGAGGCCGACTACTACGTCGACCTGCGCCGGATCACCCTCGACGGCGAGGCGGCTCCGCTGGTGGGCGTCGTCATGCGCGACCTGGTCAAGGACCTCGACTTCGACGCCGTGGGCGGCCTCACTCTGGGCGCCGACCCGGTGGCGACGTCGATCCTGCACGCGCGCCGCGGCCGCCGGCGAGCGCACCGACGCGTTCGTGGTGCGCAAGGCCGGCAAGGCCCACGGGCTGCAACAGCGCATCGAGGGCCCGTCCATCGAGGGCCGCCGCGTGGTCATCGTCGAGGACACCTCGACCACCGGCGCGTCGCCGCTGGAGGCCGCCACCGCCGCCCGCGAGGCCGGTGCGGAGGTCGTCGCCGTGGCGACGATCGCCGACCGGGCCACGGGGGCTGCCGAGAAGTTCGCCGAGGCGGGTCTGGAGTACCGCTTCGTCTACGGCCTCGACGAGCTCGGCCTGGCCTGACCGCTCACCTGACGGCTCACCCACCGCTCAGAAGACGGGCTTGCCGCCCGTGACACCGAGCACCGTCCCCGAGACGTAGCTCGCCTCGTCGGAGGCGAGGAACACGTAGGCCGCCGCCACCTCGGTCGGCTGCCCGGCGCGTCCCAGCGGGGTGTCGCTGCCGAACCCCTTGACCTTCTCCTCGTCGAACGTCGCGGGGATCAGCGGGGTCCAGATGGGGCCGGGCGCGACGGCGTTCACGCGGATCCCCTTGGGTCCGAGCATCGCCGCGAGGTTGACCATGTAGTTGTTCAGCGCGGCCTTGGTGGCCGCGTAGTCGAGCAGCGGCTCGGACGGCGAGAACGCCTGGATCGAGGTCGTGACCAGGATCGACGACCCGGGCTTCAGCTCCGGCGCGACGGCCTGCACCAGCCAGAAGGTCGCGAACATGTTGGTCTGGAACGTCCGCTCGAGCTGGTCGTCCGGGAACGACTCGAGGTCGGGCTGCGCCATCTGGTATGCCGCGTTGCTCACCAGCACGTCGAGCCCGCCGAGGGCCTCGATCGCCTCGGCGGCGACGCGCTTGGCCTCCTCGGAGGATCGGACGTCGGCCGGGATGAGGTGACACGTGCGCCCGGCGGCCTCGACCTGCGACTTCGTCTCCTCGGCGTCCTCCTGCTCCTGCGGCAGGTAGGAGATGGCGAGGTCGGCGCCCTCCTTCGCGAAGGCGATCGCGACGGCGCGGCCGATGCCGGAGTCGCCACCGGTGACCAGGGCCCGCTTGCCGGTCAGGCGGTCTCGGCCCACCCAGCTGCGCTCGCCATGGTCGGGGGTGGGGGTCATCTCGGCGGTCCGGCCGGGCCACTGCTGGGACTGTGCGGGGATGTCTGTCGTCGTCTCGGGCATGGCTGTCGGTTGCCCCTCTGAGCGCGCGCGCAAACGGGTGTCGGTGGTGCTCGACTACGATCGAACCGCACTCACAAGGACAGGGGAGTCCCATGGTCGCGTGGATCGTCATCGGCGTGGTCGTCGTGCTGCTGGTGCTGTGGGCGGTGGGGGCCTACAACGGCCTGATCCGGCTGCGCAACCTCGTGCAGGAGGCCTGGCGGCAGATCGACGTCGAGCTCAAGCGCCGCCACGACCTCATCGGCAACCTCGTCGAGACGGTCAAGGGCTACGCCGCGCACGAGCGAGGCACGCTCGAGGACGTCATCAAGGCGCGGTCGGTCGCCATGGCCGGTGGCCAGAGCCCGGCGCAGCAGGCCCAGAGCGAGGGGCTGCTCTCCGCCGCCCTGGGGCGCCTGCTCGCCGTCGCCGAGGCGTACCCGGACCTCAAGGCCAACCAGAGCTTCCTGTCCCTGCAGGGTGAGCTCACCTCGACCGAGGACCGCATCGCCGCGTCGCGCCGCTACTACAACGCCAACGTCCGCGAGCTCAACACCCGGGTCGAGACGGTGCCCTCCAACGTCGTGGCGGGGCTGTTCCACGTCGGGCGCGCCGAGTACTTCGAGACCGAGGGCGAGGAGCGCGAGCCGGTCAAGGTCGACTTCACGCCCTAGGAGGGACCCGTGGACGCACCGGTCAGCGTGAGCGGGCTGCGCAAGGCGTATGCCGGTCGCCCGGCGGTCGACGGGATCGACCTGCGGATCGAGCCCGGTGAGATCTTCGCCCTGCTGGGGCCCAACGGGGCGGGCAAGACGACGACCGTCGAGATCCTCGAGGGGTTCCGGCGCCGTGACGCCGGGGACGTGAGCGTGCTGGGGCGGGACCCGGACGCGCGGCGGCCTGGACTGGCGCAACCGCATCGGCATCGTCCTGCAGTCCTCCACGGGCCTCGACCTCATCACGCCTCGCGAGGCGCTGGCGAGCACGGCCAAGGTCTATCGCCGACCCCGTGACGTCGACGAGGTGCTGGCCGCGGTCGGCCTGCTCGACAAGGCCGACGACCGGGTCGGCAAGCTCAGCGGTGGGCAGCGCCGACGGCTCGACGTGGGTCTCGGGATCGTGGGCACGCCCGAGCTGCTGTTCCTCGACGAGCCCACGACGGGCTTCGACCCGCAGGCGAGACGTGACTTCTGGGACCTGATCCGCAGCCTCGCCGACGGCGGCACGACGATGCTCCTGACGACCCACTACCTCGACGAGGCCGAGCACCTGGCGGACCGGGTCGGCGTGATCGCGGCGGGCCGGATGCTCGCGGTCGACACCCCGGCCAACCTGGGTGGACGGGCCTCGTCCGAGGCGACGGTGACCTGGGAGGACCAGGCGGGCACGCGGCATACCGAGCGGACGGGCACGCCCACCCAGCTGGTCGCCTCGCTGGCGCAGCGGCTGGGGGGTGAGGTCCCCAAGCTCACGGTCACCAGACCGTCGCTCGAGGACACCTACCTGGCCCTCATCGCTCCCCACGCGCAGGTCGTCGGCGGACTCGGCACAGGCGCGCACGGAGGTCGTCGCATGAACGCACTCGCGATCGGCTGGGACCGCACCCTCCTCGAGCTCAAGATGTACTTCCGCGAGAAGGAGGCCGTCTTCTTCTCGTTCGTCTTCCCCATCCTCATGCTGGCGATGTTCGCGACGATCTTCGGCGGCACCTTCGGGAGGACGCCCGAGGTCAACGCGGCGCGGTTCTTCCTGCCGGGGATGGCCGCGGCGGGCGTCATGCTCACGAGCTTCCAGTCGATGGCACTCGGTGTGTCTGCCGAGCGCGACGACGGCACGCTCAAACGCCTGCGCGCCACCCCGATGCCGCCGCTGTCCTACTTCCTCGGCAAGGTCGGGCTGGTCGCGCTCACCTCGCTGGCGCAGTTCGCGCTGCTGGTCGCCCTGGCCGCCCTCGTCTTCGGCGTGCGGCTGCCGTCCGACGGCGCGCACTGGCTGACCTTCGCGTGGGTGTTCCTGCTGGGCGTCTCGACAGGGACCGTGCTGGGGATCGCCTACTCGTCCCTGGCCTCGTCGGCGCGGTCGGCGGGCGCCATCGTGATCGCGCCGATGCTGATCCTGCAGTTCATCTCGGGGGTGTACTTCGCGTTCAGGGACCTGCCGGTGTGGCTCAAGCAGGTCGCCTCGGTCTTCCCGCTGAAGTGGATCGCCCAGGGCATGCGTTCGGTGTTCTATCCCGACGACTGGCAGACCCAGGAGATGGCCCACACCTGGGAGCCGGGACGCACGGCCCTCGTCCTGGCCGCCTGGTGCCTCGTCGGCCTGGTGCTGTGCGCGAGGACGTTCCGCTGGACCAGGCGCGGCACGACCTGAGCTGGTGTGAGCCCGAGTGGTCGCGTCGGGTCCTACGACGTGCAGTACTTCTGCCCGCAGCGCTCCCCCCGCGCTCACTCCACTCGCCCTAGCCCGCTTCTGCACGTCGTACCGCCGGTAGATCCAGGCGGTGGACCCTGCGGACGGGGCGCTCAGGGGCGCTCGCCGACCTCCTCGGCGCGCTCGGCGGCGCCGGTCTCCACCGTCGGGGCGGGCCCGCCGGGCGCGCACGACCTCGACCACCATGGGGATGAGCGAGACGGCGACCACCGCGAGGATGGCCAGCTCCAGGTGGTCCTTGAGGGCGGGGAACGCGTGGCCCAGGAAGTAGCCGAGCAGGGTGACCACCCAGACCCAGCTCGACGGCGCCGACCGCGCTCCACACGAAGAAGTGCCGCCGCTCCATCCGGCTCACGCCCGCGACCACGGTGATGAAGGTGCGCACCACGGGCACGAACCGGCCGATGACCAGGGCCTTGGCGCCGTGCTTCTCGAAGAAGGCGTGGCTCTCGTCGAAGTACTTGCGCTTGAGGATGCGCCCGTCGCGGTTGTAGAGCGGCCGGCCGACCGCGCGCCCGATCTCGTAGCCGACCACGTTGCCGGCGAACGCCGCCACGCTGAGCAGCACCATCGCCAGGATCGAGGTTCATGCTGAAGCTGCCGGTGCTGATGAACAGCCCGATCGCGAACAGCAGCGAGTCACCGGGCAGCAGGGGGAACAGCAGCCCGCACTCCACGAAGACGATGGCGGCGCTGACCCAGAAGAACTGGTTGCCGAAGTGCGTCAGGAGCCACTGGGGGTCCATGTAGTTCGAGCTCGAGGAGTGCATCACACGCCCAGCGTATGCCGTTCCGGCTGTCCGTGCCCTGAGGAGCCGCTCGAGCGTGCGCCTAGGCTGACCCCCGTGGACGAGCAGGTGGGCGTGGGTCCGTGGCACGGGCCAATGGCCGCTCGGCGACCATTGGGATGCCGATCTGCTGCGGGACGGCGACCGGCGCAACGTGGTCGACGCCTACCGCTACTGGCGGCACGACGCGATCGTGGCCGACCTCGACAGCAGGCGGCACGGCTTCCACGTCGCGGTCGAGAACTGGGGGCACGACTTCAACATCGGCTCGGTCATCCGCACCGCCAACGCCTTCAACGCCCAGGCCTTCCACATCGTGGGCAAGCGGCGGTGGAACCGTCGCGGCGCCATGGTGACCGACCGCTACCAGCACGAGCACCACCACCCAGAGGTCGGTGACCTGGTCGCGTGGGCGGCCGGCGCCGGGACGGACGGCACCGGCATACCTCTCATCGGGATCGACAACCTGCCGGGCTCGCGTCCGCTGGAGACGTTCGACCTGCCGCGCGAGTGCGTGCTGGTCTTCGGCCAGGAGGGGCCCGGGCTGTCCGGCGCCGATGCGCGAGGCGTGCGAGGTGGTGCTGCACATCGAGCAGTTCGGTTCGACGCGGTCCATCAACGCGGGCGCCGCCGCCGCGGTCGCCATGCACGCCTGGGTGCGGCGGCACGTCTTCGGTCAGGCGGTGTCCACGTGAGCGGTGACCCGCTCCTCGAGAGCTTCCACCGGCAGATCCGCCTGCCCGACCGCGACGCCGAGGCGGGGTACGTCGTCGAGCGGGACGGGCTGGTGCACCGGCACTACCCGCCGGACCCCGCGCAGCGCGGAGCGATGATCGAGAGCCCGGAGGGGCTCGGCGACGACCCGGATGCCGTGATCGCCGCGCAGCGGGACTTCTTCGCCGGGCGCGGGCAGCCGGTCGAGTGGAAGACGTACTCGTACGACGAGCCGGCCGACCTCGGCTCGCGGCTGGCCGCCGCCGGCTTCGAGGCGCAGGAGGTCGAGGCGCTGGTCCTCGGCGACCTCCAGGTGCTGGCCGACCTCGACCAGTCGGTGCCCGAGGGGCTGCGGCTGCGGGCCATCGTGGCCTCGGATCTGCCGGCCGTGGCGGCCTTCAACGACAGCGTCTGGGGCACGGACAAGTCGTGGGTCACCGGCAAGCACTTCGACGAGCTTGCCGCCGACCCAGCTCACATGCAGGGGTGCCTGGTCGAGCGCGTGGACGACGGGCTCGTCGTCACCGCCAGCTGGGTGCGGCTCACGCCCGAGACCGACTTCTGCGGGCTGTGGGGCGGCTCGACGCTGCCCGAGTTCCGCCGCCGCGGGCTCTATCGCGCCGGCGTCGGGTACCGCGCCCGCCTGGCCCTCGCCCGAGGTGCGCGGCACGTCCGGGTCGACGCCTCGCCCAACTCGCGGCCCATCCTCCAGCGGCTCGGCCTGCGCCAGGTCGCCACCACGACCCCCTACGTCCTCGACCCGGCCGGCTGAAGACCGGTACGGCTGTCGCCCGAGGCGACGCGGCATGGAAGGATCGGCGGCGACGCCACGGACGAGTCGAAGGAGACTTCCCATGCCCATCGCCACCCCTGAGGTGTATGCCGACATGCTGGACCGCGCGAAGGCCGGCTCCTTCGCGTACCCCGCGATCAACGTGTCGTCCTCCCAGACGCTGAACGCCGCGATCCGCGGCTTCGCCGAGGCCGGCAGCGACGGCATCGTCCAGGTCTCCACCGGTGGGGCCGAGTACCTGTCCGGGCCGACGGTCAAGGACATGGTCTCGGGCTCCCTGGCGCTCGCGGCCTACGCCCACGAGGTCGCGAAGAAGTACGACGTCAACATCGCCCTGCACACCGACCACTGCCCCAAGGACAAGCTCGACGGCTTCGTCCGGCCGCTGCTGGCCGCCAGCACCGAGCGGGTCAAGGCCGGGGGCACCCCGTGGTTCCAGTCGCACATGTGGGACGGCTCGGCCGTGCCGCTCGACGAGAACCTCGAGATCGCCCGCGAGCTGCTCGCGGCCTGCCAGGCGGCCCACGTCATCCTCGAGATCGAGGTCGGCGTCGTCGGCGGCGAGGAGGACGGCGTCGAGGGCAAGATCGACGAGAAGCTCTACTCCACGCCGCAGGACGCGATCGCCACGGCGCGCGCGCTCGGCACCGGCGAGCACGGCTACTACATGACCGCCCTGACCTTCGGCAACGTGCACGGCGTCTACAAGCCGGGCAACGTCAAGCTGCGCCCCGAGATCCTCAAGGCCGCCCAGGAGGCCGTGCACAAGGAGTTCGACACCGCCGACGACAAGCCGTTCCACCTCGTGTTCCACGGCGGCTCGGGCTCGGCTCCGGAGGAGATCGCGGCCGCCGTCGACTACGGCGTCGTCAAGATGAACGTCGACACCGACACCCAGTACGCCTTCACCCGGCCCGTGGCCGGCTTCATGTTCGCCAACTACGACGGCGTCCTCAAGATCGACGGCGAGGTCGGCAACAAGAAGGCCTACGACCCGCGCGCCTGGGGCAAGGAGGCCGAGGCCGGCATGGCGGCCCGCGTGGTCGAGGCCTGCCAGAACCTGCGCAGCGCCGGGACGCACCAGTGAGCGAGAACCTCCTGGGCATCCCCGAGACCCGCCTCCCCGTGGACCCGGCCGCCGCCAAGCTGGAAGCCGGCGTGGCCGCGGACCAGGTGGCCGCGGCATACCCGACGTCGTCGGTGGCCTGGGCCACGCTGGCCGAGGACGCGCTCGCGGACGGTCGCACGGTCGAGGGCTACGCCTACGCGCGCACCGGCTACCACCGCGCCCTGGACTCGCTGCGCAAGAACGGCTGGCGCGGTCAGGGACCGGTGCCGTGGGAGCACGAGCCCAACCGCGGCTTCCTGCGCGCGCTGGCTGCCCTGGCCAAGGCGGCCGGGGCGATCGGCGAGGTCGACGAGGAGCAGCGCTGCTCGCAGTTCCTGCGCGACTCCTCTCCGACGGCCGCCCGCGAGCTCGGGTTCTAGGCGACCGGTAGCCTTCGGGGGTTCGGATCCCCAGGTTGAGGAGAGGTGCGGCGCTATGCCCGCAATCGTGCTCGTGGGCGCCCAGTGGGGCGACGAGGGCAAAGGCAAGGCCACCGACCTGATGGGCGGCGACGTCGACTACGTCGTCAAGTTCAACGGCGGCAACAACGCCGGTCACACGATCGTCATCGAGCAGGACGGCAAGCGCGAGAAGTACGCCCTGCACCTGCTCCCCTCAGGCATCCTCACGCCCGGCTGCACGCCGGTCATCGGCAACGGCGTCGTGGTCGACCTCGCCGTGCTGTTCCAGGAGATCGACGGCCTCGAGGCGCGCGGCGTCGACACCTCCCGGCTGCTGGTCAGCGCCAACGCGCACGTCATCGCGCCCTACAACCGCACGCTCGACAAGGTCACCGAGCGGTTCCTGGGCTCGCGCAAGATCGGCACCACCGGGCGCGGCATCGGCCCGACGTACGCCGACAAGATGGCCCGCAACGGCATCCGCGTGCAGGACCTGTTCGACGAGAAGATCCTGCGCCAGAAGGTCGAGGCCGCGCTGGCGCTCAAGAACCAGATCCTCGCCAAGATCTACAACCGGCGCGCCGTCGAGGTGGACGAGGTGATGGAGGAGCTGCTCGGGTATGCCGAGCGCCTGCGTCCGATGGTCGCCGACACCTCCCTGGTGCTCGAGCGCGCCCTCAACGACGGCAAGACCGTGCTGCTGGAGGCCGGTCAGGCCACGCTGCTCGACGTCGACCACGGCACCTACCCGTTCGTCACCTCGTCGAACGCGACCGCGGGCGGCGCGTGCACCGGGTCCGGCATCCCGCCGACCCGGGTCTCGGTCGTCATCGCCATCCTCAAGGCGTACTCCACCCGGGTCGGCGAGGGGCCGTTCCCGACCGAGCTGTTCGACGAGCACGGCGAGTTCCTGCGCAAGACCGGGGCCGAGTACGGCACCACCACCGGGCGGCCGCGCCGCTGTGGCTGGGTCGACACGGTGGTGGGCCGCTATGCCACGCGCATCAACGGCGTCACCGACTTCGTGGTCACCAAGCTCGACGTCCTCACCGGGCTCGACACCGTGCCGGTCTGCGTCGCCTATGACGTCGACGGCGTGCGCCACGACGAGATGCCGGTCAACCAGACCGACTTCCACCACGCGACGCCGATCTACGAGGAGCTGCCCGGCTGGTCGGAGGACATCTCGAAGTGCCGCACGTTCGAGGAGCTGCCGGCGAACGCCCAGGCCTACGTCCTGCGGCTCGAGGAGCTCATCGGCGCGAGGGTGTCGGCCATCGGCGTGGGACCCGGGCGCGACGAGATCATCACCCGCCACTCCCTGCTCGGCGACTGACCGAGCGCAGGTGCCTCGCCAGCAGAGGGTGCACCCGAGTCCACCGGATCTGGCTCCTGGAGCCAGCGGAAACGGCTGGACTCGGGGCATAGTAGAACGTGCGGTGCGCCCGGCGGCGTCAGGCCGGGCGCAGCACCGTCATCCGGTGCGCCGCTCGCGTCAGCGCGACGTAGAGGACGCGCACGCCCCCGGGCGACTCCGCCGTGATCTCGTCGGGGTCGACGATGACGGTGGCGTCGTACTCGAGGCCCTTGGTCGACATCGGGTCGATCACGACGACCCGGTCGTCGCGCTCGCTCAGCGTCGACAGGGCCGCGCTGTGCCGAGCCGGCGTGACGACGGCGATCGAGCCCTCGACCTCGCCGAGCAGAGCCTCGACGGCATCGGTGGCCACGCTGAGCCAGGCGTCGTCGCGCGACCGTCAGGTCGACCGGCTCGACGCCCGTCTCACGGACGGCCTGGGGGATGTCGGCATCCGGCACCTGCGCCCGGACGACCTCGGCCGCGTAGTCGAAGATCTCGCGCGCGTTGCGGTAGTTGGTGTCCATGTGGAACAGCCGCCGCTGCTGGGAGCCGAACGCCTCCTCGCGCGCGCGCCCCGCCTCGGCACCGTCGGGCCACGACGCCTGGGCGGCATCACCGACGACCGTCCAGGACGAGTAGCGCCCCCGGCGACCCAGCATGCGCCACTGCATCGGCGAGAGGTCCTGTGCCTCGTCGACGAGGACGTGGGCGTACTCACCGGGCGCCTCGACGCTGCCCTGGAGCAGCCGTTCGCGAGGGCTCAGCGGGCCACGCGGTGAGCCGGCCGCCCCGGAGGAGGAAGCCGCCCGCCGACCGCTCTGCACCTCGGTCACGCCGTACTGCGACAGGTCGTCGAGCTCCTCGATCTCGTAGAAGCCGCGCTCCTCGGCGGGCGCATCCTGCACCGGACCGAGCCGGGCGGCCAGGTCGTCGACCAGGGCCGCGTCGGCGACGGACCAGCGGCCGGTCTCGAGCGCCGTACGGATGGACTGCGACACCAGCGTCGCTCTCCGCCGGAGAGAGCACGCCGTGACCGTAGTGCCGGGCCCGCTCGCCGTCGGCGAGCCAGAGCAGTGCCTCGCGCGGGTCGACCTGGGGCCACCAGCGGTCGAGGAACGCCTCGACCTCGAGGTGGTCGTGGAAGTGGTCCATGAACTCGGCGCGGTCGCCCTCGCGGACGCTGGCCCAGGCGGCCTCGGCCAGCGCCTGCTCGACCGCCTTGGTGGCCAGGTTGCGCTGGTGGTTGCGCAGCACCTGGGCCCGGATGCGGTCGAGCGCCGGCCGGTCGACGCGGACCGCCTTGCCACCGACGAAGGCGCGGAACTGCTCAGGCGCCTCCGGCGGTGCATCGGCGGCAGCCCTCGCCAGAACGCGACGGATGCGCAGCGAACCCTTGACCGCCGCCACCTCCGGCGGGTCGAGGCGGCTGGCCGAGACCCCGTCGATGACGTCGCCCAGCGAGCGCAGGGTCACCGACTCCTCGCCGAGGGAGGGCAGCACGCGTTCGATGTATGCCGTGTAGGCGGCCGAGGGACCGACCACCAGGATGCCGCCGGACTCGAAGCGCCGCCGGTCGGAGTAGAGCAGGTAGGCCGCGCGGTGGAGCGCGACGACCGTCTTGCCGGTGCCGGGGCCTCCGGTGATCTCGGTGACGCCGCGTGCGGAGGCGCGGATGGCCTCGTCCTGGTGACGCTGGATGGTGGCCACGATGTCGCGCATCTGGGCCCCGCGGCTGCGGGTCAGTGCGGCCAGCAGGGCACCGTCGCCCACGACGACGAGGTCGTCCGGCGCCTCGGCGACCATGAGGTCGTCCTCGACCCCGACGACGTCGGCGCCCTTGCAGCGCAGCACCCGCCGTCGCAGGACCCCCATCGGCTCGACCGGCGTGGCCCGGTAGAACGCGGCGGCCGCAGGGGCTCGCCAGTCGACCACCAGCGGCTCGTAGTCGTCGTCGCGAACGCCCAGCCGGCCGATGTAGCGGACCTCGCGGCCCGTGGGGCCGCGCCGGGTGTCCGTGGCCGAGCCTGAGCCGTCGGCGCTGGGGACGCAGCGAGTGGTCGAGGTCGAGGCGGCCGAAGACGAGCCCCTCGTACTGGGTGTCGAGGGTGGAACGGCGGCGGGCGGCGTTGAACACCAAGGCATCTCGCTCGAAGAGCCCGGTGAGCTCCTCGTCGCGCACGTCGCCGGTGCGGTCGGTGCGTCCCCGGGCGAGCCCGTCGGCCTCGACCAGCCCGGCCCGGGCCTGGGCCTTGGTGAGCTCGGCATAGACCAGGTCGACATGGGCCTGCTCGATGGCGATCTCGCGGGCGACCTCTGCGCTGGTCGCCTTCGCGGTCGGGTGGTCCTGACCGGTCACTGTGGTCTTTCTGCTCGTCCCTGCGGAGAACGCACGAGTCTAGCGACCCTCAACGGTGCGTTTCAGGCACATCCCGAACCTCGGAAGGGCGAGAGCCAGGTATGCCGCGGGCCCGCGGCATACCTGCAGGTCCTGGTCGCGCGGCGCGCGTCAGATCAGCCCGCGCCGCGCGGCCTGCACCCCGGCCTGGAAGCGGGTGGCGGCTCCCACCTGGTCCATCAGCTCTCGGACGCGGCGCTCGACCGTGCGCTGTGAGACGCCGGTCTGTCGCGCGATCGTGGCGTCCGTGGCACCGGCGGCGAGCAGGCCCCAGATGGTCTGGTCTCGTCGCCGCGCGGCGGAGGGCCCGGACGGTTCCAACGGCGCCGCGAGGTTCCAGAGGTGGTCGTAGAGGGCGCGCAGGGCGACCACCAGCGAGCGGGCTCTGACCAGCGCCGACCCGAAGCCGCCAGGGTCGAACGCACTGACGTCGACGACCGCCGCCGTGTCGTCGACGATGACCGCCGAGAACGGCACCGACGTGGTGAACCGGATGACCTCGCCGCCACCCTCGCGGGCCTGGAGCACCTCCAGCGCCCCCTCGAGCTCGAGCACCTTCGTGTCGTAGACCGTGCTCAGCGGCAGGATCACGCCACCGGCGCCCCGCGTG
Organism: uncultured Actinomycetota bacterium; assembly: GCA_963706855.1. GTDB lineage: Bacteria > Actinomycetota > Actinomycetes > Actinomycetales > Dermatophilaceae > Pedococcus. The sequence goes on from CAVPNU010000003.1 coordinate 241,106, forward strand.
GGCTCCTCGTGGCTGTGCATCGGGCTGGCGAAGAGGGCCTGGGTCCTCGGCGACAGCGAGCGGAAGCAGCGGACCCCCTCCTTGCCGGTGGCGATGATCTCGGCCGTCACCGGCCCGATCTCGTCGAGGGAGCCCAGGATGCGGATCGCCGACGGGTCGGGCACGGTGGCCGTGTGCCTGGCCTGGAAGAAGACCTGGGCCAGCTCATGGGCCGCCGACCGGGTCTGGCGCGCCATCCGCTCGTAGTCCGAGGCGAGGACGGGCAGCGAGATGTCGGGGGGCACGACCTCGATCGAGCCCCCGGGACCCAGCCGCACCAGGCCCTGGGCAGCCAGCGTCGCCAGGGCCCGGTCGACCGCCTCGGCGTGCATGCCCTGGGCGATGAGCAGCGAGCGCGAGGGGTCGGGATGCTGCAGGACGGCGAGGTAGGCGCGCGTGCGCAGCGACTCGGTCTCGGGGTCGTTCCCCTGCCCGGGGACCTGCAGCTCTCGTTCCGACATGCCGGCTCCTTCCGGTGCTGGCGAGCCTAGCGACATCGACGCTTTGGCGAGGTCCCGTCAATGACGTACTTCCGCCACCTAGGTACTTTACGAAGGCCCGAGTGATGGTCCACTCTTGGGGGAGTCGACCTCGTAGTCGACCCGCGTGCTCGGTTGCAGGTTCCCCCGCCAGGCGACCGCACGTCGGCTGCGCGGCGTCCCCGGGAGATGTCCCCCCTGCCTCCCCGGGACGCCGCGCACTCATGTCCGGCGGGTTCACTACCCTGGCCGGGTGAAGATTCTCGTCGTCGGTTCCGGTGCCCGGGAGCACGCGCTCGTCAACGCACTCTCCGCCGACCCGGGGGTCGACGCGGTGATCGTGGCTCCGGGCAACCCCGGCATGGAGGCCATCGCCCTGTGCGAGCCGCTGCCCGCAGGCGGGCTCGACTCCGAGGCCGCCATGGAGGCCGTCGTGGCGCTCGCGACCCGCCACGGCGTCGACCTGGTCGTCGTCGGGCCCGAGGTGCCGCTGGTGGCGGGTCTCGCCGACAGGCTGCGGGCGGCCGGCGTGCCCGTGTTCGGCCCGTCCGCGGAGGCGGCGCGGCTCGAGGGCAGCAAGGCCTTCGCCAAGGAGGTCATGGCTGCCGCCGACGTGCCGACCGCGATGGCCCACGTGTGCAGCACCCTCGACGAGGTCGCCGCCGCGCTCGACGGACTGGGGGCGCCGCACGTCGTCAAGGACGACGGGCTGGCAGCCGGCAAGGGCGTCGTCGTGACCACTGACCGCGACGAGGCGCTGGAGCACGCGCGCGCCTGCCTCGCCAAGGAGGGTGGCCGGGTCGTGGTCGAGGAGTTCCTCGACGGTCCCGAGATCTCGCTGTTCTGCGTCTGTGACGGCACCACGGTGGTGCCACTGGCGCCGGCCCAGGACTTCAAGCGCGTCGGCGACGGCGACACCGGCCCCAACACCGGCGGCATGGGCGCGTACTCGCCGCTGGACTGGGCCCCCGCCGCGTTGGTCGACGAGCTCGTCACGCGCGTGGCCCAGCCGACGGTGGACGAGATGCGGCGCCGAGGCACGCCGTTCGTGGGGCTGCTGTTCATCGGTCTCGCCGTGACGTCCCGCGGGCCGCGGGTCATCGAGTTCAACGCGCGGTTCGGAGACCCCGAGACGCAGGTCGTCCTGGCCCGTCTCGAGACGCCGCTGGGCGGACTCCTCGCCGCTGCCGCGACCGGTGGTCTGGGTGACGTGCCTGCGCTGCGGTGGTCGAGCCGCCATGCGGTCACCGTGGTGGTCGCCGCCGCCGACTACCCCGGCACGCCCGCGCACCGGTGACCCGATCACCGGGTCTGGAGGACGTGGCTGACGTGCCCACGGCATACGTGCTGCATGCGGGCACCGCGCGCGACGACGAGGGGACGCTCGTCTCGGCCGGCGGCCGCGTGCTCTCCGTCGTGGCGCTCGGCGACAGCCTGAGCGAGGCGCGCGACCGCGTCTACGACGCGGTCGAGCGGATCTCGCTGGAGGGGTCGCACTTCCGCACCGACATCGCCTTGGCCGCCCAGCAGAACGAGCTGCACGTCGGCTGACTCACTGGGCGCGCGGCGCCAGGAGTGCCGCCAGCGCCCCGAGTGCGGCCGCCGCGCCCATGACGGCGGCGAACAGGCGCGCCCGTGAGGTGCGGCGCCTGCCAGGCGATGGCCGCACCCGAGGCCGCGAACGCCACGGCCTGCGAGACCGAGGGCGCGAGCATCGAGGCGGCGGAGTTGCGCCCCTGGTCCGCCTCGGCTCGACAGCGCGAGCACCTGGGTGGAGATGGTCGGCGAGCAGATGCCGATGCCCATGGCCGCCACCGCCCACAGGCCGAGGCCGGTCCACGCGGGCACGAGGTCGACCGCGAGCAGCGCCGGTCCGAGCGATCCGGCGCTGATCAGCACGAACCCAGCGCGCAGCCGTGCCACGACCGACGTCCGCCGCTGCACCGCGGTGAGGCTCTGCAGGTTGGACCCGGCCGCCCAGAAGAGGCCGGTGATCGTGAGGCTCACGCCGGCAGCGGCGGGACCGTACCGGTGAACCTGGGTGAGCATGAGGGGCAGAAGGCCGGCCACCGTGCCGAACGCCGCACCCAGGAGCGCCCGCAGCACCGTGAGGGCCGGTATGCCGGGTGCTGCACTGAGCGTCCCCGGCGGCAGGACCGCCCGCAGCGCGGGCACGAGCGCTGCCGTCGAGGCCAGCACCAGGACCGCTCCGACGGCGCCGGCCGGCTCGGGCTCGACGAGGAGCGAGGCCCCTGCCGTCAGGCCGGCGAGCCCCGCGGCGGCGAGGACCGACCACCAGCACTGCTCTGACGGGCAGTGGCGTCGGGCGTCGGCTGCTTCGCCTGTCATCGGCGCCCGCCACGTCGCCCGCATCGATGACATCGCCGGTCGCAGGAACGCCCACACGGGCACCAGCAGGGCCGGCCCGAGCAGGAAGACCGCCCGCCAGTGGACCTGCTCCGCGACGAAGCCGGCAACGGACGGGCCGAGCAGGGAGGGCAGCACCCAGGCGGCCGCGAAGCTGGCGAAGATGCGGGGACGGAGCTCCGGTGCCAGGGCCTGGGCGACCAGCACGGTGAGGCCGACGTCGAGCAGCCCCTCGGCGAACCCGCCGAGGAGCCGGCCGCCCGACGAACACCGGCATCGCCGGTGCGACGCCCATGAGGAGCTCAGCGCCGACGAACAGGCCCATGCCGCCATACAGGACCTGGACGGGGCCGCGGCGGTCGGCCCACCGCCCGGCGACCGTCGTCGCGACCACGAACGAGATCAGCGGTGCGGCGCTCGCGGCTCCGAACAGCCAGAGGCCGCCGAGGTCGACCGCGACCGTGGGCAGCACCGTCGTCACGGCCCGGTTCTCGAAGGCACCGAGAGTCACCAGGGCGACCGCCCCGACGGCGAAGGGCAGGTTGGCGCGGTGCAGCAGCGAGGGAGGGCGTCCGAGAGCCGGGGCTGAGGTCATGGTCGGGAGTCTGAAAGGTGAAGTTCACTTGAAGTCAAGTCGGCGCTCTCGCCCGCCAGGCCGTCGCGCCCTCCGCGCGCGCCGGTGCGTAGCCGGCTGGGAGGATGACGCCATGACGTCACCCACGCCGCCGGAGCTGCCCGGCTACGCCCACGTCTACTCCGGCAAGGTGCGCGACCTCTACGCGCCGCTGGACGACCAGGGCAGCGCCGCGCGACGACCTGCTGCTGCTCGTCGCCAGCGACCGGATGTCGGCGTACGACTTCGTGCTCGACAGCCCGATCCCCGACAAGGGCGCGGTGCTGACGCAGCTGTCGCTGTGGTGGTTCGAGCAGCTGGCCGACCTGGTGCCCAACCACGTCGTGTCGACCGACGTGCCGGCCGAGGTGGCCGGGCGCGCGGTCCTGGTCCGCCGGCTCGAGATGCTGCCGGTGGAGTGCGTGGCGCGCGCGTACCTCACCGGAGGCGGTCTGGGCGAGTACCGCGCGGACGGTCACGTCAGCGGCGTGCGGCTGCCCGACGGGCCTGGTCGACGGGTCGCGGCTGCCCGAGCCGGTGTTCACCCCCTCGACCAAGGCGCCGATGGGCGAGCACGACCAACCCATGCCGTATGCCGACGTGGAGCGTGCGGTGGGCGCCGACCTGGCGGCGCGGGTGCGCGACCTGACCACGGCGATCCTGGTGCGGGGCAACGAGATCGCCGCCGATCGCGGCATCCTCATCGCCGACACCAAGGTCGAGTTCGGCCGCTCGGGTGACGACCTGGTCCTCGCGGACGAGGTGCTCACGCCCGACTCGTCGCGGTTCTGGCCGGCCGAGCTCTGGGAGCCCGGCCACCCGCAGCCGTCCTACGACAAGCAGTACGTCCGGGACTGGCTGACCTCGCCCGCGAGCGGCTGGGACCGCGCCTCGGGCGAGGCGCCGCCGCCGCTGCCCGACGACGTGGTGGAGCAGACCCGCGCGAAGTACGTCGAGGCCTACGAGCGGCTCACCGGCCGCACCTTCGCCTGACGCGCTAGCCGACCGGCGTCAGGTGGGCGATCGGGATCGACCGGGTCGTCTTCGTCTCGTACTTGGCGAACGGCGGGCAGCGAGCGACCACGATGTCCCGCCAGGCCGCATCCCGCTCGGGCCCCGGCAGCACCCGGATCGTGACGGCATGCTGCTCTCGGCGGACCTGCACCTCGGCGCGGTCGGCCACCCTGCAGGTTCCGGAACCACTGCGGCTCCTGCGGTAGCCCGCCCGCGGACCCCACGACCAGCCAGCCGCCCTCGTGCTCGAAGTAGCCGACGCAGTGCGTGTGCGGCGTGCCGGTCTTGCGCCCCTTGACGGTGAGCAGCAGGACCGGCACCCCGCCCGCGGCGCGGCCGCCGATGCGGCCGCCGGACAGCCGGTAGAGCGCCACGGCCAGCCGTGACGTCCCCCTCATCAGCGCCTTCGTCATCGCTGGGTTCACGAAGCCTCCCTGTGCCGGACCCACCTCGGACGGTCCTCCACGAGGGGTGCGGTGTCAACGGGCCGGACCGCGCGGCATACCCGCTCGGGGGCGCCGATAGACTTCGAGCGCCGCCCGTTCCCGCACTCGCCAGGAGCCACCCGCATGGGCCACGTCGTCGTTGACGTCATGTTGAAGCCAGAGATTCTCGACCCCCAGGGGCAAGCCGTGAACGGCGCTCTGCCGAGACTCGGTTTCGAGCAGTTCACCGACGTGCAGGCAGGGCAAGCGCTTCGTCCTGACCGTGGACGGCGAGGTCACCGACGAGGTCCTGGCCGCCGCCCAGGAGGCCGCCGAGAAGCTGCTGTCGAACCCGGTGATCGAGGACGTCGTCGTCCGGTGCCGCGTCGAGCGGCGAGGACCACGCCCAGTGAGGATCGGGGTCGTCACGTTCCCCGGGTCGCTCGACGACCGCGACGCCGCACGGGCCGTGCGCGCCGTCGGCGCCGAGGCGGTCAGCCTCTGGCACGGCGACGCCGACCTCATGGGCGTCGACGCGGTGATCCTGCCCGGCGGCTTCTCCTACGGCGACTACCTGCGCTGCGGTGCCATCGCCCGCTTCGCGCCGGTCATGGACGCGCTGATCCCGGCGGCCCGGGGCGGCCTGCCCGTGCTCGGCATCTGCAACGGCTTCCAGGTCCTCTGCGAGAGCCACCTGCTGCCGGGTGCGCTGATCCGCAACGACCACCGCAAGTTCAACTGCGTCGACCAGCGCCTGGTGGTCGAGAACGCCGACACCGCCTGGACCTCCGACTTCGAGGCCGGCCAGGAGATCACCATCGTGCTCAAGAACGGCGAGGGTGGCTTCGTCGCCGACGAGCGGACCCTCGACGAGCTCGAGGGCGAGGGCCGCGTGGTCTTCCGGTATGCCGGTGACAACCCCAACGGCTCCTACCGCGCCATCGCGGGCATCACCAACGAGCGCGGCAACATCGTCGGCCTCATGCCCCACCCCGAGCACGCCGTCGAGGAGGGCTACGGCCCCTCCACCGACGGGCTCCCGTTCTTCACGTCCGTCCTCTCCCAGGTGGTGAACGCGTGACCACGAGCATCCAGCGGCCCACGGTCGACACGGTCGAGCACGCCGCACAGACTCCCGACGTCGAGCAGCCGTGGGTCGAGCTGGGGCTCAAGGCCGACGAGTACGACCGCATCCGCGAGATCCTCGACCGCCGTCCGACCAGCGCCGAGCTGGCGATGTACTCGGTGATGTGGTCCGAGCACTGCTCCTACAAGTCGAGCAAGGTGCACTTCTCGCTGTGGGGCGAGAACACCACCGACGAGATGCGCGAGAAGCTCCTCGTCGGCATCGGTGAGAACGCCGGGGTCGTCGACATCGGCGACGGCTGGGCCGTCACCTTCAAGGTCGAGTCCCACAACCACCCGTCGTACGTCGAGCCCTACCAGGGTGCGGCCACCGGCGTCGGCGGCATCATCCGCGACATCATGTCGATGGGCGCTCGCCCGATCGCCGTCATGGACCCGCTGCGGTTCGGCAACCTCAACCACCCCGACACCCAGCGCGTGCTGCCTGGCGTCGTCGCCGGCGTGGGCGGCTACGGCAACTGCATCGGCCTGCCCAACATCGGCGGCGAGGTCGTGTTCGACGACTGCTACCAGGGCAACCCGCTCGTCAACGCGCTCTGCGTCGGCGCCATGCGCATCGAGGACATCCACCTCGCCAAGGCCTCCGGCGTCGGCAACAAGGTGGTCCTCTTCGGCGCCAAGACCGGTGGCGACGGCATCGGTGGCGTGTCGGTCCTGGCCTCGGAGACCTTCGACGAGGGCGGCCCGACCAAGCGCCCGGCGGTGCAGGTGGGCGACCCGTTCGCCGAGAAGGTGCTCATCGAGTGCTGCCTCGACCTCTATGCCGCGCACGTCGTCGACGGCATCCAGGACCTCGGCGGTGCGGGCCTGTCCTGCGCCACCAGCGAGCTGGCCTCGAACGGCGACGGCGGCATGCGGGTCGAGCTCGACCGCGTCCCGCTGCGCGACGCCTCGCTGCGGCCCGAGGAGATCCTCATGTCGGAGTCGCAGGAACGCATGATGGCCGTCGTCGCACCCGAGCAATCTCGACGAGTTCATGGCGATCACCGACCGCTGGGACGTCGAGGCGACGGTGCTCGGCGAGGTCACCGACGGCGACCACCTGGTCATCACCTGGCACGGCGAGGTCATCGTCGACGTGCCGCCGCGCTCGGTCGCCCACGAGGGCCCGACCTACCACCGCCCGCTGGAGCGGCCGGCATACCTCGACGCGTTGCAGGCCGACACCCCACACACCCTGGCGCGGCCCCAGGACGGCGACGGGGCCAAGGCCGACCTGCTCACCCTGCTCGCCTCCCCGAACCTGTGCGACAAGTCGTGGGTCACCGACCAGTACGACCGCTACGTCCTGGGCAACACCGCGCTCGCGATGCCCGACGACGCCGGGGTCGTCCGGGTCGACGAGGAGACCGGCCGCGGGGTCGCCATCTCCACCGACTGCAACGGCCGGTTCGCCAAGCTCGACCCCTACACCGGCGCCCAGCTCGCGCTGGCCGAGTCGTACCGCAACGTCGCGACCGCCGGGGCCACGCCGCTGGCGGTCACCGACTGCCTCAACTTCGGCTCCCCGGAGGACCCGGGCGTGATGTGGCAGTTCCGCGAGGCGGTGCGCGGCATCGCCGAGGGCTGCAAGACCCTCGGCATCCCGGTGACCGGCGGCAACGTGTCGTTCTACAACCAGACCGGTGACGTCGCGATCCACCCGACGCCCGTCATCGGGGTGCTCGGTGTCATGGACGACGTCGCCCGCCGCACCCCCTCGGGCTGGAAGACGCCCGGTCAGGTCATCTACCTGCTCGGCGCGACCCGCGACGAGCTGGCCGGTGGCGAGTGGGCCAACGTCGTGCACGGTCACCTCGGCGGGCTGCCGCCGGCGGTCGACCTGGCCGCCGAGCAGCTGCTGGGCGACATCCTCGTCAACGCCAGCCGCGACGGCCTGGTCGACGCCGCTCACGACCTGTCCGACGGCGGGCTGGCCATCGCGCTGGCCGAGGCGACGATGCGGTACGGCGTCGGTGCGCGGATCTGGCTGGACGCCGTGTGCGAGCGCGACGGCATCGACCCGTTCACGGCGCTGTTCAGCGAGTCGACCGCCCGCGCCGTGGTGGCCGTGCCGCGCAGCGAGGAGGTCCGCTTCACCGACATGTGCACCGCTCGCGGCCAGGTGCATGCGCGCATCGGCGTCGTCGACGACGAGACCGACGGCCTCGACGTGCAGGGCCAGTTCAGCGTCTCGCTCGACGACCTTCGAGAGGCGCACACCCGCACCCTCCCAGCGGTCTTCGGCTGACCGGGGTGGCCGTCACCGCAGGGGCGACGACCAGCTGGGGGACTGGCACACAGGAGATCACCGAACGCCTCGGTGCCGTGCGTCGCCGGGCGATCGACGACTACGACGTCGTCGGCATGCCCAGCGAGCCCAACCTGCAGGGGCTGGTCGAGCTGGCAGCCCGGCTGTGCGACGTGCCCACCGCCGTCATCAACATCATCGACGACCGGTTCCAGCACCAGGTCGCCTCCGTCGGGTTCAGCCCCGAGGTGTGCACCCTCGAGGACTCGATGTGCGCCAAGGTCATCGAGTCGCCCGGCACGGTCGTCGTCCCCGACGCACGGCTGGACGCGCGGTTCGTCACCAACCCGTTCGTCACGGGTGAGGTCGCCCAGGTGCGGTTCTACGCCTCGAGCCCGCTCACGACCCCCGCGGGCGTGACCATCGGCACGCTGTGCGTCTTCGACGAGGTCGAGCGCCAGCTGACCCCGACGGCGGTCGGGGGGCTGGAGATGCTGGCCGGTCAGATCATCGACGTCCTCGAGCTGCGGCGGATCACGGGGGAGCTGCAGCGGTCCAACGAGCGGCTGTCCGACTTCGCCGCGCAGGTCAGCCATGACCTGCGCAACCCGCTCGGCGCCCTGGCCGGGTTCCTCGAGATCGCCGCCGACTCGCCGGAGCTGGCGCGTGCGCCCCAGGCGACCGCGGCACTGGCCCGGGCCGAGTCCAGCGTGCACCGGATGCAGTCGATGATCTCCGACCTGCTGGCCTTTGCCGGCGTGGGTGGCCGGGTCGACCAGGCGCCCGTCGACCTCCACGCGCAGGCGCTGGCTGTGGTCGAGGACCTCGAGCGCCGAGGTGGCGGCGTGGGGTGGCTCGATCGAGGTGCTGGGCCTGCCCACGGTGCCCGGTGACCAGACCCTGCTGCGCGTCCTGCTGCAGAACCTCATCGCCAACGCCCTGAAGTTCAGCCGGCCCCGGACCGCCGTCCGGGGCGCCGCCGCCCAGGTCCGGGTCGCGGCCGAGCGTGTCTCCGGAGGCTGGCGCGTCGCTGTCGACGACAACGGTCCCGGAGTGCCGGAGGCCGCAGCGCGAGCGCGTCTTCGGGCTGCTGGAGCGCGGCGACGATCCCGCGACGCGCGGGGTGCAGGGCTGGGGCATCGGCCTGAGCACCTGTCAACGCATCGTCGAGGCCCATGGCGGTCGCATCGGCATCGACGACTCGCCCCTGGGCGGCGCCAGCGTCTGGATGCTCCTGCCCGCGTGAAGCCCGAACGGCCCGGTCGCGCTACCCCCTGCGCGGCCGGGCCGTTCGTCCCCTGTGTTTCCCCAGGAATGACAGTAGGCCGGGGATGCGCGCTCGTACATGGGTAGAAATACCCATTTCGGGATGGCCCACGTGAGTCAGCGGGCGACTAGTCCGTCATGCGACGATTTGCGTATGCCGCCGCGCCGCCGTGTCCCCCTCGCCGCCGGCGCCGACGCTGTGCGTCAGTGGCGCGAGTCCGGGGCGGCCACTCGCGCGCCCCGTGGTCGCCCTCGCCGTGCGGTACTCGCTCGAGCAGCTCGCTGCCGTGGCGCCCGGGCGCAGCGTCGAGGTGCGGGTGCCCCCGTTCGGCGCCGTCCAGTGCATCGAGGGCACGACCCATACCCGCGGCACGCCCCCCAACGTCATCGAGACGGACGCGCAGACCTGGCTCGAGGTGGCGACCGGACAGCGCGACTGGCAGGCCGCGTGGGACTCGGGCTCTCTGCGGGTGAGCGGCCATCGGGCCGACCTCACGGCATACCTCCCCCTGGTCTGAGGCGAGCTCGAGGCTCACTCGCCGGGGTAGCGGACCCCGACCTGGGCGCGCACCTGGTCCATGCGCTCGCATGATCGCCACGGTCTCGTCCAGCGCCATCAGGGGCGACTCGAGCTCGCCGGCGCTGACCCGGCGCGCCACCTCGGCCGCCTGGAAGTGCAGGCCGTGCGCAGTGTCCGCGGCCACGAACCGGTCGAGCTCGGTGCCGTCGGGGGCGACCAGCCGGACCACGGCGCGCGGGCCGTAGAAGTCGCCGTCGATCTCGAGCCGGGCAGCCGTCCCGCAGATCGAGGCCGTGGTGGGGGTCTTGGCCAGCATGGTCGTGCCCAGCAGCCCCAGGCCGCCCGCGGCGGAAGTCACCGTGATCGCGTCCTGGGCGTCGACTCCCAGGTCGGTGAGCTGCCCCGTGGCGGTCAGCGAGGTGAAGCCACCGAGCACGAGGTGGGCGAACGACATCGGGTAGATGCCGAGGTCGAGCAGGGCGCCGCCGGCCAGCGCAGGGTCGGCCAGGCGCTGTGGACCGTCCGGATACAGCTGCTGCCCGTGGTCGGCCGTCACCGTGCACACCTCGCCGAGCAGGCCCTGCTCGAGACACTGGCGCACCACGTCGATGTGGGGCAGGAACCGCGTCCACATGGCCTCCATGGCGAAGACGCCGGCGCGACGGGCGGCTGCCACCACCTCGGCCGCTTCGGTCGCGTTGCGGGTGAAGGCCTTCTCGACCAGCACGCCCTTGCCGGCCTCGATCGCGAGCAGCGCCTGCGCATGGTGCTCGGAGTGGGGTGAGGCGACGTAGACGACGTCCACGTCCGGGTCGGCGACCAGCTGCGGCATACGAGCCGTATGCCGTCGGTGGCGCCGAACTCGCGCGCGAACGCCTCCGCGCGGGGCAGGCTGCGCGAGGCGACGGCCTGGAGGTGCTGTCCGGTCCGTGCCCGCAGGGCGGTCGCGAAGGAGTGCGCGATGCCGCCGGGGGCGATGATCCCCCATCGCAGCGTCGGTGCGGTCATGGGGTCGGGGGTGCGCGGGGCAGGCAGGGTCAGCGGCATGGGTCGATCCTCTCGGTGGGGGCCAGCGCCCCGCAGTTGCTTTGTGCGACTTACGCTGCCTCCCGTCGGCGTGTTGCCGCGAGGGGCGAGCGTATGTCGCACAAAGCGCGGGGATGGTGGGGTTCAGCGCACTCGCCACTGGCCGGCGGGCACCGGTGGCGGCGGCGAGGGCCGGGCGTCGTGGTCGGTGAAGGGGACGGCGGAGCCCAGGGCTCTGGTGAGCTCCGTGCCGCTGAGGACGCGGCTGGGAAAGGGTGCCTTCGCGACCTGCCGGGTGATGGTCGCCAGCGGGCAGTGGCTGGCGAGAGCCGACCAGCACCAGGTTCCCGAACCGGCGCCGCTTCCAGATGTCGACCTCGGCGACGGCCAGGGTGTGTGGCAGGTGTGCGGCGAGGCCGGCATGGACGCGGGCCACATGACGGCGGTCCGGCTCGTCGGCGGCGTTCATCAGGACCAGTCCGTCGGGCTGCAGCACCCGGGCCACCTCCCCGAACCACTCCAGCGAGGTCAGGTCGGCCGGCACCTGGCTGTCGGCATAGGCATCGACGACCACGACGTCGGCGCTGCCGTCCTTGAGGGCGGTCACGCCTGACGCGCCCGGGCTGCGGCCGCACCCGGATCCGGTGCCCGCGGGGGAGCGGCAGGTCGCGCCGGACCCGCTCGGTGAGCGCGGCGTCGGGCTCGAGGACGACCTGGGGCGAGCCGGGGCGGGTGTGCTGGACGTAGCGCGGCAGCGTCATGGCGGCGCCCCCGACGTGGGTGACGGCCAGGCCGCCCGGCCGGCAGGGAGTCGAGGACCGCCGCCAGGTGCTGGACGTAGCCGAAGACGAGCAGCTCCGGGTCGTCCGGGTTGACGTAGGACTGTGGGTAGCCGTCGACGCTGACCGTGGTCCCGCCATGCGCGTCGGTCTCGACCTCGAACACGGCGGGCTGTCTCAGGGACGCAGGAGCGACTTGATGGCGCGGCGCTCGTCCATGGCGGCATACGCCTCGGCCACCTCGGAGAGCGGCAGCTCGAGGTCGAAGACGAGGCCGGGGTTGATGCTCCCGGCGAGCACGTCGTCGCGCAGCTGCGGCAGGTACTGCCGGGCCGGGTGCGATGCCACCGGCGATGCCGACGTTGCGGGCGAACATGTCGCGGACCGGGTACTCGATCCCGTGCGGGACCCCGACGTAGCCCACGGTCGCGCCCGGCCGAGCGGCGGCGATCGCGGTCTGCATGGACTCGTTGGTGCCCACGCACTCGAGCACCGCGTCGGCGCCGACGCCATCGGTGAGCTCGAGGACCGCGGCGACGGCCTCGTCGCCGCGCGCCTCGACGATGTCGGTGGCGCCGAACTCGCGGGCGATCCGCTGACGGGGCGTATGCCGCGACATCGCGACGACCCGCTCGGCGCCCATGCGCTGGGCGGCGAGAACCCCGCTCAGCCCCACGGCGCCGTCGCCGACGACCACGACGGTGTCGCCGTCCTGCACGCCCGGCGGCGACCGCCGCATGCCACCCGGTGCCCATCACGTCGGACAGCGTCAGCAGGCTGGGGACCATCGCGTCGTCGGGCACCTCGCGCGTCGACCACCAGCGTGCCGTCGGCCAGCGGCACGCGGACGTACTCGCCCTGACCGCCGTCGACCATGACGCCGTCGCGGTCGTGGCCACCCCAGAAGCCGCCGTGGTCACAGCGCGACTGGATGCCGACCCGGCAGTGCGGGCAGGTGTTGTCGGAGTACATGAAGGGGGCGATGACGAAGTCACCGGCGCGCAGGCTGCGGACCTCCGAGCCGACCTCCTCGACGATGCCGACGAACTCGTGGCCGATGCGCGTCGGCTTGGTCACCTCGTTGATGCCGCGGTACGGCCACAGGTCGCTGCCGCAGACGCAGGCGGCGGTGACGCGCACGATGGCGTCGGTGGGCTGCGACGATCCGCGGGTCGGGGACGTCTTCGAGGCGAATGTCGCGGGGGGCGTTGAGCATCGTGGCCTTCATGGCTGCCAGCCTGCCACGGGCGGCGGCGCGACGTCCGACGGGACCTCGGCCCAGACCAGGTCAGTGGTCGAGCAGGCGCACCCGGCACGCCAGGTGCGAGGGCGAAGCGCGTGTCGGGGTCGGTCAGGTCTGCGTCGAGGTCGGCGGCGATGCGTTTGAGGCGGTAGCTGACGGCATGGGGGTGCAGGTTGAGCACCTTGGCCGCCGCGGTGGGGGAGCCTTGGGCGTCGAGGTATGCCGCCAGCGTGCGGATCGCCTGCCGGCTCTGCGCCGGACCGCGGGCGTCCAGCGGGGCCAGGAGCTCGGCGATGAGGCGACTGCTGAACGGCGACGTATAGAGCTCCGCCAGGAGCCGGCTCAGGCGCAGGAGTCGAACACCACGACCGCGCCCGCCCGGCGGCCAGCCTCCGCGGAGTCTGCCGCACCGCGGGCCTCCTGGGCGGACTGCTGCAGCCCCTCGGGGCCCTGCTGGGGAGTGCCGATGCCGACGTAGACCGCGCGTTCGGCGGCGTCGCCGTCGGAACCGAGGAGGTACGAGGCCCCGGATCTCCGCAGCACCCGGTCCGTCAGGTCGGGTGCCGAGCCACGCTCCGTGCGCAGCACGAGCAGGCTGCCGCCGGCCCGGGCGACATGCCAGTGACCCCGTCCGGGCTTCAGCGAGCGGAGCGCGGTCAGCTCGACGAAGTCGATGAGCCGCCGCTCCCGTTGCGGGTCCTGGCCCTCGACCGTGCGCAGGTGGAACGACGCGGCGACGTGGGTGTCGTCGATCGGCAGCCCGGTCTCTCGAGCCTGGGTCGCGAGCAGGCGCGAGCTGTCTGCGCTCGGCCACGAGGATCTGGGCGATCAGCTCGGCGCGCGTCTGCGCTGGCGCGAAACGCCGCGTGCAGCTCGGCCTCGACCATCCGCGACACGGCGGCCGAGCAGCGCGGGCAGCACCAGTGCCGTGGCCTCGTCCCGCCGGGGGCCGGCGAGCCTGCCGAACGGCTCGGCCGCGCACGAGGACCACGCCGGAGCCGTTGCCGGCGCCGGTGCCGCCAGTCACCACCGTCCGCGCCGAGGGTGCCGAGCTCCTCGGCATACGTCACCTCGCGGTCGAGCGCCGCTGACACCGCCTCCGTCAAGGCGGTGATGTCGCCGCGCCTTCCCCCTCACGGATGGCGTCCAGCGCCGCACCGGCCCGCGCCAGGGCGTCGGCGGCGCCGCCGCGCACGAACCGGTCGACCCGCCGGAGCAGGTCGGCGACGTCACGGTCGCCCTCGACCGTCATCAGGGGGAGTGTGGCCCGGTCGGCGAGCCGCAGCGAGGTCACCGGCAGCTGCTCGCGCCCGACGAGGACCAGGGCCGCCAGCCCGTGGTCGGCCGCCTGTCTGATGGCGACGTCCAGCTCGTATGGCGCGGCTGCCACGCTCGCGGCGCGCATGCAGCACGACCATCGTGCCGGCGCGAGCGCTCGCGACGCCGGGCAGGGAGTCCACGGCGGTGACGTCGAGGATCGTCCGCGACTCGGCGGACCCGCGCGCAGGGTGAGGTCGAGACGGGAGTTGCGCTGGAGCAGCTCGGCCACCGTAGGCATGGACCAGTATGGCGACCTTTGTGACCTCGGCACAATCACGGCCACAACCCTGTGTTCACGAGACATGTTCCTGCTGTCCACCCTGCATCAGTGTTCTTCCAGGCCCACCTCGGGCTCATCACGACGACGGACAGACGACGGACACGGTCGGAGGGATCGGCAATGGAGCAGGTCGACGGTCGGGAGCCGTTCTACCTCCGGGAGGAGGATCTGCCGGCGCTCGCGCGGATGCGCGGTGCTGGGCACCGGAGGAGGCGGGTCGGTCGGGTCGAGCCTGCTCACCGCTGGCCGCGAGACTCCGCGAGCGCGGGCCGCTCCTGGTCCGCCCGCTGTCGAGCTTCGCCGACGACGAGCTCATCGTGCCGTTGTCCGGCGTCGGCGCCCCCACCGTCGGCCACGAGATGCTCGGCAACGAGGGCGAGGTGCTCGCCATCGGCGCGGAGGTCGAGCGGCTCATGGGACGCCCGGTCGGGGCGGTCATGTCCTCGGAGATCGGTGGCTCCAACGGGGTCGAGCCGGTCGCCTGGGCCTCCACGCTCGGGGTGCCGCTCGTGGACGCCGACGGCATGGGCCGCGCGTTCCCCGAGGTGCAGATGGTCTCGATGAACGTCGCGGGGCTGCCGGTGAACTACATCGTCCTGTCCGATGTCGTCGGCAACGTCGCCACCCTGCGGCCCATCGACGGCAAGTGGTCCGAGCGGCACGCCCGGGCGCTGTGCGTGGCGAGCGGGTCGCGCTCGCTCATGGCCGACTACATCCTCGAGGCCGCGCAGGCCCGCGGGGCGGTCATCGAGGGCAGCGTCTCGCGGGCGCTGAGCATCGGTCGCTGTGTCGAGGACGCGACCGACCCGGTCGCGGCGCTCGTCGACACCCTTGCGCCAAGCGCCTGGTCACCGGCAAGATCGTCGACATCGAGCGCCTCACCGGTGGTGGCTTCGTGCGCGGCTCGGTCGTCATCGAGGGACTCGGCTCGGACCGCGGCAGCCTCGTGCGGCTCGAGATCCAGAACGAGAACCTCGTCGCCTTCCAGGACGGCCAGGTGCTGGCCAGCGTGCCCGACCTGATCAGCGTCCTCGACAGCCAGACGGCGACCGCGATCTCCACCGAGATGCTGCGGTACGGCCAGCGGGTCACGGTGCTCGCCTGGCCTGCGACCCGCTCTGGCGCACCCCGCGCGGTCTGGAGATCGCCGGGCCCCGCGCGTTCGGATACGACCTCGACTACGTCCCCACCGAGGAGCTGGCCCATGTCGCCTGACCTGCGTTCCGAGCGCCCCCAGCGGCGCGACCTGCGGATCGGCATCGACGTCGGCGGACCAACACCGACGCGGTCGTCCTCAGCTCCAGCAACGAGATCCTGGCCTGGACCAAGAAGCCGACGACCGTCGACGTCACCGGCGGCATGCGAGCGGCCCTCGGCGAGGTGCTCGAGCGCCTCGGCTCGGACCAGTCCCGGATCGGCGGGTCATGCTCGGCACGACCCACGCCACCAACGCGATCCTCGAGCGTCGCAGCCTGGGCCGCGTCGGGGTGATCCGCATCGGCGCCCCGGCGACGACCGCGATCCCGCCCCTGGCCGCCTGGCCCGAGGACCTGAAGAAGGTGGTCGCAGCCGACTCGGTGCATCGTGCGCGGTGGCCATCTCGTGGACGGCTACCCGATCGCCCCGCTGGACACCGAGGCGGTGCGGCGCTTCCTCGACTCGGTCGCCGGTGACGTCGACGCCATCGCCGTGACAGGGGTCTTCAGCCCCGCGTTCTCCGACCAGGAGCGCACGGTGGCCGAGCTCGTCACCTCGGTGCTCGGCGCTGACTGCCCGGTGTCGATGAGCCACGAGATCGGCTCGCTCGGGCTCGTCGAGCGCGAGAACGCGACGGTCCTCAACGCCGCGCTCTACGGCGTCGCGGGTGAGGTGACCAAGGCCCTCGGGGAGGTGCTCTCCGACCGCAAGCTCGACGTCTCCTCGTTCTTCGCCCAGAACGACGGCACGCTGATGGCGCTCGAGTACGCCACCCGATACCCGGTCCTGACCATCGGCTCGGGACCCGCCGACTCGATCCGCGGCGCGGCGTTCCTCTCCGGCGTCGAGGACGCGATCGTGGCCGACGTCGGCGGCACCTCGACCGACCTCGGCGTGCTCGTCAGGGGTTCCCGCGCAGTCGTCCGCGGCCGTGGACATCGGCGGGGTCCACACCAACTTCCGTATGCCGGACATCTTCAGCATCGCGATCGGCGGCGGGACGGTCGTCGGCGGAACGCCGAGTCCGCGCAGGTCGGGCCGGAGTCGGTCGCGCTCCGCATCGCCACCGAGGGCCTGGCCTTCGGCGGCTCGACGCGCGACCATCACCGACGCCGCCCTGGTCGACGGGCGCGGCTCGGTGGGCTCGGTCGACCCCAGTGGCTGGCCGCAGGCGACTCGTAGGCTCCTGCAGGCCGCTCTCGCGACTGCCGACGAGCGCGTCCTCGAGGCCGTCGACCAGGTCAGTCTCGGCAAGGCGACCCTTCCACTGGTCGCGGTCGGCGGTGGCGCGTTCGTCGCTGCCCGACCGCATCGACGGGGTCACCGAGGTCCTGCGGCCGCACCACGGCAGCATCGCCAACGCCGTCGGCGCCGCGATCGCGCTGGTCAGTGGCCGCTGGAGGCCATCGCCCCCGCCGGCGAGGGTCGCCGCAAGGCCATCGAGGAGGCCTGCGAGATGGCCTCCCGCTCGCGCCGTCCAGGCCGGTGCCGCCCCCGACGGTGTGGAGATCGTCGAGGTCAGTGAGGTCCCGCTGTCCTGACCTGCCCGAGCCCGCAGTCCGCATCCAGGTCAAGGCCGCCGGTCCTCTCGGCTGGCTCTGAGCTCCCCTCTACACAAAGCAACCGGAGGAACCATGAACCGCAGACTCATCCCCATCGCGCTGAGCGCCGCCCTCGCGCTCGCGGGGTGTGCTGGCGGCGCCGTGCGCGGCGCGGGCACCTCGAGTGGCACCGCCGCCGCAGGCGACAAGACGTTCGTCTACTCCTACCACCTCAACGTGGTGACCGACTGGGACCCCGCCACCTCGTACTCCAACGAGCTCATCGCGATGGAGAACATCTACGAGTCGCTCACCAAGTACGACCCGACCACCAAGAAGGTGGTGCCCCGCCTCGCCACCTCGTGGGAGCACAGTGGGGACGGCAAGACCTGGACCTTCCACCTTCGGCCGGGCGTCAAGTTCCACACCGGCAGGCCGCTCGACGCGGCCGCCGCCCAGGCGGCCATCCAGCGCACCATCGCACTCAAGGGCGGCCCCGCCTACATCTGGGACTCGGTCGGCTCCATGGACGCGGCCGACCCGACGACGCTGGTGTTCCACCTCAAGTACGCCGCCCCGCTCGACCTGGTGGCGAGCTCGGACTACGCGGCATACATCTATGACACCAAGGCCGCCGGGAGCGCGGACCTCAAGACGTGGCTCTCGACCGGTCACGACGCGGGCAGCGGTCCGTACACCGTGGCGTCGTGGACCAAGGGACAAGAGGTGGAGCTGCGGCTCAGCGCCTTCAAGGACTACTGGGGCGGCTGGAAGGCCGACAAGCTACCGCGCGGTGGAGTACCGGGTGACCTCGGAGGTGACGACGGCCTCGCAGCTGCTGCAGCGCCAACAGGTGACGTTCGTCGACCGGATGAACCCCCAGCTGTTCAAGCAGGCCTCCAGAGACACCGGGCTGAAGACCTCCAGCACGGCGTCGTTCCAGAACCTGCTCGCGCTCTTCAACACGGCGAACGGCCCCATGGCCGACCCGCGCGTGCGCCAGGCGGTGCAGTCGGCCATCGACGTCGACGGCCTGGTCGGCGCGCTCAAGGGAGCGGGAGTCGCGGCGAGCGGCGTCGTCCCCGAGGGCCTGCTCGGCTATGACAGCAGCCTGACGCTGCACGAGGACCTCGCCAAGGCGCGGCAGCTGCTCGCGCAGGCCGGCTACGGTCCGGGGGCAAGCCGCTGACGCTCTCCCTCACCTATGCCCAGGGCGACGACGACCAGCAGCTGTTCGTCACGCTGCTGACCTCGGCGCTGAGCCAGCTCGGCGTCCACCTCGAGGCGAAGCCGCAGCAGTGGAGCGCGCAGTGGGACCAGGCCAAGTCGGCCGACGCCAGCAAGCACCAGGACATCTTCGTCATGTACTGGTACCCGGACTACGCGGACCCGTTCTCCTGGTTCACCAACCTGTTCCACAGCGCGAACCCGCCGTACTTCAACATGACCTACCTCACCGACAAGTCCGTGGACGCCACGATCGACGGGATGCCGGCGCTGACGGCGACCGACCCGGCCCAGGCGCAGACGAAGTACCAGCAGCTGGAGACTGACCTGGTGCAGACGCGCGCCACCATCGCGCCGCTCATCGTCGAGAGCTACCAGCGGGCCTACCTGTCGTCGGTCAAGGGCTACGTCGACAACCCGGCCTACCCGGACGTCGTCTTCGTCCACGACCTGTCCGCCGCGAGCTGAACGATGGTCCGCTACCTGGTCCGGCGCGTCGCCCAGGCTCTCGGGGTGGTCGTCGGGGTCATGGTGCTGACCTTCCTGATCCAGCGGGTCGTGCCGGGTGACCCCGCGGTCGCGGTGGCCGGGCCCAAGGCCAGCCCCGAGCAGCTGGCGGAGGTGAGGCGGCAGCTCGGGCTCGACCAGTCGCTGCCGGTCCAGCTCTGGCGCTACGTGCAGGCGCTCGTCCGGGGCGACCTCGGGGTGAGCCTGCACACGCACCAAGCGGTGACGCACGACCTGGCGACCGCGTTCCCGGCCTCGCTCGAGCTCGTCGGCGTCGCGCTGGTCGCCGCCGTGCTCGTCGGGATTCCGGCGGGCGTGGTGGCGACGCGGTACCGGCGCCGGCCCGGTGACGTCGCGATCCGGCTCGGCAGCATGCTGGCCGTGTCGGTGCCGACGTTCTGGTTCGCGCTGCTGCTGCAGGAGGTCTTCGCGACGCGGCTCGGCTGGTTCCCGGTGGCTGGTGAGTACACCAGCTCGCTGGACCAGACCTCGCCGCTGCACGTCTACACGAACCTCACGCTCGTCGACGCGCTGCTCACTGGGAACTGGCCGATCGTCACGAGCGTGCTCGGGCACCTCGTGCTGCCGGCGATCGTCGTCGCTGCCTACCCGACCGGGGTGGTCGCCCAGCTGACCCGCGCCGCCCTGATCGAGGAGGTCACGCAGGACCACACCCGGATGGAGCGCAGCCTCGGGTTCTCGGAGCGGTCGGTCCTCGTGCGGTTCTCGTTGCGGCCTGCGCTGAACCCGGTGCTCGCGGTGCTGGCCCTGGTCTTCGCGTACTCGATCGTCAACATGTTCGTCGTCGAGGCGGTGTTCAACTGGCCGGGCCTCGGCAGCTACGCGGTCGACGCCATCCGCTCCTCGGACACTCCCGCCATCGCAGGCGTCACGCTGTTCGTCGCGGGCACCTATGTCGTCGTCAACCTGGTCGTCGACCTGCTGCAGTCGGTCGTCGACCCGAGGGTGAGGCTGTCATGACCCAGCTGGATATCGCGTTCGCAGGCGCCGGTTCCTCGCCCTTCCCGTCTGGCGCGCGTGGTCGGCGCCTCTCGGCTCGGCCGTCTGGTCCGCGCCGACGTCCTGGCCTGGGTCGGCCTGGTGATCCTCGCCATCGTCGTCATGGCAGCGGTGTTCGCGCCGTGGCTCGCGCCCTATCCCGACGACGGGACGAGCGCCGCGCACCCGGCGCAGTCGCTGCTCGGGCCGAGCGGCGCGCACTGGATGGGCACCGACCTCGTGGGTCGCGACGTGTTCTCGCGGGTGCTCTACGGCGCGCGGACCTCTCTGACCATCGTCGTGGCGGTGCTCGCCATCGCGGCCACAGTGGGCGTCCTGCTCGGAGTGACGGCCGGGTATGCCGGTGGGCTGGTGCGTGACGCCATCCTGCGGATCACGGACATCTTCCTGGCGTTCCCGGCGCTCCTCCTGTCGCTGGCGCTCGCCGTGGTCCTCCACGCGGGGCTGGGCACGGCGATCATCGCGATCGCGGTGACGTGGTGGCCCTGGTACACCCGGCTGACCGTCTCGCTGGCCTCGTCGATCCGGTCGCGCGGCTATGTCGAGGCCGCCCGATGTCTGGGCGTCTCGCCGGCGCGACTGGTGGTGCGGCACGTCCTGCCCAACTCGCTGACCCCCGTGCTGGTGCAGCTGTCGCTCGACGCCGGTGGGGTCATCCTCACTGCCGCGGCGCTGTCCTACCTGGGGCTCGGTGCCCAGGAACCGACGAGCGAGTGGGGACTCATGGTCGAGCAGGGTCAGTCGCTGTTCACGACGGACTGGTGGGTCGTGACCTTCCCGGGGCTGGCGATCCTGCTGACCGCCTTCGGCTTCAACGTGCTCGGCGAGGCGGTCCGCTCCGCACTCGACCCCCGTCGAGGTGTGCGATGAGTGCCGCCGCAGTGCCGGCGCCGGGTATGCCGCCCGCGGACCGCGCGGACCGCCCCGACGACCCCTTGGTCGAGGTGCGTGACCTGCGGGTCGTGGTTGGGGGCCGGCAGATCTCCGGGCTCAGCGAACTGGTGATGCACCGGGGCGAGTGCGTGGCTCTGGTAGGCGAGAGCGGCTCCGGGAAGACGACCGCACTCATGGCGATGCTGGGTCTGCTCGGCCCGGTGGGCGCCACCATCACCGGCTCGGCTCGGGTCTGCGGCGTCGACGTCCTCACCGCAAAGCCGGCGCAGCTGCGCGGCATACGTGGGGTGCGCATCGCCCTCGTCATGCAGAGCCCACAGGGCTCCCTCAACCCGACCATGCGCCTCGGCAACCTGTTGCGCCGCACGCTGATGCTCCATGGGGTGTCTCGGTCGGAGGCTCCCCGCCGGGCACGGGCAGCGCTGGCTGGTGTCGCAGCTGCCCGAAGCGATCCTGAGCCGCTACCCGCACGAGGTGTCCGGTGGCCAGGCGCAGCGGTTCGGCATCGCGTTGGCGCTGGCGCTCGGCGCCGAGGTCATCGCCGCGGACGAGCCGACGAGTGCGCTGGACGTGACCGTGCAGGCCGAGATCATGGGACTTCTGCACCGGCTCAGGGTCGAGCGCGGGCTGGCGCTGCTGCTCGTCTCCCACGACCTCGCGCTGGTGTCGACCGTCGCCGACCGGGTGGTCGTGATGCGCAACGGCGACGTCGTCGAGTCGGGGCCGACCCGAGAGCTCTTCGCTGACCCCTCCGAGGGCTACACCCGCGAGCTGCTGGCAGCCGTACCTCGATTGGAGAGCACGTCATGACCGAGATGCCGTCCGATGCGGGCGCCCAGGCACTGCTGTCGGTCCGTCAGGCGACCAGGCGTTTCGGCGCCGTGCAGGCCGTCACCGACGTGAGCCTAGAGATCCCCGACGCACCGGGCGGTATCGGCATCATCGGCGAGAGCGGGTCGGGCAAGACGACCCTGGCGCGCATCCTGCTGGGGCTGCTCGAGCCGGACGAGGGTGAGGTGCTCTTCCGTGGCGCTGCGGTGGGCCGGCTCGGCCGGGGCGGTCGGCGCGAGTTCCGCGCCCAGGTCCAGCCCGTGTTCCAGGACGGGAACGAGGCGCTCGACCCGCGGATGAGTGTGCGTGCCTCGATCGTGGAGGCGCTCTCGGTGACCGGCCGCGTCGGGAAGGACAGACGCGCCGGCGCCGTGGCCGATCTGCTGACCGATGTCGGGCTCGATCCTGCTTTGGCGCAACGGTTTCCGCACGAGCTCTCTGGTGGGCAGCGGCAGCGCGTCATCATCGCGAGGGCCCTTGCCGTTCGGCCGAAGGTGCTCATCCTCGACGAGCCCACGAGCGCGCTGGACGTGACGGTGCAGGCGCGCATCCTCGACCTGCTGGACCGCCTGCGCGACGAGCACCAGCTCGGCATGCTGCTCATCACGCACAACCTGGCGGTCGTCCAGCGACTGTGCGGCACGGCGCACGTGATGTTCGCGGGTCGGGTCGTCGAGTCCGGCCCGACTCGCGTGCTGCTGTCCACCCCGCGACATCCCTATACGCGCACATTGCGCGATGCCGTCCCGCGGTTGGGCGGCACACCTCCTGCGACGGCCGAGCGGCCCTGGCAGGCGCCCGCCGAGGAGGGGTGCGCGTTCCGGTCGCGTTGCCCGCTGGCCACCGAGATCTGTGCGCGGGAGCGGCCGGTGCTTCGTCCGGTCGGGGCTCAGCTGGCCGCCTGTCACCATGCTGAGGCCCTCGACGACGCGGCATCCGAGACGTCCGACGCCCGCGCACGCTGACCCGTCACCGTGGTGGTGCCGCGAAACGGCAGTTGCGTGCCGAAACGGCAGTTCATACCTACCGTTTCGGCACGCAACTGCCGTTTTGCGCTGGGGGGGTGGAGGGCGGCATACGCTCGCGCCCATGCGTTTCGGAATCACGATCCTGCCCGAGCACCGGTGGCGTGAGGCTGCGCCGAGGTGGCGGCGCGCCGAGGAGCTCGGCTTCGACCACGCCTGGACCTACGACCACCTGGTCTGGGCGGGTCTGCCCGACTCACCGTGGTTCGGCGCGCTGCCCACTCTGACGGCCGCCGCCACGGAGACGACACGGATCCAGCTGGGCACCTTCGTCAGCTCGCCGAACTACCGGCACCCCTACCTGTTCTTCCGTGAGCTGATGACCGTCGACGACATCTCGGGCGGCCGGCTGCTCTGCGGCCTCGGCACGGGTGGCGACCTGGACGCGAGGATCCTCGGGGACGACCTGCCGCTCAAGGAGCGCGTCGACCGGTTCCACGAGTTCGTCGAGGTGCTGGATCGACTGTTCCGCGAGGACCACGTCGACCATGCCGGTGCCCACTACGAGACCCGCGACGCCCGGACCTTGCCCGGCTCCCTCCAGCGCCCGCGCCCGCCGTTCGTCGTCGCGGCCAACGGGCCGCGCGCGCTGCGTCTCGCGGCGGCATACGGGCAGGGGTGGGTGACCTATGGACGCGGTGGCGACACGCTCGAGGAGTGGTGGTCAGGGATCCAGCAGCTGACCGGGGCGCTCGACGAGGCTGAGGCGGCCGCCACGCGCACCGAGCCGCTCCGGCGCTACCTGTCGCTCGACGGCTCACCACGCTTCTCTCTGGAGAGCGCCGCGTTGTTCGAGGAGATGGTCGGCCGCGCGACCGGCCTCGGCTTCACCGACGTGGTGACCCACTGGCCGCGCGACGAGGGCCCGTATGCCGGGAGCGAGAGCGTGCTGGACGACGTCGCCTCCCGCCTCGGCGACTGGCGCTGAGACGGGAGGCGGGTCTTCCCTCACGGAAGGTCGTCACCGGGACCGCTGGAACGGCCGGGTCAGGTGAACATGAACAGTGCGATCGGCTGGGTCGTCGGCTTGGGGGACCCCCCTGCCGGCTCGACCGTGATGCCGGCTCCGATGGCCTTGCGGGCATCACCCTTGAGCAGGACCGTCACCGGCTGCTTGGCGTCGCGCGGCATGAGCCCGGCCGACACCATCCCCTGGCCGGGGATCTCGAGCCACAGCTGGTAGTCCTTGCCGGTCGGCGCGTCGGGCATCTTGTCGGCGATGAGCACCGCCTGGCCGAGCGAGGCGCTGCGCACGATCGTGGCGTGCGCGCCGTCGATGGTCTTCTCCTGGCGTTGGGCGTCGTCCGAGCGCAGGACCTGCTCGGTGGCCGTGAGCTGAGACCCAGCGTTGTGGCTCCACGGGCTCCAGGCGAGGCCACCGATGCCCACCAGCACAGCGGCGGCGGCCGCGAGCAGCCACGGCACGCGTCGGCGCGGACGTAGGGGCACGACGACCGAGTCGCCAGTGTCGGCGGGCTCGGACACAGCTGTCATCGCGTCAGGTGCAGAGGTGGCCGCTGGCGGGTCCAGAGGAGGCAGCGGCCGGATCGTCGTGATGCCGACGAGGACGGCGCTGCGCAGAGAGGCGGGTGGCTGCGTCTCGGTGGTCGTCGCGAGCTGCGTGGCAGCCTCGCGCAGGCTGGTCACCTCGGCCTGGCACTCGGGGCACTGGGCCAGGTGCTCCTCGAACGCCGCCCGCTCGTCGCTGTCGAGCGCGTCGACGGCATAGGCACCGGACAGTCCGTGGATGTCGGCGCTCATGGGTTCACCCCCAGGGTGTCTCTCAGTCGGATCAAGCCGTCGCGGATGCGGGTCTTGGCGGTGCCCAGGGGCACTCCCAGCAGTCCGGCGACCTCGGTGTGGGTGTAGCCGCCGAGATAGGCGAGCTCGACGGCGCCGCGTTGGGTCTCGGTCAGGGAGTCGAGTGCGTGTCGCACCCGCTGGGCGTCCAGGCGCCGCTCGACCGTCTCGGCTGTCACGTCGAACTCGCGGTCCTGGTTGCGGCTGCTGTAGGCGTCGTCGCGGTCGCTGGCCGACTGCGCCGAGCGGACCCGGTCGACGGCCTTGCGGTGGGCGATGGTGAGCATCCAGGCCAAGGGGCTGCCCAGGTTCGCGTCGAAGCGAGCACTCGTGCGCCAGATGTCGAGGAAGACCTCCTGGGCCACCTCCTCCGACTGCGCGGGGTCGCGCAGCACACGAAGCACCAGCCCGTAGACGCGCGCCGAGACGGCGTCGTAGAGGTCGGCGAACGCGGCCTCGTCACCGCGGGCACTGGCCCGCAGCAGCTCGGCGAGGTCGGCCTGCCCGTGGCCCGCGCCAGCGGCCCCCCAGGAGGGCGCGGACGGCGCTGAACCTGGGGGAGTCGCTGGCATGGGAACTATCATCGCTGATTCTCCGGAACGATCCGTCGGCAGTCTTTACTTCGGGAGCAGAACGCTGTCGATGATGTAGACCGTGGCGTTCGCCGTCTGCACGTTGCCGCACACGACGTTCGCCTGACCCACCTTGAACGCCACGCCCGAGCCGGTCACCGTGATCGTCGTCCCGGCAAGCGTCTTGTGGTCACCCGCCAGCTGGGCCGGCGTCAGCCGCCCGGCGACGACGTGGTTGGTGAGCACCTTGGTCAGCAGACCCTTCGGGTCCTTCATCGCCGCGTTCAGGGTTGCCTTGGGCAGTGCCGCGAAGGCGGAGTTGGTCGGCGCGAAGACCGTGATGTCCTTGGCGCTGTTGAGGGTGCTGACCAGGCCGGCCGCCTTGACGGCGCCCACGAGCTGGCTCAGCACGGGGTTGTTGCTCGCGGCCGTGGCCACCGGGTCGGTCGCCATCCCCGAGAACGAGCCCTTGCCGTCCTTCGGCACGGCCGCGCAGCCGGCGCCGAACGGGGTGTCGGACATCGCAGCCGTCGTGCTCGTGCTGGGCATGCTGCTGGCCGAGGTCGAGGACGTGGATGACATCGAGTCGGTGCTGGCCGAGCCGGAACCGCCACAGGCAGCCAGGCCGAGCGGCAGGGCGAGGGTGAGGGCAGCAATAGTGCTACGTCGTGCGAGTCGCATGGTGTCGCTCCTTGGGTGGGACGTGCTGACACCTGTACTTCGACGCAGCCCTCCGATCGGATTGCCCTGATTCGCACCGCCCTTCGGGGGGCGGTGGGCCCTCGACCGTCAGGAGACGATGACCACGACGGAGTGGTATCCGGTGGCGCCGCTGGGGTACGGGTCTGCGACCGCGTCGGTCTGGGTCGCGCCCGTGCCGTCGGTGGCGCGCACGGTGAGCGGTGTGCCGGCCCGGAGACGCGTCCCAGGGCAGGTACCACTGGCGCCAGTAGTCGGTTCCGCCGTCGGGGCCGAGCGTGGCCGGCTGCCATGGCCCCTGGTCCACGCGCACCTCGACGGCCTTGATGCCGCGGCCCTGCGCCCACGCGACTCCGCCGACCGCGATCCTGCCGTGGGCGTACGTGCGCAGTCCCAAGGGCGTGTCGATGCGCGACTGGGTCTTCACGTTCGCCTTCTCCGCCCAGCCGCGCTCGGTCCAGTACGCCTGCCGAGCGGCATACGTCGTCGCCGTGAGGCGGGTGACCCACTTCGTGGCGCCGACGTAGCCGTAGAGACCCGGCGTCACCATGCGCGCCGGGAAGCCGTGCTCGGCCGGCAGTGGCTTGCCGTCCATGGCGACGGCGATGATCGCGTCCCGGTCGTCGGTCAGAGCCTCGATGGGTGTCGAGATGGTCATGCCGTCCACCGACTCGCTGAGGATCTGCTCGGTGCCGGGCTTCACCTTCGCCAGGGCCAGCAGGTCGCGCGTCCGCACCCCCAGCCACCGGGCGGAGCTGATGTAGGGACCGCCGACCTCGTTGCTCACGCAGTTGAGCGTGATGTCGTGCTCCACCATCGGCATCGCGAGCAGCTGCTTGAAGCTGAGCGTCACGGGCTGGCCGACGTCACCGTCGATATGCAGCTGCCAGGAGGAGACGTCCACGCGCGGTATCACCAGGGCGGTGTCGACGCGGTAGAAGTCGCCCACGGGGGTGCGGAACGGGCTGACGCCCTTGACCTTGCCCTCGATGCCCGCCGGCAGGGGCGGCGCCGGCGTGACGGGCTTGGGCAGCGTGAAGCTCACGGGCAGAGCGGGCGGCGCGGCCAGGCTCTGCCCAATGGCCCCGGCGGCGGCGGCGCCCGCCGTCACCCCGGCAGCACCGAGTAGGAACGTGCGGCGGGCCGGGGTGCCCGAGGCACCCAGTGCGTATGCCGTGTGGTCCAGGGGCGACTCGCTCGCCTCGTCCGCCGGGCGCCGAACCGGGGGCCGGTCGTCGACCGTGACGAGCCGCCCGCGGAGCCACGTGAGGGTGACCGCACCGGTCACGGCCGCGACGAGCGACGGCAGCAGGTCCGGGGGGTTCGAGGCGGGCCGCGACATCGCCGCCAGCCCGGCCAGGCCGGCAAGTGCGACCAGGAGCACGAGCCCCACCGTCGGCCGGCGCCGCGCGACGAGCCCGATGCCTGCTGCCGCGAGGGCGGTCACCACGGCGACAGTCGTGAGCAGCACCGGCTTGTCGTTGGTGCCGAAGTGCGCGATGGCCCACTCCTTCACGGGGGTGGGGGTGGAGTCGATGACCGTCGAGCCGACCGCGAGCACGGGCGACGCCGCCGGGCCCACCAGGGCAGCCACGAGGTGCCCCAGGCCCATGCCGGCGGCAGCGGCCAGCAGCCCGCTGAGGGCAAACGGCCAGGGCCGGGTCCACCTGGGTGCGCTCATACTCACCATTCGTACTCCGTCCGCTGATGGATGGGTCCACCCTCGGGCATTACAAGGTGGTGACGCCGGTAGCGTGGACCCGTGCCCGAGCCTCACCGCTATCCCAACTTCCCGGCCTTCATCTCGACCGGAGCCATCCTCGGCTTCATCATCGGGTCCGCGGTCGGCTACAGCGGCGGCACGCAGGACAGCTTCGGCCGGGCGTACACCTCAAGCACGACGGTGCTGTTCCTCGGCGTTCTGGGCGCCTGCGTCTTCGGGCTGCTTGCCGCGGTCGTGGCCGTGCTGCTGGACCGGCGGCGCTGACGGCTGTGGGAGACTAGCGCCGTGGCACGTGGCGACGGACGGCTCTCTCACGACCTCCTTCCCGGCGAGAAGGGCCCGCAGGACGCCTGCGGGGTCTTCGGCGTGTGGGCCCCTGGCGAGGATGTCGCCAAGCTGGCCTACTACGGCCTCTACGCCTTGCAGCACCGCGGCCAGGAGTCGGCGGGCATCGCCACGTCCGACGGCCGCAGCATCCTCGTCTACAAGGACATGGGGCTGGTGTCCCAGGTGTTCGACGAGCGGTCTCTGGCGAGCCTGCGCGGCCACCTTGCCGTGGGTCACACGCGCTACTCCACGACGGGGGCCTCGACCTGGGAGAACGCCCAGCCGACCCTCGGTGGCCACGCCGAGTCGACGGTGGCCCTGGCCCACAACGGCAACCTCATCAACTCCGTCGAGCTGCGCGAGCTCGTTGCCGAGCGTCGGGCCGGCGGCTTCGGCAGCTCCGGCGGTGAGCTCGGACGCGGCAACACCACCGACACCGCTCTCGTGACGGCGTTGCTGGCCGACGACCCCGACCGCTCCCTCGAGGCGGCGGCGCTCGACCTGCTGCCCCGACTGCGCGGCGCGTTCTGCTTCGTGTTCATGGACGAGCACACCCTGTATGCCGCGCGCGACCCGCAGGGGATCCGCCCGTTGGTCCTCGGTCGCCTCGAGCGCGGCTGGGTGGTGGCCTCGGAGACCGCGGCCCTCGACATCGTCGGCGCCAGCATGATCCGCGAGGTCGAGCCGGGCGAGCTCATCGCCATCGACGAGGACGGTCTGCGCTCGCAGCGCTTCGCGGAGGCCAAGCCCAAGGGCTGCGTCTTCGAGTACGTCTACCTGGCCCGACCCGACACGACCATCAACGGCCGTGGGGTGCACGAGTCTCGCGTCGAGATGGGTCGCGCGCTGGCTCGGGAGCATCCTGTCGAGGCCGACATGGTGATGCCGACTCCCGAGTCGGGCACCCCGGCCGCCATCGGCTTCGCCCAGGAGTCCGGCATCCCCTACGGGCAGGGCCTGGTCAAGAACTCCTACGTCGGGCGCACCTTCATCGCGCCCTCGCAGACGATCCGGCAGCTCGGCATACGGCTCAAGCTCAACCCCCTGCGCGAGGTGATCAAGGGCAAGCGCCTCGTCGTGGTCGACGACTCGATCGTCCGCGGCAACACCCAGCGGGCGCTGGTCCGGATGCTGCGCGAGGCCGGAGCGGCCGAGGTGCACGTGCGCATCTCCTCGCCGCCCGTGCGCTGGCCCTGCTTCTACGGCATCGACTTCGCGACGCGCGCAGAGCTCATCGCGACGGGGATCGGGGTCGAGCAGGTCTGCACCTCGATCGGCGCCGACTCGCTCGGCTACATCTCCGAGGAGGGCATGATCGCGGCCACGGAGCAGCCCGCCTCTGCGCTGTGTACTGCGTGCTTCACCGGCACCTACCCGGTCGGCGTGCCCGACACGAGCCCCGTGAGTCAGAACCTCTTCGAGACCCTGCCGCTGGACGTCGACGGTGTCTCGCTCGGCGTCAGCGGCGGCGCCGCGGACGCACTCAGCCGCCCCTGAGGCGCGCCGGTGCGCGGCCTGCTTCGTGCGACATTGGCGCCGCCCAGTCACCGACGGCGTTCAGCGTCCGGCCGGCAGCAAGCGTAAGGCGCACGAAGTCGCGTTCGGTCGGCGGCTCAATCGGCTGGCCATGGCGGTTCGGGCACGGTGCGCAGGGCTGGCCAGGGCGGGGAGCCACCCGTGAGTCTGACCAGGAGGAACGGGTACCTGATGAAGTCCGCGCCGGCGATGAACTCCAACCCACGATGGGTCAGGGTGGCCGCGGCCACCTCCTGGCCGTCGACCCGGATGCTGCCCTGACCCCAGGTCAGCGGCTCCAGCTCGTCCGAGAGGTAACGTCAGCTGCTGGTGCACGTTGATGCCAGCGGCCTCCGCCGCGCCGTCTTGGCACAAACTCGCGAATACCGCCCCGATGCGGAAGAGGTGGGAGACCACGGCCCGGTTCGCGGTGTCGGGGACCGGCCCGTGGGAGTCGGTCATGAGGCCTAGGGTCTCGCCGCGGAACTGACCCCACCACAGCTGCATCGCGGGACGCAGCTCCCCGTCGGGAATCCCGTCCGTGTCGTCGATGGTGAAGACCCCGGTCACCGTCGCGCGCTACGGTCCGGCTCGGACGGCCAGGGCGGTTCGGGCACGGTGCGCAGGGCTGGCCAGGGCGGGGAGCCGCCCTGGAGCCTGACCAGAAGGAACGGGTTCGCGATGAAGTCGGCCCCGGCGATGAACTCCAACCCGCGATGGGTCAGGGTGGCGGCTGCCACCTCCTGGCCGTCGACCCGGATGCTGCCCTGACCCCAGGTGAGCGGCTCAAGCTCCTCCGAGAGGAACGTCAGGTCCTGATCCACGTCGATGCCAGCGGCCTCCGCCGCGCCGTCTTGGCACAAACACTTGGATACCGCCCCGATCCGAAACAGGTGGGAGACCACAGCCCGGTCCACGGTGTCTCGGACCGGCCCGTGCGCGTCGGTCATCAGGCCTAGGGTTTGACCGCGGAACTGACCCCACCACAGCTGCATCGCCGGGCGCAGCCTCCCATCGGGAATCCCGTCCGTGTTGTCGATGGTGAACACGTCACTCATGCGGCGCTCCCCGGCTAGATCGGTGTCGATTTAAGCGTGCATCCGTACGAGATGGACGCCGGAACCTTCGTCTCCAGGGAGGTCGGAGCTGTTCGAGGCGCGGCTGCAGTCAGCGTTCCCCAGACATACTTGATCACCGTGGCTCCGTTGTTCTCGGCATTGCCGCCGGGACCATTCGCGTGCGCCACCAACTTGTACCAGCCGTTGCTACAAAAACCTTCCTGGCTGCTTGTCGAACATCCGGTTGAGTTGTAACACGTGTGGGAGTCGCCGTAGTAGTACGCCCATGGGCCCGCGGCACTCGGGCCGTCGTACATCGTTTACGAGACCGTGATCCTGCCTCGGTACCACCCGGCTGCGCCGGCGTGGAAAGAGAATGACGCAGTCCCGGCAGTGGTGTTGATGGTCGGAGTGACCGAGCCTGGGTTGACGGCCCAAGCGGTGGTCGGGGTCAGGATCCCGACCGCGATAGCCATCCCAGCGATGGCTGCCAGCAATGAACGAACCTTCATTGGTGCCCCCTGCAAGTAGTGCGCCCCCCGCACCGCTTCAGTCCGGTGGACGATCCGCCCTCTCCGCCGGCTTGTCAAGCGGCGGCGTGGGCGGCTTCACCGGCGCACCGCGCTTCGGCTCGTTCCAGAGCTCTGCGGTCTGCGTGACCCAGAAGGTCCCGAACTGCGTGATCAGCGCTCCCTCCAGCCAGAACACCCAGTGGTGCAGGACGTGGGTCACCGGTCCGAGAACGACGACCAGGGCGATCGAGGCCAGCATGAGCACGAAGCCGTAGAAGTACCGGTTCCAGAGGTGCTCGCGTGGGGTGGTCTGCGTCTGCGCGGCCTGCTTGTCCGCCAGCCCCCAGCCGTTGAGGCCGACCACGACCACGATCCCGGCGAACAGCATCACGGCGGCCGTGTCATGACCGTGGCAGATGAACGAGTCTCGCCACGCGAGGAAGTAGAGGGCCAGCGCGACGAACGCGAGCAGCGAGAAGACCAGGGAGGTCCGGCCACCCTTGGTGGCCAGCGCGTTCTGGTCGGGCCGGTCGCGCTCCAGGAGCATCGTGAACCCGAACGCCGCCACGGCGAGGATGAACAACGCCGAGACGTTGTTGGTGATCGCCGAGACCGTGTCGCCCGGCAGGTCGCTGACGACGCAGGTGTTCTCGGGCCGGGTCGGCACGAACGCGACGACGAAGGCCAGGAAGCCCGACGCGTTGAGGAAGCCGTCCTCGGCATTGGTGTTGCCTCGGTAGACGATCATCAGCACCCCGACGGCACAGAGGGCAGCGACGAAGACCGGTTTCACCGGCGTGTAGTAGTACGCGCTGATCGAGGGCTGGATCGAGAAGTGGTGAGCCCGGGCCTCGATGAAGACCGAGGTGCCGAGCAGCGCGACGAGGAAGATGATCCCCGCCCGCACGTAGCGGTAGGTGCGCAACAGGTCGTACTGGTACTCGCTGCCCATGCCAGGCCCCTTTGGCGTGCGAACGGCCCCTGCTGCGTGCAGTATCCCGCGAGCCGGGTGGGCCCGTCCGGCGATTCCCAGGACGGCTAGGCTGGCGCGCGTGAGCGAACCGATCACCTATGCCTCCGCCGGCGTCGACGTCGAGGCGGGTGACCGGGCCGTCGAGCTGATGAAGGCGTCGGTGCGTGGCGCCACCCGTCCGGAGGTCCTGGGCGGTCTTGGCGGGTTCGCCGGCCTGTTCGACGCCTCTGCCCTCGTCGGCATGACGCGCCCGGTGCTGGCCACCTCGACCGACGGCGTCGGCACCAAGGTGGCCATCGCCCAGGCCATGGACCAGCACGACACCATCGGGTTCGACCTCGTGGGCATGGTGGTCGACGACATCGTGGTCTGCGGCGCCGAGCCGCTGTTCATGACCGACTACATCGCCACCGGCAAGGTGGTGCCCGAACGCATCGCGGCGATCGTCTCCGGAATCGCCGCTGCGTGCCAGGCTGCGCGGGTCGCCCTCGTCGGCGGCGAGACGGCCGAGCACCCGGGGCTGCTGGCTCCCGACGAGTACGACGTGGCCGGAGCAGCCACGGGCGTGGTCGAGTATGCCGACGTGCTGGGTCCCGAGCGGGTGGTCCCCGGTGACGTGGTGCTCGCGCTGGCCTCCAGCGGGCTGCACTCCAACGGCTACTCGCTCGTGCGGCGCGTGGTCGACGCCGCCGGCTGGACCCTGGATCGCGAGGTCCCCGAGTTCGGCCAAAGCCTCGGCCAGGAGCTGCTGACGCCGACCCGCGTCTATGCCGCCGACCTCCTCGACCTCATCCGCGCCGACGGCATCGACGTGCACGCTCTGTCGCACGTGACCGGAGGCGGCCTGGCTGCCAACCTCGCCCGCGTCCTGCCGCCCTCGGTCTTCGCCCGCCTCGACCGTGCGACCTGGACGCCCCCGCCGGTCTTCTCCACCATCGCCGCGCTGGGCAGCGTCCCGCGCGCTGACCTCGAGCGCACCCTCAACATGGGAGTCGGCTTCGTGGCCATGCTGCCGGCCGACCAGGTGGACGCGGCCACGCGTCACCTGGCGGCACGCGGCATACCGAGCTGGCCTGTCGGTGAGGTCACCGCGATCGAGGACGCGCCGATCCTCGCGGGCCACGAGGTGGTCCGCGGCGCCAAGGGCGTCGAGGGCGGGGCGGTCCAGCTCGTCGGTGACCACCCCGCCGGCTGAAGCTCGCCAGCCCGAACGGCTTTCCGCGGCGCATGGCCGGGTCTAGCGTGGGGCTGTGTGGGAGGTCGATCACGAGGATCTCTCGGTGCGGCAGTACCGGTTCCTGCTGCGCACCGCGCCTCTGGATGCGCTGGAGGAGGCCCACGTCGAGGTGCTGGCCCGCCTGACGCCCGCACGGCGGGCGACGGTGCTGCGGGCGGTGCAGGAGGGCCTGGTCACCGGTCTCCGGTCCAACCCGGATGACGTGCGACGGGTCGCTCATCTGCTCGTCCTCGGCGAGCGTCGCAGTCCCGGCGCGTTCCTGCGGGCCTGCCCCGACTCCGTCCTGCTGACGCTCGCGCAGGAGGTGATCGTCGCCGAGGCGTCGTTCGGGCGCTTCGGGGGGTATGCCGGGTGGGATGGGGCCGAGCCCGGGTTACGCCTGGAGATCGACGACAGCCCCTTTGCCCAGCCCTGGCATATCTCCGTCGAGAGACACGTGTCGTATACCAACGCGTTGGGGGGCCCCAGCAGCCCCGACAGCTTTGGCGGCGGCCACTGACGGTCGGCCCTCATACCCTTGACGGACGGCACACCCGTCTTCTGGGTGAAGTGGTCGCGCGCGCATCGGCCTAGCGTCGAGAGCATGAGCCTGCTGCGCCCGTCGGGCCGGCGCCGTCAACAGCCCGTGGTCGAACCGGTCGAGAGAGCCGACGTTCGTGAGTACCGCTATGTGCTCGCCACGGCCGACTTCGAGACCTTGGACAGGCTGCATCATCAGGCACTGGAGATCCTGGACCCGCTGGTGCGGGCGAACATCCTGCGAGCCGCTCAGCAACGGCTCCTCAGCGGCCTCGACCTCACCGTCGACGACCGAACCCAGATCGCGCACCTGGTCACGGTCGGTGAGGTCCGGACGCCGGGGATCCTGCGGGCGGGACTGGTCGAGCCGGCCCTGATGCGCCTGGCCCACGCCGTCGTCCGCGATGCCACCGACGAGGGACTGCTCGGCGGCTACGAGGACTGGGACGGCCGGGACCTGGACCAGCAGGAGTCGGCGATGCGGCTGACCCGCCACCTGTGGGGTGACCCGCTCGTCTCCTGACGGCACGCGGGCCCCGGTGAGACGTCTCGTAGACCCTCCGGCGCGCCCACTATCGTCTGAGCGGTGTCACCGCGATCAGGCGAGACCGGCCCGTCCGGCCCGGTGCTGGTGCTTGGCGAGACGACCGTCGCCCGCCGCGTCTGCGCGACGCTGCTCGACGACCCCTCGCCCGTCGCGGTCGTGCACCTCGTCGCGCCGACCGATGCCCAGCTGGCCGAGGTCGTGGCCGGGGGAGTCGCCGGCGCGGCGATCCTCATCCGCGACGACGTGTCGGTCCTGCGCTATGCCCTCGCGCTGGCTCACCTCGACGAGCACCTCCCGCTCGTCGCCACGATCTTCGACCGGACCATCGCCGAGCAGCTGAGGGCCTTCCTTCCTCAGGCGAGCGTCATCTCACCCGCCTCGCTGGCGGCCCCCAGCCTCGTCGGTCCCTGTCTCGACCCGGCGGTGCTGGCGAGCTTCCCACGCCAGGAGGGGACGGTGAACGTCGTTCGCGGAGCCGCCGGCCTCACCTTCGTGCCGGAGGCGGGAGTCGGTCGGGGGCGCCGGCTGCGGAACCGGCTGCGGCAGACCGTGCCCGACATCCGGCATCTTCAGCCCGGCAGCAGGCTGCTCGCCCTCGGCCTCGCCGGCCTCGTCGCAGTGCTCCTCATGGACGTCACCTGGCTGCTCCTCGCGGGGCGCAGCCTGCCGGAGGCGTTCGTCGAGGCGGCGAGGGTGGTCGCCACCGTCGGCCCGGCAGCGGACCACGTGGGCACGGCATACTCCGTCTTCGCCGGCACGGCGATGCTCCTCACCATCGTGTTCGGCGCGCTGTTCACTGCCGGCGTCGTGGAGCGGCTCGTCTCGGCGCCGCTGGCGGCCATCGTCGGACGACGGTCCGTCCCCCGCCGTGACCACGTCATCGTCGTGGGGATGGGTCAGGTCGGCATCCGCCTCTGCGTGCAGCTCCGTGCCCAAGGAATTCCTGTGGTGGGGGTCGAGCGTGACGGCCGGGCACCTTTGCTGAGGCTGGCCCGGACCCTCGGCATCCCGGTGGTGGTCGGCCAGGGTGAGGACCGGCAGGTCCTCGAGC
Source organism: uncultured Actinomycetota bacterium (assembly GCA_963706855.1). Taxonomy (GTDB): domain Bacteria; phylum Actinomycetota; class Actinomycetes; order Actinomycetales; family Dermatophilaceae; genus Pedococcus. The sequence goes on from CAVPNU010000003.1 coordinate 276,628, forward strand.
GGCTGGGTCTGCGGCGATGCCGCGCGCTCGCCGCCGTCGCCTCGGACGACTTGGACAACATCGCGGTCGCCGTGGCGGCCGCCGCCGTGGCTCCGCTCGTTGCCGTCGTCCTCCGCGCAGGAGAGCACGAGGCGATCAGCGAGACCCGCTCGCTGCTGCCCCTGGGGGAGACGCGGGACGTGACCGCCATCGCCGCCGCGTTCGTGGTCGCGCACCTGTGGGGCCATCGCCCCCGGGCGATCATCGCCGACTCCCACGAGGTCTATGCCGAGAGCGAGAGCGGGTCGATCGACCTCGTCACGCTCTCGACGCGCGAGAGCTGCGGCCACCGCTAGGTGGCGTCATGGCGGCATGCACGCAAACGGGCATGCCGCCATGACGCGGAGGCGAAGGTGCGACACGGGCCGTGGCCCGCGCATGAGGTTGAGGGTCATTGCCTCAGGTCATCGCTGACCCGAGGCCCATTTCCCGTATTCGTCGTACTCGTCCTCGCCTACGGAGTCGTCGGAGACTCGCTCCGGCTCTGCGTACGAGGACCCGTGCAGTTCTCGCTCAAGCGCGCTCAAGTCGGTGTTCGGGGAGAAGTACTTCAGCTCCCGAGCGACCTTGGTCTGCTTGGCTTTGGCCCGGCCGCGCCCCATGGCGTGACCCCCTCATGCGTCTGCCGGGACGGCATCGCCTGGTCGAGCCACCAAGGGTGTCTCGGCTCCACGGAGCGGTCCCGGGAATTGTGTATGTGTCGTGGGTCCCACGCTACAGGAGAGAGGCAAGTTCTGGTGACGAGACCCCCGTCTCAGCGGGCGGGCAGCCAGATGCCGGCGGCCTGCTTCGCGGCCATCCGCTCCTCCGCGATGTGGTCGGCCGCGGCCGCGGGGGTGATCCCGAGCCGGTCCGCGGTCTGGAGCACCTCGAGCGTGTGGTCGAAGATCGCGGTCGCGCCCTTCTTGGCGCGCTCGAAGTCGAAACCGTGGAGCTCGTCGCTCACCTGGATGACGCCGCCGGCGTTGACCAGGAAGTCCGGCGCGTAGGTGATTCCGCGCGCCTTGAGGCGGTCCGCCGTCCCACCCTCGCCCTCCACCACCAGCTGGTTGTTGGCGCCCCCGCAGACCACGGTGGCTCGCAGCGCCTCGACCGTCGCCTCGTCCAGCGCGCCGCCCAGGGCGCACGGGGCGTAGACGTCGAGGTCCGAGCCCACCAGGGCGGGGGTGTCGGCGACGACCTCGACCTGGGGGTGGTGGGCCTTGAGGGCCGCCAGGGCCTGCTGGTTGACGTCGGTCACGACCACCGTCGCACCGTCCTCGATCAGGTGCCCGGTGAGGATCCGCCCGACCTTGCCGACACCGGCGATGCCCACGGTGCGGCCCTTGAGGGTGGCCTCACCCCACAGGTGCTGGGCGCAGGCGCGCTGGCCCTGGAAGACGCCGTATGCCGTGAGCACCGAGGAGTCCCCGGCCCCGCCGTTGGCCTCCGAGCGACCGGTCGCGAACCGGGTCGTCTCGCTCACGACATCCATGTCGGCGACGTAGGTGCCCACGTCGCAGGCCGTGACGTAGCGGCCACCCAGGCTCTCGACGAAGCGCCCGTAGGCCCGGAGCAGCTCGGGGGTCTTGTCGGTCAGCGGGGTCGCCGATGATGACGGCCTTGCCGCCGCCGAGGTCGAGCCCGGCCACGGCGTTCTTGTAGGCCATCCCCTTGGACAGGCGCAGCACGTCGCTGAGCGCTGCCTCCTCGCTGGCGTACGGGTAGAACCGGGTGCCACCGAGGGCCGGGCCGAGCGCCGTGCTGTAGATGCCGATGATGGCGCGCAGGCCGGTGGTCTTGTCGTGGCAGAAGACGACCTGCTCGTGCTGGGAGGTGTCGGTGGGAGAGGACGAGGACGTGGTCACGGTGGTGACTCCTTGAGCTCGGGGCGCTGGGTGGGGCGCTGGGTGGGCGCTAGCGGGGTGCGGCGCGGGTCGCGCGCCATGTCTGAAGGGTATTCCTGCCCACCTGTTGGACGCGTGACTAGTCCCCCTGAGCCATACGGGATGACTCGTTAGGAATGTTCCCATTGCGACGTGCTTGTCCGATTATTAAGGAACGTTCAAGCACGAGGAGAGATCATGGTTACTCGGACCACCGAGGTGGAGAAGCTGTTGACGCCCGCGGAGGTGGCCTCGCTGTTCCGGGTCGACCCCAAGACGGTGACGCGTTGGGCCAAGGCAGGCAAGCTCAACTCGATCCGCACGCTGGGCGGTCACCGGCGCTACCGCGAGGCCGAGGTCCGCGCACTGCTGGCCGGCATCATCTGAGCCGGCCCATCTGACCGGGGGCGGACGCCGGAGAGCAGGGCCCGGCGAGCCGCCCCACGAGAGTGGGCCTCACCCGGCGCCATGCGGCGTCTCGTCCCGGTACGTTGCGGCCCATGACGACTCAGCCGGCCGCTCGTCCCGACCGCCGACCAACGGCTCATCCGGGGCCCTTGTCGGGCGTTCGCATCCTGGAGGTCGGAGGGATCGGGCCCGGCCCGTTCGCCGCGATGATGCTGGCCGACCTCGGGGCCGACGTCGTCCGGGTCGACCGGCCCGGTGAGGACCTGCTGGACACCCACCGGGTGCTGCTGCGGGGCCGTCGCTCGGTCGTGCTCGACCTCAAGTCACCAGCTGGCCGCGATGCCGTCCTTCGGCTCGCCGACCGCTCCGACGTGCTCATCGAGGGGTTCCGTCCGGGCGTGGCCGAGCGCCTCGGCTTCGGTCCCGACGTCGTGCTGGCACGCAACCCCGGCCTGGTCTACGGCCGGATGACCGGTTGGGGTCAGGACGGCCCGTATGCCGCGTCGGCCGGCCATGACATCACCTACCTCGCCGTGACCGGCGCCCTCGAGGCCTTCGCCGGACCCGACGGCCGCCCGGTCCCGCCGCTCAACCTGCTCGGCGACTTCGGAGGGGGCGGCATGCTGTTGGCTCTCGGCGTCGTCGCCGCCCTCCTGCCCGCTCGTCTCACCGGCCGAGGTCAGGTCGTCGACGCGGCGATCGTCGACGGCGTGGCCTCCATGACCGCGATGCACCAGGCCATGCTGGCGTCGGGGCTGTGGTCGGGTCCGCGAGGCGGCAACCTCTTCGACGGTGGGGCCCCGTTCTACCGGTGCTACCGCACCAGCGACGACCGCTTCATGGCGGTCGGAGCCATCGAGCCGGTCTTCTACGCCCGGTTGCTGGAGGGCCTCGGGATGGTGGACGAAGCCGCGGGCGCTCAGCACGACCGAAGCCACTGGCCCCGCCTCAGCGCGATGTTCGAGCGGACGTTCGCCGAGCGCTCACGCGCGGAGTGGGTCGAGATCTTCGGCGGGCGCGACGCCTGCGTCGCCCCGGTGCTCTCCGCAGCGGAGGCGGCCGACGACGCCCACCTCGCAGCGCGCGGCACGTATGCCGCCCCCTCCAGCCCCGGTGCACCCGTGGAGCCTGCGGCCGCGCCCCGGTTCTCGGTCACTCCCAGCCGGGCCGGCGCCCCCGCGGTCGATCCTGGCCGGCATACCGACGAGGTGCTGGGGGAGCTCGGCTCTGGCGGTTAGGACGACGACCTTTCGACCGAACGGCCGAGTCAATGGTCAAGGCTTGGCAAACTGGCGCTACTGCGCCCTATCGCGACGGTGGAATGGTGACCTCGACATCGCCGCAGCGGACAACGGAGGACTCGGTGACCAACAGCCTGGGCAGGTACGTGCAGGAACAGATGGGCCTGCTGGGCTGGAGCCGGGACGCGCTCATCGAGCGCTCGGGCCTCGACCGCTCCGACGTGGACACCATCCTCGAGGAGCCGGTGCTCCAGCGGTGGCCCGAGCCGTCCGTGCTGCAGTCGCTGGCCACCACCCTCGGCGTGGCGGTGCGCGAGATCGTCCTGCACACGGCCCGGGCCTGCGGCCTCGATGTCGACGCCAAGACCCAGACGGCTGAGCCGGTCCGGCAGCTGGGCAACGAGGCCCTGATGCGTGAGGTGCGGCGACGGCTCGCGCTGGGCGCGGCGGCCGGTGGGTACCTGTCCACCCAATCCGCCTACGTCGTGGCCGACTCGCGCATCACCGGGTGAGAACGTCCTCCTGCGGGGTGTCCGAGTGCGTCACCGTCAGGTATCCGACGAGGACCGCGATGACCAGGGCCAGGGTGAGCGTCACCGGACCGGTGCCGAGGTCGAGGCCGCGGCGGCTGGCAGGCACCCCGAGCCAGTCCGCGAACGACGCGCCCAGCGGCCGGGTGACGATGTAGGCGAACCAGAAGGCCGTGATGGCGTTGAGCCGGAGCCGCCAGTGCGCCACGGCCGGCACGGCGATGACGACGGCGAACAGGACGCCTGACGCGAAGTAGCCCAGGTGCATCGTCGACGCCGTCAGGTCGCCGGCCGCGGTGCCCAGGGCGAAGGTCGTGAGCACCGTCAGCCAGTAGAACAGCTCGCGCCTGCGGGTGCGGATGCTGTGGATCGACAGGGTCCCCTCGGTGCGGTACCAGACCACGAACACCGCCGCGAGCACGGCGGCGAACACGACGGTGCTCACGGCATACGGCACCCCGAGGGCGATGTGGACCACGTCCGCAGCCATCGTCCCGAAGACGCTCACCATGGAGACCGCGAGCCAGTAGGTCCAAGGCACGTAGCGGCGGGCGCGCAGCTGCAGTGCCATCGCGACCACGAAGGCCACCGCCCCGAGCCCGACAGCGACGAACGGGTCGATCCGCCGCACCAGGAAGTCGGACGCCGTCTCACCCATCCCGGTGGTGAGGACCTTGGTGACCCAGAAGAGCACGGTCACCTCCGGCACCTTGCTCAGGAGGACGGAGGGGTCGAGGGAGGTCGAGACGCGGGACGGTGCACCGGTGGCCATGGGTCCGCAGTATGACAAACGTCCTTTGACCGCTTCCTGAGAGAGCCCCGGACCGCCGGCGTCCTTGCAGAGCGGTCTCAGGTTGCCCACAGCCTCCTGCGCCATCCTTCTCGGGCCCGGCTCGGTCACCCGCGCCCGGTGCCACTGCACCGCGCCCCACCTGACGGAAGAGACGCTCATGATCGAGGCCCACGGTCTCACCAAGCACTACGGCCCGAAGACGGCCGTCGACGACCTGACCTTCACCGTCAAGCCCGGCGTGGTCACCGGCTTCCTCGGCCCGAACGGCGCAGGCAAGTCGACGACGATGCGGATGATCCTCGGCCTGGACGCCCCGAGCTCCGGCACCGTCCGCGTCAACGGCAAGGCCTACCGCGACCACTCGGCGCCGCTCAGCGAGGTCGGCGCCCTGCTCGAAGCGCGCTCGGTCCACACCGGACGAAGCGCCTTCAACCACCTCCTGGCGCTGGCTCAGACCGCCGGCATCCCCAAGCGGCGGGTGACCGAGGTCGTCGAGCTGGTCGGGTTGGGCGAGGTGGCCCGCAAACGCGCCGGTGGCTTCTCGCTCGGCATGGGACAGCGGCTCGGGCTGGCATCGGCCCTGCTCGGCGACCCGCACACGCTGATCCTCGACGAGCCGGTCAACGGGCTGGACCCCGACGGCATCCGGTGGATCCGCAACCTGCTCAAGTCGCTGGCCGCCGAGGGGCGCACGGTGTTCGTCTCCTCGCACCTCATGAGCGAGATGGCCCAGACGGCCGAGCACCTCATCGTCGTCGGCCGGGGCCGGCTGATCGCCGACACCAGCGTCGCTGACTTCATCGCGGCGTCATCGGGTAACCGCGTGCGCGTCCGCACGACGGACGTGTCGCGTCTCGCCCAGGTCCTGGGCAGCCCTGACGTCGCGCTCGAGCCGACCGGCAGCGACGGCCTGCGGGTCGCAGGCCTGACCACCGACCAGATCGGCATGGCTGCGGCGGGTGCGGGCGTCACGCTGCTCGAGCTCACCGCAGAGCAGACCTCACTCGAGGAGGCCTTCATGGACCTCACCAAGGACTCCGTCGAGTACCACGGCTCCACCACGGCCACCGCCTCTCCCGACCCCACTGCCAGCCCCCTCGAGACCACTGGAGCCGACCGATGAGCACCGCCACGGCGACCGCCACCCGTTCCGGCGGCACCCGCCAGAACGTCACCCAGGCGCGGGTCCTGCTGTCCGAGTGGACCAAGCTGCGCTCGCTGCGCTCGACGGTCTTCTCCCTGCTCGCGGCAGTCGTGTTCATCGTCGGGCTTGCCGTCCTGGTTCCCACGGTGACCGTCTCCCACTGGCCCCCGCACGACCCGGGCGAGGCAGCGAGGTTCGACCCGACGACGCGCAGCCTGGCCGGCATCTTCCTGGCGCAGCTGGCGATCGGGGTGCTCGGGGTCCTGTTCATCACGGGCGAGTACGCGACGGGCATGATCCGGGCCACCTTCGCAGCTGTCCCCGCGCGCCTGCCGGTCCTGTGGGCGAAGGTCGCCGTGTTCGCGATGACGACCCTGGTCATCACCGTGCCCACGGTGCTGGGCGCCTTCCTCATCGGCCAGTCGATCCTCAAGGGCAAGAACCTCCAGGCCAGTCTCGGCGATGCCGGCGTCCTGCGCGCCGTGATCGGGGCGGCCCTCTATCTCACCGTCGTGGGCGTCCTCGGTCTCGGCCTCGGGGCTCTGCTGCGCAACACGGCAGCCGGGATCTCGACGCTGTTCGGCGTGCTGTTCGTCATCCCGATCATCGTGCGCTTCCTGCCGTCCTCCTGGGCCGACCCCATCACCAAGTACCTGCCCAACACCGTCGGCGAGGCCATCACCACGGTGCACCCCGACCCGACCGCGCTGAGCCCGTGGGCGGGCTTCGGCCTCTTCTGTGCGTATGCCGCGGTGGTGCTTGCCGTGGCCGCGGTGCTGCTCCGGCGCCGGGACGCCTGACCCCCCGGCTCGGGCCTGGGGGCTCGGCGGCTCGGCGACTCGGCCGGTGAGCTACTCGGCGTCCAGGGTGAAGAGCTCACGCCAGGCGAACGCCCGACACCATCGGACCGCTGCAGCAACGAGCACCCACGCGGCCACGAAGCACAGCGGCACCCCGACCCAGGAGGTGTCCAGCGCCAGACTGAATCCCCCCGGCAGCACTGACAGGCAGATCACCGTCGAGACCGCTGCGAGGGCCGAGGTCCAGCGCCGCGACTGCACTGCGGCGGCCAGCAGGGGCAGCGCCCAGAACAGGTACCAGCCGTGGAACGCGGGCGACAGGACGATCACGGCGACCATCGCCAGGCCGGCATAGCGCACCACGGCGAGGGCGTCGTGGGCCTGGTGCACCGCGCGCAGCCAGAGGATGACGAGGATGACGGCAAGCGCGACCAGGGCGACGGTTCGCAGCGCTGACACGGCGGGCGTCTCGACGTTGTGGCCGACGAGCGTCCCGAGGGCGCCGACTCCCATCCCGAGCCCCGTCGGCAGCGAGGTCCACTGGACGCTGTCGCCGGGGGTGCTGAGCGCTGCCACCCAGGAGAAGCCGAGCCCGCTCGCCAGGCTCATGGCGACGAAGGCGGCCACCGTCCCCAGACCCACCAGGACGGCACGCCCGACCAGCCGCAGCCACGAGACGGCCGCGCCGCCAGCGCGTGCGAGCCCCGCGCCGCCGCCGGCAACGATGAGCGCGACGAAGGGGACGGCCACGACGGCGGGAACCTTCACTGCCATCGCCGCCGCGAGTGCGAGGCACGCCCAGATCCCCCGGCCGCGCAGCGCCAGCGCGACGGCAGCCGCCATTCCCGCCACCATCAGCGCGTCGTTGTGGGCCCCTGCCACGAGATGCGCTCCGGTCAGAGGGGTCAGGACGGCCAGCCACGTGGCGCGCACGGGATCGATCCCGAGACTCCTGGCCATCGCGGGGACGGCCCACGCGATGACCCCGACACTCGCGACGGCCATGAGGCGCAACAATGCGAGGGCGACCAGCAGGTGGCCGTCCGAGACGCCGGCCGTGAACCGGGCGAGCCCCATGAACAGCGGCCCGTACGGCGCGGGGGTGTCCAGCCAGACCCGCGACACAGAGCTGACCCACGGTGAGGCGAGGTGGCGGACCCCTTCGTGGTACGGGTTCTGGCCGACCTGGAGCTGGAGGCCGGTCGCGGCATACGAGTAGATGTCACGACTGAACAGCGGCGCGCTCACGAGCAGGGGCGCGAACCAGGCCACGGCGGTCCCGCGCAGCCACGCGACGGTGACGCCGGAGTCGCGCAGCGCCCACCACGCATAGAGCGTCACGCCGACGGCGGCCAGCAGGGCGGTCGCCGCCAATGGGGAGCCGCCGTTCGAGCGCCACGGGACCACCCCGGGCCACACGCTCGAGAACTCCTTGGGGGTGGCGGCGCAGAGCCAGGAGGTGGCCGCGATGACGGCTCCTGCGGCGGACCCCACCCACCGCCACTGGCTCGGTGACAGGCGCCGACGAGATGGACGCCAGTGGTCGAGGCGCGGTGGCAGCTGCCGGGGCATCGTGAGAGTCCGGCTGGCCATGAGGCAACAGTAGCCAGCGGCGCGGTTGCGGCTCGCCGCTGCGTTTCGCCGATCTACGCTCGTGGAGTGAGAGGACTGCGGGGGCAGGACGACGCGGGCGGCGGGGGCGGGGGTCGCGGGCCGTGTGCGCCATGTCCGCTGTACTCGTGGGCGGCCTCCTCGCGGCCTGCGCCGGGTCCGCTCCTCACCGCGCGCCGTCGACTCCGACCCGGCAGGCGGGCGCAGCGATCCCCGGGCGAGCTGTCGGCAGCTCACCGGCGAACACGTGTGGTCGCGCCACGGCTGGACTCTCCCCGGCGCCGCACTGGCAGATCACGCACCCCGGCACGCCGCACGCCCTCGAGGGCTGGGCCGACCGGACGAGCGTGCTGCCCGGCGAGCCGGTGAGCCTGCATGTGTCGAGCGCGGCACCCACCTTCACGGCCACGGCATACCGGATGGGTTGGTATGGCGCCGTCGGCGCCGCGCAGGTGTGGCAGTCTCCGCCCACCCCGGCGGTGCTGCGACCGGTGCCGCCGATGGCCGGCCCCGACGCGCACGGTCGCCACCACCTGGCCCGCGTCGCTCGCGCTGCCCACGGGCACCTGGCCGCCCGGCGCGTACCTCGTCCGGCTCGACTCCAGTGCCGGGCAGCGGTTCGTGCCGCTGACCATCCGCTCGCCGGAGACGCACGGACGGCTCGTGATGGTGGACGACGTCACGACCTGGCAGGCGTACAACACCTGGGGCGGGTTCAGCCTCTATCACGGGACGGGGGCGAGACGGACTTCGTGGGGCGCAGCAGGGCGGTCTCGTTCGACCGGCCGTATGACGGCGACGGCTCCGGTGGCTTCGTCCAGCAGGACCTGCCCGCGCTGGCCCACGCAGAACGGCTCGGCCTGTGCCTGGCGTATGCCACGGACGTCGACCTGCACGCGGTCCCCGGCCTACTCGCTGGAGCCGCGGCGGTGGTCACGCTGAGCCACGACGAGTACTGGTCGAGCGCGATGCGGACGGCGGTCACCAGGGCTCGGGACGCGGGGGTCAACGTGGCGTTCCTCGGGTCGAACGCGGTGTTCCGGCACATCCGGTTCGCGCAGCAGCCGGTTCGGACCCGACCGGCTCGAGATCGGCTACAAGCGCCTCTCCGACCCGCTCTACGGCCACGACAACAGCGAGGTGACCGTCGACTGGCGCGAGCCGCCGGTGCCGCGACCCGAGAGCACGCTGACCGGGGTGTTCTACGAGTGCAACCCCGTGGATGCGGACCTGGTCATCACCGACCCGTCGAGCTGGCTGTTCGCGAACACCCCGGCGCGTCGCGGCCTGCATCTGCCGCACGTCGTCGGGCCGGAGTACGACCGGGTGAACCCAGCGGTGCCGACTCCGTCCACGATCGAGGTGCTCACCCACTCGCCGGTCCGCTGCCGGGGTGTCGGGAGCTACTCCGACAGCGCGTACTACACGGTGAGCAGCGGCGCGGGCGTGTTCGCGACGGGGACCAACTGGTTCATCCGCGCGCTCCCCGAGGCCGGCGGGAGTGGCGTGGCTGCGCAGGTGGTCGGAGGCGAGCTGACCAACCTGCTGAGGGCGTATGCCGCCGGGCCGGCCGGGCGCGCCCATCCGTCTCGGCCCAACCTGGCGTCGGTGCACGAGTACCGAGGCGACCCGGTGGCGGCCGCCCTGGGGACTCAGTAGGGCGGACGTCGCGAGCTGCCTACTCCCTGCGGGGTAGGGCGCTCGCCTTCCCTCGGGGGATGGCAGCAGGCTCGCCACCGGCGACGGTGGAGGCATGAACGCACCGTTTCGGTTCGGCCTCGTCGCCACCGTCCGCTCCGCGGCCGACTGGCTCGCTCTGGCGCAACGGGTGGAGCAGCAGGGCTTCCACTCGCTGCTGGTCCCCGACAACCTCGACGGCACCGCACCCCTCCTGGCCTGCAGCGCGGCGGCCGCGGTGACCACCCGGCTCGTCGTCGGCCCTTACGTGCTCGCCACCCCCTGGCGCGACCCAGGACTGGTGGCGGCCGAGGTCGCGAGCCTCGAGCTCCTCGCCGACGGTCGCGTCGAGGCCGGCCTGGGCGCGGGCCGACCGGACGCACGAGCCGAGGCCGAGCGACTCGGCATACCGTTCGGCACCCCCGCCGAGCGGCTCGGGCGCCTCGAACGGACCATTGCCGCGGTCCGCGCGCGCGTGCCCGGCGTTCCGGTGACCGTGGCTGCCTCCGGTCCGCGCATGCTGGCGCTCGCCGGTCGCAGCGCCGATGTGGTGGCCCTCGGGGCTTCGCCGTATGCCGACGAGCAGGAGCTCGCTCGGATGGGCCGGGTCGTCAAGGAGGCGGCCGGCAGCTCGCGCGACGTGGTGCTCAACCAGAACCTCACCGTCGTCGGGGACACCGTCCCGCCGTGGCTGGAGGCGCGGATGGGAGTGACGCTCGCGCGGCTCGAGAGCGCGGGCTCGGCCGGCCTGCTGCGTGGGACGGCGCGCCACATGGCCGACACCCTGCAGCGCCGGCGAGACGTCACCGGAGTCAGCTACGTCTGCGCGAGTGCCGACAGTGCGCCCCTGCTGGCACCGGTCGTCGAGCTGCTGCAGGGACGCTGACGCAGGTCCGGGCCCCTGCGGCCCACCTCCCTAGCCGGTGCGGTGGTGGCCGGTACAGTGCGGATGGTTCTGCTGGAATTGTCTGAGGTGAGAGGGACCCGATGGCCGGCTCGGCTGTTTCCTGGTTGGGCTCGACGCTGGTCGTCTGCGCGGCATTGACGGCGTGCAGCGCCTCGCCGTCGGGGACGGCGTCCACGTCCGGCGGCGCCTCCTCGGACGCGTCGACCTCGTCCGCGTCGTCCGCCTCGCACAGCCCGTCGGCCTCCGCGACCTCGTCGGCTCCCGCGGTGACCTCGGCGGCCCCCTCCGCGTCGGCAACGACGAGCTCCCACGGGATGCCTGGGAGCCACAGGTGTGCCAACGGCGACCTCACGATGGCCGTCGGTCGGAGCCGGGCCGCGGCAGGCCACGTCGGTGTCGCCCTCGTCTTCCGCAACGTCTCCCGCGCTGCCTGCAGCCTCTTCGGCTACCCCGGCGTCGCGGGTCTGGACAGCCAGGGTCGTCAGGCCATCCAGGCGACCCGGACGACGAACGGCTACCTGGGCGGCACCTATGTCACCCGGACCGTCGTCGTTCCACCGGGCGCGTCGGCCTCAGCACTGGTCGAGGGCACCGACGTGCCGTCCGGTTCCCAGTCGTGCGCGACATACAGCGCTCTCCAGGTCATCGCACCGGGGCAGACGCGCTCGCAGGTGCTTCGCGTGTCCGTCCCCGGCTGCCCGTCGATCCAGGTGCACCCGGTGGTTCCGGGTGCCGACGGGGCCGCATAGGCCTCAGAGCACGGCGGTCATGCCCCACCAGCCGCTGCCCACCTGTCGGCGGGGGAGCCAGCCGCCGGTGCCGTTGCCCGGGTAGAGCCAGAGGGTGCCGGCGCCGTCTCGGGCGAGGACGTCCGGGTGGCCGTCGCCGTCGAAGTCGCCGGTGCCCGTGATCGAGACGAAGCCGCTCCAGCCCGAGCCGACCAGGCGGCGTGGCAGCCAGCCACCGGTGCCGTTGCCCGGGTAGAGCCAGAGGTTGCCGGAGCCGTCGCGGGCCAGGACATCGACGTGTCCGTCACCGTCGAAGTCGCCTGGGGACACGATGGTGAAGCCGTTCCAGCCGGAGCCGACCTTGCTGCGGGTCAACCAGCCCCCACTGCCGTTGCCGGGGTAGAGCCAGAGGTTGCCCCAGCGGTCCCGAGCCAGGACGTCGGGGCGTCCGTCGCCGTTGAAGTCTCCGGGAGCGACGACCGCGGTCATGTCCCACCAGCCGCTGCCCACCTGGCGCCGGGGGAGCCAGGCTCCCGCGCCGTTGCCCGGGTAGAGCCAGAGGTTGCCGGCGCCGTCCAGGGCGAGGACGTCGGGGTGGGCGTCTCCGCTGAGGTCGCCCGGGGTGGCGACGGCGGTGAAGCCGGACCAGCCCGTGCCCACCAGGCTGCGGGTCAGCCAACCGCCGGTGCCGTTGCCCGGGTAGAGCCAGAGGTTGCCGGAGCCGTCGCGGGCCAGGACGTCGTTGTGCGTGTCACTGTTCCAGTCGTGGGGCGGCGTGCTGGGGGTGACGCGGTTCGAGGTCGCGCCAGGGCCCGGGCCCACGGCGTTCGTGGCGGTCACGGTGAACGTGTATGCCGTGCCGTTGGTCAGCCCCGAGACGGCGGTCGAGGTGGACGTGCCGGGCACGGTCACGCTCGCCCCGCCTGGTGAGGCCTTGACCGTGTAGGACGTGACGGGCCTGCCGTTGGCCGGGGCCGCTCCCCAGGAGACGGTGGCCTTCGTGTTACCGCTGGTGGCCTTCACCCCGGTGGGGGCTCCCGGCGCGGTCGCCACCAGCTGGAAGTTCATCGCGTCGATGCCCAGCTGGGTGGTGGTGCTGCTGCCGTCGTTGTCGCCCACGTGGACGGAGATCGACGACCCGGCGGTGGCCAGGTAGGTGCCCAGGCTCGTGTAGCCGCTGATCGGCTGCTGGTTGACCGACTTCACGGCGGTGCCGCCGGGGTACCGGACGGTGTACGGGGCGGTCGCGGTCGCGGCGGTGCCGGGGATGTAGGCCTGCACGTTGTAGAGCCCCGCGGTGAGCCGCGGCGACGACCACGTCGCGCCGTTGTACTCGCTGCCGCCGCTGGAGTGGGTCCAGTACGCCATGCCCTTCAAACCCTGTGGAGCGTTGGGACGCCAGTAGCTCATGTGAGCCGGTGAAGACGAAGCCCGCACTTCCGGGGCCGACGACGTTGGTCCCGTAGCTCACGGGCACCGCGACGCCGGCGACCTGGGCGTCGGACCAGTTGGCATCGATGTTGATGGTCGTGCCGCCCCAGGTCTCGTTGACGCCACCGCTGTACTGGTGCAGGCGCTGGTGGTTGGTCCAGTAGGCGCTGGAGAAGTACGAGTCGGAGGAGGTCTGCAGGCCGTTCCAGTCGGCGAACCAGATGTTCTTCGGGGCGACGAACCCGCTGGTCCCCATCGCCTTGGACATGTCGGTCATCAGCGAGCTGGTGCTGCCGTAGGCGCCGGAGGAGTAGCCACGCGCGGCCAGCTCCTTGCTCCAGGCCGAGATGAACGTCATGACGGCCGAGGAGCAGCCGGAGGCGGTGGTGTTGTAGGCCTCCATGTCGTAGTAGATCGGCGTCCCCGCAGACCAGCCCGAAGGAGGTCGCCCGGTTGGCGGCGTCGTCGGCGTCGGCCTTCGCCTGGGCAGCCGCGTTGCTCGGCGGTGAACGTCGCGAGGCCGCCCTGGTTGACGCACGGCGCCTGCGGTCCGACGTAGATCGGCGCCAGGCCCCACCCCATGGACTTCACCGTGCTGACCCAGGACGACGTGAGGTTGCCGTCGCCGCAGGCGCGCATCGACCCGCCGATGTAGATGCCGAGGGTGCGGTAGGGCGACGAGAGCCAGGTGCGCATCGTGGTGCTCGAAGGCGCCGCGCACGTGTCGAAGGCCATGCCGGTGAAGGTCGAGGAGACCGTGGTGGTGGTCGCCGTCAGGGCTGCGGACGACAGATCAGGGGAAGCAGCGCCGTATGCCGCCGGCGATGCGGCGGGGGTGGGCGACGGTGCGGTGCCGTTGTCCGTGCGGTTGTGCGGTGCGGTGGTGGAGGGCCCCGATGTCGGGGTCGCCGTGGCGAGGACGTCGTCCACCGGTTGCGTGTCGGCGCCCCAGGAGGCGTCGAGCTGGACGTTCTGGCGGGTGAAGCGAACCCGACGGCCGTGCCCGACCGGGTCGCTGGACACCTGGGCCGGGAGTGCGCCGACCTTGGCGCTGCGCGCTGCAGGGGTGAACCCGCTCGGCGGCGTGGTGCCGTGCAGCCAGACGGTGTCAGCGTGACCGACGAGGTGGGCGGGGCAGTCCTGCTGCGACGCAGGGTCGCCGAGATAGACGGCCGGCCGGTCGAGCCGGACGCAGGCGTGCGGGTCGGCCTGCAGGTCGACGACCGGCCAGGCGGCGGGCACGTCGAGGCCCACCCCGTGGTAGCTGACCTTGCGCGTGCCGCCGCTGACCGGCGCGGCGGGCGTCGGCGAGGCACGTCGAGGTCAGCGGACCCCGCGAGGTCGCTGGACTGGGGCGGAGCGACCGCGCCCGGCTGGGCCAGGGCTACCAGGGCGGCGACGCCTAGGGAGGTGTGGACGGCACGGGACCAGGTCGGCATACGAAGAACCTTTGATGCGTTCGGTTGACGGCGGACGCCGCAAACCCCACATAGCATGCCACGCCTCACCAGTCACAGGCGCCACAACGGGATCTCCAGCCGGGGAATCAGTCCGGACGCTGGTGGTGCATCGCCGCCTTCTCGAGCTCGACGGCCTCGGCCTTGGCGATCTCCGTCTCGGCCTCGATGTTGATCGACCGGGAGAAGACGAAGTAGAGGATGCCGGCGACCGGGAGGCCGATGAACATCGAGATGTCGGCTCCCTTGAGGTCGTTCGCGACGAACCCGGTGTACTTGCTCGTGCTCAGGAACGGCAGCATCGCGGCGAACCCGAGGAGGTAGGCGGCGATACCGCGCCAGCCCCACCGGCCGTAGAGGCCGCGCGGGTTGAAGATCTCCGCGATGGCGTAGTGGCCGCGCCGGACGATGTAGTAGTCGACCAGGTTCACCGCGGTCCACGGGACGAACAGGTAGAGGACCAGGAGCAGGAAGTCCTCGAAGTTCGTCAGGAAGTCGGCCCCGATCAGCAGGGCCGGCACGAGCGAGAGCACCGCGGTCACGACGATGGTGACGATGCGGACGGTCGCCGTCGGGCGGACCTTGGCGAACGAGTCGATCGCGCTGATCAGGGTGAGCGACCCGCCATACATGTTCAGGGCGGTGACCGAGATCAGGCCGAGCGTCGAGAAGACGAGGGCGATGGCGCCGAAGTGGTTGAACACGTGGTCGCCGGCGCCGCCCAGCGAGGCGATGGTGTCGAACTTGGCGCCGGCCCACGACGCCAGCGCGGCACCCAGGCACATCAGCCAGATGGCGCCGAGCGCCGAGCCCCAGTACGTCCACAGGAAGGTCTTGCGGACGCGTGACGTTCGGGGGCAGGTAGCGGGAGTAGTCGGAGACGTAGATCGCCCAGCTGATCTGGTAGCCGGCGACCGCGCCGAACTGGATCAGGAACGGCGTCGCACTTGAACCCGCCGAGGTCGAAGGAGCCGGCCGGGTAGCCGAGCGTGAACACCGCGATGGTGAGCACGCCGAAGATGATGAGGAAGCCGAGGGTCAGCCACCGCTCGACGCCGTGGATGAGGTCGTAGCCGATCAGCGCGACGACCGCCGCGAGCGACGGTGGCGACGATGATCCAGAGCTTGCTCGGGCCGTGGACGGTGGCGTGGAGCGCGTCGCCGGCCAGGATCGTGTTGAAGATGTTGAAGCCGGCGTACTGCAGGTAGGCGAACGCCCAGACCAGCAGCGCGCCCATGTAGCCGAACTGCGGACGCGACTGGATCATCTGCGGCAGCCCCAGCTGCGGGCCCTGCGCGGAGTGGAACGCCATGAAGAACGTGCCGAACAGCGCACCGGCGATGATGGCGATGAGCGACCACAGGAGGTTGCCGCCGCCGATGACCGAGAACGTGCCGACGGCGAGGGTCGCGATCTGCGCGTTGCTCATGAACCAGAGCGGACCCTGGCTCCAGACCTTGCCGTGGCGCTCGTTGAGGGGGACGTAGTCGATGGACCGGACCTCGACGCCCCCGATGCGAGCCGAGCCCACCGGCGGGGTTTCAACGGACATGGGAGCTCCTTCGTTGGTGGGCCATGACGGACAACAGCTCGTAGGCGACATGGGAGGCGGCGATGCCGGTGAGCTCCGCGTGGTCGTATGCCGGTGAGACCTCGACGATGTCGGCGGAGACCACGTCGAGGTCGGCCAGCGCGCGGAGCATGGCGAGCAGCTCGCGAGAGGTCAGGCCGCCGGCCTCGGGGGTGCCGGTGCCCGGCGCGTGGGCGGGGTCCAGGACGTCGATGTCGACCGAGACGTAGATCGGGCGCGTCACCGAGGCGGGCGCGCATCCGGTCGACGGCGGCGCTGAGGCCCTGGAGCTCGACCTCGACGCAGGTGAGGGTCGCGAAGCCGAGCCGCTCGGTGTCCGGCAGGTCGCTGGTGGAGTAGAGCGGGCCACGGATGCCGACGTGCATCGAGTGGTGCAGGTCGATCAGGCCCTCCTCGGACGCCCGGCGGAACGGCGTGCCGTGGGTGTAGGGCGAGCCGAAGTAGGTGTCCCAGGTGTCGAGGTGAGCGTCGAAATGCAGCACGGCGACCGGCCCGTGGCGTTCGGCCATCGCGCGCAGCAGGGGCAGGGCGATGGTGTGGTCGCCGCCGATGGTGAGCAGCTTGGGGCCTGCTGCCATCAGGGCCTTGGCCCCGGCCTCGACCTCGGTGATGGCCGATGCGATGTCGAACGGGTTGCAGGCGATGTCGCCCGCGTCGACGACCTGCTGGACGGCGAACGGCTCGATCTCCAGGGCCGGGTTGTACGGGCGGAGCAGGCGCGAGGCCTGGCGGACGTGGGACGGGCCGAACCGGGCACCCGGCCGGTAGCTCACACCGCTGTCGAAGGGGACGCCCACGACGGCGATGTCGGCGCTGGCGACCTCGTCGATGCGGGGCAGCCGCGCGAAGGTCGCCGGGCCGGCGAAGCGGGGGACCTGGCTGGCGTCGACCGGACCAACGGTGCCTGGTCGCGTTGCGTCGGCGGGAAAGCCGTTCGGCATGGCTGGTCCTTTCTCGCTGGTCGGGGTCATCGGAGGCTAGACCCTGCGAGCCGGGCAGATCAACGCGTATCCGCCCGGGTGGACAGGCATCCTGCCGAAGCGCCGGCTGTCGGCAGCGGTGAAACAGAAAGCCGCAGGTCAGGGAGACATGACCTGCGGCTTCGGGTGGTGGCCAGAGACGGGGTCGAACCGCCGACCTTCCGATTTTCAGTCGGACGCTCTACCAACTGAGCTATCTGGCCTGGTGCGCTGTGACATGCGATCGCGACCGGTCCGACCTGCGGATTTCGCCGGAGGAGGCCTGTCGCGACCGGTCGATCATAGCCCATCCCCGCAGCGCGATGTGCACCCTGGGCGGCGCGTGACCATCGCGCGACGGGCGCCGCCGCACGTTCAGGACCGGAATACCGCCGCGGCAGTGCAGGTTGCGCCGACCATGAAGGCCATCACGTTCGCCCAGTTCGGCGACCCCGACATCCTCGAGCTCAGCGACCTGCCCGACCCCAAGGTGGGTCCCGGTGAGGTGCTCATCCGGGTCCGCAGCGCCTCGGTCAACCCGGTCGACTGGAAGGTCGTCAAGGGCTACCTCGCACCTCTGATGCACGTCGAGTTCCCCGCCGATCCCGGGGTGGGACGTCGCCGGAGTGGTCGAGGCTGTCGGTCTCGACACCCCCGAGTGGGCGCCCGGGGACGAGGTCATCGCCTACGCACGCAAGGACTGGGTGCACGGCGGCACCTTCGCCGAGCTCGTCACCGCGCCGGTTCGCACGGTCGCCCGCAAGCCCACCGTCACTGGACTGGAACCAGGCGGCGGGCCTCCCGCTCGCCGGCCTCACGGCATACCAGCTGCTCCACCGGCTCGGGCACCAAGGAGGGCGACACGGTCCTCATCCACGCGGCCGCCGGTGGCGTCGGCATCCTCGCGGTCCAGATCGCGCGGGCGCTGGGCGCGCGGGTCATCGGGACGGCTTCGGAGGCGCAACCACGAGTTCCTGCGCGGCCTGGGCGCCGAGCCGGTGACGTATGGCGACGGGCTGGCTGAGCGCGTGCGCGAGCTCGCGCCCGACGGGGTCGACGTGGTCGCGGACTTCGTGGGTGGCGTGCTCGACACGACGCTGGCGGTCCTCAAGGAGGGCGGTCGGCACGGCTCGATCACGGACGCCACCGTGGCGGAGTACGGGGGGCCTGTCGATGTGGGTGCGACCGAACGCCGAGGACCTTGCCGCGCTGGGCGATCTCGTCGACGCAGGGAGCGCTCACGGTGCCCGTGGCCGCGGCGTTCCCGCTGGCGGAGGCGGCCCAGGCGTTCGAGCTGAGCCAGAGCGGCCACGTCCGGGGCAAGATCGCCATCGAGGTCAGCCGCTGAGCCGCGGACGTCGAACCAGCCGCCCGGAGCATGCCACAGGCCCGCACGAGTGTGCGGGCCTGTGGTGATGGTGGCGACCCCGACCGGGCTCGAACCGGCGACCTCCGCCGTGACAGGGCGGCGCGCTAACCAACTGCGCTACGGGGCCTTGATGGTGCTGTGGTGCGTATCCCCAACGGGATTCGAACCCGTGCTACCGCCGTGAAAGGGCGGGGTCCTAGGCCGCTAGACGATGGGGACCGGCCTCTCAACCGATCCTCGCCTCTAGCGACCAGCGCTCGGATCCGTCGAGGACTCGGAAAGCATAGGGGTTGAGGGGCCCGTTATCCAAAACGGGCCGTCCGTCAGCCCCCGGCGGCCCACGTCAGCAGACGGTCGACGTCCCAGGTCGTCACGATCCGGTCCTCCGGCACGCCCAGCCGCTCGGCCCGCTCGCAGCCGTAGGCCTTCATCTCCAGCTGTCCCGGCGCGTGGGCGTCGGAGTCGATCGCGAACAGGCAGCCGATCTCCAGCGCCAGCAGCACGAGCTCGTCGGGCGGGTCGCACCGCTCGGGCCGGCTGTTGATCTCGACGGCGGTCCCGTGCTCGGCGCACGCCTCGAACACCGCCCGCGCGTCGAACTCCGACTGCGCCCGCACTCCACGGGACCCGGTGACCAGTCGCCCGGTGCAGTGGCCGAGGACGTTGACGCGGGGGTTCGAGACGGCGGCGACCATCCGGCGGGTCATGGGCGCCTTGTTCATCTTGAGCTTGGAGTGGACGCTCGCGGTGACGACGTCGAGCCGGCCGAGCATCGTCGGGGGTCTGGTCGAGCGAGCCGTCGTCGAGGATGTCGACCTCGATCCCCTTGAGCAGCCGGAACTCGCCGTCCAGCGACGCGTTGATCGCGTCGACGATCTGCAGCTGCTTGGTGAGCCGCTCCACGCTGAGCCCGTTGGCGACGCGCAGCTGGGGCGAGTGGTCCGTCAGCACCAGCCACTCGTGCCCGAGCTCCACGGCCGTCAGCACCATCTCCTCGATGGGGCTGCCGCCGTCGGACCAGTTCGAGTGCGAGTGGCAGTCGCCCTTGAGGTCGGCGAACAGCTTCTCGCCGCCGCTCACGAGCGGCTTTGCCTTGTCCTGCAACGACTTCAGGTATGCCGGGAGCTCGCCGTCGAGGGCCTCGCTCACCACCGCGGCGGTGGACTTCCCGATGCCGGGGAGGTCCTGCAGGGTGCCGGTCTCGTGCCGGGCTCGCCAGCTCGTCGGCAGGCGTCTCCCGGACGGTCACCACCGCCTTGCGGAACGCCTCGACGCGATACGACCCGGCGCGCTCGCGCTCCAGCAGGAACGCGACCCGGCGCAGCGCCTCGTCGGGCTCGACGGGTGCCGTGAGCGGCTCGACCGACGCGACCATCAGCGAGCCACCCTCACCACGAGGTGTGCAGCGGCCGGCCCTCGGCGAAGCCCGCGGTGCTCTGGATGCCCACGACCGCGCGCTCGGCGTACTCCTCGATGGTGCGCGCACCGGCATACGTGAAGCTCGAGCGGACACCGGCCACGATCTGGTCGATGACGTCCTCGACGCTCGGCCGGTCGGGGTCGATGAACATCCGAGCCGAGGAGATGCCCTCCTCGAACAGCGCCTTGCGAGCGCGCTCGTACGGGCTGTCGGTGGCCGTGCGGTTGCGCACCGCACGGCTCGACGCCATGCCGAACGACTCCTTGTAGCGGCGCCCGCGCTCGTCGACGAACAGGTCGCCCGGGCTCTCCAGCGTGCCGGCGAACCACGAGCCGACCATGACGTTCGAGGCGCCGGCCGCCAGGGCCAGGGCGACGTCGCGGGGGTGGCGCACCCCGCCGTCGGCCCACACGTGGCGGCCGTGGCGACGCGCCTCGGCCGCGCACTCGAGCACGGCCGAGAACTGCGGTCGGCCCACGGCGGTCATCATCCGCGTGGTGCACATGGCACCGGGACCGACGCCGACCTTGACGATGTCGGCGCCGGCCTCGATCAGGTCGCGGGTGCCTGCCGCGGAGACGACGTTGCCGGCGACGACCGGCACCGACGGGTCGAGCGCCCGGACCGCGCGCCAAGGCGTCGAGCATCTTCTCCTGGTGTCCGTGCGCCGTGTCCATGACGAGCAGGTCGACGCCGGCCTCGAGCAGTGCGGCGGCCTTGCCGGCGACGTCGCCGTTGATGCCGACCGCGGCCGCGATGCGCAGCCGGCCGTGGGCGTCGGCGTTGGGGGAGTAGAGGCGTGCCCGCAGGGCGCCGGCGCGGGTGATGATGCCGACGAGGTTGCCGGCGTCGTCGACGACGGGCGCGACGTGATGGTGTGTCGTGGCCAGCTGGTTGAAGGCGGCCTCGGGGTCGGTGCCGTCCACGACGAGGACCGGTTCGCGGGTCATGACCTCGTGCACCTGGGTGAACCGGTCGACGCCGGTCAGGTCGGCCTCGGTGACGACACCGATCGGGCGCTTGCCGGACTCGTCGACGACGACGGCCGCGCCGTGGGCGCGCTTGGGCAGCAGACCCAGAGCGGCGCCGGCCGTCTCGTGGGCCGCCAGCGTGATGGGGGTGTCGTGCACGAGGTGGCGCTGCTTGACCCAGCTGGTCACCTCGGCGACGACCTCGACCGGGATGTCCTGCGGGATGACGGTCAGACCACCGCGGCGGGCGACCGTCTCGGCCATCCGCCGGCCCGCGATCGCCGTCATGTTCGCGACGACGAGCGGGATCGTCGTGCCGCTGCCGTCCGAGGTCGACAGGTCGACGTCGAGCCGGCTGGTCACGTCTGACCGGCTGGGCACCATGAACACGTCGTCATAGGTGAGGTCGAACGCGGGCTGGAGACCGTTGAGGAACTGCACGGCCTCGAGTCTAGGCGGACCGCAGCGGTATGCCGTGGGCTGCTAGTGCTTGAACTGCTGCCGCACGATGGCGTCCCAGACCCGGTCGCCGCCGACCGTGCGCGCGGTGATCATGGCCCGCGCGGCCGGCGTGACGACGTAGCGCGACCTCGGGTGGCGGGACTCGACGGCCTTGAGGATGGTGCTGGCGACTCGCTCGGGACCAGTGGCCAGGGCGGGGTTGGCATAGCCGCCGGAGGTGCTCGCCGCGCTGGCAGCGAGCAACGCGGCATACGGGGAGTCGCCGTCGGGCGTCGCCGCCGCGGACGTCATGGCGACCTGCTCGAAGCCGGTGCGGATCAGGCCCGGCTCGACCAGGCTGACGGAGATGCCGAAGGGGCGGACCTCGTTGCGCAGGGCGTCGGTGATGGCCTCCACGGCGTACTTGGTCGCGTGGTAGTAGCCGCCGACGGGGAAGGTGATGCGCCCGCCCATGGAGCCGATGTTGACGATGCGACCGGCGCGGGCGGCGCGCATGCCCGGCAGGACCAGCTGGGTCAGGCGGGCCAGGCCGAACACGTTGGTCTCGAACATCGCGCGCACCTTGTCGAGGTCGGTCTCCTCGACCGTGCCGTACTCGCCGTAGCCGGCGTTGTTGACGAGGACACCGACGCGCCCGTGCTCGGCCTCGATGGTCTTGACCGCGGCCTCCATCGACTCCTCGGAGGTGACGTCGAGGGCCATGGTGCGGGCGCCGGCAGTCTCGAGGGCAGCCAGCGTCTCGGGCCGGCGGGCCGTCGCGTAGACGATGTGGCCCGCCTTGACGAGCAGGTCGGCCGTGGCGAGGCCGATGCCGGACGAGCAGCCCGTGACGAGGATCGGCCCGGTGGTGGTGGCGGTCATCGTGACTTTCCTTGTCCGTTGGGGCCGCGGCGGGCCAGGTAGCGTTCCACGGCAGAGTAGGCGAGCAGGCCGATGACGATGGAAACGACGAAGACGACCCAGTAGCTGAGGTGGGGCAGCAACCACTGCAGGCCCTCCCTGACCAGGATCAGTGCGCAGATCGCTGTCACGAACGGCAAGAGGGTCGACGAGGCGTTGCGCCGTCCGCCGGTGGGACTCATGAGTCCAGTGTGCCCCAGACCGCTAGGGGGGTGGGTTGCCGCGAGGGCGGATCCGTACGGGCGGGATGACGGGCGCGGGCAGGTGCTGCACCTCACCGGCATACCCCTTCACCTCGCCGAAGCGCTCTGAGTGGCTCA
Source organism: uncultured Actinomycetota bacterium (assembly GCA_963706855.1). GTDB lineage: Bacteria > Actinomycetota > Actinomycetes > Actinomycetales > Dermatophilaceae > Pedococcus. The sequence continues at coordinate 299,252 of CAVPNU010000003.1, forward strand.
TCCAGTCCTCGCGCGCCTGGACGACATCCTCGTGGCTGCGGCCGACGAAGTTCCACCACATGACGATGTCCTCCCCGAACGGCGGACCGCCGAGCAACAGGGCGCGCGCGGGCGTGGGAGCGGTGTTCGTGAGGGTGATGGTGGTGCGCCCGGTGGGCAGGTACCCCAGGGTGCTGCGATCCAGCGTCGTGCCCTGGACGCTGAGGCCCTCGGTGTCCGCGAGCACGCCGTGCTCGAAGCCGCTGTCGAGCGCCAGCTCGAGCCGGGCGCCGGCCTCCAGGACGAGCTCGGCCCCGAGGAGCGGGGTGAAGGTCTCTACCGGTGAGGTCTGACCGGCCAGCGAACCGAGGAACACCGCGACGGCAGCGCCATCGACCAGCACGGGCTCGGGCCGGTAGTGCTGGAACGCCTTGGGGGCCCGGCGATAGGCCTCGGGCAGAGCGACCCACAGCTGCGCGCCATGCAGGACGGTGGTCGCAGAGGTGGCCACCTCGGAGTGGGCGATGCCGTGCCCACCGGTCATGAGGTTGAGCTCACCCGGCCGCACGAGAGCGTGGGTGCCGAGGCTGTCGCGATGCTCGATCTCACCGGTGAACAGCCAGCTCACCGTCTGGAGGCCGGTGTGCGGGTGAGGTGGCACGTCCATGCCGCCGGTCACGCTCACGTCGTCCGGGCCGTAGTGGTCGGCGAAGCACCAGGCGCCGATGAGCGAACGCGCGCGCTGGGGGAGGGTGCGGCGGACGGTCATGGCCCGCGGGCCGCCGAGCGGCACATCCCTGGGCTCCAGCACCTCGAGGCCGGAGGTCGGCGGAGCCGCCGCGCACTCGAGCTCCTGCGGGCGGACCTCGACGTTGCTCACGAGGCCAGTCTGGCACTCGCGTGGCAGGCGACCCTCGGCTGAGGGAGGCTGAGTCGACGGCAGGACCCACGGACAGAGGGCGGACATGACGGAGAGCTCGACAGGTGGCCGGGCGGCCACCCGGATCGTGCGGGCGGGGGCGGGCTCGGCGGGACAGGCGCTGGGTGCGCTCTTCGGTGCCGTGGGACTGGTCCGCGGGGACCGTGCGCTGCACCCACGCGGAGCGACGTATGCCGCGCTCGCGACGATGCGCGGCGACACGGCGAGCGGGGTGCCGTGGCTCGACACGGCCGGTACCTCTCCGGTGGTGGTCCGGATGTCTCGCGCCACCGGCCTGCCGTCGCCGTGGCCGGACGTCCACGGCATCGCGGTTCACGTGCCTGCCGAGGTGCTGTCCCGACCCGATGGCGCAGACCTGCTCTTCGCGAGCACGGGCGACTCGCGGCTGGGCCGGTTCGTGCTGGCCGGCAGGCGCGAGGCGACCGGCGGTCCGCTCACGACGCTGCTTCCGGTGCGTACCGCGGCCGGACCCATGCTGTTCCGCCTGCAGCCCGTCGGTGGTCTTGCGGCGGTGCACGAGAACTTGGTCGGTGCGCGCTACCAGCTCTCGTATGCCGTGGGCACCAGGCCGTGGACCGCCGTGGGCGAGATCGTGGTGGGGCGGCAGGAGGGGCCGCAGGTGGATCGGCGTCGGCACGACCCGGTGCTGCACACGCTGCCAGGGACCGAGCAGTACCCGGCCGTCGCGGCGCTGCGCGAACCGGCATACCGCGCCGCTCGGCGAGTGCCCGCCTCGTGAGGGAGACGTGGACGGGCCTCGGGAGGGTCAGGGTGCGGTCGTTGGAGTTCGCACCCGAAGACGCGTTGCGCGGGAATGGTGGGCGGCCGTCGGGAGCGTCCGTGCCGCGCACCGCGCGGGGCACCGTGCTGCTCATGCCGGGTCTCGGGCTGCCGCGCTACACCCGTCCCACCGCCGAGGCCCTGGCCGCTCATGGGCTGCGCTGCGTGGTGCTCGACGTCCTCGCGTCGCGACGCGACCGGCCCCGCGTGCCGCCCGACATCGAGTCCCTCGGGCACGCGGCGGCCCGCTGGGTCCAGGCCTCCACCGTCGACTGCCCACTGGTGCTCTTCGGACACTCCACCGGTGCGCAGGCGGCGCTCGCGGCCGCCCTCGAGCTCCAACCCACCGTCCCCTCGCTGAGGGTCGTTCTGGCAGGTCCGACCTTCCAGCCCGAGCACCGCACGGTCGCCGGCCTCGCGCGGGCCGGCGCAACGGCATTCCGTCGCGACAGCCCGCGCGAGCTGGTGGTGCTCCGGAACCTGGCCCGCGTGCGCACCGACGTGGTGCGCATCATCAGGTCGGGGCAACGGGACCGCCCGGAGGAGCGGATCGCCGGACTCCTCGCCCCTCTGCTGCTCACTGCAGGGGAGTACGACACCTTCGCCTCGCTGGAGTGGATGCAGCGACTGGCGGCGGCGTCGGGGTCGACGCTTTCGGGCGCCGGCTCCCCTCGGGTGGTGCAGCTGCCGGGATCGCACAACAACCTGTTCACCCACCCCTTGGAGATCGCCGCCGAGGTGGTGGGGTGGGCGAACCCCGTTGGGGAGCCCCGTCAGCGCTGAGGCGTCACCGTGGCCTCGTAGGTCAGGATCTCGGTGCCGTTGCCCTCGTCGCCGTTGTCGGGGGCGACCCGCAGGGTGAGGTGGTTGCCGTCCGCGGTCATCTTCATGGGGTTGCGGGTGGCGACGTGGCCCGCGGTGGACCACTGCTGGAACGGGATGTCCCGAGTGACCTGCTCGCTGGTGAGGTCGATCATCGCGAGCCCACCGAGCTCGTAGGTCGCCGAGCTACCGCCCGCTGAAGGGGTCTGCGGCAGGTTGGTGACGCCGCCGCACAGCATCTTGCTGTTGGGGACGTACTGGCAGTCCTGGTAGTCGATGAAGAAGTTCGGGTTGTCCCAGGTCTTGAGCTGCTTGCCCTGCAGGTTCCACTCGGCGAAGCGGCGCGAGCCCCACGTGTTGCCCACGAGGTGGCCCGTCTGCTTGTCCATGACGATGCCGCCGAAGTGGTCGGCCACCCGGAACTGCTGGTGGACGGCGAGGGTGGTTGCGTCGACGCGGTAGATGATCGCGCTCGAGTTCGGACGGTACTGCGCGACCGGCACCCAGACGTTCGTGCCGTCGTAGTCGATGCCCCCCGGGTGGTACATGTCGCCCTCGCCGAGGGTGATGTCCTTCTGCAGATGGCCCGCGGTGTCCATGACGAAGAGGTGTCCGATGCCCTTGCCGGGCGTGCGGTCGTAGCCGCCCTGCGGGGTCGGGTACTTCACGGTCGGCTCGGTGACCTGCACGGCCGACAGGAAGATGTGGTTGGGAGAGAAGGCGATCCCCTCAGTGTGGTAGGTCGGGAAGCTCAGCTTGAGCTTGCTGGTCAGGGTCCAGGTCGTGCTGCGGGTGACCGAGCCGAACGCATCGGCGAGTGCGGTGTCGGTGCTGTGTGACGGTGCCTCGCCCGCGTGGGCGACGGCGGCGCCGCCGAGGGCGGCGGCGGTGAGCACGGCCAGGGCGGCGACGTGGGAACGGATGCGGGTCATGGGATCTCCATCTCGGGTGGGGTCTTCGGACCGTACGGAGAGGGAGTGAACATCTGGGGGCGTCCGGGTGCCTCGGTGCTGAACGCGGACGGCGTGCTACAACGTGCTACATGGAGACGGTGAGTCATCGTGAGATGCGCAACCACAGTGGCGAGATCCTGCGGCGCGTGGAGGCCGGCGAGTCCGTGCGGGTGACCAACAACGGTCGGGTCGCCGCCGTTATCGTCCCACCGACCGCGGACGTCCTGGCCGAGCTGGCGCTGCGGGGCCAGCTCCGAACCGCGCTGCGTGACCCGGCCGCTCTCCGTGACATCCGTCGTCGCAAGGCCTCCCTCCCTTCCGGACAGCTGGTCACTGAGTCTCGAGGGAACTGGTGAGGCTGGCCTACGTCGACACCTCAGCGGCGATCAGGCTGGTCGTCGAAGAACCGGAGTCAGCGCCCCTGGCCGAAACGCTCGGTTCGTCGGCTGACCGTCGCCTGGTCTCGTCGTGGCTTCTGCACACAGAGATGCACTGCGCCTCAGGTCGCCACCCCGACGATGTTCCGCTCGAATCCGTAGGGCTTGTTCTCGACAGCATCAATCTGGTCGACCTCACCCGCGGGGACATGATCAGTGCGGGCACGCACGCACCGCTTCGCTCCAACGGTGCTGTTCACCTCGCTGTCGCGATCAGGCTTGGCGTGGATGAGATGGTCACCTATGACCATGAACTGGCTGTCGCGGCGCATCGGGCCGGGCTGTCGGTCGTAGCGCCTGCGTGATGGTCAGGGGGCGGATGGAGGGCGCTGCGCGATAGCGCAGGGGTGTCGTCCGTCAGCCGGCGAGCCGGTTGTTGACGGCCTCGGCCGAGAACAGCCGGTCCCCCACGATCCGCGCCATGCCGACGATGCCGGCGTCTGCGCCGAGCGTGGACAGCCGGACGTCGAGGTTGCGTGTGGCCCGGGCGAGCGTGCGGGGATAGAGCGTCTCGCGCAGGCCCCCGATGAGAGCGGTGGACGCGAGGTCGCCGCCGACGACCAGCAGGCCCGGGTTGACCATGGACACCACCGTGGCCATCACCTCACCGATCCGCCGGCCGGCCTCGTGGGTGAGCGCGACAGCATCCGGCTGCCCGTCGGCCAGGAGCCGGGCGACGTCGCTCCCTGACCGAGCGGGTATGCCGCGTCGCGTCAGCTCTCCCGCGACCGCCCTGCCGCTCGCCACGGCTGCCACGCACCCGGGCGACCCGCACTGGCAGACGGCGGTCTCGCCGGCCAGGCGGATGTGCCCGATGTCGCCTGCACCCCCGTCGACGCCCCCGTAGACCTGGCCGCCGATGACGAGACCGGCGCCGATCCCCGTGGACACCTTGAGCAGGCACAAGGCGGGGCAGTCCCGATAGTCCGAGCAGTACTCCCCGAAGGCCATCGCGTCGGCGTCGTTCTCCACGAACACGGGGCCGGCGAAGCGCGCTCCCTTGATGTCGTGGAGGGCATGGCAGACATGCTCGCCGATCGGGTAGCCGTCCCAGCCGGGCATGATCGGCGGTTGCGCGGGGTGGCCGGTCTGACGGTCGACGGGCCCTGGCACGCAGATCCCGGCCCCGGAGAGCGGCAGCCCGGAGACTTCGCTGCGGTCCGACAGCTCCTCCAGCGACTTGGTCAGGGCGGCGAGGACGGCTTGGGGACCGTCGGTGATGTCGATCGGAACGTGAGCGCGCTCGAGCACCCGGCCGGCGAGATCGGTGATGGCCGTGACCGCGTGCCGGGTGTCGACCGCGGCGACGGCCAGGGCCGCCCGCCCGACGTCGAAGACCAGCCGGCTCGGCCTCCGCCCACCCGTCGACCGCGACTCGCCGGCCTCCTTGACAAGGCCGGCGTCGATGAGGGCGTCGACGCGCTGGGCCACGGTGATGCGGGACAGCCCGGTGGTGAGCTGAAGGTCCCGGCGGGTGTGGGCCACCTCGCGGCGGATCAGCGCCAGAATGTCGCCCGGCCCTGTGCTCATCTGCCCCCGTCCACGGGCTCGGTTCTCTGAACCCACTTATGTATAGTTCCTATACCTATGGTGCCTAGCCACGATACCCAGATGTGGCGCCTCGCCGCTGGCGACGCTCGAAACCGCTTGGAGTGCTCATGACCCTGGTCACCGTCCGGGAGGAGCACCTGCCCGAGGGCACCCTGGAGGACAAGTTCGAGACGGCCCAGGCGTGGGGCTTCGACGGCATCTCGCTGCGCAGGACAGGTGAGCGCGACCTGGTGTCACGGATGACGGAGCTCAGGCGGGCCAAGGCCAATGGCGTCGTCATGCCGACCGCCGGCGACGAGGTGAAGCACGGCGTTCATGTGCCAGGCCCCGCGAACCGGTCCGACACCCTCCGACGGCTGACCTCGCAGCTGACGGTCATCGCAGAGATCGGCGGCATCGGCCTGGTCACCTCGGCATCGCTCGGGCTGTTCTCCAAGCAGGTGGACCGGGCCAAGCCTCCGCGCTCGCGGGAGAGGCAGCGGACCGTGCTCCTCGAGGCCCTGCAGAAGCTCGGGGCCCACGCCGAGTCGTTGGGGGTCGAGCTCCTGCTCGAACCGCAGAACCGCTACGAGGAGGGCGTCGTCACCAGCCTGGCCGACGCGGCATACCTCATCGATGAGGCCGGCTCGCCGGCCATCCGGATCGCGGCGGGCACCTTCCACATGAACCTGGAGGAGGCCGATCCCGCCGCCGCACTGCTCGGCGTCGCCGCCCACGTGGGCCACGTCCGCGCGAGCGACTCCAACGGCAGGGAGCCGGGTGCGGGACATCTCGACTGGGCGCTCCTCGGGTCGACGCTGCGCGCGATCGGATACGACCGCTCGGTCGCCGTCGGCGCGGTGCTGTCCGGGCCCGCGGAGACTGTCCTGCCGCCGGCCGCCGGCCTGCTCCGCCGGTACCTGTGATGTCGCCTTCTGCCGCGGGCCGGGCCGCGGCTGTGCTGCTGTCCAACTGGGCAGGCAGCCACACGCTGCCCGCCACTGGCCTGTACCCGCACCAGTGGAGCTGGGACTCGGCCTTCATCGCGATGGGCCTGCGGCATGTCTCGCCTCGTCGGGCCGGTCAGGAGCTCGACGCCCTCTTCGCCGGGCAGTGGTCGGACGGCCGCCTCCCACAGATCATCTTCGACCCGCACCGCGACAAGGACTACTCCCCGGGGTCGCAGTTCTGGCAGTCCTCCACGATCCCGGGAGCGCCCGGGACGGTGGAGACAGCGGGTCTCGTCCAGCCGCCGAACCATGCGTGGGCCGTGTGGCTGGTACACCGCGCGGATCCCGCGGAGTCCGCTCGTCGGGACTTCCTCTCGCGGGCCTATCCGCAGCTGCTCGCCTGGCACGAGTACCTCCGCACGCGGCGTGACCGCGGCGGCATGGGACTCGCCTCGATCGTGCACCCCTGGGAGTCCGGGACCGACAACTCGCCGCTGTGGGACGAGGCGCTCGCGAGGGTCCCCGACACTCCTCGCCACGTCGTCGAGCGCCCGGACCTGCAGCACGCCGGCGCGTCCGAGCGCCCCAGCGACCGTGAGTACGGCCGCTACTTCTGGCTGGCGGAGCGGTACCGCGACCAGGCGTGCGACGATGTCGACGCCGGGTACCCCTTCCTCTTCGAGGACCCTCTGTTCAACACCCTGTATGCCGTGTCCGAGCTGGCGCTCGCGGCGATCGCCCGGGAGCTGGGCGCGGACCCGGCGCCCCACCAGGCGCGCGCGGCGGAGATCAGTCGTTCGCTCGGCACGCTCTACTGCCCGGAGATCGAGTGCTACGGGGCTCGAGACGTGGTCACTGGAGAGATCGTCACGAAGGCGACCATCAACGGCGTCCTGCCCCTGCTCGCCCCCGACATCGCGCACGCTGACGAGCTGGTGTCGACCTTGTGCGGGCCACGGTTCCTCGGCGACGGCGCGCTCCTGCCACCCAGCTACGACGCGACCGCACCCGACCTCGACCCCTCCCTCTACTGGCGCGGCCCGGCGTGGTTCAACATGGCCTGGCTGGCGGCGCTGGCTCTCGGCTCCCGGGGCGAGACCGAGGCCGCCGAGTCGCTGCGCTCCATGCTCGTCCGACTCGCGGTGGCGAACGACTTCCCGGAGTACGTCGGTCCGTGGAGCGGCACGCCGCACGGGACCCGGCGGTTCAGCTGGACCGCGGCCCTGGCCCTGGAGGCGCAGGCGAGTACCGGTTGGGACCTGCTCGCATGAGCTTCGACGGCGAGTCGCTGGTCTCGGGAGGGTCATTGCTCCTGAGTGGTCCCGATGGCTCCGTCGGAGAGGAGCCCGACTCCTCTCGCGTGACGGGGCTGTTCATCGGCGACGTGCGCCTGCTGTCGCGTCGCATCCTCACGGTGAACGGGCGCCGGCTGGTGCCGGGAGCGGTCATGTCCAGCGCGAGCGAGCGCACGGTCGCGCTCGTCCCCGAGCTCGGCCGCAACGAGGCCACCGAGATGCTTGTCGTCTCGACCCAGACCGTCTCCGTGGCCGGGTTGACCGACGAGATCCGGGTCCAGAACGCCGGCCGGGCGCCGTTGACCGTCGATGTCGAGCTGGAGCTGGGCACCGACTTCGCAGACCCGTTCGTGCTGCGCTCGGACGGGCGTCGCTTCGACACGGCGGGTGGTTCACGCACGGTCGAGCTCACTGATGGCGGCGTGACGTTGAGCTATGAGCGTGAGCGGGCAGGGAGGCGCTTCAGCGCTGGAGCTGTGGTCACCGCGGACCCGCCGGCTCGGGTCGAGCCGGTCACGGCGACCGCGTCGGTGGGGGCCGCTGGGGCGGCCCACGCGAAAACCGTTGGTGCGCGGCTGCTTTGGCGCATCGAGCTTCCGCCGCTGGAGGCCGGTATCGTGCGCGTCCTGGTGGCGGCCAAGGCCACCGCCGGGCGAGATCCGTCCGCGGCGGGCCAAGCGGCCGTCGGTGACCCCGTCCGGCTCGTCACTCCGCCAGACCGTCGGACCCGCGCCCACGAGGATCTCGAAGCGCTGCTCATGCCCTGTCCCGGTATGCCGGAGCTCACCGTGGTGGGCGCTGGCGTTCCCTGGTTCCTCACCCTGTTCGGCCGGGACTCGCTCATCACGGCGCTGCTCGCGGCTCCCGAGGTGCCCGCGCTCATGCCGGACGTGCTGAGGGCCCTGGCCGCGACGCAGGCGGACCGGGTCGACCCCGCCTCGGTCGCCGAGCCGGGGAAGATCATCCACGAGCTGCGCGTCTCCGAGCTCGCGACCTTGGGCCAGGTGCCCTACGGCCTCTACTACGGCTCGGTCGACTCGACACCCCTGTTCCTCTGGGGGCTGTCGACCGTGCAGGACGAGTCGGTGCAGCGGGCGCTGGAGCCGGCCGCGCGGGCGGCCCTGGGCTGGATCCGTGGCCCCGGCGGCCTCGACACCGGCGGCTTCGTCACCTACGTCTCCGACCCGAACGGGCTGAAGCACCAAGGGTGGAAGGACTCGTTCGATGCGGTCAGCCACGCCGATGGGCGCATCGCGGGCGGCGCGATCGCGCTGTGCGAGGTGCAGGGCTACACGTGGAGGGCGCTGACTGGAGCAGCCGGGCTGGCCCGTCGGTACTGGGACGACCCGGTACTCGCCGACGAGCTGGGTGACGTCGCCGCACGACTGAAGACGCGGTTCCGCGAACGGTTCTGGATGGGGGACGCTGCCTTTCCGGCGCTGGCCATCGACGGTGAGGGCGAACGTGTGGAGGTCGTCGCGTCGAACGCCGGCCACCTGTTGCTGACCGGGATGCTGGACGCCGAAGAGGCAGGCCGCGTCACTACACGCCTGATGGAGCCGGATCTGTTCTGCGGGTGGGGGATTCGCACGCTCTCCACCACGGCCGCGGCATACCAGCCGACGTCGTACCACAACGGGTCGGTGTGGCCGCACGACAACGCCATGATCGCCGAGGGGATGCGGGCATACGGCCACCTCGACGAGGCGCGGATGCTGGCGCAGGCGATCGAGGACAGTGCCACTCACTTCGGCGGACGGCTGCCGGAGCTGTTCTACGGGTTCAGCCGCGAGGAGTTCCCGCGCCCGGTCGCCTATGCGCACGCGGCACGCCCCCAGGCCTGGTCGGCCGCCGCGGCGTGTGTGGCGCAACGCATCCTGCGCGAGAGCTGAGCCGCCCGGGACGGGCGTCGGCACTGTGACCGGAGCCCTATGGGCGGCCGGGCCTGATGCGGTTGGATGAGGACATGTCTCCCACCTCCCCGCTCGGCCTCTTCGCCGTCGACGCTCTCATCCAGGACGAGGACCGGGCCATGCGTGACACGGTCCGCCGGTTCGTGGACGACCGCATCCGCCCCGAGATCGCCGCCTGGTACGAGGCGGGCCAGCATTCCCGCCCGCGAGCTCGCCAAGGAGCTCGGTTCGCTCGGGCGTGCTCGGCATGCACCTCGAGGGGTACGGCTGCGCGGGCACGAGCGCCACGGCATACGGACTGGCCTGCCTCGAGCTGGAGGCGGGGGACTCCGGCGTCCGTTCGCTGGTGTCGGTGCAGGGGTCGCTGGCGATGTACGCGATCTATGCGAACGGGTCGGAGGAGCAGAAGCAGGAGTGGCTGCCCCGGATGGCAGCCGGCGACGCGATCGGCTGCTTCGGGCTCACCGAGCCGGACTTCGGGTCCGACCCGGGCGGCATGCGCACGCGGGCACGCCGCGACGGGTCGGACTGGGTGCTCAACGGCACGAAGATGTGGATCACCAACGGGTCCATCGCCGACGTCGCGGTCGTGTGGGCGCAGACCGACGACGGCATCCGCGGGTTCGTGGTTCCCACTGACACGCCTGGGTTCTCGGCGCCGGAGATCAAGCGCAAGATGTCGCTGCGGGCCTCGGTGACCGCCGAGCTGGTCCTGGACGACGTGCGGCTGCCCGGAGTCGGCGATGCTGCCCGGAGCGAAGGGGCTCTCGGGGCCGCTGTCCTGTCTGAGCGAGGCGCGCTTCGGGATCGTGTTCGGTGCGCTGGGCGCCGCGCGCGACTGCCTCGAGACCACCATCGCGTATGCCGCGGAGCGCCAGATCTTCGGCCGTCCGCTCGCTGGGTACCAGGCCACGCAGCTCAAGCTCGCCGACATGACGCTCGAGCTCGGCAAGGGGATGCTGCTGGCGCTGCACCTGGGGCGTCTCAAGGACAGCGGCGCGCTGCGGCCGGAGCAGGTCAGCCTGGGCAAGCTCAACAACGTGCGCGAGGCCATCGCCATCGCCCGCGAGTGCCGGACCATCCTGGGCGCTGCGGGGATCACGCTGGAGTACCCGATGATGCGGCACGCCAACAACCTGGAGTCGGTGCTGACCTACGAGGGCACCTCGGAGGTGCACCAGCTGATCATCGGGCAGGCGCTGACGGGGGAACGCGCCTTTCGGTAGGAGGCTGGTTCGACCGTCGGTCCAAGAAGTCCAGGATGCCGGCCGTCGGCCACGCCCCCAGAAGCAGGGAATACCCGGCCACGAGGGAGAGGTGGTCCCAGGTGAACCCGTCGCGTCGGAGGAACGCGACGTTGAGGGTGATCTCGCCGATGCACAACGGAATCCAGAGCACCGAGACCACGATCGACAAGGTGCCGGCTCACGTCGCTTCGCCGTATGTCTCTGATGAGCACAGCGAACCAACAGCCGACGACGATGGCGGCGACGACCAGGACGGACACGAACAACCAGCTGAAGCCGTCCCCCTGGAGGTCCACCGCGGCCAGGCCGGCCCCAGCATGCCCAGGAGAGCATCTGGGTGACGATTCGTCTGCGGCCGGGCCGCACCGGCGGAGCAGCCTCGGTCTGAGGGCCTCGTATCGGTCTCAGCGGTTCCACGTGGACAGTCTGATCACGGCTCGTGTCGCGCGGCCTCGGACTGCTCGCGCACCTGGCGGCGCAGATCGCCCTCCGGGTCCAGCCACGTGAGGACGTATGCCTGCATGGCGTAACCCAGCCCGATTGCGGCCGCGAAGGTGCCCATGTTCACGACCCAGCGAAGGAAGCCGTTGCCGATGTGAGGGGCGAGCGTGCGGTATGTCCCGTAGGCGGCCAGGAGTAGCAACGCCCAGGCCACCATGGCCACGAACCTGGCGACGAGGAAGCCGCGTACCGAGAGCCGCACGGCGCGAGCATAGGGGTCGGTCGTTGAGGTGCGCCGCTGTTTCTCAGACCCGCGATGTTCATGCCGTGGGCAGGTTCGCCACCGTGACCGGTTCGCCCGACGCGGCGCCTCGGGTCGTTGCGGATGGCCGGCGGTTGACCACAGTGACGACTGCGACCGCGAGGAGCGCGAGGTGCGCGACGATGCGCGGCCAGCCTGAGGCGCCGTCGAGGGCAGGCTGGGACGTCCAGAACGCGGCTAGTCCCAAGAGGGTAAATATCGGAACCGCCCTGGATTGACGAGCGTCTGCGACCAGTGCGAGTGCGACGACACTTGCCGCGTATGCCGGTGCCGGGGTCATCTCCAGGAGAGACCTGAGCGTGAATGCCGCCAGCACGGCCACTGAGGCGCACCCGCGGGCACGCGCCCATGACGCTGCCCCCATCGCTAACGCGAGTTGGCTCGGTCGGAGCCAGGCAGGCGGCGGTCCCGTCGACACCCCGGCGCGGCCCCACAGACTCTGTGGAGAGACATGCATGACGCCTCGGCCGGCCCGCAGAAACTGAGCCGGGTCGAAGCACACGAACGGTGCCCACAGCAGACCCGCCCCTAGGAATCCAGCCAGCAGCCCTTCCGAGGGAATCACAGGGGCAAGGAGCAGCGCGGTCGGTTTGGCAGCCATGCCGACAACGAATGCCAGCACAGCCTGCCGGTGGTTGTCGTGCTCAACCGCCCAGACTGTCCCCGCAGCGCAACAGAGGACGAGTGCGTCGTCCGCATGACCCTTCCACGCGAACTGAGACCAGGGAACGACCAGCCCGATGCTGGCCGCGCACCACAGCAGCCGTCTCGCGGAACCGCCGCCTGGTGGCGCTCCGAGATGGAGGAACGGAAGAACCAGGAGTGAGGTCAGGGCGATGTAGGCACTTCGTGGGAGCTCAATCAGGGCAATCGCCAACGGACCCATTTGGGCCGTCGGAACCGCAACATAGGTTGTGGTCCACGCGGGCGACAGGAGCGCCCTGGCAGCCTGCTGCTGAATGACGATGTCGGGATGAAGGACGTCTCGCCAACGCAGCGAGGCTGCCAGGACCGTGAGGGCAATGACTGTGGGCGAGAGGCGTGTCGACGACGGGTGAAGACTGATCCCTTGTCGACGGGTGAAAACTGACCACCTGCCGTGACCCTGTGGAGGGTGATCACCGTGGAGGACTGGGCGGAGATCCGTCGGCTGCATCGGGCTGAGGGGATGCCGATCAAGGCGATCGCGCGGCGGCTGGGGGTCGCGCGGAACACGGTGAGGAAGGCGTTGGCCGCGATCGGCCGCCGAGGTACGAGCGGCCGCCGAAGGGGTCGGTGGTGGATGCGGTCGAGCCGGCGATCCGGGAGTTGCTGGCGGCGTACGCCGACGATGCCGGCGACGGTGATCGCCGAGCGGATCGGCTGGGACGCGGTCGCTGACGGTGCTGAAGGACCGGGTGCGGGAGCTGCGGCCGTGTTACCTGCCGCCGGACCCGGCCTCGCGCACGGAGTATCGACCCGGGCGAGCTGGTGCAGTGCGACCTGTGGTTCCCGCCGGTGCGAGTGCCGCTGGGCTTCGGGCAGGTCGGCCGGCCGCCGGTGCTGGTGATGGTCGCGGGCTACTCGCGGATGATCTTCGCGGCGATGCTGCCCGTCCCGGCAGGCTCCGGATCTGATCGCCGGGCACTGGCTGCTGCTGCAGCGGCTGGGCGCGGTCCCGCGGCAGCTGGTCTGGGACAACGAGGCCGCGGTCGGGTCGTGGCGGGCCGGGCAAGCCGAAGCTGACCGACGAGTTCGAGGCGTTCCGCGGGACGCTGGGGATCGGGGTGCACCAGTGCCGGCCGCGCGACCCGGAGGCCAAGGGCCTGGTCGAGCGGGCCAACGGCTACCTGGAGACCTCGTTCCTGCCCGGGCCGGACGTTCACCGGCCCGGCCGACTTCAACACCCAGCTGGCCGGCTGGCTGGCGCGGGCGAACACCCGGCAGCACCGCCGGCTCGGGCTGCCGCCCGGCCGACGCGGTGGGCGGCCGACCGGGCCGCGATGCTGGCGCTGCCGCCGGTCGCCCCGCAGGTCGGGTGGCGCACCCAGGTCCGGCTGCCGCGCGACCACTACGTGCGGCTCGACTCGCAACGACTACTCGGTGGACCCGGCCGCGGTCGGCCGCCGCGTCGAGGTCGTCGCCGACCTGGACACGGTCACGGTCACCTGCGCCGGGACCGGCTGGTCGCCGCCCACGAGCGCTGCTGGGCCCGGCACCAGACGATCACCGACCCGGCCCACCGCGCAGCGGCCGCTGCGCGCTGGCGCACGGCCGCCGCCGCACCGAGCCAGCCGGCCACCGGCCGGCCGACGAGGTCGAGCAGCGCGGACCTGAGCGACCTACGACGCCGCGTTCGGCCTGACCGACGGACGTCGGCCTGATGCCGCAGCCGACGCACCGACGACAGCACGCCAGGCCGGGACGTGACCGCCGAGCTCGCGTTCCTGACCCGGGCGTTGAAGGCCCCGACCCTGCGCGAGGCCGTCGACCGGCTCGCCGAACGGGCCCGCGCCGAGTCCTGGACCCACGAGGAGTTCCTCGCCGCCTGCCTGCAACGGGAGGTCGTCCGCCCGGGAGTCCCACGGCGGCGAAGGCCGGATCCGCGCCGCCCGGTTCCCGGCCCGCAAAGTCGTTGGAGGACTTCGACTTCGACCACGCCCGCGGCCTGCAAACGCGACCTCATCGCCCACCTCGGCACCCTGGACTTCGTCACCGCCAAGGAGAACGTCGTGCTTCCTCGGCCCGCCCGGCACCGGCAAGACCCACCTCGCCACCGGGCTCGCGATCCGCGCCTGCCAGGCCGGGCACCGGGTCCTGTTCGCGACCGCCTCCGAATGGGTCGACCGCCTCGCCGACGCCCACCACGACGGCCGCCTGCAAGACGAACTGCGCCGCCTCGGCCGCTACCCGCTGCTGGTCATCGACGAGGTCGGCTACATCCCGTTCGAACCCGAAGCCGCGAACCTGTTCTTCCAGCTCGTCTCCTCCCGCTACGAACGCGCCTCGCTGATCGTCACCAGCAACAAGCCGTTCGGCCGCTGGGGCGAGGTCTTCGGCGACGACATCGTCGCCGCCGCCATGATCGACCGCCTCGTCCACCACGCCGACGTCATCGCCCTCAAAGGCGACTCCTACCGACTCAAGAACCGCGACCTCGGCCGCGTCCCCACCAGCGGCCAACCGACGACCGACATGACAACCAGGCAGAGTGGTCAGATTTCACCCGTCGACCAGGGGTCAGTTTTCAGCCGTCGTTGACAAGGCGCAGACACCAGAGCGTTGCGTGGCTACTCCAAGCCACGCCCTCTGGTGATTCGTCCAGCGGACCAGCCCCAGGATCGGTGGGTCTGGGAACGGGCGGGTAACTCAGCGGACCGGTGATGCCATCGGAGCTGAGGTTGTTCTCGTACTGCACCTGCTGTCCGCCGGACGATGGCGCTGGGCAGGATTCGACGTGCGTTCATACTGACGCGCCCTTCTGTGGATGGTGGCCAAGACGGCCAGGGCGGCCGATCCCCGGGCCGCTACCTAGGGGGACGTGACGGGGCACCGACTATGACGGGCCGTCTCATGGATGACGGGCATGACCTGAAGACAGGCTCTGACCTGGGGCGATGCGTGGTGGGCCCCGTCGGATTCGAACCGACAACCTACGGATTAAAAGTCCGCAGCTCTGCCGTTGAGCTAGAGGCCCGGGGATAGGGACTTCAATCCGGAGAACCCTCGGGACAACAGTCATGTAGTTCGTCCAGCCCTTACCCGCCGAGGCGCCAGTATGCCGTAGGCCGCCTGCCTGCTGCACCGTCGCCAAGCCAGCACCGCGGGACGCCTGTTTTGGGCCGGTTGGCCGGGCTCACGCCGGGGGTGCCCCCGCAGATGGGTCGATTCGGAACTCGGTTCGACTCCTGGGCGGCGACGGCATCGGCTGATTCCTCTCGTCTTCGGTGAAACCAGCCAGACGGATGGCCGTCGGGGCCTACGGTGCTCCCTTGTGATCGACGTTCTCCCAGCGGTTATCGGGATCCTCATCGCTCTGGCCATCATCGGGTTCGATACCCGCCGAAACGGTGCGAAGATCCGTGCACTGATTGCCAGTGACCAAGCCATCCTGGCGTCGCTTCCCGTGGGGTCTCCCGCCGCCGTCCAGCTCAGCGCCCGCATCCAGGCCACCACCACCCTCTACGCCACCGGTCAGGTTCTGCCACGGGACCGGCGCCCAGCCGCAATCCAGTCCGCCCTCATTGGGTTGGTCATGGTCGTCGTGGGGATCACCACGTGGCAGAACTACACCCAGCCTGGCGACGTCCCGTTCGCGGCCCTCATGGAGGGGTTCTTCGGGACGGTGCTCTATAAGGCCCTCAGCGTCTTACGTCGCGCCAACGCAGCCCACGCCGCTGCAAAGGAGAGAGAGAAGGCGTCAGCTCGGCCCGCCGAACCCAGCGGGACCCCCGCGCAGACCACAACGATCTCGGCTGTGACCACGGTCGAGGTGGCCCGAGCGGCGACGGAGGTATGGGAGTTCATCGAGGACCCGGCATCGCAGGTCCTGCTCAGCGACGAGGTCTGTCCGGGGTTCGCATGCCGGGCAGACCGCTTGGGGTCGGGGAGGTGCGGGCCTTCGTCAGCAAAGAGGAGAACGGCCGACTGCGTGGATCGATGATCGAGATTGTCGAGTACGAGCCCGGAGCGAGAGCGGTCACCCGCGACCTCCGCAAGGACCTTCCCGCGAACGTCGTGGAGATGCGCACGGAGAGCGAGGTCCGCGAGGTTGGTCCAGATCGGGCCAGGCTGACCCACACTCATGTGTTGGTGCTGGACGTGGCCGAGGAGCGCATACGCCCGGGTTCAGGGAGTCGTGGCAGTCATCCGTAGCCCAGCATCACGAGGCTCAGCACGAGCGGCTCCGCAGAATCCTCGAGTCGGGCGATCCTGGGCAGCTCCGCGGTGGGTAGCAGCTCCGGCCCCATCAACCGGGCACCACAATGAGCTCGGATCCCACCGCGGAAGGCTGCGGACAGTTCCCGGCCTGTTGCGCACCGCCGGTCTGTTGCGCACCGCCGGTACGGCCTGGGAAGGGGGCGATGTCCCGGATGGAACCAACCTGCCCGGGACGTCGTCCATGCTCTGCACATCTCACAACCACGGCTGGCCCCAGGCCCGCCCCACCAAGGAGCCCTGACCCCTACATGCCGCTTCCGCACACCGCCGACCACGCCGCCGCGCGACCCAAGTACTCCCGGCGCATCACCGCCTTCATCGTCCTTGCCGTTCTGGTCGCGGCCGCGATCACGTTCCTGGTCGCGGCCCCTTTCGACCGGACCGCCGGTGGTGAGGTCGCCGTCGTCCGCAACGGCGGCCCCTTCGACAACCGTCAGGTCCGCCAGATCATCGAGCCTGCGTCCGGGCTGACCTACTCAGGCATGTTCTCCGAGTCGCACAAGTACCCGGCGCAGCAGCGGTTCTACACGATCACGTCCGACGCTCGCCGAGGCGACCGCGCCGGAGTTGACGTGGAGCAGGACCCGACCGCCGACGGTGTCGAGATCGGTGTCGAGGGCACCATCTACTTCAACCTGAACCTGGACAGCGCGACCCTCAAGGCGTTCGACGACAAGTACGGCACCCGCAAGTACCTGGGCCAGGACGGCCAGTACCGCAGCGCGTGGGACGGTGAGGACGGCTGGAACTCGTTCCTTGACACGATCGTGCGCCCGGTCATCAGCAACGACCTGCGCCAGCAGGTCGGTGACTTCCAGTGCGCTGAGCTGCAGGCGTCATGCGCGCTGGTGCAGGCCGGTGCCCTCGCAGCGTCGAACGCGAACTCGACCGCCGCCGCGGCCGTGTTCAACGGCTCGACGGGCAGGCAGAACAACGTGAACATCCAGAAGATTCAGACGTCGATCAACTCCTCCCTCGAGGACGACCTGACCAGCACGCTGGGCGGCAAGTTCATCACGAACGTGCGGTTCAACCTGGCCAAGATCACGCTGCCGACCAAGGTTCAGACCGCGATCGAGGAGGCGCAGGCTGAGTTCGCTGGCGTGTCCAAGTCGCAGGCCCGCGTCGCCCAGGCCCGCGCCGACGCACTCGCGAACGAGCAGCGCCAGAAGGGTTACCAGCAGTGCCCCGCGTGTGCCCAGATCGATACGCTCAAGGCGATCCCGCCGAATGTGACCACGTTCGCACCGGGCGCCGGGTTCTCGATCACTGCCAAGTGATCCCGCACCCCCGGAACACCGGACGAGGGCCGCTTCCCCACCCGGGGGAGCGGCACGAACCTAGCCCTGAGGAGCATGGCCTCCCGCGTCGGTCGCGGGCTCGGAGGTGCCGTTGGCCGGCGCCGTTCGGCGTGTCCTGCGGCGCCAGGCGATGACCCCGCACGCAAGGGCGCCGGCCAGGAACAGGAACGGGCTGGCCAACACCCAGAGGAAGACCACCCCATCTCGCGGAGCGGGGACGCATCCAAAGCCGATCCCAGTGCACTGCCCGTTGGCGTTGTAGTCCGGCAAGGTCGCATGCAGCACGAGCATGAGGACCAAGGGCAGCACCCAGAGCAGGCCCACGGTCACCGCATACGGGTGCTTTCGAAGAGCTGACGCCATGGGCCCCATGGTGCCCGACCCAAGGTTGGGAGTTGCCCGACCCATGGGTCGTGGTCTTCATCTATTTCGAGCTGCGACACCATCACCTGCGACACGGGTTGGCCATGATGTTGCGGAAGTTGTTGATTCGCTGGATCGTCGCACCGCCGCCGCCGAAGGCCAGGTAGGTCGTGGACAGCAACGAGCCGTACTGCGCGTTCCGGCCGAAGTCAGTGGTGGAGCCGGGCGGGTTGTTGCCGAACGCGAACGTGCACTGACGGTCGCCGACGGCGCTGAAGAACGGGTAGAACGCCGCCGGGGTGCCGGCATCCGTCGTGGGAATCAGCGTGCATCCGTGTCCGTTGCTACGGTTGCAGGTCCCCTCGATGCGAGGCAGGTCCGCCTCGAATGCCAAGCGGCTGAAGCGCGTGGTGAACTGCCGACCCGTCTCGGGCGGGCTGAACAGGATCGACGACGGGTGCAGGGTGCGGTTACCGTCGGGCCAGACCGGCTGGTAGTCCAAGCCATCGAAGCCGGTGTTGGAGTCGGTGCATCCCGTGATCTTCACCAGCAGCGCCTGGCTGGCCGGGAAGCAGAAGTCGTCGTCGGCGTCCGTGGGCCCGGTCAGCTCGTTGTTCCCCTGCGGACAGGTGATCGGGTTGCCCGCGCTGTCCAGCCCGAACTGGCTTGGCGGCACGGACGTCGGTCCGGTGCAGGTCTCGAAGTGCCCGATCTCGTCGGAGAACCCGACGTTGTAGGTGTGGGCCGCCCAGATGACGCGGGTGTCGGGGGAGGAGGTGCTGTACATGGGGTGGAACGCGTACGGGATCGCGGTGCAGCTCGTGCCTGTGGGGTCGTACTTGACCTGGGCGAACCCGTTCTGGGGGCTGGCCGTCATCGAGCCGGACACGCCGGTGGTCAGGTCGTCGATGACGACCTTCAGCCCGTTGGGCGTATCCCGCTGGGTCACCACGAGCCGGTCCCCGGAGTTCATGAACAGGTCCTTGGCCGGGTCAGGGGTGAAGGTGGTGGTCGTCGAGTCGACCGGGTTGGCGGGTGCCTGGCTGCGACCGTTCTTGGTCACGAACGCGAAGTTGACGTACTCGACACCTACCTTGGCCGCGCACGTCGAGTTCTGGACGGTGCCGGCCACCGGGTCCTCGGACAGACCGAAGATGTTCAGGGCCGCACACCACTTCTTCGGGTCACAGGTGCTCGCACCGACGGCGACCTGCCACGTCGGCCAGGGGACCCATCCCGGCGGGTAGAACTGCAGCTCTGTGAAAGCGGTGCCGGGATGCTTCGCCGACACCGCCGGGTCCACGATGTTGGTGTCGCTGTCAGGGGTGCAGGTCGAGACCTGCTCGGGGTAGGACTGGGTGTCGCACATGGCCATCCCGAACCACAGCGCGCCGTTGAGCTCGAACTGGTAGGACTTGCCCGGCGTCGTCGGGTTCTTCGGTGAGGGGTCCCGTGGCAGGACTACCTGGTAACGGACATGGTTTCCCGCCCCGGGGGTGTCCGAGTAGAACACCGCGGAAGGCTCGTCGTGGCCTACGTAGTCGCCGCCGAACACCTCTTGAGGGTTCGCGACCTCGGCGCACACGCTGCTGTACTCGCAGTTGAGCGCCGCATGCTTCGGGGCGCTGGTGCCGGTCGCTCCGGCCAGCGTGGCCCCTGTCAGGGATACCGTGCCGAACGCGAGCGCCAGTACTGTCGCGGCCGGAACCCAGATCCTGGTTGACCTCATCGCGGTGCACCTCCATTGGTGACCGGCGCTGACGACTCCGCCGCGCCGAGAGTGGTCAACCTGCAAACCTACGCCGCCGCCGAAGAGGTGCACTCCACCTTTCGCCGTAGATCACGCGGGGCCGGGGCCGCTCGCTGAGGCGGCCTCTGCCCGCCTCAGAGTCGCAGCTAAGTGGACCGTCGATGCCAACGCACGGGGCCGACTCGGATCGGTGGCACGGCGGAGCCGCTCCGAGGGCGGAACGGGCGGGGGGCTGAGGCGGCGGGTCTCGTGTGGATGGCGGCGCGGGCGTCATAGTCGGCTCGCCGTTGTGGGTCGCCGAGGACGGCGTATGCCGCGATGACCCGCTGGAGGAGGGCGTTCGAGTCTTCGCCTTGCGAGGGTTCGGCCGCCTGGCGGGTGTCGGGATGGTTGTGTCGCACCAGGTCCCTGTAGGCGTGCCGGATCTCGTCGGGACTGGCTTGTGGGGTCAGGCCGAGGGTCGCGTAGAGGTCGGGTCGTGTGGTGCTCATGTCGAATGACTCGCCTGGTGGGCTGGTCCCGGCCGCTGCGCGGCGGCCGGGACCAAGCGATCGGTATGTGGCTGTGACTCTGACCGAGTCAGGGCCGGCCCGGGGGCGAGCGTTGCCGAACCAGCCCACCGGATCCGGGGCGCCGCGGTCGATGCGGCAACGCCGGGCTGGTCTCCCGTGGGCGGTGTCTCGGCGTGGTCAAGTCCCATGCCGGCTTGCGACTGGACACCGGTGCGGGTCGGGATGGCCACTCCGCGGCGATGATCGCGCCGAACTCCGCTCGCACCAGCTGTGCGTCGCTGTACACCAGGTCCTCGAACTCCCGCAGTGCGGCGTCTGCAGGCGACTCGGGGACATTCTGGATGGTGCCCATGACCGTGTCCGGGTCAGGCGCTGATGGCCTGCTGTCCTTCGTGCTTGCTGCTGATCTCGATCTTGCGCGGCTTGGCCTGCTCGGCGACCGGGATCTTCAGCGTCAGCACGCCGATGTCGTAGCTGGCCTCGATGTGCTCGGTGTCGAGGTTGTCTCCGAGGACCAGCTGCCGGCTGAACACCCCGCGCGGACGTTCGGCTGCGATGAGCTCCGCGTCGGATGCCCGTGCCGGGCGCTCGGCCTTCACCGTGACCACGTTACGTTCCACGTCGATGTCGACCGAGTCGGGGCTGACCCCCGGCAGGTCGAACTCGACGTGGAACGTGTCGCCGTCACGCCAGGCATCCATCGGCATGGCAGAGGGTCGCGCCAACGTCCCGGTGGGACCGAACACCTGCTGAGCCAGTCGGTCAAGGTCACGGAAAGGGTCGGTGCGCATCAGCATCGTCTGTCACCTCCATCGTGTTCGTCTGATGCTCCTCAGCTCGGCCACAGGTGAGGACCTATGACTTTCGCTATAGGTTTTATCTAGCACGACGGGCATACTGATGCAAGAGCAGGCGCACACCATTTCGACAGGAGCCCGTGCGGAGATGACCCCACCCAGCCTTGAGGAGGACCGCGGCGTCTACGGCATCTCCGTCGCGGCGGAGCTGGTCGGCATGGGCGTGCAGAACCTGCGCCTGTATGAGGCTCGCGGACTTCTGGAGCCCGACCGCACCCCGGGTGGGACGAGGCGCTACAGCCCGAACGACCTGGTCCGCCTGCGCCGAATCAGCGAGCTGCTCACGGCCGGGCTGAACCTCGCCGGCATCGCCATGGTCTTGGACCTCGAGCGTGAGAACGCCGAGCTGCGTGAGGGACAATAGACAAGCGCGACGTTCGCTGACTCAGGACCATGGTTCGCTCGTTCGCTCGTTCGCTCGTTCGCTCGTTCGCTCGTTCGGCTTTCGTGATCCACGAAGCCACGGTTTACTGATGAGTAGGCACTCGTCGGTGCGGCTATCACCGGCGTCACGGAAGGGGTGTGACCTGCGTGCAGCCTGAGAATGGCAAGCGTCAGCTGAGCGTCCGCGAGGTCGCCGGGATGCTGGATCTTCTGGTCCTGCAGACGGACGCCTCCTCGCAGGACGTTGCCTCGGCCTGCCGTACCGCGGCGGAGGCCCACCTGGCGACGGTCTACTGCCTGGCGCCGATGGTCAACGTCGCCGCCGGGGAGCTCAACGGTGTCGGGGTGGGGGTGGGGACAGTCGTTCCCGGCTTCGCGAGCGCCGATGATCCGTCATCGGTCCTGTCACAGGCCAGGCGGTCACTGGACGAGGGTGCCAGCGAGATCGCTGTCATCGTCCCGACCGAGTGGTGGCGCTCCAGGGGCGACGCGGTCTTGGCGCAGGAGGTGCATGCGCTCGCAGAGCTCGCCGCCGGCTACGACGCCGCGTTGAAGGTCGTGTTCCTCACGGGGGGACTCGAGGAGGCGGAGCTGGCTCGGGGTTGCCAGCTGGCGGAGGAGGCTGGCGCGAGAATCCTCCAGGGCGGGTCGTGGTTCACCGCTGACAGGTCCACGATGGCGGAGCTTCAGGTGATGCGGGCGGCAACCGGTCCGGAGGTCGTGGTCAAGGGTGCCGGCTACATCAAGTCACTGGACCTGCTTCTGCTCGGGTATGCGCACGGCCTCGGTCGGTTCAACGCGCAGCGCGTCGACAAGCTGCTCGCCGATGCGGTGCACCGCAGCGAAGGTGGCGACCTTCTTGTCCCACCGGCGATCGATCTCCGCCCGACTGCTCGGATGTAACGAGGCTGGTCGCCGTCATCGGGCAGTCAGGTCGCCACCTGCGGCTCGATCTCGGTCTTCTCGACGATCTCCTGGACGACCTCTTCGGCGACGTCCCGCTTCTTGGCGGCCTCGGAGTCGGCCTGCTGCTGGACCTCGACCCGGGCTGCCTGCCAGGCGGACCAGTGCCCAGAGACCAAGGCCCACAACGAAAGCGCGGACACGTAGACCACCGAGTTCAGCCACCCCCTCCACATGGAGATGGGGATCATCACGATCCAGAAGATCGCCAGCCAGCCGTTGACCCGGCGCATGAAGACCGGGTCCCCCTGCACCGACGCCCACAGGGACTTGACACCGTTCACTGCCCACTCCTTCGAAGCCCAGACGCACAACCGTGCTGCACTGTAGTGAAGAGCGTCAACCCTGTGGGTTGGCTGAACGACGGTCAGAGCTCCTGGGTGACCTCGACTTCCACGGTCCCTTCGCTGACGCGAAGGTCCGGGGCGTCATCGGCGGAGAGAGCTTGGTAGCCGGTGGGGGTCACGGTCGGATGCAGGTCCTGCGTCCGCAACCGGACGAGGAGCTTGATGCTGGCGTCGGAGGTCCGTGTGGAGCCGCTCACCTGACAGATGACACGAACGGTGTCAGGCGCCTGCTGTGGACGCCAGAAGGGGTAGTCCTCGAGCGTGCACCACAGTCGCGGCATCGCTTCGAGCGCCTCAGGACGGTACCCGGCGGCGACGAGAGCCGTGCGAGCCTTGACCATCTGCGAGCCGATGGTGGACGGAGCGTCCAAGGGCCCGTAGGCGATTCCCGTGGGGAGCTGGTCGCCGATGTAGGTGCCGTCGCGACGAACGCCCTGCGGGTCATGGCCGGTGAACTGCCGATAGACACGACCGGCGTCGCGAGCCGCCACATGAAACGGGTCGAGCTGCACGAACGCCACCGCTCCGGCGATGAGGGCCACCGCGACTGCTCCGAGACAGCCGACGGCCCATGGGCGAACCCGGTGCGGGGCCAACGAGTCCGAGGGGGTCGTCACGGGGTCAGTATCGCTGCGGATCTGCGGCCGCCGCCGCGAGATCGAGTATGCCGAGTAGCCGGCGCCAGGTGTATTTCGGCTCACGTGGGGTAGGACCGAGGCACGCCTGCTGCGGGGTGTCCCGGGGGACGTCGAGTTCTGCGCAGGAGGTGTCGCCTGGCCTGACCTGGGGCTTTGTCCTGTTTGTCCACTATGGTCAGGTCGTCAATCCGAAGACAGGCACCTCGACGGTGCCGGGATGGAGTACGTGATGAGTGGTACGGATCTGCCCCCGGTGTCCAAGGACGAGCTCGCTGCCGAGGCAGGCGCAGCGCTGCCCGACAAGGAGGTCATGTCCCTGCTCGATCTCAACGCCGACCTCAACCTTGCCCTCGACGTCGCGGCCCCCATCGACCTGGGCGTCGCCGCCAACGCCAACGTGGCCGCCCCGATCGAAGGCGCGGTCGGCGCGAACGTCCTGTCCGTCGGCTCCACGGACGCCGCGCTGGCGCACCAGGGCGTGAACATCGACCAGAGCCTCTCGGGCTCGGCCGTCGCGCACGCGCCTCAGCACAGCGACATACAGCAGTCCAGCCCCAGCACCGTGCCGGCACCCGCTCCGGCCACCGCTCCGGCCCCCAGCAGCGCGCCCTCTTCGGCTCTGAGCGGCAACCTGCTCGACATCAACGTCAATGCCGCAGCCGATGCCAAGCTCGCTGCGCCCATCGACGGCGCAGTGGCCGCCAACGCCAACGTGGCCGCCCCGATCGACGCCTCCGTCTCGGCCAACGTCGGCTCGGTCGCCTCCCAGGCCGCGTCGGTTGCGGACCAGAGCGGCTCGATCACCCAGCACCTGGACGGCACGGCCCAGGCCACTGCCGACCAGACTTCTGCGATCAACCAGTAGCAGGGCTCTTCGTGAGTCCCACGTCGTCACCGCAGGTGGTGCCGGGACCGGACGCTGTCGCGTCCGGTTCCGGCACGACCGCGCCGGATATCGCCGCCACCAAGGACGATCGCCCGCATCCAGCTCACGGCATCGTGCTGCTGGGCGAGCTAGCGGACTCCGGATACCGCACGCCACCGTCGCTGGTGCGTCGCGCGAGCGGTCAGACGGTGCAGCTGACGACGTTGCTCTACCTCGTGCTCGAGGCCATCGACGGTCAGCGGACCTTCGAGCAGATCGCCGACGTCGTCAGCGAAAAGTACGGTCGCCGGCTCACCGCCGAGGACGCCGAGACCCTGACCGACTCTCAGCTCCGCCCGCTCGGACTCGTGCGCGGGACCGACGGGTCCGAGCCGCCGGCCGGGAAGTCGAACCCCTTACTGGCCCTGCGCTTTCGCTGGGTGGTCTCCGACCCCCGAGTCACCCGACGGATCACCGCTCCCTTTGCCGCCCTGTTCACGCCGGCGGTCATGGTCGTGGTGCTGCTCGCCTTCGCCGCGACGGCAGCCTGGGTGCTGTTCAGCAAAGGCTTGGCCTCCGCCACCTATCAGGCCTTCGACCAGCCCGTCCTGCTCGTGGTGGTCTTCGCGATCACCCTTCTGTCGGCGGGGTTCCACGAGTTCGGCCACGCCTCGGCCTGCCGCTACGGCGGAGCGACCCCGGGGGCGATGGGCACCGGCCTGTACCTGGTGTGGCCCGCGTTCTACACCGACGTCACGGACAGCTACCGCCTCAGCCGCGGTGGGCGACTGCGGGTCGACCTGGGTGGGCTCTACTTCAACGCCATCGTGGCCGTGGTCATGTTCGGCGTGTGGGCTGGTACGCGTTGGGACGCCATCCTGCTCATCCTGGCCGCGCAGCTGCTCCAGATGGTCCGCCAGCTGGCGCCCATGGTCCGTTTCGACGGCTATCACGTCCTCGCCGACCTGACGGGCGTGCCGGACCTCTCCTCGCGCATGGGCGCCATCCTTCTCAGCCTCTGGCCCGGGCGGCCCGCCGATCCGCGGGTGGCTGCACTGAAGCGTGGTCCGCGAGTGGTCGTGACCGCGTGGGTCCTGGTCATCGCGCCGTTGCTGGTCTTCACCCTGGTGATGATGGTCCTGGCGTTGCCCCGTGTTCTGGGAACGGCGTGGGCCTCGCTGGTCCGCCAGTCGCACGCCCTCAACGTTGACTGGGCCGGAGGTGACGCGCTCGGCGTCACGGTTCGCGTCCTGGCCATCATCGCCATCGCCCTCCCGATCCTGGGCTCGCTGCTCGTGCTCACCCGGCTGGTGCGGGCGATCAGCACCACCGCCTGGCGCCGAACGCGGGGTCGCCCCGCCCATCGGGCCGTTGCGGGCGTCACCGCGCTCGCCATCCTCGCTGGACTGGCCTATGCCTGGTGGCCCGACCAGAACCGGTACCGCCCGATCCAGCCGTTCGAGCGCGGAACGGTCACCCAGGCGCTGGACACGGCAAGCTTCCTCGTCGGCCGCACACCGCCCCTGCAAGACGGTCAGATCGTCCAGGGCCAGCCCTCCATCTGGGCGTCGACCTCGAAGCCGCCGACACACGACCACCCGCAGCTCGCGCTGGTCCTGATCCCCAAGGGGGCCTCGACCGGAACCCCGGCCAAGCCGGCTTGGGTCTTCCCGTTCAACCGCCCGACGGCACCCGGGCCAGGGGACAACCAGGCCCTCGCTGTGAACACCAAGGACGGATCCACCCAGTACGACGTCGCGTTCGCGCTGGTGTGGGCCGACGGCAGCAGCGTGACGAACCGCAACGAGGCCTACGCGTTCGCCAGCTGCCGTCAGTGCACGACCGTGGCTGTCGCCTTCCAGGTCGTCCTCATCACGGGGAGCGCCCAGGTCGCGATACCTCAGAACCTGTCGGGAGCTCTGAACTACTCGTGCGTGCAATGCGTGACCTACGCACTTGCTCAGCAGCTGGTGCTGACCGTGCCGGCCAACCTCAGTCCGCAGGCGATGCAGAGCCTCGACAGTCTCTGGGCCCAGATCGAGAGCTTCGCCGCGACGATCAAGAACCTCTCGCTGGACCAGATCCGTGCCCGCCTGCTCGGCTACCAGGACCAGATCCAGGCGATCGTCGTAGGCACGGCCGGTACGGCTGGCCAAGGCTCGGCGACGCCGACGACATCATCGACCTCGGGTGCATCACCTGCTCCCTCCACCAGCGGTGCACTACAGTCCCCCGGCGCAACGGAGACGGCGACGACGCCAGCCGCGTCGACCGCTTCGCCTGGTGAGACGTCCAGCCCCACGGTGACCTCGACGGCTCAGGCGTCGCCGTCGCCGAGTGCCACTGCCCCGGAGCCGACAACGTCGCCATCGCCCACGGACTCACCCACCGGCACCGCGACGGTGCCCTGAGTTTGCCTGCTCACAGGCTGGCACCTACCGGTTCGTATGCCGCGCAGCGGGATTCGCTCAGGCACCGCGCTGCGGCGTCACTCGTCGCCCGAGGCGGCCTTGGGGCGACCGCGCTTGGGCAGTGGCGCCGCATGTTTCGGCATTCGGCCTGCCTCGTCGAGCGCGCGGCGCAGCAGCATCTCGATGTGGGCGTTGACGCTGCGGAACTCGTCGTTGGCCCAGCGCATCAGGGCGTCGTGGACCGCCGGGTCGACCCGGAGCAGGACCTGCCGACGCTCGCTCACGTATACAGGGAGCCGGTGTTCACGACCGGCGACGGCGGCTGGTCGCCGCACAGCACGACCATCAGGTTGCTCACCATGCTGGCCTTGCGCTCCTCGTCGAGGTCGACGACGCCGTTCTCGGCCAGCCGGTTGAGGGCGAGCTCGACCATGCCGACCGCGCCCTCGACGATCCGGCTGCGTGCGGCGACGACGGCGTTGGCCTGCTGCCGGCGAAGCATCGCCTGCGCGATCTCCTGCGCATAGGCCAGGTGCGAGATGCGCACCTCGACGACCTCGACGCCGGCGATGACGACACGCTCGGCCACCTCGACGGCCAGCTGCGCCGAGACGACGTCGCTCGACCCGCGCAGCGAGGTTCCGACGTCGGTGTGGTCGTCGTACGGGATGGCTCGTTGCGACGTGACGCAGTGCCGACTCGGCCTGTACCGAGACGAAGTTCTGGTAGCTGTCCACGGCATACGTCGATCTCGCCGTGTCGGCGACCTGCCAGACGACGATCGCGGCGATCTCCACCGGGTTGCCGTCGGCGTCGTTGACCTTGAGGTGGTTGGTCTCGAAGTTGCGGACCCGTACGCTGACGCTCCGGCGCACCGATGAGCGGCAGCGATCCACCAGAAGCCGGGCTGGCGAACGGTGCCCGACGTAGCGGCCGAAGAACTGCAGCACGGAGGTCTGGCCCGGGGGCAACGATCACCAGTGAGCGTCGACGACCAGGGCGAAGACCAGCAACGGCAGCCACAGCCAGCCGCCGTGGTGTCTGCCGACGCAGATAGATCCCGTAGCCCGCCGCCGCGAGCACCACCACGCCGAACCAGCCGTTGACGGCCAGGGCGGGTCGTTCGGTGATGTCGACTCGGACTCCTTGGTGGCCGACCGGTCCCACGCTGTCCGTTGATCCCACGCTGTCCGTTGGGTCCACGCTGGCCATGTCGCACTCCTCGCTCAAAAAGTGATATCACATAGATATCACTTTTTGATGGAGTGCACCAGGGGTCGCCCGAACCGGACCGTTCTGCCGAGGCGCCTACAGCGCAGCCAGGTCCGCTCTGAGCTGGCGGCGGTTCAGCTTGCCCACGGCGGTCACGGGGATCGCCTCGACGAACACGACCCGGCTCGGCTTCTTGTAGGACGCGAGCCGCCCGCCGACGTGCGCGGTCAGCTCGGCGGCGAGCTCGTCGCCTGCCGCGTGGCCGGGTGCCAGGACGACTGCTGCCGTGACGGCCTCGACCCAGCGCTCGTCCGGGCGGGCCACGACCGCCGCCTGCCGCACGGCCGGGTGGTCGAGCAGGACGTCCTCGACCTCGCGCGGGTAGACGTTGTAGCCGCCGCTGATGATCATGTCGGAGGTCCGGTCGAGCAGCCGCAGGAAGCCGCGCTCGTCGACGACGCCGACATCGCGGGTGTGGACCCACCCGTCGGCAAACATCTCGGCGTTCAGCGACGGTGCGTTGAAGTACCCGGCCACGGCCGACGGACCACGCACCACGATCTCCCCGGGCTCGCCCGCCGGCTGGTCGGTCCCGTCCTCCCCGACGATGCGCAGCTCGATGTCGGCGGCGGGCTGGCCGCAGGCAGCCAGCAGGTCGCCGACATGGTCCTCCGGCCGGAGGACCGCGAGGCACAGCGGGATCTCGGTCTGCCCGTAGTACTGCCAGAACCGATGCTGCCCCCACACGGCCATCGCCCGCTCGATCGTCGGGCGCGGCATCGGCGAGGCGCCATAGATCACGTGGGTCAACGTCGCCACGTCGGCGGTCTCGAAGTCCGGGTGCTCGACGAGCATCTGCACCATCGTCGGCACGAGGTTGACTGCTGTCACCCGGTGCTCGCCGATCGCCCGCAGGAACGCGCCCGGCTCGAATCCGGAGAGGACCGCCGTGGTCCCGCCACGCAGCCAGAACGGCACGACGAACACGCCGCTGGCGTGGATGAGGCTGGCAGCGTGGAGCATCACGTCGCCAGGCGAGGGGTCGATGAGGTTGAGCAGGACGTTGCGACAGATCCCGGCATACGACGACTGGGTATGCTGCGCGGCCTTCAGAGTGCCGGTGGTCCCGGACGTGAACAGCGTGAGAATCACGTCGTCGCCACTGACGGGCACGTCGGGCAGGGTCTGCGGGGCGCGCTGCGCCTGCACCAGCACAGTGTCGGTCTGGCCTTCTGCCACGGTCTCCAGCGAGCTCTCCAGCCCGAGGAAGCGCACCTCCGGCAACGCAGCGGCGAGCTCGTGGGCGCGCTCGGTGAGGTCGGGTCCGAAGACGACGAGACGCACTTGGGTGTCACGGAGCATCGTCAGGTGCTCGTCCAGCGACAGCCGCGCGTTGAGCGGCACGCGGTTGATGCCGGCTTTGACGCAGGCGAAGTCCAGAGGCACGCTCAGCAGGCTGTTGTTGACCAGCAGCCCGACTCGCTCGCGGTGCCCGGCCCCCGAACCCATGAGCACGTGGGCGATCTGGTTGCTGAGGCGGTCGACCTCGGCGAAGGTCAACGAGCTCTCGCCGAACACCAACGCAGTCCGCTCGGCATGCTGCGCGGCACCTCGGACGATGAGGTCGCGGACGGTCGGCCCGGTCGGCCGGTCGGCCCGGTCGGACTCGTCGGGTGCGTCTGGTTCACGAGGGCGCTCCTGGGGTGTCGGGGGAAGTGTCGAACGATCCGTGGCGGCCCGCCCCGGCGGCGAACCGGGCTGCGCCGGCCAGTCCCTCGGCGGCGACGACCGAGACGCCGGCAGCCCCCTCTGCCCGCAGAGCCTCGCTGAGCGGTAGGTCGAAGGACCGGTAGGCCGAGTCGCGGTCGACCTGCAGGCAGCCTGTGGGAAGGCAGCGAGCTGGTGCGCGAGCTCCCGCGCCGCGCTCAGCGCCTGGCCGACCGGGACGACGCGGTTGGCCAGTCCCATGGAGAGAGCTTCGTGGGCGTCGACGGGACGCCCGGTCAGGATGAGGTCCAGGGCGCGGCCCAGTCCCACGACGCGGGGAAGTCGCACGGTGCCACCGTCGATCAACGGCACGCCCCACCGCCGGCAGAACACTCCGAAGATCGCGTCCTCTTCCACCACCCGAAGGTCGGCGAGCAGGGCCAGCTCGAGGCCTCCGGCGACGGCATACCCGGCCACTGCCGCGATGAGCGGCTTGGTGAGCGCCATCCGGCTCGGGCCCATCGGGCCCGTGCCGCCGCCGTCGGGGTCGAGCTCGTGACGCAGCGCGGGATCCTGGATCGCCTCGAGGTCCGCGCCGGCACAGAAGTGGCCGTGGTCGCCGGTCAGGATGGCGACACGCTGCGAGTCGTCGGACTCGAACTCCACGAAGGCGTCGCGTAGAGCGGCCGCCATCGGCCCGTCGACAGCGTTGCGCCGCTGCGGTTTGTCGAGGTGGATCACGGTGACCGGACCGTCGGTCTCGACGTGAACGTGCTGTGCCCACAGGAGACTCCTTCGTCCGTATGCCGCGGGGTGCGACGAGGCCGCGTGCACCGCATACTGTAACTACATCCGGCGACAAGGGACAGCATGAGTTATAAAACTGAGCGATCTCCGACGGCCCGGCGGCTCGTTCTCGACCTCGTGACGGCCCGGCCGAGAACCGCCTTCTCCATCCAGACGCTGTGCAGGGCGGGGCAGTACGTGGGTCAGACGGACGCAGCTGTGCGGATGGCCGTCAAGCGGCTGAATGGCGAGGAGATCCTCGAACGGCTGGACCGTGGCCGCTATCGGCTCGTCCCACGAGCGCTGCCCACGTACTCCTCCGTGGCCGGGTGGGCCCGCCGCGACGAGCTGCTGGTCTCGTGGGCCGGCGGCTGGCTGGGTGTCGTGGGTCCGGTCCCAAGGGCGATGAGCCGACAGCAGACCCGCGACCACCAGCGCGCCCTCGAGCTGGCCGGCTATCGCTCCTGGCGCGCAGGACTGTCGGTGCGTCCCGACAACCTGCGCGGTGGTGTGCGCGCCCAGCGCCGGCAGCTCGCCGGAGCGGGCCTCAGCCCGGATGCCACAGTCATCACTCTGGCGGACCTGCCGCGTGAGGCGCTGGCGGAGATCGGCGCCCTCTGGGCCGTGGAGCCGCTGCTCGACAGCCATCGTCGTCTCGCAAAAGCGTTGCAGGACAGTCGCGCTCGGCGCGGCACGACCAGTCCCGAAGAGGCCGCCCGCGAGTCGCTCGAGCTCGGCAGTGAGGTGATCGCGGCGATCATCCGCGACCCGTTGCTGCCTGGCACGATGTGTCCACCGGCGCCTCGGCGACGACTCATCGCGATGATGGGCGCCTACCAGCAGGAGGCCCAGGAGCTCTGGGCCGAGCTGCTCGACCTGGACGCCTGAGAGGACGACATCAGTGCACGACGACCGCATGGATCTCGTGGCCACCACCGAACGGTTGGTCATCCGGCCCTGGACCGAGCATGACGCCGAGGCCCTGTTCGACATCTACTCCCGGTGGGAGGTTGCACGCTGGCTCGGCGCCGAGCCGCAGGCCATGGAGACCCTTGACCAGGCCGTGCGGCGAGCCGAGCGCTGGGCGTCCCTGAGCGAAGCCGACCCGACCTACGGGGTCTGGTGCCTGACGCTGCGCGAGTCGGGGCTGCCGGTGGGGACCGTGCTGCTGCTGCCCCTGACCGGTGGCGAGGCGGATGGCGAGGTGGAGGTGGGGTGGCACCTGCACCCCGACCACTGGGGCCACGGCTACGCCACCGAAGCGGCGCGAGCGGCTATCCGTCGCGGCCTCGACGCGGGACTGGACCAGGTGCTCGCCGTGGTGAACCCGGACAACCATCCCTCGCAGGCCGTGTGTCGCCGTCTCGGCATGGAGCACGTCGGACGGACCGACCGCTACTACGGCATGCCGCTCGAGCTCTTCCGCACCAGCGCGCCCTAGCTCGACTCGCGCGCCGCCCGACCGGGACGGACCACGCGCAGTCGCAGGATGCGCTCGGAGTCGCGCGCCTCCTGCAGGTCGCGCAGACGTCCGGCGAGCAGCATGGTCAGCGAGATGATGCCGACCAGGCGGTCCGGGTCGTGCCGGTCGACCACCGGCATCCGGTCGACGCCATGCCGGGCCATCTCGGTGGCGACCATGCGCAGGGTCTGGTCCGGATGGGTGACCACGGGCTGGCCGATCCCCAGGTCGAGGATCAGGTCGGCGCCGCGCCCCTCGTGGACGGCTGTCTCGAGCTGCGTGCGGGTGACCACCGCCAGCAGGTGGCCGGCGTCGTCGATCACGGGATAGAGCATCTGGCGGCGCGCGCGCAGGGTCGCCGGGTCGGTGTCGGAGACGGCCTCGAGCGCCTCGGCGGCGCACACGTGCGCCTCGAAGGTCAGCAGGTCGGTCTCCATCACCTCGCCGATGAACAGGATCTCCAGCGGGTCGACGTCGTACTCGCGGGACAGGTGGAAGCCGCGGCGAGCGATCTTCTCGGTGAGGACGGAGCGCTTCAGCACGAGCACAGACACGGCGTATGCCGTGGAGGCGCCGATGAGCAACGGCAGCAAGGCATCCAGCCGCGTCGGTCAGCTCGATGGCGAACACGACTCCGGTGAACGGCGACCGCATGACTCCACCCAGCACTCCGGCGAGGCCGATGAGGGCCCAGAAGCCTGGCCCGACGGTCGGGAAGAGGTGGGCCTCGAGGGTGCCGAGCGCGCCACCGATCATGAACATCGGCGCCAGTACGCCGCCCGACGTCCCCGAGCCCAGGGACAGCGACCAGATCAGGGTCTTGACGACGAGGATGCCCATGACGAGCCCGAGCCCGATCGACCCGGCGAGCTCGGCGTCGATGATGTCGTAGCCCACGCCCAGGGCCTGGGGCACCGACGAGGCCACCGAGCCCGATGACCAGACCGCCGATGGCCGGCCACCACATCCAGTGCACGGGCAGGCGCCGGAAGACGTCCTCCGCGGCATAGACGAGCACCGTGGCGACCAGGGCCAAGAGGCCGGACGCGATGCCCGACACGACGCACAGGGCGTACGTGGCATACGTGAGGTGAAGCGTTCCGACGGCAGGGAACAACGCGGCCGTGCCCAACAGCGGGCGCCGAACGATGGCGGCGACGCACACGGCGGTGGCCACCGGCACGTAGCTGCGCGGTCGCCATTCGAACAGCAGCAGCTCGACGGCCAGGAGGACGGCCGCAAAGGGCGAGTTGAAGGTCGCCGCCATGCCGCCGGCGGCGCCGGCGACGAGCAGGGTCTTGCGCTCGTCGGCCGTCAGCCGCAGGAACTGCGCGAACAGCGAGCCGACCGCCCCGCCCGTCATGATGATCGGGCCCTCGGCGCCGAACGGACCGCCGGTGCCGATGGCGATCGCCGCGGAGACCGGCTTGAGCACTGCCACCCGCGGCTGGACCTTGCTGCCGCCGAGCAGGATCGCCTCGATGGCCTCGGGCATGCCATGGCCACGGATCTTCTCCGACCCGTATCGCGCCATGAGCCCGATCACGAGGCCACCTGCGATGGGAGCGAGCAGGACGACGAGGGGGTTGTGGTGCACGGCGCCGGGTGCGACGAGCCGGGTGTCCAGCCGTTGGTAGAACACGGCGTTCGTGATGAGCCCGATCAGCCGCAGCAGCGCCCATGCGACGACGGCGCTCACGATGCCCACCGGGACGGCGAGCCCGGCGATCACCACCATCCGAGAGGTGGTGGTGAAGTCGCCGAGATGGCTCACGTCACGGCGTGCGGCGGCGGCGTTGGCGGCGTGGCTCATCGATGGTCCGATCGGTGCGGGTCAGCGGCGGTGGGCTCACGACGGTTATATCGTGACACGATCTAATAGAGTAGTCGCTTCCTCGTCCTCCCGGAGCCAGGAGTGAGCCATGCCGCACGACCAGTCGATCAGCGACGCGGACTACGCCCGCCTGCTCACCGTGCGGACCCGGTTGCGGCGCTTCGAGCACTGGAGCGCCGAGCAGGCCTCGCAGCACGGCCTGACCTCCAGCCAGCACCAGCTGCTCCTGGCGGTCCGGGGCCATCCGGAGCCCGCCGGCCCCACGATCGGGCAGGTCGCCGAGTACCTGCTCATCAAGCCCCACTCCGCCGTCGAGCTGGTGGACCGCACCCAGCGAGCGGGGCTGCTCACCCGCTTCCGGGACAGCGACGACCACCGAGTGGTGCGGCTGCGACTGTCGGATGACGGGTCGCGCATCCTCGCGGCGTTGACCAGCGTGCACATCGACGAGCTCGGCCGGCTGGCCGCCCTGGTGGAGTCGATGATCGGCACGTTGGCAGCCGAGGACGCGGGAGCGGGCTGACCGTCGGGCGTCGCATCCTCGACGGGGCGGCGCTCGCCGGCCATCGCTGAGACACTGGTCCGATGAAGAACGAGCCCAGCGGTCGCCCAGGCCCTCGCCGGCCTGCGTTCTTCAGCCCTGCCGCGATGGAGTCGCAGGGCGGCACTGGTCCCCGATCCCGCCGAGGTCACCGAGATCGCCCACGAGACCGCCGCGGTGCTGGTCGGTACGGGCCGCGCCGCCGACGACCCGGCGCTCACCAGTCGCCTCGTGCGTTGGTCGACGAGCTCGGGCTCTCGACCGTGGCCGAGCTGTGGGCCGACCGGCCCGCGCGCAGCCTGCCGGGTGCGCTGTGGCGGCTGTACGCCCTGCGCGAGTGGGTGCAGCGCAGTCCCGAGGAGGCCAGCGCCGACTATGCCGCCGGCATGCGGTTCACGGACGTCAACCATGCCGTGGCCGGGGTCGCCGAACCGCCGGGCCCGGACGAGGTGCGCCAGCTCACCGATGCCATCCTGCGGGGAGTCTTCGAGGGCGACCTGGCCGTGGCGCTGCAGCGTGCCGCCGCCTTCTGCCGGGTGGTGGCGGCCGGGCGCGCCGAGCGGGCGCACACCACGGACGTGCAGGACCGGGACGCCGCAGGCGCTCAGACCCGCCGAGCGGCCTCCATGCTCGGCACCGCGGAGGACCTCGAGGCGTGCGCGCGGCTGTGGCTGGCGGACGACCTGATCTGAGCGCGGCTGAGCGGACGTCTGCGCGCCTCGCGCCGGTTATCCACAGGCCGGTGGTTCGGGAACATCCACCCGGTGGCTCGGGTTACAGTCAGACGTGCGTCGGGCCGCGGTAGCCCCGGGTCCCAACTGAAGCCGCTACGAGCGGCCACGCGCCGTGAGGCGCTCCCGGCCCGACGCACAACTTCGCCGGGCGCGACGCGCTAGAGCGGCAGCGCCAGCTCGCCTACGCACACCGGCAGGTGCTCTGGCTGCGTCGTGCCGGGCCACGCGCCGCGAACGGCGACCCGGGCCACGCCAGCCGCACACGCGGCATACGCCATGGCTGAAGGATCCCCGGTCCTCGGCGACACCGTCGGCGCCGCCCTCGGCGCTCGGTCGGCGCGTCGACCGGTGCAGATGCCATGAAGACCATGATGAGGCATAGGCCAAAAGAACTAGTCCGGGTGGTGCGCCGCATGACCCAGATGGGTAGTTCCTGTGACGAGGTCTTCAAGGAATGGCCAACAATCGACGCCGATGATCGTGGGCTCGGTTAGCGTCATGGCATGACAACGGACCCGACCGCCGGTGGAGAGCTCACCGACGACGCTCTGCAACACGAGATCGAGCTGGTCGGTGAGCTCGTCGTTGCGGCCTCCGCCAGCGAGGGCCCGTTGACCGACGAGCAGATCGACCTGATCCTCGGTATCGAGCGGCTTCACCGCGATGCGCGGGCATCCCTTCGCCGGTCCCCGTGAGCTGCGTCGGCAGGACGCCTGAGCGCTGCGTGACGTCGCGACGGCGGTCACCGCAGCCGTCCGGTGGTGGTGAGGTGAACACCAGGTTGCGCGGTGCGCGGGCAATGGCCGTAGCATCGTCCACGGCCATCCCCCTGTGTGACCGGAGAGAACCGTGGGCATTCGCCTCACCCCCCAGGAGAACGTCTTCTACGATCTGTTCGCCAAGTCGGCGGCCCACCTCATCGATGGCGCGCGCGAGCTGACCACGGTCCTGGGGACGCCGCCCGCCGAGCGCGAGGCCGTGGCGGCCCGGATGCGCGAGATCGAGCACGACGCCGACGAGGCGACCCACGCGATCATCCGCAAGGTCAACAGCTCGTTCATCACGCCGTTCGACCGTGAGGACATCCACGGGCTGGCCTCGGCGCTCGACGACTGCATGGACCTCATGGACGCGACCGTCGACCTGATCGTGCTCTACCGGATCGGTGACCTGCCCGGCCGGCGTCTCCGACCAGGTCGAGGTGCTGTCGCGGATGTCCGAGCTGACCGCCGACGCGATGCCCCGGCTGCGCTCGATGAAGGACCTCTCCGAGTACTGGATCGAGATCAACCGGCTCGAGAACCAGGCCGACCAGATCTACCGACGCCTGCTCGCGGGGCTGTTCAACGGCGACTTCGGCAGCGATGCCATCACGATCATGAAGCTCAAGGAGGTCATCGAGGAGCTCGAGGCCGCCGCCGATGCCTTCGAGAAGGTCGCCCACAAGGTCGAGAGCATCGCGGTCAAGGAGTCCTGAGTCCCCTCATGGAGTGGCTTCCGATCGCCATCGTCATCGCGCTGGCGATGGGCTTCAACTACACCAACGGTTTCCACGACTCGGCCAACGCCATCGCCACCTCGGTGTCGACGCGAGCCCTCACCCCGCGCGTGGCGCTCGTCATGGCTGCGGTCGCCAACCTGGTGGGGGCGTTCTTCGGCAAGAAGGTCGCCGACACCGTCGGCAAGGGCATCATCGCCGCCCCTCACGGCACGGCTGGGCTGGTGCTCGTCTCGGCCGCGCTCCTCGGCGCGATCGGCTGGAACCTGCTGACCTGGTGGTACGGCCTGCCCTCGTCGTCCTCCCACGCCCTGATCGGCGGTCTGGGTGGCGCCGCGCTCGCAGCAGGCGCGACGGTCAAGTGGGCCGGCATCTGGAGCAAGGTCGTCATCCCGATGGTGGTCTCGCCGATCCTCGCGATCATCGGTGGCTACGTCGTCATGACGGCGATCCTGTGGCTGTTCCGCCGGGCGCACCCGGGTCGCGTGACTCCGCGGCTTCCGCTACGCCCAGACCATCTCGGCCGCCGCGATGGCCTTCGGTCACGGGCTGCAGGACGCCGCCAAGAGCGCGGGTGTGGTCGTCCTGGCGCTGACCGTGGGCGGCTACTACTCGGGCTCCGGCGTGCCGCTGTGGGTGCTGCTCATGTCGGCCGTCGTCATCTCGCTCGGCACGTATGCCGGCGGTTGGCGGATCATGCGCACGCTCGGCCGCCGGATCATCCACCTCGACCCGCCGCAGGGCTTCGCTGCCGAGACGACGGCCGCGGCGATCCTCTACATCGCCGGCCTGGCCTATGGGGCGCCGATCTCCACCACGCACACCATCAGCTCGGCGATCATGGGCGTGGGCTCGACCAAGCGGCTGTCGGCCGTGCGCTGGGGTGTGGCGGGCAACATCGTCGGGGCGTGGATCCTCACCTTCCCGGGCGCGGGTCTCGTGGCGGCCGTCTGCTTCTGGATCCTCCACCTCGCCTTCTGACCCGACTTATTGCCCTCAGTCCACCGGTTTTCGCGGCGCTCAGGCGCCGGTATCCGGTGGATTCGGGGCAATGAGTCGGGGAGCGGTCCCCATGAGGGTCGCCTGCGATGGTCGCCCTCCACAGGGTCCGACCAGGACGCCGAGCCGCTCGGTCGATCATCCGTGACGGTGGCGTCATGTCCGGCCGCGTCGACGACCTGC
The DNA here is from genome assembly GCA_963706855.1 of uncultured Actinomycetota bacterium. GTDB lineage: Bacteria > Actinomycetota > Actinomycetes > Actinomycetales > Dermatophilaceae > Pedococcus. The sequence goes on from CAVPNU010000003.1 coordinate 337,128, forward strand.
CCCAGCCGTTCCTCGCGGCGGAGATCTCGCGCGCGTCCATCACGCACCGGGCCCTGACCGGAGCGGTGGGACGCGGCGAGGTCCTCCGTCTGGCCCGAGGGGTGTATGTCGCCTCCGACGCCGTGGTCGCAGCTCTCGCCTCGCGGGCAGCACACCGCGCTGGCGCGGGCTGCCGCGCGGGCGTTTCCCGAAGCGACGCTCAGTCATCGCAGTGCCGGGCTGCTGTTGGGCCTGCCGCACCCGCGCGGTGGCGGCTCGGGCGCTCCCCGGATGACCCTGCGTGACGATGACCGAACGAGCAGGGCGAACGCCTGGGTGCAGTTCCACCGAGGCGGTGACGCCCCCAGACCACATGCAGGTCAGCTGATGTGCGGCTGACCACGCCGGCGCGCACGGTGGTCGACTGCTTCCGCGAGGAACGGTTTCCCGACGGTGTCGCGATGGCAGATGGGGCGGTTCGCGCAGGGCCTGGTGACCGTGACCGAGCTGGTCGAGATGCGTCAACCACGAGCGGCGCTGGCCCGGCGTCGCGCAAGGCGGCACGCGGCATACCCATCGTCGACGGTCGCCGCGAGAGCTGGCTCGAGTCGTACTCGGCCGGCGTCTTCGTCCAGCGCGAGATCCCGATCGGCGTGCCCCAGGTGATCGTGCTCGACTGGGCCGGCGAGTTCGTCGGCGCGAGTCGACGTGGCATGGCCGGAGCCGGGGCTCGTGGGCGAGGCCGATGGCCGCGGGAAGTATCTGGGCGAGTTCGAGGATGGGCTGGGCCGAGAGCCCGAGGACGTCGCGCGACGAGTGATTGCCGCAGCGCAGCGCGAGACCCGGCTGCGCGACCTCGGCCTGCAGGTCGTTCGATGGGACACCGCCGAGATCGTCTCGCAGCCCGCAGCTGGTCGCCAGACGGTGGCAGCATGCTGCGTGGGTCGCCGATCCGAGGCCGGGTGCGTGCGCAGTTCGTCTGCGTCTGCCACCGACTGACCTCACTGATTGCCCTCAATCCACCCGTTTGAGTGGCCCTCCGCCGACCGAAACCGGTGGATTCGAGGGCAATAAGTCGGGGGAGGAGGGGGTGGGGGATGGGGAGGGATCAGCCGAAGCGGCCGGAGATGTAGTCCTCCGTGGCCTTCACGCTGGGGTTGTTGAAGATCCGCTGCGTGTCGTCCACCTCGACCAGCTTGCCGGGCTTGCCCGTCGCCGCGAGGTTGAAGAACGCCGTCCGGTCCGACACCCGCGCAGCCTGCTGCATGTTGTGGGTGACGATGACGATCGTGTACTTGCTCTTCAGCTCGCCGATCAGGTCCTCGATGGCCAGGGTCGAGATCGGGTCGAGCGCCGAGCAGGGCTCGTCCATCAGCAGCACCTGCGGCTCCACGGCGATGGCCCGGGCGATGCACAGCCGCTGCTGCTGGCCACCGGACAGGCCTGCGCCGGGCTTGCCGAGCCGGTCCTTGACCTCGGTCCACAGGTTGGCGCCCTTGAGGGACTTCTCGACGACCTCGTCGAGCTTCTTCTTCCCCTTGACGCCGTTGAGCCGCAGGCCCGCCGCGACGTTGTCGTAGATGGACATGGTCGGGAACGGGTTGGGCCGCTGGAACACCATGCCCACGGTCCGGCGCACCGCCACCGGGTCGACGCCCGAGGCATACAGGTCCTGGTCGTCGAGCATGACCTTGCCCTCGACGCGACCGCCGGGGATCACCTCGTGCATGCGGTTGAGCGTCCGCAGGAAGGTCGACTTGCCGCAGCCCGACGGGCCGATGAACGCGGTCACCGAGCGGGGTTCCACCGTCAGCGTCACGCCTTCGACGGCCTTGAAGGCGCCGTAGTAGACGTTGAGGTCGCTCACGTCGATTCGCTTGGCCATGGTCGTGGTTCGTCCTTCGGGGTATGCCGGGTGGCCCGGTCTACTTCTTCACGGAGCCGAAGCGCGCGATGAGGCGGCCGGCGAGGTTGAGCAGGAGCACCAGGAGGATCAGCGTCAGGGCGGCTGCCCACACGCGGTCGACAGCCGGCTGGAGGCTCTCGGTGCGGTCCTGGTTGATCATGGTCGGCAGGGTCGGGATCAGGCCGCCGAACAGGTCTGTCGCGATCGACTTCGTGTAGGGCCCGAGGATCAGCAGCGGGGCCGTCTCGCCCATGACCCGGGCCAGCCCGAGCAGGATTCCGGTGATGATGCCGGAGAACGCGGTCGGCAGCACGACGCGCATGATCGTCTTCCACTTCGGGACACCGAGGGCGTACGACGCCTCACGCAGCTCGTTCGGCACGAGCTTGAGCATCTCCTCGGTCGAGCGCACGACGACGGGGATCATCAGCAGCACGAGCGAGAGGCAGACCGCGAAGCCCACCCGCTGGAAGTGGAAGGTCGTCACCCACACGGCATAGATGAACAACCCGGCGATGATCGAGGGGATGCCGGTCAGGATGTCGACCATGAACGACACGGCGCGGGCGAAGCGGCTCGCGCGGCCGTACTCGACCAGGTAGATCGCCGTCATGACGCCGATCGGCACGGAGATCAGGGCGGTCACGAAGCCCTCGATGAGCGTGCCCTGGATCGCGTGGATGGCGCCGCCGCCGACGTGGCGAGCGGTGATGCCCTTCTGGGAGTTGCGTCCACCACTGGGCCTGCAGGAGCAGGTGGTAGCCCTGCGAGAAGACCGTCCACAGGATCCAGACCAGCGGCACGAGGGCCACGCAGGAAGGCCGCCCACATGACGACCCTGGCGAACACGTCCTTGATCTCGCGTCCGCGAGCCGGGTGGCCGAGTGCGGGCGGGAGGTTGTCGGACCGGGGCGCCGGACCGCGAGACGACGAGACGCTGGTGTCGACGGCGCTCATTCGGAGAAGGCCTTCCTGCGCTCGATGACGATCCGGGCGATCGCGTTGACCACGAACGTGAGGATGAACAGGACCAGGCCCGCCGCGATGAAGGCGCCGGCCTTCTGGGGGCTGTCGAACTCGGCGGCGTTGTTGGCGATCCGCGAGGCGAAGGTCTCGCCACCGTTGAGCAGCGACCACGACCAGGCGGTGCCGTCGGCCAGGGACGACACGATGATGGTGACCGCGATCGTCTCGCCGAGCGCGCGGCCGAGGGCCAGCATCGAGGCCGAGATGACGCCCGGGCGCCCGAACGGCAGCACCGCCGTCCGGATCATCTCCCACTTGGTCGCCCCCAGCGCCAGCGCGCCCTCCTTGTGGGTCACCGGCGTCTGCGCGAACACCTCGCGGGACAGGGCGGTGACGATGGGCAGCACCATGATCGACAGGACGATGCCGATGAACAGGATCGTGCCGAACCCGCTCACGCTCGTCGTGGAGAACAGCGGCACGCGGCCGAGCTTGGACTGCAGGAAGTCCTGCACCGGCTGGTACGCCGGCCCGAGCGTCCGCAGGCCCCACAGGCCGTAGACGATCGAGGGCACCGCCGCCAGCAGGTCGACCAGCGTCGCTGCGGGCTTCGCGAGCCATCGCGGCGCGTACTGGGTGATGAACAGGGCGACCGCCACACCGACCGGGACGGCGATCAGCATGGCGATCAGCGAGGTCACGACGGTCGTCCACAGCAGCTCGGTGATGCCGAAGCGCAGCTGGGGGCCGTCGACCGACCACTCGCGAGAGGTGAGGAAGTTGACGTGGTCGTTCTTGCAGCGCCGGTATGGCCTGCCACAGCAGGAAGACGCCGACCAGCGTGACCAGGGCGACGACCAGCACGCCGGCACCTTTGGCCGTTCCCCCGAAGATGCGGTCGCCGAGTCGTCCGGTGCCTGCCTGGTCCCCGCCGAGCGGGGCGCCGCCGGAGGGCCCAGGAAGCTCGTCAGCGATGGACACGCCGGTCACGGAGCTCAACGTTGCGCCTCTCGGGTGCGGGGTCTGCGACTGCGGGTCGTCACGACTGCATGGGTCTAACGACAAGGAGTATGCCGGGGAGCCGGCGCAAAGCCAGCCCCCCGGCATACCGGGTAGGTCAGGAGAGCGCGGCGATGGCCGCGTCCACCTTGGTGCGGATGGCGTCGGGCAGGGGAGCGTAGCCGATGCTGCTCGAGGGACTGCTGGGTGTCGGCCGAGGCGAAGTGCTTGAGGAAGGCCTTGATCAGGGCCGTCTTGGCGGCGTCCTTGCCCTTGGAGCAGACGATCTCGTAGGTCACCAGGAGGATCGGGTAGGCGCCGGCCTGCCTTGGTCGTGTAGTTGAGCTTGAGGCTCAGGTCGTTGCCCATGCCGGCGATCTTGGCGGCGGCCACGGCCTTGCCGACGGCGTCGCCGGTCAGCTCGACGGGGCCGCCGCCGTTGTCGACCTGGGCGATGCCGAGCTTGTTGTCCTTCGCGTACGACCACTCGGCGTAGGTGATGCCACCCTCGGTGGACTTGACCGCGGCGGCGACTCCGGCCGACTTCTCCTTGCCCTCGCCCTTGCCGGTCCACTTCTTGGCCGGGGCAGCGGTCCAGGCCGTCGGAGCGGCAGCGCTGAGGTACTTGGTGAAGTTCTCGGTGGTGCCCGACTCGTCAGAGCGGAAGAACACCTTGATCGGCTCGCTGGGCAGCGTGACGCCGGCGTTGAGCTTGGCGATCGACGGGTCGTTCCAGGTGGTCACCTTGCCGTTGAAGATGTTGGCGATGACCTCGGGGGTCAGGACGAGCTTGCCGACGCCCTTGACGTTGTAGGAGACGGCGATCGGGCCGGTCACCATGGGCAGGTCCCAGCGCGGGGGAGCCACACGCCTTGGCGGCGTCGGCGGCCTCGACCTTGCCGTTGACCGGCTTGGTCTTCAGCGCCGAGTCGGAGCCGGCGAAGTCGACCTGGCCGGCGATGAACTGCTTGATGCCCGCGCCGGAACCGGTCGGGTTGTAGTTGATCGGTCGTGCCCTGGCACTGGTCCTGGAACGAGGAGATGGCCTCGTCGATCGCGTTCTTCTGCGCCGAGGAGCCCTCGCGCGTTCAGGGTGCCGCCGCCGGTGGGGCAGTCGGAGGCCGCGGTCGTGCTGGACGAGGCGCTGCCGGAGGCGCTGCTCGACGCGCTGCCTGAGCCACCCGCGCTCGAGCCGGCGTTGTTGTCGGAACCGCACGCGGTCAGGGCAAGAGAGCCGACCAGGGCGACGCTGGCCAGCAGGCCAAGACGCTGGATCTTCACGGTGTTCAAACCTCTCCACAGGGGGGAAATCGGGGAAATCGACAAGGGCGGGCGGACTGCCCGACGATGCGAAGGTAGGCAGCCTGGATGACACGGTGGCCCGTGGTGGGTGAACGGAGGGTGAACGCCAGCCAGACATTCACCCAACCGGCGCCGTCCGAGTGGCGAGCGCCACGTGAACGACCCCCCAGCGGGCGGTCAAGGTCCGGTCAGCGACCGCTCAGGGAAGGTGCCTCTCCACGGCCACGACCCGCGCCTCCGCGCCGCTGCCGGCCAGGTGCGCGACGAGGGCCTCGCCCTTGGCCATCTTGGAGTCAGCCGCCTCGCTGAGCACGGCCTTCACCTCGGGCCCGACGGGCTCGCGCTCCCGGTCGTCGACGAGCTGGGCGAGGTCGGCGAGCAGGTCGGGGATGAGCGGGCCATGGCTGCACACGGCCGCCGGGGTGCCCGCGCTCGACCAGGCGCCGCAGGTGCCGGATCGCACGGACGGGGTCCTCGGCATACCCCTCCTCGCTGAGGCCGTCCTTCGGACGCACCGGCAGGCCGGCCATGGCGGCATACGGCCGGAGGGTGTCGCTGCACCGCACGGACGGTGAGCTCACCAGCCTCGTCACGCCGTATGCCGCGAGCAGCGGCGCCAGCGCGCGGGCCCGGTCGCGGCCGGCCGCGCTGAGCGGGCGCAGCGAGTCGTCGTCCGACCACGAGCCGCGCCCGGTCGCGTGGGCGTGCCGGACGACGACCAGGGGCCAGGTGGTCAGGGTGCCCGCCTTGTCGGCGCGCACCACCGCCCGGAGCTGGTCGCGGTCGCGGGCGTAGTCGAGCCGGTCGGAGGCGGCCACCACGTCGAGCCAGCGGACCTCGTCGATCTCGTTGCGCAGCCGGCCGGCGGGCTTGCGAGCCTCGGCGGCCCAGTACCGGACCTCCTTGGTGGCCGGCTGGCCCTCGCCGTCGAGGACGGTGTACTCGGCACCGGGCAGGGGCCGGCCCAGGGCCACCTCGAGGGCGGTCTCCTCGTGCGTCTCCCGGACCGCCGCCACCGGCCACTGCTCGCCGGGGTCGAGCTTGCCCTTGGCCCACGACCAGTCGTCGTACCGCGGGCGGTGGACGAGGGCGACCTCGAGCTGACCGCGGCGGCGACGCCAGGGCACCGTGCCCGCGGCGGGGATGGGCGAGCTCAACGCCGTCGTGCCTTGCGGCGACGCTTGCTGTGGAGCTCGATCATGGTGGCCTGCAGGTCCGCGAGCGGTTCGCCCTCGGCGTCGAGGTGCACGCGCGTCCACCGGCCGTCGCTGCTCAGCCGCCAGTGCGAGTAGTCACCGCTCATGCCCCTGGTCGAGCAGGGACTGCAGGTCGGCCACATGCCGCGGCTCGCGAGCCGGACGAGGGCCTCGACGCGCCGGTCGAGGTTGCGGTGCATCATGTCGGCGCTGCCGATGTAGACCTCGGGCTCGTCGCCCGCGCCGAACAGGAACACGCGGGAGTGCTCGAGGAACCGGCCCAGGATCGAGTGGACCTCGATGTTCTCGGAGAGCCCCTCGACGCCGGGGCGCAGGGCGCAGATGCCCCGGACCCAGATGTCGACGTGGACCCCGGCCTGCGAGGCGCGGTAGAGCGCGTCGATGATCTCCTCGTCGACGATGGAGTTCACCTTGAGCTGCACGAGCCCCTCGCCACCGGCCTCGACCTTGGCGATCTCGCCCTCGATGCCCTCGATGAGCCCGCTGCGCACGGATCGGGGCGCGACCAGCAGGCGCTTGAACTTGCTGCGGGGGGCATAGCCCGAGAGCTGGTTGAACAGCCGCGCCACGTCCTCGCCGACCTGGGAGTCGGAGGTCAGCAGCCCGAAGTCCTCGTAGATGCGCGCCGTCTTGCCGTTGTAGTTGCCGGTGCCGATGTGGCAGTAGCGCCGCAGCGTCCCGTCGTTCTCCTGGCGGACGACCATGCAGAGCTTGGCATGGGTCTTGAGCCCGACGATCCCGTAGACGACGTGCACCCCGGCATGCTCGAGCTTGCGGGCCCAGGAGATGTTGTTCTGCTCGTCGAACCGCGCCTTGATCTCGACGATCGCCAGGACCTGCTTGCCGGACTCGGCCGCGTCGACGAGGGCGTCGATGATGGGCGAGTCGCCGCTGGTGCGGTAGAGCGTCTGCTTGATCGCCAGCACGTTCGGGTCGGCGGCGGCCTGCTCGATGAACGCCTGCACCGACGTCGAGAACGAGTCGTACGGGTGCTGGAGCAGGACGTCCTTGTCGCGGATCACGGACAGGATGTCGGACGCCTTGGAGGACTCGGCGGGCGCCAGGTCGGGATGGGACATGCCCACGGAACGGCGGGTACCGCAGGTCCGACCGCTCCAGGTCGGCCACGAGGTTGAGGCCACGCAGGTCCAGCGGTGCGGGCAGCCGATAGACCTCGCTCTCGCTGACGCCGAGCTCGCGGACCAGCATGTCGAGGACGTGGTCGTCCATGGCCTCGTCGACCTCGAGGCGGACCGGTGGCCCGAACCGGCGGCGGGTCAGCTCCTTCTCCAGGGCGGTCAGGAGGTTCTCGGCGTCGTCCTCCTCGACCTCGAGGTCCTCGTTGCGCGTCACCCGGAAGGTGAAGTGCTCGTGGACCTCCATGCCCGGGAAGAGCAGGTCGAGGTGCGCGGCGATGACGTCCTCGAGCGGCACGAAGCGGGTGCTGAACAGGTCGACCGTGGTCGGCTCACCGGCCTCGGGCTCGATGTGCAGCAGCCGGGGCAGCAGGGGTGGCACCTTGACCCGGGCGAAGTGCTCCTTGCCGGTCTTGGGGTTGAGCAGGAGGACGGCCAGGTTGAGCGAGAGCCCGGAGATGTAGGGGAAGGGGTGGGCCGGGTCGACGGCCAGGGGCGTCAGCACGGGGAAGACGCGCTCGGCGAACTGCTGGGACTGCACGGCCCGCTCGTCGTCGCTGAGCTCGTCCCAGCGCACGATCTCGATGCCCTCGTCCTCGAGCGCGGGCTGGACCTTCTCCTTGTAGACGGCGGTCTGCATGCTCTGGAGCTCGTGGGCGACCAGCGAGATCTGCTCGAGCACCTCCCGCGGCTCCAGGCCCGAGGCCGACCGCACGGCCAGACCCGTGGCGATGCGGCGCTTGAGCCCGGCGACCCGGACCATGAAGAACTCGTCGAGGTTGGAGGTGAAGATCGCCAGGAACCTGGCGCGCTCCAGCAACGGGATCGTGTCGTCGGCGGCGAGCTGCAGGACGCGCTCGTTGAACTGCAGCCACGAGATCTCGCGGTCGAGGAACCGGTCGGCGGGCAGCCCGTCGACGACCGTCCGGCGCCCCCGGACGGGACCACCCTCATGAACCGGCCGTTGGACGCCCGCGGCTGGGCGCTGGCGATCGACACCTCCTGCCCGGGCAGGTCGGCGTCGGGGGTCGGTGTCGAGTGTCGAGCGCGACGTCACACTCATGAGGTCATCCTGCCGGGGCTAGGTGAACGGGATGCGAATACATCACATCGACCATGATGCTGCGGAAACCCAGTCCCGTGTAGGTCCGTATCGCCGCGCGGTTGTCGCCGTCGACGTAGAGCACCACCTCGGGCAGCCCCAGCCGGGCCAGGTGGGCCAGGCCGAGCGCGGTGACGGGGCGGCCCAGCCCGCGACCCTGGTATGCCGGGTGCACCCCGACGACGTACACCTCACCGGCGGTGCGGGTGGGGTCCACGGAGGAGCGCTGCTCGGGGTCGACCTTGGTCCAGTGGAACGCGGCGACCCGGCCGGGAGCCTCGCGCGTCTCGACGATGATGAGGCCCTCGGGGTCGAACCAGTCCTGGGCCATCCGCTCCGCGAGGTCCGCCAGCGCCAGCCGACCCTGCTCGGGGTGGTGCGCGAACGCCGCCGCGTTGGTCTCCAGCCAGGCCTGCTCGTCGCGTCCGGGCTCGAACGTCCGGGCCCAGAAACCCGTCGGGCAGGGCGACTGGATCGGGCGCCAGGTCGTCGGCCGGAGAGGGGCCGGGCCATCTTGTGCAGCTCGCGGACGGACCTCCCAGCCGGCGCTCGCCGCCAGGGCTCGGGCCGGGACCAGGTTGCCGTGGGCCCACACGCGCGCACCGGGCGCCTGCACGGCGACGGCGTCCAGCAACGCCCTGCCGATCCCGTGGCGCCGGTGGTCGGGGTCGACCACGAGCTCGGCGGACGCCTCCGTCGTCGACCACCGCGATCTGGGCGTAGCCCGCGAGGGTGTCATCGGCATACGCGAGCAGGTGCTGGACGCGACCGACGGCGTCGAGCCACAGCAGGGCCTGCTCCGACAGCGCACCCACACCGTCGACCGCGCGAGCGCGGCGCCTCCAGGCCGCGCACCTGCAGCGGCGGTGTCGGGGGTCAGGACCGTGAGGCGGCTCAGCGTGGGGAGGGCACGCCAGCATTGGACCACGCCGCCGGCGTGAGCCGCGCCCGGGCGTCAGGCCTGCGACCGGGCTGTCCTCGACCGGGGTGTCCTCGGCCGGCACGAAGCGGTAGCCGACGTTGCGCACGGTGCCGATCAGCACCTCGTGCTCGGACCCGAGCTTGGCGCGCAGCCGCCGCACGTGGACGTCGACGGTGCGGGTGCCCCCGTAGTAGTCGTAGCCCCAGACCTCCTGCAGCAGCTGGGCCCGGCTGAACACCCGGCCCGGGTGCTGGGCGAGGTACTTGAGGAGCTCGAACTCCTTGTAGGTCAGGTCGAGGAGCCGGCCGCGGACTCGCGCCGAGTAGGTCGCCTCGTCGATGGTGACGTCGCCCGAGGTGATCTGGACGTCCTCGGCCTCGGGCTCGCCCTGGAGCCGCCCGGCCGCGAGCCGCAGCCGGGCCTCGACCTCGGCGGGGCCGGCCGACTCGAGCAGGACCTCGTCGACGCCCCACTCGGCGGTGAGCCCGGCCATGCCGCCCTCGGTGAGGATGGCGATCAGCGGGACCGACATGCCGGACACGCGCAGCACGCGACACAGCGATCGGGCCACCGCGAGGTCGCGGCGGGCGTCGAGGAGCACGGCGTCACAGGCGGGTGCGTCGACCAGCGCCGTCGGCTCGGCGGGGATGATGCGGACGTGGTGGCTCAGCAGGCCCAGCGCCGGCAACACCTCGGCGCTGGGCGCCAGGGAGTTGGTGAGCAGGAGCAGACGGGCCATGCCCAGGAAGGATACGGTGCCCGTGATGGACACGCGCGGAAGAACACATCATGAGACCGTCGTCTCAGCATGTGCCCACGTCTCCGAGGCGCCTCGTATGCCGGGTGAGCAGGCCGTCCGTCACCGTGCGCTACTGGGCTGGCGCGCGGGCGGCCGCCGGTGTGGACGAGGACGCCCTCCACGGCTGCCCCACGGTCGCCGATGCGGCGTCGGCCGTGGTCGGGCTCCATCCCGCCCTTGGCGCGATCGTGCCGGTGAGCACCTGGCTGCTGGACGGGCGAGCCGCGCCACCGGAGACCGCCCTGCGCTCCGGGGGCCGTCCTGGAGGTGCTGCCTCCCTTCGCCGGTGGGTGATGGGAGGATGCGGGCTGTGTCGGACCTCCCGGACCAGGCGTCCAGCCCCGCGGTACCACCACCCACGCGCCGTGAGCGTCGCGCCGGGTCGTCGGTGCGGACGCCGCGTCGCATCTACCCGCCGGGACCCCTCACCGTGGTGGCCACCGTCGCGTATGCCGCCCTGGTGGCCCTCACCGGCTTCGCCGGCACCGAGCTCGTGGCACTGGCCGTCGTCCTCGGCGGTCTCGTCCTGGCGTGGGGCTGGCCCGTCCTGCTGAACCTGCCCAGCCCCCGAGGCAGCACGGGCGTGCTGGCCGCAGGCACCGCTGCTGATGGCCGCCGCCGTCGTCCTGACCCGGCAGGACCCGTTCCTCGCCTGGGTTCCCGCGGCCCTGGCGGTGTCGGTGGTCATCGCCTTCCTCCACCAGCTCATGCGGCGAGACGGGCGGCCCCGCCTGACCGAGTCGGTGGCCGGCACGACCAGCGGACTGGCGATCATCTCCTCCGGTGTGGCGCTGGCGCCACTGCCCCACGTCCTGGGCGGCGGAGCCGCTCTCGCGGCCGCCATGGCCGGGCTCGGGGTGGGCGCGCTGGCCGACCCCTTGATCGGGATGAAGCGGCTGCGTCAGTGGGCGCTCCCGATCGGCATGGTGCTCGGGGGCCTGGCCGCGCTGGCCGTCGGGCTGGTGGCGGGTGAGGCGCAGACCGCCGCGATGGTGCTGCTCGGCCTCATGACCGCCGGCGTCTCGCACGCCAGCCGGCGCATCATGGCGGTCCTGCCCTCGGCCGGGTCTGCCCGTGCTCAGCTCGCCATGTCCGCGTCGTCGTCGATGGTCATCGGTGTCGTCGTCTACGGCGTGGTCCGGCACTTCGTCGCCTGAGGCGCTCCTCGTCGCCTGGGTTCTCAGTAGACGAGCGAGCGGGCGCCCGGCGCCATGACCTCCTCGACGAAGGCCGCCGCCCCGCGGATCTGCGCGCCCTCGACGCAGGTCCTGCTCGGTCAGCTCGCGGCGCGCCGCGCACTGACCACACACCGTGACCCGGCCCTCCGCCAGCACCGCGTCGCGCAGCTCGGCCAGCGGCGCGGCATACGGCAGGTCCAGCTCTCGGCGCGCCCGGGCACCGCCAGCCACGTCGCGTCCCCGGTCAGCCACAGGCTGACCTCGACCCCGCCGGCGACGGCGGTCGCGGCCACCGTCAACGCCTGGTTGAGGCGCTCGGGCGCCTCGACACCACAGGTGACCTTCACGACGAGGAGAGCGCGCTGTTCGGACATGGGGCACAGGCTACGATCTGGGCCGTGCACACGTTCTTCCTGACCCTGCTCGTCCTCACCGCCGTCGTGGTGACCTGGTTCGCCGCCTTCGTGGTCTACCGCCTGGTGAAGACGCCGCGCTGATGGTCTTCCATCTCGACACCGACCTGCCCCGCGAGCTGGCGCCCCTGGCCTGGCTGGTCGGCCGCTGGGAGGGCGCGGGGGTGGTGGGCTACCCCACGATCGAGTCGGTGCACTTCGGCCAGGAGGTCGAGGTCACCCATGACGGGCGCCCGTTCCTGGAGTGGCAGAGCCGCACCTGGCTGCTGGACGACGCCGGCGCCAAGGTCCGGCCGCTGGCCACCGAGCTGGGCTTCTGGCGACCCGTCGAGGAGGGGCAGGTCGAGCTGCTGCTGGCGCACCCCACCGGCATCGTCGAGCTCTACTACGGCACCGCCGAGCCGGCCAAGATCGAGCTGCGCACCGACGGCGTGCTGCGCAGCCCGCACGCCAAGGAGTACAACGCCGGCTCCCGCCTGTACGGCCTGGTGAACTCCAACCTCATGTGGGCCATGGACATGGCCGCCGTCGGCCAGTCGCTGCAGAGTCACGTCTCGGCCGAGCTCAAGCGCGTCGCGTAGGCCTCGGGTGAGCAATCCCGGCCGGATCCTGATGGTCTGCACGGGCAACATCTGCCGCTCGCCGTTCCTCGAGCGCGCCCTCCAGTCCGAGCTCGACCGCTCGTGGGGAGCCGGCGCCGGTCGAGGTGCGCAGTGCCGGCACGGGTGCGCTGGTGGGGTCGTCGATGGAGCCGGCGGCCAGGACGCCTGCTGGAGAGCAACGGGTACTCCGCCGAGGGGTTCGTCGCGCGCCAGCTCGACGCCGAGCTGGTCGCCGCGGCCGACCTCGTCCTGACCGCGACGCGCGCCCACCGCGGGCAAGGTCGCGGCCCTGCACCCGAAGGCCCTGCAGTACGTCTTCTCGTTTCGCGAGTTCGCCGACCTCGTGGCGGCCCTCGGCGACGCCGACCTGACCGACGCCAGAGCCGCGACGGGGGTGGGCGAGGCCGCCGACCACGTGCGCGCGGTCGTCACGGCCGCCAAGGCCCAGCGCGGGACACGCGCGCCCTTGCACGACGATGACGCCGACATCGTGGATCCTTATCGACAACCACAGGTCGTCTTCGACCACATGGCGACGCAGATCATGGAGGCCCTGCCCATCGTGGCCAGGGCGTTGGGGAGGGCCTGATGGGCTTGGTCACCGAACGAGCCGGCGTGGTGGGCCTCGCGGCGTTCCTGGCGGTCGACGTCGTCCTCGTCGTCACTGGCCATGGGCAGCACGCATGGCCCCGGTCAGCGGTGCAGCGAGCAGCGCCAGCCCGGTGGGCGCCACGGTCAGCACCCGGGCCGCGGGCACCCCTGCCACCGCCGCGACCTCGCCCGGCACCGGCTCGACCGTGCGGGTCGATGTCGCGCCGGTGTCGGTTGGCCTGTTCGCCCTCGACCAGAAGACGGCCGTCCGGTTCACCGTCGGCAGCTGCGACAAGGGCGGGTCCGCCGTGGAGGTCACCCAGGACGGTGGTGCCACCTGGACCACTCGCCCGGCGCCCTTCCAGACCGTCGTGCGGCTGCGGGTGCGGCCGGACAAGTCCCTCTTCGCGGTCGGCGCCGACAAGAGCGGCGGCTGCGTTCCTGCGATCCGTCGGGCGTCGAGCCTGGGGGGCTCGTGGGGGAGCGCCAGTCCGGCTGGGGGCGTCTGGTTCCGCGACCCGCGCAGCGCCGCCACGGTGGGGCTGCCGGTCGGCGGCACGGGCAAGCCCTGCTCCGGCGGCTCGGTGACCGACCTGTCGATGATCGACGCCGGCGCGACGGCCCTGTGCGACTCGGGCGAGGTGTTCGTCAGCCAGGCCGGGTCGTCGTGGCAGAGCGCGGGCTCGGTGGCTGGGGGCCTCGCCGTGGCGGTCGACGGCAAGGGCCAGCCGTATGCCGTGGTCACGGGCATCGCGGCCTGCCGCGGCCTGGCCGTGGTGCGGCCGGCGGCACCTGCGACGGTGATCGGCTGCGTGGCCATGGACCTGAGCGGGGTCACGCCGGGGTCGGTCGCCCTGAGCGTCGCGGCTGACAGCGGCTGGCTGCGCGTGGGGTCGACCGTCTACCGGTCGGACGGCACGCTCGGCACCTGGAAGACCGCCTGAGCCCCGCGTCTTTGATGGGTGACCCCACCAGGGCGTGGTCAACCCAGCAAAGACGAGTGGGTCGACGCGGCTCAGGGGGTGTGCGTCTGGTCCGTGTAGGTGCTCATCTGGTCGTTCTGCAGGGCGTCGCCGAGGGCCTGCATGCCCGGCACGTCGACGATGTCGATCGACCCGCCGTTCGGAGCCGTCCCGAAGCCCGTGAACGGCGCGGTCACGAAGGCGATGTCCGAGCTGCGCAGGCTGCGCATGGAGAACGCCTCGGACCGCATGTCCGACGACGGAGAACGCATTGTCGACCGTCAGGTTCTTGGTGCCGGCATCGACGAAGTGGGCGAGCGTGATCGGGTTCGTCAGGACCGACCTGCTCAGCGACTTGAGCAGCAGGGCCTTGATGAAGGCCTGCTGGCGCCTGCCACGCGAGATGTCGCCCTCACTCAGCGCGTGGCGCTCGCGGACGAAGGCGAGGGCCTCGGCGCCGCCCATGTGCTGGTAGCCCTTGTGGAAGGTGTACGTCGGTGCTGCAGCCTGGCTTCCTCGACGTACACGTCGACCCCACCGACGGCGTCCGTCATCTTCTGGAAGCCGTCGAAGCCCAGGACCGCGACGTGGTCGATGGGGACGCCGGTGAGGTTCTGCAGCGTCTCCACGAGCAGCGGCGCACCGCCATAGGCGAAGGCGGCGTTGATCTTGTCCTTGCCGTGGCCGGGCACGCTCACATAGAGGTCGCGGGGGAAGTGCACCAGCGTGACGGTCTTGCGGTCCGCGGCCACGTGCATGAGCACGATGACATCGGACCGGCCCTCGGCCACTGTGGTGCGGGAGTCGGAGCCGATGATGAGGATGTTCTGGGCGTCCTTGGCTGCCGCCTTGCGCGCCGGCGGTGCGGCGGCGCCGCTGACCCCCGGGGTGGGCAGGAGCGACTGGTGCTTCACGTTGGCGGTGAGCGTGTGGTTGAGGAACAGCAGGTATGCCGCGACGACACCGACGAGGAGCAGGAGCAGCAGGGCGAGTGTCGTCGCCACGGCGCGACGCACCCTCCAGCCTTGACGGCGCGGGCGGGTCGGCGTCTCCTCGAAGGTGTCCAGCACCCGGCCAGTGTAGGGATGACCGCCTGGAGCCGGCTGAACGACCGTAGAGTGGGGTGATGCACGACGTGGGCGAGCAGCTGCGGGCACGCGGGCGCCGCATGACGTCGCAGCGGCAGCGAGTCCTGGACGCCGTGAGACGGCTGGCTCACGCGACCCCCGAGGAGGTCGTCGCCGCGGTCGCCGCGGACGGCGGGCCGCCGCTTGGCGCCCTCGACCGTCTATCGCGCCCTCGACGCTCTCGAGGAGCTGGCGGTGGTGAGCCATACCCACCTCGACCATCGGGCGCCCAGCTTCCACCTGGCCGAGCATGCCGACCACATCCACCTCGTCTGTCGCGACTGTGGGCGGGTCGAGCAGTGCCCCTCCGAGCTCGCCGACGGCTTCGCCGGGAATGTTCTTCGGGTCAACGGCTTTGTTGCTGACGTGACCCATATGGCTATCCACGGACGGTGCAGCTCATGCGCGACCCATTAGGGGCTGCGGCGACCGCCGAGCCCACTGCGCCTCCCGAGCGCGCGGTCCCTTCGCCGCTTCTCGGCCGCCCCGGAGCCGTCGAGGGCGACGGTGCGGACGCGACGGTCGCCGCGCACTACGGCGACCCGATGCGCGAGCAGCGACTCCTGACCGAGGGCCTCGCCGTGGTGGATCTCTCGCACCGTGGTGTCGTCACCGTCACCGGCCCGGACCGGCTGTCCTGGCTGCACTCGATCACGACCCAGCAGCTGACGGGGCTTGCGCCGCACACGTCCACCGAGTCGCTGGTCCTCAGTCCCAAGGGGCACATCGAGCATGACCTCCACGTCGTCGACGACGGCGAGACCACCTGGGTGACGACCGAGCCGGGCGATGCCCGGCCGCTGGCGACCTGGCTGGACTCGATGCGGTTCATGCTCCGGGTCGAGGTGACCGACCGCTCCGCCGACTGGGCGGTCATCGGCGAGGCCAGTGCGCCAGGAGTCGCACCCCGGTGAGCCGCTGGCGTGGCGCGACCCGTGGCCGGGCCTCGTGGGTGACACCGCGGCATACGGCCCGGTCGAGGGGCACCCCGCCGCAACGGGCGAGCCTGGCGTGAGGTGCTCGTGCCGCGCTCGCGAGCTGGAGACGGCGGTCGGGGATCGCGACCTGGCGGGCAGCTGGGCCAGCGAGGCCCTGCGCGTGGCAGCGTGGCGCCCGCGGCTCGGGTTCGAGACGGACCACCGCACCATCCCCCACGAGGTCGACTGGCTGCGCACGGCCGTGCACCTGCACAAGGGCTGCTACCGGGGCCAGGAGACCGTCGCTCGGGTCCACAACCTCGGCCGGCCGCCGCGACGCCTGGTGTTCCTCCACCTCGACGGCTCGGGCCACACGCTGCCCGCCGCGGGCGACGCGGTGATGCTGGGCGATCGGCCGGTCGGGCACCTGACGTCGGTGGCTCGCCACTTCGAGGACGGCCCGATCGCCCTGGCGCTGGTCAAGCGGAACGTCCCCACGGACGAGCAGCTCGACATCGCGGGCGTCAGCGCCGCCCAGGTCGTGGTCGTCGCGCCGTAGGCGCTCCGGCCTGCTCGTCGAGCAGTCGGCGCTCGAGCCGCTCAGAGGGCGGCGGCCTGGCGCTCTCTGGAACGGCCCTTGCGGGACGGCTCGGCGGTCTGCGGTGCGTAGCCCTCGCGGTAGTAGTAGCTCTCGGCGTGGGCGCCGTGCGTGGGGTTCCGGTTCACGACGATCCCCATGACGTCGCCCTTGACACCGCGCAGTGCCTCGAGCGAGCGGGTGAGCTGCTCCTTGTTGACCACGCCGCACCCCGCGACGACGACGGTGCCGCCGGTGAGCGTGCTCAACACCGTGGCGTCGGTGACGGGCAGCACGGGGGGTGCGTCGATGATGACGTAGTCGAACATCTTCTCCAGCGTGGAGATCAGTGACGCCATCGTCTCGGAGCCGAGGAGCTCGCTCGGGTTCGGGGGGATCTGGCCGGCTCCCAGCACCTGCAGGCTGGTGTCCCCGAACGGCTGGAGCACGTCGGCGAGCTCGGCCTGGCCGATGAGGACGTTGGTGAGGCCCACCGAGCCCTCCAGGCCCATGTAGCGCAGCAGACGCGGTCGACGCAGGTCGCCCTCGATGGCGCAGACGCGAGCACCGGCCGCGGCCATGCTGATGGCGAGGTTGGCGGCCGTCGTGGTCTTGCCCTCGCCGGGCAGCGACGAGGTGAAGACGATGGAGCGGGGGTGGTTGGCCACGTCCACGAACTGCAGGTTGGTCCGCAGGGACCGGAACGCCTCGGCCCGCGGACCGTGGGGGTCGGACTGCACGATCAAAGGGTGCTTCTGGCCGTCGGGGTCGTAGGCGATGGTGCCGATGACCGTCTCGTCGGTCGTCTCCTTGACGTCACGCTCGCTCTTGACCGAGGTGTCCAGGGAGTCCCGGAGCAGCGCGGCGCCGAGGCCGACCAGCAGGCCCAGGACGATGCCCAGGGCGATGTTGCGTGCGGCTTGGGGCTCGTCGGCGCCGAGGGCACGGACGGAGGGGTGACGACCGAGACCTTGACCGGGCTCGGGCTGCTGTCGGACACCCGCTCGAGGTCGATCACGCTGCGGGAGAACTGCTTGCCGACCGCGCTCGGCGATCGCCGTCGCGCTGCTGGGGGTTGGGGTCGTCGACCATGACGTCGATGAGCACGGTGTCGAGCGGGACGCTGGCCGTCACTCGCTGACCGAGCGCCTCGGCGGTGGTGTTGAGGTGGAGGTCGCGGATCACGGGGTCGAGCACCGTGGGAGTGGAGATGAGGTCCGAGTAGGACTTCACCCGCTGCTGGGTGAAGGTGTTGCCCTGCAGCAGCGCGGTGGTGTCCGAACCGCCCGAGGTGGAGACGAACAGCTGGGTGTGCGCCTCGTAGACCTTGGGGCTGGTGAGCGTGTAGAGAGCCGCCAGGGCGACCATCAGCAGGGTGGCCACGGTGATGGTGCGCCAGCGCTTGCGCATCACCCGGAGGTAGTCGTGAAGGTTCACGGTCCCGCTTCCACTCGATGTCCCACCGGCTGCCGGTGGCGCGGCGCACCCTTTGACGCCGCAGCACAGTCTTCCACAGCCCGCGCTGAGCGCCTGGCTGAGAGCGACTGCCATGATGACGCCATGGCCACGACTCCGGGCACCTTGATCACGGTCGCGCCCACCGGCGCCGAGCTCGCCAAGTCGGACTTTCCCCACCTTCCGACGACCCTCGACGAGCTCGTCGAGACGGCGACGTCCTGCGAACGGGCGGGGGCGTCCATGATCCATCTGCACATCCGCGACGCCGACCACCGGCCCACGCTGGACGCGGGCTACCTCAAGGCCGCCGTCCAGGCCCTGCGCGAGCAGACGTCGCTGGTGATCCAGCTGTCGACCGGCGGCAGCGTGCACGACCCGCTCGACCAGCGCCTCACCGTGCTCGACGCCGAGCCGGACGCGTGCAGCCTGACCTGTGGCACGACGAACTTCGGTGACGACGTCTTCCTCAACCCCTACGGCTTCATGTCCGACCTCTACGTGCAGGCCCAGGAGCGCGAGGTCGTGCCGGAGTTCGAGCTGTTCGACCTCGGCCACGTCGCGTCCCTGGCCCGCCTCATCGACGCCCACGGCCTGCCCTTCGGGGGCAAGGTGCACGTCGACTTCGTGACGGGAGTGCCAGGAGGTATGCCGGGCACGCCCGCTGCGCTCCTCGCCGGAGTCGCGATGCTTCCCCCGGAGGTGACGTCGTGGGCGGCCACCGGCATCGGCCGCAGCCACCTGCCCATCGCGGCGGCCGCGCTGGCCGCTGGTGGACATCTGCGCGTGGGGATGGAGGACAACGTCGTCTTCGCCCGGGGCGTCCCGGTCGAGCACAACTCCCAGCTGGTCGAGCGGGCGGCCACGCTCGCGCGAGCTGATGCAGCGGCCGGCCATGTCGACCGACGCTGCCCGCGCCGTCCTGGGGGTCAAGGACCGCCGCCGCCCCTGATCCACCTGAGTCTTTGATGGATCTGGGTGGTCCTGGCAGCCCAGACCCATCAAAGACTGGGGTGCCAGGGGGCGCTGTTCACCGTGTGACCGGCAACACGCTGCCCGCAGTTTGCATTTTGCTAACTGCGGCAAGCATGATGGAGGCATGAGCCGCCTTCCGCTGGGTCCCCTCAGCGGTAACAACCTGGGTGACTACCTGCGTGAGCAGCGTCAGTCCGCCCGGCTGTCGCTGCGCCAGCTCTCCGAGCTCGCCGGCATCTCCAACCCCTACCTGTCCCAGATCGAACGCGGCCTGAAGAAGCCGAGTGCCGAGATCCTCCAGCAGCTCGCCAAGGGCCTGGAGGTGTCGGCCGAGTCGCTCTACGTCAGGGCCGGAATCCTCGACGAGCGTCACGGCCACGACGACCACCCGCTCGACACCAGGGCGGTCATCGAGGCCGACCCGAGGCTCACGGCGCGCCAGAAGGGCGCGCTCCTGGACATCTACGACTCGTTCGTCGGTCCACCGAAGGGCGCCGCGCCCAAGCGTGCGGCCGCCAAAGCAGCCAAGACCACCAAAGCCCCCCGCAAATAAGGAGAGATCCCATGGCACTCGTTGCCGACATCCGCAAGACCGTCACCGACACCACCCCCGTGTTCGCCGCGGTGGGCCTGACCGACCTGGCCGTCGAGAAGGTCCGCGACGCCCGCGTCCGGGCGGCCGCCGTGCGTGGCGAGCTCGAGCCCACGAAGCTGCAGACCAAGGCGCAGGCTCGGGTCGCCGAGGTGGCCGAGCAGGGCAAGGAGCTGCCGGCGCTGGCCCTCAACCGCAGCATCGAGCTGGCCGGCCGGGCGCAGGAGTCCTACGAGTCGGTCGCCGCCCGCGGCGAGCGTCTCGTCCACCGGATCCGCACCCAGAAGGCCACCAAGGACCTCATCGCCCAGGCCGAGGCCACCGTGTCGCTGGGCAAGGGCGCCGTCACCACGGCTCGCCGGTCCGCCAGCGAGATCCAGCGCTCCGCCAAGGCCACGCTGACCACCGGCCGTCGCGAGGCTGCCAGCGCGGCCGAGACGGTCGCCGCCACGGTCATCGACGACACGCTGACCGCGTCCACCGAGGTCAAGAAGTCCGCTGCTCGCACGCGCACCGCCGCCAAGCGGACCGCGACGACGACCAAGAAGTCGGCCCGCACCACCAAGTCCGCGTCCAAGCGCGCGACCACGGCGGCCAAGACGACCGCGAAGACCGCCGAGAAGGCCACCACGGCCGCTGCCGAGAAGGTCGGCGACTGACCTTCCCCGCACTCACACCGACGGCCCCCTCCCCACCGGGAGGGGGCCGTCGGCGTCGCTAGGGTGGGCGGGTGACCACGCGGCATACGACCACCCCTCCCGCCCTCGACCAGGCTCCCGTGCTGGCCCACTACGTGCGTAGTGGTTTCGTCGAGTCCGCGCACCGCGCCTCCGTGGTCGCCACCTCGCCCGACGGCGCCCACCTGCTGGCGCTCGGCGCGGTCGACGACCCGGTGTTCCCCCGGTCCTCGAACAAGCCGCTGCAGACCGTCGCGATGGTCCGGGCAGGCCTGCGTATGCCGCCGGAGCACCTTGCGCTGGCCTCGGCCAGCCACTCGGGTGAGGACTTCCACGTGGCGGGGGTCCGCGCGATGCTCGCCTCGGCGGGGCTGTCGGAGGCCGACCTCCAGAACACCCCGGACTACCCGGTCGACGAGCCGTCGCGCGACGCGGTCATCCGCGCCGGCGGCCGCAAGCTGCCGATCACCCAGAACTGCTCGGGCAAGCACGCGGCGATGCTCGCGACCTGTGTCGTCAACGGCTGGGACACCGCCACCTACCGCGAGCCGGAGCACCCCCTCCAGCAGGCCATCGCGCAGACCCTCTCCGAGCTCACCGGCGACCCGATCGGCGCCGTGGCGGTCGACGGCTGCGGGGCGCCGGTCATGGCGGTCACTCTCGCCGGGCTGGCCCGCTCCTTCGGGCGGCTCGCGAGCGCCGTGTCCGGCACCGCCGAGGCCGAGGTCGCGGACGCGATCCGCGCCCACCCCGACTACCTCGGCGGCACCGGACGCGACGTGACCGCCCTGATCGCGCACACGCCCGGCCTGATCGCCAAGGACGGAGCCGAGTCGGTGTATGCCGTGGGCCTGGCCGACGGTCGTGGCGTCGCGCTCAAGGTCGCGGACGGCTATCCCCGCGCCAAGCCGGTGATCCTCGCCGCCGTCCTGCGCCGGCTGGGCGTGGAGTCGGCCGCGCTGGCCCAGCTCGAGAACGCCCCCGTGCTGGGCCACGGCGAACCGGTCGGCGCCATCGTGGCCGTCAACGTCTGACGGCCCGTGCGCGCCGTTCTCCAGCGAGTGACCCGGGCTGCGGTCCTCGTCGACGGCGAGGTCGTCGGAGAGCTCGACCGACCCGGTCTGGTCGCCCTCGTCGGCGTCACCCATGCCGACGGCCAGGAGCAGGTCGACGCGATGGTCCGCAAGGTCAGCGAGCTGCGCATCCTGCACGACGAGCGCTCAGTCCTCGACGAGGGTGCTCCGGTCCTGGTCGTCAGCCAGTTCACGCTCTATGCCGACGTGCGCAAGGGCCGGCGACCGTCGTGGAACAACGCCGCCCCGGCCGCCGTGGCCGAGCCGCTCGTCGACGCGGTCGTGTCGGGCCTGCGCGAGCGTGGTGTCGAGGTGAGGACAGGCCGTTTCGGCGCGATGATGCAGGTGGACCTCGTCAACGACGGGCCGGTGACTCTGGTCGTGGACGTCTGAGCCTTTACGCTGTGCGCATGGTCTCCGCACTCGGCTCCGCGCAGGGCATCGTGATCCTGCTGCTTTCGGTGGCCGCGTTCGCGGCCGAGGTGTTCGCGCTGGTCGACGCGGTGCGCACCCGTCCGGACGCGTTCGTCGCGGCGGGCAAGCGCACCAAGAAGTTCTGGGGGATCGTCAACGGCCTGGCCACCGTGCTCGGCTTCCTGTCGATCGGCACCCCGCTGCTCTTCTCGCTCGGCATCTTCGCCATCGTCGGAGCGGGGATCTATCTGGCCGACGTGCGACCCGCCCTTCGTCAGGTCCGGGGCACCGGCGGGGGCCAGCACATGGGACCCTATGGCCCATGGTGAACGACACGGGGGAGACGACCGACGTGACCGAGATCGCTGACCCGCGCGAGGGCATCTTCACGGTGGAACGGCCGTGGGGAAACTTCCAGCAGTTCGCCTCCAACGAGCAGGTGACGGTCAAGATCATCACCGTGAACCCCGGGCACCGGCTGTCGCTGCAGACCCATGACCACCGGGGCGAGTTCTGGCAGGTTCTCGACTCGCCCATCGAGGTCACCGTCGACGGCCGCACGTGGAGCGCGCAGCCCGGTGAGGCCGTCTGGGTGCCCTGTCACGCGCGAGCACCGGATGGCGAACAAGGGCGAGCAGCCGGGGCGGCTGCTCGAGATCGCGTTCGGCGACTTCGACGAGGCCGACATCGTGCGCCTCGACGACGACTACGCCCGCTGACCGTCCGGACCGTCGCCGCCCTGGAGGTCTCGGGGCGCCACGGCGCTCCAGGCGACGGTGATCTCGCCGAGCCGCCATCGCGCCGGTCCGTCGAGCAGCGGCCACCCGTCGCTGCGCAGTGCCGCGGCCGTCGCCAGGAACCGCTGCCGCACCCCGAAGCTCGCCTGCGCGGCAGCATGCGCCCACGCGCGGTCGACGGCGCCGAGCCATCGGTGCACGGGCTCGCCGGGGATGTTGCGGTGGATCAGCGCCTTCGGCAGCCGCTCGGCGATCTCTGAGGGCATGGTCAGGCCACGCAGCCGCCAGGACAGCGTCAGCGAGCGCGGGCCCGAGCGGTCCACCGCGACCCAGGAGCTCAGCCGGCCGAGCTCGTCACAGGTGCCATCCACGAGCAGGCCCTGTGGCGCCAGCCGGTCCTGCACGGTGGCCCAGGCGGCGGCCACCTCGGGCTCGGCATACTGACGAAGGACGTTGAAGGCGCGCACCACGGTCGCCTGCCGGGCGCCCTGCAGCGGCACCTCGAAGCCGCCCATGGCGAAGGTGAGCCCCTCCCTCTCCAGTGGCCTGGCGCGCGCCACTCGATCGGGCTCGATCTCGATGCCGACCACCTCGACGTCAGGACGCACCCGGCGCAGCCGCTCGTGCAGCTCGACGGCGGTGACCGGCGACGCGCCGAAGCCCAGGTCGACGACGACCGGGGGCTGCTCGCTCTGGGTGAGACGCCAGGCCTGGGGGCCGGCGAGCCAGCGGTCGACGCGCCGCAGGCGGTTGGGGTTGGTGGTGCCTCGGGTGATGGTGCCCACCGGCCGCTGTCCCGCCACGGTGGCAGCCTACGCGCGCGGTGAGACGTAGGGTTGGGGCGTGATCTGGCGAAAGGGCGACCTCGGTCGCACCCTGCGCGGTCGCGACGTCAGCCGCAGCATGGTCGCTCTGGTCACCTCGCTCAGCGCGCTGGCTCTGCTCGGTGTCGCGACCCGGGCGCCGGCGTGGTTCGGCCACGACGAGGGTGTCGCCGACGTGGCGCCGGGGCTGCTCTCGGTGACCGCCGAGGCCCGTGGTGTGGCCACGCTCGGCGGCGGGGTGACGGTGTCGCTGTACGGCGACGGGATGCGGATCTACCGCGACAGCGACCTGCTGCTCCAGACCGTCATCGGTGGCTCGATCCTGTCGGCGGTCCAGGGCCAGGTGAGCGTGAACGGCACCGACACCCGCGAGCACGTCCAGCGCCAGCTCGACAACCTCACCGTCGACGAGCTCGTCTTCCTGCCGGGCCGGGCGACCTACTTCGGCTACCTCTACGACGCCCAGCTGCGCCTGCCGGTCACCATCCAGATCGAGCTGGCGGGGTCGGTGATCCGGATCGGCGCCTCGGTCAACGGTGCCGACGCCGTGGTCTGGCACCTGGACCGCGAGACGCGCTCGATCGGCATACCGCCCGCTCTGAGCCCGGTCATCCTGCGTGGCCGAGCCGCGTGGGTCGCACCGGACACCCCCGACGGCCGCGCTGCGTTCAGCACGGTTCTCGGGACCGATGTCGGAGCGGGACCTCAGCGGGTCGCCCGCGGGGTGGACCTGCGGTCGGCGGGCCGCACCGACGTGCACGTCTGGAGCGACTCCGGCTATCTGACCGTCTCGTCGCAGGCCCGTCACCTGCCCAGCCCCACCGACACCACCACCTCCTAGCCCGCACTCGCGGCGTGGCAGACTCGCCGTATGGCCTGCGACCGCATCGAACGCGTCGCCATGCTCAGCGTCCACACCTCGCCCCTCGAGCAGCCGGGCACCGGTGATGCCGGCGGCATGAACGTCTACGTCGTCGAGGTCGCCCACCAGCTGGCCCGCCGCGGCGTCGAGGTCGAGATCTTCACCCGGACCACGACCGCCGAGCTCCCGCCCATCGTCGAGCTGGAGCCCGGGGTCCTGGTCCGTCACGTCACGGCCGGGCCCTACGAAGGGCTCGGCAAGCAGGACCTGCCCGGTCAGCTCTGCGCGTTCGCCGCCGGGCGTCATGCGCACGGGGGCCCACGAGGCCGAGGGGCACTACAGCCTCGTCCACTCGCACTACTGGCTCTCCGGCCAGGTCGGGTGGCTGGCCGCCGACCGCTGGCAGGTGCCGCTGGTGCACACCATGCACACCATGGCCCGGGTGAAGAACCTCCACCTGGCCGAGGGCGACACCCCCGAGCCGGCCGGCCGCGAGATCGGTGAGGTCCAGGTGGTCGAGGCCGCCGACCGGCTCATCGCGAACACCCTCGGCGAACGCAACGAGCTGATCGACCTGTATGCCGCCGACCCCGAGAAGGTGGTGGTGGTCCCTCCAGGTGTGGACCTGTCGCTGTTCTCGCCTGGCGACCGGCGGGCGGCCCGGTCGGCGGTGGGACTGCCACTGGACGCCAAGGTGCTGCTGTTCGTCGGGCGCCTCCAGCCCCTCAAGGCGCCGGACGTGCTCCTCAAGGCCGGCGCCGAGCTCCTCGCGCGCCATCCGGACTGGCGGGGCAGGCTCGTCATCGCCGTCGTCGGCGGCCCCTCCGGATCCGGTCTCGAGCATCCGCAGGCCTTGCAGGACCTCGCCGACGGCCTCGGTATCGCCCCTCAGGTGCGGTTCGTCCCTCCGGTGGCGCGACCCGAGCTGGCCCAGTGGTATCGCGCCGCCGACCTCGTGGTCGTGCCGTCGCACTCCGAGTCCTTCGGTCTCGTGGCCGTCGAGGCCCAGGCCTGCGGCACCCCGGTGGTCGCCGCGCGCGTGGGCGGGCTCCCGACCGCGGTGGGCGAGGCCGGGGTCCTGGTCGACGGTCACGACCCGCGCGTGTGGGCCGACACCGTCGACGACCTGCTCCACGACCCTCAGCGCCTCGACAAGCTCTCGCTGATGGCGGTCGAGCATGCCGCCCTGTTCGGGTGGGACAACACCGCCGACCGTCTCTACGAGGTCTACGTCGAGGCCTGCCGCAGCCGGGCCCGCGCCACCGACACCCCCTCGCCGAACGGCTCGCTCGTCGGCATCCCTGCCGCGGTGACGCCGTGAGCGACCTGCAGGAGATCGTCGAGGACTACCTCCGGGACGCCGACATCGAGTGGGAGCGCGGTGCGCGCGACGGCGAGCTCGTCCTGACGCTGCCCGGGGAGAAGAAGCTCAAGACGGTGGCGTCCCTCGTGGCGTCCGCCGAGTGCGCTCTCGGTGTCCGCGTTCGTGATCCGCAACCCCGACGAGAACCACGAGACGTTCTACCGCTACCTGCTTCGCAAGAACCTCCGGCTGCCCGGTCTCGCGTATGCCGTGGACGGCTCCGGTGACGTCTACGTCGCCGGGCGGCTGCCCGCGGCAGCCGTCGACGCGGCATACCTCGACCAGCTCCTCGGCGTGCTGCTGGAGGCGGCGGACGCCCACTTCAACGAGCTGCTCGCCATCGGCTTCCTCTCCTCGATGCGCAAGGAGTGGGACTGGCGGGTGTCGCGCGGTGAGTCGCTGCGCAACCTCGAGGCCTTCCGGTCGCTGCTGGCACGAGACGGTGACCCGGAGCCTGAGACGGCTCAGTAGGCTGGCGCGCATGGCCTACACCCTGATCCTGCTCCGTCACGGGCACTCCGACTGGAACGCCAAGAACCTCTTCACCGGGTGGGTCGACGTCGACCTCAACGACCAGGGGCGTGAGGAGGCCGTCAACGGCGGGCGGCTGCTCAAGGACCAGGGCGTCCTGCCGACGGTCGTGCACACCTCGGTGCTCCGGCGCGCGATCACCACCGCCAACCTCGCCCTCGACACCGCGGACCGGCACTGGATCCCGGTGCGACGCGACTGGCGGCTCAACGAGCGTCACTACGGCGCCCTCCAGGGGCTCGACAAGGCGGCCACCCGCGAGAAGTACGGCGACGAGCAGTTCATGCTGTGGCGCCGGTCGTTCGACACCCCGCCGCCGCCCATCGAGCCGGGCAGCGAGTTCGACCAGAGCGGCGACCCGCGCTACGCCGGCATCGAGGTGCCGCGGACCGAGTGCCTCAAGGACGTCATCGCCCGGATGATGCCGTACTGGGAGGGCGCCATCCAGGACGACCTGCGCGCCGGTGAGACCGTGCTCGTCACGGCCCACGGCAACAGCCTGCGCGCGCTGGTCAAGCACCTCGACCAGATCAGCGACGAGGACATCGCGGGGCTGAACATCCCCACCGGCCAGCCGCTGGTCTACACCCTCGGCGACGACTTCATGCCGTCCGAGCCGGCGCGTTACCTCGACCCCGAGGCGGCTGCCGAGGCCGCCGCCGCCGTCGCCAACCAGGGCGCGCTGAGCGGTCAGCTCAGGTCGGGCAGGCCGTCTTCCTGCTCCTCGTGGTCCTCGGCGACATCCCACTCGCCCGTGACCAGGTAGACGACGCGGTGCGCGACCGAGACGGCGTGGTCGGCGAAGCGCTCGTAGTAGCGGCCGACCAGCGTCATGTCGACGGCCGCCTCGGTGCCGTGCTTCCAGGTCCCGTCGATGAGGTGGGCGAACAGCGTGCGGTGCAGCTCGTCCATCGCGTCGTCGTCGCGTTCGAGGGTCTTGGCGTCGTCGACGTCCTTGGCGGCGATGACCGAGCCGCACTTGGCGACGATCCGCTCGGCGACCTGGCCCATCTGCAGGATGGTGGCCCGGATGTCGGCCGGCACGGCCGAGTCGGGGTAGCGCAGCCGCGCGACCTTGGCGACGTGGCGGGCGAGGTCGCCCATGCGCTCGAGGTCGGCGCTCATGCGCATGGAGGTGACGACCATGCGCAGGTCGGTGGCCACGGGCTGCTGGCGAGCGAGCAGGTCGATGGACAACGCGTCGAGCCGCTCACGCAGACGGTCGAGCTCCTTGTCGGCCTCGATGACCGACTCGGCGATCTGGATGTCCGCGTCGAGCAGCGCCGTCGTCGCCCGGGACATCGCCGACCCGGCCAGGCGCGTCATCTCGACCAGCCCGTCGGAGATCGTGTCGAGGTCCTCATGAAAGGCGTCGCGCATTGCTTCCTTCGGGGTGTGGGCGCGCTGGTGGGCGCCGTTGCTCGTGCGAGCCGAGGCTCCCACGAGGCGATGAACGGTGGGGTGGACTGAGGTGAACATCTGGAGACGTCCCCGCAGGAGAGTGCCCGAGGTGGCCCAGGGGCGTCTACTCCGTTGCGTACATTTGACCATGTGGATGCCACCAGCGCAGCGGTCCTGGCCGGGTTCGCCGGCCTGCTGACCGGCGCCCTGGCCGTCATCGCGGTCCGCTACTCCGAGCGCCAGCAGCGCCACATCCCCGAGACGCCTGCCGCCTCGCCCCTGCCGGCAGGGGTCGCCGACGTCCTCGCCGTGCTGCGCTCGGGCGCCATCGTGGTCGACTCGGCCGACGCGGTCATCAACAACTCGCCCTCGGCGGTGGCCTACGGGCTGGTCCGCGGCCACGACCTCGTGCACGCCGAGCTGCGCCACCTCGCCAGGCAGGTCCGCCGCGACGGCGTGATCCGTGAGGCCCAGCTCGAGCTGGCCCGCGGTCCGCTCGGGCAGGGACGGGCGATCATGCAGGCCCGGGTCGCCCCGCTGGGCAGCAGCCACGTGCTGCTCCTGGTCGAGGACCACACCCAGGCCCGGCGGGTCGAGGAGGTGCGGCGGGACTTCGTCGCCAACGTGAGCCACGAGCTCAAGACCCCCGTCGGGGGCCTGGGCCTGCTCGCGGAGGCGATCCTCGACGCCAAGGACGACCCCGAGGCGGTCGCCCGCTTCGCCAGCCGGATGCAGGTCGAGAGCCACCGGCTCGCCCAGCTGGTCAAGGAGATCGTCGACCTGTCGCGCCTGCAGGTGGCCGACACCCTGCACGAGCCTCGGCTCGTCGACGTGACTGC
The DNA here is from genome assembly GCA_963706855.1 of uncultured Actinomycetota bacterium. Lineage (GTDB taxonomy): Bacteria > Actinomycetota > Actinomycetes > Actinomycetales > Dermatophilaceae > Pedococcus. The sequence goes on from CAVPNU010000003.1 coordinate 365,566, forward strand.
CGCCGTCCGCGAGGCCATCGACTACTCCCGGGTGGGGGCCGACGCCAAGCAGATCGAGATCGCCGAGGCGTGCGCGCCCGACCTCAAGGTGTTCGGCGACGAGGACCTGCTCGTCACTGCCGTGCGCAACCTCGTGGGCAACGCCATCGCCTACTCCGAGCCCGGCGGTCGCATTGCCGTCGGTGGGCGGCTGGCCGGCGAGATGGTCGAGGTCACCGTGGCCGACCAGGGTCACGGGATCGCGGAGTCGGAGCAGCAGCGCATCTTCGAGCGCTTCTACCGGGTGGATGCCGCGCGCTCGCGGGCGACCGGCGGCACCGGGCTCGGACTGGCGATCGTCAAGCACATCTGCGCCAACCACGGGGGCGACGTGACGGTGTGGAGCGAGGAGGGCCGGGGGTCGACCTTCACCATCCGGTTGCCCGCGGCAGCCGACCGCAGCACTGCCCCGACGCACGAGCCCGAGCCCCGGCCCGTCGGAGCCGGCCCCGGCGCCGAGCCCCGCGGCATACGTCCCGTCCGCACCCCGAGGAGATCACCGAGCATGACGCGCATCCTGGTTGTCGAGGACGAGGTCTCGTTCTCCGACCCGCTCTCCTACCTCCTGCGCAAGGAGGGCTACGAGGTGGCCGTGGCGGAGACCGGCCCGGAGGCGCTGGCCGACTTCGACCGCGCGGGCGCCGACCTCGTGCTGCTCGACCTCATGCTGCCCGGCCTCTCAGGCACGGAGGTATGCCGCGCCCTGCGGCAGCGCTCCAACGTGCCGGTGATCATGCTCACCGCCAAGGACAGCGAGATCGACAAGGTCGTCGGCCTGGAGATCGGCGCGGACGACTACGTCACCAAGCCGTACTCCTCGCGCGAGCTGCTGGCCCGGATCAAGGCGGTGCTGCGCAGGCTCTCCGAGCCCGAGGACCTGCTGCCCGCCACGATCGAGGCGGGGCCGGTGCGCATGGACGTGGAGCGGCACATCGTGACCGTGGCCGGGGAGCCCACCCAGCTGCCGCTCAAGGAGTTCGAGCTGCTGGAGATGTTGCTGCGCAACACGGGTCGGGTCCTGACGCGCATGCAGCTCATCGACCGGGTCTGGGGCAGCGACTATGTCGGTGACACCAAGACCCTCGACGTCCACGTGAAGCGGCTGCGCGCCAAGATCGAGCCGGACCCGGCCGACCCGCGCCACATCGTCACGGTGCGTGGGCTGGGCTACAAGTTCGAGATCGACTGAGCCCGCGACCCGCTGCGCCCGCCTAGTGGGCGGTGGTGGTCGAGCTCGACGAGCCGGAGCTGTCGCTGGGCGTGATGGTGGCGTAGTAACCGTGCGGGGAGATCACCGGCACGACGACGGCCACGGCGGGGGCGGTGGGCGTCTGAACCGTCATCTGGAGCGTGTCGCCGGGCGCCACGGGCACGCTCGGCAGCTGGACCGGGCTCTTGCCGGACAGCTGCTCCACCGAGTTGGCGGGGGCGGAGGCGTAGACCGGCGTGGCCGACCCGCCGCCCTGGAACATGATCCGCTGCTCGCTGTTGCCGGTGTTGCTCATCGAGGCGACCAGGACGCCGGGCTTGCCCTTGCCGCTGCTGATGATGACCAGGTCGCGCAGCTTCACCGCGCCGAGGTCGACGGGGACGCCGTCCGCGGGGTTGTAGGACGCCTCGGTCTGGACCGGCGACTGGGTCTGGCATGCCGACATCGCCAGGCTGGCACCGACGACGGCCACCGGCACGAGCAGCCGGGCGAGGCGGGCGGAGGGGACGGCGCGGCCGTCGGTGGGCGGGGCCAGGAGGGTTCGGCGCATCACGGTGGACAGCCTAGCGGCACCGTCAGAGAGGGCGCGCACCTGTGCGCGTTGCACGAGACGGATGATTCTGTCAAGACCGAATTGCTTGGTGCGTCACGCCTTTCCGAGGCTCTGACCAGCGCAAATGCAATTCTCTCGGCTTTCCCGTCGTCGGCGTGTCGTGATATTCTGGTAGTCGCGAAAGGGGAAAACAGCACATGGTTTTCAAGGTCGGCGAGACGGTCGTGTACCCCCACCACGGGGCTGCACTGATCGAAGAAATCAACACCCGCACGATCAAGGGCGAGGAGAAGATCTACCTCAAGCTCAAGGTGGCCCAGGGCGACCTGACCATCGAGGTTCCCGCGGAGAACTGCGAGGACATCGGCGTGCGGGATGTCGTCGGACAGGAGGGCCTGGACAAGGTCTTCTCCGTTCTGCGCGCCCCTCACACCGAGGAGCCGACCAACTGGTCGCGCCGTTACAAGGCCAACCTCGAGAAGCTCGCCTCCGGCGATGTCATCAAGGTGGCCGAGGTCGTCCGCGACCTGTGGCGTCGTGACAAGGACCGTGGCCTGTCGGCCGGTGAGAAGCGCATGCTCGCCAAGGCTCGTCAGATCCTCGTCTCCGAGCTGGCTCTCGCCGAGAAGACGAACGAGGACAAGGCCGAGGCCATCCTCGACGAGGTCCTCGCCTCCTGAGCGTCGCGGTCGTCCTCGTGGCCGCCGGCCAGGGGACCAGACTCGGTGCAGGCCAGCCCAAGGCGTTCGTGACGCTGGCGGGTCGGCCGTTGCTGGAGCACGCAGTGGAGCGCGCGTTCTCGGCTCCCGAGGTCTCGCACATCGTCATCGTCGCGCCCGCCTCCCATCTCGTGGAGGCGGGCGCGGTCGCGTCCCGCAGCAGCCCGGCCGGGTGACGTCGACGTGGTCGCCGGTGGCGCCGAGCGCACCGACTCGGTGGCGGCCGGGCTCGCCGCGCTGCGTGCCGGGGACGGCATCGTCCTCGTGCACGACGCCGCGCGCGCGCTTGCGCCTGCTGCGCTGTTCTCCAGGCTGATCCACGAGGTGAGATCGGGTCACCCGGCCGTCGTCCCCGGTCTGCCCGTCACGGACACCATCAAGCAGGTCGACCGGCGGGGGGTCGTCGTCGCGACCCCCGACCGTGCCTTCCTCCGGGCCGTGCAGACGCCCCAGGCGTTCCTGCGTGAGGTTCTCGAGCACGCCCATGCCACCGGCGCCGCCGCCACCGACGACGCTGCTCTCGTGGAGGCGGTGGGTGGCCACGTGCGGGTCGTCGACGGGGAGCCGCTCGCCTTCAAGATCACGACCGCCGACGACCTGGCCTTCGCCGAGCGGCATCTCGACGACCGTTCGAGGTGAACTCGCCGGTGAACGCAGGCGCGTTCACCTCGAATCGCGAGCCGCCAGCGCGGCATACACCTCGTCCCACGGCGCAACCGGCTCGCGCGGCGCTCCTTGGCGCAGCGTGCTCACCCAGGCATCGAGGACCCGTCCGCGCTCCACCAGCAGGTCGGGCACGAAGGTGGGCAGCGGGAAGCCGGCGCGCCACACGACCTTCGCGCTGCCCCAGTTGCCGGCGTGAGCCGTCCACTGCACGAGCTGCCAGCCCAGCGTGTCGAGCGCGTGAGCCACGACCAGGCGCACGGCATCCGACATCGCGCCGTGCCCCCGGTGCGCGGGGTGGGTCACGAACCCGAGAGCCCCGGCACCACCGTCGACCGGCAGCGAACGCAGGTCGATGGTCCCGGCATACGCGCCCTGCATCTCGATGGCCCACGACGCCGCGCTTGCCGATGGCCGCAGCAGACCGTCGAGGTAGTCCTCCGCCATGGCCCGCGTGTAGTCGAGCGGGATCGTCGTGAACCGGCGGGTGTCCTCGTCGAGGCAGCGTTCGAGGATGGGGTCGAGGTCGGTGGCCCGGTGCGGACGCAGGACGACCCGGTCGCCGGTGAGGACCGGCACGGCCAACGTCTCGCTCATGGGCCGCAACCGTAATGGGGCGAACGCTATGCCAGGGCACCTGGGTTTGGAGCCTGCCGGTGGTTGGATGGGCGCCATGGAGCTTCCCGGTATGCCGCGCACGGGCATCGGTGTCGACGTGCATGCCTTCGCCGACACCGACGACCGCGAGCTCTGGGTGGGCGGGCTGCTCTGGCCGGGGGAGCGCGGCCTGGCCGGTCACTCCGACGCCGACGTCGCCTGCCATGCGGCGTGCGATGCGTTGTTCTCCGCAGCCGGTCTGGGTGACCTCGGCACGCACTTCGGCACCGACCGGCCCGAGCTGGCCGGAGCCAGCGGGCTGACCCTGCTCGCGGAGGCGGCACGTCTCGTGCGCGAAGCCGGCTTCGAGGTGGGCAACGTCGCGGTGCAGGTGGTCGGCAACCGCCCGAAGATCGGCACCCGGCGTGCGGAGGCGGAGGCGGCGATGTCGAGCGCCGCCGGGGCGCCGACCTCGGTCAGCGGCACCACCACGGACGGCCTGGGCCTGACCGGTCGCCACGAGGGCATCGCCGCCATCGCGACCGCCCTGGTCTTCGCTGCGGGCTGAGCGGGCCCTTCGAGCGCTCGCCGTCGTGTCGGCCGCTGGGCTGACCCGCAGGTAGCCTTGCCCGCGTGAGTCTTCGCCTGTACGACACCGCCGCGCGTGAGCTGCGCGACTTCGTCCCTCTCGAACCGGGTCGGGTGGGCATCTACATCTGCGGGCTCACCACGCAGGCCGCGCCACACATCGGCCACGTGCGGTTCGCCGTCGCCTTCGACGTGCTGCGCCGGTGGCTCGAGGCTCGCTACGACTACCAGGTCACGCTGGTGCGCAACGTCACCGACATCGACGACAAGATCCTCGCCAAGTCCGCCGACGCCGGTGAGCCCTGGTTCGCGTTGTCGTACCGCAACGAGCTGGCCACCACCGCCGCGTTGGCCTCCCTGGGGGTGCTGCCCCCCACCTACGAGCCGCGCGCCACGGGTCACATCCCCGAGATGGTCACGCTGATGGAGACGCTCGTCGACAAGGGCCACGCGTATGCCGCCTCGGACGACAGCGGCGACGTCTACTTCGACGTCCGCAGCTTCCCCGGCTACGGCTCGCTGACCCACCAGAAGATCGACGACATGGAGGCGGCGCAGGACGCCGACCCGCGAGGCAAGCGCGACCCGCGCGACTTCGCCCTGTGGAAGGGCCACAAGGACTCCGAGCCGGAGACGGCGTCGTGGTCCACACCGTTCGGCGCAGGCCGTCCCGGCTGGCACCTGGAGTGCTCGGCCATGGCCCGCAAGTACCTCGGCGACTCCTTCGACATCCACGGCGGCGGCGTCGACCTGCGCTTCCCCCATCACGAGAACGAGCAGGCCCAGTCCCATGCGGCGGGCCTGGGCTTCGCGAGCTTCTGGCTCCACAACGCGTGGGTCACCGTCGGCGGCGAGAAGATGAGCAAGTCGCTGGGCAACTCGCTGGTCGTCTCCGAGATCACCAAGGTGGCCCGGCCGCTGACGCTGCGCTACTACCTCACCGCCGCGCACTACCGGTCCACGATCGAGTACCACGAGGGATCGCTCGCGGAGGCCGAGGCGACCGTCGAGCGGATCGAGGGGTTCCTGACCCGCGCCCTGCGGGCGCTGCCCGACGGCACCTCCACGACGCCCGACCCCTCCCACATCCCCGATGCGTATGCCGCCGCGATGGACGACGACCTCAACGTGTCGGGAGCGCTCGCGGTCGTCCACGAGACGGTCCGTGCCGGCAACACGGCGCTCGACGAGGGCGACGAAGCAGGCGTGGCGACCGCCTTCGCACAGGTGATCGCCATGACCGACGTCCTCGGGGTGAACCCGTTGGATCCGCACTGGGGTCACGGCAGCGACGCCGGCAGCGGGGACGCCCATGCGGCCCTCGATGCGCTCGTGGGGGCGCAGCTGGAGGCCCGCGCCCAGGCGCGCGCGGCACGGGACTTCGCGACTGCGGACGCGATCCGCGACCGCCTCGGTGCGGCAGGCATCGTCATCGAAGACACGGCGTCGGGAGCGAACTGGTCGCTCGCCCGCCGCGAAGGTTGAGAGGCACACTCATGGCAGGCAACTCCCAGCGCCGCGGCGCCGTCCGCAAGGGCAGCTCCAAGAAGGGCGCCACCGTCGGTTCGGGCGGCCAGCGCCGACGCGGGCTCGAGGGCCGCGGCCCGACGCCCAAGGCAGAGGAACGTCCTCAGCACAAGGCGCACAAGCTGGCCAAGGCAGCGGCGAAGCGTGACGGCGCAGGCGCCGGCGCCGGCGCCGCCCGGCCGGCACGCGGTCGGCGGGGCCCCGGGGCGGTTCGCGCCGCGGCGGCAAGGCGTCGAGCGAGGTCGTCGCCGGGCGCAACTCGGTCGTCGAGGCGCTGCGTGCCGACGTGCCGGTGAAGACGATGTACGTCGCGGGGCGGATCGACTCCGACGACCGCGTCCGCGAGGCCCTGAAGATCGCGACCGAGCGCGGCATCCCCATCCTGGAGACCCCTCGCGGCGAGCTCGACCGGCTGACCGACGGCGCGATCCACCAAGGGCTCGCCCTGCAGGTCCCGCCGTACGAGTACGCCCACCCGGGCGACCTCATCGATCCCCAGGCACCCGGCATACCTCTCATCGTGGCTCTGGACGGGATCACGGACCCCCGCAACCTCGGCGCCATCGTGCGGTCCGTCGCCGCCTTCGGAGGCCATGGGGTCCTGGTGCCAGAGCGCCGTTCGGTGGGCATGACGGCGAGCGCCTGGAAGACGTCGGCCGGCGCCGCGGCTCGGGTGCCGGTCGCGATGGCTCCCAACCTGACCCGTGCGCTCGAGGAGTACCGCAAGGCCGGCTTCTTCGTGCTCGGCCTCGACATGGACGGCGACGTCTCGCTGCCCGACCTCGAGCTGGCCACCGAGCCGCTGGTCATCGTCACCGGGTCCGAGGGCAAGGGGCTCTCGCGCCTGGTCCGCGAGACGTGCGACCAGGTCGTCTCGATCCCCATGTCGTCGGCGGTGGAGTCGCTGAACGCGGGCGTCGCCACGGGCGTGACGCTCTATGAGGTGGCGCGACGTCGCGCGATGTGACACATCCGCGGGCGTAGTCCGATAGGTTCGCCGCGTCGCGCCCAAGGGGGAGCGGCGCCACCTCCTGAAAGGACACGTTCGCGCATGTCTGACTACGGCACTCCGCCGCCTCCGCCGCCCGCCCCGGGATACAACGCTCCCGTGGGAGGTGGCACCCCGCCGCCGAACCACCTCGTCTGGTCGATCCTGACGACCCTGTTCTGCTGCCTACCCCTGGGCATCGTGTCGATCATCTTCGCCGCCCAGGTCAACGGCAAGTGGCAGGCGGGGGACTACGCGGGTGCCCTCGACTCGTCCCAGAAGGCGAAGCGGTTCGCCATCTGGGCCGCGGTGGCCGGCGTGATCGTCACGATCATCTACTTCGCCCTGGCGGCCGCCGGGGTCATCAGCACCTCGAAGACCAACGGGATGTGATGAGCACGTCCTTCCTGCACGCGGCGCCTCCAGCCTTCGGCTGGGGGCGCCGCGTGCGTCTGCCCGTCGCTGCGGCAGCTGCAGCCGGCGCCGTGGTCGGGACCCTTGCTGTGGTGGACCCGAACCAGCCAGGTCATTACCCGACGTGCCCGTTCCTCGCACTGACCGGGTTCTACTGTCCTGGGTGCGGGTCGCTGCGGGCCATCCACGACCTCGCGGGCGGTGACGTCGGGGGAGCCTTGGCGCGCAACCCTATGGCTGTGCTGGCGGTGGCAGGGTTGCTCGTCGCGTATGCCGCCTGGGCGCGACGCCTGTGGCGGGGGGAGCCGCGGTCGTGGGTCGCGCCGCCGTGGCTGCTGTACCTGATGTTGGGAGCGGTCGTGGCGTTCTGGGTGCTGCGCAACGTGCCGGGCTGGACCTGGCTGTCACCAGCCTGACTGGAGGCGTTCAGCCTCTCGGCGCGTGGATGACCAGGGTCTCCATCACCTTGTCGGCGAAGGTCTGGCGCTTGGGGTCCCAGAGCGGCCAGAGGTATCCGATGTAGAACATCCCGTCGAGGACGTGGGCCAGCTCTCGCACGAACGACATCCAGGGACCGATCGGGCGACCGGTGCGCTCGCCGACCAGGACGAGTCCCATCGCCTTCTTTCCGACCGTCTGGCCCGTGCGCCCCTGCCTGAAGACGCGGTTCCACAGCTGGATGCCGATCATCAGGCCGATGCCCACCAGCGCGAGGACCCCGCCGGCGATGGCCAGCCCGACGTTGCCCGCCGACGGGGAGTCTGGCGGGAGGTAGGCGGGGTACGCGGTGTCGTTGCCGGGTGATGTGGGAAGGCCGGCAGCGAACAGGACGAAGCCCGCGAAATAGGGCACGAGGCCGATCAGCGACAGGAGGCTGTCGATGACGCTCGCCCCCACGCGCGAGCCCCAGCTCGCCAGTGGCCACGCGGGCACGACGTATGCCGGCTGGCCGGGCCAGGCCGGCGGAGCGGCATACATCGGCGGTTGCTGGTCGGTCATGTCGTCCCCCTGCGAGAGTCGTGAACGTGGGTCACCGTAGCGCGAGGCGGCGTCGGGGGCGGCCCGTTTCTAGTCTCGGCGGCGGAGGGCTACGTCGGGAGGGAGCCCGGCGAGGCGTAGCACCCGCGGCGCCGAGCCCAGGACAAGCGCGAGCGGTATGCCGACGATCACGGCGGCGAGCCAGGACGGATCAGTACAGTCGCCCCGGAGTTCGACGCCTCGCGGAACAGGGAGAGCACGCTCATGGCGTTCTGATCGTCGAGGCTCGATGTGGGCTCGTCAGCGAGTATCACCTTGCTCTGCCTGGCCAGGGCGCGCGCGATCGAGACCCGCTGCTGCTCGCCGCCTGACATCGCCCCAGCTCGCCGGTCGGCAAGGGGATCGAGGTGTGCTGCCCGCAGCGCTTCACGCGCGCGCCCCACCGTGCCCGGCGGCATACCGACGAGGACGTTCTCCAGGGCTGTGAGGTGGGCGAAGAGGTTCCCGGCCTGGAAGACGGTGCTGAACACGGTGCGGCGAAGCTCGGTTCGGCGGCGACCGGACAGCGCCAAGAGCTCCACGTCCCGCAGCCGGTAGCTGCCGCCGTCCGCAGTCGCGAGCAGCCCGAGGACGTTGAGGAGCGTGGTCTTCCCACACCCGGACGGGCCCCGAGATCCACGCGATCTCGCCCCGATCGACCTCGAACGACACGCCTTTGAGGACATCCACGCGGCTCTCGCGATCGGCGAAGGACTTCGTGACTGTCGACATCTCGATGAAGGCCATCAGGGGGCGCCGTACGCGAAGCCGGAGCGGATGGCTTGCCAGGTTGCCTCCAGTGAGCATGACTCGCGTGCTGCCATCGACGAGCGGAAGAGGTATCGATAGGCCGTGCCGTTGAGCGAGCACCCCTGGGTGCGGCTCATCCCAACCACTGCCCCAGGACTCGGACCCGGGATGAGGTCGGGCGTCAATGGGTGCTGGCCAAGGAGAAGCCCCAGCTCGCTGAGTCGTCCACCGGACCTTGAGGTATCTGCGCTGAGGCCGGAATGTGCCACACGCCTGAGATGACCACATGACGTACACCGGGGGAGGGCGTCCACCTCACCGTCGTTGACCCGCCCAACACGCGCCAAGAGCAGCCCGAAGACAAACCTTCATCCGGAAGACACGGAACCAGCACCGGCTCTCCCTCGGGGACTCCAGCAGGCCCAAGGGCTCCAGAAAAGGTGCGCACGTCCAGACGGACTGGTGGAACTGCGATCTGAATCCGGAACTCAACGACGCCACCGGATCCTGTGTCGATCGGGATCCAGCTGACGCGGCCGCCGCGATCCGGTGACTCGACGAGATGGCGACCGTGCGCGCCCAGCCAGTCGAACGCGAGAAGCACGCCGGCCCGCTCTCCTGCGGCGTTCAGGACACTGATCCCAGGAGGACTCACCGGCGGCACTGCGTCAGCGGCGATTGTTCCGTGCGTGCCTGTGACCGCTGAGTCACGGGTCGCCCCGACCCGTGCTGGGTGCAGTGGTGCAGGTGAGCGGGTCTCGCCTTGTGAGCAACCGCCGAAAAGGAAGGCGAGTGGAGCAAGGCACAAGCTCACCCGGCCCACTCCCTTCGATCCGTGCGAACCCGCTAGGGGCACGTGAATGTCGGCACTGTGGTTCCCCGAAGCACTCGCCCCCACGGCTCCGAGGAATGGTTGCTGAGGGGCGTGACGGTAGCGAGCGGCTCGACGCAAGCGCCAGGAACTATTCGAGGTTCGAATGACGCCTTGACAGCCGAGGTGGCGCCGGAGTAGTGGCTCGTCCAGCGAGGGGCCGGTCGTCGTCGATGCGCCCGTCCACACGCCACCGCTGCGCCGATGTGCCTCCTATCAACGCTGGCCATCACGTTGAGACCAGAGCTACTTGGCATGGCCACCGATAGGCTGTGCCCTGTGCACCTCGAGGGCTGGAACCGCGTGCCACGTGGCGGGGTGGCCACGTTCGACGGGGGGCGCGCGCCACTGTGGATCAAGGTTGTGCGACGGATTCCCATCGTCGACCGCTTCTGCTACCCGGTGATGGTGCGCCGCGGCCTGGGAAGCCTCACTCCCTATGGGCCACACCCCCTGGACGAAGCTGCCGCACGCCGGCTTGGCTGGCGCATCACTTCAGCGGAGGAGATCCAGCCCGGGTCTCGGGCGTCACTGGGTACTCGACAAGGAGAAGCCCCAGCTCGCTGACCCGGTTTTGGGGGTCCAGACGCTCGGAATTCCGGGCGGTCAGACCCCCAAAGCCGGTTGGGGGTGGGGAGGGAGCCTCAGTCCTCGTCGTACATCGCGACGACGGGCATCTCCACGGTGTCGACGCCCACCACCGTCGCCTCGTCGGGCTTGCTGGGCAGCACGGTCGAGACGTAGTCCTTGATCGCGTCCTCGGTGGACACGTCGTGCCCGGCCCGCTCGGACAGGTACCACCGGTGCTCGAGGACCTCGTGGAACAGCTCCGCGGGCTCCAGCTTGCCGGCGAGCGCGCGGGGGACCGTCCTGATGATCGGCTCGTAGATCCGGGAGAGCCAGTCGTGCGCGACGATCTCCTCGTCGTCGTTCTGCCGGTCCTGGGAGGCGCGGTACGAGTCGAGGTCGTTGAGCAGCCGCCGCGCCTGGTTCTCCTCGACGTCCAGCCCGGTGAGCCGCAGCAGGCGCCGCGAGTGGTGCCCGGCGTCGACGACCTTCGGCTGGATCTGGATATGGGTTCCGTCGTAGTCGGTGGTGATGGCCAGCTCGTCGATGTCGAAGCCCAGCTCGTTGAGCCGTCGGATCCGCTCGTCCACCCGCCACCGGTCACCCCGCTCGAACCGCTCCAGCCCGGTGAGCTCCCCCCAGAGCTCGGTATAGCGCGTCACGATGCGGTTGGAGGTGTCGACGGGGTCGGTCCCCGCCTCGAGGTAGCCGCCGGCCTCGAGGTCCATCAGCTCGCCGGCGATGTTGACCCGGGCGATCTCGAGGTCGTGCTCGCGCTGACCGGAGGTCAGGGACTGGTGGAGCTCGCCGGTCTCCGCGTCGACGAGGTATGCCGCGAACGCGCCGGCGTCGCGCCGGAAGAGCGTGTTGGACAGCGAGACATCGCCCCACCAGAAGCCGATGAGGTGCAGCCGCACCAGGAGCACGGCGAGCGCGTCGATGAGACGGGTCGAGGTGTCCGGGCGCAGGGACTGGCTGAACAGCGCCCGATAGGGCAGCGAGAACTGCAGGTGGCGGGTGATCAGGCAGGCGTCCAGGGGCTCGCCGTCGTGGCCGACCCGGCCGCCCACGACACCGAACGGCTCGACACAGGGGACCTCGAGCCGGTTGAGGTTCCGCAGCATCTGGTACTCACGCGCCGCGATGTCCTCCTTGATCTCCTTGACCGCCAGGACCCGCCCCGACAGCTTCACGAAGCGCACCACGTGGCGGGAGATGCCGCGCGGCAGGGCGGCGAGGTAGTCCTCCGGCCACTGCTCCAGCGGGAGGTCCCACGGCAGGTCAAGCAGGGCCGGGTCCGGGCGGGCGGTCCTGATCTCGAATGCCACGTCCCCATGCTCCCAGATCGGTGCGGTCTCGGCCCCCACACGCAGGTGGCCGGCGCCCCACAGAGGGCGCCGGCCACCCGGCATACGGTCGGTATTGGTCAGTCGGCGAGGCGCTGACCGGTCTCGGAGTCGAACAGGTGCAGGTGGCCCTGCTTGGGGGCGAGGTAGACGGTCTCGCCCTTCTTCGGGGGACGCCGGCCGTCGACGCGCGCGATGAACGGACGCTCGGGAGCGTCGGCGTCGTCATCGGCGTCGACGTGCTGGTGGACCTTGGCGGAGCCGTAGATGTAGGCATCGGCGCCGAGCTCCTCGACGACGTCGACGTTGACGGGGATGCCGCCGCCGCCCTCGGTCGTCAGCTCGAGGTCCTCGGGGCGAACGCCCATCGTGATGGACTTGCCGTGGGCGCGTCCCAGCACGTCGCGGTCGACCGGCATGACGCTGCCGCTGACCTTGACGCCTCCGTCGGCGACGTCGACGTCGAGCAGGTTCATCGCAGGGGAGCCGATGAAGCCGGCCACGAAGACGTTGTTCGGGTGGTCGTACATGCGGCGCGGGGTGTCGCACTGCATGAGCAGGCCGTCCTTGAGGACCGCCACGCGGTCGCCCATCGTCATGGCCTCGACCTGGTCGTGGGTGACGTAGACGGTCGTGACGCCGAGCCGGCGCTGCAGCGAGGCGATCTGGGTGCGCGTCTGGACACGGAGCTTGGCGTCGAGGTTCGACAGCGGCTCGTCCATGAGGAACACCTGGGGGCTGCGGACGATCGCGCGGCCCATCGCGACGCGCTGGCGCTGGCCACCGGACAGGGCCTTGGGCTTGCGCTCGAGGTACTGCTCGAGGTCGAGGATCTTGGCGGCCTCCTCGACACGCTTGCGGATCTCGCCCTTGTCGACGCCGGCGATCTTGAGCGCGAAGCCCATGTTGTCGGCCACCGTCATGTGGGGGTAGAGCGCGTAGTTCTGGAACACCATCGCGACGTCCCGGTCCTTGGGGGACAGGTTGGTGACGTCGCGGTCACCGATCCAGATCTTGCCGGCGTTGACCTCTTCGAGGCCCGCGAGCATGCGCAGGGACGTGGACTTGCCACATCCGGAGGGGCCGACCAGGACGAGGAACTCGCCGTCCTCGATGTCGATGTTGAGCTTGTCGACCGAGGGCTTGTCGTTACCCGGGTAGAGCCGGGTCGCCTCATCGAACTTGACTGTTGCCATGGCTTCGTTGCCTTTCCTTCACCGGCAGGAACGTGCCGGACGATCCGTTGTAAAGGTGGTGCCCCCCGGACGTCGGTGTCCGCGGTGGCCTCAGTCTGGCCCAGCGAGAACCTTTGCGCCAGAGTCCGTCCACGACATAGTGAAACTTCTTGCAGTTTTGCCGCCGGGAATGCTGCAATTTCTTGCTACCGTCTGCCCCATGAAGGCGAGACTGGCTGACATCGCGGCGCACGCCGAGGTCAGCGAGGCGACCGTCAGCCGGGTGCTCAACGACAAGCCGGGGGTCGCCGACGCGACCCGCGAGGCCGTGCTGACGTCCCTGGACGTCCTCGGGTACGACCGGCCCTCGCGCCTGCGGCGGCGCAGCGCCGACCTGGTGGGCCTCATCGTGCCCGAGCTGACGAACCCGATCTTCCCCGCCTTCGCCCAGGTGATCGAGACCGCGCTGGCCGCCAACGGCTTCACGCCGGTCCTGTGCACGCAGACCCCTGGGGGCGTGCACGAGGACGACTACGTGCAGATGCTGCTGGACCGCGGTGTCGCCGGCATCATCTACGTCTCGGGGCAGCACGCCGACATCACGACCGACCCTGAGCGGTACACCCGGCTCCGCGAGCGAGGCCTGCCGATCGTGCTCGTCAACGGCTATCACGAGGCGATCGACGCCCCCTTCATCAGCAACGACGATGTCGCCTCCATGGAGCTGGCGCTCACCCACCTGGTGCAGCTCGGGCACACCCAGATCGGCCTGGCGATCGGCCCGGACCGTTTCGTGCCGGTCATCCGCAAGGTCACCGGCTTCCGCGAGTCGATGAAGAGCCTGCTGGGGCGCGAGGATGTCGAGGAGCTCATCGAGCGGACGCTGTTCTCCGTGGAGGGCGGCGACACGGCCGGCGCCCGGCTCATCGAGCGCGGCTGCACGGCGGTCGTGTGCGGCTCCGACCTCATGGCCCTGGGGGCGATCCGGGCGGCGCGGCGCATGGGGCTGCGGGTCCCCGAGGACTTCTCCGTCGTCGGCTACGACGACTCCCCACTGATCCCGTTCACCGACCCGCCGCTGACGACGGTGCGCCAGAGCGTCGCCGCGATGTCCGAGGCGGCGGTGCGTGCCCTGCTCGACGAGATCGCCGGCGAGCCTGCTCCTCGGGCCGAGTTCGTGTTCCGCCCCGAGCTCGTGGTCCGATCCTCGACCGGAGCCGCGCCCCGGCGTTGAGGGTGCCCGCGCGCTGAGGTGCGGCTCGCCCGTCAGACGTTCTGCCGGGTCCGGGTGAGCAGGTCGTCAGGGCCTCGGCGGCCTGTTCTCGGGCCCTCGACGCGGTACCTCGCCGCGGTGGCTCCCTCGCCGACCTTCACCCCGACATCGGTCGGAGAGAGCACGGTGAAGACGTCCTCGTCGGTCACGTCGTCGCCGAAGTAGACGACCGCGTCGGCCCCTACGGCGTCGCGGAGGGCCATCAGGGCGGTGCCCTTGTCGGCCCGCACGACGCTCATCTCCACGACGTGCTTCCCGCGCGTGACATGCACTCCCGTATGCCGTTCGGCGAGCTCGCGCGCCGCGGCCTCCGCCGCCTCGGCCGGCCCTTGCTCCATCCCTCGGGTGTGCAGGACCACGGCCGCCGGCTTGTGCTCGAGGGCGGTCCCCGGGTGTGCGGCGGCGAGGGCGGCCAGGTCGGCGACCAAGGCCTCGAGCCGCTCGGCCTCGGGCTGCCCGAGATCGCCCGCGCCGGCCTCGTCCGCGCTGGACTCGGCGCCGTGGCTGCCGATCCGCGTCACCTCGCTGTCGGCGAGGCCGGTCAGTGTCGTGAGCGTCGCGAGGTCGCGCCCGGACACCACTGCCACGTGGGTTCGCGGCAGCGTGGCGAGGGTCTCCAGGCTCTCGATCGTGCCCGGCAGCGGGCGCGACTGCAGCGGGTCGAGGACCAGCGGTGCCAGCACCCCGTCGAAGTCGGTCGCGACCAGCAGCGATGCGGACCGCGCCACCTGGGAGAGTGCCTGCTCCAGAGGTGGCCGGCAGCGTCATGGGCGGTCCTCGTGCAGCGCGTGGGTCGTGCCAGGTCGCTCGGGTGCATGCGCCAGGTTCTCCAGGAACCGGTGCGCCCAGCGCTGGACGTCATGGTCGGCGACCCGGCGGCGCATCGCCCGCATGAGGCGCCGCTTGTCCTTGTCGGGGGTCTCGATCGCCCGCATGATCGTCTGCTTCAGGCCCTCGATGTCGTGCGGGTTGCAGACGAACGCCTGGTGCAGCTCGTGGAACGCGCCCGTGAACTCGGACAGCACCAGCGCGCCGCCCTCGTCGTGACGGCAGGTGACGTACTCCTTGGCCACGAGGTTCATGCCGTCGCGCAGCGGGGTGACCAGCAGCACGTCGGCAGCGAGATACAGGGCCGCCATCTCGTCGCGCGGGTAGGCGTGGTGCAGGTACTGCACGGCCGCGGAGCCGATGACGCTGTGGTCGCCGTTGAGCCGGCCGACCTCACCTTCGATCTCCTGCCGGAGGTCGCGGTATGCCGCGACGCGCTCGCGGCTCGGCGTGGCCACCTGGAGGAACATCTCGCGAGGCGGGGCCACCTTGCCCTCCTCGAGGAGCTCGCCGTACGCCTTGATGCGGTGCCCGATCCCCTTGGTGTAGTCGAGCCGGTCGACGCCGAGCAGCAAGGTCTCGGGGTTGCCCAGTGACTCGCGGATCTCCTTCGCGCGGGCTTGGGTCTCCGGCATACGGGCCAGCTCCTGCAGGCCGACGAAGTCGATCGAGATGGGCACCGCGCTCGCGCGGACCCGCCGCGCGTTCGTGCCGCGCGAGACCGAGATCGTGTCGCCCTTGGTGGGCAGGCCGAGCAGCTGGCGGCAGGCGCGCACGAAGTTCTGGGCGTCCGCGACCCGCTGGAAGCCGAGGTAGTCGGCACCCAGCAGACCCTCGAGCAGGGCCCGGCGCCACGGCAGCTGGGCGAAGAGCTCGACCGGCGGGAACGGGATGTGGTTGAACCAGCCGATGCGGACGTCGGGCCGCAGCTCACGGACCATCGCGGGCACGAGCTGCAGCTGGTAGTCGTGGACCCAGACCGTGGCTCCCTCGGCAGCCACCTCGCAGATCGCCTCGGCGAAGCGACGGTTGACGCGCTCGTACGCGGTGAACCAGAAGCGGTGGAAGCGTCGCCGGCACGATGACGTCGTGGTAGATCGGCCACAGGGTGCCGTTGCTGTAGCCCTCGTAGTAGTGCGCGACGTCTTCCTCGGACAGTGGCCACGGGGCGCAGGTACATGCCGCTCTGCACGAAGGGCTCCGGCGCGTCGCCCGACTCGCCCGCCCAGCCGACCCAGGCGCCCTCGCGGCTGCGCATGACCGACTCCATGGCCGTGACCAGGCCGCCCGGGCTGGTGCGCCAGGAGACGTCACCGTCGGGCCCCACCACGCGGTCCACGGGCAGGCGGTTGGCGGCGATGACCAGGTCGAAGGTGTGGGAAGCGCCGGGCACGGTGAATCAGCTCCAAAGGTGACAACGGACGCTCTCACCCTATGCGGCTCCCTCTGGCGGTGACCCCCCGGCCGGTCTACGGTCGGGTCATGAGGATCTCGGACGTGGTGCGCCGCAAGGGCGCCGAGGTGGTCACGGTCAAGCCGGACGAGACCGTGGAGCGGCTGCTGGCCATGCTCGCAGAGCACCGGATCGGTGCCCTCGTGGTGAGCGAGGACGGCGTGACAGTGGGCGGCATCGTGAGCGAGCGAGACGTCGTGCGTCACCTCCATCGTGACGGGCCCTCAGTGCTCCAGGGCCCTGTCTCGCGCATCATGACCGCCGACGTGCGCACCTGTGACCTCGGACGTGCCCGATCGAGGAGCTGGCCCGCACGATGACCGAGCACCGCATCCGCCACGTGCCTGTCGTGGTCGACGGCAAGCTGCACGGCATCGTCAGCATCGGCGACGTGGTCAAGCACCGCATCGACGAGCTGCAAGACGAGCGTGACCAACTTGTTGGGTACATCCAGCAGTGACCTGACCGGTTTCACCCAGCCCCCTCGCTTACCGTAGGGGCATGACGACGGAGGCCGGTCACCGCGACGCAGACGGCTCGCGGGCGCCTGCCTCGGGTCTCGTCGGGCCGTATCGCCTCGTCGAGCAGCTGGGTGAGGGCGGCATGGGTGTCGTCCACCTGGCCCTCGACCCGCACGGCCGCGCCGTCGCCCTCAAGCTGCTGCGCGCGCACGTCGCCCACGACAGCCACGCCCGCGCCAGGCTGCGCCGCGAGGTCGACGTGCTGGGCCGGATCCAGGACCCGAGGGTGGCCGCGGTCATCGACGCCGACCTCGACGGCGACCGCCCCTATCTCGTGACCCGCTACGTGCCGGGGCCCCCGCTCGACCAGGTCGTGGAGGAGGACGGTCCCATCGACGGGCCCGAGCTGCTGCGGCTGGGGCGCGGGCTCGCCGGCGCCCTGCGACGCCATCCACGACGCCGACGTCATCCATCGCGACCTCAAGCCCGGCAACGTGCTGATGCTCGACGGCGACCCGGTGCTCATCGACTTCGGGATCGCCCATGTGGCCGACGACGTGCGCATCACCCTGACCGGGCTGGTCATGGGCACGCCCGGCTACCTGTCGCCCGAGGTCGTCGAGGGCGCCCCGGTCACGGTCGCGACCGACTGGTGGGGCTGGGCGGCCACGCTGGCGTTCGCGGCCCGCGGCGCGCCGCCCTTCGGGCGCGGCCCGATGGACGTGGTGCTCTCCCGGGTCAGTCGCGGTGAGGCCGACCTGTCCGGGGTCGACCCCCGGCTGGCGCCTCTGTTGTATGCCGCGTTGTCGCCCGACCCCGCCCGGCGCCCGGACGCGGACGAGGTGATGGACGCTCTCGAGCGGTATGCCGAGGGCCGCCCGGTCACCGACGGCGCTCGCGGTGAGCTCGCGGCATACCCAGGTGTTGGACCATCCCGGGACGGCGACCTGGGCCCGTCCCCAGGTGGCGCCTCTGGGCGGCGCCTACGAGCCGGCGGCGCCGGACGACGACGACCTGCTCCCGTGGGACGACTCCGGGGAGCCGTCCGACTGGGAAGCCGCCTGGGAGGGTGGCCCCGGTGAGCCCGACCCGCGCATCGGCAGGCCGAACCGCACGGGCACCCTGCTCGCGCTGATGCTCGCCCTGGTGGCGGGGTTCGCGTGCCTGCCCGGTCGTGGGCGCTGCTGTCGCGCTCGTCCTGTCGTGGGCGAGCCGGACCGCAGACCGGTCGGTGACGTCGCTGGTGCTGCGTCGGCACGCCAAGGGACGGCGGCGCAGTGACCTGCCGTTCGCGGTCGCGGCCAGCCCGTGGCATGTGGTGGTGGGCGCGCTCGCCAGCGTCATGGGCGCGCTGCTGCCGCTTGCGGTGGGAGCGTGCGCGGTGTTCAGCACGGCCCTCGCCACCGTGGCCGTCACCGGTGGGTCGCCTCAGCCTCAGAAGTCGTCCGCGCTCGCGGTGGGCGCCGTGATCGCGGTGCTCGTGGCGTGGTGGGGGCCGGGCGGCTCCGGGCTGCGACGCGGCACGCGCAGCATCGTCCGGGGCGTCAGCCCCGGGCCGAAGGCTGACGCGGATCCTCACGGGCCTGCTGCTCCGTGCTCGCGCTGGGCCTGGCCGCGTGGGCGGTCCAGCACGGGGGCGTGGCCCAGTGGTGGCCGGCCACTCGCCGTCTGGCCTGCTGCGGATCGTCGGCTACGGGTCATGACCGACAGCGGGTCCTCGCCCATCCGGCCCCAGACGCAGGTGCATCGCCGGCGGATCTGGCGTGGTGAAGAGCTGACCGAGACCATGCCGATGGTCGAGTCGCTGCGCCACACGCCCTACCGCAACGTCAAGATCCGGCAGGCTGCCGCGGAGGAGCGCGAGGCCCGCGCCTCGCTCGACCTGGCCCTGCGGGTGGGCGAGCTCATGCTCCGGTGCGGGGCCGGTGCGCCGCAGGTCGAGTCGTCCGTGATCGCCGTGGCGGCCGCCGCCGGCCTCGACAACCTCGAGGTCGACATCACGCTGCAGTCGCTCCTGGTGCAGTGCACGACCGCCTCCGGCGCGCCCATCACGATGCTGCGCGTCGTGCGCTCGGCCAGTCGAGACTTCGCGCGGCTCACGGCGGTGCACGAGTTCGTCGACACGCTGGTGACGAGAGGGCTACGACCGTGAGGCGGCCGCGGCCCAGCTCCGCGAGATCCGGCGGGCGCCGCGGTACTGGCCCCGCTGGGCGGTGCGCGGTTCGCTCGGCGTGCTCGCCGCCGCGATCGCCACGATGCTGGGCGCGGGGCTGGTGGCCGCGCTCGTGGCCGGCGCCTCGGCGCTGCTCGTCGGGTATGCCGCCCGCTCGCTCGGACGCCGAGGGCTGCCGGACTTCTACCAGTGCGCCATGGGCGGGTTCCTCGCGACGGTGATCGCCTGGACCGCCTTCAGCCTGGGCGTCAAGGGGTGGCTGCCGGTCAGCTCCTCGGAGTTCGCCTTCATCGTCGCGGGCGGCATCACCGTGCTCCTGCCTGGGCGGACGGTGGCCTCGGCCTTCGAGGACGCCATCTCGGGCTACTCGGTGACCGGAGCCGGCCGGATGTTCGCCGTGTTCCTCACCACCGCTGCCATCATCCTGGGCGTCGCGTCGGGGCTGTCGCTCACCCTCGCGCTCGCGCATTCGCTCGGTGTCCAGCTCGCCTCGCCCTCGATCGTCGCCACGCGGGCCGCTCGATGCTCCGGTGGTCCTGGCCGTGGTCGGGGCCGCGATCACCGGCATGGCCGGCGCGGTGTCGCTGCGCAGCCGGCGCCGTCTGGTGCTGCCGGCCGGGTCTGCTCTGCGGCCTGGGTGTCGCGGTCTCGCTCGGCGTCGCGCATGTCGACCGGCTCGGGCCCATCGCCGCCGCGGGCTGCGCGGCGTTCGTGCTCGGTTTCGCGGGCCGCCTCGTGGCGCTGCGGCTCGGCGCACCCGGCGATGGTGCTGGTCGTGCCGGCGTCCTACGGGCTGCTTCCGGGTCTGGCGATCTTCCGCGGGCTGTACGAGATGGTGAACGGCTCGTCCGGCGCGTGCCGGGTCGCTGTCGGTGCAGGGGGGCATCACCACGCTGCTCGGTGCCATGGCGGTGCTGCTGGCCATCGCGGCCGGAAGCGTCCTGGGGGAGTTCCTCGCGGCGCCCTTCGACCGGGGCGTCGTCCAGAAGCGGCGCGCCCGCAGACGCTGACCGAACGGACGAGTCGTTCGCTCGCTGATCTTGTCCGCGCGGGTCCGCGCGCCCTTACGGTGGACCCTTGGTGCCGTCCGGCGCCCACAAGTGAACACGGCATACCCATCATGCACACCCGCAGCGCCGAGCCTCGTCAGGCGGGTGACATAGCCGGAACGGTTCCGGGCAGACGAGGACGGGGGACCCAACGTGGCCGCATCGCGGCCTTGGGGTGAAGCCGGTCCGCCGGCCGGGCACCTGACAGCCCGAACCCGACAGCTCACCTCGCAGGCGCAGGTCAGGAAAGGACCGCGGACACCCATGTTCTATGCGCCGAAGCACTCTGCTCGGAAGATCAACCCCGTCAAGCGTCGCGTGACCGGTGCTGCCGTCGCTGGTGTCGCCAGCGTCGCGGGCGGCCTGGCAGCGGCCGGCTCGGCCTCGGCCGGCAGCGTCTGGGACAGCGTCGCCGCCTGTGAGAGCGGCGGCAACTGGTCCATCAACACCGGCAACGGCTACTACGGCGGCCTGCAGTTCAGCGGCTCGACCTGGCGCGCCTACGGCGGTGGCGCCTATGCGCCACGCGCCGACCTGGCCAGCCGCAGCGCCCAGATCACCGTCGCTCAGCGGGTGCTGGCCTCTCAGGGCCCTGGTGCGTGGCCGACCTGCGGTGCCCGCGCCGGGCTCACGCCGCGTCCAACGGCGGCAGTGCGGTGACGTATGCCGCGGACCGCTCCGACCGCCGACGGCGTCCCGCTCCGCGGTGCGCACGGCGCCGCCGGCTCAGCCAGGTCCTCGGCTGCCCACCGCTCGGTCGGGCAAGCTCGTCGTGGACGGCATCCGCGGTCCACTGACCAACGCCGCCATCGAGCGCTGGGTCGGCGGGTTCGGTCGACGGCTCGTTGTCGCGGGCCGACATCCAGGCGCTGCAGCGCAAGGTCGGCTCGGCGCCCGACGGCATCGTCGGCCCGCGCACGGTGCGCGCACTCCAGGCGCAAGATCGGCGCGCGGCAGAACGGTGCGCACTACCTGGACCGCGCCACGGTGGCTGCGCTCCAGTCGTACCTCAACGCGCACTGACCTGCTTGCCAGCTTCCCCCGACGGCCCGGCTCCCCATGTGGGAGCCGGGCCGTCGCTGCGGACCCGGGCCGTCGGCGTCCGGGCCGGCGTGTGCCTGTGCCGTTCACGTTGACGGGTACGATCGTGGCCGCCTGCTGAGCAGGCGACCGCCGGCGTGGCGCAATTGGCAGCGCACCTGTCTTGTAAACAGGGGGTTAGGGGTTCAAGTCCCCTCGTCGGCTCTCGACCCTGTATTGCTTCGCCTGATGCTTGACGTTTGGCCTTCGGGTGATGCCTGACGGTGTTCCGGTTGATGGTTGACACCTGTTCCGGCTGATCCTTGACGCTCTTCCTATGAAGGAGATGAGCGTGGCGGAGCAGAGGTACAAGGCGGTCCTGGCGGTGATCGGCGATGGGCGGGCGATCGGCGAGGTCGCGCAGGCCTGGGGTGTTTCCCGTCAGACCTTGCATGAGTGGTTGGCCCGGTATGAGATCGCGGGGTTGGAGGGGCTGATCGACCGTTCCCACCGGCCGGTGTCGTGTCCGCATCAGATGCCCGCGGTGGTCGAGGTCGCCGTGTTGGAGCTGCGGCGTCAACATCCGGGCTGGGGTGCGCGCCGGATCGTGCACGAGCTGGCTCGGGCGGGCCTGTCACCTGTGCCGAGCGAGTCCGGGGTGTACCGGGCGCTGCACCGTGCGGGGTTGATCGACCCCGGGGCGCGGCGGCGGCGTAAGGAGGCCTGGAGGCGCTGGGAGCGGGCCCGGCCGATGGAGCTGTGGCAGATGGACATCGTGGGCGGGTTCGGGCTGGCGGACGGGTCGAGCCTGAAGTGCCTGACCGGGATCGACGATCATTCCCGGTTCTGTGTCGTGCGCCGCGCTGCTGGTCACAGGAGCGCACCCAGCTGGTGTGTGACGCGTTCGCGGCCGCGTTGGCCGCCAGCGGGGTTCCCGAGCAGGTGTTGACCGACAACGGCAAGGTGTTCACCGGGCGGTTCAACCACCCCCCGACCGAGGTGTTGTTCGACCGGATCTGTCGAGAGAACGGGATCGAGCACCTGCTCACCGCACCCCGCTCCCCGACCACCACCGGCAAGATCGAACGGTTCCACCGGTCCGCTGCGCACCGAGTTCCTCACCGGCCGGATCTTTGCCTCCATGCCCGCCGCGCAGGCCGAGCTCGACGCCTGGGTGACCTCCTACAACCGGGACAGACCGCACCAGAGCCTGGACATGCACACCCCAGCCGAACGGTTCGGCACCGCACCACGACGCCGACCCGCCCAACAGCCCGACCGCACCGGCCCCGAATGGGTCGCCCGGAAGGTCTCCACCGTCGGCGTGGTGTGCGTGTCCTGGCAGCAGATCAGCGTGGGCCGGCACCGTGCCGGCGAACGCTGCGACATCCACGTCGGACCCGAAGTCCTGCAGCTGTGGGTCGGCAACGAACTACTGCGCACCGTCCCCCGCCACAGCGCCGGACCCGTCCGCAACAAACAACCCCTAGGAGGTGCGCTGACCAAGACACCCCGAGCACACTGACAACCAAGAGCGTCAAGGATCAACCGACACACATTCGTCAACCATCAACCGAACCCTCACATCGGCTCGCCGGAGCCAGTATCGGCCTACTTCCGCCCCCGGACCCGCTCTGCCCATCGGGCAGAACTCGTGGCTGGGCCGACGCGCGGTCCGACCCTGGGTTTCGCCCTTCAGGACGTGCGGCGTTCCTTGTCCAGCCAGCCGGCTATCCGCGGCTCACAAAAGGAGATCACTGCCGCAAGAACCAGCCAGAGCGCAGTTGGCAACACACCGTGCCTGCCGTACCCGAGCCAAAGGCCCACCAGAGGCGCCTTGACGGCGAGGACGATACAGAGCGCCGAGACGGAGCCGAAAGCGATCCGAAGGAGGACGGACCGTGGGGTGCGTCGTGCGGGCGCGGCTCGATGCGAAGCCCATGTGATCGCCAGGAACGTGACCCCCAGAACTGACGACCAGGGGTCCTGAGGACCCAACCCAACAAGGGCAACAGTCAGGACCGCGCCTACGCCCGCGAGAAGAAGTGCCGCACGGTCTCCCACAGGGAAGGCGCCGACTGCCTCGTTGGTGCGCTCCGCGGATCCTGACATGGCAGCAAGGTAATGGACCCTGCGCAACGAGACGTGGGGGGTTCGTGACAAGCCAGCCGCTGAAGGCCGCGCCGCTGGTCTTCGCACTCGAACGCCCCGGACCGTCATGGTGCGTCAGAGTGCGACCTAGGAACAGGCCTCCTCGAAACCCGTTGCGCCGGGCCTGAGCGTGAACGTCACTCGGTGTCCCTTGGCGCCATCGTCGATAACGGCAATCTGCCATCGACCGCAGCCCTGATCCCGGCACTGCGCTGGCCGACATCGACCTCGCCACGGTCGGCCTGCTCACCCGAGGTGACCTCGACAACGGCGGGCGGTCGAGAAGGCCATCGTTGGCCTGGGGAGTTTGACCTTCTTACACTAAGGTAAGGCTTACCTTAATTCCTCGAAGCGCTCCCGAGGAAAGGTTCTGCCGTGCTGGTCAGCAACGCCCTGATCGGGCTGCGCGAGGGGCTCGAAGCCGCCCTCGTGGTCGTCATCCTGGTCGCGTTCCTCGTCAAGACGGACCGAACCTGGGCTCTGCGACACGTCTGGACGGGGGTCGGCGCGGCGGTCGGTCTGTCCGTCGCCCTGGGTGCGCTGCTGACCTACGGCACCAGCCAGCTGTCCTTCGAGACCCAGGAGCTGATCGGGGGTATGGCGTCGCTGGTCGCGGTCGCGTTCGTCACCGCGATGATCTTCTGGATGCGCACGGCCGGGCGAACCATCGCCGGCGAGCTCAAGGGCCGGCTCGACCATGCCGTCCAGGTCGGTGGATGGGCGGTGGCCCTCGTCGCCTTCCTCGGCGTCGGGCGCGAGGGGCTCGAGACCGCGCTGTTCTTCTACGCCAGCGTCCAGAGCGCAGGTGCCGGCTCGGTGCAGCCGCTGGTCGGCTTCGTGGTCGGCCTCGCTGGTGCGGTGCTGCTCGGCCTGCTGATGTACCGCGGAGCCGTCCGGATCAACCTCTCGAGGTTCTTCCGCTGGACCGGAGGCGCTCTGGTGATCGTGGCCGCCGGCATCCTGTCCTACGGGCTCCACGACCTCCAGGAGGCGCGGCTTCTCCCGGGCCTGGACGCCCTGGCCTTCGACGTCAGCGGCACCATCGCGCCGGACTCCTGGTACGGCACCCTGCTCAAGGGCACCCTGAACTTCACGCCCAGCACCACGTGGCTCCAGGCCGCGGCGTGGCTTCTGTATGCCGGCGTCGTCCTCGCGCTCTTCCTTCGCCGCCCCGCCGGCGGGCGCGAGCGCGCGACGACAGAGACGTCCTCGACCCCCGCGGCCGTCTGACACTCGTCCAGCGGCGTCATCCGACGAACCACCCCTAGGAGCACCATGCGCACCGCCCCCTTGCCCGCCGTCCTCGGTGCTGCACTCACCCTGCTGGTCTCGGCCTGCGGCGACACCGGTGCCGGCACCAGAGCGTCGGCCGACGGCAGCGGACCGATCACGGTCAAGGCCGACGACACGGCCTGCACGGTGTCGCGCACGACAGCCGCGTCAGGCGTCCTCGAGTTCGCCATCACGAACGTCGGCAGCACGGTGACCGAGTTCTACGTCTATGGCGAGGGCGACCAGATCATGGGCGAGGTCGAGAACGTCACGCCGGGACTGACGCGCCAGTTCCACGTCCAGCTGACCGAGCCGGGCACCTACCAGACCGCCTGCAAGCCCGGGATGAAGGGCGACGGCATACGGGCCCCGTTCACGGTCACGGGTAGCGCGGCTACCGCAGCGCCGGACGCCACGATGGATGCTGCGGTCACGCAGTACCAGCGGTTCGTGTCCTCGGAGGCGGACCTGCTCCTCGAGCGCACGGCCGCCTTCGTCGCGGCGGTGAAGGCGGCCAAGGTCGAGGAGGCCAAGGCCGCGTTCCCTCTGGCGCGTGGCCCGTGGGAGCGCATCGAGCCGGTGGCCGAGGCCTTCGGCGACCTCGACCCGAAGATCGACGGACGTGAGGACGTCGTCCACGAAGGGATGCCGTTCACGGGCTTCCACCGCTTGGAGAAGGATCTGTGGACCACGGGTCTTCAGCCCGACTCGGGTGCCGTCGCGGACCGGCTGCTGGTCGACGTGAAGGAGATCGTTCGCAGGGCCAAGACCGTGCGGCTCAACCCGCTCCAGCTCGCCAACGGCGCCAAGGGTCTGCTCGACGAAGTGGCCACGGGCAAGATCACCGGTGAGGAGGACCGGTACTCGCACACCGACCTCTACGACTTCGCCGAGAACGTCAAGGGCAGCAAGGCCGCGATCGACGCGCTCCGTCCGGTTCTCAAGGCCAGGGACTCAGCCCTCCTGGGCCGGATCGATGCAGCCTTTGCCACGCTCGACGCCGATCTCGGCAGCCACCGCACGGAGAACGGGTACCGGCTGTACACCCAGCTGTCGAAGGACCAGATCAAGGCGCTCTCGGTGGCCCTCGATGCGGTGAGCGAGCCCATCTCCGAGGTGGCCGCGGTGGTGGCACAGTGAGCGCAGGCCCGACCCAAGACCCCGACCCGGGCGCGGGACAGCCAGCCGCCGACGCTCCTCTGACACGCCGACGCCTGATCGGCATCGGTGCCGGTGCCGCAGCCGTGGGGCTCGCCGCCGGTGCCGGTGTCACGTACGCCGGCACCCGGACCCCGAGCTCCGGGGCCACGTCGACGCGGCCCGCCGAGGTGCCCTTCCGCGGCGCTCACCAGGCGGGGATCGTCACCCCGGCCCAGGACCGGATGCATTTCGTCGCGCTCGATGTCGTGACCCGCGACCGGGCCGAGCTGCGGGATCTCCTCCAGGCCTGGACCCGGGCGGCCGAGCGCATGGTGGCCGGTGCCGAGGCAGCGCCCGGCGGCGTCGTCGGGGGAGGACCCCACCGCGCGCCCGCCGACACCGGAGAGGCCTTCGACCTCGACGCGGCGGGACTGACCATCACGATCGGCTTCGGGCCGTCGCTGTTCGACGACCGGTTCGGGCTCGCCGCCAAGCGCCCCGAGGCGCTCCGCGACCTGCCGCCCTTCGTCGGGGACGCGCTCGACCCAGCGCGAAGCGGCGGCGACCTGTGCATCCAGGCGTGCGCCGACGACCCGCAGGTCGCGGTCCACGCCGTGCGCAACCTCATCCGGATGGGGTTCGGCACGGTGGCGGTCCGGTGGAGCCAGCTCGGGTTCGGGCGCACGTCGTCCACGACCCGTGAGCAGAAGACGCCTCGCAACCTCTTCGGGTTCAAGGACGGCACCAACAACGTCAAGGCGGAGGACGCCGCTGCCCTCGACGACCATGTCTGGGTCCAGGCCGGCGACGGACACCCCGGCGCCTCCTGGATGGTGGGCGGGACGTATCTGGTCGCCCGCCGGATCCGGATGCACATCGAGGTCTGGGACCGCACCACCCTCCAGGAGCAGCAGGACGTCATCGGGCGTGACAAGGCCGAAGGCGCTCCCCTCGGGCAGCGGCACGAGAGCGACCCACTGGACTTCGCCCGGACGGGCACCGACGGACAGCCGGCGATCCCTGTCGACGCGCACGTGCGCCTGGCGCACGCGAGCCGGCTCGGCGGCATACGGATCCTTCGGCGGGGCTACAACTTCACCGACGGCAGCGATGGGCTGGGCCATCTCGACGCTGGGCTGTTCTTCGTCGCGTTCATGCGGGACGCCCACCGGCAGTTCGTCCCGATGCAGCGAGCGCTCGCGTCCAAGGACGGCCTGAACGAGTACATCGAGCACACCGGCTCGGCACTGTTCGCGTGCCCACCCGGTCTTCGTGCCGGTCAGGACTGGGGGAGCCAGCTCTTCGCGTGACCGCTCGGTCCGGTCACGAGCGAGCCCGGCGCAGCACCCGCCGGTTGCTGATGCGTCCACGCTCGAGCAGCTCGGCTCCCCACACCCCCGTGTCTCCGCGCTCGGTGGCGCCCATGAGGCACTCGTCACGCACGGCGCAACGCTGGCACAGCGTCTTCGCACGCTCGATGTCGCGCGCATCGTCGGAGAACCACAAACCCTCGTCCTCTCGGACGCACGGGACGTCGAGTCCACGGTCCGCCGCGACGTCGATGGTGGTGAAGAGGCGGGTGAGGCTGGTCACGGGTCTCCAAGTCGGCTCGAGGCCCGGACCATGGTTGCCCGGCCATATCTCTATTGAGGCCGACCAGTCTCTTTCGTGACGCGTCATCTCTGGCCCACCCGTGCGTCTCGTAGGGGTCCCGGTGAGAAGGCGAGGAGAAGGCATGGGCATCGACGCCTGGAGAGACGACCCCGAGAGGGTTCAGCTGCCCGCTGCCCTGGGCGACTTCGTGGTCGAGATGGGCGTCGCCGAGATGGACCTGCCCCACATCGTGCTGTGCCGGGACTCGCGGGGCGTCAGCGCCTCGTTCTCGGGTCCCTACGCGTCGGCAGTCGAGGCCCTCGTCGCCGCCGACATCGAGCAGCAGATCGAGTCCGAGGCAGACGGCCAGGACGCGTTGACCTTCCATGTCTTCGCGCTCTACCCCGCACTCGACCCGTCTGCCGGCCAACGAGGCGCGCGCGGGTGACCTGCAGTCCTGTCCGCACGCTGGTCGAGGCGGCTCACGCATCTGACGATCGACGGTCCCAGCTCACAGGGGCGACAATGACTCGATGCCGCGCGATCTGCCCGGTGCCCGCGTCCACGGTCGCCACCACCGGCCGCACCTCGGGGCGCACAGGACGGCTCCGATGACGCCGCTCGACCTGTCCGAGGTCGATGACCTCGAGCTGACCTCCCGTGCGCGTGAGGGCGACGACGGCGCGGTCGTCGAGCTGTGGAAGCGACACTTCCCGGCGGCCCTGTCGACGGCCCGCCGTGTCGCCCGCCAGCCTCGTGACGCCGAGGAGCTGGCGGCCGACGCGTTCTCCGGCATGCTGGCCGCGCTCAACGCCGGTGGCGGCCCCACCGGTTCGGTGCGCGCCTACCTGCTGACCTCGGTGCGCAACGGGGTGACGACCCGGGCCCGACGGGCCAACGCCAGTGACATCCTCACCGACGAGAACGCCGTCCTCGAGAATGCCGCCGACGTGCCGTTCGACCCGGTCGCGACAGCGAGCGAGCTCAGCCTCATGCGCGAGGCCTTCGCCACGCTGCCGGCCCGCTGGCGACATGTGCTGTGGCGCACGGCGGTGGACCACGACTCCAACATTCTCGTGGCCGAGGAGCTCGGGGTCAGTCCCAACGCGGTGGCTGCCTTGGCACGGCGCGCCCGCCAAGGACTGCGTGCCGCCTACGTCCAAGTCCATGTGTCGCGCGGGGTCGTCGACCCGGGCTGCCTCCCCTTCATCGGAGGGCTGGCGGCACTCCTGCCCGACGCCGGCGGCAACTCCGAGACGGCGGCGCACGTGCGCGGGTGCGCCAGGTGCACCGAGCGCCTGGCAGAGCTACGGCGCGTCGACCGGAACCTCTCCGGCTTCCTCACGCCCGCGGTGCTCACGCTGGCTCCAGGCGGTATCGCGGGAGCAGCGGTGGCCGGTGGGTCTGGCGCTGGCGCCGCCGCCGGCTCCGCGGCCGGGCACACCGCCGCATCGTCGTCGGCGGCCACGTGGGCCTCGGTCGCCACCGCGGTGGTCGTCGGTGCGGGCGCGCTCACCTGGGTGCTGTGGCCCGAGCCGTCCGTTGCGCCCGTGCCGGTCGTCACCGCCACGTCGCCGGTCACGCAGCCGGTCACGACTCCGCCCACCACGCCGTCGGCCACGACCCGACCTCCGGCCCCCACGACCACGAACCCGCCGCGAGTGACCCCGACGACGTCCACACCCAGGGTCGTCCCGCCACCGGCCCCCGTCCGGACGAGCGCCCCCGCTCCCACCACCACGACGCCACCACCGCCACCGCCACCGACGACTCCGACCCCAGTGCCTTCGGGTCGGCTCTCCGTCGTCCTGGCCATGGGTGGCCCGGCCTCCGCTCCCTTCATCCAGGTGTCGGCCTCGGGCCAGCAGATCGCCGGTGGCGTCCAGCTGCGCCTCTCGGTGCCCGTCGGAGTGGGCCTGATCGGATCGTCCGGTGCCTGGCACGGGTGCAGCCAGAGCGGCACCACGATCACGTGCACCGCGTCGGCATCCTCCTCACAGAACTGGTCGGGCAGCGTCTCGACCAGGTGGGCCTCCGGCGCGAGCGGCGCCGTGCAAGCGTCGGTGACCGGCACGTATCAGTCCGGCGGCCGGGCCTCGGCCACCGCAGCCACCACCTGGCCGTGAGCATCTGACGGTCGCAACCACGACCTACAGCAGCCCACTGCTGGTTCCTTCGAAGCTGGGGGACGAATGCCTCGTGAAATGGCAGAGGTCTCTGCCGACGACCTCGATGACCTCCTGCACGCGGTCGACCGGCTGCGTCGGCTCGGCAGCGCCAGTCGGGCTGCGGCCGATGGTGGCGACCCGATGACCTTGTTCGACGCGCTCTGCGAGGTGTATGCCGCCTCGCAGCGCCTCGTCGGCCCTCACCTGAGCGTGTTGTCGGCCTCGCTCGACGCCTGATCGCTGCACTTCGTCATCGTTTGCCAGTGTATGCGTCTTATAGGCGCAGGATGGATTGCGGGGTCCGCACGGAGGGGGGTGGGCCCCGCAATTGCTGCCGTCCGGCCCGACGCCGACCGTGCGAGGCGGCGCCGTGAGTCCTGGGTGAGGCAGTGATGCGATGTGGGATGGGGTCGGTGGAAGGGAGCGTGGAGGGTGAGGTGGCCAGGGTCACGACACGCCTGGCCACCTCACACTCCGGAGACGTGCCGGGCCGCTACGCGTGACGCGCGGACCGACCCGCCGGGCCATTTTCCGCGCCGACCGAGCTGGGTCTCACCATGTGGGCCCCATGCGTCACCGTTCGGTCTTCGACGAGTCCCCCCAGCCAAGGGGACTTGCACCTTCACATCACGTTTCCGGGGGAAACACCATGAATCGCTCAGCCATACCCGCCTCACCCATACCCGCACGAGGGCCGAAGCCCCGAGGGCGTGCGCTCGCGCGGACCCTCACGGTCATCGCCGCCGTGTCCATCACGCTCGGCGCGGCTGTCATCGCAGCACTGCCGGGCCAAGCCTCGGTCATCGCGGGCGCCATCACCTCGATCACCACCACAGCGACACAGGTCCAGCAGTACGACCGGGTCGACATCGACTGCACGTGGGCCGTGCCGGATGGCTCGCAAGCCGGGGGACACCTTCACGATGCAACTACCGCCGGAGCTGCGCTGGTACGGCTCGTCGACCTTCGCGCTGAAGGCACCAGACGGGCAGACGGTGGCGATCGCCCAGGCCGGCCAGCAACGGGCTGGTGACCTTCACCCTCACCAACTACGTGCTGACCCATTCGGTGAACGTGCACGGCACCTGCACGTTCTCGACGCAGTACGCCGTCGCCACGACCGGCACGACGTCATCCTGCAACTTCACGGTCGGCGCCCAGGTCATCCTGCTGGAGATCGGCACCGGTGCTCCGTGCACCCAGGACTGCCCACCAGCACACAACTCAGCGCTCAAGAGCACGTGGTGGAGCGATGGCACCCAGCAGTCGGCGGAGTCGCGCATCGAAGCGCCGCCCACGACGGCCGACATCAGCACGGTGACGCTCACCGATACGCCGGGTCCGGGGCTGGCCATCGACTGCACCAGCGTGGTCCCTGCGATCGGCAGGACTCTCGACGCCGATGGGTTGGTCGTTCAGCCGGGTGATGCGGCGCGGCACCCGGCTCAGGTCGTCTGCACCCCGACCAGCCTGAGGGTCACGTGGACGGGGCTTCCGCCCGGCGAGTACACCGAGGTCGAGCTGGTCAACACCATCACCGACCCGACCTTGGCCAGCTACTCCAACAGCGGCACGGTGACCATCAACGGCTTCATCGCTCCTGTGGGCAGCCATCTGGCGCGCACCGACGGCGGCGGTACGGGCGTCGGGTCGACCCCCACCCCCGCCACGACCTCGCCGACGACGACCCCGTCGACCACCACGCAGCCCACCACCAGCCCCACCCCGACGACCAGCCGCCGCCGACCACGACGCCGACAGCGACGGCGTCGGTGACCCCGGATCACGCGACCCCGAGCACCACGCAAGCGCCCGTGCGGACCGTCTCGCCGACGTTCGGCGTGAGGCCCAGCGGTCTGCGCCGGCCGTGAGGACGCTGGCCTTCACGGGCGCGTCGACCGTGCCCTCGGTCCTGCTCGCACTCCTGTTGGTCGGGCTCGGGGGCGCCGCGCTGGTGCTCCGCGCCCGGGTCGAGCGTCCCAGCAGCCCGCGAGGCCCGTCGGGGCGCTGAGACGGCGGCGGACCCCCACCGCAGGGTGTGGGGGTCCGCCGTTCGGCATCCACGTGCTCGTCTCAGCCCGCGTAGACGGCCACTTCGCTCGCCTTGACCGAGAGGACGACCGTCGTGCCGGGGACCAGGTCGAGCTCCGCCACCGCGGCGGGGGTGACATCGGCCGCGACGTAGGCCGTGTGCACGCGGACCTGGTGTCCGTGCGGTTCGAGTTCGGTCACCTCGGCGTCGAACGTGTTACGGGGGCTGCCCGCAGGCGGTGATCGGAAGACGCTCACGGCGTTCGGACTGAAGACCGCCACGGCGGCCTGGCCGTCCGTCGAGCGAGTCGTCCGGCAGGCCCTCGACGCGCAGGCCCTCCGGGCTGCGACGGCCGACCCTTCGGCGACGCCACGGATGAGGTTCAGCCCTGCACTTCGAGCCGCGAAGGCGCTGGTCGGCCGGCTCAGCACCTGGGTCGTCGGCCCGCGTTCGACGACACGCCGTGCTCGACCATCGCCACCTCGTCGGCCAGCAGGATCGCGTCGAGGATGTCGTGGGTGACCAGCACGGTGGTCCGTTCGGCGAGCACCCGACGCAGCAGCTGGCGGAGGTCGGGCGTCGCCTGGACGTCGAGCGACGAGAGGGGCTCGTCGAGACAGGACGAGCTCGGGCTCCGCGGCCAGTGCCCGCGCAATCGCCACCCGCTGTGCCTGGCCGCCCGAGAGCTGTCCGGGCTTGTCGTCCGCCCGCTCGAGGACGTCCACCTCGCCCAGCCACTCCAGGGCGGCGGTCGCGAGCCTGGGCGACGCGGCATACCGGAGCTGCGCAGGCCGAAGGCCACGTTCTCGAGGACGGACAGGTGCGGGAACAGGCGCGGCTCTTGAGCGAGGAGCCCGACACTGCGCCGGTGCGGTGGCACCCAGGCGCCCTTCGTCGGAGTAGAGCGTGCGGTCATCGAGTGACACCTTCCCCGAGTCGGGCCGGAGCAGGCCCGCGAGACAGGCGAGGGACGTGGACTTGCCCGCGCCGTTCGGCCCGAGGATGGCCAGGGTGCGCCCCGACGGCACGTCCAGGTGGAGGTCCAGAGACCGAGCTGCCACTCGGAGCTCGGCACGGAGCGTCACAGCGACGGTCCTCGACGGACGCGCTCACCGCGATGACGACGGTCGATGACGGCGACCAGCAGCAGCGAGAGCGCCACCGCTGCCGCGGGTCGGTCTCGCGCTGGAGGTAGATCTCCAGCGGCAGGGTCCGAGTCACCCCCTGCAGGCTGCCGGCGAAGGTGATCGTCGCCCCGAACTCACCCAGGGCGCGGGCGAAGGCCAGCACGGCCCCCGACGCCAACCCGGGCGCGACCAGCGGCAGGGTCACCCGCAGGAACACCGTGGTCGGACGGGCGCCGAGCGTGGCAGCCACCTCCTCGAAGCGCTGGCCGCCGGTGCGCAGTGCGCCATCGAGGCTGATCGACGAGGAAGGGCAGCGCGACGAACGTCTGGGCCATGACGACAGCAGCGGTGGAGAAGGCGATCTGCAGGCCCGAGACCTGCAGGGTGTGGCCGAGGAGCCCACGTCGGCCGAACGTGTAGAGCAGGGCGATGCCGCCCACGACGGGCGGCAGGACGAGGGGCAGCAGCACGAGCGAGCGGAACAGTGACTGCCCACGGAAGCTCGTGCGTGCCAGGACCAGCGCCATCGGCACGCCCAGCAGCACGCAGGCGACAGTGCTGGCGAGCGAGGTGCGCAGGCTCAGCGTCAGGGCGGCCAGGGATGAGTCGCTGGTGACCAGGGACAGGAAATGGGACCAGTCGACCCGCGTGAGCATCGACGACCAGGGGGAGCAGGATGAACAGCCCACCCACTGCGGCGGGAAGGAAGACCCACGCAGGCAGGCCGCACCCGGGGTGCCGACCGGGTGGGTCTCACGGTGCCGGGCGGAAGCCCGCGGCCGCGAGCGATGCCCTGACCCGGCTGCGCCGGTCACAGCGTCGACGAAGGCCTGGGCGAGGGCGGCGTCGGTGCTGGTCTTCAAGGCGGCGATCGGGTAGACGTTGACGGCCGCGGAGCTCTGCGCGAAGGGCACGCCGACCACGGCGGACCAGGCTCCCTTGACGTCCGTCACGTAGACCAGGCCCGCGTCCGCCTCGCCCGAGCGGACCTTGCCGAGGACGTCGGTCACGGACTGCTCCTCGCTCACCGGCTGCGAGCCGTATGCCGGCAGCGCGCTCGACCTTGACCGCGGCGGCGCCGCACGGGACGGCGGGGGCGCAGACCACGACGCTCACGCCGGGCTTGGTGAGGTCGGCGAGGGAGGCGACGTGGCCGGGGTTGCCCGGCGGCACGGCGATCTCGAGAGTGTTGGAGGCGAAGTCGACGGGGGTGCTCGCTGTCAGCGAGTCGCGGGTGGCCTTCGGTCATGTTGGGTACGTCGGCGGACGCGAACACGTCTGCCGGGGCGCCCTGCTGCAGCTGGCTCACGAGGTCGGACGACCCGGCGAAGCTGAAGCTCACCGTGGTGCCCGGATGAGCCCTCTCGAACTCGGCGCCGATCTTGGTGAAGGTCGTCTTGAGCGAGGCAGCGGCGAAGACGGTGAGATGGCCGTGCGGCGCACTGGACGTCGTGCGGCCCGACGATGCCGAGCCCGAGGGCCGAGCCCGAGGACGCCGGACCCGACGCCCCCGACCCGCAGGCCGCAGCGCCGAGGAGCAGTGTCGCTACAGCTGCCGTGGCAAGGCGGACGGTTCATGAGGCTCCTCGAGCGGTTTCGACGATGACAGTCGTGGACTTCACGACGGCGATGGCGACCGAGCCGAGCTCGAGGCCGAGGTCGCGCACGGCCTCACTGCTCATCAGCGACACCACTCGGAACGGGCCGCACTGCATCTCCACCTGCGCCATGACGGTGTCCTGGGTGATGTCGGTGACGAGGCCGACGAAGCGGTTCCTGGCCGAGCGCCCCACGCCCGAGGGGTCGGCGGGTGTCCGCGCCTGCTCCCGGGCCAGCAGGGCCACCTGGTAGCTGTCCACCACCTTGCGGCCGGCCTCGTCCTGCTCGGACGGCAGAGCGCCGCTGTCCACCCAGCGACGGACGGTGTCATCGCTGACGCCGAGGAACGTCGCGGCATCGCGGATCCGTAGCTGAGGCACAAGACGCATCCTACAGCCGCAGATGCGGAGAAGAAGGGGGAGTCAGCCCGTTTCTGCGGGGTCCGGATCTGGCGGCTCCGGCGCGCCCTCGCGATCGTCGCGTTCGGCCCACTCGAGCAGTGGGTCGATGGCGAAGACCGCCTGGTCGATCCCCGCATGCAGGTCGCCCACCGCGGCATACCGCGCCGGCACGGTGGCGATGGTGAAGTCGCCGGGGGTGACGTCGTCCACCTCGGACCACTCGATGGGCGTGGAGACAGTGCCCTCGGGGTTGCCGCGCACCGAGTAGGCGCAGGCGATGGTGTGGTCGCGGGCGTTCTGGTTGTAGTCGACGAACAGGTCCGCCGGGTCGCGGTCCTTGCGCCACCACGTGGTGGTGACGTCGTCCGGCATGCGGCGCTCGACCTCGCGGGCGAACGCCAACGCCGCGCGTCGCACGTCCTTGAAGCCCCACTCGGGCTCGATCCGCACGTAGATGTGCAGCCCCGACCCGCCGCTGGTCTTGGGCCAGCCCACGGCCCCCAGCTCGTCGAGCACCTCGTGGGCCACGTGAGCGACACGTTGCACCCGGGACCACGGGCAGTCGGGACCGGGGTCGAGGTCGATGCGCCACTCGTCGGGCTTCTCGACATCGGCCCTGCGGGAGTTCCAGGGGTGGAACTCGACGGTCGACATCTGCACTGCCCAGATGACCTGCGCCAGCTCGGTGACGCAGAGCTCGTCGGCGGTCCGGTTGTACCGGGGGAACTTCACCCGCACGGTCTCCAGCCAGGGGGGCGCTCCGCGAGGGACGCGCTTCTGGTGGACCTTCTCGCCGTCGACGCCGTCGGGGAAGCGGTGCAACATGCAGGGTCGCTCCCGCAACGCGTTGACGATGCCGTCGCCGACCGAGAGGTAGTAGTTGGCGAGGTCGAGCTTGGTCTCGCCCCGGGCGGAGAAGTACACGCGATCGGGGTTGCTGATCCGGACATCGCGCTCGCCCACCTCGAGCTCCACCGCGGGCGAACTCGCCTTGGATCCGGCCATGCGACCCAACATAGCCGCAGGGCTCTACGCTTTCCTGCGTCGCCGGCCAGCTGGGCCGCGGCCGGTGACGGGAGGGCACGCAGTGAGAGACGGAGTGGACGGCACGATGCGCAGGAGTTCTGGCACCCGTGGGTTCCTCCCCGAGATCCAGGCCTTGCGCGCCGTGGCCGTGACGCTGGTGGTGCTGTTCCACCTCTGGCCGCATCGCTTCACCGGCGGTTATGTCGGCGTCGATGTCTTCTTCGTCATCTCCGGCTACCTCATCACGAGCCACCTCCTGCGAGAGGTCGACGCGACGGGTCGGCTGGACCTCACGGCGTTCTACGCCAGACGGGCTCGTCGCCTGCTGCCTGCCAGCCTCGCTGTGCTGCTCGCGTGCCTGGTCGCGGCCCTGTTCCTGCTCCCCGTCGAGCTTCGGGCGGTCAACGCCAAGGAGATCCTCGCCTCCGCGTTCTATGTGCAGAACCTCTACCTGGCGACCAAGGCGGTGACGTACTCGGCCTCGAACGACGTCGCCTCGTCGGTCCAGCACTTCTGGTCGCTGTCGGCCGAGGAGCAGTTCTATCTGTTGTGGCCGAGCCTGATCATCGGCTCGCTCTTCGTCGCCAGACGATGGCTCCGTCGCCACACGACGAGGGCTGTCGGGGCGACCCTCGTCACGTTGACGCTGCTGTCATTCGTCTTCTCCGTATGGTTCACCAGCACCAACCAGTCGGCCGCCTACTTCGTCACGCCGACCCGGGCCTGGGAGTTCGGGCTGGGGGCCTTGGTGGTGCTGGGCCAGCGTCGCTGGAGCGTGAGTGATCGGGGACGGCTGGTCCTGCGCTGGGCTGGGGTGGCAGGTATCGCCGTGAGCGGACTGACGTTCACCGAGGCCACCGCGTTCCCCGGGTATGCCGCCGCGCTGCCCTGCCTGGCGACCGTTGCGGTGATCGTGGCCGGCGACACCGGCGCGCGGGACCCGCTGTCGGCCCTCGTCCGGGCGCGGGTCACGCAGTGGCTGGGCAACGTGTCGTACTCCGTGTATCTCGTGCACTGGCCGCTGATCGTCTTCACGCCCTACATCCTGGGCACGGTCCTGTCGTGGCCGACGAAGGTGGGTGTCATCGGTGTGACGCTCGTGCTGGCCCACCTGAGCAAGCGCTACGTCGAGGACGCCACGCGGTTCATGCCGCTCCTGATCCGAAGCCCCCGCCGGGTCCTGTCGGCCGCGCTGGCAGGGATGCTCGATCATCGGCGCCGGTGTCACGGGGTCGCTCGCGCAGGTCCACCAGCAGGAGGACCAGCTGGCCCAGGCGATCGCGCACGGAGCCGCACGGCCCCTGCTTCGGCGCTGCGGCCATGGCCACCCGGACCGCCTGCCCGCACGCGGTGACCGCTGACGCGGAGACGCCGGTGGTCAAGGCCGATGCCCCGTGGGCCACCGTGCCGGGCTGCCGCGTCCTGCCGGGAACACCCCTGGTGGAGCGCTGCTACTGGGGCACGGGGACCCCGGCCAAGACGGTCGCCCTCGTCGGCGACTCGCACGCCGAGCACTGGCGCGTCGCGCGTGGCCGCCATCGCCCGCAAGCAGCCACTGGGCGGTCGTCGAGATGTACCTGGGCGGGTGCGCGGCCAACTACGCCCCGACGGTGATGTTCGAGGGACGTCCCACAGTCTCCGGACCGCTGCCTTAGCTGGAGCCGACCAGATCTCTGCCCGGCTGCGCCGCGTTCGACCCGTCCCTGGTGCTGACCACGGCCTTCGTCCGGACGACCGGGTTCGCTCCGGCAGTGTCGGGAGCACAGGGCTTCGTCGACCTGTGGCGTGAGTGGCAGAAGTTCGCCACGGTCGTCGCGCTGAGCGACATCCCCGGCACCGGAGGCAAGAACGGGCCCCAGTGCCTGGCCGATCCACGCCGGTAACCCGTTGGCCTGCTCGACCGACCGCGCCACGGCCCTGCCGGACGACGACCTGGACCGGGCTGTCCGGCTGACGGCTCGGTCGGCGCACCCGGTTCGGCTGATCGACCTGACCCGCTACTTCTGCGACCGCTCGACCTGCTACGCGGTCGTCGGCGGCGTGCCCGTCTACTACGACGCCGACCACATGACCCGCCGCTTCGCCGCCACCCTCGCTCCCGTACCTCCAGTCGGCCGCTCGGCTGACCTGGGCGGGGACGCACGACTTCTCGCGCCGTCGGGCCGCAACTATGCTCGGCCCATGCTCGAGCAGAAGCGCGTCCTCGCCACCAGCATCCCCGGCCCCAAGTCCGAGGCACTCCAGCAGCGCAAGCTGGCCGCGGTGTCTGCGGGCGTCGGCACCGGGCTGCCGGTCTACATCGAGCAGGCCTCCGGCGGGATCCTGCGCGATGTCGACGGCAACCAGCTGATCGACTTCGGCTCCGGCATCGCGGTCACGACGGTCGGCAACGGCAACCAGCGGGTCATCGACGCGGTGACCCGCCAGATCAACGACTTCACGCACACCTGCTTCATGGTGACGCCCTACGAGGAGTACCTCCAGGTCGCCGAGGCGCTGGCCGAGGTGACGCCCGGCGACCACGAGAAGCGCTCGGCGCTGTTCAACTCCGGCTCCGAAGCCGTCGAGAACGCCGTCAAGGTCGCCCGTCACTACACCGGCCGCCAGGCGGTCGTCGCGTTCGACCACGCCTACCACGGCCGCACCAACCTCACGATGGGCCTGACCGCCAAGAACATGCCCTACAAGCACCGCTTCGGGCCGTTCGCCAGCGAGATCTACCGCGTGCAGATGGCCTACCCCTACCGCTGGCCCACGGGTGCCGAGCGGTGCGCCGACGAGGCGTTCGAGGCGTTCGTGTCCGACGTCCACGCCCAGATCGGCGAGGAGAACACGGCCGCCGTCATCCTCGAGCCGATCCAGGGCGAGGGCGGCTTCATCGTGCCGGCGCCCGGCTTCATGAAGCGGGTCGCCGACTGGTGCCGCGAGCACGGCATCCTCTTCGTCGCCGACGAGGTCCAGACCGGCTTCTGCCGCACGGGTGACTGGTTCGCCTCCGAGCACGAGGACGTCGTGCCCGACCTCATCACCACCGCCAAGGGCATCGCCGGTGGTATGCCGCTCGCCGGGCTGACCGGCCGCGCCGATGTCATGGACTCCATCCACGGAGGTGGCCTCGGCGGTACCTACGGTGGCAACCCGGTGGCCTGCGCCAGTGCGCTCGCCGCCATCGAGACCATGAAGGCGGACGACCTGGCGGGCCGGGCCCGCGCGGTGGAGGCTCTGTTCCGTCCCCGTCTGGAGGCGCTCGCCGACAAGTTCGGCGTCATCGGCGACATCCGTGGCCGGGGCGCGATGCTCGCGGTCGAGCTCGTCTCGGACCTGGAGAAGAAGACGCCGGACGCCGACCTCACGGGCCGCATCAACAAGGCCTGCCATGCGCAGGGCCTCGTCACGCTGACCTGCGGCACCTTCGGCAACGTCTTCCGTTTCCTGCCGCCGCTGTCGGCCGGCGACGACCTCGCTGACCGAGGGCCTGGACATCCTCGAGGACGCGTTCGCTCGCTCGGTGTGAGCCCGTGACGCCTTCACCCCCGCTTTGTGCGACTTACACGCCTTGCGCCCGGCGTGTCGGGAGCGCCGAGCGAGCGTACGTCGCGCACAGCGTGTCGGTCAGCGGCGGTCGGTGCTCGTCCTGTTAGAACAGAGACGACCCGGCCAAGTATGAGTTGGCCGGGTCGACGACTTCTCTGACGGTGCTCAGGTCGTGATGGTCAGGGTGTGCGCCCCGGCTGTCGTCGGGACGGTGACCTCGGCGCCACGGTTGGTCTGGCGCACCGTGTAGTTGTGCACCTGACGCCCGTCGAGGACGACGGCGACGGGGGCAGTGCCGCGGGGGAGCGTGTGCCCGATGACGATCGTCCGCGCCCCGATCCCGCTGGTGTCGATGACCGTTCGGTAGACGTTGCCGGTGTGGGTGGCGGTGACGTCCGCCGACCCGCTGCCCAGCAGGATGTTGTGGCCCGCCGCGCTGGTCTGCCCCTGCGGCACCTGGGGAACGAACGCCACGCTGCCGTTGCCGAGGTCCGGCTGGACGCCGAGCCACTGGTGCACGACGGCCCACGCCGTGCCGTAGTTGCCCCACGCCTGCATGAACATCGAGCGGCACGTCCAGCAGCGGTCGATGTTCGGACCCTGGTCCGGCGAGGGGAAGATCTCCGGCATCGCGCCCGGCTGCTCGTCGGGAGTGCCGCCAGTGGCGGGCTCGGCGAACATCGTCTCGGCCAGCGCCTGCAGGTACCGGCCTTGCTGGTCCGGCCCGAGCCGGCCGTAGTTGCCCTCGCCGACCGACTGGATCGAGGTGGTCAGGCCGAAGATGACCTTCTCGCCCTGACCGTTGGCGCCACCGCCGCACCCGGTGTGGAACAGGCCCGGGTTGAGCGGGGGCGTGCCGCTGTAACAGTCGTTCTCACGCCCGGCGAGGGCCGTGTCCCCGTGGACGAACGGCGCCAGCCCGGGCACCGTCTGGCCGGCGATGTGCAGCTCGGCCTCCATCGGGGTCTGGCCGATCCAGTGCTTCTGGAAGGACTGGACGTTCCCCGGGTCGACGAGCGAGTCGGCATACTGCTGCGCGGCCTGGTACCACCACGTGCGAGTCGAACCGGTCGTGCAGCTTGCGGGCGAGGTTCGTCGCCCACGCATAGGTCGCGCCGTCGTGCTTGGACCGCGCCATGTCCGCGAGGTCGTAGAGGCCGCGGATGAAGTAGACGGTGTTGTCGAGCTTCTCCTGGCCCATGCCGCTGCGCTCGACGTTGCCCAGCCCCTCGGGCCAGCCGTCGTGGTCGGCGTCGAGCTGGTTGACGACGTAGTGCAGGTTGCGCACGGTGAAGTCGTACATCTCGTCGCGGAACGCGTTGTCACCGGTCCAGCGCCATACGAGGGCGACGGCGCTGGGGAACTTGACCGTCTCGTCCGTGTTGAAGTCGTATGCCGTGGTGCCGTCGGCGTTGGTATGGCGCGAGTCGTGGCCGAACCAGATGGAACCGTCGGAGACCACCTCGTGGGTCACCACTCCGGAGCGGTTGTTGAGGATGTCGGAGATCTGCTGCAACGCGCGCAGATGGTTCTCGATCGCCTGGAACTGTCCCACTGAGACGGCGGCGAAGGAGGTGTACTCGGCGTCGGTCCCGAAGATCCAGGGATAGTCGGGATAACCAGCCCCGATCCACGAGGCCTGCGGCACGGTGCCCGAGGGGGCCGGGAACTGCTTGCCCTGGTTGGTCCAGCGGATCTGCAGGTTCGTCGCGGTCTGGGTCAGGTCGGCGATGTTCTGCTTGCCCCAGTCGATGGCGTTCTGGACGAGCGGGGTTGCCCGGGCAGCGAGAGCTGGGTCTGGGACGCCAGCTGGGAGCGGGCCGCCTGCTTGGCGGCGAGCTGGCCGGCCGGGTCGTCCAAGGCCTTGGCCAGCTCGGCGCGCGCCGCGGTCGTGCCCGCGTCGGAGCCGGCCGCCGCCAGCCACACGGTGCGTCGAGCCGTGGGCGGGCAGGTTCAGCGAGTAGGTGAGCTGTCCGCCGGTGCCCCGGCCGAAGGGGCCGTCGTCGCACTGGGAGGGCTTGGGTTCGGCCGGCGCCCCGGGCTCGGTGCCGGTGCAGACGTGGCCCGACCGCGGACCCCAGAACTGGTGGCCGATGGCCCCCGAGTCCGGCGTGGCAGCCGTGCCCACGACGGCTGCGTAGTGGTGGACCGGGGCGCCGGGGAGCGCTCCGTCATCGGTGAAGACGAGGTCCTTGCCGTCGTAGGTGCCGGTGTCCGGCAGGTTGTCGCTGGCGTTGGGCGTCACCCCGGTGAAGCCCCAGGGGTACTGCCCCATGAGCTCGGAGTGCGCGTCGACCGACATGGTGGCCGTGCGCGCGTCTCCTGGGTTGGTCACCGTGATGCCGAACAGGGCTGCCCGGGTGCCGTCGGGGACGAAGTCGGTCCGCTGGACCTGCAGACCTGCCGTCGTGGGCAGGTCGTAGTGCGTGTAGCCCCAGCCGCTGGTGAACTTCGTCGCCGGGCCGACCCACTGGCCGTCGAGCCCGAACCAGACCCCGTCGAGCATCTTCATCGGCGGCGTCCACACGCCGCCCATCTCGCCGGTGATGTGCCAGCCGTTCGCGTAGAAGCCGCCGTCCTCGAACCCGATCGAGTACGCGCGCGTGCCGGCGGCGACCTCGCGACGGTCCGCAAGCCGCGTGGTCGTCGAGAGCTCGGACGGGGTCGTGCTGTCGGCCGTCGCCGTGGCGCCGCCCTGTGCGTGGACCCCGGCACTGGCAGGCACCTGCACGGCGGCAAGCGAGGTGCCCAGGGCCACGGCCGAGATCGCGGTGATGAGTCTGCGAGACATGACGTCCTCCACCCTCCACGCTGCCGCATCGACGCTGACGGGCAGCTGTTCGTGCGAACCAGGTCGGTGGCGAACCTCGCCAAGGGGGACGTCGTCGGCCCGGAATGTCCTGACTTGGGGACGCTACACCCGCCCCCAGGGTCGGCAATCTGAGCGCGCGCTGGGTCCTGGCTGGTCAGCGCGGAGGCATCCGGAGGGCGCCGTCGAGACGGATGACCTCGCCGTTGAGCATGGGGTTGTCGACGATGTGCGAGACCAGGTGCGCGTACTCGGCCGGGTCGCCGAGCCGGGAGGGATGAGGCACCTGGGCCTCGAGCGCCGCCGTGGCCTCGGGCGGCAGCCCCGCGAGCATCGGCGTCATGAAGGTGCCCGGGGCGATCGTCATCACGCGCACCCCCTTGTCCGCGAGGTCGCGCGCCGCACTCAGGGTGAGGGCGACCACGCCGCCCTTGCTCGCGGCATACGCGGCCTGTCCGATCTGGCCGTCGTAGGCCGCGATCGACGCCGTCATGACCACGACGCCGCGGTCCCCGTCGACCGGTTCGTTGCCCGACCATCGCCGCCGCGGCGAGCCGCAGCACGTTGAAGGTGCCGATGAGGTTGATCGCGACGACGGTGCTGAAGTCCTCGAGCGGCAGCGGGCCGCGCTTGCCCACGACCCGGCCGGGCGTGCCGATGCCGGCGCAGGTGACCACGATGCGCAGGGTGCCGAGCTCGCCGGCCGCGTCGATCGCCGCCCTGGACCTGGGCCTCGTCGCGGACGTCCGCGGCCACGAACCGCGCCCGCTCACCCAGCTCGCCGGCCAGGGCCGCGCCCGAGGACGAGGGCAGGTCGACGATGACGACGGCCGCACCGTCGGCGTGGAGGCGCCGGACGGTGGCCTCGCCCAGGCCGGACGCTCCTCCGGTGACGAGGGCGACGGTGGTGTCGGTGATCTGCACGGTGGGGCCTTTCGGTCAGCGGAGCAGCTGGCGGCTGATGACGAGTCGCTGGATCTGGTTGGTGCCCTCGAAGATCTGGGTCACCTTCGCCTCGCGAAGGTACCGCTCGAGGGGGAAGTCCTGGGTGTAGCCCGCACCGCCGAGCACCTGCACGGCGTCCGTGGTCACGCGCATGGCGTTGTCGGTGCAGACCAGCTTGGCGACGGCCGCCTCCTTGCTGAAGGGGCGTCCGGCGTCGCGCAGCCGTGCCGCGTAGAGGTAGGCCGCCCGCGACGAGGTCACCGCGGCCTCCATGTCGGCGAGCATGAACGCCAGGCCCTGGTTGTCGCTGATCGGGCGGCCGAACTGTCTGCGCTCGCGGGCGTAGGCGACGGCCTGGTCGAGGGCCGCCTGGGCCAGACCGGTGGCGGCCGCGGCGATGCCGAGCCGGCCGGAGTCGAGGGCCGACAGGGCGATGGCCATGCCCTGGCCGCGCTCGCCGACGAGCCGGTCGGCTGCGACCTCGACGCCCTCGAAGTGCACCTCGCTCACGGTGTCGCAGTGCAGGCCCATCTTCTTCTCCGGGGCTCCGAAGGCCAGGCCCTCGGCGTCGCCGGGCACGACGAAGCAGGACAGGCCGCGCGGCCCGTCGTCCGACGTGCGCACGAAGGCCGTGTAGAAGTCGGCGTGGCCGGCGTGCGAGATCCACGCCTTGGTGCCCTTGAGCCGGTATGCCGTGGGCGCGGCCTCGTCGTCGGGCGTCGCCCGCGCGGTCATCGAGGCGACGTCGGAGCCGGCGCCGCGCTCGGACAGGCAGTAGGCGCCGAGCTGGTCCCCGGACAGCATGGCCGGGAGCAGGGCCTCCTGCTGGGCCGGTGACCCGAACTGCGCCACGGGATAGCAGGTCAGCGAGTGGACCGAGACGCCCACGGCCACGCTCATCCAGGCCGAGGCGATCTCCTCGACGACCTGGAGGTAGACCTCGTAGGGCTGGCCGCCGCCGCCGAGCTCCTCGGGATAGGGCAGCGACAGCAGCCCGGCGCGGCCGAGGGTGCGGAAGGCGTCTCGAGGCAGCTGCGGCGTCGTCGCTGCGGCGCGCTCGGCGTCGTCGACCTTGGGGCGGAGCTCCTTGTCGCAGATCTCGCGCGTCAGGTCGATGAGGTCCTGGCCCTCCTCGGTGGGCATGAGCCGGGTCGCTGGCATGACCCCGATGGTAGTAGTAGGACGTCCTACTACTTGAATCCCCACGTCACCGCCCTCGCGCAGCAACCTCTGCTTGCAGACCTTCGTGCCGGGCGCCTATGCAGCAACCTGTGCTGCGCGCAGCAACCTCTGCAAGCAGAGGTTCGTGCAGAGGGGAGGAGAGCCGCCCCGTGCGAGTGGAGGGGTGACTCAGGTGGGGTCGACGGGGGTCAGCTGCGGGCGCTTGGCGGTCACGGTGTCGCCCGACGACTCGCCCCGGAGGCGCCGCTGCACCCAGGGCGCCAGGTGGGTGCGGGCCCACGCGGCGTTCGCGGCCGCGGCCTCGCGGCGGCCCAGGGGCGTGGCAGGAGGCAGTGGCGTGCTCCAGTCGGCGC
The DNA here is from genome assembly GCA_963706855.1 of uncultured Actinomycetota bacterium. GTDB lineage: Bacteria > Actinomycetota > Actinomycetes > Actinomycetales > Dermatophilaceae > Pedococcus. Next base: position 410,179 of record CAVPNU010000003.1, read on the forward strand.
GGTCGGTGTCGTGGCCGAGAGCCGACAGCGCGTTGAGCGCCACCCGCCGGTGGCCCTCGCTGGTCATGTGGATGCGGTCCTCGGACCACAGCCGGAAGTCGCGCAACGCCCGCATGCCCCACTGGTTGATGACGTAGCACCCGTGCTGCTGGGCGATGCTGAACAGGTTGGCCGAGTGGATCGCGTGCCGCCCGCGCAGGTGGCGCAGCAGCGGTGCGCCGGCCGGGTCGGTCGGCGTGGCGAGCAGCACGTCCGCGCCGGCGTCGCGCAGCCGCACCACGGCGTCCTCCAGCCGGGCGGCGATCGCGTCGAGGTCGGCCTTGGGGCGCAGGATGTCGTTGCCACCACCGACCATCGAGACGAGGTCCGGACCGAGCGCGAGCGCGGCGTCGAGCTGCGGCCCCACGACGTCGGCCAGCAGGCGGCCCGCGCACGGCGAGGTTGGCGTAGGCGAACTCCCCGCCTGCGGCGTGGGCGATCCCGGCGAGGTGCGAGGCGAGCCGGTCGGCCCATCCGACGTACGCGCCGGGCGTCGAGGGGTCGGCGTCGGACATCCCCTCGGTGAACGAGTCGCCGATCGCGACGTAGCGGTGCCAGACCTTGCCGGGCTCGGGCAGGTGGGTGAGGTTGGTGGCGGCGATGGCCTCGCTCACGGGAGTCTCCAGTCGATCGGCGGGGCGCCCTGCTGGGCGAGGAGGTCGTTGGCGCGGCTGAACGGCCGGCTCCCGAAGAAGCCGGAGTGCGCCGAGAGGGGGGAGGGGTGCGCGCTCTCCACCGCCGGTATGCCGTGCAGGTGGGGCACGAGGCTGCGGGCGTCGCGACCCCACAGGATCGCGACGAGCGGGCCGCCGCGCTCGACGAGGGCCGAGATCGCCCGCGCGGTCACGGTCTCCCAGCCCTTGCCGCGGTGGCTGGCGGGCTTGCCGGGGGCGACGGTCAGGACGCGGTTGAGCAGGAGCACGCCCTGGTCGGCCCAGGGCGAGAGGTCGCCGCTCGACGGCCTGGGCAGGCCGAGGTCGGACTGCAGCTCCTGGTAGATGTTGGCGAGGCTGCGGGGGATGGGCTGGACGTCGGGGGCGACGGAGAACGACAGGCCGACGGCGTGGCCGGGCGTGGGGTACGGGTCCTGCCCGACGATCAGCACCCGCACGGCGTCCAGAGGCCGTTCGAACGCCCGCAGCACGTGGCCTCCTGCCGGCAGGTACCCCCGCCCGGCGCGGACCTCCTCGCGCAGGAACTCCCCGAGACCGGCGACTGCGCCCGACACCGGCTCGAGGGCAGTCGCCCACGAGGGGTGCACGAGCTCGGTGAGGGCGGCGGGCGGCATACCGGAAAACTAACGCGAGCTCAGCGGAAGATGGCGGCCAGGTCGTCGAGCCGGCCCGGCACCAGCCGGAACCACGCCCACGTGCCCCGGCGCTCGCGGGTGACCAGGCCGGCCTCGGTGAGGACCTTGAGGTGGTGGCTGACGGTCGGCTGCGACAGCCCGACGGCCGGGGTGAGGTCGCAGACGCACGCCTCGTGGTCCTTGGAGGCGCGGATCAGCGAGAGCAGCTGGAGCCGGACCGGGTCGGCGACGGCCTTGAGCAGGTATGCCGTGGCCTCCGCCTGCTCGCGACCCATCGCCGAGTCGGCGGCGAGCGATGCCGCAGCAGGCGTCGTCGGCCGAGGTCGGCGCGTCGCTGGTGCGCCAGCAGCTGCGTCGGGGCCATCGCGCGTCCTCCTCGTATCGTCGGTCTCGCATATTGACAAAGGTCGATATGGCCGGTTCACTTCCTGCATAGACAATAGTCGATGAAAGGAAGGGTGGTCGCATGTCCCGCGTCCAGCTCGCCCTCAACGTGGCCGACCTCGAGAAGTCGGTCGAGTTCTACTCCACGCTGTTCGGCACCCAGCCGCACAAGCGGCGCCCCGGCTACGCCAACTTCGCGATCGCCGAGCCCCCGCTCAAGCTGGTCCTGATCGAGGTGCCCGCCGAGACCCGCGGCGAGGGGACCGACCACGCCCTCAACCACCTCGGCATCGAGGTCGACAGCACCGCCGACGTCGAGGCCGGCGCTGCCCGACTGCGCGCGCGCGGGACTGGCGGCGTTCGACGAGCGGGACACCACCTGCTGCTACGCGCTGCAGGACAAGGTGTGGGTGCACGACCCGGCCGGCGCGCCGTGGGAGGTCTACACCGTCAAGGACGAGAACCCTGCCGGCCAGCGCGAGGCCGTTGCGTGCTGCTGACCTCTCCCCGCCGGGCCCGGCTCGCCGCCGAGCTCCTCGGCACGGCCCTGCTCCTCGCCGCGGTCGTCGGGTCGGGCGTCATGGCCCAGCGCCTGACCCACGACGTCGCCCTGCAGCTGCTGGTCAACGCGGTCGCCACGGTGGCCGTCCTGGGCGTGCTGATCTCCTCGCTCGGGCCCGATCAGCGGCGCCCACTTCAACCCGGCCGTGACGCTCGCCCAGGCGGTCCGCGGTGCCCACCGCTGGTCGGACGTCGGGCCCTACGTCGCTCGTCCAGCTCGTCGGCGGGGTCGGCGGCACGGTGCTGGCCAACCTCATGTTCGGGCTGCCCGGCCGTCACCTGGTCGCATCACGACGCGCACCGGACCCGGCGCTGTGGCTCGGCGAGGTCGTCGCGACCGGCGGCCTGGTCCTGGCCATCGCGCTGGTGCGCGAGGGAGGCGACCGCGCCTCGCTCGTCGTCCCGGCCTGGATCCTCGGCGCCTACTTCTTCACCTCGTCGACGTCCTTCGCCAACCCGGCCGTCACCGTGGCGCGCACGCTCACCGACACCTTCGCGGGCATCGCGCCCTCCTGCGTGCCCCGGCCTTCGTCGCTCGCCCAGGTCGTCGGCGCGGCCGCCGCGGTGCTGGTCGCTGCGCCCTCATCCCCGCCGGCCCCACTCGCGAGTCAGCGACCCCGACAGGATTGCCGCCATGAGCCGATCGCCCGAGTGTCCTGTTCGTCTGCGTCCACAACGCGGGGCGCTCGCAGATGGCCGCGGCATACGTCGCACACCTCGGCGGCGGCCAGGTCGAGGTGCGGTCCGCGGGCAGCGCGCCCGCCGACCAGGTCAACCCGGCGGCGGTCGCCGCCATGGCCGAGGAGGGCATCGACATCGCCGCCGAGGTGCCCAAGGTGCTGACGACCGAGGCGGTCCAGGAGTCCGACGTCGTCGTGACGATGGGCTGCGGGGACACCTGCCCGTACTTCCCCGGCAAGCGCTACGAGGACTGGGTGCTGGACGACCCGGCCGGCCAGGGGCGTCGAGGCGGTGCGGCCGATCCGCGACGAGATCCGGGCGCGAGTCGAGACGCTCCTGCGCGAGCTGGGCGTCGAGCCCGTCGGCTGAGCCGCACGGCTGCGCTCAAAAAAATGATATTAAATAAAAATTATTTGATATTTGTAATTTGAGACATAGTGTTTGGGTTGTGGTTATGAGAGTGGCTATTTATTGGTAGTGTATATGTATTTGGATAGTGTTTGTGATTTGAGGATTATTGTTATGATGATTAGGTAGGGTTAAATGAGGTTTAATGGGAGCACGAGTACGAACCCTCGTACGACGACGTGCTGCGCACCCTCGTGCGCAACACCGGCGAGGTGCCCGTGAGCGTCACGTCGCACTTCCACTTCTTCGAGGTCAACCCGCGGCTGCGCTTCGACCGGCGTGCGGGCTACGGCCGGCACCTGGCGTTGGCTAGCCGGTGCGGCGCAGCGGTTCGACCCCGGGGTCGACGTCGAGGTCGAGCTGGTCCCGATCGGTGGCTCGCGGGTGGCGATCGGGTTCGCCGGGTTGGTCGACGGCCCGCTGGATGCACCGGGAGCGTTCGAGGCGGCGATGGTGCGGCTGCGCGACCAGGGTTACCAGGACGCGGGGGAGGCGTGATGACGTACCACGAGGTCTACGGACCCACCGTCGGCGACCGCATCGCCTTGGGCGACACCGGTCTCGTCGTCGAGGTGGAGCACGACGCGCAGCTGCGCGGCTCGGAGTTCCTCACCGGGTTCGGCAAGACCGCCCGGGACGGGATGCATCTGAAGGCCTCCTCGGTGGCCGAGACGTGCGACCTGGTCATCACGCAACGTCGTCGTCCTCGACCCCGAGCTCGGGGTGCGTAAGGTGTCGATCGGCGTGCGGGCCGGGCGGATCACAGCGATCGGCCGCGCGGGCAACCCGGACACGATGGATGGGGTCGACGTCGTCGTCGGCACCGGCACCACGATGGTCAGCGGGGAAGGGCTGATCGCGACAGCGGGCGCGGTCGACACCCACGTGCACCTCCTCTCACCACGCGTGATGGCTTCTCGTCCCTGGCCTCGGGCGTCACGACGATCCTCGGCCAGGAGTTCGGGCCTGTCTGGGGAGTCGGCGTGAACTCACCGTGGGCGCTGCGCACCGCGTTCGCCGCGTTCGACGACTGGCCGGTCAACATCGGCTTCCTTGCTCGCGGCTCGTCATCGCACCCGGCGCCGCTCCTGGAGGCGCTCGAGCTCGGCGGGGCCTGCGGGTTCAAGGTTCACGAGGACATCGGCGCGCATGCCAGAGCTCTCGACACGGCGCTGCGCGTGGCCGAGGACCATGACGTGCAGGTGGCGGTGCGCACCGACGGCCTCAACGAGAGTCTTTCCGTCGAGGACACCCTGCGGGTGCTCGACGGGCGCACGATCCACGCGTTCCACATCGAGGGCTGCGGCGGCGGACACGTCCCGAACGTGCTGACCATGGCGGGCGTCCCGAACGTCATCGGCTCCTCGACCAACCCCACCCTGCCCTTCGGGCGTGACGCCGTGGCCGAGCACTTCGACATGATCGTCTCGTGCCACGGCCTGTCGAAAGAGCTGCGACAGCGACGTCGCCATGGCCCGAGACCGCATCCGGGCCCAGACCATGGGGGCGGAGGACGTCCTGCACGACCTCGGCGTCATCCCCATCACGTCCTCCGACGCGCACGGCATGGGCCGGGCGGGGGAGACCGTCCGGCGGACGTTCGCCCTGGCCGGGAAGATGAAGCGCGAGCGAGGTGCCGAGCATGAGCGGCACGACAACGCCCGGGTGCTTCGGTATCTCGCCAAGCTGACCGTCAACCCGGCCATAGCTCACGGACTCGCCCATGAGGTCGGCTCGATCCGCCCGGGTCTGCTCGCGGACATCGTCCTGTGGCGCCCGGCCGGCTTCGGCGCGAAGCCCCAGCTCGTGCTCAAGGCTGGCTTCCCCGCATGGGGACCGCTCGGTGACGGCAACGCCGCCGTGGAGCACGCCCAGCCCGTGGTGTTCGGCCCTCAGTTCGGCGGCCACGGTGGCGCGGCAGCCGAGCTCTCCGTGGCGTTCATCAGTGGTTCGGCCCTCGACTCGGGGGCCGACCGCCTGCCCACGCGGCGTCGTCGGGTCGCGGTCCGGGGGACCCGCGGGATCGGGCTGGCCGACATGGTCCGCAACGACCGGCGCGGTGAGGTGACCGTGGAGGCGCGAACGGGCGCGGTTCACCTGGACGGCGACCGCCTGCAGTCCGCGGCTGCCGACTCCGTCTCTCTGTCGAGGCTCTACTTCCTGTGACCACACCGGCCGCCCAGCCGTCCTCTCTGATTGGAGCACCATGCCCTCGCCTGCCGACCTCGTGATCACCGGCGTCGACGTCTACACCGTCGACGCCGCCCGTAGCTGGAGCGATGCGGTCGCGATCCGCGACGGTCGGGTGGTCGGCGTGGGCTCGACCCAGGTGCGTGAGCTTGTCGGCAGCGGCACCGAGGAGCTGCACCTGCCGGGACAGCTGGTGGTCCCGGGCTTCCAGGACGCGCACGTACACCCGCCCTTCGCCGGCCGGAACCTGCTGCACCTGGACCTGAGTGGTCTCGTCGGCCGCGAGGCCTACCTGAAGCGAATCCGGGAGTATGCCGCGGCGAACCCCGATCACGAGTGGATCGTCGGGGGCGGCTGGGCCATGGAGTACTTCCCGGGCGGCACACCGCGCCGGGAGGACCTCGACGAAGCGGTCGGGGACCGCCCCGTCTTCCTCTTCAACCGCGACGTCCACGGTGCCTGGGTGAGCTCAGCCGCTCTGAAGGCTGGCGGCCTTTCCGCGCTCACGCCCGACCCCCAGGACGGGCGCATCGAGCGTGACCCGGTGACCGGCGAACCGAGCGGGACGCTGCACGAGGGGGCGGCCTATGCCTTCAACGAGAACGTGGTGCCCACGCCGGACCGGGTCCAGTGGGAGGCGGCGATCGGGGCAGCCCAGTCGCACCTGCACGCCCTGGGCATCACCGGGTGGCAGGACGCGTGGGTCACGCCCGCCACCCTCGCGGCATACCGGTCCATGGCCGCGGACGACCGCCTCACCGCACGCGTGGTCGGTGCTCTCTGGTGGGACCGACACCGGGGGATGGAGCAGGTGGCCGACCTTCTGGAACAGCGCGAGGCGGCCCTCGGGAACTTCCATCCGGGGACCGTCAAGATCATGGTCGACGGTGTCCTGGAGAACTACACCGGAGCCCTCCTCGAGCCGTACTGCGATGGTTGCGGCGGTCATGGCGACAACCGGGGGCTGACCTACGTGGAGCCCCAGCTGCTCAACGAGGCCGTCGTGGAGCTCGACCGGCTCGGCTTCCAGGTACACATGCACGCCATCGGCGACCGGGCGGTGCGGTACGCCCTCGACGCGGTGCAGGAGGCCAGGACGCAGCACGGGTCGAGCGAGGGCCGACACCACATCGCTCATGTCCAAGTGGTCCAGCCGGAGGATCTGCCGCGGTTCAGGGCGCTCGGCGTGACGGCCAACCTCCAGACCTACTGGGCTCAGCATGAGCCGCAGATGGACGAGCTGACCCTTCCCTTTCTGGGCGCTGATCGGGCCCGCCTCCAGTACCCGTTCGGCGAGCTGCACCGGCACGGCGCAACCTTGGCGATGGGCAGCGACTGGGGGGTCACGACGGCCGACCCGTTGCAGCAGCTCGAGGTGGCGGTGCGCAGGGTCGACCCGGAGAACCGCGACAACCCTCCGTTCCTTCCTGACCAGGTCCTGTCGCTGCCGGTGGCGGTGGCGGCCTTCACGGCCGGGTCCGCGTACGTCAACCACGACGACGAGGCGGGCAGTATCGAGGTCGGCAAGCGGGCTGACCTGGCGGTGTTGGACCGCAACATCTTCGACCCCGCCATGGGACTGCCCGCAGACGCGACCGTGACCCACACGCTTGCCGCGGGCAGGGTCGTCCATCAGCTCGCCTGAGCCTGGCCTAGGGTCGTGCCCGTGACTCTGCGCTGGCCCGTCGTCCTGTTCGACTTCGACGGCACGCTCGCCGACACCATCCCCTTGATCGTCGCGTCGTACCACCATGCGATCGGGACGATGGGCGAGGTGGCCGACGAGCACGAGGTCCGGTCGTGGATCGGCCGACCGCTCCAGCCCGTGCTCGAGGAGCGCTACCCCGGTCGCGGCGCCGAGCTGACCGACGTCTACCGCACGTGGAACCTGGCCCACCACGACGAGCTGATCCTGGCCGTCGACGGCATGCCGGCGCTGCTCGACGACCTGCACGCCGCCGGCGCCCGCACCGGGGTCGTCTCCTCGAAGAAGGGCGAGACCGTGCGCCTCGGCCTGCGCGCGGTCGGGCTCGACGACCGGATCGACGTGATCGCCGGGCAGGAGCACACCGACGTGCACAAGCCCGATCCCGAGCCCCTGCTGTATGCCGCGACCCAGCTGGGAGTCGGCCGCGCGCGACTGCGTGTACGTCGGGGATGCCGTCGTCGACGTCGAGGCGGCGCGTGCGGCGGGCATGGCTGCCGTCGCCGTCACCTGGGGTGCGGGAGAGGGCGACGCTCTGCGCGCCGTCGAGCCCGATGCGTTGGTCGATGACGTGACCACCCTCCGGGCTGTCCTGCTGGAGGGCCGCCGCCTCTAGACTCGCGCGGGTGCATGGCTACAGCGACCAGAACCTCGAGGCCCTCGGCGACGCGATCCTCGCCTACTCCGCCGACCGCCTGAAGCTCGACCCCGTCCCGCTCGACGGGCCACGAACGCTGGCCGAGCTCGATGCCGCGGCCGGCGCGACCATCACCGCGGAGGGGATCGGCGGGTTGGCCGCGCTCACCCTGTTCGAGGAGGACCTCGCCCCGGCGTGCATCTCCACGGACCATCCGCGCTACCTCTCCTTCATCCCGTGCGCGCCCACCGAGGCCGCGGCGATGTTCGACCTCGTGGTCGGCGCGTCGTCCATCTACGGCGGCTCGTGGCTCGAGGGCGCCGGAGCGGTGTATGCCGAGAACCAGGCCCTGCGCTGGATCGCCGACCTCGTGGGCCTGCCGCCGCAGTCCGGTGGCGTGTTCGTGCCCGGGGGCACGATCGGCAACCTGTCGGCGCTGGTCGCGGCGCGGCATACGGCTCGCATGACGGCGGCCCACGAGGGCCGGACCGGCGCAGGGGCGCGCCCCTTCCGCGTGGCGGCCACCCACGGCGCCCACTCCTCGATCCAGTCCGCCTGCGACGTGATGGACGCCGAGTTCGTAGGCGTCGAGGTCGACGACCAGTCGCGGCTGACCGGCGAGAACCTGCGCAAGGTGCTCGTGGCGCACGGCCCCGAGACCTTCTTCGCCGTCGTCGCCACCAGCGGTACGACCAACTTCGGCATCATCGACGACCTCGCCTCGGTGGCCGAGGTGTGCCGTGAGTTCGGCATCTGGTTCCACGTCGACGGGGCCTACGGCGGTGCGGGGCTGGCGGCTCCCTCGGTCCGCGAGCGCTACGCGGGCATCGAGCTGTGCGACTCGTTCATCGTCGACCCGCACAAGTGGCTCTTCGCCCCCTTCGACTGCTGCGCCCTGCTGTACCGCGAGCCCGCGCTGGCCCGGGCCGCTCACACCCAGCGCGCCTCCTACCTGGACGTGCTCACCGATGCTCCCGACTGGAACCCCACCGACTACTCGGTCGGCCTGACGCGGCGCGCCCGCGGCCTGCCGTTCTGGTTCTCGCTGGCGACGCACGGGACCCAGGCCTACACCGACGCGGTCGAGCGCACCCTCGAGGTGACCCGGTTCGCGGCAGCCGAGATCGGACGACGCGACTACGTCGAGCTGGTGCGGGAGCCGGACCTGTCGGTGGTGGTGTTCCGCCGGCTCGGGTGGACGCCGGCGCAGTACCAGGAGTGGTCGGACCGGCTGCTCGCGGACCAGTTCGCCTTCGTGGTGCCGACGTCCCACGAGGGGGAGACGCTGACGCGCTTCGCCATCGTCAACCCGCGGACCTCCGAGGACGACATCCGGGCCATCCTCGACACCATGGCCTGAGGCTCCGTGGGGCCCGCTGTGACGGCTGGGTCACAGTGGGTCTGGCGCCCTCGAATTGGGCTGCCGGACGGGCCTCAACCGAATGACAAGCATGTGATTCGCTCCGTATAGTGGAGGGCGCAGCACCGCGTCCCACCAGCCGAGGAACGAGAGTCACGAGTGAACGTCGCCCACGAGCAGGAGCACGTCGACGCCGCCCCGGGGTCCCTCACCGAGCGCGACCGCAAGATCATCGCGTTCGAGCGCCAGTGGTGGAAGTACGCCGGCGCCAAGGAGCAGGCGGTCCGCGAGCTGTTCGACATGAGCGCCACCCGGTACTACCAGGTGCTCAACAGCCTCATCGACTCCCCGGCGGCCCTCGAGGCCGACCCCATGCTGATCAAGCGCCTACGCCGGCTGCGGGCCTCGCGCCAGCGCGCTCGCAGCGCTCGCCGACTGGGCATCCAGCTCTGAGGCCCCACCGGTCACCAACGCCCGCGCCGAACCGACTGCGCGGGCGTTGTTGCGTCCGGTGCAGCCCGTTCGCCGCCTGTCGCGCCTCGTCCGTGCTTGACTGCGGGCGTGGCTGACGCACGGATCAGGACGGCAGGGCCGCAGGACGCCCTGATCGTCGCTGCCCTGACCCTGCAGTGTGCGCGCGACCGCGGAGGCAGCGCCGAGCCCGGGTTCCTCGACCGGTTCGCCGGGGCGTGGGCCGCCCAGCGGCATACCCACCCGGTCTGGATCGCCGAGGCCGGTGACCAGCACGCCGGGTTCCTCCAGGCGGTCGTGGTGGACGACCTGCCCTGGCCGGGACGGTCGACGACCGGCGGGCGAGCTGGTCGTCCAGACGTTGTTCCTGCGGCCCGAGCATCGCGGCCACGGCGTCGGCGAGCAGCTCCTGCGCGCCGCGGTCGAGCAGGCTCGGCGCGGACCAGCGCCGGGCGGTCTCCATCGCGTCGCGAGCGATGACCCAGCCCATGCTCGAGCGCGTCGGCTTCGTCCGGGTCGAGAACTGGTACCGGGTGACGCTGTGACGCTGCGCGTGGGGTCGATCGTCGTCAACGTCGGCGATGTGGCCAGGGCGATGGCCTTCTGGGGCGCGGCGCTGGACTACGAGTCGCGAGAGGCCCCCGAGCCCGACTGGGTCGTCCTCCGGCCCCGCGCCGGTGGTGGGCCCAACCTGTCGCTCAACCTGAGCGCGTCGAGGCCTGAGGCCTTTCCTCACCTGCACCTCGACCTCTACACCGAGGACCAGGCCGGCGAGGTCGAGAGGCTCGTCGAGCTCGGCGCGAGGCGCGTCGAGGACTGGCCGTACCCCGAGGAGGAGCACGACTTCGTCGTCCTCGAGGACCCCGACGGCAACCGGTTCTGCGTCATCGACGCCAGCGGCGACTGACCGTGCGACCCGGACCGACCAACTCGCTGACCGACGTCGCGGGCCTGCGCGTCGGCCACTGCACCAGGCGTGAGCCGGGCTGGCTCACGGGCGCGACCGTGGTGCTCACCCCGCCGGGCGGCGCGGTCGGCGGCGTCGACGTGCGCGGCGGCGCACCCGGCACGAGGGAGACGGACCTGCTCGACCCCCGCAACGTGGTGGACCGGGTGGACGCCGTGGTGCTGGCCGGCGGGAGCGCCTTCGGGCTGGCAGCCGCCGACGGAGTCATGCAGGCCCTGTATGCCGCGGGCCGCGGCTGGCCGGTCGACGACGACGGCGGCGTCGTGCCGATCGTGCCCGCGGCTGTCCTCTTCGACCTGGGGCGCGGCGGGGACTTCGGTCATGTTCCAACGGCGGCTGACGGCGCCGCTGCAGTCCGGTCGGCCCACAGCGGACCCGTCGAGCAGGGGTGTGTCGGCGCGGGGACCGGCGCGCGGGCTGGAGGGCTCAAGGGCGGCGTCGGCTCGGCGAGTGCGGTGCTCGACGACGGAACCACGGTGGCGGCCCTGGTCGTGGTGAACGCGTTCGGCGACACCTGCGACCGACAGACCGGGGAGCTGCTCGCCCGACGCCACGGCCTGGCCGGAGAGTTCGACCACGTGGGGCTGCCCGATGCCCGCGAAGCCGAGGCGGCGCGCGAGCGTGCGCTCGCGGCATACGCGGAGCAGCCGCTTCGCCCCGGGATGGCCACCGTCATCGGGGTGATCGCCACCGACGCGGCGCTGACCAAGGCGCAGTGCCAGAAGGTCAGCGGTCTGGGGCACGACGGCCTGGCGCGGGCGGTCGACCCGGTGCACACGCTGCTCGACGGCGACACCCTGTTCACGCTCGCGGTGGGTGACCGGGCGCCCGCCGATCTCGCTGCCCTGCACGCCCTCATGGTCGCGGCCGGTGGGTGTGTGACCCGCGCCGTCGGGCACGCCATGCTCGCGGCCGAGTCGGTGAGCAACGGTGCCGTCGACCTGCGGTCCTATCGCGACGCCTTCCCGTCGGCCTTCGCCACCCCGCCAGGCGGCCCTCCCGGACCGTTTGCACTCTCAGGGTGAGAGTGCCAATAATGGCGTTAGCACTCTCACCCTGAGAGTGACAATCCTGGCCAGCCAAGGCGAGGTCCGGGGAGCACGGCGACGTGAGCCGTGCGCAACCGGTCCGTCCGTCGCGGGCGCCCGCTGGCCATCGTTACGTTTCGCGTGGGAGGAACCACCCGAATGGCCAAGATCATCGCTTTCGATGAAGAGGCTCGCCGCGGTCTCGAGCGAGGAATGAACATCCTCGCCGACGCCGTCCGCGTCACCCTCGGTCCGAAGGGCCGCAACGTCGTCCTCGAGAAGAAGTGGGGCGCACCCACGATCACCAACGATGGTGTGTCCATCGCCAAGGAGATCGAGCTCGACGACCCGTACGAGAAGATCGGCGCCGAGCTCGTCAAGGAGGTCGCCAAGAAGACCGACGACGTCGCCGGCGACGGCACGACGACCGCCACGGTGCTGGCTCAGGCCCTCGTCAAGGAGGGTCTGCGCAACGTCGCCGCAGGCGCCAACCCGATGGCTCTCAAGCGTGGGATCGAGAAGGCCGTCGAGGCCGTCTCCGCCCAGCTGCTCGAGATGGCCAAGGACGTCGAGACCAAGGAGCAGATCGCTTCGACCGCCTCGATCTCCGCTGCTGACCCCCAGATCGGCGAGATGATCGCCGAGGCCATGGACAAGGTCGGCAAGGAAGGCGTCATCACCGTCGAGGAGAGCAACACCTTCGGCCTCGAGCTCGAGCTCACCGAGGGCATGCGCTTCGACAAGGGCTACATCAGCCACTACTTCGTCACCGACACCGAGCGCATGGAGGCCGTGCTCGAGGACCCCTACGTCCTCGTCGTGAACTCCAAGATCTCCGGCATCAAGGACCTGCTGCCCCTCCTGGAGAAGGTCATGCAGTCCGGCAAGCCGTTGCTGATCATCGCCGAGGACGTCGAGGGCGAGGCCCTGTCGACCCTGGTGGTCAACAAGATCCGTGGCACCTTCAAGTCGGTCGCCGTCAAGGCTCCCGGCTTCGGTGACCGTCGCAAGGCCATGCTGGCCGACATCGCCATCCTCACCGGTGGCCAGGTCATCTCCGAGGAGGTCGGCCTCAAGCTCGACACCGCGGAGCTCGACCTGCTCGGCCGTGCGCGCAAGGTCGTCGTGACCAAGGACGAGACGACCATCGTCGAGGGTGCTGGCGACGCCGACCAGATCCAGGGTCGCGTCAACCAGATCCGCGCCGAGATCGACAAGTCGGACAGCGACTACGACCGCGAGAAGCTGCAGGAGCGTCTGGCCAAGCTGGCCGGCGGTGTTGCGGTCATCAAGGCCGGTGCCGCGACCGAGGTCGAGCTCAAGGAGCGCAAGCACCGCATCGAGGACGCCGTGCGCAACGCCAAGGCTGCCGTCGAGGAGGGCATCGTCGCCGGTGGTGGCGTGGCCCTGCTGCAGGCCACCAAGGCTGCGTTCGAGAAGCTCGAGCTCGAGGGTGACGAGGCGACCGGTGCGAACATCGTCCGCGTCGCCGCCTCGGCTCCGCTGAAGCAGATCGCGATCAACGCCGGCCTCGAGGGCGGCGTCGTGACCGAGAAGGTCAGCACGCTGGACGCCGGCTGGGGCCTCAACGCGGCCACGGGCGAGTACGTCGACCTCATCGCCGCGGGCATCATCGACCCGGCCAAGGTCACGCGTTCCGCGCTGCAGAACGCCGCGTCGATCGCCGCGCTGTTCCTCACCACCGAGGCCGTCATCGCCGACAAGCCCGAGAAGGCTGCGCCGATGGCTCCCGGTGGCGACGAGATGGGCGGCATGGGGTTCTGACCCCAGCAACCCGGCATACGCCATAGCCGAGGGCGGCTCACCGAAAGGTGAGCCGCCCTCGGTCGATCTGCGTCGCGCGACGCGTATGCCGTGTAGAACGGAGCGGTGACAGGCCACGACGCGCAGAGCCCCCTCGTCCTCGGACCCCTGCTGCGCTACGTCGACGAGACGTCCGCGACGATCTGGGTGGAAGCGGACCAGGACGCCACCGTCCGCGTGCGCGCGTTCGGGAGGTCGTGGGCGTCACGGACCTTCAGCGCCCACGGCCACCACTACGCGCTGGTCGTGCTCGACGGGCTCGACCCCGGGGCGAGCAGCGACTACGAGGTCGAGATCGACGACGCGACGGTCTGGCCAGAGCCCGAGCCCAGGTTCGGTGGCCTCCCGCCCAGCCGGATCCGCACCGCTCCGCGCTGAGCGAGCCGACCCGGATGGCGTTCGGCTCCTGTCGCACGAGCGTCTCGCACGACGCCGCGGGGGTGAAGAGCAACGGCGTGGACGCCCTGCGCGCCTACGCCTACCACCTGAGCCGGCCGGGGACGCAGCCGCACGAGTGGCCACACCTCGTCGCGTTCCTGGGCGACCAGGTGTATGCCGACGAGACCTCCGAGGAGATGCGCGCCTTCATCGCCTCCCGGCGCAGCCTCGACGAGCCGCCGTACGCCGAGCTCAAGGACTTTCGCGAGTACGCGCACCTCTACCGGTTGGCCTGGTCCGACCCGCTCAACCGGTGGCTGCTGTCGACGCTGCCCAGCGTGATGATCTTCGACGACCACGACATCCGCGACGACTGGAACACCTCGATCGACTGGCTCCGTGACATCAACGCCACGCCCTGGTGGCACGAGCGCATCGTGGGCGGTCTGGCGTCGTACTGGGTCTACCAGCACGCGGGCAACCTCGCGCCCCACGAGCTGGCGGAGGACGAGGTCTGGCAGCACCTCCAGGGCCTGCTTGCCGCAGAGCCCGACGTCGAGCCCGACCTCACCGAGTACCTCGACACCTTCGCCGCGCGCGCCGACGCCCACCCTGACAGCTACCGCTGGAGCTACGCGCGCGACCTGGGTGAGACCCGCCTCGTCGTCGTGGACTCGCGGGCCGCGCGGGTCCTGAGCCCGGAGCGACGGTCGATGCTCGATGAGGCGGAGCTGGCGTGGTTCGACGAGCGGCTGCAGGGCGGTTGCGACCACCTCCTCGTCGCCACGTCCTTGCCGTTCCTCATCGCGCCCGGCATCCACGACCTCGAAGCGATCGACGAGGCGATGGCCGAGGGCGCGTGGGGGCCGGTGGTGGGGAACGTCGGCGAGCGGATGCGCAGGGCTCTCGACCTCGAGCACTGGGCGGCCTTCCAGGACGGTTTCCGGCAGGTGCTCGACGTGGTCGTGCAGGTCGCGACCGGCAGGCGTGGCCCGACACCCGGCACCATCACGTTCCTGTCGGGTGACGTGCACAACTCCTACGTGACCAGCCTCGACCCGCACAGCCTGCCCGGTGGCAGCAGCCGGGTCCTGCAGGCGGTGTGCTCGCCCATCCGCAACCCGTTGCCACGGACCGCGCGGGTAGCCCAGGCGGTGCTGGCTCGGTGGCTCGCGAGGCCGTTGCGCGCCTTGGCTCGCCGGTCGGCCAAGGTGCCGGTCCCGGCATACCCGTGGTCGGTGGTCGAGGGACCCTGGTTCGAGAACACCTTGGCGACCCTGGAGGTGCGCGGCCGCGGGCTGGTGATCCGGTGGGACACTGGTGAGATCCGGGGTGAGGAGTACGACGCCCCGGTCCTGAGGCAGGTCGCCCGCGTCGTCGTCAGCTAGCGGCGGCGGACGCTGCTGGGGCGGCGTGCCGCGACCGACGGAAACGGGGGTTCACTCGGGGTCGGCTCAGGGTCGATCCTGAGGGCGTCAGGGAGTGCGGGTCCCTAGGTTTGAGCAGAAGGACAACCACCATGAGCCGGGAGCCAGACATGACCGCAGGCCTCGACCCGAGTCGACACCCCCGGCTCACCACCCGCGCCCGCCATCGCGGCCCGCGTCATCGACCTGACCAAGGTCTATGGCAAGGGCGAGACCCAGGTGCGCGCCCTCGACGGCGTGAGCCTCGACATCGCCCGCGGCGAGTTCACCGCCGTCATGGGGCCCTCGGGCTCGGGCAAGTCGACGATGATGCACTGCGCGGCCGGCCTCGACGCCGCGACCAGCGGTCAGGTGCTCATCGGGGACGTCGACCTGACCCAGCTGAAGGACAAGGCGCTGACGACCCTGCGCCGCGACCGGCTCGGGTTCGTCTTCCAGTCGTTCAACCTGATCCCCACCCTCAACGCCCGCGAGAACATCGTGCTGCCGCTGGCCATCGCCGGGCGTGAGCCCGATCAGGAGTGGTTCGACCTCGTCATCGACACGGTCGGTCTGCGCGACCGGCTGACCCATCGGCCCAGCGAGCTGTCCGGTGGGCAGCAGCAGCGGGTGGCCTGTGCCCGGGCGCTCGTGAGCCGACCCGAGATCGTCTTCGCCGACGAGCCGACCGGCAACCTCGACTCCACGTCGGGCGCCGAGGTGCTGGGCTTCCTGCGCCGCAGCGTCGACGAGTTCGGCCAGACCGTGGTGATGGTGACCCACGACCCGGTCGCCGCCTCCCACACCGACCGCGTGGTCTTCCTGGCGGACGGTCGCGTCGTCGACGAGATGCGCGAGCCGACCGCAGAGCGCATCCTCGAGCGGATGGCCGAGCTGTCCGCCGCCTCGCGCCCGGCACAGGGCTGAGCCGTGCTGCGGGCCAGCTGGAAGAGCCTCCTCGGCCGCAAGCTGCGGCTGCTCATGAGCGCCTTCGCGATCATCCTGGGCGTCGCGTTCGTCTCGGGTTCCCTGATCTTCACCGACACCCTCGGCAAGGCGTTCAGCGGCATCGTCGACACCGTGGGTGATGTGGTCGTGCGCCCTCAGACCGCGAACAGCGGGTTCGACTCCTCGCGAACGGCGGCCACGGTGCCGGGAGCACTCGTGCGGTCGCTCGCGACCGTGCCCGGAGCAGCGCGCGCCGACGGCAACGTCTCCGATCCCACGACCTTCGTCGTGTCGAAGTCGGGCAAGCTCATCGGCGGCCAGGGCGCTCCCGGCCTCGGGCTCTCCCACAACGACGCGCCCACCGCAGCCGGGGACCCGGCCGCGACGCTCGCGCAGGGTCGCTGGCCGGTGCGGACGGGTGAGGTCGTCCTCGACGCGCTCACTGCCCAGCGGGCGGCATACCGCATCGGTGACACCGTCACGTTCGCGACGAGCGGCGCCGACCCCGTCGTCCGAGCGACGCTGGTCGGCACGGCGCAGTTCAAGTCCGGCGGGCTCGTCGGCGCGACGCTCGCGTTCTTCGACACCCGCACGGCGCAGCAGCTGTTCCTCGGCGGGAAGGACGCCTACACCGACGCGTGGGTGACGGCCACGAAAGGCACCAGCCAGGCTGACCTCGCGAAGGCCGTCCAGGCGCGGCTGCCCCGTGGCTTCGAGGCGATCACCGGCGAGGCGGCCGCCAAGGAGTCGCAGAACAGCATCAACAAGGCGCTGTCGTTCATCAGCACCTTCCTGCTGATCTTCGCGGGGATCGCCCTGTTCGTCGGCTCCTTCCTCATCATCAACACGTTCTCGATCCTCGTGGCCCAGCGCAGCCGCGAGCTTGCGCTGTTCCGGGCGCTCGGGGCGTCCCGGCGCCAGGTCACCCGGTCGGTGCTGTTCGAGGCCTTCGTCGTGGGGGTGGTGGGCTCGACCCTCGGGCTCGGACTGGGGTTCGTGCTCGCCCTGGGCATCAAGGCGCTGTTCGCGACGTTCGGGCTCGACCTCAGTGGGTCGCCGCTCAGCTTCCAGTGGACGACGGCCTTCTGGTCGTATGCCGTGGGCCTGGTCGTGACCATGGTGGCCGCCTACCTGCCGGCCCGCCGGGCGGGCAAGATGCCGCCCGTGGCGGCGATGCGGGACGACGTCGCCCTGCCGGAGTCGGCGCTGCGGTGGCGGCTCGTGGTCGGCGGCCTGCTGATGGCCGGTGGTCTCGTGTGCGTCTACCTCGGTTCGTTCACGACGATCGACAACTCGGCGTACTACGTCGGAGCGGGCGTGTTCGCGCTCCTGCTCGGGGTGTCCCTGACCAGCCCTGTCATCGGTCGCCCGGTGATCGCCGGATGCGGCCTCGTCTATCGCCGGCTGTTCGCCGCGGTCGGCGTCATGGCCGAGCAGAACGCGGTGCGCAACCCACGCCGGACGGCGGCCACCGCCTCTGCGCTCATGATCGGGCTGACCCTCGTCTCGATGATGTCGGTCTTCGGCGCCTCGGCCAAGGCCAGTGTCGACAAGTCGATCAGGGAGAACTTCGTCGCCGACTACGTCGTGTCGAACGCCATCGGTCAGCCGTTCTCGACGAAGGTCACCAGCGAGGTGGCCGCGGTGCCCGGTGTCCGCACCGCAACGCCCTTGCGGTCGTTGAGCATCACGATCGGCAACGACCGGTCGTTCGGTGCGGCCATCGACCCGGCGACGTTCGCGACGGCCGTGCCCGATCCAGGTCCTGTCCGGTTCGCTCGCCGACGTCGGACACGAGACGGCCTGCTGCTCGACGACAAGGAGGCCGCGAAGACGGCACCTGCGCGGTCGGCTCGACGGTCCAGGCCACGGTGGCCGGAGCAGAAGGGCACGTATCGCGTCGCCGCGTGTACCGCTCGATGGAGGCGATGCAGGTGCCGGTGCTCATCTCGCTGGCGGCGGCCAACGCGGCCGGGCGTGCCGGAACAGGACAGCATGGCGTTCGTGCTGCGTGAACCCGGCGCCGACGCCAAGGCCGTGCAGGCCGGCATCGAGAAGGTCATCGCCGACCTGCCGACGGTGACGCCTGAAGGACCAGAACGCGTTCGCGGCGGAGCAGCGCAAGCCGATCGACCAGCTGCTCTACATGATCTACGCGCTGCTCGGCCTGGCCGTGGTGATCGCGGTGTTGGGCATCGTCAACACGCTGGCGCTGTCGGTCATCGAGCGCACCCGCGAGATCGGGCTGCTGCGCGCCGTCGGGCTGAGCCGCCGCCAGCTGCGCACGATGCTGCGGCTGGAGTCGGTGGCGATCGCCCTGCTGGGTGCCGTCCTCGGGGTCGTCCTGGGTCTCGGCGCGGGCTGGGCACTGCAGCACAGCCTGGCCGGCGACGGGATCGATGTCCTGTCGATCCCCTTCGCCCAGCTCGCGGTGTTCGTGGTGCTGGCCGGGCTCGTCGGGGTGCTCGCCGCCCTGTGGCCGGGTCGACGCGCAGCCCGCCTGGACGTACTCAAGGCGATCACCACCGAGTAGCGGCGAAGTCCCGACTCAGCTGAACATGCGCAGGTTCTGGGCCTCGGTCTCGGCGTAGTGGGCGCCCGCCGCACTCAAGACCGCGCTGATGGAGTCGAGTGACCCGCGGACCTGTCGCTGCGTCGTGTGCCACTCGCCGACCAAGGCCTGGAAGCGGGCCGCCGCCGTGCCGGTCCAGGCGTCCTGGAGGCCCTGCAGCCGCGCCATCATCGCGCTGACCTGTGCCTCGATCTCGCTGGAGATGCGGGCGATGTCGCCCGAGGCCGCATTGATGCGTTGCGGGTCGACCTGGAACTGCGAAGACATGGTGTGCTCCCTCTGACCGGCGGGGCCCCCGTGACTCCCGCTCTAGTGACGACCGTAGGCGCTCGGCCGCTTTGGGTCCGTGGGTTATCCACAGCCGCGCTGGGCAGGCAGTAGCGTCGGGCAGGTGACCATCTGGATCGACCCGCCGGCGTGGCCGGCGCATGGGCGGTTGTGGTCGCATCTGATCAGCGACAGCTCGTATGCCGAGCTGCACGAGTTCGCTGCGGCGCAAGGGATTCCTCGCCGAGGGTTCGAAGGCGACCACTACGACGTGCCGCAGGAGCGGCATGCCGCACTCGTGGCGGCCGGCGCCCAGCTCGTCGGGGGACGCGAGCTGGCCCGCATCCTGCGGGACAGTGGGCTGCGGATCCAGAAGCGCACTCGCGAGCGGGTGGTGCGGTCGGTTCCGGACGCCCCGTGGCTACCTCCCGGGTCGAGGGCTGACGTGATCGCGTCTCGGCAGGAGCGGGCCCCCGCCAATACGGTTCTGGTGCGTCTCGCGGTGCTTCGCGGGCGGGACCTGCTGGTGGTGGCGCGGTCCGACGGCGGGCTGGACCTGCCCTCGCGGACCGTCGGTGACGCGCAGGTGTCCGGCACCGTCGCTGAGCTGCAGGAGTCCGTGCTCGGCGCCTCGGGACGGCCGGCCCCTCGACTGCTCGGGTACGTCCGCAACACGGTGCCGACCCCCGGGCCGGACTATCCATGGCCGGCTCCGCAGGCGTGCTTCGCGGTCTTCCTCGAGCGGGACACGGCGATGGTGCCACCCGGGCGACATCGATGACGACCTGGAGGGCGACGTGGCCGGGCAGCCCCAGGGGGCCAGGTGGCTGGCGCCGGACGCGGGCCCGGGCGGAGCTGTCGGGGCGGCACTGGTGGCCTTTGGTCGCCGACGTCCTCGAGCCGCAATGAGTGGCCTGCTCGCCCGGCTCGAGGCGGTCGAGTTCGCCGACGCGTCGGTGGCCCACGTGGAGCTGTGGCTGTCCGACCAGCCCGTCGAGGAGGAGTCGGTGTTTGCCGCCATGGTCGTCGTCGGTGACGCCGCCGGCCGGTTCGTGGTGGTGTACAGCCCGCGGCGTGAGGAGTGGGGTGCTCCAGGGGGATGGCGCGAGCCGGGGGAGTCCGTGGTGGAGTGCGCCCTGCGCGAGGTGGCGGAGGAGACCGGGGCTGCGTCTGGCGCCGGGTGACCTGAGGCCGGTCGGGTTCGAGAGGTTCGAACCGGTCTCGACGGGCGGTCGGTGGCCGGAGCAGGGGGGCGCCCTCCAGCTGTTCAGTGCGGTGATCGCGGGAGCCGGAGGGGACCTGCACGCCTCGGAGTCCGATGCCGTGGCGCCGGCCTGGGTCACCGCCGACCAGTTCGCGGCGCTCGCCGGTGCGCGCTTCTGGTGGCCGCTGGTCGCCCACGTCCTGCAGGGCGCGTGACCGAGGAGGCTGCGTGAGGCGGCGGACCGCGGTTCAGTCGCGCGGGTCTCCCCGCTCCTGGGGCCGGTCCTGGGGCCGGTCCTGAGGCCGCTCCTGGGGCCGGTCCGGGGCGTTCCGGGCCGCCATCCTCAGGTCGCGAAACTCGGCGATGGCCTGGTTGACGTCACGCATCATGGCGACCGTCATGCGAGCGTAGGGCAGGAGCATCTGTCCCTCGCGCGTGAGCGTCATGCCGTTGCCGCGGCGGCGGAACAGCACGCAGCCGAGCTCGCGCTCGAGGGTCTGGATCCGGTGACTCAGCCCGGGCTGGGAGTACCCGAGCTGTTCGGCCGCTGTGGAGACGGAGCCTGCCTCGGCAACTGCCAGGAAGGCCTTCAACAAGTGCAGATCCAATGCGTCCCCCGGACTGTGTGGTTTTGTCCCGCCCCAACAAAACAGCCGACCCGACGAGATGCAACGAGCTATGCGAACCTTGAATATCGGCTTGACTACCGACACTCCTGTGTGGTTAAGGGAAACCTGTGGATAGCGCCCGCGTTATCGGGACAATCACGGGTCAATCACGCCTTATCGGGCGGTGAGCTCGTCCAGCTCGCGGGTGAGGTTGTGCCGGGCCCGGTCCTCCCAGCGGCTCCGGGCCACCCCGGTGGCGAAGATGAACTCCCGGTCGAGCAGGGGCCGCAGGATGGCGGCCCGTCCCGTCCGGAAGGCGTCTGCCGGCACCGCGGCATACTCGCGCCGCACCTGTGCGGTGTACTCGGCGTAGCGCTCGGCAGGCGCTGACAGGATCCAGAGGTCGGCGTCGTGGAAGGCCGCCGACAGGGGGTCGCTCGGGAGCTCGTGCAGCTCAGACCCCAGCACGAGGTCACGCACCGCATCGACGTCGCGGCGCGCCAAGCCCAGGGCTGAGAGGTCGCGGACCGCGAGCTCTGCGCTGTCTGCCTCGTTGCTGCCGCCGGCCGCCGTGGGGTCGTAGACGGCATCGTGGAACCACCCTGCGATCCTGGCCAGGGTTGCCTGACGTTCGGTGATCTCGCGGGCCTGCTCGAGCTCCTCCAGGGCCTGCAGCAGCTCCTCGAGGTGGCGGGCCGTGTGGTAGGCGCGGTGGGGCTCAGCGAGACGCCGGAGCAGGTCCGAGCCGATGGCCGCGACGGTATCGGGCGGCGCCCCGGGGGCGAGGTCGGCGATGTCGAGCGTCCACCGGGTGCGCAGCGCAGGCACCGGTCAAGTCTGGCAGACGTCACCGTTGGAGGGGTCGAGACGTCTCCATCGGTGACCGGTCGAGGGGATGACGGGTCAGCTGGGCGGCGGGGAGCCCTTCACACCCGCGACCCGTCGCCCAGCGCTCCGCCGTCAGCGCTCCGCTTCGCGTCAGCTTCCGCTTCTCGCCAGCCGTCTGTCGTCAGCTCTGCGGGCAGCGGTTCGGCATGCACGACGGTCAGAGCGGAGACGGCCCGGGTGAGCACGACATAGAGGCGGCGCAGCCCGGTGCGCTCGTCCGGCTCGGCCGCCACGATCGCGGCCGGCTCGACGACGACGACCCGGTCGAACTCGAGGCCCTTGGCCACGGTCGCCGGCACGAGGTCGACCTGGTGGTCGATGTCGCCGTGGTCCTGGCCGAGGACTCCGTGCTCGACGCCGTGGGCGCTGAGGGCGGCTGACAGAGCGCCCACCAGGTCGTCCGGAGTGATGACGCCGACCGAGCCCGGCTCGGCCGCCTCCGACCCGACGACCGAGGCGGTCCTCGTCAGCACGTCGGCCGCATCGACCTCCAGCACGTCGAGGCGACCAGGGTTGTCGCGGACCGAGACGGGTGCGCCGAGCCCGGGCGCCACGGTGGGCAGCAGCTGGGCGGCGAACTCGATCACGCTCGCCGGCACGCGGAAGCCGCGGTCGAGCACCTCGACATGGCTGCCCGGCTTGCCGAGGTGGGCCAGCGAGGTCTCCCACGAGTCCGTGGCCCACGGCGTCGTGCCCTGAGCGATGTCGCCCAGGACGGTGGCGGCGCCGGTCGAGCACCGCCGGCCCGACGGCGCGCAGCTGCATCGGCGACAGGTCCTGCGCCTCGTCCAGCACGACATGACCCGAGCGAGGGCGTCCGTGAGATGTGGTCGCCCAGCTCGTCGAGCAGCACGGCGTCGGCGAGCGACCATCGAGCCGCGCCCTTGGTCCGCGGCGCCCGCTCCCACACGAGGAGCTCCTGCTCGTCCGCGGGTGAGCAGCCCGTCGGCGTGGCGGGCCAGCTCGGCCGGGTCGGAGAGCAGCCCGAAGAGCACGGCCGGCCCGTCCAGCGGTGGCCACAGCGCCTGGGCGTACTTCTTCACGACCGAGGACCGCGCCACCTGGTCCTGCACCCGGTCGTCCGGCGAGTCGCCGGCCCGCTCCATCTGCAGCAGCACCGCATGCGCGAGACGCTGCGGCAGCATCTGCCGGGCGGCGTCGTACCGCACCCCTCTGGTCCGCAGCTCGTCGACCAGCTCGTTGACCTCGTATGCCGGGACGCGCCACTTCCGCACGCCCCGCGGGACCACGAGGGGCTCGGTGGCCGGTCGCACCGCCGACCACACGGCATACCGCAGGACCTCGGCGAGCCTGGCATCGCCCTTGAGCACCGCGGTCTCGGTCGAGTCGACCCCTCGAACCGCGACGGACGCCACGAGCTCCTCGACGGTGGTGTGCCCCACCGCGACCTCTCCGAGGGCCGGCAGCACGGCGGCGATGTGCTCGAGGAACGCGCGGTTCGGGCCGATCACCAGCACGCCCGAGCGAGCCAGCCGGTCGCGGAACGCATAGAGCAGCCACGCCGCTCGGTGCAGACCGACAGCGGTCTTGCCGGTGCCCGGGGCGCCCTGGACGCAGATCGTCTGGTCGGCGCCGGCCCGGACGATCTCGTCCTGCTCGGGCTGGATGGTCGCGACGATGTCGCGCATCGGACCGACGCGGGGGCGTTCGATCTCCTCGGCGAGGATGTGGCTGCGGACGTCGTGCTCGTGCCGGTCCTGGAGGTGCTCGTCCTCGTAGGCGGTGATCGCTCCCCGGTCGAGGCCGAACCGCCGCCGCAGCGTGACGCCCATGGGCTCGGCCCGCGACGCCCGGTAGAACGCCGTCGACATCTGGGCCCGCCAGTCGATGACCAGCGGGTCACCGGCCAGGTCCGCGACGTGCCGTCGGCCGATGTACCACCGCTCAGCCTGGTCGGTGTCGATCCGCCCGAAGAACAGCGTGGTCGAGGGGTCGTCCTGGAGCGATGCGGCGCGCAGGTGCAGGGTCCGGGCCAGATGCTCGGCCGAGATGGGGTCGTGCGCCTGCACCTTGAGCGAGAGTGTCTGCTCGCGCATGCGGGCCAGAGCGGCCCGCGCCCCGTCGAGGTAGTCCTGCTCTCGCTTCAGCTCGGGGGCGACAGACACAAGGGTCTACCTTGCCATCGACTGCCGCCCCCGTCGAACGGTTTAGCTCGTCACTGGCTGGTCGCGGACTTGGCCACCAGGGTCGTCGTCAGGGTGAGCTGCTTGCCGGAGCGCAGGACCGTCAGGGTGACCTTGTCGCCCACGGCCCGCTCGCGGATGTTGGCGACCAGTGACAGGGACGAGTCGACCGCGTCGCTGTCGACGCCGATGACCACGTCGCCCTGGCGCAGCCCCGCGTTGGCGGCCGGAGTCCCCGGGCTCACGCTGGTGACCTGGGCGCCGGCTCGCTGGCTCGAGCCGTCCGTGGCCTTGCCGTCCTGGAGGGTCACGCCGAGGAAGGCGTGCTGGGCGCGTGCCCTTGTCGATGAGCTGGCTGGCGATGCTCTTGGCCTCGTTGACCGGGATCGCGAAGCCGATGCCGATGCTGCCGCTCTGGCTCGACCCGGAGGACCCCAGCGAGGCGATGGCCGAGTTGATGCCCACGAGCTGCCCGCTGGCGTTGACGAGCGCGCCGCCGGAGTTGCCCGGGTTGATCGCGGCCGAGGTCTGGATGGCGTTGGTGACCACCGAGTCGCTGCCTGAGCCGGTCGACGAGCCAGCCTCCGCCCTGGCCGAACGGGTCGGTGGGCGCGGACTGGTCGGACGACTGGGTGGTGACCGGGCGGTTCAGGGCGCTGACGATGCCCGTGGTGACGGTGCCTGCCAACCCGAGCGGGTTGCCGATCGCCATGACCGGGTCGCCGACCTTGAGGTCGGTCGAGTTGCCGAACGCGACCGGCTTGAGGTCGCTGGGCGGGTTGGTCAGGGTGATGACGGCAAGGTCGGTGCTCGGGTCGGTGCCCGCGACCGTGGCCTTGTAGGCGCGGCCGTCGCGCAGGGTCACCGTGAGGGTGGCGCCCGATCCCAGACCGTCGACCACGTGGTTGTTGGTCAGCACGTGGCCCTTGGCGTCGATGACCACGCCGGAGCCCTGGGCGGTCCCCTGGCTGGAGTCGACGGTGATCGAGACGACGCTGGGAGCGACGGCGGCCGCGGTCGCCGTCCAGTTCGGGTTGTTGGCGTTGGCCTGGACCACCGGGCCGGCGTCGGTGCCGCGACCCAGCGTGGTCGAGCTCACAGCGGAGGAGGTCTGTGAGCTGTCCAGCTGGGTCGCGGCATAGGTGCCGCCACTCGCGAGAATGGCGGCGATCGCCGCGACGGCGGTGAGTTCCGTCCAACGGCGACGGTTGGCCGGCTGGGCAGGCTCTGCCCCGTCCCGAGTGGGAAAGGAAGGGGGCGGCCCAGCCGGTGGCTGGAAGACCGGCGGGTATGCCGGGTGCTCGCCGGAGGGCGCACCGCCGAAGGCGGGGTGCTGGGTCGGGAGCTCCTGGGTCGAGCCGAACCAGACGGGTGTGGTCGGCTCGTCCTGCTGGGACTCGGTCTCCGCGTGGGTCTGGGTCATGGCATTGCTCCTTGGTCCGGCTTGGTGAGACCAGTCAAGCCGTTGAACGTCAAGGAGTTCTGGGCTGGGCCTGAGAGTTCGCTGTGGGCAGCTGCAGGACGAACGAGGCGCCTCCGCCGGGGGTCTGACCGACCCCGATCCGCCCGTGGTGGGCGTTGACGATCGCCGCCACGATGGCCAGTCCGAGGCCGCTGCCACCACCCTGACCGCGCATCCGAGACGGGTCGGCGCGGTAGAACCGCTCGAAGACCTTGCGCGCCTTCTGCGGGTCGACGCCGGGACCGTGGTCGCGGACCTCGAGCACTGCCAGCGCGGCGCCGTTCGTCGGGCGGGTGCCCACGGCGATCTCGACGGGTGTCCCCTCCGGGGTGTGGTTGAGCGCGTTCGACACGAGGTTGGCGACCACCTGGCGCAGCTTCGGCTCGTCACCCGCGGCGAGGGTCGGCCTGACCGGCCCGTCGATGCCGAGGACCGTGATCTCACGGTCTGGGGCGATGGCCCGGGCGTCCTGGGCGGCCTCGGCCGCCACCAGCGTCAGGTCGACGGGCTCGATGCTCAGCGGCCGCTGGTCGTCCAGCCGCGCCAGGACGAGGAGGTCCTCGACGAGCCCACCCATGCGGGTCGCCTCGCCCTCGATGCGGGACATCGCGCTCGCGACGTCGGCCGTCTCGCGGACGGCACCCTGGCGGTAGAGCTCGGCGTAGCCGCGGACCGCGGCCAAGGGGGTGCGCAGCTCGTGCGAGGCGTCGGCGACGAACTGGCGCATCCGCTCCTCGGACGCCTCGCGGGCGGCGAACGACTGCTCGATCTGGGCGAGCATGACGTTGAGCGACCGGGACAGGGAGGTGACCTCGTCCTTGGCCGTGCGGGTGGGGATGCGGCGGGTCAGGTCACCGTCCGCGATGGCGGCGGCGGTGTCCTCGATCTGGCGCAGCGGGCGGAAGGCGCGGTGCACGGCATACCACCCGGCCGTGGCGCAGCCGACGAGCACGGTGAGGCCGATGAGCAGCTCGACGAGGACCAGCCGGCGCACGGTGCGGTCCACGCTCTGCAGGGGTACGGCGACGATGAACGTGGCGGAGAAGTCGCGGGTGCGGCCGGCGATGGCCCGCCAGTGGGTGCTGTCGCCCCGCGAGCCGATCGTGAACGGCGCACCCGAGCGCACATGGGGGCTCGTCAGCGGCAAGGTGGCGGGGACGCCGGGGCGCAGCTGCTCGCCCGTCGGGTCGAGCTCGACCGGGTTGGACCCGTCTGCCGGATAGAAGACGACGGCGTAGCCGCTGGGCAGACGGGTCGCGCCCTGCTGGCGCACGAGGGTGTCGAGGGCCTGCTGGGCGACGCTGGGCCACGCCCGCTGGAGGTCCTGGTCGACCCGGCTGACGAGGTCCTGGCGCATGAGGAAGGCCGTGGCGGATGCGGTCACCGTCAGGGCCGCCAGCAGCAGCACCACCATCACGGCGATCAGGCGCAGGCGCAGCGGGAGCGCCTCGAGGCGACGGGTCACCGCCGTGATCGCCGACCCTCGCCCCGGCGCGGAGGTCGCGGTCACGCTCACGCCCCTGGCGGACGGCGCAGGACGTAGCCCACCCCGCGCTTGGTGTGGATCAGCGGCGGCACGCCCGTCGACGTCGATCTTGCGTCGCAGGTAGGAGATGTACGACTCGACGATGCCGCTCTCGCCACGGAAGTCGTAGTCCCAGACGTGGTCGAGGATCTGGGTCTTCGACAGCACGCGGTTGGGGTTGAGCATGAGGTAGCGGAGCAGCTTGAACTCGGTGGGGGAGACGTCGATGGACCGGCCTCCGCGGAGCACCTCGTGGGAGTCCTCGTCGAGCTCGAGGTCCTCGAAACGCAGGGCCGCGCTGTCGTCCTGCTCGCCCCGGGTCCGCCGCAGCACCGCGCGGATGCGGGCGACGACCTCCTCGAGGCTGAACGGCTTGGTGACGTAGTCGTCGCCGCCGACCGTGAGGCCCTTGATCTTGTCGTCGACCGAGTCCCGGGCGGTGACGAAGACGATCGGCAGCCGGCGGCCGGTGTCGCGCAGCTTGCGGGTCACCGTGAACCCGTCCATGTCGGGGAGCATGACGTCGAGCACCAGCAGGTCGAGCTCGTTGGTGGTGGCCAGATGGAGCGCCGTCGCGCCGTCGCCGGCGACGTGCACCTCGAAGCCGGCGAAGCGCAACGAGGTCGCGAGGAGCTCACGGATGTTCGGCTCGTCCTCGACGACGAGGAGGCGTGCTTCGGGGAGGACAGCGGTCACGGCCCCATTTTCGGCGCGAACCCTGAGAGCCGCCTGTGTGCCGCCTGGGAGTCTGCCCAGCCCTCAGTCGGTGGGGGCCGGAAGCTCGTCGGCGTCGACGATCCGGTAGGCGTAGCCCTGCTCGGCGAGGAAGCGCTGGCGGTGCGCGGCGAACTCGGCGTCGACGGTGTCGCGGGACACCACGGTGTAGAAGTGCGCCGTGCGGCCGTCGCCCTTGGGCCGCAGGACGCGACCGAGGCGCTGGGCCTCCTCCTGGCGTGACCCGAAGGTGCCCGAGACCTGGATCGCCACGCT
Source organism: uncultured Actinomycetota bacterium (assembly GCA_963706855.1). Taxonomy (GTDB): domain Bacteria; phylum Actinomycetota; class Actinomycetes; order Actinomycetales; family Dermatophilaceae; genus Pedococcus. Next base: position 438,135 of record CAVPNU010000003.1, read on the forward strand.
CGCCTCGGGGAGGTCGATCGAGAAGTTGGCCACCTTGGACACGACGAGCAGGTCGATCTCGCCGACGCGGAACGCCTGGAACAGCTTCTGGCGCTGACCCACCGGGGTCTCGCCGGTGATGACGTCGGCGCCCAGGCGCTGGGCCAGCTCGTCGAGCTGGTCGAGGTACTGCCCGATGACGAGGGTCGGCTCGCCGCGGTGCCGCGCCACGATCCGCTCGACCACCGGGATCTTGACCGGGCTGCACGAGGACAGGCGGTAGCGGTCCTCCGGCTCGGCCACGGCATACGCGAGGCGCTCGCTGTCGGGGAGCGTGACCCGCACCTCGACGCAGTCGGCCGGGCGCGATGTAGCCCTGCGCCTCGATGTCCTTCCACGGAGCGTCGTAGCGCTTGGGACCGATGAGGGAGAAGACGTCGGCCTCGCGCCCGTCCTCGCGGACCAGGGTGGCGGTCAGCCCGAGCCGGCGCCGGGCCTGGAGGTCCGCGGTCATGCGGAAGATCGGTGCCGGGAGCAGGTGCACCTCGTCGTAGACGATGAGGCCCCAGTCGCGGGCGTCGAGCAGGTCGAGGTGGGTGTAGACGCCTTTGCGACGGGTGGTGAGCACCTGGTACGTCGCGATGGTGACGGGCCGGATCTCCTTGCGGGCGCCGGAGTACTCGCCGATCTCGTCCTCGGTCAGCGAGGTGCGCTTGAGCAGCTCGTCGCGCCACTGGCGGGCCGAGACGGTGTTGGTCACGAGGATCAGCGTGGTCGCCTTGGCCTGGGCCATCGCGCCGGCGCCGACCAGCGTCTTGCCGGCGCCACAGGGCAGGACGACGACTCCGGAGCCGCCGTGCCAGAAGCCGTCGATCGCCTGCTGCTGGTAGGGCCGCAGCGACCAGGCCGAGGTGTCGAGGTCGATGCGGTGGGCCTCGCCGTCGACGTAGCCCGGCCTCGTCCTCTGCCGGCCAGCCGACCTTGAGCAGCTCCTGCTTGAGGTGGCCGCGCTCGGAGGGGTGGACGACGACGCGGTCGTCGTCGATCCGCTCCCCGATCAGCGGCTTGATCTTCTTGTGCCGCAACACTTCTTCGAGGACCGGGCGGTCGGTGGTGCGCAGGACCAGGCCGTGGTCGGGGTCCTTCTCGAGGGTCAGCCGCCCGTAGCGGTCCATGGTGTCGGCGACGTCGACGAGCAGGGCGTGCGGCACGGCATAACGGCTGTGGGTGATGAGGGCGTTGACGACCTGCTCGGCGTCATGCCCCGCGGCGCGGGCGTTCCACAGCCCCAGCGGCGTGACCCGGTAGGTGTGGATGTGCTCGGGCGCGCGCTCGAGCTCGGCGAAGGGGGCGATGGCCCGGCGCGCCTCCTCGGCGCGTGGGTGGTCGACCTCGAGCAGGAGCGTCTTGTCGCTCTGGACGATGAGGGGGCCGTCGGGCACCTAGGCCCCCGAGCTGAAGCTGTTGTTGGTGCTGAACGACGTCGCGAGGGCGACGAGCAGGATGACCGCGACGACGGCGAGCACGAAGCAGACCACCAGGGCGATCCAGCCCCACCGGGTCAGGCTGGCCGAGGTCGAGGGCTCGTCCTTGCGGGCTGCGGCGATGATGCCGAGGATCAGGGCCGGGATGCCCCAGCCGCCGAACAGGGTGCCGAGACCCGAGACGACCAGCAGGGCGATGGTGGCGCCGCTCAGCGGGCGTGAGGGAGCGTAGGGGCCGGGGTAGCCCGGGGCGCCGCCGTAGCCGGGGGCGCCGTAGCCAGGGGCTGCCCTGACCCGGTTGGCCGTACCCAGGCTGCGCCGTAGCCGGGCGCGCGCCGTAGCCGCCGGGTGCCGGGGCGGCGGCGGGTATGGCGCGCCGTACGGAGGCTGGGGGCCGGCGCCTGCTGGCGGTGCGGCATACGGGCTGCGCGGAGCGCCCTCGGCGGGGGAGGCGAAGGGGTTCTGCGGCGGGTTCGCGGGGGGTGCCCCGTAGGCCGGTGCGCCCTGTCCTGGCGCGCCCTGTCCTGGGGAGCCGTAGGCCGGTGCGCCGGGGGCCGGTGCGCCCGGCGGCGGCCCGGGTGGGGGGACCTCGCCGGGGGAGGGGACCGAGGGGACCGACTGGGTGCGCGAGGTGTCGATGGGAGTGGTCTCGCCACTGGCCCCGGGCTCATCGTCGTGGCGCGGCGTCTCGCTCATCGCTGTCCTTCCCTCGGCCGGCTGATCCCGCCAATCTAGCTCGGGGCCGCGGAGTTGGGGGACCGCGCCCGGCCAATGGCAGGATCAGGGGGTGAGCACCGGCCTTCCCCAGCGTGAGCCCGACCCGCAGCTGCCGGCCCGGGTGACCATCTACGAGGTCGGTCCTCGGGACGGTCTGCAGAACGAGAAGACCGTGGTCCCGACGGGGGTCAAGGCCGAGTTCATCCGCCGGCTCGCGGCCGCGGGTCTCGAGACCATCGAGACCACGTCGTTCGTGCCGCCGAGCTGGGTGCCGCAGCTGGCTGATGCCTCCGAGCTGCTGGCCGAGCTCGGAGAGGTCGGGCGGGGTCCGCGGCGGCCGGTCCTGGTGCCGAACGAGCGGGGCCTCGACAACGCGCTCGCCGCCGGGGTCGAGGCGGTGGCCATCTTCGGCAGCGCGACCGAGACCTTCGCGCGCAAGAACCTCAACCGGACGGTGGCCGAGTCGATCGACATGTTCGCGCCCGTCGTCGAGCGCGCCAAGGCGGGCGGGGTGTGGGTGCGCGCGTACGTCTCGATGTGCTTCGGGGACCCGTGGGAGGGACCCGTGCCCGTCGAGCAGGTGGTCGACGTGGCGGTGCGGCTCATGGACCTGGGCGCGGACCAGCTCTCGCTCGGCGACACGATCGGGGTGGGCACGACGGGTCACGTCAGCCGCCTGCTGGAGGCGCTGGACGCACGCGGGGTGGGCGTGGACCGGATCGGCGTGCACTTCCACGACACCTACGGCCAGGCGCTCGCCAACACGATGACCGCGCTGCGTCACGGGGTCAGCGTCGTCGACGCCTCGACCGGCGGGCTGGGTGGCTGCCCCTATGCCAAGAGCGCCACCGGCAACCTCGCCACCGAGGACCTGGTCTGGGCGCTCGACGGAGCCGGGGTGCACACCGGCGTCGACCTCGCTGCCCTGGTCGAGACGAGCGTGTGGATGGCCGGGCAGCTGGGCCGGCCCTCGCCGTCGCGGGTCGTCAAGGCGCTCGCCGGATCTGCCGACTGAGCCGGCGTCTCGCGTAGCTCGCGCCGTCCGAGTCAGCTCGGTGCCGCGCCGGTCACGCGGTGGATCGACAACGTGCGCGGGACGCCGTCGGAGGTGCCGTGCACCCGTCCTCCCTCGACCCGGTCGGGAGCGAACAGGAACCGCTGCACGCGGCCGCCCGCGTCGGAGTAGCCGACCCAGACGGACTGCCGGTCGGCGGCCGCCTCACGCAGGACGGCGAGGGTCGTGGTCGGGTCGGTGCTCGCCAGCGAGGGTCCGGGCCGACGCGCCAGCTCCTCCCGTTGGTATGCCGCGGACTCCTCGCCCGCACGCAGGGCAGCGACCAGCGTGGTCACCAGCTCGTCGTCCACGGTGTGGGAACGGACCGGTGCGGTGCGCCGCTGCATGGGGGTCCGGTGACGCCCTGCGGCGGGGACGACGACTCCGCCGTCCGGGGTCTCGGCGGCGGGGGCGAACCCGTTCTCTCGCAGGAACTCGAGCACGGTCTCGCCGGCGACCGGGGAGACGAGGACGGTGGGGGCGATGCTGCGCAGCTGCAGCGGGGAGAGGGCGCGCTCGGCCAGCATGGCGCCCAGGGTGGTCGCGTCGTCGCAGCGGATGTAGGCCTGCGCGGCTCCCACCCTCGCCTGTCCGTGGCGCCGCGCGACGTCGCGGACGAGGTAGTCCAGTGGCTGGGGGATCGGCGTCTGGCTGGCGTCGCCCAGTGCTCCGAGGACCTGGTCGACCGACCAGCCGGCGTCGAGCGCGCGTCGCACGGTGTCCGGCGCGAACCGGTACACGGTGGCCCCACCCCGCGACTCGATGTCCGCCACCAGCCGCAGGAAGGTCGCCAGTCCGCCCTCCAGCGGGCCCGGCGCGATGGCGGTCAGGTCGGCCTGGAGCAGGATGTGCGCGATCGGCTCGGGGAGGTGGGGGTGCATCGCCTTGGCCAGGGCTGCTTCGTCGCCCCCGGCGAGGAGGGCGCGACCAGCCGACGACAGGGCGCCTCGGCCGAGGATGCCGAGCCACTCTGCCTCGCGGTGGAGGGCCTCGACGACCGTCTCCAGGCGCTGAGGGGTGCGCCGGGGGCGATGCCAGCGCAACGCCTCCGAGAGGTCTGCGGCCGTGACGCCGGTCCACACCGGGGCGTCGGCGAGCAGCTCGAGGGCGTCGTGACGCAGGACCCTGACCGGCGGCCAGTGGGCATCGGGACCCAGCGCGTTGACCGTGCCGGAGGCGCCCGGCTGGTGTCGTGCCGACCAGGTGGGCGGCCCGGGTGCTGGCCAGCCAGGCCTGGGCCAGCACCGCCCAGCGCGCGGCGCCGGGCTGCTGAGCCCACTCGTCGTAGGCCGGGGTCGGCGCCCAGGAGGGCTCGAGGGCCCCGTCGTCGGCGAGCAGCCCCGCGGCATACGAGATCTCCGCGACGAAGGCGGCGCGGGAGCGGTCGACATCGAGGACCGACGCCAGGCGGGTGAGGTCGCGGACGGCAAGGCCACCGGCGCGCAGCACGCGCGGCGGCCGCAGACCCCAGTCTGCGGCGAGCTCGTCGACGAGGGCGAGCAGGTCGGAGACCTCCTGGCCGGCGGCCGAGTCCACGGTGGACGCGTCTCGGACGGTGCCGGTGAGGGCAGGGGCGGTCAGCGCCGCGCGGGCATGGCTCAGGCCCCCGCGCAGGGCCAGGGCGACCTCTCGCGGCAGCGTCAGCTGTTCGCCGGTGGGAGAGACCAGGTGGTGCTCGACCAGCCACCGGGCGCCCTCGGCCACCCGGTCGGGGGTGCCCAGGGCGAGGACTGCGAAGGGAGGGCCCCACGTGAGGCGGTCCAGGATCGCGCGAGCGGCCGCCGGCGCGGTGTCGAGCAGGGACAGCAGCGTCTCCTGGTCCGGCAGCGCCAGCTGAAGGTCGGCTGCCCGAGGCCCCAGGCCGGCGGCGTTCGGGAGGACCTCTGCCACGGTACGGACCACGCGCAGGCCCTCGGGGCTGCGCCAGAGCAGGGCCAGCGTCCAGAGGTCGTCGAGGAGGTCCTCCACCAGTGCCTGGTCGGCCCCGAGCAGGGCGGCGACGTCGGTGGCACTCAGCGGTGACTCCGCCACCGTCGCGGCCTCGAGCGCCTGCAGGTGGGCCAGGTCGAGCCCGTCCACGGCACGGTGCACGCTGGCGCGAGTGGTCGCCCGGGCGGCGAGCGAGGACAGGTCGGAGGGCGCGGGGCGGGCCAGGTCCTGGCGCCGTCGCACGAGGTCGCGGAGCTGCTCGTCACTGCGGCCACGGATGTCGTCGGCGATCGAGCGGGTCACGCCGGTGACGGCGTGACGGGGAGAGGGGGTCACCGCACCACGGTAGTGCCCCTGGACTCGGCGGATTCTCAGCGTAAGTACACCCGGCCCACAGCGTCCTCATTCATAGTGGGTATCGACGAAGGAGGCACCATGACCGAGCCAGTCCTGCCAGGGGGCACGTCACAGGCGGGCGCCGAGCCGACCAGGCCCATTCCGCCCGTACCGCCGTCCGGTCCGCCCGTACCAGCCGTCCGGTCCGCCCGCAGGACCGCCCTATGCGTCTCCTGGGGGCCCACCGCCGCGACCGCCCAAGGGGCCCGGCCTGTTCCGGCAGGCGACATCGACCACCGGTGGCCTGATCGCGCTCATCGTGGCCGGGTGCCTCGCCGTACTCCTGGTGCTCGGACTCCTGGGCGCGGGGCTGCTCGTCGGGGCACGGGTGCTGGGCTTCCACCACGAGGTCCGCGTGGCGCAGGCCGGGGCGCCCTACGGACGCCAGCTCGCGCCCGGGCAGCGCAAGCGCATGATGGGCGCTCAGCCGGGGCCCGGGTCGGGGGCCAACGGTAAGGGCAACGGCAGCGGGGCTGGGTTCCCTGCTCGGCGCCGGCGCTGGTCTGGGAATGGTCCAGCACGGTGACTTCACGGTGCAGGGCGCCAACGGCACCTCCACCGCGATGACGCTGCAGCGCGGCACGGTGACCGCGGCGAGCGGCACCTCGGTCACCGTGAAGAGCACCGACGGCTTCACCGCCACGTATGCCGTGGACTCCAGCACTCGCGGTAGGACCACCAACCTCGCGAAGGGTGACAACGTGCTCGTGATCGCGCAGAAGGCACGGCGCCAAGGCGGTCCTGATCCGCGCGGTCGCCGCCCCGTGAGAGCCGTCAGCGGTGAGCAGTGGTCGATCCGCAGGGGATCGGCCACGGCGACGGTCGTGGAGCTCGGTGGCGGCCTGCGGACCTACACGGTGGACGGCGTCGACATCGTGGCCGGCTACGGGCCCGACGAGGTCGCCAGGTTCGGTCGTGGTCAGCAGCTGATGCCATGGCCCAACCGCATCCGCGACGGCCGATACTCCTTCGCCGGTAAGCAGTACCAGCTGCCGCTGACCGAACCCGCGCTGGGGAACGCCAGCCACGGGCTTGTGCGATGGCTGCCCTGGCGGTTGCTGAGCCACGATGACTCGTCGCTGTGCGTTGGCGCGACGCTGTTTCCGCAACCGGGCTGGGACGGGCTGCTCGAGCTGGAGCTGACCTATGCCCTGGGCGACGAGGGCCTGACGGTCACCCCGGTGGCGACCAACCGCGGCTCGGCCACGGTGCCGTTCGGCTACGGCGCACATCCCTATGTCGCCCTCGGGGAGACCCCGCTCGCCGCACGTGGTTCTCCATGCTCCGGCGCAGCAGGAGATGCTCGTGGACGACCGGAAGCTGCCGACCGAGACTGCGCAGGTGCGCCCCGAGCACGACTTCCGCACGCCGCGGGAGCTGGGCACGGTGAGCCTGGACACGGCATACACGCAGGTGGACCGGGACGCTGCGGGCCGGTGGGAGGTCACGCTCAGCTCACTGGTGGACCGGCCCGTCGGTGACCGTCTGGGGCGACGAGGCCTTCCCGTGGTTCCAGGTGTTCACGGACAAGGGCGCCGACACGGGTGTCGAAGGCGCGCGGGGGATCGCCGTCGAGCCCATGAGCTGCCCTGCGGACGCCTTCAACTCCGGGGTGGACCTGCTCCACCTCGAGCCGGGTCAGTCGTGGACCGGCACCTGGGGCATCCGGCCGGCCACTGGCTGAAGCCCGTTCACCTCGGGGGTGATCTGTCGCTCGACCACCCGGGCGAGCATCGCCATCGCTGCGCAGCCCACCACGATCATCACGACGAAGGCCGTCGACCACTGATGGCTCAGCAGGAGCCCGGCCACCACGGGGCCGAGGATCGTGCCGGCCTGGAACGCGCCCGCGTTGACCGCGTTGTAGCGGCCGCGCAGGTGGTCGGGGGCCAGGTCGTTGGTGATGGCCGGGATGGTGGGCTGCAGCAGGGTCTCGCCCAGGGCGAACAGGCCGTGGAACGTCAGCACACCGGCTGCGGCCAGCACGGTGCCCGGCGTCAGGCCGGTGAGCCCGAGGAGCAGCCACGCCGTGGCCCACAGGGCGGCCATGACGACCAGCACGCGGGTGCGTCGGTGACCACTGATGCGCCTCAGGACGAGGAACTGCAGGCCGACGATCACCGCGGTGTTCACCGCGAAGGCGAAGCCCACCACCGAGGTCGACACCTGGCTGACCTGGCGGGCGAAGGCCGGGAAGCCCGCCTCCATCTGGCCGTAGCCGACGAAGGTGCCCAGGAAGGTCAGCACCGTCATCCAGACGACGGCCGGGTCGCGCAGGATGGCGACGTAGGAGCCGGCCGCCCGGCGTCGCTGTCGTGGGGTCGCTCGGCGCGACCGTGCACGTGCCGCAGCGGGCCGAGCAGCAGCACGATCGGCACGAGCATGCTGGCCGCGTTGGCGAGGAAGATGACGGTGAAGGTCTGGGGCCGGTGCACGTTGGCATAGGCCCCGCCCACGACTCCGCCCAGGCCGATGCCGAGGTTGACGAGCGCGAAGTTGATGCCGAAGTACTGCTGGCGCGCCGGGCCGGTCACGATCGCGGCGACGAGGGCGTTGAAGGCCGGCCAGGAGACTCCGAAGTTGATGCCCATGAGCAGGAAGGCGACAGCCACGACGACCGGCGTCGTCGCGAACGCGAGGACGGTCAGCCCGAGCACCTCGGCCACGGTGCAGCCCAGCAGCATCACGCGCGCCCCCAGCCGGTCGGTCAGCGCCCCGGCCGGGCCCGTGACAGCCAGGGCGACCACGGCGATGAAGGCCATCAGCAGGCCGGCGAGGTCGAGCGAGATGTGGCGGACCTCGTGCAGGTAGATCACCGTGAACGGCAGCGTCAGGCCGCGCCCGAGGGTCTGCACGGCCACCGTCGACAGCAGCCAGCGACCCTCGGTCGACAGCTCGCTCCAGAACCCGCGCATGCTGTGCCCCGACCCCGTCTCGGGCGCCAGGGTCTCGGGGCTCGCCGTTTCGCTCACCCTGAGATCCTGCCGCACGCCACCGACAGCGCCCTACCGGTTTTCGGGCTGGGAGGTGCCCTGGCGGCATACCGACAAACGATTTGGCGCCACGCGTTAGCCTTGCGGGAGCGCACAAGGCGCACCCGAACGTTTCGAGACCGACGGTCTCTCATTCACGGCAGAGGTGGACAGTGCCCACTGGCAAGGTCAAGTGGTACGACGCGGAGAAGGGCTTCGGCTTCATCTCCGACGACGATGGCGGCGACGTGTTCCTGCACGCGAACGCGCTGCCCGAGGGGGTCGGCACGCTCAAGGGCGGGACGCGCGTGGAGTTCAGCGTCGCCGAGGGTCGCCGTGGCACCCAGGCGCTGCAGCTGAGCCTGCTGGAGCCCGCACCCTCCGTCGCCGCGGGCAAGCGTGAGGCGACCCGCAAGGCACCCGAGGACCTCGCGCCCCTGGTCGAGGACGCCATCAAGCTGCTCGACAACGCCTCCAACTCGCTTCGCCGCGGCCGCCGCCTCGACAAGGACCACGGCACCAAGCTCGCCCAGGTCCTGCGCTTCCTGGCCGACCAGCTGGAGCCGTGATGGCGACCCCCAAGGAGGACGCCGTCCTGGCTGCCGCCGTGGATGTCGCCCGTGAGGGCGCGGCGTCGATCGCCGAGCCCGGCACGGTCGGCGACCACCTCGGCATGGTCATGGACGACGAGCGGCTGGCCACGCACTACTTCGACTGCACCGCCACGGCATACCCGGGCTGGCGTTGGGCGATCACGATCGCGCGCGTGCCGCGCGGCAAGGTCGCGACCATCTGCGAGACCAACCTCGTCCCCGGCGAGGGTGCGCTGCTCTCGCCCGAGTGGCTCCCGTATGCCGAGCGGCTCGCGCCGGGCGACGTGGGCGCGGGCGACGTGCTGCCCTACAAGGAGGACGACCCGCTGCTCGAGCCCGGCTTCGAGGCCACGGGCGACGAGGAGGTCGACGAGCTCGCCACGTTCGAGCTGGGTCTGGGCCGCAAGCGCGTGCTCTCCGCCGAGGGTCGTGAGGCTGCCGCCCAGCGGTGGTACGAAGGCGAGAGCGGCCCGCACTCCGAGGTCGCCGAGAAGGCACCTGCGCCCTGCTCCACCTGCGGCTACTTCCTGCCGATGGCAGGTGCACTTCGCGCTTTTTTCGGCGTGTGCGCCAACGCCTGGTCACCCAGCGACGGTCGCGTCGTGAGTCTTGACCACGGCTGCGGCGCCCACTCCGAGATCGATGTCGAGCCGGCACCCCCGGTGATGGTCGGCGAGCCGCTCGTCGACGAGGTCGCGTACGACGTGGTCTGAGCTCGGCTATCCCGCGTCGCTGCGCGTTGCCGCGACCGCGGCGCACGTAGCTGTAGCCGAAGAGGCCGAGGGCGACTCCGCGCCACGCACGTCCACGGCCACCAGTCCCGCGGCCCCTGGTGGAGCGTCGGCACCACCAGGGTGACGACCAGCGCCACCAGCCAGGCGACGGTGCCGCCCACGATGACCTGACCGGTGCTCACCACGGCGGCGTGCGGCCCGAGATCGGGCTCGACCGGAGTGGGCTCGACCGGCTCGGACGTCGTTCATGCCGCCATCCTAAGGCGCCGTTCCCAGGCGGCTACGGTCCTGTGCGCGCCGACGGCGGGGAGGATCCTTGCTGGCTTCGAAATACTTAGCAGGGGTAATGAGTTATGCTAAGTATCTGAGAAGGAGCAGCCTTTGAACCCAGTGCCCCAGCGCACACCCCGGCGAGGCCCGGATGCCGGGTTGTCGCCCTCCGCAGTCTCTGCCCTCGCGGGTGAGCTCCGCCTCGCCTGCATGCGCATCTCCCGGCGCGTCCGGTTCGAGAGCACGGACGCCGTTGCGCCGCACCAGTACTCGGTCCTGGTGCGCCTCGAGGGCACCCCACGCACTCCCGGCGAGCTCGCCGAGATCGAGCGGGTCAGCGCCCCGAGCATGACCCGCACCGTCAGCGGGCTCGTCGAGCGCGGTCTCGTCAAGCGCACCGACGACCCCGCCGACCGCCGCCAGGTCATCCTGTCGCTGACGCCTGAGGGCGTGGCCCTGCTCAGGGACAACCAGCGCCGTCGCGACGCCTGGATGTCCGTGCGCGTCGCCCACCTGAGCCGCGAGGAGCAGGAGATCCTGCGCCAGGCCGCCACCATCCTCACCAAGGTGGCCGCCGAATGAGCCCCACGTTCTCCTCGCTCAGCATTCGCAACTACCGCATCTATGCCACCGGAGCGTTCGTCTCCAACATCGGCACCTGGATGGGTCGGGTGGCACAGGACTGGCTCGTCCTCACCGAGCTGACGCGGCACTCGTCCACGGCGCTCGGCATCGTCACCGGGCTGCAGTTCCTGCCGTTCCTGCTGTTGGCACCCTGGGCCGGCATGATCGCGGACCGCTACCCCAAGCGCGTCATCCTGGCCATCACCCAGACCGCTCTGGCGCTGTCGTCACTGGTCCTCGGCCTGCTCGCCGTGACCGGGACGGCGCAGCTCTGGATGGTCTACGGCGTCGCGCTCTTCACGGGGCTGGCGACTGCCGTCGACAACCCGGCCCGTCAGACGTTCGTGTCCGAGCTGGTCGCGCGCGACCGGCTGGCCAACGCCGTCTCGCTCAACAGCGCGTCGTTCAACGCCGGGCGGCTGATCGGGCCCGGTCTGGCCGGACTGACGATCGCCGCCTTCGGCACCGGCTGGACGCTGCTGCTCAACACTGCGACGTTCGTCGCCGTGCTGGTCGCCCTGGCTGCCATCCGCACGAGCGACCTGCTGCCCGCGCCGGTCCTCGGGCGTCGGCACGGAGCCATCAAGGAGGGCGTGCGCTACGTCCGGACCAGACCCGACATCCAGCTCGTCATGGCGCTGGTCTTCGTGCTCGGGACGTTCGGCATGAACTTCCAGATCACCACCGCGCTCATGGCCACCCAGGTGTTCGGCAAGGGTCCGCAGGAGTACGGCCTGCTCGGCTCGATCATGGCGATCGGGTCGCTGTCGGCCGCGCTCCTGTCCGCTCGCCGGGCTCGGCCTCGGCTGCGCATCCTGCTCATCGCCATGCTGGGCTTCACCGTCTCCAGCGGTCTCGCGGCGCTGGCGCCGACCTACGCCCTGTTCGCCTTGGCGCTGGTCCCGGTCGGACTGTCCGCGCTGACAGCTCTGACGACGGCCAACGCCATGGTGCAGCTCAGCGTCGACCCGGCCATGCGAGGGCGGGTCATGGCGCTCTACATGGCGATCTTCATGGGCGGGACGCCGTTGGGCGCGCCGGTCATCGGCTGGATCGGCCAGGTGTGGGGAGCCCGCTGGACCATCGGGATCGGGACCGTCGCGGTCGGGCTCATGCTCATCGGTACGGCGTTCTGGATGACCAGGCGTGAGAATGTCCAGGTGAGCTACGAGTCGCGGCGACGCCCGCGGATCACGGATCCGCACGGTGCCTGCCCCCACGGTCTCCGAGCCGGTGCCGGAGGCCGTCCGATGACCCCGGTCTTCCGCCGGCGCGTCACCATCGCGGTGCTGGTCATCGTGGTCGCCGTGGCGGTCGTGGCGAGCATCCTGCACTGAGGCGCCTGCGCCCCCTCGGCTCCCGGGCAGCAACCTCTGCTTGCAGACGTTCCTGCCGGGAGACCATGCAGCAACCTGGGTTCCCGGCAGCAAGCTCTGCTTGCAGAAGTTACTGCCCGCAGGCGAGGCCAGGAGCGGATCCACGTATGCCGCTGGCTCAGGTATGCCGAAGGCCCACCAGGAGGAGTGCTGGTGGGCCTTCGTGGTAGCCAGGGGCGGGGCTACCGGTGGGGGTCAGAGCAGCTTGCAGGTCTTGCTGAGGGGGTTGTAGACGTAGACGGGGTTGGGCAGCCCCAGACCGAGATGCCCAGCGGTCAGGCGTCTGGGTGGGTGTCGGCGTGGGGCTGGGACTCGGGCTCGAGGTGGACGTGGTGGGTGTCGGGGTGTGGCCCGTCAGCCCGCCGGTCAGGCCTCCGACCACCCCGCCGACCGCGGTCGCGACCGGCTGGGGCACCGGCACGCCGGCGACCGTGCCCGGAGCTCGACCCGCCGCCGACTGCCGGACGTGGTGCCGCCTGCCTCCGGTGATCCCGCTTGCAGCGCACCGCCGCCAGAGCCCGATCCGCTTCCGGCCGCCACCACGGGCGCGCCACCCGACGACGGCTTGGCGCCAGTGGGCTTCGTGGCGGGGGCGGGCTGGGCGGCCAGCACCGGGTTGTAGTGCGCCATGACCTGCTGGTCGCCACTGGGCAGGTACGGGGTGCCGTTGCGCTGCGCGGCATCGAGGCCGCTGTCAGGGACCACGGTGTAGCCGCCGCGGTAGCCGGCAGCGATGGCCATCACTTCGTCGACATACGCCTGGCTCTGGTTGTAGCGCATGACGGCGTTGCGGGCACCCGAGTCGGTGCTGAGGTCGCCAGGGCCCGAGCAGAGGTAGACGGCGGTCGCTGCGGCGGCGTCATCGACGTTCTGCGGGTCCTTCTTGCCGTCCTGGTTGGCGTCGACGCCGACGACCTTCCAGGTGCTCGGGATGAACTGCATGGGGCCGACCGCGCGGTCCCACACGGTGTCGTGGTCGAGCACACCGGCGTCGGTGTCGTGGATGACGGTGGTGTTGTTGGCGCCGTTGAGCGGGATGCCGTAGATGCCCGGGCGCACGGTGCCGTCGCGGTCGATGCCGTTACCGGCATACCTCCCGTGGTCGGACTCGACCTTGCCGATGGCCGCGATCAGAGCCCAGTCGATGTGGCAGCCGGCGTCGGCGGCATCGACGAGCGAGGCCGCGCGCTGGTAGGCCGCGAGGGCCAACGCCGGGATGCCGTTGGCGGTCAGGGCCGCGGGGAGCGCTGCCGCCGACTGGCCGAGCGGGGTGGCCGACTGCTCGGCGGGAGCGGGCAGGTCAGGCAGCGGCGGGAGGGACGGCGCAGCGGGCTGCGAGATCGGGGTCGGCGGCACGGTGACGACCGGCTTGGAGTCGGCGACACCATGCGTCGTGGCGGTGCCCGCGCCGGTGGTGGCCAAGGCCACGCCGGTGCCGATCAGTGCCACCGCTGGCAGGCCGGCGGCAATGGTGCGCCACGGGAGTCGCGTCACGCGTGTCATCGTCTGGCTCCTCGACATCATCGTCCCACCCGGCGGGGGAGTCGCTGGGCTTAACGAGCAGGTGAAGGAGAGGTTACGCGCGCGATATCACGTGCTGCCGAGCGAATCAGCCCACGACGTGCTCAATGCACGCAATCAGGGCAGAGACGTCCTCGGGGTCCACCGCGGGGAACATGGCGACGCGCAGCTGGTTGCGGCCGAGCTTGCGGTAGGGCTCGACATCGACCACGCCGTTGGCCCGCAGGGTCTTGGCGATCGCGGAGGCGTCGACGTCGTCGGCGAAGTCGATGGTCGCGACGACCTGCGACCGAGCGGCCGGGTCGGCGACATACGGAGTGGTGTATGCCGTGCGCTCGGCCCAGTCGTAGAGGCGGCCCGAGGAGTCGGCGGTGCGCTCGACGGCCCACTTGAGGCCGCCCTGGCCGTTGATCCAGTCGATCTGGGAGCGGAGCAGGGCCAGCGTGCCGAGGGCCGGCGTGTTGTAGGTCTGGTTGAGGCGGCTGTTGGAGATCGCCGTCGGGAGGCTGAAGAAGTCGGGGACCCAGCGGCCGGTCGCGGCGATCTCGTCGACCCGGGCCAGGGCCGCGGGGGAGAACGCGGCGAGCCAGAGGCCGCCGTCGGCCGCGAAGCACTTCTGGGGGCCGAAGTAGTAGACGTCGACCTCGTTGAGGTCGACGGGCAGCCCGCCCGCCCCCGAGGTGGCGTCGACGAGCAGCAGCGCGTCGTCATCCGCGCCGGCGACGCGCTTCACCGGGGCCATGACGCCCGTCGAGGTCTCGTTGTGCGGCCAGGCGTAGACGTCGACGCCCTGCTCGGCCTTGGGCTGCGCCAAGGTGCCCGGCTCGGCCTTGATGATCGTGGACTCGCCCAGGAACGGCGCGTTGTTGGTGACGCTGGCGAACTTGCTCGAGAACTCGCCGAACGCCAGGTGCTGAGCACGCTCGCGGACGAGCCCGAAGGCCGCGATGTCCCAGAAGGCCGTCGAGCCGCCGTTGCCGAGGATGATCTCGTAGCCGTCGGGCAGGCTGAACAGCTCGGACAGACCCTCGCGGACCGCGCCGACGAGGTTCCGCACCGGGGCCTGACGGTGGGAGGTGCCCAGCAGGGTGGTGCCGAGGCTGGCGAGGTAGTCGACCTGCTCGGGACGGACCTTCGAGGGGCCGGAGCCGAACCGGCCGTCCTTGGGCAGGAGGTCGGCGGGGATGGTCTTCGTGGCAGTCGTCTCGGTCACGCGCGCCAGTCTCTCATTGCGTCCGAGGCGTGGGACGTGGGGTCCACCACCCGGACTGTGTCGCAGCACCCGCGCTCTCGGCAGCAACCTCTGCTTGCAGACGTTGCTGCCGAGAAGCCAGGTTGCTGCGTATGCCGCGGGCAGCGAACCTGTGCTGCCAAGCGAGAGCGGGCGAGCATTCGTCGACTCAGGCGGATCGCCGTCGGAGGCAGCGCAGAATGGCCGCGTCGATCCGTGCCCGGACGAGCACGGGGGTTGTCCGCCTCGTGCCAGACGAACCGCACCATCTCGCGCCCTGTCTCGCGCAGCCGGTCCTCGCGCCACTTCTCCTGCGCCAGGGCTCGTCTGAGCTGGTCGGGCGTGGGGTTGACCAGGCCACCGCCGTACTTGGCGAGACCGTCGAACTCGACTCCGACCGGGTGGTCGTCCAGCTCGAAGTCCATCCGCCACCACTGTCCGCCGATGGTCACCAGGACTTGCGGGGTGAAGCGGTACCCGAGGGTCCGCATCGTGTGGCCCAGGATGGTCTCGCCGACCGACTCGTGACGTCCGTCGGCATGCGCCAGCAGTGCTTCGAACGCCAGGTATGCCGGGTGTGCCGGCATGTGCGTCCACCGCTGCGGACAGCTCGTCGGCGGTCACGAGGCCCTGATGGAGGGCGTTGTCTGCCGCGACCAGGCTCTCGAGGGGAAAGGCGGCTGCTCCGCGCGTCGGGGGCCGCAGACCGACCTGAACCACGGCCGTTGCTGATCGGGACGGTCAGGAGACCGCCCGGGGCTGTGACGGGCGGCAGCCCGACCCGGGGATGGAGCACGGCAGAAGGTCGGTGCCGTGAGTGGTCGTCCTCGGCCCGACAGAGCTGGGCGACCGTCAAGTCGGACTTCCACAGCTGGACATCGTGCAGGAGCAGCGCGGAGTGGTGGCTCGCGACGGCCCGTCCGTCGAAGGACCGCAGCAGCGCCGCAATGAGGAGGCGATGGTGGTTGCGCGCCGACTCGAAGCGGTCCGCCCCCTCCCACGGTGGCCGCGCCGTCTCCCGGCGGGCACACGGCATACCAGCCTCGGACCAGGCGGCGCGCAGTGCCGCCCTTGACCAGCCGCCGAAGGTCGGATGGCCCCAGGCCGAGGGCTGTGGCGTCAGCGGTCGACACCACCCCGTGCCGTGCCAGCTCGTGCAGTTCCACTCAAGAAGCGTGCCCGAGTCGAGCGGCCTCCCGCTGACGCCCTGTGGATAACCGAGGCCGGGTTGGCTCCCAGCAGAGGTTGCTGCCGCGGAAGGTAGGCAGCAACCTGTGCTCCCGGCAGCAACCTCTGCAAGCAGAGGTTGCTGCCGAAAGCCGGGGCGGGCGGGGTGGGGTCAGGCGCGGAAGCCGGCCACGGCGTCGAGGCCGCGGGGGGCCTCGCCGACATAGCGCGAGCTCGGCCGGATCAGGCGCCCGGTCTTCTTCTGCTCGAGGATGTGGGCCGACCAGCCGGCGCTGCGGGCAGCAGCGAAGAGCGGCGTCATCATCGTGCCGGGCACCTCGGCGAAGTCGAGCAGGACGGCTGCCCAGTAGTCGACGTTGGTCTCCAGGACGCGGTCGGGCTGCCGCTCGCGCAGCTCGGCGAGGGCCGCCTGCTCCAGCTCGAGGGCCACCTGGAACCGCGGGGCGCCGAGGCGCTCGCAGGTGTCGCGCAGGACCGCAGCGCGCGGGTCGTACGCACGGTAGACCCGGTGGCCGAAGCCCATCAGCCGCTCGCCACGGTCGAGGACGTCCTTGACGTAGGCGCGGGCGTCACCGGTCCGCTCCACGCCCTCGATCATGTGCTGGGCGCGGGACGGAGCCCCGCCGTGCAGCGGGCCGGACAGCGCGCCGATGGCGCCCGACAGGCACGCAGCCACGTCGGCTCCGGTCGAGGCGATGACGCGGGCGGTGAAGGTCGAGGCGTTCATGCCGTGCTCGGCGGCGGAGATGAAGTAGGCGTCGATGGCCTCGACATGCTTGGGGTCGGGCTCTCCACGCCAGCGGATCATGAACCGCTCGACGATCGTGCGACCCTCGTCGACGCGGCGCTGGGGCACCATCGGTGAGTCCTGGCCGTGGGCGGACTGCGCGATGAACGACAGCGCCATGACCGACGCGCGAGCCAGGTCGTCACGGGCCTGCTCGGCGTCGATGTCGAGCAGCGGCTTGAACCCCCACAGCGGCGCGAGCTGCGCCAGGGCCGACTGCACGTCCACGCGGATGTCGCCGGAGTGCACCGGCAGCGGGAACGGCTCGGCCGGCGGCAGGCCCGGGTCGAACTCGTTGTCGACCAGCAGCCCCCACACCTGACCGAACGACACCCTGTCCCACCAGGTCCTTGATGTCGACGCCGCGGTAGCGCAGCGAGCCGCCCTCCTTGTCAGGTTCGGCGATCTCTGACTCGAAGGCGATGACGCCCTCGAGGCCTGGCTTGAAGTCGGTGTCGGACATGGGTGTCCTCTCGGCCTGGTCGTGAAGGATGGGCGGTCGGCCCGGTTCCTACTGGCGAGTTCATTCTGCACTGTCGGGCCGATACGTCACTATGGCCGGGTGCTGAGAGCCGAGACGGACTACGACGGCGAGGTGCTGACCGGGGACCTCTCCGGCCAGTCGGCGCCCCAGGCCCGCTTCCTCGAGTGCACCTTCCAGCGGTGCGACCTGAGCGAGGTGAAGCTGCCGCGAGCGCGCTTCGGCGACACCGGCCTGTATGCCGTGCACGGCGCGGGCGTCGACCTCGCCGAGTCGACGTGGCTGGACTGCGTGGTGCAGGGGGCGCGGCTGGGGGCCGTCCAGCTCTATGGCGCCGAGCTGCGGCGGGTGCGGTTCGAGGGGTGCAAGATCGAGTTCCTCAACCTGCGCGGCGCCACCCTGCGTCGACTGCCAGTTCGTGGACTGTCAGCTGGTGGAGCCCGACTTCTCCGAGGCGACGCTGACCCAGGTCTCGTTCGAGGGGACGCGGCTCGTCTCACCCGAGCTCGGCCGGGCCACCCTCCGCGAGGTCGACCTCAGCGCGGCCGAGCTCATCGGTCCGCGCGGGCTCACCGGGCTCCGTGGCGCCACCATCTCGGCGGCCCAGCTCATCGACCTCGCCCCGGCCCTCGCCGCCGAGCTGGGCATCGTGGTGAGCGACTGACGCGCGGCCGTAGGGTCGCTCTGTGCCGCTGCTCCTGGACCTCACCCCGTTGCGGGTCAACGCGGCATACCGGCGGTTGTATGCGGGCTTCACGCTCTCCAACATCGGCTCGCAGCTGGCCGTGGTGGCCATCGGACTGCAGGTCTACGACCTGACGAGATCGACTGCGGCGGTGGGTCTGGTCGGGCTCTGCGCGCTGGTCCCGCTCGTGGTGATGGGGCTCTACGGCGGCACGCTGATCGACCACTTCGACCGCCGCACCGTGGGTCTCGTGGCGCAGAGCGTCGCCTTCCTCTCCAGCGTGCTGTGCGCCATCCAGGCGTGGCTCGGCAACGGGCACGTCTGGGTGCTCTATGCCCTGGTGGCGCTCTGGAACGGCGCGTATGCCGTGTCCTCACCGGCCCGCACCTCGATCTACCCGCGGATCCTGACGCGCGAGCAGCTGCCGGCGGCGAACGCGCTGTCGGTGTTCGCGATGAACTCGGCGATGACGGTGGGGCCGCTGATGGCTGGCTTCCTCGTCGACTGGGGCGGCTTCCGCGCGGCCTACACGACCGACGCGGTCATCACGACGGCTGCGCTGTGGGGGCTCGCCCGGCTCGAGCCGCTGCCCCCGGAGCCGGCCGACCGACGGCTCGGCGCCCTCCCGGCCGGGACTGCGTTCGGTGCTCGACGGGCTCGCGTTCCTCACCACCCGGCCCAACGTGCGCATGACGTTCGTCGCCGACATCTGCGCGATGCTGCTGGCGCAGCCGCGGGTGCTGTTCCCGGCCGCGGGTGCGGTGATCTTCGGCGGGGGTGCCAGGACGGTCGGGGCGCTGAGCGCTGCGGCCGCGATCGGGGGGATCGGCGCGATGTTCTTCTCGGGACGTCTGGGCCATGTCCGACGACAGGGTCTGGCGATCCTGGTGGCGATCGTGGGCTGGGGTGCGGCCATCAGCGGGTTCGGCGTCGCCATGCTCGCGGCAGGTGGGGTGCTCAGCCGCGGGGAGGCGCTGTGGCTCGGGCTCGCGGCCATGGCGGTCGCGGGTGGCTCCGACTCGGTGAGCGCGGTGTTCCGGACGACGATCCTGCAGGCCGCCACGCCGGACCACCTGCGGGGTCGGCTGCAAGGGGTGTTCATCGTCGTGGTGGCCGGCGGTCCCAGGCTGGGCGAGCTGGCGGGCGGCCTCGTCTCCAGCGGGATCGGCGAGGCCATGACCGCGGTCGTGGGCGGCCTGGCCTGCATCGCCGCCATCGTGCTGCTCGCCCGGCTGCAGCCCGGGTTCGTGCGGTACGACGCCCGCCATCCCACGCCGTAGGTCAGCTCGACGCCAGTCTTCGGAAGGTCAGGAGCGCCGCTCCTCGCGGTCCGCCTGCATGGCCCAGCGGACGACAGCCGTCGCGGCTCCACCGAGGGGGCGACCGACGACCCGCTCTGTCACGGGCAGCCAGGGCAAGCCAAGGGGGTGCCGGGCCCATCGCGGAAGGATCGCGACGGCACCGGCAGCCAGCGCGGCATACCCGGGCTTTGCCGCCCAGGGCAGCGGCGGATGCACGAGCAGGAAGCGCGCCGCCTCGCGGGCTTGCGGGGTCCCTTTCAGCTCCGGCCGGTATGACGCGATCACCTCACCCAGGGCGGCCACAGTCGTGGGTGGGTCGAGAACCCCGAGCCGGACGGCGACCAGGGCGGCCTGTTCGACGTACTGGTCCGCCTCGGACCGAGTCAGTGGCTGGCTCGCGTAGCGCTGGTAGGACGTGAGGAAGCTGTCCGCCTCGGCGGCGTGCACCCAGGCCAGCAGATGCGGGTCGCTGGCCGCATACGGACGACCGTCAGGCGCCTTGCCACGGACGCGTTGGTGGATTGACCGTACGCGGTCGATCTGCGCCTGCGCGGCCTCGACGGTCCCGAAGGTCGTCGTGGCGAGGAACTCGCTGGTGCGCTGCAACCGGCCCCACGGGTCGCCCTTGTACCCCGAGTGACCCGCCACCCCGGCCATCGCGAGCGGGTGCAGGGACTGCAGCAGCAGTGCGCGGATGCCTGCCGGAAACATCGACGCGTCGGCGTGCACCCGCCAGATCGGGTCTGCCGGGGTGAACCAGCGCTCGCCCTCGGATCCCCAGATCACCCGCGCCTTCGCCGGGGCGTCGTCCCCGGCCACTTTGGACCGTAGGGCGCCGGCCATCTGGACCCGGGCCCGTTTGAGCACCGGTTCGAGCAGCGTCACGCGCGCCTCCTTCAGTGCCGTGTCCGGTGGTGACCTGATATGACTCCCGACCTGCAGGGTCGTTCCAGCCTACGTTCGCCTGCCTGCCGCCGCCGCTGACCGGTCGCTCGCCCTCCTGGACCGGCCGGACCCGGGCTTTGTGCGACTATACCCCCTCCGCGCGGCGTGTCGGGGCCGCTGAACGCGCGTAGGTCGCACAAAGCGCGAGCGCGAAGCGACGCAACCGTAGTCTCGGGGCATGGCTGACCTGCTGCGCTCGGACTACATCGGTGAGGGACTGTCTGAGGCCGAGGTGGCGCCGACCCCCTTCCAGCAGGCGCAGCGCTGGGTCTCCGAGGCGGTCGAGCGCGCGCAGACCCTGGCCGACGTGCCCGAGCCGCTCGCGCTCTCGGTGGCCACCGTCGACGCGTACGGGCTGCCGAACGTCCGCACGGTGCTGATGCGCTTCTTCGACGAGCGCGGCCCCGGGTTCGTCACGAACATCGAGTCGGCCAAGGGCCACGAGATCGCCGCCAACAGCGGGATCGCCGTCTCGCTCACCTGGCCGTCGATGTACCGGGCGATCCGTTTCAGGGGGACGGCGCTGCCGCTGGGCCGTGACGAGGTCACCACCTACTTCGGGTCGCGGCCCTGGGGCTCGCGCATCTCGGCCTGGGCGTCGCGGCAGTCCCAGCCGGTGTCCGGGCGCGCAGGAGCTGGAGGCGGCCTATGCCCGGTATGCCGCGCAGTGGCCGGACCGTGGTCACCCCGACGACGTGCCGGTCCCGGACTTCTGGGGCGGGTACCGGGTGGAGTGCGACGAGGTGGAGTTCTGGGGTGGCCGCCTCAACCGGCTGCACGACCGCCTGGTGTTCCGCCGGGTGTCGGACGGCTCGCTCGACGATGCCGAGGCGTGGGCGCTGTCTCGCCTGCAACCGTGACGGTGCGTGGCTACCCGTCCGTATGCCGGGACGGCGCTTGCCGATCCCTGAGACGTCGCCACACTTGTGAACGGAATCACAACGCGCGCGTCATCGTCGCCGTTCGCGCGGTCCCTGTCCCGACCGCCGCCCCCAGGAGCCCCATGGCCCCCGTCGTCCACCCCGTCGTCGCCGATGTCACCGCCCGGCTGACCGAGCGCAGCCGCGCCAGCCGCACGGCATACCTCGAGCGGTTGTCCCGTGCCGCCTCCGAGCTGAGCCTTCGCCCCGCGCGCACCGACCTCGGCTGCTCCAACCTCGCGCACGCGGTCGCCGCCTGCGGCGGGTCCGACCGGACGATGATGGCCGCCGACACCGGCGTCAGCCTCGGGATCATCACGTCCTACAACGACATGCTGTCGGCGCACGCGCCGTTCGAGCACTACCCGGCAGCGATGAAGCAGACGGCGCGCGAGGTCGGGGCCGTGGCCCGCGTCGCGGGCGGGGTGCCCGCCATGTGCGACGGCATCACGCAGGGCCGCAGCGGCATGGAGCTCAGCCTGTTCAGCCGCGACGTCATCGCGATGTCGACGGCGATCGCGCTGTCGCACGACGTGTTCGACGGGGCGCTGCTGCTCGGGGTCTGCGACAAGATCGTGCCCGGGCTGGTGGCCGGCGCGCTGTCGTTCGGGCACCTGCCGATGGCCCTGGTGCCGGCCGGCCCCATGGCCAGCGGCCGCTCCAACGCCGAGAAGGCAGAGACCCGCAAGGCCTACGCCGCCGGCGAGGTCGGGCGCGACGAGCTGCTCGCGAGCGAGGTCGCGTCGTACCACTCGCCCGGCACCTGCACGTTCTACGGCACCGCCAACTCGAACCAGATGCTCATGGACGTCATGGGCCTGCACCTGCCCGGCGCCGCCTTCGTCCACCCGGACGACCCGCTGCGCGACGCCCTCACCGCGGCGACCACCCGGCGGGTCGCCGAGATCGCCGCGTCGGACGCGCCCTACGGCATCGGCCAGGTCGTCAGCGAGAAGTCAGTCGTCAACGGCGTCGTGGCGCTGCTGGCGACCGGCGGCTCGACGAACCACACCATGCACCTGATCGCGATGGCTGCCGCTGCCGGGATCGACCTGACGTGGGAGGACTTCGACGACCTGTCGGCAGCGGTTCCCTCGGTGGCCCGGATCTACCCCAACGGCCCTGCCGACGTGAACCACTTCCACGAGGCCGGTGGCACGCCCGTTCCTCGTGCGCACGCTGCTCGAGAGCGGCCTGCTGCACGACGACGTGCTGACGCTCGCCGGAGAGGGTCTGCACCACTACACCCAGCGGCCGGAGCTGGTCGACGGTGAGCTGCGGTTCGTCGACGCGGCGCCCTCGTCGGGCGATCCCGACGTGCTGCGACCGCCCACCGACCCGTTCGCTCCCGACGGCGGCCTGCGGGTGCTGCGCGGCACGCTCGGCCACGCGGTCATCAAGGTGTCCGCGGTGGCCGAGAAGGACCGCGTGGTCGAGGCGCCGGCGCGCGTCTTCACCGACCAGGTCGGGTTCCTGCAGGCGTTCTCGCGGCGCGAGCTCGACCGCGACGTCGTGGTGGTCATCCGCGAGCAGGGGCCCAGTGCGAACGGCATGCCCGAGCTGCACGCCCTCACCCCTTCGCTCGGTGTCCTCCAGAAGCGCGGGTATGCCGTGGCGCTGGTCACCGACGGGCGCATGAGTGGCGCGTCGGGCGCGATCCCGGCGGCGATCCACGTGACGCCCGAGTCGGTGCACGCGGGCCCCATCTCGAAGATCCAGGACGGCGACGTGATCCGCGTCGACTCGCATCACCGGCCGACTCGACGTCCTCGTGGACGACGCCGAGCTCGCCGCTCGACTGCCCTCGCGCCGGGTCACCGAGGACGGGGTCGGGACGGGACGTGAGCTGTTCGCCAGCATGCGCGCCGCAGTGGGCCGGGCCGACGAGGGTGCGCACGTGTTCACCACCCTCGGCCGGGCGTACCGCGAGGGTGTGCACGGCGGTGCCGACCTCGACGACACCTATCTCAAGACCATGCCGCAGGAGGAAGACGTCCGATGACCCAGGCACCCCACCATCGCACCGCCACCACCACCACGCCCGCACTGCGGAGCGAGGCCGACATCCTCGACCTCGCCCCCGTGATCCCGGTGGTCGTCGTCGACTCCGTCGAGCAGGCGGTGCCGCTGGCGCGGGCGCTGCTGCGCGGCGGCATACCGGTCATCGAGCTCACGCTGCGCTCCGCGGCCGGGCTCGGCGCCATCGAGGCGGTCGCCTCCGAGGTGGAGGGCATGGTCGTCGGCGCCGGCACGGTCGTCACGCCCGAGCAGGTGAGCCAGGTGGTCGCGGCGGGTGCCCAGTTCATCGTCACGCCGGGGTCGCCGCCGCGGCTGCTGGGCGCCGCACTCGACAGCGGGCTGCCGCTGCTCGCCGGGGCCGGGACGCTCACCGAGATGCTGACGCTGGCCGAGGCCGGGCTCGAGGCGATGAAGTTCTTCCCCGCCGAGGCGAGCGGCGGCCGTCCCTATCTGTCGGCGGTCAACGGGCCGTGTCCGCAGCTGCGGTTCTGCCCGACGGGCGGGATCACCCCCGAGACGGCCGCGTCCTGGCTGGCGCTGCCGAACGTCGGGTGCGTGGGCGGCTCCTGGCTGACGCCCAAGGATGCCGTGGCGCAAGGAGACTGGGCGCGCATCGAGGCGCTGGCGGCCGAGGCCGTCGCCCTCCGCCCCTGAGCTGCCGCCCGGTTCGAGGTGAGCTCGCCGGCGATCTCCGGCGAGTCGCTCGAACCGACACGGCGGCGGACATGGAACAGCCCGCGGGCCTGCCTGCCGAATCGAGCGGCCGGCATGCACAGGGGACGACCTGTGCGGCCCACGGGCTGCGGTGAACTGCTGGGGATTGCGCTACCGCACCTCGAGCAGTCGAGGTGCGCTAGAGCGCAGTCACCTCACGCGTCCAATGGGAAATCACTAGTTGGACCACCTCCCTTCCGTGTAGCTCGACGCTAAACGGCGAAGGTCGGGTGGCGCAACGGCTTTGCCGGTCAGCTCTCGCGGTGCACCCGGTGCGCAGCCGCCTGGGCCCGCGGCTTGATGACCATGAGGTCGATGTTGACGTGGGCCGGGCGCTGGACCATCCACACGATCGCCTCGGCGATGTCCTGCGCGACCAGGGGCTCGGCGACCCCGGCGTAGACGGCATCGGCCCGCGCCTGGTCGCCCCCGAACCGGGTCAGCGAGAACTCCTCGGTGCGCACCATCCCCGGCGCGATCTCCTCGATCCGCACCGGCTGGTCGACGAGCTCGAGCCGCAGCGTCTCGGTCAGCGCCGCCACCGCGTGCTTGGCCGCGATGTAGCCCGAGCCGCCCTCGTACGCCCCGCGCCCCGCGGTCGACCCGACGTTGACGATGGTGCCGGCGCCCGAGGCGACCAGGGCCGGCAGCAGCGCCTGGGTCGCCTGGAGCGTGCCGATGACGTTGGACTCGAACATCGACCGCCAGTCGGCGACGTCGGTCTCCGCGACGGGGGCCAGGCCGAGCGCCCCGCCCGCGTTGTTGACCAGGACGTCGAGGCGGCCGCCCACCTCGTCGGCCAGCCGGGCGATGTCCTCGGCCTTGGAGACGTCGCAGACGACGGCGCGGCCGCCGATCTGCGCGGCGAGCTCCTCGATGCGGTCGGCGCGTCGGGCCGCGCACACCACCTCGTAGCCGGCCGACGGCCAGCTGGCGGGCCGTCTCGGCGCCGATGCCGCTGCTGGCTCCTGTCACGACGGCGAGCCTGCTCATGCCTGATCCTCCCAGGGGTCGAATGGTGTCGGGGTCCACCGCGATCCAGGTCGCCTCGGCGTGCGCGAGGAGGTGGCCGTCGGCGGCATACAAGGCGGTGCCACTGAGGTGCTTGCGCCCGCTGGAGCCGCGCTGCCACGCCATCACGACGTGGGGCCGGCCGGGAGCGGGCATCGCGCGCGACGCGCGCGGTCATGGTGCCCAGGACCATCGGCCGGCCGGCGATCCCGCTGGCCCACCCGCCGGGGCAGTCCAGCGCCGCCCAGACCGTCTCGAGCGACACGTCGTCGCCGGGGGTCCAGGCGCAGGCGTACTCGCCCGCGCCGCCTCGACGCGACCGGGGCGCAGCCGCAGCCCGTCGCCCTCCTCACGTGCCGGTCCGCAGGAGTAACAGGTGGGGAAGGGGTGCCCGGACCGCCCCTCGTACCGCTCGCCGGCCGCCTGCGCGTCGGCGTACGACACCGCAGCCGGTATGCCGTCGACGCCGGGTGCGGCGTCGCGGCTCGCCTCGAGGACGAGGTGCTCGCCGTCGCGAACGCGCAGTATGCCGCCGTCCTGCTCCACCTGGAGCTCGCGGTCGAGCGGTGGGGGAGTGCGCAGCCGGACCGTCACCGCCTCGTCGGGGCCCGGCGCCAGCAGTGCCGCCGCGTGCCCGCTGACCCAGCCGCCGTTGCCTGACTCGGGTGGCCCGCAGAACCGGGCCGGCACGACGAAGCTCATGGGCCGAAGGTAGTGCCCGGGTCCGACGACGGTCACGGCAGTCCGGCCGAGGTGAGAGGCTTGGTGCTGTGACGGACCTGATCGACACCACGGAGATGTACCTCAAGACGATCTTCGAGCTCGAGGAAGAGGGCATCCCACCGCTGCGCGCGCGCATCGCCGAGCGTCTCGGGCCACTCCGGTCCCACGGTCTCGCAGACGGTGGCTCGCATGGAGCGCGACGGTCTGCTGAGCCTCGCCGGCGACCGTCACCTCGAGCTGTCCGAGCAGGGCCGTCTGCTGGCCACCCGGGTGATGCGCAAGCACCGGCTGGCCGAGCGGCTGCTCGTCGACGTCATCGGGCTGGAGTGGGAGTACGTCCACGACGAGGCCTGTCGCTGGGAGCACGTGATGTCCGAGCGGGTCGAGCGCAAGATCCTCGCCATGCTCAAGGACCACCACGACTCGCCCTACGGCAACCCCATCCCGGGGCTGGACGAGCTCGGGGACGACGAGCCGAGCGAGGACTTCCGCTCCGGGCTGCGCACCCTGACCGAGCTGGCGACCGAGCGCCCCGAGACGGTCCTGGTCCGGCGCATCGGCGAGCCCGTGCAGGTCGACCACGAGGCGCTGAGCCTGCTGACCCTGGCCCGGTTGCTGCCCGGCGAGCGCGTCCGCGTGCACCGTGCCGACGGCCGGGTCGTCGCGGTCCGCGAGAACGCCCCCGAGTCCACCGGCGTCTCGCTGCCCGACGACGTGGCCCAACACGTCTTTGGCGCTCTCGTAGACGTTTCTCAAACGGTCCTTGGCTGATTCATAGACTCGCCGTGACCTCAATGTGACATTGGGCGGCCGCTCTTGTGTACCCTCGCGGAGATCTCTTCTCCCCTGGGAGAGGTTGGCTCGATGTGGATCGCCTAGTCCTGTCACCACGCCCGAGTCCTCAGCAAGACCGCTTGACAGGAGCGGGGGACCCACTTTTGGGCCCTCTCCGGAGGGTCCTTGGGGTTAAGTCTCCACGCACCGCGCCCGCTAGGTCGGGTGGCCGACGTGAAGGCCGGGTGATCTACCTCCACCCGAACCCGACAGCTCACCTCGTAGGCGCTGGAGGTTCATTCATCGTGGCTTCTCACGCTCAGGGCCGTCACCGCGCGCCCGGTCGTTACAACCCCGTCGCCGAGATCAGCGGCATCGTGGCGAAATCCGCCCAGCCTGCCGTCAAGACCTCAGCCGTCATCGCCGCCTCCGGCGGGCTCGTCGCCTCGTTCGCCCTCCCGGCGTCCGCGGCCACCGCTGCCCAGCCGACGGAGAAGGCCCCCACCGTCGCGGCCCCCGCCGCCGTGCGGGCTCCCCAGGTCGCTGCCCCTGCGGCTGCCGACTCCTTCGGGCTCATCGGCTTCAAGGCCACCCCGAAGCCGGCGCCCGCGCCCGCCCTGGCGGTTGTCCCGGCCGCGCCGGTCCAGCAGGCGCCCCGCGTCGCGCCCCAGGCCAGCCGGTCCACGACCCGCGTCGCCGTTCCGGCCGTGTCCAAGCCCGCGGCCGGTGGCATCCTCGGCATCGCCGCCCAGTACCAGGGCGTCCCGTACCAGTACGGCGGCACCACCCCGGCGGGCTTCGACTGCTCCGGCTACACGGCATACGTGTTCCGCCAGGTCGGCATCTTCCTGCCGCGCACGGCGTCGGAGCAGCAGGCGGCCTCGACCCCCGTGTCCAACCCGCAGCCCGGTGACCTCGTGTTCTTCGGGTCGCCCGCGTACCACGTCGGCATCTACGCCGGCAACGGCATGATGTGGGACAGCCCGCACTCGGGCTCCTCGGTCGGCCTCCGCCCGATCTGGTCCTCCAGCGCCACCTACGGCCGCCCCTGATCGCACGGCCCTGATCTCAGGGCCCGTCAGGAGCCACGCACCGAAGGCCTCCCCCCGTTCGCCGGGTGGGGGCCTTCGGCGCGTCCGGCGTCCGCGGTCTCGGGTGACCTGCCTGCGGGTATGCCGCGAGCCCGCGACCCCCTCGTGCCACCGGCTCGCGATCGTGCTTGCATGGAGGCATGAGCGCTGTCGAGATCGACGTGTGGGCTGACGTGGTCTGCCCGTGGTGCTACATCGGCAAGCGGCGGCTCGAGTACGCCATCGCCGAGAGCGCGCATCCCGCCGATGTCACCGTGACCTACCACGCGTTCGAGCTCGACCCCGGCACGCCGCGGGGCGACGGGTCGACCGTGCTGTCCTGGCTGGCGGAGCGCTACGGCACCGACCTCGACGGCGCCCGCGAGATCGCCGAGCGACCGGCCACCATGGCCCGGCCCGACGGCATCGACATCGAGGTCGACCGTCAGCTGCGCGCCAACTCCTTCGACGCCCACCGGATCGTCGCGCTCGGGCTGGCGCAGGGTGGGCACGCCCTGCAGGCCGCCGTGCTGGAGCGGCTGTACAGCGCCTACTTCACCGAGGGCAAGGCGATCGACGACATCGAGACCCTGCAGCGCCTCGGGGCCGAGGCGGGGCTGGACGGCCGGCGGCTGTCGGCGGTGCTGGCCGGCACGGAGTACGGCGACCAGGTGCGCGCCGACGAGCGCGCCGCCACCGAGGTCGGCATCACCGGGGTGCCGTTCTACATGGCGAACCGCCGGGTGGCGCTGCAGGGCGCCCACACCGTGGAGACCATCGGCCAGCTGATCAGCTCCGCCGGCGAGGGCGACGGCGCGCACGAGGCGCTGAGCCAGGGCGCTAGCAGGCCCTACGCGTGGCCAGGCTCGGACTCGAAGGCGGCCAGCACCCGGGGGCTGAACAGCACGAACCGCACCAGCTCCGGCCCGTCGCCCGACTCGAGACCTGACGCGCACCGTGTCGACCGCGATCCGCGCGACCTCGGCCGCGTCCCACCCGTAGATCCCCGCGCTCACCGCCGGGAACGCGATGCTCCGGGCGCCGACCTCACTCGCGACGGCCAGGCTGCGGGAGAAGCACGAGGCCAGCAGCGCCGGGTCGGTCTGACCCGCGTGCCGGTTCGGGCCGACCGTGTGGATGACCCACCGTGCGGGCAGTGCCCCGGCCCCGGTGGCCACGGCGTCGCCGACGTCCAGACCACGGCGATGGGTCGTCTCCCGCAGGCGACGGCACTCCTCGAGCAGGGCGGGGCCGGCCGCGGCGTGGATGGCGCCGTCGACTCCGCCGCCTCCCATCAGCGAGGAGTTCGCGGCGTTGACGATGGCGTCGACCTGCTCGGTGGTGATGTCGCCGAGGACGGCTTCGATGGTGGCCATCCACCCACCGTATGCCGATGGCCTCGGCTAGCGTCGGCCCGTGACGTTCTCCATCGTGGCTCAGGTCGGCGACGCGTTCGGCGTGGCGGTGGCCAGCAAGTTCCCGTTCGTCGGGGCGGTCGTCCCCGCCGCCGAGCTCGGGGTCGGGGCGGTCGCCACCCAGGCGATGGCGCGGGTCGCCTATCGCGACGAGGCGCTCGCGGCTCTGCGTCGAGGGGCGTCTGCCGCCGAGGCCGTGCTGGCCTGCACCGAGCCGGACGCCGATCGCGACCACCGCCAGCTCGGGGTCGTCGGGGCGGACTCGGAGGCGACGTATACCGGCATACGGTGCCTGCCTTGGGCTGGTGGGGTGTCCGGGCGCGACGCGACCGGAGGCTACGCCATCCAGGGCAACATCCTCACCGGTCCCGAGGTCGTGGCGGAGATGGAGCGGGCGTGGCTCGGGTCGGCCGGGGCAGGCCTCACCGACCGCCTCTGCGCGGCGCTGCTCGCCGGGGACGCGGCCGGCGGAGACTCCCGTGGCCGGCAAGGCGCGGCGCTGTATGCCGTGCGAGCAGGCGCCGGGTACGACGAGTGCGGGGTGCTCGCCGACGTGCGGGTCGACGACCATCCGGACGCCCCGCGCGAGCTGGCACGGCTGCTGCGGCTCAACGACCTCATGTTCGGCGCCCCCGAGGACGTGCAGCCCCTGACCGGTGCCGTGGCCGAGGAGGTGGCGCGCGTCTGGCGAGCCTCGGCCATGAGGGAGCGGTGGCGCAGGCGCTCGCCGCCGTGGGCGTCGGAGGAGAACTACGAGACCCGGCTCAGCCCCGACGGGATCGACACCAAGGTGCTGGACGCCCTCCGAGAGGCGACGCCCGGCTCCTCCCTGCAATAAGCGTCGAGTGGTCACGAACCGCGCTCGTTCGGAGGGCTCACGGTGATGACGCGGCATCAGGTCCGCTTGAGGATGCGCGCCTCCCAGGCGCGCAGCGGAGCGGTCACGGTGTCGGCCGCCTCCAGGTTGCCCAGCAGCAGCTCGGCGCCCGACCACGCGGCGAGGTCGTCGAGCACGTCGTCCAGGGCAAGCTCCTCGGCGGAGAAGTTGGCCACCACGAGGAGGTCGGTGCCGGCATACGAGCGGGTGTAGGCGTAGAGGCTGGGGTGGTCCGGGCGCGAGCATGCGTGAAGTCGCCATGGGCGACGGCCGGCTCGGTGTGGCGCAGCTCGATGACCCGGCGGTAGTGGTGGAACACCGAGTCGTCGTCGGCGACCGCGGCCGCCGCGTTGATCTCCGGGTAGTTCGGGTTGACCGGCGCCCACGGGGTGCCCTGGGTGAAGCCGGCATGCGCGCTGCCGTCCCACTGCATCGGTGAGCGGGCGTTGTCGCGGCTGCCCACCCGCAGCGCCCCCAGCACCGTGTCGGAGTCGAGCCCGGCCGCCATGGCCGCCTCGTAGTAGTTGACCGACTCGATGTCGAGGAAGGCGTTCTCGTCGGGGAACGGCACGTTGGTCATGCCGATCTCCTCGCCCTGGTAGACGTAGGGCGTGCCACGGTGCAGGTGCAGCACGGTGCCGAGGAGCTTGGCGGCGGCGACGCGGTACTTGGGCTCGTCGGTGGCGAACCGGGAGACCGCGCGCGGCTGGTCGTGGTTGTTCCAGTAGAGCGAGTTCCAGCCGCGCTCGGCCAGGCCGGTCTGCCACCGGGCCATGCTCGCCTTGAGGTCGCGCAGGTCGAGCGGGACGCGGTCCCACTTGTGGCTGCCGTGGTCGAGACCGACGTGCTCGAACTGGAAGACCATGTCGAGCTCGTGGCGCGTCGGGGTCGGTGAACAGGACCGCCTCGTCGACCGTGACGCCGGGCATCTCGCCGACGGTGAGGAGCTTCTCGGGGCGGCCGTCGAAGACCTCGCGGTGCATCTCCTGCATGAACTCGTGGATGCGCGGCCCGCAGAGGAAGTGGGGGCCGCCGTCGCCGTAGAGGCCGCCGTGGGTGATGGGCCCGTCGGGCAGCGAGGTGTCCTTGGAGATCATGTTGATGACGTCCATGCGGAAGCCGTCGATGCCGCGGTCGAGCCACCAGCGCATCATCGCGTAGACGGCCTCGCGCACCTCGGGGTTCTCCCAGTTGAGGTCGGGCTGCTTGCGGCTGAACAGGTGCAGGTAGTACTCGCCGGTCGTCTCGTCGAGCTGCCACGCGGACCCGCTGAAGAAGGACTCCCAGTTGGTCGGCTCGGCGCCGTGGGTGCCGGCCTCCATGCCCTCGCGCGCGGGGCGCCACCAGTACCAGTCGCGCTTCGGATTGTCTTTGCTGGAGCGGGATTCCACGAACCACGGGTGCTCGTCGGAGGTGTGGTTCACGACGAGGTCCATGACGATCCGTATGCCGCGTGCGTGCGCCTGCGCGATCAGCTCGTCCACGTCGGCGAGGGTCCCGAAGGTCGGGTCGATGTCCTGGTAGTCGCTGATGTCGTAGCCGTTGTCGTCCTGCGGGCTGGTGTAGATGGGCGAGAGCCACAGGACGTCGACGCCGAGCTGGTCGAGGTAGTCGAGGCGGCTGATGATGCCCCGGAGGTCGCCGATGCCGTCGCCGTTGCTGTCGCTGAAGCTGCGCGGGATAGATCTGGTAGACGACGGCTTCGCGGAACCACTGGTCATCGGTCATGGGTGGAGTCTTCCGACCCACGCGGTCGGCGGCAACCGGCGGTCCGGGCTGCGCTGGCGGGCCGGGTGCCCGGCCGCTAGCGGGGAGCTGCCGCCTCGATCAGCCGCGTGAGGGTGTCGCGCAGGTCGGAGAGCTCGCCGATCCCCATACCGAGCCGTTCCATGATGGCCGCCGGGACGCGCTCGGCCTGCCGGCGAGCGTCGGCCCCGCGCTCGGTGAGCGACACCGCGAGCGCCCGGTCGTCCTTGGGGTCGCGTCCGCGGACGACCATGCCGGCCGCCTCGAGCCGCTTGAGCAGGGGGGAGAGCGTGGCCGGCTCGAGGCTGAGCCGCTGCGGCGAGGTCGGCGACCCGCAGGGGCGACTCCTCCCAGAGGGCGAGCATGACGAGGTACTGCGGGTGGGTCAGGCCCATCGGCTCGAGCAGCGGGCGGTAGAGGCCGATGACCGTGCGGGAGGCGACGGCCAGGGCGAAGCAGACCTGCCGGTCGAGCTTGAGCAGGTCGGGGTGGGCGGCGCGCTGGGCGGCGGCGGTCTCGGTCTTCGAGGTCATGGGCGGCCTTCGGGTTGGGGAGAGGCGCGGCATACGGTTAGACTACGAATAATCAGTACACTAACTAACGGAGCGCGACATGGGCAAGGCAGACAACGAAGGACTCTCGCTGGGATACCGGATCATGTGGCGCATCCGGCGCATGACCATGCAGATGTACGGGCCGGCCCAGCTGGGTGAGGGCAACGACCCGCTCGTCCCGGCTCCAGCAGGAGCGCGATCGCAAGGTGGCGGCGGCCAAGGCCGCGCGGCGCGCTCGCGAGGCGGGCTGAGCCCGGCGCGCTCGCAGCGGCCGGGCGGGCTGAGCTCAGGCGGAGGGCTCGGGCTGGATCTCGGTCTTCTCGACGATCTTCTCGACGATCTCCTCGGGCACGTTCTGGGCCTCGGCAGCCTTGGCGTCCTCCTGCTGCTTCACCTCGACGCGGGCGGCCTGCCACGCGGACCAGTGACCGGAGACCAGGGCCCACAGCGACAGCGCCGAGACGTAGACGACGGAGTTCAGCCAGCCCATCATGAGCGAGATCGGGATCATGACGATCCAGAAGATGGCGAGCCAGCCGTTGACTCGCCGCATGAAGACGGGGTCTCCCTGCACCATGGCCCAGAGTGACTTCATGCCGGTCATCCAACCTCCAACTCAGGTAGTGCCCGCCGTTCGGCTGGCGGGTCGTCCACTCCATGCCCTGCTGGGCGTGGCGTCCATTACATCGCGGCGCGACTGAGCGACCGCTGAGTGTTCTACCACGTCGCGGGTCCTGACCTGCGGTTTCAGCCTGGTGTCAGCCCTGTTCGATGAGTCGCTTGGCCGTGTCGAGGGAGGCCATCTCGCCGTCCATCGACTTCTGGACCTGGCCGCCCATGACGAGCTTCTTGAAGCCGCCGAGCTCGGCTCGCAGGGAGAACCGCACCTCGGTCGCCGCCTCGCCGACGGGCGTCAGGACGAACTCGCCGATCGGGCGCGCGGGGCCGGCCACGACCGCGAAGGCGTAGCGCGTGGGCGGCTCGAAGGTGGTCACCTCGATGTCAGCCGGTATGCCGCGGCCGCCGGGACCTGAGATCACCTGGTGGATGCGGGCGCCCGGGGCGGCCGTGCCGCTGATCTCCTTGACGTGGGTGCGCCAGGACGGGTCGTTGGCCGGGGTGCTGAAGAACCGGAAGACCTCGTCGACCGGGCGGTTGATCGTGATGGTGCGTTCCGCGCTGGGCATGGCGTCTCCTCGAGCCGACTCGCTCACCCGACGCTGGGGTCGGGCGCTCGCCCGACACGTGCCGGGCACTCGTGATCCTGCCAGGAATCCGTTCCGGAAGTCTGAGTCGCCGACGCGGGGGGGATTGGTCGACGACTCAGACCGTCCGGAGCGGCGCGTCGTGAACGCCGACGGAGGAAGCCTGCCGTGGGGTGGGCGGCATACGGAAGCCGGTATTCGAGTTTCGAATGTCGGCTTGCGCAGCGGACCTGGACGATGCTCTAGGCACTCCGGAAAATGTGTACGGACCAATTTCGCCGGAACTCTTGTAGTTGACGCGAGCAGCGATCTATGGTGAGAGCAATGGTCCGTACCAAAGGAGTTGCTGTGAAGAGGAACGTGTGGAGCGCCGCCGCGGTGCTCGTGGGTGTGACGGTGGTCGCTGCGGGGTGTGCGCCGAGCACTGGGTCGGCGTCCGGTGGTCAGGGAACGGCAAGGGCGACGTGAAGGTCGTGCTGTGGCCCGGTCCGGAGGGCGACGCGATGTCCAAGGTGGTCGCCCAGTACAACGCAGGGCAGGGCAAGACCGATGGCATCAAGGTCGACATGACCCTGCTGTCGCGGCAGGACACGTTCTCCAAGGAGGCGACCCTGATGGCGGCGCGCTCCAGCAACCAGGACGTGTATTTCGTCGCGAGCTACAACGTCGGCCAGTTCGCCGCCTCGCTGGACCCGCTGACCTCCGTCGACTCGAGCAACTACTTCCCGGTGGCGGTCGACGGTTTGAAGTACCAGGGCAAGCAGTACGCCCTGCCCCTGGACGTCAGTAACCATTTCCTGCTCTACCGCAAGGACCTCGTCGATGCGCTGGTCAAGGACCCCGCGCAGAAGGCTGCCTACGAGGCTGTGGCGCTCAAGGCCACGGGGCAGAAGCTGACCCCGAAGCCGGCCAACGAGTGGTCGTGGACCGACTTCGAGGCGATGGCCGCGTACTTCACCAAGTCGGCCAACCCCACGTCGCCCACCAAGTACGGCACGATCCTCCAGGCGAAGAACCTGCTGTACAACACGATGGTCTGGGACGACGTCCTGTGGGGCATGGGAGGGAGCTGGACCACCTCCGACGGGAAGGCGAACCTCAACACTCCCGAGGCTCAGAAGGCGGTCAAGCTCTACGCCGACATCTATAAGAACGGCTGGACCTCGCCGGACAGCTCGCAGGCCGAGTTCCCGGAGACGCAGGCAGCCCTGAAGTCCGGCAACGCAGCGTTCGCCGTGCAGTGGTCGGCCGGTTTCGCCGAGCTCAACGACCCGTCCAAGTCGCCGGACGTCGCGGGCAAGATGGCCATCGCGCCGGTGCCCGGTCAGAAGACGCACGTCCACGCCCTGGCGGTCGCGCTGAACAAGTACTCGACCAACAAGGCTGCTGCCACCAAGTTCCTGAACTACCTCGCCAAGCCTGAGGCCATGACCACGTACGCGGAGGCGGGCGGCATACCTGCCATGCCCAAGGTGCTGTCGCAGGAGGCGGCCAAGAACCCGGCCTTTCCGATGATCGCCGAGTCCATCGACAAGTACGGTTACGCCGAGCCGGTCTTCCCCAAGACCTTCCAGGCGTACAGCAAGCTCGCCGAGGACCTCAGCGGCGCCTGGGTGGGCACGACGGACCCGTCGAGCGCCCTCAAGACTGCCGACGACGACCTTCAGGGCCTGCTGAAGTAGGGGGTGGGGCGCTTCACGCCCGGCGACCGCCGGAAGTGAAGCGCCCTACTCGGAAAGGCTGACATGTCAGTGCAAAGCAAGGCGGGCGCACGCAGTGCGAAGTGGGTGCTGGGTGCCCCCCTCATCCTGTTCACCGCGATCTTCGTGGCCTACCCGGTCTTCCAGGGCGTCCAGACGAGCTTCTTCGACCTGACGCTCCAGCAGCCCTCCGCACCGTTCGCGGGGCTGTCGAACTACCGGAACCTGTTCTCCTCAGCGGGCTTCCTCAACGCCGCCAAGTTCACCGTCGGCTTCGCGCTCGTCGTCACCGCTGCCGAGACGGTTCTGGGCTTCCTGCTCGCGCTGCTGGTGAACCGTTCCTTCCCGGGCAAGAAGATCTTCTTCACCATGCTGCTGGTGCCGATCATGATCGCGCCGGCCCTGCTCGGCGTGATGTTCCGGCTCCTGCTGAACGGCGACATCGGGCTCGTCCCAGCCCTGCTCGACAAGGTGGGAGTTCAGGTCTCGCTCTTCGCGCCCGACTCGGTCGTCCCCTTGCTCGTCGTCCTCGACATCCTGCAGTGGACGCCGTTCACCTTCCTGATCATCTACGCCGGCCTCCAGTCCTTCCCCACCGACGTGCTCGAGGCCGCTCAGATCGACGGCGCGGGACGGTGGCGGACGGTGACCTCCGTGGTGCTGCCGATCATGAAGCCGATCCTGTTCGCGGCCGTGTTCCTGCGGCTCATCGACGCCATCCGCACCTTCGACGTGATCTATGTCCTCACCGCCGGTGGACCGGGCACGAAGACGACGACGCTGAGCATCTTCATCTACAAGACGGCGTTCGAGTCGGGCGACTTCGGCTTGGCGGCGGCGGCCTCGACGGTGATCCTGATCGTCCTCTTGCCGCTGGTTCCCCTGCTGGTCAAGCGAATCACGAACCAGCAAGGAGAGTCCGCATGAGTCTCGTGACCTCGTCTCGTCAGGCCCCTTCAGCGACACGGGCCGCTGCGCCGAGCCCGTCTCGCCGGCGCAAGCCCTGGGGCATCACCGCTGTCGTGGCCCTCATCGCCCTGCTGGTCAACGTCCCCTGGCTCAACGCGCTGATGGTGAGCTTCAAGACCGAAGGCGACATCGGGCGCGGCGCGCTGTCGACCCACGTCTCGCCCACCTTGGAGCACTACCGCAACGCTCTGGGCGCCGCGGGATACGACTTCCCGAGGTTCTTCCTCAACTCGACCCTCATCGCTTTGGGCGCCGTCGTCCTGGTCCTCGTGATCGCTGTGCCGAGCACGTATGCCGCGGTGCGGCTCGGCTTCGGTGGTCGCCTGGTGATGAACGCCTCGAGCGGACTGCGGCTTCTCCCAGCGATCTTCTTCGCGGTGCCGTACTTTCTGCTGATGTCCAACATGGGCCTGCTCGACACCGTGCCGTCGCTCATCCTGGCCAACACGTTCCTCAACCTGCCGCTCGGCATCATCCTGCTCAGCGCCGGGTTCCGCGACATCCCGCTGGAGGTGGAGGAGGCTGCCTGGGTGGACGGAGCGAGCACCTATCGGACCCTGTTCTCGGTCGTCGTGCCCATGCTGGCGCCGTCGCTGGTGGCGGTCGCCGTCCTGGTGTTCATCTTCACCTGGAACGACTACCTTTTCGCGCTCGTGCTGTCCTCGTCCAACGCGACGCCGGTCACCCTCGGCGCGGCCAACTTCGTCACCAGTACCGGCATCCGGTGGGGCGACATCTCGGCGGCGACCGTCCTCTCCACCCTGCCACCGGTGCTGTTCGCAGTCTTCGCCCAGCGTTACCTGGTCAGTGGGTTGTCCGCTGGGGCGGTGAAGGGCTGATGGCGGTGACCTCATCCCAGTCGGCGGCAGACCGGCGCGCCCCGAAGTACGAAGTGCTGGCAGCGGCGTTGGAGCAGCGCGTCCGGTCCATGAAGGCGCGCGACGCCCTGCCCACCGAGCGGGAGCTGCTCGAGGAGTTCGGCGTCAGCCGCACCACGGTGCGTCAGGCGATCCAGCTGCTCAT
Source organism: uncultured Actinomycetota bacterium (assembly GCA_963706855.1). GTDB lineage: Bacteria > Actinomycetota > Actinomycetes > Actinomycetales > Dermatophilaceae > Pedococcus. Next base: position 475,122 of record CAVPNU010000003.1, read on the forward strand.
CCGAAAAGGCTTGGTGTACAACGTCCAGGGCTCTGGCACGTACGTGTCCAACCCTGCGGTGGTGTCCAAGACGCTGCGCCTCACCGGGTTCTCCGAGGACATGCGCCAACGCGGTATGGAGCCGGCCAGCACGGTCTTGGAGCAGGGCATGGTGGTCGCCTCGCCCGAGCTCGCCGCCAAGCTCCATGTCAGTGCCGGAGATCCGCTGCTCGCGATCCGGCGTCTTCGGTCGGCCGACGGGGTGCCGATGGCGCTGGAGACCGTCTATCTGGTCGCGGCCATGGTGGACCTCGACCGCATCGACCTCACGAAGTCCCTGTACGAGCAGCTGCGCGAGGAAGGTGTGAACGTCACGCGCGCCGCCCAGACGATCGAGGCGGTCAACCTCGACGCCGACCAGGCACGCCAGCTGGACCAGGCTGTCGGCGCGGCTGCCCTGCGCGTCGAGCGGGTCAGCTTCACCGACCGCGGGACCCCGTTCGAGCACGCGGAGACGATCTACCGCGGGGACCGGTACAGCTTCGACGTCGTCGTCGGGAGGGACCTGTGAGGTCCTTGGCCGTCGACATCGGTGGCACGAAGATCGCCGCTGCCAGGGTCTCCGCGGCCGGGGAGATCGAGGGTGAGGTGCTCACGGTGCCCACCCCGGCCGACCAAGGGCCCCGCGCGGTCCTCGACGCCGCTGCGGTGCTGCTGCGCCGGCTGGGCGTCGACGACGTCAGCGCGGTCGGTGTCTCGTCGGCGGGGGTGATCGACTCGTCCACCGGCACCGTCCGCGGTGCGACCGCGAGCATCACCGGCTGGACGGGCACCCAGATCTCCGCCCAGCTCAGCGAAGCGGTCCAGCGGCCCGTCTTCGCTCTCGGTGACGGACACGCGTTCGCCGTGGGGGAGTCCGTGTACGGAAGGGCCAAGGACGCCGACAGCGTCCTGGTTCTCGCGGTGGGGACGGGTGTCGGCGGGTCGTTCGTCGCAGGCCGGACGCCGATGGTGGGTAGCCACTGGGCCGGTGGCCACTTCGGTCACGTCCCCGTCCCGCAGGCCGACGGAATGTCTTGCTACTGCGGCAAGCTCGGTCACCTCGAGGCGATCGGCAGTGGCGCCGGCATGCTGCGCTGGTACCACGGCAACGGCGGTGACCCGAGACCTCCAGACGGCCCAGGAGCTGTTCCGCGTCGCCGACACCGACTCGACCGCCGCGCGCGCGATCGAGCTCGGCGCTTCCGCAGTCGGGACGGCTGCCGGTGGGCTGGCCAATGCCTTCGACCCCGACGTCGTCGTGATCGCCGGTGGCCTGTCCCAGGCGGGGCCGCGGTGGCAGGAGCCACTGCGGGCGGCCTTCGAGCAGAACCTGATTCCCGCCCTGAGCGGTATGTCCCTCCTCATCTCCGAGGCCGAGGCGTGGCTGGTGCTGCGCGGCGCGGCCTACTACGCACAAACGCGAAAGGTCACAGCGTGACGACCCCCATCCTCCAGTCGCTGCATGGCGGGCTGGTCGTGTCCTGCCAGGCGTACCCAGGCGAGCCCATGCGGCATCCGGTCATCATGACCGCCATGGCGCAAGCGGCCGTCGAGGGTGGTGCCGTCGGCATCCGGGCCCAGGGGCTGGACGACCTGAGGTCGATCAGGGAGGCCGTCGACGTGCCGTTGATCGGCCTGGTGAAGGTGGGGGTGAGGGCGTGTTCATCACTCCCACCGTGGCCGACTGCGTCGACGTCGCGCAGACGGGAGCCGAGATCGTCGCTCTCGACGGCACGGTCCGTGACCGCCCGGACGGCAGCACCCTGGCTGACTGCTTCGACGCGATCCACGCCAACGGTGCCCTCGTCATGGCGGACTGCGGCTCGGCAGAGGACGCGGCGGCGAGTGTGGCAGCCGGTGCGGACGTGCTCGGCACGACCCTGTCGGGGTACACCGGAGAGCGTCCCCGCACCCCGGGGCCGGACTTCGCGTTCCTCTCCGAGCTCATCGGGAGCAGCAGCATCCCCGTCCTGGCAGAGGGCCGGATCCGTACGCCGGACGAGGCCGCACGATGCCTGGAGCTGGGCGCCTTCGCCGTGGTGGTCGGCACGGCCATCACGCACCCGACGAGCATCACCCGACGCTTCGCGCGGGCCCTGGCAGGCCAGGAGCCGTACGACATCGTCGGCGTACCCGGACTCTGAGCAGGCAGGACCACGACGTGTCTACAGATCACGCGGGAGATCACCTCGCGAACGGCGGCCGTGGGCAGCTGATGGCGGCGGAGATCGCCGAGCAGCCACAGATGCTGGCCCAGCTGCTCGACACCGGGCTGGCCGGCATACGGGAGGTCGCCGCACGCATCCGCGAGGCCGGCCCACGGTTCGTCCTCCTGGCTGCTCGAGGGACGAGCGACCACGCTGCGCTGTATGCGAAGTACCTCATCGAGGTCGAGCTCGGGCTGCCCTGCGGGCTGGCTTCGCTCTCGACCATGACCGGGTATGCCGCGCGGCCGCACCTCGACGACGTCCTCTGGGTGGCCATCAGCCAGTCGGGCGGCTCACCGGACCTGATCGAGTCGACGCGTGCCGCGCGCGAGGGTGGAGCGCTGACGGTGGCCCTGACGAACGCGCCGGACTCCCCACTGGCGGCAGAAGCCGACCTGCACGTGGACATCCAGGCAGGGCCGGAGCGGTCGGTGGCCGCCACCAAGAGCTACACCGCCGAGCTGTTGTCCCTGTGGCTGCTGGTCGACGCCTGGAAGGGTCGTGATGCGGCTGGCGCGCGGACGCTGCCTCAGGCGGTGGACCAGGTGCTCGCTGGGGTCGAGGTCGAAGGAGTGTCGGCGCGGTACCGGTTCGTCGAGCGGCTGGTGACGGTCGGGCGCGGGTTCTCCTACCCCACCGCGCGCGAGGGTGCGCTCAAGCTGATGGAGACGTCCTACCTTGCGGCGCATGCCTTCTCGGGAGCCGACCTGCTGCATGGGCCGCTGGCGATGATCGACAACGACCGTCCGGTGATCGTCATCGCGCCGCGCGGAGTCGGCGGTGAGCTGTTGCGCCCGGTGCTGACGCGGTTGCAGGACAACGATGCCGACGTGTGCCTCGTTGGTGATCCCGCGCTGGCTGCCGAGTACTCCTCGACGTCGTGTGTGCCCATCCCGGACATCGACGAACAGCTCTCACCGATCGTTCAGATCGTCCCGCTGCAGCGGCTGGCCCTACGTGTCGCCGTGGCTCGTCATCTCGACCCTGACCAGCCACGGGGGTTGAAGAAAGTCACGGAGACCCGATGACCTTCGAGCTCTCTTCGCCCAGGCTCATCGCGGCCGGACAGGTGGTCACGCCGGAGGGCGTGTTCGCACCGGGTTGGGTCGAGGTGCTCGGCGACCGGATCGTGGCGGTGGGGTCGGGTCGGCCGGCTGTTGCCGCTGATGTCGACCAACCGGACTCGATCCTCATTCCGGGACTCGTGGACACGCATGTCCATGGGGGCGGGGGTGCGTCGTTCTCCACGACCAGTGTCGAGGAAGCGGCGCGTGTCGTGGCGACTCATTTGGCGCACGGCACGACGACGATGGTCGCCTCTCTCGTCACGGCGCCGCTGCCCGAGCTGACCGGGCAGGTCAGTGCTCTCGCCGACCTTGTGGAGCAGGGGATCCTGGGCGGAATTCACCTCGAGGGGCCGTGGCTCAGCCCGCAGTTCAAGGGGGCGCACGACGCTGGCAGCCTCGGCACGCCTGACCCCGCATCGGTGCAGCGGCTGCTCGCGGCGGGGCGGGGGAGTATTCGCATGGTGACGATCGCGCCCGAGCTCGATGGGGCGCTCGCTGCGGTCCGGCAGCTCGTCGGCGAGGGGGTCGTGGCCGCGGTGGGCCACACCGCCGCGGACTATGCGTTGACCAAGGACGCGGTGGATGCCGGGGCCACGGTGGCCACCCATCTCTTCAACGCCATGCCGGCGCTGCATCACCGGCAGCCGGGGCCGGTTCTGGCGTTGCTGGAGGACGAACGGGTGACCGTGGAGGTCATCGCCGACGGCGTGCACCTGCATCCGTCGGTGGCGCTGTTGGCGATGCGAGCGGCGGCCGGTGGCTTCTCGTTGGTGACCGACGCCATGGCCGCGGCGGGGGCGGCCGACGGACGGTACCGCCTGGGTGGTCTCGACGTGGAGGTTCGGGAGCGGCGGGCTGTCCTCGCGGGCACGGACACGATCGCAGGCAGCACCATGACGATGATCGAGGCTCTGCGGCGGACGGTTGGTGGGGGTGTTTCTCTTGTCTGCTGCCGTGTATGCCGCGTCCGCGGGACCCGCTGCGTGTCTGGGGCTGACGGACGTGGGGGCGATCGAGGCGGGGCGCCGGGCTGACCTCGTGGTGCTCGGGCCGGATCTGGAGGTGCAGCGCGTCATGCGTCGCGGGGAGTGGCACACGGCGCTCTGACGCCGCGGCGGGACATTGGCGATTTTGGCAAGGCGATATTCGAAGTTCGAATATCGCCTTTGCCTGCGCAGCCCAGACGAGCAGCATGGTGTGCTCCACCAACGCGCGCGGGGCGTCCCTCTACGGGCTCTACGGAGGGGAGGGCTGAACGTGTGTCGCGACATGGACCTTGACGAAGCTGATTGTTGGACGGATCCCAGCGATCAGAGCATGCGTGTCAATGGCAGCCGAGTTGAATCGACCTGGGTCCTGAAAGGTTGAATGATGGCGATCTCCGGAGTCGAAGTCGTGGCTGGCGCAGCGTGGGCGCTTGGAGTTGCTGTCGTCGTCTGGGGCGTGTGGGTCCACCGCGTGCCGGGCGGCGTGGCGCTCATGCTCGTTGTTGTCGTGACCATGTTCCCCCTCCTTGGTCCGGTGGCGGCCGCCGCCTTCGTGCTGAGGAAAAGGGCCCCGCTGGGAACTTGAGGGGATCCCGCTGCCGAGCCGGGCGCGAGCTGCGCCACTGCGCTTGAGGAGGTCGCCAGCCAGGTCCCTTGACATCAAGACACAGCGCCCCCGCCAGGCGCTCGGCGGGGGCGCTCGTCGCTCGGTCCGCCCGCGACCCTCGCTGCTGGAGCCATGGACGGTCCCTCGGTGGCTACCCGTGCCACGGCAGCCCAACCTCGTCCGTTCGGACGACAACGCCCCGGCCACGTCTCGGCGGGGGCGCTGTCTCTAACACGGCAGTTCAGTGCCGCTCTCGCATCATGTCACGCGCGACAACGGCACCCCTGCTCGGGGCCGGCGTCGTAGCGGCATCGCTCGCCGGCATCGGGCTGAGGTGGACATGGATCGTGAGGCGGTGATCGTTCACCCGGTCGGTGATGGTGGTGGTCGCCACTGCGTTGCCACATGCCGGGCACGCGGTCTCGGTCTTCTCACGCATGAGGTGTCACCATACGAAGTCTGGCCGGTGCTGGCGCCTACGGCGATGGCTCAACGGCACCCCCCGCTGACTACCCGGCGACTGGATCGCCCGGTGGCAAGCCAAAGCGCCCACGCCTTCGTGCATTCTCCCCCACAGACGTGGGCACCCTTGCTTCCCCAGTCAGGAGTATGCGGTCCGACCCCGAGGGGCCACCATGGCTCATGCGGGTCATATCGCCCGAGGGTCGAAGGAGAAGCGCGGAGGCGGCGACTGCGACGGCGCTGTTCACTGGGTCTACGTTGCGGATGTGTGAACTAGGTTGGGGCGATGACTCCTCACTCCTCGGCGACAGACGTCAAGCGCCGCGCCGGCTGGCTGCCCGACGACCAGGACGCGCTGGAGTCGTGGCTCACCGGGCACCGCGAGCGCGTCGAGGCCAAGGGCGAACGCGAGCTGCACCCAGTCGTCCAGGAGTTCGCTGAGCTGATCGAACGCGATCCGGTGCTCCGCATGTACGCCGAGCGGATGATCGCCGAGGTGCCGAAGAGTAAGCCCTACACCAAGCGGCACGTGGAGAGCGTGGACCAGCTGCTCCGGCTGATCGACGAGGTGCTCACTATGGCGCCAGAGTTCGGCGACCAGAGCGTGACCATCCCGCTGGGCGCGATCCTGGACTGGACGACAGGCACCGAGGCCGGGTTCGCCTTCTACCGCGACCCGCGCGTCAACGCGATGCTCAAGAAGATCCTCACCGTCTGGTGCGACTTCCTGAGCAGCCCAAGCTCGCTCTACGTGCTCAACGACTCCGACACGGGATGGACGTCGGAAGCCGCCCAGCGCGCGATCGGCATCGAGCAGTACCGGCATGACCCCGCGGACCCGCACTGGGGCTTCACCTCGTGGAACGACTTCTTCACGCGGCGGTTCCACGAGGACGCCCGCCCGGTCGCGGACCCGGACGACGACTCGGTCATCGTCAGCGCCTGCGAGTCGACGCCATACAGCATCAAGAACGACGTCCAGCGCCGGGACCGCTTCTGGCTCAAGTCCCAGCCGTACTCGCTTGAGGACATGCTGGCGAACGACGAGTCGGTCGACCAGTTCGTCGGGGGCACCGTCTATCAGGCGTTCCTCAGCGCGACCAACTACCACCGCTGGCACGCGCCCGTGGCCGGCACGATCGTGCGCGCGTTCGTCAAGGACGGCACGTACTACTCCGAGGCGGACTCCGAGGGATCGGCGGCCGTGGAGCCCACCAACTCACAGGGCTACATCGCGCACGTGGCGACACGGGCGATCATCCTGATCGAGGCCGACGACCCCGCGATCGGCCTGGTGGCGTTCGTGCCCGTCGGCATGGTGGAGGTCTCCTCCTGCGTGATCGCCCCGGAGATCACCCCAGGGCACCACGTGGGAAAGGGCGACGAGCTCGGGCACTTCCAGTTCGGCGGCTCGACGCATTGCCTCGTCTTCCGGCCCGGTGCCATCGCCGACTTCAGTCTCGGGGCACTCCCACAACCGGAGAACCCGCACGCGCCCCTAGTGCTCGTGCGCTCGAAGCTCGCGACCGCCGCCACGACCGCCTGAGCGAGACGCTGGGCGTACAACGAGCCGGCCACCAGGATACGCTCCGGGCCAGCTGGCCACGCGCCGGGCCGCTACACCGGGCGGTTGAGTGTCGTCAGGCGCCACTATCGCCTCGCCTCGCTCGGCGGGCGTTCATGCGAAGTTGGGTGACCCGGGCTACTCCGGCGATGGCTACTACTACGCCGCCGCCTACGGCGGCGATCAGCAGGGCCATTCCCAGCGGGATGCTGCCGCTCAAACTGAGGAAGTGGACTGCGACCCTCGTCGAGTTTTGCAGCATGAAGACGATGAGGAGGACCAAGAGCAGGAGCGCGGCTGCGGTGGCCACCCAGGCGGCGCTCGCCCGGGTCAGGGCAGGTGCGCCATGCGCGGACGGGGAGCCAGCCCCAAGAGGCGCCGACGTGGTTGACTGCTCCGCCGACTCCGACGTGGGCGGGTCGCTCGCCATGATCCCAACCTTCCTCTCAGCGCCTCAAGCGGTCAACGATCAGGCATCGGCTCCTCCGGCCGGGATCGCCCGACGGCACGCTCGGTCCAGGTCCGAGGGCGGCTGATGTCGCCACCGCGGTGGCGCGTCACGCCTGGCGGTTCCGCTCAGGCGGCTTGTCGGGATAAGGCGCGCGAACGCGTATCCCGACCCGCGGACAGCAGCTGGAATCACCAGTCTCCGGCGGCCTTGTGCTCGGCGAGCACGGCGTCCACCTCTTCGGCGGGCGAGAACTCGCAGGATCCCGCGTGGCCGTTCCGCAAGGTGCACATTCGTCCGCTCGGCAGGTGGACCTGCCCGCAGCCGCCTTGCAGGGCGGCGGCCTCGTCGATCGCTGAGTTGTGCACCTCAGGGACCGCCTCGGACCGGGGGCCAGAGGCGCTCGTGGCGGGTGAGTTGGTGTCCATCGATGGACCAGCAATCTCCCCTCGCTGGCGAGAGGGCATGGGCCCCAAGCTGAGGCTGTGTTGAGACTACGGCCATCCCAGCCAATCGGCTTGGTCGCCAGCCAGAACGCTTGGCGCAGGTGGTCGTGGTGGCGGCCTGCCGTCCACCTTGTGCGGGTCCAGCTTAACCCGCCCGAAGCGATTACCTCTGGGACTTCCCGCACCTCACTGCCCTGGTGCGGGGTCGCCTCGCGCAGCGTGGGTGCCCTCAGCGCCCTGGTCAGGAACGCCCGCTCCCCGCTCAGATCCCGCATGGTTTGGCACTTCCTGCCCGGTGGCGGTGCACGCGGCTGTCAGGGCACCTCGGTGTCGTTGAACCCCAAGGACCAGTCGTACACCGACAGGTGATGCGGACCTATGAGCCACCGCGTGAGGGGCACAATGGAAGGACTGGCGCGGCTCTTCTCCGCGCAGGCGAGGTGAGACATGTCAGCGAACGCGAGCCCGAACTCGGACGCAGCCCTTCTCCCGGACTGGGCGCTGGGGCAGGCAATGAATAACCTGGACGACGGGGACAAGGTGGGTCGCGAGGAGCGGGCGCGTGAGCTCGTGCACGATTTCGAGGACGAGCGCCACGACGGAGATGACGACCCGGATCAAGGTGGCGAGGCCTAGGCCGGCGAGCCTGCGGGTACAGGGTCGGGACGAGGCGCTCACGTCCCGGTGCTCCGCTTCGTAAGCCCCCACGCGGAACACCTCACCCGCGGGTGGGGGCGCGCTCGTGCGCTGTTCACGCCGACAGCCGATCGAAGGCCGTGTTTGATGCTCTTGGCAATGGTCATGGTGCCCACGTCAGTGGCTCCCCTCACCCTCGAAGCCGGCATGGTAGGCCGCGAACTCGGCGCGCTCGGCCTCCACCAGCGGGTGGGGCTCGACATAAGCGGTGTCAAACGCCTGCCCGAGGCTGGGTGCTTCAAAGGACAGACATGCGCGCCGCGCCTCAGAGGCAAGGGCGTCCGCCTCCTGTGTCACCCCGGTGAAGAACTCGGATGGGGTCCCCTCGCGTTCAAGAAGGGCCCGGAGGCGGGTGATGGGGTCGCGTTGTCGCCACATCTCGACCTCCGCAGCCGGCCGGTAGCGGCCGGGGTCGTCAGAGGTGCTGTGACCAGCCATCCGGTAAGTGATGGCCTCGATGAAGGCGGGGCCACCACCGTTTCTGACACGGTCTGTGGCAGCCTGGGTCACAGCGTGTACTGCCAACACGTCATTGCCGTCCACGACGTAGGAGTCGAGTCCGAACCCCGCGGCGCGGTGGTGCAACGGAACAGAGCTCTGCGCTGATGCCGGAGTCGAGATAGCCCACTGGTTGTTCTGGCAGAAGAACACGACGGGCGCCCTCATGATGGCCGACCAGTTCAATGCTTCGCTGACATCCCCCTGGCTCGAGGCGCCGTCGCCGAGATAGCACAGGACGACTTCGTCGGCCTCATCGCGTTGGACACCCATGGCATAGCCGGTGGCGTGCAACGTCTGGGTGCCCAGCACCAGAGAGTAGAAGTGGAATCGGTAGTCGTTCGGGTCCCACCCGCAATGCTGGTTCCCGCGCCACTGCACCAACAGCTCTCCCGGCGTGATGCCACGACACAGAGCGGCAGCATGTTCGCGATAGGTGGGAAAGACGTAGTCCCGGTCGGCAATCGCGCGGATCGAACCGACCTGTGCCGCTTCCTGGCCGAGCGCCATCAGCCATAGGCCCAGCTCGCCCTGCCTCTGCAGCGCGAGCGCCTCCTCATCCAGTCGTCGTGCGAGGGCCATGTCCCGGTAGAACTGCTGCGCCAACGGAAGGGAGATGTCCGCTCGAGCACTGGTGCCAGTGAGATCTCCTGCAGAGGTCAGGTACTGCACGGGTTGGCAATGCATTGTGAAAGAAGGGATGTGAGGCTCGAGGGCCTCTTGTGGCCGTCGTGTGCTGACGCTGTCAGCGGGAGAGCTTGGGAAGGACCTCACGACCGAACACCTCGATCCACTCCCGCTGGTTCCGGCCGACGTTGTGCAGGTAGACGCGGTCGAAGCCGAGATCGACGAAGCGCTGGATCTCTGCCCGGTGCACGTCCGGGTCGGAGGAGATCACCATGCGCCCTTTGAAGTCCTCGGGCCGGACGAGTCTGGCCATCTGTTCGAAGTCCTGGGGGCTGCGGATGTCGGCCTTCGGGAACTTCATCCCGCCGTTGGGCCATTCGGTCATCGCGTTGAGCAGGGCCTCCTCGTCGGTCTCTGCCCAAGAGAGGTGCAACTGCAGGACTCGCGGCATCAGTGCCGGGTCCTTGCCGACCTGCCGCGCACCCTCCTCGAACTTGGCGAACAGGCCGCCGATCTTTTCGAGAGGTGCTCCGACCGTGATGATGCCGTCGGCGTGCATGCCCGTCTTCTTGGCGTTGATCGGCCCTGCCGTCGCCACGAGGATCGGGGGTGTCTGCTTGGGCATCGTCCACAGCCGGGTGGTTTCCATCGCGAAGAACTCACCTCTGAACTTGCTGTCTCGGCCGTTCTGTGAAGCCGCGAACAGCTTGTTCATGAGGTCGACGGCCTCCCACATCCGCCGAGACCGTTCACCCGCCTCAGGCCAGTAGCCCGGCACCACATGCTCGTTGAGTGCCTCTCCCGTGCCTACGCCGAGCCAGGACCTCCGGGGGTACATCGCCTCCAAGGTGGCCGCGGCCTGCGCCACAATTGCTGGGTGAAAGCGGAAGGACGGGCAGGTGACGCCCGGGCCCATGTCGCCCTGGGTCCGCTCTCCGACAGCAGCGAGAACGTTCCAGACGAAGGACGCCTGGCCCTGCTGGGGAACCCAGGGCTGGAAGTGGTCGGCAGCCATGCAGCCCGAGAAGCCGTGCTGCTCGGCGAAGGCGGTGAGCTCCACCGCTTCGCGTGGCTCGAACTGCTCGAGCATCGCGGCGTAGCCGACCGTGAGCGAGCCGTTCGGGGTCATGAGATGCGGGTCACTCATACCGCCGCCCCCTCGAGCGCGGGAACGCAGCGTATGCGGAGCACGTCGACGCAGCGGCCCAGGGCGCCGACCAGGTGGCCTCGCCTCGGGGCTGCGACGTCGATGCGGACCTGCAGACGCGGTTCCAGGCTGGTCCCGTCGTAAGTCAGCGAGCGCACGCGGGCATGACGCTGGTGCAGTGTCGCGACCACGCGCAGCAGCGCAGCCTCACCGCCCCGAACGTCGATATCGAGAAGCAGGTCTGGTTGGACTGGGAGCGCGCTTTTCGGGCTGGACATTGTGAGGATGCCTTCCAGGTCGTGGGGCAAAAAAAATCCCTGCGCCGGGTAGGCGTAGGGAAGGCGTGCGAGCGCTGGTCGAGCTAGCCGGCACGCCGGTTGGTAATGGGCTCAAGGTGATGCACCATGAAGCGCACGCTTCACCGTGACCGGTCCCAGGGTCAAGGGGGTCTCGAAAAGTGAGACGGGGCAACGGAACCCGCCTGCTGAGACTCACTTCTGCACCTCGGGTAGCAGGTCACTGAACTCCTCCAGGAACCGGTCGATCATCGCGACCTCGAGAGAGTCCAGTGTGTGGCGTGGGCTGCGGCAGTACGGGGTGCCGACGAGTCCGCGCCGCACGGATATCAGCTTCTCGGCGGCCACGATGATCTCGACGCCCTGCATCCAGTAGCTCAGATAGGGCAACATCCGGCGGTGTAGCCGTTCTCCGGCATCAGCCTCGCCATTCTCGAGCAGATGCCAGATGCGGACGTACAGCTCGCTGAAGGAACAGCCGGGCTGCACGCCGACGGCGCCGCGGCGCCAGGCGTCCACCAGCTGCAGGCCCGCGTATCCCACGAGAGCCTTCATGGTGGGGGCTTGCGTCCGTAGAGCGCTGATCATCGTCCCGGGTGGGGTCGCTTCCACCTTGACCAGTCGCAGGTTTTCGTGATGCTCGCCGATCCTGGCGAGGTCCGTCGCCGTCAGAGTTGAACCGGTCTGTGATGGCGCGAACTGCACCATGACGGGTGTCGGCGCAACCGCCCGCAACACGGCCTCGAGATGGTCGAGTACCGCCTTCGGACTCGGAGAGAGCTGATAGGGCGGAAGCACGTTGACCACGTCAGCACCGTCGGCGACGGCTCGTTCAGCCCGCCGGGCGGCGACCTCGGTCGAATGGTCTGGAATGGAGACGATGGCGGCGAACTGGGGGTTGCCGCGAGTGTCGGTCAGCAGGACGTCGGTGAGCCCGGCGCGCTCGGCGTCGGTCAGCTTGAGCACTTCTGAGGCGAAGCCCGGGAACATGACCGATGTGACCCCCGTGCCGAGCACGTGAGAGATGAGACGTTCGAAGCAAGCCAGGTCGACGTCGCCGCGCTCGGTGAACGGCACCTCCAGCACAGGGCAGATGCCGCGGACGAGATCGTCTGCACCGCCCCTCGCACCCAGGTCTTGAGTCCTGGGTGGAGTTCGCGACCCCTCCAGCAAGGCGCCTCCCAATGTCTCGACGGTCCCAGTCCCACCGAATGGGATAGGCCCGCAGGGGGTATTGACAACACACGCGTGAATGCGCAGGCTACAACGACGTTGCACAATCAGCAACGACTCAATGTCCCACTCGGAGGAAAGATGAACCGACGGACCGGCCGCGTACCCCTGCGGACAGCCCTGTGCGTGACCCTGCTCGCTACGTCCCTGGCCGCGTGCTCGGCGGCCGCCAACCAGCAGAAGGCGTCGGGCACGGCGGGCGCCGGCAGCAAGAGCGCCAAGCTCACGGTGGCTCTGGGCTCTGACGTCGACCTGCTGGATCCGCACATGTTCCGCACGGACGCGGCATACGACGTGACCGCGAACGTCTACGAGCCGTTGCTGCGCCAGAAGTACGTAGATCAGCATGGCGTGCTCGAGGGCCAGGACTCCGTACAGGCCGGACTCGCCAAGAGCTGGGAGATCTCTCCCGACGGCAAGAAGGCGGTCTTCCATCTGCGCACCGATGCGAAGTTCGCGGATGGCACGCCGGTCACCTCCGAGGATGTGGCGTACACCTTCAAGCGAGCCATGCTGGGCCCGGGGTACATCGCGGCTCTGCTTCCTTTTGTGGGAGTGAGCAAGCCAGCGCAGATCCAAACCCCCGACTCCCACACCTTCGTCCTCACCCCGACCTTCAAGAGTCCGCTTTTCGAGCGCTTCCTCACGTTTCAGGTGTTCGGTGCCATCGAGGAGAAGGCGGCCAAGACGCACAGCACCGCATCGGATCCCTGGGCCACGGCTTGGCTCACCGACAACGTCACGGCCTCGGGCGCCTACCAGGTGAGCCAGTTGGCGCGGGGACAGCAGACCGTCCTCACCCCGAACCCCGGGTACTACGACGCATCGAGTGTCAAGAACGCAGGCGTCACGCTCAAGTCGGTCCCCGACCCCGATCAGCGTGCTCTACTGCTGCGCAGCGGAGATGTCGATGTCGCGGATAGCCTTCCCCCGCGGCTGGTCTCGCAGCTGAAGAGCGATCCCTCCCTGACCGTGGACCGAATCCCGTCCAGCCGCATCACCTACCTGGGCATGAACAACGCGATTGCACCACTGAACAACAAGCTCGTGCGTCAGGCCATCTCCTACGCCATCCCCTACCAGGCCATCATCGACAAGGTGGAGTTCGGATACGCGTCGATGGCCAAGGGACCCGTGCCGCCCGCCATGCGGTCTGCGGCAGGCGACCAGTACTGGCACTATGACACTAATGCCGCCAAGGCGCGTGCTCTGCTCCAGCAGGCAGGCCAGACGCACGTCGCCACCCAGCTGGCAGTGCGGGAGGCGCAACCGCAGGACACCGAGGCAGCGGTCTTCATCCAGGAAGCGCTGCGTCAGGTGGGCGTCGACGTGCAGATCGAGAAGCTCCCGGATGCGACGTACTACAAGCGGCTCGCCGACCACAGCCTGCCGATGTTCCTGCACGACTGGTTCTCCTGGGGCGAGGACCCGTTCTTCCAGATGGGCTTCCTGCTCAAGAGCAAGTCCTTCACCAACTACGCCGGCTACTCCAACCCGCAGTTCGACGCACTGCTCCAGCAGGGCACCTTCGAGCTCGACCCGGCCAAGCGTGACGCGATCTCCAAGCAGGCCCAGAAGATCGCCATCGACGACGCCCCCTGGGCGTTCCTGTACTCCTCGGACTATCTGGTCGTGACCCGCAAGAGCGTGTCCGGCGTGACTCGTCCGTTCGACCAGACCCTGCGGTTCGAGTACATGTCCAAGAGCAGCTGAGCCGGCGGGGCGCGCGGAGGTCTGAACGCCGCGCGCCCCCTGATCAACTGCACACCATGCCTGAGGAGCAGACAGCCGGATGAATCGGTTTTTGCTGAGACGAGCCGCGACGACCCTACTGACGCTGTTCGGCATCGTGACCGTCGTGTTCTTTCTCGTCCGTATCCTCCCCGGTGACGCCGCCGTGCTGCGTGCGGGGCCGTACGCGGACGCCAAGCGCATCGCTCAGGTGAGGGCGCAGTACGGCTTGGACCGACCGCTGCTGGAGCAGTACTGGACGTACCTCGTCGGCGTCGTCCACGGCAACTTCGGAACCTCCACGCTGTCCGGTGGCTCGGTCACCTACGAGCTGATGGGCAGGATGCCGGCCTCGCTGGAGATCGGCCTGTATGCCGTCCTCATCGCCTGCCTGATCGGCATACCGGTCGGGGTGCTCGCCGCTTCACGCGAGGGCGGTTGGGTCGACCGCATCGTTCGCCTCATCGCCGCCGCAGGCTCGGCGATGGCGTTGTTCTGGCTGGGGCTGCTCCTGATCTACTTCCTGTTCTACCGCCTGGGCTGGTTTCCCGGTCCGGTGGGCCGCCTACCCGACGGAGTGGACCCACCGACGACGGTGACCGGCCTCTACACCGTCGACGCGCTGCTCGAGGGGCATCCCGACGTGGCCTGGGCTGCCGCCCGTGCGCTGATGCTGCCGGTGCTGACCCTGGTCATCGTCCTCGTGGCTCCGATCCTCAAGATGGTCCGAGCCTCCATGATCGAGGTGCTGGCCACCGACTATGTCCGCACGGCAAAGGCCATGGGCCTGCCCCGGCGCGAGGTGCTGTTCAGAGATGGCCTCCGCAACGCCATGCTGCCTGTGATCACTGCTATCGGCATCGTGTTCGGCTACATGCTCGGCGGCAACATCATCGTCGAGACCCTGTTCTCCTGGCCAGGGGTCGGGCGCTATGCGGACCTGGCCATCAAGAACCATGACCTCGACGCGCTCCAAGGCTTCGTCATCTTTGTCGGAGTGCTCTATGTGCTGCTCAATGTGGTCATCGACATCGGCTACGGGCTCTTGGACCCGCGAATCCGACTGGGAAGGAAGCCGAGCTGATGGCGCTCGTCGACACGGTAAGGGTCTTCAGGAGCGGGCCGCGACAGATCCGCGGGATCGCTGACCCACGTAAGCACCCGATGGCCTTCGCGGGACTGGTCCTGCTCGCTCTCTACGTGCTCGTCGCTCTGGTAGGCCCGATGTTCGTCGGCGACCCGCTGCGGACCTCTGCCGCCGACGCTCTGACCGGTCCCAACGCCAGTCACCTCCTCGGCACCGACCGGTTCGGTCGTGACGTGCTCGCCCGTGCAGTCATCGGGACGAGGATGGACCTTGCCGTCGGGGTCGTCATCGCCGTCAGTGCGGCGACCGTCGGCTCGCTAGTCGGCGTGGTGGCCGGATACGCGGGAGGGATCGTCGACGAGATCATCATGCGAGTCACGGACATCATCCTCGCCTTCCCGGCCTTCGTTCTGGCCCTCATCATTGTCGCAGTCCTGGGTGACGGTGTCCCCAATGTGGTCGTGGCCGTAGCGGTCGCCTACTCCCCGTACTTCGTTCGTCTGACGAGGGCCCGGGCGCTGGCAGAACGTGAACGCGAGTACGTCGATGCCGCCACGTTGTCGGGCAACCGACGCTGGCGGATCGCGCTGCGGCACGTCCTGCCGAACTCGCTGGGTCCGGCTTATACGCAGGCCACGCTGGTCGCAGGCTGGGCCATTCTGGACGTCGCCGGACTGGCGTTCCTCGGTGTCGGCATCCAGCCACCCACCGCCGAATGGGGTGTCATGGTGGCCGAGGGGGCGAATGACGTCCTCACCGGAGCCTGGTGGACGGCTCTTGTCCCGGGCGGGTTGATCGTCATACTCGCCTTGGCCTTTCAGATGGTTGGCGACGACCTTCAAGGGAGTCCGCGATGACGCTCCTTTCGGTCAACGGCCTCAGCCTTGGCCTCCGGCACCACGCAGAGCTCTTGGTGCGCGACCTGAGCCTCACCCTGGAGCCTGGTGAGATCGTCGGCCTTGTTGGCGAGTCCGGCTCGGGCAAGACGATGGCGTCCCTGGCGCTGCTGGGCTTGCTGCCGCCGGCGGTCGAGGTGCGAGGCGGGGAGGCGAAGCTCGACGGTATGCCACTGTTGTCCGGCTCGGACGGCACGGTCCATCGGCGCACCGGTGACATCACGATGGTCTTCCAGAACGCCCGCGCCGCCCTCAACCCGACCTTGCGCATCGGCCACCAGATTCGGCGAGTACTGATGGCCGTGAGGGGGATGCCGCGCCGCGAGGCCGAGGCCGAGGCTGTGCGGCTCTTGGGCAGGGTCGGTATCCCCGGCGCCGAGCGGGTTGCTCGGGCGTACCCGCACCAGCTCTCGGGAGGCATGTGCCAACGTGCCGTGATCGCCATGGCGCTGGCCTTCCGGCCCAGAGTGCTGATCGCCGACGAACCCACGACCGGTCTCGACGTCACCGTCCAGGCGCAGATCTTCGACTTGCTGCGTGACCTCGTCGAGGAGACTGGCGCGGGTGTCCTGTTCATCACGCACGACCTGGCGGCAGTTGCCGAGATGTGCGACCGCGTGGCAGTTCTCTTCGCAGGTCAGGTGATGGAGACCGCGGAGACGGTCGAGCTCTTCGAGCGGCCGCGCCACCCCTACAGCGAGTTCTTGCTTGCGTCCCTCGCCGAGGTACCGACAGGGAAGGCGGGGGTTGACGCGGTGGACGAGCCCGTCGTCGCCGAGGAGAAGGGAGTCGACTTCTCCCTCCCCGGCTGCCGCTTCGCACACCGTTGCCCGCACGTCTTCGACGCTTGTCAGGAGTACCCGCCTCTGTTTCCCGCAGGCGAGCGCCATCACTACTCGTGCTTCCTTGGACGGGAGATTCCAGTTGTCACTACTTCGCGTTCGTAACCTCGAAAAGACCTACGGCTCGGGCCGAACCGCTCTGCCGGCGGTCCGGGGGGTGGACCTCGATGTCGCCCCGGGCGAGACGCTTGCCCTCGTCGGAGAGTCCGGATGCGGCAAGTCCTCCACGGCGCGTGTCGTCGTCGGGCTGGCAGCGCCCACTGCGGGGACCGTGGAGCTGGACGGCCACGAAGTCCGTGGGGCCCGTCACGACCGAGAGCTGCGGCGCAAGATCCAGATGGTCTTCCAGCATCCCGACCAATCGCTCGACCCCCGGTTCACCGTGGCGCAGACTCTCGCCGAGCCGGTGCGTCTGCTCATGGACGGGACCGATGTGGTCGGGCGGGTCGACCGCGCGCTGCGCACCGTGGGCCTGGGACCCGAGTATCGGGACCGGCGTCCCAAGGAGCTCTCAGGCGGCCAGCAGCAACGCGTAGCCATTGCTCGTGCGCTCATCTGTGACCCCGCGCTGGTCGTGTTGGACGAACCCACTGCGAGCCTGGACCAGTCCGTCCGCTCGAGGGTCATCGCCTTGTTGAAAGAGCTCCAGCAGGATCGCCAGGTGGGTTACCTGTTCATCAGCCACGATCTCGTCACGGTCCGCCGTCTGGCGCACCGTGTGGCCGTGATGTACCTCGGCCGGATCGTCGAGGTGGCTCCCACCGAGCAGCTCTTCCGTGCGCCTCAGCACCCTTACACGCGAGCTCTCTTGGCGGCGGCGCCAGTGCCCGACCCACGCAAGAGGGGCCCTCGTGCGCGCTTGTCCGGGGAGACGCCGAGTGCGGCCAACCTGCCCGTGGGATGTTCGTTCCAGGACCGGTGCCCGTTGGTGCATGACCGCTGCCGGGTCGAGGAACCACGCCTGGCGCCCACGCAAGAGGACCACGCGGTCGAGTGCTTCGCGGCGCAGAGTCTTGCCAGTCAGGGGGTGCGGTGACGGCCAACCGCACGCTGCTGCACGGTCTGACGCTGCCGTTCCGGGTGCCACTGGTGCCATGCTTGGTGGGACAGGACCGTCTACCGGGAGTGAGCACGCTGTGACACAGAGCTTGGACCGCGCATTGCTCCTCCTCGCCGAACTAGGGAGCGGCCCTAAGCGACTCGGCCCGCTCGCCGAGAAGTTCGACATCCACAAGTCGACCGCCTTGCGGCTGCTGCAGACCTTGGAGAAGCACGGTTTCGTGCAGCGACGCGGAGACCCGCCCGAGTTCGTGCTCGGGCTGCGGCTGGTCGAACTGAGCCAGACGCTCCTGGATGAGCTCGATATCCGTCAGGTCGCCCGCGCGCAGCTTGAGCGGCTCGGGGCCGCGACTGGCGAGACGATCCACCTCGCCGTGCGGGACGGAGCCCAGGTGGTCTACGTCGACAAGGTGGAGAGCATCCACCCCGTGCGCATGTACTCGCAGGTGGGTGCCAGAGCCGACGCCTACTGCACGGGAGTAGGCAAGGTCCTGCTGGCTTACACCGATCCCGCTGCGTGGCCTGAGATGACCATGCGGCGTTTTACCGAGAACACCATCACCTCCCGCGAGGAGATGGTCCAGGCGGCCAAGGAGATCAGGCAGGTGGGCTGGGGCTGGGACGAGCGTGAGCACGAGGACTCCATCCGCTGCATCGCGGCGCCCGTCTTCGGCCCAGCGGGCGCTGTGGCGGCAGCACTGAGCATCTCGGTGCCGACAAGTCGGCTCTCTGCCGACGAGCTCGCCAGGCACGTCCCGTTGTTGCTGGACGCGACGGCCCAGGTGAGCCGCGCTCTGGGAGGCAAGCCCGCGCCGCCCGAGAGGGTGGCGTGACCGCCACCCGACCAGGGAACGATGCAGGGGCGGCGCCAGCCACCTCACTGATTTCGCCCTACGGGGCGAAACCCGAGGAGGAGGCGACAGTGCGCTCAGTCCAGTCGGCGCAGGACCTGGCCGGCCGCCTCGAGCGCGAGTGCTATCTCGCCGACGAGGGTCTGGCCACTGTTGGCCTGCTGGCACTACGGCTCCGCCGCCCTCTGCTGCTCGAGGGTGAGCCGGGCACAGGCAAGACCGCCTTCGCCGAGGCGCTCGCGAGGGTTCTCGAGGTTCCGCTGATCCGGCTCCAGTGCTATGAGGGGATCGACGCCTCTCAGGCGCTGTACGACTGGGACTTCGCCCGACAGATCCTCTACCTGCGAGCCATGGAGGCGATGCGCTCCGGGGACGGTGGCACCCCGATGCACGATGCCGGCTCGTTGACCCGGTCCCTGTTCACCGAGGAGTTCCTCGTGTCGAGGCCGGTGCTGCGGGCGCTTCGGGAGTCACCCGCGGTGCTCCTGATCGACGAGGTGGACCGAGCCGACGACGAGTTCGAGGCGTTCCTCCTGGAGGTGTTGTCGGCATACCAGGTGACCATCCCCGAGCTGGGCACCGTGAGGGCCGCAGTGCCCCCTGTCGTCGTGATGACCTCGAACCGCACTCGCGAGCTCCACGACGCGTTGCGGCGACGCTGCCTGTTCCACTGGATCGACCATCCCGAGCTGGACCGCGAGATAGCGATTGTCCGCGCTCGCTGTCCTGAAGGGGGCGCCGCCCTCGCTGCTCAGGTGGCGACCATCGTGCAGCGGTTGCGCGCCGATTGGGCCTTGACGAAGCCGCCCGGCGTCGCCGAGAGCGTCGACTGGGCGCGAGCGTTGCACGCCCTCGGCGCCACCGGGCTCGACCGTCGGTCCGCCTCGATGACGCTGGGCTCGCTCCTGAAGCACCGCGAGGACGCGGATAAGGTGCGAGGGTGCCTGGACGAGCTCCTGGCCGGATGACGGATGCGTAGCAAAGAACCACGGATGCGCAGCGAGGAACCCCGCTGGCACGAGCCGCCTGCGGACGAGCTCGTCACGCGCTTCGTCCGCGCGCTGCGGCACGCTGGACTGAGGGTGACCTCGACGCACAGCCAGATGTTCCTCGAGGCGTGCGTTGCCCTGGGGACCGGCGAGCCCCACGCCCTCTACTGGGCCGGACGCGGGTCTCTGTGCAGCCGGATGGAAGACATCCCCGTCTTCGACCTGGTGTTCGCAGTCTGGTTCGGGCCAGTACACGGCGAACCGGAGACCGCCGGACCCCAACCGAGCATGAGCAGAGTGGCACCCGGTGATGAGAGCACGTCGGACGTCGAGGAGGCCATCACCGGCAGGGCTCTGGCCAGCCGACGCGAGGTGTTGCGGCGACGCGACCTGGGCTCCCTCGGCGGCAGCGAGCGCGATGAGCTCGCCCGCTTCCTCTCCGCTCTGAGCGTGACTCCTCCTCGGCGCAGGGCCGCCCGCTGGCAGCGGGCGCGACGCGGGCCGGTCGACCTGCCCCACACCCTGCGCCAGGAGCTCCGCCGGTGGGGCGAGCCGGTACGGATGCGGCATCGTCGCCGCGGCTCCAAAGCACGTCGCGTCGTGCTCCTCATCGACGTCTCGGGATCCATGAGCGCCTACGCCGAGAGCTTTCTGCGGCTTGCGCACCGAGTGATGGCATCCTCCCCTCGGACGGTCGAGGTGTTCACCCTCGGGACGCGCCTGACCCGTGTCAGCGGACCGCTGCGGACCCGTGACCCGGACGTCGCAGTGGAGCTGGCCGGCGACGCCGTCCCCGACTGGCAGGGGGGCACTCGGCTGGGCGAAGGGCTCACCACGTTCCTGCGCGCATGGGGTCAGAGCGCCATGGTGAGAGGAGCTGTGGTCATCGTGTTCAGCGACGGCCTGGAGCGAGGTGACACCTCCGAGCTCGCCGCCGCTATGAGGCACCTACACCGGCTATCTCACCGGGTCATCTGGGTCAACCCGCACCGGGGCAAGCCCGGCTATGAGCCCGTGCAGGCCGGCATGGCTGCTGCGCTTCCCCATGTGGACCGGCTCGTCGCCGGTCATACGCTGTCCGCCCTCGAAGCCCTGACGGGAGAGCTTGCTCGTGCGTGACGTCTTGGACCAGCTCTCGGCATGGTGGGAGGCCGGCGAACGTGTCGCAGTCGGCACGGTCGTCTCGACGTTCCGTTCGGCTCCCCGGCCTGCGGGCGCGAGCATGCTCGTCGGGCCCGATGGGCAAGCGGTGGGCAGTGTCTCGGGCGGGTGCGTCGAGAGTGCTGTCTACCAGCGTGCGCAGGAGGCCCTGGCCGGCTCGCCTGCGTCGCTGGAGCGCTATGGAGTCAGCGACGACGATGCCATGGCGGTGGGCCTGACCTGTGGCGGCATCCTCGACGTATTCGTCGAGGTGGTCGACCGGGACTCGTTTCAGGATCTCGACGAGGTGGTTGCTGACGTCAGGGGGCACCGCCCGGTGGCCGTCGCGACGGTCGTCGAACACCACGATCCCTCGCGCGTGGGACTGCGCCTCGTGGTCCGTCCTCCGGACAGTGACCGGCCGGTCTCCGGGACACTCGGCTCCCCACGAGCCGACCAGGCGGTGGGTGACGACGCCCAGGGGCTCCTTGCGGCTGGCCGGACGGAGACGCTGACCTACGGACCCGAGGGGGAGCGGCGGGGCGAGGGCATGCGGGTGTTCGTCTGCTCGATGACGCCGGCTCCCCGAATGATCGTGTTCGGCGCGATCGACTTCGCTGCGGCCGTAGCCTCGGTCGGTGCGTTCCTCGGATACCGGGTCACCGTCTGTGATGCCCGGCGGGTCTTCGCGACGGCGGCGAGGTTCCCCTCGGCTCACGAGGTGGTCGTCGACTGGCCGCACCGCTACTTGGCCACAGAGGCCGAGCAGGGGAGGGTCGACGCCCGCACGGTGCTGTGCGTCCTGACCCACGACCCGAAGTTCGATGTTCCGCTGCTGAGCCAGGCGCTGCGTCTGCCCGACGTTGCCTACGTCGGTGCGATGGGGTCACGACGCACGCACGACGACCGTCTGGCGCAGCTTCGGGCGGAGGGGCTCACGGACAGCCAGCTGGCCCGGCTGTGCAGCCCGATCGGCCTCGATCTGGGCGGACGTACGCCTGAGGAGACCGCCATCAGCATCGCCGCTGAGATCATCGCGGTGGCTTGGGGAGGGGATGGTGAGCGGCTGTCGGAGCTGACCGGGCCGATCCATCACCCGCCGGGGCGCGTCACCTGAGGGCGCGCCAGCCGACAGGCGGCTGGCGCCCTCAGGCGGCGACCAGGAGGGCCTCAGGCCACCATGGCCGAGTGCCGTGACTTGGCCTCACTCATGCGCTGCTCGGCGAGCCGGTCGGCCGCGACGGCCGGCGACACACTCTGCTCGTCAGCGAGCGCGAAGACCGACAACGCCGTGTCGAAGATCTGCGAGGCCTTCGCCTTGGCCCGCTCGAAGTCGAAGCCGTGGCGCTCGTCCTCGACTTGGATCACGCCACCGGCGTTGACGAGGTAGTCGGGCGCATAGAGGATGCCCTGGCGCCGAAGCTGGTCCGCCACGTCCAGCTCGGCCAGCTGGTTGTTGGCCGCACCACAGACCACCTGCGCCTTGAGATCCGTGACCGTCTCGCGACTCAGTGCGCCGCCGAGCGCGCAGGGGGCGTAGACGTCCAGGGAGCCCGTCACCAGATCGCCCACGGTCCTCGCGACGCGAACCTCAGGATGCGTGGTGCGCAGAGCGCTCCACCGCCGTCGGGTCGATGTCGGTGACGGTGACATGTGCGCCGGCCTCGAGCAGATGGGCGGTCAGGTGCCGGCCGACCTTCCCGACGCCGGCGATGCCGACGTGGCACCCCTCCAGACCGTCGGCTCCCCAGAGCCACTGCGCCGAGGCCCGCATCCCCTGGAAGACGCCGTATGCCGTGAGGACGGAGGAGTCGCCAGCCCACCTTCTCAGGGCGAGCGTCCCGTGACCCACGGGCACTCCTGGGCGACGACGTCCATGTCTTCCACATAGGTGCCCACGTCACATGCCGTGATGTAGCGACCGGACAGCGAGGCGACGGCTCGTCCGTAGGCGCGCAGCAGTGCCTCGGTCTTGTCGGTGCGTGGGTCCCCGATGATGACCGCCTTGCCGCCCCCCAGGTCGAGGCCGGCCAGCGCGCTTCTTGCTGAGGCGGTGCCTCGGGACAGGTTGAGGACGTCCTGAAGGGCCTGGTCCTCGGTGGGGTAGGGGTAGAACCGCGTGCCGCCCAGGGCAGGGCCGAGCGCCGTCGAGTAGACGCCGATGATGGCCTTGAGGCCCGAGGCGGCGTCCTGGCAGAAGACGACCTGCTCGTGGCCGGCGTCCTGTGAGAGTATCGTCGCTCCCGTTGCATGTTGCGCAATAGCGTTGCGGATGGTGTCCCGCCATTACGCCAGCCGGTCTGCGCGGGTGTCAACTGCGGAGCCGGCATAGGCGAGACAGGTGGCCGAGCCGACGACCCGACGCGCTCGGCCGCCCTTTCCGAACCGGTTGAACCGCCACCCGCCGTCGAGCGGGAGCACCGCTCCCGTCAGCCTGTCGAAGGCGGGGGTGCAGAGCTGGGCCACGACGTTGGCGACCTCGACGCGAGTGACCAGCCTGCCCGCGGGGGTGCGTGCCACGGCCCGCTCCACGAAGGTCGGGTCGATGTCGGAGATGTCCTCGGCACTCTCCTCGACCTGGCCGGGCGCCACGGCGTTGACCGTGATCTCGGGTCCGAGCTCGAGGGCCAGCGACTCGGTCAAGGTGATGGTCGCCTGTTTAGCCAGGCCGTAGATCGAGTGGTTGCGCAGGCTGGCCGACCGCGGCGGTGTCGTCGATCCGGCCCCGCCGCCCGATCATGGCCGGCGTCACTGCCTGGGTCGCCAGGTAGGTGGCCGTGACGTTGCCGGCCCAGACGCTCTCCCAGGTCTCGAGCGGCAGCTCGCAGAACGGCACTACAGAGAACGGGCCGAAGTTGTTCAACGAGGATGTGGAATACCGCCCCAGGACTGTCCGCCGCGGTCGCGTACCGAGCACGCCATCGCCGCTGCTGCGACCCGCGCCTGGGCGCCGAAGCTGAGCATGTGCGGCGCGCTGGTGCGTCCCGTGAGCTCAGCCACCGGATACCTGGCTCAGTTCCTCGGAACCCTGGTACGTCACGGCGACCGTGGCTCCGTGGTCGGCCAGGGTGCCGGCGATCTCGGCTCCAGAGGTTGAACAGGCTGGATCGAACACGTAGCCGGCCAGCAGGCGTAGGGAACCTCAGCTCGCCATGGTGGCGTCCCGGTTGCGCTCGCGCCAGGCCGCGGTATCGAGATAGGTCCGTCCTTCGACGACCATCCCCTCGCGCAGCGTAGGGACCGAGGTCGCGGGTGTCGTGGCGCCTTCCCCGACCTGGAGCATCTGCTCGACCACGGCGGACCCCGCGTCAGCGCTGAGGATACGCCTGGCTGCAGCACGCTGGACTTG
>CAVPNU010000004.1:0-265045 GCA_963706855.1 uncultured Actinomycetota bacterium
CGACCGCGACTACGGGATGCGGTGGGGTGAGCGCGGCGACCAGCGCATCTCCTGGCGAGCACCCCTGAACGCCAGCCGAGGACTGCTATACGCCTACGACCCCTTGTGGGGCGAGTACAACGTGTTGGGAACCGACGTCCCACGGCAGTCGGTGGAAGCGGCGTTCAAGCAGGCGCTGGGCACCGACGTCCACATGGACGTCACCGCGTTCGCCGAAGTGGTCCGCTCCCACAGCCTGGCGCAGCGGACCCGGCCCATCGAGCGCATCGCCCCGGTCCGGGCGATCCAGCCACTACCACGCCAAGCAGCGGACCAGTCGACATCTCCGGTGTCCGCGCCGCCCACCCAATCCACGAGGTTGTCGCCGCGGCCGGAATCGAGCGACGCCACGCGGTCACGGGTTCGTGGGCTGCTGTCCCTTCCACGACGACTCCACCCCCTCACTGTCGGTCGGTGGTGTCCCGGACCGGTTCCACTGTTTCGGCTGCGGCGCCTCCGGTGACGTCATCGACTTCGTCCGCCGTCTGGAGGGTCTCGGCTTCCGCGAAGCCGTGGAACGCCTGGACGACGGACCCAAGGATGCCACTGCCAGGCCAGCCGCGCGTGTGTCTGCCGGCCGCGATCGGTGGCCGATGGTCAGCGCCGAACGCGGTCACGTCATCAACGCCCTGGCATGGGAGTACTGCTGCACAACAGTTCCGCACGCGTTCGCCGTCAGCTACCTGCGCCACCACCGCGGCATCGACGTCCGCGACCTGGAGTCCCAGGTGGCCAGCCGTTGGTGGGTCACACCGGGCAGCAGTGGGCCGGGATGACCGCTCACCTCCTGGGCCGCGGCGTCAACGCGGACGAGCTGCTCGCGATGGACCTGTCGCGGCGTACCAAGACCGGCCGGCTTGTCGACACGTTCCACGAACGGCTCGTCGTTCCGGTCCGCTCCCCCGCCGGCCAGATCGCCGGCCTGCTCGGCCGCACCACCCTGACCGACGCGCGAACTCGGAAGTACCGCAACCCCACGCGCACCGCGACCTTCGACAAGTCCACCGCCCTTTACTCGCCCACCCCCGCCACCGCCGGAGCCTCCGCGGTGGTCGTCGAGGGCCCCCTTGACGCGCTCGCCATCGCCGCGGCCGCCGTCGCCAGCGGCCGGCTCACCGAGTTCTGGCCGTGCACCGCCAACGGGGTCAGCGTGTCCCCAGCGCAGGCGCGCCGGATCACCACCAGCGGCGCCGCCAAGGTCGTGGTTGCCCTCGACGGCGACGCCGCCGGAACCGAGGGCACCCAGCGGTGGATCGATGCAGTATGCCGCGGGCAACGGCGCCCGGCCATGCTCACCCGCCTGCCGGACGGGGTGGACCCCGCCGACTGGCTTGCCCAGCACGACGCGCCCGGATTGGCCGCCTTCGACCCGCGGCCGCCTCCGGCGATCCGCGGCCAGTACAGCCCGGGCGTGAGCTCGTGCGCGCAGCGCTGGCTGCGGCCAACGACCCGGTGCGCGACACCATCCGCGACCTGCTGCCCGTCCTCATGGCCTTGCCGGGCAGGGACGCCCGGGCGCTGGCCGCGCAGGCCGACGGCGAGATGACCCGCCAGGGATGGAACGCCAAAGGCACCTTCACCCAGACACTGCGACACGCCGTTGCGGTCGCCGTCGCACAACAGAGGGACCTGGCAGCCCCGCGCATCCTGCGACTCGACCCGCCAGCCGCCGACCACGCCTCGGGGCTGGAAGCGCTGCGCGGCATACCGCTGATCCTCAAGGAGACCCGTGCCACCGCACCAGACACCCGCCGACCTAATCGAGCTCGCCGCGGCGCACCTTCGCATGGCCGCCACCGATGCGAACCACCGCAGCGGGGGTGACCCGTTCTCGCCCTGGCATGCCTATGCAGGACAGCTCGACCTAGCCGCCACCGGAATGTATTCCGGCCCCGGGCTCATCCCTCAAGTCGCCGACCAAGCCGACGTGCTGGCCCACCTCGAGGCGGCCAGTCGAGCCCTCGACCAGGTGCCGCCCGGGCGGGGCCCCACGTACATGGCGCTGTGGTGCTGGCAACTGGCCGAGCTGGCGCGCGCGGCCAGGGAGATGGCGGCCGCATGAGCACCACCACCGGGCACGACCTGATCAACCGCGCTGACCAGCTCGCCCGCGAGTTGAGCCGCTTTCAGCTGCCCGTCGAGCACGAACTGGGAGTCCTTCGACACCACCGTGTACCGGCTGATGCGCGAGCTGATCGGTCCCGGACGCGACGACGCCGGGGCGTGCACCCGTCGCCGCGCCACCCTGCTGCAAGTGATCCACGCCTACCCCGCCCCGCTGCGCCCACCCCTGGACGCAGATTTCTCGGTCACCGAGGCGACGCGTTTCGTCACCGTCAGCCGCGAAGTCCTGATCAGGCGCGTCCGGGAAGGCGAACTGCCCACCCACGTCGTCAACGGCCTGCCCCGGATCGACGCCGCCGACCTGGACACCGGAAATCCACATCACCCCCGCCTACCTGACCGACCCGCATCCACTCGCGCGTCTGTCCACCACGGTAGGGGTACTTGCGGACATGGTGAACCAGGAACGCCGCCACCCCGGCACCGTCGACGGGCTCAGCGACGACGCGGTGCGCGACGCCACCGCTCGCGTCATGAACTGGCTGGCGGTCGCCGGCCGCTACACCCTCCGGCACGGACCCCTCAGAGAACGGCGATCGACCCCTCGCCGTCGCCCAGTACGCCGAACGGTCCATTGACGCCCTCGGTGGCACTTCCCAATCGACCGTGACACTCGAAATCCTTGGCGCTCGTATGGCCACATCAGGGCAAGGCCTGAGCGAGCGACTCGACAGCACCCTTCACGTGTGGGCGGCGGCGGTCGGCGAGGAACTGAAGCACACCATCCCCTCCACCCAAGTCATGGCCAACATCGCCAGCCTCGGCACCCTCATGATCGCCACCACCCATCGGCTCCACACCCTGTCGCCCTCGACACCCACCGGGAACTCGTGGACATGACCAGCGACCTGCGGGATACGGCCGACGCCCTCAAAGAGGCAGAGGCCACCTGGAAAAGGGTCACCACCCTCAACCACAGGGCCGTGCCGTCGGAGCAGCCTCGTTCGAACTGTTCGACACCCTACGTAAGGTGCTCGATGTATCCGCCAAACCCGAGCAGCAGCGCGCGCCCGGACTCGATCTCGCCCAGTTACGTCCCGCGCTCGAGCGAGGCACCCGCGACCTGGCGAACTTCATCGAGCAAAGCCACGACGCAACCCGTGCCTGCTTCAACAGTGAACTGCTCTTCGTGCCCGCTCGAGGCGCAGATCTCCACCCTCGAGCGCCTGCGCGAACGCATGCGTGGCGACTACATCCCGGTCGCCCCCGCCGCAGCGAAGGACCTGCTGGAATCCATCGACGCGCGGCATCTCTCACGGCTCGCCTATCCCTGGCTCTGGTTGCCATCGAAACGGCCCGCCCATCCATGGCGGTTCGTCCGTGATACGCGTGACAGACGAAGCACTCGGCCAGACCTGCTCGCGCCGTTCACCGACAAAGCCCGGGCGCCCGGTGCCGCGCATGGTGCCCCGGTCGCCGCGTTGTCTATTCGTAGCCGGTAGCTGAGAAGGGGCGCCCATGTCTGAGGCCAAGCGCGGGCAGCGGATCCATCTGACGGTCAGAGACGTCTGCGAGGAACTGGGAGTCGCGCGATCGACCTTCTACGATTGGCGAGCCGCCACAGGCGCCTCCGTGTCTCAAGCTCCCCAACGGCGACCTCCGGATCAAGCGAAGCGACTTTGACCGCTGGCTCGAGTCGCTGGAGCAGAGCGCGTGATCGGCCGTGAAGTCGACTAAGACCTTCGAGGTTCAGGTTTGGGGCGTCCGCACATACAAGGGCAAACTCAAGACGACCCACACGGTCCGGTGGAAGGTCCACGGAAGGACCTTCCAACGGACCTTTGGCACGGTGAAGTTCGCAGAGTCGTTCAGGGCCACCCTCTTGGTCGGGATGCGCAACGCGGAGCCCTTCGATCGGAATACGGGCCTCCCAGTCAGCGCAGCCGAGGCGGCCCCCAGCCCCAATTGGCTTGGAGCACGCGTGCGCCTTCGTGGACACGAAGTGGGCACACGCTTCCCCCCAACACCGAAGAGGGCTCGCGGATGGCCTCGTAACAGCGACCCTTGCCACGCTGCCCGCCGGCGGCCCCGATCCAATGCTTCTGCGAAGGGCCCCTCTTGAGTTGGGCCTTCAACTCCGGGGCA
Organism: uncultured Actinomycetota bacterium; assembly: GCA_963706855.1. GTDB lineage: Bacteria > Actinomycetota > Actinomycetes > Actinomycetales > Dermatophilaceae > Pedococcus. The sequence continues at coordinate 4,249 of CAVPNU010000004.1, forward strand.
AGGGGATCTGACGCAGCCATTGCTTCGCCGCCCGAGGCGTTCACCGAGGCGATCGCCTGGCGTGCGCCGCTCGCCCACCCTCGAGGAGCTCGCCGAACCTGGGCGACTCAGGCCGGTGCTCGATGCGCTCGCACTCAGCTTGATGGCAGACCAGCATCACCTAGCACAGTCGCGCGCAAGCGTTCGGCGCTCTACAGCGCCCTTGAGTTTGGCGTCGAGATCGGTGCTCTGACTCAGAATCCGATGGACAGAGTCAAGTGGGAAACCACCAGCTCACACCGACGTCATCGATCGCCGGGTCGTCGTCAATCCTGAGCAAGCACGCGCCCTGCTGCAGAGGAAGTCGGAGACATCTATCCACCACTGGAGGCCTTCTTCGCCTGCATCTACTACGCCGCGCTGAGGCCGGCGGAGGTGCGTCATCTCACGCTGACGAACCTGGATCTCCAAGGGGAGCCCGGCAGGCTGGGGAACCCTCCACCTCCTCGGATCGACACAGACCACGGGCGCTGGGTGGACCGACAGCGGGCGCCCCACGGAGGACCGGCAGCTCAAGCACCGAGCCCGGCGCGCGACCCGACTGGTCCCAGCTGTGCCCGGAGCTCGTCGAAATCTTGAGCCGCCACGTCGGAGCTAGTTCCCGCCCGGCATGGCAGGTCGCCTCTTCGTCAACCGCACGGGCCGGGCCGGGGTGCCAGTCACACCGCCATTCTCGGTCCGCAGTCGATGGGTGTCGTCTATCGAGTTTGGGACCGAGCCCGTCGGACGGTGCTCGCTGACGATGAATACGACTCACCCCTTGCCAAACGTCCCTACGACCTGCGGCACGCCGCCGTGTCGCTCTGGCTCAATGCCGGCGTTCCCGCGACCCAGGTCGCCGAGTGGGCAGGCCACAGCGTCAACGTTCTCCTTCGTGTTTATGCGTCCTGCATCTACGGGCAGGACGAGGCGGCCCGTGGTTCGGATCGGGTCGGCGCTGAGCCGCACGAGTCCAGTGCTCGCCGAGGGCCACCCGGCACCATAGGGCCGAGATTTCCCCGCATTTCCCCACGGACACCCGTAGAACACCGGATTCGGGCCGTCACAGCCGGACACGGCGAGCCGACACGAAGAAGGGCCCCTGACCGGCGTTTCCGCTGGTCAGAGGCCCTTCTGTGCACGTGGTGGCAGGTGAAGGATTCGAACCTTCGTAGCTTTCGCGATGGATTTACAGTCCACTCCCATTGGCCGCTCGGGCAACCTGCCTGGGTGCGCGTGGAAGGATAGCAAGGACCGCGGGGATTGCCGAAACCGGCAGCCTCGCCAGAGCCCACCCACCCGAGAGGACCCGAACCGCATGGCCGACAGCTCGTTCGACATCGTCAGCAAGATCGACCACCAGGAGGTCGCGAACGCCCTCAACAGCGCCGCTCGCGAGGTCTCGACGCGGTACGACTTCAAGAACGTCGGCGCGTCGATCGAGGCCAGCGGCGAGGACAAGGTGGTCGTCAAGGCCAACACCGAGGAGCGGGCCAACGCCGTCCTCGACGTCTTCCAGACCTGGCTGGTCAAGCGCAAGGTGTCGCTCAAGCACCTCGACGTGCCCGAGGCCGGCCCGCGACTGTCCGGCAAGGAGTACCGCCTCGAGATCGGGCTCAAGGAGGGCATCTCCCAGGAGAACGCCAAGAAGATCAGCAAGATCATCCGCGATGAGGGACCCAAGTCGGTCAAAGCGCAGATCCAGGGCGACGAGCTGCGGGTGACCAGCAAGTCGCGCGACGACCTCCAGGCCGTGCAGGCGCTGCTCAAGGGCAAGGACGAGCTCGACGTCGCGTTGCAGTTCACCAACTACCGCTGACGCTGCAGGTCCGCGGTAGCCGGGCGACCCGGGCGTCCGTCGGGCGCCTGTGGTGGGTCTCGGGCCGGAACGAGCGCATTCGATCTTCACCATTCCGTCCGGAGGGGGCAGTCTGGTGTGGTTCGTCCGGGCGCGCAGGGCCTGCTCGGTCCCACCCGAAGGGAGAACCATGCAGATGCCCATCGCCCCACGTCTTGTCGCGGCCACCGCGGCTGCCTGCCTCGGTCTGGTTGGTGTCACCATCGCCCAGACAACAACAGGGGCCCGAACGTCCATGCTCCCCCGGCAAAGCCGTCCACTCCGAAGCCGGCGTGCCATGGCCGCGGCATCAAGTCCTGTCCCTCGACCACGACCACGCCCACCCCGACCACGACCACGCCCACCTCGAGCACCACGAGCGCAACGAGCACCACCTCGACCACGAGCACACTCGACCACGAGCACGACCACCAGCACCACGACCACGCCGACAAGCAGCACGGGCAGCACGACCACGAGCCCCGGCGGCTGGCAGTGCACCGTTCCTCTCGGCGGATCCTGCGGGGCCTACAGCTATGCCGGCATCCCCAACTCGAACGGGTTCAATACCTACGTCTCCAACCAGCCCGTCAACCCGCAGTCCGGAACCACCCAGACCGTGCAGGCCCAGAGTCCGGGCAACTGGCAGGTCGTCGCCAATGACGTGCCCTACGGGTTCACCGGCGTGCAGACCTTCCCGGACGTGCAGCAGCTGTTCAACAACTGGTGTGGGAGCGGATGGGGCACCTGCTCGGCCGACACCCCGGTGAGCTCCCTGTCACAGCTGAAGGTCACCTACGCCGAAACCTCCCCCCGGGACACCCTGAGCATCTACCAGTTCTCCCCCGACGTGTGGCTGGACAACTATGGCTCCGACATCATGTTCTGGGTCGACGTTCAGGGCCGCTGCAACGAGGGAGCCTTCGGCGGCACGGTGCTCGGCCACGCCGTGATCGACGGACAGAGCTGGACCGTACACCGCTACGGAAGCGTCGGCGCAGAGATCATCTTCGTGCTCGACGGCACTGGTGGCACCGGCACCTGCGCGCAGCAGAGCTCGGGCACCATCGACATCAAAGCTGGCATCGACTGGCTGACAGCCGGCGGGTTCGTGAGCGGGCCACCGGTCATGAGCCAGCTCAACACGGGTTGGGAGATCACCTCCGCCGACAACGCCACCTTCCGGGTCAGCAGCTACTCGATCACCGCGACGCCCCAGTGATCGGAGGCTTGTCGACCTCTCAGGCGAACGTCGCGTCAATGCGCCCCGGGTCGAAGACGTGGTTGGTCAGCGTGTGAGCGAGCCCGTTGAGCCCCGCGGTATGGCCCAGGCGCGCGCCGTGGACCTCCAGGAGCCGGGTCGCGAGGGGCAGCGAGCGGGCGTAGACGGACTCGCGGATGCCGGCGACCAGGTTGGGGGCGGTGTCGCCGAGCTCACCACCGATGACGACGATCGCGGGGTTCAAGAGGCTGACGGCGTCGGACAGGGCGATGCCGATCGATGCGCCCGGCCTCGCGAGTGAGGTTGACGGCGAGCGGGTCCCCACGTCGGACGAGCTCGAGGAGCTCACGAACGTCGGAGACGGCCCTGCCCTGAGCTTGGAGGTCGCGCACGAGTGCCCAGCCGGACGCGTACGCCTCGACGCAGCCGAAGTTGCCGCAGCGGCATTGCGGGACGGCCCGGTCGGCAATGTGAGCGATCTGGATGTGGCCGATGTCTCCCGCGGCGCCGACGTCGCCTCGGTAGATGTTCCGATCGACGATGATGCCGGCTCCGATCCCGGTGGCGACCTTGACCATGAACATCGACGAACGGTCGGTGTGGGATGCGGCGTACTCCCCGATGGCCATGGCGTTCGCGTCGTTGTCCACGACGACAGGGCACGCGTAGGTCTCCGTGAACCAGGTCCGGATCGGATAGCCGTCCCAGCCGGTCATGATGGGTGGCTCGACGACTGTGCCGGAGGAGAAGTCGACCGGCCCGGGGAGGGCCAGGCCAATGCCCCGCACGAAGGAGGGCTTGCATCCCTCTTGGTCCAGCAGCCGCTGGAACAGGGCGGACACCTCGGTCAACCAGGCGACCGGACCGATGGTGATGTCGAGGGCCTCGGTGATCTCGTGGTGGATGGTGCCGCTCAGGTCGGTCAGGGCCGTGCGCACGCCGGTGGCTCCCGCGTCGGCCAGCAACAGCACACCCGTGTCGTCGCGAAAGATGAACTGGCTCGGCGGCCGACCACGACCGGCCGCCGTCGCGCCCGCGGTGGTCACCAGGCCTGCCTCCTGCAAGGCCGCCAGACGGCTCGTCACGGTCGACCGGGCGAGCCCGGTCTGGTCGAGGATCTCGGCGCGCGTGAGTCCGCCGGAGCGGCGTATGAGGTCGAGCACGTGGCCCGTGGATCCCGGGGCGCCGGCACGGGGCGCAGGCGCGTCTGCAACGGCGCTGCTGGTGGGCGGCATGGGTGGTCCCCTCTCCGGCGGATGATGAAGATATTTGTACCATAGAGTTCTTATTTTTGCTTGACGTCCGGCATATCTATGCCTAACACTTCTCATAAGTCGCCGGCATGAGGCCGGTCGCTCTCTCCCCGAGGATGTGGAACTCATGGCACTGATGCACCGGCGCAGCACCCGCGCAGCGGTCCTGGTCAGCCTGGCTGGTCTGACGACGGCCCTGACCGCCTGCGGGTCAGGTGGAAGCACGGCAGCGGGGTCGGCCTCGGCCGGCTCCGGCTCCGGCTCCGGAAAGGTGGCCGTGGTCCTCAAGGGTCTGGACAACCCGTTCTTCCAGACCATGGAGTCGGGCATCAAGGACCAGGCCGCCGACCACCGGCGGCGTCCAGGTGACCGTTCAGGCCGCGACCTCCATCACCGACACCACCGGGCCAGGCCGACAAGCTCACCGGCCTGGCCGGCCAGGACTTCAGGTGCTTCATCGTCAACCCGATCACCGGCACCAACCTGATCCAGGGCATGGCCCAGCTGTCGGCCAAGAACATGCCGATCGTCAACATCGACAGCCCGATCGACGCGGCCGCCGCCAAGGCCGCCAACGCCAAGATCGCCACCTACATCGGCACCGACAACAACGACGCCGGCGCCAAGGCCGGCAAGCGAGATGGCCAAGCTGCTCCCCAGCGGCGGCAAGGTCGCCCTGATCGGCGGCATCGTCCGGCGACGTCACCAGCGGCGCCCGCCTCGACGGCTTCACCAAGGGCGCGCCGGCCAACCTCAAGATCGTCCAGACGGTCGCCGCCGACTGGGACCGCCAGAAGGCGCTGACCAAGGCCACCGACATCATGACCGCGCAGCCCGGACCTCAAGGGCTTCTTCGTCGCCAACGACGACATGGGTCTCGGCGTCGCGCAGCGCGATCGCCAACACGGGCAAGACCGGCCAGATCAAGGTCATCAGCGTCGACGGCAACAAGGACGCCTTCGAGGCGGTCAAGGCCGGCGGCATCGACGCGGTCGTCGCGCAGTTCCCCTACGTCGATCGGCGCGATGGGCGTGGAGGCCTGCCAGGCCGCGATCGCCGGCAAGACGCTGCCCGCCAACGTCAAGGCGCCGGTGCAGGTCGTCACCAAGGACAACGTCGACGAGGCCCTCGCCGCGGCGCCCAAGCCCGGCTGCGACGCTACGACGACCCGTTCGCGGAGTTGCTCAAGTGACCACCGTCAACCGCCGCCCGCGACGTCAGACGCGACGCGCCAGGCATCCGGCACCAGCGACCCTGCGCTGGCGCGCCGGCTGCTCGACCCGGGCAACCTGGCCGACGTGGGCGGCGCCGATCGGCCTCGTCGTCCTCGTCATCGTCTTCCAGTCGCTCAACCCGACGTTCCTCAGCCTCGGCAACATCCAGTCGATGCTGCGTCGCCGCGGCCATCCTGATCGTGCTGGCGGTCGGGCAGACCTTCGTGGTCGCGACCGCCGGCATCGACCTGTCGATCGCCTCGACGATGACCTTGGCCGCGGTCGTCTTCGGCGTGGTCGTTCAGCGCCGGATGGCCGCTGGCTGCCGGCGTGCTGGCTCGCTGTCGTGACCGGCGCGGCTGGTCGGCGTCGGTCAACGGCCTGCTCGATCGCGCGGGCAGGATCACCGACTTCATCGTCACGCTCGGGCACGCTCTCGGCGGCGTCGGGCGCTGGCCCTGATCCTCGCCGACGGCAAGCCGACGACGATCATCAGCGCGCCCGCTGCTGCAAGCTGTCGACCGGCACCATCGGCGATCTTCGGCTACAGCTTCCTGATCGCGGTGGTGCTCGCGGTCGTCGCACACGTCGTGCTGTTCCACACCCGGTTCGGCACCCACGTGCTGGCCACCGGCGGCAACGCCGAGGCGGCCAACGCCACCGGCGTCTCGCACCGACGCGGATCAAGACCGCCGTCTACGTCGATCTCCGGGCTGCTCGGCCGGGATCGCCGTCGATCCTGCTGGTCGCCCGGGTCGGCGCCGCCGAGCCGGCGGCCAACACCTCCTTCCTGCTCAACTCGGTGGCCGCCGTGGTGCTCGGCGGCGTCAGCCTGTTCGGCGGCCGGGCGACCATCATCGGCCCGGTCATCGGCGCACTGCTGCTGACCGCGCTGGTCAACGGTCTGACCCTGCTCGGCGTCTCCCAGTTCTACCAACCGCTGTCTGTCGGCGTCGTCGTCGTCGCTCGCGGCCTTCCTCACGAGGTTCCAGAAATGACCACCGCCACTGCCGCCGTACCAAGCCGCTGGCCGACGACGTTCCCGCAGGACGCCCTGCTCGACGGTCGAGCGGCGCGAGCCTGTCGTTCGGTCAGGTCCGCGCCCTGCAGGGACGTGACGCATGCACGCCCGCCGCGGCGAGGTCACCGCCATCGTCGGCGACAACGGCGCCGGCAAGTCGACGCTGATCCGCTGCGTCAGCGGCGTGCACACGCCCCGACGCGGGAACCATCGTCTTCGACGGCGAGCCGGTGCAGCTTCCGCCACCCCGAGCGACGCCCGCGAGGCCGGCATCGAGACCGTGCACCAGAACCTGGCGCTGGTCGAGGACCTCACGGTGTGGCAGAACCTCTTCCTCAACCGCGAGATCGTCCGCAGGATCGGCCCGATCGCGTTCCTCGACCGCAAGAGCGATGCGGACGCAAGGCCGAGGAGATGGTGTCCACCCTGGCGGTCAACGTGCCCGCGGTCGGGTCCCGGGTGCGCCGCCTCTCCGGCGGCCAGCGCCAGGCCGTCTCGATCTGCCGCGCGGCGGGTTTCACCTCCAAGCTCATCATCATGGACGAGCCGACCGCCGCCCTCGGCGTCCAGGAGACCGCCCGGGTCGAGGAGCTGATCCTGCGGCTGCGCGAGCGAGGGCCACGCCATCGTCCTGATCAGCCACAACTTCGCCCAGGTCCTGCGGCTCAGCGACGCGGTCTGGGTGATGCGCGCCGGCCGCTGCGTGGCGGGCCGGCGCACCGGTCGACACCGACGGCGACGAGATCGTCGCCCTCATCACCGGCGCCCGCGCCGGTGACCTCCCCGACGCCGTCGACTGACCGCGACTCCACCCCGTGCAGCATCCATCACAGCCGGAAGGACCGTCCCATGACCGACCACGCGACCACGAGCAGCCTGAGCGCACCTCGGCGCATCATCCCAACCCGCTCGGAATCCACGCCCTGGTCTGGGTGGGTGACACCTCGCCCGGCCAGCGTGCGAGACCGCGATCGCGCAGACCGTCGCCGCCGGCTTCGACATCCTCGAGTTCTCGCTGCACGACTCGGTCAACCTCGACCGCGCCATGACCCGGGCAGCTGCTCGAGCAGCACGGTCTGCAGGCCGCCTGCTCGCGCGGGCTGGCCCGCGACGCCGACGTCTCCAGCGACGACCCGCCGTCGTCGCCCGCGGCGCCGCAGCTCCTGCACGAGTCGCTCGCCGTCACCGCCGGCATCGGGGGCACCGTCCTCACCGGCGCGCTCTACAGCGCCTTCGGCAAGGCGCCGGCACCCGCTGACCACGACCGGCCGGGACAACGTCGTCGGCGTGCTGAAGGAGCTCGCCGCCGAGGCCGCCGCCGCTCGGGCGTCACGCTCGGTCTGGAGATCTGCAACCGCTACGAGACCAACGTCGTCAACACGGCCCGCGACGCGCCTGCGGCCTGGCCGACGACATCGGCGCCGACAACGTGATGATCCACCTCGACACCTACCACATGAACATCGAGGAGGACGACTTCGTCACGCCCGTTCGCGAGCTCGGCGACCGGCTCGGCTACGTCCACATCGGCGAGAACCACCGCGGCTACCTGGGCTCCGGGCACCTCGACTTCCCGGCGTTCTTCGGCGCGCTCGCCGAGATCGACTACCGCGGCGCCGTCACGTTCGAGTCCTTCTCCTCGGCCGTCGTCGCGCCCGGGCTCTCCAACGACCTCGCCATCTGGCGCAACCTGTGGGACGACGGCGTCGACCTGGCGACGCCAGGCGCGTCAGTTCATGGCCGACGGGCTTGCGCGCCGCTCGCGCAGCCGATGAACGCACCGTCGGGCGCCGGCAGACGGCCTGGCCCAGCTCGCCGAACTTGCGGCCGACCTGGTCGTCGAGGGTCGCCGGGCGATCCTCGGGGTCACCGGCGCCCCGGGAGCCGGCAAGACGACGTTCGTCGAGGCTCTGGTCGCCGAGGTGGCCCGCACCCATGGGCGGGAGTGGGTCGCCCACCTGCCCGATGGACGGGTTCCACCTCGCGGACGCGCAGCTGAGGCGTCTGGGCGCCCTGGATCGCAAGGGCGCGGCCGACACCTTCGACGGGTACGGCTACGCCCACCTGCTCCACCGGGTCCGGGCCAACCCGGAGGAGGAGATCTACGCCCCCGGCTTCGAGCGCGACCTCGAGCAACCGCTCGCCGCCGCCCTGGTGGTGTCTCCGGCCGCCCGGCTCGTGGTCACCGAGGGCAACTACCTGCTCCACGACGAGCGAGCCCTGGCCCATGGCCCGAGCCGAGCTCGACGAGGTCTGGTACGTCACGACGGACAACGACGTGCGCATCAGCCGCCTGATCGCCCGCCACGTCGAGTTCGGGAAGTCCCCCGACGCCGCGGCCGAGTGGGTCACCACCACAGACGAGAAGAATGCTCAGCTGGTCGCCGCCACGTCCTCCCGCGCCGACCGCGTCGTCGTCAACGCCCCGCACGGCTGGCAGACGACCGACTGAAGCAGACGGCCAGGGCCGCCAGCCAGTCTCAGATGGGCATGCTCAGGGTGGGGCCACCCAGGTCGGGCAGGCGCGGGCAGGGTGCTCGTCCGCCGTCGCAGTCGAGGGACGTCTCGTCGGTGGCGCTGGCCAGGCCCAGGTCCAGGCCGGCCATCTCGTGCTCGCTCACCCCGAGCCGCGCGGCGACGGCGCGGGCGTTCTCGGGACGGTCCGCGGGGTTCTTCTGGAGACAGTCGTTGACGAGCGAGGCAAGGTCCTCGGGGATGCCGTCGGGCAGCGGCGGGGGCGGCTCGTTGACGTGGCTGAGCGCGGTGGCGACCGGGGTGCCCTTGTCGAACGGCTTGCGCCCCGACAGCATCTCGTGGGCCACGACGCCGAGCGCGTAGAGGTCGCTGGCGCCGGTGGCGGGCTCCCCCATGGCCTGCTCCGGGCTGATGTAGTCAGGCGTGCCGAGCATCTCGCCGGCGCGGGTGTGACCGGCGGCATCGAGCGCGCGAGCGATCCCGAAGTCGGTGAGCTTCACCAGCCCGTCGGGCCGGACGAGGATGTTGGCGGGCTTGACGTCGCGGTGGACGACCCTCGCCTCGTGGGCGACGCCCAGCGCCAGCGCAGCCTGACCGACGATCGACCGCACCTCGGACCGGGTCCAGTGGCCCGCGCTCCTTGAGCACGACCGACAGGGGCTCACCCTTGACGAGCTCCATCACCAGGAAGGCCAGGCCGTCGTCCTCGCCGTAGTCGAACAGCGTGGCGATGTTGATGTGCAGCAGGGCCGCGGAGTGCACGGCCTCGTCACGGAACCGGAGGGCGAAGAGCTCCTCGTGCCCGGTGTCGGGACGCATCACCTTGATGGCGACCGTGCGCTGGAGCACCCTGTCGGTGCCGGCCCAGACATCGGCCATACCGCCCGACGCGATACGCACGCCGAGCTCGTACCGCTCTCCGAGCACGAAGCCCTCACACAAGCGGTTCATGACTGGCACTCCACTGAGACCTCCGGTCGACGAAGGTGTACGTCAACTGACATCTCATGGACCTCGCCACCAGTGAGTCTAAGGCCGCGGGGGCCGATTCGCCCGCATCGTGGCCTCGCGCAGCACCCCTCGACAGGCCGGTTGACCTGCACAAACACCCCAACAGCCCCGCGAGTCACTGGAAGGCCGCGCGCGACGCCAGGGCCTCCCGGAGCTCGGACTGCCCGTCCACCACGGCCCGGCGGACCGCGGCCGTCAGCTCGCCCCGCTCCAGGGCTACCTGGCTGGCCGACAGCGTCTCCGGCTCGACCACCCGCCCGGGGTAGGCGAGCGTCGCCACTCTCGCGATGGCGTCCTCCCCCACCCACGCCGTCATGGGCGGGACGTCCTCGAAGTACCGCACCACATACGGGCGGAGCACCTCCAGCCCTCCGGACACCCAGAAGCCCTGCGCGAGCGCGTTGAGCTCGTAGTTGGAGCGGTGCCGGTTGGTCGTGAGCTCACTCCACGCCCAGGCCTTGGACTCCGGGTCAGGCAGCGCCGCCAGCGCGGTGAGTGCTCCGAGCCGTCCCTGCAGGGTGTCGTCACGGGACAGCACCGCCTCGACCCCCGCGCGGTCGGTCCATCCGCGTCCCGCGAGGTTGCGCACGACGATCCAGCGGAAGTCCGAGTCCCCCTCCAGGCCCGCGGGCAGGCCCGTGCCGTCGGCCCAGGAGCGGAGTAGGGCCTCGTCCGCGCTGCTGCGGGCCAGGGTGCGAGCGGCCAGGAGCGCGTGAGTCGAGCCCGGTGCGCTCGAGGCGAGCAGCCGGCTCGCGGCCTGCGCGACCACCTCCGAGCGCCCAGTCGTGCTCGGACTCCGGGAGGAAGGTCGGGATGACGCGGCCCAGCAGGGTGGCTGCCGTCCGGTTGAGCACCGAGTCGCTGTCCTCCTGCGGCCACGCACCCCCGAAGGTGCGCACCATCACGCGCGGGTCGGTCTGTCCGAGGCAGACACCGTCGACCAGCGCGACCCAGACGACGGCCCGGGCCTGGGCGTCGGGGACCGCCGCCAGGGCGGTCGGCAGCGCCTCGACGGTCCGTGGGTCCAGCAGGACGGTGGCCCAGGTGAGGTCACCGGCGTTGGGCACCACGAGCTCCACCTCGGCAGCCGCCCGCAGCGCCTCGACCACGGTGTGGTCGGCAGTCACGGTGACCGGCACGCGGAACCGCTCCACGCCACCGTCGTAGCCCGCCACGTCGAAGGTGTGTGGCCGGTCAGCCGGAAAGGCCTGCGGCGCAATGCGGCTCACGCTACCTGTCGACCGGTCGACCGAGATCACGTCGGCCCCGGCGGTCAGCAGCCACGCCCCGCTCCAGGACGTCAGGTCGCGCCCGGAGGCCCGCTCCATCGCCCCGAGGAAGTCGGCCAGGGTGCCGTTCGCGAACGAGTGCTCGCGCAGGTATGCCGTGACGCCGGCGATGAAGGCGTCGTCGCCGATGTGGGCGATGAGCTGTCGCAGCGCGGCGGCTCCCTTGGCGTAGGAGATGCCGTCGAAGTCCTGCAGGGCCGACTGCGCGTCGAGCGCCGGGGACCCCGCCACCGGGTGGGTGGACGGGGTGCGCTCCGCGGCATACCCCCAGGCCTTGCGGGCCACGGTGGAGTCGACCCACGCGTCGGTGAACTCGGTGGCCTCGACGCAGGTGCGGTGCGCCATGTACTCGGCGAAGGACTCGTTGAGCCACAGGTCGTCCCACCACCGCATGGTCACCAGGTCGCCGAACCACATGTGAGCCATCTCGTGGGTGATCGTGTTCGACCGCGCCAGCACCTCGTCGCGGGCGGCGGCGCCCCGGAACACGTAGGTGTCGCGGAAGGTCACGCACCCCGGGTTCTCCATCGCCCCGGCGTTGAACTCCGGCACGAACACCTGGTGGTACTCGCCGAACGGGTACCGGATGCCGAAGAGCCCGTGGTAGTAGTCCAGGCTCGCCTTGGTCACCTCGAGCATCTGCGGCGCCTCGCGCTCGAGCGCCTCACGCAGCGAGGCCCGTGCGTGGATCCCGAGGGGTATGCCGTCGTGCTCGTCGCGCACGGACGCGTAGGGCCCGGCGCAGACGGTGACGAAGTACGTCGCCAGGGGCCGGGTCTCGGCCAGCTCCCAGCGTCCGGGCGTCACCTGGGTCGCCGCCCCGTTGCCGACGACGAGCCACGCGGGCGGTGCGGTGACGGACACGGCATACGGGGCCTTGAGGTCGGGCTGGTCGAAGCACACGAACACCCGCGGGCCGGCGTCGAGGAACAGGTGACCGTAGACGTAGTCCTCGTGGTCGGCCGGGTCGGTGGCCCGGTGCAGGCCCTGCCCGTCACGCGAGTACGCCATCACGGCCTGGGCCTCGAGGACGTTCTCGGCCGCGAGGTCGGTGAGCTCGACGCGCCCGTCGGCCAGCGTGGCCACGTCGACGGGCCGTCCGTTGAGCACCATGGAGCGCAGCTCCACCGGCTTGACGTCGACGAACGTCGAGGCGCCCGGCCGGGCACACGTGAAGGTGATGCGCGTCTGGGAGTGGAAGTGCTCGGCGCCCCGGTCGAGGTCGAGGTCCACCTCCATCCGGGTCACGGCGATCAGCTCGGAGCGCAGCTGCGCCTCGTGACGGGTGAGGGAGGGCATGACGGGATTCAACCAGCCGCCCTCTTGTCCCCTCGCGCAGGCTCTGCGATCCTCGTTACCTTGGGGTAACTTACCTTCGGTAGCCACAAAGGAGTGCGCTCATGAGGATCTCTCTGCACGCGGCGGTCGGCGCCCTGACGGGGCTGGCCGGCCTCGTCACGGTGGCGGCGCTGGGCGTCGCCGCGCCCGCGGCAGCGACCACGACACCCGGGCCTATGTCGCGCTCGGTGACAGCTACTCGGCCGGGTCGGGCGTCTGGCCGCCTGACCCGCAGGCACCGCCGGAGTGCGCCCGCAGCTCGAGCAACTACCCGCATGTCATCGCCACCGTGACGGGCGCGAGCCTCACGGACGTGACCTGTGGGGCGGCTCAGACCAAGGACTTCTCGGCGTCCCAGTACCCCGGCGTGGCGCCCCAGCTCGACGCGCTCGGGCCCGGCACCCAGCTCGTCACGCTGACCATCGGCGGCAACGACAACAACGTCTTCGTCGGGTCGATCGCGGCCTGCGGAAGCGCCGGCGCGGCCACCCTGGGCCAGGGCAGCCCGTGCAAGGACCTCTACGGCAGCTACTTCGACGACCAGATCGACGCGAAGACGGCCCCGGCGGTCGCGCAGGCCCTGGCCGACGTCCACGCCCGCGCTCCCCACGCCCGGGTCGCCATCCTCGGCTACCCGTGGATCCTGCCGCCGACGGTGGGCTGCTTCACGAAGATGAGCATCGCCGAGGGTGACGTGCCCTACCTGCGCGAGATCCAGGGCCACCTCAACTCGGTGATCGCCACGGGCCGCCACGCAGACCGGCAGCACCTATGTCGACTTCTCCCAGGTCTCCGAGGGCCACGACGCCTGCCAGCCCATCGGCACGCGGTGGGTCGAGCCGGTGCTGTTCGGGACGAACACGGTGCCGGTGCACCCCAACGCCCTGGGCGAGACCGCGATGGCCGACCAGACCATGAGCGTCCTGCACCTGCGCTAGGACGAGGGCCACCACCTCAGCGCTGGCGGAAGCCGTAGGCCTGCTCCTCGAGCCGGGCGATGCGCTCGCTCATCGGCGGGTGCGTCGAGAAGAGCCGGGAGACGTCCTGGGGCCGGAACGGGTTGGCGATCATGAGGTGGCTGGAGTTCTGGATCGCGGGCGTCGGCTGGAGCGGAGCCTTGGCGACGCCCACTTCGAGCTTGCGGAGGGCGGAGGCGAGCGCCAGCGGGTCTCCGGTGAGCTTGGCGCCGTCCTCGTCGGCGTCGAACTCGCGGGTGCGGCTGATGGCCATCTGGATGAACATCGCCGCGAAGGGAGCCAGCAGCGCCATGGCCAGCATCGCGAACGGGTTCTGGCGGTCCTCGTCGTTGCTGCCCCCACCACCGAACATGCTGGCGAACATCATCATCTGCGCCACGGAGGTGATGACGCCGGCGACGGCCGCGGCGACCGAGCCGGTGAGGATGTCGCGGTTGTAGACGTGCATCAGCTCATGGCCGAGCACGCCCCGCAGCTCGCGCTCGTCGAGCAGGCCGAGGATGCCCTCGGTGCAGCAGACCGCGGCGTGCTCGGGGTTGCGGCCTGTGGCGAAGGCGTTGGGGGCGGCCGTCGGGCTGACGAACAGCGCCGGCATCGGCTTGCCCGCAGCCGTCGAGAGCTCGCGCACGATGCGGTACATCACCGGCGCCTGGGCCTCGCTGACCGGGTAGGCGTGCATCGCGCGGATCGCCAGCTTGTCGCTGTTCCAGTAGCCGTAGGCCGTGGTGCCGATGCCGATCAGCGCGAAGATCCAGATGAAGGAGCTGTTGCGGGTGTAGCCGGCGATTCCCCCGCCGATGACCAGGAGCAGGGCGAAGATCGCGCCGAGGAGGGCAGCGGTCTTGAGCCCGTTCAGATGGTTGTGCATGTCGGACTCAACGTTCCCTCAGGTTCGGTCGTTCCCTGGCCGGGCCGTCAGGCCAGCAGGCCCAACAACAGCTGGGGCAGCACGCTGGTGAGGACGAGCGCCGCCCCGCCCAGGACCAGTGCGACGAGGGCCGGTCGGGGGATCCGGCCGATCCACGGCGCCGTCGGTGCGTCGGCCGGGGTCGCGCAGCAGCACGGCGAACCATCGCACGTACACAGCGATTCCGAGCACGGCGTTCGCCACGGCGACGAGGGCCAGGACCCACTGCTCGGCGCCGACCACCGGGCGCAGGGCCACGACCTTCGCGACCAGCCCGACGACGCCGGGCGGCAGGCCGGCCAGCGACAGCAGGGCCAGCCCGAGAGCGCCACCGAGCAGTGGGTGGGCACGCAACAGCCCGGCGTATGCCGCGAGCGTGCGGCCCGAGGGGACGTCGCCGGAGCGGCCCGCGCCGGACACCAGATGCACCACCGTGAAGGCCACCAGGGTCGCGACGACGTAGGCCAGCAGGTAGCCGCCCGATGCCGCGGCAGAGGCCGGGCGCATCGCGGACAGCGGCAGGATGACCCAGCCCGCCTGGGCCACCGTCGACCACGCCAGCAGCCGGACCGGGTCGTCCTGGACCAGTGCGATGAGGTTGCCGACCGTCATCGACACGGCGGCGAGCAGGCCGACGCCCACGAGGACCGGGCCGGCCGCCTGGGTGAGGGGCCGCAGGACGACGAGGAGAGCGGCGAGCGCGGCCACCTTGGACGTCCCCGCCAGGAAGGCCGCCACCGGGCTGGAGGCGCCGGCATACGCCTGGGGGGTCCACGCGTGGAAGGGGGCCAGGGAGAGCTTGAAGGCCAGTCCCGCGACGAGGAACAGGACCCCGAGCAGCAGCACCGGGCGCCGGTGGGGGTCGGCCAGGGCCGTGCCCGCACTCCCCGGGGCGAAGACGGCCTCGCCGGTCGCGGTCAGCCACAGGGCCGCACCGAGCACCACCATGGCGAACGACACGAGCGAGGTGGTCAGCAGCGCCAGCGCGCCGCGCCCGGCGGCTCGGGTGCCGCGCAGGGCCACGAGGGCGATCGCCGGCAGGGTGGCGAGCTCGAGGCAGACCAGCCAGGAGCCGAGGTCGTGGGCTGCCGCGACGCCGGCCGCACCGGCGGTGGCGGCCAGGACGAGCGAGACCAGCACCGCGGGTCCGCCCCGGGTTTCGTCTGGTTCGTCTCGTGGTTCGTCGAGGCGGCGGCCAGCCGGCCACATGAGCAGCAGCACGACCAGCGCAGCGGCGAGTGCGGCCACCTGGAAGGCGCTGACCAGCGGACCGGACTCGTAGAGGCAGGCGCCGTCCGGCGCCGCGAGGCACAGGGTGCGCCAGGGCTGGCTCGCCGGGCGGCCCACGCCCGGCACCGCGCAGGCGATCCCCACGACGAGGGCCAGCACGGCGACCGGGGCATGCGCACGGGCGGCGCGGGGCAGGACGGCGTCGAGCACCAGGGCGACGACGGCACCCCCGGCAGGAGCGACGACCGGTGCGAGGGCCAGCCAGTCGATCGAGACCAGAGCGCTGTGGGTCATGGCGCCGCCCCGATGATCGTCGAGACGGCTCCGCGCGTGAGGGCCAGCAACGGTCCGGGGGCCACGCCGATCGCCATCGTCGCGACGACGAGGGCGGAGGCGACGAGCCACTCACCGCCCCAGCCGTCCTCGATGAACGGCTCCCTGCGGTCACCGGCCCAGACGAGGCGAGCGACCCGCAGGCTGTAGGCGGCGGCGAGCACGGTGCCGAGCACGGCGACCACGGCGACGACCCGCAGGACGCCGAGGGGGCGGTCGGCGGCCGGGGACCACGCGGCATACACACTGAGGAACTCGCCCCAGAACCCGGCGAGACCGGGGAGTCCCAGCGAGGCCGCGAGTCCCACGACCAGCGCCAGGCCCAGTCGCGGCGCCACCTCGCGCACTGCTGCGCGCGCGGTGCCGAGGTCGGCGCTCCCCCACCGCTCCTTCAGCCCGCCGACGACGACGAAGAGGAGCGCCGAGACGACGCCGTGGGCGATGTTCGCGAAGAGGGCCGCCTGCAGCCCCGTGCGCGTGCCGCTGGCCAGTCCGATGGCGACGAAGCCCATGTGCGCCACGGAGGAGTAGGCCACCAGCCGCTTGAGGTCGCGCTCGACCAGACAGGCCAGGCCTCCCCAGACGACCCCCACGGCACCGAGCACGGCGAGGATCGGCGCGAGGCGGGCGAAGCCGGCGGGCAGTGAGGCCAGCGGCAGCCGCACCAGGCCGTAGGTGCCCATCTTGAGGAGGACGGCCGCCAGCAGGACCGAGCCGGCCGTCGGTGCGGTCGTGTGCGCGGGGGGAAGCCAGGTGTGCAGCGGGAAGACAGGCACCTTCACGGCCAGTCCCGTGACGAGCAGGGCCGCGATCATCACCTGCGTGTGCACCGGTATGCCGTGCCCCCCGCCGCGGGCGAGGATGTCGAGGTCGGAGGTGCCTGCCTGGGCCACGAGCGCCAGGATGCCGACGAGCATGAGGGTCGAGCCGAAGGCCGTGTAGAGGATGAAGCGGCCACCTGCGTCGGCCCGCTCGGCCGGACGGTGGGCATCACCGAACCTGGTGATGAGCACCCACATCGGCACCAGCACCACTTCGAAGGCGATGAAGAACAGCACGGCGTCGCGTGCGTAGAACGTCGCGAGCGCCCCGAGCTCGACGAGCAGCAGACAGGCATGGAAGGCGGCCGACGTGCCGCCGACGGGAGCCCGGTCCTTGGAGTGCACGACGACCGCGACGCCCAGCAGAGCCGTCAGCAGCAGGAGCGGCGCGCTGATGCCGTCGACCGCCAGCTCCCAGCGCACGCCGATGGCCGGGACCCAGGACCGGTCGACCGTGGGCCGCAGCACGACGGCGAGGAGCACGAGCGCCGAGCGTCACCACGCTGGCCGCGGTCGACACCAGGTTGACCACCCGGTGCGAGAGGCCGCGCCCAGCCGTCATGAGCCAGACCGCCACGGCTGCGGGCACCACGAGGCTGGACAGGATCACCACACCGCCACCCCCACCAGCACGAGGGCGACCACGCCGGCCACGACCCAGGCCAGGCCGCTGGCCGCGCGCTCGCGCGCGTGGGCACGGTTGCCGGCCCGGCCGGACAGGCCGGCGGTCAGCGCCGCGCCCCGGACGTAGGCATCCACGACGTCGCGGTCGAGGACGACGACCAGCCGCGCGAGGGCGAGGACGGGACGCGCGACGGCCGCGACGTAGAGCCGGTCGACGCCGAAACCGGTGTCGAACAACGCCGCTCGCGTGCCGACCAGCCGCGCAGCGGGGTCGGACTGCGTGCGGGCCAGTCGTCGGACGCCCACGGCCGGCGCCCACGATGAGCAGGACGCTCACGACCGCCATCCACCAGCTGGGGTGTCCGCGCAGCCGCAGAGCCGGCGTGAGTGCGACGACGCCACCGACCACGGTCAGGACGGCCAGCACGACGACGACGGCACGCAACCCCGATGCGTCGCGGAGTCGTCGTCGTGGCGGGCGACGTCGGCGGCGCCGACGTCGTCGAGCACCAGCCAGGCGCGCATGCAGTACGCCGCGGTGAGAGCGACGGTGAGCAGCCCGGCCACCAGGACGACCCAGGCGCGGGCCTGACCGTCGCCGGCTCCCGCCTCGGCGGCGGCCAGGACGTACTCCTTGGACACGAATCCCGTCAGCGGCGGAACCCCGGCCAGCGCCAGCAGGCCCACGAACATGGCGGGACGGATGAGCAGATGACCACGCAGACCGCCGCGCATGGTGGCGGCGGCGGTCCCGCCGACGGTCACGCTGAGCCACCCGATGGCCAGGAACAGCAGCGCCTTGAAGAAGGCGTGGGAGTAGAGGTGAAGGGTGCCTGCGCCGGGGCCCTCGTCCGCCGGTGCCACCGCGAGCGCCGACAGCATGAGCGCCACCTGGCTGAGGGTGGAGTAGGCGAGCAGCCGCTTGAGGTCGCTCTGCCCGAACGCCAGCAGTGCGGCCCAGACCATGGTCACCGACGTGGTCAGGGCCAGGAGCCAGCGGGCCGCGCCGTCGGCGGCCAGCACGTCGAAGAGCTGCGCGAGCACGAAGGTGCCGGCGGCCACCATCGTCGCGGCATGGATCAGCGCCGAGGCGGGCGTGGGGCCCTCCATGGCGTCGGGGAGCCAGTCGTGGAACGGCACCATGCCCGACTTGCCCATGACTCCGACGACCAGCAGGAGCATGGGCCAGGTCGCCGGCTGGCCGGCATACGAGGACAGCACGGCGACGTAGGCCGAGGAGCCGGCGTGCGCGGCCAGCAGCACCACCCCGAGGACGAACCCGACGTCGGCGAAGCGGGTCACGAGGAAGGCCTTGAAGGCCGCCCGGCGGGCGGACTCCCGCCGGCTCCAGTGACCGATGAGCAGGTAGGAGCACCAGCCCATCACCTCCCAGCCGACGAGGGTCAGCACGAGGTCGGCCGACTGGACGACGAGCAGCATGCCCGCGCAGAACAGCGAGACCGTCGCGGCGAACACGCCGTAGCGGTCGTCGGAGCGCAGGTACCAGGCCGCGAACACCTGGACCGCCCAGCCGACGACCCCGACGACGGCGGCGACGAGCGCCGGAGCCGCGGTCGCCTGCAGCACCAACGGGATCCGCAGCTCCCCGGCGTCGAGTCCCGGCAGGGTGTGCACCTGCAGCTCGGCGCCGCTGGTGTGCACGGCGACGAGCTCGAGCACGGCAGCCACGAGCATCAGACCTGAGCCGGCCAGCGCCACGGTCCGCGCCCGACGCACCTGGCGGCGGGCCAGCAGGAGACCCAGCAGCGCGGCGACGGCCGGGACGAGGACGACGAGGCGGGCGGCGAGCGCGCTCATGGCGACATCTCCTCCACCTGGTCGGCGGGTGCGGCCAGGTCGATGTCGCCGCGCCTGCGGAACACGGCGAGGACGACGGCCAGCGCGACACACACCTCGGCCGCGGCGATGGTCACGACGAACAGGGCCAGCACGTTGCCGGCCGCCCAGTGGTCGGCGCCGGCGGCCCCCACGGTCACGAGGAGGAGGTTGGCGGCGTTGAGGATCAGCTCGACCCCGACGAGGACGAGGACGGCGTTGCGACGGGCGAGCACGCCGAAGGTGCCCAGGCCGGCGAGGACCGCCGCGAGCAGGTAGGGCCCGGCGAGGTGGATCACGAGGCGTCGTCCGGGCGATGGAGACGCGACACCGCCAGGGCAGCGACCAGGGCCACCACGAGGAGCAGCGACAGCACCTCGAAGGGCCAGACCCAGGTGCCGAACAGCTGCTGGCCGAGGACCGCGGTGTCCGTGACGTGTCGGCGCACGGGGGCCCGGCGATGGGCAGCAGCGCCGCTCCCAGCAGGACGGTGACCGCTGCACCGAGCACCGCCGCCAGGACGCGGTGCCAGGGGCTGGTGCTGACCTCGGGGTTCGGCCCGATCGGGGCGCGGGTCAGCATCAGCGCGAAGAGCACGAGCACGACGACCGCGCCGACATAGACGAGCACCTGCACCAGGGCGACGAACTCGGCGCCGAGCACCAGGTAGCAGCCGGCGACCGAGCCCAGGCACACCACGAGCCACAGCGCCGCGTGGACGACGTGACGGGTGGTCACGGCGAGCAGCCCGCTGGCCGCGGCGATCACGGCGACGGCCGCGAACGCGACATCGAGCGACGTCATGCGGTGGCCCCGGGCGGGGTCGCCCGAGGGACTCGGGCCGGCTTGGCGCTGGCGGCGATCTCGGCGGGTTCGGCCGAGTGCTCGTCGAGGGCGGGTGGCGGCGGCACGGTGGGCATCCACTGGGCCAGCCGGGACTTCTCGTGCAGCAGGTCTCGGATGTCGAGCTCGGCGTACTCGAACTCGGGACTCCAGTGCAGGGCGTCGAACGGGCACACCTCGATGCAGATGCCGCAGTACATGCACAGGCTGAAGTCGATGGCGAACCGGTCGAGGACGTTGCGCTGCCGGTCGCGGCCACCCGGCGTCGTGGCCGGGATCGTCTCCTTGTGGGAGTCGATGTAGATGCACCAGTCGGGGCACTCGCGCGCGCACAGCATGCACGACGTGCAGTTCTCCTCGAGCAGCGCGATGACGCCACGGGTGCGCGGGGGCAGGTGCGGTGGGGCGTCGGGGTACTCGGCGGTGTGCGTCGGCTTGGTCAGCGTGCGCGCCGTGGTGGCCAGCCCCTTGAGGATGCCGGGTATGGCGCCGCGTCGAGCGTCTGCGGTTCGGCATGGCTCGGTCATGCGCTCACCACCACCCACACGCCGGTGAGGACGAGCTGGCCGAGGGCCAGCGGCACGAGGACCAGCCAGGCCAGGCGCTGCAGCTGGTCCTCGCGCAGCCGCGGCCAGGCGACGCGCAGCCAGATGACGACCACGGCGATGACGAACCCCTTGAGCAGCGTCCAGAGCCAGCCCAGCTGGTCGCTGAACAGGCCATGCCAGCCGCCGAGGTACAGCACTGCGAACAGCAGGGACATGACGACGATCCCGGCGTACTCGCTCAGCAGGAAGAACGCGAACCGCAGCCCGGTGTACTCGGTGTAGGCGCCGAAGACGATCTCGGAGTCGGCCACGGGCATGTCGAACGGCGGTCGCTGCAGCTCGGCGACGGCCGCGACGAGGAAGACCACGGCGCCGGGCAGCTGCCAGATCAGCCACCAGGGAGACCAGGCCGCGACGATGCCCGTCAGCGACAGCGACCCGGCCGCCAGGCAGACGCTGGCGACGGCCAGCACCATCGGCAGCTCGTAGGAGAGCAGCTGGGCCGCCGAGCGCATCGCCCCGAGCAGCGAGTACTTGTTGGCGCTCGCCCACCCGGCCATCAGGGTGCCGAGGATCCCGACGGCGGTGACGGCGAGGACCAGGACGGCCGAGGCGGGCGCATCGGCCGCAACCACACTCGGACTCAGCGGAATCGCCGCCAGCGCAACGAGATAGGGCACCAGGGCGATGGCCGGGGCGAAGCGGAACACACGCTGGTCGGCCGCGGCCGGCGTGATGTCCTCCTTCTGCACGAACTTGACCCCGTCGGCGACGAGCTGGGCCCACCCGTGGAAGCCACCGGCATACATCGGGCCCAGGCGGCCCTGCATGTGGGCCATGACCTTGTGCTCGGTCTGTCCGACGAGCAGGGGCAGGACGAGGAAGGCCGCCAGGGCAGCGACGGCGCGCAGCGTCACGTCGAGGGCGGTGCTCACCGGGGCCCCCATTCGGGGTCGGGGACGCCGGGGGCGCTGACGCGTCGCCGGCCCGTCGGCTTGCTGTGCTCGCTCTCGCCGGGCTCCTTGGCGCCGGGCCACGCCTTGGACGCGCGGGCGGCGAGGACGAACGACTTGCGCAGCGGCGTGCCCTCGAAGCCGTCCGGCAGCAGCAGCGGTCGCAGCCCCAGCCCGGTGCCGTCGTCGAACCCCTCGAAGTCCAGGCCGAACATCTCGTGGGTCTCACGCTCGTGCCACGCGGCCCCGCGGAAGACCCCGGTGATGCTCGCGAGGCTTGCCGGGCTGTCACCCATCGGGCACGCGGGTGCGGATCAGGATGCGCCGCAACGCCCTTGGCGTCGACGCGTCCAGGAGATGGCAGACCACGTCGAGGCCGGGAGCCTGCGCGTCGTCGGTCTGGTCGACCGCGGTGAGCCAGTCGAAGAACCCGTATGCCGCGTCACGCGCCTGCGCCACCGCGCCCACCCACTCCTCGGGGGACACCTCGCGGCGCTCGACCAGCCGCCGGCGTCGCTCACGAGTCGCCTCGCGACGCGTCGTCGGCACGGGGCCGGCGGCGCGACCAGGCCGCGGCTCAGCTCAGCCGCCGAGGCGGTGCGGTGGCCGGCATACTTGGCACGAATTCCCTTGGTGGACAACGACTCTGCGGCGATCTTCTCCTGCAGCTTGAGGATGCCCTGGAGGAGCGCCTCGGGGCGTGGCGGGCAGCCGGGGACGTAGACATCGACGGGGATGACCGTGTCCACGCCCTTGGTGACGCAGTACGAGTCCCAGTACGGGCCACCGGAGTTGGAGCAGGCGCCGAACGAGATGACGTACTTGGGCTCGGGCATCTGGTCGTAGAGGCGACGGACGGCGGGCGCCATCTTGTCGGTGACGGTGCCGCTGACCACCATGAGGTCGGCCTGGCGCGGGCCGGGCGCGAACGGGATCACGCCGAGCCGGATGAAGTCGTGCCGCGCCATGGACGCGGCGATGAACTCGATGGCGCAGCAGGCGAGACCGAAGTTGAACACCCACAGCGAGTAGCGGCGCCCCCAGTTGAGGACGACCTTGATCGGAGTCGGGCGCGAGGTCGGCTGCCGGGCCCGACCCGCGGCATGGGCAGGCCGACCGAGGCCATCAGAACCACCTCAGCAGGCCGCGGCGCGCCGCGTGGAGCAGGCCGACGAGGATGACGCCGACGAACACGGCGATCTCGACCAGAGAGGCGGGCCCGAGGCGAGCCGCGCACCACCAGCGCCCAGGGAAAGAGATAGACGGCGTCCACGGCGAAGATCACGTAGAGGAAGGCGTAGACGAAGTACCGGATCTGGGTCTGCGCCCAGTCCTGGCCGACCGGGTCGACGCCGGACTCGTAGGTCGTGAGCTTCGCGCGCGTGGGGGCGTGCGGGGCCAGCAGGGCCCGGGCACCCATGGCAGCGCCGAAGAGCAGCAGGCCGATGACGACCACTGCGGCGACGACGACGTAGGGCGACACGCTTGGCAGCCTAGTGGCCGCGGCATACGAGCGGCCGGAGGTGGTCAACCCCCGACGCGACTCCCGTCAGGGGGCAGACGCCACCAGGTAGCCGTCGGCGTCCAGGGTCACGGGGATCGGGTCGGTGATCTCGAACCCGTCCAGCCCCTGGGGCTCGAGGTTCCGGAAGCCGAGGATGACCCAGGAGCCGTCGCGCTGCTGCACCAACGGGGCGGCGAAGAGGTTCGGCTCGGCGGTGAACGGCCGGGCGGCGTCGATGTCCCAGGGGCCCAGCGGGCCCGGGCCGGGGACGGACCACGTGCAGAACTCCCCCGTGCGGGCGACGCGCTCGGCGGTCATCTCCTGGGGGTGGCAGGTGAAGACCAGCACCCAGCGTCCGTCGATCTGCTTGTCCTGGAGCACCTCGAGCTGGCCGAAGCCGGTGCCCGGCTCGGACAGGGGCGGACCGACGGTCCACGTCTGGAGGTCGGGGCTGGTGGCGTGGGCGACGACACCGTCGTCGTTGCGGGCGGCCTCGCGGGCGCGGGCGGTGAGCAGCAGATGCCAGCCGTCCCCGTCGGGGTCGGCCAGCAGGAGCGGGTCGCGCCAGGTCTCGCTCGACCCCTCGAGGTCGGGACCCTCGGTCGGTGCCGGGGTGTTGGCCAGGGTCTTGTACCAGCGGCCGTCCACGCCGACGGCCGGCTGGTCGGACACGCGGCGCCAGTGGTGCAGGTCGTCGGAGACCGCCGAGCCGATCCGCTGGTCGTAGACGTGGTGACCGGCGGTGGAGACCGCGGTGTAGAAGAACCGCCACCGGTCGCCGTCGCGGTCGCCTCGCGGGCAGCCTCGCGGGTGACCGAGCCCGTCCAGATGGCGAGGTCGTCGAAGCCGGTGTCGGCCGGCCCGAAGCACTCGCCCAGGTAGTCCCACGTGACCAGGTCCGCCGACGTCGCGTGCCCCACCCGCGCGACCGTATGCCGCAGGGCCGGGTCCCCGAGCGCGCGTGGCGCCTGGAGGAAGAAGAGGTGGTAGCGGTCGCCGTCGTCGGCGACCCACGAGTCCCAGATCCACAGGTCGTCGAGCCGAAGCATGACGGGAGTCTTGCAGGCTTCGATGCCGTCGGCAGGGCGAACCGTTCCTACGGAGCCGTCACCGTGCCGCCGGCGCGCCAGTAGTGACCGTCGCGGCGCTCCATGAGCTCCTCCTCGACGAGGTAGCGGCGCAGGGCTGCGACGTCCGGGTGGTGGGCGCGCAGGACGGCGTTCACCTCGGTCTCGGCATAGGTCTTCCCGATCTCGAACTCCTGGGCGAGCCAGTCGAGCACGACCAGGCGCTTGCGGATCTTCGTCGGGATCGACCGCAGGCTCCCGTCCTCGGCCACGAAGGCACGGAGCACGGCGTCACGGTCCTTGAGCGCGTCCTGCAGGCTGGGGCGGTCCATGCCCTGACGGTATGCCGCCTGGCTCGGCGCTCCCACTGCTTTTCACCCGTCCGACTGCCTGTGGATAGCGCCGGGTGGCTGTCGGTGGTGGCGGCTAGTTTAGTACGTATGTTCGAGTCGGTGGGGGCCGTGGCGGGGGTTGACCCCGCGGCGCTGGCGGCCGCCCTGTTCGCGGTGACCGATGAGGACATCGCCGCCCTGACGTTGGGGCAGGCCGAGGCGCTGACGCTGGCCGCGGAGCGGGTGATGGCCGCGGTCGCCGCCCGGCAGCGGTCGGCGATCGAGACCGTCGCGCGGCGCTGTGAGGAGCGGTGCGAGCGGGAGCCGCGGACGCGCCTCGCCGCGGGCCGGCGGCCCCTGCACCTGTCCGGGGACCAGCTCGCGGCGGGGTGCCTGGCCCCGTTGCTGCACGTGTCACCGCGGACCATGCTCACCCGGGTCGACCACGCCCGCCGGGTGGTGTGCGCCCTGCCGGGGGTCCAGGCGCTGGCCTGGTCCGGGGCGCTGGAGGCCTACCGGGTCGATGCGGTGGTGCGCGAGTCGCTGGCCGCGCCCCCGCAGCGGCTGCATGAGTTCGAGGCGCGGGTCCTGGAGGACGGCATCAGCGACCTGCCCTGCGCGGCGCTGCGGGCCCGGGCGCGGCGCTGCGCCGACCGGTGCGCGCCCCTCGAGGCCGGGCAGGCGTTCGAGCAGGCCCGGACCCGGCGCGACGTGTGGGTGCGCCCCGGGGAGTGCTCGGGCATGACCCGGCTGGTCGCGGACCTGCCCACCTCGACCGCGCTGCGGCTCTGGGGCGCCGTGGACGCCCTCGCCGCGGAGTACGCCCGAGCCCAACCCGGGCTGCTCATCGGCGCCGCACGCGCCGACGCCCTGGCCGACCTGGTCGGCGCCAACGCCACCATCGCCACCACCATCGAGCTCGTCACCCCCGTGCAGGCCCAGGCACCCGGCTCCCTGAGCGCGTTCCGGCCCGGCCGCCTCCACCGACTGCCTGGGCCCGGCCCCGTCGGACGCCCATGGCGACTGACTCGGCCAGCGACGACGCGCCGCCGCCGCGCCTGCGGGCTGGTTCGTCGACGTCGGCGGCTGCGAGGAGCTCGACGACGGGATCCTGCACGACCACGACGGCGACCTGTGGTTCGTGTCCGCGCACACCGAGGTCCCCACCCTCGGCTCGCTGCTGCCGGCCGACATCGTCGCCCTGCTCACCGACCCCGAGGTCACCGTGCGCCTGGCCCGCACCGACCCCGCCACCGGAGCCGTGCGCTGGCAGGACCCGCCACCTACCGCCCCGGCGCCCGCACCGCCCGCGCGGTCCGCTCCCGCGACGGCACCTGCCGCTTCCCCGGCTGCGCGACCGCCGCCCGCCGCTGCCAGCTCGACCACGTCATCGCGCCACCCCGACGGCCCCACCCAGGTCACCAACCTCCAAACCCTGTGCGCCACCCACCACGCCTTCAAACACCACGCCGGCTGGCGGGTGCAGATGGACCCCCTCGGCGTCTGCACCTGGACCGCACCCGACGGACGCACCCACACCACCTGGCCCACCGACCGCCACGCCTACCCCCGCGCGGCCTGACGGAACCCGATCAACACACCCTTGTCCGGAATACGGGTGCCGCCCGAGTTCGTTGAGGCTGCGGCATACCATGGAAGTGACGCAAGAAGTAGCCAGCGCACCAGAGAAATGCCGATGAACAGGTGGCCGAAACGCCCATGAGCAGCAAGTCCGTTCAGCAGCTCGACCGTGTCGTGATCAGGTTCGCCGGTGACTCGGGCGACGGCATGCAGCTGACAGGTGACCGCTTCACCTCCGAGACGGCCGCGCTCGGCAACGACCTGTCGACGCTGCCCAACTTCCCGGCCGAGATCCGGGCGCCCCAGGGCACCCTGCCGGGCGTCTCGAGCTTCCAGCTGCACTTCGCCGACCACGACGTGCTGACCCCCGGCGACGCGCCCGACGTGCTCGTCGCCATGAACCCCGCGGCGCTCAAGGCCAACCTGCGCGACCTGCCCCGGGGCGCGACGATCATCGCCAACACCGACGAGTTCACCAAGCGCAACCTCGCCAAGGTGGGCTACACCGACAACCCCCTCGAGGACGGCAGCCTCGACTCCTGGCACCTGCACCCGGTCGCGCTCACGTCCATCACCGTCGAGGCGCTCGCCGAGTTCGACAGCCTGTCCCGCAAGGACAAGGAGCGCGCCAAGAACATGTTCGCGCTCGGCCTGCTGTCGTGGATGTACCACCGGCCGACGACCGGCACCGAGTCCTTCCTGAAGAAGAAGTTCGGCGCCCGGCCCGACATCCTCGCCGCCAACCTGGCCGCCCTGCGCGCCGGTCTCAACTACGGCGAGACGACCGAGGACTTCGCCGTCTCCTACGAGATCGCCCCGGCCGCGATGCCCGCCGGCACCTACCGCAACATCACCGGCAACGCCGCCCTCGCCCTGGGTCTCGTGAGCGCGTCGCACCGCGCCGGCATCCCGGTGGTGCTGGGCTCCTACCCCATCACCCCCGCCTCCGACATCCTGCACACGCTCGCCGGGCTCAAGCGCTACGGCGTGACGACGCTGCAGGCCGAGGACGAGATCGCCGGCATCGGCGCTGCCCTCGGCGCCTCGTTCGGCGGCGCCATCGGCGTGACCACGACCTCGGGCCCCGGCGTCGCCCTCAAGTCCGAGACCATCGGCCTGGCCGTCTCCCTCGAGCTGCCGCTGGTCATCGTCGACGTGCAGCGCGGTGGCCCGTCGACGGGCCTGCCCACCAAGACCGAGCAGTCCGACCTGCTCCAGGCGATGTTCGGCCGCAACGGCGAGTCGCCCGTCCCCATCGTCGCTCCGCGGTCGCCGGCCGACTGCTTCGACGCCGCCATCGAGGCGGTCCGCATCGCCACGGCATACCGGACGCCGGTGTTCCTGCTCTCCGACGGCTACCTCGCCAACGGCTCCGAGCCGTGGGCGATCCGGTCGGTCGCCGACCTGCCCGACCTGACGGTCCGGTTCGCGACCGAGCCCAACGACACCGACGCCAAGGGCGAGCCGGTGTTCCACCCGTACAAGCGCGACGACGCCACGCTGGCCCGCCCGTGGGCCGTCCCGGGCACGCCGGGCCTCGAGCACCGCGTCGGCGGCATCGAGAAGGCCAACGTCACGGGCAACATCTCCTACGACCCCGACAACCACGACCTCATGACGCGGCTGCGTGCGGCCAAGGTCGAGCGCATCGCCGACACCATCGGTGACCTCGAGGTCGACGACCCGAGCGGCGAGGCGTCCGTGCTGGTCCTCGGGTGGGGGTCGACCTACGGCCCCATCGCGGCGGCGGTCCGCAGCGTCCGCAACACCGGAGCGCCGGTGGCCCGGGCCCATCTGCGCCACCTCAACCCCTTCCCGGCCAACACCGGCGAGGTCCTGCGGCGCTACGACCGGGTGCTGGTCCCCGAGATGAACATGGGCCAGCTCGCGATGCTCCTGCGCGCCAAGTACCTCGTCGACGTCCACTCCTTCACCCAGGTGCGCGGGCTGCCGTTCACCACCGTCGAGCTCGCCGACGCCATCGTGGCGCTCGCCGCGCCGGCCCACGAGACCGCTCACTCGGAGGTGCGCGCATGACCACTTCTCCCCGCGTCACCACGGACCTCGGTATGCCGTCCACGGGGGCTCCCAGCGGCACCGCCCACGTCCCGCACCTGGCCGAGGACGCGCCGGCACAGACCAAGCGCGAGTTCACCTCCGACCAGGAGGTGCGCTGGTGCCCCGGCTGTGGCGACTACGCGATCCTGGCGGCCGTCCAGGGCTTCCTGCCCGAGCTCGGCCTCAAGCGCGAGAACATCGTGTTCGTCTCGGGCATCGGGTGCTCCTCGCGGTTCCCGTACTACCTCGACACCTACGGCATGCACTCGATCCACGGCCGGGCGCCGGCCATCGCGACCGGCCTCGCGACCAGCCGCGCCGACCTGTCGGTGTGGGTCGTCACCGGTGACGGCGACGCCCTGTCGATCGGTGGCAACCACCTGATCCACGCCCTGCGTCGCAACGTCAACCTCACGATCCTGTTGTTCAACAACCAGATCTACGGCCTGACCAAGGGCCAGTACTCGCCCACCTCGGAGATGGGCAAGGTCACCAAGTCGACCCCCATGGGCTCGGTCGACCACCCGTTCAACCCCGTGTCCCTGGCGCTGGGCGCCGAGGCGACCTTCGTCGCGCGGACCATGGACTCCGACCGCAAGCACCTCACCGAGATCCTGCGTGCGGCCGCCGAGCACCGCGGGACGTCGCTGGTCGAGATCTACCAGAACTGCCCGATCTTCAACGACGGCGCGTTCGACCTGATCAAGGACCGCACCGAGCAGGAGGCACGGATCGTCCACCTCGCCGACGGCCAGCCTGTCCAGGTCGGACCCGAGAGCGACCGTCAGGTCCTCGTGCGCGGCGCCGCCGGGGCGCTGGAGTTCGTCCCGCAGGCCCAGAGCGAGGGCCGCGAGGTGGTGGTCCACGACGTCTCCGCCGAGGACTCCACCCAGGCGTTCGCCCTGTCCCGGCTCGACTCCCCCGAGATGACGCACGTGCCGATGGGCATCTTCCGCAACGTCGACCGGCCCACCTACGACGACCTGGTTCGCGCGCAGGTGGCCGCGGCCGTCGACACCGCCGGCGGCCGGCCCACGGACGACGACCTCGACGCCCTGATCCGGGGTCGTGACACCTGGGTCGTGGCATGAGCGCGTCCCTCCCCTCGCGCGCCGACGCCTGACGTGGAGCGCGACGAGCAGAGGCGAGGCGCGGTATACGGGCTCCTGGCCTATGGCATCTGGGGCCTGTTCCCGCTGTACTTCGCCGCACTGCGGCCCGCCGGTGCCTGGGAGATCCTGAGCCACCGGATCCTGTGGACCGTGCTGCTGTGCGCGGTCGTGCTGCTGGTGCGGCGCGACCTGCGCTGGCTACGGCTGCTGCGGGACCGGCCCCGGCTGGCCGTCGGCGTCACGGTCGCCGCACTCCTGATCGCCGCGAACTGGGTGATCTACGTGGCGGCCGTGCTGGGTGGGCACACCACCGAGGCCGCGCTCGGCTACTTCCTCAACCCGGTGGTGACCGTGGCACTCGGAGTGGTGGTGCTGCGCGAACGGCTCCGTCCCCTCCAGTGGGCGGCGGTGGCCATCGGTGCGCTGGCCGCGGTCTATCTCAGCGTCGCGGCCGGGTCGGTGCCGCTCATCGCGGTCTCCCTGGCGTGCACCTTCGGCGGCTACGGCCTGGTCAAGAAGAAGGTCGGCGTCAGCCTGGAGGCACTGCACTCGCTGACCGCCGAGACGCTGGTGCTCACCCCCATCGCCGTGGTGCTCCTGGCAGTCCTCACGCTGCGTGGCGACACGACCTTCACCACCGACGGCGCCTGGCACACCACGCTCCTGGTGCTCGCCGGCGTGCTCACCGCGACCCCCCTGCTGTTCTTCGCCGCAGCGGCCCGTCGCGTGCCCCTGGTCACGATCGGGCTGCTGCAGTTCGTCACGCCGGTGCTGCAGCTGCTGTGCGGGGTGCTGTTGCTCCACGAGCACATGTCGGCCCAGCGCTGGGTCGGCTTCGGGATCGTGTGGGTCGCCCTGGCCGTGCTGACCGTCGACTCGCTGCGGAGCTACGGGGTCAGCCGACGCGGTTGACGACGCTGGTGGCCAGAGCCATCAGGGCCGTCTTGGCGTCACTGTCAGGCAGCGGGTCCAGGGCCGACTGAGCCTGACGGGCCACGTCCGAGGTGTGCTGGCGGGCCCGGTCCATGGCCGGGTTCGCGCGGAGCAGCTCCAACGCCTGCGCCAGCCTGGCCTCGTCGGCGCGCAGGTCGGAGCGCAACAGCTCCTGGAGGGGGGCGTCGGCCGGGTCGGTCGAGGCGAGGGCGTAGAGGACCGGCAGGGTGGCCTTGCCTTCGCGAAGGTCGGTGCCCGGCGTCTTGCCGCTGTCCTCGGCGTCCGAGGCGACGTCGATCAGGTCGTCGGCCAGCTGGAAGGCCATCCCGAGACGCTCGCCGTACTCGCGCATCGTCTCCACCGTGTCAGCGTCGCAGCCGGAGAACATCGCGCCGTACCGAGCCGCCGTGGCGATGAGCACGCCGGTCTTGTCGGCCAGCACCCGCAGGTAGTAGGCCACCGGCTCCTCGCCGGCCGGCGTCGGACGGTCGTCGCGGATCTGGCCCGCGCACAGCCGCACGAAGGTCTCCGCCTGGATCTTCACGGCCTCGGCGCCCAGGTCGGCGATGATCGACGAGGCCGTGCCGAACAGCATGTCCCCGACGAGGATCGCGGTGGAGTTCCCGTATCGGGCGTTCGCGCTGGCCGCGCCACGGCGCACCGTGGCCTCGTCCATGACGTCGTCGTGGCACAGCGAGGCGACGTGGGTCAGCTCGACACCGGCCGCCGCGGCGACCACGTCGGCGTTGGCGCCACTGCCCAGCTCGGCGGCCAGCAGGGTGAGCAGCGGCCGGAACCGCTTGCCGCCGGCGTCGATGAGGTGGCGTGTTGGCCTCGGCGATGAAGGGGTCGTCGTGGTCCACCTTGCGACGCAACAGGGCGTCGACCTCGGACAGGCCGACCTCGAGGCGATGGGCCAGCTCCTCCGACGTGGAGGGCAGGACCAGGACCGGCGGTCGCGCGCTCATCTGAGCAGGAAGACCGACGACCGCTGCGCGAGGTCGAGCACCTGAGCGGGCATCACGCCGAGCACGAGCGTGACGAGGGTGCCCACGGTGATGGCGACCGTGCTGAGCGGGGAGGCCACCTGGGCCACGACCGGCTCACCGGCCGGCGGCTCGGTGAAGTACATCAGGACGATCAGGCGGACATAGACGAACGCCGTCACCATGCTCGAGAGCACACCGATGATCACCAGGGCCACCCCGGAGCGCCCGCCGAAGCTGACGGCCGGCGAGAACGCGGCATACTTCGCGGCGAAGCCCGAGGTCAGGGGGATGCCCGCGAAGGCGAGCAGCAGGAAGGCGAAGACGCCGGCCACGACGGGATGGTTGCGGCCGAGCCCGGCCCACTGCGAGAGGTGCGAGGCCTCGGAGCCGCCCTGGCGCACCATGGCGACGACGGCGAAGGCCGCGATCGTCATGAAGCCGTAGGCCACGAGGTAGAACATCGTGCCCGTGACGCCGCGTGACGTCGAAGGCGAGGACCGCCACGAGGATGAACCCGGCGTGCGCGATCGAGGAGTACGCCAGCAGCCGCTTGACGTCGGTCTGGGTCACCGACAGCACGGACCCGACCACCATGGTCAGGGCGGCCACGGCGATCACACCCGCGCGCCAGTCCCAGCGGCTGGCCTGCACGCCGACGTAGACGAACCGCAGGATCGCCCCGAAGGCCGCGACCTTGGTGCAGGCCGCCATGAAGCCGGTGACCGGCGTCGGCGCGCCCTGGTAGACGTCGGGAGTCCAGGAGTGGAACGGCACGGCGCCGACCTTGAACAGCAGGCCGATGAGCACGAACAGGACGCCGGGCAGCAGCAGTCCCTCCATGGTGCCCGAGGCCGTGTTGATCGCCTTCGCGATGTCGGACAGGTAGATCGACCCGGCGTAGCCGTACAGCAGCGCCGCGCCGAACAGGAAGAACGCCGAGCTGAAGGCACCGAGGAGGAAGTACTTGAGCGAGGCCTCCTGCGACAGCAGGCGGCGGCGGCGCGCCAGACCGGACAGCAGGTACAGCGGCAGCGAGAGCACCTCGAGCGCCACGAACATCGTCAGCAGGTCACCGGCGGCCGGGAACAGCATCATGCCCAGCACCGCGAACATCGTCAGCGGGAAGACCTCGCTCGTCCCCAGGCCGGCCCGCAGCGCAGCGGCCTCGTGCGGTGAGCCGGGGATCGCCGCACCCATGGGGGTGAACGCGTCGGCCCCCTGGCCGCCGAACTTCTCGGCCATGGTGAGCACGCCCAGGATCGACATGAGCAGCAGCGCGCCCTGGAGGAACAGCGCGGGGCCGTCGATGATGACGGCCTCACGCAGGGTGCCGCCCTGGTTCGCCGAACGGGTCGAGACGAGCACGAGCACGAGGAACGCCGCCACCAGACCCACGAGGGCGATGGCCACCTGGATGGTGTGGCGCAGCCGGCGGGGCGCGAAGGCCTCCACCAGGACACCGACCATGGCCGCACCGACGACGATGAGCATCGGGGCGATGGCGCCGTACTTCACGTCGGCGGAGTGGAACGCGCCGACGGCCGGCAGGCCGGCGAGGTGCGGGGCCAGGCTCGGAACAGCGAGCGTGGCTGTCACGGCGGGCATCACTTGGCGCTCCCGTCAGCGGTGGTGGGGACAGCAGGGGCCGGGTCGGAGACCCCGACGTACTTCAGGGTCGTGGCGACCGCGGGGTTGAGCACGTCGAGGACCGGCTTGGGATAGAACCCGAGCACGAGGAACGCCGCGATCAGCGGTGCGACGACGAGCTTCTCGCGCAGCGTGATGTCGAGGACCCGCTCGCCGGCGACGTCGCAGGTCGGGGCGCGGGCCGGTCATCATGCGCTTGTACATCAGCAGGATGTAGAGCGCCGCGAGGATGATCCCGGCGGTCGAGATGATCGCCACCGCCTTGTAGCGCTGGAAGGTCCCGACCAGCACGAGGAACTCGGAGACGAACGAGCTCAGACCCGGCAGCGCCAGACCCGACAGGCCCGCCACCAGGAAGACACCGGCCAGACCGGGCGTCACCCGCTGCCAGCCACCGAAGTCCGGGATCCGCTTGCTGCCCCGCCGCGCCACGAGCATGGCGCCGATGAGGAACAGCGCCGCCGTCGAGAAGCCGTGGTTGAGCATGTACAGCGTCGAGCCCGCGCCACCGGTGGTCGTCAGCGCGAAGATGCCGAGCACGATGAAGCCGAAGTGGCTGACGGACGTGTAGGCGATCAGCCGCATGATGTCGGTCTGCCCGATCGCCAGCAGCGCGCCGTAGAGGATCGAGATCACCGCGAGGACGAGCACGACCGGGGTGGCCCACTTGCTGGCCTCGGGGAACAGCTGCAGGCAGAACCGGATCATCCCGAAGGTGCCGACCTTGTCGAGCACGCCGACGAGCAGGACGGCCGTCGCCGGGCGGGCCTCGGTGGCCGCGTCGGGCAGCCAGGTGTGGACCGGCCACATCGGCGCCTTGACCGCGAACGCGAAGAAGAACGCGACGAACATCAACCGCTGGGGCACGGTGCCGATCGACAGGCCGGTCAGCTTCGAGACCAGGAAGCCCTCGTGGCCGCCGGGTCCGTAGTGGTACAGCGCGATGACGCCCACGAGCATCACCAGGCCACCGGCGAGCGAGAAGAGCAGGAACTTCACCGCGGCATACTGCCGGCGCGGGCCGCCGTAGGCGCCGATCAGGAAGTAGACCGGGATGAGCATGGCCTCGAAGAAGACGTAGAACAGGAACACGTCGGTGGCCGCGAAGACCCCCACCATGAACGTCTCGAGGACGAGCATGAGCGCGAAGTAGTTCTTCTCGCGGCGCGCCACCCTCGGGCACGTCCTCCCACGCCGCCAGGATGCAGACCGGCGCGAGGATGACGGCCATGAGGATCATGACCAGGGCGATGCCGTCGACACCGAGGGCGTAGGAGACCCCGAACTGCGGGATCCACTCGTGCTGCTCGGTGAGCTGGAACTGCGGCGTGGGACCCGGGGGTGAACTGCAGCGCGGCGGCGATGCCGAGCACCAGGGTCAGCAGCGACGCGCCCAGCGCGATGTGCTTGGCCCGGTCGGCGAGCCCCGCGGGGAGCGCGGCCACGACGGCAGCACCGATGAGGGGGATCAACCCCACCACGGTCAGCCACGGAAAGTTGGTCATCACTGGATCACCCACAGAGCGCCGAGAATGAGGACGACGCCGGTGAGCATCGTCAGGGCATAGGAACGCGCGAAGCCGTTCTGGACGCGACGCAGTCGGCTGGACGTGCCGCCGACGAGCGCGGCCAGGCCACCCACCGCCCCGTCGACGCCGCGGTTGTCGGCGAAGACCAGCGAGCGGGTCAGGTGGATGCCGGGGCGCATGAACAGCCCCTCGTTGACCTGGTCCTGGTAGAGGTCGCGACGCGCCGCCTGCGTGACCAGCGAGCCGGCCGGCTGGAGCACGGGGACCTCGTCACGCCAGTACCGCATCCACGCGAGGGCGATGCCGCCGGCGACCAGGAGCAGCGTCAGGGTCATCAGCAGCCACACCGGCACGACCGGCTCGCCCTCGGAGTGCGGCGCCCACGACCGGCTGCGAGCCAGTTCGTGAAGATGCCGCCGATGCTGAGCACCAGACCGAGGAGCGCCGAGCCCACCGCGAGCACGATCATCGGGATGGTCATCGAGGCTCGGCGACTCGTGCGGGTGCACCGCGTCGTCGCCCTCGGTCCAGCGGCGCTTGCCGTGGAAGGTCATGAAGAACAGGCGCGACATGTAGAACGCGGTGATGCCGGCACCGATGAGCGCGGCACCGCCGAAGACCCACGGCCGCCAGCCCTCGCCGATGAAGGCCGCCTCGATGATCTTGTCCTTGGACCAGAAGCCCGAGAACGGCGGCACGCCGAGGATCGCCAGCCAGCCGAGGCCGAAGGTCACCCAGGTGATCTTCATGGCGCCGGACAGCCCACCGAACCGGCGCATGTCGACCTGGTCGTTCATGCCGTGCATGACCGAGCCGGCGCCGAGGAACATGCCGGCCTTGAAGAAGCCGTGCGTCAGCAGGTGGAAGATCGCGAAGGCGTAGCCGACCGGGCCGAGCCCGGCGGCCAGCATCATGTAGCCGATCTGCGACATGGTCGACGCGGCGAGGGCCTTCTTGATGTCGTCCTTGGCGCAGCCGACGATCGCTCCGAACAGCAGCGTGATCGCGCCCGACGATGGTGACCATGAGCTGCGCGGTCGGCGCCAGGTCGAAGATCGCGTGGCTGCGCACGACGAGGTAGACCCCGGCGGTCACCATCGTCGCCGCGTGGATCAGCGCGGACACCGGCGTCGGGCCGGCCATGGCGTCGCCGAGCCAGCTCTGCAGCGGGAACTGCGCGGACTTGCCGCAGGCGCCGAGCAGCAGCATCAGCCCGATCGCGGTCAGCACACCCTGGTTGGCGTGCGAGGCGCCCTGCGAAGACACCGGCGAAGTCCACCCGGCCGAAGGTGACGAACATGAGTCATGATCGCGATGGACAGCCCGAAGTCACCGACGCGGTTGACGACGAACGCCTTGTTGGCCGCCGTGGCATACGCGGGGTTGTGGTTCCAGAAGCCGATCAGCAGGTAGGACGCCAGGCCGACGCCCTCCCAGCCGACGTAGAGCAGCAGGTAGGAGTTGGCCAGGACCAGCAGCAGCATCGAGGCCACGAACAGGTTGAGGTAGGCGAAGAACCGGCGCTTGTCCGGGTCGTGCTCCATGTAGCCCAGGGAGTAGACGTGGATCAGCGACCCGACGAAGGTCACCAGCAGCACGAACGTCATGGACAGCTGGTCGAGCAGGATCCCGGCGTCGACATGGAACGACCCGGCCGGCACCCAGTTGAACAGGTGGATCGACACCGCCCGGTCGCTACCGGACCCGGCCGAGCATGAGCATCCAGAGCACGAAGCCGACCACGAACGAGCCCCACGACATGGCGGTCGCGAACACCGGGCCCCAGGCGTCGGTCGCCCGGCCGCCGAGCAGCAGCACGGCAGCGCCGAGCACCGGCAGGGCCACCAGGAGCCAGGCGTATGCCGTGAAGCCGGTGGCCGCGTGCGCGGACGCCGCGGCGCCATCGGCGGCAATGGTTACGAGGGAAGTCACCTGTCGGCCCCTTCTACAGCTTCAGCAGGTTGGCGTCGTCGACCGAGGCCGACCGGCGGGCACGGAAGATCGCGATGATGATCGCCAGCCCGACGACGACCTCGGCGGCCGCGACGACCATGACGAACAGCGCGATCACCTGGCCGTCGAGGCTGCCGTGGATGCGCGCGAAGGTCACGAACATCAGGTTGGTGGCGTTGAGCATCAGCTCGACGCCCATGAACACGACGATCGCGTTGCGGCGCAGCAGCACCGTGGCGCCGCCGATCGCGAACAGCAGCGAGGCGAGGTAGATGTAGTTGATGAGGCTCATCGGGCTTCGCCCTCCTCCAGCTCGCGCTCGATGGCGTGCTCGGCGTCGATGTGGCGGGTGGGCACGGTGACCTGCTCGCGCGCGCTGAGCACCCGCGACACGGAGAGCTCGCTCGGCGTGCCGTCGGGCAGCAGGGCCGGGGTGTCGACCGCGTTGTGGCGGGCGTAGACGCCGGGGGCCGGCAGGCCGGCGACGTTGCGGTTCTCACGGACGCGGCGCTCGGACCACATCCGCTGGCTGGGCTTGGCCCCCAGACGCTCACGGTGCGCCAGCACCATCGCGCCCAGCGCGGCCGTGATGAGCAGGGCCGAGGTGACCTCGAAGACCCACACGTACTGGCCGAAGATGAGCTCGGCGACGCCGCTGACGTTGCCCTTGGACTCGTTGACCGAGCCCAGGCCCTTGCACCGGGCCGAGCTGGACGCGGCCCACCGCGGTGAAGATCAGCGCGGCCAGGCCCGAGGCTGAGCAGCGCGGAGGCCCACTTCTGGCCCTTCAGGGTCTCCACCAGGGAGTCGGAGGAGTCGACGCCGACGAGCATGAGCACGAACAGGAACAGCATCATCACCGCGCCGGTGTAGACGAAGATCTGGATGATCCCGAGGAAGTCCGCCTGCTCGGCGATGTAGAAGATCCCGAGGTTGATCATCACCAGCGCCATGCCGATCGCGGCGTGCACGGCCTTCTTGGCGAAGATCAGGCCGAGAGCCGCCAGCACGCTGATCGGCCCGAGGATCCAGAACATCACCGCCTCGCCCATGCCCGTCATGCGCTCTGCCCTTCCTGCGCTGCGTCCGAAAGCTCGCCCGAGTGCTCTTTCGCCCAGGCCTCCTGCTCGGGCGTCGCCCGGGTGACCTTGCCCTGGTAGTAGTCGCGCTCCTCGAGCCCGTCGACCATGGGGTGCGGCGGCGGGAGCATGCCCTGACTGCAGCGGGGCCAGCAGCTGGTCCTTGGTGAAGATGAGGTCGCGCGCGGTTGTCGTCGGCCAGCTCGTAGAAGTTGGTCATCGTCAGGGCCCGCGTCGGGCAGGCCTCGATGCACAGGCCGCAGAAGATGCAGCGCAGGTAGTTGATCTGGTAGACGCGGCCGTACCGCTCGCCCGGCGAGAACCGGCCGAGACCACCGGACGCCGGGTCACGGTCGTCGTTGGCGGCGCCCTCGACGAGGATCGCGTCGGCGGGGCACGCCCAGGCGCACAGCTCGCACCCGACGCACTTCTCCAGACCGTCGGGGTGGCGGTTCAGCTGGTGCCGGCCGTGGAAGCGCGGCTGGGTCGGCCGCTTGACCTCGGGGTACTCCTCGGTCTCCAGCTTGCGGAACATGGTGGCGAAGGTGACGCCGAATCCGCCGACCGGGGCGAAGAGGTCGGCGAAGAGCCCGCCCTTCTTCTGCTCGTCAGCCACGGGTGGACTCCTTCTCGAGGGCACGGTCACTGACGTCCAGGGTCGGCTCCTTGAGCCGCTGGCCCGGGAGCGGCGGCACGGGGTAGCCACCGGCATACGGGTCGATCTCCTCCGGCGGGGCGGCCTCCCGGGCAGCCCGCACCTCGGCGGCCCTGCCCTCCCACAGGTAGTAGGCCAGCAGGACAGCCCGCGGCGACGACGACCACGAACAGGAAGCTCAGCAGCGGGTACTGCCGGCCGGCCAGGGTGAACGTCGGCCCGGCGATGAAGCCGAGCTGGCTGGCGCGGATGAAGGCGACGACGACCACCCACGCGAGCGTCACGGGGATGAGGAACCGCCAGCCGAACCGCATGAACTGGTCGTAGCGCACGCGCGGCAGCGAGCCACGCAGCCAGACGAAGACGAACATGAACAGCCAGAGCTTGATCACGAACCACAGCAGGCCCCACCAGCCGTGGTTGAAGAGGCCACCGTCGATCGCGGCGATGCCGGGAGGCGCCTGCCAGCCACCGAGGAACATCGTCGTCGCCAGCGCGGAGACGGTGAACATGTTGACGTACTCACCGAGGAAGAACATCGCGAACTTCAGCGAGGAGTACTCGGTGTGGAAGCCACCGGTCAGCTCGCCCTCGCCCTCGGCAAGGTCGAACGGCAGGCGGTTGGTCTCGCCGACCATCGTGACGACGTAGACGAAGAAGCTGAAGAACGCCGGGACGATGTACCAGAGGCTCGCGCTGGGAGTAGACGATCTGCGAGGTCGACATCGAGCCGCTGTAGATGAACACGGCGACGAGCGACAGGCCCATCGCGATCTCGTACGAGATGACCTGGGCGGTCGAGCGCAGGCCACCGAGCAGCGGGTAGGTCGAGCCCGGAGGACCAGCCCGGCCAGCACGATGCCGTAGACGCCCACGCCGGCGACGGCGAGCACGAGCAGCACCGCGACGGGGATGTCGGTCAGCTGCAGCGGGGTGTGGTGGCCGAACATCCACACGCTCGGGCCCATCGGGATGATCGCGAAGGACACGAACGCCATGGCACCGGCGATGGCCGGGGCCAGCGCGAACACGACCTTGTCGGCCTTCCTCGGCGTCAGGTCCTCCTTGAGCGCCAGCTTGATGCCGTCGGCGAGGGTCTGGAGCAGCCCGAACGGACCGGTCCGGTTGGGACCGGGGCGCTGCTGCATCCGACCGATGACGCGCCGCTCGAACCAGATGACGAGCAGCGTGTTGACCAGCAGGAACACGAAGACGAGCAGCGCCTTGACGAGGTGCAGCCACCAGGGCGTGTCGCTGAAGTCCGCGCGCGGGTTGTCGACGACCGGCACGTCCGCGGCGATCACCGACGCGAGGTGCGGTATGCCGGTCAGAGCCTGCGCGGCATACGTCACGGTGCTCACTGGGTGACCTCGCTTGTCTGCAGGAGTGCCTCGGCCTTGGCCAGGCCCACGACGATGCCGCCCTGCGTGAGCACGCGGCTGCCGGTGGAGTTGGTGGGCAGCCAGACGACGTGGTCGACCATGCCCTCGGTGACGACGACGCGGCAGGACCACCCGGCTGTCGCCGTGGGTCACGGCCACCGTGTCTCCGTCGGCGACACCGGCCGCCTCGGCCGTGGCCGTCGAGACTCGGGCGACGGCCTTGGGGGCCGTGCCCGCCAGGAACGGCTCGCCGTCCTGGAGCGAGCCCCGGTCGAGCAGGTGGTGCCAGGTCGCGAGGACCGCCTCGCCCTCACCGGCGGCGGGCACCTCGCCCACCGGCACGGACGGGGGCGCTCGGCCGCTCACCGGTCCAGGGGCCCAGCGCGGCGCATCTCGGCCCGCACCTCGGCGAGCGAGCGGGCGCCCAGGAAGGCGCCCATCTCGGCAGGCCAGCATGTCGAGCACGCGGTAGTCGGACTGAGCGGCGGAGGCCGAGCGCAGCCTCGAAGGGACGCGGGCGCCCCTCCCAGTCCACGAAGGTGCCGCCCTTCTCGGCGTGCGGCGCCACGGGCAGCACGACGTCGGCGACCGCGGTCACGGAGGAGCGGCGGAGCTCCAGGGAGACCACGAAGGTCTTGGCCAGGGCCTCCTCGCTGCGCAGGTCAGCGAGGTCGGCCGCGTCGACGCCGCCGACGACCAGCGCGTCGATCTGGCCCGTCGTGGCAGCCTCGAGGATGCCGGCGGTGTCACGTCCGGGCGCGTCGGGCAGCCCGACCACGCCCCACGCCTCCGCCACCTGCTCGCGGGCCGCGGGGTCCGAGACCGGGCGACCGCCGGGCAGCAGGGTCGGCAGCGCACCGGCCTCGAGCGCACCACGCTCACCGGCGCGACGCGGCACCCAGGCCAGCGCGTGCTCCGTGGGCGGCGGCCAGCGCGGCCGCTGCCGAGAGGGCGCCGGGCACGGTCGCCAGGCGCTCGCCGACCAGGACGATCGCGCCCTCGGTCTCGAGGGCCGCGGCAGCCGCCGCGGCCGCGCCGTCACCGGTGACGCCGTCGCTCAGCGCACGCAGCACCTCGGCCTCGGTGCCCGGGGCAGCCGGGATCAGGGTGCCGCCCAGCTTGGCGAGGCCGCGCGTGGCGAAGGGCGCCACGGCATACACGGCGGTCTTGTTCCTGCGGTTCGCCTTGCGCAGGCGCAGGAACACGATCGGGCTCTCCTCCTCGGGCTCGAAGCCCACGAGGACGACGGTCTTGGCCCGTCTCGAGGTCGTCGTAGGTCACGGACCCACCGTCGGGGCCGGTGGCCACGACGCTCGAGGCGAGGAACTCGGCCTCCTCGGCCGAGTGCGGCCGCGCCCGGAAGTCGATGTCGTTGGTGGCCAGCACCGCGCGCGCGAACTTGCCGTAGGCGTAGGCGTCCTCGACGGACACGCGCCCACCGGTCAGGACTCCGACAGCCGCGCGCCCGCTGGAGGCCGGCCGCCGCAGCGGCCAGCGCCTCGGGCCAGGAGGCCACCTGCAGCTCGCCCTGCTCGTCGCGCACCATCGGGAACTCGATGCGGTCGCCGGTCGTGGCGTACTGGAAGGCCCAGCGGCCCTTGTCGCAGTTCCAGTCCTCGTTGACCGCCGGGTCGTTGATCGCCATCCGGCGCAGCACGACGCCGCGGCGGTGGTCGGTGCGGATGCGCGCAGCCGGAGGCGCAGTGCTCGCACACGCTCGGGGTCGACACGAGGTCGAACGGGCGGCTGCGGAAGCGGTAGGCCGCACCGGTCAGCGCGCCCACCGGGCAGATCTGGACGGTGTTGCCGGAGAAGTAGGACTCGAACGGCTTCTCCTCGTAGATGCCGACCTGCTGCAGCGCACCACGCTCGACCAGCGCGATGAACGGGTCACCGGCGATCTGGTCGGAGAAGCGGGTGCACCGCGCGCAGAGCACGCAGCGCTCGCGGTCGAGCAGCACCTGGGAGGAGATGTTGATGGGCTTGGGGTAGGTCCGCTTGACGTCCTCGAAGCGCGAGACGGCCGCGCGGCCGTTGCTCATCGCCTGGTTCTGCAGCGGGCACTCGCCGCCCTTGTCGCAGACCGGGCAGTCCAGCGGGTGGTTGATGAGCAGGAGCTCCATGACCCCCTGCTGCGCCTTGTCGGCGACCTTGGAGGTCTGCTGGGTCTTGACCTCCATGCCCTCGGAGACCGTCATGGTGCAGGAGGCCTGCGGCTTCGGCATGGGGCGCAGCGGCCGTCGGGGCCGGGCGTCGCGATGTCGACGAGGCACTGGCGGCAGGCGCCGACCGGCTCGAGCAGCGGGTGGTCGCAGAACCGCGGGATCTCGACGCCGATCTGCTCGGCGGCGCGGATCACCAAGGTGTGCTTGGGGACCGACACGCGACACCGTCGATGGTGAGGTTCACCAGGTCGACGGGCGGCGGGGATCGAGGCGTCACCACCGGTGCTGACGGCGTTGCCTCCGGCGCTGGGGCTCGTGGTGACACTCATGCGGGTACCGAATCCTTGGCGAACAGGGTGGACTCTCGGGGGTCGAACGGGCAGCCCTGGTGCTCCAGGTGAGCCAGGTACTCCTCGCGGAAGTACTGGATGCTGCTCGTGATCGGGCTGGTCGCGCCGTCACCGAGCGCGCAGAAGCTGCGGCCCAGGATGTTGTCGCAGATGTCGAGGAGCTTCTCGAGGTCCTCTTCGTCACCGTGCCCGTGCTCGAGCCGGCCGAGGATCTGCTTGAGCCACCAGGTGCCCTCGCGGCACGGGGTGCACTTGCCGCAGGACTCGTGCTTGTAGAAGTCGGTCCAGCGGTCGACGGCGCGCACGACACAGGTCGTCTCGTCGAAGATCTGCAGCGCGCGGGTGCCGAGCATGGAACCGGCCGTGGCGACCGACTCGAAGTCGAGCGGGACGTCGAGGTGCTCGTCGGTGAACAGCGGCGTCGAGGAGCCACCGGGCGTCCAGAACTTGAGCTTCTTGTTGGGGTCGCGCATGCCGCCGGCCATGTCGAGCAGCTCGCGCAGGGTGATGCCGAGCGGCGCTTCGTACTGGCCGGGACGCTTGACGTGGCCGGAGAGGCTGAAGATGCCGAAGCCCTGGGACTTCTCGGTGCCCATGCCCGAGAACCAGTCGGCCCCGTGCAGCAGGATGGGCGGGACCGAGGCGATGCTCTCGACGTTGTTGACGACCGTGGGCCGGGCGTAGAGGCCCGCGACGGCCGGGAACGGCGGCTTGAGGCGCGGTTGGCCGCGACGGCCCTCGAGGCTGTCGAGCAGCGCGGTCTCCTCGCCACAGATGTAGGCGCCCGCGCCCGCGTGCACGGTGACGTCGAGGTCGAACCCGGAGCCGAGGATGTTCTTGCCGAGGTAGCCCGCGGCATACGCCTCCTCGACGGCGCGCAGCAGCCGACGGTAGACGTGCACGACCTCGCCGCGCAGGTAGATGAACGCGTGGTTGCACCCGATCGCGAACGACGTGATCGCGACCCCCTCGATGAGGAACTGCGGCGCCGCCATCATCAGCGGGATGTCCTTGCAGGTGCCCGGCTCGGACTCGTCGGCGTTGACCACGAGGTAGCGGGGGCCGCCGTCCGGCGGAGGCAGGAAGCCCCACTTCATGCCGGTCGGGAAGCCGGCGCCGCCACGACCGCGCAGCCCGGAGTCCTTGGTCATCTGGACGAGGTCGGCGGGCTTCATGCCGAGCGCCTTCTTCAGCGCCTGGTAGCCCTCGTTCTTCTCGTACGTCGCGAGGGTCCAGGACTGGGGGTCGTCCCAGAACTTCGTGAGGATCGGGGTCAGCGTGGTGCTCATGCGCTCGTCCTTCCCGTCCGTCTCGTCGAAGAGAGTGCGCTGGTGCGTCGCCGGGCTTGTCGGCCGCCGCGTTCGCGGTGGAGTCCGTGGAGGTATGCCGCCCCGGCGCGGTCTTGTCGGACGTCGCCTTGGGCTGGTGCTCGTCCTTGCCGCGCCGGCGTCACCGTCGGTCCCCGGCGCCGTCCAGTCGTTGTCGCGAGCCAGGCGCAGGCCCTCCAGCGAGGCCGGACCGGCGCCGACGCCCTCGTCGGCG
The DNA here is from genome assembly GCA_963706855.1 of uncultured Actinomycetota bacterium. Classification (GTDB taxonomy): domain Bacteria; phylum Actinomycetota; class Actinomycetes; order Actinomycetales; family Dermatophilaceae; genus Pedococcus. The sequence goes on from CAVPNU010000004.1 coordinate 47,877, forward strand.
AGGCCGTCGTGGAACCCGGCGAGGACCCGGGAGACCTGCTTGAAGGAGCAGACCCGGCTCGGCCCGCGGCTGGGCGCGACGTCCTTGCCGGCGCGCAGGTCGTCGACGAGCTGCTTGGTCGACTCCGGCGTCTGGTTGTCGAAGAACTCCCAGTTGGCCATGACCACCGGCGCGTAGTCGCACGCCGCGTTGCACTCGACGCGCTCGAGGGTGATCTTGCCGTCGGGGGTCGTCTCGTCGTGGCCGATGCCGAGGTGCTCGGAGACCTCGTCCCAGATCTGGTCGCCGCCCATGATCGCGCAGAGGGTGTTGGTGCAGACGCCGACGGTGAACTCGCCGTTGGGGTGGCGCTTGTACTGGGTGTAGAAGGTCGCGACGCCCGAGACCTCGGCGGTGCGTCAGGTCGAGGACCTCGGCGCAGAAGTCGATGCCGCGACCCGTGACGTAGCCGTCGACGCTCTGCACGAGGTGCAGCAGCGGCAGCAGCGCCGAGCGCTTCTGCGGGTAGCGGGCGACGACCTGCGCGGCGTCCTCGTGCAGCTGCGCCAGCACCTCGGCGGCATACGGCTCCTTGGACTGCGCGGGCACCGTCAGGTGACCCGCGGCCGTCTGCACTCCGTAGTGCTCCATCAGCGGTCCACGCCTCCCATGACGGGGTCGATCGAGGCCACCGCGACGATGACGTCGGCGATCTGGCTGCCCTCGCACATCGCGGCCGTGGCCTGCAGGTTGTTGAAGGACGGGTCGCGGAAGTGCGCGCGGTAGGGGCGCGTGCCGCCGTCGGACACCGCGTGGCAGCCGAGCTCGCCCTTGGGGACTCTCGATCGCGGCATACGCCTGGCCCGGCGGCACCCGGAAGCCCTCGGTGACCAGCTTGAAGTGGTGGATGAGCGACTCCATCGAGGTGCCCATGATCTCGCGGATGTGGTCGAGGCTGTTGCCCATGCCGTCGCTGCCGATGGCCAGCTGGGCCGGCCACGCGATCTTCTTGTCCTGGACCATGACCGGGCCCGGGGTTGGCGGCCAGGCGGTCGATGGCCTGCTCGGCGATCTTGAGCGACTCGTACATCTCGTCGATGCGGATCCGCAGGCGGGCGTAGGCGTCGGACTCGGTGCGCGTGATGACCTCGAAGTCGTAGGTCTCGTAGCCGCAGTAGGGGTCGAGCTTGCGCAGGTCGTGCGGCAGGCCGGTCGAGCGCAGGATCGGCCCGGTGATGCCCAGCGCCATGCAGCCGGACAGGTCGAGGTAGCCGACGTCGGTGGTGCGGCCCTTGAGGATCGGGGTTCTCGTTGAGCAGCAGCTCGAGCTCGCCGAGGCCCTTGCGCACCAACGGAATCGTGTCGCGGACCTTGTCGATGGCGCCGGGCGGCAGGTCCTGGGCGACGCCACCGGGACGGACGAACGCGTGGTTCATGCGCAGGCCGGTGATCATCTCGAAGATGGCCAGGATGCGCTCGCGCTCGCGGAAGCCGACCGTCATGACGGTCGTCGCGCCCATCTCCATGCCACCGGTGGCCAGGGCCACCAGGTGGGAGGTGATGCGGTTGAGCTCCATGAGCAGGACCCGGATGACGCTGGCGCGCTCCGGGATCTGGTCGGTGATGCCGAGCAGCTTCTCGACCGACGAGGCAGAACGCCGTCTCGTTGAAGAACGGCGTGAGGTAGTCCATGCGGGTGCAGAACGTCACGCCCTGGGTCCAGGTGCGGAACTCCATGTTCTTCTCGATGCCGGTGTGGAGGTAGCCGATGCCCGCGCGGGCCTCGGTCACCGTCTCGCCGTCGAGCTCGAGGATCAGGCGCAGCACGCCGTGGGTCGAGGGGTGCTGCGGACCCATGTTGACGACGATGCGCTCCTCGTGGAGGGCAGCGGCCTCGTCGACGAGCTGGTCCCAGTCACCGCCGGTGGCGTTGAAGACGTGGGCGCCCTCGGCCGCAGCGGCGTCGGCGCCGGAGGTGGCGTAGATGTCGGTGTCGGCCGCGGGTCTGGGTGAGGGGGTCGGTGGTGCTCATCAGATGTAGGACCTCCGCTGGTCCGGCGGCGGGATGGTGGCGCCCTTGTACTCGACGGGGATGCCGCCGAGCGGGTAGTCCTTGCGCTGCGGGTGGCCCGGCCAGTCGTCGGGCATGAGGATGCGGGTCAGCGACGGGTGACCGTCGAACTGGATGCCGAACATGTCCCAGGTCTCGCGCTCGTGCCAGTCGTTGGCCGGGTAGATCTCGACGATCGACGGGATGTGCGGGTCGCTGTCGGGAGCGGTCACCTCGACGCGCACCCGGCGGCCGCCGTGGGTGATCGACAGGAAGTGGTAGACGGCGTGCAGCTCGCGACCCTCCTGGGTCGGGTAGTGCACCCCGGAGACGCCCGGTGCAGATCTCGAACCGCAGGCCGGGGTGGTCGCGCAGCGTGCGGGCCACGGCCGGCAGGTGCTCGCGACGGACGAACAGGGTCAGCTCGCCGCGGTCGACGACGACGCGCTCGACGGCCTCGGCGTAGGACGCGTGCGCCACCGACGAGCCCGCGCTCGAGCAGGTCGGCGATCTCGTCGAAGTAGCCGCCGTAGGGCCGCACGGCGGCAGCCGGGAACAGCACGGGGCGCACCAGGCCGCCGTAGCCGGAGGTGTCGCCGCCGTCGCGCGGCGCCGAACATGCCCTTGCGCTCGCCGATGACGACCGGCTCGGGACGCTGCCCGGCGCGGCCGGCAGGCGCTCGCCGGTCTCGCGGTCGACGACCGCGCCGGGCTGGTCGCCGATCGTGGAGCCCGCGATCTCGGCCGCGTCGGGCCGTGGATTCGCGCTCGACGTCGGGCCGGCTGTCGCGGCCTTGGACTTCTCGTTCTCAGCCATTACGCGAGAAGGCCTTTCATCTGGTGCGTGGGCGTCGCGGTCAGCGCAGCCGCCTCGGCGGCGCGGGCTGCGGCGACGCGGTTGACGCCGAGCTTGCTGTTCTGGATCTGGTCGTGCAGCGTCAGGATCGCGTTGAGCAGCATCTCCGGGCCGCGGCGGGCAGCCGGGCAGGTAGACGTCGACCGGGACGATGTGGTCGACGCCCTGGACGATCGCGTAGTTGTTGAACATGCCGCCGGAGCTGGCGCAGACGCCCATCGAGATGACCCACTTGGGCTCGGGCATCTGGTCGTAGACCTGGCGGACGACCGGGGCCATCTTCTGGCTGACCCGTCCGGCGACGATCATCAGGTCGGCCTGGCGCGGCGTGGCGGAGAACCGCTCCATGCCGAAGCGGGCGATGTCGTAGTCGGGCGTGCCGACCGCCATCATCTCGATGGCGCAGCAGGCCAGGCCGAACGTCGCCGGCCAGACCGAGCTCTTGCGCATGTAGCCGGCGAGCTGCTCGACCGTGGTCAGCAGGAAGCCAGCGGGGAGCTTCTCTTCGATTCCCATGTTGTCCTCGTCAGTCCCAGTCGAGCCCACCGCGGCGCCACACGTAGGCGTAGGCCACGAAGACGGTCAGGATGAACAGCACCATCTCGACCAGGGCGAACAGCCCGAGCCGGTCGAAGGCGACAGCGAACGGGTAGAGGAACACCGACTCGATGTCGAAGATGATGAAGAGCATCGCGGTCAGGTAGTACTTGATCGGCACTCGGCCGCCGCCGGCGGCCTGCGGGGTCGGCTCGATGCCGCACTCGTAGGCGTCGAGCTTGGCCCGGTTGTAGCGCTTCGGGCCGGAGATCGCGGCGGCGAACACCGAGAAGACCGCGAACCCGCCACCGATGGCCAGCAGGAAAAGCAACGGGACGTAGGGGTTCGTCATCGCCGTGCCACTCCCCTTCCGTTGTCGTTGCCGACTGACAGGCCGACCGCATCTCGGGTGCTCGCATGCAGTGCGGCCCAATCCTAGGGGCGCACCCAGAGAATGCACGCCGGGTCCTCGACGCGGTCATGGCGGCGCTCATGCGTCCGGCGCCATCTTGGACAGGGCCGTGATCAGGCGGTCGCTCGCGTCGCCCCCGTGCGGCTCGGCGAGGTTGGCCATGACCTTGAGCAGGAACTTCATGAGGGTCGTGCGCGGCAGGCCGTACTTGGTGGCCAGGCGCATCACCTCGGGGTTGCCGATCATCTTGGCGAAGTAGCGGCCGAGCGTGTAGTAGCCGCCCAGCGCGTCGGCCATGACCTTGGGGTAGGACTGCAGCACGCGCTCGCGCTGGGCGTCGGTGCCGCGGGCGAACGCCTGGGCGATGACCTCGGCGGCCAGGCGCCCGGACTCCATCGCGTAGGCGATGCCCTCGCCGTTGAACGGGTTGACCATGCCGCCCGCGTCGCCGACGAGCAGCAGGCCGTTGTCGTAGTGCGGCTGGCGGTTGAAGCCCATCGGCAGCGCGGCGCCGCGGATCGGGCCGACCATGGTCTCGTCGCTGTAGGTCCACTCCTCGGGCATCGTCGCGACCCAGCGACGCATGACGTCCTTGTAGTCGGTCTTGCCGAAGGCGCTGGAGGTGTTGAGGATGCCGAGGCCGACGTTGGAGGTGCCGTCGCCGACGCCGAAGATCCAGCCGTAGCCGGGCAGCAGGACCTTCTTGCCGTCGTCGTCGGTGGACCACAGCTCGAGCCAGGACTCGAGGTAGTCGTCGTCGTGGCGGGGGCTCGTGTAGTAGGTGCGGACGGCGACGCCCATCGGGCGGTCCTCGCGCTTCTCCCGGCCCATGGCCAGGGACAGCCGCGAGGAGTTGCCGTCGGCAGCGACGACCAGCGGCGCGGCATACCGCAGCTCGGGGCCGGTGCTGCGGCCCTTGTCGTCCACGGCCTTGGCGGTGACGCCCACGATCGCGCCCTTGGCGTCGAGGATCGGACCGGTGACGTTGGTGCCCTCACGCAGGCGCGCGCCGTGCTTGACCGCGTGCTTGGCGAGGATGTCGTCGAAGTCCTGACGGGTGCGGACCAGGCCGTAGGGCGGGAAGCTGGCCAGGTCGGGCCACGGCAGCGAGAGCCGCATGCCACCGCCGATGATGCGCAGGCCGTGGTTCTTGATCCAGCCGTCCTCCTCGGGGGTCGGGATCCCGAGGGTGATGAGCTCCTTGACCGCACGCGGGGTCAGGCCGTCGCCACAGACCTTCTCGCGCGGGAACGTCGTCTTCTCCAGGAGCAGGACGTCGAGCCCGGTCATCGCGAGGTAGGCCGCGGTCGCGGAGCCGGCAGGACCGGCTCCGACGACGATGACGTCCGCCGTCTCCGTCGTCGGGGCACCCGAACCTGCCCCGGTGATGGTCTCTGTCACGCCTGCCTCACACGCTTGTGAACGACTTCACGAACTTCGAGCGGAAGTCTATTCCCTGTGCGCGCGACAGGTCCTAGTGAGGCGGGCCTAACCCGGGCCGGCGCTCACGCCTTCGTCGCGCGGTGGAGGGCGACGATCCCGCCGGTGAGGTTGCGCCAGGCCACGTCGGACCAGCCGGCGGCCTTGATCGTCGTCGCGAGCTCGCGCTGCGCCGGCCACGCCTGGATCGACTCGGCGAGGTAGACGTAGGACTCGGGGTTGCTGCTGACCCGGCGGGCGATCGTCGGCAGCGAGCGCATGAGGTACTCGGTGTAGACGCGTGCGGAACGCGGCGTTGACGGGCTGGCTGAACTCGCAGACCACCAGCCGCCCGCCCGGCTTGGTCACGCGCAGGAACTCCTGCAGCGCGCTGTCGACACTGGCGACGTTGCGCAGCCCGAACGACATGGTGACCGCGTCGAAGCTGTCGTCCGCGAACGGCAGCCGCATCGCGTCCGCGGCCGTGAACCCCAGGTCGGGGCGGCGCCGGTTGCCCACGCGCAGCATGCCCAGCGAGAAGTCGGCCGGCACCACGTGCACGCCCTGGTCGGCGAAGGGCTCGCTGCTCGTGCCGGTGCCCGCCGCGATGTCGAGCACCCGCTCGCCGGCCGTGGCGCCGACGGCCTTGAGCACGGCACGGCGCCAGAGCCGGTCCTGGCCGAGCGACAGGACGTCGTTGGTGACGTCGTACTTGCCGGCGACGTCGTCGAACATCGCGGCGACGTCGCGAGGGTCCTTGGCCAGGCTTGCGCGGGTCATGACGCCATCCTCGCACCCGGCGCCGGCGACCTCCTGCCATGGCCGTCCGCAGGGCTCGCCGTAGGCTTTGCCCCGAGATGAGCAGCCAGCCCAGGCCCGAGGGCCTCCCCCGCACCGTGGTCGCCCGCACGGTGGCGGTCGACGAGCCGGGGTCCCTGCTGTCGCTGCTGCCCGACCATGTCGACCCCACGCAGGTGTGCAGCTGGGTGCGACGTGGCGAGGGCATGGTCGGCTGGGGGCGCGCCCTGGAGCTCACGGCCCACGGCCCGGACCGGTTCGCCCGAGCGCAGCAGTGGTGGCGCGACGTCGTCGACGGCGCGGTGGTGCGCGACGAGGTGCGCCTGCCCGGGACCGGACCGGTCGCCTTCGGCTCCGTCTCGTACTGCCGCGTCCTCGGCCGCCGGGGCGCGGCTCGTCGTCCCCGAGGTGGTCGTGGGCGCCCGCGACGGCCGGTACTGGGTCACCACGGTCGGCACCGAGTCGGCGCTGCCGGCGCCCGTCCTGCCGCGGCAGTCGGAGCCGCGCGAGCCCGCTGGCGTGGCGTTCGCCGACGGCGCCCTCTCCCCCGCCCGATGGGCCGGCGCCGTGGCCCAGGCCGTGCGAGCGGATCACCGACGGCGACCTCGACAAGGTGGTGCTCGCCCGTGACCTGCGGGTCAGCGCGGACGCCCCCATCGACCCCCGCTGGCTGCTCACCAAGCTGGCCGACCGGTACGACACGACCTGGGTCTTCGCCGTCGACGGGCTGGTCGGGGCGACTCCCGAGATGCTCGTGCGCCTCGAGAAGGGCCTGGTCACCTCGCGGGTCCTGGCCGGCACCATCCGCCGCACCGGCGACGACGCCCACGACCTCGCGCTGGCCGCGTCGCTGGCCCGGTCGAGCAAGGACCTCGAGGAGCACGAGTACGCCGTGCGCTCGGTCGCGGACGCGCTCCGGCCGCACTGCTCGTCGATGAACGTGCCCGAGGCGCCGTTCGTGCTGCACCTGTCCAACGTCATGCATCTGGCGACCGACGTGGCCGGGGTGCTCGCCGACGACTCGACCTCGCTGGCGCTGGCCGCCTCGCTGCACCCCAGCGCCGCGGTGTGCGGCACCCCGACGACCGTCGCCGACCAGCTCATCACCGAGCTCGAGGGCATGGACCGCGGCCGGTATGCCGGTCCCGTCGGCTGGATGGACGCGGCCGGCGACGGCGAGTGGGGCATCGCCCTGCGGTGCGGCGCGTTCGAGGAGCAGGACGCGTCGTCGATGCGGCTCTTCGCCGGATGCGGGATCGTGGCCGGGTCCGACCCCGACTCCGAGGTCGCCGAGTCCGACGCCAAGCTCGTCCCGATGCGGGACGCCCTCACTGCAGGCGTCTGAGCGCATCCCTCGCTGACTGTCGCAGGCGCGCGTGCACGGCCCGGTGGTCGGACCGCTCCACGCGGCACCTCCACCACTCTCAGCCCGGACGGACGCCGGGAGAGCTCGTCGCGCAGCTCGTCACTGGTGCGAGCCAGCCGGTGGGTCACCCCGTGAGCGGCGCACAACGCCGCCAGGTCGGTGCCGGTCGGCGTGCCGAAGACGCGCTCGAAGTCGGCAGCCCGCTCCGGCTCGCCCGGTTCCAGGAGCGTGAAGATGCCCCCGCCGTCGTCGTTGGTGACCACCACGGTGAGGTCGGGTTGGGGCTCGTGGGGCCCGACGAGCAGGCCGTTGGCGTCGTGGAGGAACGTGAGGTCGCCCATCAGCGCGTAGGCCGGTCGGTCGCCCGCCAGCGCCAGGCCGGCCGCCGTCGAGACGCAGCCGTCGATCCCGGCCAGCCCGCGGCTGGCGACGACGACGACGTCGGTGGCGTCGGTGGTGCTTGAGGCGCTGGGCAGGCCGCCGGCCGCCAGGTCGAGGTCGCGGGCCGCGTTGGACGAGCCGACGAACACGGTCGGACCCGGCCGGCACCGAGCCCAGCACGGTGCGGGCCACCGCCAGACCGCTCGGCCAGGGCGCGGGCTCGTCGGCCAGGGCCTTGGCGATGGCTCGCCCGGCCTCGAGCCAGGCCTCCAGCCAGGGCTGGTCGACGGCCTCACCGGGGCCGGGGCGCCCGTCGAGAACGCTGAGGTCGTGGACGGCGGCCGAGAGTCCTGACGGGTCGCTCCAGCTGGAGGTGGCCGACACGGTCTCGACCCGGATGCCCTCACGCCGCACCACGGCCGCGGTCGACCGGGAGAGCGTCACTCTGCCCACCGTGACCACCCGGTCCGGAGCATGGGACTCGAGCCAGTCGGTCACCGTCAGCAGGAGCGGGCCGTGCGGCACGACGTCGGGTCGCGGGTGGCCGCCGAAGGGCTCGGCGACCACGGGCCAGCCGTGGGCGACGGCCCAGTCGACCGCGCGACCGAACAGGTCCGGCGACGGCAGGTCGCCGATGACGACGAGCGTCCGGGCGACGGGTTCGAGGCTCGGGACCGGAGCCGCGGCCGCCCTCGCGCTCGCCGACGCGACCGATCATGGTCCGCTGCGTCCAGGGGTCGCCGTCGGGACGCCCCTCCAGGGACTCGGGCCAGTCGTCCGTCGTCGGTCGGGACCAGCGGCTCGCGCAACGGGACGTTGAGGTGGACCGGCCCGCAGTCGCCGGAGGCGCCCCGGGCTGCCGCGACCGCACGGGACACCACCGCGCGCCACTGGGCCTGCTGGCCGGCCCGCCGCTCCGGGGTCCCCAGCTCGTGCGACCACCGCACCGCGGCGCCGAACATGCCCGGCTGGACCGTGGTCTGGTTGGCCCCGGTGCCCCGCAGCTCGGGGGGCCGGTCGGCGCTGAGCACGATGAGGGGCACGATGCCGTGGTGGGCCTCGAGCACCGCAGGGTGCAGGTTGGCCACGGCGGTGCCCGAGGTGGTCACGACCACCGCAGGAACCCGGGTCAGCTTGGCCGAGGCCGAGGGCGAGGAAGCCCGCGGACCGCTCGTCCACCCGCACGTGCAGGGTCAGCCTGCCGGCGCGGTCAGCCTCCTGCAGGGCATAGGCCAGCGGCGCCGAGCGCGAGCCCGGACAGAGCACCGCGTGGCGGACCCCCTGGCGGACCAGCTCGTCGACCAGCACGGTGGCGAGCGCGGTGGACGGGTTCACGGGTCGTGATTGTGCCACTAGCGCTCCGGCACGATCCGCTCGATGCGGTAGTCCCGGACCACCGGCGACGCGCCTGGCCGGGACTCGAAGAACTGCCGGCTCCCCTGACGCCAGTCCCGGATCGACGGGTCGCTCGACGAGTCGACCGCCGCCGCCGTCTCGGCATACTCCTCGGTCGCGTGCGCGCCGGTCCCGGTGTCGGACACCGTCGCGGTCGCCGTGAAGGTCTCTGGTCACGGTCACCCAGCTGCGCCGGTCGGGGTTGAGCCGGCCCTCGAGACGCGGCACGGGATCCTGGTGGTGCTCCAAGGACAGCACCTGCACGTCCCGCGGCACCGGCATGCGGGCGACCGGAGACCCCATGGTCACCACATGGGTGACCCGGTGATGGGCAGCGAACGAGGGCGAGGCGGCCAGACCCGCCGCGACGATGCCGCCGAGGCTGTGGCCGCTGAGCAGCACCGGGTCGTGACTGGCATCGCGGCCGGACGCGGCCTGGGCCTGGCGCAGCGCCTCGCTCGACACCAGCGGCGAGGACGGTCGACTCACGAGCCATGAGCCGGACGTCGGTGGTGACATCGTGGGGGTTGCTGCCGGCCCTCGGGTCCCAGACCTGCGTACCGCTGATCTCCACGATCCATGCCGATCCGCCGCCGGGCCGAGGCACCTCGACGACCCGCACGTGGCCCGGGTAGTCGTCGGCGTCGCTCAGGTTCAGCTGGCCCCTGGCCAGCTCCGCCACCGATGTCGGGGCCGCGGCCCCAGTCCGCGGGGCCGGCTCCGGGAGCACCCGTGCGCGCCCGGCATCGGACAGCAGGCCCCAGGACTCGGCGGCGCCGCCCAACACCCGCAACGAGCCGTCATACGGCTCGACCGGGTCGCTGCGTGAGGACGCCCGCAGGTCGCCGGGCGCCAGCAACGGGGCCGTCAACGGGTTGATCCGCAGGCCTGCCGTCAACCCGGCCACCCCGCCACCCAGGTCCGCCAGCTCCGGATGGTCATAGACGGAACGGTCGGCGCGCAGGCCCAGCCCATGCAGGTCTGCCCCGAGGGCGTGCGCAGTGAACGCGCCCACCGCGAGCGCCGGAGCGTTGGCCCCGAGCTCGAACATGACGGCGTCGTGGACGGGATCGAGGCTCAGGGCGACTTGCCGCTCGGCCTCGCGATAGGCCGCGGTGGCCAGCGAGGTGGCCGTCGCGAGCTCGGACATCGCTGCGAGCTGGCCGGCCAGACCACCGGGCCCCACCGCGCAGGCCAGGGCGACCTCCACCTCAGCTCCCGTCACCGGGCTCGCCACGATGCTCGCCAACAGCTCCACATCGGCGGCCAGCAGGAGCGTCCGCGCCAGGACCTCGGAGAGGTCGAGACCGGCCCGGACCAGCTGGAAGGCAGCCCGGTCGAGCGAGTCCAGGCCCACCGCCGTCCCGCCGACACCCCCGTCGACCTGGATCGGGCCACTCACAGCGCCACGCCCGAGACCTGGCGTATCGCCTCCTGCGTGAGGCGCTGGCCCGACTGCACCACGCGCCCGAGCAGCTCCTGGGCGCTCTGCACGGCCGCCGCATGGACCTCGATCGCCCTCGCCCCGTCGTCGAGGTCCTGGGCCACCATCCGCAGTCCCAGCGCCAGTCGACCGACCCGGCTGCGGAAGGCATGGGCCGCCGCGGACTGCCAGGCCACCTCACTGGCCCGGTCGACACCGTGCGCCGCCGCCCGAACGCGCTCGGCCTCGTGCCGCACCCGCGCTGCGAGCACTCTGAGCTGACCTGGATCCCCCGTCATGGGCCGAGCCTTCCCGGGTTCAGCGCGCCGCCCAACCCGGTCCCGGGAGCCCTGTGGACCCAGGGCCGCGCCGTCGGCCGGCTGTGGACGAGCGAACCATCGCGAGCCCGTCCCTCAGCCGGGCCGTCGCTCGCTGGACCAGACCACGTGGCACGCCGCGAGCCGCTCCCGCCACCACTCCTGGCGCCCGGGCGGGGCCGCCCAGCGGTCGAGCAGCTCCTCGTCGACGGTCACCGCCCGTACCGCGAGAGCACCCCGCGTCGGCACCAGCGGGCTGTCGCTCACGTCGCCCTGTAGCAGCGCCACGGTCCCCAACCCACACGCATACGGCAGCTCTGGCAGGGCGGCTGCCAGGGCCACGCCGGCGGCCATGCCCACGGACGTGTCCAAGGCCGAGGAGACCACCGCCGGCAGCCCGCACTCCGCGACGATCTCGAGAGCGCGGCGCACACCGCCCAGCGGTGCCACCTTGACCACGACCAGGTCAGCGGCTTCCTCCCGTGCGACGCGGACAGGGTCCTCCGCCTTGCGGATGGACTCGTCCGCCGCCACGGGAACGTTCACTCCCTGCCGCGCCAGGGCCAGGCGCAGCGCCCGCAGCTCGCTCACCTCGGCACAGGGCTGCTCGGCATACTCCAGGTCGTATGCCGCGAGGCGCCGGAGCGCGTCACTCGCCTGGTCGACCGACCACCCGCCGTTGGCGTCCACCCGGATCCGGCCGCGCGGACCCAACACCTCGCGGACGACCGCGACGCGGGCCAGGTCGTCCTGGAGGGACTGACCGGCCTCGGCGACCTTGACCTTCGCGGTCCGAGCACCGTCGAACCGTGCCAGCACCTCGGGTACCCGGTCGGCAGTCACAGCCGGAACGGTCGCGTTCACAGGAACCTCGACACGACGGGGCTCCGGCCACCCTTCCCACGCCGCCTCCACCGCGGCCGCGAGCCAGCGCGAGGCTTCGGCCGGTTCGTACTCGAGGAACGGCGAGAACTCGCCCCACCCCGCTGGTCCGCGCAGCAGCACGGCCTCGCGGAGGTCGACGCCCCGAAAGCGCACGGCCATGGGAATCGCCACCACCCGCATCGCTGCCACGAGCTCGGTCAGCGGGGGCAGGGTCCGGGTCATGCGGCCCATTGGAACAGACGGGCGGCTGCGGTCGCTCAGCGCTTGCGGCTGGAGAGGACGCAGAACTCGTTGCCCTCCGGGTCACGCAGCACCGTCCACCCCACGTCGCCCTGGCCGATGTCGGCGAGCGTCGCACCGCGGTCGAGCAGCCCCTGGATCTCGGCTTCTCGGTCCTGGCTGCTGTGCGGGGCCAGGTCGATGTGGAGGCGGTTCTTGACGGTCTTGCCGTCTGGCACCGGGACGAACACCAGGCCCTGGGACAGCCGCATCCAGGTCTCGGCGTCCTCGGTCTCGTCGGTCGTCAGATGCTTCGGGATGATGGTGACCTCGTCGTCGCTCTCGTAGACGATCGAGTAGTCCAGGGTCTCGGCCCACCAGCGCGACAGGGTGGCGGGATCGTGGGAGTCGACGACGATGGTGTACCAACGAAGAGCCATGGAGCCACCGTAGGGCGCGAGGCCGACAGTACGCTTGGCTAGGCTCCCGCAGGTGAGCTCCCTCCCCCATGTCAGCGAGACGTTCGACCCCGATGCGTGGGAGGCGGTCGAGGGTTTCGACCTCACCGACATCACCTACCACCGGGCCCGCGAGGTCGGCGCGGTGCGCATCGCCTTCGACCGGCCAGAGGTGCTCAACGCGTTCCGGCCGCACACGGTGGACGAGCTCTACCGGGTGCTGGACCACGCCCGCCGTACGCCCGACGTGGGCGTCGTCCTCCTGACCGGCAACGGTCCTGGTCCAACGGGCACCGGCAGCGAGGGCAAGTGGGCGTTCTGCTCCGGTGGCGACCAGCGCATCCGCGGCCGTTCGGGCTACCAGTACGCCACCGGCGACAGCGCCGACACCGTCGATGAGCGGCGAGTCAAGGCCGAGGGGGGTCGCCTGCACATCCTCGAGGTCCAACGGCTCATCCGCACCATGCCCAAGGTGGTCATCGCGGTCGTCAACGGCTGGGCTGCCGGCGGTGGCCACTCGCTGCACGTCGTGTGCGACCTGACCATGGCCAGCCGCGAGCACGCGCACTTCAAGCAGACCGACGCCGATGTGGGCTCGTTCGACGGGGGCTACGGCTCGGCCTACCTCGCCAAGATGGTCGGTCAGAAGTTCGCCCGCGAGATCTTCTTCCTCGGGCGCACCTACTCCGCCGAGGACATGTACCGGATGGGCGCGGTCAACCTCGTCAGCGACCACGCCTCGCTGGAGGCCGACGCGCTGGAGGTGGCCCGCGAGATCATGGGCAAGAGCCCGCAGGCGCAACGCATGCTGAAGTTCGCCTTCAACCTGTTGGACGACGGCCTGATGGGGCAGCAGGTCTTCGCCGGCGAGGCGACCCGGCTGGCTTACATGACCGACGAGGCCGTCGAGGGGCGTGACCAGTTCCTGGAGAAGCGCGAGCCGGACTGGTCGCCGTTTCCCTGGTACTTCTGAGGTATCGCGCTCGGCGCTCGCTCAGTCCGACCCGCCGAGGTCGACGTCGTACGCCTCGTAGACGAGGTCGGCGCCCCTCTGGCGATGCCTGACCAGCTGGCCCACGAGCGTGGTCAGCTCCTCACGGAACAGCGGGAGGTCGGCCATCGTCCCGCCGTGTTCGAGGATGGTGAGGTATCCCCCGATGTCCTCGCGGTAGCGCTGGTGCTCACGCATCAGCCTCGCCACCTGGCCCGTCAGCCGCGGATCGCCATGTCGCACACTCTCGTACAGGCCGCCGGGGCCCTCGGTGAGCCGCACATGGTCCTCGAAGTCGTGTGACAGCTCCGCCATGGCGGCGCGCACGCGGTCCCGCCACGCGCCTCCGCGCGCGATCGGCGACGCGAGCGCCTCCTCGACGGCGGCGACGGAGTCCCTCAGCTCGGCCCGGTGGGCACGCACGCGGTCCAGGTATGCCGCGAACTCGGTGTCCATGCCCACCTCCAGTAGGCACATGGTCCCGCCCGTGACCCGCGCCGTCCAGCGGCGGTTCTGCGTCGGGGCCGCCACCTCGGTCGTCCGACGTGCAGTACCCCCGGCCCCAGGCGTGGCCCGTGCTCACCACACTCGCCTTCGCGCCCCTTCTGCACGTCGTACCGCCGGCAGATCCAGGCTGTGGACCTTAACCACAGTCAAACGGGGTTAACAGCTACGATCACGACCAGTGCCGCCAGGGGGGAGGCACGCGGCAGGGGGGCGTTTGTTATGCGGGGGAACTGGGTTGGAGCCGTCGTCGGGATCGGCTTGCTGGGGTGGGTCGTCGGCGGCTGCAGTGGTCCGACAGATGCCGGGGGCGGGGTCTCGCCGAGCACCGCGCGCGCGTCATCACCCAGCGCGACAGTCAGTGCACCCGCCCCCACGACCAGCGTGACGACGCGCATGACCCCCACGACGACCCCTACCCAGGTCATCCTCCCGCCCGCCGCCACCGCCCACACCGAAGACGGCGCCAAAGCCTTCGTTCGGATCTACTTCGAGGTCTTGTCCCTCGCAGGCACCAACACGGAAACAGGCCCGATTCGCGCCCTCTCCAGCAACGACTGCGCGGGGTGCCGACGCATCTTCGGCGCAATAGACACCCTGCATGACCAAGGCAAGCGGTACAACATTGCCTCGATCGTGGTCTTAGGCACGGTTCTCAAGCCAGGCAGCACAACCAGTCGCCCCGTTGTCCTTATGCAGGGCAAGGAACTCCCCAGCAAGCTCATCGCATCGGATGGCTCAGCGATCGAGTCGTTTGCCGGTGGCCCACTTCTCTTCGAGGCCACCTTGGTGTGGACCGACGCCGGCTGGCGAATGAGGGACATGGTGACGAGATGAAGCCTCGTCACTTGTCAGCCTGCCTACTGGTACTGGGGCTGCTCCTCGCAAGCCACCCGCTTCACGCGATAGCCGGTTCCATGTGTCGGCCCGATCTAGCGTCGGCTCGCACCTCAGCGTGGGCCGCCATGAGTGATAGCGGGATCGCCGCCGGACAGGCACGCTCAAGCTCCAGTGCGTGCGCTTCCGCCACAACCAAGACCCCCGAGGCACCATCGTCAGTCGATCTGTACCAGTATGGCTTCACGGCAATGTGTGGCATCGCTCCGCCCGACGTGGCGGTTCAGACAACGTGTCAACAGGCATACGACTTCTGCAATCACACGGGAGATCCGCGAACCGCCGGGAGCATGGCGGTCTGGCCATGGCGGCGGTTGAGATCGCCTGCCGGGTCGCCCTGGGAGCAGGTTGGACTCCCACTTTGCGACAGTGCTCCCGGCGCAGTTCCGCCCGTGCCGAGCATGGGCGACCTCCAGCGGGCCTTCCGGGCGCTGCCCTTCTCGAAGCCGACCGTCTCCATCCAGCCCGTCGGCAACGTCACCCTCGTCAACCTGCCCACCTATTTCCAGGCCATCTGGCCGGGCGACGCCGGCCTGCAGCCCGGAGACATTAGCCAACCGGTCCATCTCCTGTCCTGGTCGGTCGAGTTCCGCGTCGCAGCGCACACCTACGACTTCCACTACGGCGACGGCACCAGCTCGGGCCCGGTCACCGACGCCGGAGGGGTCTACCCCGACGGCGCCATCCGGCATACCTTCACCCGCCCGGTCTCCCACGCCCAGGTCAGGGTCGACGCCACCCTCACCGGCCAGTTCCGCGCCAACGGCGGTGCGTGGGTCGACGTCGACGCGGTCGCGAACCTCCAGAACGAACCCGTGACCGTCCTCGAGGTCAAGGAGGCTCAGGCCCGCCTCGTGACGCGCTGACCAGCGTGCTGCCTCCTGGGCAGCATCGTCAGGGTCAGGGCACGGACGATCCTGCCCACGAGCCTGAACGAGCGCCAACTACCCTGATCGAGTGACGTCCCTGCGGCCCCTGGCGATCGAGCCGGGCCCCGCCGCGGCAGCCGCTCTCCCCCACCTGCGGCGCGCGCTGGACGGCGAGTACTCCGTGGTCCCCTATGCCGCCGGCAGCACCCCACCTCCAACCCTCGCCGGCACGGCACACCCCGACGACGGCACGGCGCTCGTCGTGGGCACGTCCGGCTCGACCGGCCTGCCCAAGCTGGCCATGCTCCCGGCCACGGCACTTCGAGCCAGCGCCGACGCCACCCACGAGCGGCTGGGTGGTCCGGGCACCTGGCTCCTCGCGATGCCGCCCCACCACATCGCCGGGGTCCAGGTCATGCTGCGGTGCGTGGCCGCAGGCACCGATCCGGCCTTCGTGGACCTGCGCGACGGCTTCACGACCCAGGCCTTCGCCGAGGCGGCCCACGCCCTGCACGGCGACCGTCGGTACACGGCTCTCGTGCCGACCCAGCTGGTCCGGATCCTCGCCGACGACGCGGCACGGGAGGCCGCCGCCGCGCTCGACGGCATCCTCGTGGGCGGGGCGGCGACCAGCGCCGGGCTCCTCACCGCGGCGCGCGAGGCCGGTCTGCGAGTCATGACCACCTACGGGATGAGCGAGACCTCGGGTGGCTGCGTCTACGACGGGGTGCCGCTGACCAGCAGTGCGGTGCGCGCCGACGACGACGGCCGGCTGCACCTGGGGGGCACCACCCTCGCCACCGGCTACCTCGGCCGGCCTGACCTCACCCGCAGCGCGTTCTGGACGGACGCCGACGGACGGCCCTGGTTCCGCACCGACGACACCGGCCACCAGGACCCCGACGGTCGCTGGCACGTCGACGGCAGGCTGGACGACCTCATCACCACCGGTGGCCTCAAAGTGGCTCCCCGCCTCGTCGAGGAGGCCCTGCTCGACCACCTCGACGCCGTGGCCGAGGCCGTCGTCGTCGGTGTCGACAACCCCGAATGGGGCCAGGTGGTCAGCGCCGCCGTCACCCTGAGGCCAGGCGCGCAGGCACCCACGGTGAGCCGGGCGAGGGAGGCGCTGCGCGGCATACTGCCCGCTCATGCACTGCCCAGGACGCTCCTGGTGCTCGACGCACTCCCGCTGCGTGGGCCCGGCAAACCCGACCGCCGGGCCATCCGCGCAGCATTCTCGGCGCGTGACACGATGAAGCCATGATCCGGCTGCTGCCCTGGCTGCTGACGATCGCCCTGCTCGTCTACGCCCTCGTCGACTGCGTCCAGTGCGACGACTCGCGGATCCGCTACGTTCCCAAGGTCATCTGGGTCCTGGCGATCGTGTTCTTCCCGCTCGTGGGCTCACTGGCATGGCTGCTCGCCGGGCGATCCGGTGGAGGTCAACGCCGCCGTGGGCCATCTCACCCGCCGGCGCCCCCGCGTGGCCCCGACGACGACCCGGACTTCCTCCGTAGGCTCTAGCCACCAGCCCCTCGACAGAGCGAGAACAGCACTCCGAATGGCCACCCTGTCCCAGTGGATCGCCGGCGCCCGCCCGCGGACCCTCCCCGCCGCCGTCGCCCCCGTCGTCATCGGCACCGCCGCTGCCCTCCCCCTGGAGAAGGCCAACGTCGGGTTGGCCCTGCTCGCCCTGCTGGTCTCCGTGGCGCTGCAGGTCGGTGTCAACTACGCCAACGACTACTCCGACGGCATCCGTGGCACGGACACCGCCCGGGTCGGACCGGTGCGGCTCGTCGGCCAGCATCTCGCCAACCCCGACAACGTCAAGCTGATGGCCTTCTCGTTCTTCGGGTTCGCCGCCCTCGTGGGGCTGGCCCTCGTCGCGCTGAGCCAGGCCTGGATCATGGTCCCCCTGGGGGCGCTGGCCGTGCTGGCGGCCTGGCGTTACACGGGCGGGGACAACCCCTACGGCTACCGCGGCCTCGGCGAGCTCTACGTCTTCGTCTTCTTCGGGCTGATGGCGACGCTCGGCACGCTCTACACCCAGGCCCACACCCTGACCGGCGCCGGCCTGGCCGGAGCGGTCGGCGTCGGCGCCATCGCCTCGGCCATCCTGGTCGCCAACAACCTGCGCGACATCCCGACCGACCGCGAGAGCGGCAAGCGCACGCTGGCGGTCCGCCTGGGCGACGGACGCACCCGGGCCCTCTATGTCGCCCTGGTCCTCGTGGCCGTCGCGATGGCTGTGGTGGTGGCCATCGCCCTGCAGGCGCCGTGGCCGCTCCTGGCGCTCCTCGCGCTCGGCGTGCTGTGGAAGCCCCTACAGGCGCTTCGCTCGGGCGCGACCGGGCGTGACCTGGTGGCCGTGCTCGCCGCCACCGGCGCGTTCGAGATCGCGTATGCCGTGCTGCTGGCGGTCGGGTTCGCGCTCAGCGACGGCCGGCACTGACCAGTCAGGGGTACTGACACTCAGCGGCCTGGCACTCAGCGGTACTGAGCGGTCCCCTCGCCCTCGGCCTCGGCGTCCTCCACGGCCTCGTCCGAGTCTCCGGCCCTCGCCTGCCGCGCGGCGGCCCGCCGCTCGACCGCGGCCGCGAGCTTCTGGGTGGACTCCTCGCGGAACCGCTTGAGGACGAAGAACGACAGCACCATCGAGATCAGCGCGCTCAGGACGAGCAGCGGGATCTCCTGGCTGCGGTCACGAAGACCCGCCAGCCACAGCGCGGACAGCACCCCGAAGAACATCAGGACGCGCAGAACCGAGTAACGAAGCATGGATTACAACCCTGAGTACGAGTGCTGACCGACGAAGAACACGTTGACGACGGCGAAGTTCATGATGATGCAGACGTAACCGGCCAGGGCGATGTAGGTGGCGGTCTGCCGGGTGATCCCGCTGGTGGCCCGCGAGTGCAGGTATGCCGCGTAGACCACCCAGATCATGAACGTCCAGACCTCTTTGGGGTCCCAGTTCCAGTAGGACGCCCACGCCTGTCGCGCCCAGATCGCCCCAGCGATCAGGGTGAACGTCCAGAGGGGGAAGGCCACGATGTGCAGCCCGTAGGCCGTCCGCTCGATCGCCGGTGTGGCGGGGAAACGGTCCAGCACGCTGGCCCGGCCGGAGCGCTCGAACGCGTCCTTGACGAGGTAGACCACGCTCGACACCGCCCCGAGGGTGAAGACCGCCGTTGCCAGGACGGCGACCGTGACGTGGATGATCAGCCAGTAGCTCTTCAGGGACGGCATCAGCTCCGCCGCCTGGGTGTACCAGACGATGACAGCCATGCCGAGGACGAGCAGCACCGCCCCGGTGACGAGGACCCCGAGCCAGCGCAGGTCGCGGCGGGTGGACCAGATGGAGAACGCCATGATCACGAACATCGACAGCATGACGGCGAACTCGAACATGTTGCCGAGCGGCCAGCGCTGCACTGACAGGCCACGCAGGGCCACCGACGCCACGAGCAGTAGGCCACCCAGCCAGGTCGTCGTCGAGGCGATGCCGGCCGCCTTGCGCGCCCGCAGGGGCGCCTCCGACGGCGCGGCTGGGCTCACCGGGCTCACCGGGCTCGTCGGCATACCCGCGGAAGCGTCTGAAGCGGTGGCGCCCGCACCGGCTCCCACGAGCTCGCGTTCGCGAGCCGAGTCGGTTGCACGGTCGCGCGCCGGCAGCAGGCCGGCGAGGTAGACGGCGTAGCAGAGCATCGCGATCGTCAGGACGCCCATGGCCGAGTAGAGGCTGAGGTTGGCGTACCCGGCGAGGGTCTCGTTGGTCATGGCGTGCGGTCCAATCTGCTGGCCCATCGTTCGTGCACGGCGGTGAGGACGTCCTCGACCACCTCGGGAAGCCGTTCGTCGTCGCCCTTGGCGAGGCCACCGACGGACACCACGGTACGTCCGTCGGTCGCACCGGGGGAAACCCGGACGAAGACACGTCGACGGCGGACGACCAGGGAGCCGATGAGCCCGGCGAGCGCGGCCAGCGCCGCGGTGAGCGTCACCAGGCTGCCCGGGTCATGCCGCACGGAGAGCCCCGCGAACCGCTCGACCCGGTCGAAGGTGATCGACCCGCGCCCACCGGGCAGCTGGACCGTCTTGCCGGGCTCGAGCCAGATGCGCAGTGGCTGGCCGTTGGCCTGCTTGACCTGGGTCATCTTGGACGTGTCCAGGGTGTAGACGGACTGGGGCCGCCCGCCTGGGAACAGGTCGCCCTCGAACACGGTCAGCGCCAGCGCCGGGTGCTTCGCGTCGGGGAACGCGGAGATCGGCCCAAGGCTCTTGTCGATGATGGCGGTCGGCAGGAACAGGCCGGAGAAGCCGAGCTGCTGCGGCTGCGCGCCCGAGACCTTGATCGCGCCGACCGACTTGTAGTTGTTGTCCTGAGCCAGGAACGGCACCGCGCCGCTGAACACGGGAGTGCCCTTGGCGTCGCGGACGGTGACCACCGGGGCGTAGCCGTTGCCCAGCAGGAAGATGCCCGCGCCATCCATCTCGAGAGGGTCGTTGACCTTGATGATGGTGTCGTTGGGGGCGCTGGTCGGTGAGGCTTGAGCGACCACGTGGGCCGTGAAGTCGCGGGGCTGCCCGAACTGCCCACGACCGGTGACCGTCTCCTCGAAGGTGGCGTCGAGCGCCGTGACCTTGACGCTGAAGGGCGCGAGGTTGGAGGGGTCGACCCACGGGCCCGGCGCGAAGGTGTCGTAGCGGGAGAGGGTGTTGGCGAAGGTCTCGCCGACGGGCACGATGACGTCGCCCTTCCACCCGAAGAGGTGGCCGATGGCGACCCCGACGATGACGCCGATGAGGGCGAGGTGGAAGACGAGGTTGCCAGTCTCCTTGAGGTAGCCCTTCTCGGCGCTCAGGGACTGACCGTCATGGGCGTGCACGCGGAAGCGCTTGCGCCGCAGCACTTCTCGCGCCACCGCGAGCAGCTCGGCCCGCTCGGCGTCGGATGCCGCCAGCTCACTTTCGCGGTGGGCACCGAGGCGCTCGAGGCGCTGCGGGGCGCGTGGGGGCGTCGAGCGGACCGCGCGCCAGTGGATCCGGCTGCGCGGCAGGACGCAGCCGACCAACGAGATGAACAGCAGCAGGTAGACCGCGGCGAACCACGGCGAGGCGTAGACGGCGAAGAAGCCGAGCTTGTCGAGCCACGGGCCCAGACTCGGGTGCTGGGCGATGTAGTCGGCCGTACGCGCCGGGTCGATGCTGCGCTGCGGCCAGATGGATCCCGGCAGCGCGCCGATGGCCAGCAGCAGCAGGAGGAAGAGCGCCGTGCGCATGCTCGTCAGCTGGCGCCACATCCAGCGCAGCCAGCCCAGCACCCCCAGCGCCGGCTGGGTGACCGTGTCAGCTGCCACTCAGACCACCGTCACGAAACCGTTGACCAGCGCGGTCTGGAGCCAGTGGGTCCAGCTCTCCCAGACGCCGGTGACGAGCATGACGCCGATGACCAGGAGCAGTCCGCCGCCGAAGACCTGGATGCCACGCTGGCGGCGCCGCAGGAACGCCGACACCGCACCGAACCGCTCGTATGCCGCGGCGATGAGCAGGAAGGGCACGCCCAGCCCCAGCGAGTAGGCGATGGCAAGGATGATGCCGCGGGTGACCGCCGACTGGTTGGCGGTCGTCGTCGCGAGGATGGTGACCGCGCCCAGGGTGGGGCCGGTGCACGGCGCCCAGCCCAGCCCGAAGAGAGCCCCGAGCACGGGCGCTCCCGCCAGACCCGATGCGGGCCGCACGTGCAGCTTGAGCTCACGCTGGCTGCCTGCCCCGAGGAACACCAGCGCCATGAGGATGACGAGCACGCCGCCGAGGCGCATGAGCAGCGTGTGGTGGCGCACGAGGACCGCACCGATGCCGGCGAGGAACGCGGTCGTGAGGATGAACACCACGCTGAACCCGAGGACGAACAGGAGCGCACCCAGCACCATCCGGTGGCGCCGGCGCTGCTCGAGCGTCTCGTCCGACAGGCCCGTCACGTAGCCGAGGAACCCCGGCACGAGCGGGCAGCACGCAGGGGGACGCGAACGACACCATCCCGGCGAGCAGAGCGACCGCCAGCGCCACCGGGAGCGCGCCGGAGGTCACCGTGCCTGTGACGTCAGCAGTCATAGAGAGCGGGTCCTAGCCCTGGGCCAGGACGTCGTCGACGAGCCCGGTCAGCGTCGAGGCAGTGACCTCGCCGTTGACCCGGGCCGCGATCCGACCGGTCTTGTCGAGGACCAGGGTCGTCGGAGGCGCGGAGACCTTGCCCTGGAGGTTGAGGATCAGCAGGCCGGACTCGTCGTTGAGCGAGGGGTAGGTCAGCCCGTGCTTGGCGGCGGTGGCGAGGCCCGAGTCGGGGTTGTCACGGGTGTTGATGCCCATGAACACCACGGGCTTGTGGCTGCTCGACAGCGACGTCCAGGCCTGCTCCAGGGCGGGCGCCTCGGACTGGCAGGGGCCGCACCACGACGCCCAGACGTTGAGGACGACGACCTTGCCGGAGGCGGACTTCACCGACCAGGGCTTGCCGGTCAGGGTCTGCCCCGAGAGCACGACCGGCGTCGCCCGGCTGAGCGGCCGGGATGGACTCGACGGCTCCGTCGCCCGAGATGTAGCCCTTGCGGCTGCCGTCGTTGGCCTGGGCGGCGATGCTGTTGGGGTCCTGCGAGCACGCACCCAGGGCCAGCACGACGAGGGGGGCAGCGAGCAGGGCGAGGGCACGCGGCATACGGGAGAGGCTCATCCGGTGCCCCCGAACGTCTGCGAGAGCAGCGCTGCCGCAGGCTCGGCATAGGTGACCGACTCGAGGTCGTCACCGGCATACGTGAGCGTCGTGAGGGAGGCGAGGCGGCACTCGCGCTTGCGCGGGTCGTGCCAGAGCCGCTTGCCCAGCAGCGCGTTGCGGGCGGTCCAGATGGGCAGCTGGTGGGAGACGATGACCGCCTCGTGACCACGCGCCGCCGCTGCGGGCGTCGTCGATGGCCGCCGCCATCCGGTCCGCGATCTCGGCGTAGGGCTCGCCCCACGAGGGCCGCAGCGGGTTGGTCAGCATCGACCAGTGGCGCGGGTGGACGAACTCCATCGGCCTCAGCGCCTGCGACGCGGCGCCCCTCGAACCGGTTGGCCGCCTCGATGACGCGGTCGTCGATCGTGATCGGTATGCCGTGTGCCTCGGCGACGGGGGTCGCCGTCTCCTGCGCCCGCTGGAGCGAGGAGGCGACCACGTGGGTCACGTCGTGGTCGGCCAGGTGGTCGGCGACGGCGCGCGCCATCTCGTGCCCGAGGTCGGAGAGGTGGAAGCCGACCAGCCGGCCGTAGAGCACGCCCTCGGGGTTGTGGACCTCGCCGTGGCGCAGCAGGTGCACGACGGTGCGGGTGGGCGGGTTCACGATCAGATTGTCGCAAACGCCTGCGGCGGCGGCCGACGCCGCGCGCCGGCAGAGCGGCCACGACGCGCTCGACGGCGACGTCGTCGTGGGCGCCGCTGACGAACCAGGACTCGAACGCGCTGGGCGGCAGGTAGACCCCCTGGCTGAGCATCGAGTGGAAGAACGCGGCGAAGGCGGGCACGTGCTGGGCGCGCGCGTCGTCGTAGTCGCGCACCGCTGCCGTCGCGGAAGAAGACGCTGAACATGCTGCCGGCGCGCTGGACGACGTGCGGCACGCCCGCGCGCGGTCAGCTGCTCGCGCGAGCGGCGGCCGTGAGGGTGTCCGCGACCTCGCTCAGCCGGGCGTAGAGCTCGGGCGTGCAGTGCTGGAGGGTCGCCAGACCGGCGGCGGTGGCGACCGGGTTCCCCGAGAGGGTGCCGGCCTGGTAGACCGGGCCGAGCGGCGCCAGCAGGGCCATCACGTCAGCGCGGCCACCGAAGGCCGCGGCGGGGAAACCGCCACCCATGACCTTGCCGAAGGTGAACAGGTCCGGTGCGCCCGCGGCATACGGGCCCTCGAGGCCGAACCACCCACTGGCCGAGCAGCGGAAGCCCGTCATCACCTCGTCGGAGATGAGCAGCGCCCCGTGCTGCGGCGGTGATGCGGCGCAGCCCCTCGGTGAAGCCGGCGGCCGGCGGGACGACGCCCATGTTGCCCGGCGAGGCCTCGGTGATCAGGGCGGCGATGTCGTGGCCACGCTCGGCGAAGGCCGCCTCGACAGCGCTCGAGGTCGTTGTAGGGCAGCACGATCGTCTCGGCCGCCATCTCCTTGGGCACTCCGGCGGAGTCGGGCAGCGCGAAGGTCGCCACCCCGGAACCCGGCCTGGGCCAGCAGCGAGTCGACGTGGCCGTGGTAGCAGCCGGCGAACTTCACGATGAGCGAGCGGCCGGTGTAGCCGCGGGCCAGCCGGATCGCGCTCATGGTCGCCTCGGTGCCACTGGACACCAGGCGGACCTGCTCGACCGGGCTCGACCCGGCGGACGATCTCCTCGGCGAGCGCGACCTCGTTCTCGCTGGGCGTCCCGAACGAGAAGCCCCGGCGGCGGCCTCCGGACACGGCCTCGCGGACGGCCGGGTGGCCGTGGCCCAGGATCATCGGGCCCCACGAGCAGACCAGGTCGACGTACTCCCGGCCGTCGGCGTCGCGCAGGTAGGGCCCGTCGCCGGAGACCATGAACCGCGGAGTGCCGCCGACCGCGTGGAACGCCCGGACGGGCGAGTTCACGCCGCCAGGGGTCACCGCGAGCGCGCGCTCGAGCAGGGCCTCGGAGGCGGGGGCGGCGTAGGGGTAGGCCGGTGGGTGCGCGGTCATCGGGCATGTCCCAGCCTCGCCATGGGTCGTCGCGGCTGTGCGCGCGCCTGGCACGGGGCGCGCGCAGGGTCTCAGACGTCAGGGACGACTCGTGCGCCTCGGCCTCGCGCACGACGGCCGGGTGCCGCCGCCGTCCGGGGCGAGCGCGCCGCGGATCGCGTCCATGGCGTCGCCCAGGCAGCCTGGAACAGCTCGGGCGGGACGTTGTCGATGACACTGCGGCGGACGCTCTCGACATGGACCCGGGCGACCTCCTGCACGGCCTCGCCATCCTGCGCTCGGTCAGGACCAGCTCGACCCCACGCTTGTCCTGCAGGCAGGCCTCGCGGACCACCCAGCCACGCGGTCTCGAGACGGCTCGCGGTGTGGGTCAGCCGGCTGCGCGACTGCACGACCAGGTCGGCCAGGCTCGACATGCGCAGCCGTCGCCGGGGGCCTCGGAGAGCATCGACATGATCTCGTACTCGGTGAGCTGGACGCCGTGTGACTGCAGGTCGCGGTCGAGGGCCTCCTCGATCAGCCGGCTGCCCCGCAGGTAGGCGCGCCAGGCCCGCTGCTCGTCGTCGCTGAGCCACCGCGGCTCGGCCGTGCGTGGTGCTCATGAGGTGAAGTATGCCACCCGTGGACAGATAGTTGAAATATAAATGATGGCTGCTATGTTGAAGGGGATGAAGCGATCGGGACCGCCCCGGACGCCACACCCCTAGGAGACTCCCATGGCAAGCATCACCGACCTCCCCGCCGGCACCTGGACCGTCGACGCCGCGCACAGCGAGCTCGGCTTCGTCGCGCGCCACCTGATGGTGACCAAGGTCCGCGGCCAGTTCAAGGAGTTCGAGGGCACCGTCAAGGTTGGCGAGACCGTCACCGACTCACAGGTCACGGCAGTCGCCCAGCTCGGCTCCGTCGACACCGGCTCCGCCGACCGCGACGCGCACCTGAAGTCCGCCGACTTCTTCGACGTCGAGAACAACCCCACCATGAGCTTCACCTCCACCGAGGTCGACCGACGGACTCCCTCACGGGCGACCTCACCATCAAGGGCGTCACCAAGCCGGTCGTGTTCGACCTCGAGTTCGACGGCGTCGCCACCGACCCGTGGGGCAACCAGAAGGCCGGCTTCGAGGCCTCGACCGAGATCAACCGCAAGGACTGGGGCCTGGAGTGGAACGTCGCCCTCGAGGGTGGCGGCGTGCTCGTCTCCGAGAAGATCAAGATCAACCTGGACATCCAGCTGCTCAAGGCCGCCTGAGCCCGAGCCGTCCCGCACTTATTGCCCTGGATCCACCGTTTGAGGCCGCAAAACCAGCCCTCGACGGTGGATCCGGGGCAATATGTCGTAAACCCCCGGGGGAGTCGGAGCGGTCGGGAGCCGGGAGGGGTCAGGAGCGCAGCAGCGCGGCGGCCTCGAGGGCGTAGTAGGTCAGGATGATCTGCGCCCCGGCGCGCCGGATGTTGAGCAGCGACTCCAGGATGGCGCGGTCCCGCTCGATCCAGCCCTGCGCCGACGCCGCCTCGATCATCGAGTACTCCCCCGAGATCTGGTACGCCGCCACCGGCACCGGCGACATCGCGGCCGCGGCCGCGACGATGTCGAGGTGCGGCATCGCGGGCTTCACCATGACGATGTCGGCGCCCTCGGCGATGTCGAGCTCGAGCTCGCGCAGCGCCTCGGTCGCGTTGGCCGGGTCCTGCTGGTACGTCGCGCGGTCGCCCTCCAGCGAGGACTGCACGGCCTCGCGGAACGGGCCGTACAACCCCGAGGTGTACTTCGCGGCGTACGCCAGGATCACGGTGTCGGTGAAACCCTCGCGCGTCGAGCGCGGCCCGCACGTGGGCCACCTGGCCGTCCATCATCCCGGACAGCCCGAGCACGTGCGCGCCGGCGCGGGCCTGCGCCAGGCCCATCGCGGCATACCGCTCGAGGGTGGCGTCGTTGTCCACGCGGCCGGCGTCGTCGAGCACCCCGCAGTGGCCGTGGTCGGTGAACTCGTCGAGGCACAGGTCGGCCATGACGACGAGTCGGTCGCCGACCGCGTCGGCCACGGCGCGCAGGGCCACGTTGAGGATGCCGTCGGGGTCGTCCGCGCCCGAGCCCACCGCGTCCTTGGTCGTCGGCACCCCGAACAGCATGATGCCCGCCGATGCCCGCGTCGGCAGCGGCGACGGGCCTCGTCGACCAGCGACTCGAGGGTGTGCTGGACGACACCCGGGCATGGCCGTGATCGGCACCGGCGTCGGTGATGCCCTCGCGGACGAAGACCGGCAGCACGAGCTCGGCCGGGTGCAGCCGGGTCTCGGCGACGAGGCGACGGATCGCCGCGCGACTGCCGCAGCCGCCGCGGCCGGATCACCGGCCCGTCGCCCGGCGACGGGCGTCGGATCCTCACTTGGCCCGGCGCCGCGCCGACGCCTTCTTGGCACTCGGCCGCACCGACGGCCTCACCGGCCTCGGCAGCCGCGGTCGCCAGCCCCAGGCCGAAGTCGGCCAGGGCGTCCACCAGCGCGTCGGACGAGGCCTCCGGCGCGAGCACGTCGACCCGCAGCCCGTGCTCCTCGGCGGTCTTGGCCGTGGCCGGGCCGATGCACGCGATCACCGTCGAGGGGTGCGGCTTGCCGGCGATGCCGACCAGGTTGCGCACCGTCGAGGACGAGGTGAAGACGGCCGCGTCGAACTGGCCACCCTTGATCGCCTCACGGATGTGCGCGGCCGGCGGCGCCGCCCGGACGGTGCGGTATGCCGTGACGTCGTCGACCTCCCAGCCCATCGTCCTGCAGCCCCGCGACCAGGGTGTCGGTGGCGATGTCGGCGCGCGGCAGGAAGACCCGGTTGATCGGGTCGAGCACCTCGTCGAACGGCGGCCAGTCGGCCAGCAGGCCGTTGGCGGAGTTCTCGCCGGACGGCACGAGGTCGGGCACGATGCCCCACTCGCGCAGCGCCTCGGCGGTGACGCCGCCGACGGCGGCGATCTTGAGCCCGGCGAAGGCCCGGGCGTCGAGCCCGAACTCCTCGAACTTCTCGCGGACGGCCTTGACGGCGTTGACCGAGGTGAAGCCGATCCACTCGTAGCGGCCGGTCACCAGACCCTTGACCGCGCGCTCCATCTGCTGGGGCGTGCGCGGCGGCTCGACCGAGATCGTCGGGACGACCTCGGCGGTGGCGCCATAGGACTCCAGCCGGGCGATGGTCGAGCCGGACTGCTCCTTGGTGCGCGGCACCAGGACGTTCCAGCCGAACAGCGGCTTGGTCTCGAACCACGAGAGGCTCTCGCGCAGCGCGACGGTCGAGCCGACGACGGCCAGGGCCGGGAACTCGACGCGTCTTCATGACCGCGGCGACCTCGCCCAGGGTCGAGACCCGGGTGGACTGGCCGATGGTGGTGCCCTTCTCGGTCAGCGCCACCGGGGTGTCGGCGGAGCGACCGGCGGCGAGCAGCTTGCCGAGCGCCACGGCGAGGTCCTCGGGCGGCCCGAGCAGCACGACGGTCACCGAGTCGGCGACGGAGGCGGACCAGTCGACGGCCGGTCGTTCGCCGAGATCACGTGGACCGCCGGCGAGCTGCTCGAGGTCAGCGGGATGCCGGCGTATGCCGGGACGGCCGAGACCGCGCTCACGCCCGGGACGATGTCGAAGCCGATGCGCCGCCTTGTGGCAGGCCAGCGCCTCCTCGGCGAGCCCGTTGAAGGTGCGCCGGGTCGCCGTCCATGAGGCGCACGACGAGTCCGCCGCGGGCCGCCTTGGCGGCCTTGACGACGAGCTTGGCGCGCATCGCGTGGGTCAGCGGCTGGCCGTGGTCGCCGTGACCGGCGTCGACGATCTCGACGTCGGGGCGGCAGTACCGGGCGACGACGCCCTCGCGGGCGACCTGGTCGATGACGACGACGTCGGCGGCGGCGAGGAGCTCGACCGCGCGCACGGTCATCAGGCCGGCGTCGCCCGGGCCGGCGCCGACGAAGGCGACGCGGCCCGGCTGGCGGGTCGGTCTTGGTGGTGGCGGGTGGGGGTGGTGGTCGAGCGCGAGGGGCTCACAGTGCACGCTCCGTGCTGTTGGGTGCTGGGCTGCGGTCGGGGGCGGCGAGCGGATGGTCTCCGGTCGCCTCGGCTGGGTCTGGGGGCCAGTCGCCGTGGTCGGGCGGACGGCGGCAGTGGTGCGCGGGCGAGACGAGGAGCCGGCGCCGTCCTCGAGCAGCAGAGCGCGCCAGACGCCGGCCGATGGACTCGGCGTCGTGCGACCGGGCCGACCAGGGAACGGCGCAGGTCGAACGACCCGTCGACCGCACCGACGAACGCGCGCAGCGACAGCTCGAGGCCGTCGTCGCCCTCGACGACCTCGGCGAGCGCGCCGACGGGCGCCGAGCAGCCCGGCCTCGAGGGCGGCGAGCAGGGCGCGCTCGGCCGTGACGGCCGCGCGGGTGTCGGGGTCGTCGAGCGCGCGCAGCAGCTCGACGGTCGCCGTGGTCGTCGGAGCGGCACTCGACGGCGAGCGCGCCCTGACCGGGCGCGGGCAGCATCTGCAGCGGGTCGAGCGATCTCGGCGACCTCGTCGAGCCGCCCGAGGCGGGCCAGCCCGGCCCGCGCCAGCACGACCGCGTCGACGGCGCCCTCTCGGGCCAGAGCCGATCCGGGTGTCGACGTTGCCCCGGATGTCCTTGAACTCGAGCCCGAGACCGAGCGCGGCGAGCTGGGCCACCCGGCGCGGGGACCCGGTGCCGACCACGGCGCCCTCGCCGCAGCTCACCGAGGCCCGCACCCGAGGTGCTGACCAGCACGTCGCGCGGGTCCTCGCGCACGCGGGATGGCGGCGATGACCAGACCCGGCTCGGGCGCCGTCGGCAGGTCCTTGAGCGAGTGCACGGCGAGGTCGACCTGACCGGCGAGCAGCGCCTGGCGCAGGGCGGCGGCGAAGACGCCCGGTCCCGCCCAGGGTGCTCAGCGGCGCGCTGGAGGTGTCGCCCTCGGTGACGATCTCGACGAGCTCGACCTCGTGGCCGCGGGCGCGCAGCAGGTCGGCGACCCAGTCGGACTGGGTCGTGGCCAGGGCGCTGCGGCGCGTGCCGAGTCGCAGGACGGCGCTCACGCCAGACCACCTCGCTCGGGTGGCACGGAGGCAGTGACGGCCTCGCCGGGTCGCAGGTCGAACAGCTGGCGCAGGGCCTGGGCGTAGTCGTCGCCCTGGCCGCCGACGGCCAGCTCCTTGACCCGCACCGTGGGGGTGTGGAGGAGCTTCTCGACGATGCGGTGGACGGCGAGCTGGACCTCGGCCCGGGTCTGGTCGTCGAGGTCGGGCAGGCGCTGGTCGAGCCGGGTGAGCTCTCCGGCCACGACGTCTGCCGCGTGCGAGCGCAGGGCGGCGACCGTGGGCGCGACGGACTCGGCGGCCCGGGCGGTGAGGTATGCCGCGACCTCGCCGATGACGAGGTCGGCGACCTCCTGGACCTGGGGCGGCGTCGTGCCCCCGGACAGCTCTTCGCCGAGGGCGGCCAGGCCGACGACGCTCACGCCGCTCAGCGAGTCGACCTCGGGGGCGACGTCGTGGGGCAGCGCGAGGTCGACGTAGACCTGCGGGCGGCCGCTCGCGCGCCACCTGGGCGTCGCCGGCCGCGGCCAGGTCGACGACGACGCCGGTCGAGCCGGTGCAGGACACGACGACATCGGCAGCCGCCAGCGCTGCGCGGCAGCTCGCGTCAGCGGGCAGCGCCACGCCACCGACCCGCTCGGCGAGCCGGACGGCCTTGGCGTGTGTGCGGTTGACGACGGTGATGCTGCGGACGCCCATCCGGCGCGGCGGTGGTGGCCGCCAGCGAGCTCATGCCGCCGGCGCCGACGACCAGGAGGTCGAGCGACGCCGAGCGGCCCGAGCTCGCGCTCGGCGCGGGCCAGCCCGGCCTCGACGAGCGACACGCTGACCGAGTCGATGCCGGTCTCGGTGTGGGCGCGCTTGCCGACCCGCAGGGCCTGCTGGAAGAGGCTGTTGAGCGCCGGACCGACGTGACCCGAGCGCTGGCCCTCGCGCAGCGCCGTCCGCATCTGGCCGAGGATCTGGGCCTCGCCGACGGCCATCGAGTCGAGGCCGCAGGCGACGGTGAAGGCGTGCGCGATGGCCCGGTCCTCGTAGTGGACGTAGAGGTGCTCGCGCAGCTCGTCGCTCGCGACACCGGTGACGTCGGTCAGCGCCTCGGCGATGTCGGTGACCGCGCCGTGGAAGGTGTGCGACTCGGCATACACCTCGGTGCGGTTGCAGGTCGAGACGACGACGCCTCGGAGAGGTTGTCGCGACGGGTGAGGCTGTCGGCGAGCGCGCGCGCGGCCGCCGCGTCGAGCGACATGGACTCGAGCAGGGGCAGGGGGGCCGTGTGGTGGGACAGCCCGAGGACCACGAGGCTCATCGGGCCGCCGCCTTGGCGATGGCGCGCCAGGCCACCCTCGGCCAGCGCCTTGCGCTGCTCGTGGAACGCCAGGATCTGCAGCTCGGTCGACAGGTCGACCTTGCGGACGTCGACGTCGTCGGGGACGTTGAGCACGCACGGGGCGAAGTTGAGGATCGAGCGCACGCCCGCAGCGACGAGCGGTCGCACACGTCCTGGGCCGACGCGGCCGGAGTGGCGATGACGCCGATGGCCAGGCCCTGCTCGGCGACCAGGCTCGGCCAGCGCCCACATCGGCTGCACCGGCAGGCCGGCGATCTGCTGGCCGTGCAGGGCGGGGTCCTGGTCGAGCAGCGCGACGACGCGAAAGCCCCGGGTCGCGAAGCCGCTGTAGGCCGCGAGCGCGTGACCGAGGTTGCCCATGCCGACGATGGCCACGGGCCAGTCCTGGGTCAGGCCGAGCTCGCGGGAGATCTGGTAGGCCAGGTGGTCGACCTCGTAGCCGACGCCGCGCACGCCGTAGGAGCCGAGGTGGGAGAGGTCCTTGCGGAGCTTGGCGCTGCGCACGCCCGCGGCGGCCGCGAGCTCTTCGGAGGAGACCGACGCGATGCCCCGCTCGGCGAAGCCCGTCAGGGCCCGCAGGTACTCGGGGAGCCGGGCGACCGTGGCGTCGGGGATGCCCCGACGGGCGCTCGGATCGGCAGTCACGGTCTTCGACGGCTCCTTCTCTTCAGGGCAGCCCGCACCTGGCTGGAGCGGACGGGAGCCCCGTCAGATTACGCCTTTGTGAACGGATGCACAAAGTCACAAGCAGCCCGCTGACCCGCGTGGTGAGCCAGGTCACCGAGGCGGGCCGCTCAGGCTTCCAGGGCGGCTGCGCAGCCGCGCCTCGTCGACCCGCCAGTAGTCGTGCTGCCGACCGTCGACCAGGGTGACGGGGATCTGCTCCCAGTACTGCTCGGCCAGGGCGGGGTCGTCCTCGATCGAGAGCTCGTGCCAGCCGACGCCCAGGTCGGCGGTGACGCGCTCGATGACGGCCCGCGCCTCGTCGCACAGGTGGCACCCGGGCTTGGCGATCAGCGTGACCCGCGGGGCGGTGGAGATGGCGTCACGCGCCCACTCGTATGCCGTGCACGCTGTTCACCGTCGGCGCGCCCCGGAGGGGTCCGGTGCGCCCGTCGTCGGTGCCTTTCGAGCGCCTGCCGGGCACGCGGCATACGACTGTGGTGCAGGTCTCCTGACATAGGCGCGCGAATTCGGGGAAACTGGTGGGCCAGGAGGTGGACCATCCGACGCAGCACGGCGCACCGGCTCGCGAGCATGCTCGCGGCGATGCGGCGCGCCCAGGTGCTCGTCATCACGTGCAACGACGGGCATCCCGCGTCGGTTACGCCCTGGCGCGTCCCGGCGGCGCGAGCGCCGGGCTCTGCGCCGCCCGCGGGCGACCACGGCCTGGCCGCCGCCACCGAGAGCTTCCTGACGTCCCTGCGGGTGCTGCTGAGCCTGGCCGGCGAGGCCGGCACGCTGTCCGGCGGCGATCGGGACGGCACGCCGCCAGCCCGGGCGGGCTTCGGGCCCGGTGAGGCGCCCCAGGACTTCGAGCGGATCGCCGCGCTCGTCGAGCTGGCCCAGCGCGGCGACTCCGAGGCGTTCGGCCTGCTCTACGAGCGCTACGTCGACGTCGTCTACCGCTACGTCTACGTGCGGGTCGGGCAGCCACCAGCTCGCCGAGGACATCACGTCCGAGACGTTCCTGCGCGCGCTGCGACGGATGGACTCCTTCTCCTGGCAGGGCCGCGACATCGCGGCGTGGTTCGTGACCATCGCCCGCAACCTGATCACCGACAACGCCAAGTCGGCGCGGTTCCGCATGGAGGTCACCACCGCCGACATGCTCGACGCCGACCAGCGGGTCGACGCGCCCGACACCGAGGTGCTGGAGCGGCTGCGCAACGAGCGCCTGCTCAACGCCGTCAAGACGCTCAAGCCCGAGCAGGCCGAGTGCGTCGTGCTGCGGTTCCTGCAGGGGCTGTCCCTCGCCGAGACGGCCAAGGTGCTCGGCAAGTCCGAGGGCGCCGTCAAACAGCTCCAGCTCCGCGCCGTCCGCGCCCTGCACCGGGAGCTCGGCGATGTCGAGCTGTGACCGCCCGGGATTTCGCTACGTATCGGCGCGTAACTTCCGTCCGGACCGCCTCGTTCTCAGCGCGACAGGCCGTCACCACGGCAACCGTAGGAGGGCCCACAGGCTGGCAGGGAGGAGTCGCAGTGCCCGTGCTGAACCGCACGGCCGACGCCTTCCAGCGCGCCCTCGAGGGCCAGCGAGCCCAGCGACAGCCAGCTCGTCCCGCTCGCTGGCGACCGGCCGGCAGCTGCGCCCAGCTCGGCGCCGGCCCGGCACCCGGACCCGGCCTTCGTCGAGACCCTGCGCGACCGCCTCATGAGCGAGGCCCAGGCCATGCCGGCGCCGAGCCCTGCCGCGCGCCCGGGCCCAGGCCGCCGGCGCGCCGCCTCCCGCCCCACCCCGCGTCGTCGTCGTCGTCGGTCACGGCCTGCCCCGCGCCCTGGCCGGCGCCGCAGCCTCGGCACTGCTCGTCGGCGGCGATCGTCGGGGTCGCCTCGCGCAGCGCGGTCCCCGGGCGACAGACCTCTACCCGGTCAAGAGCTGGCTCGACAACGTCGCCGTGCAGCTGGCCGGCAGCGACTTCGACCGCGGCCAGACCTACCTCGCGCAGGCGCAGGAGCACATCTCCGACGCCCGCGACCTGACCGACCAGCCCGACCCAGCCCGAGCGTCGGCGAGGTCAACGTCGCCCTGCGGCAGGCGATCGACAGCGTGCGCAACGGCCAGCGGTCGCTCGACCGCGTCGTACGCCGAGACCGGCAACCCCCAGGCCCTGATCGCCATGCGCGACTTCACGGCACGCGCCCTGCCCCAGGTGGAGGCCCTGCGCACCCAGGTGCAGGCCGGGTCGCTGCCCGTGGTGGCCCAGCTCGAGGCGCTGCTGCAGGACAGCCAGGCAGGCCACCGCTCGCCGGCTCGCGGCCTGCGGCGCCCGGTGCGCGGCCCTCGGCAGCACGACGAGCTACCACCCCTCGGCCCTGCCCAGCGCCACCAGCACGACCGTCCCGGCAGCCCGCGGTCAGGGCTCCGGTCCCCGCCCCCAGCATCGTCGTCCCGGCCGAGCGCCGGCGGCCATCTCGGTCCCCGTGGCCCCCGCTGACCACCAGGCGTGCGCCCGGGGGGCTTCCCTGGCGTGCACCCAGCACCGGCGGCGTCGGCATCGGCGGTCCCAGCGGTGGAGCGACCCTGTCCACCGGCGGGCGTCGGGAGTCCGGCTGCCCTCGCTGACCGCGTCGCTGTCCCGGCACCAGTCGAGCACGCTCAAGCTCCCGCTGCCCAGCGCGTCGCTCAGCACGGGCGGCAGTGGGAGTGACGCGTGCCCAGCTGCGACCGTCGGGCCGGCCACGCTCCCCGGCGTCACGATCAGCCTGCCGTGCAGCGCCCTGCGCCTTGACGTCAGCGCTCCGCGCGCTCTTAGAAGAAGACCGACCGCCGCTGCATCAGCAGTGAGTACAGCGTCTGCTGGATCGTCTCGCGGACCTGGTCGGTCAGGTCGAAGACCAGCATCGGGTCGTCGGCCGCGCGCCGGCCCGAGGTCGGCGGTCTCGACGGGCGAGCCGAACTCGATGATCCACTTGCTGGGCAGCGGGATCAGCCCCAGCGGGCCGAGCAACGGCCAGGTCGGCGTGATCGGCGCATACGGCGCTCCCACGAGCCGCGCGACGGTCCGCATGTTGCCGATGATGGGGTAGATCTCCTCGGCGCCGACGATGGAGCACGGGATGATCGGCACCCCGGTGCGCAGCGCCGCCGACACGAAGCCGCCCCGGCCGAACCGCTGCAGCTTGTAACGCTCGCTGAACGGCTTGCCCACACCCTTGAAACCCTCGGGCCAGACCCCGCAGAGCTCGCCGTTGGACAGCAGCCGCTCGGCGTCGGGGTTCGCCGCAAGCGTCGAACCCGACTTGCGGGCGAGGTTGCCGACGACGGGGGTCTGGAACACCAGGTCGGCGCCCAGCATGCGCAGGTGGCGTCGCGCCGGGTGCTCGTCGTGCACGGCCACCTGGGTCATCAGGGAGTCCATCGCGACGGTGCCCGAGTGGTTCGCCACGACCAGGGCGCCCCCCTCGCTGGGGATGTTCTCGATCCCGCGCACCTCGACCCGGAACCAGGACCGGTAGAGCGGGCGAAGGACGGGCAGGTAGAAGTTCTCGGTGAAGTCCTCGTCGAACCCGAACTCGTCGACGGTGTAGTCGCCGGTCACCCTGCGCCGGATGAACGACAGCATGGTGGCGAGGTAGCGCTCGACGTCGTCGGCGGACACCCCGGCGACGCCGGCGGCGACGCGGACCGCGGAGATCCCTGCGGTCAGCAGCTCCTCGATCGCCGGGCGCGCGTGCGCGACGTCGACGCGGCCGGCCTCGTCGTGGGCGCCAGCGACCTCGTCGTCGGCGACCGCCTTGAGGACGCGGACCGGCGCGGCTGTCGGTATGCCGCGTCGCGGCGGCGGACGTGTGCCGGCCACGCGACGGGCTGCCGGGCGGTCCGGGCGCCGGACCTGCGCCACGGCCTTCTTCGTGGGGATGGAGACGGCCTTCGCGACCGGCTGGGGACGGTGCTTCGCGCGACTCGTCGTCGCGGACGCTGCCGGTGCGGCAGGGGCCGGCGGCAGGCGCCGGCTCGGGCGTCGGCGTCGGCGCAGTCTGCGGCGGCCGCGGGTCGCGAGGATGTCGCCAGCAGCGGGGTGCTGCGCCGCTTGGCGCGCTCTCCGGAGGCGCGGGCCGCGCCTGCGGCGAGGGCTCCCTGCGAGCCCTGCCGCCGTGAGCCGGCAGCTCGCGAGGAGGGCACCGCGGGCTTCGCGGTGCTCGGCGTCGTCGCCGTCGCGCGCTTCGACGTCGGGCTCGTTGCCGTCGCGCTCTTCGCGGTCGCCCGCTTCGCGGTCGCGCCCTTCGGCGGTCGCGCGCTTCGCGGTCGCGCGCTTCGCGGTCGCGCGCTTGGCGGTGGCCCGGGTGCTCGTCGAGCGCTTCGTCGTTCGTGCCGGGTCCGGCTTGGCAGCCATCAGTCGTCCCTCCCTGCGGCCCACACGTGGCCGATCGCGGTGGCTGCGGAGCCGGCCACACCGGAGACCGCCGAGCTCAAGGTGGCGCCTCCGGGAATGGCCGAGCCGACACCGTGGGCGAAGTCCTCGAAGGCCGACCGCGTCGTGAAGCGCGGCTCGAACCCGAGGACCTCCCTCATCCGCGTGGTGTCGAGCACCCGGCCGAAGGCCAGGAAGTGCAGCTGGTCGCTGGTGAAGTCCGCCAGCCCGGACCGCTTCACGATGGAACCGAAGATCCCGGCCGCGGGCATGGGCAGCGGCAGGATCGGACGACCGGCGACCGCGGCCGCCTGGCTCAGCGTCATCACGCCGTCGCCGGCCACGTTGGTGATCCCGCTCGACGGGCCCGTGGTGGCGGCCAGGAGCGAGCCCACCGCGTCGACCTCGTGGACGAACTGGAGCCGGGCGTCGTAGCCGAAGGGCACCGGGATGACCGGGAGCGTGAAGTAGTCGGTGAGCGAGGTGCGGATGCCCGGCCCGACGATGTTGGCCAGGCGCAGCATGGAGATCTCCACGTCCGGGCGACGGCGCGAGAAGCCGCGGACGTAGCCCTCGACCTCGACCGAGTCCTTGCCGAAACCGGTCCGAGGCAGGGACTTCGGACCCATGTCCTCGGTGAACAGAGCCGGGTCGCGAGGGCTCGAGCCGTAGACCGCTGCCGACGACTTCACGACCAGCCGGCGGATGCTCTGCGCCTTCTGGCAGGCCGCCAGCAGCTGCATCGTGCCGATGACGTTGATCTCCTTCTGGGAGGTCCGTCCGCCGGCATGGGTGGGAGTGGCGATGACGTTCATGTGGACGACGGTGTCGACGTCCGACTGGGCGATGATCTTGCCGATCATGGGGTTGCGGATGTCGGCACGGACGAACTCGGCACGCCCGATGTCGTGGGGCGGCGGGATGACGTCGACGCCGATCACCCGGGCCACGGACGGGTCCTGGGTGAGCGCTCGGGCGAACTGACCACCGAGGTAGCGCGAGACGCCAGTCACGAGGACGACATCAGCCACGGTCACTCCAACGGGTCGGCAGGCTACGGGACGTGCGACGCTGCCACCCTACCCAGCGCTCCCCCACCGCCGAAGCCGGTGCGTCAGACCGTGGACGCGGCGCTCGTCACACCCGCCGGAAAACCGAAAGGCCCCCGCCGCGGCGGGAGCCCTGAGGTCACTTCTTGTTGCGACGCTGGTGGCGCGTCTTGCGAAGCAGCTTGCGGTGCTTCTTCTTCGCCATGCGCTTGCGGCGCTTCTTGATGACAGAGCCCATGATGTCCTCTTGTGTCGTGGTCGTGTTGCCGGACGGGGCAACGAACGCACCACGCCGAACAGTGGTGGCCACTCTAGCGGGCCCTGCGGTCCCCACCCAAACCCGGCTGTGCGGCATACGCCACTGCGACAGAGGGCGAGCCGGGACATCGTCGCCCCGGCTCGCCCTCAGAGTGCAGTCAGCACACCATCACGCGGTGTCGACGTACGAGGTGTGCAGGTACTTGTGCACGGCGTCCTCCGGGACCCGGAAGGACCGCCCCACGCGAATCGCGGGAAGCTCGCCAGCATGCACCATGCGGTACACCGTCATCTTGGACACGCGCATGATCGAGGCCACCTCGGCGACGGTCAGGAACCGCACCTCGGCGAGCTGTCGCTCGTTGGACATTGTCGAACCTCGATCTTCTACACGTGCGCATCGCCGGCTTCCCCTCCGGCGGATATCTACGCTCGTGCAGAGTGAACTGTAGGGGCTCATGTGACTCGTGGGGAAGCCAACGGCGAAACTTCTTCGCGGATGTCCAGCCGACACGCCGCGCCGACCTGGGCAATCACCTGAACGTCAGTCGAACCACACGTCCAGACCGTGAGCCTCGAAGACCGCCTCGCGGGTCGCCATGACGGCCCGGTCGACCGCGTTGTGGGGGTTGTAGCCCATGTCCCAGGGCTGGTGCCAGATCGGCAGGTCGGCCGGCGGCAGGTCGCCCATCCGCCGCGGCCCCTCACGGCCGAAGGCCTGACGCACGTGGGCGAGCCAGTCCGCCGGCACCTCGGTGGCGGCCGGGATCGGCCGGTGTGCCGCGATCGCGGTCAGGTGCGTCCAGGTCCGGGGCACGACGTCGATGACCTCGTACCCCCCGCCGCCCAGGGCCACCCAGCGGCCGGCGCACACCTCGTGGGAGAGCCGGTGCAGCGACGTCGGCGGCAGCGCGCTGCGCGTCGACGGACAGCGCCAGGTGGGCCAGCGGGTCCTGCGCGTGGGTGTCGCAACCGTGCTGGGTCACCAGCACGTCCGGCGCGAACGCTCGCACCAGTGGCAGGGCCGTGGCGTGCAGCGCCCGCAGCCAGGCCGAGTCACCGGTGCCCGGGGGAAGCGCGACGTTGACCGCCGACCCCAGAGCGTCCGGTCCCCCGATGTCTCCGGGGAAGCCGGTGCCGGGGAACAGCTCTCGCCCCGACTCGTGCAGCGAGATGGTGAGCACCCGTGGGTCGTCCCAGAAGATGCGTTCGACCCCGTCACCGTGGTGGACGTCGATGTCGACATACGCCACCCGCTGCGCACCGTGGTCGAGCAGCCACTGGATGCCCACGGCGATGTCGTTGTAGATGCAGAAGCCGGAGGCGTTGCCCGGCATCGCGTGGTGCAGCCCCCCGCAGAAGTTGACGCCGTGCTGGGTCCGCCCCTCCCACACGTCCGCGCAGACCTGGCGGGTGCCCTCGGCGATGCGCGCGCTGACCTCGTGCATCCCCGAGAACGCCGGGTCGTCCTCGGTGCCGAGGCCGCGACGGGGGTCGGCGTTCGCGGGGTCCTGCGAGGCGGCCCGCACCGCGGCGATGTAGTCGCGGTCGTGCACCGTGGCCAGGACATCGTCGTCCGGGACCGGCGGGGACACGACCTCGACTCCCTCGGCCTCGAGGACGCCGAGCGCCTCGCAGAGGCGCACCGTCAGGTCGAGGCGGACCGGGTTCATGGGATGCATCGGGCCGAAGTCGTAGGCGGTGAAGCCGTGGTCCCAGACCACCCGCACCTGTGAGGGCATGCCCGGCACGCTACCTGTGGCCCCCTCCTCACGACAGCCGGGTACCTCCCGTGGGACGCGGTAGCGTGCTGGTCTCATCTCACCGACGAGCGCGGAGGACCGCTGTGGGCAAGAAGCTGTACGACGACGATGTCCTCGTCATCGGCCTGGGACGGTTCGGCGCCGCCGCCGCGGTCGAGCTCCAGCGGCTCGGCCACCACGTGGTGGCGGTCGAGCGGGACACCCAGCGGGCCGAGGCCTTCGTCGGCCGGGTGGGCAAGGTCGTCCAGGCCGACGCGAGCCAGCCGAAGGCGGTCGCGAACCTCAAGGCGCGCAGCTTCCGGCTCGCGGTGGTGGGCATCGGGTCCTCGGTCGAGGCCTCCGTGCTGTGCGCCATGAACCTCGTCGACGCCGGCATACCGACGATCTGGGCCAAGGCCATCTCACCCGAGCACGCGCGCATCCTCGAGCGCATCGGCGTCCACCACGTCATCTCGCCCGAGGCCGAGAGCGGGCGCCGCGTGGCGCATCTCCTCAACGGCAAGCTGCTCGACTACATCGAGTTCGACGACGGCTTCGCCATCGTCAAGATGCGCCCGCCGCAGGAGGCGATCGGGTTCACCCTCGGACAGAGCGCGATCCGCAGCAAGTACGGCGTGACCGTCGTCGGGGTGAAGTCGCCCGGCGCCGACTTCACGCATGCGGTCCCGGACACCAAGGTGACCGCCCACGACACGCTCATCGTCAGCGGACCCACCGACCTGCTCGACCGGCTCGCCTCGCGCCCCTGACGGCCCCCGACTTCTGGCGCCCGGACCGCTACAGGCTGGGCACGCCGCGGTCGTCGCCGAGCGGGAGGACCATCGCGATCTCCTCCTCGGCGTCCGGCACCCGCCCCCGCATGGGCCGGCGCGAGTCCGTCGGCCGGAACCCGAACCCGCTGGCGAACGCCACGGCCCGCCCGTTCTCGGTGCTCACCCAGTACGCCAGGTGTGTGCTCCGCTGGGCCCGGGCGACGTCGGCGCCGGCCTGGACCAGCTGGCTGGCGACGCCCGTGCCCCGAGCCGTCGGGGCGACCCACAGACCGAACAGCTCGGCGACGCGCTCGTTCTCGCTGTGCCGGCCGAGGCTGGCCACACCGACCGCCTCGCCCTCACGCTCGGCGACCAGCCGTCGCGAGCGGCGCATCCGGTCCCGCCAGAGCTCCTCGTCGTAGCCGCGCTCCTCCTCGAGCGTCGCGACGAAGGCGTCGGGGGACTCCTCGAGCGCACTGAGCCGCACGGAGCGGTACTGCTCCCACTCGTCCTCGGCCAGCGTGCGCACCGTGATGTCGCTCATGCGCACCACTGTCGCACGACTACCGCCCCCGGGGTCAGGTGAGTTTCCCCAGAGTTCACTGTCAGCTGCCTGAGTGCCGGCCGCGCACGACGAGGCGTCAGGCGAGGGCTCAGGCGAGGGCTCAGTCGAGCCCGGACGCCAGCTCGTGCGAGCGCACCGCTGCCGCCTCCATGGCGGAGATGAAGGCCGCCCGCACCTTGTGGTCGTCGAGCTGCCGCAGCGCGGCCGCAGTGGTGCCGCCCGGCGAGGTGACCTGCTCGCGCAGCACGGTGGGGTGCTGACCGGTCTCGCGCATCATCGTGGCGGCGCCGAAGAGCGTCTGGACCACCAGCTCGGTGGAGGTCGGCCGCGGCAGCCCGAGCACCACGCCCGCCTCGATCATCGCCTCGACGACGTAGAAGATGTAGGCCGGGCCGCTGCCACTGATCGCGGTGACCGCGTCCTGGTGCTTCTCGGCGACCTGGACCACCCGGCCGCAGGAGCGCAGCAGGTCGGCGGCCTCCTCGAGGTGGGCCGCGTCGGCGCTGCGGCCGGCGCTCACCGCGGCCATGCCCTGGTCGACCAGGGCCGGGGTGTTCGGCATGACGCGCACGACGGCGACGCCCTCGGGCAGCCTGCTCTCGAGATAGGTCGTCGGGATGCCGGCAGCCAGGCTCACGACGAGGTTGCCCGGCGACAGGTGGTCGCCGATCTCCTCGACGAGCAGGCCCATGTCCTGGGGCTTGACGACCAGGACCACGCGTGTCGGCGACCTCGGCGGCCTCGATGTTGGACAGGGCGCGCACGCCGTACGTGCGGGTCAGCTCGTCG
The DNA here is from genome assembly GCA_963706855.1 of uncultured Actinomycetota bacterium. Lineage (GTDB taxonomy): Bacteria > Actinomycetota > Actinomycetes > Actinomycetales > Dermatophilaceae > Pedococcus. Next base: position 89,042 of record CAVPNU010000004.1, read on the forward strand.
GCCCGCTCCGGGCGCCGGGCGGTGACGACGAGGTCGTCCGCGCTGCGGCCCGAGCGGATGAGGCCCGACAGCAGCGTCTCGCCCATGACTCCGGCACCGAGGATCGCGACAGTTCCCATGGCGGCAGTCTGGCAGCCGAGCCTGCCGCCGGTCGGCTAGTTTCTCGTGGCGAGACCGCGCAGGAAGAACATGGTGTTGGCGGGACGCTCGGCCATGCGGCGCATGAGGTAGCCGTACCACTGCTCGCCGTAGGGGATGTAGACGCGCATCTGGTTGCCGCGGTCGGCGATGCGCTTCTGCTCCTCGGGCCGGATCCCGTAGAGCATCTGGTACTCGTAGCTGTGGGCCTCGCGGCCGTGGTGGCTCGCGAGCGCCCCCGCGATCTCGATGAGCCGCGGGTCGTGGCTCGCGACCATGGGGTAGCCCTGGCCGCCCATGAGGACCTTGAGGCAGCGGACGTAGCTCTGGTCCACCTCGGCGGACCCCTGGAAGGCCACCGACTCGGGCTCCTTGTAGGCGCCCTTGCACAGCCGGACGCGGCTGCCCTCGTAGGCCAGGTCGCGGCAGTCGGCCTCGCTGCGCCGCAGGTACGACTGGATCACCGCGCCCACCCAGGGGAAGTCCTGGCGCAGCTCGCGCAGGGACTCCAGCGTGGCGTCGGTGGTGGTGTGGTCCTCCATGTCGAGGGTCACCGTGGTGCCGGCGTTCGCCGCCGCCTGGCAGATCTCGCGGGCGTGCTCGAGAGCGATCTTGTCGCCGTCACCGGGCAGGTACTGGCCGAGCGCGGACAGCTTGAGGCTGACCTCGCCCATGCCGTGCTGGCTCAGGTCGGCGTCGGCCAGTGCCTTGAGCAGCTCGAGGTAGTGGTCGCGGGTGCGGATCGCCTGGGTCAGGTCGGTGGTGTCCTCGCCCAGGTAGTCGATCGTCGCCAGCCGGTTGGTGGCGCGCAGCTCGGCGGTCGCGGCGACGGCGTCCTCCGTGCGCTCACCGGGCACGAAGCGGCGCACGACGCTGCGGCTCACCGGGGCCTTCTCGACGGCCTGCCGGACGGTGCCGCTCTTGGAGAGCTGGAGCAGGGTGTTGCGCAGCACGTCACTGGCGTCCACGAGAGTCCTTCCGACCGTCGCCACGGATCTCGTGGCCGGCGACAAGGCTAGGCCACGCGCGGCGCTCTGTGAGCCCGGCCCGGTCGCCCGACTCGCCGAGGCAGCTCAGGCGGTGCGGCGGCGCAGGGTCAGGCTCCCGAGCACGAGCGCCACCACGACCCACAGGCCGATGACGCCGACGTCTCCGGACACGTCCGAGCCCGGTGTGGCGCTGGTGGTCACCGCCTTCATCGCGTCCACGGCATACGACAGGGGCAGGACGTCGGAGACCCAGCGCAGCACGTCGGGCAGCCGGTCGCGCGCCACGAGCAGGCCACAGAGCAGGAACTGCGGCAGCACGAGGGCGGGCATGAACTGGACGGCCTGGAACTCGGTGCGGGCGAACCCGCTCGCGAGCAGCCCCAGCGCCGTGCCCAGCACCGCGTCGAGCACGGCGACGACGACGAGCTGCCAGAGCGGCCCGGCCACGCTGAGCCCGCAGACGTAGACGGCGAAGGCCGTCGCGATGAGCGCCTGCAGGATCGCCATGATCCCGAAGGCGAGGGCGTAGCCGAACATGAAGTCGCCCTTGCCGAGGGGCGTCGTCAGCAGCCGCTCCAGGGTGCCGGACGTGCGCTCTCGCAGGGTCGCCACGCTCGTCACGATGAACATGACGACGAACGGGAAGACTCCGAGCAGCGAGGCGCCGATGGCGTCGAAGACGGGCGTGTCCTTGAAGATCCAGGCCAGCAGACCCATCAGCACGCAGGGCACGACGAGCATGAGCGCGATGGTGCGGCGGTCCGAGCGCAGCTGGGTCAGCACGCGCCCGGCGGTGACGAGAGTGCGGTGGGCGTTCATCGGGTGGCCTCCTGAGCCTGGTCGATCAGTGCGAGGAAGGCGCTCTCCGCGTCGGTGGTGCCGGTCCGCGCCAGGAGTCCGGTGAGCGTGTCGTCGGCGAGGATCTGCCCCTCCCGGAGCAGGAGGAGCCGGTCGCAGCGGCTCGCCTCGTCCATGACGTGACTCGACACGAGGAGCGAACGGCCTTGTGCCGCAAGGCGATGGAAGAGCTCCCACAAGTCGCGGCGCAACACCGGGTCGAGGCCCACGGTCGGCTCGTCCAGGACGAGCAGCTGCGGGTCGCCGACCAGGGCCGAGGCGAGGGAGACGCGAGAGCGCTGGCCGCCGGACAGCTGCCCGACGAGCACGTCGGCGTGGCTGACGAGGTCGACGGCCTCGATCGCCTCGTCGGCCGCGGTCGGCGGGGCACCGAGCAGGCTGGCGAAGTAGCGCACGTTGGCGCGCACGGTGAGGTCGTCGTAGACGCTCGGGCTCTGCGTGACATAGCCGACCTGGTGGCGCAGCGCCGGCGCGCCCGCGGGCTCGCCCAGCACCCGCACGTCCCCGGCCCGCACCAGCTGCACGCCGACGATCGCGCGGATGAGGGTGGACTTGCCACTCCCGCTGGGTCCGAGCAGCCCGACCACCTGACCGGCAGGGATGCGGACGCTGAGGTCCAGCAGGACCGGGCGACCGCCCCGGACCACCCGGAGGTGGTCGATCTCGATGGCGTTTTTCATCATACGATGAAATATACGCCGCGCCCTCCGAGGTCGACAAGACCCACGACACAGGTATGCCGTGCCACCCGACGGGTGGCACGGCATACCTCGTGCGCGCCTGGACCGCAGACGCGGCTCGGGTCAGGCGTTCAGCTGCTCCCCGGCTGGAGGAGGTTGAACACCGCCCCCTGGGGGTCGCGGGCGACGACCATGCGGCCGACCGGCATGTCCGTCGGCTCGACGAGCAGCGAGCCGCCCAGCTCGGTGATGCGCGCCGCGGCCTCGTCGGCGGAGGCCACCGAGAACCAGACGTTCCAGTGGTTGGGGACGCCCTCCATCTGCGGCGGCGTCGAGCCGCCCACCTGCTGGTCGCCCACCTGGAAGATCGTGTAGCTGTAGTCGGGACCCATCGGCGTCGTCACGGCCTTGAGGCCGAGGACCTTGTCGTAGAACGGGAGCGCCGCGTCGGGGTCGGTGGTCACCAGCTCGTTCCAGGTGAGGGCGCCCGGCTCGTTGGCGACCTGTGCTCCGATGTGCTCGCCGGCCTGCCAGAGACCCACGAACGCCCCGGACGGGTCCGCGACGAAGGACATCCGGCCGGCGCTCCATGACGTCGAACGGCTCCATGGCGACGACACCACCGGCGCCCGGGACGAGCGCCGTCGTGGCGTCGACGTCGTCGACGGCCAGGTAGGTGTTCCACATCGGAGGAGCGCCCGCGGCCGCCTGCTCCGGGTTCTGGGGGGCGATCGCCGCGGCGTTGCGGCCGCCCAGCTGGGCCATCGCGTAGACCGGACCGTCGGGCATCGGCTGCTCGAGGAACTCCCAGCCGAACACGCCGGAGTAGAAGGCGCGCGCGCCGTCCTGGTCGGAGGTCTGCAGGTCCACCCAGCACGGGGTGCCCTGGGCGTAGGAGGTCTTGGTGGTCATGATCGTGAAGCCCTTCTCGGTGTGGTCGTCGTGTGAGGCGGGGGTGTGATGACTGCGGTGCGTATGCCGGTGCGGTGGTCAGGCGGTGCGGCCGGAGAGCGCGACGAGCCGGTCGAGCGCACCTGCGCGCCCGGCGATCTCGACGGCGGGCCCGAAGGAGCCGCCGGCCCTGGCCCCCGGGATGATCTGGGCGCCGAGGTCGTGGACGTACTGCGCCACCTCCTCGGAGACGTGCAGCTCCTGACCGGTCGCCTGCGCGAAGTCCCAGGCGTGCAGGAGGTACTCGAGGTTGAGGATGCCGACGGCCATGGTTGCGGGAATCGTCAGGTCGCCGGCCGTGACGTTGCCGTCGAGCCCGCGGACGGCCCAGGCCTCGTTGACCTGCTGAGCCACCTCTGCGACGGCGGCCACCAGGGACGGCTGCGGCGTGCGGGCCACCTCGATGCCCGCCAGGCCGCCGACGAACGCCAGGGTGCCGAACAGGTGCTCGGCCAGCTGGTGGACGGTGAAGTCCTCGCAGGGCGTGGGCTTCTCACGGTCCGCGTCGGTGACCGGCGCGAGCACCCGCTGCAGCACCGCCAGCGTCGCGTCGGCACAGGAGAGCTCGCCGAGCTCCTGCGGGACCCAGGACCACTCGTCGGGACCGGCATCGCCCTGCGCCGCCGCCCGCTCGAGCCGGTCGAAGAAGTGGTTCCAGCCCTCGAGATGACTGGTGGCCTGCTCGGGGGTGAGGCCCTCGTGGACCAGCCGGACCAGCGTGCCGCCCTCGGCGGGCTCCAGGGTCACGGTGACCGTGGAGGAGTCCGGACCCAGGTCGGGCGAGCCCTCCCAGCCCCAGCCGAAGACGATCCGCTCCCCCGGCACGACCTCGCGGTAGGTGCCGCGCGCCACGTGGCCCGGGACGATGGTGAAGCGGTACTCGCCGCCGGCCCTGAGGTCGACGCGCGCCGCGATGGTCTTCCACCGGCGCAGGCGGTCGGGCTCGGTGATGAGCGCGAAGGCGTCGTCGGGCGGCACCGGGAGGAAGGCGGTCTTCTCGGCCGCGACGGTGGTGGGCGTGCTGGTCATGGTGCTCTCCGGTTGGTCGGTGGAGGTGGTCGGGCGTGGTCAGTGGGCGCGGTCTGCTGGTGGCGGTCGCGAGCCGGGTCGCGTCGGCCACGAGGAGGTCGAGCTCGTCGGTCCAGAAGCGGTCGATCTCGGCGCGCAGCCGGACGACGCCGCCCGGGACGATGCTGTAGAAGCGCTGCCGCCCGTCCTTGCGGGCGACGACGAGACCTGCGTCGGCGAGCACGAGCAGGTGTTGGGAGATCGCCGAACGCGTGACAGGGAACTGCTCGGCGAGCTCGTTGACGGATCGCGGACCCGACGCGAGCAGCTGCAGGATGCGGCGCCGGGTGGGCTCCGCTGCTGCACTGAGAGCGTCGGTCACCGGAAATACGTTAGTCGTCGCTAACGCATTGGTCAATCCTCGACCCGAGCGTCGACTCCTGAGGGGTGCGGTGGGGTGGTGCGGCTACGGCACGAGGTAGCGCTGGATGGTGGGCCCGACCAGCCCGGCCAGCTCGTCGCGAGAGGCCTGGACGACCGCGGGGAACTCGACGATGTAGCGCATCATCGCGAGCCCGACCATCTGCGAGGCGGCCAGCCCGGCACGCAGCTCGCGGTCCGCGGGGGCCGGCCCGTCGGCATACAGCTGGCCCAGGATGCGGCCGAAGATCTCACGGACCAGGAACTCGCGCAGCATGCGCGTGGCCTCGGCATGCGTCACCGCCGAGCGGATCAGGGCCTGGAAGCGCTCGCGTCCGGAGGGCGAGTCCCACACGGTGAGGAAGGTGAGGACCAGGGCCGACCCGAGCTCCTCGCGTGGGCCCTGCATGACCTGGCCGATGAGGGCGGCCGGGTCGACGGGGATGTCCATGACGGCGGCGAACAGCTGGGGCTTGCCGCCGAAGTAGTGGTGCAGGAGAGCGGGGTCGACCTCGGCGCGGCGAGCGATGCCACGCATCGAGGTGGCGTCGTAGCCCGCATCGGCGAACTCGGTCCGCGCGGCGTCGAGGATGGCCGCCCGGGTGTCCACGCCGCCGGGGCGCCGGCCCCGCGGGCTCATCGAGCCTCACCCGGCGAGGTCACCGGGGAGGCCAGGTGCAGCCGGGCGAAGGCGAGGGCCTCCGCCAGGTCGACCTCGCGCTCCTCGGCGGTGAGCTTGCGGGTCGTCACCTCGGCCACCACGGAGCCGGAGAACCCTTGTGCGGCAAGGCTTTCCAGGAGCTCGGCGCAGGGCTGGGTGCCACGGCCCGGCACGAGGTGCTCGTCCTTGAGCGAGCCCAGGCCGTCGGCGAGGTGCACGTGCGCGAGACGCGGCCCGAGCACTCGGGCCATCTCCATGGCGTCCGAACCGGCGGTCGCGGTGTGCGACAGGTCGAGCGTCACATGGTCATAGGGCTGGGGCACCGGGTCCCAGTGCGGGAGGTAGGCCTGGTACTCCCGCTGGCGCGCCCGCCACGGGAACATGTTCTCGACCGCGAGGCGCACGCCCGTCTCGTGCTCGCGCAGCGCGACGCCCTCGACGAAGTCGCGGGCGTACTCCTTCTGCCAGCGAAAGGGCGGGTGCAGCACCACCGTGTCGGCGCCCACCTCCTGGGCGAGCTCGATCGACCGGTCCACCTTCGTCCACGGCTCGGGGCCCCAGATCCGCTGGGTCAGCAGGAGGGTCGGCGCGTGCACGGACACGATCCGCAGGTCATGGAGGCGGGCCAGCGCGGCCAGCGCACCGGCCTCCTGGGAGACGGGGTCGGTCCACACCATGACCTCGACGCCGTCGTAGCCGAGCCGGGCGGCCGTCGCGAACGCAGCGGCACAGCCCTCGGGATAGACCGAGGCGGTCGAGAGCGCCACCGTCGCGCCGGGGATCGAGACCGCCGAGGACATGCCACCGAGCGTACCGAGCCGCCTCGTGCGGGCGCAGCGGGGCTGCGGACGGTGACGACGGGGCGACGGTCAGCGCAGGGCGTCGAGCCTGCTGAGGATCACGCCTTCGCGCAGCGCCCACGGGCAGATCTCCAGGCGGTCGACCCCGAGCAGGTCCAGGGCCGCCTCCGCCACGAGTGCGCCGGCGAGCAGCTGCCGGGACCGCCCGGGCGAGATGCCGGGGAGCTGAGCGCGCTCGGCGGCCGTCATCTCCGCCAGCCGGCCCACCAGCAGGGTGAGCTCGGTGCGCTCGAGCTGCCGCACGGCATACGGGCCGTCGCTGCTGGGGGCGGCGCCGAGCGCGCGCGCCAGCGAGCGCATCGTCTTGGAGGTGCCGACCGCGCGGTCGGGGCGGCCCGGCCTTGGTCAGCGGCCGCACGGCGCCGGCCAGACGCAGCCGGATCTCGCGCCTGGCCGCGCGGACCACCTCGGCGCCCGGAGGGTTGCCCGGCAGCAGGTCGCGGGTGAGGCGGCCGGCGCCGAGGGGCAGCGAGACGGCGGCGTCGGGCTCCTCGTCCATGCCGGCGGCGAGCTCCAGCGAGCCGCCCCCGATGTCGACGACCAGCAGCGTGCCGCTCGACCAGCCGAACCACCTCCGCGCCGCCAGGAAGGTCAGGCGCGCCTCGTCCTCACCCGAGAGGACCTCGAGGACGACCCCGGTCTGCGCGCGCACGCGGGCGAGGACCTCCTCGCCGTTGGGCGCCTCACGGATCGCGCTGGTGGCGAAGGCCATCACCTCCTCGACGCCCTGGTCCTCCGCCACGGCCAGGCACTCGGTGATGAACCGCACCAGCGCCTGCTCCCCCGCCGCGTCGATGAGCCCCTCCGCGGTGACGTGCTCCGACAGCCGCAGCTCCCGCTTGTGGGAGGTCGCCGGCAACGGCTGGGCGCCCCGGTGGGCGTCGACGACCAGGAGGTGGACCGTGTTGGAGCCGACATCGACCACCCCGAGGCGCATGACTCAACGCTATCGGGACGTAGGGTTGCTCCGTGCCTGAGACCCCGCTCGACACCGCCCGCATCTGGGTGGAGTTCACCGACCCCGCGGACACGTCCGAGACGCCACAACGGTTCCGCTGCGACCTGACCTGGCTGACCTCGAGCTGGACCTGCATCTTCGGCAACGGCTGCCAGGGCATCTATGCCGACCGGCCGGACGACGGGTGCTGCACCCTCGGCGCGCACTTCACCGACGACGACGACGTCAAGCGGGTCAAGGCGGTGGTCAAGGAGCTCGGCGAGGACGAGTGGCAGCTGCACCCGGGCTCGACCAAGCAGTCGGCGTGGACCGAGGTCGAGGACGACGCGCTCAAGACCAAGGTCGTCGACGGCGCCTGCATCTTCCTCAACCGGCCGGGCTTCCCCGCCGGGGCGGGCTGCGCGCTGCACCAGCACGCGGTGCTCACCGGCAAGGCGCCCCACACCGTCAAGCCCGACGTCTGCTGGCAGCTGCCGATCCGGCGCACCTACCGCACCGTCGAGCTGCCCGACGGCTCGAGCTGGCAGGAGGTCACCATCACCGAGTACGACCGCCGCGGCTGGGGGCCCGGCGGCCACGACCTCGACTGGTACTGCTCGGGCAACCCCGAGGCCCACGTCGGCCGCGAGCCCGTCTACCGCAGCAACCGCGGCGAGCTCGTCGAGCTCATGGGCGAGAGCGCGTATGCCGAGCTCGAGCTGCGCTGCGAAGCCCACCTCGCGAGCGTGAAGGCCGCGCGAAACGCCTACTCTCGCAAGATGTTGCCCCTCCTCGTCCACCCGGCGACCCTGGCCGCCCAAGCGGCCCGCAAGCGCTCGTGAACGACCCGACACGCAGCCCGAACATCTGGGACACGCCTGACGTCTACGAGGTCGAGAACCTCGGGGTCGACCGGGCCGGCGTGATCGAGTCGGCCATGGCGGCCCTCCATCCGTTCGAGGGTGCCGACCTCGTCGACGTGGGGTGCGGCAGCGGGTTCCACCTGCCCCGGTTCGTCGAGCTCGGATGCGCCTCCGTCGTCGGCGTCGAGCCGTACCCACCGCTGGTCGAGCTGGCGCAGGAGCGCGTCAAGGGCCTCCCGGCGGCGTGCGGGTGGTCGAGGGCGTGGCACAGGCGCTTCCGCTCGCCGACGACTCCGTCGACATCGCGCACGCCCGCTGGGCCTACTTCTTCGGCGCCGGGCGCGGAGCCCGGCCTCGCGGAGCTGGAGCGGGTCCTGCGGCCCGGCGGCACGGCATACGTCATCGACAACGACGCGACCCGCTCGACGTTCGGCCGGTGGTTCATGCGGGCCTACCCGTCCTACGACCCGCTCGCCGTCGAGCGGTTCTGGAGCCGGCAGGGGTGGTCGCGCGAGCGGCTGACGATCGAGTGGACCTTCGACTCGCGGGCGGACTTCGAGGACGTGGTGCGGATCGAGTTCCCCGAGACGGCCGCGGAGGGCATCCTCGCCGAGCACGAGGGCACGACGGTCGACTATGCCGTCAGCCTGTGGCACCGTCGGTACTGAACTCACCCCTGGAGGTAGCCAATGACCGGACACGTCGCCACCGCCCGCACCGAGATCCAGGCGCCGCCCGAGCGCGTCTGGGAGGCCATGACCGACCCGGCTCAGGTGGCCGAGTACATGATGGGCAGCCAGGTCGAGAGCGACTACCAGCCCGGCAGCCCCATCACGTGGAGCGGGCAGTGGGAGGGCAAGGCGTACCAGGACAAGGGCGAGGTGCTGCAGGCCGAGCCCGGACGGCTGCTGGAGGTCACGCACTACAGCCCGCTCACCGGCGCCGAGGACGTGCCGGAGAACTACCACACGGTGCGCTACGAGCTGTCGTCCTCAGACGGGCGTCACCACCGTCACGTTGACCCAGGACGGGTGCACCGATGCCACCCAGGCCGAGCAGTTCTCGCAGAGCTGGCAGGGGATGCTCGACGGCCTGAAGAAGGTCGCCGAGTCTGCCTGACCCCGCGCCGGTTGGTGCCAGAACGCCCGGATAGCCGGTCGTTGTGGCACCGACCAGCAGAGGCTGTCGGTCCCGGCCCGTAGGTTGTCGCGCCATGGCAGCGAAGGCATCGACCAAGACCAGCGGGTTCCGCTGCTCCGAGTGCGGCTGGACCACGGTCAAGTGGGTGGGCCGCTGCGGCGAGTGCCAGGCCTGGGGCAGCGTCAGCGAGCTGGGGGCAGTCACGGTCCGCACCACCAGCGCGGCGCGGGTCGAGCGCCCGGCCGTGCCCATCGGTCAGGTCGACGCCCGTCGAGCCGAGGCGCGCAGCACCGGGGTCAGCGAGTTCGACCGGGTGCTCGGTGGCGGCCTGGTGCCGGGCGCAGTCGTCCTCGTCGCCGGCGAGCCGGGCATCGGCAAGTCGACCCTGTTGCTCGACGTCGCGGCCCGGGCCGCTCGCCAGGGCGACGGCCGCACGGTGCTCTACATCACCGGCGAGGAGTCGGCCGCCCAGGTCCGGATGCGCGCCGAGCGGATCGAGGCGATGGCCGCCTCCCTCTTCCTGGCCAGCGAGACCGACCTCGCCACGGTGCTCGGCCAGATCGAGGCCGTGCAGCCCGACCTGCTGGTCATCGACTCGGTCCAGACCATCGCCAGCGGCGAGGTGGAGGGCGCTGCCGGCAACGTCAGCCAGGTGCGCGAGGTGGCGGCCTCGGTGATCCAGGTCGCCAAGTCGCGCGGCATCGCCACGCTGCTCGTCGGGCACGTCACCAAGGACGGGTCGATCGCCGGCCCGCGCGTCCTCGAGCACCTCGTCGACGTCGTGGTGCAGTTCGAGGGCGACCGGCACTCCCGCCTGCGCCTCGTGCGCGCGGTCAAGAACCGCTACGGCCCGACGGACGAGGTCGGCTGCTTCGACCTGTCCGACGTCGGCATCGTGGGGCTCGCCGACCCGAGCGGGCTGTTCCTGTCGCGGGGCACGCTGAGCGTCCCCGGCACCTGCGTCACGGTCACCCTGGAGGGCCGACGCCCCCTCATGACCGAGGTGCAGGCCCTGGTCGCCAAGAGCGAGATCCCCACCCCGCGGCGCGCCACCAGTGGCCTGGACTCGGCCCGGGTCGCGATGATCATCGCCGTGCTCGGACGCCGTGCCGGGGCGCCCATCGGCACCCAGGACGTCTACCTGTCCACGGTCGGCGGGGTGCGCCTCACCGAGCCCGCCTCCGACCTGGCCGTGGCGCTGGCGATGGCCAGCGCCCTGAGCGACCGTCCGCTGGCCGAGCACTCGGTCGCCTTCGGCGAGCTCGGGCTGGCCGGCGAGCTCCGCCCGGTGACCGGCATACCGCGCCGTCTGAGCGAGGCCGCGCGACTGGGGTTCCGCACGGCCTATGTCCCCGCAGGGGTCGTCGGCACCGGGCCCACGCCCGAGGGCATGACCGTGGTCGAATGTCCCGACATCCGGCGCGCGGTCGGAGCCGCACTGCAGGGGCCGCCCGGTTAGACTCGCGCCAGACCAGACCGGCAGAGCAAGGGGCTTGAGACGTGGAACTTCGCGAGGACGACGCGCTGCGCGCCACCCTCGCAGCGGTGGCCCCTGGCACCGAGCTGCGTGACGGTCTCGAGCGGATCCTGCGCGGGCGCACTGGCGCGCTGATCGTGCTGGGCCACGACCGGACGGTCGAGAGCCTGTCGACCGGGGGCTTCCCCCTCGACGTCGAGTTCTCGGCGACCCGCCTGCGCGAGCTCGCCAAGATGGACGGCGGCATCGTGCTCGACCGCGAGGCGTCACGGATCCTGCGAGCCGCGACCCAGCTGGTGCCCGACCCCTCGATCGAGACCAGCGAGTCCGGCACCCGGCACCGCACGGCCGAGCGCGTGGCCAAGCAGACCGGCTACCCCGTGATCTCCGTGAGCCAGTCGATGCGCATCGTCGCCATCTACGTCGACGGCCGCCGCTATGTCCTCGAGGACTCCAGCGCGATCCTGTCGCGCGCCAACCAGGCCCTGCAGACCCTCGAGCGCTACAAGTCGCGCCTCGACGAGGTCACCGGCACCCTGTCCGCCCTCGAGATCGAGGACCTCGTGACCGTCCGTGACGTCGCGAGCGTCCTGCAGCGCCTCGAGATGGTGCGCCGGATCAGCGACGAGATCGCCGGCTACGTCGTCGAGCTCGGCGTCGACGGCCGCCTGCTGACCCTCCAGCTCGAGGAGCTCACCGGCGGGCTCGGCAACGACCGCGAGCTGGTGATCCGCGACTACCTCCCGCTGGCCAAGGCCAGCCTGACGGTGGACGAGGCCATGGCCGCCCTCGAGGAGCTGACGTCGACCGAGCTGCTCGACCTGTCAGCCGGCGCCAAGGCCGTCGGCTTCACCATCGGCGGGGACGCGCTCGACTCCGCGGTGAGCCCCTGCGGCTACCGGCTGCTCACCAAGGTGCCCCGGCTTCCCGGTGCCATCGTCGACCGCCTCGTCGAGCACTTCGGCAGCCTCCAGAAGCTGCTCGCGGCCAACCTCGAGGAGCTCATGGACGTCGACGGTGTCGGCGAGGGCCGCGCCCGCGCCGTCCGCGAGGGCCTGTCCCGCCTCGCCGAGTCGAGCATCCTCGAACGCTACGTGTGAGCGCGTCGCCCTCCACCTCCGCGCTGCACGAGCGCGTGCTGGAGTGGTATGCCGCGCAGGCCCGCGACCTGCCGTGGCGCCGTCCGGACGCCTCGCCGTGGGGCGTCTTCGTCTCCGAGATCATGCTCCAGCAGACGCCCGTCGCCCGGGTCGAGCCGGTCTGGCGCGCCTGGATGGAGCGCTGGCCCGATCCGGCTGCACTGGCCGCCGGAGCCGCCCGGTGAGGCCGTTCGGGCGTGGGGACGGCTGGGCTACCCACGGCGGGCGCTGCGGCTCCACGCGGCCGCCACGGCGATGGTCGCGCGCTACGGCGGCCGGGTGCCCGACACCGAGGAGACCCTGCTGACCCTGCCGGGCGTGGGCACCTACACCGCTGCCGCAGTGGCGACCTTCGCGTTCGGAGAGCGCACGGTCGTCGTGGACACCAACGTCCGCCGCGTGCTCGCGCGCGTGGTCGGCGGTGAGCAGTACCCGCCGCCGATCGCCGACCCGGACGGAGCTGGCGGTCGCGGCCGAGCTGGTGCCGCCGGACCCGTCCGCGGCCCGGACGTGGAGCGTCGCGGTGATGGAGCTCGGCGCCCTGGTCTGCACCGCTCGCGCACCGCGGTGCGGCGACTGCCCCGTCGCCGCCCAGTGCCGTTGGCGCGCCGCCGGCCACCCCCCGCACACCGGGGCTCCCCGCAAGGGGCAGGCCTGGGCCGGCACCGACCGGATGGTTCGTGGGGCCCTGCTGGCGGTCCTTCGGGCCAGCGACGCACCGGTCGAGCGGTCCGCCCTCGATGCAGTCGCGGCCGAGCCCGGCCAACGCGAGCGATGCCTGGACTCGCTCGTCGCGGACGGACTGGTCGAGCCACTCGACGACGGCTTCTTCCGGCTGCCCGGCGAGCGCAGGGCGAGCTGAGATGACCCGCCCGAGCCCGCCGAGCCGCGCAGCCCGGAGCCGCACGCGGCCCGGGCCAGCGGCCGGGCCCCAGCCGGTCAGGGTCCACACGTCGGTCGGGGGCGGCGCACCGCCTCGGCGCTGGCTCGCGGCGCCTCGCGGACGGGACGCATCGTGGGGCGCGGAGCCGTGGCGGGGGCCAGGCTGGCCGGGCGCGGCAGCCGGGCCGGTGCGCGCCGGGCGCGCGCCTACACCCACTCGGCCGGCGCCGGCGAGAGCGGCCTGGCCCGCCTGGTGGAGCTGCACTTCGTCACGGGGTGTGCCGACGCGGCGCTCACCGTCAGCCTCGCCGGGACCATCTTCGCGATGCCCACGGACGAGGCACGCGGCCAGGTGGCGCAGTTCCTGCTGCTCACCATGGCGCCGTTCGCGGTGCTGGCGCCGTTCGTGGGGCCGCTGCTCGACCGGTTCCGCAACGGCCGACGGTGGGCGATCGGCACCACCCTGGCGGTCCGCGCCTTCCTCTCCTGGGTGCTCGCCGGAGTGGTCACCGGTGGGTCTCCCTGGCTGTTCCCGGCCGCCCTCGGCTGCCTCGTGGCCTCCAAGGCCTATGGCGTGAGCCGCTCCTCGGCGGTGCCGCGCGTCCTCCCCCCGGGGTTCAGCCTGGTCAAGGCCAACTCGCGGCAGGCGCTCGCGGGGGTGGCGAGCATCGCCGTCGGCGGGGGCCTGGCGGGTGCGCTGGCCAAGGTGGGCGCCGAGTGGTCCTTGAGGTTCGCCTTCCTCATCTACGTCGTCGGCACGGTGCTGGCCATCCGGCTGCCGGCCCGGATCGACTCCAACGTCGGCGAGCGCTACCTCGAGGACACCGTGCCCGGTGGAGGTCGGCGAGGCCCGGCCACCCCGCGGGCGCGGGCCGAGGCGGTGGCGCGCACGCATCGCCGCGCTGCCGACCACGGTGCGGGCATCGTTCGCGTGCGCCGTCGGCGCCCGGTTGCTCACCGGCTTCCTCACCCTCTTCATGACGTTCCTCATGCGTGAGCATCCCCTCCCGGGCTACGGCGGCACGGTGGTGCTGGCCCTGGTCGCGGGAGCAGCCGGTCTGGGCAACGCCGCGGCCACCCTGCGTGGGCAACGCGCTGGGTCGCCGCCGCCCCGACCTCATCGTCTCCGCGACGCTCATCATCGACGTGCTCGCCGCTGGGGCCACGGCAGTCTTCTACTCGCTGACGACCCTGCTGACGCTCGGCCTGGTCGCCGGGCTGTCGGCACAGCTGATCAACCTGGCCGGAGACGCCATCATCCAGCGCGACATCGTCGAGTCGGTCCGCACCCGGATGTTCGCCTGGTCGGAGACGGTGCGTCAGATCGCCTGGGTCGTCGGCGGTGGCATCGGCATCGCGCTCCCCCTGGTCCCCAGCCTGGGCTTCGGCGTGATCTCAGGGGTCCTGCTGCTCGTGCTGGTCGCCGCGGTGCGCATCCGGGTGACCGGGCGCCGCTAGAGGGTGCGCAGCATCCGGGTGTTGCCCAAGGTGTTCGGCTTGACGCGCTCGAGGTCGAGGAACTCCGCCACGCCCTCGTCATAGGACCTGACGAGCTCGGCATACACGTCCGGCTCCACCGCCTGACCCTCGATCGCCTCGAACCCGTGCCGCGCGAAGAACCCCACCTCGAACGTGAGACAGAACAGCCGGCTCACCCCCAGGTCACGGGCATCGTCCATCAGCGTCGTGAGCAGCGCGGCCCCGACCCCTTGGCCGTGCGCATCGGGGCTGACCGCCAGCGTCCGGATCTCGGCGAGGTCCTCCCACATCACGTGCAGCGCTCCACAGCCCACGACCCGCCCCTCGAGCTCGGCCACCCGGAACTGCTGCACCGCCTCGTAGTACGTGACGGCATCCTTGGTGACCAGGACCCCGGCCTCGGCGAGTGGCGCGACCAGATCGCGGATCGCGCGCACGTCGGACGTGCGGGCCGACCGGACCAGCACAGGAGCGCCGTCAGCCAAGCCGCCCGTCCTTGATGTCGGCGAAGAGCGCCGGAGCCTGCGGTGAGAGCTCGACGATCGACTGGTTCCCGCGCATGGTGCCCACGCCGGGTGCGACCTTGCTGCGGAACCGCGCCGGCGAGGTGCGGAAGGCCATCGAGGACAGGGTCAGGATCTGCTCGGCGCTGAGGTTGGAGGTGACATGGGGCGTGAAGCGGGTCAGGTAGCCGGGGATCGAGCGCGGCCCGGCGGCGCGAGCCATCAGAGCGGCGGCGATGATGACCAGCCCCTGGTTGCCGGACCGTCCGAAGTCACCACCTGGCACGGTGTCCCGGTCGCGCACGAAGTTGAGCGCCCGGAACCCGTTCAGCAGGTTGGGTCCCTTCTTCACCAAGGTGTCTCCGAGCGTGCCGATGACGGTCGCGGGCGCGTTGAACCGCAGGCCACCGATCGCGTCCACCGACGCCTGGAAGCCGGCGAAGCCCGTCAGCACATAGCCCTCGACCGTGACGCCGGTCAGCGAGGTCACCGTCTCGACGAGCTTGTCCGGCCCACCCAGAGACAGGGCCGAGTTGATCTTGCCGACCCCGCCGACCGCCAGGGGCACGTAGGAGTCGCGCGGGATGCCCACGATGCCGCCCGAGCCCGTGCCCGTCGAACGCGACGATGTGCAGGCTGTCGCCGCGGGAGCGGCGCACGTCCTCACCGGGCCGGGCGTCCGAGCCGACGACGAGCACCCGACGCACCCCGGTCGGCTGGGCGGCGACCTTCATGGAGGGCCACCAGCCGCCCACGACGCGCCAGGTCGGAGCCTTGACCAGCAGGGTCACGTCCTTGCCGGCCGTGACGACGGCGATCGGGGTCCTGTCCCAGGTGCCGAGGCTCCCGGCGGTCGCCACGGCGCCCTTGAGCGGAGTGCGAGCATGCAGCGGCTCGCCACGATGTGCGCGCTCGCCGGCACCGCCCCACCGTGGTACAGCGACGTCATCACGGCCAGCAGGTCCGGCGGCAGCCCGCGGCCGGTCACGCCGGTGCTCCTCGGGGCGGGTGTCGGCGCGGGAGGGCGTCGTGTGCGAGACAGCCGGCTTGGGCTTGCTGCCGGAACAGGCGGCAGCCACCAGGGGCGCGGCAAGCAGGCCGGTCAGCAGCGGGCGGCGGGGCAGCTTGGGCAGATTCACGCGCCCAGGGTACGTGCCAGAGCATGAGAAATCGGACAGGACCAGGCGTGCCGAGGCGAACTGCACAGACAGGTATGCCGCGTGGTCACCCACGCGGCATACCTGTCGATCTGTGAGAGGTGGGCTCAGTCGCTGCTGCTGTCGCCCACGGTCTCGATGACGGGCAGCTCGATGCTGCCCGGGTGAGGCGTGCCCACGAACGTGAACGTCGCGCTCTTGCCCTCGCCCTCGGCGTCGACGAGCACCAGCTCGCCGGCCTTGAGCTCGCCGTAGAGGATCTTCTCGGACAGCACGTCCTCGATCTCGCGCTGGATCGTGCGTCGCAGCGGACGGGCGCCGAGCACGGGGTCGTAGCCCTTCTTGGCCAGGACGTTCTTGGCCCCGACCGTGAGCTCGATGCCCATGTCCTTGTCCTTGAGCCGCTTGTCGAGCTTGGCGATCTCGAGGTCGACGATGGCCACGATCTCCTCCTGCGTGAGCTGGGGGAAGACGATGGTGTCGTCGACGCGGTTGAGGAACTCGGGGCGGAAGTGCTGCTTGAGCTCGTCCGTGACCTTGTTCTTCATGCGCTCGTAACCGCTCTGGGTGTCCGCGCCGGCCGAGAAGCCGAGCGAGCCCTTGGAGATGTCACGGGTGCCGAGGTTGGTGGTCATGATGATCACGGTGTTCTTGAAGTCGACCATCCGGCCCTGGGAGTCGGTGAGCCGGCCGTCCTCGAGCACCTGCAACAGGGTGTTGAAGATGTCGGGGTGGGCCTTCTCGACCTCGTCGAACAGCACGACCGAGAACGGCTTGCGGCGGACCTTCTCGGTGAGCTGGCCGCCCTCTTCGTAGCCGACGTAGCCGGGCGGCGAGCCGAAGAGCCGCGACACGGTGTGCTTCTCGGAGAACTCGGACATGTCGAGCTGGATGAGGCTGTCCTCGTCACCGAACAGGAACTCGGCGAGCGTCTTGGCGAGCTCGGTCTTACCGACGCCGGTGGGGCCGGCGAAGATGAACGAGCCACCCGGACGGCGCGGGTCCTTGAGCCCGGCACGCGTGCGGCGGATCGCCTGGGACAGCGCCTTGATGGCGTCGTCCATGCCGACGATGCGCTTGTGCAGCTCGTCCTCCATGTGGAGCAGGCGGCTGGACTCCTCCTCGGTGAGCTTGAAGACCGGGATGCCCGTGCTGGCGGCCAGCACCTCGGCGATGAGCTCCTCGTCCACCTCGGCGACGACGTCCATGTCCCCGGACTTCCACTGGGACTCGCGCTCGGCCTTGCGGGCGAGCAGCTTCTTCTCGTCGTCGCGCAGGTGTGCGGCCTTCTCGAAGTCCTGGCCGTCGATGGCCGACTCCTTCTCGAGGCGCACGGCGGCGATCTTCTCGTCGAACTCACGCAGGTCCGGCGGAGCGGTCATCCGGCGGATGCGCAACCGCGCGCCCGCCTCGTCGATGAGGTCGATCGCCTTGTCGGGCAGGAACCGGTCGTTGATGTAGCGGTCGGCCAGGTTGGCCGCGCTCACCAGCGCGCCGTCGGTGATGGAGACCCGGTGGTGGGCCTCGTAGCGGTCGCGCAGCCCCTTGAGGATCTCGATCGCGTGGCTCAGCGTGGGCTCGGCGACCTGGATCGGCTGGAAGCGCCGCTCGAGGGCGGAGTCCTTCTCGATGTGCTTGCGGTACTCGTCGAGCGTGGTCGCACCGATCGTCTGCAGCTCACCACGGGCCAGCATCGGCTTGAGGATGCTGGCGGCGTCGATGGCGCCCTCGGCGGCACCCGCACCGACCAGGGTGTGGATCTCGTCGATGAACAGGATGATGTCGCCGCGGGTGCGGATCTCCTTGAGGACCTTCTTCAGGCGCTCCTCGAAGTCACCGCGGTAGCGGCTGCCGGCGACGAGCGCGCCGAGGTCGAGGGTGTAGAGCTGCTTGTCCTTGAGGGTCTCGGGCACCTCGCCCTTGACGATGTCCTGGGCCAGCCCCTCGACCACAGCGGTCTTGCCGACACCGGGCTCGCCGATGAGGACAGGGTTGTTCTTGGTGCGGCGGGACAGCACCTGCATGACCCGCTCGATCTCTTTCTCACGTCCGATGACCGGGTCGAGCTTGCCCTCTCTCGCCGCCTGGGTGAGGTTGCGGCCGAACTGGTCGAGCACGAGCGACCCCGCCGGGGTGCCCTCCTGCTGGACGCCGGGACCGACACCCGCGGTCTGGCCCTCCTTGCCCTGGTAGCCGGAGATGAGCTGGATGACCTGCTGGCGCACGCGGTTGAGGTCGGCGCCCAGCTTGACGAGGACCTGGGCGGCGACGCCCTCGCCCTCGCGGATCAGGCCGAGCAGGATGTGCTCGGTGCCGATGTAGTTGTGGCCGAGCTGCAGGGCCTCGCGCAGGCTCAGCTCGAGGACCTTCTTCGCGCGCGGCGTGAAGGGAATGTGACCACTCGGGGCCTGCTGGCCCTGGCCGATGATCTCCTGGACCTGCTCGCGGACCGACTCCAGCGAGATGCCGAGGCTCTCGAGAGCCTTGGAGGCGACGCCTTCACCCTCATGGATGAGGCCGAGCAGGATGTGCTCCGTCCCGATGTAGTTGTGGTTGAGCATGCGCGCTTCCTCCTGCGCAAGCACGACCACCCGACGGGCTCGGTCGGTGAACCGTTCAAACATCTCTCTGCTCCTGCCTAATCGAGATCACCTCGATGCTATCCGTGCTGTCTGACCATGGCGTACGCCTTTCGCCGACCGATACTCGATCGGGACGAAGGGGCGAGGCCGTGCGGTCGTTCACCGTGCGCAACGCCGGGGGTGGGCACCCTGTTCCCGGACCTGAGCGCGGTCCGCTCATGTTCGCCGTGAGCGGACGGCATACGGTCAGGCGCCCGGGCCCTTCTTGCGGACCTCGTCCACGCGCGCCATGGCCTCGCGCAGCTCGCCGAGCCAGCTGTCGGAGTTCTCGCCGACGAGCTTGACGCACCACGCGAGCGCGTCGGCGCGCGACCGTGCGACCCCGGCGTCGACGAGGGTGTCGAGGACCCGGCGCTCGGGCTGGCGCAGCCGGGTCATGACCGGGGCGGCGAGGTGGGTGAAGAGCGTCTCGTGCTCGCCCACGCGGACGGCCCAGGACACCTTGCGGCCGCTGAGGTGCTCGAGCTCGCGGGCGATCTCGATGCGGCGCTCGCGGGTCTCCTCGCGGAAGGTCTTGGCGCGGCCCGCCGCCGCGAGCCCGCGCTCGGTCTCGTCGGCGTCGTCCGCGAGCTCGGGCGCGGCAAGCGACCCGACGATGATCAGCTCGTCGCGGTCACGGCGGACCTCGACGGGGCCGGTGAACCAGTCGTCCGGGAGGCGGCCGGCCAGCCACGCCTCTGCGGTTGTTCGTGTTGTCATGTAATCATGATTACTCGCCTACGCGGCAAATGCCCAGGCCGTCCGCCCAGGGCTGAACCCGGCCCCGACAGGCCCTAGCGGATGCCGCGCTGGTCGCTGATCCGCTTGGCCTTGCCCAGCGAGCGCTCGAGGCTGTGCGGGGCGAGCACCTGCGCGCGGATGGTGACGCCGACCCGGTCCTTGACGCGGCGCTCGAGGTCACGCCCGAGCGCAGCGCGCCTCGGCCTCACCGGTCGTCTCGGCGCGCTCGACCTGCACGGTCAGCTCGTCGAGCCGCCCAGGGCGGGTGAGGACGCAGAGGTAGTGCGGACTGAGCCCCGCGACGGCGAGCAGCTGCTCCTCGATCTGCGAGGGGAACACGTTGACGCCGCGCACGATCATCATGTCGTCGGTGCGCCCCGTCACCTTGGCCATGCGGCGGAACTGCGGGTATGCCGTGCCCGGCAGGAGCGTGGTCAGGTCCCGGGTGCGGTAGCGCACCACCGGCATGGCCTGCTTGGTCAGCGAGGTGAACACCAGCTCACCCTCCTCGCCGTCGGGCAGCACCTCGCCGGTGATGGGGTCCACCACCTCGGGGTAGAAGTGGTCCTCCCAGATGTGCAGCCCGTCCTGGGTGCGACCGGACTCCTGGCTCACGCCCGGACCCATCACCTCGGAGAGGCCGTAGATGTCGACGGCGGTGATGGAGCTGCGCCGCTGGACCTCCTCGCGCATCTGCTCGGTCCAGGGCTCGGCCCCGAAGATGCCGATCTCGAGGGAGGTCGATGCTGGGTCGATTCCTTGCGCCTCCATCTCGTCGAGGATGGCCAGGAAGTACGAGGGCGTCACCATGACGATCCGCGGCTGGAAGTCCATGATGAGCTGCACCTGACGCTCGGTCATGCCCCCGCTCACGGGGACCACGGTGCAGCCCAGCCGCTCGGCTCCGTAGTGCGCGCCCAGTCCCCCGGTGAACAGGCCGTAGCCGTAGATCACGTGCAGGAGGTCGCCGGGGCGCCCGCCGGCGGCCTCGATCGAGCGCGCCATGACGGTGGCCCAGGTGTCGATGTCGTCCTTGGTGTACCCCACCACCGTGGGCCGGCCCGTCGTGCCGCTCGACGCGTGGATCCGGGCCACCTCCTGCCGCGGCACCGCGAACATCCCGAACGGGTAGTTCGCCCGCAGGTCGGCCTTGGCGGTGAAGGGGAACCGCGCGAGGTCGGCGAGCTCGCGCAGGTCCTCCGGCCGGACGCCCGCCTCGTCGAAGGCTCGGCGGTAGTGCGGCACGTTCTCGTAGGCGTGAGCCAGGCTCCAGCGCAGGCGCTCCAGCTGGAGGGCGCGCAGCTCTTCGACGGTCGAGACGACGGTGTCCATGACGCCCAATCTAGGACGCCGGCCGCAGCCGACCCGCGTAGATGGCGCGAGGAGGTGCCCGGCCGTCTCAGCCCTGCTCGAGACATGGCTCAGCTCCTCATTCTCGGCCGGCGGCTCACTGACAGAAGACGACACCGAGGCGCCAACGGTGACGCCAGTCCAGGCAGCGGAGACCTGAGGTGACCGCGTGGCAGACTGCCGGGAGTCCGCCACACCCGAAGGAGCCGTGCCATGCCCAGCACCGTCAAGGGAGTCATCGCCCGCGCGAAGGGGGCACCCGTCGAGCTCGTCGACATCGTGGTGCCGGACCCGGGTCCCGGCGAGGCGGTGGTCAAGGTCGAGGCCTGCGGCGTCTGCCACACCGACCTGCACTACCGCGAGGGCGGCATCAACGACGAGTTCCCCTTCCTGCTCGGCCACGAGGCCGCCGGCGTGGTGGAGGCCGTCGGCGACGGCGTGACCGAGGTCGCGCCGGGCGACTTCGTCATCCTCAACTGGCGCGCGGTCTGCGGGACCTGCCGCGCCTGCGCCAAGGGCAAGCCGCAGTACTGCTTCGACACCCACAACGCCACCCAGAAGATGACCCTCACCGACGGCACCGAGCTCTCCCCCGCCCTGGGCATCGGTGCGTTCGCCGAGAAGACGCTGGTCGCCGCCGGCCAGTGCACCAAGGTGGACCCCGAGGCGGACGCGGCCGCCGTGGGACTGCTCGGCTGCGGGGTCATGGCCGGCTTCGGCGCGGCGGTCAACACCGGCGGCGTGAGCCGTGGCGACTCGGTGGCCGTGATCGGCTGCGGCGGGGTCGGCAACGCCGCGATCGCCGGCGCCAGGCTCGTCGGCGCCACCACGATCATCGCCGTGGACGTGGACGACCGGAAGCTGCAGTGGGCCAGGGACTTCGGCGCCACCCACACGGTCAACAGCCGCGAGCAGGATCCCGTGGAGGCGATCCGCGAGCTCACCGGCGGGTTCGGCGCCGACGTGGTCGTCGAGGCCGTCGGGCGTCCCGAGACCTACGAGCAGGCCTTCTACGCCCGCGACCTGGCCGGCACCGTCGTCCTCGTCGGAGTCCCGACACCGGACCTGCAGGTGACCCTGCCCATGATCGAGATCTTCGGCCGCGGCGGCGCCCTCAAGTCCTCGTGGTACGGCGACTGCCTGCCGAGCCGCGACTTCCCGATGCTGGTCGACCTCTACCGCCAGGGCCGGTTCGACCTCGGCGCGTTCGTGTCCGAGACGATCGCGCTGGACCAGATCGAGGGTGCCTTCGACAAGATGGGCCGCGGCGAGGTGCTGCGCTCGGTGGTCCGGCTGTGAGCGGCCCGCTGCGGGTCGACCGGGTCGTCACCTCGGGGACGTTCAGTCTCGACGGCGGCACCTGGGACGTCGACAACAACGTCTGGGTGCTCGGCGACGACCAGGAGTGCGTCGTCGTCGACGCCGCCCACGACGCCGGGCCGATCCTCGACGCCGTCCGCGGCCGGCGCGTCACCGCGATCCTGCTGACCCACGGGCACGACGACCACATCGGCGCCGTTCGCGACCTGACCGCGGCGACCGGCGCACCGGCCTACCTGCATCCGCAGGACCGGATGCTGTGGGACCGGGTCCACCCGGCGCCGCCGGATCGCGACCTGGCCGATGGCGAGGTCATCGAGGTGGCCGGGGTGGAGCTGCGCGTCCTGCACACGCCCGGGCACGCTCCGGGAGCCTGCTGCTTCCACGTGCCGGCGCTCGACGTCGTCTTCACCGGCGACACGCTGTTCCAGGGTGGCCCGGGCGCCACCGGCCGGTCGTTCAGCGACTTCCCCACCATCGTGCGGTCGATCCGGGCCTCCCTGCTGACGCTGCCTGCCGAGACCGTCGTGCACACCGGGCACGGCGACGACACGACGATCGGCGCCGAGGCCGGCGACCTCGAGGAGTGGCTGGCCCGCGGCCACTGACCGGGGGTCCAGCTGTCAGCGGCGACGCTGGCAGCGGCCGCACCAGAACAGGTTGCGTCCCGCGACGACCTGGGTCCGGATCCGCGAGCCGCACACCCGGCACGGCTCACCGGCGCGCTTGTAGACGTAGGAGATCCGCTCGTCGAGCCGCTCCTGGGTTCCCGCCGCGACGGCGGCCTGCACCTGCTCGACCTGCTCGGCGACCGTCACGATCTTGCCCGTCGCGACCCCGAGCGGCAGCAGCTCGACGAGGTCCAGCCAGATGGCGTCCCAGGTGGTGCGCCGGATCTCCTTGCCGGGCCGGAACGGGTCCACGCGCTGACGGAACAGGATCTCGCTGCGATAGACGTTGCCGACGCCGGCCAGCACCGCCTGGTCCATCAGCAGCTCGGCGATCGACTTGCTGCTGCGCGACAGCTTGCGCCACGCCAGCTCGGGGTCGGGCTCGGGTCGCAGGGGGTCCGGCCCGAGGCGGGAGGTGACCGCCTCGACCTGCTCGGGCGTGATCACGGCGCACAGGTTCGGGCCGCGCAGGTCGGCGACGTGCTCGTCGGTGGCCAGCCGCAGCCGGACCTGGCCGACGACGGGCAGCTCACCGGCATACGGGCGGTCGTCGATGGTGAAGGTGCCGATCAGGCCGAGGTGCACGTGCAGCCACGCGTCCGCCTCGAACTCCACGAACAGGTGCTTGCCCCACGACGTGGCGTGGACGAAGGTCCGTCCGGACAGGAGCGCGGCTCCCGCGGCGAACTTGCCTTGGGGGCTGCTCGCGGTGGGCTGCCTGCCCCGGTATGCCGCGTCGAGGTCGCGCGCGAGCGCGAAGAGCGTGTGTCCTTCGGGCACGTCGGCTCAGCTGGCCTTCTTGGAGGCCTTCTTGGCGGCGGTCTTCTTGGCGGTGGTGGCCTTCTCCGACCCCGACTTCGCCGCGGTCTTCTTGGCCGCGGGCTTGGCGGGCTCGGTCTCGCCGCGCGATGCCTTGGCCTTGTCGACCGACCGCTTCAACGCCGCCAGGAGGTCGACGACCTCGCCGGACTCCTCCTTGGCCTCCGGCGCCGCCTTCACCTCGCCGCCCTCGACCTTGGCCTTGACCAGCGACTCCAGCGCCGCCGCGTAGTCGTCCTCGTAGTCGTCCGGCTCGAACTCGCCGGCCAGCTGCTCGATGAGCAGGTCGGCCATCGCGAGCTCCTGCTTGGTCGCCTTGGCGTCGTCGTCGAGCGTCGCGAAGTCGGGCTTGCGGATCTCGTCGGGCCACAGCATGGTCTGCATGACGATCACGCCGTCGTGGACCCGCAGCACGGCCATCGTCATCCGGGTCCGGATCGAGACCGTCACGACCGCGACGCGGTTCTCCTTCTCGAGTGCGTCGCGCAGCAGGATGTACGGCTTCGTCGAGGCCTTGTCGGGCTCGAGGTAGTACGACTTGTCGTAGTACATGGGGTCGATCTGCTCGGCCGGCACGAACTTCTCGACGGAGATCTCCTTGCTGCTGGCAGCCGGGCAGCTCCTTGAAGTCCTCGTCGGTGAGGACGACCATCTCGCCGTCCTCGGTCTCGTAGCCCTTGGCGATGTCGTCGTAGGAGACGATCTCGCCGTCGATGCTGCAGACCCGCTGGTACTTGATGCGGCCGCCGTCCTCGCGGTGCACCTGGCGGAACTGCACGTCGTGGTTCTCCGTGGCCGAGTACAGCCGGATCGGGACGTTGACCAGACCGAAGGACACCGCGCCCTTCCAGATCGCTCGCATGCTTCGGATCCTCCCGTATGCCGCAGTGCCGGTCCAGCCTCGCACCTGCGCAGTGACCTCTGCGCCGCTCCAGCCTATGCGTCAGGATGACCTCATGCGTCCCATGCTGGCCACCGTGGCCTCGGCCATCCCGCAGGGACGCGACTGGGTGCACGAGGTGAAGTGGGACGGCATGCGGGTGCTGGCCGACGTCCACGGCGGGCGGGCGACGCTGCTGTCGCGCGCCGGCAACGACGTCACCGTCTCGTTTCCCGAGCTGGCCGGCCTGGGCGGGCTCTACGACGACATGCTGCTGGACGGCGAGGTGGTGGCACTCGACGGCGGCCGCCCGTCCTTCGGGGCGCTGGCCGAGCGCATGCACGTGCGCGACGCGCGCAAGGCGGAGCGGCTCTCGGCCAGCCGCCCGGTGACGCTCATGGTCTTCGACCTGCTGCGGCTGTACGGCACCGACCTCACCGCCCAACCCCTGTCCGCCCGCCGCGAGATGCTCGAACGTCTCGACCTCGACGGCAGCCACTGGCAGGTGCCCCCCGTCTACGACGACGGGGACGAGCTGTTCGCCGCCACCGCCGAGCAGGGCCTCGAGGGCATCGTCAGCAAGCGGCTCTCCTCCCCCTACCTGCCCGGCCGCCGTTCGACGTGACTGGCTCAAGTCGCCGCACCACGCGACGGTCTCGGTCGTGGTCGGCGGCTGGCGCCCGGAGAAGACCAACGACTCCGGGCGGCTGGGCGCGGTCCTGGTCGGGCCTGCCCGACGGCGCCGGCGGTTGGCGGTATGCCGGCGGCGTGGGCAGCGGGATCGCCGGCCGGGCCGCGGTGCACCTGGCGGCCGCCCTGGCTCCGCTGCGCCGGGACGGCTCGCCGTTCAGCACCGAGGTACCGAGGATCGACGCCGCCGGGGTCACCTGGGTCGAACCCGTCCTGGTGGTGGAGGTGCGCACCCTGGAGGTGACCCGCGACGGGCGGCTGCGGCAGCCGGCATACCTCGGCATCCGCACGGACCTGACGCCCGCGGACCTGCAGAACCCGGCGAGTCGACGCGCCGGTCGAGACGCCTCCGAGCGGTGAGCCCCGGTGAGCGAGAACGCGTCGGTGCTCGTCGAGGGCCGCAAGCTCAAGCTGACCAGCCTCGACAAGCTGATGTACCCCGCGACGGAGACGACCAAGGGCGAGGTGCTGAGCTACTACGCGCAGGTGGGTCCGGTGCTGTTGCGCCATCTGGCGGCGCGGCCGGTGACCCGGGTGCGCTGGCCGCATGGCACCGGTGACCAGAGCTTCTTCGAGAAGAACCTCCCCTCGGGGGCGCCGTCCTGGCTGCCGCGGGTCAAGGTCGACGACGTCACGTACCCGATGGTCGACGACCTCGCCCAGCTGACCTATCTGGTCAACCTCAACTCCATCGAGCTCCACGTCCCGCAGTGGCGCGTCGACGAGGACGGCGAGCGCCTCAACCCGGACCGGCTCGTCATCGACCTCGACCCCGGGGCCCCGGCCGGGCTCGCCGAGTGCGCGACCGTCGCCCTGCTCGTGCGCGAACGGCTCGGCGCGCTGGGGCTCGACCTCTTCCCGGTCACCAGCGGGAGCAAGGGCATGCAGCTGTATGCCGCGCTGCCCGGCGAGCTCACCTCCGACCAGGTGCGCGACCTCACCCAGCAGCTGGCCCAGGAGCTCACCAAGCGGCACCCCGACCTGGTCGTCTGGAAGATGACCAAGTCGCTGCGGCCCGGCAAGGTGTTCCTGGACTGGAGCCAGAACGTCGCCGCGAAGACGACGATCTGTCCCTACTCGCTGCGCGGCAAGCTGACACCCACGGTCGCGGCCCCGCGCACCTGGGAGGAGGTCGAGACCGGCGCGCCGAGGGGGCCGGTTCGAGCACCTGATGTTCGACGAGGTCCTCGAACGCCTCGAGGCGTCCGGGGACCTCGCCGCTGACCTGCTCGGCAGCCCGTCGGCCGCTCGGTCAGTGAGCCTTGTCGTAGGCCGCCTGGATCTCGGCGGAGATGCGACCCCGCTCGCTCACCGTGTGGCCGTTCTTGCGGGCCCACTGGCGGACGTCGGCAAGGTCGCGCTTGCCGGCGGCACGGGAGGCCGGGCGACCGGCGCCGCGGCGACCACCGGCGCGCCGAGCGTGACCGATATACGTCGCCAGAGAATCGCGAAGCTGTGCCGCGTTTGCCGAGCTCAGGTCGATTTCGTAGGTGGCCCCGTCGAGGGCGAAACTCACGGTCTCGTCGGCCTCAGAGCCGTCGATGTCGTCCTCGAGAATAATGTTGACGCGCTGAGCCATGCGAATTCCTTCCGAGCGTGAATGGGCGACTCCAAAAATAGAGCCTCATCGCCGGAAAGGGAAATGGCTTGAGCCATTCATGCCTCAGGCAGTCGGCCCATTGTCGTCGGAATGTCCGATTCCGGGCTGGTGTTCCTGGGCGCGCTCCCATTGGGAATGCGCGAGCCTTTCCTTGCGATCGCCTTCGATCATGTTCTTGATGACCAACCAGAAGAGGAAGCCGACGCCTGCCGACGGGATCAGCGCGGCAAGATAGGGCCATAACGTGCTCATCGGCCACTCTCCGGCTTCAGATGGGGAAAGAGAATTGTCTCGCGAATGCTCGCACCGGTGAAGAACATGACGAGGCGGTCGATACCGAGGCCGAGGCCACCCATCGGCGGTGCGCCGTATTCGAGGGCGCGCAGGAAGTCCTCGTCGAGCTGCATGGCCTCGGGGTCGCCACCGGCCGCGCGGATCGACTGGGCGGTCAGCACCTCGCGCTGCACCACGGGGTCGATCAGCTCGGAGAAGCCCGGTCCCGCGTTCCACCCCGCCGATGATGAGGTCCCACGCCTCGATGTGACCCGGCTTCGAGCGGTGCGGCCGCGCCAGCGGCTGCGCGATCGCCGGGTAGTCGCACAGGAAGGTCGGCTGGAGCAGCTGGGGCTCGACCAGCTCGCCGAGCAGCTCGAGGAAGACCTTGTCCTTGTCCCAGGCCGGGTCGAGCGGCACGTCGTGCTTCGCGGCATACGCGGAGAGGGTCTCGACGTCGGTGTCGATGGTCACCGTCTCGCCGACCACCTCGGACACCGCGTCGTAGACGGGAAGCCAGCGCCACGGGCCGTCGAGGTCGACGGTGCCTGAGGCGGTCTCGACCTGCCGCGACCCCAGAGCGTCGGCCACCCCCAGGTAGATGTCGCGCATGAGCTCGGCGATCGTCGTCTGGTCGCCGTAGGCCTGGTAGGCCTCGAGCATCGTGAACTCGGGGCTGTGCGTGGAGTCCACGCCCTCGTTGCGGAAGATGCGGCCCATCTCGTAGACCCGGTCCACCCCACCCACGACGGCCTTCTTGAGGTTGAGCTCCAAGGCGATCCGCAGGCTCATCGCCTGGTCGAAGGCGTTGAGATGGGTGAGGAACGGCCGCGCGGCCGCACCGCCGTGGATCAGCTGCAGGACCGGGGTCTCGACCTCGAGGTAGCCCTGGGCGTCGAGGACCCCACGGATCGCCGACAGGGCGGCGGCCTTGGTGCGGACCATGTCACGCGACTCCTGGCGCACGATGAGGTCGGCGTAGCGCTGCCGGACCCGCGACTCCTCGGACAGGTCCTTGTGCAGCACGGGCAGAGGACGCAGGGCCTTGGAGGCCATCTCCCACCGCTTGGCCATGACGGACAGCTCACCGCGCTTGGAGGAGATCACGCGTCCCTCGACGAAGACGTGGTCGCCGAGGTCGACGTCGGACTTCCAGGCGGCGAGCGCCTCCTCGCCGACCTCGGCGAGGCTCAGCATCACCTGGAGCCTCGTGCCGGCCCCCTCCTGGAGAGTGGCGAAGGCCAGCTTGCCGGTGTTGCGGACGAAGATGACGCGGCCCGCGACGCCCACGACGTCGTCGGTCTCCTCGCCGGTCTCGAGGTGCCCCCACTGCTCGCGCACCTCGGCGAGGGTGTGCGTGCGCGGCACCGACACCGGATACGGCTGGCGGCCTTCGGCCAGCAGGCGCTCGCGCTTCTCGCGCCGCACGCTGATCTGCTCGGGCACGTCGGCGGCGGGCAGAGTCGCGAGGGCGTCCGTAGCGGTGTCGTTCACCCGCCAAGGGTACCTATCGCCGTTGAGCCGACGTTGAGCCCACCGTGCGCCGACGTCCTAGCCGACCGCAGCGGCCGGCGTCTCCTCCTCGACGAGGTCGAGCGCCAGGTCGAGGATCGGTGAGGAGTGCGTCAGGCCGCCGACACTGAGGTAGTCCACGCCGGTCAGCGCATAGTCGCGAGCGACGTCCAGGGTCAGGCCGCCTGTCGCCTCCAGCTCGACGTCCTCTCCCGTGGCGCGCACGGCCTCGACCGTGGCTCGCAGGAGCTCGACGGACATGTTGTCGCAGAGCAGGAACCGGGCACCGACGGCCACGGCCTCGAGGGCCTCCTGCGTGGTGGTGACCTCGACCTGCACAGGCACCTCGGGAAAGGCACGGCGCACCGCGGCATACGCGGCACTGAGCGAGCCGGCGGCGAGCTTGTGGTTGTCCTTGATCATCGCGACGTCGTAGAGGCCCATCCGCTTGTTGGTGCCTCCCCCGGCTCGGACGGCGTACTTCTCCAGCGCGCGCAGGCCGGGGGTGGTCTTGCGGGTGTCGAGCACCACCGCGCCGGTGCCCTCGAGGCGCGCCGCCCACTCGCGGGTGTGGGTCGCGATGCCGGACAGCCGGCAGACGAGGTTGAGCATCGTGCGCTCGCCGACCAGCGTGACCTGGGTGCTGCCCTCGAGGGTCGCGACGACGTCGCCCCGGCTCACCGAGTCACCCTCCTGGCGTACCGCGGCGATGGTGAGGGGCGCGCTCGCCGAGCCGCTTGGCCACCGCGTCGAAGACCACCGCGATGAGCGGTATGCCGGCGACGACACCGTCGGCCCGCGCCACCACCTGGGCGCGGCTGCGCTGGTGCGGCCGGGATGGTCGCGGCCGTCGTGACATCGACACCACGGGGGCCGCCGAGGTCCTCGTCGAGGGCCGTCTCGACGACGTCGGCCGCCGCATCGACGGGGAAGCTGCAGGTCGGTCATGAGAGGTCCTGTTCGGGGACGGGCTCGAATCGGCTGGAGAGGCGTCCGTCGGCGTCACGGCGCAGGATGGTGTGTCCGCGCCAGGTCGGGTCGTCGACGGCCGGGTGGTCGGAGCGCACGTGACCGCCTCGGGTCTCCGTGCGCAGCGTGGCGGCCAGGGTCAGCACCTGGCCGACGTGCAGCAGGTTGGTGGTCTCCCACGACAACGGGCCCGGCTCGCCGGCAGGGCCGCTGTCGTAGAGCGCGCCGAGCGCGGCTGCGGTGGCCGCGAGCGACTGCGCCGACCGCACGGCTCCGGCCCCTGCGGTCATCGCGGACTGGACAGCCGTGCGCTGGTCGGCGTTGACCAGAGCCGGACTCCCCTGTGTCGCAACGGGTTCCGCCTGCGGGAGCTCACCTGCACCGAGGCGCTCGCTGATGTCGTCGGCGATGCGATGCGCGAAGACCAGCCCCTCCAGGAGCGAGTTGGAGGCGAGCCGGTTGGCGCCGTGGACGCCGGTGCACGACACCTCACCGCAGGCATAGAGCCCCGGCAGGCTGGAGCGCCCGTGCAGGTCCGTGCGGATGCCACCGCTGGCGTAGTGCTGCGCGGGGGCCACCGGCAGCAGGTCGGTCGCCGGGTCGAACCCGAGCTCGCGGCAGCGGGCGACGATCGAGGGGAAGCGCGACTCGAGGAACTCGCGACCCAGGTGCCTGGCGTCGAGGTAGACGTGGTCGGCCCCGGTCTCGCTCATCCGGTTGACGATGGCGCGCGAGACGACGTCACGAGGAGCCAGGTCGGCCAGCGGGTGGACGTCCTTCATGAACGCCACGCCGTCACGGTCCACGAGGAACGCGCCCTCGCCCCGGACGGCCTCGGAGATGAGGGGCTGCTGGCCGCTGGAGCCGACCCCGAGCCACAGCACGGTCGGGTGGAACTGCACGAACTCGACGTCGGCGACCTCCGCGCCGGCACGCAGCGCCGCCGCCAGCCCGTCGCCCGTGGCCACACTCGGGTTGGTGGTCGCCGAGTAGACCTGGCCCAGCCCACCGGTCGCCAGCACGACGGCTCTGGCCAGCGCCGCGCCGACCCGGTCGACCTGCCCCTCGCCGATGACGTGGAGGGTGACCCCGCAGACCCGGGCGTCGGCGTCCCGGAGCAGGTCCACGACCAGGGCGTGCTCGATGACCTCGATCCCCGGGTCGTCCTTGACCCGATGCAGTGCGGCGATCAGCGCGCGGGAGATCTCCTTGCCGGTGGCATCGCCGCCGGCATGGGCGATGCGGTCCTTCAGGTGCCCGCCCTCGCGGGTGAGCTTCAGCTCGCCGAACTCGTCGAGGTCGAACTCGGCGCCGAGCGCGACGAGCTCGCGGACGCGCTCAGGGCCCTCGTGGACCAGCGCCGTCACGGCGTCGACGTCACAGATGCCGCAGCCGGCGACGAGCGTGTCGTGCAGGTGCTCCTGGGGCGAGTCGCCCGGGTCGAGAGCCGCCGCGATGCCGCCCTGGGCCCACTGGGTCGAGCCCTCGCTCAGCACCGTCTTGGTCACCAGCAGGACGCGGTCGACGCGCTGGCGCAGTCGCAGGGCGGTGGTCAGTCCCGCGATGCCCGAGCCCACGACGATGACGTCGGCCACGGTCGTCCAGCCAGGTTCGGGCGCGACGAGGCGCGCCGGCAGCGCAAGCCCGTGCACCTCAGTCATGGTGGCGGTGGGTCACCGCAGACGTGCTCAGCCCGAAGCCGTCCGGCACGTCGCCCACGTCATGGCCCACCTCGACGATCCTGTTGTGCTTGTCGACGAACACGACCTGCGGCTCGAAGGTCCGCGCCTCGGCGTCGTCCATCGCGGCATACGCGATGATGATGACGGTGTCGCCGGGCGAGATGAGCCGCGCCGCGGCGCCGTTGACGCACAGGATGCCCGAGCCGCGCTCGCCCTCGATCGCGTAGGTCGTCAGCCGGTTGCCGTTGTCCACGTCGACGACGTCCACCTGCTCGCCCGGCAGCAGGCCCGCGGCATCCATGAGGTCACGGTCGATCGTCAGCGAGCCGACGTAGTGCAGATCCGCCTGCGTCACCGTCGCCCGGTGGATCTTGGCGTAGAGCATGAAGCGCTGCATGACGGTCCTCGGGGCTACTGGTCGAGGGCTGCCGAGGGGACGTCGGAGAAGACCTCCAGCGCGCCCCCGCCAGGGCCGACGTTGATGGGCAGGTTGTCGATGAGGCGCGTCGTGCCGACCCGGCCGGCGACGGCCAGCAGGGCCTCGCCGCGGTACCACTCGGGCACGTCCTCGAGCGTGGAGGGGTGGACGAGCACGAGGTAGTCGATGAGCACCAGCGGCTCGCGCACGACGACCGCACGGGCGGCGCGCCGCACCGCGGAGGGCCCCTCGGCCGCCGCTGCAGCACCGGCCTTCAGGGCGCGCGACAGCGAGAGGGCGACTTCGCGGTCGGACTCGGTGAGATAGGTGTTCCGGCTGCTCATCGCGAGACCGTCGGGCTCACGCACGGTGGGCACGGACACGACCTCGACGGGGAAGTCGAGGTCACGAACCATGCGGCGGATGAGGAGGAGCTGCTGGGCGTCCTTCTGGCCGTAGTACGCCGTGTCGGCGCGGGTGAGGTGCAGGAGCTTCGCGACGACGGTGAGCATGCCGTCGAAGTGGCCGGGGCGTGCCTGGCCCTCGAGGACGTTGCCCAGCGGGCCGGCCGAGATCCGCACGCCCGGGTCGCCGTCCTGGTAGATGACGTCGGGGGTGGGCGCGAACACGAGGTCGACGCCCGCGTTGCGGCAGATCTCCATGTCGGAGTCGAAGGTGCGCGGGTAACGGGACAGGTCCTCGCGCGGGCCGAACTGCAGCGGGTTGAGGAAGATCGTGACGACGACGTGGGCAGCGCGCTGGCGAGCGGTGCGGATCAGGGTGTCATGCCCGTCGTGCAGCGCACCCATCGTCATGACCACCGCGACGTCGCCGTCGGCGAGCAGGCTGCGGGCCGCCTTGAGCTCGTCGCGGGTGCGAGCCACGACGGGGGCGCCGGGCTGCGGAGGCTCGGCGGGCCGGCTGGCCACGGGGGCGGACACGGCGGTCTGTTCGCTCACTCAGCGCTCCTGGGCGTCGGGTCGTGCGGGTCGTGCGGGTCGTGCGGGTCGGTCGCGAGGATATCCAGCAGAGGTGCCGCCATCTGGGGCCGCAGGCGACCACTGGCCAGAGCGCGTTCGGCGGTGGCGCGGGCCAGGGCGACATAGGTGGGTCGCACGTCAGGCGTCAGACTCTGCAGCTGTCGAAGATGCTCAGCCACGGTACCCGCATCGCCACGGGCCACCGGCCCGGTGAGAGCGGCGTCACCCGCTCGAAGCGTGTTGTCCAAGGCCGCCGCCACCAGGGGGCCGAGGACCCGCGAGGGCGACTCCACGCCCGCCGCCGCCAGCGCCTGCAGCGACTGCGCCACCAGCGTGACCAGGTGGTTCGCCCCGTGGGAGAGGGCCGCGTGGTAGAGCGGTCGCGCCTCCTCCTCGACCCAGACCGGCTCGCCGCCCATCTCCAGGACCAGGGCCTCGGCGACGGGCCGCAGCGGCTCCGGAGCGGTGACGCCGAAGCAGCAGTCGAGCAGGCGGTCCAGGTCGATGGCGGTGCCGGTGAAGGTCATGGCCGGGTGGAGGGCCAGTCCCAGGATGTGGTGGTCCGCCGCCGAGGCGTAGACCTCGAGACCGTGCCGGCCCGAGGTGTGCGCGACGAGCTGACCCGCCTGCCAGGTGCGCGTCGCGGCAAGCCCGGCGACCAGGTCGGCGAGGGCGTCGTCCGGAACGGTCAGGAGGACCAGCTCCGCCCGCGTCACGACCTCTTGGACGGCCAGCACCGGTATGCCGGGGAGCAGCTGCTCGGCGCGCGTCCGGGACGCCTCGCTGACGCCGGACACCCCGACCAGGCGGTGGCCTGCCCGCTGCAGGGCCGACCCGAGCACGGCGCCCACCCGGCCGGCGCCGACGATGCCGACGTCCAGGCGCGCCGGACGCTCGTCGCTGGGGGTCACCTCGTGAACGTTACCGCTGCCCGCGTTGGCGGTGAGCACGTGGCGTCCGTACCGTCTGGGCCGTGGAAGCCGTCGCATGGGAGCAGGCCTGGCAGGAGGCCCTGTATGGCCCGCACGGCTTCTACCGGTCGCAGGCGGGTCCCGTCGGGCATTTCGCCACGGCCACCCACGGACCGACCGGCGCCCTCCTGGCTGAGGCACTGGTGAGCCTGGCTGAGCAGCACGGCCTCACGCAGGTCGTGGACGTCGGCGCAGGGCGAGGCGAGCTCTTGACCCGTCTCCACGGTGCGAACCCGTCGTTGCACCTGAGCTGGAGTCGATGTCGTGGACCGCCCACCCGACCTGCCGGACCAGGTCGAGTGGCTGGTGTCGCCAGGTGGGCGCGGACCTGCCGGACGGCCTCGACCACCTCACGTCGGCGCTCGTGGTCGCGCACGAGTGGCTCGACGTCGTGCCCTGCCCGGTCGCCGAGGTCGATGCCGAGGGAGTGCTGCGGCAGCGGTGGGTCGACCGGACCGGCACGGAGAGCTGGGGCGCCGCCCCTGACCGGCGACGCGCTCGCCTGGTCGGAGGCGCACTGGGCCGCCCACGACCCGGGGCAGCGCGTCGAGGTCGGCCTGACCCGGGATCTCGCGTGGGCTGGGCTCCTGCGCCGTATCGACAGCGGCCTCGCGGTCGCCGTCGACTACGGCCATCGCCGCGGCGAGCGGCCCCCGGACGGCACGCTCACGGCATACCGGTCGGGCCGGCAGGTGGAGCCGGTGCCGGACGGCACCTGCGACCTGACCGCCCATGTGGCGATGGACAGCCTCGACCACACCGAGCTGCTCGACCAGCGGACCGTGCTGCGCGGTCTCGGCGTCAGCGGGACTCCCCCGCCGCATGACCTGGCGCGCAGCGACCCGGCCGGCTACCTGCGTGGCCTGGAGCGGGCGGGTGCCGCAGCCGCCCTCACGGCACCCGGCGGGTTCGGCGACTTCCTGTGGGCCTTCAGGACCGTGGGCTGACGACGAGCCGCTCGAAGCCACGCAGCACGAAGGTCGGCCGGCGCACGGCCTCGACCACGTCGAGCTGCGGGAAGCGGCCGAGCAGGGTCCGCAGAGAGATCTCCAGCTCGAGGCGGGCGAGCGGCGCCCCGATGCAGAAATGGATGCCGGCGCCGAACGCCAGATGCGGGTTCGGCTCCCGGGTCGGGTCGAACCGGTCCGGGTCCGCGAACACCGCGGGGTCACGGTTGGCGGCCCCGAGCAGGGCTGCCACGGTGTCGCCCGGCTCGAGCACGACCCCGGCCACCTCGGCGCGCTCCTTGGCGGTCCGCTCGAACAGGTGCAACGGGGAGTCGTGACGCAGGAACTCCTCGACGAGCCGTGCAACAGCGGCCGGGTCCGCGACGTCCACGCCGGGGCGGTCCGGCGCGGTCAGCCAGGAGTGCAGGCCGTTGCCGAACCCGTTGACGCTCGCCTCGTGGCCGGCGTTGAGGAGCAGCACGGCCGTGGCGACGAGCTCGTGCGTCGACAGCCGGTCCGAGCCGTCCCGGGCCTGGACGAGGTCGGTCAGGAGGTCCTCGCCGGGTGCGTCCGCGCGGTGCGCCGCCAGCTGCTCCACGTATGCCGCGAACTCACCGGCGGCGCTTCGGGCCGCCTCCTCGTCGGCGGCCGTGCGGTCGACCTCGTACATGCGGACGATCGCCTGTGACCACGGGCGCAGGTGGTGACGGTCGGCCTCGGGGACGCCGAGCAGCTCGGCGATGACGAGCACAGGCAAGGGCTCGGCATACGCCTCGATGACGTCGAAGCCGTCGGGCGGCAGCTGGGCTGCCAAGCCACCGGCCAGCTCCTCGATGCGCGGGGCGAGCCGCTGCACGTGCCCGCGCCCGAACGCGCCGGACACGAGCCTGCGCAACCGGGTGTGCTTGGGCGGCTCGGAGTCCAGGATCGAGTCGGCGTGCAGCCAGTTGAAGACGTCCCACTCGGGAGCGGGAGTCCTGGGCCGGAAGATGCGGCCGAGGCGGCGATCGCGCAGAACGGCCCCTGCCTCCGCGTGACCGGAGGCCAGCCAGACCCCCAGGCCCGAGTGCCAGGCCATCGGCGCGGTGGCGCGCAGGGCTGCCAGGCGGGGATACGGGTCGGCGATGGTCGCCGGGTCCGCGAGGTCGAGCAGGTCTGCGGCGTCGGGGCCTGGACGGGCGGTCACAGGGGAAGCGTGCCGCAGCAGCCTGCGTTTTGTCAGGTCGCGAGGGACGGGCAGACTTGGCTGTTGCTGTCCATCGAAAGGACGTCAGTCCCCATGAAGCACCAGCACCGCACTGCCCTGCTCGCCCTCGCCGCGGGCGGCTCCCTGGCCACGCTGGCCGGGTGCGGCGGCTCGGCGACGCCACCTGGGTCCGCGGTCACCGTGACGGTGACTCCCACGGTGACGGCGAAGGGTGGTGGGCCCACCACCTCCGCCTCCCCGACCGCTCCTGGGAGCGACGACGTCGGACGGAAGTTCGACTACGGCGCCGTCGTGAGCGCCAAGGCCGTCGGCGGGGTCACCGTTCTCATGCTCGACCGCTACACCTGGAAGGGCCTGGACGACGCCAAGCTCGCGCAGCAGGGCCTGCCCGTGACGCCGTTCAAGGCGAAGAAGGTGCCGTACGAGAACCTCAACACGACGTTGACCTACCGGCTCCCGGTCGCCGACGGGGCCCGGATCCTGTACCACCACTGCGCCGCAGCCGACCAGCCGTTGCAGACCAAGTCGGTCGCCCCGGCCTGACTTCGCCGGCCTCCACGCTCCCGAGAACACCGTGCTGGTCACGCTCGACCCTCAGGGCAGAGTCACCGCGGCGGAGAACATCCCCGCCTGTCCGGGCTGACGGAGCCTCACGGTCTCGGGTCTCGATGGAGCACCGAGGTGGTGGGGAATCGACCTCCCGAGTCCCGGCAAGGTCGATTCCCCACGGTCTCGGGCTCAGGTCGACGAGACCCGCGTGACGTGAGCGGTGCAGGCCAGACCATCAGCCTTGTGCGTGGCGACCTGGTCGACCGTGAACTGCTCGCTCTTGCCCGCATCGAGGGTGACGGTCTTGGTGGTGCTCCCGACGACGGTGGACGTCTTGGTCGACGCCACGGACACCATGACCGAGTACTTCACGGCCGCATTGGTCGCGTTATGGAGCGTGCCCTTCGCGGACCAGACTCCCGTGCTGGCCGCGCCGCACGAGAAGTCCGAGAGGTCGGCCCGTGCGCCGACGCCCGCTCCGGTGGTGCCGCCCTTGCTGGTGGCCTTGCCTGGTTGCGGCTCGCAGCTCGGCTTGCTCGACGTCGCACTGCCTGCGCTCTTTTCGGCGGTGGTGGTGCCGGGGGTCCCTGAGCATGCGCTCAGCAGTCCCGCGCCGATGAGGGCCACTGCCGCGAGGCGGGGCACTGTCGTGATCACGCTGGCCGAACGCCCTCGAGATCGGGCTTTCGTCGTTGCGCCGTTCATGGTGATGCTCCATTCCATTTCTTCTGGTGATTCTGTGATGGGAGTTGGTTGGTGGTTGGTCTGGGGTTGGTCTGGGGAGGGTCGGCGTCAGCGGGTCTGCTCGCGTCGGCGGCGGCTCGCCACCGACAGGAACAGGCCGATGATGATCGCCAGGAGGCCGGCCAAGGTCAGCGGAATCACGTTGCTGCCGGTGAAGGCCAGGACGCTGCCACCGAAGCCGCTTGCGGCGCTGCTCCAGGTGAGCTCGGAGCTCGAGCCGGTCGCCACCCGGACCCGGGAGTCGTTGGACGCGATGACCGGACCCTGGGGCGTCGTGCCGTGCGCGGTCGCCATGTTCGCGACCGATCCGGCGTCGACGTCGGCCTGCGTGACCGTGTATGCCGAGCTGGTGCAGGTCATCGACGCACCCGGGGCCAGGGTGGTGGTCGGGCACGTCACCGTGACGGCCGGGCCGGCCGGGGCGACGAGCTGGTCGGCGATCGTGACCTTGTGCAGCGTCACGCTGCCGGTGTTGACCACGAGGAAGCTGAAGGTGATCTGGTCACCCACGCCCGCCTTGCCGTCGTGGTTGGCGTCGGTCGTGAGCTTGGCGGACTTCACCAGGCTCATGCCCGCCGCGTCGGCGTCGGGGTCGTCGTGTGCGACGGGTTGGACGGCACGTCGGTGCCACCCGGGGTCAGCCCGTGCGCGGTCGCGGTGTTGGCGACCGAACCGGCGTCGACGTCGGCCTGGGTCACCGTGTAGGCGCTGGAGGTGCAGGTCAGGCTCGCGCCAGGGGCGAGGTCACCGGTCGGGCAGGTCACCGTCACCGCCGGACCGGCCGGGGCGACCAGCTGGTCGGCCACGGTGACGTTGTGCACCGTGACGTCGCCGGTGTTGGTCACCAGGAAGCGAGAAGGTGATCTGGTCACCCACCCCCGCCTTGCCGTCGTTGTTGACGTCCTTGGTCAGGGCCGCGGACTTCACCAGCTTGAGGCTCGCCGTCTTGGGGGTGTTGGTGATCGTGCAGACGACGTCGGCTCCGGTTCCGTCGATCGTGTTGGGAATGGTGACGCTGCCGGGCGCCGCGCTGCCCGAGGTGACGACTGCGTTGTTGTGGGCCTTGTCAACACATTGGTAGGTACTGGAGTAGTTGGCCAGGTTCGCACCGTTGGATCCGGTTTCGCCGATCGTGTAGCTCTGTCCCGGGCGAACGAGGATGGGGCCCGCGACCGCGGGGTCGTCGGTCTGCAGCCCAGTGGTGGAGCCACTCGTCACACCGGTGTTGTTGGTCGTCACGCCATTGCCCGTGATCGCCAGGTTGAACTGGTCGGTGTTCACTGCCCTGCCTGCGATGTTCTTCTGCAAGGTCAGGGTGAAGGGGGATGCGCAGGACGCGAGATCGACAATGTCACTCGTGGTTGATCCGTCAGGATTGGTCAGCTGGTGAGAGGACACCACCACGCCGGTGGTGGGGTTGATCTGGTAGACCGTGTCCGCGGTGCCGGCGGAGTTGAGGGCGTTGGCGTAGAGGAAACCGTCGCTGCCGAACGCGATGCCATTGAACGAAGATGAGTTGGGCTGGATGTAGCTCAAGAGCGTGCCGGAGTGTGACCCGCCGTCGGTCGGAGGGGTGTTGAAGACGACGATCCGGTTCGACGTGGTGAAGCCGTCGCCGTAGCTGAGGACGACGTACATACGGCCCTGGCTGTCGAAGGTGAGGTCACCGTTGGGTAGGACGACGCCCGGGTCGCCGGAGATGTCGGGCATGGTGAACTGGAGCCCCAGACTGGTGTTGGTCGTCGTGTCGAAGGCGTAGAACTCGATGCGACCGAGGTCCGGGTTGTAGAGACCAACCCAGTACCGGCCGGTGGTGGGGTCGAACCCGCCCATGATGGAGTTTCGGTTCCCGACCGTGGTGATGCTTCCGATCGGGGTGGATGCACCGGTGGCTGGGTTGTAGCTGAGAATTGGAAGGGGGCTCGGGTACGAGGTGCGCTCGAACCCGTAGGCCACGCCGGAGCTGGAGAGGGCCAGGCCGTTCATCCGGGGGTCCGGGCTGGTGGGGCCGAAAGCCCCTGCTGCCGTTAGCTGGCCGGAGCCCTGGTTGATCGAGTAAATCTGGTGGTTGCCAACATCCTGCAGTCCGTAGACGGGTCCGCAGGTGATGGAGCTGCTGGCCGTGGCGGCCGCCGTTGCCGACGCGGGCGCGGCGATCGCGGTGGCCGGCACGACCATCCCGACCAGCATCGTCATGGCGACGACAAGCACCATCCGCAATCGCCGACGTGCCCGGACCCACCTAAGAGACACAGCGAGGCTCCTAGACATGTCCTTCTCCTCTGGCTCGGCGGACCGCTCGACTGCTCCGGAGCTCAAGGGCGCTCGTCCCGCTCGCCGCGCCGGCCGTGGCGATCGCGCCACCGGCTGGGAACGTCATGGTCGAACCCGACCGGGGCATGGTCAGATCGACCGGCCGCACGACGTGGGACGCCTCCCGGACGACCGTCACCAGACGGCGCACGGGGGCATCAGCCCACGGCGACTGTGCGAAAGAAGACACGATTCCACCCTTGAAGCTCAGCAACTCATGTGTGGTGGTCGTCGGACCCTGGGGTTGTTGCCACCGTGGACTGAGAGTCCTCAGGTACGGATCAGTGACGCCCGACTTGGGGCGAGTTGAAGGTTCAGACGACGAGGCGACCGGCGACCTAGTCGGCTCGGTGCGGCACACTTGTGCCATGACGACCCCGACCCAGCGCGAGCTGACCGTGGGGCTCGGTGCCGGCGGCCTGGCAACGGCCGACATGGTGCTCAACATCGGCCCCCAGCACCCGGCCACCCACGGCGTCCTTCGCCTGCGGATCGTGGTCGACGGCGAGCGGATCGTGAGCGCCGAGCCGATCGTGGGCTACATGCACCGCGGCGCCGAGAAGCTCTTCGAGGTCCGCGACTACCGCCAGATCATCGTGCTCGCGAACCGGCACGACTGGCTCTCGGCGTTCTCGAGCGAGCTCGGCGTGGTCCTGGGCGTCGAGCAGATGCTCGGCATGGAGGTCCCCGAGCGAGCGGTCTGGGCCCGCACCCTGCTCGCCGAGCTCAACCGGGTGCTCAACCACCTGATGTTCCTCGGCTCCTACCCTCTGGAGCTGGGCGCCATCACCCCGATCTTCTACGCGTTCCGCGAGCGCGAGGAGCTCCAGGCGGTGATGGAGGAGGCCTCCGGCGGCCGGATGCACTACATGTTCAACCGCGTGGGCGGCCTGAAGGAGGACCTCCCCGCCGGCTGGCTCGACCGCGTCGCGTATGCCGTGACGGCGGTTCGCCGCCGGCTGCCGGACCTCGAGTCGCTCATCGTCGGCAACGAGATCCTCGAGGCACGCACCCGAGGGGTCGGCGTACTGGACCCGCGAGATCATCGCGGCCTACGGCGTGTCCGGTCCGATCGCCAGAGCGGCAGGGGTCGACCTGGACCTGCGCCGCGACGAGCCGTACCTCGCCTACGGCG
Organism: uncultured Actinomycetota bacterium; assembly: GCA_963706855.1. Taxonomy (GTDB): domain Bacteria; phylum Actinomycetota; class Actinomycetes; order Actinomycetales; family Dermatophilaceae; genus Pedococcus. Next base: position 129,576 of record CAVPNU010000004.1, read on the forward strand.
AGCTGTTCGCCGAGGGCGGCCCCGGTCGGGTCGTCACCCGGACCGCGGGCGACTGCCTGGCCAGGCTCGAGGTGCTGCTGGAGCAGACGCAGGTGTCGCTCGACCTGGCAGAGGCCTGCCTGGATCGGCTGCGGTCACTGCCCCAGGGGCCCGGTCAACGTCAAGCTCCCCAAGGTGCTCAAGGTCCCCGAGGGCGACCTCTACACCGCCACCGAGAACCCCCTCGGCTTCAACGGCTACTACCTCGTCTCGCGCGGCGACAAGACGCCGTGGCGGCTCAAGCTGCGCTCGGCGTCGTTCAACAACATCTCGGTCCTCGGCGAGGTGCTGCCGGGCCACCTCATCGCCGACATGGTCGCCATCCTCGGGTCGATGTTCTTCGTCGTCGGCGACATCGACAAGTAGCCGGCCCCCGGCACCGGGAGACTTCCGAGCTCAGCGCTCGTCGCTGGGCGGGTCGACGCGGCACATCCGCTGCGTCAGCATGCCCGCCACCATGAGCACGAGCGCGCTCAGGCCCACCGCGACGAGCTGCCCCAGCGACGCTGCGGTAGCCCGGCAGGGTGAGGTCGGCGACGGCCAGCGCCGCCTGTGCGGCATACCAACCCAAGCAGGCCCGCTCCGGTGAGCGCGGCCGCCTGCGCCAGCACGAGAGTGCGCGCAGCCCGCACGGGGTTGAGCGTCTTGCGCGCCTCGCCGCGTAGGAAGCGCCGGACCGGCAGCCCGGCCGCGATGACCAGGGCCGCCATCGCGAGGAGCAGCACGCTCGAGACCCACGAGACCTGACCCAGCAGGTGGCCGCGGTCGAGATAGAGGCGCCACCCGAGCCAGGACAGCAGACCGACGACCAGGACGATCCCGGCCAGCTGGCTCCACCGCAGACCGCGTCCGTCGTTCACCATGGCCCCTCCAGCAGGTCGACGTCAGGGCCCTGACGGACCCCCGAGGTGTCGAGGTCGCGCACGAGGTCGGCCACCCTGCGCACCTCGCCGTCGACGCGCAGCGCCGCCTCGGGATCCGCCTGCAGCCACGGCACGAGGACGAACGCGCGCTCGTGCGCCCGCGGATGAGGCAACGTCAGGGTCGCCGTCTGCATGCGCACGTCGGTGTCGAACACCGGGTCGCCGTACTGGACCAGGTCGAGGTCGAGGGTGCGTGGCCCCCAGTGGACCTCGCGGGTGCGCCCATGAGCACGTTCGATCTCGTGCAGCCCGGCCAGCAGCGTCGAGGGTGCGAGGTGCGTCGTCGCGGTCACCACGGCGTTGAGGTATGCCGGCTGGTCCGGACCGCCGACGGGGTCCGTCTCGACGACGGGAGAGACGTCCACGATGTCGACCCAGGCATAGAGGCTGATCGACCGCGTCGTGCAGGGTCTCGAGGGACTCGCCGAGGTTGGAGCCCATGCGCGATGACGACCGGCGTCTGGCGCTCACGGGTCACCTTGACCTGCACGTCGGTGAACGGGTGGCCGACGGGCGCCTGCGGCTTGTGCACCGTCACCTCGACGGCCTCCACGAGGGGGCGGGCGAGGACCCGGTCGGCGATGCGCGCCGCGAGCGCCTCGATGAGGTCGAGCGACTCTCCCTCGATGAGCGCGACGATGTCGCCGGCCACCTCGGCGTAGTTCACGGTGTCGTTCAGGTCGTCGCTGGCGCCGGCGGGCGCGAGGTCGACCTCCATGACGACGTCGACGACGAAGGTCTGCCCGTCGCGCTTCTCGGACGCCAGGACGCCGTGGAAGCCGCGGGCCGACACGCCCTGGAGCACGATCCGGTCGGTCATGGCGCCTCCTCGATCGCTCGTCCCACCCGCATGGCGTCCAGGGTCGAGGGCACGTGGTGCACCCGGACCCCCCAGACGCCGGCGCGCGCCGCCAGCAGCGAGGTCGCGGCGGTGGCCACGTCGCGCTCGAGCGGAGGACGCGCAGGATCACCCTCGGCGATGCCGATGCGGCCGAGGAAGGCCTTGCGGGACGTGCCGACCAGCAGGGGGAACCCGAGGTCGAGCAGCCGGTCGAGGTGACGCAGCAGCGACCAGTTGTGGGCGGCCAGCTTGGCGAAGCCGAATCCCGGGTCGAGCACCAGCCGCTCGGCGGCGATGCCTTCGGCGACGAGCGCGTCGGCCCGGCGCGAGAGCTCGGCCCGCACGTCGGCGACGACATCGTCGTAGTCCGCCTGCGACTGCATGTGGTCACTGTGGCCGCGCCAGTGCATCGCGACGAACGGCACGCAGGCCTGGGCGACCATGCGGGCCATGGCGGGGTCGGCCAGGCCACCGCTGACGTCGTTCACCAGCGCCGCACCCGCCTCGAGCGCGGCCTCGGCGACCTCGGCGCGCATGGTGTCGATGCTGACCACCGCACCCGCCGCCGAGAGCTCGCGCACGACCGGCAGCACCCGGCCCAGCTCCTCCGCCACCGATGGCCGCTCGCGCGCCCGGCCTCGTCGACTCGCCTCCCACGTCGAGGATGTCGGCACCCTGGTCCCACAGCTCCAGCCCGTGGGCCACGGCGGCGGACGGCTCGAACCAGGCGCCGCCGTCGCTGAACGAGTCGGGGGTCACGTTGACCACGCCCATCACGACCGGCAGCCCGTCGTCCCGCACGAGCGGCCACTGCACCGTCACCGCGCACCTCCGAGGCGACCGAGCTTGGGCCAGGTCAGGAACGCCTCTGCCTCGAGGGCGGCGAGGCCGACCCGCGGCAGGTCGGACCCGGTCGGATAGACGAGGAACCGCGGCTGCCACGTGGGGCTGGAACTTGGCGTTGAACCGGTAGAGGCTCTCGATCTGGAGCCACCGCGAGGCGATGAGCAGGATCCGTCGCCAGATCCGCAGGATCGGGCCGGCGCCCAGCTTCTCGCCACGCTCGAGCGCGGACCGGAAGGCCGCGAAGTTCAGCGACACCCGGCGTCACCCCGAGCGACGGGGCGGCCTTGAGCGCCTCGACGATCATCAGCTCGTTGACCCCGGCCTGGGCCGTCGAGTCGCGGCGCATCACGTCGAGCGACATGCCGTCCTGTCCCCCACGGGACGAACTGCAGGAACGCACGCACCACACCGTCCTGGCGCGCCGCGACGAACACACAGTCCGGGTCGCAGTCGTCCAGCAGCCGGCCGAGCGCCATCGAGAACCCGCGCTCGGTGTCGGTGGAACGCCACGCGGCGGCGTCGCGCATGGCGCGGGCGCGCAGCTCCGGCCGGGACGTCGCGCACGCGGGTGATCTCCACGGCATACCCGGCCCGGGCGATGCGCCCGACCATCTGACGGACGTTGCGCATGGGCCGTCCCTCGAGGGTGAAGGTCGAGGTGTCGACCACGGCCTCGTCGCCCAGCTCGAGCGCCGCGAAACCGGTCTCGCGCACCCACACGGTGCCGGCAGCCTCGGAGCACCCGAGCACCGCCGGCGTCCACGCATGCGCGACCGCCTCGTCGACGAACGCCTTGATCGCGCCCGGCCATGCCTCGGGGTCGCCGATGGGGTCACCGCTGGCCAGCATGACCCCGGACACCACGCGGTAGGCGATCGCGGCCTTGCCCGTGGCCGACCAGACCACCGACTTGTCACGCCGGGTGTTGAAGTAGGCGAGGGAGTCGGCGTGACGGCTCAGGAGCTCACGCAGCCGCGCCGCCTCCTCGTCGGTCAGCTCGGGCCGCGGCTCCGGAGGCCGCAGTGCGAGGTATGCCGTCGTGAGGGCGGTCATGAGCCCGAGCCCGAGCAGGACGGCGCCGACGATGTCGTTGGACCGGTCGCGCGAGAACTGCAGGGGCCCGCTGACGCCCACGAGGCCCGAGGCCGATCTCCTCGGCGATGGCGCGCACGGGCGGCCAGCCACCGACGATGAAGCGACGGTTGAGCCAGATCGTCAGGAACCCGAAGACCACCGACACCGCCAGCAGCACCGCGCCGACGCGCACGGCCCCCCACCGCGTCGAGGGGTCGCCGAGCGCGCGGAACTCCTTGCGGTACATCAGCAGCAGGACCAGGGCGATCACCGAGGCGAGGCCCGACGCAGGCTCGAACTTGACGACGTGCAGGACCACCGAGAAGGCCAGCAGGACGGTGGCTGCGCGCCAGGCGCGGACCTTGCGCCGCTTGAGGGAGTGGCCCAGGACGACGAGCAGGATGCCGGAGACGACCGTGGCCGCCGTCGCTGCCGCCGAGACGGCACCGGGCAGCACGTCGAACAGGCCGTTGAGCCGGTGCCGCAGGCTGTGCATCAGCGCCGTGGCCAGGTCGAGGAGGCCGACGAGGTAGGTGAAGTTGCCGACCAGCCGTGGCACGCGGTTGGCCGCGAGGAGGGCCGGCAGTGCCCGGCCGGCGGCTGCTCGGGTGGCGGGTTCCTGGGTCACCGCTTGCCGCCCAGCAGCAGTGACATCGCCTCCGCCCGGGTAGCCGGGTTGCGCAGCTGGCCCCGGACGGCTGAGGTGATGGTGCGGGAACCGGGCTTGCGGATGCCGCGCATGGACATGCACAGGTGCTCGCACTCGACGACGACGATGACTCCCTGAGCTGCGAGGTGGGTGGTCAGGGCGTCGGCGACCTGGGTGGTCAGCCGCTCCTGCACCTGGGGCCGGCGGGCGTACATCTCGACGAGGCGGGCGAGCTTGGACAGGCCGGTGACGCGACCGTCCTTGCCCGGGGATGTAGCCGACGTGGGCCACGCCGTGGAAGGGGACGAGGTGGTGCTCGCACATGGAGTACACCTCGATGTCGCGCACCAGGATCATCTCCTCGTGCTCGATCTGGAACGTCTTCGAGAGCACCTCACCGGCGTCCAGCGACAGACCGGCGAAGAACTCGCCGTAGGCCCGGGCGACCCGCGCCGGGGTCTCGACCAGGCCCTCGCGGTCGGGGTCCTCACCGATCGCGAGCAGCAGCTCGCGCACAGCGGCCTCGGCGCGCGGCTGGTCGACCGCGTGCCGCTGGTGGTCAGTGCTCACGAGGATCGACCTGGCCGCCCTCCGGGACCTCGATGACCTGAGTCGGCGGGTGCTCCTCGTCGACCTGCGGCACGGCGCCCTCCTCGGCGGCCTTGTCGATCGCCTCGGCGGTGCGCCGGTCACTGCCGGCGGCCTCGAGCCCGTTCAGCGAGCCGTTCTGGGCGGCCTTCTCGGCCGGGGTGAGCACCGGGCGGCTGGTCGGACAGGAGGCGCGTCTCGCTGGACAGCCAGGTGGGGCGCAGCGGGCGCTTGCGCACCGGCTCGAAGATGACCGCGAGCTCCTTGGCGTTGAGCGTCTCGTGCTCGAGCAGGTCCAGGACGAGGCCGTCGAGGATCTCGCGGTTGTCGTTGATGACGTGCCACGCCTCGTCATGGGCGTTGTCGATGAGGCGCGCGCACCTCCTTGTCGACGACGCTGGCGACCTCTTCGGAGTAGTCGCGCTGGTGGCCCATGTCGCGGCCGAGGAAGACCTCGCCCTGCGACTGGCCGAGCTTGATGGCGCCGACGCGCTCGCTCATGCCGTACTCGGTGACCATCTTGCGGGCCATCGCGGTGGCCTTCTCGATGTCGTTCGCGGCGCCGGTGGTGGGGTCGTGGAAGACGACCTCCTCGGCGACGCGACCGCCCAGCGCGTAGGCCAGCTGGTCGAGGATCTCGTTGCGGGTGGTGGAGTACTTGTCGTCGGTCGGCATGACCATCGTGTAGCCGAGGGCGCGGCCGCGCGGCAGGATCGTCACCTTGGTGACGGGGTCGCGTGTGGTTCATCGCCGCGGCGACCAGGGCGTGCCCACCCTCGTGGTAGGCCGTGATCTTGCGCTCCTTGGCGGACATGATGCGCGTCCGCTTCTGCGGGCCCGCGATCACCCGGTCGATGGCCTCGTCAAGGGCGTGGTCGTCGATGAGCAGCTTGTCGCTGCGGGCCGTCAGCAGGGCGGCCTCGTTGAGGACGTTGGCCAGGTCGGCACCCGTGAAGCCGGGGGTGCGCCGGGCGACGGCCAGGAGGTCGACCCCGGTGGCCATCGGCTTGCCCTGGGAGTGGACCTCGAGGATGCGGTGGCGGCCGATCATGTCGGGCGCCTCGACGGCGATCTGCCGGTCGAACCGGCCGGGACGCAGCAGGGCGGGGTCGAGGATGTCCGGGCGGTTGGTCGCCGCGATGAGGATGACGTTGGTCTTGACGTCGAACCCGTCCATCTCGACGAGCAGCTGGTTGAGGGTCTGCTCGCGCTCGTCGTGCCCGCCTCCGAGACCTGCACCGCGGTGCCGGCCCACGGCGTCGATCTCGTCGACGAAGACGATCGCGGGGGCGTTGGCCTTGGCCTGCTCGAAGAGGTCACGGACGCGCGAGGCACCCACGCCGACGAACATCTCGACGAAGTCGGAACCGGAGATCGAGTAGAACGGCACGCCGGCCTCGCCTGCGACGGCGCGCGCCAGCAGGGTCTTGCCGGTGCCGGGAGGACCGTAGAGCAGGACGCCCTTGGGGATCTTGGCGCCGACCGCCAGGAACTTGGCGGGCTCGGCCAGGAACTCCTTGATCTCGTGGAGCTCCTCCACCGCCTCGTCGGCACCGGCGACGTCGGCGAACGTGACCTTCGGGGTGTCCTTGGACGCGAGCTTGGCCTTGGACTTGCCGAACTGCATGACGCGCGAGCCGCCGCCCTGCATCTGGTTCATGAGGAACCAGAACAGGCCCAGCAGGATGATGACGGGCAGGATCGAGCCGAGCAGGGCCAGGAACGGGTTGGTGTCCTTGACGACCTGGTCCATCCCGCCGGGCGGGACGTTGTCCTCGACCAGCTTGATGAAGCTGGGGCCGCCCGAGTCGACGAACTGGGTGCGCACCTTGGTCGCGCCCTTGATGGACTTGCCGTCGGAGTAGCTCTGGCCCCTCTTCAGGTCGAGGTCGACCACCTCGTTGTCGGTCACGACCACCCGGTCGACCTTGTGCTCGGCGATCAGCTTCTGAGCGGCGGAGGTGTCGATCCGCGTGTAGCCGCCCGTGTCGCTCAGCGAGAACACCATGAGGGTGATCGCGACGACTGCGACGACCCAGAACAGGGGGGCCCGAAGGATGCGCTTGAAATCCATGTGTGTAGCGGGGCTGGGCGCCCCGTGCCTCCTGCTCGATCAGCTTCCGCGCCGCTGCCCGGCCTGGGCGCGGCGATGCCACGACGGTACTACGGCGGTGGTGGCGCCGTTCGTGCTGGACAACGACCTGGGCGGGCGCAGTGTTCCGGCGGGTCGCGGAGCGGCCCCGCCGGGACGTCAGGCGTAGACGTGCGGGGCGAGCGTGCCGACGACGCGCAGGTTGCGGTACTTCTCGGCGTAGTCCAGGCCGTAGCCGACGACGAACTCGTTGGGGATGTCGAACCCGACCCACTTGACGTCGATCTGGACCTTGGCGGCGTCCGGCTTGCGCAGCAGGGTGCAGATCTCGACCGAGGCGGGCGTGGCGCGACTCGAGGTTGGACTTGATCCAGGACAGCGTCAGCCCGGAGTCGACGATGTCCTCGACGATCAGGACGTGCTTGCCGCGTGATGTCGGTGTCGAGGTCCTTGAGGATCCGCACGACGCCGGAGGACTTGGTGCCCGACCCGTAGGACGAGACGGCCATCCAGTCGACCGGCGCGGTGCCGGGCAGGGCACGCGACAGGTCGGCCATGACCATGACCGCCCCCTTGAGCACGCCGACCAGCAGCAGGTCCTCGCCGTCGTACTGCGCCCAGATCTCCGAGGCCAGCTCCTCGAGGCGGCGCGTGGATCTCCTCCTCGGTGATGAGGACCTTCTCCAGATCGGCTCCCATGTGGGCAGCGTCCACGGCTCTTCTCCTGGGTGGGGTGGTGCGTCGGCGGGTGGGGCTATTCAACCCGGTCCGGCGCGGCGATGGATACCCGGCCGCCGGAGCGGGTGGCCAGCAGGGGGCCGGGGAGGCTCACGGCACCCTGCCCGTGCCAGCGCGTCAGCAGCGCGTCGCAGGCCTCGGTATGCCGCGAGCTCAGCTGGCCGGCCGGGGCACCGGCCGCGAGGGCCAGGCGACGCCAGACCCGCGTGCGCACGGGCGCGGGGCAGGGCGTCCAGGTCGCCGACGGCCCACGGGCCCGGTCCCGAGGGCCGAGACGGCCTCGTCGGCGAGGGAGTCGAGCAGGTCGGCGTCCTCGCGCAGCAGGTCGGCGCTGCGAGCCAGCGCCGCGGCGACGCCTGGACCGAGGTCGCGCTCGAGGTCGGCGAGCGCCGCCCTGGCCCGGACCCGGGTGAAGGCCCGGTCCTCGTTCATCGGGTCGTCCCAGAACTCGAGGCCGAGGGCAGCGCAGGAGGCCCGCGTCCGGGCGCGGGACACCCCGAGGAGGGGACGCCGGAACCGGTCGCGGGCACGCGGCATACCGGCCAGGGACCGGGCGCCGGCGCCTCGGGTGAGCCCGAGGAGGACCTGCTCGGCCTGGTCGTCGAGCGTGTGACCGAGCAGGACGAACCGGGCGCCGCGCGCGGCGGCCGCGGCGGAGAGGGCGTCGTAGCGCGCCTGCACGGGCAGCGTCCTCGAGCCCGCGGCTGCCGGCGCGCACCTCGACCGCGGACCACGTCGACCGGGTCGAGGCCCAGCCGGCGGCAGGCGCCGGCCGCCTCCTCGACGATGCGACCGGACCCGGCCTGGAGCCCGTGGTCGACCAGGATGGCGCCGGCCCGGACCTCATGCCTGGGCGCCTCGAAGGCCGTCGCCGCCGCGAGCGCCAGCGAGTCGGCGCCCCCGCTGCAGGCCACGAGCACCAGGTCGCCCGGGGCGCACTCGGCGAGCACCGACCGCACCGCCAGGCGCACCTCCGCGGTCGCGGCAGTCGGGTCCGCTCACCCGTGCACGCGAGCGACCCAGGCCGAGGGGTGCTCGATCTCGGTCGGCAGCGGCAGCGTCTCGGGCGACTCCCACACGCGGTTGAACCCGTCCATGCCGACCGCGTCGACGACCCCACGGACGAAGACGGCGCCGTCGCGGTACTGGCGCATCTTGGCCTCGAGGCCGAGCAGCCGGCGCAGGAGGCGGTCGAAGGCGCCCACGCCCTTGCGGCGCTCGTTGAACCGGCTGCGGATCGTGGCGACCGACGGGATCACCGCCGGCCCGACCTCGTCCATGACGACGTCGGCATGGCCCTCGAGCAGGGACATGACGGCGGTCACCTGCGCCAGCTCGGCGCGCTGCTCGGGACGTGGCGATGAGGTCGGCCAGGCCGGCGCCCCCCGCCTTGAGCGCGTCCGGGAGCTGACGTCCCACCCTGGTGAGGGTCTCCTGCAGGGTCTCGGGGTCGGGCACGAGGTCGTTCGCGAGGGTCCGGATGCGCGCGACCATGTGGTCGCGCAGCCAGGGCACGGCCGTGAACTGCACGCGGTGGGTCTCCTCGTGCATGCACACCCACAGCCGGAAGTCGGCGGGGTCCACGCCCAGCTCGCGCTCGACCTGGACGAGGTTGGGCGCCACGAGCATGAGCCGCGGGGTGCCGCCCGGTGCCAGGTCGTACTGGCCGAGCACCTTGCCGGACATGAAGGCCAGCAGGGCCCCGGCCTCGCCGCCGGTGACCTTGCCGCCGAAGGCCCGCATGGCGTCCGTCGGCGGCTTCTTCTGGTGGTCGACGAGCTTGCCGAACACCGGGTCCATCAAGGCGGACATCGAGTCGGCGTTGAGGGCGATCCAGGTCGGGCGGTCGACGACGACCGCGGCCGGCGCGTCACCTGGGGCGTGCAGGCGCGCCGTGTCGGCGACGGGCTGCTGGGCATGCAGCGTCGCCTGGCGGACCTCGGCGACGACCTGGGCGGCTTCGGCGGCGGTGACCTTGGGGCCCGGAGGCACCAGCCGCGCCCCGGTCGCCTTGGCGAACTCCCAGTCGACATAGCGAGAGACGGGCGCTTGCGTCGGCGATACGTCGGGCACGGTCATCACCTCACGGTAGGTCAACGACAGCCGCACGTCGCGAGCGCCGCCACGAAGCGGTCCAACGCCGCCCTGGCCTCGAGGGTTCCGACTCCGGCCCGTATGCCGTCGGCGACGGCCACGTAGGACAGCACCCGCCCGTCGGCGTCGATGACCGTGCCGGCCATCGCGCTCGCCCCGGTGAGCGTGCCCGTCTTGGCTCGGGCGATGCCCGCGACAGCACGCGTGGCCCGGGCGGTGAACCGGTCGTGCAGCGTCCCGCTCAGCCCCGCGACGGGGAGCTTGGCCACGAGGTCCTGCATGGCCGCCACCGTCCCGTCGGTGCCGAGCTGCAGCACGTCGGCCAGGACCCTGGGCGGGATCGCCTGACCCGCGGTGAGGCCGCTGGTGTCCCGGAGCGTCACGCCGGTCAGGTCGACGCCCAGCGCGGCGACCTTCTGCTCGACGAACGCCACCGCCGCGGGAACGTCGCGGCGCCGCCCGCCTTCACCGTGGCCTGCCGCGCCAGCCCCTCGGTGAGCGCGTTGTCGCTGTCGTCGAGCGCCAGGGCGACGCACGTCGCCGACCGGCGCCGAGCGCACCGTGCCGAGCACGGCTCCGCCCGAGACCGTCGGCGTCGACCAGGTGGCCTCGGGCTCGAGCGAGGCGGTGATGCCCAGGCTCTTGAGGTTCGCGGCGAACGCCGCGGCCACCGCTGCCTCGGGGTCGCGAGGGGCGGGCTTGCCCGGCCTGGCCCGCTGACCGGCGAGACCCAGCATGGACACGCCACCGGTGTAGCCGGCGGCGACGTCCGCCTGCGGCCACCCCGGCGCCCAGCGCGGCCCCGCGGCATACGAGGTGTCGAGGCGCAGCTTCACGGTCGTGGTGCCGCTCGCCCGCAGACGCGGTCGCCACCTGGGTGGCCAGGTCGGCCAGGCCGGCGTGCCCCTCGACCGCCGTCGGACGGCCGGCCCCGGGGGCGAGCATCGTGTCGCCTCCGGCGACGAGGACGATCTCGCCGGGCGTGGCGCCCTGCACGACTGTCGTCGCCATCGTCGACTGCGGGTCGAGCGTGGAGACCACGGCGAGCGCGGTGAGGAGCTTCCCGGTGGAGGCCGCGACGCGGGGGCGGTCGGCGTCGACGACGACGAGGTCCTGGCCGGTGAACGCGTCGCGCACGACGAAACCGGGGTGGGGCCCTAGTGCGCGGGTCGGTGAGCGTCGCACCCAGGACGGCGCGAAGCCTGGCGCCGACCGGGATCGGGGCTCCGGCCGAGGCAGCCGGCAGGGGCTCCGCACCGGCGTCGACGGTGGGGATGGAGACGGCTGGTGCGACGGTGGCCGACGCGGTCGGCGTGGGTGGCGGGGGCGGCGGCGCACTGCGGGTGAGGATGCCGGGCACGACGTCGAAGATGTCCAGCGTGACGTAGCCGGCCAGGAGAGCGACGACCACCAGCACTGCGGCCAGGACGCGGCGCACTCGACCCCCTCGGCACAGGACTTGCGTCGTACGGAACACTTGGCGGTGAGCCTAGGTCATCCACATGCGCACAACGGAAGGGGCAAACGTCGTGGAGTTCGACGTCACCATCGAGATCCCGCAGGGGCATCGCAACAAGTACGAGGTCGACCACGAGACGGGGCGGATCCGCCTGGACCGCCTGCTGTTCACCTCGACGCGCTACCCGGCCGACTACGGCTACGTCGAGGACAGCCTCGGCGAGGACGGCGACCCCCTCGACGCCCTGGTGCTGCTCGAGGAGCCGACCTTCCCGGGCTGCCTCGTCCGGGCGCGTCCGATCGGTCTGTTCCACATGCGCGACGAGGCGGGCGGCGACGACAAGCTCCTCTGCGTGCCGGCCGGCGACCCGCGCCAGGCCCACATCACCGACCTCGAGCAGGTGAGCAAGTTCGACCGTCTCGAGATCCAGCACTTCTTCGAGACGTACAAGGACCTCGAGCCCGGCAAGTCCGTGGAGGGCGCGCACTGGGCCGGCCGCGAGGAGGCCGAGAAGGCCGTCCGCGAGGCGATCCAGCGTGCTCGTGACGCGGGCATGACCACGGCCCGTTGGCGTATGCCCGAGGTGGCAGCCCTGCCGCTGTCCGACACCGAGGACCCCACCGCCTGAGGCACATCCCCGTCGTAGCCCGAGCCGGAGTACCACCGGCACGCCAACAGGCCCCCTGACGACGTGAGTCGCCGGGGGGCCTGTCGGTGGGGGGCTTGAGTGCGCGCTACCGACGGGTGCGCGCTACGGACGACCGCCGTAGGGCAGCAGGTTGTACCAGTAGATGCTCTCGGTGCGGACGACCGCGCCGCTGTGGGGCGCATCGATCATCTGGCCGTTCCCGACGTAGAGGCCCACGTGCTCGCTGCTCGGACCGTCCGTGCCGAAGAAGACCAGGTCACCCGGCTGGAGGTCGCTGATGGCGACGCGCGAGGTCTCGTCCCACTGGGCGCCTGTGTAGTGGTCGAGGGACACCCCTGCCTGCGCCCAGGCCATCATGGTCAGGCCGGAGCAGTCGAACGAGTCGGGGCCGGAGGAGCCCCAGACGTACGGCTTGCCGAGCTGGGCCTGCGCGTAGGCGAGAACCGCGCCGACGCCACCACTCTGGGCCGGCGGACGGCTGTAGACGGGTGCCGGGACGGGCGCGGGTGCCGGAGCAGGTGCCGGGGCGGGTGCCGGAGCCGGCCTGCTCGGCGTCTGCTGTGCCAGTCGGGCGGCAGCGGCGGCAGCGGCCTGGGCCGCCGCCTGCTGAGCGGCCGCCTGCGGCAGCGGCGCGCGCTGCAGCCTGCTGGGCGGCGGCACGTGCGGCCGCATCCCGGGCAGCCTGGGCCCGCTGGGCGGCGAGCTGAGCCTGACGGGCCGCCTCGGCGGCCGCGGCTCGGGCGGCGGCTGCGGCGGCCAGGCCGTCCTGACGCTGCTTCTCCAGGGCGACCGAGGTCTTGCGCAGCTTGGCGAGCGTGATGACCATCGACTGCTGCTGGGCCTGGATCTGGGTGGCGGCGACCTGGGCCTGGTCGGCCTCGGCCTGGGCGACGTCGTGGGCGTGCTTGGCCTGGGTGGCCGCCTGGAGCTGCTGCGCCTGCGCCTGCGCGGCCTGGCGCTTCATCAGGTCGGCGACGATGGCGGTCGCAGCGGCCTTGTCGAGCGTGCGGGCGCGGGCATCGCCGACGGCCTGGAGCGCCGTGGTCCGGTCCATCAGGTCCTGCGGCCCGCTGGCCGACAGGAACGCGTCGAGCTCTCCGAAGCTGCCGCCCTGCTGGTAGACGTTGGCCGCATAACGCCGGACGACGAGGCTGGCCGCGTCCGCGACCGTCTGGGCCTGGGCGGCGCGCTGGCGTGCAGCCGTGGTGGCGGCGGTGGCCTGGTCGAGATGCAGCTTGGCGCCGTTGTACGCCTCGCCGGCGGCGGCAGCCCGGTCCTGGACATCGGCCAGTCGGGCGCTGGCCGCTGCGTACTGGGCGTCGAGGGTGGCGATCTGTCCGGCAGCCCCCGTGACGGCCGCCTTGGCCTTGTCGACCTGCTGCTGGGAGGGGTAGACCGGCCCGGGCTGGGCGGAGGCTGCCACGGCCGAGACGGACGCGACGACGCCGACGATCGCGAGCGATGGCCAGGCCGCGGTGGGCGCGGCGGGCGGCAAAGGTGCGGGGCACGGGCGATGCCTCTCGGGTCGGATGGACGCAGCCCGATGAGATTACGGCCCAGTTTTCACTCCGAGCACTCCAGTCACACCGATCCCACCCATATCGGACGTTCCGACCAAATGACACGGTTGTCGTTCGTCGAGTTACACGAATGTTTTTCAGCAGGTGATCCGGCGCGTCCGAACAGATGTCCAGAAAAGGTTACAGATCAGTAACGAAAGTCGCGTTTATGCAGGTCAGGCGCCTTCAAGAGCGCCTTGAGACCCGTCAGGGGACGATGCTCTGCCCAGCCCGCAGCGCGGCATACGCATCGGGGTCGCTCTCCCGGAGCCCTCGCCGCGCCTTGCGGCGGTAGCGCAGGATCTGGACCAGACCGAGCGCCCACACGAGGTACTGCGCCGACATCGCCACCTTGAAGGTGCCGACGGTGTAGGTGCTGGGGCCGCCGGGCGCGAGCCGGTCGAGGATGAACCCGATGAGCGTCACGGTCGACAGGGACGCCAGGAAGCCGCCCACGTTGACGATGCCCGTCGCGCTGCCCAGCCGGGTCGGCGGGTTGAAGGTGCGCGCCAGGTCGAAGCCCACCAGCGAGCCGGGGCCGCCGACGGCGGTCACCGTCACCAGCACCACCAGCATCGGCAGGGGCGCGCGCCCGGGCCACAGCAGCACCACGGTCCAGACCGTCACGATCGCGCAGACGATGCCGAGGATGAGGGTGGAGCGCGAGAAGGGGTACTTGGTGACGAACCCACCGATGAGGGGGCTGGTGACCACCGTGGTGATCGTCATGAGCATGAGGAGGGTGCCGGCCGTCGACGGGGACAGGCCCTCGCCCGCCACGAGGAACGGGTACCCCCACAGCAGCGCGAACACGGTCGCACCGAACTGCGCCGAGAAGTGCGACCAGAGGCCCAGCCGGGTGCCAGGCGTGCGCCACGCGGCTCGCAGCGCCCGCGCGAGGGCCCGGACCTTGATCTGGTCGAGCTCGTGGTCGGGGTTCGGGCGAGTCGCGCACGACCACCAGCACGAGCAGCCCCAGCACCACGCCGGTGGCGGCCGCCGAGGCGAACGACGGCGTCCAGCCCCACCGGTGCAGCGCGTAGACCAGCGGGGAGGCAGCCATGAGCGCTCCGATCTGGCCCAGCAGACCGGTCAGCTGGGTCACCACCGGGATCCTGATCGGCGGGAACCACAGCGACACCACGCGGAGCAGGGGGATGAAGACCATGGCGTCGCCCATCCCCACGAACACGCGCGCGAGGATGCCTGCGGGGAAGGAGTCGATGAACGCGAAGCCCAGCTGGGCCACGGTCATGAAGGTGACCCCGGACAGCAGCAGCCGCTTCGGCCCGAACCGGTCGAGCAGCGCCCCCACCGGGATCTGCATCGCCGCGTAGACGAGCAGCTGCACCATCGTGAACACCGACAGCTGGGTGGCGGCGATGTGGAAGCGCTGGGTCGCCAGGAGCCCGGCCACGCCGAGCGAGCTGCGGTGGAACACCGCCAGGATGTAGATGGAGACGGCGGCGGCATAGACGGTCCAGGCGGCGCGTCCTCCGAGGGGGTACTGGCGGCCGCTGGTCACGACCCCATTGTCGCGCACGACGGGTCGAGGCGCGGAGCGGCTCAGCCTGGTGGGCGGTCAGCGGTCAGTGGTCAGCGGTCACCGGCGAGGTGAGCGGCCAGGCCCGTGTGACCGCACCGCATCATCCAGGCATGGTTGGCCTTGAGCAGGGGTCCGGTCACCCAGGCCGTGCGGGCGAGCAGGTGCGGTGTCACCTTGGCCTCCTGCTCGAACCGGGCCCGAGTGCCGGGCCCCCCGTCTCGATCGCCGACCACCCAGCAGCACCACCCCTCGAGGTCACCCGTGACCTCGACCCGCAGCGTGCCGGTGGACTCGTCCTCGACCGTGCGCCGCAGGACGAGCTGCAGGGTGTACGGCAGGAAGCTGCGGATGGCCGTACGGCCGGAGTCGCCGTCGATCCGCTCGGCGGTCCGGACCTGCGGCCACCAGGTCGGGTACCGCTCGACGTCGGCCAGCGCGACGAACACCGCGTGGGCCGGGACGTCGAGGTCCCAGACGTGGCTGAAGCGGAAGGTGGGCACCGCCCCATTCTGTCGAGGGTTCCGGAACTGGGGGCGGCGCGGTCGGTCCGAGTAGATTCGTCCGCGTGGACCACTTCACGCGGAACGGCCTGACTTTCGACGTCACCGACTCGGGGCCCGCCGACGGCGAGGTGGTCGTCCTGCTGCACGGCTGGCCGCAGGACCGGCACGCGTACGACCGGGTCATCCCCCTGCTGACCGCGGCGGGCTACCGGGCGCTGGCGTTCGACCAGCGCGGCTACTCGCCGGGCGCTCAGCCCAGGCAGGTCGGTGCGTACGCGATGGCCGACCTCGTCGCCGACGTGGCGGGGCTGCTCGACGCCGCGGGCGTCGACCGGGCGCACCTCGTCGGGCACGACTGGGGCGGGGCAGTCGCGTGGGCCACGGCCGAGCGCCTGCCGGAACGGTTGCGCACGCTGACCGTGCTGTCGACCCCGCACCACCGGGCGATGTTCGAGGCATTGCGCCGCCCTCAGCAGCTGGGCAAGAGCTGGTACATGCTCGCCTTCCAGGTGCCCGTCCTGCCCGAGCTGGTCCTCAAGGCCTCCTTGGAGCAGGTCCTGCGGCGCAGCGGCCTTCCGGCCCCCGACGCGCACCGGTATGCCGAGCGGTTCCGCGAGGGCCGCACCTCGTCGGGCAGCCTGGCCTGGTACCGCGCGCTGGGCGGTGCGGAGCTGGCCGGGGCGACCAGCCGGCTACGCGGCATACTCCCCCGTGCGCTGGGAGGCGCACAGGCGTCGGGCGCAGCGCCCGGCGCGGCATCCGGTGGCCGAGACCACCGGATCACGGTGCCGACGACGTACGTGTGGGGCAACGAGGATGTGGCCCTCGGCCGCGCGGCGGCACTGGGCACGGCGCGACTGGGTCTCTGCCGACTACCGGTTCGTCGAGCTCGACGCCGGGCACTGGCTGCCCGAGACGCGTCCGCACGATGTGGCGGCCGCCATCTTCGAGCGGGCGGGCTCCTGAGCCCGGCCACTCCCCTGCCCGACCCGGCGCTGGTCGTCCTCGTGGGGGCGAGCGGCTCGGGGAAGTCCACCTGGGCCGCCTCGCGGTACCGGTCGCCCGAGGTCGTCTCGTCTGACGCTCTGCGAGCGGTCGTGGGCAGCAGCGAGTACGACCTCGACGCGTCCGCCGACGCCTTCGCCGTGCTCGACCAGATCGTCGCGGCTCGTCTGCGGCGTGGGCTCACCGTCGTCGTCGACACCCTCGGCCTCGACGCGCAGCAGCGCACCCGCTACCTGGCGCTAGGCCGGGCGGCCGAGATGCCTTGCGTCGCAGTGCTTTTCGAGACACCAGCCGACGGTATGCCGCGAGCGCAACGCCCAGCGGGACCGTTCCGTCCCGGCCTCGGTGCTACGAACACAGCTCACCAGGGCCTCGACGGCTCGCGACGTTCTCGACCATGAGGGCTGGGACCGCGTGGAGGTGGTGCGGCCGGTCCAGGGCTCCGGGGCGGCGACCGCGACGGCCCGTTCAGGAGCCGGCCCGGCGCCCGCCGCCGGGCCGGACGAGATGCGGCGAGGCGGTGGCGGCCCGGAGGTCATCCTCCAGGTCGGCCGATTCCCATGGGGTCAGGACCCGAGCGGATGGCTCACCTCCATCGCTCGTGCGGCGGACCAGGCCGGCTTCGCGGGCATCGCCCTCATGGACCACCTCATCCAGATCCCCCAGGTCGACCGTGCCTGGGAGCCGATCCCCGAGCCCTGGGTCAGCCTCGGCCTGCTGGCGGGGCTGGACACCCGGCTGCGGCTGGGGACGCTGGTGTCGCCCGTCACCTTCCGACCGCCGGGGATCATGGCCAAGCTCGTGGCGACGCTCGACGTCCTCAGCGGGGGTCGCGCGTTCGTCGGTCTCGGTGCGGGCTGGTGGGAGCGCGAGCACCTGCGCCTTCGGCCTTCCGTTCCCACCGCCGTCGCAGCGGCTGGACCAGCTCGAGGTGTGCATCGAGACGATGCGCGCGCTGTGGGCCACGGGCACCAAGGCCCACACGGGGCCGCGCGTCACGCTGCCCGAGACCACGGCATACCCACGGCCGTGTGGGCCGACCGGAGATCATCGTCGGAGGCAGCGGGGAACGCCGCACCCTGCGCATCGCCGCCGAGCTGGCCGACGCGTGCAACCTGCCCAGCGACCTGGCGACCCTCGAGCGCAAGCTGGATGTCCTGCACCAGCACTGCCTGGCCGTCGGACGCGACCCGGACAGCGTCGCCGTCACCGTCCTCGACCTGCCGGTCGTCGGCCACGACCGCGACGACACCTGGCGACGCGTCGAGCGTCTGCGGGGCCGGACGGCGGCGGCGT
This sequence comes from uncultured Actinomycetota bacterium, assembly GCA_963706855.1. Lineage (GTDB taxonomy): Bacteria > Actinomycetota > Actinomycetes > Actinomycetales > Dermatophilaceae > Pedococcus. The sequence goes on from CAVPNU010000004.1 coordinate 147,477, forward strand.
CCTTCGCGCGGCGGCACCATGCGGGCGAGGCGTCCCAGCACCGGGACCGCTACCGCGCTCTGGCCGAGCGCGGGGTGCGGACGGTGTTCCTCGCTCTCGGCGACCTCGACAGCGCCGAGGACGTCGCCCGGCTCGCACCGGTGCTGGACGGGCTCTAGCAGGTGGGGCGCGCCGGAGCCCGACGCCTCCAGGCGCCGGGCTCCGGGCGGTTCGGGGAGCTCAGGCCGGCGTCGCGACGCCGGTGAGCTGGGTGAGCGCGAACTCGGTGATGCGGACCAGAGCCTGCTTGGCCGACTCCCGTTCGCGCGCGTCGACCGTGATGACGGGGATGTGTGAGGGGATCGCGAGCGCCTCACGGATCTCGTCGGCGCCGAACTGCTGGGCGTCGTCGAACTGGTTGATGGCGACGACGAACGGCAGACCCTTGGCCTCGAAGTAGTCGACGGCCGCGAAGGAGTCGTCGAGCCGGCGGGTGTCGACCAGGACCACCGCGCCGATGGCACCGGTGACCAGGTCGTCCCACATGAACCAGAAGCGCCGCTGGCCGGGAGTGCCGAACAGGTAGAGCACGAGGTTCTCGGCCAGGGTGATCCGGCCGAAGTCCATCGCCACTGTCGTCGTCTGCTTCTGCTGGACCTTGGAGATGTCGTCCTGGCCGACGGACTCCTGGGTGACCAGGGCCTCGGTGCGCAGCGGGTCGATCTCGGACACGGCGCCCACGAAGGTGGTCTTGCCGACGCCGAACCCGCCGGCCACGACGATCTTGGTCGAGGCGCTGTTGCGGTTAGAGGGCGCGTAGTCCACTGAGTGTCCTTTCGATGAGTGCACGTCGTTCGTCCGTTGTGGTGTCTGTGGAGATGGTGGTCCGGGTTCGGAGGGCGCCTGAGGAGACCAGGTCGCCGATCAGCACCCGCGCCACCCCGAGTGGGACGTGGAGCGCTGCGGAGATCTCCGCGACGGAGGGCGCGGAGGCGCAGAGCTCGACGATCCGGCCGGAGAGGTCACCCTCCGGCCAGGTCCTCTCCTGCGCTGCCGGGAGAACCTCGAGCGTGGCCTCGATCGGGAGGCGGACCACGGACTCGGTGCGTCCCGACGTCAGCGCATAGGGCCGGACCAGCCTCGGTCCGCCCGGCTCCTCGTCTGCGTCTGGGGCCAACGCACTACCCCGTCATCGGGGTTCGGGCCGACGCGTCGATCATCTGACCGACCCGGTCGACGAGGACGGCCATCTCGTAGCCGACCTGGCCGATGTCCGACTCGGTGCTGGTGAGCGCGGCCAGGTGCGAGCCGTCGCCGACGCTCATGAGGAGCAGGTAGCCCAGCTCCATCTCGATGACCGACTGCAGGACGGTGCCGCCCTGGAAGAGCCGGGCCGCACCCGAGGCGAGGCTCGCCATGCCCGAGGCGACCGCAGCCATCTGCTCGGCACGGTCGGGCGGCAGCTGCTCGCTCGACGCCATCGGCAGGCCGTCTGCGGAGACCAGGATGGCGTGGGACACGCCCGGGGTCTCGTTGGCGAACCTGCGCCACGAGCCAGTCGTACTCGCCCCTGGGCTGGGCGATGGCGTCACTGGTGAACATCTGCTTCCTCTCGGTGTGTGCCGTCTTGGGTCTCGGTGCGCGCTGCGCTCACGCCCTGGTGGTGGCGGTTGAGGCGGCGGCGAATGGCCTCGGGATCGCGACGGTTGACCGCCGGTCCGTCAGCGGGCGTCGGGGCGGGTGCCTCGATCGCCCCGGGGACGAGGTGGTTGCCGGGCCGGCGTCGCGGCAGCCCGGAGGGTGACTCTTCCAGCGGTGGTGCCTCCTCGGTTCGGGCAGCGGCCGACCAGGCCTGGTCGGTCTCGCTGGGCGCCCACTGGGTGTCCGTGGCTCCGTCGGCGGGCTCGTCGGTGAGCCAGCGCGACATCATCGCCCGGAAGATCGGGGTGTCGTTGAGCGGAGCCTCGGGCTGGGCCGCCTCAGACTGCGCGACCTCTGCCGGGGCTGCCTCGGGCTGGGCCGCCTCTACCTGGGCCAGCTCGGGCTGCGTCGCCTCGGGCTGCGTCGCCTCGGGCTGCGTCCGCTCGGGCTCGGCCCCCTCGGCCTGGCCGTCGCGGGAGCGTCGCGCACCGAAGAAGGAGCTCGTGTGCGCTCGCATGGCCACACCGGCCGACGAGGCCGCCGCGACGCTCTCCACCGGCACGCCGGACATGCCCGGCACGCGGGTCGGCAGCGCGTTCGCCTGCAGTCCGGGCTGAGCCATCTGGTCGGCATCCACGGCAGCCTCGGGCTCGGCTCCGCCTCCACCTCGTGAGCCTCGGCTCGACGGCCTGAACCTCATCGACCCGGTCGGGCTGGGGATCGTCGACGAGGGTGGGCTCGGGCCGGGGCTCGGCGACCCACGCATCGGGGACGTGCAGCTCGTCGGCGCCGCCCTGCTCGGAGGGCTCCGGGGCGACGTTCTCCTCGACGAAGGCGCCGCTCTCGCGCAGCTCGCGCTCCTTGGCAGCCTCGACCATCTTGGCGCGGTGCTCGAGCCAGGCGGAGAGGTTGGAGGGCATCTGCCGGGGCTCGGCTGCCTCGGCCTCGGCGTCCCGTCGGGCAGCCTGCGCTGCCTTGCCGCGGCCGGGCAACCAGCTGCGGCGGCCCTTCTGTGCCGGCTCGGCACCCGGGGTCGACGGAACGTCCTCGGCGGCTTCGACGCCGGCGACAGACTCCTCGGAGGTCGCGGGCGCGTCCTCGAACTCGCGGTACTCGGTGATCCGGCTGGCTCGCGGCGACCGGACGGGCAGGCCCGAGGCCGAGCGGCTCGGGGTGGGCTCGGCCGGTCGACGCTCGCCGTTGTGCTGCGCGTCATCGTGGTGGTCGGCAGATGCCGCGCCGTTGAGCTCGCCATCGTGGTGGTCGGCCGGAGCCGACACCGTTGTGATGGTCGGCAGGCGCCGCACCGTTGAGCTCGCCGCCGTTGAGCTCGCCATCGTGGTGGTCGCCGGAGCCGCACCGTTGTGGTGCTCGCCGTGTGGCCTCGGCTGCCGACGCGTCCGCGGCCGTCGCAGGCACGGCGGGCGACGTCTCGATGACGGGCTTCGGGTTGGCAGCCGGAGTGGCGACAGCACCCGGGCCGTGCGAGCCGGGAACGCGCGTGGGCAGCACCTTCTTGGCTGCGTCGACGACCGGGGTGGCGCCGCTGGCACCGCGCACTCGGGTGGGCAGCCCGCTCTTGGTCACGCCGCCGACCACCGCGTCGGTGGGCACGACCGTCCCCTGCCGCACCGGCAGCCGCCACCGCGGGAGCCTCGGTGGCACCGGATCCGGGCACGGTGGGCTGCTCGCTCGAGGTGGGCTCGGCGGCCCCTACCTGCCCTGCACTCTTGGCCCGCTCCGGCCGCACCGTGCTGCTCTCGGCGAGCAGCGCCGCCGGCAGGTGGATCGAGACCGTGACGCCCTGGAGGCCCTCGCCGTTGGCGCGCAGGCGCACGCTGATGCCGTGTCGCTTCGCGAGGCTACCGACGACGAACAGCCCCATGCGGCGGGCTGTGTCGGCGGTGATGTCGCCACCGTGGGCGAGCTGGTCGTTGACCGCCTCGAGGTCCTTCGGCCGGCATACCGAGGCCGCGGTCGGCCACCTCCACGAGGAGGCCACCGTCGGGCGTCCGTGCGCCGCGCAGCGCCACGCGCGTCGTGGGAGGCGAGTAGGCGAGGGCGTTGTCGACGATCTCGGCGACGAGGTGGACGAGGTCCGAGCCGACCGAGCCGAGCACGTGGTCGCTGGCGGTCTCGCCGATGTCGATGCGCTCGTAGTTCTCGACCTCAGACACGGCAGCGCGGACGGCATCCGCGACCGAGATGGAACCGGAGACGCCGCGTCGCGTCGAGGTGCCGGCCAGCACCAGGAGGGAGTCGCTGTTGCGGCGCATGCGGGCGGCAAGGTGGTCCAGGCGGAAGAGGCTCTGGAGTCGCTTCGGGTCCTCCTCGTCGCTCTCGAGCCGCTCGATGAGGCTGAGCTGCTGGTCGATGAGGGAGGTGCTGCGCCGTGACAGCGTCTCGAACATGTGCCCGACCTGCACCCGCAGTCGGGCCTGGTCGCCGGCCAGGTTCAGGGCCTGGCTGTGCAGGTCGTCGACCGCTCGGGCCAGCTGCCCCATCTCCTCACGGGTCGTGACCGGGATGGGTTCGAACTCCGGTGCCTCCTCGCCGTCGCGGATCTTGGCCACGGCGGTCGGGAGGCGGTTCTGGGCCACGTCGAGCGCGCCCTCACGCACGATGCGGATGGTGGACAGCAGCGACCGCAGCAGCGCGACGACGAGCAGGATCGCGGCCGCCAGCGCAGCTGCGACGAGGATGCCGTTGTAGATGGCGGCGTTGCGGTTGACGGTGGCGCGGTCGCGCAGGTCGGTCTGCAACGCCGCGAGCTGAGCGCCCATCAGGCGTGCATAGCTGGCGTTGCTGGACTCGAACACGGGGGCGAGCCCGGCGATGTCCTCCTTGGTCGGGGAGCCCTGGAGGATCCCACCGCGGCGGGTGTTGTCGTTGAGGAGCTGGCGGATCGGCGAGCTGAGCGAGGGCAGCTCGGACTGCAGTCGCGTCAGGGCCGCGGTCTCAGCACCCACCTGGCCGATCGCGCGCAGCTGTGAGGACGAGTCGTCGATGTTGGCGAGGTTGGCCTGCTGCCCGGTCAGCGCGTGCTGGGCGGACAGCGCGTCCTGGAGGCCCACGACCAGTGAGGCGGACGCCGGGTCGTCGGTGAGACCGAGGTCGGACACGACGGTCGAGAGCAGGCCTTCGGTGTTGTCCGAGTTGCTGATGACGACGTCGGCGAAGCCGCCGAGCGTCTTGGCCGACAGGGTCGCCTGGCCCAGACCGAGGGCGCTGTCGATCTTGGCCTTCACCGTGCTCGGGATCCCGGCTGCCTTCGCGGCGCTGCGCAGGGCGGAGGCGGCTGCCTGGTACCGGCGCGTGGCCGTCGCGAGGTCGGCGCCGCCCGTGCTCCCGGCAGCGGCGACCCCCTGCACGGCGAGGTTGTAGTCGATCACGGGGTGGATCACGTTGACGGTGTCCGCGGCACGCGACAGCTGCTGTGCCGAGGTGAAGTCGCTCGACACACGCAGTGCGCCGAAGACGAAGGCAAGCAGCATCGGGAAGACGACGGCGGCGGCAAGCTTCCGGCGAAGGGGCCACTGGCTGAACGACCAGCCGTGCGAGACATGGCCAGCCGCCTGTTGCAGTCTGGGCACAGAGTCACCTTCCTCGTCACGAAACTGGGGCGAACGGCAACATATGCGGGCCGCCAGGGGCGAGGGATAGGGAACACGGTGCAGCCGAGACGTTTGGCCGCTGCATTTCTGACCGAACGGACTAGGGCGTCTGCTTGCGCAGCCGACGCCGTATGCCGCGATGCGGAACCTCGCGCCAGAGCGCGGTGAAGCGCTGCTCGGCGTCCCGACCCAACCCCTCCACGCGGGCATGCAGGCGCCCGAACGTGAAGCCGTTCTCTCCGTTGAGGTAGGCCTGGGCCGCCAGGTCCCGCAGGAGGTGGCGTGCGACCACCGAGTCCTGGCGGTCCCCCAGCGCGGTCTGGACGCCCTTCGCCGAGGTGGCGAGCCGCTTGGCGGGGGCACCGAACAGCGGCACCGCCGCCTGCGCGGCATACCGGAGGCGCTTGGCCTTCTTGCGAGCCTCGTGGAACGCGAGGTCGCGCTCGTCTGCATCGCGCGCCTCGCCGATCGCGCGGACCGCGCGCCGCACCCGCTTCGCGTCACGCTGCAGGAGGCGCGGCACCACCTTCGTGGCTCTCGACCCACCGAGGCGGGTCACCGGCGGGTGGTCGACCAGGTCGTCGAGCGCGTCGAGGAGGCGGAGGTAGCGATCGCTCGCCAGTGCCTCCTGAGCCGTCTTCCGCCCCTGCTCGGCCATGCCCCGGAGGTGGAGGTCCAGGCGTCGCACGACCGGTCCCATCACCAGCTGGGCGGCCTCCTCCTCGAGCAGGGCGCGCAGCTGCTCGTGCATCACCTGCGCGTCGCGCGCGGGTGCCAATGAGGCACCGAGCCACTGCAGCTCGGCCCTGACCGGGTCTACGGCCGCCGCGTCCAGCAACGGACGATAGGTCGTCAGCGCCGACCTCAGCCGTCGGAGCGCGATGCGCAGCTGGTGCACCGAGGTGGTGTCTCCGGACCGGATCCGCAGGTCCTCGCTCTGGACTGCGGCGAGCTGCTCGGCGAGCTGGCTGACCAGGAACTCCGTGGTGGTGGCCCGCCTCAGCCTCCTCGCGGTCACTGCGGTGTCCGGCCTCGGCTGGCCGTCGCCGAGCGCTGCCTTGAGCTTCGAGCCGCCCTTGACGCGGCGGGCTCCGGCGTCGGTCAGCTCGGCGTCGAGCGCGTCGAACAGCCGCGCGTCCCCGTTGACCAGCTCCACCTCCCACTCGCGCCAGTCCTGGACCAACGGGCTGCCCACGAGCCGTTCGGCGTGCACCTCGTCGTCACAGATCGTGGCGAGCACCTCGCCCGCCGCACCCAGGAGGTCGTACTCCAGGCGGTGGGTGCGCACCGTGGCCACCGGAAGCAGCGGCCGGTCCCGGACGACAGCTCTGACCGTGGCGACCAGGGCGGCCGGCGCCGTCTTGACCGCGCGCCCCAGCGGATGGTGCAGCTCGGTACGGCTCTCGCTGTCGACGCCCAGCTTCAGGTGCCAGCCGGCGTCGTGCCCCCCGGTGCGCCGGCGCAGCGTCATCTCGTGCCGGGTGAGGTCGAACGCCTTGGTGTCGAAGTAGGTCGCCGCGAGGTCGAGGGTCGCCTGCTGTCCGGTCGACGCCACGCCGGAAACGCGGGCGAACGCCGGCAGGAGTCGTGGCCGAGTCGACCGCGTACTTGCGCTCCACCTCGGCCGCCCGGGTCGTGGGCGCACGCGACGAAGGCGAGGCGCCGTTGCTCCGGGGACCCGTAGCCATACCTCCATCGTCCTCCTCCGGCAGAGTCGCCGCTCGCGAACGGCGTCGAGCCGACCCGACAGCCCTCGGGTAGTTTCGAGGTCATGGACTCTGCGGACCGCCCTGCCCCCAGAGCCACCTCGGGGCGTCTCGGCCGGGCCGCCGTCCAGCCCCTCGGACTGTGGGTCGGCAGCCGGATCTCGGTGGTCGTGTTCGTCCTTGTCGCTTCGTGGGTCATCGGGGTCGACCGTGCGGGCCTGGCACAGCACCCCGGTCGGTGGATGCTGCAGCGGTTCGCCTACTGGGACTCGCTGCACTTCCTGCGCATCGCCGACCTCGGCTACTTCCCCGCTCATCTCCCCTGCTGCGACCAGGCGTTCTTCCCCGGCTACCCGTTGCTGATCGCCGTGACGGCGCCACTGACCGGGGGTTCGCTGGCGGCCGCCTTGCTCGTCTCACTGGTGGCCGGGGTCGTGGCGGCCGCGATGCTGTGGCGGCTGGTGGCCGCCACCCGAGGCCCGCGGACGGCCGCCGTCGCGGTCCTCTTCCTCGCCGTCGCGCCCTACGGCGTGTTCCTCACGGCGGCATACAGCGAGTCCACGTTCCTCGCCCTGGTCCTGTCGGCCTGGTGGATGGCCACCCGGCGTCGCTGGTGGTGGGCGGGCGCCTTGGCCGGCGCGGCCGCCGGGGTGCGCGTCAACGGCATCTTCCTCGCGCTGGCCCTGGCCGTGATGTATGCCGGTCAGCTGCGCGCGGAGGGCCGGTGGCGGCCGCGCTGGGACGCCGCCGCGCTGCTGGTCCCCTTCGCCGTGACCGCGGGGTTCTTCGGCTTCCTGTTCGCCACCACCGGCTCCCTCGACGAGTGGCACCGCGCCGAGATCACCGGCTGGCGGCGGCAGTCGGCGTGGCCGTGGCAGGGGTTCGCGACCGCCTGGCGGGCGATCCACAGCACCACGTCCCCCGACCTGCTCATCTCGCGATGGGCTGACCTGCTCGTCGTCGTCGGCGGCATCGTGCTGGTGGGCGCCCTGGTGGCTCTGCGGCGATGGCCGGAGGTGGTCTACACGGGTCTGAGCGTTGCGGTCCTGCTGTTCTCGAACATGTTCACGTCGGCGCCCCGCTATGCGCTCACGTGGTTCCCGGGTTACATCCTCATGGCCGAGCTGGCGACCCGTCCCGGTTGGGGGTGGCTCAAGGTGGCGGTCCCCGCTCTCTGCCTGCCCCTGGTCTTCGTGTTGGCGCTGGCGTTCTCGGCTCACTATTGGGTCAGCTGACCAGGCAGGATGCGGTTGGAGGCACACATGGACACACAGCGCAGCGAGACGCGGGCCGAGAAGATGGACCGCAACTGGTCCGAGCTCCTCCAGGAGCTGCGGGTCACGCAGACGGGCGTCCAGATCCTGTCGGGCTTCCTGCTGACCCTGCCGTTCCAGGCGCGGTTCACACATCTGGACCACACCCAAGAAGCCCTCTATCTGGTCGCCATCGGGCTGGGCACGGTGGCGACCGGCTCTGCTCGTGGCGCCGGTCAGCGCGCACCGGCTGCTGTTCCGCCACCACGAGAAGGACGTGCTCGTGGACGCGGGTGACGCCCTCGCGAAGGCGGGTCTGGTGGCGCTGAGCCTCACCATCACCACTGTGCTGGCGCTCATCTTCAGCTTCGTGGTCGGTGCCGTCGCGGCCGTGGTGGCGGCGCTCTGCTCACTGACGTTCTTCCTGCTCGCCTGGTTGGCGCTGCCGCTCGCGCTCCAGCGAAAGCGCACGTCCGACGGCTGAGGTGTGGGGTGGCACCGGCGCAACGACGTGCAGTCGGGGTGGCTACACCGCGGAACCGTGCTGCGACCCCCGGTATTGCAGGGCTACTGCACGTCGCAACGCCGGAGCAGCGGAAACGCCCCCGGCCGGAGCCGGGGGCGTTCGTGGAGCCGCCTATCGGAATCGAACCGATGACCTATTCATTACGAGTGAATCGCTCTGGCCGACTGAGCTAAGGCGGCACGTGCCGGGGTGGGCACGAGGCATGAGTATACGGATGACCCCCGCAATCTCCGAACTGCGGTCAGCACCTCAGCCCGTCGGGGAACAGCGTGCCCTGCGTGTAGTAGTCGTCGATCGCGGAGTCCACGCAGGAGTTCGAGCGGGCGTATGCCGTGTGCCCGTCACCGTCGAACGTCAGCAGCCGCGCGTTGGCGAGCTCCTTGCGCAGCCGCACCGACCACTCGTAGGGCGTCGCGGGGTCACGCGTGGTGCCGACGACGACGATGGGACCGCTGCCCTTGGCACTGATCGTGTGGGGACCACCGCTCGCCGTCTTCACGGGCCACTGCCCGCAGACGAAGCTCCCCCAGGCGAGGAAGGCACCCCAGGTCGGCGCCTTGACGCTCGCCTCCTTGGCTCGCTGCTCGAAGACCTTGGGGTCTGAGCTGTCCGGGCTGTCGAGGCAGGAGACGCCGTAGAAGGCCGCCAGCAGGTTGCTCGTGTAGTGCCCCTGCGGGGTGCGCTCGGCGTAGTCGTCGGCGAGCTTCATGAGCTTGGTGCCGTTGTTGTCGTCGACCACCTGGCGCAGCGCCGAGGTGAGCGAGGGCCAGGACCCCTGGTCGTACATCGCCTGGGCGATCCCCGTCGCGGCCCAGCCCTCGGTGAGCTGGCTCAGCCGGCCGTCGCTCATCGGCACGGGGTGGGCGTCCAGCCGCTTCAGCAGGTCGCGCATGCCGGCCATGACCGCGTCGACGGAGCCGCCCAGCGGACACCCGTGGCTGACACAGTCCTGAGCCCAGGCGCGGGTGGCGCGCTCGAAGCCCTCGGCCTGACCGATCGACACCTCGGCGGGCGTGGCATCGGGCGGGACCACTCCGTCGAGCACGAACCGGCCCACCAGCGTGGGGAACAGCCCGGCATACGTGGCGCCGAGGAGGGTGCCGTAGGACTTGCCGAGGTAGTTGAGCTTGGGATCGCCGAGGGCCGAACGCAGGATGTCCATGTCGCGGGCGGCGTCCTGGGTCGAGATGTGGCTGATCAGGGGCCCGGTGTGCTGGACGCAGCCCTGGGCGAACGTCGCACTCGAGGCGGCGAACGCCTGCTCCTCGGAGGAGTCGTCCGGTGTCGGGTCCTGCCCCAGGAAGGCATCCATCTGCGCGTCGGGCAGGCAGGTCACGGGGTGGGAACGCCCGACGCCACGCGGGTCGAAGCCCACGATGTCGAAGCGCTGCGCGCACCGGCCGCCCGACGATGAAGTCGGCGGCTCGCGCATAGTCGACCCCGGACCCGCCCGGACCGCCGGGGTTGACGACCAACGAGCCGATCCGCTGGCTGGGATCTGTCGCACGCATGCGCAGCACCTGGACGGTGATGGAGGTGCCCTCAGGCTTGGCATAGTCGAGGGGGACGGACAGGCCGGCACAGTCGGCCTCGCCACAGCTGTGCCAGTCGAGGTTCTGGGCATAGAACCGCGCGAGGCCAGAGGTGCCCGCCGGGGGCGTCCGCGGGATGCTCGCCCGGGAGGGGACGGCCGGCGACGCCCCGGAGCCGATCGAGCACCCGGAGAGCCCCACGGCGAGCGCCGCGACGGCGGCGACCAGGACTTTGCGCTGCACCCTCATGCCCTCGACCGTATCCCGAGCGCCTGGGTCAGGCTGACCGCGGGACGCGCAGCGAGATCGCCATCGCCTCCAGGGCGAGCAGCGGGGCGACGTTGAGGCCGATCCGCTCGCGCGCGGTGCCGATGGCGTCCATGGCCGTCAGCAGCCGGTCAGGCGAGAGCGCCCGCGCGAGGGACTGGACGAGCGCGAGGTTGTCGTGGTTGACCAGGCCGACGCCCGCGCCACTGTGGAGCACCAGGGCGTCGCGATAGACCGAGAGCAGGTCGACGAGAGAGCGGTCGAGCACGTCCCGAGAGTGCCGCGTGGCCCGCGCCTTCTGTTCGCGCTCGAGCGCCGACAGCTGGCTGCGGATGTGGGGTGGCTGCGTGCGCGCCGTCGGGTCCGCGCCGAGGACCTCGAGCAGCCGCTGTCGCTCGGCACCGTCTCGCTCGGCCGCGGCGGCGGTGGACTCCTCGTCGGCGATCGCCGCGAGGTCGGCCGCCGCGTCGACCGCGTCACCGACCCCGTGGATGCGCACGGCCATGGCCACGACATCGCGTCGGCGGATGCGGGCCGCCTCGTCGCGGGCCAGCCGTCGGGCCAGGCCGACATGGCTCTGGGCCGCCCTCGCGGCATAGAGGGCCATGGGGAGCTCCACCCCGTCGCGCCGGTGAAGCAGGTCGGCGACGGCCTCCACCGGCGGGGTGCGCAGCCGCACGTGGCGCGAGCGCGACCGGATGGTGATGACGACGTCCTCGACCGACGGGGCGCACAACACCCAGACCGTGCGTGCGACGGGCTCCTCGAGCGCCTTGAGGAGGGCGTCGGCCGCTCGCTCGGTGAGCCGGTCGGCGTCCTCGATGATGATGACGCGCCAGGGGCCGACCGAGGGACGCAGGGCCGACATCGCCGCGAGCTCACGGGCCTGCTCGACCTTGATCGACAGCCCCTCGGTCGCGACGACGTCGACGTCCGCGTGGGTGCCGTCGACCGCCGTGCGGCACTCACGGCACTCGCCGCAGCCGTGCCGGGGGCACTCGAGGGCGCCCGCGAACGCCCGGGCAGCGACCGATCGCCCCGACCCGGGCGGCCCGGTCAGCAGCCACGCGTGAGTCATGGCGGCGGGGTCGTCGGCGGCCCGCTGGAGTGTCGCCACGGCCGAGTCCTGGCCGATGACGTCCTGCCAGACCGTCATGGCAGCACCCCCATGGCGTCCAGCCGTGCGAGCACCTGCTCGTGGATCTCCTCGGGGGCGGCCAGACCGTCCACGACGAGATAGCGCTGCGGGTTGCCCGCGGCCATGGCCAGGAAGTGCGCTCGGATGGCCTCGTGGAAGTCGTCCTGCTCGGACTCGAGGCGGTCGTGCACCTCTCCGCGACGGCGCCGCCCCTCGGCCGCGGAGATGTCGACGATGACCGTGAGGTCGGGCACCAGGTCGTCGACCGCCCACATGGTCAGGTCGTGGATCTCCTGGGCGCCGAGCGACCGGCCCGCCCCCTGGTAGGCCACCGAGGAGTCGGTGTAGCGGTCGGTCAGCACGACGTGACCGGCACGCAAGCGCCGGAGCGATGAGCTCCTCGACGTGGTGGGCCTTGTCGGCGGCGAACAGCAGCGCCTCGGCACGGGGGGCGACATGCTCGCCGTGCAGCACGAGGTCGCGGATCTGCTGCCCGAGCCGGGTGCCTCCCGGCTGTCGCGTCACCGTGACGGTGCGCCCCCTCGCCTCCAGAGCCGCGCGCAGCAGCTCCACCTGGGTGGACTTGCCAGCGCCGTCGCCACCCTCGAAGGCGATGAAGAGTCCATCGGTCACGCGGTGAGCCTAGGCCAGCGAGCCGACACCGGCCCCACAACCCCAGGCCCGCACGGCCGCTCACGACGGTGGGACGACACCCCCGGTCCCCGAGGAGCCCGGATGATCCGTGTCGGCGTTCGGCGTCGCCATCGACGGCGCCATCGACGGCGCCACCAGACGCAGCCCCCACATGGCGGCGGGGAGGAGCAGAAGGCCCAGCGCGGTATACCCGCCTGCCACACCGAGCAGGGCCACGACGAACCCACCGACCCCGCTGGCGGCGCCGACGCTCCACGACATGAACGACCCGACCGCAACGGTCTCGGTGGGTGGCGTGTACTCGGCGAAGGCGGTCATCATGCCCAGGAACCAGACCCACAGACCGCCGATGAGCGCGTTGGCGAAGACGCCGTAGAGCGCCCGGGTGACGGAGTCGGCGGGATAGGCCATGGCGGCATACATGCCTCCACCGAGCAGGATGAGCGACGCCCCCGAGACGACGGCCAGCCTCAGCGTGTCGACGATGCGGCTGAAGATGCCGAGCCGCGTGCCCACCAGCGCGGCGATGGCGCCACCGGCCGGTGAGGCCGCCATCACCATGGGCAGGAGCTTGGTGCTGGTCACGGCGGGGCTCGCGATCTCGGGCACGGTGCCCGCGAGGGCACCCAGCCACGTGACGCAGGCCAGCATGCGCAGGAGCGGGTTCGACCACACGACCCGAAGAGCGCTGCCGACCAGCGGCCTCGGGGACGCCGCCGCACGGACCGGCACGACGCGGGCGAAGCGGATCGTGGCGATGACGAGTGCGGCGACGGTGAAGCTGACGGCGTCGATGACCAGGGCGGTGCGAGGGCTGAGGGCTGCCGCGATGGCGCCGCCCCCGGCGAGGCCGACCACCTGGACCCCTTGGGAGAACGACCCGGCCACACCATAGAAGCGAGCACGGACGCTGGCCGGGACCGCCTCGGCCAGGGCCGCCATCTGGACGCCACGGGTCGCGACGCTGGTCGCGCCGAGCAACGCAGCCGCGAGGATCGCCGTGGCGCCGCTCGGGGCGGCGATCGCCGGAACCAGCGCCAGCACGCCCAGGGCGTTCGTCATGAGCAGCAGCGGGCGTCGCTGGCGGTGTTGGAGCCGCGGCGCCACGAAGAAGGCGACGAGCAGCCCGGGGAGGATGTGGGCCGCCAGCACCATGGCGGTGCCCAGCAGGAGCGTGGAGTGGTAGCCCATGACGATGAGGGCAGCCAGACCCACGTAGGTGCCGAGACCGTCGATGGTGTTGGCGACCTGGAGACGGAAGGCGTGGGGGTGGTCGCGAAGCCGGCCGGCTGCGTGGTCGGTCACGAGCCGGCACCCTCTCGCACGTCGTCCAGCAGAGCAGACAGGTGGATCGACCCCTCAGTCACGTCGCCCCACCGCCTTTTCACTATCGCACGATCCCCTGAGGATCGCTCACCCTGCGACGGCCCGCATCCCCACGTGGCTGCACGCCACCGCCCGGTGACCATACCCGCACGCAGGGGACATGCGGGGCAATTCGCCGACGATCTTTACCCAGACGCCCCAAGGTGCGGGACGATGGCCTCCGAAAGTGCCGATCGGTGGGAGGATGCCCGGTTCACGGATCTTCGTATGCCGCGAGCAGCGCCTCGCGGCGCACCTCGGCATAGCTGCCGTGCGCCACGACCCGGCCCGCCCGCAGGACGCTGACCGTGTCGGCCAGCGCGGCCACCAGACGCAGGTTGTGGTCGGCCAGGAGCACGGCGCGCGCCCGGCAGCCCTGCGCCAGGAGCGCCGCCAGCCGGTCCACCTCCGGTGGGCTCAGGCCGGCGCTGGGCTCGTCGAGGATCACCAGGCGGGGGTCGGACGCCAGTGTCAGCGCCACCTCGAGGGCCCTGCGCCGGCCCACCCCCAGAGAGCCCAGCGGCGCCGCGCCCAGGTCACCCAGCCCGGCCCGGGCCAGCAGGGCGTCCACGACCACCTCGGTGGCGGAGGCCGCCCGGGACCCGTCGAGCACGAGCCGCACGTAGTCCGCCACCGGCACCGCGTCGAAGAGCTCCGCGATGGCGAAGCAGCGCGCCACTCCCCGACGCACCAGCTGCTGCGGATCCAGCCCCGAGACGTCGCGCCCGTCGACGAGCAGCTCGCCCGAGTCCGGCGCCAGATAGCCCGAGACGAGGTTGAGCACGGTCGTCTTGCCCGACCCGGACGGTCCGACGAGGGCGTGGACCGATCCCGCGGCGACGGCCAGGTCGAGGTCGCGCACAGCCAGGACCGAGCCGAAGGACTTGGTCAGCCCCCTGGCCTGGAGCAGCACCTGGCCGGCCGGCTCGCGGACCACCATGAGCGCGCCCCCAGCCGGGTCAGGACCTCTTCGCGGTCGTCTTCTTGGCGGTCGTCTTCTTGCGGTCGTCTTCTTGGCAGCGGTCTTCTTGGTCGCCGTCTTCTTGGTCGTCTTCTTGGCCGCCCGCTTGCGCGTCGTCGGGCCCTTGGCGCGCTTCTCGGCGAGCAGCTCGGCGCCTCGCTCGGGCGTGATGGACTCGGGTTCGTCGTCCTTGCGCAGGGTCGCGTTCGTCTCGCCGTCGGTGACGTAGGGCCCGAAGCGGCCGTCCTTGACCACCATCGGCTTGCCCGACACGGGGTCGTCACCCAGCTCCTTCAGCGGCGCCGTGGCGGCACGTCCCCGCTGCTTGGGCTGGGCATAGATGGCGAGCGCCTCCTCGAGCGTGATGTCGAAGAGCTGCTGCTCGCTCGACAGGCTGCGCGAGTCGGTCCCCTTCTTCAGGTAGGGCCCGTACCGGCCGTTCTGCGCCGTGATCTCCACACCCTCGGCGTCGGCACCGACGACCCGCGGCAGGCTGAGCAGCTGCAGGGCGGTCTCGAGGTCGAGGGTGGCGAGGTCCATGTCCTTGAACAGGCTGGCCGTGCGCGGCTTGACCTTGGCCTTGCCGCGCGCCTTGGAGCCGCGCTGCCGCGTCGGCTGCGTCCTCGGGCAGGACCTCGGTGACGTACGGCCCGTACCGGCCCGCCTTGGCGACGATGTCCCTCCCGGTCTCCGGGTCCTGGCCGAGCACCCTGCCGTCGTCGGCCGACTGCTCGAGCAGCTCCCGCGCCTTGGCCGGCGTCATCTCGTCGGGCGCGATGTCGTCGTTGATCGTGGCGCGGCGGGGCGTCTCGCTGGCGCCGTCGGCCATCTCGCCGGTCGCGGGGTCGACGCCTGCGGGGATGGTCTCCTCGACATACGGGCCGTAGCGGCCCACCCGGACCACGATGCCGTCGCCGATCGGGATGGTCGAGATCTCGCGGGCGTCGATCTCACCCAGGTCCTCGACCAGATGCTTGAGCCCATGGCCGGCGCGCTCGGGGCCGCCGTCGAGGTCATGGCCGAAGTAGAACCGGTGCAACCAGGCGGCCCGCTGCTCGTCGCCACCGGCGATGCGGTCGAGGTCCTCCTCCATCGAGGCGGTGAAGTCGTAGTCGACCAGCTCGGAGAAGTGCTCCTCCAGGAGGCGGGTCACCGCGAACGCGAGCCAGGTGGGGATGAGGGCGTTGCCGCGGGTGTTGACGTAGCCGCGGTCCTGGATCGTGCCCACGGTCGAGGCATAGGTCGACGGGCGGCCGATGCCCTTCTCCTCCATGGCCTTGACCAGCGTCGCCTCGGTGTAGCGCGGCGGCGGCGAGGTCTCGTGGCCGTCGGCGTCGGCGCGCAGCGTGGTGATGGCGACGCCCTCGCTGAGCTTGGGCAGGCGGCGCTCCTCCTCCGCCTCGGCGGCGCGGCTCGCCCGCTCCTCGTCCCGGCCCTCCTCGTATGCCGCGAGGAAGCCGCGGAACGTGATGACCGTGCCCGAGGCGCTGAACTCCACGACCTTGCCGTCCTCGAGCGTGCCGCCGAGCTTGACCGTCGCGGTGGACCCGCGGGCGTCGGCCATCTGCGAGGCGACGGTGCGCTTCCAGATCAGCTCGTAGAGCGCGAACTCGTCGCCGCGCAGCTCTCCGGCCACCTGCGCCGGAGTCCGGAACCGGTCGCCGGCGGGACGGATGGCCTCGTGCGCCTCCTGGGCGTTCTTGACCTTCTTCTCGTAGCGGCGAGGTGCGTCGGGGACGTAGTCCGCGCCATACAGGTCCCTCGCCTGTTGGCGTGCCGCCGTGAGGGCGGCCTCCGACAGCGTGGTGCTGTCGGTACGCATGTAGGTGATGTAGCCGTTCTCGTAGAGCCGCTGGGCCACGCGCATGGCGTTCTTGGACGACAGCCGCAGCTTGCGCGACGCCTCCTGCTGGAGCGTGCTCGTGGTGAAGGGGGCCGAGGGGCGCCGGGTGTAGGGCTTCTCCTGGACCGAGGTGACGCGGACCTGCGCCTCGAGGACCTGCGTGGCGATGGAGCGGGCGGTGGCCTCGTCGAGGTGGACGACGCCCTTGCTCTTGAGGGTGCCGTCGTCGGCGAAGTCGCGACCGGTGGCCACGCGCGCCTCGTCGACGGCACTGAGCCGCGCCTGGAACTGGTTGCCGGCGCCGTCCGGCGTGAAGTCGCCGACGACATCCCAGTAGGACGCGCGGACGAACGCCATCCGCTCGCGCTCGCGCTCGACCACCATGCGGGTCGCGACGGACTGGACGCGGCCGGCGGACAGCCCCGCCTTGACCTTGCGCCACAGGACCGGGCTGACCTCGTAGCCGTAGAGGCGGTCGAGGATGCGGCGGGTCTCCTGGGCGTCCACGAGCGCGGTGTCGAGGTCTCGGGTGCTGTTGGCGGCGCGCTGGATGGCCTCCTTGGTGATCTCGTGGAACACCATGCGCTTGACCGGGACCTTGGGCTGGAGCACCTCGAGCAGGTGCCAGGCGATCGCCTCGCCCTCGCGGTCCTCATCCGTGGCGAGATAGAGCTCGTCGGCGCCCTTGAGGAGACGCTTGAGCTCGGAGACCTTCTTCTTCTTGTCCGCGTCGACGACGTAGAAGGCCTCGAAGCCCTTGTCGACGTCGACGCCGAACCGGCCGAACGGCCCCTTCTTGATCTCGGCGGGCATCTCCGACGGCGTCGGGATGTCGCGGATGTGCCCGACGGACGCCTCGACGTCCCAGTCCTTGCCGAGATAGCCGCCGATGGTCTTCGCCTTGGCCGGCGACTCGACGATGACGAGCTTGCGCCCGGTGCTCACAGATCCAACCTCACTCCTGCTCCCATGTGCTGCGGATTCGTCACAGCGCGGACATGGCAACGGGCATGACGGTAACCCAGCCGCGTCGGGTTCCGGCTGACTGGTCTCGTCAGCGGCACCGATCAATTGATTGAAACTTCAAGCAAGCGTATGCTGAAGCCATGAGCGAGCCCACCCCGTCCCGTCAGCCCGTGCTCTACCTGAGCCATGGGGCTCCGCCGCTGGCGGACGACCCGGTGTGGACCCAGCAGCTCGCCGACTGGTCCCGCGACTTCGGCAAGCCCACGAACATCCTCATGGTCTCGGCGCACTGGGAGCAGGCGCCGCTCGCCCTGAGCGCCACCAGCGGTGACGTGCCGCTCGTCTATGACTTCTGGGGCTTCCCCCGCCACTACTACGAGGTGACGTATGCCGCGCCCGGCGCGCCTGCGCTCGCCGACAGCGTCACGAAGCTGCGTCCACTCCTCGCAGACCCCCGTGCACCGCGACGAGACCCGCGGTCTCGACCACGGCGCCTACGTCCCGCTCGTCGAGATGTACCCCGACGCCGACGTGCCGGTCCTGCAGATGTCGATGCCGACGCTCGACCCGCGGGCGCTGTTCGACATCGGCCGCAAGCTGGCGCCGCTGCGCGACGAGGGCACGCTGATCGTCGGCTCGGGCTTCACCACCCACAACCTGCGCTGGTTCAACCCCGGAGCGGGTCCCGACGCCCAGCCCCCGACGCCGTCGGCCGAGTTCGACCACTGGGCGGCCGAGGCGCTCGAGCGCCAGGACGTCGACGCGATCCTCGACTTCATGAACCAGGCACCCGCCGCCCACGAGGCACACCCGCGCACCGAGCACTGGGCGCCGCTCTATGTGAGCCTCGGCGCGGCATACGAGTCGGGCAGTCTCGACAACACGAGCGTCATCGACGGCTTCTGGTTCGGCCTGAGCAAGCGCTCCTGGCAGTTCAACTAGCCGGCTGACCCTCCCCCACCTGAGATTCGAGGGGGAGGGCGACGTTGCGACCGCACTGTGAAGGCCTTGGCGACCTGGCCCATGAAGAGCCCACACCCGAGAGCGATGGCGCCCGCTGGTCATGGGCGATGGATACATGCACCACGTCAGTGGTGAATCCCTGCAGACCAGCCGCCTGTAGGGCCGACACCCGGTCGAGCACCGCGCCGCGGCCCACCTCCCAGACGGCGCGCCACCGCACAGCGACGTCCGACAACGAACCGGTGTGAACAGCGACGGTCTGCGCGCGGTGGAGCCGCCACCTACCTGCCGCCACCTCACGGCATACGGCATTGCGGTCGATGCCCACGGCTCGTAACGCCGCGCGGGACACCACACCGTCAGAGGACTCTGCCGCCACCCATGCCGCGGCCCTGCGCTCGACCCCGTTCCCCACCCACGACAGCGTGGGCGAGAGATGTGGGGCCTGGCACACGTCCGGCCGGGGTCTGGGACGCCACGCCGGCCGGCCCACCACCTGTGGACGACCGCCACCCGACCGCCGTTGGGGGTCCAACCGCTCGGAATTCCGGGCGGTTAGACCCCCAAAGCCAGATTGGTCGGTCGTCGGTCAGTGGCGGTGGCGAGGGGCCGGGCGAGTCGGGTCGTCGGCCACCGGCTCGACGTCGGCCGGCACCACGATCGGCTTGAGCCGCGCCCAGACCAGGAACACCGCCGCCGCGACCGCCAGCGCCAGGCCGGTCCACAGGTTGGCGTTGATGCCCCCGGTCTTCGCCGAGGCGGTGTCGCCGAAGATCCCGGCGAGCAGCAGGATCACGCCATAGAGGCCCAGCAGGGCGCCGATGATGTTGCGGATGTCGAACGCACCGGCGGTCTTCTTCGGTGCTGCGCTGGTCTTCTCGGTCATCGGGGCTCCTCTAGAAGGCGAAGTTGAGGATCAGGACGAGCACCAGCGCTATGCCGGCCAGGGGCAGGGTGCGCTGGAACCACGGGTGGCTGGCCTCCTCGGGGTCGACCAGGTCCTCCCGCGGCGTCTCGGAGTAGACGAGG
Source organism: uncultured Actinomycetota bacterium (assembly GCA_963706855.1). Lineage (GTDB taxonomy): Bacteria > Actinomycetota > Actinomycetes > Actinomycetales > Dermatophilaceae > Pedococcus. The sequence goes on from CAVPNU010000004.1 coordinate 166,914, forward strand.
CCCCGCAGCTCGGACGCGGGCTTGGGCTCGGTGGCGAGGGACACGGCATACGAGACCACGATGTCGACCACGAACGCGGTGGACGCTGCGACGAAGCTCGCGCCCTGCCCGGACAGCGGCAGCACTCCCAGGCTGGCGGACCCGAACGCGTCCTTGCTCAGGAAGGCCACCACCACCGCCGACAGCGTGCCGCTGGCAAGCCGATCCATCCGGCCGCGGGCGTCATGCGCTTCCAGAACATCCCGAGGATGAAGGTCGCGAACAGCGGCGCGTTGAAGAAGCCGAACAGCGTCTGGAGGTAGTCCATGATGTTGGAGAAGCTGCTGGCGATCGAGGCGGTGAAGATCGCGATGATCGTCGCGGCGACCGTGGCCAGCCGCCCGATCCGCAGGTAGTAGTCGTCGCTGTTGTCCTTGCGCAGGTAGCGCTGCCACAGGTCGTAGCTGAAGACCGTGTTGAACGCCGAGATGTTGGCCGCCATACCCGCCATGAAGGCGGCGAGCAGGCCCGCGATCGCCAGGCCGAGCAGACCGTTGGGCAGCACGTCGCGCATGAGCAGCAGGAGCGCGTCGTTGTACTTCACACCCTGGCCGGACGCACCGCCCGGAGGCGACCCGCCGCCCTTGAGCTGCACCATCTCCTTGACGAGGACCGCCGAGATCATGCCGGGCAGGATGACGATGAACGGCACGAACATCTTGGGGAACGCACCGATGATCGGCGTCTTGCGCGCTGCCGAGATCGACTTGGAGGCCATGGCTCGCTGGACCTCGACGAAGTTCGTCGTCCAGTAGCCGAACGACAGCACGAACCCGAGCCCGAAGACGATCCCGACCACCGAGAGGAAGCCGGAGCTGAACCCGGACAGCGCCTGACCCGGCCAGGAGTGGAGCTGCTGTCCGGCGGGCGCGACCGCGGCCTTGGCGGGCGCGCGAGTGCGCGAACGCGGTGATCTTGTCCTGGAGGCCGCTCCAGCCACCGACGCGGTGCAGGCCGATCAGCGTCAGCGGCAGCAGCGACGCGACGATGACGAAGAACTGCAGCACCTCGTTGTAGATCGCGGCCGACAGCCCGCCGAGGGTGATGTACGACAGCACGATCGCCGCCGCCACCAGCAGCGCCACCCACAGCGGCCACCCCAGCAGGGCGTGCACGATCGACCCCAGCAGGTAGAGGTTGACGCCCGCGATGAGCAGCTGGGCGAGCGCGAAGCTGATCGCGTTGACGAGGTGGGCGCCGGTGCCGAACCGCCGCAGCATGAACTCGGGGACCGAGCGCACCTTGGAGCCGTAGTAGAACGGCATCATCACGACGCCGAGGAACAGCATCGCGGGGATGGCGCCGACCCAGAAGTAGTGCACCGTCGGCAGCCCGATCTGGGCGCCGTTGGCCGACATCCCCATGATCTCGACGGCGCCGAGGTTGGCCGAGATGAACGCCAGACCCGTGACCCACGCGGGGAGCGAGCGACCCGAGAGGAAGAAGTCGATCGAGTCCGAGACCGACCGCCGCGCGATGAAGCCGATCCCCAGGACGAAGACGAAGTAGAGCGCCACCATCGTGTAGTCGAGCCAGGTGGCGTTGATCAACGTGCTCGCTGCCGCAGGGACGGCAAAGGGCGCAAGGTGAGACATCGGTGGCTCCTGGTCGATTCGTCGGCGCAGCTTCGAACCAACTTAGGGGGTATGCCGCGACGCGGCACCCCGAGCGCGTTCAGTCCTCGGGGACCAGGTGGGCGTCGATGAAACGCTCGGCCCGGCGGTCGGGCACCAGCCAGATGACCGCGACCGCCACGTAGGCGACGATGCCGACCCACACGGACGCGAGCGAGCCGACGATCCCGACGATGTAGATCACCGGGCTCAGCTTGCCCTTGAGGTCACGGCCCAGGGCCTGGCGGAGCAGGCTCTGCGGCCCCTCGGCACGGAAGATCGTCTGCTGGAGGACGTAGTAGGCGATCGCGGCGCCGAGGAGGTTGACGCCGTAGACCGTGACGGGCACGGTCGCGCGGGGGAACTGGTCCAGCCACGACGTGGAGAAGGGCACGAGCGACAGGAAGAAGAGCAGCCCGAGGTTCGCCCAGAGGATCGCGCCGTCGACCCGGCGCACGAGCTGGAACATGTGGTGGTGGTTGCTCCAGTAGATGCCGATGTAGACGAAGCTCAGCAGGTACGTGAACAACCCGCGCAGCGATCCGTCCACCAGGGACTGCAACGTCGGGCCTTCGGCCGCTGCAGCTCGAGCACCATGATCGTGATGATGATCGCGAGCACACCGTCACTGAACGCCTCCAGCCGCGCGGTCCGCATCGGCAGAGTGTAGGGTGATCGTCCCTGGCACGCTCACTCCTCGGCCTCAGACGCGCACCGCAGCCAGGTCGGCGGCCGGCGCCTCGCCGGTGTCGACGTCCACGGCCGCGCCGCTGAACTGCGCGGCATACAGCTCGGCATAGGCGCCGCCCCGAGCCAGCAGGTCCTCGTGCGAGCCCTGCTCCACGATCTGACCGTCCCGCATCACGAGGATGACGTCGGCGTCGCGGATCGTGGAGAGGCGGTGGGCGATGACGAAGCTGGTGCGGTCCTTGCGCAGCGCCGACATCGCCTGCTGCACCAGCAGCTCGGTGCGGGTGTCGACCGAGCTGGTCGCCTCGTCGAGGATCAGCAGCGCCGGGTCGGAGAGGAAGGCGCGGGCGATGGTGATCAGCTGCTTCTCCCCGGCACTGATGTTGCCGCCCTCGGCGTCGAGCACCGTGTCGTAGCCGTCGGGCAGCGAGTGCACGAACCGGTCGACGTAGGTGGCGCGGGCAGCGGCCTGGACCTCCTCGTCGGCCGCCCCCGGGCGCCCGTAGGCGATGTTGTCGCGGATCGTGCCGCCGAACAGCCAGGTGTCCTGGAGCACCATGCCGATCTGTCCGCGCAGGGTGTCCCGACGCAGCTGGGTGATGTCGACGCCGTCCAGCGTGATGCGGCCCGCCGTCGAGCTCGTAGAACCGCATGATGAGGTTGACCAGCGTGGTCTTGCCGGCACCGGTCGGCCCGACGATGGCCACGGTCTGGCCCGGCTCGACGCTGAGGTCGAGGTGCTGGATCAGCGGCTCGGCCGGGTCGTAGGAGAACGACACGTCCTCGAGCTCGACCCGTCCGCGCGCACCCTCCAGGACCGCCGGGTGCGCCACGTCGGGACGCTGCTCGGGAGCATCGAGGACCTCGAAAACCCTTTCGGCAGAGGCGACTCCGGACTGCAGCAGGTTCGCCATCGAGGCCACCTGGGTCAACGGCTGGGTGAACTGCCGCGAGTACTGGATGAACGCCTGCACGTCGCCCAGGCTCATCGAGCCGCTCGCCACCCGCAGGCCACCGACGACGGCGATCGCGACGTAGTTGAGGTTCCCGATGAACATCATCGACGGCATGATGATGCCGCTGATGAACTGGGCGCCGAAGCCCGCGGCATAGAGGTCGTCGTTCTTCGACCGGAACGCGCCACGCACCTCGTCCTGGCGTCCGAAGACCTTGACGAGCTGGTGCCCCGTGAAGGTCTCCTCGACGATGGCGTTGAGCTCGCCGGTGCTCTTCCACTGCTGGACGAACATCTTCTGGGACCGCTTGCCGATCGCCGTCGTCACGCCCATGGAGACCGGGATGGTGACGAGCGCGATCACGGCCAGCAGCGGGGAGATGTAGATCATCATCGCCACCATGGCCACGACGGTCAGCAGCGAGGTCAGCAGCTGGCTGAGCGTCTGCTGCAGGCTCTGTGCGACGTTGTCGATGTCGTTCGTGACCCGGCTGAGCAGCTCGCCGCGGGGCTGGGCGTCGAAGTACGGCAGCGGGAGCCGGTTGAGCTTGTCCTCGACGTCCCGGCGCAGCGCGAAGATGGTGCGGTTCACGGCGCCGGTGAGGATCCAGGCCATGGCCCACGAGAGCAGGCTGGCGACGGCATAGAGGCTCAGCGCCAGGAGCAGCACTCCCCCGACGGCGCCGAAGTCGATGCCGGACCCGGGCACCAGGTCGGGCATCCGCGCCACCATGTCGGCGAAGGTGCCCTGGCCCTGGGCTCGCAGGCCGGCCACCACCTCTGCGCGGGTGGCCGTGGCCGGCAGGTGCCGCCCGACGACGCCCGCGAAGATGAGGTCCGTGGCGCGCCCGAGGATCTTGGGCCCCACCGCGTTGAGGGCCACGCTCGTCACGGCGAAGGCCAGCACGGCATACAGCGAGGTGCGCTCGGGGCGCATCAGGCCGATCAGGCGCTTGGCCGACGGCCCGAAGTTCTGCGACTTCTCCGCGGGCATGCCCGCGCCCATCATCGGTCCGTGCCGCTGACCGGCGCGCGCACCGGGCCCGCGCCGCGCTTCCGCGGCCTTCTCCTCGGCGGTCTTCACTCCCTCGCTCATGCCGCGGCCTCCTCTGCGAAACGCTGGCTCTCGACGATCTCCAGATAGGTGGGACAGGTCTCGAGCAGCTCGTCGTGGCGCCCCGACCCGACGACCCTGCCGTCGTCGAGGACCACGATGTGGTCGGCGTCGATGATGGTCGAGACCCGTTGGGCCACGACGATGACGGCGGTATGCCGGGTGACCGGCTTGAGCGCCGACCGGAGCCTGGCGTCGGTCGACAGGTCGAGCGCGGAGAAGCTGTCGTCGAACAGGAAGACCTCGGGCTTGGCGACCAGGGCCCGGGCGATCGCGAGGCGCTGGCGCTGCCCACCCGACACGTTCGTGCCGCCCTGGGCGATCGGCGCGTCCAGCCCTGCGGGCATGGCCCGGACGAAGTCCTCGGCCTGGGCGATGCGCAGGGCGTCCCAGAGCTCGTCGTCGGTCGCGTGGGCGTCGCCGTAGCGCAGGTTGGAGGCCACGGTGCCGGTGAACAGGTACGGCTTCTGCGGGACCAGCCCGATCCGGGACCAGACGTCGCTCAGCGCCGCGTCGCGCACGTCCACGCCTCCGAGCATCAGCGACCCGCCGGTGACGTCGTAGAGCCTGGGGATCAGCGAGAGCAACGTCGACTTGCCGGCCCCCGTGCTGCCGATGATGGCCGTCGTGCGGCCCGGCTCGGCCGTGAGCGAGACTCCTTGCAGGACAGGCACATCCGCGCCGGGGTAGCAGAACTCGACATCCCGCAGCTCGACCGTCGTGCCGGTGCGCGGGATGGGCGTCGGCGTCGCCGGCTCGACCACCGTCGTGTCGGTGTCGAGGACCTCGGAGATGCGCCCGGCGGACACGGTGGCCCGCGGGATCATCATCGACATGAAGGTCGCCATCATCACCGACATGAGGATCTGCATGAGGTAGCTCATGAACGCGGTCAGCTCGCCGATCTGCATCTGACCGGAGTCGACCCGCTTCGCGCCGAACCACAGCACCGCCACGGTCGAGGAGTTGAAGATCAGCATGACGATCGGGAAGACGAGCGCCATGAGCCGGCCCACGGCGAGCGCGGTCCCGGTGTACTGGGTGTTGGCCTCGGCGAACCGCGCGCGCTCGTGGTCCTCGCGGACGAAGGCGCGCACCACGCGGATGCCGGTGATCTGCTCGCGCAGCACGCGGTTGACCCAGTCCACCGACTCCTGCATCAGCCGGAAGTTCGGGATCATCTTGCGGATCACCAGGGCCACGGACAGGGCGAGCAGGGGCACCGCGACGGCGACGAGCCAGGACAGGCCGACGTCCTCGCGCAGCGCCATGATGATGCCGCCGACCATCATGATCGGCGCAGACACCATCATGGCCGCCCCCATGAAGACGACCTGCTGGACCTGGGTGACGTCGTTGGTGTTGCGAGAGATCAGCGTCGGCGCCCCGAACCGCGAGACCTCCTGGGCGGAGAAGTCACCCACGCGCGCGAAGATGCCCGCGCGCAGGTCCCGCCCCAGCCCCGCCGCCGAGCGCGCACCGAGATAGGTGGCGGCGATGCTGGCCACGATCTGGACCAGCGACACCGTCAGCATCCAGCCTCCGGTGCGCAGGATGTATGCCGTGTCGCCCTTGGCGACTCCCTGGTCGATGATCCTGCCGTTGAGGCTCGGCAGGTAGAGCGAGGCGATGGTGCCGACCAGCTGCAGGGCAACCAGAAGGACGACCAGGCCGCGGTACGGCCTGAGATAGTCGCGGACGATCCGTAGGAGCATCAGTTCCCCCTGTTGTCTGTGGCGTGAAGGCCTGTGGCGTGGGCGATGTTGGCGGCTGCTGCGTGGGCGAGCTCGGGCGCCCGCTCGAGCGTGCCGTCGAGGATGACGTCGACGATCTCCTCAGCGGTGCTGTTCGTGGACTCCAGCATCGGGTGGACGCTCGAGAGCGTGACCATGCGCAGGTAGCCGACGACCTTCTCGGGGCTCATCCGGAGCCGGTCGGCATCGGCGCCGATGAGAGCGACGAAGTCGGCGTCGATGACGGCGGTCGACTGGCGCCGGTCGTGATGGTGCTCGCTCCCGCGGGGCCGTTCCAGCCGCTGGCCGGTGGCCTGGAGCACGGTCATCAGGGTGAAGATGCCGCGCAGGTAGGACTGCATGATCGCCACCCCGGCCGCAAGGCGCTCACGCAGGGGCTGGTCGAGGTCGATGCCGACCAGCTCTCGGTGCAGCCCTGCGGTGTCGAAGGCCTCCCTCACGCACGCCGCGATCAGCTCGTCCTTGCCCGGGAACACGCGGAAGATGGTGCCTTCGGCGACCCCGGCAGCCTTGGCGATCTCGCGAGTGCTCACCGCCCGCCCCTTCTCGCGCAGCAGCGGCACCGTCGCGGCGATGATGGCCGCGCGGCGCTGGTCGGCCGGCATGGCCGGGGCTCGGGGAGTCACCGTCTCAGGGTAAGTGAGTGAGCACTCACTCACAACCAGTTTGATGACCTGCGACAACGGCTCTGAGCGCGGCCTTCCAACGGCACTCCACTCACTGTCCGACGCCTCCCGCGACCCACCTGAAGGCCTCCGGCTCTCAGACGAGCAGCCCGTCCGCCACCAGCTCGCGCAGCAACGGGACCAGGCGTGCGCGCAGTCCCCGCCGGTCCTCGCCCAGCAGCTCGGCGATGGCTTCGAGGGCCGGCCCCGCGGCAAGGGTTCCGTCACAGACGCTCACCAGGGCGGCGCCAGCCGTGTCGAGCCGCACGGTGCGCCGCAGGCCGCCACCTTGGCGCAGCAGGATGACCGAGGGGTCCTCCTGCCCCGGGCGGCCGTGGCGCTCCTCGGTCACGTCAGGAGCGCAGGACCACGCCGTCGCCAGCACCGCGTCGTCGTCGTGGTCGGCCAGCCAGGTCCGCGCACGCAGGCCCGCGAGGATGTGCGGGCCCATGGGCGACGCCACCGGCCCCGTCGCCTCGGTGAGCTCGAGGAACGTCGCCCGCTGCGTGGCCGGGCGCTGCAGGGTGATCACACCGAAGCCGATGGCGCTCACGCCGCGCGAGGCGAAGTCGTCGAGCCACGCGGCATACAGGGTGGAGAACTCGGCGGTGGCACTGTGGTGACCACCGTCGCGAGCCCAGGTCTCGGCGTACTGCGCAGGGTCCTGCAGCTCGCGCTGCACCACCCAGGCGTCCAGCCCCGTGCCCGCCAGCCAGCCGCGCACCCGTTCCCGCCAGTCGGCGTCGCCCACGATCTCCCAGTTGCCGAGGAACTGGGCGATGCCGCCGGGCTCGAGATGGTCGCGGATGGAGCGCACGAGGTCACCGACCAGCGCATCGCCGACCTGGCCGCCGTCGCGGTACTCGAACAGCGGGACGTCGGGTGAGCGGGGGGTGATGACGAACGGCGGGTTGCTCACGATGAGCCCGAACCGTTGCCCCGCAACGGGATCCAGCATGGACCCCTCGACCACCTGCCAGTCGCAGCCGTTGAGCGCGGCATTGAACCGCGCGTAGGCCAGCGCACGCGTCGAGATGTCGGTGACCGTGACCTGCCGGACGTGTCCACCCAGGTGCAGCGCCTGCACCCCGCACCCGGTCCCCAGGTCCAGCGCACGCTCGACCTGCGGGCGCGGGGTCCAGGACGCCAGCGTCGTCGACGCTCCGCCCAGCCCGAGGACATGGTCCTCGCGCAGCGGGGCCCGCGTGGCGAGCTCCGCGAGGTCGGAGGCAACCCACCAGGCGTGCCGCTCGTCGGCATACGGGCGCAGGTCGCACGTCGCCATGACGCCCGGCCCCTGCTGCCGGACCAGCCCCAGGCGGGTGGCGCCGTCCAGTCCCAGCGTGGGCAGCGCCAGCTCGGCATCCTCGGCGTCGACGGCGTCGCCCAGCGCGAACAGGCGGACCAGGGTGGCCAGCGGGAGTCCCGGCGGCGGCGGTGACGCGCTGGGCGGGCAGGGCCTGCTCGCGGGCGAGCGCGGCAGAGGCCAGCGGACCGAGCAGCCGGTCCACCGCCTCGACCGTGTATGCCGCGTGCTCCAGGTCGGCGCGCAGCCGCCCGACGAGCTCGGTGTCGACCAGCGGGGTGGGAGTGCTCATCCGTCGAGGAACCCGCCGAGGTTGAACCCGCCACCGCCGGAGCGTCCCTGCGCCGGCGGGGTCACCCACTCGTTGGGCTGGACGATGACGAACCCCGGGCCCGAGAAGGCGTACTGGAAGGCCTCGCCCGAGCCGCCCCGGACCATGGAGCGGACGTTCATGCTCGAGACCATCTGGGGCACGAGGGAGGCCGACCACCCGACGCAGGCCTGCACGTCGACGTAGGTCGGCTGCTCGCTGCAGTCGAGGACCACCGGCTGGCCCATCGTGTGGATCGCGACGGTGCCCGAGCCCTGCAGGGTGGTGGTGAACAGCCCGGCGCTGAGCACCCCCGCGCCGTGCACGCGCGTGATGTCCCAGCTGAGGGAGGAGTCGAAGGCCAGCAGGTTGTGGGCGTTGAGCGACAGGCCGTCGCCGGTGAGGTCCATGAGGAACACGAAGCCCGCCTCGGAGGCGAAGAACACCTCTCCGTCCCCGGAGACCCTCATCAGCGAGACGTCCTCGCCCGTCACGACCTTCTTGAGGAGCTTGCCGACACCGCCGGCCCGCTCGTGCTCGAAGCGGATCTGGCCCTGGTAGGCCACCATCGCGCCTTTGACGGCGAGCACGTCGGCCCCGAGGTGCACCCGCAGCATCTGCGGGTTCTGGAGCACGAACCGCTGCCCGGTCTGGACCTCGAGGTTGCGCTGGTCGAACAGTGGGCTGTCCATGAGGACAGCGTAGGTGCTGCCCGGCGACGACCGCTGGGCAACACCTACGCCGGAACGACTCGGGCGACTATCGGTTGACGGGCTGCTCGACGACGTCGGTGGCCCCGTCGGTGGCCTCATCGACGGCCTGGCCGGGGGCGGTGACCGCACCCGTGTCGGGGGTCGTGGCGTCGGGAGTCGCCGCGTCGGCCCTGCCGCCGTCGTCGCCGCCGCCGATGGCCAGGTCACGCGACTTGGACACGGCCACGGCCGCGACGATGATCAGCGGTCGCGACGCCGGCGATGACGTAGCGGAGCCACGAGTGGGTCGCGCCGATGCTGAGGGTGATGATCGCGGGGGCGACGAGCACCGACACGAGGTTCATGACCTTGATCAGCGGGTTGATGGCCGGGCCGGCGGTGTCCTTGAACGGGTCGCCCACGGTGTCGCCGATGACGGTCGCGGCGTGGGCGTCGCTGCCCTTGCCGCCATGCGTGCCGTCCTCGACGATCTTCTTGGCGTTGTCCCAGGACCCACCGGAGTTGGCCAGGAACACCGCCATGAGGCAGCCGGTGCCGATCGCGCCGGCGAGGAAGCCGGCCAGGGCGCCGATGCCGAGACCGAAGCCGACGGCCACCGGAGCCAGCGCGGCGAGCAGACCGGGGGTGGCCAGCTCGCGCAGCGAGTCCTTGGTGCAGATGTCGACGACCTTGCCGTACTCGGGCTTGGTCGTGCCCTCCATGATGCCGGGGATGTCGCGGAACTGGCGCCGCACCTCGAACACGATGGCGCCTGCCGCCCGGGTCACGGCGTTGATCGCCAGCCCGGAGAACAGGAACACCGCCGCGGCCCCGAGGAGCAGGCCGACCAGGGTCGACGGGGTGGTGATCACGCCCTGGGCGTTGGCCACGAAGGCCTGAGCCGACTTCAGGTCCTCCGGGGACAGCGAGCTGGGGTTGATGCCGTTGAGGGCCGACTGCCAGGCGTCGGTGTAGGAGCCGAACAGCGCCGTGGCGGCCAGCACCGCCGTGGCGATGGCGATGCCCTTGGTGATGGCCTTGGTGGTGTTGCCGACCGCGTCGAGGTCGGTCAGGATCTGCGCGCCCTCGCCGTCCACGTCGCCGGACATCTCCGCGATGCCCTGGGCGTTGTCGGACACCGGGCCGAAGGTGTCCATGGCGACGATGACGCCGACCGTGGTCAGCAGGCCACACCCGGCGAGCGCGATGAGGAACAGGGACAGCGCCACCGAGCCGCCACCGAGCAGGAACGCGAGGTAGACGGCGGCGCCGATGATGACGGCGGTGTAGACGGCGGACTCCAGGCCGACGCCGATACCGGACAGGACCACGGTGGCCGCGCCCGTCAGGGAGGTGCGGGCCACGTCGCGGGTCGGTCGCTTGTCGGTGCCGGTGAAGTATCCGGTGAGCCACAGGATGACGCCCGCGAGCGCGATACCGATGAGCACGGCCAGGATCGCCGTCCGCCGCGGGTCGCCCGTCAGCCCCTGGGTCGCCTGCGTGCCGAACGCCGCGAAGCTGCTGGGCAGGTAGGTGTAGGCGGCGACCGCGCACAGCACGGCCGAGATCGCGGCGGCGATGTAGAAGCCGCGGTTGATGGCCGACAGGGCGTTCTCGCCCGGCTTGACCCGGGTGACGAAGACGCCGATGAGGGCGGTGACGGCGCCGATGGCCGGCACGATGAGGGGGAAGACGAGGCCCTTCTCGCCGAACGCCACCGAACCCAGGATGAGCGCGGCCACCAGCGTCACGGCATACGACTCGAAGAGGTCGGCGGCCATGCCGGCGCAGTCGCCCACGTTGTCGCCCACGTTGTCGGCGATCGTCGCCGCGTTGCGCGGGTCGTCCTCGGGGATGCCCGCCTCGACCTTGCCGACGAGGTCGGCGCCCACGTCGGCGGCCTTGGTGAAGATGCCGCCGCCGACACGCATGAACATCGCGAGCAGCGCCGCGCCGAAGCCGAAGCCCTCGAGGACCTTGGGGGCGTCGCCCTTGTAGAGGAGGACGACCACCGAGGCGCCCAGGAGACCCAGACCCACGGTCGCCATGCCGACGGTGCCACCGGTGCGGAAGGCGACCCGCATGCCGAAGTCACGGTTGCCCGAGCGAGCGGCGGAGGCCACGCGGACGTTGGCCTTGACGGCCAGGCTCATGCCCAGGTAGCCGATGCGTCGCCGAGAACAGGGCGCCGACGATGAAGAAGGCCGACCGTCCCCAGCGGACGCTCATGGTGTCAGCGGGGAGCAGGAGCAGCAGGCCGAAGACCAGCACCACGAAGACGCTGAGGGTCTTGAACTGGCGTGCCAGGTAGGCCTGGGCGCCTTCCTCGACCGCTGCGCCGATCTCCTGCATCTTCGCGGTGCCTGGGTCAGCCGCGAGCACCTGCTGCCGGAACACCACACCCATGGCGAGCGCGATGAGGGCGATGACCGCCACCACGACGACCAGGGTGAGGTTGGTGCCGGTCAGCGGCAGCTGAGCCGCCGCGAGAGGGGCAAGGCGGGACATTCGATCCTCCTCGATCGAGACACAATTCCGGACCGCCCACGCACACGCCGGGGTGACGAACTGCCAAGGGGGACGTTGCGCCGAGGGTAATGCACGTCACACTGTTTTGACCCCCTGGTGAGGAGGGTCACACAGGATTTGCGGGATCCGCGTCCGCGACGGCTCCGTCGATGGTGGGGTAGATGTGGAAGACCTTGTCCAGACCGGTGATCTTGAAGACCTTGAGGATGCGCTCCTGGGCGCGTCACGATGCGCAGGGAGCCGTTCTGGCCACGGACCAGCTTGAGCCGGCCGACGAGGACCCCCAGGCCGGTCGAGTCCATGAACGTGACCTTCTCGAGGTCCACCACGAGGTTGGTGCGCCCTGCGGCGACCTGCTTGTCGAGCACCTCACGCAGCAGAGGAGCGGTGTAGACGTCGATCTCACCGGCCACATGGACGACGGTGACAGCGCCCTGCTCGGTGCTGGAGACCGAAAGATCCACGGTCCGGCCCTTCCCTCCTGCTCATCGGGCAGCACTGGTTCGGTCTGCCCCCGGGATTACGGTAGCGGCAATGTCCACCGCAACAACGCCACTCCCCCCGGAACGCCCGGCGTTCGACCCCGTCGAGGCGCTCGGACGCCTCGCTGCGGGTGAGCGCGGGGCGCGGTTGCGCCACGTGCACGAGGTTCCGGCCCGGGCGGCTTCGCTCGCCGACTGGCCCGCGTGGGTCGACCCCAGCGTGTATGCCGCGTGCGCCGGATCGGGCCTGACCTCCCTGTGGTCGCACCAGCGGGAGGCTGCGGACCTGGCGCACGCGGGGTCGCACGTCGTGATGGCGACGGGCACCGCGTCGGGCAAGAGCCTGGGGTACCTGCTGCCGGTCCTGTCGGCGGTGGTCGAGGGCTGCGAGCGCACCGACCGGTCGCGGCGCCACTGCGCTGTACCTGTCCCCCACCAAGGCGTTGGCGGCCGACCAGCTGGCTCGGATCGAGACGTTGGCCGTGCCGGGGGTGCGGGCCGCGACGTACGACGGCGACACTCCCTGCGGAGGAGCGGCGCTGGATCAGGGACCACGCCCAGCTCGTCCTCACCAACCCCGACCTGGTGCACCACTCACTGCTGCCCCTGCACGAACGGTGGGCGCCGTTCCTGCGTGCGCTGCGGTACGTCGTCGTCGACGAATGCCATGTCTATCGGGGGGTGTTCGGGTCGCACCTCGCCGCCCTGCTGCGGCGGCTGCGGCGCGTGTGCGCCCGCTATGGCGCGCACCCGACCTTCGTCCTCGCCTCGGCGACGGTGCGCGACCCGGGCGAACACGCCACCCGCCTGGTCGGTATGCCGGTCGAGCCCGTCACCCGCGACGGGTCACCACGCGAGGCGATGACCTTCGCCCTGTGGGAGCCAGGGCCGCTGGCCGACGGCGAGGGACGCCGTTCCGCCACGTCGGAGGCGGCCGACCTCCTGGCTCAGCTGGTCGGTGACCGCGTCCAGACCGTGGCCTTCGCGCGGTCTCGCGCCGGCGTGGAGGCCCTGGCGACCTCCGCCCGCCGCACGCTCAGCGAGGTGCGGCCGGAGCTGGCCGATGCGGTCGCGGCATACCGAGGCGGTTATCTGCCCGAGGAGCGCCGGACGTTGGAGCGGTCGCTGCGCGAGGGGTCGCTGGTGGGACTGGCAGCCACCAACGCGCTCGAGCTGGGGATCGACATCAGCGGTCTCGACGCGGTGCTGCTCGCGGGGTGGCCGGGCACGCGTGCCTCGCTGTGGCAGCAGGCCGGGCGCGCCGGGCGTGCTGGGGCCAGGTCGCTGGCCGTCTTCGTCGCCGCCGACGACCCGCTCGACACCTACGTGGTCAGCCATCCCGAGGTCGTCTTCGGGCAGCCCGTGGAGGCGACGGTCCTCGACCCCGAGAACCCGCATGTCCTGGCTCCCCACCTCGCGGCCGCCGCGGCCGAGCTGCCGTTGCGCGAAGGCGACCTGCCGCTGTTCGGCCCGACGGCTCGAGGGCTGCTGGACGTACTCGTGGCCCGCGGCATCCTGCGCCGCCGGACCAACGGGTGGTACTGGGCCCGCACCGACCGGGCCAGCGACCATGTGTCGCTGCGCGGCGCCGGCGAGGTCGTCGGGATCGTCGAACAACGCACCGGGCGCGTGCTCGGCACGATCGACGAGGCATCGGCCCAGTCGCAGGCCCACACCGGCGCGGTGCACGTCCACCAGGGGCAGACCTATGTGGTGACCGAGCTCGACCTCGGCACCGCGACGGCCACCGTGGTGCGCGGCGACCCGGGCTGGAGCACGTTCGCCCAGTCGGTGAGCGCGTTCGACCTCGTGGGTGCGCAGCGGTCGACGTCCTGGGGGCCGGTCGAGGTGTCGTTCGGCTCGGTGCAGGTGCACACGCAGGTGACGTCGTTCCTGCGCCGGCTCCCGTCGGGCGAGGTCATCGGGACCCATCCCCTGGAGCTGCCGACCCGGACGCTGGCCACCAAGGCCGTGTGGTGGACCATGCCCGTCGAGCTGCTGGCGGGCGCGGGTATCGAGGAGGCCGACATCCCCGGCGCGGCCCACGCGGCCGAGCACGCCGCCATCGGGATGCTGCCGCTGATGGCGACCTCCGACCGCTGGGACATCGGCGGCGTGTCGACGGCCCTGCACCCGGACACGGGACTGCCGACCATCCTGGTCTACGACGGATACCCGGGCGGGGCCGGTTTCGCCGAGCGGGCCTACGAGTCGTTCGAGGCGTGGCTTCGGGCGACGGAGGAGACCATCACCTCGTGCCGCTGTGAGCACGGCTGCCCTGCCTGTGTGCAGTCACCCAAGTGCGGGAACGGCAACGAACCCCTGGACAAGGCAGCAGCCGCGCGCCTGCTGCGGGCGGTGCTGGCGCTCGCCCCACACGCGCCGGACGGCACGGCTGCGGAACAGGCGAAAGCCCAGGCCGCGCACTAGGGTCGAAGGCGCAGAGGCGCACCCGGCGCCGTGAACTGGGAGGTTCTCGTGGTTCTGCTTGGAGTCCTGCTCGTGCTGGTGGCTGCTGGAGCCGCGGTGTGGCTCGTCCTGGGAAGCCAGGCGGTGACAACCCCTGTCAACCTGCACACCGCCGGCCTCAAGATCGGCATGACCCCTCTGGCCCTGCTGATGGCGGGGGCCGTGATCCTGCTGGTCTTCTGGATCGGCCTGGCCCTCATCCGGGCGAGCGTCAAGCGACGGCGTCGGCCGGCCCGGGAGGCTCGAGAGGCGCAGCGGCAGGCGGAGCTGGAGGAGAACATCAGGGCGGACGAGCGGTCTCGGGCCGAGGAGACGCACCGCAGCGCCCTGGCCGAGCGAGACCGGGTCCGTGAGGACGAGTTCCAGTCCCGGCTCGCCGAGCGTGACCGGCTGCGCGACGAGGACGAGCAGACGTCGCATGACCGAGGCCGAGCAGCGGATCAGGGCGGACGAGCGGCGAAAGGTCGAGAGCGAGTACCGGGACCGCTCCGGCGATGCGCTTGCTGCCGGAGGTCTCTGCGGGCGGCTGGCCGAGGACCGGGGCTTCGCCGACCCCGCGAGCGCCGACCGCGACGACACCGCGTCGCACGACACGGGGCCGGCGAGTACGCGGGCTCGCATGCGTCGAACGACCGAGACGGACGCGACGGACGCGACACGACCGCGACCGACGACGCGACGGACTCGAACGGACGCGACGGACACGACTGAGTCGGGCGCACCGCACCACGACCGGTTCCGGACCGTGGCCGACAAGCTCATGGGCCGCGAGCCCACCGGCGAGGCCTGAGCGCAGCTCGGGCCGCACCCCGTCGACCACACCCACCTCGACGTCATGGCGAAGGCCCGGCCCTGGACCGGGCCTTCGCCATGGGAGCGCCGGCGCCGGGCCGGCCCAGGGACTGGATGAACCGCACGGGCCCGGTGACCGGTGCTGCCACTGTCACGAGGACCGCCCCCTCGTCATCGACCTCGCAGCCGACCAGCTGGGCGGCGTTGCGGGCGACCACCATCCCCGCTCGGTCACACGCTGCCGCCGTGCCCAGACCCGCCTTGGACTGAGACTGCGCCCGCGAGTGCGCCGAGGTCTGCGGCACCACGCGCCCGATGGGACGCAGTGACCGCGGCGGCCACGCCGAGCGCTGACAGCAGGAGCATCATCAGCACGCCCGAGCCCGCCCACCACGAGGATGGTCGCCGACCCCTCGTCGGTGCGGCGTCCGACGACCACCGCGTCGAGGCCGAACCGAGCGGTCGTGTCACGAGCCGGGCCCCACATCTTCTCGGGCCGCGACGGCATGGGCATGGGGCGCGGCCCGTGCACCCAACCAGGACAGCATCGGTGCGGGGTGGCCGACGACCTCCACCTCCACCTCGGTGGCGGACGCCGTCACGGTGAGACGCGCCCCGGCCGGAGCCAGCCGGCGGCCCTGCGAGAGCGCGACCGCTGTGCCGTCGCCTCGGGCCAGCAGCCGGGCGCTGGCGCGCGCCGCATCGACACACCGCACCTGGTCTGTTGCGGCAGCGACGGCCGACAGCGCCACGACGAGGACGACGATGAACGAAGGCAGTGCGACGGCCAGCTCGGCCGAGGCCATGCCTCTCTCGGCGCCTAGCCCGCGGTGCCCAAGGCGGCAGTGATGACGGACGCGAGTGCCGTCCTCACCGCCGACGACTTCACGACCACCAGCAGCACGGCAGCGAAGGCGCAGGCCGCCATCGTGCCGACGGCGTACTCCGCTGTCGTCATGCCGGCCTCCGCGGCCGACCGCACGACCGTCATCCGTTGTCTCAGCAGGCATTTCACGCGACTCTCCTCACTGGATGGGTTCGGCCGGATCGGCCTGATCTCAGTTCAGCGCGCGGGAGAGGGTCGCCACCACCGAGCCGTCGTCGAGCTGGGGAGCCCTGGGCGAGGGCAAGCGGCCTGTGGACGACGGCATGACGCATCGGTGGGTCGACCGGGGCTAGCCCCCCAGCACCCCGCGGGCCAGGACGAGCAGGACAGGCACCACAGCGACGCAGGCGAACGACGGCAGGAAGCCGAGCCCCAGGGGCAGCACGAGGAGAACGCCAGCGCGGGCCGTGCGGCGTTCTGCCGCGCGGTCGTCGGCCTCGCGCTGCCGCACCGCAGCCTGGTGCAGCAGCTCGGCAGCCGGCGCGCCGGTCTCCTCGGCGACGGCCCAGGCCAGGGCAGCCGCCCGCCACGCGCGACCGCCATAGGCCCACGCATCGCCTGCCGTGCGCCCCCAGCGCAGAGCCGCCACCACGGCCGCCAGGTCACGCCGGACCGAATCCGACCGAGCACCGCTGGACATGGTGCAGCGCCTCGGTGAGACCCAGACCGGAGCGGACCGCCAACGACAGCAGCTCGAGGGTGTCGGCCACCTCGATGGCCGTCGGTTGCTCGGCCCTGGAGAAGAGGCCGGAGCGCGTGACTCGTCGCACGACCGAGCGGCAGCGGTCGATGATCGCCTCGCCCGCTCTGGGACGGCTCGCCACCCCTGCGGCCGGCCGAGCACGCGAAGGCCAGAGGCTCACTGCGAGCACCGCGAGCAGCACGACGAAGCCATGGCCCGCTCACCCGGGTCGGGCGCCTCCGCGCCTCGATGGCCGGATGGCCCCCGCGATGATGCGACGGCTCCACCACCAGGCCAGGACGCCCATCAGGACACCCGTGACGACACTGGCCATCGCCGCCGCCGGAGGAGAGATAGAGCGCCCGAGGGCTCACACCGAAGGCCAGCCCCACCAAGGGACCGCAGAGGGGCAACGAGGGCAAGCACCGCCATCGACGCACGAGGACCCGCGACAGCGGTCGCCAGCCGTTGTCGCGAACGCTGCCGGCCCCGCAGGACCTGCTCTGCCGTCTGCAGCGCGCTCGCCAGGGGCGCGCCGGTCACCTCGCTCAACCCCCAGGCCTGGCCCACGAACCGGAGGTCGGCGCTCTCCCGTTCGTCCGCGTGGCGGATCCAGACGGCGGCGATGCTCTCACCACGGGCAGCCGCATCGACCAGGTCGTCGAACAACGGCTGCAGCGGGCCGCCGGCCGGCATCGCGCTCGACTGCCGCGCGCAGGGCGGTGGCAGGCGGGACACCGATGTGCACCGGCGCTGCCATCACGGCGATGGCGTCCCCGAGCTCGGTCTGAGCCGTCACCCCGAGCGCGACTCGGCGGCGGCTCAGCCGGCCAGCACTACCGGCATCGCGTCGGGGGCGAGCTCGGGTGGCGACACCCACACCGAGATCGCGCCGACGCCGACCCGGCCACAGGAGGACGGCGACCACGGCCACCGCCAGCACCACGCCGCTCGTCACGATGCCTCACCCACCAACGACATCAGCTGGGCCCACCCCGACCCCCTCGTCTCGCTCACCAGGTCGATCGCAGGCACGCATGACAGCACCCGACGGGCCCGAGCCCAGCACGGAGATCGAGTCGACGACGCGGCCCTGGGGACGCCGGGCCACATGCACCACTGCCTGCACCGCGCTGGAGAGCTGCGACTGCAGCGCCTCACGGCCCAGCCCTGCCAGCGCGCCCAGCGCCTCGAAGCGTGCTGGCACGTCCTCAGGTGCGTTCGCATGCACGGTGCCACACCCGCCCTCGTGACCGGTGTTGAGCGCGGCCAGCATCTCGCGCACCTCGGCCCCACGCACCTCGCCCACGACCAGGCGGTCGGGACGCATGCGCAGGGCCTGCCGGACCAGGTCGACGAGCGTGACCGCGCCCTGCCCCTCGACGTTGGCAGCCCGCCCTTGAAGGCGGACCACGTGGGGGTGGGCCACGGAGATCTCTCTGACGTCCTCGACCAGGACGATGCGCTCGGAGGCCGGCACCTCGGCGAGCATGGCCGCCAGCAGTGTGGTCTTGCCGCTTCCCGTGCCACCGGTGACGACGAACGAGCGTCGGGAGCGCACCAGCCCCCGCAGCAGCTCCTCTCCCAGGGCACCGAACATCGCGCCCTCGCGCAGCGCGGCCAGACCGTCGGCGTGCATCCGTGGGACCCGCAGGCTCAGATGGGCGCCGCCGTCGACCAGCGGGGGCAGCACAGCATGCAGGCGGACGCCGCCGCTCAGCAGGCCGTCCACCCAGGGTTGGCTCTCGTCCAGACGACGCCCGGCGAGGCCGGCCAGGCGCACGGCCAGACGCCGGGTCGCGGCGGCCTCGGGCAGGACGACGTCCGATCGAACGAGTCCCGAGCCACGGTCGACCCAGACGGAGCCGTCACCGTTGACGAGGATGTCGGTGACCGCCGAGTCGGACAGACACGCCTCCAAGGGACCAAGGCCCAGCACGTCGGAGGAGATCACCTCGCGGGCAGCCGCGACGCCGTCGCGCCCGAGGCGCGCCACGTCGGCGGCTGCGACCTGGGCCACCACAGCGGGGTCAGGCTGCCGCCCCTCGCGAATCTGCTCCTCGATCCCGGCGAGGTAGCTCACCGACGCCACCGCTCTGCTGCTCTCGCGGCCGAGGGCCACGGCCGACATCACGTCCTCGGCCGCCCGGGCGAGGGCCGAGGAGGGACGGGCACCCGGCATACGGGCGCGGTCTGCGTCGGTGACGGCGCGTGGGTCCTGGTGGAGGACCGTCGCCAGGGGCAGGTCGAGCAGGGACGCGACGTCCTCGGGCTGCACGGGGTCACGTCGCGCCGCGCGCAGGGCGAGGCGAACGTCCGGGGACCGCTCGATGCACCAGGGGCACGAGCGCCGCGGCGTCGGCGAGGTGGCGCGCCGTCATGCCGGACACGAGGACGACGTGTGTGCACCGGTCGACCAGACGCAGGGACCGGCCGAGATCCACGACGGTCACCGGGCACAGCTCGGCCAGCGCGGCGAGCGTCGCCACCATCACGTCCTGCCCCGGCGCGGCGGCCCGGGCCGCAAGGACGCGCAGCGATCCCTCGGCCGGCAGCGCCCTCAACAGGGCAGCGCCGTCGACCTGCCCCTGAGCGGCCTCCAGATCAGGCCAGCGCAGCCCCGGCAGGTGCTCGAGGCAGGCCGTGACATCGAGGCCGCCGCCGACACCGTCGCCGTCGAGACAGACGGTCGCGCCGAAGCGCTCGCACGCGCGCAGCCCCACTGCGACGGCCAGACTGGAGACGCCGAGCCCGCCGGAGGCGCCGAGGACGCCGACCACCTGATGATCCATACCGCCAGGGTGGCGCCGGACGCCTCGGACCCGGGGTGGGCGGCCGCCGGTCTGTGGACGCGGCATCCTCGACGGCCGGACCTGTGGACGGACGCGACGAAAACTGGCGGAGGAAAGGGGACGGCCCCGGTCGGGGGGACAACCGGGGCCGTCGACGCGCCAAGCTCCGGGGGGGAGGAGCTGGTGCGCCGGTCCGCTCGACCCCGAAGGGGAGCGAACGGCTTAATCCTGAACTATCGAAGGCCCTTGCGCAACTTCCCTCCTGAAGATCTGCGTGATGCGCGCCACACGGTGTCCACAGGCACCCCGCGACGGCGTGGGCGACTGCCCGAGAAACGCGAGGATGGCACCCCGCGCGCGGGGTGCCATCGACCGCGACCCGCCCCGGGCGACCAAGCGTGCATCGTGTTGTTGTCGCAACGGGACAAGCCCGTCACGATCGGTCCACCAGTGGACTGCCCGCGCGTGGGTTCCCGGTGTGATCGCGGTGGTCGTCGGACTCGCGTACGTCGACGTGCTTCATGTGTACCTCGCGCCGCCGGGAAACGAAACCCTTGACTTTTGGCGATGGCGCGAGACGCGACGTGCCGGGAGGCGCTACCCCAGCCGACCGGCCCGCACCGCGTCGCAGATCTGCTGCGCCGGCCTGCGCGCCGGCCACGACCGCGTCCGCGCAGTGCCCGACCCACAGTGCGACGCCCTCGCGGGTGCCGGTGCCGTATGCCGCGAGCGCGCCGAGGTAGGCGGGGCCACCTTGTGCGGCGTGCCCGGCCTCCGTCACGACGACTCCGGTGGGGTCGAGCCCCGTCGCCTGGACCAAAGCCCGTTCGACCGCCCGCGCCACGACGCCGTTGCCACGGACGAAGGGCCGCACCGTGGCGATCTCCGCATGGGCCACCGCCGTGACGACGAGGGCGGGCACCGAGGCGCCGACGGTCATGACGGCCACCAGCCCGTCGAGCCGCGCTCGCAGCTGCCCCGCATCCGGAGCGACGCCGAGGTCGGTGAACTCGGCGGACCCCTCGCCCTCGACCCGCGGCCGGCCGAGCTGCTCGTCAGGGCCGAGCCCCGACGCGGCCGCCACGTGCAGCCGGGCCAGTGCCTGCAGCGGCGCCCTCGTCACCAGCGACCGCACATGCTCACTCTCGGCGGTGGCCTGCACCGCGCCTCGGGCCACGCGCTCGACGGGGTCGGGCCGAAGGGGCCACTGCGGCCGCACCACGCATCACGTCGCGGACCAGGTCCAACGGCACCGTGGCACCCTCGAGCGCAGCGCTGGCCTGTGCGCCGCGGACCCGCGACTCGGCACTCGCCTCGGGGATCCGGCGACGCAGCGCCTCGTGCCACCGCATCTGCTCGCAGGCCTCTCGGGCCGCCGCGATCTTGTCGGCGATGCCCGGCAGCGCCGCGATGCCGTTCAGCGAGTCAATGACCTGTGCGGGGGACGTGGACACACGCTGCAGCCTAGGGCGAGGAGTGGGCGGCTCCCCCGATACGTCCCTGATCCCGACGTCAACGGGATCACGTGCTCGGCGCGTCATGTGGGGTGTCCTGAAAGGAGAGCTGCCATGAAGCTCCGCACCACCCGGGTCATCCAGGCCCTCGCTGTCAGTATCGCCGCAGGGGCACTCCCCCTCACCGCCGTCGCCACCTCGGCTGCCGGCTCGACCACCGCAGGCACCACGCGCACGCGCACCACCGCATACTGCGGCATCACCTGGGGCTCGCTCGCCAAGAGCAGCGCCCCCATGGTCAGGGGCCCCCTCACCGGCGTGCGCGCCGGACGGCACGCCTGCTTCGACCGGCTCGTCATCGACGTCACCGGACGCGCACCGGGGTTCTCCGTCCAGTACGTCAACGCCGTCTACACCGAGGGGCAGGGCGCCCTCGTGCCACTGCGCGGTGGCGCGAGGCTTCGGGTCGTGACCAAGGCTCCGGCCTACACCTCGACCGGAGCCCCCAGCTTCACCCCCGCCAACCGCGTCAGAGGTCGTGAACGTCGCCGGATACCCGACGTTCCGTCAGGTGGCGTGGGCCGGGTCCTTCGAGGGGCAGACGACCCTGGGTCTCGGCGTGCGCGCGCGGCTGCCGTTCCGCGTCTTCACGATCCAGGACGCGACGACGAGCCGGCTGGTGATCGACGTCGCGAACCACTGGTGAGCACTCGGGCCGCGACGATCAGCACGGCGAGGACAGCCGCGACCCAGAACCACCCGACCTGCTGACCGAGCGCGTGCTGCGAGAAGGCCCACCACTGGGTCGAGAGGTAGTGCCAGGACGCCTGCAGCACCAGGCTCAGCTCGCCACTCTCGGAGCCCGCCTGCAGGTGCGGGTGGAGCACGGCCCAGCCGTGACGCAGGGACGCGGCGAGCAGCGCGAACACCAACCAGGTCACGCAGGATTCGAGCGACGGAGAGGAGGGTCGGGGCCACCCGGGCCCAGGTCGCCACCGCGAAGGGGAGCGCGAGGGCCACCGCCAGCGGCAGCCCGTGCGGCCAGGTCGCGGGCGAGAGCCCAGCCACGATGGCGAGCACGCCGGCCGTCCCGAGCAGGCTCCGGTGGCCGCGTGCCCCCAGGGCGATCCCGACGAGGGCAGCCACCGCCAGCAGGATGGCGAGGCTCTGACGCTCCTCGGGGACGGTGTCACGGCTGGGCGCCGAGAGGAGCCAGCCGAGACCGCTGAACGCGACGACGATGCCCAGGCGCGGCCACGGGGCCCGCACCAGGAGTGCGACGGCGGCGGCGGCCGCCGTGGCACCGAGGAAGAGCACGTCGCCCTGGAGGGCATGCAGGGGAAGGCGCAACCACGACTCCAGCCCCCAGAAGCCCACCGGCCACCACAGGACCACCGCCGAGCAGCAGGGCGGTCTCGGGCCAGAAGCGCCGCGCGACCCTCCGCAGATCCGCTGCCCGCGTGGGCGCGACGGCCTCGCTCCGCTCACGACGCAGTGTGTTCACGCGGCGAGGCTAGCCTCTGGGAGCTCGCCGCGTGGGCCTGGATAACGTGACGTACGCCCCGTCGACCAACGCGTACCCCTTGAAGCCATGGCGGTATCCGGGTTGGCTGGGAGTGCAGCGGTCGCCTCGGTGGCCGTCCATCGCGTCGTCGCCCAGGAGGAAGACCGTGTCCCAGCCAGTCGAGTCGAAGTCGTTCGCGCCGAGTCGAGAGCTTGCCGAGGCCGCGAACGGCCAGGCCGACCTCTACGAGCAGGCGTCCGCCGACCACGAGGGCTTCTGGGCCCAGCAGGCGCGGACGCACCTCACGCTGGGCCAAGGACTTCGACGAGACCCTCGACTGGAGTGGGGCCCCGTTCGCGAAGTGGTTCGTCGGCGGCGAGCTCAACGCGGCATACAACTGCGTGGACCGCCACGTCGAGGCCGGCAACGGCGAGCGCGTCGCGATCCACTTCGAGGGTGAGGGCGGCGACACCCGCACCATCACGTATGCCGACCTGCAGCGGGACGTGGCCAAGGCCGCCAACGCGCTGGAGGGGCTGGGCGTGGTCAAGGGCGACCGCGTCGCCATCTACCTGCCCATGATCCCCGAGGCCGTCGTCGCCATGCTGGCCTGCGCCCGCATCGGCGCCCCGCACTCGGTGGTGTTCGGCGGCTTCTCGGCCGACGCTCTGCGGACCCGCATCGCCGACGCCGAGGCCAAGGTCGTCATCACGGCCGACGGCCAGTTCCGGCGAGGCAAGCCCGCTCCCCTCAAGCCCGCCGTCGACGACGCGGTGACCGGCGACAGCACCGTCGAGAAGGTCCTGGTCGTCCGGCGCACCGAGCAGCAGGTCGCCTGGGACGACCAGCGCGACGTGTGGTGGCACGACGTGGTCGACAGCGCGAGCGACCAGCACGAGGCGATGCCGCACGACAGCGAGCACCCGCTGTTCATCCTCTACACGTCGGGGACCACCGGGAAGCCCAAGGGCATCTTCCACACCACCGGCGGCTACCTGACGCAGGCGGCATACACGAACTCGGTGGTCCACGACCTGCACCCGGAGACCGACGTCTACTGGTGCACCGCCGACATCGGCTGGGTCACCGGGCACACCTACATCGTCTACGGGCCGCTGGCCAACGGCGCCACCCAGGTGATCTACGAGGGCACGCCCGACACCCCGCACCAGGGACGCTGGTGGGAGATCGTGGAGAAGTACAAGGTCTCCATCCTCTACACCGCTCCCACCGCGATCCGGACGTTCATGAAGTGGGGCGACGACATCCCGGCGAAGTACGACCTGTCGTCGCTGCGGGTGCTCGGGTCGGTGGGCGAGCCGATCAACCCCGAGGCCTGGCTCTGGTACCGCAAGAACATCGGCGGAGGTCGGTGCCCCATCGTCGACACCTGGTGGCAGACCGAGACCGGGGCGATCATGATCAGCCCGCTGCCCGGCGTGACCGAGCTCGAGCCGGGGTCGGCGCAGCGGCCCATCCCCGGCATCAGCGCGGAGATCCTCGACGACGAGGGCCAGCCGCTGCACGACCCCGAGGCCGTGGGCTACCTCGTGCTGACCAAGCCGTGGCCGGCCATGCTGCGCGGCATCTGGGGCGACCCCGAGCGGTACAAGGAGACGTACTGGTCGCGGTTCGGCGAGAAGTACTACTTCGCCGGCGACGGTGCCAAGTACGACGAGAAGGGCAACATCTGGCTGCTCGGCCGGGTCGACGACGTCATGAACGTCTCGGGTCACCGGCTGTCCACCGCCGAGATCGAGTCGGCCCTGGTGTCCCACCCCTCGGTGGCCGAGGCGGCCGTGGTCGGGGCGACGGACGAGACGACCGGTCAGGCGGTCTGCGCGTTCGTCATCCTGCGCGGGGGCGCGGAGGACCACGGTGACGAGACGGTCCAGGAGCTGCGCAACCACGTGGCCAAGGAGATCGGCCCGATCGCCAAGCCGCGTCAGATCCTCGTGGTCGCCGAGCTGCCCAAGACGCGCTCCGGCAAGATCATGCGGCGCCTGCTGCGGGACGTGGCCGAGAACCGCGAGGTCGGCGACGTGACGACGCTGGCCGACTCGTCGGTGATGGGCCTGATCAAGCAGGGCATGGCGGGGTCCACCGAGGACTGACGCGACGCGTGACGACGGACGCTCCTTGCCCTGACCGCGCTCAGGGGCGCCGTGCTCGCGGGCGGCTCAGGCCCCTAGCAACGGTCGTCCGGAGTCACGCAGGCGAGCCGTCCGAAGCGCGACGGCCCGCAGGAGCACCGAGCACACCCACTGCGGCTTCGTCATCACCTGGCTCCACGAGAAGCGGAGCACGAGCCAGTCGTCGACAGTGAGCTCGTCATAACGCCGGCAGTCTCGCTCCAGCAGCTGCGGCTCGCCGTGGAACTCGAAGCTGTCGGCTTCCAGGACGATCCGCAGCCGCACGTCCGCAAGGTCGACGCGGGCGAGGAATGCTCCGTCGACCTCGATCCGGTGCTGGAGCACGACCGTCAGGCCCGGCACGTCGAGCGCGATCGCGCGCAGGGTGGACTCGAACGGGTTCGCCGCGAGGGGGTTCGCCTCGCGAACGACTCGCTGGACTCGCGCCCGACCGCGCCGAGGCCAACCAGCTGCCGCGGACCTGAGCTCGGACCGCGACACGGTGCCGCTGGCGAGCGCGGAGTCGGCGATCGACAAGGCCTCGTCGAAGGGCAACAGGGCGGCGCAGTCGAGCACGGTCGCCACCCGTGAGGTGACCCAACCATCGACGACGCGGTCCCTGCTCGAGGGAGCGCCAGCTGACCTGGAAGCGCGACTGTGCGTCGAGGGACACCTTGCGGCCTCGCGGGACGGCAACCTCGGGGCGCCTGGGCTGCCACTTCATCAGCCAGCCCCAGTGCGCCGCCGCGCTGCGCAGGTGCGCGACCCCCGCCAGGGTATGGGCCGCCTGACGGGCCTGGGCCCCCGTCGGCAGGGCGTATCGCCCCCGCGCGAGACGGGCGATCTCGCCCGCAGCGACGGCGCCGTCGAGCTCACGCCTCGTGGCCACCCTGAGCAGATCAGCGCACGTGGCGACGCCTCCGCGGCGGGCGAGCTCGTCCTTGACAGACACGCCCCGACGCTGCCAGGAGAGGCGAGGGCAGCCGCGGGGTTCTCCACAGGCGTGACTGCCGACGACCGTAGCCCGCGAGCCTGTCGTACGGCCGTGCTGGCAACCTCGTCAGCCCGAAGTCAACGGTCGTTCGGCGTCACGAGGGGTTGCGGATGACCCCGGACATCGGCGTCCACTGGCCCCGGGCGAGCAGCACCTCGCGCAGCAGGTCGGGCCGGTCGGTGATGATGCCGTCCACTCCGGCGTCGAGCAGCCGCGTCAGCTGCACGGGGTCGTCGACGGTCCACACCACGACGCGGACCCCGATCCGGTGCGCGCCCTCCACGAGCCGCTCCACGAACACCGGCACGCGGCCCAGGCGCAGGGGCACGTGGGCGAACTCGGCGGTCGCGCAGCGCCGGTTCGGCGGCATACCGGCTCGGGCCGAGCAGATGAGGGCGCTCAGCGACCGCCACCCCAGGGCGGTGCGCACGCCGGGCACTCCTTGACGCACGGTCGCGAGCCAGCCGTCCCAGGCGCCCGCGACGCAGACCCGCTCACGGAAGTCCTTGTGCCGCAACACCCTCACCAGCGGCGCGATGGCATCGCGCTCCTTGAGGTCGACGGTGAACCGAGCGTCGGGGAAGGCCTCGAGGGCCTCGACCAGCGTCGGGACCGGCTCGGTGCCGGCGACCCGAACCGCACGCAACGACGCGAGGGTATGCCGCCGCACCGGCCCGCGCGCGTCGGTCACCCGGTCGAGCCGCTCGTCGTGGAAGCAGACGAGGTGGCCGTCCGCGGTGAGGCGGACATCGGTCTCGAGATAGCGCAGACCGAGGGCGGTGGCGAGGGAGAACGCCGCGATGGTGTTCTCGGGCGCCAGTCCCGCGCCCCCGCGGTGAGCCAGGGCGATCGGGGAGGTCTCGGCTCCGTAGGCCATGCCCCCAAGAGTGCCAAGCCCCGACGACCGAAAGGCCCGGAAACAGCCCGCCAGACCACTGTTCACCCGATCGTCGGCGGCCGTTCGGCCCAGGGGCGAACGGGGGTCGGGCTAGCGCCGGCCGCCGCGCATCTCGGCCGAGATCGCCGCCGCCGCCTGATGGAGGGGACCGGCCGCCCGAGCCACGAAGGCGTCGGTCATGCGCGGCAAGGGACCCGACACCGACAGCGCCAGCCGCTGCGCCACGTCGGGCACGGCGACGGCGACACACCGGACCCCGACCTCCTGCTCGCCCTCGTCGAGGGCATAGCCGCGCTCGCGGGTCGCAGCCAGCTCCGCGAGGAAGTCGTCGGCCGAGGTGATGGTGTGCTCGGTACGGGCCGGCATGCCGGTGCGGGCCAACAGGGCGCGGACCTCCGCGGGGTCCAGGTCGGCCATGATCGCCTTGCCGACCCCGGTCGAGTGCGGCAGCACGCGACGACCGACCTCGGTGAACATCCGCATGGAGTTCTGGGAGGCCATCACCTGGCCGACATAGACCACCTGGTCCCCGTCGAGCATCGCGAGGTTCACGGACTCGCCCAGCTCGTGGGCCAGCCGCTCCATGTGGGGCCTGGCCCAGCGGCCGAACATCCGTGAGGTCGTCTCTCCCAGGCGGATGAGCCGCGGCCCCAGGGAGTACTGGCGGGAGGCCTCCTGACGGACGTAGCCGAGGTCGACCAGCGTGCGCACGAGCCGGTGGATGGTCGGCAGGGGCAGGTTGGCGTCGGCGGCCAGCTGGGACAGACTGATGACGCCCCCGGCGTCGGCCATCGTCTCGAGGATGCCGAAGGCGCGCTCGAGCGACTGGACCCCGCCGGACCTGGTGGCCGTCTCCACGCTCATATATCTCTCCTCGTGCCGACAATGAGAAGAAGATTTCGTATCATGGAACTATCGTAGGGCCTTCCACCCCGATCCCACCTCCAGACAAGGCACCGATGTCGGACATCACCGTGACCGTGGACGCTCCCACCGAGGTCGAGCGCAGCAGCGAGATCCTCACCCCGGCCGCCCTGGCCTTCCTCGGCGAGCTGCAGGCCCGCTTCGGTGGCCGCCGCGACGAGCTGCTGGCCGCGCGCCGGACGCGACGTGCGGAGGTGTCCCGCACCGGGCGCCTGGACTTCCTGGAGGAGACCCGGGCGGTCCGCGAGGGCGACTGGCAGGTGGCCCCCGCTCCCGCCGACCTGCGCGACCGCCGGGTGGAGATCACCGGGCCCACCGAGCGCAAGATGGCCATCAACGCGCTCAACTCCGGCGCCAAGGTGTGGCTGGCCGACCTCGAGGACGCGAACACCCCGCACTGGGCCAACGTCATCGGCGGCCAGGTCAACCTCTACGACGCCGTCCGCCGCACGATCGCGTTCACCTCACCCGAGGGCAAGGACTACGCGCTCACCGAGCCGGACGGCATACCCGTCATCCTGCCGCGGCCGCGGGGGTGGCACTTCGACGAGGAGCACCTGCGCCTCGACGGCGTCCCGCTCGTGGGCGCGCTGGTCGACTTCGGGCTGTACTTCTTCCACAACGCCGCCGAGCTGCTCTCGCGCGGCAGCGGACCGTACTTCTACCTGCCCAAGATGGAGTCCCACCTCGAGGCGCGGCTCTGGAACGACGTGTTCACGTTCAGCCAGGAGCGGCTCGGCGTGCCGCACGGCAGCATTCGCGCGACGGTGCTGATCGAGACCATCCCGGCGGCGTTCGAGATGGAGGAGATCCTCTACGAGCTGCGCGACCATGCGGCCGGGCTCAACGCCGGGCGCTGGGACTACCTGTTCTCGATCATCAAGTACTTCCGCGACAGCGGTCCGGAGTTCACCCTGCCCGACCGCAACGCGGTGACCATGAACGCGCCGATGATGAAGGCGTACAGCGACCTGCTCGTCCAGACCTGTCACCGTCGCGGCGCCTTCGCGATCGGCGGCATGGCGGCGTTCATCCCGAGCAAGGACCCGGCCGTCAACGAGGCCGCGTTCGCCAAGGTGCGGGCCGACAAGGAGCGTGAGGCCAAGGCCGGGTTCGACGGCTCGTGGGTGGCCCACCCCGGCATGGTCGAGCTGTGCAAGGAGGTCTTCACCGGCGTCCTCGGCGACTCGCCCAACCAGCTCGGCGTGCAGCGTGAGGACGTCTCGGTGTCGGCCCACGACCTGCTCGACGCGGCATCCACTCCGGGCGAGCGCACCATGGAGGGTCTGCGGGCGAACGTGTCCGTCGGCATCCAGTACCTCCAGGCGTGGCTCCAGGGCAACGGCGCCGTGGCGATCCACAACCTCATGGAGGACGCGGCGACGGCCGAGATCTCGCGTTCGCAGATCTGGCAGTGGCTCAATGCCGGCGTCACGCTGGCGTCCGGGGAGCAGGTCACCCGTGAGCTCGTCGACCGCGTGGTGGACGAGGAGTATGCCGCGCTGCGCGAGTCGGTGGGTGCCGAGGCGTTCGCCGGTGGCGCCTGGGAAGCGGCGCGGCGGCTGTTCGTGGAGTGCGCGATCGACCCGGACTTCCCCGACTTCCTGACGCTGCCCGCGTATGCCGAGGTCCTGCGCTCCGAACGCGCCTGACCTCTCGCGTGCATCCCGCCGGGGTCAGGACAGGGGCGGGCGGCGCCAGCGCCCCGCCGCGATCTGGTCGCCACCGACCCAGACGCCGCCGATGTCCGAGGTGGTGCCGAGCGCGAACACCTTGGACAGGGCGTCCTGCGCCGACTTGGCGTTGCCCAGGCCGACCGCGAGCGGGTCGCCGGCCTGCGGCACGACCCAGACCGCGTCGAACTGCTTGCCGACACTGAGGTCGCCCACCTCGTCGCCCAGACCCAGCGCCTGCGCCCCCGCCGCCGTGCAGAGGTGAAGCAGGTGCGCGGACGTCAGGGGCATCCCCTCGCCGCCGAGCAGGCGCTGCATGAAGTACGCCTGCAGCCCCTCCTTCAGCATCGAGAACCCGGTGCCCGCGCCCACGTCCGACCCCATCGCCACCCGCACGCCGGCCTCGACGTGCCGCCGCAGGGGAAACAGGCCGCTGCCCAGCGAGGCGTTGCTCGTCGGACAGTGCGCGACCGACGCTCCCCGGGCGGCCAGCGTCCGCAGCTCGGCATCGGTGGGGTGCACGTTGTGGGCGAGCACCGACCGCTCCGTCACGAGGCCACGGCGGTCATAGGTGTCGACATAGGACGTGCCCTCGAACAGCCGCCAGACCTCCTGGATCTCGGCGTCGTTCTCGTTGACGTGGCTGGTGAACCACGACCCGGCCACCTCGGTGAACGTCGCCGCGCACGCCTCGAGGATGCCGTCGCTCGCCGACAGCGAGAACCGGGGCGTCACGGCATACCGGAGCCGTCCCTTGCCATGCCAGCGTGAGGCGAGGCTGCGCGACTCCTCGTAGGCCCGCTCGGGGGTGGTGAGCAGCGCGGCAGGCAGGATGCGGTCCGAGGTCACGAGACCTGTCGTCACCCGCAGCCCCCAGAGGTCGGCCGCCTCGAACATGACGTCGACCGCAGGCGCGAAGTGCGAGCCGAACACCAGCGCCGTCGTCGTCCCCGCGTCGACCAGCCCCGTGACGAAGTCGCGAGCCACCCCGCGCGCCACGTCCGTGTCGGCCAGGCGGCACTCCTCGGGCAGCGCGCACTGCTCCAGCCAGTCGAGCAACGGCATCCCTAGCCCACCGATCACGCGCACCTGCGGGAAGTGCACGTGCGTGTCGACCAAGCCGGGCAGGACGATGCCCTCGCGTAGGTCGAGCACCTCGGCCTCGGGGTGCGCCTCCCGAACGGACGCGAAGCCGCCTCTCGCCGTGATGACGCCTCGCTCCACGAGCAGCCCGCAGTCCTCGTCGGCCCGCAGCTCACCACCGGCGAACGGGTCGGCCGGCGTGTCGAAGACGCTGCAGCGAAAGAGCGTCATCGCGGCACCGGCGCCGCCGACTCGGCCTCGAACACGCGCACCAGGTCCGCCGCGACGCTGACGGCGATGGCTGCGGGGGTCTTGCCGGTGATCCCGGGAAGGCCGATCGGGGTCTGGATCCGCGAGATCGTCTCAGGCGAATGTCCTTCTGCTGCAAGGCGTTGCTGGAACCGTCGCCACTTCGCCGAGGACCCGATCAGGCCGACCGAGCCGAGGTGCTCACACCGCAGCGCCGCATCGCAGAGGGCTGCGTCCTCGGCGTGGTCGTGGGTCATGACGAGCACGTGGGTGCCCGCGGGCACCTCCCCGAGGACCAGCTCCGGGACTGGCGCGTGATGCACGTGGACGCGCGCGGTCGCGTCGTCGAGGACGCCCAGCTGGTCGTGGCCGAGCTGGGCCGAGCGCGAGTCGACGAGGTGCAGCTCGAGATCGTGCCGTGCCAGGATCCGCGCCAGCTCGAGCCCGACGTGTCCCATCCCGAAGATCGCGACCGAGGGGACGACGGCCAGTGGCTCGAGCAGGATCGTCACCTCTCCCCCGCAGCACTGACGGCCGTGCTCGACCGGCGCCTTGTCGTTGAGGGCCAAGGAGAGCTGCTCCGGTATGCCGCGTGCCTCGGCCAGCATCGTCCGTGCCCGCGCCACCGCGGTCGCCTCGAGGTTGCCGCCGCCGATGCTGCCCCAGCTGCGGTCGGCTGCGACGACCATCTTGGCCCCGGCGTCTCGCGGCGAATGTCCGCGCACCGCAACGAGGGTCACCAGCACCCCCGGCCGCCGCTCGAGCCCGAAGCCGCTCGACGGCGGCCAGCCACTGCATGTCAGGCCCTCACGGGAGCCGGGCGGGCCGCCTGCTCCGAATGCGGCCGCAGCGGAGGAGCCTGCCCCTCGGGCTGGTCGGGCACCACGCCAGGAGCGCCCTGCTCGACGTGCCCGTGCTCGGTGGCCCGACGGGCCTGCTCCACCGCCCAGTAGACGGCCTCGGGCGTCGCCGGCGACGCCAGGTCGACGCTCACACCCGCCGGACCGAACGCTGCCGCAGCCTGGCGCAGCGCCTCACGAACCGAGAACGCCAGCATGAGCGGCGGCTCGCCGACGGCCTTGGAGCCGTAGACCGCACCGTCCTCGTGCGCCCGTTCGAGCAGCGCGACGTTGAAGACCTCGGGCATCTCCGAGAAGCTCGGGAGCTTGTAGGTGCTGGCCGCCTGGGTCGCCAGGCGCCCTCGCGACGGCCCGTCACTCTCGTCCCAGCGCAGGTCCTCCAGCGTCAGCCAGCCGGTCCCCTGCACGAAGGCGCCCTCGACCTGGCCGATATCGACCAGCGGCGAGAGGCTGTCGCCGACGTCGTGCACGATGTCGACCCGGCGCAGGCGGTACGCCCCGGTGAACCCGTCGACCTCGACCTCACTGGCGGCCACGCCATACGAGAAGTACTTGAACGGCGACCCGTGCATGACGGAGGAGTCCCAGTGCAGGCCCTCCGTCCGGTAGAAGCCCGCGGCCCAGAGCTGCACCCGCAGGAAGTACGCCTGGTTGACCAGCTCGGCCCACGAGACCGACTCCTTGCCACTGACCGTGCCCACCATGCCCTGGGAGAAGCGGACGTCCGCGGGATGCACCCCGAGCCGATCCGGCGGCGACGGCGCGCAGCCGCTCGACGATCTGCTCGCAGGCGTCCTTGACCGCTCCGCCGTTGAGGTCGGCGCCCGAGCTGGCCGCGGTGGCAGAGGTGTTCGGCACCTTGTCGGTGCGGGTGGGCGCCAGGCGCACGCTGGCGAGCGGCACCCCGAGCGTCGTCGCGGCGACCTGGAGCATCTTGGTGTGCAGCCCCTGGCCCATCTCGGTGCCGCCGTGGCTGATGAGCACCGAGCCGTCCTTGTAGACGTGGACGAGGGCACCCGCCTGGTTGAACGCGGTGAAGTTGAAGGAGATCCCGAACTTCACGGGGGTGAGAGCCAGCCCCCGCTTGGTGTGCTCGTGCGAGGCGTTGTATGCCGCGACCTCTCGCGTCCGCGCCGCCACGTCGCCCGTCGTCAGCACCTGGTCCCAGCAGGTGACGACCCGCTCGGGGTGGCGGACGGGCTGGCCGTAGGGCGTCTCCTGGCCGTCGACGTAGAAGTTGCGGCGCCGCAGCTCCATCGCGTCGATGCCCAGCAGCGGCGCACAGCGACCCAGGATGTCCTCGATGACGAGCATGCCCTGCGGGCCGCCGAAGCCACGGAACGCGGTCTGAGAAGTCTTGTGGGTCTTGGCGATCCGACCGTTCACGCGGACGTTGGGGATCCAGTACGCGTTGTCGATGTGGCACAGCGCGCGAGCCAGCACCGGCTCGGACAGGTCCAGGCTCCAGCCGCCATCGGAGGTGAGGGTGGCGTCGAGGGCCTGCAGGCGGCCGTCCGCGTCGAACGCCACCCGCCACCCGGCGTGGAACCCGTGCCGCTTGCCCGACATGGTCAGGTCCTGGGTGCGGTTCAGGCGCAGCCGCACCGGGCGTCCGGTGAGGGTTGCCCCGAGAGCCGCGATCGCGGCATACCCGTGCGGTTGCATCTCCTTGCCCCCGAAGCCACCGCCCATCCGCAGGCACTGCACGGTGACCGCGTGGCTGGGCAGGCCGAGCACGTGCGCGACGATGTCCTGGGTCTCGGTGGGGTGCTGGGTGCTGCACTGGACGAAGACCTGGCCGGACTCGTCGACCTGGGCGATCGAGCAGTGCGTCTCGAGGTAGAAGTGCTCCTGCCCGGCGAAGTCGAGCTCGCCGCTGAACACGTGCGCCGCCGTCTCGAACCCCGCCTCGATGTCGCCCCGCTCCATGTGCGGCTGGCCACCCTGGAAGCTGCCGTGGGCGATCGCCTCGCGCACCGTCACCAGCGAGGGCAGCGGCTCGTAGTCGACCTCGACGGCCAGCGCGCCCAGCCTGGCCGCCTCGAGCGTCTCGCCGAGGACCCAGCAGACCGAGTGGCCGAAGAACATGACCTCGGTGGGGAACAGCGGTTCGTCGTGCTTGACGCCGGCGTCGTTGACACCGGGGACATCGGCCGCGGTGAGCACCCTGACCACCCCGGGCACGTCGAGCGCCGGCGCCGGGTCGAGCCTGGTCACCCGGGCATGGGCATGGGGCGCCTGCACGGGGTGGGCGTGGAGGATGCCGTGGGTGCGGACCGCCAGGTCGTCGGTGTAGAGCGCCTCGCCGGTGACGTGGAGAGCGGCCGCCTCATGCGGGATCTCCTGTCCGACAACGGGATTGGCTGGGCGTTCGGACAGGGAGCTCATGCGCTCGCCTCCTGCGGTGTGGCGTTCTCGGCATGCAGCTTGCGCAGCGCCGTGCCCAGCATGGCCGTGCGGTATGCCGCGCTGGCCCGGTGGTCGTCCAGGGGCGTGCCCTCGGTTCGCGCATCACCTCTGCTGCGCTGCTCGACCACCTCCGTGGTCCAGGGTCGGCCCTCGAGGACGGCCTCCGTCTCCCGGGCGCGGACGGGGGTCGCAGCGACGCCTCCCAGGCCGATCCGGGCCTTGGCGACGACCCCGTCGACCACCTCGATGGCGAACGCGGCGGCGACGCTGGAGATGTCGTCGAACCGGCGCTTGGCGATCTTGTGGAATCCCGTGATCCCGCTGAGGGGCAAGGGGATCCGCACCGCCCGGATGAGCTCGTCGGGTCGTCGCACGCTCTGCCGGTAGCCGGTGAAGTAGTCGGCGAGAGGCACCTCGCGGTCGCCCTCGGCCGACGCCAGCACGACCACGGCCTCCAGGGCGAGCAGCGCCGGTGGCGTGTCGCCGATCGGTGAGCCGGTGCCGAGGTTGCCGCCGATCGTGGCGCCGTTGCGGATCAGGCGGGAGGCGAACTGGGGAAAGAGGCTGTCCAACAAGGGAACCCGGCCCGCCAGCGCACGCTCCACCTCGGTCAGACTGAGCGCCGCGCCGATCTCGACCGCGTCGGCGCCGAAGTCCAGGGTGCGCAGCTCGGGCAGGCGGTCGATGCCGATGGCGAACGGGGCCCGGGAGCCACGGAGGTTGACCTCGACGCCCCAGTCGGTCGAGCCGGCGACCAGGACGGCGCCCGGGTGCTCTCCGAGGAGCGCGAGCGCCTCGGCCAGGTCGGCGGGGCGGGCGTAGGTGCCCGTGTGGCCCTGCAGCCGGGTCGAGGCGGCGACCGGCGGTGGGGCGAGCAGGCGCCTGGCGAGCGTGTCGTCGGCCGCCGGCTCACCCAGCGCATACGCCGCGTCCCGGATCGGGCGGTAGCCCGTGCACCGGCACAGGTTGCCGCTGAGGGCGTGCAGGTCGAAGCCGTTGGGGCCGTGCTCGTGCGAGTGCTGGGTGGCGGCGGAACCACCGTTGGACGCTGCCTGGTCGGCCGCCGGACGGGGCGCAGCGGCCCGCGCGGTAGAACTCCGCCGCCATGCTGCAGACGAACCCCGGCGTGCAGTAGCCGCACTGCGACCCGCCCCGGACGGCGAGCTCCTGCTGGACCGGGTGCAGGGCCTCCGACGTGCCCAGGCCCTCAGCGGTCACGACCTCGCCACCGTCGAGCGCGGCGACCGGGACGAGGCAGGCGTTGATCGCCGTCCACTGCGTGCCCGAGTCGCCGTCCGGGCGGGCGACCATGACCGAGCAGGCTCCGCACTCGCCCTCGGCGCACCCCTCCTTGGCGCCGGTCAGGCCGATCGAGCGCAGCCAGTCCAGTGCCGTCGTGCTGGGGTCGGTGCCGTCGAGCGCGCAGGACGTGCCGTTGACCGTGACCTCGTGTCGGGCCTGCTGCCCGTTCGGAGAAGCCATCTCGTCGCTCCCGT
The DNA here is from genome assembly GCA_963706855.1 of uncultured Actinomycetota bacterium. Taxonomy (GTDB): domain Bacteria; phylum Actinomycetota; class Actinomycetes; order Actinomycetales; family Dermatophilaceae; genus Pedococcus. The sequence goes on from CAVPNU010000004.1 coordinate 202,360, forward strand.
CACCCCAGTTGGGGCCATCATCCACCCGCGCGCGGCGGTGGGGTGCATGGTTCGGGTCCAAGAACGGGTCCGCCGGTTATCCATGCCGAACAGCGGTCCGCGTCCCACGACGGTAAGCCTCAACAAACTGTTGAAGCAAGAGTTTCGGATAAGTTATTTCGCGATGTGGAACTCGCGCCCGAACTAGGTGCCGAAGGGGCTCAGCAGGCCGGTGTAGGGCTTCGGCGGGGGCGGCGCCAGCTCGCCGTGCGTCGACGGGTGGAGCCCGAGCCGCACCAGGCCCTCGGCCAGGACGGTCGCCGCAGCCACCCCGTCGACCACCGGGACCCCCAGCTGCTCGCTCAGCATCTCGGGCAGACCCGCCATCCCGGCACAGCCGAGCACGATGGCGTCGCTGCCGTCCTGGGCCAGGGCCGTCTTCGCGAAGGCGAGGATCACGGCATACGTCCGCTCCTGGTCCTCCTCGAGCTCCAGCACCGGGATGTCGCAGGCATGCACGCCCGCGCACTGCCGCTCCAGGCCGTAGGTGCGCGTGAGGTCCCAGGCACGGCCCATGGTCCGGCTCATCGTCGTCACCACGCTGAACGACCGGCCCAGCAGCGACGCGGTCTTCATCGCGGCCTCGGCGATGCCGATGACCGGCCTGGACGCCGCCTCGCGGGCAGCGTCCAGACCGGGGTCTCCGAAGCAGGCGAGCACGAACGCGTCCGCCTCCTGGTCCGAGCGGATGATCTCGAGCAGCCCCGGCACCGCAAGGGCCTCGTCGTAGTGGCTCTCGATGGAGGCCGGGCCCATCGAGGGCGTGCGGCCGGTGACCACCGTCCCCGGGGCGGCGACCGCCCGCGCCTCCGCGGCGATGAGGTCGGTCATCGACTGGGTCGTGTTGGGGTTGATGACCGTCAGTCGGATGGGCATCTCGGTCACACCCGGCAGTTCTTGCCGGTGAGCTGCCGCTCGCCCACGCCCATGCGGGGTGCGATGAGGGCGTAGGCCGCGAAGCCCACCCCACAGCCGATGAACCAGCTGTAGTCGTTGAAGCGGTTGACCCACGGCACGAACACGCAGCACACGGCAGCCAGCGCGGCGATGACGGTGGCGTAGATGGCGGAAGGGTTGTAGCCGCGCGTGTAGTGGTAGGCCCCCGACTCGTCCAGCGTGAACAGGTCGTCGACGCACACCCGCTGCTTGTGCACGACGTAGTAGTGGGCGATCAGCACTCCGAACAACGGACCGATGAAGGCGCCGAGGGTGTCGAGCGTGTAGTGGATGGTCGCGGGGTTGTTGTAGAGGTTCCAGGGGGTCAGCAGCACCGACCCGACCGCGGCGATCATGCCGCCCATCCGCCAGCTGATCCGCTGGGGGCTGACGTTGGAGAAGTCGAAGGCCGGCGAGACGAAGTTCGCGACGATGTTGATGCCGATGGTCGCCGTGGTGAAGGTCAGCGCCGCCAGGACCAGCGCGAAGGTGTTGTCGATGTGGCCGACCGTCTCGACCGGGTCGGTGATGAGCTTGCCGTAGACCGGCAGGGTGGCCGCGGCCGTGAGGACGGTGAGCAGCGAGAAGAACAGGAAGTTGACCGGCAGGCCCCAGAAGTTGCCCCGCTTCACCGCCTCGAACGTCTTGCCGTATCGGGAGAAGTCACCGAAGTTCAGCATCGGCCCGGAGAAGTAGGAGACCACGAGCGCCGTGGCCGCCAGCATCGTCGTGAACACCTGGGTGCCGCTGAGGTGGTGGTTCGACAGGTTGAGGTTGACGCTCCAGCCGGCCTTGGCCAGCAGGTAGACACACAGCCCCACCATGACGACGTAGACCGCAGGTCCGGCGAAGTCGATGAACTTGCGGATGGTGTTCATCCCGCTCCAGAAGACGGCGGCCTGGGCGACCCACAGGATGGCGAACGTGACGTAGCCGAGCGTCGACAGGCCGAGCATGCCGTGCTGGCCGAGGTCGGCGTAGGGCGCCAGGCCCGGGAACATCCGCACGAGCAGGATGTCGAGCGAGGCCGAGGCCAGGTAGGTCTGGATGCCGTACCAGGCCACGGCGATGAGGCCGCGGATGATGGCCGGGATGTTGGCGCCCAGCACTCCGAACACGGACCGACAGATCACGGGGTACGGGACGCCCGTCCGCTGGCTCGGCTTGGCCACGAGGTTGCAGAAGAACAGCACGATGGTGATGCCGACGATGAGGCAGATGAACACCTGCCAGCTCGTCAGGCCCAGCGCGAACAGGCTGCCTGCGGTGATGTAGCCGCCGACGCTGTGCACGTCGGACATCCAGAACGCGAAGATGTTGTACCAGGACCACGTCTGTTCCCGCAGGGGAGCCAGGTCCTCGTTGGCCAGGCGCGGGTCGTACGACGGCTTGATGAGCCCCGTCCCCGCGCCATGGTCGTGCTCGCCGTGGTGGGTCGCGAAGCCGGCCTGGGCGGCCGCCTCCTCGTCCTCGAAGAACGTCTGTGTGGTGCTCATCGGACTCCTTTGTCCTGCCGCGGTCTCCCGCAGAATGTCTTGCAAGAACGCTAGGAGCGGATCCGTTGAGGCATAAGGCTTTGAACCGTATATCCGGGTATATGTGAGGCGCTCTCAGCCGGCGCTGAGGCGCGAGACGCAGACGGTCAGGCGCTGGTGGTGCTCTTCGGCGGCAGCCTTGAGCCGAGCGGCGTCGCGCCCGACGAACGCGGCGAGCATCAGCTCGTGGTCCCTGGTCATGGCGGTGCGCTCCTCGCCGCTGACCCGCATCATGGTCTGGACGGGCTCCGTGACGTTCCAGGCGATGTCGAGCATGTGCAGCAGGCGCGGCATACGGCAGGGCGCCAGCAGGGCAGCGTGGAACTCACGGCTGGCGCGCTGGAACACCGGGGCGTCGCCCGCGGCGACCGCCGCCATGAGCTGCGCGTGGACCGCGGTGGCACGCTCGTGGTCGGCATCGGTCGACTGTCGGACGGCCGCCTCCAGTGCCGCCGCCTCGAGCGCGCCACGCACGACGTAGAGCTCGTCCAGCTCGGCCTGTGACAGGGCCGTCACGGTGTAGCCCAGCCGAGGCTGGTGCTCCAGAAGCCCCTCTCCCAGAAGGGTTTTCAGCGCCTCACGCACCGGGATCAGGCTGACCCCGAAGAACGCCGCAACATCGTCCAGCGGGATCGGGCTGCCGGGCGGAACCTGGCCGGAGGCGATGACCCGCCGCAGCTCCGAGAGCACCTGAGGGCCGGACACGTAGGCGTCCTCGCGCATCAGCAGGCTGACGATGCCGGACTGGCGGCGGGGCTGGTTCATGGGCACACCCGGATGGCGAACGCTGCGACTCCGACCATCATGCCCCGCCCCTTGTCCCCGCTACACGAACTGACGGCTCAGCTTGGCGTGACGGTTGACGTCCTTGTAGAGAAGGTAGCGGAACCGCCCGGGCCCACCGGCATAGCAGGCCTGGGGGCAGAAGGCGCGCAGCCACATGAAGTCGCCCTCCTGCACCTCGACCCAGTCGTTGTTGAGCAGGTAGACGGCCTTGCCCTCGAGCACGTAGAGACCGTGCTCCATCACGTGGGTCTCGGGGAAGGGGATCACTCCCCCGGGCTCGAAGCTGACGATGTTGACGTGCATGTCGTGCCGCACGTCGGCCGGGTCGACGAACCGCTGCGTGCGCCACCGTCCCTCGGTGCCCGGCATCTCCCCGCCCGGCACGTCCACCTCGTTGGTCACGAACGCCTCGGGCACCTCGATGCCCTCCACCCGCTCGTAGGCCTTGCGGACCCAGTGGAACTGCGCGGGCTCGCCGCCGTCGTTGCGCACCTGCCAGTCGGTGCCCGGCGGCACGAACGCGTAGCCGCCGGGGCCCAGCTCGTGCCGGGAGCCTGCGATGGTCACGCTCAGCGTGCCCCCCACGACGAAGACGACGCCCTCGGCGGCCGGGTCCAGCTCGGGACGGTCCGATCCGCCGCCCGGCGACACCTCGACGATGTACTGCGAGAACGTCTCGGCGAAGCCCGACAGCGGCCGCGCGATCACCCACAGGCGGGTGCCCTCCCAGAACGGCAGGTTGCTCGTGACGATGTCGCGCATCGTGCCCCGCGGCAGCACGGCATACGCCTCGGTGAACGTGGCGCGGTCGGTGGTGAGGTCCGTCTGGGCCGGCAGCCCACCCGTGGGGGCGTAGTAGCGGGGGGTCGTCATGACTGTCCTCTCCTCAGGAGCCGGCCCCGTGGGGCGGCGTCGATGTCGACCGGTATGCCGGCCAGCCAGGTGCGGCGGACGGTGCCGGTCAGGGTGCGGCCGGCATAGGCCGACACGGGGTTCTTGTGGTGCAGGGCGGCCACGTCGACGGTGAAGTCCTCGTCGGGAGCGAACACGACGAGGTCGGCGGTGGCGCCCACCGCGATCCGGCCGCGGTCGGCCAGCCCGACCTGGTCCGCCGGTCCTCGCGCCATCCAGCGGACGACGTCGGCGAGCGAGTGACCACGCCGCCGCGCCTCGGTCCAGATGGCCGGCAGCCCGAGCTGCAGACCCGCGATGCCACCCCAGGCCTCGCCGAAGTCGCCCGTGTCGAGACGCTTGAGGTCCTCGGTGCAGGGCGAGTGGTCGGAGACGATCGTCGCGATCGTGCCGTCGGCCAGTCCGGCCCACAGCCGGTCGCGGTTGGCGTGGTCGCGAATCGGCGGGCAGCACTTGAACTGCGTTGCCCCGTCAGGGATCTCCTCGGCCTCGAGGGTCAGGTAGTGGGGGCAGGTCTCGACCGAGACCCGAACCCCCGAGGCGCGGGCGTCGGCCAGGAGCGGCAGCGCGTCGGCGTCGGACAGATGCAGGATGTGGGCCCGGGCGCCGGTCTCGCGGGCGGCGTCGACCACGAGCGAGATGGCGCGCTCCTCGGCCACCTTGGGCCGGGACCCGAGGAAGCCGGCATACGCACGGCCCTCGGGCGGGGGCGCTCCGTCGATGGTGTCGGGATCCTCGGCATGGACGATGACGAGCCCGTCGAACGTGGCCGCCTCGGCGAGCGCCTCGCGCAGCTCACTCGGCGACAGGTGGGGGAACTCGTCCACCCCGGAGTGGAGCAGGAAGCACTTGAACCCGAAGACGCCCGCGTCGTGCATGGCCCTGAGCTCGGGGACGTTGCCGGGGACGGCCCCGCCCCAGAAGCCCACATCGACATAGGCCTGGTCCCGCGCGACGGCTCGCTTCTCGTCCAGGGCAGCGACGGACACGGTCGGCGGGATGCTGTTGAGCGGCATGTCGATGATGGTCGTGACACCGCCCGCCGCGGCCGCCCGCGTGGCGCTGGCGAACCCCTCCCAGTCGGTGCGACCCGGCTCGTTGACATGGACGTGTGCGTCCACCAGGCCGGGCAGCAGGACCTCGTCGTCGGCGAGCTCGACGACGCGATCGGCCTCGACGGTGGCGTCGAGGGGGTCGACCGCGACGATGCGCCCCCCGGCGAGGGAGAGCGTGACGCCGGTCTCCGCACCGTCCACCACGGCGCGAGCCGCACGGATCACGACCTCGGGCCTCATGACGCGCCTCCCAGCTGCTCACGTGCGATGCGGGCGCCGATGCGCTCGAGGAGCGGACCGGGGGACTCGAAGGTCTCGCGTGGTCGCTCTGCCTCGTCGACGAGCGCGTATGCCGCGCCGATGCCGGCCGCGGCCAGCTCACCCGCCGACAGGGCCACTCGACCCGCGACGGCGACGACGGGGATGCCCTTGTCCCGGGCGGCTGCCGCCACGGCCGCGGGCGCCTTGCCGTGCAGCGTCTGTGCGTCCAGCGACCCCTCCCCTGTCACCACGAGCGCGGCTCCGGACAGGGCGTCGCGAAGCCCGGTCAGCTCGAAGACCAGCTCCGCACCCGGTCGGGTCACGGCGCCCAGCACGGCGATCAGACCGAAGCCGACCCCGCCGGCCGCGCCCGCGCCCGGGTCGTCGCGGTGGTCCGCTCCCGTGGCATCGGCGACGAGGTCGGCCCAGTGGGTCAGGGCCGAGTCCAGCACCTCGACGTCCTGCGGTCCGGCGCCCTTCTGAGGCCCGTAGACGGCAGCCGCGCCACGAGACCCGGTGAGCGGGTTGTCGACGTCGCAGGCGACGACCACCTCGGTGTCGGCCAGGGCGGGGTGCAGCCCGGTCAGGTCGAGCCGGTGGGCCGAGGCGAGCCCAGCGCCCCCTGGCCGGATCGGCTGCCCCGAGGCGGTCGGTGATGCGAGCCCCGAGGGCCTCGAGGAGCCCAGCGCCACCGTCGGTGCAGGCGCTGCCGCCGATCCCGATGACGACGCGGCGCGCACCGGCCTCGAGGGCTGCGGCGACCAGCTCGCCGGTCCCCCGGCTGGTCGCTCCCAACGGGTCCGAACGCCCGTCGGGCAGCTGCCCCAGTCCGGAGATCTCGGCGAGCTCGACGACCGCCTCGGTGCCGCGCAGACCGAAGGAGCAGGCACGCGGCATACCGGTCGGTCCGGTGGCGGTGGTCTGGACCCGGGCGAAGCCCGGCCGCCTCGGCGGCCGCGAGCGTGCCGTCGCCGCCGTCGGCCACCGGCACGACCTGGACCTCGACGTCCTGCAGCACCGACCGCAGGCCCGCCGCCAGGTGGTCGGCGACCTGCACTGCCGTCAGGCTGCCCTTGAACTTGTCAGGGGCGAGCAGGACCCGGGTCATCGCGAGGTCCTAGTCCAGGTTCGCGAACAGGGCCGTCGGGGCGTCCGCGCCGCTGGCGGCAAGCTCCTCGAACTCGGTGACGCTGTCGATGGACAGCCCCATCGAGACGTTGGTGACCCGCTCCAGGATGACCTCGACGACGACGGGCACCTTGTACTCCTGCGCGAGGCCCTTGGCCTTCTCGAGGGCCGGGTAGATCTCCTCGGGGTCGAAGACCCGAATCGCCTTGCAGCCCAGCCCCTCGGCGACCTTGACATGGTCGACACCGTAGCCGCTCACCTCGGGCGAGTTGACGTTGTCGAACGACAGCTGGACGCAGTAGTCCATGTCGAACCCGCGCTGGGACTGGCGGATGAGGCCGAGGTAGGCGTTGTTCACGAGGACGTGGATGTAGGGGATGTTGAACTGCGCCCCGACGGCGAGCTCCTCGATCATGAACTGGAAGTCGTAGTCGCCGGAGAGCGCGACGACGGTGCTCGTCGGGTCTGCGGTGGCGACGCCGAGCGCGGCCGGGACGGTCCAGCCCAGCGGTCCGGCCTGGCCGGCGTTGATCCAGTGGCGGTCCTTGTAGACGTGCAGCAGCTGGGCGGCCTGGATCTGGGAGAGGCCGATGGTGGAGACGTAGCGGACGTCCTTGCCGAAGGCGCGGTTCATCTCCTGGTAGACCCGCTGCGGCTTGACCGGCGTGACGTCGAAGTTCGTCTTGCGCCACATCGTCCGCTTGCGCTCGCGGCACGACTCGGCCCACTCCGCTCGGTCGGGCAGGCGGCCGGCGTCACGGCGCTCGCGCGCCACCTCGACGAACAGCTGCAGCGCGGCCTTGGCGTCCGAGACGATGCCGTAGTCCGGGGCGAAGACGCGCCCGATCTGGGTGGGCTCGATGTCGACGTGCACGAAGGTGCGCCCGCGCGTGTAGGTGTCGACGTCGCCGGTGTGCCGGTTGGCCCACCGGTTGCCGATGCCCAGGACGAAGTCGGACTCCAGCATCGTCGCGTTGCCGTAGCGGTGGCTCGTCTGGAGACCCACCATGCCGGCGTTGAGCTCGTGGTCGTCGGGGATGGCGCCCCAGCCCATGAGGGTGGGGACGACCGGCACACCGGTGAGCTCGGCCAGCTCGACGAGCAGGTCGGCGGCGTCGGCGTTGATGATGCCGCCGCCGGCCACGATGAGCGGCCGCTCGCTCGCCTCCAGGAGGTCGAGCGCCTTGGCGACCTGGGCCCGCGTGGCGGCCGGCTTGTAGACGGGCAGCGGCTCGTAGGTCTCGACGTCGAACTCGATCTCGGCCATCTGGACGTCGATCGGCAGGTCGATGAGGACCGGCCCCGGACGCCCGGAGCGCATGAGGTGGAACGCCTGCTGGAACGTGCCCGGCACCTGCGCCGGCTCCAGGACCGTCACCGCCATCTTGGTCAGCGGCTTGGCGATCGAGGCGATGTCGACCGCCTGGAAGTCCTCCTTGTGCAGCTTGGCCACCGGCGCCTGGCCGGTGATGCAGAGGATCGGGATCGAGTCGGCGCTGGCGGAGTAGAGACCCGTGATCATGTCGGTGCCCGCCGGGCCGCTCGTGCCGATGCAGACGCCGATGTTGCCGGCCTTGGCGCGGGTGTAGCCCTCGGCCATGTGCGAGGCGCCCTCGACGTGACGCGCGAGCGTGTGGTGCAGACCGCCGTTGGTCTTCATCGCCTTGTAGAAGGGGTTGATCGCCGCTCCGGGCAGTCCGAAGACGTTCGTCACGCCTTCCCTCTTGAGGATCTCGACGGCCGCTTGGGCCGCTGTCATGCGTGCCATGGTGGTGCTCCTGGTCTGTGCTTCACAGCGTGTGGGTATGCCGGGTGGCTGGGTCAGGGGGTCGAGGCGGCCGGAGAGGCGCTCGACCCCGCGCAGCAGCGCCGAGTGGTCGAGGCCGCCGTCGCCGTTGGCTCGGGCGGAGGCCATGAGCTGGGCGACGAGGCCACCGAGCGGTACGACGACACCGGCCTCGCGGGCCGCCGACGTCACGATGCCGAGGTCCTTGTGGTGCAGGTCGATCCGGAAGCCGGGCTCGAAGCTCTTGGTCGCCATGTTCGTGCGCTTCTGGTCGAGCACCTTGGAGCCGGCCAGGCCCCCGCCGAGCACGTCGAGCGCTGCCTCGAGGTCGACGCCGTACGCCTCGAGGAAGACGACCGCCTCGGCGAGCGCCTGGATGTTGGCGGCGACGATGAGCTGGTTGGCCGCCTTGACGGTCTGGCCCGCGCCGTTGCCGCCGACGTGGACGACGGTCTTGCCGACGGCGTCGAAGACCTCGCGGGCCGCCTCGAAGTCGGCCTTGTCCCCGCCCACCATGATCGACAGGGCGGCGTTCTTGGCGCCGGCCTCGCCACCGGAGACGGGTGCGTCGAGCAGCCGGAAACCCTTGTCCTGGGCCACCTTCGCGAGCTCGACGGTGACGTCGGGACGGATGCTCGAGAAGTCGATGACGAGCGTGCCCTCCTTGGCGTGGGCGAAGACGCCGTCCTCGCCGGTCAGCACGTCCTGCACGTCGGGGCTGTCGGGCACCATGACCGCGACCACGTCGGCCTCGCGGACCGCCTCGGCGATCGAGCCGGCCGCCGTGCCGCCCGCGTCCACGAGGGGCTTGGCCTTCTCGGGCGAGGGGTTGTAGCCGACGACCTGGTGGCCGGCGTTCTGGAGGTGGACCGCCATGGGGCTGCCCATGATGCCGAGTCCGATGAAGGCGATGGTGCTCATTGCGTTCTCCTGAAGGCGTTCGGAGTGCTCGGAAGGTCGGACCGCGGCGCTCGCGCGGCAGCCAGCCGAAGCTGTCGGGGGTGGTCGCGGTGGTGGGCTTGTACTCGAGGCCGACCCACCCGGCATACCCTCTGCGGGCGAGGTGACCGAGGTGGCGCTGGAGGTCGAGGTCGCCGGTGCCGGGCTCGCCGCGGCCGGGGGCGTCGGCGATCTGCACGTGCGCCGTGCGGTCGGCGAACTGCGTGATCGCGGCGTCGAGGTCGTCGCCGTTGGCGGCGAGGTGGTAGAGGTCGAGCAGGAAGCCGACATTGGCGGCGCCGGCCGCGCGGACGTCGTCGACGACCGCGACGGAGTCGGCGGCGGTGCGCAGCGGGTACGGCTTGGGGCCGCTCACCGACTCCACGAGCACGGTCGCGCCGATCCGGTCGGCAGCCTTGGCAGCCATGGCGATCGACTCGCGGCCGAGCTCGTCCTGCTGCTGCGCCGAGGCACCCTCGACCCGGTTGCCGAAGAGGGCGTTGAACGCGCCCACCCCGAGGCGCTCACCGATGCCGACGGTCACGTCGACGTTGTCGCGGAACTGCTGGACGCGGTCGGGGACGGACAGCACCCCGCAGTCGGGGCCGGCCAGGTCGCCGGCGAAGAAGTTGAGGCCGACGAGCTGCACGCCCGCGTCCTCGACCGCCCGGACCAGGGCGTCGACGTCGCGGTCGGCCGGGACGGGCTGGTCCGGCCAGGGCCACCAGAGCTCGATGGCGTCGAAACCCGCCGCCTTGGCCGCCGCCGGTCGCTCGAGCAGCGGCAGCTCGGTGAACAGGATCGAGCAGTTCACCTCGTAGCGCAGTCCGTGGTCGGTCATGGGACCATCTCCGATTTCGTATCGTGGAATCTTTTTTCCGATTAGTGAGAGGCTAGGCCGAAGCCCGGCGCCCGGTCAACCGCCCTGACGCCCGTGGCCCGGATATATCCGCCGTCGGCAGCAACCTCTGCTTGCAGACCTTGCTGCCCGCCACCCAGGTTGCAACCTGGTCTCCCGGCAGGAACCTCTGCAAGCAGACGTTCGTGCCGGGGGTCAGGGGTGGGTCGGGTGCGGACGAGGACGAGGCGTCAGCTGCCGCGGTAGGTGGAGAAGCCGTACGGGCTGAGCAGCACCGGCACGTGGTAGTGCTCGGACCCGTCGGCGACGGTGAAGACGACGACCACCTCGGGATAGAAGCCCACCTCGCCGCGAGCCGCGAAGTAGTCACCCGTGGCGAACCGCAGCCGGTACTCGCCGGGGTCCAGCCGCTCGGGACCGATGGTGCCGACCCTGCCGTCGCCGTCGGTGCAGCCCTGCCCGAGGACAGTGCCGTCCGTGCGACTCGAGGACGACCCCGATCCCCGCCGCCGGCCGGCCCAGGCTCGTGTCCAGGACGTGGGTGCTGAGCGTTCCCATCACGAGACCACCTGTCGCAGTCGGAGCAGCGCGATCTCGCGCAGCTGGGTCACGGTCTCTTCGCGTTCGGTCTCGTCGTCGTTGGCGAGGCGGCGCCGGAGCTCCTCGAGGATCTCGCCCGCCGACCGGCCGGCCGCCCGGATGAGGAACACCCGGTCGAACCGCTTCTCGTATGCCGCGTTGCCCTCGGCGAGCGCCCGCGCCACCTCCCCGTCGGAGGCGTCGACCCCGGACTGCTCGCGACGGCTGAGCTCGGGCTCATGGTCGGGCCCGGAGGCTCGTTCGCCGATGCGGGGGTGCCCGGCGAGGGCGCGGGCGAGCTCGTCGTCGGAGAGCTCGCCCGCCGCCCCGCGCGCCGCGCCCTCGAGGGCCGGCCACCCGGCATACGGCCGGCCGTTGCGCACCGTCTCCACCCACCGGCCCACCGGCAGGCAGGCCCGCAGCCGCGCGTCGGCCTCCTCGTCGGGCAGCGCGTTGAACGCATCGACCGTCATCGCTTCCTCCACCTCAGTCGGTGACGAACCGGGCGCGCGCCGAGTGGATCGGGTTGGCGTCGGCCACGAGGTCATCAAAGCGGTACCCGGCGATCTTGGCGATCTCCACGAGGGCGGCGGCGTGTTCCTGGGCCTGGGAGCTGTTGAGCCGCTGCCAGCCGGCGCGCACCACCTGGTCGAAGGAGTCGCGGTCTCGCACGCAGGTGACGAGCGGGAACCCGAACCGGTCGCGGTACTGGCTGGTGAGCTCGGCCAGCTCGCCGTGGGCCTTGTCGTCCAGGCGGGTCAGCCCCAGCGTGGACTGGTCGCGCAGCGAACCCTCGCCCTCGTCACCCTCGGCCACGCTGTCGGCGCCGAGGTCGGGGTAGGCGTCGATGAGGTGCCGCTGCTCGTCCTCGGTGGCCGAGAACAGCGCCTCCTGGAACGCGCGCCGCAGGTCGATGGTGTCGGCGAACGGCCGGGAGTCGTAGGCCCGCTCGACCGCCCACCGCGGCCCCTGGAACAGCCCACCGAAGGTCTCCACGAACGCCTCTCGCGACATCTCGTTGACCTCGCTCAGCCGGATGAGCGACCCGGGCGCACCCGCCACGGCCGGTCCGCGGCTGGTGCCGACGTGGTGGAACAGCAGGTTCAGGACGATGGCCGTGATCGAGCCGAGCGTGATGCCCGAGCCGAGGATGATCTGCGCCCACTGGGGCACCGCCTTGGCGACATCGGGCTGGGCCGTGACGTACATGGCCAGGCCGACACTGGTCGCCACGATGACCACGTTGCGGTGGTCGTGGAAGTCCACCCGCGACAACGTCTGGAACCCCACGACGGCCACGGTCGCGAACATCGCCAGGGCCGCGCCACCCAGGACGGGGTGGGGGATCCCCGCGACGATCGCGCCCGCCTTGGGGATGAGGCCGATGACGATCATGATCAGCCCGGCGGTGGCCACGACATACCGGCTCTTGACCCGGGTCAGCCGCACCAGGCCGACGTTCTCGGCGAAGCAGGTGTAGGGGAAGGAGTTGAAGACCCCGCCGATCATGGTGGCCAGGCCGTCGGCCCGCAGGGCGCGGGCGATGTCCTCGCGGCCGATGCGCTTCTCCACGATCTCGCCGGTCGCGAACACGTCGCCCGTCGTCTCGACCGCCGTGATGAGCATGACGACGACCATCGAGATGATCGCCGCGACGGAGAACCGCGGCCAGCCGAAGTGGAACGGCGTCGTGACGCCGAGCCAGCCCGACCCCGAGACGCTGTCGAAGTGCGCGTCGCCCAGGGTCCAGGCGACCAGCGTGCCGACGACCAGACCGACCAGCACGGCCACCGTGGCCATGAAGCCCTTGAAGACCCGCTGGATCGCGACGATGAGCGCCAGGGTGCCGAGCGCGTAGGCGAGGTTGCGGCCACTGCCGGGGTTGAGGGTGGGCCCGGCGCCGCCCGCGGCGTCGGCAGCAGCCACCGGAAGCAGCGCCAGCCCGATGATCGTGATGACCGACCCGGTCACCACCGGCGGGAAGAACCGGATCAGCCGGCTGAAGTACGGCGCGATGAGGAAGGTGAACAGGCCGGCCACGATGACCGCGCCGTAGATGACGAGCAGCCCCTGGGTGCCGCCGTGGGCAGCCGTGCCGATCGCGATCATCGGCGAGACGGCGGTGAAGGTCACGCCCTGCAGCAGCGGCAGGCGGACCCCGACCTTCCAGAACCCCACGGACTGGATGATCGAGGCGATGCCGCAGGTGAACAGGTCGGCGTTGATGAGGTGGATCAGCTCGCTCGTGCTGAGCCCGATGGCGTTGGCCAGCAGGATCGGCACGATGACGGCGCCCGCGTAGAACGCGAGCACGTGCTGGAAGCCGTAGACGGCGAGCTTCGGCGCGGGCAGGAGCTCGTCGACCGGGTGACGGGAGGGGCGGGTGCGCGCGGCGGGCCCGGCGGCGCCGGCAGGCCCCGGCGCGGTCTCGACAGTGGACATGTGAATCTCCTTCAGCCTCAGCAGAATCCGGGAACGGTCAGCCAGGCGTCGCCAGGCTCGGAGCCGCCTTCGCGCTGCACGGTGGCCTCGATGAGGCCGTACGGGCGGTCCGCGGCGATGAACACCTCGCCGTCGTTCTCGACGCCGAACGGCGAGAGGTCGACGAGGAAGTGGTGCTTGTTGGGCGCCGAGAACGTGATCTCGGCGACCTCGGGGTGGTTCTTGAGCACCGCCGAGCCCATGGCATACAGGCTCTCCTGCAGCGCGCGGCTGTAGGTCGTCGCGAACGTCTCGAGCAGGTCCTGCCGGATCGACTGGAACGAGCCGTTCCAGTCGACGCCGTCCACCGACTCGTAGCGCCAGCGCGCCACGAGCGAGGTCGCGAGGATGCGGTCGTCGGCCTCGGGCAGCGTCGTGTACTCGTCCTTGAGGAAGCCCTTGAACTCCGAGCCGGTGGACTTGAGGACGACGAGGTCCTTGATCCCCGAGACGACCCACACCCGAGGCGTGGCGCCGGAGCGGTCGCGCGTGACGACGGTCGTGCGCGACTCACCTCCGCGCCGGACGAAGGCGTGGTCGTGACCGGCGCCCCCGACGTCGATGCGGTCCCACGGGTACTCCTCCACCTCGATCCGGCTCGCCGTGGCGGCCGGGGTGACGTCGAGGAAGCGCTGCCCCAGCGCGAGCGCGTAGTCCTCCGGGGAGCTCACGCCGTGCTGCTTGGCGAAGGCGAAGGCGGTGTTCTTCTGGGTGTCGGTCGGCAGGACGTTGGCCTGGTCTCCGACCTCGTGCGCGGCCCGGAAGTCCCCACGCAGGGCGGTGGAGACGTTGAGGTCGCGGATCTCGTGGCGGTCGGTGTCGCGGTAGATGCGGACGACGCGGTTCTCCGCCTTGCCGTACTGGTTGGGTCCGAGGACGAAGCTCATGCGGTGCTCCTGGAAGGCCCGAGAAGGGACGCAGTGGTGGCCCGAACGGGGCCGGTGCGAGGGAGGCGGGCGGCGGTCAGCCGTATGCCGGGTGCGCGGGATCAGCGCGAAACTTCCGAATGGCGGAAAGCTATTTACGAATGATGGAACGATAGGACGGCCGCGAACTCTGCGTCAACAGTTTGTTGAAGAAATCAGGAGATGGCCTCGTCGGCCGCACCCCGGACCCGGTTGAGGTAGTTGTAGACGGTGAACCGGGTCAGGCCGAGCGCCTCGGCCACGGTCTCGGCGCTGCGGCGCATCTCGAACGCGCCCCGCTCCTCCAGGAGCCGCACGGCGTGCTGCTTCTCGGGCCGCGACAGGGTGGCCAGCGGACCGCCCAGCTCCTCCTCGACCGCGGCGATGAGCCGCGCCAGACCTCCGGTCAGGTCGGTGGGCTCGACTCGGCGCCCGGCTCACCGCCGGCGCCGCAGGGCGCTCGGGGCGCCGCCGGCGAGCCGCACATGGAAGAGCGTCTCCCCCAGCCACTCGATGGGGATGTCCTCGGCCCTCGGCTCGTCGTGCACGACCTCGGCCCCCACCCGCTGCAGCAGAGGGGCGAGCGCCAGCTCCACCGTGTCGCGCGGCGGGCGTGCGCGCCGGAGCCCCGCTCTCAGGCATCGGCGTCGCGCTCCACCTGCAGGGTCACCCGGGTCGCGCCGCTCTCCAGGGCCGCCTGGATCGCGTGGGCCACGGCCGGGACCACCTGCCTGGAGTCCCCCGCGACAGACGTGCCGAGCGGGCCGAGGTCGGGCGACAGGCCGGCATACGTCAGGGCGTCCGCGGCGGCGGTGACGTGCGCCGGCAGGTGGGCGTCATCCTCACCGTGGAAGGGCTCGGTCGTGAACTCGACCCGCACGCGCATGACGCCAACCTACCCGCGCGGCGCAGCCGCCGTCTCTCAGCCCGTCAGCGGCGGGCCAGCCGGTCGATCGCGCCGCGGTCGAGACCGGTGAGCTGCTTGACCTCCAGCTCGTCCACCGCGCCACAGTCGAGCCCGCGCACGACGAAGTCCGACAGGGCCCGCGCCGTGGCCGGCTCGTCCATGACGCCCGAGTCGACCCGGCCCACATAGTTCCGCAGGCGCTCGGCCGCCGCCCCCAGCCCCTCACGGTAGAAGGCGTAGGTGGCGAGATAGCGGCTCGGCAGCTGGGCCGGATGCAGGTCCCAGCCCTGGTAGTAGCCGCGCTCCAGCGAGCGGCGCACCAGGCGGGCATGGAGGCGCCACGCGGCCAGGACGTCGTCGCGACCGCCCACCGGGAGCACGTTGGTGGACCCGTCGGAGAGGCGCACGCCCGGTGCCGGCCGCGGCCACCTGCATGACGGCCTTGGCGTGGTCGGCCGCCGGGTGCTCCATGGACTGGTATGCCGCGGCGATGCCACAGGACGCGGAGTAGTCGTAGGTGCCGTAGTGCAGGCCGGTGCACCGGCCACCCGAGGCGTGGACCATCCGCGCCACGAGCGCGGTGCCGTCCGGGCCGCAGATCGCCTGCGGCGTCTCGACCTGCACCTCGAACCGCAGGGCGCCGTCGGCCAGGCCGAGCCCGGCCTCGATGCGCTCGCAGGCGACCACCATGGACTCCACCTGCTCGACGGAGGTCACCTTGGGCAGCGTGACCACGAACCCGTCGGGGAGCGAGCCCTCGCGGGCGACCGCCTCGACGAACCGGGCGAGAGTACGGACTCCGCGGGCCCGCGTCGGCGCCTCGAAGCTCTTGAACCTGATGCCGGAGAAGGGCGCTCCCCGTCCCGCGTCGACGGCCTCCAGCAGGGCCGCGGCGGCGGCGTCGACCGCGGCGTCCTCCTCGGCGTCGTCGCGTACGCCGTAGCCGTCCTCGAAGTCGATCCGCAGGTCCTCGACCGGCTCCGACTCCAGCTTGGCGCGCATCCGGGGGTAGGCGTCGGCGACCAGGTCGGCGGGGACGCCGAACGCGTCCGCCGCCTGGTCGGGGTCACCGGCGTGCTCGGAGAGCACGGCCAGCGCCTCGTCGCGCCACCGGGAGACGAGCCCGGCCTCATAGCGGTCGGCCGGGACATAGACGGTGTGCACGGGTTGGCGCCCTGGTCGCTCACCCGGGAACTGGTGCGCGAGTGCGGCATCCGCCTCGGCCAGCCGGGCGTCGAGCTCTGCAGCGAGTCCCTGCACGTCGAGCTGGGGGGTCATCGGTGCGCTCCCTCGGTGGTCTCGGGGTGATGGCCGTGGAAGCCCGCCGCCCCACGCACCGCGGCCGCGACCGCCGGGGCGATCTCGGGGTCGAAGACACTGGGGACGATGTAGCTGGCGTTGAGCTCGCCGGGGCGGACACAGTCGGCGATCGCGGTCGCCGCGGCGATCATCATCTCGTCGGTGATGTCGCTGACCCCCGCGTCGAGCAGACCCCGGAAGAAGCCGGGGAAGGCGAGGACGTTGTTGATCTGGTTGGCGTAGTCCGAGCGGCCGGTGGCGACGACTCCGGCGTGGCGGCTCGCGGCCACCGGGTCGACCTCGGGGTCGGGGTTCGCGAGCGCGAAGACGACCGACCGCTCGGCCATCGTCGCGATGTCGTCGCCGTCGAGCAGGTTGGGCGCCGAGACGCCGATGAAGACGTCGGCGCCGGCGAGCACCTGCTTGAGCGTGCCCCGAGTGCCCGAGGGGTTGGTGTTGCGGGCGATCCAGCCACGGAACTCGTCGCTGTGGTCGGCATCCGGGTCGAGGGCGCCGTGCCGGTCACAGCCGACGATGTCGCGAACGCCCTGCGCGGCGAGCAGCCGGATGATGGCGTGCCCGGCGGCGCCCACTCCCGAGACGACGATCCGCACGTCCTCGAGCTTCTTGTCCACCACGCGCAGCGCGTTGGTCAGCGCCGCCAGCACCACGATCGCGGTGCCGTGCTGGTCGTCGTGGAAGACGGGGATGTCCAGCTCGGCGCGCAGCCGCGCCTCGATCTCGAAGCAGCGGGGCGCCGAGATGTCCTCGAGGTTCACCCCGCCGTAGACAGGCGCCAGTGCCTTGACGATGGCGACGATCTCGTCGGCGTCCTGGGTGTCCAGGCACACCGGCCACGCGTCGACTCCGGCGAACTGCTTGAACAGGGCCGCCTTGCCCTCCATGACCGGCAGCGCCGCGGCCGGCCCGATGTTGCCGAGGCCGAGCACTGCAGAGCCGTCGGTGACGACGGCGACCGTGTTGCGCTTGATCGTCAGGCGCCGCGCGTCGTCCGGGTTGGCCGCGATGGCCAGGCACACCCGGGCCACGCCCGGGGTGTACGCCCGAGACAGGTCGTCGCGGTGCTTGAGCGGCACCTTCGGGACGACCTCGAGCTTGCCGCCGAGATGGAGCAGGAAGGTGCGGTCGCTGACGTTGCGCACGGTGACCCCGGGCAGCGCCGCGATCTGGGCGGTGATCTGGTCGGCGTGCTCGGCCGAGGACGCGTTGCAGGTGACGTCGACGACCAGGCTGTCGGCCCGGGACTCGACCACGTCCAGCGCCGTCAGCGAGCCACCGGCCTGCGCCACCGCCGCGGCGACGATGCCCGTCGTGTCGATGGCGGCGGGCGCGACGGCCCGCACGGTGATGGAGTACCCGGGACTCGGTGCGGACATACTGACGCCTCCATGCGACGATTTCCGTATCGTGGACTTTTCTTTCTGTTCAGTGGAAGTGTAGAGGGTCGGATCCGGATCGGGACAAGGGCCTCTGACCTGCCCCGGCTGCCCCGGCCGCTCGGCCTGCCCATGGTGCGAGACTTCGGGCATGCCCCGCCTGTCTGTCGTCGTCGCGAGTACCCGCCCGCAGCGCATCGGCCACCTGGTCGCCCAGTGGGTGGTCGAGCGGGTGCCCGGTGACTTCGAGACCACGGTGCACGACCTGCGCGAGCTGGCTCTGCCCTTCCTCGACGAGCCGGGCCAGCCGGCCGACGGCCACTACGTCCACGAGCACACCCGGCGCTGGTCCGCCGCGATGCGCGCCACCGACGCGCTGGTAGCTCGTGATGCCGGAGTACAACCGCGGCTACAACGCCGCACTCAAGAACGCCATCGACTTCCTGTATGCCGAGTGGGACGGGCTCCCCGTGGCCTGCGTGGGCTACGGCTGGCGCGGCGCGCACTTCGCCCGGTCCGCGCTGCGCCAGACGCTCGAGCGGCTGAAGATGACCGTCGTCGATGCGCCCGGGCTGGCCTTCGAGCAGACGCTGACCCAGCAGGGCGAGGTCACCGCCGGCGAGGACGTCGAGGCCGAGCTGGCCGCGATGTTCACGGCGCTGCGCGAGGCCGCTCGCCTACCAGGCTGAGACGCCGATGACCTCACGCCCCTCACGCGCGCGCCTGTTCACCAGGACCACCTGGGCCGAGGCCCAGCGGGTGGCCGCCGCGCTGCGCACCGAGACGGTCGGGGGCGCCCTGCTGCTCGTCGCGGCCGTGGCCGCGCTGGTGTGGGCCAACACGCCGGCGCTCCACGGCTACGAGCTGCTGCGCGACCGTGCCATCGGCCCCTCCTCGCTGCACCTCGACCTCACGCTCGGCCAGTGGGCCTCCGACGGGCTGCTCGCCCTCTTCTTCTTCGTCGCCGGCCTCGAGGTCAAGCGCGAGTTCCTCGTGGGCGAGCTGCGCACGCCCGCCAAGGCCGCGTTGCCGGTGGCGGCGGCGCTGTGTGGCGTGGCCGTGCCCGCCCTCGCGTATGCCGCGACCGTCAGCCTCCGTGGCGGCGGCACCGCCCTGGCCGGTTGGGCGATCCCCACCGCGACCGACATCGCGTTCGCCCTGGCCGTGCTGGCGGTCATCGGCACGCATCTGCCGTCGGCCCTGCGCAGCTTCCTGCTGACTCTCGCGGTGGTCGACGACCTCGTGGCCATCACGATCATCGCCGTCTTCTACACCCGCTCCCTGCACCTGCTCCTCCTGGCCGCGGCACTGCTCCCGCTCGCCGCCTTCGCCTGGCTCGTCCAGCGGCGCATCACCCGGTGGTGGCTGCTCCTGCCACTCGCAGCGCTGGCCTGGGGACTGGTCCACGCGTCCGGTGTCCACGCCACGGTGGCCGGCGTCCTGCTCGGTCTCGCCGTCCCGGTCCGGCCACGGACTCGGGTGCGGCAGGGCCGGGCCCCTCGGCTCAGCACCCACGGCCCGGGCGTCGACGTCGCGGAACGCTTCGAGCATCGGCTCCGGCCGCTGTCGGCGGGGGTCGCGGTGCCCGTGTTCGCCTTCTTCGCCGCAGGGGTGCGGGTGGCGGGCGGCGGCTTCACGGCCGGACTCACCGACGCGGCAGCCCTGGGCGTGGTGGCGGGGCTGGTGGTCGGCAAGCTGGTCGGCGTGTTCGGGGGCACCTGGGTCTTCGCCCGCTTCACCAGCGCCGAGCTGGACGAGGACCTGGCGTGGTGGGACGTGCTCGGGCTGGCCCTGCTCGCGGGGATGGGCTTCACGGTGTCGCTGCTCGTCGGCGA
This sequence comes from uncultured Actinomycetota bacterium, assembly GCA_963706855.1. GTDB lineage: Bacteria > Actinomycetota > Actinomycetes > Actinomycetales > Dermatophilaceae > Pedococcus. The sequence continues at coordinate 221,999 of CAVPNU010000004.1, forward strand.
GCTGGCGTTCGGCACGGGGACCCCGCGCGACGATCACGTGAAGCTGGCGGTGCTGGCCGGCTCGGCGCTCTCCGCGCTGCTCGCGATGACCGTGCTGCGGACCCGGAACGGCGTCTATCGCCGGCGTCGCCGAGCGCGAGAGCCGTGACGACGACGGCAACGGCATCCCCGACTGCTTCGAGGCCTCGGATGTGCGGCCAGAGCAACCTGGCTAGGGTGGGTTCGCCGGCACCACGGACCGACGGAAGCGAGGGCGCGGCCCATGAGCACCAACCCAGACAAGCCCGAACGCACCATCGGTCAGCTCGTCGCTGACGCGACAGGCGAGATCTCGACGATCGTCCGCAGCGAGATCGCGCTCGCCAAGGCCGAGATCTCCTCCGACGCCAAGGCGGCCGGCAAGGGCGCGGCGATGTTCGCGGTGGCCGGGTTCGTCGGCCTGCTCGGCCTGATCTTCCTCTTCCACACCATCGCCTACGTGATCGCCATCTGGCTGCCCGGTCTGGGCCGGTTACCTCATCACGACCGGGCTGCTGTTCGTCGTCGCCGCCATCCTGGCGCTCGTGGGGCGCTCCAGCATGAAGGCGATGAAGGGCAAGCCCGAGCGCACCATCAAGAACGCCCAGGCGACCATCACGACCCTGAAGTCCGGTTCCTGAGCCGAGCGTCACCCACCTGGGCCCACGGCATACGACCTCATGAGCCTTGACGCCTCGCTGGTCCTCGTCGACGGGCCGTGGGAGCACCGGTTCGTCGCCGCCAACGGCGCGAGGTTCCACGTCGCCGAGCAGGGCGAGGGTCCGCTCGTGCTGCTGCTGCACGGGTTCCCCCAGTTCTGGTGGGCCTGGCGGCACCAGCTCAGCGCGCTGGCCGACGCGGGCTACCGCGCGTGCGCGCTGGACCTGCGGGGCTACGGCGCCTCCGACAAGCCGCCCCGGGGCTACGACACCCGGACCTCCGCGACCGACGTCGCCTCGGTCCTCCGGTCGCTGGGCGGCTCGCGCGCGGCCGTCGTCGGCCACGGCTGGGGCGGGTGGATCGCCTGGGCCATGCCCACGCTCGCAGCCGACCGTGACCCGAGCCGTCGCGTCGCGTCTCGATGCCGCACCCCCTCGTGTTCCGCAAGGCCTCGCTCACCCAGCCGGCCCAGCTCAAGGCGAGCGGCTACCTCGCGGGCCTGCAGCGCCCCTTCGTGCCCGAGCGGCAGATGACGGTGAACGGCGGCTACGTCCAGCGGCTGCTGCGCGAGTGGGCCTCCCCCGAGGGCATCTGGCCCTCGCCGCAGGAGGCCACGCTGTATGCCGAGGCGATGGCGCTGCCGTTCGTGGCCCACTCCGCCGCCGAGTACTACCGGTGGGTGGTGCGCAGCCAGCTGCGGCCGGACGGGTGGCGCTTCGCGGCGTCCATGCGCACGCCGATCACCGTCCCGGTGCTCCAGCTGCACGGCGCGCACGACCCGGTGGTGCTGCCGAGGACCGCCGTGGAGCCGGTGGAGGCCGTGTCGCGGCCGGTTCGAGCGCCACCTCGTGCCCGACGCGGGGCACTTCCTGCCCGAGGAGGCGCCGGACGTGGTCACGGCGCACCTGCTCGACTGGCTCGCCGGCCTGCCGGACTGATCAGCCGGCGACGCAGGAACCGGTGCTGACCGGGGTCGACGCCGACGCGGCGGCCTGCAGCACGGGCTGGACCTCGGTGGTGGTCAGCGCATAACCGGTGCTCGGGTCGTCGAGCGACTTCGCGAAGATCACGCCGACCACCCGGCCGTCGGGGGCCAGCAGCGGACCGCCGGAGTTGCCCGGTTGCACCGTGGGCGTAGAGGGAGTAGACCTCCCGGCTGGCGCCCGGCTGGCCGTAGATGTCGGAACCGCGCGCGTCGACGACGTCACGAACCCGGGCGGCGTCGAGGCGGTACGGACCGTCGAGCGGGAAACCGGCGACCACGCCCGTGTCACCCCGAGCCAGGTCGGGCACCCTCACGCAGGGGGTCGGCCGGCAGCCCGGGCACGTCGATGACCGCGAGGTCGCGCTTGGGGTCGAAGATCACGACGCGGCCGGTGTAGGAGCGGCCGGTGCCGTGGATGCGCAGGGTCGCCGTGTGCATGCCCGCCACGACGTGGGCGTTCGTGACGACCCGGTCGCGGGCCACCACCCAGCCGCTGCCCTCCTGGCCGCGGTTGCAGGAGTCGGCGACGCCGGTGATCTTGACGATCGAGTCCGCCGCGCGCGCACCCCTGGCGTCTCCGCGACGGCCGGGTCGGGAGGGCGCCACCGGCGTGATGCGCTCGGCCTGGAGCCCGTCGAACACCCGGGGGAAGCCCTCGCGGTCGAGCACGTCGCGGAAGCCGGCGAACAGCCGGGACGTCTGCGGCGGGACCACCGCGTCGATGGTGCGCAGCACGCGGGACTCGCCGATGGCCTTGGCGATCGGCGCCGGGCGCGCCACCGCGCAGCGCCCCGGCGATGAACCACACGAGCACGGCGGCGGACAGCACGACGGCGATCGCGCCCAGCACCGAGTCGAACACCTGGGCCGGCTTGACCCGCAGGGTCGAGCGCACCCGCCCGCCGAGGGCCACGGCCACGCCTGGCCGATGGACGCGAGGATGAAGACACCGGCGATGAGGACCACGGTGCGGATCAGGGGCGTCGAGCCCGAGCTGGGCCCACTGCGTGATGGCCAGCGGCACGAGCCACATGGCCAGGGCGCCACCAGCCAGGAAGCCCGCGAGCGACAGCACGCTGACCACCAGCCCCTGGCGGAACCCGGTCACGGCATAGCTGATGAACAGCACGATGAGGAGGTAGTCGAGCACCGTGAGTCCGAGAAACATCAGGCCCGGCCTTCCGTCGCAGTCTGGGTCAACGCGTCCCGTCGACCCCCGGGCTGTGTAGCGCTCGGGCAGCGGACCGTTCGACGCTACGGTCCCACGGAACGGTCAAACCGCCGAAATCGAGCACAGCCGACAGCAGACCCGCGGTGAACCCCCAGACGAACAGCCCATCGACCTCGAAACCCGGGCCCGCGGTAGCCACTGGGATGGGTCACGGTGAAGCGGGCCGACGGGTCGAGCAGGTGCGACCAGCGGCGCGCTGGACCGCCCGATGCACCTCGCGGGCGTCGATGCCGTCGACGTGACCCGGCTCGGCCCACCACCCCAGCACGGGCGTGACGACGAACTGACGCGGCCCCAGGTAGATGTCCGGCAGCTCGCCCACGACGTCGATGGACGCCGGGGTCGATGCCGACCTCCTCCTGCGTCTCGCGCAGAGCGGCGTCGGCGTCGCTGGCGTCGGAGGGCTCACGCTTGCCGCCGGGGAACGAGATGTCGCCCGGCTGGGAGCGCAGCGTGTGCGCGCGCTCGGTCAGCACGACGTGCTCGCCACCGCCCTCGGCGCGGCCGAACAGCAGGAGCACGGCCGACCGCCGGCCACCCTCGGGGGGCGGAGCGAACTGCGCGAAGTAGCCCTGGTCCGCCGCGACGCTGGACCGGATGCCCGACAACGCCTCGGTCCAGCCACGTCGGGCGCACCGAGCGCGCCCGCCTCGCCGCTGCCGTCACAGGGGCCCCGGCCCCACGGCATACGGGAAGTCGCGGCCGGAGGCAGCGGGGGCCAGCTCGAACTTCAGCAGCGCCGCCGCCTTGACCGGGTCGGTCTCGCCGATGCCGAACGACGGGCAGAGCCGCGCCACCGGGCAGGCGCCGCAGGCGGGCTTCTGGGCGTGGCAGGTCCGGCGCCCGTGGAAGATCAGGACGTGCGACAGCATGGTCCAGTCCTTGCGGGGGAACAGCCGCCCGACGGCCTCCTCGACCTTGACGGGGTCGTCCTCGTCGGTCCAGCCGAAGCGGCGCGCGAGCCGGCCGAAGTGGGTGTCGACGGTGATCCCCGGGATGCCGAACGCGTTGCCCAGCACCACGTTGGCGGTCTTGCGACCCACGCCGGGCAGCGTGACGAGGTCCTTGAGCCGAGGCGGCACCTCGCCGCCGAACCGCTCGACGAGCTCGGCGCCGAGCCGCATGACCGAGTTGGTCTTGGCCCGGAAGAAGCCGGTGGGCTTGAGCAGCGTCTCGAGGGCCTCGCGGTCGGCGCCGGCAAGCGCGGCGGCGTCGGGGTAGCGCTCGAACAGCGCGGGCGTCACCTTGTTGACCATCACATCGGTGGTCTGGGCCGACAGGATCGTCGCGACGAGAAGCTGCAGCGGGTTGTCGAAGTCGAGCTCGCAGTGGGCGTAGGGGTACCGCTCGTGGAGGGCGCGGTACATGCGGCGGGCCCGCCTGGTCAGCGCGACGGGGGACTCCTGCGAGACGGCTGCGGGGGACGACTCCGGACACCTGCACAGACTACGGGGCGAGTGGGACATCCGACGTGGCACACTGTCGCCCGTGGATCACGACGTGGTGAAAAGGGCCCCGCTGTTCGCTGCTCTCGACGACGAGGCATCGGCGACACTCCTGGGCTCGATGACGCAGACCCGGCTCGAGCGCGGCGACGTGCTGTTCCACGAGGGCGACCAGGGCGACCGCCTCTACGTCATCCGCGAGGGCAAGATCAAGCTCGGGCGTCGCTCCGCGACGGCCGCGAGAACCTCGTGGCGATCCTCGGCCCCGGCGAGATGTTCGGCGAGCTCAGCCTCTTCGACCCCGGCCCGCGCACCATGACCGCCACCGCCGTCGCCGAGACCCAGCTGCTGGGCGTCGGCAACGAGGACCTCAACACCCTGCTCAACGGCCGCCCCGGCGTGGCCAAGGTGCTGCTCGCCGCGCTCGCCCAGCGCCTGCGCCGCACCAACGAGAACCTCGCCGACCTCGTGTTCACCGACGTCCCCGGCCGGGTCGCCAAGGCGCTGCTCGACCTCTCGGCGCGCTTCGGCCGGCCGGTCGAGGACGGCGTGCTGGTCGCGCACGACCTCACCCAGGAGGAGCTCGCCCAGCTGGTCGGCGCCTCCCGCGAGACGGTCAACAAGGCGCTCGCCGACTTCGCGACCCGCGGGTGGCTGCGTCTCGAGGCGCGGGCCGTCCTGCTGCTCGACGTCGAGCGCCTCAAGCGCCGCGCCCGCTGACCCTCCCCTTCCCCGTTCGAGGTGAACTCGCCGGGTCCGGCGCGTCACCTCGACTCAGCGGTGGGTCCCGCGCGCAGGTAGTCCAGCTGGGCCGCCACCGACAGGGCTGCGGCCGGCCACACCTCGCGGGGCACGTCGGCATACACGCGCTCGACGACCTGCTGCACGCCTGAGGCGCCGTCGGCGACCGCCTGGCGCACCTGCTCGAGCCGTTCGGCACGGTGGGTGCGGTAGAAGGCCACCATCGCGGCGGCGTCCGGCACCACCGGCCCGTGGCCGGGCAGGATCGCGGTCACCGCTCCGTCGCCGGTCAGGTGCGCGATCCGCTCCAGGCTCTCGAGGTATGCCGCGAGCTCACCGTCGGGGTGCGCCACCACCGTGGTGCCGCGGCCGAGCACCGTGTCACCGGTGAGCAGCGCGTGGTCGGCGGGCAGGGCGAAGGACAGCGAGTCGGCGGTGTGTCCGGGCGTGGCGACGACCCGCAGCTCGAGGCCGGCCACGCGGAGCTCGTCACCGTCGGCGAGGTCGTCGTGGCCGCGGCCGACGGCGCGCGTCGGGGCACCGGTCAGCTCGGCGAACCGGCCCGCCCCCTCGGCATGGTCGGCGTGGCCGTGGGTGAGCAGGGTCTGAGCCACCCGCGCACCGCGCGCCTCGACGGCGGCCAGGACGGCCCGCAGGTGCAGCTCGTCGAGCGGCCCCGGGTCGATGACGACGGCCTGGGTGGCACCGGGCTCGAGGAGCACCCACGTGTTGGTGCCGTCCAGCGTCATCGGCCCCGGGTTGGGACACAGGACGCACACCGCCCGCGGTGAGAACTGACCACCGTGCCAGTCACCCACGGCAGCCGACGGCTCGGGCGGGGGTGTCGGGGCTGAGGCGGGGGTCATGGGCGTCCGGAGGGTCGGCGGCTCAGCGGGGCAGACGCGCTCGCAGCGTCAGACCCGTCGGGAGTCTGGACCAGCTCGGGCTCGACGGGAGCGACGGGCGGCCGCTCGGCGATGAACGCCGCGGCCGACTGCGCCGCGGCGATCTCCTCGACGCACACCACGGTGGGCGGCAGCATGAGCGCCTCGCCGGCGCGCCAGGCCGTGAGCAGGTCGGCCGGCCGCACCCAGTCGGCGAGGTCGGCCTCGGTGGTCTGGTCGTCGGCCCGCTGCCCGGCCGGCACCGCCGCGCTGAAGAACCGGGTGTCGTAGCGGCGCGCCTCGAACTCGGGAGTGATCCAGTGGGCGCGGTACCCCAGCAGGTCGGAGCGCAGCACGAGGTCGTGTGCCGTCAGCACCTCGGACAGCGAGGCCTCCCGCTGCAGCAGGCGCCGGCGCTGCTCCTGCCAGTGCTCGCCGCTGACGTCGGCGACGACCTCGTCGGCCGACGGCCCCGCCAGCAGCACCCCGCTCTCCTCGAAGACCTCACGCACGGCCGCAGCGACGAGCTCACGCGCCGTCGCCTCGTCGACCTGCAGCCGCTCTGCCCACTCGGCGGGCGTCGGACCCGCCCAGGGCAGGGACGGGTCGGCGTCGCGCACGTCGACGCCCCCGCCGGGGAAGACCATCATGCGCGGGGCGAAGGCCATGGTGGCCACGCGCCGCAGCATGAAGACCTCGACACCCGACGCGCCGTCGCGCACGAACATCACCGTCGCGGCGGCCTTGGGTGCCACCGGCTCTCGCGCGTCTGCGGCGGAGGCCGCCAGCCACGCGTCGGCGCGCTCACGCAGCGCCGGCGCGTCGGCCATGGGGAACTCGCGGACCACTCCGGCGGTCACGTCGCGGACCACCTCGCCGGTCACCCGTTCGGGCTCACTCGTCGGCGAGGGCGACGACGATCTCGACCTCGACGGGGGCGTCCATCGGCAGCACCGCGACACCCACGGCCGAGCGGGCGTGGATGCCGGCGTCGCCGAAGGCCTTGCCGAGCAGCTCGCTCGCGCCGTTGATGACGGCCGGCTGGCCGGTGAAGCTCGGGTCGGAGGCCACGAAGCCCACGACCTTGACGACCTGGGTGACCTTGTCGAGGTCGCCCACGATCGACTTCACGGCGGCGATGGCGTTGAGCGCGCAGATCTCCGCGAGCTTGGCGGCGTCGGAGGCCGGCACCAGGCCGTGACCGTCGCCGACCTTGCCGGTCTGGGCGAGCTCGCCCGAGACCATCGGCAGCTGGCCCGAGGTGTAGATGCGGCGGCCGTCCTGGATCGCGGGGACGTAGGCGGCAACCGGCTTGGCGACGTCGGGGACGGTCAGCCCCAGCTCGGCGAGGCGATCTTCGACGGCGGACATCAGGCCTTCTCTCGTTTCAGGTAGGCGACCAGCCCGGACCCGTCGGGACCGGTGAGGACTTGCACGAGCTCCCAGCCGTCCTCTCCCCACTGGTCGAGGATCTGCTTGGTGGCGTGGACGATGAGAGGCACCGTCGCGTACTCGAACTTGCGCATGCGTGCAGCCTAGCCACCGCTGGCACGATGGCGTCATGGCCCACCTCGAGGACAGAGACCCTGCGGCAGTGCTCGACGAACGGGCCGCGGCCCCGACTCGGACGACGGCCTACGGTCCGGACCCGGCTCAGGTGTACGACGTGCGCCTCCCCCGCCCGAGCCACCCGGCCGGCGCCCTGACGGTCGTCGTGGTGCACGGGGGGTTCTGGCGCAAGGAGTACGACCGCGGCCACGCCGGCCGGCAGGCCCAGGCCTTCGCCGACGCCGGGTACCCCACGGCCGTGGTCGAGTACCGCCGGCCGGGTATGCCGGGCGGCGGGTGGCCCGGACCCGCCGACGATCTCGCCGCGGCGGTGGCCGCGATCCGCCGCGACCCCGACCTCGCCGCCGCCGGGGACGGACCAGGACCGGCCCGGCCGCTGGTGCTCGTGGGCCACTCCGCCGGCGGCCAGCTGGTGGCCTGGGCCTCGGCTCAGCCCTGGGCCCATGGCCTGCGTGGCGTGGTCAGTCTCGCGGGCGTCCTCGACCTGGCCCACGGTCAGGCGACGGGGGTGGGCGGCGGCGCGATCGACGCGCTCCTCGGTGGCTCGCCCGCCCAGGCACCCGACGCGTATGCCGCGGCCGACCCCGCGCGGCTGCTGCCCGGCATACCGGTGCTCGTGCTCCATGCACGGGACGACGACGTGGTGCCGTTCGAGCTCAGTGAGCGGTATGCCGCGGCCCACCACGGCCCGAACGTGCGCCTGGTCGCAGGTGCCCGGCGGTGGCCACTACGGGCTGATCGACCCCGAGAACGCGGCGTTCGCGCGGGTGCTCGCTGCGGTCGACCTGCTCGCCTCCTAGTCTGTCGGCATGCCTGAGGCCACCACGGACGACCACCGGGCGATGGCGAAGGTGCGGCTGCACGTCGTCACCGGCAAGGGCGGCACCGGCAAGACCACGGTCGCAGCCGCCATGGCGCTCGCCCTGACCCGGCTCGGCAGGCGGGTCCTGCTCGCCGAGGTCGAGGGGCGCCAGGGGATCTCGCAGACGTTCGACGTCGCGCCGCTCGGCCACACCGAGACGCGCATCCTGCACGACCGCTCGGGTGGCGAGCTGTGGGGCCTGTCCGTGGACCCCAAGGAGTCGCTGCTGGAGTACCTCCAGAAGTTCTACAAGCTCGGACGGGCCGGGTCGGTGCTCGAGCGCTTCGGCGCCGTCGACTTCGCCACGACCATCGCGCCGGGGCTGCGCGACGTGCTCCTCATCGGCAAGATCTACGAGGCGGCGGGGCGGCGAGCCGGGCGGAACGGGCTGCCGAGCTATGACGTCGTCATCCTCGACGCGCCGCCGACCGGGCGGGTGGTCCGGTTCCTCAACGTCAACGCCGAGGTCGCCGACATCGCCCGGATGGGCCCCATCCACGGCCAGGCCGAGTCGATCACCCGGATGCTGCGCAGCCACACGACCGCCGTCCACGTCGTCACCCTGCTGGAGGAGATGCCCGTGCAGGAGACCATCGACGCGCTGGCCGACCTGCGGGACGCCTCGCTCCCGGTCGGTGCCGTGGTCGTCAACCAGGTCCGGCCACCCCTGCTGCCGGCGAGCGCGCTGCGGGCCGTCGGGGGCCGCACCTCGGCCGCCCTCAAGTCCTCGGTGCGTGCCGACCTCACCGCCGCCGGGGTGAAGGCGACCGACGCCCTGGTCGCCGGGCTGCTGGCGGAGGGTCGCGAGCACGCCGACCGGGTGGCGCTGGAGCGGGAGCAGGACGCGGTCCTCGTCGACCTCGGCAGACGCATGGTCCGGCTGCCACTGCTGGCCGAGGGCACCGACGCCGGGCGGCATCGCCGTGCTGGCCGACGAGGTCGCCGAGCAGGGGATGGTCTGATGGCGACCAAGGCCCCCGCGCTGGATCTCGCCGCCCTGCTCACCGACGACCAGACGCGCATCGTCGTCTGCTGCGGTGCCGGCGGGGTGGGCAAGACCACCACCGCAGCCGCGCTCGGGGTGTGGGCCGCCGAGCACGGGCGCCGCGTCGTCGTCCTCACCATCGACCCCGCCCGCCGGCTGGCGCAGTCCCTGGGCCTGAGCGAGCTGGACAACACGCCACGCGCCCGTCAAGGGGATCGACGAGTCGGCCGGCGGGTCCCTCGACGCGATGATGCTCGACATGAAGCGGACCTTCGACGAGGTCGTCGAGCTGCACGCGACACCCGACAAGGCCGCCCAGATCCTCGCCAACCCCTTCTACCAGGCGGTCTCCAGCTCGTTCGCGGGCACGCAGGAGTACATGGCCATGGAGAAGCTGGGGCAGCTGCGGGCCGAGGCCGACCGCACCGGCCGCTGGGACCTCGTGGTGGTCGACACGCCCCCGTCGCGCTCGGCCCTGGACTTCCTCGACGCGCCCAAGCGGCTGGGCTCGTTCCTCGACGGCCGGTTCATCCGGCTCCTGGCCGCACCGGCCAAGGCCGGCGGCCGCGCGGGCTTCAAGGTGTTCAGCGTCGGGGTGAGCATGGTCAGCGGCACCCTCGCCAAGGTGCTGGGCGGTGACCTGCTCAGGGACGTCCAGACCTTCGTGGCCGCCCTGGACACGATGTTCGGGGGGTTCCGCGAGCGCGCCGACGTCACCTATGCGCTGCTCAAGGACCCCCAGACCGCGTTCGTCGTGGTCGCGGCTCCCGAGCGGGACGCGCTGCGTGAGGCGTCGTTCTTCGCCGGTCGGCTGGACGAGGAGGGTATGCCGTTGGCCGGCTTGGTCGTCAACCGCATCCAGCGCGTCGCCGCACCGTCGCTGAGTGCGTCACGAGCGTGGGCCGCGGCCGAGCAGCTGGCCGAGGGCGACGAGCCCACCACCACGGCAGCCACCACCGAGGGGCTGCTGCGCCTGCACGCGGCACTGGCCCAGACCGCGGCCCGGCAGGAGGGGCTGGTGAGCCGGTTCACCGCCGGGCACACCGGCATACCGCTGGTCGAGGTCCCGGCGGCGGCCGAGGACATCCACGACCTCACCGGGCTGCGCGCCATCGCTGCGGCGCTGACGTCGGGCGGCTGAGGACCCCGTCGAACGGGGGTCGCGGGTCAGGCGCTCTCGGCCGGCGAGGTCGACCGGGCCTGGGCGAACAGCGCCGCCCAGGAGGGGATGTTGGGACGGCGCTTGAGCAGGGCGCGGCGCTCGCGCTCGGTCATGCCACCCCAGACGCCGAACTCGGTGCGGTTGTCGAGGGCGTCCGCGAGGCACTCGGCGATCACGGGACACCGCTGGCACATCATCTTGGCCGTCTGCTGGGCGGCCCCCTGGACGAACAGGGCGTCGGGATCGGCCTTCGCGCAGGCGCCGAGCGGCGCCCAGTCCTCAGTCCACACGATCGCCCCCTGCTGGGCGCTCCGGGATGGCGCGATGGTCATTTCGATCCCCTCCGAGATACTTGCTCGACTCAGACGCCTCAACCTGCGTCATATGTCCGTATCGACTGTGAAAACGATAGAAAATCCACGCACATCGACGACATGGCCCATTCGTGTAGTTCTGCGTTGGCCAAATGGACTAGTCATTTAGAGCCAGTTTCACGCGGGGCTGACTAGCCCTTCGGGCCAGATCATCACCCTCCACTCGCGCCCTCCGGGGCGCGGCTGCCGGCTCGCCGCCCGCTCCGCAGGCAGCGGCGGAGCACGGTCGGCCCACGTTCGGCGGTTACCCTGTCGTCATGGATGGACGGGTCACCAACTTCGGGAATGTCGTCAGCCTGCTCGCGGCTTTCGTCGCCACGGCTGTCGTCATGGGCCTGCTCGCGGCGGGTCTGCTGATCCCCGCCGTCGGTGCGACCGGCAACGTGGCGACCTCCGGGGTCCAGGCGTTCGACAACCTGCCCGGGGAGTTCACGAGCTCGCCGCTGTCGCAGCAGTCGAAGATCCTGGACGCCAAGGGCAACGTCATCGCGACGCCCCAGGAGGAGAACCGCATCATCGTCAGCCTCAGCGACATCGCGCCGATCATGCAGAAGGCCCAGGTCGCGATCGAGGACAGCCGCTTCTACGAGCACGGTGGGGTCGACCCTCGCGGTATCGCGCGCGCCCTGGTCTCCAACGCCCAGGGCGGCGGCGTGCAGGGCGCGTCGACGCTGACCCAGCAGTACGTCAAGCTCACCCTCCAGGAGAACGCTCTGCGCGCCAACGACGAGGAGGCCGCCAAGGCCGCCGTCGCGCGCAGCTACACCCGCAAGCTCCAGGAGCTGAAGTACGCGGTCACGCTGGAGAAGCAGATGACCAAGGACCAGATCCTGCAGGGCTACTTCAACCTCGCCTACTACGGCGACCTGGCCTACGGCATCGAGGCCGCCGCCGAGCACTACTTCAGCATCCCGCGCCAAGAAGCTCAACCTGCCGCAGGCGGCGCTGCTCGCCGGCCTCGTGCAGAACCCCAGCACGACCGACCCGGCCCACAACGCCCTCAAGGCCCAGGCTCGTCGCGACGTCGTCCTGGACCGCATGCAGACCCTCGGCATCATCACCGCCAAGGCAGGACGCGGCGGCCAAGGCCATCCCGGTGTCCAAGATGCTGCACCTGAAGCGGCCGCGTCAGTAACTGTGCCGCCTCGAGCCAGCCGTACTTCTGCAACTACGTCATCGCCTACCTCAAGCAGCTGCCCGCGCTGGGCAAGACCGAGCCCGAGCGCATCAAGAACATCACCCAGGGTGGTCTGACCATCCAGACCACCCTCAACCCGGACATCCAGAAGGCCGCGGCCCAGCACCTGATCGCACGCGTGCCGATCGGCAACAACGAGGGCATCGGCGCCGCCACGAGCATCGTCGAGCCGGGCACCGGCAAGGTGCTGGCGATGGCCCAGAACACCACGTACACGACCGGCGCCGGCAGCGAGTCGCACGGCCTGACGCAGGTGAACTGGAACGTCGACCGCGGCTACGGCGGTGAGAACGGCTTCCAGTTCGGCTCGACCGCCAAGATGTACGCGATCGTCACGGCGCTCGAGAACGGCATCCCGATCAACGCCATGATCGACTCGAAGTACGCGACCCCGAAGCAGCCCGCTATCTACAGCGTCGCCGAGCAGGGCGCCTGCCACTCCCAGGTCCCGTGGCCCGTCAAGAACGACCCGGGCATCACCGGCGGTCGCCCGCTTCCCTTCGCGTATGCCACGGCTCACTCGGTCAACACCGCGTTCGCCTCGCTGGTCCTCAAGCTCGGCACCCCGAACGTCCGCAAGACGATGACGACGATGGGCCTGCACTCCGGCAGCGGTCAGCAGATCCCGTGTGGGCCGGCCGCCGTCACGCTCGGCGCGCGGCACGGTCACCCCGCTGACGTTGGCCTCCTCCTACGCGACGCTCGCCGCCAACGGCAAGTACTGCCCCCCGGACCCGATCCTGTCGATCACCACCACCGAGGGCCACAAGCCGATCAAGCTCACCCCGCCCGCGTGCCGTCAGGTCATCGACCCCGACATCGCCAAGGGCGCCACCGAGCTGCTGACCAACCCGGTCAAGCCGGACGGCACCGGCGCGGCCGCCGCGCTGAGCGACCGTCCGGTCGCCGGCAAGACCGGCACGACGGACAACCACTACCAGTCGTGGTTCGTCGGCTTCACGCCGCAGCTCGCCACGGCCGTCTGGGTCGGCACGCCGTACCACCAGTTCCGGATGAAGAACATCACCCTGGCCGGCCAGTACTACGGCGAGGTCTTCGGTGGCACCATCTCCGCCCCCGTCTGGCACGACATCATGGCCCAGGCGTCGCAGGGCATGGCCGTGCGCCAGTTCGACCCGCCGAGCAGCAAGATCGCCAGCGGCGACATGGTCGCCATCCCCTATGTCAGCGGGATGAGCGTCGCGCAGGCCACGGCGGCGCTGACCGCGGCCGGGTTCTCGGCCCAGGTCACCGGGCAGACCAACAGCAGCCTGCCGCAGGGGACGGTGGTCTTCACGACTCCCAGCGGCACCGCGCTGCGCGGCTCCACGGTCGGGCTGGTGCTCTCCACCGGCTACGTGCCGCCGCCCCCGCCGGCGCCGAAGCCCAAGCCGACGCCGACCCCGACGACGACCAAGCCCACGCCGACGCCCTCGCCGACGCCGTCCGGGAAGCGACCAAGACTGGCTGAGCGGCTGGTCGCGGCCGTCGGCCGGCCCTCGCTAGCCTCGTGGCGAGCGCCGCCCTCACCACGGCCGCCACCCGGCCGCCGTCGGCCCGCCCGGCGACAGCGCCCTGGGTCGCCTTCATGACCTGACCCATCTGGGCCATGCCGGTCGCGCCGGTCGTGGCGATCGCCTCGGCGACGATGGTCTCGAGCTCGGCGTCGGACAGCTGCGCGGGCAGGTAGGTGTCCAGGATCGCGAGCTCGGCGAGCTCACGGTCGGCGAGCTCGGGACGTGAGGCATCGGCATACGCGGTCGCCGCCTCCTTGCGCTTCTTGGCCTCCTTGGCCAGCACCTTGAGCACGTCGTCGTCGGTCAGCTCGCGCGACTCCTTGCCGGCCACCTCCTCGGTGGTGATGGCGGTGAGCACCATGCGCAGCGTGCCCGACCGCACCTGGTCGCGCTCGCGCATCGCCGTGGTGAGGTCGTGCTGGATGGTGGCCTTGAGGCTCGAGTCGCTCATGGACGCATCCTCTCAGGCGGGTGCAACCCCGATTTGCAAGGATGGGCCGGATGAACACCGTGCTGAGGTCCGTGGCTGGGGTGGTGGCGCTGGGCGCCGCCGGCATCGGGTATGCCGGCCTCGTCGAGCGCAACGCCTTCGCCCTGCGCCGGTTCACGGTGCCCGTGCTGCCGCCCGGGGCGACGCCGCTGCGGGTCCTGCAGATCTCCGACCTCCACCTCGTGCCTCGGCAGTCGCGCAAGATCGAGTGGGTGCGCCGGCCTGGCCGCGCTGTCGCCCGACCTCGTGGTCAACACCGGCGACAACCTCTCGGCCCATCGACGCCGTGCCGGCCGCCCTGCGGGCGATGGAGCCGCTGTTCGACTTCCCCGGGGTCTTCGTCATGGGGTCGAACGACTACTACGGCCCGATCCCCAAGAACCCGGCCCGCTACCTGACCCGCCGGCACGCCCAGGCGCCGCCGGGACGGATCGCCGCTGCCGACCGAGGACCTGCGCGTCCGGCATGGTCGACGGCGGCTGGGTCGACCTCGACAACGCCCGCACCGGAGCTCAAGGTGGGCGGCGAGGTGGTCGAGCTCGTCGGCACCGACGACGCGCACGTGCACCTCGACCGGTATGCCGCCGTGGCGGCTCCCGCCTCCCCCTCGGCCGCGGTGACGGTCGGGGTGACCCACGCGCCGTACCAGCGGGTGCTCGACCCGATGGCTGCGGACGGTGCGCGGCTGCTCATCGCGGGCCACACCCACGGCGGGCAGCTGGCCCTGCCGTTCTACGGCGCGCTGGTGACCAACTGCGACCTGCCGACCGACCGGGCCAAGGGGCTGTCGCGCTGGTGGCCCGGCGCGGGGACGCGCCCTCGTCCGCAGGCACCGGCACGGACGCCGCATGGCTGCACGTCTCGGCCGGGCTCGGCACCTCGCCGTATGCGCCGGTGCGGTTCGCCTGCCGCCCGGAGGCGACGCTGCTGACGCTGGTGCCGGGGGTCAGCTGAGGCGTGTCCAGCCCTGCCGCTCGGCTGGTCGGTGAGCACACGGCATACCGATTGGGAGGGGTGAGTGCCGGTGGGCTATCCTTCACTGTCGCTGCCCTCGTTGGACTGACGCGGGCGGCGATTGCCACGGGGTGTGGCGCAGCTTGGTAGCGCGCTTCGTTCGGGACGAAGAGGCCGCAGGTTCAAATCCTGTCACCCCGACCACACGTTTCCGCAGGCCCTTGTGCGCCGGCTCCCAGCGCCCCCTCCTCTCGGCGCCCACGACCATCCTCGCCACCCGTGTCACGGATGGTCGTCCGGCTGCTCCTGCGGCGACCATCGGTGACATCCAGGTCACGGATGGTCGTTCGGCCTGATGTTACGGACCCATGCGACACTCGACCGCATGACGGGGCGGCGCCTTGCACGAGCCAGGCACCCGTCCGTCGTGCACCGCCTGACGGGTCGGCGTCGAGAAGTAGAGACGGTGCTCGAGCTTTGCCACGACCTCGCAAGGGTTCAGGACCCGCCGCTGGCGGGGCAGAGGCAGCGTTCCCTCCCGTTGCAGCTGCGCTGGCAGGGCCAGCCGTGAAAGAGGGCGAGCGGTCCCGAGCGGGGGGGACGTCCCGGGACCGCTCACTGCATTGCCAGGCTCCCGCAGAGGGCCGAGCAACCCAGGTGCGGCCGCGCTTGAGATGCCTTCCCTCACTCGGCCACAACCCTCGGAATGTCCTGGCCGCCACACCCCCGAGCACGCTCCGTCTGCGGCTGAGCGTGCTCCGGGCGTTGGGTGTGGCAGGCCTGCGGAACATCCCTCACCATGCAAAGGCATCGGCGCACTGTGGACTATCCGTGCCGCGCACGGCCGCTAGCCGAATCGCGCAGCATGTATGCCGTGTCCCTATCGTGCCGGGCGCTTCAGGGTCTGCGATGGGGCCTCGCCGAAAGTCCGGCGATACGCTCCAGCGAAGCGGCCCATGTGCAGCATCCCCCAGCGATACGCCACCGCCTCCACCGTTGTCGTCCCCGGTGTTGCTTTCGTCAGCTCTTGATGGATCCCTCTGAGTCGCAGGTCACGCAAGTACGTCATCGGCGGCTTCCCGACATGCTTGTGGAAGCCGCCCTGCAGCGAGCGCAGACTCACGTGGACAGCTCGAGCAAGCACGGTGCTCGACCAAGGCTCTGCGGGCCGGTCGTGCAACAGGTCCACCGCTCGGGCAATGGCCATCGGAACGGCAGGCGCATCAGGACTGTCTAGCTCGTGGATGTAGGGGTGCGCGTGCCCCAGTAGGAGCGCATCGAGCAGTGTCCTCTCCAGCTGGCGCCCCGCGAACGGATGCGTCAGCAGCCGTCCCTTGCCGGCCAGCTCTGCCGCGAGCACGTCCATCACGCTGCGCCAGACCCGCCCCTCCGGCGTGGTGAGGCCCATGTGGAACGGCAGCCGAAGCGGCCGCTTGACTGCATGTCCCACTAGCTGTTCGAGCTCGGCCTCCAGCGTTGAGCTGGGGACCATGACGCAGAGCTGGACACCGTCCGAGCTCCACTCGATGCCCGCGGGCGCGCCCTCCGGGAAGACGGCCGCTGACGCACTCGTCGTGATGAGTGGTGCTGAGCGACCGACGCGCGACACGACAGCACCCGCCAAGGGGGTGTTGACGTGGATGTGACGAGCCTCCTCGGTCACCAGGCGAACCCGGCGTCCATAACCGAGCTGCCCTACTGTCGTCGCCCCGAGGCGCAACGCGGCCAGTCGCATGGACAGCTGGCCTGCCTCCACGGGCTGAAGACGGTTCGGCAGATAGACGTCGGCCACTGCCGCCTCAGCCTCATCGGGCGCAGTCGCCGTCGAGACCGTCACCGCCGGATGGACAGTGTCAGACGTTTTCGGCCATCGGCTACCCACTGCGGCGAGACCCTTCGAGAGCGGCCATCTTCCTCATGCGTGAGCTCCATTAGTTCGTGCCCTAATTGTTAGCGCTGCACGAATGTACCAAATCGAAAGGTGCCCCACGGCCTGCGCACCAGGCACATACCCCGAAGGTGGCGCGCGCAGCTCTGCCGGCTGCGCCTTGCACCCAACGTGACCGCCCTCACAGGGCTACGGACCTCGGGCGGGCCCTTGGTCCCTAGTGGGAACGCGACACGCCTGGCAATCATGAGCATTGCCACCGGATCTCAACGGTGGGCGCGACGCCCTCGACTGGGCAGCACTCGAACAACCGGCGGCCAAGGCTCCGCGGAAGGTAGAGAACAATGAAGCGCAAGACATTCGATGCCCTGCTCACCAGCGGAGGGCTCGTGCTGGCCATCATCCTGCTCTGCGCCGGTGGCCTACTCACCTGGGCGAGCTCCTTCATCGGCGACCAGGTCCACACTCAGCTCAGCGAGCAGCAGATCTTCTTCCCGCCCAAGGGACCCGCCACGGCCAGCCCGGAGATCGGCCCGTACCTGAACCAGTACGCGGGCCAGCAGCTCCTCACCGGCGCACAGGCCGAGGCCTATGCCGACCACTTCATCGCGGTCCACCTCAAGGAGATCGGCGGCGGCCTGACCTACGCCCAGCTCAGCGCCAAAGCACAGGCCGCGCCCACCGACACCAAGCTGGCGGCAACGGTCGCGACGATGTTCAAGGGTGAGACTCTCCGCGGGCTGCTGCTCAACGCCTATGCCTTCGGCACGATGGGCGTCATCGCCGGGTTCGCCGCGCTCGGTGCCTTCATCGGCGCCGCGGTGATGCTCCTCCTGTCGGCGCTCGGCTTCGCCCACCTGAAGCGCGTTTCACCCGACGCGCAGCTTGGTGTGCCCAGCCCGCCGGCCTACGCCCTCGCCCATACCTGAGGCATCTCTGACACGGGCCTTCATCGGGCGTCGACCGGTGAAGGCCCGTGGTCTGCGTTCCCTTCCCATCAGTCTGTGCGAATCCTGTGAGGCGGCATGGGCGTAGTGTCAAGGGCATCGCGTCTGCGGCACCGCAGGAGTCCGCGACAGAGCTGAGGTCATCCCACATGGGTATCGAGACCGCGGGCCCGAGGCCCACGATGCCGCCAAGACTGGCCGCGCTGGCCCAGGGCATCCGCATCGCACGGGCAGAAGTCCGCGCCATGCGCGTCGCACCGGTAGTCCCGGCCAACCTGCTCTCGGCGCGCCAGACACTTCTCAGCGCCATGGAGGCATACGCGGATGAGCTGACTGTCCTGCGGCTGCCCATCCCTCCCCAGCTGCGTGACGACCTTCGCCTCCAACGCGACATCCGACGACACCCCAACGTCAGCCCCTGGCGCATGACGGGTGAGCCAGATCCTCAGGGACCCCGAGCGCCTGGGCTTAGACGCTGAGGGACCATCTGGGTGGCAGTCGCCGCTTGCCCCGATACCGGCAGAGACTTCCCTGGCACACTGTCGACATGGAGCCGAGCTCGACGGTGCGCGCGCAGGTCGCGGACTCGTGGCTGCGCTCCGCGGCCGCGGGAGTCGTCGCGGACCAGGTCGAGGCGCCCATCACGATCGACGGCCAGTCCCTGCGGGATCATCGGGTGGCTCATCCGCTGGCCCAGGTCTTCCCGCTGCTCGACGACGTCCTCGGCCGAGCCGCGCGCGAGTGCGACGCGATCATGGCCGTTGCGGACGCTGCGGGCCAGCTCCTCTGGGTGTGCGGCACGCCCGGCGTCCTGCGCGGGGCCGAGCTCATCGGGTTCGTCGAGGGCAGCAACTGGGACGAGCGGATGGCCGGCACCAACGCGCCAGGCATGGCCCTGGCCCTCGGGGAGCCAGTCAGCGTCATCGGCTCCGAGCATTTCCGCTCGTCGGTGAAGCGCTGGAGCTGTGCGGCCGCACCGATCCACGACCCAGCGACGCATGCCGTGCTCGGCGTGCTCGATCTCACCGGCGGCGACGAGATCGTCGTCCCCCAGACCATGGCGATGGTGCGGGCCGCGGCACGGATGGCTGAGGCGGAGCTCGCTCGCGAGCTCGTCACTCGCGCGTATGAGACCGAACCCACCCCCTCCAGCTCGCGACTCCGCGTCCAGATCCAGGCGCTGGGGCGCACCGACGCCCTGCTGTCGATCGACGACGGGCGAGGCGCGCCGCATACCCTGCGGCTCAGCCCGCGACACAGCGAGATCCTGCTCCTGCTCGCGTCCGCGCCCCGCGGCCTGTCAGGGGACGAGCTCGCCGTGCTGCTGTACGAGGAGAACGTCTCAGCGTCGACGCTGCGGGCCGAGCTCAACCGGTTGCGGTCACTGCTGGGTGACGAGCTGCTGGCGTCCCGCCCCTACCGGTTGTCCTGCGAGGTCGCCGGAGACTGGCTGGCCGTCGAGGCGCAGCTGGCAGCCGGGGCACCTGGTGCAGCGCTGCGGACCTACCGAGGCCCACTCCTCCCCGGGTCGACCGCCCCGGGGGTGACCCGACTGCGCGACGGCCTGAGCGGCTTGCTGCGCCGGGCGGTCATCGGCAGTGGCGAGGCAGACCTGATGTCGACGTGGACCCGTTCGGCGTGGGGTGAGGACGACTACGAGATGTGGACCACGCAGCTGGCCTGCCTCGGCCCATCCTCACCCCTGCGCCCCTTGGTGCTCGGCCAGGTCGCCCGCCTGGACCGCGAGCACGGCATCTGACCTCCGCCCGTGCAACGTGGTCGCAACGTTGCGCTGCCTAGCGTCATCCCACCCCCATCTGGGGCACCACCAATGACGTTGGGAGAACAGCGATGACGGTCTACGCACCCCCCGGAACCGAGGGCTCGAAGGTCACGGTCGAGCCGCGCTACGGGCACTTCATCGGCGGCAACTGGGTCGAGCCGAAGAAGGGCGAGTACTTCGAGAACATCTCACCGGTCACCGGCCGAGCGTTCACCGAGGTGGGCCGCGGCACGGCCGAAGACATCGAGGCGGCCCTGGACGCGGCCCATGCCGCCGCGCCGGCTTGGGGCAAGACCTCGCTGGGCGAGCGGTCCCTCATCCTCAACCGCATCGCTGACCGGCTCGAGGAGAACCTCGAGATGCTGGCCGTCGCCGAGACGTGGGACAACGGCAAGCCGGTGCGCGAGTCTCTGGCCGCCGACCTGCCGCTCGCCGTCGACCACTTCCGCTACTTCGCAGGCGTGCTGCGGGGCCAAGAGGGGTCCAGCAGCGAGATCGACCAGGACACCGTGGCGTACCACTTCCACGAGCCCCTCGGAGTCGTGGCGCAGATCATCCCGTGGAACTTCCCGATCCTCATGGCCACCTGGAAGCTCGCCCCCGCGCTTGCGGCCGGCAACGCAGTCGTCCTGAAGCCTGCGGAACAGACCCCCTGGTCGATCCTCAAGGTCATGGAGCTCATCGGCGACCTGCTGCCAGCCGGGGTCCTCAACGTGGTCAACGGGTTCGGTGTCGAGGCGGGCAAGCCGCTCGCCTCATCGAACCGTGTGGCCAAGGTGGCCTTCACCGGCGAGACCACGACCGGGCGGCTCATCATGCAGTACGCAAGCCAGAACATCATCCCCGTGACCCTCGAGCTCGGCGGCAAGAGCCCCAACATCTTCTTCGACGACGTGGCCACGTCGAGCGACGCGTTCTACGACAAGGCGCTCGAGGGCTTCACGATGTTCGCCCTGAACCAGGGCGAGGTCTGCACGTGTCCGTCACGTGCCCTCGTACAGCAGTCGATCTACAGCGACTTCGTCGGCGACGCGATCCAGCGCGTGGAGAAGGTGAAGCAGGGCAACCCGCTCGACACCGACACCATGATCGGGGCCCAGGCCAGCAACGACCAGCTGGAGAAGATCCTCTCCTACTTCGACATCGGCCGGCAGGAGGGAGCGAAGGTCCTCACCGGCGGTGAGCGCAACGTGCTCGACGGCGACCTGGCCGAGGGTTACTACGTCACGCCGACGGTGTTCGAGGGCACGAACTCGATGCGCATCTTCCAGGAGGAGATCTTCGGGCCCGTGGTGTCCCTGACCGGTTTCTCCGACGAGGCGAATGCGCTGGACATCGCCAACGACACGCTCTACGGCCTCGGCGCGGGGGTGTGGACCCGCGACGGCTCGCGCGCCTACCGCGTCGGCCGCGCCATCAAGGCCGGCCGGGTCTGGACCAACTGCTACCACCAGTACCCGGCGCATGCGGCGTTCGGTGGGTACAAGCAGTCGGGTATCGGCCGCGAGAACCACAAGATGATGCTGGACCACTACCAGCAGACCAAGAACCTGCTCGTGTCCTACTCTCCCGACGCCCTCGGGTTCTTCTAGACCGATGACGACTGACCCGCAGACCCGGGTCGACTTCACCGGTGAGGCGGCGGACCTGCTCCGCCGCCTCACCGCGAAGCACGGCCCCCTGATGTTCCACCAGTCCGGCGGCTGCTGCGACGGCAGTTCCCCGATGTGTTACCCCGCAGGCGAGTTCATCACCGGCGACGCCGACGTGCTTCTCGCCGACCTCGCAGTGGACGGGCTGCCTGAGCCGGTCGAGTTCTGGATGTCGGTGGCGCAGTATGAGTACTGGAAGCACACCCACCTCACGGTCGACGTGGTCAAGGGCAGGGGCAGCGGCTTCTCCGTCGAGTCCCCGGAGGGCGTCCGGTTCCTCATCCGCTCGCGCCTCATGAGTGAGGCTGAGCTCGTGGCCTTCGACCTTCTCAGGGACTGAGCCCCGCCCCACGACAGCACCTCCACCAGCCGGCTGTCCGACCCTCACAGTAGGTTGGACACATGTTCGATTCCGGGGGGATGTCGGCGGCCGAGGTGCGATCCGCAACGGTCGCGCTGGCGCAGTGCTCGACCGCCATGATCGATCGTGAGCGCATCGACCTCATCAGCGCACTGGAGGAGCTGAAGGCAGCGGCTGCGGCCCTCCAAGCTCGCGCTGTCCGTGGCCTTCGACGACTCCCAGCGCCGGCTGCAGGCAGCCCAGGGGGTGCCCGCGCGCGAGCAGGGGCGCGGCGTCGGCGCCCAGCTCGCGTTGGCTCGGCGCGAGTCTCCACACCGCGGTTCCCGACACCTCGGCCTGGCCAGGGCCTTGGTGCGCGAGATGCCACGCACCATGGCTCATCTGGAGGCGGGCCGGATCAGCGAGTGGCGAGCCACGCTGCTGTGTCGCGAGACGGCGATGCTGACCGTCGAGGACCGTGGCGAGGTCGACCAGCGGCTCGACGCAGAGCTGCCGAGCATGTCTGACCTGCAGCTGGTCCGCGCCGCTCGCGGGCTTGCCGCCACGCTGGACGCCGACTCGGTCGCGCGGCGCGCGGCGCGTGCCGCGCAGGACCGCCGCGTCTCACTCCGACCAGCACCGGACACCATGACGGTGCTGACCGGCCTGCTTCCGGTCGCCCAAGGCGTGGCCGCGTATGCCGCCTTGGACCGCCACGCCCGCGAGCGCATCGCCGCTGGTGACGCCCGAGGGCGGGGTCAGATCATGGCCGACACGCTCGTCGAGCGGGTGACCGGGCTGGCTACGGCCGATGCGCCCGCCATCGAGGTCCAGGTCGTCGTGCCGGTCCAGACCGTGGCGGGCCTCCGAGACGAGGCTGCAGAGGTCCCGGGCTACGGGCCGATCAGCGCCGACACCGCGCGGTCGCTGATCGCTACCAGCCTCGCCGGAGGTGCCCCGGTCTCGGTTCGCACGATGTTCGCCACGGCCGACTGCACCCAGCTGGTCGCGCTGGAGAGCCGTCGACGCCTCTTCCCGGCGGGGCTCGCTCGGTTCCTGGCACTTCGCGACAAGGTCTGCCGCACCCCCTGGTGCGACGCACCCGTCCGGCACAGCGACCATGTGCGCCCGGCCGGCCGCGGCGGTCCGACCAGCGCGACGAACGGACAGGGCCTATGCGCCGCATGCAACCAGGCGAAGGAGTCGCCAGGATGGCGTGCCGAGGTGCTTGCAGATGGCCTCTCACCCGGCTCACGCCACCGCGTTCGTCTGACGACGCCGACAGGCCACAGCTACGACTCCACCGCCCCGCCACTGCTGGAGTCCCGCCATGCCAGCTGATGCGGGGCGCGCTGATGCTGCATCAGCGGCTCAATCCTCCTGCCTATGCTCGTGCTCGTGACGGATGAGGGCTCCCACGCCGAGGCGCTGCAGCTTGGGCACATTCCGCGGACCGGGGAAGCCCTCGCGGACCGCATCGTCACGGCCATAGCGGTCGGCGAGTTCCTGCCTGGCGAACGCCTGCCTCCCGAGCGCGAGCTGGCCGAGCTGGTCGGCGTCAGTCGGTCGACGGTGCGTGACGCCCTGGCGCGGGTCGTCTCCCTCGACCTCCTGCCCCTGCTGGAGTCCCGCCGTGCCGGCTGATGCGGGGCGCGCTGACGCTACGGCACCCACCGGAGGCTCAGGTCGATGGCGTCGGTGCATCTCCGGGGTGCCGGTCGGCGATGACCTGCTCCCTGAGGATGTCGGCGTGCCCGCAGTGCTGGGCCAGCTCGCGGAGCAGGTGCAGATAGATCCAGCGCATCGGCAGCGCCCCGCGACGGTTGCCGCTCACGACGTCGTCCAGACCCAGGCCGGCCCCCGCCGCTCGCGACGCCTCGCACGCGGCTCGAAACCCTTCGCGCACCGACGAGATCGTGTCCTCGGCAGTCAGGTCGAACGACTCCTCGGGAGTCGGCGGCAGACCGATCTCCTCGCGAGAGCGACCCGTGACGGCCTCGTCGAACCACACCCGCTCGACGAAGGTCGCGTGCTTCACGAGCCCGAGCAGCGTGGTCTTCGAGGGCACCAGCCGGCGACGCGCCTCCTCCTCGCTCAGGCCGTCGAGACAGTGGAGCAGCGCCTCCCGGTGGTCGTCCACGAACGACTCGAGCTGGGCGCGCAGCGGCGCATCGAACATCACCGGGTCGAGGCTGGAGGTCGGCATGAGGTCGAGGCTACCCAGCCGTGCCCGAGCAGCGGCCGGATCACCTACGTCCTAGTCACCTTTCAGGAGGCGCTGGGTCCACGACGGCCGAGGTATGCCGTGGTCGAGGGTCGCGCCCACAGTGGCAGACGACCGCCCGCTGAGGGGATCACCCCATGTCACCGTGGCCCCGCCGCACGGCTCACCGATCGACGCCGGCACGCGAACAGCACAGCCGAGCGACGTGACCTGGACGACCGCACCAGGGAAGCCGAGCACCGTGACCGCGTTCGAGACTCGCGCAGTCGTACTGGGCCCCCACCGGGTGACACCCGTAGACACGGCGGCACCCGGCACCACCACCTGCTGCGCCCGCAGGGACCCGGTCACCGCTCGGACGAGTGCACGGGAGGCGTCGAGCGCCACCTTCAGCGCCGACAAGGGGGCGATGCCCACAGCCTGGCCCAGCACCGCACCGACGACGGTGACGGGCCGCGCGCCCACTCGCGTCCTGGCAGCGAACAGCAGGCTGCCCCCGGCCGCACGGGTCGACCCCGTCTTGATGCCGATGACACCGTCCGAGCCGAGCAGGGAGTTGTAGTTGGTCACCACGCCGGCCACGGGCAGCGCGGCCGACTTCTCGGCCATCACGGCCGCCAGGACGGGCTCGCGCAGGGCCCGCTCGCCGACCAGCACCTGGTCGGTGGCGGTGCTCGTCGTCTGGGGGCTCAGCCCGCTCGCGTCGGCGTAGTGCGTGTGCGTCGCGCCCCAGGCGAGCGCCTGGCGGTCCATCTTGGCCACGAACGCAGGGACGCTCCCCGCGTCCCACACGGCCAGCATGTCCGCGACGTTGTCGGCCGAGGGGACCATCAGTGCCTCGAGGGCCTGCCGCTCGGTGATCCGCTCGCCGGCGAAGACCGGAACCATCGAGTCGCCGGTGCCCAGCGCTGCGGCATACGCGCGTTCGTCGGCGGGGGTCACCGTCAACGACGGTCCAGGGGCGTTGCCCACCAGCGGGTGGTCGCGCAGGATCACCAGGGCCGTCATCACCTTGGCGACGCTGCCGATCGGGACCGGCCCCGACTGACCATGGACGCCAGCTGTGCCGACGCCCTCGACCACCATGGCCGCCTGACCGTGGGCAGGCCACGGAAGCGCCGCCGGCTTCCCCGTCAACCGGACCTCGGCTGACGCCACCGGGCTCATGACGAGCGCCGGCAACGGCGCGCGCAGCCGGAACGCTGCGAACCCGCCGGCCCCAGCCAGCAGGAGGACGACCACGGCCGCTGCCACCCACCCACCGGGATGTCGCCGCCTGGAGGTCGCCACGGGGTGATCGTAGGGCCCCGCACCGACCATGCGAGAGGATGGTCGTATGCCGCACCCCTCGCCCTCCCGCGCCGGCGTCCGCGTCGAGCGCGTCGTGACCACGGGCACCCTGCCCCGAGCCCACGGCGACCTCACCCTGGAGAACAACACCTGGATCGTCGGCGACGACCACGAATGCGTGGTCATCGACGCCGGCCACGACGGCCGCGCCATCGTCAAGGCGATCGCCCGCGGCCGCCGAGTCAAGGCGGTCCTGGTCACCCACGGCCACTTCGACCACATCGACGCGGTCGGCGAGGTGTGCGACGGGACGCGCGCCCCGGCATACCTGCATCCGGCGGACCGCTTCCTGTGGGACGACCACTACCCCGTCACCCCCGACGAGGAGCTGGCCGACGGGGCGACGCTCACGGTCGGCGATGTCGAGCTGACGGTGCTGCACACCCCAGGTCACACGCCCGGGTCGTGCTGCTTCCACGCGCCGGCGCTCGGCGCGGTCTTCACCGGCGACACGCTGTTCCCGGGTGGCCCCGGGGCGACGGCGAACGACCACAGCGACTTCGCGACGATCATCGACTCGATCCGCGACCGGCTCCTCACCCTGCCGGCGGACACCATCGTGCTGCCCGGCCACGGCGACTCCACGGTCATCTCGCGGAGGCACCGCAGCTGCAGGAGTGGGTCGACCGCGGCTGGTGAGGGCCTAGAGCAGCATGCTCCCGGCGAGGACGAGCAGCACAGCCGCGGCATAGAGCAGCACTGCGATGAGCACCACGGCGAGGACCGTGGCCGATCCACCACCGCGAGTCGTGGTGCGGCAGCTGGACGTGCAGGTGAGTGAGATCTGTGCGCATGGGCGCACCCCCTTCGTCAGGACCCGGCCTGCTTCGAGGGTAGCCCGGGACCGTGACCGACAGGCCCGTCCCACGCCGCGGCGCTGCGGGCCGGCCACTCGCCGCGCCGGTCAGCCGGTGTAGCCCTCGACGGTGCGGGCGTCCCGGACCTGCGCCCCGTCGGGGTTCTCGCCGAACTCGCGGCGGGCCCGACGCTGTCGCAGCAGGTCCCAGCACTGGTCGAGCTCGACCTCGACCTTGCGCAACCGCTGCTTCTCCTCGCTCGACGCTGATCTCACCGTCCGCCAGCCGTGAACGGAGCCCGTGCTCCTCGTCGATGAGCTTCCTGATCCGCTGCTGGATGTCGATGTCGTCGGCCACCAGCCCACTATGGCACCGGGCCCTATCGCTCGCGAGGGTCCGCTGGTTTCATGGACGGGTGGCCCCACCGGGCGTCCGGAGCCGGGAGCCGCTGGCCTGCGTCGTGGTCAGGGGCGGCGGGGTCGCGGGTCTGGCCGACGCCGTCCATCGCCTCGGACCCCCGCTGACCGGCCCGGCGGTCGTGCTCGCTCGCCTCTCGCAACCCACGCCGGCGAGCGCGGCGGTCGTGCACGAGGTGGTCGACCTGCTCGTCGAGGCTGGGTGCGGGGATGTCTCCGTCGGCTGCTCGCTGCACGCCTTCGACCGCGACCGCGGGCACCGGTCGGTCCACGCGCTCGCCCAGCGGGCGGGGATGCGCGGGCGAACCGAGCGCGGACGCGCCTACGACCTGGTCGACCTCGGCGCCGAGACGGTCGTGGCGCCCGTGCCGGAGACGAGCGTCCTGCACGGCCGGCCCGTGTCGTCGGTGTGGACGCGGGCGGCCACGAGGGTGGTGGTGGCGCGCGCCGTGACCGACCTCGTCGACGGGTATGCCGGGTGCCTGGCCACGCTGCTCGGCGCCGCGCACGAGGTGCCTGGCGCGGAGGCCGCGGACGTGGCGATGGACCTGCTGACCCACCTGCCCCCGAGCTTCGTCGTGGTCGACGCGCTCCGGCCCAGCGTCGGCGCGGACGGAGCTCGGCTCCCGGACCTCCTGGACAGCGGGATCCTCGTGGTGGCCACGGATGCCCTGGTGGCCGACTCGGCGCTGGCCGCGCTGCTCGGGGTGGACCGCTCGGCGTCCCGGCTCATCCAGCGGGCCGTCGAGCGACTCGGCTCGCCCGCCGGAGTGGTCGACGGCGAGTTGACGCCGGTCGTCGGCGCCCGCAGTGCCCATCCGCTCGCCGCCTCGGCTGCCCGTCACGTGGCCGCCGACCCTCGGTGGGAGCGGGTGCTCAGCGCCGCGACCGGTGGCCCGGACGAGGGCGCCGGGCCGGGATCCGGTGCTGGCGCGATCCGGGCGGTCGTCACGCCACTCGTGGCCGCCGCCGACGACGCGGTCGGCCAGAGCTGGACTCACGGCGCTGCTGGGAGCGGGCGGCAGAGCTCAGGAGGGCACCCAGGCCTGGTCCACCGGTCTCGACAAGGGTGCGGTGGAGCGCCGCGAGGCGCCGCTGGGGTTCGACCCCGCGGCATCCCCCAAGGACTACGACGCGCTGCCTGAGTTCTTCGCGCCGTTCGACGCCTTGCTCGACGGGGTGCCGGCCAACGCCGACGGCATGCGGTGGCGGCTCGTCGACGGCGCCACGGTGTTCGAGATGTGCCGCGAGCTCGCCGCCGACTTCGACGAGTTCGTGGCCCGCGTCGACGTGGCCGCGGGGATCAGCCTCATGGCCGACTACCTCGGCGGTCGTCGCGTCACGGTGCGGACCGATGGCGAGCCGAGCGCGCCCGGATCGACCCGCCAGGCCGAGCGCAACCTGTACCTGCCGCAGCCGAACTACCTGGCCTGGTGGGGAGGGCAGCCGATCGACGTCTGCAAGATCGAGCTCGTCGAGCGACAGCCCGACTGGCATCGGCTGACGTGGCGAACGATCAGCAGCCCCAACGGTTCTGCGACCTACGACGACGGCAGCCTGACCTTCACCCGAGCCGACGCACGGGGCCCGGGGCGCACCCGTGTCGTGGTGCGCGGGCGGCAGCTGTTCAGCCTGCCGCCGGCGTGGGCGGGGGTCGATCTGGCCGCGGTGCCCGAGGTCCGCAACCCGTTGCTCGAGGAGGCCTACCGGCGGTTCTTCACGACGACGTTCGACAACCTCGAGGCGTGCTTCGAGGGTCGCGAGTTCCGGATCGGCCGACCGCCCCCCGACCCCACCGAACCACTGCTGACCCACTCGGCCGACCTGCTGCTCGGCCTGGCCAGGGACTGGCTCGGCACCGCGGCGGTCCGGGCGACCGGCCCGAGGGCGACCTGCGCCGAGACCAGTCGACCCGCACGGCTTCCGGCACGTCCGGGGCTCGCGGTGAAGGTCGCCGTCACCGGCGCGACCGGCCTCGTCGGGGGTCAGGTCGTCCGGGCGGCCCTGCAGGCCGGGCACGAGGTGCGCGCGATCACCCGCGACGCTCCGGCGACCAGCGCGCTTCGGATCGGCGCCCACCAGGTCGAGCGGGTCACCGCGGCTCTGACCGACCGCCGCCGACTCACCGTCGCCCTCGCCGGGTGCGACGCACTCGTGCACTGCGCGGCCGTCTATGCCTTCGGTGCGGCGCGCGCCGACGAGGTCGACCAGGTCAACGCCGACGGCACCGGCACCGTGCTCGAGGCGGCAGCCGACGCCGGGGTCGCCCGGGCCGTCGTCACGTCCTCCTCCGTCACCTGCGGGTCGAGCAGCACCCCGCGGGCACGCAACGAGACCGACCACCTCGGCGCCGAACCCGTACCGGCGTACTACGCGAGCAAGGTCGCCCAGGAGGAGGTGGCCCTGGAGACCGCGCAACGCCGCGGCATACCGGTGGTCGTCGCGTTGCCCACCGTGATCCTCGGCGGCCCGTTCACGCGACTCGCCCCCAGCAACGCCATCGTGCTGCGCTACCTGCTCGACCCGACACGCAGCACCTACCCCGGCGGCTGCAACGTCGTCGACGCGCGCGACGTCGGCGCCGGCCACGTCACGCTGCTCGAGAAGGGCGTCCCCGGCGAGCGCTACCTGCTCGGCGGCGAGGACCTCTCGTGGCGCATGCTGCACAGCATCGTGGCCGACCTCGCCGGGCTCCCCGGACCGTTCGCCGAGATGCCCGCGGGCAGCGCGTGGGCCGTCTCGGCGGCGACCGAGCTGTGGGCTCGCGTCACCGGCACCGAGCCGCTCTCGACGCGCGACGAGGCCCAGACCGTGGGCCGCTACTACTGGTACACCTCGGCCAAGGCCCACGAGCTGGGGTATGCCGCGCGGCCGGCCCGCGCCGCGGTCGCCTCGTCGCTGGCGTGGCTGGCGGTCAGCCCCGACCTGCCGCGCTGGGCGCGCGAGGGGCTGCGGCTGCACGCCGAGGTACGGGCCGCCAGGCCGCTCGTGCCCGCGCCGTTGCCACAGCAGCCGGCGACGAGCACACGTTGCAGCCGCCGACAGGCGAGGGTGCGAGTCCAGCCCGTCAGGACGCGACCTCCACGGTCACGTCCAGGGTCGCCTCGTCGCCCCCGCTGACCTCGACCGTGCCGAGGTAGCGCTCTCCGGGCTGCACGAGGTCTGCGGCCAGCTCGGCCGCCAGCTGGACCTGCTGCTCCCCGCCCGCAGGGATCGTCACCTGGTCGGGGTCGACCGTGAGCGCCACGGCGATCACCGTGCCCCCGAGGTCACGCAGCTCGCTCGGGCGCAGCACGACCCGTCGGGTGCGCGGGTGCCGGTTGGCCACGGTGACGGACGCGCGGGCGGTCTCGCCGGGCGCGGCCCGCAGGGTCACGGGCACCCGTCGCCCGCCGGCATCATCGCCGCTCGGCCACCCTCCGAGCCGCCGTCGTCGGCGGGCCCCGACGCCGCGGCGGTCGCGACGGCGCCCGCTCGGGCGCCCGCTGCCGAGGTGTCGCTGATGATCCGCGCGGCGGTCCGGCTGCCGAGGGCCATCAGCTCCCCGGCGTAGTCCAGGCCCAGCGCCCCGACCTCGCGCCAGTAGCGCGCCCCTTCGCGGCTGACGGCGTCGAGGTACGCACGCCCGGTCGTCGTGCGGTCGACGTCACCGGTGAGGGTCGCGCGACCGAGCTCCAGCGACTGTCGCGCGAAGCTGGCCTGGGCCTGCAGCGCCTGGCGCGCCAGCTCGGTGATCCGGGTCAGCGTCTCGTCGGACGCTCGAGGTGTGCTCGCTCATCGGCCTCCTCCTCAGCAGCAGCAGCCGCAGTCACAGCACGCGTCGACGGGATCGCATCGGCCGGGCTCACGACGACCGCGACGCGATCGGGGCGGCTGCACCCCTCGAAGCGCACGTCGGCATACGCGCTCACGCACTCGTCCACGTCGCCGGCGCGGGCCTGGTTGGTGTCGCCGGCCTGGGTGGTGTCGCGGCCCTGGTCGCTGGTCCCGCCGGTGTTCGTCGTGTCGGTGTTCGTCAGGTCGCGGCCGCCGACCGAGACCATGAGCCGGACGACGCGGTCCTCGCAGGGCGCCAGCACGAGCTTCTCCTCCTCGAGCACGCCGCGGATCTCCAGCCCCGGCCCGCCGCACACGTGCCAGGGGCCGACGGCGAGCGTGACCTCACGCTCGCGGCGCCAGCGGTTGGCCAGCCGGAACGGCACGATCCGGACCTCGCCGGCGCGCGCGTGCACGACCACGTCGGCCTCGGGCACGCAGCAGTCGCAGGCATCGCGGCAACGCTCGCGCGCCTCGTCGTCCGCACCCACAGTCACAGTCGCAGTCGTCGCGACGATGGCCGCGGTGGTCGTGATGCTTGCCGCGGGGCGCGCCGACCCGTCCCCCATCCCGGTGGCTGCGGCACGGCGCCGGCCCAGCCCTGCGCCCACCGCGACCACTGGTCCCACGCGGAGGTGGACTGGTCGACCCACTGCTGCATCGCCTGGGCCCAGCCGTCGCGGAGCGTGGCGAGGTAGTCGGTGGCCGAGGTGGGCGTGGACATGGGGGTTGTGGTGCTCATGACGGTGACTCCGATGCGGTGCGGGGAAGGATGATGACGTCGAGGTCGGCCAGCCCGACAGGGATGCGAGCGGTATGCCGCCGGGTCGGGTCGAGCTCAGGCACCTCCACGTGCGCGGTGGTGCTCACGGTGGACGCAGCCGCCGCGACGACGGCGGCGTCCAGGACCAGGGAGACGTCGGGGCCCGGCTCGGGGCCGCCGTCGTCGGTGCGGGCACGAGAGAGCGCCGCCACGGTGACGTCGAGGTTGCCGTCGTTGGACACGACGAGCTCGACGTCCTGGCGCCCCGGGCCGGCGAGGACCCGGCGTGGGCTGACCCGCATGGCCAGGTGCGACTCGACCCGGACCACCGCGGGGCGACGCATCCCGCCGACCTCGACCTCGGCGGCATACTCACCGGGCGAGGTGGCCGGGTCGACCGCGAACGACACGGGCACGGTCACCGTCGCACCGGCCGGGATCACCGCAGCCACCCCGGCGGGTACCGCGACGTCGCCGATGCGGTGCAGGGCCGCCGCGCGCACGGCCACCTGGTGGTCGGCGGTGTTCTCGACGGTGACGGTGGTGCGGAGCTGGCCGGGAGGGCCGGTCAGCACCGGGGTCGCGGGGTCACGCTTCGCGGTCTGGGTGACCGGTGCGGTCTGCGCGGTCTTCTTGCGTCGACCGTCGGCGGCGGGCATGGCCGCGTCACCGGTCGATCAGGACGGGCCCGTGGTGCTCGGGCCGGACGTGCGTGCTCGTGCAGCCGCGCACGGTGATGGCGAACAGCTCGAACCCCAGCACCGACCAGGCCCACTGCTGCTCGTATGGCGTCGTCACCTCGGTCGCGGGCGGCGGCGCCAGCTCGAGCCGCACGCAGGTGTCGACCGCCACGGGCTTGAGGTCGACGCTCGAGGTCGTGTCGACGCTGGAGGTGCTGTTCACGGTCGACGTGGTGGTGACCGGCTCGAGGGTGATGGTGGCATCGCTGTGGACGGTGTTCTCGCCGGCGAGCGTGGTCGTGAGGCCCCCGGCCAGAGTCGCCGTCTCGCCCCCGGCCAGAGTGAGCTTCATGTCGTCGAGCCCGGTCAGGGTCGAGGTCACGTCTGCGGTGACGTCACCGTGCACCGGGCTGCCGCCGAAGATGGTGGTGTCGATCGAGTAGTCGGCCATCAGGGTGCTCCTGGTCTGGACGGTGTGGCTGGACGGTGTGGCTGGACGGTGTGGCTGGACGGTGTGGCTGGACGGTTAGTCGGTTGGGCTGACGAGGTAGGAGTGGTGGAAGCCGAGTCGCGGGTCGCCCCACGCAGGCAGGCCGGGGTCGAGCTCCTGCAGCTCGGGCATGACGACGCGGTCGCGGATCTCCAGCGAGGGGTAGTCGTAGACGGTGATGTGGTTCTGGCCCCGGTTCGCCGTGAACAGCAGGGTCTGGTCGGCCGAGAGCTGGCACGCGTAGATGCCGTCGAGCAGGGCGCCCCGGCTCACCCGCCAGGACTCGGCGAAGGCGTTGCTGTTGCCGAAGAACCCGGCCCGCATGAACGACTCGGTGAGAGTGGTGGCCGACTGACGGGTCAGCGCCCAGCTCTCGAGCGCGCCCGGATGCTCGTCGATGAGGCGGTGCCGGCTCAGGGTCAGCAGGTCGACGAACACCACGGTGTGGCTGCCGCCCGTGCAGAAGATGAGCTCGGAGTCCGAGATGGTCACGTCCGAGTTGATGTGCGCCGGCACGTCGCGGTCGGCGGTCCAGTGGCGCAGCACCCGCCCCTCCTCGGCGTCGATCTCGAAGGCGTACTGGCGCAGCCACGCCATGCCCCAGTGCTCCCAGTCGGTGCGGTCGGCGGGCGTGACCCGGAACGAGATCGCGTAGAAGACGTCGAGGACCGGGTGGCAGACGACGTGCCAGCAGGTGGTCGGCAGCTCGACCCGGCGGACGTCTCCGGTGACCGTGTCGAGGATGCCGACCTCTCGGGCCTCGCCTCTGGTCGGAGTGGTCCATGCCGCCGTAGACGATGTAGCGCCCGGATGCGGTGCGCTTCATGGCGTGCGGGATCTTCAGCCCGTGGGGCGCGACCTGTTCGGCCTTGGTGAGCCGGTTGAGGTCGAACTTCCACAGGTGCTCGCCGATCGAGGTGACGAACTGGGTGTCGTCGAGCCAGACCAGGTGGGTGCTGCCCTTGATGGTGGTGTCCGGGACCTCGAAGCGCAGCGTCGAGACCCGGTCGGCCTCCTCGAGGGTGGCCAGGTCGTAGAACAGCAGGTGCTGACCGGTGTTGCCGAGGAAGCCGATGCGCCGGCTGGGGTCGACGCTCGGCGCATGGCCACCGGAGGCGCCGGGGAAGTAGACGATCTTGTAGGCGTGGTCGCCGGTGACCGGGTCGTAGCGGAAGAGGCACACGCCGGCCCTGCCCTCGAGGCCGTTCAGACCGTTGCCGTCGAGAGCGACGTGAAAGGCGTATGGATAGCTCCGCACTGGCATCCCCGGCCCGCTCGAGTACCCGGGGTCCCCGACCGGTCCCCCGCATCACACGGTACCGGGGGGCCAACGAGCCCGATAGGGTCCAACACGAGTCCAGTGGAGCCATTCGCGTTCATCCACAACGGTTTTGGGCGGATACGTCGCGAATGCGAGGGTTGTCAGCGAGCGCTGCGCGCCGCCCTCAGAGCGCCCCCGCGGCCTCGGCGAGCAGGACCATCACGCGCTTGGCGCCGTCCTGGAGGCCGGCGCTGAGCTCGAGGGCGCGCTCGGAGGACGGCGCGTTGATCATCCAGGCCTGGCTGAGGGACAGGATCGCGTCGATCTCCAGCGGCCGGAGCAGGATGGCCTCCGCCGGGCTGATGGGGTGTACCCCCGACTGGCGGACGCGGTACCAGACGCCGTTGTCGAAGGCGAGGTGCCCACGTCCCGCCGGGTTCACCAGCATCACCCGACCGGGGCCGTGATAGGTGCCGACAGGTATCCACGGCTCCTCGTCGGTGATCACCCACGGCTCGCTCACAGCGGTGAGACGCGGCCCCCTCCCGCCCGTGACGCGGGATCAGGCCTTGAGCTCCGGGAACTGGTCGTCCCGGAACTCCTCGGACAACGAGGTCCCACCGTCGAACGCACGCTGCTCGCGGTCCCGCAGCTCCACCCGCCGGATCTTGCCCGAGACGGTCTTCGGCAGCTCGTAGAACTCGATCCGGCGCACCCGCAGATACGGCGCGAGGTGAGCGCGGGCATGGCCCAGGATCGCCTTCGCCGTGTCGGCGTCCGGCTCCCACCCGGCCGCCAGGGCGATGTACGCCTTCGGTACGGCCAACCGCGTCGCATCCGGCGCCGGGACGACCGCCGCCTCGGCGACCGCCGGATGCTCGATGAGCACGCTCTCCAGCTCGAAGGGCGAGACCTTGTAGTCGCTGGCCTTGAACACGTCGTCGGTGCGCCCGATGTAGGTGATGTAGCCGTCCGCGTCACGCTGCGCCACATCGCCGGTGTGGTAGTAGCCACCCGCCATCGCCTCGGCCTGACGCTCGGGGTCGCCGAGATAGCCGGTCATGAGGTTGACCGGGTGCTGCGAGAGGTCGAGCACGATCTCGCCCTCCTCGCCCGGCTCACCGCTCAGCGGGTCCACCAGCGCCACGGGCACACCGGGCATGGGCCGGCCCATCGAGCCCGGCTTGAGCGGCTCACCGGCGATGTTGCCGATCTGCAGGGTGGTCTCGGTCTGGCCGTAGCCGTCGCGGATGGTGAGTCCCCAGGCGTGCTCGACCTGCGTGATCACCTCGGGGTTGAGCGGCTCACCGGCCGCCAGCAGCTCCCGCAGCTGACCGGGTCCGCCGCTCAGGTCCGACTGGATGAGCATCCGCCACACCGTCGGCGGCGCGCAGAACGTGGTCACGCCGGCCCGACGGATCTGCTCCAACAGGGCCGCCGCGTCGAAGCGGCCGTAGTTGTAGACGAAGATCGTCGCCTCGGCGATCCACGGCGCGAAGAAGCACGACCAGGCGTGCTTGGCCCAGCCGGGCGAGCTGATCGCCAGATGGACATCGCCTGGCCGGACACCGATCCAGTACATCGTCGACAGATGGCCCACGGGGTAGGACACCTGGGTGTGCTCGACCAGCTTGGGCTTGCTCGTGGTGCCGGACGTGAAGTAGACCAGCAGCGGGTCGGATGCCGAGGTCACCGTCTCGAACGCCCGTGGTGTTGCCTGGTCCGAGTCCGCATACCTCGCCCAGCCCTCGACCTCGCCCACGCACACCCGCAGGTAGTCGCCGGGGACCTCCTCGAACTTGGCCGCATCGCCCTGGTTGGCCACCACGACCCGCGCGCCACCGCGGTCGATGCGGTCGCGCAGGTCCTCCGGTCCCAGGGCAGCCGTCGTCGGCATGATGACCGCGCCCAGCTTGGCCACCGCGAGCATCGTCTCCCAGAGCTCCACCTGGTTGCCCAGCATCAGCAGCACATGGTCACCTCGGCCGACACCCAGCTCGGAGAGCCAGACCGCGACCTGGTCCGAGCGCGTCGCCATCGCATCGAAGCTCACCCGGCGCTCGGAGCCGTCCTCCTCGACGATCCACAGGGCGGTGCGGTCGTTGCCGCGCGCGATGGCGTCGAACCAGTCGATCGCCCAGCTGAACCGCTCGCCCACGTCAGGCCAGCGGAACTCGGCGACGGCCCGGTCATGCTGCCCGGCGAGAGCGACGAGGGTGTCACGAGCCTGGCGGTATGCCGCGGTGCTGGCTGCAGTCATGGCGCCGACCTTGCTACGCCTGGCCGAGGTCGGCAAGCAGCTCGGCGAACCAGGGTGTCGTCGGGTCGAAGGCCTTGCCGCCCTTGATCCGCTCGAACTCGATCACCCGGAGGTCGTCACCACGCTCCTCGTCGTGGCCCACCACGCCGGACTCGCCCCGCAGCGCTGCGTCCACGGCATACGTCGCGCAGTCCCGGATGAGCGCGAGGTCGGCGTCGTTGGCCGCGGCGGACCGCGCGAAGTAACCGCTCTTCTGGACGAGGACCTTGTCGGCGCCCAGCTCCTCGGCGAACTGCTTGGCGAACCAGGCTCCGGGGTTGACCTTGTCGAGCTGCACGTGGCCGAACGGGTCGCGCGGCACCTCGTGGCCGGCCTGCTCCATCGACGCGACGATCTCGGAGATACCGGCGCCCTCGGAGATGAACAGGTTCACCCCGTCGGACTCGTCCATGACCGCGCGCAGCCGCTTGGCCTCCTGGGCGATGTCGAAGGGCCGTTCGGGGATGAACACCCCGTGCACGTCCCAGGCCTCGCGGGAGCTCTCGAGCCACCCGGCGAACTCCTGGCTCCGGACCCACTGATGATGCGCCAGCGGCGGTGGCCGCCGTCAGCCAGCCGCAGTTGCGCCCCATCACCTCGTGGACGACGAGCATGCGCGGGTTGGACGAGTGCTCGGCGAGGATGTTCCGGGCGAAGATCGCGCCCTGCTCGGCGGCCGTCCACGCCCCCAGGGACTGGCGGATGGGCACGATGTCGTTGTCGATGGTCTTGGGGAGACCGACGACCGTGAGGTCGTGGCCGTTGGTGCGCAGGTAGGCCGCCAGGTCGGCTGCGGTGCCGTTGGTGTCGTCGCCGCCGATGGTGTGGAGGACGTCGACACCATCTCGGGCGAGCTGGTCCGCGGCGACGTGCAAGGGGTCCTGGCCTGGCTTCACCAGGCCCCGCTTCACGCAGTCCTCGACGTTGGTGAGCTTGACCCTGCTGTTCCCGATCGGGCTCCCACCGAAGCGCGGCAGCAGGTGCGCCGAGGACCGCACCGCCTCGTCCACCTCGACGGAGTCGCCCGTGAGGAGCCCGGCGTAGCCGTCGCGGTAGGCGATGATCCGCACGTCCGGCGCGATCTCCGTGTACCGCTCGATGAGGCCCCCCACGGCTGCGGACAGGCAGGGAGCGAGGCCCCCGGCGGTCAGCATGGCGACGGTGCGCACGGTCATGGGCCCACTCTGCCAACTCTGGGTCGTCGCGGCCACCGTGAGCAGGCCGCCGTCTCGCGCCTCGTCGCGGTCAGCTGATCGACATCACCGCGCCGGGTCCCTCCCACCGCATGACGGTGCGGAGCGCCCCGCTCGGCAGCGACACGCAGCCCGCCGTGCCTCGGCCGGTGT
Organism: uncultured Actinomycetota bacterium; assembly: GCA_963706855.1. Lineage (GTDB taxonomy): Bacteria > Actinomycetota > Actinomycetes > Actinomycetales > Dermatophilaceae > Pedococcus. The sequence continues at coordinate 259,126 of CAVPNU010000004.1, forward strand.
CGACGTGGAAGAAGATCGCGGACCCCAAGCCCGGGGTGCGGGCCTCGTTGTAGCCGATGACCTGCGCGTACGTGTAGGCCGGGCTCTTGAGCAGGCTCTCGGCCGAGCTCCACCGGCCGTTGGCCGGCGTGCGCTGGTGGGTGTTGTAGAGGCTCGAGCCGCTGTCGTCCACCCAGACGTCGTGGGAGTCGACCACGAACCAGCTCCGTGCCAGACCCGGGTTGCCGTAGATGCCGAACCCGCCGCGCAGGGGAAAGGTCCCAGCCGGCGTCTTCAGGTCGCCCTCGTGCTTGGACCAGCTGACGCCGTCGATGCCCACGTGACCGTAGTAGGGCCCGAGGTCCAGGACGTACCCGGAACCCGAGCGGTGGCAGGCCCGGACGACCGCCTGCGAGCCGGTCCCCTTCACGAGCACCACCTGGTATGCCGTGACGCCGCTGGGGACGGCGCACGTGGCACGTGGGGGTGCAGCCGGGGCCGGGGCGGCCCGGACCGGGGTCGGCGTGGGGCGCGGGACCGGTTTCGTGGTGGCGCGCTGCGGCCTCGTGGACGCGGTCGCGCGCTGCGTCGTCGGCCGTGCCGTCACGCGTGCGGTGGTCGGCGTTGGCGCCGTGGTGGTCGTCGTCGAGCTGCTCGTGGTGCTCGTGCCGGGGCCGGCGCCGGTCCCCGCGGCCGTCGCGCGGGCCGGCCGGAGCAGGCGGTGAGCAGCAGCGCAACGGTGGCGAGGGCCGCGGCCGGCGCGGCGGCATACCTGCGGTGTGCGGGGCTCATCGCTCGAAGTGCTGGTAGTCGGGCTTGGACCACAACCCGCCCCAGTGCATGCCCTGGGCGGTGAAGGCGCGGACTGCGGGGCTGGAGCTCGACGAGAACACCCCCGGCGCCGGGCCGCGTCGGACCAGGAAGTACCGCTGCGGGTACACCGTCCCGTCGTCGGCGACATAGGGGTTCTCGAAGTCGTTCACGTCGACCGCCGTTCCGTAGGCATGTTTGCTGTAGACCCGGCTGGCCTCCTGGCCGCCGACGTAGCGGCAGTTGAACGCCGAGGTGTTGTCAGCGGACATCGCCGCGTAGTCGTCCGCCCCAGGTCCCTTGGGGTTGTGGCCCCAGGTCGAGTCCATCGGCCGCATCTGCCGGATGCGGAACTGCTGCCCGTAGAGTCCCGCGAAGGCCTGAGCCGTCGCCGCGCCGATCGTGGAGCTCACGACCACGCCGCCACGGGACCGGCGGCCGTCGAAGCCCCAGAAGTTCACCCTGACCAGGCGCAGCTGCGAGCGGCCCACCGGGCAGCCCGGCGTCCATGAGTAGCCCACCATCCGGCTCCAGAGCGCGTCCGGCACGGTGGAGACGACCGCGTTGGCGCCTGCACCCACGGCCGGCTCGTTGCGGGGGAAGCGCACCGACGGCTCCGCACCGGCGAGCGGGACGGGAGGCAGAGTGCCGGCCGGCGCGGTGGCGCCGGTTCTCGGGCTCGCGTTGGCTCGGGGGCTGGGCGGGGTGGTCGCCCTGGTGGTCTGGCTCGGGTGCCCGGTGGTGGCGCGGGTGGTCGCGGTGGTGGCGGTGGTCGTGCTCCGGCCCGGCGCGGTGGACGAGCCGGAGGGGGCGACGGACCGGTCCTGGCTCGTCGGGCGAACCGGGCCGGACGCCGCGCAGGCCGACAGGGCGACGGCGACCGTCAGGGCACTCAGCAACGGCAGGGCACGAGCGTGGCGAACAGTCATCGGGGCACCACTGTGCCCTCTCCACCCCCGGTCGAGCCAGTTGGGGGCGGGCTCAGCTCACTGGCAGGGCCGAGCCACGGTCGGGGTCACGGGCTTGGTCCGCGGTGGCAGCGGCGGAACGTTGGCCGGGTCGGTCAGCGCGGTGTAGGCGTTGCCCAGGACGAGGTCCACGCCCCGGCCCGCGCGGCCGTCCTTGACCAGCTGAGCGCCGGGCACATGCTCCTGCAGCAGGGCCGCCGCCAGGTCGCCCTCGTCGCCGTAGCGGATGATCGCCGTGCCCATCTGCAGGGTGCGCTGAGGGTCGTTGGAGACGTCCTTGATCTTGAACCCGCGGGTCTTGAGCTGGTCCGCGACGACCTTGGCCAGGCCGGTCTTGTAGGTCGTGTTGTAGACGTTGACGCTGACCTCGGAGGGAATCGGCTTGAGCCGCGCGGGGATCGGCACCATGGAGGTGTATCCGATGCCGACGACCACGTCGACGCTCTTGCCCGCACGACCGTCGTCGAAGAGCTTGGCGCCAGGGATCTGGGTGGCGATCAGGAGGGCCTGGTCGAGGCCGGCCGGGCCGTGGTGGACCACGGCACTCTGGGTGACGTACCAGGACTCGGGGGCGTTGCTGATGCTGCCGACCGAGAACCCGCGCTTGGCCAGTCCGGCGGCGACCTCACCCGCCATGCCCTCCTTGCCCGTCGCGTTCATGACGTTGGCGACGAACGACGCGCGAGCCGGGGCGGGGACGATCTGGGGAGCGCAGGCCCGCGGCGGTGGCGGCGGGGACATCCAGCCGGCCGAGTAGGCGGCCGTCAGGCTGGCCGTGCCGAGAAGCACTCCGGGGATGGTGACGAACAGCACGATCTGGCGAAGCCGGTGGGTGCGCCACTTCTCCGTCGAGGTGAGTTCTTCGTCGCTCATCTGGCATCCCCCTGGATACCGGTTCCTGTTAGTCACAATCGTCACACCAGTCACATCAGTCGCAGCCGTGACGACACGCGGCCACAGCGATTGTCACCGTGTCGTGATAAAGCCCCGCCCCACTGCCCCCACTGCCCTCACCAAGTCCCTGCCCCGCGATGTCCCCCGCACCGCCATGATGTCAGACCGCCATCCCTCTCAGCCCGCCAGGTCTCCGGCGACGAGCTCGGCCACCTGCACCATGTTGAGGGCCGCGCCCTTGCGCAGGTTGTCTCCACAGATGAAGAAGTCGAGGGTGTTGGGGAAGTCCAGCGCCTGGCGCAGCCGGCCGGCGAACCGCGGGTCGGATCCCACCGCATCGGACGGGGTGGGGAACTCCAGGGTCTCGGGATCGTCCAGCACGACCACGGCCGGCGCCTCGACGAGCGCCTGACGGGCCTGGTGGACGTCGATCCGCCGGGCGAAGGTCGCGTGGACGGCCACCGAGTGTGCGGTCACCACCGGAACGCGGACGCAGGTCGCCGACACCCGCAGGTCGGGGAGGCCGAGCACCTTGCGGGTCTCGTTGCGGATCTTCAGCTCCTCGCTGGTCCATCCGCCCTCGTCCGCCGACCCGATCCACGGCACGACGTTGAGCGCGAGCGGTGCCGGGAACGGCGAGCTCTCGCCCAGCTCGTGCTCGATGAGCCGTCGGACGTCGCCGGCCTGGTGCCCCAGCTCTCGGTGCCCGGCCACCACCTCGAGCTCGTCGTAGAGCCTGGCCATGCCGACACGGCCGGCCCCGGATGCCGCCTGGTAGGAGGCGACGACCAGCTCGGTCAGCTCCCAGCCCGCATGCAGGACGGCCAGCACGTCGATGATCGTCAGCGTCGTGGCGCCCGGGTTGGCGATGATGCCCTTGGGGCGGTTGCGGATCTGCGCCGGGTTGACCTCGGGCACCACCAGCGGGATGTCGGGGTCGCCCCGCAATGCCGAGCTGTTGTCGATGACGACGACGCCCCGGGCGGCCGCCACGGGAGCCCACTCGGCCGCCAGGGGGGCGGGGACGTCGAGCATGGCGATGTCGACGCCGTCGAAGAAGTCGGCGGTCAGCTCCTGGACGACCAGGTCACGACCACAGACGGACAGCTCGGTGCCGGCGTCCTCGTGAGCGGCAGCCACGCGGATCTCGCCCCAGATGTCGGCTCGCATGGCGAGCACCTGCTGGGTGACGCGACCGACCGCACCCGTCGCGCCGACGAGCGCCAGAGTCGGGCGCCCTCCACGCGACGCGAGGGAGGTCACCGGCCGGTGCCTCCGTAGACGACGGCTTCACCCTCGGCGGAGTCCAGCCCGAAGGCCGTGTGCACCGCCCGCACCGCGTCGTCGAGGACGTCCGCCCGAGTGACCACGGAGATGCGGATCTCGGAGGTGGAGATCATCTCGATGTTGACCCCGGTGTCCGCGAGCGCCTTGAAGAACGTCGCCGAGACGCCCGGGTGCGAGCGCATGCCGGCGCCGACCAGGGACAGCTTGCCGATCTGGTCGTCGTACTGGATCGAGGCGAAGCCGACGGACTCCTGCACCTTCTTCAGGGCGTGCACGCCCGTCTGGCCGTCGGTCTTGGGGCAGGTGAACGAGATGTCGGTCAGACCCGTGTCGGTGGCCGAGACGTTCTGGACGATCATGTCGATGTTGATCTCGGCGTCGGCGCAGGTCTGGAAGATCTCGGCCGCCTTGCCGGGGTGGTCGGGCACGCCGACCACGGTGATCTTGGCCTCGCTGCGGTCGTGGGCGACACCGGCGATGATCGGGGCTTCCACGGTGTCTCCTTCGGTCGTGTCCGTGACGATGGTGCCCTCCTTCGCTGAGAAGGAGCTGCGGACGTGGATGGGGATGTTGAACCGGCGGGCGTACTCGACGCTGCGCAGGTGGAGGACCTTGGAGCCGGACGCGGCCAGCTCGAGCATCTCCTCGTTGGAGATGCGGCTGATCTTCCTCGCGGCGGGCACGATGCGCGGGTCGGCGGTGAACACGCCGTCGACGTCGGTGTAGATCTCGCAGACCTCGGCGTCGAGGGCCGCGGCCAGGGCGACGGCGGTCGTGTCGGTGCCACCACGGCCGAGCGTGGTGATCTCCTTGGTGTCCTGGCTGACGCCCTGGAAGCCGGCCACGATGACGATGTGCCCCTTGTCGAGGGCGTCGGTGACCCGCCCCGGGGTGACGTCGATGATCCGGGCCTTGCCGTGGCTCGAGTCGGTGATGACGCCCGCCTGGCTCCCGGTGAAGGACCGCACGGTGTAGCCCAGGTCGGCGATGGCCATCGCGACGAGCGCCATGGAGATGCGCTCCCCCGCGGTGAGCAGCATGTCCATCTCGCGCGGGGGCGGCTGCGGGCTCACCTCGTTGGCGAGGTCGAGCAGCTCGTCGGTGCTGTCACCCATGGCCGAGACGGCCACACAGACGTCGTTGCCGGCCTTCTTGGCCTCGGCGATGCGGCGGGCTACACGCTTGATGCTCGCGGCATCGGCCAGCGAAGAGCCGCCGTACTTCTGGACGACGATCGGCACGGTGAGACTCCCGGGCGGTGCAGGGGGTGCGGAGCGGCCAGTCTAACGGTGGGTGCTCCTGCCCTTTCGGGCCGCCGTATGCCGGACACCTGGCAGACCCCCACAGCACACCTGCGAGGGCCATGCTGGACGTGCGGCACCCCCACCCCTCAGAGGAGAGCAACCATGGACAGCTATCGCGTCGGCTACTTCATCGGGAGTCTGTCGAAGGACTCGATCAACCGCACACTGTCCAAGGCACTGATCGCCGTGGCCCCGCCCCACCTGCACTTCACCGAGATCCCGATCGGCGAGCTTCCGCTCTACAACCGCGACCTCGACTCCGAGTTTCCCGCCTCGGCCACGGCTCTCAAAGATGCGATCGCCGGCGTGGACGCCGTGCTCTTCGTGACCCCCGAGTACAACCGCTCCATCCCTGGCGCGCTCAAGAACGCCATCGACTGGGCAAGCCGCCCCTGGGGCCAGAACTCGTTCTCGCGCAAGCCCTCCGGGATCATCGGCGCCTCGCCGGGCTCCATCGGCACGGCCCTGGCACAGCAGGACCTGCGCGCGGTCCTCGCCTTCTGCAACTCGCCGATGTTCAACCGCGTCGAGGCGTACATCCAGTTCAACCCGGAGGCGTTCGGGGACGACGGCACCGTGCGCGACCAGGGCATGAAGGACGTCCTCACGACCTACATGGAGGGGTATGCCGACTACATCGACCTCGTCTACACCGCCATCCCGCGCGACGCGGCCCAG
>CAVPNU010000005.1:0-978360 GCA_963706855.1 uncultured Actinomycetota bacterium
GCTCGGCTGTATCAGTTTGTCGGCGCGCACGCGCCTGCGCGTCTCCGAAAAAAGTTCAAAAAAAGGCGAAGGGAGAGAAAGATCACCGAGTGCGCCGCCAGGCCCGCTTCATCGCGCTGAACGATCCACCGCAGAAGAGATCTCCACATCAAGGTGGTCAGTTTATGTGATCGCCAGTTTGCCGGAAGCCCGCCGGAGTTTGTCGCCGCCAACCGCCTTTTTAACGCATTCCCTGCATCCACCAGCCACCAGAAACACTGCCGGTTGAGCACCACCCGCAGAAATATCGCCACGAACCCACGGGAAACCGCCGACATCACCGCGACTGCCGGTTCTTTGCCGAGGAGCTGGCGCTTTTGCAGGGGGATATCTTTGATTTATCTCAACGCGATAAGGATTGCCGTCAGCTTTCCCGTGCAAAAGCTTTGCCGCTTTGGCGCTGCCTGCAATGCCCGCTGCGGTGCGCGCCGCGCTTCCCATCGCTGCATCGCTGCGCCGGCGCTCCTTCCCACCCCCGTGGCATCAGGGGAGTGGAATCAGCCATCTACTGCTTCTGGGTGACCTGCCATGGACAGCTGCAGCCACATATCCAGGAAGCTGGAAGGAACATTTGTTTCTTTTCCAATCACTGACTCCCTGCTGAGGGTCTGCAGGTGTGTTGTCAGCCTTTGCACCTGGAAGCCTGTGTGCATTGTGTGTGAGCTGGTGCTGCTGCTGGTGAGGGGCGCTCACGGAAGGATCCTGTGCAGATGAGGGCGGGGGCTGCCTGCTCCTGCCTGTGGAAGCTGCCGCAAGGTGTCACTGGGCTTTGCCCTGCCTGCCCCCAGGCCTGGTGCCTGTTGGATGGGGGCTCCTGGCCATCAGCCTCTGCCTGCTGGTGGGTGGGGGATGGAAGGTTTCAGCCTGCTGCTGGAAGCAGGAGACACATCCTGGTGGGGGTGGTGCTGGTGATCTGTCAGCAAGCAAGGTGCGTGGCCAGCTGTGCTGCTGGAGAGGTGGGGCCTGCCTTCACCTGCCTGAGGGAGGGAAGGTCCGGCCCCCAGGAGAGCTGGGAGGTGCCTGGAACTGGCCATGTGCCTTGGGAAGCAGCCTCCTCTGCTGAACTGGAAGCAAGGCTGCTGAGAGATGGAAAAGAACAAATCCAGGACCGTCATCCTCTCCTGCTGCCTCCCCACCCACAATGGCTGAACCCTGTCTGCCTGCCACCTCTCCCAGAGGCAAGATTGCAAATCTTGGCTGACATGAATGTCTGTCAGCTTGCTTTGTAACACTGCCCTGTTCTGCTTTGTCAGTCACTGCTGTTGACATATACCCAGGGGCCATTGTCGAAGAGCCAGGAGTTATGATATTACATATCACATCATCCGCATCACCCTCCTGTCGTCCACAGCCGCAGCCACCTCGCCGTGGGCGGCGGCGGCTTGCCGGCAGCGCTTCTGCCGGGACCCTGGCTGAGGCGCCCCTGCCGTGGCGAGCTCGCGCTGATCGGCGCGTTGCTGCATTCGGGAGCGTCACGCCCTGAGTTCGGCCTATGGTGCGAGGACCACTGCCATCCAGGAGGTCTGAGCAATGAAGGTCGGCATCCCGCGCGAGGTCAAGAACAACGAGTACCGCGTCGCCATCACGCCCGTCGGGGGTCCACGAGCTGACCGTCCACGGCCACGAGGTGTTCGTCGAGAAGGACGCCGGCGTCGGCTCCTCGATCCTCGACGAGGACTACGTCGCCGCCGGGGCGACGATCCTGGACTCGGCCGACGACGTCTGGGCCACCGGCGACCTGATCCTCAAGGTCAAGGAGCCGATCGAGCCGGAGTACCACCGGATGCGCGAGGGCCAGACCCTCTTCACCTACCTGCACCTCGCCGCCGACCAGGCCCTCACCGAGGAGCTGGTCAAGCGCAAGGTCACGGGCATCGCCTACGAGACCGTCGAGCTGCCCGACCGCTCGCTGCCGCTGCTCGCGCCGATGTCCGAGGTCGCCGGGCCGGCTGGCGCCGCAGGTCGGCGCGCACACGCTGATGCGCGCCCAGGGCGGCCGCGGCGTCCTCATGGGCGGCGTGAGCGGGGTGTATGCCGCGAAGGTCGTCGTCATCGGCGCCGGCGTCGTCCGGCATGAACGCCGCCGCCATCGCCCTCGGCATGCAGGCCGAGGTGCTCCTGCTCGACCGCGACATCGCCAAGCTGCGGCACGCCGACGCGATCTACCAGGGCCACTGCCAGACCGTCGCGTCGAACACCTACGAGATCGAGCGCGCCATCTCCGACGCCGACCTCGTGATCGGCGCGGTGCTCGTGCCCGGCGCCAAGGCCCCCAAGCTCGTCACCAACGAGCAGGTCTCGCGGATGAAGCCGGGCTCGGTGCTCGTCGACATCTCGATCGACCAGGGCGGCTGCTTCGAGGACTCGCGGCCGACGACCCACGCCGACCCGACCTACCAGGTGCACAACTCGGTGTTCTACTGCGTCGCCAACATGCCGGGTGCGGTGCCGCACACCAGCACCTACGCCCTGACCAACGTGACCCTCCCGTATGCCGTCGAGCTCGCCGACCAGGGCTGGCGCGAGGCCCTGCGCGGCGAACACGCCGCTCGCGCTCGGCCTCAACACCCACGACGGCGCGGTCACCTACGCGCCGGTCGCGGAGGCGCACGGGTGCGAGTCGGTCGACGCCTCGAGACGGTGCTGCGCCTGACGCACGCTGCCGCGGTCGCCTCGACGGCGCTCGTCGGCTGGCTGTCCGGATGGTGCTGCTCGCCGAGGTCGTCGCCGCCTCCAGGCCGCCACCGCCACCCGCTCCCGGCTCGCGAAGACGGCAGCCGTCGCCGATGCGCTCCGGCTGCCGGGCCGCAGGATGCGGCCACGGTCGCGGCGTACCTGTCCGGCGACGCTGCCCCAGCGTCGGGTGGGGGTGAGCTGGCGGGGCCTGTCCTCGCTGCCGCCGCCGGCCGACCGAGGCGACCGTCACGGTCGCGGAGGTCGACGAGGCGCTCACCGCCCTGGCCGCCCTCGGCGGCGCGGGCTCGGCGCTGAGCCGGCAGCAGGCGGTGGTGGGCCTGTTCGGCCGGCTCACCGAGCCCGAGCAGCAGTTCCTCCGGGGGCTGGTCACCGGTCAGGTGCGCCAGGGCGCACTCGACGGGGTCATGCACGCCGCCATCGCCGCGGCGGCGGAGGTCCCGGAGGCGGCGGTGCGCCGGGCCGTGATGCTGGCCGGGTACGCCGGTCCGGTGGCCGCGGCCGCGCTGGCCGGCGGCGTCGAGGCACTGGACGCGATCGCCCTGGAGGTCGGTCGCCCGCTGCGGCCCATGCTCGCCGCGTCGGCGCCGGACGTGGCTGCGGCGCTGGACCGGTCGGTGCGCCGGTGACTCAGGTCGGTGCGCCGACCGGCGTCTTCGTCGACGGCAAGCTCGACGGCATACGGCTGCAGGCGCACCGCGACGGCGACAGCGTCCGCCTGTTCACCCGCTCGCTGGACGACATCACCGACCGGCTGCCCGAGGTCGTCGAGGCCGTGCTCGCGCTCCCCGCGCAGCGCGCTGGTCCTCGACGGCGAGGCCATCGCGCTCGACGGCGCCGGACGCCCGCGTCCCTTCCAGGAGACCGCATCGCGCACGATGAGCAGCGTCGGGGTCGACCGAGCTGCGCAGCGCGGTGCCCGTGACGCCCGTACTTCTTCGACGTGCTCCACGTCGACGGCGAGGACCTGCTCGACGCTGCCCGCCGACCGAGCGCTTCGCCGGCTGGCCGACCTCGTCCCGGAGCCGTGGCTGGTGCCCCGGCAGCCGGCGCCGACGCCGACGAGGCGCGCCGAGTTCTTCGACCGCGCTCGTCGCCGACGGCCACGAGGGCGTCGTGGTGAAGTCGCCGACGCGCCCCGTACGCCGCCGGGCCGGCGCGGTGCCGGGTGGGTCAAGGTCAAGCCGCGGCACACCCTCGACCTCGTGGTGCTCGCCGTCGAGTGGGGCAGCGGGCGGCGACGCGGCTGGCTGTCCAACATCCACCTGGGCGCCCGCGACCCGGAGACCGGCGGGTTCGTCATGCTGGGCAAGACGTTCAAGGGCATGACCGACGAGATGCTGGCCTGGCAGACCGCAGCGGTTCCTCGAGCTGGAGACCGAGCGCGCCGACGGCTACGTCGTGCACGTGCGCCCCGAGCAGGTCGTCGAGATCGCGTTCGACGGCATCCAGACGTCGTCGCGCTACCCCGGCGGCATGGCGCTGCGGTTCGCCCGCGTCCTGCGCTACCGCGACGACAAGACGGCCGAGGAGGCCGACACCGTCGACACGGTCCGGTCACTGCAGCGAGCTGAGCGCAGCGACCTGGTCAAGGCCGTGTCGGCGTGCGTCTGCATGCTCGACCTCGCTCTGGATCACCTCGAGGATCTGCTGGTCCTGGCCGATGACGAAGGTCGCACGCTTCACGGGGGTGATGAACCTGCGCCGCACGCCGAAGGACACGGCGACGGCGCCGTCGGCGTCGGCCAGCAGCGGCATACCGAGCGAGTCCCGCTCGTCGAACTGCCGCTGGGTGGCGACGCCGTCCATGCTGATCCCCACGGGCTGCGCGCCGACCGCGGCGAACTCGGACCGCAGGTCGCGGAAGCGGCAGGCCTCCGCCGTGCAGCCGCCCGACAGGGCGACCGGGTAGAAGAACAGCACGACGCTGCCCTGCGTGAGCAGGCCTCGCAGCGTCTGGAGCTGGCCATGCTGGTCGGGCAGCTGGAAGTCCGGGGCGCGCTCTCCGGCAGGACATCGTCCTCATACGGGTTGTTCGTCGCTCCGCGCGGCGGTCGGATTGGTCGGGCGTCTTCCGGATTCGCATTACATAGGTTTCCTATGTACTATGACAGGGTGATCAGAGCGTCAGACCGTCGGCAACGACCTGCTGCGGGCGGCCGCCCGGCTGACCCGGTGGGCCTCGCGGCACGCCGTCGTTCGACCTGCCCTATGCCCAGGCGCGGCTGCTCGCCCTGCTCGACGAGCTCGGGCCAGCTCGCGTCAGCGCCCTGGCCGAGGCCGACCACAGCAGCCAGCCGGCGATGACGACGGCCCTGCAGCGCCTGGAGGCACAGGGCCTGGCCCAGCGGCGTGCCGACCCGGACGACGCCCGCGCCTCGCCTGCTGTCCCTGACGCACTTCGGGCGCGGCGACGCTGGACCGCGTGCGGGCCGCCCGGCCTGGCCGCGCTCGCCCCCACGCTCGACGCCCTCGACGACACCGACGATCGCACGCCTGCGCACCGGCATCGACGTCATGGAGGACCTCCTGCGCCGCGCCTGCTCGCCCGCTGCTCCAGCCAGCCCACACCGCTCCCGGCTACCCCCACCCGCCCCCGAAAGGAACGCCTGACCCCACCATGTGGCGCCAACCCAAGACCGTCTGGTCCGTCGCCTTCGCCTGCGTCATCGCCTTCATGGGCATCGGCCTGGTCGACCCCATCCTCAAGCCCATCGCCGACGACCTCGGCGCCGGGCCCTCGCAGGTCTCGCTGCTCTTCACCAGCTACATGGCCGTCATGGGCCTGGCGATGCTCGTCACCGGGTGGGTCTCGAGCCGCACCGGCGCCAAGCGCACCCTGCTCCTCGGCCTGGTCATCATCATCGTCGGCGCCGGTCTGGCGGGCGCCCAGGACACCGTGGGCGGGCATCGTCGCCTTCCGCGCGGTCTGGGGTCTCGGCAACGCCCTGTTCATCGCCACCGCGCTGGCCACCATCGTCAGCGCCGCCAGCGGGTCGGTCGGCCAGGCGATCATCCTCTACGAAGCCGCGCTGGGTGTCGGCATCGCGGCCGGGCCGCTGCTCGGCGGCTGGCTCGGCGCACACTCGTGGCGGTGGCCGTTCTGGGGCGTGAGCGTGCTCATGACGATCGCCTTCGTCGCGATCATCACCACCCTGCCCGCCACGCCGCCCACCGGCCGCCGCACCCCGCTCTCGCGCACCGCTGCGTGCGCTGTCCCACCGCGGGCTGCTCACCGTCGGGATCACCGCGCTGCTCTACAACTTCGGCTTCTTCACCCTGCTGGCCTGGACGCCGTTCCCGCTGGCGATGGGCGCCCACCAGGTCGGGCTGGTCTTCTTCGGCTGGGGCATCCTGCTCGCCTTCACCTCGGTCGTCGTCGCTCCCCGGCTCCAGCGACGCTTCGGCACGCTGCCCGGCGCTGGTCGGGCGCCCTGGCCGGCTTCGCGGTCGTCCTCGCGGCCATGGCGCTCGGCACCGAGCACAAGCCGGTGCTCGTCGTGGGCGTGATCCTCGGCGGGAGCCTTCCTCGGCATCAACAACACCCTGATCACCGAGACGGTCATGAAGATCTCGCCGGTCGAGCGCGGTGTCGCGTCCGCGGCATACAGCTTCGTGCGGTTCGGCGGCGGCGCCGTCGCGCCGTGGCTCGCCGGCAAGCTCGGCGAACGCGCCGCCAACATCCCCTTCTGGGTGGGTGCCGGCGCCGTCGTCCTCGCCGATCCTGGTGCTGCTCACCGCGCGCACCGCTGATCGAGGCCATCGACCGCGCAGCCCAGCCACGGCGCAGAGCCGCAGGGCAGCCCGCTGGAGGCCGAGGCCGCTCACCGTCGGCGACGCCTGAGCCGACACTCGGCGACGCCTGAGCCGACATCCGGCGGCTCCCCCGACGCGAGCACGGCGCCCGCCCCTAGGCTGGGCGCCGTGCTCGACCAGATCACCGCGACCCGGTACGTCACTCCCCTGCGCGAGGGCGGGTCGCTGCCCGGCATCGTCGAGGCCGACGACCTCGGCACCTACGTCCTGAAGTTCCGCGGCGCCGGCCAGGGCCTCAAGGTGCTGGTCGCCGAGGTCGTCGTCGGCGAGCTGGCCCGGGCCCTCGGGCTCAACGTCCCGCGGATGACCGTCGTCGACCTGCAGGCGCCGATCGCCAAGTACGAGGCGGACGAGGAGGTCCAGGACCTGCTCACCGCGAGCCTCGGGCTCAACCTCGGGATCGACTTCCTGCCGGGGTCGTTCGGGTACGACGGGTCGCGCCCTCCCGACGCCGAGACCGCCGCCGTCGATCCTCTGGCTGGACGCGCTCACCGCGAATGTCGACCGGACGTGGAGCAACCCGAACCTCCTTGTCTGGCACCGCAACCCGTGGCTCATCGACCATGGCGCGGCCCTCTACTTCCACCACGGCTGGCCGAGCCGAGGCGCTGACGCCGGCGCGGTTCGCCGCCCAGCCGTACGACGCGAGCACGCACGTCCTGCGGGACGTCGCCGGCGATGTCGGGCGATGCTCACGCACGGCTGGCTCCCCTGGTCACCGCGGACCTGCTCGAGTGCCGTGGTCGGCCAGGTCCCGACGGAGTGGCTCGAGCCGGCGCCCGGGCTGGCCGACGCTGCGGCCGTCCGGGCGGCCTACGTCGACCACCTGCGGGCTCGCGTGGACCAGCCCAGCGCGTGGCTGCCCGGGGGTGCGGCATGAGCCTCGCTACGGCTACCAGTACGTCGTCCTGCGCTGCGTGCCGCGCGTCGAGCGCGAGGAGTTCGTCAACGTCGGCGTGGTGCTCTACAGCCAGGGTGCGGACTTCCTCGAGGCGGCCTACCGCGTCGACGAGGCCCGGCTGCGCGCGCTCGCGCCGAGCGTCGACCTCGAGGCGGTCGCCGCCTCCCTGGAGACCATCTGCCAGGTATGCCGCGGAGTCACCGGCGGCGGGCTGCCCACCCTGGGTGGCCTGGGACGTCGGTTCGGCTGGCTCAGCGCCCCTCGCAGCACCGTCGTCCAGCCCGGTCCGGTCCACGGCGGCCTGACCAGCGACCCGGCCGCGGAGCTGCACGCGCTGCTCGTCGTCTCGTCGACTAGCCCCTTCAGAGAATCCGGATGGCGACCTGTTCGTCTTCGACGACGTAGCCCAGGTAGGTGAACGTGGTCCCGGTCCGCGCGACGTACTCCTCCCAGGCGCGGTGTTCTCCACCCTTCCCGCCGGGGTAGTTGAAGTACTCGTCGAAGAGGATGACGCTGCCAGGGGCGAGACGCGGCCCGACCTGGTCGAGGGTCGTGACCGTGGACGACTACAGGTCGCAGTCCACGTGCAGGAAGACCACAAGTCCCGCATGCTCCTGCAGGAAGGGCGGCAGCGCGAGATCTCCTCGCGCAAGGGGGACGTGCCCAGCTCGGCGCCCTCCCTGACGCCCCAGACCAGTTTCTCGACGCGCTCGTGCACGGACGACCCGCAGCATTTCGTCTCCCACCTCGGCGATCCTGACGCCGGCCACAACAGGGCTCGGCCTCCTGCTCGTCGTCGCCGCCGCTTCGTCGTCTCGTCGACGAGGAATCGGCACGGGTCCTCCACAGGCCTTCTCGGGGGTCCTCGGCATCCACAGGTTCTCTCGGTGGTGCTTGACTTTGGGGACGTATCTCGTTGTGCCGCAATGGGTTTCGTCTCTCGCCCCGCTCGCAGTCGACTGTCAGTGGGACCCCCTAACGTTGCGGTCATGGAGGGGGATTCCACGACCAGCGACCTCGCCGCGCGGCGCGCGGCCGTGGAGGACGCCTGCGCCGCACTGGCAGGACTCGACGAGGTGCTGTACCAGGCCGGCGGTGACCAGCTCGGGCCGCTGCTGACCCTGCTCGACCGGCTCGGCATGGCGGCCGAGCTGGGCCGCGTGCACGTCACCGCCGAGGCCATCGCCCGAGGCGAGACCGGCACCCGCGGCTCGGCGACCACCCCCGCCCAGTGGGTCCGAGCCCACGCGCCCTCCACCCGGGCCGGTGGGGCCGCCCAGATCGTCACCCTGGCCCGCGAGCTGGCCAAGACGGTCAACGCGCCGGTTCTGACCGCCGTCACCGACGGCCACCTTCCCCTCCGGTCTGCCGCGGCGGTGATCGACGAGGCCGACCGGCTCCGACCCCTCCTGGCCGACGGCGCCGAAGCCGCCGTCTTCTCCGGCCTCATCACCATGGCCGCCGAGCACGGTCCCCGCGGCGTCCGGATGGTCCGCCCCCGCCTGCTGGCCCAGTACGGCCTGGAGGACCAGCTGCAGCGCGACCAGGACGCCACCGCCGGGTTCATCGCGCTGTCCCAGCCACGACCTCACGGCTCCGGCATCTACGAGTACCTGCTGACGCTCGACACCGAGGGCCACGCCGTCCTCGAGGCCGCCCTCGGCCCACTCGCCGCACCACGACCCACCGATGGCGCACCCGACCTGCGCAGCAGCGACCGCCGCCGTGGCGACGCCCTCGTCCAGCTCGTGCGCCGCGCCGTCGCCGCCGGCGAGTCGGTCCCCACCACCACCAAGGCCCAGCTGTTCATCACCATGGACTACGACCGGCTCGCCGCACGGCTGGCCTTCGCAGACAGCTCAGAGCGCGCCCCGTGCCCTGGCCTCGCCGCCGGCACCGTCATCGGCGGCCCCCACGCCGGCACCCTCTGGGCCCCGAGACCATCCGCCGCATCGCCTGCGACGCCACCCTGGTCCCCCTCGTCCTCGGCACCGACCACGAGATTCTTGACTGGGGACGAGCCAAACGCCTGTTCACCCCAGCCCAGACCGCCAGCCTGTGGCTGCGCGACGGCGGCTGCACCTACCCGGGCTGCGACGCCCCCGCCCACTGGTGCGACGCCCACCACCTCATCCACTGGACCGACGGTGGCCCGAGCGATCTGCGCAACGCCGCGCTCCTCTGCGGTCACCACCACCACCTCGTCCACCGACGACGCCTTGCCGGCAGCCTGGCCGACAGTGGGTCATCGCCACCGCGGCGCCATCGTGACGACCCGCGACCGTCGTCCGTTGGGACCTCCACCCCGGAAGCTACGACCAGCTCCTCGCACGACGGCGAGCCGGCGATGCAGCCTGAGCGGGGGCTACGAGCCCTGGCGTCTCGTGGCATAGAACGCCACCGCCGCGGCCGCGGCCACGTTGAGGGAGTCGACGTTGCCACCCATCGGGATCCGGACCACGTCGTCGACCTCGCGCGAGGGTCGCCGGGTGCAGGCCGTGGCCTTCGGTGCCGAGGATGAGCGCCAGGCGCTGGTGGTTGTGGCCAGCCAGCTCGTCGAGGGTGATCGAGTCGTCGCTCAGCGCCAGCGCGGCCGTCCGATAGCCGCCGTCGCGCAGCAGCCGCAGGTCGGCCGGCCACCGGTCGAGGCGCGTCCAGGGCACCTGGAAGACCGTGCCCATGGAGACGCGGATCGAGCGCCGGTACAGCGGATCCGCGCAGCGGGGCGTGATCAGGACCGCGTCCACGCCCAGGGCTGCCGCGGCCCGGAAGCCGGCGCCGAGGTTGGTGTGGTCGACGATGTCCTCGAAGATCGCCACCCGGCCGCCCCGCGCTCGCGCAACCAGCGACTCCACGCTCGGCAGCTCGGGGCGCTGCATCGACGCCAGCGCCCCCCGGTGCAGGTGGAACCCGGTCAGCTGCTCGATGATGTCGTGCTCACCGACGAACACCGGCACTCCGTCGCGCTCGGCCTCCGCCACGACATCGGCGAGCTCGGTGAGCCAGCGCTCGCGCCATGAGATAGCTGCGTGGCTGGTGCCCGGCGCCGAGGGCTCGACGGATCACCTTCTCGGACTCCGCGATGTAGAGCCCACGCTCCGGCTCGGTGCGCCGGCGCAGGGCCACGTCGGTCAGCGAGACGTAGTCGGCGACCCGAGGGTCGCGAGGGTCGGTGATCTCGATCGGCATGGCGCTCAGCTGAACCAGACGATCTTGATGATGCCGACGACGCCGACGACGATGATCACCGCGCGCAGCCCGAGGGGCGGCAGCCGTCGCCCGACCCGTGACGCCGATGACGCCGCCGACGAACGCGCCCACCCCGACCAGGAGCGCGACGAGCCAGTCGATCCGGCCCCACGCGACGACCATGAAGGTCACCGCAGCCACGGCGTTGACCACCGTGGCGAGGACGTTCTTGTACCCGTTGAGCCGCTGGATCGGCTCGCGTCGACAGGGCGCTCATCAGCCCCATGAGGATGACGCCCTGGGCCGCGCCGAAGTAGCCGCCGTAGATGCCCGCCACGAGCACCCCTGCCGTCAGCGCGGCGCCGTGCCAGGCGGCCGGTGGGATCCCCGCCTCGTGCCGCTCGACGGCGCGCCTCTGCAGGCGCGGACCCACCACGACAAGGGTCAGCCCGAGCGCGATGAGCACCGGGACGATCGCCTGGAACGCCGCAGGCGGCAGCACGAGCAGCAGCACTGCGCCCACGATGCCGCCGACCAAGCGAGGCCGGAGCGAGCCGGCGCAGGGTGCGGCCTGCCCCGCGCAGCTCGTAGCGGTACCCGTGCACCGCGGTCACGCCGCCCGCGACCAGCCCCACGGTGTTGGAGACGTTGGCGACGACGGGCGGGTAGCCGAGGAACACCAGGACCGGGAACGTGATGAGCGTGCCGGAGCCGACGACGGTGTTGATCGTGCCCGCTGCCATCCCGGCGACCAGGATCCCGAGGGCTGCGAGCACGGACACCCGGTCACCCTATCGGCGCGCCGGTCAGGGCTGAGGCGGCTCCAGGTCGTCGGCAGACGGTGCAGGCGGTGCAGGCGGTGCAGGCGGTGCGGTTGGGGCCGGCGGAGGCGGGCGGCTCGAACGGCGGCGGCTCGTACGGCGGCACTGCGTCGGCGGGCGGTCCCGCGTGCGGCTGCACCCGTGGGGCGGGCGCGGCGTGCTCGGTGGCCTCCTGGCTGGCCTTGCCTGCCATGCCGCGGGCCTCGGCCAGTGCCTGCTTCGGGTCCTCGAGGACGGTCTCCTCGAACACGTCCTGGGCAGTCGCCCGGGTCCACCCACTCCTCGTCGTCGCCACCGTCGCGGACCGCGGCCCTTCTCCGGCACGCCCAGGGCACCACCGATCCCACGCAGGGCGTCGGTGAGCTCGCTCGGGATGATCCACATCTTGTTGGCGTCGCCGCGGGCGATCTGCGGCAGGACCTGCAGGTACTGGTAGGCCAGCAGCTTCTGGGTCGGCTTGCCGCGGTGGATGGCGTCGAAGACCTGCTGGATCGCGCGCGCCTGGCCCTGGGCCTCGAGGATGCGGGCCTGCGCGGAACCCTCGGCCCGAAGGATCTGGCTCTGCTTCTCACCCTCGGCGGTGAGGATGTTCGACTGCTTGGAGCCCTCGGCGATCAGGATCACGGCGCGACGGTCGCGCTCGGCCTTCATCTGCTTCTCCATGGACTCCTGGATCGACATCGGCGGGTCGATGGCCTTGAGCTCGACGCGGTTGACCCGGATGCCCCACTTGCCGGTCGCCTCGTCGAGGACCCCACGCAGCTGGGCGTTGATCTGGTCGCGGCTGGTCAGGGTCTGCTCGAGGTCGAGCGAGCCGATGACGTTACGCAGCGTGGTCACGGTGAGCTGCTCGATGCCCTGGATGAAGTTGGCGATCTCGTAGACGGCCGACTTGGCGTCGATCGACCGAGTAGTAGATGACCGTGTCGATGTTGACGACGAGGTTGTCACTGGTGATCACGGGCTGCGGCGGGAACGAGACCACCTGCTCGCGCAGGTCGACGTTGGCCCGCACCTTGTCCACGAACGGGATCAGGAAGTGGATGCCGCCCTCCAGCGTCCGCGAGTAGCGGCCGAGCCGTTCGATGATCAGCGCCGTCTGCTGGGGCACGATGCGGACCGTGCGGAACAGCACGATCAGCGCAAAGGCCACCAGGATGACGCAGGACGATGAACCCTGCACCAATGCCGTTCACGTTCACTCCGATTTCTGACCGGTCGTGTCGCCGGTGACGATCACGGTGGCCCCCTCGATGGACACAACCCGGACTTCCTGTCCGGGCTGGCACTGCATGGCGCCACCAGCGGTGCGCGCCGACCAGGTCTCGCCGCCGAGCTTGACCCGTCCGTCGTTCTCGGTCACGGTCTGCAGGACGCGCGCGCTGCGGCCGACCAGGCTGGCCGCACCGATCGTGTGACTCGCCTCAGCCACCATGAACCGGCGGGTGATCAAGGGCCGCACGAGCAGCGAGCAGCAGGGCCGCCACCACGACGCCGACCAGCACCTGCACCGGGAAGGGCGCACCCAGGGCCGAGACGACCGCGGCGGCCAGAGCCCCACCGGCCAGCATGAGGAACACGAAGCTCACGGTGGCGGCCTCGATGGCGGCCAGCACCAAAGCAATCCCCACCCACGCCAGCCACGGGTTCCCCGCGAACCAGTCCATTGCCCCTCTGCTTTCTGTCAGCTACCTCTACGACGACGGCGGAGGCTCGGTGGTTCCCCCGTTGACTGTGGTCCCTCCGTCGACGCGTGCACGCGCCGCCCACCGGTCTCCGCGTCGCTCGAGCTCGAGCGGCATACCGAAAGTCGCGGAGAGGTTCTCCTCCGTGAGGGTGAGCTCCAGCGGGCCCTGGGCCACGATGCGCCCGTCGCGCAGGAGCAGCACGTCGGTGAACGACGGCGGGATCTCCTCGACGTGGTGGGTCACGAGGACCAGGGCGGGCGCCTCGACATCGGCGGCGAGCTCGCCCAGGCGGCGGACCAGGTCCTCCCGGCCACCGAGGTCGAGGCCGGCCGCCGGCTCGTCGAGCAGCATCAGCTCGGGGTCGGTCATCAGGGCACGCGCGATCTGGACGCGCTTGCGCTCGCCCTCCGAGAGCGTGCCGTAGGTACGGTCGGCCAGATGCTCGGCGCCCAGAGCGCCCAACAGCTCGGCGGCCCGGCGGTGGTCGAGCTCGTCGTAGCTCTCGCGCCACCGTCCCACCACGCCGTACGACGCGGTGACGACCACGTTGTGGACGGCCTCGTCGGCGGGGATCCGCTCGGCCAGCGCTGCGGAGGCGAGCCCGATGCGGGGGCGCAGCTCGAACACGTCGACCGCACCCAGCACCTCGCTGAGCACGCCGGCCACGCCGCGAGTCGGGTGCATCCGTCCGGCGGCCAGCTGCAACAAGGTGGTCTTACCGGCGCCGTTGGGGCCCAGGATCACCCAGCGCTGCCCCTCCTCCACCTCCCACGTGATGTCGTCGAGCAGGGTGGTGCGTCCACGAACGACGCTCACGCCTGCGAACTCTAGGACGTCACTCATGGCACCGGACCCTATCGGGAGGGCATCGGCTTAGCATGGCCAGATGCCCGAGCTCCCTGCGTCCGTGCGCCTCTCGCTCTGGACGACGCATGCCTGGGGCTCAGGGAACGCAGGCACGAACGCTGGCACGAACGCAGGGACGAGCTCCGGCTCGCGATCGTGGCTCGAGGAAGTGCTGCGACGGGCCCTGCCGGACATCGACCACGTCTCCGGCGACCTCGACCGCCTGACCGTGTGGCACGAGCTGGGCGAGCAGGCGCTGCTCGTGGCCCTGCCCGAGCCCCGGCGACCTCTCCGGTATGCCGGGTGCCTCCGCCCGCGCCCAGGCCCTCGCCGCCGAGGTGGGCGAGTGCGTGTTCGTGCCCGGCGTGGGAGGGATGCTGGTCCCCTCGATGTCGTCCTACGGCTCCGGTTCTGGCGGCTCGCTGGACCTCGGCACCCGGGTGGACTGGACGGCATACGACGCCGACCCGGTGCCCCGCCACCGGCTGGAGGCGCTCGAGCCCTCCCAGCTCGAGCGGCACCTCCGCGAGGCCATCGCCACCGCCACCGCCTCGCTGGACGCCATGGGCGGCCAGCCGTTCGGCGCCACGGCGGCCCGCGAGCTGGCGGATGCGGCGCTGGGCGGCCGGTGGGGGCTTCCCCCGGACCTACCGGCGCGTGCGGCGCGGGTCATCGGGCTGGCCGGGACGGTGAGCCAGGTGGTGGATGTGGCTCTCGAGGCCGGGGACGGGGCGTTGACGGCGAGCACTGCAGCCGCCCGCCACACCGTGCTGCTGCGGCTTCGCCGCGCCGCCGACGAGGCGCTGGCCGCGGCGACCAACGCCGCCTGCGCCGTCCTCGCCGGCTGGCGCCCCGCGTGATCAGCCGGCTGCAGCCCAGAACGTCCGCGGTAGACCTGGACGGTCTGCTCGCCGATGCTCGCCCACGAGAACGACTCCTCGGCGCGGCGACGCCCCGCGAGGCCCATCCGCGTGGCGCGGTCGGTGTCGCTGACCGCGTCGGTGAGCGCCTTGGCGAGGTCGTCGACGAAGCGGTCGGCGTCGAGGGGGATGCCGCTGCCGTCCTGCCGCTGGTCGATCGGCACGAGCCAGCCGGTCTCGCCGTCGACGACCACCTCGGGGATGCCGCCGGTCGCGGTGGCCACGACGGGCAGCTCACAGGCCATCGCCTCGAGGTTGACGATGCCGAGCGGCTCGTAGATGGACGGACATGCGAAAACCGTTGCGGCAGAGAGCAGAGCGATCACCTCGGCCCTCGGGAGCATCTCCGCGATCCACACCACGCCCTCGCGGGTCGCCCGCAGCTCGGTCATGAGGGACTCCACCTCGGCCTGGATCTCCGGGGTGTCCGGCGCGCCGGCGCACAGCACCAGCTGCACGTCCGGCGGCAGCTGTGCGGCCGCGCGCAGGAGGTAGGGCAGGCCCTTCTGGCGGGTGATCCGGCCGACGAAGACGACGGCCTTGCCGTCCGGGTCGACTCCGTGCCTGCGGACCGTGTCCGGGTCGGGGCGACGCTGCCAGAGCTCGGAGTCGATGCCGTTGTGCACGACCTTGACGCGGTCGGCGCTGATGCCGGGGTAGCTGCGCAGGACGTCCTGGCGCATCCCCTCGCTCACGGCGACGACCGCGGCGGCGGCCTCGTAGGCGGTCCGCTCCATGAACGAGGACAGCCGGTAGCCGCCGCCCAGCTGCTCGGCCTTCCACGGTCGCATCGGCTCGAGGCTGTGCGCCGTGACGACGTGGGGCATGCCGCCCAGCAGCGACGCGACGTGGCCGCCGAAGTTGGCGTACCAGGTGTGGGAGTGGACCAGGTCCGCCCCGACGCAGTCCCCCGCCATGGCCAGGTCCACGCCCATGGTCTGCACGGCCGGGTTCGCGCCGCCCAGGTCCGGCAGGTCGGCATACCCGCTCGTGCCGTCCTCGGACACCGGTGAGCCGAACGCGCGCACCCTGGTGTCGATGTCACCGCGCTCGCGCAGCGCACGCACGAGCTCCGCCACATGCACCCCGGCGCCGCCGTAGATGTTGGGCGGGTACTCCTTGGTCAGCACGTCGACTCTCACGCTCGCGAGATTAGTCCTGGGATGGGGTCGCCGCGAGAGCGCGCATTCCCTAGGGTCGGCTCATGCCGTACAGACGGGGTGCACCCAAGGTCCTGGCCATCGTCCTCGCGGGTGGGGAGGGCAAGCGGCTCATGCCGCTGACCGCCGACCGCGCCAAGCCCGCCGTGCCGTTCGGTGGCATCTACCGGCTCATCGACTTCGCGCTGAGCAACGTCGTCAACAGCGGCTACCTCCAGGTCGTCGTGCTCACCCAGTACAAGTCCCACAGCCTCGACCGGCACGTCACCAAGACGTGGCGGATGTCGAACATGCTGGGCAACTACGTGACGCCCGTGCCGGCCCAGCAGCGCATCGACAAGAACTGGTACCTCGGGTCGGCGAACGCGATCTTCCAGAGCCTCAACCTCATCCACGACGAGAAGCCCGACATCGTCGTGGTCGTGGGCGCTGACCACGTCTACCGCATGGACTTCTCGCAGATGGTGGCGCAGCACATCGAGACGGGGGCCGGCGTCACCGTGGCCGCCATCCGCCAGCCGATCTCGCTGGCCGACCAGTTCGGCGTCATCGAGGTCGACGACGACGACCGGCGCAAGATCGGTGCCTTCAAGGAGAAGCCCAAGGACGCCAAGGGTCTGCCGGACTCCCCCGACGAGGTGCTCGCCTCGATGGGCAACTACGTCTTCGACGCCGACGTGCTGATCGAGGCGGTCACCCAGGACAACGACCGCGCGGGCAGCAAGCACGACATGGGTGGCGACATCGTGCCCGCCTTCGTCGACGAGGGCCGCGGCTACGTGTACGACTTCAAGGACAACGTGATCCCGGGCGCCACGGAGCGCGACCAGGCCTACTGGCGCGACGTCGGGACGATGGACTCGTACTGGGAGGCCAACATGGACCTCGTGTCCATCCACCCGGTCTTCAACCTCTACAACTACGAGTGGCCGATCTACACCGACTACGGGCCGTACCCGCCGGCCAAGCTGGTCCACGGCGCCGGCGGCAAGTTCGGCGAGGCGCACAACTCGGCCGTCTCCCCCGGCGTGGTCATCTCGGGCGCGACCGTCACGAACTCGGTGCTCTCGCCACGCTGCCACGTCCACAGCGGCACGACGATCGACGACAGCGTCCTGCTCGACGGGGTCGAGGTCGGCCGCGGCTGCGTCATCAAGCGGGCCATCATCGACAAGGGCGTCACGGTGCCCGAGCACACCACGATCGGGGTCGACCATGAGAAGGACCGCGCGCGCGGCTTCATGGTCACCGAGTCGGGGCTCACCGTCATCGCCAAGGGCCAGGCGGTCGCCCCGTGACCGCACGACCCATCCGGATCGGCGTCCAGCTCCAGCCCCAGCACGCCGACTACCGGTCGATCCGTCGCGCCTGTGCCGAGGCGGAGGAGATCGGCGTCGACGTCATCTTCAACTGGGACCACTTCTTCCCGCTGTACGGCGAGAAGGACGGGGCGCACTTCGAGTGCTGGACGATGCTCGGCGCCTGGGCCGAGGCGACCGAGCGCGTCGAGATCGGCGCCCTGGTCACCTGCAACAGCTACCGCAACCCGCAGCTCCTTGCTGACATGGCGCGCACCGTCGACCACATCAGCGACGGCCGGCTCATCCTGGGCATCGGCTCCGGCTGGTTCGAGCGGGACTACGACGAGTACGGCTTCGAGTTCGGCACGGCGGGCGGCCGGCTCGACGCCCTCGCCCACAGCCTGCCCGCAGATCCGCGACCGCTGGGCCGTGATCAACCCACCGCCCACCCGTTCCATCCCCGTCCTCATCGGCGGTGGCGGCGAACGCAAGACCCTCAAGATCGTCGCCGCAGCATGCCGACATCTGGCACGGGTTCGGCGGCCCGGAGACCATCGCCCACAAGCACGCCGTCCTCGACGAGTGGTGCGCCAGAGTGGGACGCGACCCCGCCGACATCGAACGCTCGGCCGGCGTCTCGCCCAAGCCTGGCCGACTGCCCGAGGACGTCGCCGACTACGTCGCCGCCGCCGAGGACCTGTATGCCGTGGGCACGCGCCTGTTCACCGTGGGCACGGGCGGGCCGCGGTACGACCTCGCACCGTTGCGCGACCTGGTGGCCTGGCGCGACTCC
Organism: uncultured Actinomycetota bacterium; assembly: GCA_963706855.1. GTDB lineage: Bacteria > Actinomycetota > Actinomycetes > Actinomycetales > Dermatophilaceae > Pedococcus. Next base: position 18,169 of record CAVPNU010000005.1, read on the forward strand.
CGGAACGGCGAGCGGTCCTAGGACCTGCTGGGGCCGGATGGCGAGACTGCGGTGGGGCAGCCGGACCTGCGCGGATATCGTGGCGCCGTGCCCGACCTGATCGCTGCCGATCCCCACACCCTGCTGGTCACCATCAGCGGTGAGGACCGTCCCGGTGTGACGAGCGCGTTCTTCGACGCCATCGCCGATGTCGGCGCCGAGGTCGCTCGACCTCGAGCAGGTCGTCGTGCGCGGGCACCTGACCCTGGCCATGCTCCTGTCGGCGCGGCGAGGTCGAGGAGCGGCTGCGCGAGGTCGTCACGTCCGTCGGTCGGGATCTCGACCTCAAGGTGAAGGTGAAGGACGGCCACGGCGACAGCGCCCGTCGGCGGACGGGCCGGGCCGCAGTGGTGATCCTGGGCAGCCCGCTGCGCGCCAGCGGCGTCGCGGCGATCACGGCACGGATCGCCTCCCACGGGGCCAACATCGACCGTATCCGGCGCCTGTCCCGCTACCCGGTGACGACCGTCGAGTTCGACGTGTCCGGTGCCGACGTCGACCGGCTCCGGCGCGAGCTGGCCCTCGAGTCCAGCGTGCACGGCCTCGACATCGCCGTCGCCGCCGGTGGACTGGCCCGCCGCGGTCGCCGTCTCGTCGTCATGGACGTGGACTCGACCCTGATCCAGGACGAGGTCATCGAGCTCCTCGCCAGTCACGCCGGCCGCGAGGCCGAGGTGGCGGCCGTGACGCAGGCGGCGATGCGCGGTGAGCTCGACTTCGCCGAGAGCCTGCGGCAGCGGGTGGCGGCCCTCGAGGGCCTGCCCGTCTCGGTCCTCGACGACGTCCGCGCGGCCGTGCGGTTCACGCCCGGGCGCCCGCACCCTGGTGCGCACCCTCAAGCGGCTCGGGTTCACGGTCGCGGTCGTCTCGGGCGGCTTCATCGAGATCGTCGCCGACCTGGCCCGCGAGCTGGACATCGACCATGCCCACGCCAACCGGCTCGAGGTGCGCGACGGCATACTCACCGGGCGGGTGCTGGGCGACATCGTCGACCGCCCAGGCAAGGCCGCGGCGCTGCGCCGGTTCGCCCAGGAGGCCGGGCTGCCCCTGTCGCGCACCGTCGCCATCGGCGACGGCGCCAACGACCTCGACATGCTCGAGGTCGCCGGACTGGGAGTGGCGTTCAACGCCAAGCCGGTCGTCCGCGAGCCCAGGCCGACACGGCCGTCAACGTGCCGTACCTCGACGCGGTCCTCTATCTCCTCGGCATCACCCGCGAGGAGATCGAGGAGGCCGACGAGGCCGACGGCACGCCGACCCCCGCTCCCCCGCTGACCCGCGGTCAGACTCCTAGGCTGTCGCAATGGCTCCCTCGAGAACCGCGGCGCGGCGCAGGCACCCCACGCTGTTCATCATCGGTGGCGCGGAGGACCGCGTCGGCAAGGCCACGGTTCTGCGGCGGTTCGTCCGGCTCGCCGGAGGCCGCAGCGCCCGCATCGTCGTCATCCCGACCGCGTCCTCGTTCCAGGACGAGGTCGTCGCGGCATACACCGAGGTCTTCACCCGGCTGGGAGCCCCCGAGCCGTCCGTCGTCAACCCGCAGGACCGCGCCGAGGCCCACGACGAGGCGCTCGTGGCGCTGCTCGACGACGCCACGGGCATCTTCATGAGCGGCGGCAGCCAGCTCAAGCTCAGCCAGCGCTTCCCCGGCACGCCGCTCGGCGAGGCACTGCACCGGGCCCACGAGCGGGGCGCGGTCATCGGCGGCACGTCGGCGGGTGCGTCGATCATGAGCCAGTTCATGATCTCGATGGGCGACGAGGGCATCACGCCGCGCCAGCGGCACAGCCAGCTCAGCGCGGGCCTGGGGTTGCTCGAGGGCGTCATCATCGACCAGCACTTCGCGCAGCGCTCGAGGTACGGCCGGCTGATGGCCATGGTCGCCGCGTCACCCAGCCTGCATCGGCATCGGTATCGACGAGGACACCGCCATCGAGGTGCGCGACCGCCAGGTCTTCACGGTGCACGGTTCGGGCGCGGTGTTCGTCCTGGACTGCCGCTCGGCGCAGTCCGACGCCCCCGACGCCCGGCGCGGTGCGCCCCTCATGGTCTCGGGCGCAGTGGTGCATTCCCTGCCCGCAGGCGCTACGTTCGACCTCGCCGAGGTGCGGCTGGTCGACTTCGTCGAGAAGCACGCCGACGCCGCAGTGGCCCTGGCGACCGCGAAGGCCTGACCACGAGGTCAGCGCCACCGATGGGCTGACGGGTACTCTCGACGCCCCGCCGAAGCCCCGGCCCGACCGCAAGGAGTGACCCATGGCAGAGCGTGCCACCCCCACCGGACCCGCGGCTCCCGAGCTCACGGTCGTCGAGGCGCGCGTCTACCGCGGCGGCAACATCTGGTCCTACAACCCCGCGATCCACCTCATCGTCGACCTGGGTGTCCTCGAGGGCTACCCCACCGACACGCTCGAGGGCTTCACCGACCGGCTGCTCGAGCTGCTGCCCGGCCTGGAGAGCCACACCTGCTCGCGCGGGGTCAAGGGCGGGTTCGTCCAGCGCCTGCGCGAGGGCACCTGGCTGGGCCACGTCGCCGAGCACGTGTCGCTGCAGCTGCAGCAGGAGGCCGGCCATGACCTGCGCCGCGGCAAGACCCGTGCGGTCAAGGGCGTGCCGGGCCGCTACAACGTCATCTACGACTACAACGACGAGACGGTCGGGCTGGCCGCCGGCAGGCTCGCCGTCCGCCTGGTCAACCACCTCGTGCAGGCCGAGCCCGGGCTTCGACTTCTCCGAGGCGCTGGACGACTTCCTGCGGGGGGCCCAGCGCGCGTCCTTCGGGCCGTCGACGGCAGCCATCCTCGAGGAGGCGGTGTCGCGCGACATCCCGTTCATCCGGCTCAACTCCGCCTCGTTCGTGCAGCTCGGGCAGGGCGTGCACGCCCAGCGGATCCGCGCGACGATGACCTCCAAGACCGGCGCCCTGGCGGTCGACATCGCCAGCGACAAGGACATGACGACGCGGCTGCTCGCCTCGGCAGGCCTGCCGGTCCCCAAGCAGGAGATGGTCCGCACCGCCGACGCGGCGGTGGCCGCGGCCCGTCGCATCGGCTTCCCCGTCGTCGTCAAGCCCCTCGACGGCAACCACGGCCGCGGCGTCTGCCTCGACCTCACCTCGGACGACGAGGTGCGGGCGGGGTTCGTCGTCGCCCAGGAGGAGTCCCGTCGTGGGTCGGTCATCGTCGAGTCGTTCGTCACGGGTCGCGACTACCGCTGCCTGATCGTCGGGCGGCAAGATGCAGGCGATCGCCGAGCGAGTGCCCGCCCACGTGGTCGGCGACGGCGAGCACACCGTGGCCGAGCTGGTCGACCTCACCAACGCCGACCCGCGCCGCGGTGTCGGCCACGAGAAGGTCCTGACCCGCATCAAGGTCGACGCCGCTGCGCGAGGAGCTGGTCCGGAGCCAGGGCTTCGAGCTGCACGACGTGCCCCCGAAGGACCAGATGGTCAAGCTCGCCCTGACCGGCAACATGTCGACGGGCGGCATCTCGGTGGACCGCACCTTCGAGGCTCACCCCGACAATGTCGAGATCGCCGAGGAGGCGGCTCGCATGATCGGCCTCGACGTCGCCGGGATCGACTTCATCTGCCCCGACATCGCCTCACCCGTGCGCGAGACCGGCGGCGCCATCTGCGAGGTCAACGCGGCCCCCGGGTTCCGCATGCACACCCACCCGACGGTCGGCGAGCCGCAGTACATCGCCAAGCCGGTGGTCGACCTGCTCGTTCCCGCCGGGGTCGCCGTCGCGGGTGCCGATCGTCGCCGTCACCGGCACCAACGGCAAGACCACGACCTCGCGGATGATCGCCCACATCTTCAAGGGCATCGGCCGCAAGGTCGGCATGACGTCGACGGACGGCATCGTCATCGACGAGCGCCTCGTCTACAAGGCCGACGCGTCGGGCCCGCGCTCGGCCCGGATGGTGCTCCAGAACCCCCGCGTCGACTTCGCGGTGATGGAGGTCGCCCGCGGCGGCATCCTGCGCGAGGGTCTGGGGTACGACCGCAACGACGTCGCCGTCGTCACCAACGTCGCGCCGGACCACCTGGGGATGAAGGGCATCGAGACCCTCGAGCAGCTGGCTGACGTCAAGGCGGTCATCGTCGAGGCCGTGCCGCGGGACGGGTTCGCCGTCCTCAACGCCGACGAGCCGCTGGTCCGCAAGATGCGGCGGCGCTGCTCCGGCAGCGTCGTGTGGTTCTCGCTGCAGGCTCCGGGCAGCAGCGTGCGCGACTTCATCGACGACCACTGCAGGCGGGGTGGGCGCGCCGTCGTCCTCGAGCCCACCGACCGCGGCGACATGATCGTCATCAAGCACGGCCGCCGCTCGATGCAGCTCGCGTGGACCCACCTGCTGCCCTCGACGTTCGGCGGCACCGCGCAGTTCAACGTGGCCAACGCCATGGCCGCGGCGGGTGCGGCCTTCGCCGCCGGCGCCGGACTGCACGAGATCCGGCAGGGCCTGCGCACCTTCACGACGAGCTACTACCTGTCCCCCGGCCGCATGAACCTCGTCAACGTGGGCCACGTCGACGTCTTCGTCGACTACTGCCACAACGCTCCCGGCATGCGGGTGCTCGGTGAGTTCGTGGACCGGTATGCCGCGCAGAAGGCCGGTCAGGTCGAGCTCAGCCGCGTGTCGCGGATCGGCATGATCTCCACGGCCGGCGACCGGCGCGACGACGACATGCGCGAGCTGGGTGCCATCGCGGCGAAGCACTTCGACGTGGTCGTCGTGCGTGAGGACCAGCGGCTGCGTGGGCGGCCGCGCGGCGAGACGGCCAGTCTCATCGTCGAGGGCGCCCAGGCCGAGATCGGCAAGGAGGGCGCGCGGCTGCGTCAGGTCGAGACGGTGCTGTCCGAGGTCGAGGCGGTCCGCCACTGCCTCGCGCGGGCGAACCCCGGCGACATCGTCGTCCTCTGCGTCGACAACCACGCCGAGGTGCTCACCGCTGCTCGAGGAGATGACCCACTCCGCGCAGCCTGGCGCGCACTCGGCCAAGGGCATCGGCGACCCCGACCTCGACCCGGTCGAGCTCCTGGTCGAGGCGCAGGTGAACGGCGACGAGGCGGCGGCCACCGAGCCGGCCCGGAGCCGACCACCGAGCCGGCCAGCAAGACGGAGCCTGCGCAGGGCTGAGAGGCTCTCTCAGCGCCCGCGCAGCTCCGCGGCATACGCGTGGAGTGCCTGCCGGTAGCTCTGCGAGTCCTCGTCCCCCGCATGGTGGAGCAGCGCATCGACGAGGTCGGCCACGGCCTCGCCGGCGCGCCCGCTGTCGACGGCCGCGAGGGCGCGGAACGCCTCGACGGCAGGGTTGCCGGGGCGCTCGAGAGCCAGCTCGGTGAGCAGGGAGTAGGCCAGGTCCGCCTGTCCGACGGCACGCAGGCTGGACGCCAGCTGGATCCGCGCACGGTGCCGGTGCGGCTCGCGCAGCCCGGCGGCGAGAGCCTCGCGGTACAGCGGGATCGCCGTCTCCTCCTGGGAGGCCGCGTCATACGCGCTGGCCAGCTCGTAGACCAACCGCGGGTCGCCGGGCCGATGGGCGCGGAGCCGCGCTGCGGCAGCCGGTCGCGCCTGGGCGTCGGGCATCGCCCACAGCTCGGCGATCTCGGCCTCGAGCTCGTGCTCCCCGCGCGCCGCGACCACCTTGCGGCGGATGTCCTCGGGACTGTCCACGGTGGCGCCCTGCTGGGCCAGCCACGCCGCCACCTGGACGCGCTCGGAGTGGCACATCAGCGCGACGACGTCGCCGTCGGCGGCGCCGGGTACGAGCGCCTGCAGTCCGGCGAGCTCGGTCTCGAACGAGTCGATGTCGGCCACCCCGGCGCGTGCCAGACCGACCCGCAGGTGGCTCTCGAGCTCGGCCATGGTGCGCCCGCGCAGGTAGTGCGCCTTGTGGGCGGCCACGACGCGGTCGGCCCGCAGCCCGGCCAGCTCGCCGATGGACTCGAGCAGCTCGTCGGTGCGGTCGCCGGCGACGCCGAGACCCACATGGACCTGGCCGCCCGGGGCCTTGAGGCCGTGCGCCACGTCCATCAGGGCCTCGAGGCCCGCCTCGTTGTGGGCGAGGTCCACGATGACCGTGATCCTGGCGCCGTCGGCGCGCGTGAGGGTGTAGGTGTTCATCCGGCCCGGGTTGAGCCGGTCGTCCGGGGCGAACGTCTTCAGACCCTCCACCACGGCCGCACGGGGCAGGCCGAGGCCGAGCGCCGCAGCGGCCGCAGCCAGAGCGTTGGCGATGTTGTGCTGGGAGAGCCCGGAGAGCGTCGCGGGCACGTCGAGGATGCTCACGAGGCGGTCGGGGTCCTGACCACCGGCGAGCACGGTGATGTCACCGTCGAGCACCGTGATCGCCCGGCCACCCGCGTCGAGCGCCTCGCGGACCGCCGGGGCGTCCGAGCGCAGCGCGAACACCCAGGGCCGGGCCCGGATGCCGGTCCGCATGGCCCAGACACGCGGGTCCTCGCCGTTGAGCACGACCCAGCCGGAGGGTTTGGTGGCCTTGGTGACGATGGCCTTGACCTCGGCGAGCTGGTCGACGGTGTCGATGCCCTGGAGGCCGAGGTGGTCGGCCGACACGTTGGTGACGACGCTGACGTCGTTGCTCGCGACGCCCATGCCCTTGAGGAGCATGCCGCCCCGTGCGGTCTCGAGGATGCCGAGCTGCACGCCGGGAGTCGCCAGCACGGCGCGGGCGCCTGCTGGCCCCGAGTAGTCGCCCGCCTCGACGTTCTCGCCCTGGACGACCACGCCGTCGGTGGACGACCAGGCCGTCCGCAGCCCGGCGGTCATGCCGATGTGACCGAGGAGCCGCGTCGTCGTGGTCTTGCCGTTGGTCCCGGTCACCGACGCCACGGGGATGGTCGGCTTGACGACGTGGGGCCGCTCGCCGGGGTCCGTGCGGCTGATCGCCTCCCCTTGCTCGGCGACGACATCGCCGCCCTCCAGCCACGCAGCCAGCACGGGCGCGACGGCGTGGCCGAGCGCCTCTCCCCGAGCGCGGCGACGCCAGACGAACGCGACGACGACCTGCTCGGTGCCCTGCCCGGCGCGGACTCGTACGCCCAGTCGCGAGGTGCCACTCGCCTGCGCGAGCGCTCGCACCGCGCGGCGCACGAGCCGCATGACGAACCGCTGCCGCTGCTCGGTGCCAGGCGCGCCGGGACGCGAGCTGCGCAGCCCGACTCGCTCCGCCAGCGCCGTGAGCGCGGCGGCGTCGGCGCTGAGGTAGCCCGGCAGCTGCAGGGTGACCTTGATGGCCGGTTTGGCGAAGTAGAGGTTGGGGCCCTCGAGGACCCGGACCTCGGTCACGACGACGGCGGACTCAGGCGTCATGCAGCGGAGCCTAGTGGGGCTGGGGGGACAAACCGGACGGGAGCATCCGTGCCCCACGCTGTGGGGCAGTCACTGCCCCATCGCGTGCACGCCACCGTCGACGTGGACGATCTCGCCGGTGGTGGCCGGGAACCAGTCCGACAGCAGCGCCGCGCAGGCCTTGGCCGCTGGCACCGCGTCGTTGACGTCCCAGCCCAGCGGCGCCCGCTCGTTCCAGGTGTCCTCGAAGGTCTGGAAGCCCGGGATCGACTTGGCCGCGGTGGTGCGGATCGGCCCGGCCGCCACGAGGTTGCAGCGGATGCCCTTGGGTCCCAGGTCGCGCGCGAGGTAGCGGTTGGTCGACTCGAAGGCGGCCTTGGCGACGCCCATCCAGTCGTAGACCGGCCACGCGAACTTCGCGTCGAACGTCAGGCCCACGATGCTGCCGCCGTCGCTGCATGAGAGGCAGCGTCGCGACGCCCAGGCTCTTGAGCGAGTATGCCGAGGCGTGCATCGCCGTGGACACGTCCTCGAAGGTGCCCTCGAGGAAGTTGAACGCCCCCTGCGGGCGCGAAGCCGATCGAGTGCAGCACCCCGTCGAGGCGGTCGACGTGCTCACCCAGCCGCTCGGCGAGCGAGTCCAGGTGGTCGGCGTCGGTGACGTCGAGCTCCACCACGGGCGGGGTGGTGGGGAGGCGCTTGGCGATCGTCTGGGTGATCTTGAACGTCCGGCCGAACGAGGTCAGCACGACCTCGGCGCCCTGCTCCTGCGCGATCTTCGCGACGTGGAAGGCGATGGAGGAGTCCATCAGGACACCGGTGATCAGGAGCTTCTTGCCCTCGAGCAGCATGTCGGGATCTCTTTCGCTGGGGGTGGGTGGGGGCTGGGCTCAGTGGCCCATGCCGAGGCCGCCGTCGACGGGGATCACGGCGCCGGTGATGTATGCCGCGTCGTCACCGGCGAGGAACCGCACCGCGGCGGCGACCTCCTCGGGCTGGGCGAACCGGCCCGCGGGGATGGTGGCCTGGTAGGCCTTCTTGCGGTCCTCGGGCAGCTCGGCGGTCATGTCGGTCTCGATGAACCCGGGGGCGACCACGTTGGCGGTGATGCCGCGACCGCCGAGCTCGCGGGAGATCGACCGGGCGAGCCCGACGAGACCGGCCTTGCTCGCGGCGTAGTTGGCCTGGCCCGGCGAGCCGTAGAGGCCCACGACGCTCGAGATGAAGATGATCCGCCCACGCCGCAGCCGGATCATGCCCTTGACGGCACGCCGGGCGCAGCGGAAGGCCCCGGTGAGGTTGGTGTCGAGCACCGTGTCGAACTCGTCGTCGCTCATCCGCATGAGCAGGGTGTCCTTGGTGACCCCCGCGTTGGCGACGAGCACCTCGACGGGTCCGCCGAGGAGCTGCTCCGCCTCGGCGAAGGCGGCGTCGACCGACGCCGAGTCGGTCACGTCGCAGCGCACGCCCTGCAGGCCCTCGGGGGGCTCGCCCGAGCGGTGCGTCACGACCACCTGGTCCCCCGCCTCGGCGAGCGCTCGCGCGATGCTGAGCCCGATACCGCGGTTGCCTCCGGTGACCAGCACGTTCCGGCCTGCCATCGATGTCCTCCGTGTGCTCGGCGATGCGTTCACCCTCGGCGGCGACCCTATCGACTACCCATGGGTACGCCGCATCCGAAGCGGCCTATCGTGGACACATGAGCCGACCGCACCGCAGCCATCCCCCGGGCCCGCCTGTGCAGTCGGTGACGTCGGTACCCGAGTCCCTGGCAGAGGAGCAGGCGAGCCGGATCCGGCGCTACCTGCTCACCATGGCCGTGCGCACCGTCTGCTTCGTCGGGGCCGCCATCACCGGCATGCGCGGAGCGCCCGCGTGGGTCTGGGGCAGCATGGCGATCGCCGCGATCGTCCTGCCCTACATCGCTGTCGTCATGGCCAACGCGGTGCGCAGCCGACCGGCGGGAGGTGCCGGCCCGGTCGCTCCCTCCTCTGACGACCGGCCCGAGCAGATCCAGCCGTGACGGCCCCTCTGGTCTGCAGCGCCAAGGGCTGCCGCGCGCCTGCAGCCTGCGCGCACCTGTGGAACAACCCGAAGCTGCATACGGCCGACCGGCGCAAGGTGTGGCTCGCGTGCGCCGACCACCGCACGAGCCTGGGCGAGTTCCTGTCGGTCCGGGGCTTCCTCGTCGAGACGGTGCCGTCGGACCAGATCCCGGCCGACGCCGGCTGAGAGGCGCCCCGACGGCTCGCGCTCAGCCGCCGATGGCGGACATCGGGCGGTCCGGCTGCACGAAGTCGGCGGTGCCGATGCCATGACCGCGAGCCTTGCGCCACATCTCCCCGCGGATCAGGTCGGCCAGCTCGGCGTCGCTCGCGCCCGCACGCAAGCGGGCCTCGCAGGTCGGTCTCGGCCCGCGAGAACAGGCAGTTGCGCACCTGACCGTCGGCGGTGAGCCTGGTCCGGTCGCAGGCCGCGCAGAACGGCGCGGAGACACTGGCGATGATCCCGACCGTGTGCGGTCCGCCGTCGACGAGGAAGCGCTCCGCCGGCGCACTCCCCCGGTCGGCCTCCGGCAGGGGCGTCAGGGTGAACCGCTCGCCGAGCAGGGTGCGCACCTCGTGCGGCGGCGATCATGGTCGAGGCGTCCCACCCGTGCTGGGCGTCCAGCGGCATCTGCTCGATGAAGCGCAGCTCGAAGTCGCGGTCCAGGCACCACTGAAGGAGGTCGGCGACCGAGTGGTCGTTGATGCCACGCATGGCGACGGCGTTGACCTTCACCGGCGTCAGCCCGGCAGCGGCCGCGGCGGCGAGACCAGCCTCCACGTCGGCCAGCCGGTCGCGCCGGGTGAGGTCGGCGAACTCGCGGGGGTCGACGGTGTCGAGGCTGACGTTGACCCGGTCCAGGCCCGCGTCGGCCAAGGGCTGCGCGAGCCGGTCGAGGCCCACGCCGTTGGTCGTCATCGCGATCCGGGGCCGCGGGTTCGAGCGCGCGCGATCCGCCGGACCACGTCGACCAGCGAGCGCCGCAGCAGCGGCTCGCCACCGGTGAGCCGGACCTGGCGGACCCCGAGGCCGACGAAGATCGCCACGACGCGCACCAGCTCGTCGTCGGTGAGCATCTCGGGCTTGGCCAGCCAGGGCAGCCCCTCGGCGGGCATGCAGTAGCGGCAGCGCAGGTTGCAGCGGTCGGTGACGGACACCCGCAGGTCCTGGGCGACGCGGCCGAACTGGTCGGGCAGGCCGGGCAGGCCCTCGGGCGCGCCGGAGGTGGCGCGCACAGCGGGGAAGGGGAGCCCGGTCATGACCACCTAGCCTAAGCCGGGTACCGTGATGCGGTGTTCAGGGTGCTCATCTCGCGGCGATGGCTCGGCGCCATGGCGGTGGCCCTGGCGTTCGGCGTCGCGGCCTATTTCCTGGGCCAGTGGCAGTGGCACCGCTACGAGGCCAAGGCGGCCAATGCGGACCGCATCAACTCGCACTACAGCGCGACTCCCGCGCCCCGTGACGCAGGTGCTCAGTCCTGCGCCCCTGCCGCTCACGCAGGAGTGGACCCGGGTGACGATGCACGGCCACTACGACGTCCAGGACACGATGGTCGTGCGCAACCGTCCGCACGACGGCGTCTACGGCTACGAGGTCGTCGTCCCGTTCACCGACGACAGCCGGCGCGTCGGTGCTCGTCGACCGCGGCTGGGTCGTCAACGCCCAGAACGCCGCGACGCTCCCCGACTACCCGCCCGCACCGGCCCAGGCCGGTGACCGTGACGGGCTGGGTGCGGCCCACCGAGCCGTCCCTGGGTCACAGCCTCCCGCGCCGGTCAGCTCGCGAGCATCAACCTCACCGAGGCGAGCCGGGCCAGCGGTCTGCCGCTGCTCGGTGGCTACGTCGTGCTCGAGGTCGAGCGGCTGGCCGACGGCACGGCTCCCAAGCGGCCGACCCCCCTCGACCCTCCGGACACCGACCTGGGACCCCACCAGGCGTATGCGTTCCAGTGGTGGGCGGCCATGCTGGCCGGCGTCGTGCTGGTGCTGTTCGGCGCCCGTCGTGAGCACCTCGAGGCGACGGCGGGCGGCGGCGACCACTGGCGGGACCGGCGGCGACGAACCGCCTCGTCGTCCCGTCAAGGTGCGGATCTGGGACGAAGAGGACGCGTAGGCGACGAGGAGGCAGAGCGTCTCGTCAGGCGGGGACGTCGGACTCCTGGTCGGCGAACTGCGTCGTGTACAGGTCGGCATACAGCCCACCGCGACCCATCAGCTCATGGTGCGTCCCGCGCTCGACGATGCGCCCGTCGTCGACGACGAGGATCTGGTCGGCGCCGCGCACGGTCGACAGCCGGTGCGCGATGACCAGGGCGGTCCGCCCGGTCAGGGCCCGGTCGAGCGCGTGCTGCACGGCCGCCTCGGACTCGCTGTCGAGGTGGGCGGTGGCCTCGTCGAGGACGAGCAGCCCAGGACCCTTGAGCAGCAGCCGCGCCAGGGCGAGCCGCTGCTTCTCGCCGCCGGACAGCCGGTGGCCGCGGTCACCGACCACGGTGTCGAGCCCCTCGGGCAGTGCGCCGACGAGCGACCACACCTGCGCGGCCTTGAGCGCCTCGACCATCTGGGCCTCCGTCGCCGAGGGCGCGGCGTAGGCGAGGTTGGCCCGGATCGTGTCGTGGAACAGGTGCGCCTCCTGGGTGACGACGCCGACCATGCGGTGCACCGACTCCAGCGTCGCGTCGCGCAGGTCCATGCCGTTGATCCGCACGGCCCCGGCGGACGGGTCGTACAGCCGGGCCACGAGGTTGGTGATGGTCGTCTTGCCAGCACCGCTGGGGCCGACCAGCGCGACGAGCTCGCCCTGGCCTGACGGTGAAGGAGATGTCGCGCAGCACGACTCCCCCGCCCTTGCGGTCGCCGGCGGCAGTGCTCTCCAGCGAGGCGAGCGACACCTCGTCGGCGGAGGGGTAGCGGAAGGCGACCGCGTCGACCTCGACGCCGACCGGGCCGGCCGGCAGCGGCGCGGCATCGGGCCGCTCGGTGATGAGCGGCTCGAGGTCGAGCACCTCGAAGACGCGCTCGAACGACACCAGCGCCGTCATCACGTCGACGCGCACGTTGGACATCGAGGTGAGCGGGCCGTAGAGGCGGGCCGAGCAGGGCGGTCAGCGCCAGCAGCGTGCCGACGGTCAGCTGCCCGCTCACGGCCATCAGGCCGCCGAACCCGTAGACCATGGCGGTCGCGAGCGAGGCCACCAGGGTCAGCGCGACGAAGAAGACGCCGCGGTTCAGGGCGATCCGCACGCCCATGTCGCGCACGCCGGCCGCGCGGACGGCATACTCCTCGTCCTCGCGGCGGGCGTCGCCGAACACCTTGACCAGCAAGGCCCCGGCGACGTTGAAGCGCTCGGTCATGCGCGTGCCCATGTCGGCGTTGAGCCCCATCTGGGCGTGCGTGAGACCGGCCAGGCGGCGACCCATGTAGCGCGCCGGGATGAGGAAGAACGGCACGAGGGCGAGCGACGGCGAGCGTGAGCTGCCACGACAGCGAGGCCATCGTGGCGATGATCAGCGCGAGGGAGACGACGTTGCTGACGACGCTGGACAGCACCGACGTGAAGGCCTGCTGGGCACCGAGCACGTCGCTGTTGAGGCGGCTGACCAGGGCGCCGGTCTGGGCGCGGGTGAAGAAGGCGATGGGCTGCTGCAGGACGTGGGAGAACACCTGGGTGCGCAGGGCGTAGATCAGGCCCTCGCCGATCCGGGCGGAGTACCAGCGCTCGACCAGGCTCAGCACCCCGTCGCCGATGGCCAGCGCCGCGACGATGAGCGACAGCTCGACGACGACGCCGCGGTCGCGGGGGGTGATGCCGCGGTCGATGAGCTCCTTGAGCAACAGCGGCGTCGCGACGACGAGCGCCGAGTCGATGACGACCAGCACGACGAACAGCAGGATCTCGCGACGGAACGGCTTGCCGTATGCCGCGACGCGCCGCGCCGTGCCCGGCGCCAGCTTGCGGTCCTTGACGGAGTCGTCTCGGGTGAGCGACCGCATCGCCATCCAGCCGGACATGCTCACAGGTGGTCCTCCTCGGTTCAGGCGGTGGAACGCCCTGGACCACCGGCGGCATTCCCCAGGCCCTGCGCGAGGTCGTGCAGCAGCCGCGCCTGGGCCTCCCGCTCGAGTCGCACCTGGGTGGTCCGGTCCTCGGTGGCCGCCGAGCGGACCAGGGGCTTGAGGGCTCGCAACGCCGCCTCCGGCGCGCTGAGCAGCGCGGCCACGAGGTCGGCGACGGTGGCGTCGAGCTCGGCCCTGGGCACGGCGACGTTGGCCAGCCCGGTGTTCACCGCCTCGACCGCGCCCACCGCCCGGCCGGTCGCGCAGATCTCGAGCGCGCGCGCCGGTCCCACGGCCGCGACGAGGGGCGACAGCCCGGCCAGGTCGGGCACGAGGCCGAGCGAGGTCTCACGCATGGCGAGCTGGACGTCGTCGGCGACCACCCGCAGGTCGGCCGCGAGAGCGAGCTGGAACCCGGCTCCCACGGCATGCCCCTGCACCGCCGCGACCACCACGGCCGGGACGTCGGCCCAGCGCGGTGAACCCGTGCTGGAAGCCCTCGATGAGGTCCTCGGTCTCGGTCGTGCTGCGAGCGGCGACCGCGAGCATGGACGGCTCGCCCTCCACGGGGGTCGGCGAGAGCATCTGCCGGTCCAGCCCCGCAGAGAAGGACGGGCCCTCCGCACGCAGGACGACCACCCGGACGGCTGGGTCGAGACCGGCTGCGAGGTCGCCGAGGGCGGTCCACAGACTCGGGGTCTGCGCGTTCCGGCGCTCGGCATGGTCGAGGGTCACCGTCAGCAGCGCGCCGTCGCGCTCGACCCTCAGATGGGGGTGGGGACGGGCGGGGGTGGACGTCACGCAGTGAGGCTATCGGCCCGCTCGAGCACGAGCTCCGCCACGGCGCTCGTGCGGGCCAGGGCGCCGTGCACCATGGTGACGCCGTGCCGTCCGCAGGCCTGGGCCATGCGGTCGCGCAGGACGCCCTCGGCCACCATGAACGACACCGCCACGGTGCGCTCCACCTCGTCCGGAAGTCCGCGCAGCACGTCGTCGAGGGAGGAGCCTCCGTCGAGGGCGGCGACCGCCCACGGTCCCCAGCCCCGGCGCGGTGAGGCGGCGATCGTCTCGGCCACGGTGAGGACGGCGGCGCTGTCGCTGGAGCCGGCGGCATACAGGATGACCGCGGTCGTCGGGGACGCCGTCACGCCCTCGGCGGCGAGCAGCTCCTCGGCGGCGTCGAGGAGCAGGCGGTGGGGGCCGAGCGGCGCCGCCAGGTCGACGGGCAGACCCGACCCCCGGCTCAGCTCGGCGACCGCGGAGGGCACGTCGACCTTGGCGTGGAAGGCGGGGGTGAGGAGCACAGGGACGACCACGGTCGGCCCCGCCGAGGACGGTGGCGGCGTCGCTCGGGCTGGGCGGGTGGTGGTCGAGGTATGCCGTGTGCACGGCACGTCCTGGGGTGCGCGCCCGCACGTGGGCGGCGAGCTCCTCCACGCCGGCGGCGTGCCGGGGGTCGGGCGACCCGTGGGCCAGCAGGAGGATGTCTCGGCGTGGGGTCACGCGGGCGACGCTACTCCCCTGCGAGGTCGCCGAGCACGGTACGAAGCGAGACGACTTCGCCGACCACGACCACGGCAGGGGCGGTGACGCCGGCTGCCGCGGCGTCCGCGGCCGCCCGGCCCAAGGTGGTGGTCGTGGTGCGTTGGTCGGCCGTCCAGCCGCGCTCGATGAGGGCGACCGGGGTGTCCGCCGGACGTCCGGAACGGACCAGCGCCGCGGCCGTCTCGCGCAACCGGGTGACGCCCATGAGCAGGACCAGCGTCGCGTCAGGGGCGGCATCGGCCGCGGCGCGCAGGACCTGCTCCGCGCCCTCGTGCCCGGAGGCGACCACGAAGGAGGCGGTGATGCCACGGTGGGTGACGGGGATGCCTGCCGCGGCCGGCACCGAGACGGCGGAGGTGACGCCGGGGACGACCTCGACCGGTATGCCGTGCTCGGCGCAGTACAGGGCCTCCTCGCCGCCGCGTCCGAGGACGAACGGGTCGCCGCCCTTGAGCCGGACGACGTGCTTGCCCAGCCGGGCGTGGTGGACCAGCAGCTCGTTGATGCGGTCCTGGCTGACCGGGTGGTGACCAGGGGTCTTGCCGACGTCGACGACCTCGACGTCACTGGACAGGGCGCTGAGCAGTCCACGCGGACCGAGCCGGTCCGCCACCACGACGTCGGCGGCCGCGAGCAGGGCCCGACCGCGCACCGTGACCAGGTCGTCTGCGCCGGGACCGCCGCCCACGAGTGCGACCCTGCCCACGCTGGTCCCGGCCGAGTGCTGGGAAGCCCTGATCATCGCCCGCACGCGCCGCACGGGCAGGGTGCCGCTGTCGAGAGCGGCGTGCACGGCATCGCGCACCGCAGCCGCGCGTCGCGGGTCACCGCCTCCTGAGACCGCCACAGTGAGCCCCTCGGCAGGGCCTCCTGAGGCGCCACGGGCGACAGCGGGTGTCCAGGCGCTGGAGGCGGCGCCGTTGTCGGCCCGGACGCACCAGATGCGCGCGGCCTCGGCCTCTCGGGCCACCTGCGCGTCCACGTCGGGCGAGCCGGTCGCCGTGTGGACCAGCCACGCCGGCTCCGGCTCGAGCAGGTCGCCAGCGACATAGTCCCTGTCGTACCAACGGATCTCGCCGGCCTGCACACGCGCCACCAGGTCCTCGCAGAGCCAGGGCGCGATGACATCGACCACTCCCCCGGCCGCCACCGCACCCGCCGCTCGACGGGCGGCCACCGGTCCCCCGCCCACCACCACGACGCGCCGACCCGTGAGGTCGAGCGTCAGGGGGTACGACGGGTGCTCCATCAGATGCCTTCGCCTGCGCTGCGGTCGGGGGCGTCTGCCATGCCCGCGGCCAGCGTCGCCCCGTCGCTCTCGTCGATGAGCAGGAAGGCGCCGGTCCGCCGCAGGGTGCGGTAGTCGTCGATGGCGATGTCCTCGGCGAGCCGGATGCGCACGCGGCCGATCGCGTTGAGGGACAAGCCGTCTGGGGCCGTCCGGTGCTCCATGCTCTCGATGTCGAGCTGGTCGACGATGTCGTCCACCAGGGCGCGGACCGTCCGGGTCCCCACTCGCAGCAGGACCCGGTCCCGCTGCCGCAGCGGCCGTTCGGACAGGACCGCCACCGTGCCGGCCAGCGACCGGGTCAGCAGCCCCGGCTCCTGCGCGGACGCGATGAGGTCGCCGCGGGACACGTCGAGGTCGTCGGCGAGGCGCAGCACCACCGACTGGGGTGCGTACGCGACGTCGAGGGACTCGACCGAGCCGTCCGCCCGGGCGCGGTCGATGCCTGCCACGGTCGTGGTCCGGCCGCTGGGCAGCACGGTGACCTCGTCGCCGGGGCGGACGACCCCGGAGGCGAGCCGGCCGGCATACCCGCGGTAGTCCCGGTGCTCGGCACTCTGGGGGCGGATGACGTACTGCACCGGCACGCGCAGTGGCTGGATGGACGGGTCGGTGCCCACCGGCACCGCCTCGAGGTGCTCCAGCAGGGTGGGCCCGGCATACCAGCTGGCCCGCTCGGAGCGGTCGACCACGTTGTCACCGAACAGCGCGGAGACGGGAACGGCCACGACGTCCTCGATGCCGAACCGCGTTGCGTGGCGGGTGAACTCGGCCACGATCTCGTCGAACCGCGCCTGGTCCCAGCCGACGAGGTCCATCTTGTTGACGGCCACCGCCACGTGCCGGACACCGAGCAGACCGGTCACCGCGAGGTGGCGGCGGGTCTGCTCGACGACTCCGTGGCGGGCATCGATGAGGATGAGCGCCAGCTCTGCCGTCGAGGCACCCGTCACCATGTTGCGGGTGTACTGGACGTGGCCCGGGGTGTCGGCCAGGACGTAGGAGCGGGTGGCCGTCGAGAAGTACCGGTAGGCCACGTCGATGGTGATGCCCTGCTCCCGCTCGGCACGCAGCCCGTCGGTGAGGAGCGCGAGGTCGGCGGCGTCGAGGCCCCGCTCGCGGCTGACCCGCTCGACCGCGTCGAGCTGGTCGGCGAGGACGGACTTGGTGTCGTAGAGCAGCCGGCCCACGAGGGTGGACTTGCCGTCGTCCACCGAGCCCGCCGTCGCCAGCCGCAGCAGGTCGTGACGGCGGGTGGTCGTCGTCGTCATCAGAAGTACCCCTGCTTCTTGCGGTCCTCCATGGCGGCCTCGGACATCCGGTCGTCGGCCCGCGTGGCACCGCGTTCGGTGAGGCGTGACGCGGCGAGCTCGAGGATGACGCCGGCCACGTCGGCGGCGGACGAGTCGACTGCGCCCGTGCAGCTCATGTCGCCGACCGTGCGGTAGCGGACGACGCGGCGCTGCACCTGCTCGGTCTCCTTGGGGCCGCCCCACTCACCGGGCGAGAGCCACATGCCGTCGCGCTGGAACACCTCGCGCTCATGGGCGTAGTACAGCTCGGGCAGCGCGATCCGCTCGCGCTCGATGTAGCGCCACACGTCGAGCTCGGTCCAGTTGGACAGGGGGAACACACGCACGTGCTCACCCGGAGCGTGCTTGCCGTTGTAGAGGTCCCACAGCTCGGGCCGCTGCCGGCGCGGGTCCCAGGCGCCGAAGGAGTCGCGCAGGCTGAACACGCGCTCCTTGGCGCGGGCCTTCTCCTCGTCGCGCCGCCCGCCGCCGAACACGGCGTCGAACCTGCCGGCCTCGATCGCGTCGAGCAACGGCACCGTCTGCAGGGGGTTGCGCGTGCCGTCGGGACGCTCGCGCAGCCGGCCGTCGTCGATGTAGTCCTGGACGTGGGCCACGACGAGCCGGGCGCCGAGCCGGGCGACGGTCTCGTCGCGGTACTGCAGGACCTCGGGGAAGTTGTGGCCGGTGTCGACGTGCAGGAGCGTGAAGGGCAAGGCGGCGGGCGCAAACGCCTTGAGCGCCAGGTGAACCATCACCACGGAGTCCTTGCCACCGGAGAAGAGGATCACCGGCCGCTCGAACTCCCCCGCCACCTCGCGGAAGATGTGGATCGCCTCGGACTCGAGGTGGTCGAGGTGGTCGAGGGTGTACTGCGCCGGGAGGGCGCCGGTGGGTGCGGCGTCAGAGATCTCGTGGATCTCGTCGGTCCCGTGGGTCGTCGTCATGTGTGCAGCCCGCATTCGGTCTTGTCCTTGCCGGCCCAGCGGCCGGCCCTGGCGTCCTCGCCCTCGGCGACGGGTCGCGTGCACGGGGCGCAGCCGATCGAGGCGTAGCCCTCCTGACGCAGCGGGTTGAGGAACACCTGGTGCTCCTCGACATAGCGGTCCACGTCGTCGTCGGTCCACGCGGCGATGGGGTTGAGCTTGACCATCTGCCGCTTCTCGTCCCAGCCGACCAGCCCGATGTCGGTGCGGGTGGGGGCGTCGACACGGCGCATGCCGGTCACCCACGCCTGGTGGGTCGAGAGCGCACGGTTGAGCGGCTCGACCTTGCGCATCGCGCAGCAGGAGTCCGGGCTCGCGGTCGTGCAGCTTGGCGCCGTACTGCTCGTCCTGCTGGGCCACCGTGAGCAGCGGCAGGATCGTGCGGATCCGCAACGGCAGCATGGCCTGGTAGGCATCGCGGGTGCCCAGCGTCTCGGCGAAGTGGTACCCGGTGTCGAGGAAGAACACGTCGGCCCCGGGGATGGTGGTGCCGACCAGGTGCACCAGCACCTCGTCACCCATCGAGGAGGCGACGGTGAGGTGCTCGCCGAACGTCTCGGCGGCCCAGGCCAGCGCCTGACGCGCGACCTCGACCCGCCCCTCGTATGCCGCGTTGGCCGGGTCCGCCTCCAGCGCGGCGAAGCGCTCGGCCGCCTCGGCAGCCAGGGCGCGCAGGTCCTCGACCGACCTCGTGTCCGTGGTCGTGGTGGTCATGACCGGCTCTCCTTCTGGAGTGCTTCCTCTTCGGCGATGCGGCCCGGGATGCGAGTCGTGTCGACCCGGGCGAGCTGGACGCTGAACACGCGGGCGCACGCGCCGCACCGCCAGGCTCCCTGCGGCTCCTCGACGGGCCGCAGGTCCTCCTCGGCGCAGAACGGGCAGTAGTAGATGGCGCGTCGCTTCGCGGCTCATCGCAGGTCGTCCTCCTCGGCCCGGTGAGCCCAGTGCGCGAACGACTCCTCGCCCTCGCGCTGCTCGAGGAACCGGCCGGCCAGCCGCTCGACGTAGTCCGGCAGCTCCTCGGCGCGGACCTTGAGGGCCCGGGTCTTGCGCGCGAGCTGCGGCTCGGTGCCGAGGCCGCCGCCGAGGTGCACCTGGAAGATCTCGACGAGGTTGCCGTCGTCGTCGGTCTGGACCATGCCCTTGAGACCGATGTCGGCGACCTGGGTGCGGGCGCAGGAGTTGGGGCAGCCGTTGATGTGGATCGAGAACGGCACGTCGAAGTCCGGGCAGGCGCCGCTCCATCTCGGCGATCACCGTCTGCGGCGCGCGCCTTGGTCTCGACGAGCGCCAGCTTGCAGAACTCGATGCCGGTGCAGGCCATCAGGCTGCGGCGCCACTCGCTGGGGGCTGACGGGCAGGCCGACCTCGTCCAGGGCGGCCGTCAGGGCGGCGACCTCCCGCTGGGGCACGTCGAGGACGAGCAGCTTCTGGTGGGCGGTGAGGCGCACCCGGCCGGAGCCGTGCCGGGCGGCCAGCTCGGCCACGGCATACAGGGTGGAGCCGCTGACGCGACCGGCGACGGGCGCCACGCCGACCCAGAAGCTGCCGTCCTTCTGGGGGTGCACGCCGACGTGGTCGCGGCGGTGCTCGGAGGGCGCCTGCGGTGCCGGGCCGTCGAGCAGGGGACGCCCGAGGTACTCGGTCTCGAGGATCTCGCGGAACTTCTCGGGACCCCAGTCGGCCATGAGGAACTTCAGGCGGGCGCGGTTGCGCAGGCGCCGGTAGCCGTAGTCGCGGAAGATCGACGACGACGCCCTTCCAGACGTCGGGGACCTCCTCGAGCGGCACCCAGGCGCCGAGGCGCTGCGCGAAGATCGGGTTGGTCGACAGGCCGCCGCCGACCCACACGTCGAAGCCCGGCCCGTGCTCGGGGTGGTCGACGCCCACGAACGAGATGTCGTTGACCTCGTGCGCGACGTCGAGGCTCGGGCTGCCCGAGATCGCGGTCTTGAACTTGCGGGGCAGGTTGGAGAACTCGGGGCTGCCGATGTAGCGGTCGCGGATCTCGCGCACGGCCGAGCTGCCGTCGAGCACCTCGTCGGCCGCGATGCCCGCCACCGGTGAGCCGAGGATGACGCGCGGGCGTGTCGCCGCAGGCCTCGGCGGTCGTCAGGCCGACGGACTCGAGCGGCTGCCAGATCTCGGGGACGTCCTCGACCCGGATCCAGTGCAGCTGGATGTTCTGCCGGTCGGTGACGTCGGCGGTGTCGCGGGCGAACTCCTGGCTGATCTGCGCCACGGTGCGCAGCTGGTCGGCGTCGAGGGCGCCCCCGTCGCTGCGGACGCGGAGCATGAAGTACTCGGCGTCGAGCTCGCTCGGGTCGAGGGTGGCGGTCTTGCCGCCGTCGATGCCGGGCTTGCGCTGGGTGTAGAGACCCCACCAGCGCATCCGCCCGCGCAGGTCCTCACCCGGGATGCTGGCGAAGCCCTCCCGGGCGTAGACCTCCTCGATCCGGGCGCGCACGTTGAGGCCGTCGTCGGCCTGCTTGAACTCCTCGTTGGGGTTCAGCGGCGTGCGGTCGCCGTCGGCCCAGGCACCGGTCGCCTTGCCGGCCTGCCGCTGGGGTCGCGTGGGGGTCTGGGTCACCGTCTCATTCTGCCAAACCGGTTATGGATTGCATAACCGTCCATTATTCGACCCCAATCCCCCCTACCCCAGTGGGCGATGACGCCCGCAACCCTCGTGCAGCAAC
The DNA here is from genome assembly GCA_963706855.1 of uncultured Actinomycetota bacterium. GTDB lineage: Bacteria > Actinomycetota > Actinomycetes > Actinomycetales > Dermatophilaceae > Pedococcus. The sequence continues at coordinate 39,436 of CAVPNU010000005.1, forward strand.
CTCTGCTTGCAGAAGCTGCTGCGCGCAAGACATGGTGCACCCTGGGTCCAGGGCAGGAACCTCTGCAAGCAGAGGTTCCTGCCGGAAGGGTATGCCGCGGGGCCGCGCGGCGTCCGGTGCCGCGGCCAGGGCTAGGCCAGCGAGATGAGGTCGAGGTAGTCCTGGCCCCACAGGTCCTCGACGCCGTCGGGCAGCAGCAGGATGCGCTCGGGCTCCAGCGCCTCGACCGCACCCTCGTCGTGGGTGACGAGGACGACCGCGCCCTTGTAGGTGCGCAGCGCCCCGAGGATCTCCTCGCGCGAGGCGGGGTCGAGGTTGTTGGTCGGCTCGTCGAGCAGCAGCACGTTGGCCGAGGAGACCACCAGCATCGCCAGCGACAGCCGGGTCTTCTCGCCACCGGACAGCACGCCGGCCGGCTTGTCGACGTCGTCACCGCTGAACAGGAACGACCCGAGCACCTTGCGCACCTCGGTCTCGCCGAACGAGTCGGGGGCGGCCGACTTCATGTTGGCCAGCACCGACCGGTCGACGTCGAGGTTCTCGTGCTCCTGGGCGTAGTAGCCGAGCTTGAGCCCGTGCCCCGGCTCGACCTGCCCGGTGTCGGGCGTGTCCACGCCCGGCCAGCATGCGCAGCAGCGTGGTCTTGCCGGCGCCGTTGAGGCCCAGCACGACGACCCGCGAGCCGCGGTCGATGGCCAGGTCGACGTCGGTGAAGACCTCCTGGCTGCCGTAGGACCGCGACAGCCCGCTCGCCCGCAGCGGCGTGCGGCCGCACGGCGCCGGCTCGGGGAAGCGCAGCTTGGCGACCTTGTCGCTGGTCCGCTCCCCCTCGACGCCGGCCAGCATCCGCTCGGCGCGCTTGATCATGTTCTGGGCCGCCACGGCCTTGGTCGCCTTGGCGCGCATCTTCTCGGCCTGCTCCATCAGGGCGCTGGCCTTCTTCGTCGGCGTTGGCGTACTCGCGCTTGCGGCGGCGCTCGTCGGTCTCGCGCTGCTGGAGGTAGGGCTTCCAGCCGACGTTGTAGAGGTCGAGCTCGCCGCGGTTGGCGTCGAGGTGGAACACCCGGTTGACCACGGCGTCGAGCAGCTCGACGTCGTGGCTGATGACGACGAGCCCGCCCTGGTAGCCCTTGAGGTAGTCGCGCAGCCAGGCGATCGAGTCGGCGTCGAGGTGGTTGGTCGGCTCGTCGAGCAGCAGGGTCTCGGCGCCGGAGAACAGGATCCGCGACAGCTCGACCCGGCGGCGCTGACCACCGGAGAGGGTGCGACAGCGGCTGGCCCAGGATCCGCTCCTCGAGCGCCAGGGCGCTGGCGATGGACGCCGCCTCGGACTCCGCGGCATACCCGCCCTGGGCGGTGAACTCGCCCTCGAGCCGGGCGTAGCGACGCATCGCCTTGTCGCGCGTCTCGTCGTCGGTGCTGGCCATCGCCTTCTCGGCCTCGCGCATCTGGCGTGATGATCCGGTCGAGGCCGCGCGCCGACAGGATGCGGTCGCGGGCGAGCACGTGGAGGTCACCGGTGCGCGGGTCCTGCGGGCAGGTAGCCCACCTCGCCGCTGCTCGTGACGCTGCCTGCCGCCGGCTGGCCCTGACCGGCGAGCACCTTGGTCAGCGTCGTCTTGCCGGCGCCGTTGCGCCCGACGAGACCGACGCGGTCGCCCGCCGCGATCCGGAACGTGGCGCCGTCGAGGAGCAGGCGCGACCCAGCACGCAGCTCGATCCCACTGGCGGCAATCACGACAGAACTCCAGACATCGACAGAGGGGGGCACGCTCCGGCGAACTGCAGGTGCGCCGCGCAAGGGTTGCTGCGCACTAGTCTAACGGCAGGGACGACTCGGGCTGGCAGGCCCACCGGACGGCGGAGACGAGACGCAGGCTCACGACCAGACCGCGGAGGGCCGATGACTTCAACGACAACGCCCAGCTCGACACCTCACAGGTGAGCTCCGGCGGGGGCGGTGGCGGCGCACCCGGCGGCCTCATGGTGGGTGGAGGCGTCGGCGGCCTCATCATCCTGATCATCGCGGTGATCTTCGGGATCAACCCCGGCCAGACGTCCACCGACCCCGGCGGCGCTGAGCCAGGGGCAGGTGCAGCCGGGCGGCAGCCGAGGACCCCAACGCGTTCGCCCAGTGCCGCACCGGCGCCGACGCCAACCGCAGACGACACCTGCCGGGTCATCGGCACGGTCAACTCGGTCAACGCCTTCTGGGCCGCCGAGCTCCCCCGCTACGGCCGCACCTACACCCCGGCGATGACGGTCCTCTACAACGGCACGACCCAGTCCGCCTGCGGCACGGCCTCGAACCAGGTCGGCCCGTTCTACTGCCCGCTGGACAAGCAGGTCTACATCGACGCCAGCTTCTTCCAGGTCCTCTCGACGCCAGTACGGCTCCAGCAGCGGCCCCCTCGCTCAGGAGTACGTCGTGGCCCACGAGTACGGCCACCACATCCAGGACCTCCTCGGGCTGCTCGGCAAGGCCCAGCAGGACCCCCAGGGCGCCCAGAGCGGCAGCGTGCGCACCGAGCTGATGGCCGACTGCCTGGCGGGGGTGTGGGCCAACCACGCGGCCACCACCAAGGACAAGGCGGGCACCACGCTGCTCAAGCCGCTGACCGCCGGCCGACATCAAGGACGCCCTCTCGGCCGCCTCGTCGGTGGGTGACGACCGCATCCAGCAGAAGGCCCAGGGCCAGGTCTCCCCCGAGACGTGGACCCACGGCTCGGCAGCGGCCCGGCAGAAGTGGTTCACCACCGGCTACCAGTCGGGCGACCTCAACCAGTGCGACACCTTCAGCGTCGCCAACGTCGAGTGCGCCAGGCTCAGCCTTCCTCGATGGTGACGCGCACGGCCCTGCCCGCGCCGCAGCGCGTCCTCGAGCACGGCGCGCCTGGGGTCGGGCAGGTCGTAGAGCTCGCGGCGCGGCACCCCGTCGAGGTGCGCCAGCCGAGGGTCGTCCAGGACCGCGCGGACCAGCGCCTTGTCGCCGCCCACGACCAGAGCCGGCCGGTATGCCGCGCGGCAGGATCCGCACGGCGTGCTCGGCGACCGCGCGGACCAGCTCGTCCGCCTGGTTGCCGCGCCGTCGGGCGAACCGCTGCTGGGACCAGCCACCGGCTGCCGTGCGCGACTGGACGTGGCGGGTGCCGACCTTGGACTCGGCGAACGCCGCGCCGTGGGCCAGCCCCACGGCATACCCGCCGCGGCGGATGAGCAGCAGAGCCAGCGGGTCGTGGTCGAACGCCTCCGCGCGACGATGCGCTGCGGCGCCTCGGCCCGGCGTTGGTGGCGGCGAACCGCTCCAGCCAGCCGTCCAGCCGTTCGGGCGCGACCTCGACGACCCGGGTCGTCACCGGAGAGCGGTGGAGGCTCAGAGGTTGAAGCCGAGGGCGCGCAGCTGCTCGCGGCCGTCGTCGGTGATCTTGTCGGGACCCCACGGCGGCATCCAGACCCAGTTCACGCGGTAGGACGCGACGAGGCCCTCGAGGGCCTGGGCGGTCTGGTCCTCGATGACGTCGGTCAGCGGGCAGGCCGCCGAGGTCAGCGTCATGTCGAGGACGGCGTGGTTCTGGGCGTCGACGGTGATGCCGTAGACCAGGCCGAGGTCGACGACGTTGATGCCGAGCTCGGGGTCGACGACGTCGCGCATGGCCTCTTCGACGTCGGCGACGTTGGGTCGGGTGGTCACTTCGCTCATCGTCGTGCTTCCTTCGTCTGCGCTGTCGCGGTCACTCGCTGGTCGCGTCGGCTGGCTCATCGCCTGGTTCAACGCGTCGGTGAACGCCATCCATCCCAGCAGAGCACATTTCACGCGCGCGGGGTACTTCGAGACGCCGGCGAACGCCACGCCGTCGCCGATCACGTCCTCGTCGCCGGCGAGCTGACCCTTGGAGGTGAGCATGGTGCGCATCGCCTCGTGGGTCGCCAGGGCCTCGGCGACGGTGTGGCCGATGACCTCGTCGGTCAGCACGCTCGTCGACGCCATCGAGATCGAGCAGCCGAGCGCGTCGTAGGACACGTCGCGGATCGACGGCGTCGGGCCCGCTGCCGTCGACGGCGACCCGCAGGGTCACCTCGTCGCCGCAGGTGGGGTTGACGTGGTGCACCTGCGGCGCCGAACGGCTCGCGCAGCCCGGCGTGGTGGGGGCGCTTGGAGTGCTCGAGGATGAGCTCCTGGTAGAGGTCCATCAGCTCGCCACCCCGAAGACGGCGGGCACGCGGTCGAGCGCCTCGAGCATCGCGTCGACCTCGGCCGGCGTGGTGTATGCCGCGAGCGTGGCTCGCGTCGTCGCGGTGACCCCCATGCGGCGGTGCAGCGGCCACGCGCAGTGGTGGCCCACCCGGACCGCGACGCCCTGGTCGTCGAGCACCTGGCCGACGTCGTGGGCGTGGACGCCCTGCGACGTCGAAGGCGACCGCGCCGACCCGGTCGACCGCAGTCGGCCGGACCCGACGACCCGCACCCACGGGCGCTCGCGCCAGGCCGGCGAGCAGGCGCTCGGTCAGCGCGTGCTCGTGCGCGGCGATGCGGTCCATGCCGAGCTCGCCGAGGTAGTCGATGGCCGCGCCGAGGCCGACGGCCTGCGCCGAGTTGGGCGAGCCCGCCTCGAACCGCTGCGGCGGCGCGGCATACGTCGTCGCCTCCATGCGCGACGGTCTCGATCATCGACCCACCGGTGATGAACGGCGGCATCGCGTGGAGCAGCTCGCTGCGGCCCCACAGGACACCGACGCCGGTCGGGCCGAACATCTTGTGACCCGAGAACGCCGCGAAGTCGACGCCGAGCTCGGCCACGTCGAGCGCGAGATGGGGCGCCGACTGGCAGGCGTCGAGCACGGTCAGCGCACCGACCGCGCGCGCGGCGTCGGTGAGCTCGCGGACCGGGTTGACCGTGCCGAGCACGTTGGAGACGTGGGTGAACGCGAAGACCTTGGTGCGCTCGGTGAGCAGGTCGTCGAGGTTCGTCAGGTCGAGCCGGCCCTCGTCGGTGACGCCGATCCAGCGCAGGGTCGCGCCGGTGCGGCGCGCCAGCTCCTGCCACGGCACGAGGTTGGCGTGGTGCTCCATCTCGGTGATGAGGATCTCGTCACCCTCGCGCAGGTCGAGCCGCGGGTCCTTCGCCTGTCCTGCAACGGAGTTCGAGAAGGCGTAGGCGACGAGGTTGAGCGACTCGGTGGCGTTCTTGGTGAACACCACCTCCTCGTCGGCGCCGCCGACGAAGCGGGCGACGTCGTGGCCCGCGCGCCCTCGTAGGCGTCGGTGGCCTCCTCGCTGAGCTGGTGCGCACCGCGGTGCACGGCGGAGTTCACCTGCTCGCTGAAGGCGCGCTCGGCGTCGAGGGCACCGGCATACCGCTGCGAGGTCGCCCCGGAGTCGAGGTAGACCAGCGGCTTGCCGTCGCGGACGGTGCGGGACAGGATCGGGAAGCCGGCCCGGATCCGGGCCAGCTCCTGATCGCTGAACGCGCTCATCAGGCCGTAGGCACCCACGAAGCGGTCGTAGCCCTCGGCCTCGAGGCGGTCGGCCAGCTCGGGGCCACCCTCCTCGACGATCCGGCCGTCGACGAAGACGTGCACGAAGTCGGGCTTGATGTAGCGCAGGATCCGCGTGTAGTGCGTGATCAGCAGGACGCCGACGTCGGAGCTCGTCCTTGACGCGGTTGACGCCCTCGGAGACGATCCGCAGCGCGTCGACGTCGAGGCCGGAGTCGGTCTCGTCGAGGATCGCCATCTTGGGCTTGAGCAGCTCCATCTGGAGGATCTCGTGGCGCTTCTTCTCGCCACCGGAGAAGCCCTCGTTGACGTTGCGCTCGGCGAACGCCGGGTCCATGCGCAGGTCGCCCATGGCCTCCTTGACGTCCTTGACCCAGGTGCGCAGCTTGGGGGCCTCGCCGTCGATCGCGGTCTTGGCGGTGCGCAGGAAGTTGCTCACCGTGACGCCGGGGACCTCGACCGGGTACTGCATCGCCAGGAAGAGGCCGGCGCGGGCGCGCTCGTCGACGCTCATCGCGAGGACGTCCTCGCCGTCGAGGGTGACGGTGCCGCCGGTGACGGTGTACTTGGGGTGGCCGGCGATCGAGTAGGCCAGCGTGGACTTGCCGGAGCCGTTCGGGCCCATGATGGCGTGGGTCTCACCGGACCGCACGGTGAGGTCGACGCCGCGGAGGATCTCCTTGACGCCGCCCTCGACGTCGACGGTGACCGTCAGGCCGCGGATTTCCAGGGTTGCTCATGGTTGCTCGTTCCTCTGCTCTCAGCGGGTTCAGGAGTTCGCGGGGGTCGTGCCGACGAAGACCTCGTCGTCCTCGACCTTCACGGGATAGACGTTGACGGGAGTGGTCGCGGGCGGACCGGACGGCTCACCGGTGCGGATGTCGAAGCGCGAGCCGTGCAGCCAGCACTCGAGGGTGCAGCCGTCGAGCTCGCCCTCGGACAGCGACACGTTGGCGTGGCTGCAGGTGTCGTCGACCGCGTGGATCGAGCCGTCCTCGGCGTGGACGATGGCCACGACCGTGCCGTTGATGTCGGCGGCGGCGACGCCCACCGCGGGCAGCTCGTCGACGCGGCAGACGCGCACGAAGTCGCTCGGCGCCCTCCTCGACCAGCTCGGGAGCGGCGCTCACGCGACGTCCTCGTTCTCGGCGCTCGGTCGACAGCGAGCTGCCGCCGAGCTCGGCGTCGATGGCCGCCATGAGGTGCTCGGAGACCTCGGGCACGCCGATGCGCGCCACGATGCTGGCGAAGAAGCCGCGCACCACCAGGCGGCGGGCGGCGTCCTCGGGGATGCCGCGTGCCTGCAGGTAGAACAGCTGCTCGTCGTCGAACCGGCCGGTGGCCGACGCGTGGCCGGCGCCGACGATCTCGCCGGTCTCGATCTCGAGGTTGGGGATCGAGTCGGCCCGCGCGCCGTCGGTGAGGACGAGGTTGCGGTTGAGCTCGTAGGTGTCGGTGCCCTCGGCGGTCGCGCGGATGAGGACGTCGCCGACCCACACCGTGTGGGCGCTCTCGCCCTGGAGCGCGCCCTTGTACTCGACGTTGGAGTGGCAGTGCGGCGCCTCGTGGTCGACGAAGAGGCGGTGCTCCTGGTGCTGACCGGCGTCGGCGAAGTAGACGCCGAGGCCCTCGAAGGAGCCGCCCGGCCCGGAGTAGCGCGCGTTCGTCGAGACGCGGACGACCTTGCCGCCCAGCGTGACGGCGATGTGGCGCAGGCGCGCGTCGCGGCCGATGAGGGCGTCGTTCTGGGTCGAGGTGGAGCGCGTCGTCGTCCCACTCCTGCACCGTGACGAAGGTGAGGTCGGCGCCGTCGCCGACCTTGAGCTCGACGTTGGCGCCGCACTCGGCGGACCCGCGGTGGGTCAGCACGACGGTGGCCCTGGAGTGGCGACCGGCCTCGATGACCAGGTGGCCGTTGACGCGGGCCAGGTCGCGGGCGGTGATGGTGATCGGCACGGCTCGGTGAGCTCGGCCTCGGCCGGGATGCTCACCAGGGTCGCCTGCTCCTCGCCGGCCCAGGCCACGGCCGACGCGCGGTCGGCGGGCACGAGCACGCCGGCGGCCCGCGGGTCGACCCGCGTCGTGGTCACGCCCGGCGGGGGCGCTCACCTCGACGGTGACCTTGTCGGACTCGCTCGGGGCGAGGTGGAACAGCGCGGACAGCCGGTCGACGGGCGTGAAGCGCCACTCCTCCTCGCGGCCACCGGGCACGGCGAAGTCGTCCACGGCATACGAGGTCTTGCGCTCGGCGCGGGACTGGTCGGGGACGAACGCGGCGGCCGAGTCGGTGTGCTCGCCGGCGGTGGGGTTCTTCTGGGCCAGCAGGCTCAACAGCCGACTGCTCCTTCCATCTGAAGCTCGATGAGGCGGTTCAGCTCGAGGGCGTACTCCATGGGCAGCTCGCGCGCGATCGGCTCGACGAACCCGCGCACGATCATCGCCATGGCCTCCTCCTCGGTCAGACCACGCGACCGGAGGTAGAACAGCTGGTCCTCGGACACCTTGGAGACCGTCGCCTCGTGGCCCATCGTGACGTCGTCCTCGCGGATGTCGACGTAGGGATAGGTGTCGGAGCGGCTGATCGTGTCGACGAGCAGCGCGTCGCAGACCACGCTCGACTTGGAGCCGTGGGCGCCCTCGAGGATCTGGACCAGGCCGCGGTAGGACGTGCGGCCACCGCCACGGGCGACCGACTTGGAGACGATCGTCGAGCGAGGTGTGCGGCGCGGCGTGCACCATCTTGGCGCCGGCGTCCTGGTGCTGGCCCTCGCCCGCGAACGCGATCGACAGCGTCTCGCCCTTGGCGTGCTCGCCGAGCAGGAAGACGGCCGGGTACTTCATGGTGACCTTGGAGCCGATGTTGCCGTCGATCCACTCCATCGTCGCGCCCTCGGCGGCGGTCGCGCGCTTGGTGACGAGGTTGTAGACGTTGTTGGACCAGTTCTGGATGGTCGTGTAGCGCACGCGGGCGTTCTTCTTCACGATGATCTCGACGACCGCGGAGTGCAGCGAGTCGGACTTGTAGATCGGGCGCCGTGCAGCCCTCGACGTAGTGCACGTACGAGCCCTCGTCGGCGATGATCAGGGTCCGCTCGAACTGGCCCATGTTCTCGGTGTTGATCCGGAAGTAGGCCTGCAGCGGGATGTCGATGTGCACGCCCGGCGGGACGTAGATGAACGAGCCACCCGACCACACGGCGGTGTTGAGGGCGGCGAACTTGTTGTCACCGGCCGGGATCACGCTGGCGAAGTACTCGCGGAACAGGTCCTCGTGCTCGCGCAGGCCGGTGTCGGTGTCGACGAAGATGACGCCCTTCTCCTCCAGGTCCTCGCGGATCTGGTGGTAGACGACCTCGGACTCGTACTGCGCCGCGACGCCACCGATGAGGCGCTGCTTCTCGGCCTCGGGGATGCCCAGCTTGTCGTAGGTGTTCTTGATGTCCGCGGGCAGGTCGTCCCAGGTGGCCGCCTGCTTCTCGGTGGACTTCACGAAGTACTTGATGTTCTGGAAGTCGATCCCGGTCAGGTCCGAACCCCAGCTCGGCATGGGCTTCTTGCCGAACAGGCGCAGGGACTTCAGGCGCAGGTCGAGCATCCACTCGGGCTCGTTCTTGCGCGTCGAGATGTCGCGGACGACGTCCTCGTTGAGGCCACGCTTGGCCGCGGCGCCGGCCGTGTCGCTGTCAGCCCAGCCGTACTCGTAGCGACCGAGGTCCTTCAGACCTGGGTTCAGCTCCTCGATGTGGGTGCTCATCGCGTGGGCCCTTCCTTCGGTGGGGTGTCGACTGCGGGCAGTGTCAGTTGCGGTGGATGTCTGTCGCGGTGATGTCGGTCGCGGTGTTGACGGCTGCGGGGTGGGGACGAACGTGGTGCACACGTGGTCGCCGTGCGCGAGCGTGGCCAGCCGCTGCACGTGGACGCCGAGCAGCCGCGAGAACGCGTCTGTTTCAGCGTCACAGAACGCAGGAAATTCCCGGGCGGCGTGCTGCACGGGGCAGTGCCCCTGACAGAGCTGTATGCCGGTGAGCCGGCCGCCGGTGCTCGGCTCACCCACGGGGCGGGCCGAGGCGGCGAACCCGTCGCGGGTCAGGGCGCCCACCAGGACGTCGACCCGGGCGGCGGTCTGGGGGGCCGTCGCGGCGAGCTCCGCGGCATACCGCTGCTCGAGCTCGCCCACGCGGGCCTCGGCGAAACGGCGCACCGCGCCCTCGCCGGACTCCTGCGCGAGGAAGCGCAGCGCCTGGGTGGCCAGGTGGTCGTAGTCGGACTCGAGCGCCTGGTGGCCCGCCTCGCTCAGCACGAAGGCCTTGGCGGGACGGCCTCGGCCGCGATGACCGGGAGGCAGCTCGCGGTCGACGATGAGCCCGGCCTCGACGAGGTTCTCGAGGTGGCGGCGGACGGCCGGCGGGGTCAGGCCGAGGTCCTCGGCGAGGGCGGCGGCGGTGACGGGTCCGTGCTCGCTGATGGCCTGCAGCACCCGGTCTCGAGTGCGCGACTCGAGGACCTGGGGGGCCTCAGCGATATTCACAACACCCATGTTACGTAATTGGCGCTCCGAGCGGAAAGGAAGGCGCCCCTAACCTGCGCGGGAGCCTCAGTCGAGCCAGCCGCGCTCGCGAGCGAGCGCCACCGCCTCACCGCGCCCGGCCGCGCCGAGCTTGGCCAGGATGTTGGAGACGTGGACGCTGGCGGTCTTGGCGCTGATGAACAGCTGGGTGCCGATCTCGCGGTTGCTGCGGCCCCGCGCCACGAGCGCGAGGATCTCCTGCTCGCGGGCGGTCAGCGCCTCGCCGTGCCGGTCGGCCGGACGGCGCGGACCGGTGGGACGGTCTCCACCCGCCTCGCGGATCTCCGCGCGCAGCGGCTCGGCACCGAGCTCGCGGGCGACGTCGAGGGCGGCCTGGAGCACCGGCCCGGCGGCGCGGGTCGCCGGCGGCCCGCAGCGCTGCACCCAGCCGGGCCCGCGACCGGGCCGCCTCGTAGCGGTGGCCGTAGGCGTCGAACAGGGTGACCGCCTCCTGCCAGGCAGCCACCAGGGTCTGCGACTCGACGGGTTCGCCGCCGAGCCATCGCAGCCGCAGGTCCTCCGCGTGCAGGCGGGCCCGCCACGCCATCGACTCGGGACCGCCCTGCCCGGCGGACGCAGCCAGCTCCCAGGCGCTCTCCCCCGCCTCGACGGCCGCACGTCCCCGGGCCATCAGCTCCGCGCGCTCGGCCGTGGGGGTGCGCTGCAGGTGGGAGCCCAGCTGCCCCAGCAGCAGGGCGCCGATGCGCAGCTGCGCCTGGAAGTGCGGCTGCCAGAGGTCGCGTCAGCTCGGCGACGACGTCGTCATGGGCCGCGATGGCACCAGCGAGGTCACCGGCGACGCCGTGCAGGTCGATGGCGGCGCTGCCCGCGAGCACGGCGACGAGGCCGTCGGCGTCCCACCATGGTCGCGTCGCGGCGAGCTCCGCCTGCCACCCTGCTCCCCCGCGGCGCGGCCTCGACATAGAGCCGCGCCCCGGTGAGCAGGGCTGCGGCCGGTTGCGGGCGGGCAGTCCTCACCCACCTCGAGCATCGCCAGGGCCTCGTCCCAGCGCCCTGCCTCGTACGCGGCGACAGAGGCCAGCAGCAGGCAGTCGAACGCGTAGGGGGCCCACCGGCGGCCGGCCGCCAGGCCGACCTCGGCACCCGCGAGGTAGACCTCCACGGCACGGTCGAGACGCCCCAGGCGGTGGTGCAGCGAACCCAGGTGGTGGTAGGCGCGCACCTGCGCGGGGTCCCCGGCAGTGGCCGTCTCGGCGATGATGCGCTCGAGCGTGACCCTGCTGGCCTCGGGGTCTCCCGCGCGCTCCAGGACCCGGGCGGCGACGACGCGCACCTCGTCGGCGACCTCGGGCAGGGCGGCCGCCTCCGCGGCGGCGATCGCCTCGTCGGCAGCCCTGGCCGCCTCCTCGTCGCGACCCCGGTCGGCCAGCGCCTGGACGTGGGCACCGAGCAGCCGGGCCCTCGCTGCGGGATGGTCCTCATGGCTGGCGTCGAGGAGGGAGAGCCCCTCCTTGGTCATGGCCAGGGTGTCGAGGGTGCTCTCGGTCAGCCGAGCGGTGGTGGCGAGTGCGGCGAGGAGCTCGGCGCGCCCACCCACGTCGCCCTGAGCGCCTCGCCGGGCGAGCCGGCTCTGGAGGAGCTCGAGGCCCTTGAGCGACTGCCCCTTGGCGGTGGCCGCGGCCGCCGCGCGCAGCGTGACGCGGTCGGCGTCGGGGTGGTCGTCGGGCATGAGCGAGAGCGCCAGCTGGTAGTGCTGCCACGCCTCCTGCGGGCCGCCCATCGCGAGCGCCGAGTCCCCGGCATGGACGCTCGCGTCCAGCGCCAGGTCGCGGTGGCCCGCCGCGGTCGCGTGCCGGGCGAGGTCGGCCCACATGCCGAGCGACCGGTCGGCGGTGAGGGCGGCGGCATACCGCTCATGCGCGCGCACGCGCTCGCCCGGGCAGGAGGTCGTCATAGATCGTCTCCGCCAGCAGCGCATGCCGGAAGGCGTAGCCACCGGACTCGGTCGGCACGAGGATGTGGTGCTCGACGGCATCGCGCAGGCCCTCGTCGAGCTCGCGGTCGCCCAGACCCGCCACGCTGGCGAGCAGTGCATGCGTGACCTGCCGCCCCGACGCGGACGCCAGGCGCACGACGTGCTGCCCGGGGGCGCCGAGCTGGTCGAAGCGCACCAGGAGCAGCCGTGAGAGGTCCTCGGCGACTCCGGTGCGACCGAGGACGCTGGCGGCCAGGAGCTCCTCGGCGAAGAAGGCGTTGCCCTCGGCGCGCTCGACCACGGTGCGGACCTGCTCCTCGCTCAGCCCACCACCCGCCGCGCCGCCGGGCCCGGCACCGGACCCCTGGGGCTGGACGCCCCTGACGAGCTCGCGGACGGCGTCGTCGCTGAGCGGGTCGAGCTCGATGCGGTGCAGGGCACCGAGCCGGGACCAGTGGGCGAGCGTCGCACGCAGGGGGTGGCGACGGTGGAGGTCGTCACTGCGGTAGGAGGCCACGACGCTGACCCGGCCGGCGAAGCCACGGGTGAACAGCAGGGTCAGCAGGTCGCGGGACGAGTCGTCGGCCCAGTGGACGTCCTCGACGACGAGCAGCACCGGGCCCTGCCGCGCGAGGTCCTCGAAGGCGGCGTGGGACGCCTCGACGAGGTCGGCCCGCTCGATGGTGCCGGCGCGTGTCGAGGTCTCGGCGCCGGCTGGGGAACAGTCGCGCCAGGTGGGGGTGCACGGTCAGGATGCGCTCGACGGCAGCGGGGTCCTCGCGCCTCGAGCCGGCCCAGCATCTCGCTGAAGGGCAGGTACGGCAGGGCCCGCCCGGCCTCACCCAGGCAGTGACCGACCAGGACGGTCCAGCCCGCCGCGCGGGCCCGGGAGGCCGCGTCGGCCAGCAGGCGGGTCTTGCCGATGCCGGCGTCACCGGCCAGCAGCACGAGCCCAGCGGCGGAGTCGTCGTCGAGACCAAGCAGGTCGGCAAGCCGCGCCGCCTCGGTGTCGCGGCCGACGAGCAGCCCCTGCGGCACACCCTCGAGACCCACGCTGCCGATTATGTCGGAGAGGTCCGACAGTGCGGCCAGGGTTTCGGGGTGCCCGCTGAGGGTTGCTCCGGCGGCCCCGGCACCTGGGGAAGCCACGACCGAGACGCCTAGGCGACGCGGGGAGCGGCCGGACGGCCGTGGCGGTGGTGCAGGCGCTCCACGACGGCGTCGCGGACGCGGTGCGGGCGGTGCACCGTCGGCAGGGGCGTCGAGGCGACGGACAGCTGGTGCGTCCTCCACTGCACCTCGGCGGCGATGAACAGGGGGTCTGCGGCAATGCTCATGTCAGCTCCTCGGCTGGTGGTGCGGTGGTTCGATGCCCTCACGGTGCTCGGCTGAGGTGGGTCGTCACATGGGGCACCTGCCCTATCTCTGGCGGGCAGCCGCGGCAGAGGGGCCTTAGACGCCTCCCCGGACCTAGGCACCTGCCCAGGGCCGGTCACGGCGCGCGGCCGGGCCCACCTAGACTCGTGACGTGCCACCTGCTGTCGTCGTCACCGGGCTCGAGAAGCGCTATGGCGGCAACGTCGCTCTCGACGGCGCCGACTGGAGCGCCTCGGCTGGAGCCGTCACGGCGATGCTCGGGCCCAACGGGGCCGGCAAGACGACCATGATCGAGTGCTGCGAGGGGCTGCGCCGCCCCGACGCCGGCGAGGTGCGGGTCCTGGGCAGCGACCCGTGGCGCGCCGGCCCCGAGCACCGGGCCCGCGTCGGCGTGATGCTCCAGGACGGCGGCCTGCCCAACGCGGCTCGCCCGCTGCGCCTCCTGCACCACCTCGCCTCCCTGTATGCCGCGCCGGCCCCCGTCGAGGACCTCGCCGAGCGGCTCGGCATCACCGAGTTCGCGGGCACCTCCGTGCGACGCCTGTCGGGTGGCCAGCGCCAGCGCGTCGCCCTCGCCGCCGCTCTCGTCGGCCGGCCCGAGGTCGTCTTCCTCGACGAGCCCAGCGCCGGTCTGGACCCCCACGCCCGGCTCGACGTCTGGGACCTCGTCCGCGCCACGGCAGCCGCCGGCACCGCCGTCGTCGTGACGACGCACTCGTTCGAGGAGGCCGAGCGCCTCGCCGACCACATCGTCGTCGTCGCCGCGGGCCGGGTCGTCGCGGACGGCACCCTGGCCGAGGTCACCGGCGGGGTCGGGCTCGAGGAGCGCTACTTCGCCCTCACGCGCAGGTCCGTGGCATGAGCGCCACCCCCACCTCCGCGGCATACCCGGTCACTCCGGTCACGACCCCGGCGAGCCCGTGGCAGCGGGTCACGTCCCAGGCGAGGTTCGAGGCCGGCACGCTGCTGCGCAACGGCGAGCAGCTGCTGGTGGCCATCCTGCTGCCGGCGGCCGTCCTCGTCGGCCTCGTCCATGCCGGCGCCATCTCCCTCGGCTCCGGCCGTCGGGTCGACCTCGCCGTGCCGGGCGTCCTGGCGCTCTGCGTCATCTCGTCCGCCTTCACGGGGCAGGCGATCTCCACCGGGTTCGACCGTCGGTACGGCGTGCTGCGCCTGCTCGGCGTCACCCCGCTGGGTCGCACCGGGCTGCTGCTGGCCAAGGCCGTCGCGGTCCTGGCCGTCGTCGCGCTCCAGTTCGTGGTCATCGGCGCCCTCGGTGCCGCGCTCGGCTGGGAGCCCGCCCTGCGAGGCGTCCCCGCGGCGCTGGTCACGACGATGCTCGGCACCTGGGCGTTCGTCGCCCTCGCGCTGCTGCTCGGCGGCACGCTCCGCGCCGAGGGGGTGCTCGCGCTGGCCAACCTCATCTGGGTCGCCCTGCTCGGACTCGGCGGAGTCGTCGTCCCGGGCACCGAGCTGCCCCACTCGCTGGCGCCCCTCGTCGACCTGCTGCCGTCGGGAGCTCTCGGCGACGGCCTGCGCGGCGCCCTCGCCTCCGGTCAGGTCCGGTTCGGCGACTGGGTCGTGCTGACCGTGTGGGCTGTCGTGGCGACCGCCCTCGCGCGCCGGTTCTTCCGGTGGAGCGACTGACCCGCAGCCGTCACACGCAGCCCGGCCACGTACCCTCGATGCCGTGACCGCAGCACCCGCCCGACCCCTCGCCACTCCCGTCCGTTCCCACCCGCTCCGTGTGGCTCCCGAGGGTCCTGATGGCCAACCTGGTGGTCGAGGTGCTGATCGTGGTGACCGGCGGGCTGGTTCGCCTGACGGGCAGCGGGCTCGGCTGCCCCACCTGGCCGCAGTGCGTGCCGGGGTCCTACATCCCGGTGGCCCACCAGGCCCAGGGCTGGCACCGCTACGTGGAGTTCGGCAACCGCACCCTCACGAGCGTGGTCAGCATCGCCGCCATCGCCACTGTGTATGCCGTGTGGCGCTGGGCGGCCCGGCGCCGCGACCTCATGGTGCCCGCGTGGGTCGTCCTCGGCGGGGTCGTCACGCAGGCCATCCTCGGCGGCATCACCGTGCGCACGGGACTGAGCCCGATCACCGTCGCGGCGCACTTCCTCGTCTCGATGTGCCTCGTCGCCGCATCGGCATACCTCGTCTTCCGCTCCCCCGAGCCGCCCGGTCCGCGCGCCCTCGTCGTCCCCGTCCTCGTCGAGCGGCTGGGCTGGGCTGCCTGTGCGGTCGCGGCCGTCGTGCTGGCCCTCGGCACGGTCGTGACCGGCTCGGGACCGCACTCCGGCGACGCCAACGCGCCGGCGCGCTTCGGCTTCGACCCGCGCAGCGTGTCGTGGCTGCACGCCGACACGGTGATGCTGTTCCTCGGGCTGACGCTGGCCGTGTGGCTGGCGGCCCGGCTCACCGCCACGACCGCCGCACCCGCCCGCGCCTGGGTGGGCGTCCTGGCCGTGACGCTGCTGCAGGGCGTCGTGGGCTACACCCAGTACTTCACGGGGCTGCCCTGGGGCGTGGTGCTCGCGCACATGCTCCTGGCCTGCCTGCTCGTGGTGGCGCTGACCCGCGGCATGGTCCGTCTGCGCTGTTCCGCTCGCTGCTGAGCCGCCGGCCACCAGGATCTGCCCCTCTCGACCGTCCCTACGATGCGTCCATGCGGTTGCCGATCTTCCAGCTCGACGCCTTCACCACGAGGCGCTTCGCCGGCAACCCCGCCGCCGTCGTGGTGATGGACCGGTTTCTCGATGACGCTCTGCTGCAGGCGGTGGCCGCCGAGAACAACCTCGCCGAGACTGCGTTCGTCGTGCCGTCCGAGGGTCAGTATCGGCTCCGCTGGTTCACACCGACGGTGGAGGTGCCGCTGTGCGGACATGCCACCCTGGCATCGGGCGCTGTGGTCGCTGGAGCGGCTGGAGCCCGGCCGCGCCGACGTCGTGTTCGACACCGCCAGCGGGCCGCTGACCGTCCTCCGCGAGGGCACTGCGATACCGGATGGAGCTGCCTGCCCGCACCGTGCGTTCGGTTCCTCTGCCACCGCAGCTGTCTGCCGCGCTCGGCTCAAGGCCGGTGGAGACCGCGATCGACGGGACCAACTACGTCGCCCTCCTCTCCAGTGCCGACGAGGTCCGGTCGCCTCGAACCGGACCTCGCTGCGATCGCGCGCCTGGACCAGACAGGGGTGGTGGTGACCGCCGCCGGTGACGGCCCGTACGACTTCGTCAGCCGGTACTTCGCACCGGCGAAGGGCATCCTCGAGGATCCGGTGACCGGCGGAGCGCACTGTGCGCTCGTGCCCTTCTGGGCGGCACGGACCGGCAGGGACACCTTCTTCGCCTACCAGGCGTCCAGGCGCGGAGGCGAGCTGACCTGCCGGCTCGTCGGTGACCGGGTGCAGCTACACGGCTCGTGCGTGTTCTATCTCGAGGGCCACATCGAGCTCTGAGCCACGGCGAATCGGCCCGGAAGGTTCACTCAGCGGTGGACGAGCGGAAGGTACACCAGCGGGTCCACGGCCACGCCGAGGAACAGGATGCCGACGTAGGTGATCGAGAAGTGGAAGAGCCGCATCGGCTTGAGCACCTGCGGTCCGGCGCCGGCCCGCGCCGCGCGCAGCAGCCGGTGAGCCTCGGCGACGAACAGCGCGCCGCTCACCAGCGCCGTGACGAGGTAGACCCAGCCCATCGGGTTGACCCAGACCAGGGCGAGTGACGCCGCCACCATGGCCCACGAGTACGCCACGATCTGCCGCGCCACGACGACGAACTTCTCGACGACCGGCAGCATCGGCACGTGCGCGGCGGCGTAGTCGTCCTTGAACTTCATCGACAGCGGCCAGTAGTGCGGCGGCGTCCAGAAGAAGATCACGAGGAACAGCACGAGGGCCGACCACGACAGCGAGCGGGTGACCGCGGCCCAGCCGATGAGGACCGGCATACATCCCGCCGCCCCGCCCCACACGATGTTCTGGGCCGTCCGGCGCTTGAGGATCATGGTGTAGCCCACGGCATACATCACGATGGCGCCGAGCGAGAGCTCCGCCGAGAGCAGGTTGACGGTCAGGGCGAGCCAGACCGTCGAGGCCACCGTGAGGACCACGCCGAACACCAGACCGGCCCGCGGCGACACCTCGCCGGTGACCATCGGGCGGTTGCTCGTGCGGTGCATCTCGGCGTCGATGTCGCGGTCGTAGACGCAGTTGAAGGTGTTGGCCGCGCCCGCGCTGAGGGACCCCCCGACCAGGGTGGCCACGATGAGCCAGAGCGACGGAATCCCCTTGTGTGCCAGGAACATCACCGGCACCGTCGTCACCAGGAGCAGCTCGATGATCCGGGGCTTGGTGAGAGCGACATAGGCGGCCGCCTTGCCACCTCGCCGACGCGGAGGGGACGCCGAGACCCGGGCAGTCGGATCGAGTGCGGTCACGGCGTCCTTCGGGTGGTACTGGTGCTTCCTGGCCGCCCAAGTCTATCCCGGCGGGCGAGGCGTCCACGGTCGGGACTGGATGCGACGCAGGTCACCCACGGGACTAGTCTCGGATCGTTGTCATGCGCCGCCTGCGCAGCTCAGTGTGAGGAGAACCGATCCGTGCCCACCACCACCCGATCCGCCAAGTCTCAGAGCCTGAGGAAGCGCAGCACCTCGTTGCCCCGGCCGGTGGCCCGCAAGGTCGGCTGGAGCGACCTCGACGTCCGCGCCGTGGACACCGTCCGCATTCTCGCCGCCGACGCCGTCCAGAAGGTGGGCAACGGTCACCCGGGCACCGCGATGAGCCTCGCCCCGGCCGCCTACCTGCTGTTCCAGAACGTCATGACCCACGACCCGGGCGACGCGTCGTGGCTGGGCCGTGACCGGTTCGTCCTCTCGGCCGGGCACTCGAGCCTCACCCAGTACATCCAGCTCTACCTGTCCGGCTACGGCCTGGAGCTCAAGGACCTGCAGGCGCTGCGCACGTGGGGCTCGCTCACCCCCGGCCACCCCGAGGTCCACCACACCCGCGGCGTCGAGATCACGACGGGCCCCCTGGGCTCCGGCTTCGCGTCGGCCGTGGGCATGGCGATGGCGCAGCGTCGCCAGCGCGGCCTGCTCGACCCGGACGCGGCGCCCGGCGAGAGCCCCTTCGACCACCACATCTGGGTCATCGCCTCGGACGGCGACCTGATGGAGGGCGTGTCCGCCGAGGCCTCCTCGCTCGCCGGCCACCAGGAGCTCGGCAACCTCACGGTCATCTACGACGCCAACCAGATCTCGATCGAGGACCAGACCAACATCTCGTTCTCCGAGGACGTGGCCGCCCGCTACGCCGCCTACGGCTGGGACGTCGTGGACGTCGACTGGCGCCGCAACGGCAACGGCGCGACCTACGTCGAGAACGTCGACGCGCTCTACACCGCCCTCCAGAAGTCCAAGAAGGCCAAGCGCCCCACCCTCATCCGCCTCCACACGATCATCGCGTGGCCCGCCCCGACCAAGCAGGACACCGGCAAGTCCCACGGCTCTGCCCTCGGCGACGCCGAGATCGCCGCCACCAAGGAGCTCCTCGGCTTCGACCCGGCCAAGACCTTCGAGGTCGACCGAGCCGTGCTGACGCACGCCCGCAAGGTCGATGGCCCGCGGCAAGGCCGCCCACAAGGCGTGGGACAAGTCGTATGCCGCGTGGCGCAAGGCCAACGCCGACCGCGCGGCGCTGCTCGACCGGCTCGTCGACGGCAAGCTGCCCGAGGGCCTCGACGACGCGCTGCCGGTCTTCCCTGCGGACATGGACAAGGGGATGGCCACCCGCGCCGCCTCCGGCAAGGTCCTCACCGCACTGGCGGGCGTCATGCCCGAGCTGTGGGGTGGCTCCGCGGACCTGGCCGAGTCGAACAACACGACGATGGAGGGTGAGCCGTCCTTCATCCCCAAGGCCAAGCAGACCCGCGACTGGAAGGGCGGCCCCTACGGGCGCACCCTGCACTTCGGCATCCGTGAGAACGGCATGGGCATGATCCTCAACGGGATCGCGCTCGAGGGGCTGACCCGGCCCTACGGCGGCACGTTCCTCGTGTTCTCGGACTACATGCGTCCGGCGGTGCGCCTCGCCGCCATCCAGCAGCTGCCCGTCACCTACGTCTGGACCCACGACTCCATCGGCCTCGGCGAGGACGGCCCGACCCACCAGCCGATCGAGCACCTCGCGGCCCTGCGGGCGATCCCCGGTCTGGACGTGGTCCGTCCGGCCGACGCCAACGAGACGGCCGCCGCGTGGGCCCAGGTGCTGCGCAACGGCCGTCCCGCCGGCCTGGCCCTCACCCGCCAGAACCTCCCCGTCCTCGACCGCAAGAAGTACGCGAAGACCACTGGGGTCGCCAAGGGCGCCTACGTGCTCATCGACGGCGGCCCCGACGGCAAGGGCAAGCCCGACGTCATCCTCATCGCCACCGGCTCCGAGGTGTCCATCGCCCTGGAGGCCAGGGAATCTCTGGAGGCTCAGGGCGTTGCCACTCGTGTGGTCTCCATGCCGTGCCGTGAGTGGTTCGAGGACGCCGGCAAGGCGTACCAGAACCGCGTGCTGCCGCCGGAGGTGCGCGCGCGCGTCAGCGTCGAGGCCGCCGTCTCCCTCGGCTGGCACGACCTGGTCGGCGACGCGGGCCGCAGCGTCAGCATCGAGCACTTCGGCGCCTCGGCCGACTACAAGACCCTCTACCGCGAGTTCGGCTTCACCCCCGAGGCCGTCGTGAAGGCCGCGAAGGACTCGCTCAAGGATGCCAAGGCGACCGCTCGCAGGAGCGCCGCTGCCACGGTGACCCAGACCCGCCCCCGGGCCGAGGTCTCCCCCACCAAGGCCACCGACACCACCACCAAGAACAGCGCTGCGACCAAGAGCGCAGCCAGCAAAGGGAAGTGACCCACAGTGACTGACAACGCAGCACTCAAGGCTCTCGCCGACCACGGCGTCTCCGTGTGGCTCGACGACCTCTCGCGCGACCGGATCGAGACCGGCAACCTGCAGGAGCTCATCGACTCCAAGGGCGTCGTCGGCGTCACCACCAACCCCTCGATCTTCCAGGCGGCCCTGGCCAAGGGCGACCGCTACGACGCCGACCTGCGGGACTTCGCCGCGCAGGGCAAGACCGTCGACGAGACCGTGTTCGGCCTGACGACCTCGGACGTGCGCAACGCGTGCGACATCCTGCGTCCGGTCTTCGACGCGACCGGTGGGCAGGACGGCCGGGTGTCCATCGAGGTGGACCCGCGCCTCGCCCACGACACCGCCAAGACGGTCGAGCAGGCCAAGGAGCTCGCGGCTGCGGTGGACCGTCCGAACGTCCTCATCAAGATCCCGGCCACCGTCGAGGGCCTGCCGGCCATCTCGCAGGTGCTCGCCGAGGGCATCAGCGTCAACGTGACCCTGATCTTCTCCCTGGACCGCTACCGCGGCGTGATGAACGCCTTCCTCACCGGCCTGGAGCAGGCGCGCGAGAAGGGCAAGGACCTCTCCCAGATCCACTCGGTCGCCTCGTTCTTCGTCTCCCGCGTCGACACCGAGGTCGACAAGCGCCTCGACGCCATCACCGGCGACCAGGCCGCGGACGCCAAGGCGCTCAAGGGCAAGGCCGCGCTGGCCAACGCGCGGCTCGCGTACCAGGCGTACGAGGAGGTCTTCGGCACTCCGCGCTGGCAGAACCTCGCAGGACGACGGCGCGCACAAGCAGCGCCCGCTGTGGGCGTCCACGGGCGTCAAGGACCCCGCCTACCCCGACACGATGTACGTCACCGAGCTGGTGGCGCCCAACACCGTCAACACCATGCCCGAGAAGACCCTCGACGCGGTCGCCGACCACGGCGAGATCACCGGGGACACCGTCACCGGCACCTATGACGACGCCGCGCGCGTCCTCGACGCCCTCGAGCAGCTGGGCATCTCGTATGCCGACGTGACCGCCCTGCTCGAGCGCGAGGGCGTCGAGAAGTTCGAGGCCTCCTGGGCCGAGCTGATCGACGAGGCCCAGCACGACCTCGACCTGGCCCGCGCGGACGTCGCGCAGAGCGACAAGTGAGCGCACTCGGCGTGGTGGCCTCCGGCCCGGCGGCCGACGCCATCGCCGCGAAGGTCCCCGAGCTCGTCGAGGCCAAGTTCGCCAGCCGGCTCTTCGCCCAGGACGCCACGTTGTGGGGTCCCGAGGCGGAGTCGGAGTCGGCGATCCGGCTGTCCTGGGTCAACCTGCCGCGCAGCTCGCGCCCGCTCGTGGGCGAGATCAGCGCGCTGCGCGACACCCTCAAGGGCCAGGGCGTGGACCGGGTCGTGCTGTGCGGCATGGGCGGGTCGTCGCTCGCGCCCGAGGTGATCTGCGCGACGGCCGGTGTCGACCTCGTCGTTCTCGACTCCTCGCAGCCCGACATGGTGCGCGATGCCCTCGTCGAGCTCGAGCGCACGGTCGTCGTCGTCTCCAGCAAGTCCGGCTCCACCGTCGAGACCGACTCACAGCGACGCGCCTTCCAGGGTGCGTTCGAGGCGGCCGGCATCGACCCGACGACGCGGATCGTCATCGTCACCGACCCGGGCAGCCCGCTCGACGAGCAGTCCCGCGCCGACGGCTACCGCGTCATCAACGCCGACCCCAACGTCGGCGGTCGCTACTCCGCCCTCACCGCCTTCGGCCTGGTCCCCTCGGGGCTGGCCGGCGCGGACCTGGAGGCGCTGCTCGACGACGCCGAGGCCGTCGCCGACGTCCTGAGCGCGGACGACGAGGCGAACCCCGGGCTGCGGCTCGGCGCCGCGATGGCGGGCACCAGCCCGCTGCGCGACAAGCTGGTCCTCGTGGACCAGGGGTCCGGCATCGTCGGCTTCGCCGACTGGGCCGAGCAGCTCATCGCCGAGAGCACGGGCAAGCAGGGCACCGGCATCCTGCCGGTCGTCGTGGGCGGCGACACCGACCCCGAGGTCGCCTCGCCCAGCGGGCGACGTCACGCGTGGCCCGACTGGTGAGCGAGGACGAGTCGGACGACGAGTCCGGCGCGCAGGTCGACGCCGACCGCTCGGAGATCCGCGTGAGCGGCCCTCTCGGAGCGCAGCTGCTGCTGTGGGAGGTGGCCACGGCGACTGCCGGGCGCCTGCTGGGGATCAACCCCTTCGACCAGCCCGACGTCGAGAGCGCCAAGAAGGCCGCCCGCGCGCTGCTGGACCAGGGCATCGGGGTCCGCGGCCGCGCCCGCGGCCACCGACGGCGCGGTGGAGATCCGCGCGCTCGGCGGCGACTGGCTCGGCCAGGCCTCGACCGTCGAGCAGGCCATCGCCGCCCTGCTGGACCAGCTCGACCCGAAGCACGGCTACGTCGCCGTCATGGCCTACCTCGACCGGCTCAAGGACGCCGCCCTGGCGGACGTGCGCCCGGTGCTCGCGCGGCATACGCAGCGTCCCACCACGTTCGGGTGGGGGCCCCGCTTCCTGCACTCCACCGGGCAGTTCCACAAGGGTGGCCCGGCCACCGGCGTCTACCTGCAGATCACCACGGCGCCCCGCGAGGACCTGGCGATCCCCGGCCGCGACTTCACCTTCGGTGACTTCATCGCGGCCCAGGCCGCCGGCGACGCGCAGGTCCTGGCCGAGCACGCGTCGTCCGGTGCTCCAGCTCCACCTGACCGACCACGACGCCGGTCTGGCGCAGGTCAGCGCGGCGCTCTCCCACCTGTCCTCCACGGCGGGCGAGGCATGAGCCCCACCCGCGTGACGCCCGAGCTCAACCCCCTGCGCGACCCGCGCGACAAGCGACTCCCCCGCATCGCCGGCCCCTGCGGCATGGTGCTGTTCGGGGTCACCGGAGACCTGGCTCGCAAGAAGCTCATGCCGGCGATCTACGACCTGGCCAACCGTGGACTGCTGCCGCCGGGCTTCTCGCTGGTCGGCTTCGCCCGTCGTGACTGGGCCGACCAGGACTTCGGCAAGATCGTCTACGACGCGGTCAAGCAGCACGCGCGCACACCCTTCCGCGAGAGTGTGTGGCGCAACCTCGCAGAGGGGTTCCGTTTCGTACCAGGCACTTTCGACGACCCCAACTCCTTCGACCTGCTGGCCGAGACGGTCAAGTCGCTGGAGGAGGAGCGTGGGACGGGCGGCAACCTCGCGTTCTACCTGTCGATCCCGCCGAGCATGTTCTCGGTCGTCTGCGAGCAGCTCGAGCGCTCCGGGCTGAGCAAGCCGGAGGCCGACTCGTGGCGCCGGGTCGTCATCGAGAAGCCCTTCGGCCACGACCTCAAGAGCGCCCGCGAGCTCAACGACATCGTCGAGGGGGTCTTTCCGGCCGACGCCGTCTTCCGGATCGACCACTACCTCGGCAAGGAGACCGTCCAGAACCTCCTGGCCTTCCGGTTCGCGAACCAGATGTTCGAGCCGGTCTGGAACTCCAACTTCGTCGACCATGTCCAGATCACCATGGCCGAGGACATCGGCATCGGCGGCCGGGCCGGGTACTACGACGGCATCGGCGCCGCCCGCGACGTGATCCAGAACCACCTGCTCCAGCTCCTGGCGCTCACGGCCATGGAGGAGCCGGTGTCGTTCGCCGCCGAGCACCTGCGCGCCGAGAAGGAGAAGGTCCTCTCGGCGGTGCGTCACCCGCGCGACCTCGGCAAGTCCACCGCCCGCGGCCAGTACGCCGCCGGCTGGCAGGGCGGCGAGCACGTCATCGGCTACCTCGACGAGGACGGCGTGGCCAAGACCTCGCGCACCGAGACGTATGCCGCGATGAAGCTCGAGATCGACTCGCGCCGCTGGGCGGGTGTGCCCTTCTACCTGCGCACCGGCAAGCGCCTGGGCAAGCGGGTCACCGAGATCGCGGTGATCTTCAAGAAGGCCCCGCACCTGCCGTTCAACGACACCGCCACCGAGGAGCTCGGCCAGAACGCCGTCGTCATCCGCGTGCAGCCCGACGAGGGCATCACCATGCGGTTCGGCGCCAAGGTGCCGGGTGCGCAGATGGAGGTGCGCGACGTGACCATGGACTTCGGCTACGGCCGCGCCTTCACCGAGTCCAGCCCCGAGGCCTACGAGCGGCTCATCCTCGACGTGCTCCTGGGCGACCCACCGCTGTTCCCCCGGCACGAGGAGGTCGAGCTGTCCTGGCAGATCCTCGACCCGGTCGAGACGCACTGGGCCAAGCAGAAGAGCTCCCCCGAACCCTACGTGTCCGGCGGATGGGGCCCCGCCAGCGCCGACGAGATGATGCGCCGCGACGGCCGCGTCTGGAGGATGCCGTGATCGTCGACCTGCCCAGCACGTCCACCGTGGCGATCAGCAAGAAGCTGGTCCAGCTGCGCCAGGACACCGGTGCCATGGCGTTGGGTCGCGTGCTGACCCTGCTCATCGTGGTGGACGAGCTCGACGCCGACGAGGCGATCGAGGCGGCCAACGACGCGAGCCGCCAGCACCCCTGCCGCATCATCGCGGTCGTCCTCGGCAACAAGCGCGGCCAGTCGCGCATCGACGGCCAGATCCGCGTCGGGGGTGACGCCGGCGCCAGCGAGGTCGTCGTCCTGCGCCTCTACGGCGCGCTCACCGAGCATGGCCGCAGTGTGGTCATCCCGCTGCTGCTGCCGGACTCGCCGGTCGTGGCCTGGTGGCCCAAGGACGCCCCGGCCAAGGTCTCCGAGGACCCGATCGGCTCGATGGCCCAGCGCCGGATCACCGACGCCGCCGAGTCCAAGAACCCTCGGACCACCCTCAAGGGCCGCGCAGCCACCTACGCCGAGGGCGACACCGACCTGGCGTGGACCCGCATCACCCTGTGGCGGGGCCTGCTGGCCGCCGCGCTCGACCAGCCGCCGTTCGAGCCCGTCGTCGAGGCCACGGTCAGCGGCGGGTCGGACTCCCCCTCCACCGACCTGCTGGCGGCCTGGCTGGCCCAGACGCTCAAGTGCCCCGTGACCCGTGCGCGGACGCGGGTCGGCACCGGCATGGTGAGCGTGCGCCTCGAGCGTCGCAGTGGCTCGGTCGACCTCGTGCGTCCCGACGGCGTCACCGCCACCCTGACCCAGCCGGGTCAGCCCGTCCGGCGGATCTCCCTGGCGCGCCGTGGCACGGCGGAGTGCCTGGCCGACGAGCTGCGTCGCCTCGATCCCGACGAGATCTACGAGGACACCATCCGCAAGGGGCTCGGCCGGGTCGGCACCAAGAGCGTCACGGCCTCCGAGGCCGTCCGCGAGGGCGACGCCCCGTCGGTGCGAGGAGGCCGAGCGCGAGGCACGCCGGATCGCGCGGGCCACCGCCAAGGCCGGCAGCGCTCAGATGGTCCAGGCTCCCCTCCGCCTGAGCCGCGGACACCAGCAGGTCAAGCGGGCCGCCGCCCACAAGCTGGCCAAGGCGAAGGTCAAGGCGGCGGCATCCGAGCCCACCGCAGACGGCGCTGGCCCCGAGCCGGCCAAGAAGCGCAAGGCCGCGTCCAGGAGCTCGTCATGAGCGCGCCGCGCCCGGGTGGTCGTCCACCCCTCGAAGCAGGTGCTGTCCGACGCGATCGCGGCGCGGATGCTCACCGCGCATGGTGGACGTCCAGGCGGCTCGTGGCGAGGTGTCGATCGTCCTCACCGGCGGCTCGCTGGGGTCGGCGATGCTGGCCTCCCTGCGCGACCTGCCCGGCCGCGACGCGGTCGACTGGAGTGCCGTGGACGTCTGGTGGGGCGACGAGCGGTTCCTGCCCGAGGGCGACCCCGAGCGCAACGAGACGCAGAACCGCGAGGCACTGCTCGACGCCCTGCCGCTCGACCCCGCGCGCGTGCACGCGATGCCCGGGCCCGACGGGCCGGACGGCGACGACCCCGAGGCTGCGGCCCGGCGGTATGCCGCGTGGCTGGCTGAGAGCGCAGGCAGCCGGCGCGCCGTCGCCGACCTTCGACATCCTCGTGCTCGGCGTCGGCCCGGACGGCCACGTCGCGTCGCTGTTCCCGGGGCACCCCGACCAGCTCGCGTCCGGGTCGGCGACGACCTCGGTCCACGACTCGCCCAAGCCCCCGCCGACGCGCCTCAGCCTGACCTTCGAGGCCCTCAACCGGGCCGAGCGGGTGTGGTTCGTCGTGGCCGGCGCCGACAAGGCTCAGGCGGTCGCGCAGGGCGTGGCCGGCGCGGGCCCCGAGCACTCCTCGGCCGCGCAGGTGCACGGCATACAGGAGACGCTGTGGCTCGTCGACGCAGAGGCCGCCTCCGACCTCCCCCACCACCACGACTGATTGCCCTGAATCCACCGTCAGGGCCCCTCAGGGCCCGGAATCCGGTGGATTCAGGGCAATATGTGGCGCTGACTACTGGATGAGCTTGCGGTCCCGCAGGGTGGCCAGCGCCTCTTCGAGGATGGCCTTGCCGTCGGCGTCGGAGCGACGCTCCTTCACGTAGGCCAGGTGCGTCTTGTAGGGCTCGACCCGCGGCGGGGCGGGCGGGTTGGCCTCGTCCTGACCGGCGGGGAACCCGCACCGGGGGCAGTCCCACATCTCCGGCACCGCGAGGCCGGGCTCCTCGGCGAAGCTGGGCCGCGTCTGGTGGCCGTTGGCGCACCAGTACGAGACGAACACCCGAGGCGCAGCCTCGCCGCGCTCGGCCTCGCCCATCGGGCCGGCGCCGACACGGCTGCCGCGGATTGCGTTACCACCTGCCATGAGTGCTCAGGGTCCCTTCGGGGTCAGTGGGAGAAGCGGTCGATGAGACCGAGGCCGACGATGCAGGCGAACCAGATGATGCCCACGGCGACCGTGAAGCGGTCGAGGTTGCGCTCGGCGACCGAGGACGAGCCGAGGGAGGTGGACATGCCACCACCGAACATGTCCGACAGGCCGCCACCCTTGCCCTTGTGCAGCAGGATCAGCAGGGTCAGGAACAGACCACCGATGACCAGCAGCACCTGCAGGCCAATCCGTACGGCTTCCACGCGTCGTGCCACCCATCGAGTCGAGGTCGAGGCTGCCGGCTGACGGCAGCGAGGATCAGGATACCTGCTGAGCGTCAGACAGCAGCCACGTGGTCGCGGTAGCGGCAGATCGAGGCGAACTCGGCCGGCACGATCGACGCCCCGCCGACCAGCGCGCCGTCGACGTCCTCCTCGGCCATGATCGCCGCGACGTTGTTCGCCTTGACGGAGCCGCCGTAGAGCACCCGGACGCCATCGGCGAGGTCGCCGGAGTAGAGCTCGGCCAGGGTGGTCCGGATCGCCGCGCAGACCTCCTGGGCGTCCGCCGGCGTGGCCACCTCGCCGGTGCCGATGGCCCACACCGGCTCGTAGGCGACGACGATGCTCTTGGCCTGCTCGGCCGTGACACCCTGAAGGCCCGCCCGCAGCTGCATGAGGATGTGCTCGAGGTAGCTGCCCTCCTGACGTGCCTCGAGGTGCTCGCCCACGCAGAAGATGGGCGTCAGCCCGTGCCGGTATGCCGCCCTGACCTTGGCGTTGACGACGTCCTCGGACTCGCGGTGGTACTCGCGCCGCTCACTGTGGCCGGCCAGCACGTAGGTGCAGCCCAGCTTGGCCAGGAACGCGCCCGACACCTCGCCGGTGTAGGCGCCGGCGTCGTGGACCGACAGGTCCTGGGCACCGTGCCGCAGCTTGAGCTTGTCGCCGTCGATGAGGGTCTGCACCGAGCGCAGGTCGGTGAACGGCGGCAGCACGGCCACCTCCACCGCCGCGAAGTCGTGCTTGGCGTCGCGCAGGGTCCAGTCGAGCTTCTGGACCAGGTGGGTCGCCTGCAGGTGGTCGAGGTTCATCTTCCAGTTGCCCGCCATCAGCGGCGTGCGACCGGTGGTCTTGGGTGCCATCAGCGGTTGGTCTCCTCGTCGAGCACGGTCAGGCCCGGCAGCTGCTTGCCCTCGAGGTACTCCAGGCTCGCGCCACCGCCGGTGGAGATGTGGCCGAACTGGTCGTCGTCGAAGCCCAGCTGGCGCACGGCCGCGGCCGAGTCGCCGCCACCCACCACGGTCAGCGCGCCCTTCGCGGTCACCTCGACGAGGGCCTTGGCCACGGCATCGGTGCCCGCGGCATACGGGGCCATCTCGAAGGCGCCCATCGGGCCGTTCCAGAACACCGTCCGGCAGTCCTCGAGCTTCTGGGCGAACAGCACTCCGGACTCGGGGCCGATGTCCAGGCCCATCCGGTCGGCCGGGATCGCGCCGGCGGGCACGACCTCGTGGTCGGCCTCGGCCGAGAACGCGGTCGCGGCCACGATGTCGACGGGCAGGACGATCTCGACGCCGCGCTCCTTGGCCTGGTCGAGGTAGCCCTTGACGCGCTCGACCTGGTCGGCCTCGAGCAGGCTGCTGCCCACCTCGTAGTCCTGGGCCTTGAGGAACGTGAACACCATGCCGCCACCGATGAGCAGCCGGTCGGCGGTCTGCAGCAGGTTGTCGATCACCCCGAGCTTGTCGGAGACCTTGGCACCGCCGAGCACCACGGCATACGGGCGCTCCGGGCTCTCGGTGAGCCGCTTGAGCACGCCCACCTCGGTCTCCACGAGACCGCCGACCGCGGCAGGGCAGCAGCCGAGCCACGTCGTAGACCGACGCCTGCTTGCGGTGCACCACCCCGAACCCGTCGGAGACGAACGCGTCGGCCAGGCTCGCCAGCTGGCCGCGCGAACTCGGCCCGCTCGGCCTCGTCCTTGGCCGTCTCGCCGGGGTTGAACCGCAGGTTCTCGAGCAGCACGACGTCGCCGTCCTGCGCCGCCTCGACGGCCTTCTGGGCGCTCTCGCCGACCGTGTCGGTGGCGAAGGCGACGTCGCGGCCGAGCAGCTCGCCCAGCCGGGCCGCCACGGGCGCCAGCGAGTACTTCGCCTCCGGCGCGCCCTTGGGCCGGCCGAGGTGGGCGCACACGACGACGCGCGCGCCCGCCTCCGACAGCGCCTTGATGGTCGGCACCGACGCGCGGATCCGGCCGTCGTCGGTGATGGTCGCGCCGTCCAACGGCACGTTGAGGTCTGACCGGACGAGGACGCGCTTGCCGCGCAGGTCGCCCAGCTCGGAGATCGACTTCATCAGCGAGTCAGCCGCGGGTCAGAGCGACTGGCCGACGAGGGTGACGAGGTCGGCCAGCCGGTTGGAGTAGCCCCACTCGTTGTCGTACCAGCCGACGATCTTGACCTGGTTGCCGATGACCTTGGTCAGGCCCGCGTCGAAGATGCAGGACGCCGGGTCGGTCTCGATGTCCTTGGAGACGATCGGGTCCTCGGTGTAGACGAGCACGCCCTTGAGCGGGCCCTCGGCGGCGGCCTTGACCGCGGCGTTGACCTCGGCGGCGGTGGTCTCGCGGCCGGCCTCGAAGGTGAGGTCGGTGGCCGAGCCGGTCGGCACCGGCACGCGCAGCGCGTAGCCGTCGAGCTTGCCCTTGAGCTCGGGCAGCACCAGGCCGATGGCCTTCGCGGCACCGGTCGACGTGGGCACGATGTTGATCGCGGCGGCGCGGGCGCGGCGCAGGTCCTTGTGCGGCGCGTCCTGGAGGTTCTGGTCCTGGGTGTAGGCGTGGATCGTCGTCATCAGGCCCTTGACGATGCCGAACTCGTCGTTCATGACCTTGGCCATCGGGCCGAGGCAGTTCGTCGTGCAGGAGGCGTTGGAGATGATCGTGTGCTTCGCGCCGTCGTACTGGTCGTCGTTGACGCCCATGACGATGGTGATGTCCTCGTTGGACGCGGGCGCCGAGATGATGACCTTCTTGGCGCCACCGTCGATGTGGGCCTTGGCCTTGGTGGCGTCGGTGAAGAAGCCGGTCGACTCGACGACGATGTCGGCACCCACGGAGGCCCAGTCGATCTTGGCCGGGTCGCGCTCCTCGAACACCCGGATGGACTTGCCGTCCACGGTGATCGAGGTCTCGTCGTAGCTCACCTCGCCGGGGAAGCGGCCGAGGATCGAGTCGTACTTGAGCAGGTGGGCGAGCGTCTTGTTGTCCATCAGGTCGTTGGTCGCGACGACCTCGATGTCGGCGCCGGCGGCCTGCACAGCCCGGAAGAAGTTGCGGCCGATGCGGCCGAAGCCGTTGATACCTACGCGAACAGTCACGATGCCTTGCCCTTCACAGATGGGGACGGTATGCCGCCTCGTCGCGGCAGCAGGTGCTCGTCACCGACCTTATTCGATCGGCCCGCGCAGCGGACAGCGTGGTCCGGTGTACGGGCCGGTAACCCTGCGCTCTAGTGGTCGCCGCCGAACAGGTCGCGGGTGTAGACCTTGTCGGCGACGCTCGCGGAGCTCGTCGACCATCCGGTTGGCGACGATGACGTCGGCCATCGCGGTGAACTCGCCGAGGTCGCGGACCAGCCGCGAGCCGAAGAACGTCTCCCCGGCCAGCGCCGGCTCGTAGACCACCACCTCGACGCCCTTGGCCTTGATCCGCTTCATGATTCCCTGCACGCTGCTGGAGCGGAAGTTGTCCGACCCGGACTTCATGATGAGCCGGTGGATGCCGACGACCTGCGGGCGCCGGCGCAGGATGTCGCTGGCGATGAAGTCCTTGCGGGTGGTGTTCGCGGACACGATGGCCTCGATGAGGCTCTGCGGGACGTTGCGGTAGTTCGCCAGCAGCTGCTTGGTGTCCTTGGGCAGGCAGTAGCCGCCGTAGCCGAACGACGGGTTGTTGTAGCCCGGCCCGATCCGGGGGTCGAGGCCGACGCCCTCGATGATCTGCCGCGGGTCGAGGTCGTGGGTCAGCGCGAAGGTGTCGAGCTCGTTGAAGAAGGCCACCCGCATGGCGAGGTAGGTGTTGGCGAAGAGCTTGATCGCCTCGGCCTCGGTGCTGTCGGTGAGCAGCACCGGCACGTCGGGCTCCAGGGAGCCACCGCGCAGCAGGTCGGCGAACGCCTGGCCGCGCGCGCTGCACTCCCCCACGACGATCCGTGACGGGTGGAGGCTGTCCCACAGGGCCTTGCCCTCGCGCAGGAACTCGGGGCTGAAGATGACGTTGTCGGTCGCCCAGCCGGGCCGACAGGTCGCGCGTGAACCCGACGGGCACCGTGGACTTGACCACCATGACGGCGTCCGGGTTGGTGGCGACCACCTCGGCGACGACCTTCTCGACGCTCGAGGTGTCGAAGTAGTTGGTCACCGGGTCGTAGTCGGTGGGCGTGGCGATGATGACGAACTCCGCGCCGTCGTAGGCCTCGGCGGGGTCCGTGGTGAACCGCAGCGCCAGGTCACCCGCGGCGAGCTGGTCCTCGATCTCGGGATCGGCGATCGGGCTCCGGCCGGACCGCAGCAGCTCGACCCGGGCCCCGTCGATGTCGAGCGCCACGACGTCGTGCTGGCGCCCCAGCAGCACGGCCATCGACAGGCCGACGTAGCCGGTGCCGACGACGGCGACCCTGGTCATGCGACGACGCTCCGGATCCTCACGCGTCCATCATGTCGGGCGTCAGGTTGGCCTCGGTGCCCGGGATGCCGAGGTCCTGCGCTCGCTTGTCCGCCATCGCCAGCAGCCGGCGGATGCGGCCGGCCACGGCGTCCTTGGTCATCGGCGGCTGCGCCAGCTGGCCGAGCTCCTCCAGGGAGGCCTGCTTGTGCTCCAGCCGGAGCGTGCCCGCCTCGCGCAGGTGGTCGGGGATGTCGTCTCCGAGGATCTCCATGGCTCGGTGCACCCGGGCGCCTGCCGCCACCGCCGCCCGGGCCGAGCGCCGCAGGTTGGCGTCGTCGAAGTTGGCCAGGCGGTTCGCGGTCGCGCGCACCTCGCGGCGCATCCGCCGCTCCTCCCACGCCAGCACGGCCTCGTGGGCGCCGAGGCGGGTCAGCATGGCGCCGATGGCATCGCCGTCGCGGATCACGACGCGGTCGACCCCGCGCACCTCGCGAGCCTTGGCCTGGATCCCCAGACGCCGGGCGGCACCGACGAGGGCCAGCGCGGCCTCGGGGCCGGGGCAGGTGACCTCGAGGGCCGAGGAGCGACCCGGCTCGGTGAGCGACCCGTGGGCGATGAAGGCACCACGCCACGCGGCCTCGGCGTCACAGGCCGAGGCGCTGACGACCTTGGGCGGCAGACCGCGGACGGGGCGCCCACGCCCGTCGATCAGACCGGTCTGGCGGGCCAGCGCCTCGCCGTCCTGCACCACGCGGACGACGTAGCGCGAGCCCTTGCGCAAACCGCCGGCGGCCAGCACGAGCACCTCGGAGGGGTGGCCGTAGAGGTCGGCGATGCTCTTGCGCAGGCGGCGCGCCGCGTTGGCCGTGTCGAGCTCGGCCTCGACGACGATGCGGCCGCCCACGATGTGCAGGCCACCGGCGAAGCGCAGCGTCGCCGCCACCTCGGACTTGCGGCAGCACGGCTTCGTGACGTCGAGTCTGGTCAGCTCGTCCTTGACCCGCGCCGTCATCGCCATGCCGTCATCCTGCCATCTCGTCGCGCTTCACCGCTGCCGTCCCTGTCCGATTTCTCCCTGCCCGCGGGCGGCGGACGTGGTCATCCGAAGATGTCACGATAGGCGGCAGCGAGCCGCAGGGTGTCATGCAGTCCCGGCGCTCCGCGCGTGGCCACCTGGGCCAGGACGACCTCGGCCCCCAGCCGGGTCGCCGCCGCCCGCAGGGCGTCGACGTCGTCGACGGCCGCAGGGTCGGCGAGCACGACGTCCAGGCGCAGCCGCGGCGCATGGTCGGCCAGCGCCTCCACCTGCGTGGCCGCGCTGATCCCGTCGGTCTCGCCCGAGTGCTCGAGGTTGAGGGTGAGCACCCGGCGAGCGGACGTGTCGTGGAGGGCGTCGCGCAGGGTCGGGACCATGAGGTGCGGCATCACCGAGGTGAACCACGACCCCGGGCCCAGAATGACCCAGTCGGCGGAACGCACCGCCTCGACGGTCTCTGCGGGAGCAGGGGGGTCCGGCGGCTCCAGGGCGATGCTGCGGACCCTGCCCTTGGTCGTGGCGACGGCCACCTGACCGCGCACGGTCTGCGTCTCGTCGGGCCGGCTGGGGTCGGCGCCCTGCACCTGCGCGGTGATCTCGAGCGGCACGGCGGCCATCGGCAGCACGCGGCCCCGGGCGTTGAGCAGCCGGCCCACGAGGTCGAGACCGGTGACGGCCTGCCGGTGGACGTCCCACAGCGCCACGATGAGCAGGTTGCCGAGGGCGTGCCCACCGAGCGGCCCCTCGCCGCGGAACCGGTGCTGGAGGACGTCGCGCCAGGTGTGGCCCCACTCGGTGTCGTCGCACAGGGCGGTGAGGGCCATCCTCAGGTCGCCGGGGGGCAGCACGTCGAACTCGTCGCGCAGGCGGCCCGAGGACCCCCCGTTGTCGGCCACCGTCACCACAGCCGTGATGTCGTCGCAGACCAGCTTGAGCGCCCCGAGGGAGGCGGCCAGGCCGTGACCCCCGCCGAGCGCGACGACCGCGGGCCCGCTCACTCCTGCCCCAGGTCTCGGTGGACGACGAAGGTCGCGACATCCCGGGTCGCCAGGCGGGCGCGCAGCGCCTCGGCGACGGCGACGGAACGGTGCTTGCCCCCGGTGCAGCCCGACGGCGAGGGTGACGTAGCGACGGCCCTCTCGCACGTAGCCGGCCGTGACCGGCTCCATCAGGGCCACGACCCGGTCCACGAACTCGGGCGCACCCGCCTGCCCCATGACGTAGTCGGCCACCGCGGCGTCCTGCCCGGTGAAGCTGCGCAGCTCGGGGATCCAGAACGGGTTGGGCAGGAAGCGCATGTCGAACACGAAGTCGGCGTCCAGGGGCACGCCGTACTTGAACCCGAACGACATCACCGCGATCCGGACCCGCGGCCCGCGCTCGCTCGGAGAAGACCGGGTGCACCTTCTTGGCCAGCTGGTGGACGTTGAGCCCGGAGGTGTCGATGACGACGTCCGCCTCCGCGCGCAGGTCGGCGAGCAGGGCGCGCTCGCGCACGATCCCGTCGAGCAGACGGCCCTCGCCCTGGAGGGGATGGGGCCGGCGCACCGACTCGAACCGGCGCACGATCGCCTCGTCCGTCGCGTCGAGGAACACCAGGTTGGGGTGCCAGCCCTTGGCGCGCAGCTCGTCCATCGCCGCCTGGAGGTGGGCGAAGAACCCGCGAGCGCGCACGTCGACGACCGCGGCGAGCCGCGACAGCTCGGCGTGGCGCGAGGCGTCGCTGGCGAGGTCGGCGAGCTCGACCAGGAGCCGTGGGGGCAGGTTGTCGACGACGTACCACCCGGAGTCCTCGAGCACGTTGGCGGTCGTGGAGCGGCCGGCCCCGCTCATCCCGGTGACGATGACCAGCTCGGGCCGGCCCTCGGCCTTGCCGTGCGTCCGGATGGCCCTGCTGGTCGCCCGTGGTGGTCACGGCGCTGCTCCGTCCTCGTCGATGATCTCGCCGGTCATGAGGTTCACGGCCGGTGCGGCCGGACCCTCGCGGGCCAACTCTGCCGCAATCGTGGCCGCGAGCGCAGGCCCGATGCCCGCCACGGACTGCAGCTCCTCCACGGTGGCGGCGCGGATCTTCTTGACGGAGCCGAACTCGCGCAGCAGCGCCTTGCGCCGCTGCTCCCCCAGCCCCGGTATGCCGTCGAGCACCGAGGCGGTCATGGCCTTGGACCGACGCTGGCGGTGGAACGTGATGGCGAACCGGTGGGCCTCGTCACGGACGCGCTGCAGCAGGTAGAGGCCCTCGCTGGTGCGGGGCAGGATCACCGGGTAGTCCTGGCCGGGCACCCACACCTCCTCCAGCCGCTTGGCGAGGCCCACCACGGCCACGTCGTCGATGCCGAGGGCCGACAGCGCCGCGTGGGCCGCGTTGACCTGGGGCAGCCCGCCGTCGACGACGACGAGGTTCGGCGGGTAGGCGAACTTCTTGGGCTTGCCCGTGTCGGGGTCGATCCGGTCCGGGCCGGCGTCGGGGTCCGGCCCGATCTCGACGTCGGAGGACTGGTCACGCTCCTCGAGGTAGCGCTGGAAGCGCCGGGTCAGCACCTCGTCCATCGCCGCCGTGTCGTCCACCTCGGCGCCCCGGATGATGAACCGGCGGTACTCGGCCTTGCGGGCCAGTCCGTCCTCGAAGACGACCATGGAGCCGACGACCTGGGACCCCTGGATGTGGCTGATGTCGTAGCACTCGATCCGCAGTGGGGCGTCAGCGAGGTCGAGCGCCTCCTGGAGCTCCTGGAGCGCCTGGCTGCGCGCGGTCAGGTCCCCGGCCCGCGCCAGCTTGTGACGGGCCAGCGACTGCTGCGCGTTGCGGTGCACCGTCTCCATCAGGGTCTTCTTGTCGCCGCGCTGCGGGACCCTCAGGTCGACGGTCGACCCGCGCAGCCCACTGAGCCACTCCGCCACCGAGGCGGCGTCCTCCGGGCGCACCGGGACCAGGACCTCGCGCGGCACGCCCTCGCCGGACTCTCCGCCGTAGACCTGCTGCAGGAGGTGGGCGACGCTCTCGGACAGGGACTCGGCGTCCATCTCGGCCACCCAGCCCCGCTGGCCGCGGACCCGGCCACCGCGGACGTGGAACACCTGCACGGCCACCTCGAGCTCGTCGTGCGCGAGCGCGAAGACGTCGGCGTCCGTGGCGTCGGCGAACACCACGGCAGACTTCTCGAGGGCCTTGCCGAGGGCGACCAGGTCGTCGCGCAGCCGGGCCGCCTGCTCGAACTCGAGGGAGGCCGACGCGGCCTTCATCTGGGTCTCGAGCCGCTTGACGAACCGGCCGGTGTTGCCGGCCATGAAGTCGCAGAAGTCCTCGGCGATGGCCCGGTGCTCCTCGGGACTGACCCGCCCCACGCAGGGCGCGGAGCACTTGTCGATGTAGCCGAGCAGGCAGGGCCGTCCCACCTGACCGGCCCGTTTGAACACCCCCGAGGAGCAGGTGCGCACCGGGAACACGCGCAGCAGCTGGTCCAGGGTCTCGCGGATCGCCCAGGCGTGGGCGTAGGGCCCGAAGTAGCGCGTGCCCTTGCGCTTGGCCCCACGCATCACCTGGGCCCGAGGGAACTCCTCCCCCATGGTGACGGCGAGGTACGGGTAGGACTTGTCGTCGCGGTACTTGACGTTGAAGCGGGGGTCGAACTCCTTGATCCAGGAGTACTCCAGCTGCAGGGCCTCGACCTCGTTGGCGACCACCGTCCACTCGACGCTGGCCGCCGTGGTGACCATGGTGGCCGTGCGCGGGTGCAGCGCCCTGAGGTCCTGGAAGTAGGACGACAGCCGGGGCCGCAGCGACTTGGCCTTGCCGACATAGATGACCCGGCCGCTGCTGTCGCGGAAGCGGTAGACGCCCGCGTCGACGGGGATCTCCCCCGGAAGCGGACGGTAGGTCGAGGGGTCAGCCACACCCCCACTCTATGAAGGTGCACCGACGCCGCGATCCGCGGCATACACACGGCATGCACGCGGGATACGCGGGCGGTGCGCCTCAGGTGACCTTGAGGGTGTCGCCGCTGACCGTCACGGTCTTCTCCGGCAGGGGCTGGGTCGCCGGTCCCTGC
The DNA here is from genome assembly GCA_963706855.1 of uncultured Actinomycetota bacterium. GTDB lineage: Bacteria > Actinomycetota > Actinomycetes > Actinomycetales > Dermatophilaceae > Pedococcus. The sequence goes on from CAVPNU010000005.1 coordinate 76,204, forward strand.
CGGACGGCTCCTGTCGCCGCGTCGAAGGCGCTGCCGTGGCAGGGGCAGTGGATGGCGCCCTGGGACACCTCGGCGACGACGCAGCCCGGCGTGGGTGCAGACCGCGGAGAACGCCTTGAAGCTGCCGGCGCTGGGCTGGGTGACCACGACCTGCTGGTCCGGGAAGACCTTGCCCCCACCCACCGGGATGGAGGCCTTGGCGATGGCCTGCGTGACCGCGCCGGACGCGGCACCCGCCGGCCTGGGTCGCGGCGTTGCCGGCCCCGCAGCCGGCGAGGGCGACGGCACCCACGGCACCGACCGCACCGAGGGCGCCGGACGCCAGCACCGTGCGCCGGCAGGGTCCGGTTTCGAGGGCGCAGTCCTGGTGGTCGTGGGGCATGGAGGGGCCTTTCGGTCGGGGCTGCCGGCGGGTCACGGCCGGACCTGGTGAGTATGCCGGGCGCATCCGGACGTTTCCTGTGAAGGACGGGTGAGCGCGCACCGGGGTTCACCTCCCAGGTGGCGAAGGCGCACGACGAGTGGTAACGACACGGTCACGACGGCAGCCGATACATCGCTTGTGGACCCATCGAGGGGCATAGTCTCCACAACACCCCAGCCGGGGTTCACGTGCGTGCGTTTTTTCGGCGCACCGTAGATTTCAGGAGGAATCTTGCGTTCTGTGTTCAAGATCGGCGCCCCCGTGCTGGCGGCCGCGCTCGCGCTGAGTGCCTGCGGCGGCACCACCGGTGGCGGTAGCGCTGCCGGTGGCGGCAAGGCCTGCGACCTCAAGATCGGCTTCTTCGGCGCCCTCACCGGCGACGCCGCCAACCTCGGCATCAACATCAAGAACGGCGCCGACCTGGCCGTCCGGCAGTACAACGACAAGAACCCCACCTGCAAGGTGACGCTGGTCGTCGTTCGACAGCCAGGGCGACCCGTCCATCGCGCCCGGACTGGCCCAGCAGGCCGTCAAGGACAGCAAGCTCGTCGGCATCGTCGGGCCGGCCTTCTCCGGTGAGTCCAAGGCCGCCGACCCGATCTTCGAGAAGGCGGGCCTGAACATCATCTCCGCCTCGGCGACCAACCCGGCGCTGTCGACGAACGGCTGGAAGACCTTCCACCGCATCCTCGGCAACGACGCCACCCAGGGTCCCGCCGTCGCGAAGTACATCAAGGACATCCTCAAGGCCCAGAAGGTCTTCGTCTCCGACGACACGTCCGAGTACGGCAAGGGCCTCTCGGACATCGTCAAGAGCAGCCTCGGCTCGCTGGTCGTGGGCACGGACGAGACCGCTGCCGACGGCAAGCAGGACGACTTCTCGGCGACCGTGACCAAGGCCAAGGCGTCCGGTGCCACCGCGTTCTTCTACGGCGGCTACTACTCCAACGCCAGCAAGCTGGTCAAGCAGCTCAAGGACGGTGGCTTCACGGGCACCTTCCTCGGCGCTGACGGTGTCAAGGACGACGGCTTCATCAAGGGTGCCGGTGCGGCTGCCGAGGGTTCCATCCTCACCTGCCCGTGCCTGCCGCCCGACAAGGCCCCGGCCTTCGCCACGGCGTACAAGGCGGCCTTCAACTCCGACCCGGCCACCTACTCGGCCGAGGCGTACGACGCCGCCAACGTGTTCCTCGCTGCCATCAAGGCCGGCAAGACGAGCAACGCCGACATGAACGCCTTCATCGGCTCGTACAGCGCTCAGGGCGTCACCAAGATGGTCAAGTTCGACTCCAAGGGCGAGCCGTCCCAGGTGTCGGTCTGGGCCTACAAGGTCACCGGCGGCAAGATCGTGCCGGACCAGGAGATCAAGTAACGTCACGCCTCGCGGCCAGGGCTCTCTCCATCGAGGGTCCTGGCCGCTACGGTGTTCCCGTCCGGACGCGGATCACGTCGACTGGCCGTCGCCCCACGGTCGCCCAGCCCGGCCGTCCCCACTCATCGGAGGTCTCGTGGATCTTCTGCAACACCACTTCTGGGAGCTCACGATCGGCGGACTCGCGTTCGGCGCGGTCTACGCCCTGATCGCCCTCGGCTACACCTTGGTCTACGGCGTGCTGCGCCTGATCAACTTCGCGCACTCCGAGGTCTTCATGTACGGCGGGTTCGCCGCCGTCTTCGTGCTCATGGCGCTCGGTGCAGGCAACGCCAGCGGGCTCGGCCTGGTGGGCTACCTCATCGTCGGGTTCGGCGCGGCCATGCTGACCTCGGCGCTCGTCGCCCTGGTCCTCGAGCGGGTCGCCTACCGACCGCTGCGCAAACGCAACTCGCCGCCGCTGATCGCCCTCATCTCGGCCATCGGCGCGTCGTACACGCTGTCCGAGGCGATGGGCCTGCGCGACAAGCCCTTCTCGTGGTTCGGTCTGGACCAGAAGCTGTCCTCCTACGTCGGCCGACCCCGTGAGGCGCTCCCCATCCCCCTCAACATCCCGACCACCCGGGTGTTCCCGCTGTTCGACTACTACGTGACGAACAAGGACCTCATCGTCCTCGGGTCGGCCATCGTCATGATGTTCGTGCTCGACCAGTTCGTGCAGCGCTCCCGGCTCGGTCGCGGCATCCGCGCGGTGGCCCAGGACCCCGAGGCCGCCGCCCTCATGGGCGTGAACCGCGACCGCGTCATCCGGCTGACCTTCGTCATCGGCGGCGCCATGGCCGGAGCCGCGGCGATGATGTACCTCATCAAGATCGGCCAGGTCCGCTACAACTCCGGCTTCCTCCTCGGCGTCAAGGCCTTCACCGCTGCGGTGCTGGGCGGCATCGGCAACCTGCGCGGCGCCCTGATCGGCGGCTTCGTCCTCGGCCTGGCCGAGAACTACGGCCAGGCGATCTTCGGCGGCCAGTGGAGGGACGTCGTGGCCTTCACCCTGCTGGTCGTGATCCTGCTGTTCCGACCCACCGGCCTGCTCGGCGAGTCCCTCGGAAAGGCACGCGCATGAACGCCGTCTCGACCTTCTTCCACGGCATCGGTGACCGCTTCCGTGCGCTGCCCCGCTGGGCCAAGCTCGTGCTCGCGGTCGCAGCCGTGGTCTTCGTCTACCTCCTGCCCGATCATCAACCCGCCGCTGATCACGACGACCGACTCCGACTTCGGGGCCGTGCTGTTCCTGTGTGCGCTCTACTCGCTGGTCGCGATCGGGCTCAACATCGTCATCGGGTATGCCGGGCTGCTCGACCTCGGCTACATCGGCTTCTTCGCGATCGGTGCCTTCACCGTCGGCATCCTCGGGTCGGCGCACGGCAGTGTGCCGCTCCTGCTGTGCATCCCCATCGCGATGGCCGTGACGCTCGTCTCGGGCATCATCCTCGGCGCGCCGACCCTGCGGGTGCGCGGCGACTACCTCGCCATCGTGACCCTCGGCTTCGGTGAGATCGTCCGGCTCATCCTCGTCAACGCCGACTCCCTCACCGGCGGCAGCCGGGGCATCTCCAACATCCCGACCCCGCCGGGTCTCACGCTGTTCAAGATCCCGCACGTCACGTGGCAGGGGGCGACGGCCTTCATCGACACCTCGAACACCACGACGTTCCTGCAGTTCGGGGTCACCGACTCGATCCCCTACTACTGGCTCGCGCTGACCCTGGTGTTCATCGTGCTGTTCCTCGACTGGCGGATGCAGAACTCCCGCGTCGGCCGCGCGTGGGAGGCGACCCGCGAGGACGAGGACGCCGCCGAGCTGATGGGCGTCCCGACCTTCCGGTTCAAGCTGCTGGCGTTCGCCACCGGCGCGGCGATCGGCGGCCTGTCCGGCGCGCTGTTCGCGACCAAGCAGCAGTTCATCAACCCCGACAACTTCACCATCGTCTACTCGGTGCTGTTCGTCGCCATGGTCGTCGTCGGCGGTCAGGGCAACCGCTGGGGCGTCATCCTGGCCGCTGCGCTGCTCACCTGGGCGCCGGAGAAGTTCCGGTTCCTGTCCGACGCGCGGTTCCTGCTGTTCGGCGTGGCGCTGATGTGCCTGGCCATCTTCCGTCCCCAGGGCCTCCTGCCGCCCAGACGGTCCGTCCGCGCGAAAGTCGCCGACGAGGAGACCGAGGTTCTCGAGGAAGGAGCGGCGCATGCCTGACGTCCGGCCCGACTTCACGACCACCGAGCCCGGCGGAGAGCGTCCCCGACACCTCCGTCGACATCAGCATCGAGGAGGTCACCGACCAGCCCCGCGGCAAGCTGCTCGAGGTCGACGACGTGACGCTCCGGTTCGGCGGCGTCACGGCCCTCGACGGGGTCTCGTTCCACATCAACACCGGCGAGATCCTCGGCCTGATCGGCCCCAACGGCGCCGGCAAGACGACCTGCTTCAACGTGATGACCGGCGTCTACCAGCCCACCTCGGGCGGCGTCCGCTTCATGGGCGAGCCGCTGGGCAAGCGGCACAAGTTCCAGATCACCAAGCTCGGCATCGCCCGCACCTTCCAGAACATCCGGCTGTTCCACAACATGACGGCCCTGGAGAACGTCCTGGTCGGCGCGGACGCCCACCACTCGACCGGCATGGGCTCGGCGCCTGCTGCGGCTGCCCAGGCACAAGGCCGAGGAGGCGCGAGGGCATGGAGCCGCGCCTACGAGCTGCTCAGGTTCATGGGTCTGGAGAAGCGGGCCGACGAGCTGGCGCGCAACCTGCCCTACGGCGACCAGCGCCGGCTCGAGATCGCGCGGGCGCTGGCCACCGAACCCCAAGCTGCTCTGCCTCGACGAGCCGGCCGCCGGCTTCAACCCGGCCGAGAAGGCCCGGCTCATGGAGCTGATCCAGACGCATCCGCGACCAGGGCTACACCGTCCTGCTCATCGAGCACGACATGAAGCTCGTCATGGGCGTCACCGACCGGATCGTGGTGCTCGAGTTCGGCAAGAAGATCGCCGAGGGCCTGCCCGCCGAGATCCAGGACAACCCTGCGGTCATCGCCGCCTACCTGGGAGTTGACGACAGATGCTTCTTGAGGTCGAGGACCTCTGCGTCAACTACGGACGCATCGAGGCGATCCGCAACATCTCGTTCACGGTCAACGAGGGCGAGGTCGTCACGCTGATCGGCGCCAACGGCGCCGGCAAGACGACCACGATGAAGACGGTCTCCGGGCTGCGCCCGGTGCGCCAGGGCACGATCCGCTTCGAGGGTCAGGACATCACGGCGATGCCGGCCCACGAGCGGCCCGGTGCTCGGGATCGCCCAGTCACCGGAGGGGCGCGGCTGCTTCGTCGGGATGACGGTCCTCGAGAACCTCGACATGGGGGCCTACGCCCGCAAGGACCGCAAGACCCCGAAGGTCAAGCGAGGACCGCGACCGCGTGTTCGGGCTCTTCCCGCGGCTGGCCGAGCGACGCAGCCAGGTGGCCGGCACGATGTCGGGTGGCGAGCAGCAGATGCTGGCCATCGGCCGGGCCCTGATGGCCTCGCCGAAGCTGCTGCTGCTCGACGAGCCGTCGATGGGGCTCGCGCCGATGCTGATCCAGCAGATCTTCGACATCATCACCGAGATCAACAACCAGGGCACCACGGTGCTGCTGGTCGAGCAGAACGCCGCGCAGGCGCTCAAGCGCGCCCACCGGGCCTACATCCTCGAGACCGGCGAGATCGTCCGCGAGGGCACCGGCGCAGGAGCTCGCGAACGACCCGGCAGTCAAGGCCGTCCTACCTCGGCGGAGACGTCTGAGCCGTGCTCGTGGCCCGTTGACGCCTGTCGACGTCTGGCCCCTGTCCGTCAACGCTGACGGGCAGGGGCCTTCGTCGTGGCGGCCTTCTTCGTGGTGCGGCCTTCTTCGTGGTGACGGCCTTCTTCGTCGTGGCCCTTGGTCGTGGCAGCCGTCTGGTGGTGGCAGCCTTCCTGGGGACGGCCTTCGTCGTGGTGGCCTTGGCCGTCGTGGCGTTCTTGGTCGATGCGGCAGCGGCGGCGGTCCGCTTGGCGCCCGTCGGCCGCTGGGGCGTGCGCGCGCTCCTGGCCAGGATCGGGGCCAGGAACCGGCCGGTGTGGCTGTCCTCGACCTCGGCGACCTGCTCCGGGCGTGCCCTCGGCGACGACGCGCCCACCGCCGTTGCCGCCCTCGGGACCCATGTCGACGATCCAGTCGGCGTTCTTGATCACGTCGAGGTTGTGCTCGATGACGATCACCGAGTTGCCCTTGTCGACGAGCCCCTGGAGCACGATGCAGCAGCTTGCGGATGTCCTCGAAGTGCAGGCCGGTGGTCGGCTCGTCGAGGACATAGACCGTGCGGCCGGTCGAGCGCTTCTGGAGCTCGGACGCCAGCTTGACGCGCTGAGCCTCACCGCCGGACAGGGTCGGGGCCGGCTGCCCGAGGCGCACGTAGCCGAGGCCCACGTCGTTGAGGGTCCGCATGTGGCGCGCGATGGCGGGCACCGCGGCGAAGAAGTCGGCGGCCTCCTCGATCGGCATGTCGAGGACGTCGGCGATCGTCTTGCCCTTGAAGTGCACCTCCAGGGTCTCCCGGTTGTACCGCGCCCCATGGCAGACCTCGCAGGGGACGTAGACGTCGGGCAGGAAGTTCATCTCGATCTTGATCGTGCCGTCGCCCGAGCACGCGTCGCAGCGACCGCCCTTGACGTTGAACGAGAACCGGCCCGGCTGGTAGCCCCGGATCTTGGCCTCGGTGGTGGTGGCGAACAGCTTGCGGATCGCGTCGAACACCCCGGTGTAGGTGGCCGGGTTGGACCGCGGCGTGCGGCCGATCGGGCTCTGGTCGACGTGGACGACCTTGTCGAGGTGCTCGAGACCCTTGACCGTCTTGTGGCGGCCGGGGACGTGCCGGGCGCCGTTGAGCTTGTTGGCGAGGACGTTGTAGAGGATGTCGTTGACGAGGGTCGACTTGCCCGACCCGGACACGCCCGTCACAGCGACGAGGTTGCCCAGCGGGAACGAGACGTCGACGCCGTGCAGGTTGTGCTCCCGGGCGCCGACGACGGTGACCTGGCGCCCCCTCTCCTGGGGGCGCCGCGTCGCCGGTGTCGGGATCTCGAGGCGGCCCGAGAGGTACTTGCCGGTCATCGAGTCGGGATGCTCCAGCAGCCCCTGGACCGTGCCGGAGTGCACCACCACGCCACCGTGCTCACCCGCGCCGGGGCCGATGTCGACCACCCAGTCCGCCGTGGCGATGGTGTCCTCGTCGTGCTCCACGACGATGAGCGTGTTGCCCAGGTCGCGCAGCCGGGTCAGGGTCTCGATGAGGCGATGGTTGTCGCGCTGGTGGAGCCCGATGCTCGGCTCGTCGAGGACGTAGAGGACGCCGACCAGGCCGGAGCCGATCTGCGTGGCCAGCCGGATCCGCTGGGCCTCGCCGCCGGACAGCGTCCCGGCGGGCCGGTCGAGCGAGAGGTAGTCCAGGCCCACGTCGAGCAGGAAGCCGAGGCGGGCGTCGATCTCCTTGATGACGCGCTCGGCGATCTGGCGCTCCCGGACGGTGAAGTCGACGGCCTTGAGGAAGTCGGCGCAGTCGGGATGGCGAGCGCACAGACGGCCGAGATGCTGCGACCACCGACGAGCACGGCCAGGGACTCGGGCTTGAGCCGCGCACCCCCGCACTCGGGGCACGGCACCTCGCGCATGAACCCCTCGTAGCGCTCACGGCTCCAGTCGGAGTCCGTCTCGGCGTGCCGTCGCTTGACGAACGGCACGACGCCCTCGAACCCGGTGGTGTAGGACCGCTCCCGGCCGTAGCGGTTGCGGTAGCGCACGTGGACCTTGTAGTTCTGGCCGTGCAGCAGGGCCTCGCGGGCGCGAGCCGGCAGGGCGTGCCAGGGCGCGTCCATCGAGAACTTGAGGTCGTCGGCCAGGGCGGTCATCACCCGCTGGAAGTACTCGGCCGACCCGCTCGCCGAGGCCCAGGGCGCGATGGCCCCCTCGCGCAGGCTCAGGTCCTCGTCGGGCACGAGCAGCTCGGGGTCGACCTCGAGCTCGGTGCCCAGGCCGGTGCACTTGGGGCAGGCGCCGAACGGGCTGTTGAACGAGAACGAGCGGGGCTCGACCTCGTCCATGGACAGCGGGTGGTCGTTGGGACAGGCCATCCGCTCGGAGAAGCGGCGCTCGCGCTCGGGGTCGTCCGGCGCCTTGTCGACGAACTCGACGACGAGCACGCCGCCGGCCAGCCCCAGGGCGGTCTCGACGGAGTCGGTGAGCCGCCGCTTGGCTCCGGTGTCGTCGCCCTTGGCGACGAGCCGGTCGACGACCACGTCGATGGTGTGCTTGACCTGCTTCTCCAGCTTGGGCGGCTCGGTCAGCGAGACCACCTCGCCGTCGACCCGCGCCCGGGAGAAGCCCTTGCTCTGGAGCTCGGCGAACAGGTCGACGTACTCGCCCTTGCGGGCCCGGACCACCGGCGCCAGCACCTGGAACCGGGTGCGCTCGGGCAGCTCGAGCAGCCGGTCGACGATCTGCTGCGGGCTCTGGCGCGTGATCGGCTCGCCGCAGACCGGGCAGTGCGGGCGCCCCACCCGCGCGAACAGCAGGCGGAGGTAGTCGTAGACCTCGGTGATGGTGCCCACGGTGGAGCGGGGGTTGCGGTTGGTCGACTTCTGGTCGATCGACACGGCCGGTGACAGGCCCTCGATGAAGTCGACGTCGGGCTTGTCCATCTGCCCGAGGAACTGGCGGGCGTAGGCCGACAGCGACTCGACGTAGCGGCGCTGCCCCTCGGCGAAGATCGTGTCGAACGCCAGGGACGACTTGCCCGATCCGGACAGCCCGGTGAAGACGATCATCGAGTCGCGGGGCAGCTCGACCGACACGTCCTTGAGGTTGTGCTCGCGGGCACCCCGGACGATGAGCTGGTCGTGCTGGGGGCGGCGGACGGGCAGAGCGGAAGTCACGCGCTCCATGGTAGGTGGGCCCACCGACACCGGTCAGTCGCCGGCATACGCTCACGCCATGACGACACCCGATCGAGGAGTATGCCTTGCTCGGCGACACCGAGACCGCTGCCCTGGTGAGCCGGGCCGGGTCGATCGACTGGCTGTGCCTGCCGCGGTTCGACTCCCCCGCGTGCTTCGCCGCCCTGCTGGGCACGCCCGGAGCACGGCCGGTGGCTGCTCGGCCCGAAGGGCCCGGCCCGGAGCACCCGACGCTACGTGGAGAACTCGTTCGTGCTCGAGACGGTCCACGAGACCGACACCGGGGCCGTCAAGGTGCTCGACCTCATGCCGATCGGCGACGGCCGGGCCGACATCATCCGCAGCGTCCAGGGCGTGCGCGGCACCGTCACGATGCGCCACGAGTGGGTGGTGCGCTTCGACTACGGCAAGGTGCGGCCCTGGGTGTCCCACGGCGTGGGCCACCGCCTCGACGAGCGACGTCATCACCGCGGTCGCCGGCCCCGACATGCTCGTGCTGCGCGGCACCCGGCTGCCCGAAGGCCGACGACGGACGCCACGCGACGAGTTCGAGGTCAGGGCCGGGGAGACCCAGACGTTCTCGCTCGACGTGGTTCCCCTCCTACGAACCGGTGCCCCCAGCCGCTGGACATCGACTCGCGCATCGCCGAGACCATCCGCCGTCTCGGACGACTGGGCTGCGCGCTGCGACTACGAGGGGCCCTACGGCGACCTGGTCGTCCGCTCCCTGCTCACCCTGCGCGCGATGACGCACTCGCGGTTCGGCGGGATCGTCGCGGCTCCCACGACCAGCCTGCCCGAGGACTTCGGCGGCGAGCGCAACTGGGACTACCGCTACTGCTGGCTGCGCGACGCCTCGCTGACCCTCCAGGCCCTGCTGCGCTCCGGCTTCGTCGACGAGGCGCGGCTGTGGCGCAACTGGCTGGTGCGCGCGGTCGCCGGCGACCCCGAGGACCTCCAGATCATGTACGCCATCGACGGGTCCAGGCGGCTGCCGGAGCGCACCCTGGACCACCTGCCCGGGTATGCCGGGTCCAGCCCCGGTGCGGATCGGCAACGCCGCCGTGGACCAGCGGCAGTCCGACGTGCTGGGCGAGGTGATGATCGCGCTGGACGAGGCACGCCGGCACGGGCTCGAGGTCGACGGTGAGGCCTGGGCCATGCAGCGCGTCGCTGGTCGACGACCTGGCCGAGCACTGGCAGGAGCCCGACAACGGGCTGTGGGAGATCCGCGGTCCGCTGCGGCACTTCACCCACTCCCGGGTGATGGTGTGGGCGGCCTTCGACCGAGCGGTCCGCAGCGTCGAGGACTGGGGACTGCCCGGCGACCGGTCGACCGCTGGCGCGAGCTGCGCGAGCAGGTCCGGGACGAGATCCTCAGCAAGGGCTTCGACGCCGAGCGCGGCACCTTCACCCAGCACTACGACACCACCGAGGTCGACGCCTCCCTCCTGCTCATCCCCCTGGTCGGCTTCCTGCCCCCTGACGACCCGCGGGTGCTCGGCACCGTGGCCGCCGTCGAGGAGGACCTCATGCGCGACGGCTTCCTGCTGCGCTACCGCACCCAGAGCGGGGTCGACGGCCTGTCCGGCGACGAGCATCCGTTCCTGGCCTGCTCGTGGTGGCTGGTGAGCGCGTACGCGGTGTGCGGCCAGGTCGACCAAGGCGCGTGAGCTGATGGACCGGCTCGTCGGCCTGTTCAACGACGTGGGCCTGATCTCCGAGGAGTACGACCCGGCGAACCGCCGGATGGTCGGCAACTTCCCGCAGGCGTTCTCCCACCTGACCTTCATCGGCGCGGCCCACGCACTCGCCCAGGCCGAGTCGCAGGGCGCCGCCGACGCCGGGCAGCGGATACCGTGACCGGCATGACTGAGCGACCTCTCCCTGGTGGCCGAGCACACCGCACGGCTGCTCGCGACCGCTCGCGGCCCTCGAGGACGTGGCCGCGCCGTCGCTCTGCGAGGGCTGGACCCGCGGGCACGTGCTGACCCACGTCGCCCGCAACGCCGAGGCGGTCGGCCGCCTGGCGCACGTGGGCGGTCACCGGTGAGCCGCAGCCGATGTACCCCGGCGGCACGCAGGCCCGCGACGCCGACATCGCGGCAGGTGCGGGGCGTCCACCCGGCGAGCAGGCCGAGGACCTGGCGAGCACCGCCGAGGCGCTGGCACCCCGGCTCGAGGCACTGTCGGGGCCGCTGGCCACCGATCGGGTCGAGATGCGAGGCGGCCTGGAGGTCGAGGCGCGCAGCCCTGCCGTTCCTGCGGCTGCGCGAGCTGGTCTTCCATCACGTCGACCTCGACGCGGGCTTCACCTTCGACGGACGTGCGAGGACGACCTGCTCCGCCGGTTCGTCGACGACGCCGTGACCCGGCTCCGCCGTCATCCGCAGGCGCCTCGGCTCGAGCTGCGCAGCAGCGCAGGGCGGCACCTGGACCGTCGGCGAGCGGCGACCGGCGCGACGGTCACCGGCACGCCGGCCGGCCTGCTCCTGTGGCTGGCCCGCCGCGACCCGGCGGGCGTGCGCGCCGACGGTCCGTTGCCGGAGCTCCCGCAGGGGGCCTGAGGCCGGTCAGCGCCGGGCGGCCGAGAGCTCGGCGCCCGGAACACCGGCGCCCGGGACACCGGCGTGGCGGGCGATGGCCACGGCGGCGAGGGCGCTGTGCACCTGGAGCTTGTGCAGGATGCTCTGCACGTGGGTGCGGACCGTGTTGGGCGAGACGTGCAGCAGGTCACCGATCTCCGTGCGGCTCAGCCCCTCGACCAGGCACCCCAGCACCTCCAGCTCGCGGCTCGTGAGCTCGCCGACCCCCTGCGAGGGCTCCACCGGTATGGGGCCACCTCGGGTCAGCGTCATCAGCGCACCGGCCAGCAGCTCGGCGGGGATCCGGGTCTCCCCGCGCCCGACCCCACGGATCGCGTCGACGAGGGTCTCGGCGGTCGAGGTCTTGGGCACCCAGCCGCGCACTCCGAGCTGCACCGCCTCGACGACCTGGGCGTCGGAGTCCAGGCACGTGGTGACGACGATGCCCGGCGTTCGGGCGGATGCGCAGCGCCTCGCGGGCGACCGTCAGGCCGTCCTCGCCGTCCAGGGCCAGGTCCAGCACCATCACGTCGAAGGCCACCGTGGACAACAGGGCCACGCCGCGGGCGGCGCTCGTGGCGATGGCGACCACCTCGAGATCCGCGTACTCCGAGAGATAGACGGTGAGCGCGTCGGCGAACACCTCGTGGTCATCCACGATCACGACCCGCGTCGTCGCCGTCATGGGTCCCAGCCTCACACCTCACGGCCCCAGGCGAACCGGGCTGGCGCGGGAGGTCCTCCTCCGTCATCGGCAGGGAGGCCCGCGAGCGCTATCCGGAGGTGGACCGGCCAGGACTCCGTGGACCCGTGGGCGGACATCAGGGCCGCGGCCTGGAGCCTGGAGTGGACGCCCAGCTTGGTCAGCAGGTTCTGGACGTGGGTGCGAGCGGTGCTCCGCTGGACACCCAGCGTCTCGGCCATCTCCTCGGTGGTCTGCCCGTCCATGATGCACCGCATCACCTGCCACTCGCGGTCGGTGAGGAACTGCAGCGCCCACAGCGGGTCGTCCGTCCCCTTGTGCGGCCGCAGGGCCTTCTGCAGGAGCATCGGCTCCACGGCCAGCTGTCCGCGCACGGCCCGGTCGAGCATCTCGACGATCTCGACGATGGGCTTCTCCTTGCCGACGTAGCCCGAGGCGCCCTCGGCGATGGCCTTGCCGACCATGGTGTGGTCGGCCTCGGCCGACAGCATGACGACCTTGGTCTCGGGTGAGCTGGCCCGGACCCGCTGGATCGCGTTGACCGAGGTCCCGTCCGGGAAGTTCACGTCGAGCAGGCAGACGTCCGGGTGGTGCTCCCCCACCGCGGCGACGGCCTCGTCGGGGTGGCTGGCGAGCGCCACGACCTCATGGCCGCTGGCCTCGAGGGCCATTCCGAGCGCCTCCAGCAGGAGCAGGTGGTCGTCGCAGACGACGATCCTCATGACGCGACCGAGCGCAGCCGCGGCTCCGGTGAGACAGATATCCGCCACCGCGCCCCCGCTCTCACCCGAGCGCAGCCGGAAGGACCCCTGGCAGGCGGCCACCATCGCTCGCGTGGTGGTCAGGCCCAAGGACGTGCGTCCGGCGACCTTGCCCAGACCGGGACCGTCGTCCGTGACCGAGATGTGCACGCCGTCGCACGTCGGTGTACATCCGCACGGAGACCCGCCCGTGCGTCCCGGCGGCGCGGATCGCGTTGTCCAGCACGCACGCGACGCGCCCGGCTCAGCGCCACCGGCCGCGCCCAGACCTCCAGCGCGTCCGGGCCCTCCAGCGTGACGGCGCACTCCGCCGTCGTGCCTGGCTCGAGCCACGACCCCCTCCACCAGCGGGGCGATGTCCGTGCTGGCGACGTCGTCGCCGGCAGCCTCGCTGAGGACCGTCTCGACGAGATCGGCCAGCCAGCGGGCCTGTCCCGTGATCACCTCCAGCTTGCGGCTGATGTCGCCCGCGTCCGTCCCCGCCAGCAGGAGGATCGCCGCGAGCGGCTGCCTCAAGTCGTGCAGCAAGGCGCGGATCGTGTCGATCTCCCCACCAGCGACCGGGCGCTGGTACTCCTCGAGAACTGCAGCCATGTCGATCCCTCACACCCCGCGGCTTGCTGTCAACACCCCCTGTGAGACGAGCAATGATGCCGCGACCCGTCAAACGTAGGACTCCAAAAAGAGGGGCAGCAATAGTCAATAGGAACTAGGTGTCCGCGCAGGTCAGGCCCGTTGCCTTCGGCCGGTGCCGGGTACCTGCACTCGCGTGTGAACGTGCCACCGGGTCCAGTCGCCTGACGAGGGTCGTCGGCTCACTAGAGTCCACGACATGCGGCCGCACCGACTCCAGGGAGCCCCGGCGCCGCCCGCTGGTCCTCGTCCTGGCCGCGGTGGCCTCGGTCCAGTTCGGGGGTGCGCTGGCCGCCACCCTGGTGCCGGCCGATCGGCGCCGCGGGGTCGGTCACGCTGCGGCTGCTGTTCGCGACCGCGATCCTCTGGGGCATCGCCAGACCCACCTGGCGCGGACATGCCCGGTCGGCTCTGCTGACCGTGCTGGCGTTCGGGGTGACCCTGGGGCTGATGAACCTCGCCTTCTACGGGTCCCTCGCCCGGCTGCCCATCGGCGTCGCCGTCACCGTGGAGTTCCTGGGCCCGCTCACCCTGGCCACGGTCCTGGCCAGGCGGCTGCGTCACCTGGTCTCCGTCGGCGCGGCGGCGGTCGGTGTCGTCCTGATCGCCAAGGTGCCCGAGACACCGTTGGCGGACCTCCAGTGGACCGGGCTGGGACTGGCTGCGCTCGCGGGCGCCTGCTGGGCGGGATACATCCTCGCCAGTGGGCGGGCGGGCCGCGAGTTCCAGCGGCTCGACGGGCTGGCCATGGCCATGGCGGTGGCGCTGGTCCTCGTCCTGCCGTTCGGCATCCAGAGCGTGCCCAGCTGGTCCGCCGCGGCTGTCGCCAAGGGGCTCGGCATCGCCGTCCTGTCGTCGGTGCTGCCGTACTCGCTGGAGCTGGTGGCCCTGCGGCGGCTGAGTGCGCGCGCGTTCGGGATCCTGCTCAGTCTCGAGCCGGCGGCCGCCGCGCTGGCGGGCTTCCTCGTGCTGGGCCAGCGCCTCAACGCCAGCCAGCTCGCCGGCATGGGCCTCGTGGTGCTGGCGAGCGCGCTGGTCATGGGTGCGGACCAGCGCAAGGATCCGGCCGCCTCAGGAGGGTGATGAGGTCGGCTGCAGGGTCCGTGCGCGCGTCCCGCCGGGACTTCGCGAGGCTGGCGACGGTGGTGACCCCCAGGATCAGCACGATCGCGCCGAGCGACACGGAGATGGGGATGTCGGGCGCGGCCGCGACCGGCTGGCCGCCGTTGACGAAGGGCAGCGTGTTCTCGTGCAGCGCGTGCAGGACGAGCTTGGCTCCGATGAAGGCGAGGAGCACCGCCAGGCCCCGGCTGAGGTAGACCAGCCGCTGGAGCAGCCCGCCGATGAGGAAGTACAGCTGCCGCAGGCCCATGAGGGCGAACAGGTTGGCGGTCAGCACGAGGTAGGGCTCTTTCGTGAGGCCGTAGATGGCCGGGATCGAGTCGAGCGCGAACAGCAGGTCGGTGGTGCCGAGCGCCATGATGACGATGAACATCGGGGTCGCGAGCCGCCGGCCGGCGACTCCGGGTGAACAGCTTGGCGCCGTCGTAGCGGTCGGTCGCCGGGAAGCGGCGCTCGACCCAGGCCATGAACCGGTTCTCCTCGTACTCGTCGTCGTCGGTGCTCGCCCTCTCGGGCCAGCTTCACCGCGGTGTACACGAGGAAGGCGCCGAAGAGGTAGAAGACCCAGGAGAACCGGTTGATCGCCGCTGCTCCCACCGCGATGAAGAGGCCGCGAAGCACGATGGCGATGATGATGCCGATCATGAGGGCGGACTGCTGGAGCTTCTCCGGCACGCCGAACCTGGCCATGATGAGCAGGAAGATGAACAGGTTGTCGACCGACAGCGAGTACTCGGTGAGCCACCCGGCGTAGTACTCCGTCATGAGCTTCGTGCCGTGCGCGTCGTGGGTGAACCACCACACCCCGACGCCGAAGAGGACGGCCGCGCCGACGTACGCGACGAGCGCCAGCCCGACCTCCTTGGTGGTCGGGACGTGCGGTCGCCGGGCGATGACGACGACGTCGAAGACCAGGACGGCGGCCATGACCGCCGATCGTGGCGAACCACGCCCAGGTCGGCACCTGCATGCGGTCAGGATCGGCGGCGGTGGCGGTCAGCAATGCGGTCATGGGGTCGGACCCTTCCGGACACTAGACAGTGGCCGGAGGTCTCTCCCGCCCCGTGAGGTGCGGACCGGCTCCCCGGGTCGTATGCCGCGCCGCTGGCTTCAGCGCGTGGCAGCCGACCGTGATGACGAGGACGCCGCGTATGGGGATACTCCCCTCCGATGTACTCAGCAGCCTCACAGGGGCGCTCGTGGCACGCCCTACCGGTGCGCTCAGCCTGCGCGGGGCGCCGGGACTTGGGGAGCTTGGCCACCACGGTGTCGTAGGAGGCGTCGACGGCCTCCCTGATCTCCTCGTCGGGGATGGCGCCGTTCAGCCGCAACGTGTTCCAGCCCGAGCGCCCGATGTAGGCCATGACCGACGCGTCGTCGGGGTACTGCAGCACCCACTCGTCGGCCTCGGCCCGAGTGGCGCCGCACTTCAGCCCCACCGTGTCGCGGCCCAGGAAGACGAAGATCTTGTCGCCGACCTTGACGACGTGGTCGCCGTCCCACGGCTGGTCCAGCCACGCCCCGGGCTTGGCCAGGCAGTGCTCACGCAGCTCTTCCGGGGTCACCGCCGGCCCCTCACTGGGTCGCCGCGGACATCTGCCGCAGCTCCTTCTTGAGGTCGCCGATCTCGTCGCGCAGCCGGGCGGCCAGCTCGAAGTGCAGGTCGGTGGCCGCCTGGTGCATCTGTGCGGAGAGCTCCTGGATGAGGTTGGCCAGGTCGTTGGCGGGCAGGTTGCGCACCCGGTCGCTGGCCACGCCGGCATCGGCCTGGAGGGCGCCCCGGCCGCCGCGACCGCCCCCGCCCTTGCCCCGCGACTGGGCTGCGCCCGGAGCCCATCAGCGCCTCGGTGTCGGCGTCCTCACGCTGGAGCAGGTCGGTGATGTCCGCGATCTTCTTCCGCAGGGGCTGGGGGTCGACCCCGGCCTCGAGGTTGTACGCGATCTGCTTCTCACGGCGGCGCTGGGTCTCCTCGATCGCCTCCTGCATCGACGGGGTGACCTTGTCGGCATACATGTGCACCTGGCCGGACACGTTGCGGGCGGCGCGACCGATGGTCTGGATCAGCGACCGGGCCGAGCGCAGGAACCCCTCCTTGTCGGCGTCGAGGATGCTCACCAGCGACACCTCGGGCAGGTCGAGGCCCTCGCGCAGCAGGTTGATGCCGACGAGGACGTCGTACTCCCCCATCCGCAGCTCGCGCAGCAGCTCCACCCGGCGCAGGGTGTCGACCTCGCTGTGCAGGTAGCGGACCCGCACGCCCTTGTCGAGCAGGTAGTCGGTGAGGTCCTCGGCCATCTTCTTGGTGAGCGTGGTGACGAGCACGCGCTCGTCCTTGGCGGTGCGCTCGCCGATCTCGTGGAGCAGGTCGTCGATCTGGCCCTTGGTGGGCTTGAGGATGACCTCGGGGTCGATCAGGCCGGTCGGGCGGATGATCTGCTCGACGACGCCGGTGCTCTGCGCCAGCTCGTAGGGCCCCGGGGTCGCCGACAGGTAGATGGTCTGGTCGATGCGGTCGAGGAACTCCTCCCAGCGCAGCGGCCGGTTGTCCATCGCCGACGGCAGCCGGAACCCGTGGTCGACCAGCATGCGCTTGCGCGACATGTCGCCCTCGTACATGGCGCCGATCTGGGGGACGGTGACGTGCGACTCGTCGATGACGAGGAGGAAGTCCTCGGGGAAGTAGTCGAGCAGGGTGTTGGGGGCGGTCCCGCGGGCTCGGCCGTCGATGTGCATCGAGTAGTTCTCGATGCCGGAGCAGGACCCGACCTGGCGCATCATCTCGATGTCGTAGGTCGTGCGCATGCGCAGACGCTGCGCCTCGAGCAGCTTGCCCTGCTTCTCGAAGGAGGCCAGCTGGTCGGCCAGCTCGAGCTCGATCCCGCGGATCGCGCGCTCCATCCGCTCGGGACCGGCGACGTAGTGGGTCGCCGGGAAGACGTACATCTCCGTCTCCTCGCGCATGATCTCGCCGCTGAGCGGGTGGAGGGTGTAGATGCGCTCGATCTCGTCGCCGAAGAACTCGATGCGGACCGCGAGCTCCTCGTAGACGGGGATGATCTCGACGGTGTCGCCGCGCACCCGGAAGGTGCCGCGCGTGAAGGCCAGGTCGTTGCGGGTGTACTGCATCTGGACGAAGCGGCGCAGCAGCTCGTCGCGGTCGACCTCCATGCCGACGCGCAGCCGGGCCATCCGGTCGACGTACTCCTGCGGCGTGCCGAGGCCGTAGATGCAGGACACCGAGGCCACCACGATCACGTCGCGGCGGGTCAGCAACGAGTTGGTGGCGCTGTGCCGCAGCCGCTCGACCTCGTCGTTGATGGACGAGTCCTTCTCGATGTAGGTGTCCGTCTGCGGGATGTAGGCCTCGGGCTGGTAGTAGTCGTAGTACGAGACGAAGTACTCGACGGCGTTGTGCGGCAGCAGCTCGCGGAACTCGTTGGCGAGCTGGGCGGCCAGCGTCTTGTTGGGCGCCATGACCAGGGTCGGCCGCTGCACCTGCTCGATGAGCCACGCGGTCGTGGCCGACTTGCCGGTGCCGGTGGCACCGAGCAGGACGGTGTCCTTCTCCCCCGCCCGCACGCGGCGGGCCAGGTCGGCGATGGCCGCCGGCTGGTCACCGGCGGGCTGGAACTCGGAGACCACCTGGAAGGGAGCCACCGTGCGCTGCAGGTCAGTCGTGGGCCGCATGAGTCCACGGTATGCCGTGCCACCGACAGCCGTGTCTCAGGATCCGGTGAGACGCCCCGGCCATCGGCGCTCCCCGCGCGTTTGACTGTCCAGGTGACCTCCCCACCGCGACCGCGAGCCGTGGGTCCAGCACGCCGCTGGGCCATGCTGGCCGCCAGCACCACCGCGCAGGCGGCGGCAGCCGTCGCCATGCACGGGCCGGCCTTCCTCATCCCGGTCCTGCACGCGCGGGAGGGACTCAGCCTCCCTCAGGCCGGGCTCGTCGCCTCCGCGCCGATGGTCGGAGTCATGTTCACCCTCGTCGCCTGGGGAGCCCTCGCCGACCGGCACGGCGAACGCCGCGCGCTGCTCGCCGGCCTCGGTCTGACGACCGTCGCCGGGGCGGCGGCCATGACCGTCCACGGACCGTGGGCACTCGGTGCGGCCCTGTTCGTGGCAGGCGCCGCCGCAGCGGCAGCCAACAGCGCGAGCGGTCGGGTCGTCGTGGGCTGGTTCCCCGCCCACCGCCGCGGGCTGGCCATGGGCATCCGGCAGATGGCTCAGCCGCTCGGCGTCGGGCTGGCGGCTCTGACCATGGCCGCGCTCGCCGACCGTCACGGGCTGGTCGCCGCGCTCGCCGTCCCGACCGTCGCCGCGGCGGTCGCACTGGCCCTGGTCGCCGGTGTCGTCATCGACCCGCCGCGCGAGGGTCGTGAAGGCGCGCCGACGTCCGATGCCAGCCCCTACCGCGCCGACCGCTACCTCGTCCGCGTCCACGGCGTCTCGATGCTGCTCGTGGTGCCGCAGTTCGTGGTGTGGACCTTTGCGTTGACCTGGCTGGTGAGCGACCGGCACTGGTCCGCCCAGGCCGCAGGGGTGGTGGTCGCCCTGGCCCAGGTGCTCGGCGCCGGTGGCCGGATCGCCGCCGGTCAGCTCTCCGACATGGTCGGCAGCCGCATGCGGCCGCTGCGGTGGGTGGCCATGGCGGCCGTGGCCACCATGGTGGCTCTGGGCCTCGCGGCCGGTCTGCGCGCCGGGGTCGCGGTGGCCCTGATGGTCCTCGCCAGCGCGGTGACGGTGGCCGACAACGGCCTGGCCTTCACCGCGGTGGCCGAGCGGGCCGGCGTCCCGGTGGTCCGGCCGGGCGCTGGGGGTCCAGAACACCGGACAGTTCCTCGTCGCAGCGGCGGTCCCTCCGGCCGCCGGACTGCTCATCACCACCAGCGGGTATGCCGCGGCCTTCGCGGCCGCCGCCGTGTTCGCCGCTGCCGCCGTGCCGCTCATCCCGGTGGCCCAGGAGCGCCGGCTGCGCTGACGGGGCAGCCCTTACGGCGCCCAGCCGGTGTCGTCGGCCCAGGCCTGCGCGCGGGGGTGGGCCGCGTCGAACCACGGCTCCTTCGCCTCGGCATACTCGCTGGCGGTCAAGCCGGCCTGCCGCGAGACGCTCCTTCTCGGCGGCATACTCCGCCAGGGCCGACGGGTCTGCGCGCATCCAGTCGCGGAACATCAGCGCCCAGCAGCCACCCCGGGCTCCCCGCCTCGCGCACGTGGATGTGCGCGACGCGCGCCGGGTCGGCGTTGCCGTGCATGCGCTTGGGCCACGTGCCCTCCGAGCCACGGTCGAAGTCGGCGTACACGCCGTCGGCCCGGGGGAAGCCGGCCGCGTCCAGCCGCGCCCGGACCGCCTCGCCGTCCGCGTCGTCGAGGCTCCTGACCCCGACCTGCAGGTCGATGACGTCCTTGGCGAGCAGCCCGGGGACGGCGGTGCTGCCCGACGTGGTCCGCCGTGACGAGCACGTCGCCGAAGGCCAGCCGCAGCCGCGCCAGAAGCCGCTCGGCCTGCGCCGCCCAGGCCGGGTCGGACGGCACGAGCTCGAGAGCCTCAGGGCGGTGCGAGCGGCGGCCGTGCCGGACGTTGTCCTCGAAGGGGACGAGCCGCTCGTGCCACAGCGTGTCCACCGCCGCGAGCAGGTCGTCCTTGTGGCCGTCGTTGGCGAGCCAGACGTCGGCAGCCGCGCGGCGCTGCTCGTCGGTGGCCTGGCTGGCGATCCGGCTCCTCGCGTCGGCCTCGGTCATGCCGCGGGTGTGCATGAGGCGTTTGACGCGCAGCTCCTGCTCGGCACCGACGACGACGACCAGGTGGTAGGCGGGGCCCATCGCCTTCTCGACGAGCAGGGGCACGTCGTGGACCACGACGGCGTCGGGGGCGCCGCGGCGACGAGCTCCGCGGTGCGCCGCGCGATGAGGGGGTGGGTGATCGCCTCGAGGTCGCTGGCGCGCCTGCGCATCCGCGAAGACCAGGGCACCCAGGGCGGGCCGGTTCAGCGCACCGGCGTCGTCGAGGACGTCGTCGCCGAACCGGGCGGCGATGGCCGCCAGCCCCTCGCTCCCGGGCGCGACCACCTCGCGGGCCAGCTGGTCGGCGTCGATGACGGTGGCACCGTGCTCGGAAAGTCGTTGCGCCACAGTGGATTTGCCAGAGCCGATACCCCCGGTGAGTCCCACGCGCAGCATGTCGCCCACCCTAGCCCCCAGCGGGCGATCTCAGTCGGCCAGACGAGCGGGGAAGCCGCCGGTGGCGACCGGCCCCCACCGGGTCGGGGTGATCCGCAGGATCGACTTGTCCTGGTCGAGCATGGCCTGTCGGTACTCGTCCCAGTCCGGGTGCTCCCCCGCGATGTTCCGGAAGTACTCGACGAGCGGCTCGACCGACTCGGGCGCATCCAGCACCTCGCACTCGCCGTCGACCTGGACCCAGGCGCCGCCGAAGTCGTCGGAGAGGACCAGCACGCTGACCTCGGGGCGTCGGCGGGCGTTCGCCGTCTTGGCCCGCTCGCGGTAGGTCGAGACGACGATGCGGCCGCTGTCGTCGACCCCACCCGTCACCGGCGACGCCTGCGGCCGGCCGTCCGCAGCGGGTCGTCATGAGGACCATCTGGTGGCGGGGCCGGACGAAGTCGAGCAGGGCCTCACGGTCGACGGCGGTGTTGGTGGCGATGGTGCGTGGCATGTCCAGCACGCTACCGGCCCGGCTCGCGGCCGGCGATGCCGAGAGGCCCGGCCCCCGCGATCGGGGACCGGGCCTCTCGAAGCCGTGCCCACGGCATACCGTCGGTATGCCGCGTGCAGCGGGCTCAGTTGCCGGTGAGCTTCTCGCGCAGTGCGGCGAGGGCCTCGTCGGAGGCCAGGGTGCCCTCGGAGGCCGGAGCAGCCGGACGACCGGAGTCGCTGCTGCCCGAGTCCGAGCTCGGCTGAGCTCGAGTCGGAGGAGTAGGACGTCGCGGCGCCCGCGTTGGCGGCAGCCTCGGCGTCGGCCTTGGTGGCCTCCTCGACCTGGGCCTTGTGGGCCTCCCAGCGCTGGTGGGCCTCGGCGTACTGCTTCTCCCACTTCTCGCGCTGGGTCTCGTAGCCCTCGAGCCACTCGTTGGTCTCGGGGTCGAAGCCCTCGGGGTACTTGTAGTTGCCCTGCTCGTCGTACTCCGCGGCCATGCCGTAGAGGGTCGGGTCGAACTCGGTGACGGGCGCGCTGTCGTCGTTGGCCTGCTTGAGGGACAACGAGATCCGGCGACGCTCGAGGTCGATGTCGATGACCTTGACGAAGATGTCGGACCCGACGGTGACGACCTGCTCCGGCAGCTCCACGTGGCGCTCGGCCAGCTCGGAGATGTGGACCAGACCCTCGATGCCGTCGTCGACGCGCACGAACGCACCGAACGGGACGAGCTTGGTGACCTTGCCCGGGACGACCTGACCGATCGCGTGGGTCCGGGCGAAGTGCTGCCACGGGTCCTCCTGGGTCGCCTTCAGCGACAGGGAGACACGCTCGCGGTCCATGTCGACGTCGAGCACCTCGACGGTGACCTCCTGGCCGACCTCGACGACCTCGGACGGGTGGTCGATGTGCTTCCAGGACAGCTCGGACACGTGCACCAGACCGTCGACGCCGCCGAGGTCCACGAACGCACCGAAGTTGACGATCGAGGACACGACGCCGGAGCGGACCTGCCCCTTCTGGAGCTCCTTGAGGAACGTCGTGCGCACCTCGGACTGGGTCTGCTCGAGCCAGGCACGGCGCGACAGGACCACGTTGTTGCGGTTCTTGTCGAGCTCGATGATCTTGGCCTCGATCTCCTTGCCCACGTAGGGCTGGAGGTCGCGGACGCGACGCATCTCCACGAGGGAGGCGGGCAGGAAGCCGCGCAGGCCGATGTCGAGGATGAGGCCACCCTTGACGACCTCGATGACGGTGCCGGTGACGACGCCGTCCTCTTCCTTGATCTTCTCGATCGTGCCCCAGGCGCGCTCGTACTGGGCGCGCTTCTTGGACAGGATCAGGCGGCCTTCCTTGTCCTCCTTCTGGAGGACCAGGGCCTCGACCTCGTCGCCGACGCTGACGACCTCAGAGGGGTCGACGTCGTGCTTGATGGACAGCTCGCGCGAGGGGATGACACCCTCGGTCTTGTAGCCGATGTCGAGCAGGACCTCGTCCCGGTCGACCTTGACGATGACACCTTCGACGATGTCGCCGTCGTTGAAGTCCTTGATCGTCGCGTCGATCGCGGCAAGGAGGTCTTCCTCGGTGCCGATGTCGTTGATGGCAACCTGAGGGGCGGTCTTTTCGACCGTGCTGGCAGTCATGTAGTAGGAACTCCGATGGTGGACATGAATAGTTGGGTGTGTGAGCACAGCGTGTGTGAACACAGTGGCGTAGCAACGTGAGCACACGGATGTGCTCCACCACCCTACCGAGGCTGTCCCCGCAGGGTCAAAATGCAGCACGAGACGACGGAGCACAGGAGAGGTATGCCGGTGAGCGAGTCCGCGCAGGTCAGCCGCCGGGCGGCGGGCACCGAGGAGACCGCCGCCGCGAACCGCTCGTGGTGGGACGCCGAGGCCGGCGACTACTACGCCGAGCACGGCTCGTTCCTCGGCGACTCCGAGTTCGTCTGGGGACCCGAGGGGTGGCGGGAGTCCGAGCTGCGGCTGCTGGGCGACGTCAGCGGCGCCCGGGTGCTCGAGATCGGCGCCGGGGCCGGCCAGTGCGCCCGGTGGGTCGCCGGTCAGGGCGCCCAGGTGGTGGCCACCGACCTGTCGGCGGGAATGCTGCGCCAAGGGGTCGACCTCAACCTGAGGGTCACCCCGCCGGCCCGCCCGGTGCCCGCTCGCCCAGTGCGACGCGCTGGCCCTCCCCTTCGGCTGACGAGTCGTTCGACGTCGTCTTCACGGCATACGGGGCGGTGCCGTTCGTCGCGGACACCGCGGCCCTGATGCGCGAGGCCGCGCGCGTGCTGCGCCCGGGCGGGCGGTTCGTGTTCTCCACGACCCACCCGTTCCGGTGGGCCTTCGCCGACGACCCGGGCCCGGAGGGGCTCACGGTGCGCCAGTCCTACTTCGACCGCACGCCGTACGTCGAGGCCGACTCCGACGGCGAGGCGACCTACGTCGAGCACCACCGCACCCTGGGCGACCGGGTCCGCGAGCTGACGGGTGCCGGCCTGGTCCTGGTCGACCTCGTCGAGCCCGAGTGGCCCGAGCGCAACCAGGGCTCCTGGGGCGGCTGGTCACCGTTGCGCGGCGCGTTGTTCCCGGGGACGGCCATCTTCGTGGCCCTCAAGCCGGCTGTCCGCGCGGCTACGACAAACGCTGGTCCTCTCTGACGCCCTGGACGACCACCATGGCTGTTCGGGAGGCGCCCAGCCTCCGTCCAGCGCGCTCAGGAGGCCCAGATGCCCACGTTCATGGATGTCCACTCAGGGTTCGTCGGCGTCACGGCTGACCAGCTGGCCGAGGCGCACCAGCGCGACCTCGACACCGAGGGCGAGGACGGCGTGCACTTCGAGCGCGCGTGGCTCGACCCCGACTCGGGCAAGGTCTTCTGCCTGTCCACGGGCCCCGACAAGGAGTCGGTGATGCGCGTGCACGAGCGGTCAGGCCACCCGACGTCAGAGGTCTACGAGGTCAGCGTCGAAGTCTGAGCACCCCCACGCCGCCGGCCAGGGCGAAGATCGCCGCAGCCCCGAGGCCACGTCCGAGGTTGCGGCCTCCTTCGCCATCAGCCCCGGCGAGCTCGAAGGAGTATGCCGTCTGGCCCGCTGCGCCCGCTGGGGCGCCGTAGGCCATCGACTCGGCCTTGGCCCGCTGGGCGCCGGCCTCGATCAGGGCGTACTTCTGACCGTAGTCGGCGGCGGTCGACCTTGCCAGCGACGACCAGTTTCGTCGTGCCCTGGTCGGACAGCTGCTGCGCGCCGTCCTGCAGCTTCGGGGCTGCGCCAGCCGCCTGGCTCAGTCCGTCGAGGAGCTGGCCGGAGCCCGTCGTCGCGGCACCGAGCCCCTGCGACAGCTGTCCTGCACCGGTCTGCAGCTGGCCCGCACCCGAGTCCACCTGACCAGCGCCCGCGGCCAGCCGGCGCACTCCGGCGCCCAGCTGTCCGGCGCCGGTGTCCAGCCGGCCCGCTCCTGCGGCTAGGTCTCCTGCACCCTGGTTCAGGGCGCTGGTGCCGCCCTTTGAGCTGAGCCGCGCCGCCCTGCAGCTGCGCGAGGCCGTCGATGAGGGTCGAACCGCCCGTCCCGATGAGGTCGACGCCACTCTGGAGCCCATGCACGCCGCCGCGCAGGGTGCCGTCTGACGGGCAGGTCGGTGGCGGTGCCCACGGCCGACTGGACCTGCCCGACCACGCCGTCGACGAGCGTCGACAGCCCGGTGTCCAAGGCTCCGAGCCCCTCGAGCAGGCCCGGGCGGGTGCGGTCGCACCACCCACGCAGCGTCGTGTTGCTGAGTCCGCACTCGACCTTGACGAGGCCGGTCACTCCTGCAGCCAGGCTGCCCTTGAGCTGGGTCAGCCCGGGCGACACCTGTCCGAGGCCTGCGGAGACCTGGGTCCAGTCCACCACTCGCCTGGGAGGTGCTGGTGTTCAGCCGCTGTCGGACGGTCGCCGCAACGCCGTTCACGGTCGCCACACACGTGGGGTCCGCCGCGCATGCGGGGACGGCCGTGATCGACGCGATGGCCGCCGCCGCCTGGTCGATGCTGCCGTTGGCGGCAAGGGCCGCCTTCAGCCCGGAGTTCACCAGGTCAACGCCGCCCTTGGACTGGGTCACTCCGGAGGAGAGCTGGTCCAGGGAGCCACCCTGGGCGGTTGCCGCCGCCAGGCCGGCCCGCAGCTGGTCCACGCCCGACACCAAGGTGTTGGCCGTGGAGGCATTGCCGATACCTGCCTTGAGCTGGGCGATACCGTCGTGCAGCGGCTGGGCCTGGGCCGGCAGGTGTCCGATGCCGCCGTAGAGCTGAGCCAGGCCACCGTCCACCAGGTCGAGTCCTGACGATACCTGTGCGAGCCCCGCCAGCAGCTGCAGGCGCCTGGGTGCCGGCTTGGGTCAGCCCGTCCAGGAGCTGCCCTGCACCGGTGTCGACCTGAGACGCCCCGCCGGAGAGCTGCCGCGAGCCTTGAGCGACCTGGTGCGCTCCGGCGGACACGGCACCTGACCCGCTCTGGGCCGCCGTGGCCCCCGTGGCCAGCTGGGACGTTCCCTGCTTGAGACGGGTGGCGCCGTCGGCCAGCGCTCGCGCTCCCGGCGCAGCCTGGCCGGCCAGGCCCGAGTGCAGCTGGTTGGCGCCGTCCTTGAGCTTGATCAGACCAGCCAACAGCTGACTGGCTCCGTCCCGCAGCTTCAGGAGGTT
Organism: uncultured Actinomycetota bacterium; assembly: GCA_963706855.1. GTDB lineage: Bacteria > Actinomycetota > Actinomycetes > Actinomycetales > Dermatophilaceae > Pedococcus. The sequence goes on from CAVPNU010000005.1 coordinate 102,172, forward strand.
CGTGTCGATCTGAGTCGCGCCAGCGGTCAGGGCCACCCCGGTCTCGGCGCCCGACTTGTACGAGGCCGCGCCGCCCTTGAAGGACGGGCTGTCGAGGGGGCTGACCGGCAACGCCGCCAGAGTGGCCTTCGGGATGACGCCGTCGGTGATCTTGGCCTGGTAGCCGAACGTCGCCTCCGGCGCCCCGATGGGGCCGAACAGCGCCATGGTGAACGACAGCTGTGTGCCGCCGTGTCCGTCACCCGCGATGGCCGCCTCGTCCGAGCTCACATCGGTGAAGCCCGAGGGAAGGACCGTGGTGAGCGACCCGACCATCGGGATGACCACGTCCGCCGAGGTGGTCGTCGTCTTGCCCGTGCCGTCGTCGAAAGAGACGGACTGCTGCCGCCCGGTCACGTTGCGCACGGTGTACTGCACGGCCAGGGTCCCGCTCCGGCCGACCACATCGCCCGGCGTCACGGGCTTGCCGTCCAGCGTGTAGGTCACGTGCACGTCCAGCGGCAGCTTCTTGGTGAAGTCGCTGACCGAGCGCAGCCGCTGCTCACCGTCGACGGCATACGTCCCCACCATGTCGCCGTTCTTCACCTGGAAGCCGCTGAACCCGTCCAGGTTGCGCAGCCCTCGCGTCTCCACGGGGTTGACCAGGTCGACCGTGCCCTTGCCCTGCATGGCGACCTGCTCGTACACCCGTGCCACGTCCACGGCACCGGTCGCGTCGAGGTAGGCCTGCACCGTCTCGGTGTTCGTGACCTGGACGTCACCGGACGAGGCTGCCAGGGCCGGGCCTGCGGCCAGCAGCACCACTGCGGGGGCGGCCAGGAACGTGAGTCCGGCCATCGAGGCCGTCTTCTTCGTCATCACTTGCTCTCTCCTGCCAGGAGGGCGTCGACTCCGGCTCGGCCGGTGTGTCGGCATGGTCCGCATGGCGGGGTGGTCGGGACGGCCAGGGCGGTGGTCAGCCTCGGCGCCCAAAGGAATCTGCGCTCCGGGAATCCGGACGAGCGCGGTCGCGAGGTAGCCGAGGGCCACGGCGAGCAACACCGTGGTGCCTGCCGTCGGCGACTGCTGAAGGAACTCCGACGGCGCATTGGTGTAGGTCTCCTCGTAGGCGCCCACGATGGCCGCGGCCCCCAGCGAGCGCACTCCACAACGGCACGCGGCCACCGCTCACTGCACAGCACACCGCGATCACGGCGACGACGAGGAAGGCGGCCATGGCGCGACCACTCGCCGTGTCCGGAAGGACCGCGGCCCGCAGCGCGAACCCGAGCCACGCGACCACGAAGCCCACGACGAACCCCGCCGAGCTTGCCGAGCGGCTCACGGCCAGGCACCAGTCCGAGGACGCCGCCCAAGGCCGCTCCCAGGAGCGCGACGTGGTCCAGACCGAGCCCTAGGGCATCCCCCAGCCCGATGATGAGGGCCGCACCCACGGCCAGGAGCAGCCCGGCCATCAGGCTCCGTCGCATGTCCACCTCACAGGAAGAAGCACCCGACGTCCGTTGGCGGGTGCATGGTTACCGGAGAGTATGCAGGACGAAGCGCGCGCGAGTGCGCATTCTCACGGAAGAACGTTCGCCATCTTCCGCGCCATTTCGAGAAGATCGCGCCCTTATGGGCCGTTTTGGCGCAGATGCGGTCAGTGCGCGGCGTCGTGCCAGGAACGTCCGACGCCGACGCTGACGTCCAGCGGGACGTCCATGGGGACGGCGCTGCCCATCTCCTTGCGCACCAACGCCTCGACGTCGTCGCGCTCGCCCGGGGCGATCTCGAGGACGAGCTCGTCGTGCACCTGCAGGAGCTGACGCGACCGCGCGCCCGACTCCCGCAGCGCGGCGTCGACCCGCAGCATCGCGATCTTGATGATGTCGGCGGCCGAGCCCTGGATCGGGGCGTTGAGCGCCATCCGCTCGGCCATCTCGCGACGCTGCCGGTTGTCCGAGGTCAGGTCGGGCAGGTAGCGACGGCGACCGAGCATGGTCTGGGTGTAGCCGGTCCCCCGCGCCTCGGCGACGACCGAGGCGAGGTAGTCCTTCACCCCGCCGAAGCGCGCGAAGTACTCGTCCATCAGGCCCTGGGCCTCACCTGTCGAGATGGTGAGCTGCTTGGACAGCCCGAACGCCGACAGCCCGTACGCGAGGCCGTAGGACATCGCCTTGACCTTGGAGCGCATGGCGGACGTGACGTCCTCGGGCTCGACCGAGAAGACCCGCGACCCGACGAACCGGTGCAGGTCCTCGCCGGACCGGAACGCCTCGATGAGCCCCTCGTCGCCGGACAGGTGCGCCATGATGCGCATCTCGATCTGGCTGTAGTCGGCGGACATCAGCGACTCGAAGCCGTCGCCGACGATGAACACCTCGCGGATCCGGCGGCCGGCATCGGTGCGGATCGGGATGTTCTGGAGGTTGGGGTCGGTGGACGACAGCCGCCCCGTGGCCGCGATGGTCTGCTGGTAGGTCGTGTGGATGCGCCCGTCGTCGGACACGGACTTGAGCAGCCCCTCGACCGTGACCCGCAGCCGAGCCGCGTCGCGGTGGCGAAGCAGCGCCTCGAGGAACGGGTGCTCCGTCTTGGTGTAGAGGTCGGTGAGCGCGTCGGCGTCGGTGGTGTAGCCGGTCTTGGTGCGGCGGGTCTTGGGCAGCCCCAGCGTCTCGAAGAGCACCACCTGGAGCTGCTTGGGCGAGCCCAGGTTGATCTGGTCTCCACCGATCGCGTCGTAGGCGTCCTCCTGGGCCTCGCGCACCGCTGCCGCGAAGTCCTTCTCGAGCTCGGTCATGACGTCCACGTCGGCGGCGATGCCCGTGCGCTCCATGTCGGCGAGCACCCGCTCCAGGGGGAGCTCGAGGTCGTGCTGGAGGGCCGTGCCTCCGGTGGCCTCCAGCTGCTCGGCGAGCGAGCCGGCCAGGTCCAGCACGGCGCGCGCGCGGACCATGGCGTCCTGGGCGCCGGCCTCGCCCTCGTCGCCGAAGTCGAGCAGACCCTGCCCCGTCGGCTCCTGCTCGGCGCGCAGCTCGCGGCCGAGGTGCCGCAGCACCAGGTCGGCCAGGTCGTAGGAGCGCTGGTCGGGCCGCACGAGGTAGGCCGCCAGCGCGGTGTCGGTCACGAGCCCCTGCAGGCTCCACCCCCGCGCCTCGAGGGCGAGGGTCGGGCCCTTGGCGTCGTGCATGCACCTTGGGGCGGGTCGGGTCGGCGAGCCACGCCGCGACGGCGGCGTCCGCGGCCGGGTCGAGCTCGGTGACGTCGAGGTATGCCGCCGCGCCACCGTCGGTCGCGAGCGCCAGCGCGGTGACGTCGCCCGTGCCGCGCCCCCAGCGACCCACGAGGTGGACGCCGACGCGCGTCCCGGGGCGGCGTGCTCGTCCAGCCACCGGAGCACGTCGCCGGAGGCGAGCACCTCGCCCTCGAGCTCGAAGCCGTGGTCGGCCTCCTCCTGGGGCGCCTGGAGGTACTCGAAGAGCCGGTCGCGCAGCACCCGGAACTCGAGGCTGTCGAAGACGGCGTGGACCAGCTCGCGGTCCCAGTTCTGGCGCTCGAGGTCGGCGATGGTCACCGGGAGCTCGAGGTCGCGCACCAGCTGGTTGAGGCGGCGGTTGCGCAGCACGCTGTCGAGGTGCTCGCGCAGCGACTCGCCCGCCTTGCCCTTGATCTCGTCGACATGGGCGACGAGGCCGGTGAGGTCGCCGTAGAGGCCCAGCCACTTGGCCGCGGTCTTGGGACCGACGCCCGGCACACCCGGCAGGTTGTCGGAGGTCTCGCCGACGAGGGCGGCCAGGTCGGAGTAGCGCTCGGGGGCCACGCCGTACTTGGCCTCGACCGCGGCCGGGGTCATCCGGGCCAGCTCGGACACGCCCTTGACCGGGTAGAGGACGGTGCTGGTGTCGGTGACGAGCTGGAACGAGTCGCGGTCGCCGGAGCAGATGAGGACCTCCAGGTCCTCGGCGAGCGCGTTGGTCGTCAGGGTGGCGATGACGTCGTCGGCCTCGAAGCCGTCGACCTCGACGTAACGGATCTTGAGCGCGTCGAGGACCTCGTGCAGCAGCGAGATCTGACCCTGGAACTCGGACGGGGTGGCCGACCGGCCGGCCTTGTAGTCGGAGTAGACCTCGGTGCGGAAGGTCTGCCGGGACACGTCGAAGGCCACCGCGATATGGGTCGGCTGCTCGTCGCGCAGGACGTTGATGAGCATGGAGGTGAAGCCGTAGACCGCGTTGGTGTGCTGCCCGGTGCTGGTCGAGAAGTTCTCTGCCGGGAGCGCGAAGAACGCGCGGTAGGCCAGGGAATGACCGTCGAGGAGGAGAAGTCGGCTCACGCGTTGCAGCCTATTGCCAGCCACCCACAGCGCCGCCCGCGGTCCGCGACCGGCGGTGGCGCGGGGCAGCTAGGGCTGCCGATCAGTCAGTCCAGCCGGGTCAGCCGGCGAGGCGGTTGCCCGCCGCGGCCGTCGCACGCGCACGCAGCGAGCGCCGACGGTGCAGGAGCTGCTCGAGCGAGTGGTGTCGGGGCTCGTCCGCACCGAGCCGGCGGCGCAGAGCCGCGACGGTCGTGATCCGCCGGACCACCTGGGAGGAGAAGCCCAGGCGGGCGAAGAAGCGGTTGGCCTCGCGGTTGGGAGCGGGCACGTTGCAGCCGATCTGCTCGCAGCCGCGCGAGTCGGCATACAGGGTCACCGCGCTCATGAGGTGCCGCGCCACCCCGTGGCGACGCGCCTCGGGGACGACATAGAGCTGGTCGATCGTGACGCAGGGAGCGTCGGTCAGCGCGGAGAACGGGACTCGTCGCGGCGACGCGAAGCCCGACGGACGGCCGTCGTGCAGCGCGATGTAGGCGCGGACGTCGTCACGGTGCAACGCGGTCGTGACCCGGCCCTCGGCGGCCGCTCGAGCGACGACCTCAGGGCTCACGCCCGCCTCGACACGGGAGGCCATCCACAGCTCGACGAACGAGCTCTCGTGCTCCTCCGACACCGCCTGACGCTGATCGCGGGACGGCTCACCGGTCTCCTCCATCGTGGTCGCGCTGCTGTTCACCTGTGCAGACGGCTCCCCCAACGGCCGCAGCCGCCCCGAAGGGCAACCGAAAAGGACTCTAGGCCTATTCGAAGCGCAGCGGGAAGGGTTCTCCAGGAACTCCCTCAGGGCATTCACAGCGAAATCTGCCCGTCCAGCCGGCGCTCGTAGACGAAGTCGTCCTCGTAGCGGTCGCCGACGAGGAACTTCTTGCGTGCCGACCCTGGTGAACCCGCTCTTGGTGTAGAAGCGCTGGGCCCGCTCGTTGAGCTGGTTGACCCCCAGCCAGACGCCGGCCGCGCCCCGCCGGCGCGCGCCGGTCGAGCGCGGCAGCCATGAGCTCAGCGGCCGCTCCCGTCGCCGTGGCTGCGCGGCAGGACGTAGATCTTGCTCAGCTCGACGGTCGGGCAGCCGGGTCAGCGCGGAACGGACGTCATCGTCGGCGGGCTCCCCCGCGACGACCATGGCGTAGCCCAACGGCCCCGCCTCGTCCTCGGCGAGGAGACAGGTCACGCTGGTCGTCGGCGAGGTACTCCTCGAAGCACTGCTCGGACAGCACCGTCCGGATGAAGGTCTCCACGGACTCCTGGGTGACGTGCGGGGGGCAGGCCAGCGCGAACGTGGCTGCCGCGACCTCGGCCAGGACCGGCGGCATCCGCCAGCCGTGGCCGGACGGACCGACACGGGCATCGCTCAGGCCTTGTCCATGCCGTTGATGACCGCGTCGGCGACCTCGCGCATGCCGAGCCGCCGGTCCATCGCGGTCTTCTGGATCCACCGGAACGCCTCGGCCTCGCTGATCTTGAGCTTCTTCATGAGGATGCCCTTGGCGCGGTCGACGGCCTTGCGGGTCTCCAGCCGCTCCCCGAGGTCGGCGATCTCGCGCTCCAGCGCGGTGTACTCGGTCCAGCGGTGCCGGGCGATGTCGATGGCAGGACCCAGGTCGGCTGCCGTGAACGGCTTGACGATGTAGGCCATCACCCCGGCGTCGCGGGCGCGCTCGACCAGCTCGGTCTGGCTGAAGGCCGTGAGCATCACGACGGGGCAGATCTTGGCCGCGCCGATCTCCTCGGCCGCGGTGATGCCGTCCATCACCGGCATCTTGACGTCCATGATGACCAGGTCGGGGGTCAGCGCCTTGGCCATCTCGACGGCCTGCTCACCGTTGCTGGCCTGGCCGACCACGTCGTAGCCGGCCTCGGTCAGCATCTCGGCGAGGTCCAGGCGGATCAGCGCCTCGTCCTCGGCCACCAGGATGCGGGTGCCGTTCCCGGGGGTCGACGGCCCGGGGGCCGACGCGGGTCCCGGCACCGGTCCCGGCACGGGTTCCGGCAGGTCGGACGGCAGGGAGGACGGCGCCTGCGTGCGCGCCGTCGGCTTGGTCTCGCTCACGTGGTCAGCCTAAAGGACGCAGGTGAACGCCAGGTTGCCGGCGGTGACCAGTACCGACGGGCCGGTCGAGAACCACCCCGATGAGCCATGGCCGCGGCCGGTGTGCGCCGCCACAGTCAGGGTGGAGGGAGTGGTACTCGCGCCGAGGGGCGTCCGCGGGGAGATGGGCGCGAGTACTCCCTCGCCGCAGCCCGACATCGGCGTTGGAGGTCGGTCGTCCAGAGGAGGCGCCGTGAACGTGGAGCACAGCGTGACCGTCACCAGGGCCACCCTCGAGAACGAGACGTTGCGACGGCACCTCGTCGAGGAGGCGCGCGACCAGGCTGATCGAGCTGGGTCTGGCCACGGCCGAGCAGCTCAGGGGTGAGCCCCGGGTGATCAGGAGCCCGCAGCCCCACGTGGGCAACGAGTCGCTGGGGTGGGTCAACGTCACGTTCGGCTGGGGCGACGGCTGAGGTTCAGCGACGGGTGTGCTGACGGGTCGTCGTTCCGGCGTCCCTGCCAGCGGGCCGGCGCGTGACGAGAGGGACCGCCATCGCGGCCAACGCGATGATGCCGATCACGGTGAAGCCGAGCGTGTAGGCCTTGTTGTCGCCGATCAGCCTGGCGATCAGCAGTGGCCCGACGACGCCGCCGATGCTCCAGCCCACCAGCATCAGCCCGTAGATCGCTCCCGCCTCCCTGACCCCGAAGAACCGGCCGGCCGTCGACGGCATCGTCCCGAAGGCGCCGCCGTAACAGGTGTAGACGAGCGCCGCCAGGACGGCGAACATCACCGCCGACGAGGCATGCGGGATGAGGATCAGGCAGACCCCCTGGATGCCCAGGATCCCCATGAAGGCCGGCATCTTGCCGATCCGGTCCGAGACCCAGCCCCACAGGATCCGGCCACCACCGTTGAACAGCCCCAGCGTGCCGACCAGGCTCGCGGCAGCGAGCTTGGAGTATCCCGCGATGTCGGTGGCGGAGCCCGCCGCCACCGAGATCAGGGAGATGCCCGCTGTCACCGACAAGGTGAGGATCGCGGTCAGCAGGTACCACTGCGGCGTCGACAGGGCCTCTCGGGTGGTGAAGTCCCGCGCTGGCGCGCGGTCGCGGTCGGCGCCGGCCGGGGGCCCGGCCGAGACGGCGCTGGTCGTCCCGGGTGCCACAGGCGGGGGGTTCCGGAACAGGCTCGCACCGATGAGGATCGCCACGAGATAGCCGATGCCCAACGGCAGGAACGCCTTGGTGGGCACCGACGGCGTGTTGTCGATGAGGCGCTGGCCCAGCGGAGCGGTGATGACGGCGCCGAAGCCGAAGCCGGCCACGGCGATGCCCGTGATGAGGCCGGGCTTGTCCGGGAACCACTTCTGGAGCATGGCGATCGGGACGATGTAGACCATGCCGAGGCCGAACCCGCCGATGACGCCATAACCCAGGATCAGCAGCCACAACGAGCTGCGGTCACCCGCGAAGGAGGCCAGGATGACGCCCGCCCCGTAGATCACGCCACCCGTCAGAGCCACGATCCGCGGCCCCCGTCGATCCTGGAGCCGGCCGCCGACGAAGCTGCCGACGAAGATCATGCCGATGACCACCTCGAACGGGGTCGACGCCTGCGACTTCGACCACCCGAAGGCGTCCGGGCTCTGCAACGCCTTGGCGAAGACGCTCCAGGCGTACACCGCACCGATGGCCAGCTGGACGAGGACTCCGGCCACGAGGATGAGCCACCGGTTGGGCGCTCGCCCTTCATCCGGCATACGGCTCCGTCTGTGGCTGTGGCTCGCGCTCTGACTCATGGCCGTCTCTCCCCTGTCCGCCCCGCTGGCCGCCACGGTAGAGCGCGCGTCAGGCGTCCCCTCCTTCCCCCGCACGCCGGGTGCCGAAACGGTGCCGCGTGCAGTTTCCTCGCGCTCAGCCACTCCGTCTTTCAGCAGTGCCAACCGTCCTATCGCACGGTTACAGTCGCGTTCGGGGTCTCTAGCGTCGGGATGGTCCAGTTCACCACCGCGGACGTCACTGGCGCGCCACGTGGGTCGAGGACCTGCCACGCGGCGGCCTCATACATTCGTATCTCCCTGTCGCACTCTCCGCCACATACGCTGGGCGCCTACTCGACAAGAGGGTGCGCCTCGTCACCGGTCCGGTTCGATCAGCCCGCATCTGCGGCAGCTCTCGGCTTGGGAGAGGGACATCCTTATGGCGCGACCCACCCACCGAGGCGCTTCCCTGGCCTGTGCCGCGATTGCCGTCACCGCATTGTCCACCTCCGCCTGCTCGGGGGGATCCACGAGCACGACGACTGCCTCGAACGTGGCTCGATCTGCCACACGAACTGGTGCGGCGCCGTCAAGTCTCTCCAGCTCGGCTTCGGCAACTCCCGACCTGCAGGGAATGATGCCGAACCCGGCGCCCCCCTCGGTTGGGCAGGAGCCACAAGAGGAAGTTGTGGACTGTTGGCCGGTTCTTTGTACGGGCCATGATGGATCGAACGAGCGGTACCAATTCGGGCCCGTCTACGCGTTCGCCAACGCTGGCCTTCGGGCCTATCGCGTCGCCAACTACCACCTATGGTTTACGGGCGACGGCAACGGCTTCGTCCAACTGGGGGATGCCGCGATGTTCACCTCAGACGGCACCAGCAGCATTCACGCGGATCAGGTCAGCTGGAAGAACCCCGCGTGCCTTCAGGGCGGAGCGCAGGGAACCGTCCAAGGCGGTGGGTACAACGTGGCGAATCACGCCATACTGTCTCTGCCCAGGGACATGTGTTTCGCATTCGTTGGGCCGAACGCCACCATCGCGACCACGCTGCAGGCACCCGGAGTCGTCAACCTGACCCGGGCCACCAGTACGGTGCCGCCGTCACTGGCCAGCGACGATAGGCTCACAGCCGCACAAGGCCGGGAAGTTGCCGTTCTGGGTGACTCCTTCGCCTCCGGTGAGGGCACCTACAACAACGGCCTTCCCGGCAACCCCCCATCGGTCGACTACTACGGGGACACCAAGGTCGCTCCAGATGGCCGGAGCGGTTGCCACCGTTCACCTGCCGCATACGGACCACTCCTTGGGGTGCCGGAGGCCAATTTCGTGGCCTGCTCCGGCGCGACCACTGCAGACGTGATCTCGGGATCCAAGGGCTCACCCGGCCTGTTGAACGTGGTTGTTCCAGGCGTCAAGGTTGTCATCCTCAGCGTCACCGGTGACGACCTGGGTTTCGGCTCCATTTTGGATGGCTGCATCAACGTTCTGGTCGGGCACCCGAGATCTGACGCCTCATGCAGCGCCGCCATCAACGCACACGCCAGCCCGGACGGGATTTCCGCGGCAATGCTGAAGCTGAAGTCGCTGTGGGCCAAGATCGAAGGCGTCGACGACAACGTCCGGATCATTCAGGTCGGGTACCCTGCCTTTTTCCCGGTGGGCGGACATTCGGGCTGCAACGAGATTGGCATCAACAATCAGGTGAGCCTCAATTTCACAGTCAACGAGGTCGACTACGCGCTCGCCAACACGGCTGCGGACGACCCGCACGTCACCTTTGTCGATGTCCGGCAATTGTTCACCGGACATGAGATTTGCGGCGACGTAACCGGGCCTTACATCAACGACCTGCAGCAGAACATTGCCGCCGTCCGCAACTGCCCGTCCACCTACGTGGTCAACCGTGTCTGCTCGCAGAGCTTCCACCCCAACACGACGGGGTATGCGGCTGAAAGGGACCTGCTGATGCCGACCGTGCGGCAGCTGCTCGGGGTCAGCTGAGTCCTCCACCACCCGGTCACGCAGTTGCGGAGCAGGTCATCGAAAAGTAGGCGGTGATGCCGACAGCCTCAGGCTGACGGCATACACCGTCGCCGTCAGCCGGCAGCGGTAAGCCGGAGTGCGTCACAACGCCGCATGTGCGTCGCCATCCGACGACTCGCCAGCAGAGCTTCCGGGTCCGGTGGCACTCCAGGTTGGACCCTTTAAGCAACATGTCCGGTGCTCCGAGGGCAGTCACAGCACGTCATGAGCGATGAGCTTGTTGAGGTATGCCACATCCGTCTTGCCCTTGAACTCGAACTTCACCCGACCCAAACCCGAGAACCACAGCTCCAGTTCCGCATCAAGGTCGAACGTCCCGGCCGTCTCCGGCGAAAAGGCTTGTACCTTCGCGAAGGGCAGGGAGGTGTAGTCCTTCTTCTTGCCGGTCATGCCTTGGACATTCACGGCGATTATGCGCTTACTCGTGAAGACGATGTAGTCGCGAATCCCTTTGAAGGCGACGAAGCCCTGTTCGCCATCGATCAGCAGGGGGTCGATCTGACTCGAGACCTCTGAGTAGCTGATCTGGCCAAGTTTTATGTAGCTCGCGTTCTGAAAATCGATCACGTCAGAACCCTAGCCAAAGGCCGCCCGTCGCACCTGTGTGATGCCGCGATCGAGAAACGCCCATGACGCGACCAGGAGGTGCCGCTGCGCATTCCATGTTGGCAGCGCCGCGAACTGCAGCACCCACTTGTACCAGGGATCGATTAGCGGCATGGGTCAAAGGCGCGCATTTTCGCGCCCCCTGCGCTCCATGACGAATCGATGATCCCGGATCAGCGGCCAGCTATCTTGCGGGCGGCAGCGGTTGCGCCGTGGTTAAGGGGGCAAGCGGGCGTGGTCTCGGACCAAGCCAGGACCAACCAACAAGCGCCACCCCCCACAGGATGGCTGCGACCGCCCAGGGGCGGGCCATCCCCCCGGGGTAGCCGGCCCAGCCGATCCAGAGCGCTCCGAGATAGACGGCGCACACACCGCTGAGCGCCCCCATGAGCCGCCTACCCCTCGGCGACCCGGCAGCCATAACAGCCATGAGTGGCAGAGCAAGTCCTAGGGCCGACTGCACTGAGTAATGGTCCACGCCGGAACTAAAGTCGGTGTCCGTTCGCCCTTGCCGGTTATGGGCGCCCATCGACCATGCATAAGCCAGCCACGCGGAGGACGTGACAGCCACAATCACCAGCGTCCGTGGGCGCCACACCGGATCGATAGGCCGCCACGGTTCGACCACCGGCGGCAGGGCGACACACGCAGTACCCAACAGCAGCCATGCCAGCAGCCAGGCAAGCGGTCCCTCCAGGCCAATGACGACAGCGACCGCCATCGACGCCGAGGCTACCCCGAGTACCCATATGGCCGGTGCCCCCCACTGGGGACGAACCGCAACGATTCCGAACGGAACCGCCACCAAAACAGTAAAGAACAGCCCCCATCCTCCGGAGAGGATCGGGTTCCAGTCTGCGCTCCAGCTAACCGACAAGTCGACTCCGCCCCAGCCGGGCCAGACGAGGGCCATCAAAGCAAACAGGCCGGCCGCCACTCGCACAGCAAGTCGCATAGAGCCATCGTGCCAGCCTGAACTGCGCCCGGCTCGCCCATATCGACGTTGCGGCCAAACTCGAAGCGTGGAAGAGGTCCTTCTGTGCATCCTGGTCAGCGTGGTGGTGAAGGGAGTGAGACGAGGCGGCGGGTCCCATACCGGAGAGTGCAGCAGAGACGCGCCAGGAGACACGTCCGGGCCCAGCGCTCTCACCCGTCCCGAGCAGGCGGCCGGGTCATCCGGTCCCCCCGCAGTCGCCACCGGACATGCAATAGACCGACTGGGCGACCACCCACAATCCCAGCACGAGAGGAATGAGGCCCAACGTCAAAGCTGCCGACGCGACCCAAGGGCGCTCCCGTTTCCGCCGCTTGGTTTTGATGGCCATGATTGCCATGATGACCGCAAACAGGAACATGATCAGCGCGACCGCAATGACCAACATTATCGTTGCCGCTTCTTGAAACAGGTCGGGGATGAAGGCGCTCCCCACAACACCCAGGGCGGCCATGTCCAACGCCATCGCCGCGTAGCCCAGTCCCTTCACGTGAGCCACCGCCACCCTTGAACCATAGGCAGGCCCAGTGCCCCAAGCAATGGCGCGACATGTGCCCGTGTCAAGGCGCCGCGAGCCGCGGCGCAGGCATATGCACGACCATGCCGAGATCCGTGCGTCGTCCACTGCCGCTGATGCGATGTGGGACGACTGGTCCAGGTCGACTTGGGCTCCCCGAGTCCTACTTCACCTTGCTGAGATGGACCATGGCGTCGTAGAGCTGCTCGTCGGTCATCGGCGGCTCGGGGATCGGGTGTGCCCGCTCGGCCCGGTAGGCGTCGAGCATGAGGTAGAGCTGGCGTCGCCAGGCCGTGGGCGCCTTGGCGCTGGTGGCGTCGATGATCCGGCCGTTGGACCAGATCAGGTTGACGATGTCTGCCCGGGTGATGTCAGTGCGAGCCCTGCCAGCCTTCTGGGCTCGGGCGAGAACGTCATCGATCTGTTGGCACATCACGTCGTGAATGCGCTCGGTCTCAGCGTTGCCGGGGAAGCGGCGGGAGAGGAAGTCGTTGAAGCCTCGGTCTCCTGCCTGGACGGCGAAGAGGTTGTCCAGGTAGGCGACGAACCCGTCCCAGGGATCGTCCATCTCTACGGCCTTGTTGGCCCCGTCGACGAACTCCTGGAGCCGAGGTCTGAGGGCCGCCATGAGCAGGTCCAGGCGAGCGGGGAAGTGCCGGTACAGGGTGCCGATGGCGACCCCGGCGTCGCGAGCGATCTTCTCCAAGGAGGCATCCACGCCGTGGGCGGCGAACTCGGCCTGCGCCGCGGCGATGAGCTTGTCGCGGCTTTCCCGGGCATCCCGGCGCAGGGGCCTCTGCATCTGCTCGACGTCGCTCTGGCTCACCCCATCAGTCTACCGACGATGCTGAGGACAGCCTCCGCTTCTGCCCTGTCCAGAAGCCGTTCAGGGTCCGGGTCTCGGACAAGAAGGTCAACCAACGTGAGGGACCCCTCCGGAATAGAATGAGGGGTGCCTCCGGTTGTGGACCATGCAAGCAGCGGTGCCTCACCTGGCACCCGCCCACAACCACGGAGGGACCACCATGACCACCATCAGCATCATTGGCTCGGGCAACATGGCCGCCGCCATCGGCACCCGCGCGGCGAAGCATGGCCACACGGTCGAGCTCTTGAGCCGCAACACCGCCAAGGCTCAGGCGCTCGCCGATCAGATCGGCCACGGAGCCACCGTCGGCACGTTCGGCGCAGGCCGGCGGGTGACATCGTCATCGTGGCCGTCCTGTACGCCGGCGTGGTTGATGCGGTCGCGAAGTACGGCGATGCGCTGGCCGGAAAGATCCTCGTCGACATCTCCAACCCGTTCAACGCCGACGCCAGCGGGCTCGTGACCACCAGCTCGGCTGCTCAGGAGATCGCGACCGCCGCTCCCGAGAGCGCCCACGTCGTGAAGGCGCTGAACACGATCTTCGGCCACGTTCTTGCCAAGGGCACGCCGCTGGACGCGTTCATCGCGGGCGACAGCGCTGAGGCGAAGTCAACGGTCGCGGCGTTCCTGGAGAGCCTGGAGCTGCGGACCTTCGACACGGGAGGGCTGCAGGCGGCCTCGATCCTCGAGTCGGCCGGCCTCCTGCTGATGGGGCTGGCGCGCAATGGGGCCGGCTTCGACCTCGCCCTGGGCGCCGAGGTGCACTGAGGGTTCTTCTCCTCGGTCTGACGACCGCGACCCGGGGGGGCCGAACTCCCCCGCAGTACCGGATCTGCCGAATTGAGGACAGAACGAGCGCCCCGCCGCACTTCGCTCCCGGGAATCCTGCGCGAGTCATGAGGGTCAGCGTGGGTGTAGTGGTGCTTGCGGGCGTGTGTGATCGGCGCTTGCCTGTGCGGCCCACCCATCACGGTGGGCCGCGTCCGCTGCTGCCCGGACGGGCCAGAGCCTCAGGCGATCCGATCTTCCGGGGCCGCGGCGGTGATGGGTGAGGGCCTGAAGCCCTTGACGGTCATGTAGACGCCGACGGATAGCTCCCAGACGAAGATGAGCGCGCCACCGGGGGCGAACCAGGCCGAGCCCTGTTCGGTCAGTCCGGACACGGTGGCGATGGTGGCGACCAGCAGCAGGGGCGCGGCGATCAGGCCCATGATGGGTATGACGCGGGGCACGAGGCGTGACTTGTAGAGCAGCGTGCCGAACAGCAGTCCGTTGATGGTCGCGCTGAGGTTGGGGCCGAACTGGAAGGTGTAGTTGCGCACCGCGACCAGTGCGTGGCCCGTGTTCACGAGCGAGCCGTGGTCTGCAGGGGTGGCCCCTCCCTGGCGCAGGGTCACTACGGCGAGCAGGCTGACGACGCCGACCATGATGACGGCCGCTTCGAACATGCGGGAGGTGACGAACCCGAGCGCCATCGACTCGTTCTGTCGGCGGACGACGGGGAAGACGGCGACGGCGCTGCCGATGCCGGCCAAGGCGGTGACCACGTCGAGTAGGCATCCGACGAGCACCCGGGTGTCCGCTCCGGAGCTCACGATGTAGTTGGGGTTGTTCAGGATTGGTGCGAGGAAGTAGAACGCGGCTGGGACGGAAGCGGCGAACGTGATGAGGTAGAAGATGCCTGCGGCGCGGGCGTTGCCGCGGGTCCAGTCCACGGGCGGGCGGTGAGGCGCGGCCGTGGTCGGGGCTGTGATGGTGGCCATGTCAGTCTCCTTGGGGTGCGGGGTGCGGGGCGGTGGGTCGAGTGCAGGCCTGGGTGGACCTGGGTGACGGAGACCAGTGGCAGGCCGACGTCGCGCAGCTTGCTGAGCACGCCGTGCAAGGCGGCCTGGTCAACGATGGGACCAATGAGGACGGTGGTGCCGTCATCCATCGGGGTGAGCGTCAGGCCGTCGAAGCTGACGGCCCAGCGAGGGGCGAGATGCCCTTTGAGGCGGATCTGGTACCAGCCGGCGTCCTGCGGGTGGCTGGCTGAGCTGTCCGGCATGATGCGGCCTCTCCAGTCGTGTCCCCGCCGGTCGTTCGGCCAAGTGGTCGCTCGTGGTTCGGGGTCGATCGAAACGTAGGAGCCGATGTGGTGAGCCGGCATCACCATGCCTGGTGAGCGTCGTGGTGATTTCTCCGCAGTCAGCGGGTATGCCGCGGCCACGCCGGTGGGGCGGTCAGCGGTCGAGGTGGCGTTCCAAGAGGTCGAGCTCGGCGGCCCGACGCACTGCCGCGCGGCGGTTGGTGACGTCCAACTTGGCGTAGATGTTCTTGGTGTGGGTGCGCAGCGTGTTCAGTGACACGACGAGGTGGCGAGCGAGCTCGGGTCCGTCCAGTTCGGTGCTGAGCAGGCGAAGCACTTCAAGTTCTCGCGGGCTCAGCGGGTCGACGAGCCGCTGGGTCGTGGACGACCGCGCAGACTCGGCAACGTTGAGGCTCGCCAGGTGCTCCGCGGTCGCGGCGATGAGCCGTCGCAGGTAGGCCCGGTCCGGCATGCCCGGTACAAGGCGATTCAGCATCGAGGCCATGGGTGCCCCGTGCCGGGTGAACACTCGGACATAGCCCTGTGGCTCCGCCAGCGTCAGGGCGCGCTGTAACGGTGGAAGGGCTTGGCCGGTAGAGCCACTGGCATCATGTGCCAGCGCCTGAAGGGCCAGGATCTCGATGACGTTGCCCGTGCGTGCCCCTCGTTGTGCCTCCACCAGGAGGCGTTCCAGGAGGCCATGGGTGGCCTGGAGGGTCGACCCCGTCGGCTGGGTCGTATACCTGGCGAGCATCACCTCGGCCAGAGCGATGTGCTCGTACTCGTGGATGTACGAGAGGTCGTCGTCCGCAGACAGGCCATGCTCGCTGGCCCACGCCAACGCGTCGCCGACCTTGCCATGGGAGGCCAGTAGGCGGGCTCGCAGCGCTGGAACCGGGCGCACGTTCGGGAGGAAGTCCGCGATGTAGACACGCTCGGCTTGCTCAAGCATCTCGAGAGCGCCGTCGGAGTCGCCCTGCACCTCCCGAACCAGAGCCGTCGTCATCAGTCGCCGGTACGGGTACTGCGGCAGCCCGAAATCCTCGCCCAGGTCCTGGCCGCGACGCAGGTACTCGGCGGCAGCGTCAACGTCGCCCCGTTCCAGGCGGAGCGCGGCGATGCCGATGTACATGTCAGCGGTCCCCCGCGTCGTGCCGGGTTGGCGGGATGCGAGCTGGAGTGCGGTCTCGTAGGTGGTCAATGCCTCGGTCAGCCGGCCCTGGGTGATGCGGATGTCCGCCAGGGTGACCGAACACCCCAGCACGTCGGAGAAGTTGCCGCCGCGTCGCAGCCCCTCCACCGACCTCGAGTAGTCGCGGTGCGCCGCATCGAGGTCCCCAGCCGACCAGGAAGCGAGTCCGGACAGGGCGTACGCACCGGCTCTGGTGACGTGGTCGTCCGGTGTGGCGGCCGCGAGGGTCTGCTGGGCGTGCAGCTGGATTCCTGGGACGTCACCTGTGACCAGCGCCAGGCCCGTCCAGTACAACTCGACCATCCCCGGCAGCAGTTCCAGCTGTGCTTCGTCGACGACGACCATCACGGCAGAGTGGGCGCCACCGCCAGCAGCGTCGGGTGTGGACGTGGGCAGCCAGCGTTCGATGTCGCGCAGTCGCCTGGGGACGTCGTCGAACTCTCCTCCGGACATCAGCGCCCCGACGAAGCCGATGCCGAGCACCGGTCGGGCCCGGACGACGGCGTCGGGGATGGCATCGATCCAGCCGCGGATGATCGCCTCCTGCCTGGCACGCTGCAGGGCAGGGATGGCCAGTTCGACCAGGTCGGCAACGCGGGCGGTGTCCCCGGCGGCGATAGCGTGACGTACTGCCGCCGCAGGTTCTCCGGCGTGGTCGTACCAGTGGCTGGCACGATCATGCAGCGCGGCGACATGGTCGGGCCGCTCGTCGCGCAGGTGCGTTTGCAGGACGTCGGCGAACAGATGGTGGTAGCGGTACCACCGCCGATTGTCGTCCAGGGGCACCACGAACAGGTTTGCCCGGTCGAGGGCTTCGAGCATCGAGTTCCCGCCGCGCTGCCCAGTGACTGTGTCGCACAGGTCGCCGGTCAGCCGGTCCAAGACGGACGTCTGGAGCAGGAAGCTGCGCACATGCTCGGATTGGCGGGCGAGGACCTCTTCGACGAGATAGTCGACGATGTACCGGTCATCGCCGGCGAAGCCGGCGATGAAGCCGGCGACGTCGACCCTGCCCTGCATGGAAAGGGCCGCGAGCTGCAATGCGGCAACCCAGCCTTCGGTGCGCGACTCCAGCGTGGCGATGTCGCGTTCGGAAAGGCCCAGGTCTGTGGCCGCGGTGAAGTAGGCCGACACCTCCGCGGGGGTGAAGCGCAGGTCGACGGCTCGGACCTCGACCAGTTCGCCGCGGGCTCGCAGGCGGGCCAGGGGCAGGTCCGGGTCGGCCCGGGTGCTGAGCAGCACGTGCACCTGCGGCGGTAGGTGCTCGAGCAGGTACGCCATTCCGGCAGCGACACCTGGCCCGTCGACCAGGTGGTAGTCGTCGAGGACCAGGTACAGGTCGTTCTGCAGCGCCCCGAGCTCGTTGAGTACCGTGGCCAGCAGTGCCTCCAGGGGTGGCTGTGTCGAGGCAAGCAGCGGAAGGACGCTGGCACCGACACTGGGTGCGGTGGCATGGAGCGCGGTGACCACGTATGTCCAGAACGACACTGGTTCCTTGTCAGCGTCCTCCAACGACAGCCAGGCCACTGACCGGTTTTCGGGGGCGTGGTCCAGCCAGGCGACCACGGCGGTGGTCTTGCCGAATCCCGCCGGCGCCGAGACCACGGTCAACTTTGCTTCGGCGCCACGGTCCAGGCGTTCGTTCAACCGGGATCGGGTCACCACGGTGCGGCGCGGGTGCGGCACGAAGAGCTTCGTGTCGACCAGGGGACTCGCCATGACGGCTCCGCTCGTGAGCTGCGCACGGGGTGTGTCTTCGAGCGTATGCCCCCGAGGTGCCGGGAAGCCGTGGTTGCGAGGGACTGGGAGGTCCACCCCGTTTGCTCGTTGTGCTGACCGAAAGGTGCCCATAGCCTGCAGTCACTCGCTGGCAGCGCCTCGAGTGCCTCCGGGCAACCCGGGCTGACCGGCTACGGACCGCCCAAGGAGGGCCCCAATGCCGCAGAACCCGCCCCCTGACGGCATTCCGTACGCGACAGTTGTGGCCCCACCGCGGAGCGAGCTTGCGCAGCCACCCGAGGTCGGCGGGGGCTTCATCGCGCTGTTCACGCTGGCCTACGCGAGCGCGTGCCTGCTGTTTCTCGCGCCCCTTCTGGTGAGTCTTGCGCTCAAGGTCAACTCCCTGGTGGGGCTCAAGGCGGCACCGAACAGTCTGGCGCTGGTCGCCAGCGTGGGGGCGCTGGTGGCCATGGTCGGCAACCCGATTTTCGGCAGGATGAGCGACCGCACGTCATCGCGGCTGGGCATGCGGCGACCCTGGATAGTGGTGGGCCTGGTCGGGGGCTCGGTGGGCGTGCTCATCGTGGGGACGGCACCGAACGTCGGGGTCGTCGTGTTCGGCTGGTGCGTGGCTCAGCTGGGCTTCAACGCGTTACTGGCAGCTCTGGTCGCGGTGGTGCCCGACCAGGTGCCCCAGTGGCAGCGTGGGCGGGTCGCGGGCGTCCTGGGTGTGTGCATCCCGGTCGCATCCGTGGCCGGCACCTTTTTGGTCAAGCTGTTCACCGGCCACATGCTCGCCATGTTCGCCGCCCCGTGCGTGGTCGGCGGGGTGTTCATCCTGGTGTTCGTCCTGGCCCTGCACGACCGTCGGCTCGACTCTGACGACAGACCGCTATGGTCGCTACGAGAGCTGGCCGGCACGTTCTACGTCGACCCGCGCAAGAACCCCGACTTCGCGTGGGCCTTCGCCAGCAGGTTCATGTTCGTCCTGGCCTTCGCTTTCCTGACCACCTACCAGGCGTACTACCTGCTGAACCAGCTCCACAGCGCGGAGGCCGATGTCCCGCGGCAAGTGTTCCTCGGCACCGTGGTGCAGTCCGTGCTCGTCGTTGCGGCGTCCCTGCTTGGTGGCCGGTTCTCGGACCGCACCGGGCGACGGAAAGTCTTCGTTCTCAGCGCGGCGGTGGTCTACGGAGCCGCATTGTTCGTCGTCGCCGCCGCCACCGGCTTCAACGGATTCCTGGTCGGCATGGCCATCAGCGGCCTCGGCTTCGGCCTGTACATGGCCGTCGACATCGCGCTGGTGGTCGACGTGCTCCCCGACCCCGCAAGCGCTGCCAAAGACCTCGGTGTGCTCAACATTGCCGGGGCTCTGCCCAGTTCGGTCGCTCCGGCCATCGCACCCGCCATCCTGGCGCTCGGAGGCGGCAGCTACGCCGTGCTGTACACCGTGGCCGGTGCCTGCGCCATCATCGCCGGACTCGCCATCCTGCCCGTGCGACGCACTCGTTGAGCCCGCGGAGGAGTGGGCGCGGCGGCGCGACGCCGAGCCGCATCAGCACCGCGCGGTTGCTGCCCCGGACAGGGAATCAGGCAAGATGGCGGGCCGCGTCGGCACAAGGTACCCATTAGCGTTAACCGTGGCACACGTCACTCAGGTCTGTGCCCTGGAATGGGGGTCGCGTGACAGACCCGCTGATCGCTACGAAGCTCTACATCCCGAGGCCGCCAACGGGTCTGGTGCCCCGCCCCAGGCTTGTTGAGCGCCTGAGCCGAGGAGCGCAGTCGCGCCTGACGCTGGTCTCGGCGCCGGCCGGCTTCGGCAAGTCATCGTTGCTCGCTGGGTGGCTGGAGCAGAAGCCCGTCGACGGCTCTGTCGCGTGGCTCTCACTCGACGCTTCGGACAAGGGGAGCTCATCGTTCTGGACCTACCTCGTCACGGCGTTGCATGGTGCCGTGCCGAGTGTTGGCTCGGGATCCCTGGCTCTTGCCACGTCCCCACACGTGGAGACCGAGCTGCTGCTCGGGAGGCTCGTCAACGAGGTGGCTGCAGCACCAGGTCCGATCTGGCTGGTCTTGGACGACTACCACCACGTGGATAGTCCCGAAGTTGGCCAAGGGATGGCCTTCCTGGTCGAGCACCTCCCCCCACACCTGCACCTGGTGCTGAGCACCCGGGCAGACCCCGACCTGCCGCTGTCACGCTGGCGGGTGCGCGGCGAGCTGGTCGAGATCCGCGCAGCCGACCTGCGCTTCACGACCGAGGAAACGGCTGCATACTTCCAGTCGGTGACCGGACTAGCGCTGGCAAGTTCGGACGTCGCAGCCCTGGCGGAGCGGACAGAGGGGTGGATCGCCGCACTGCAGCTCGCTGGACTGTCCATGCAGGGCCGAGAGGACGTCAGCTCCTTCATCGCCCAGTTCGCCGGGAACGACCGCTACCTCATGGACTACTTGGTCGAGGAGGTGCTGGAGCACCGACCCGGTCCGATCCGCGACTTCCTGCTGCGCACCGCGGTGCTCGACCGGCTGACTGGGTCGCTGTGCGACACCCTCACCGACCGCACGGACGGCAGCACGTTGCTCGCTTCGCTCGAGCGCGCAAACCTGTTCCTCGTCCCGCTGGATGACCGGCGCGAGTGGTACCGCTACCACCACCTCTTCGCCGACGTCCTGCGCGCGCGCCTGCGGGCCGAGCAGCCGGAGCTTCTTCCGCTGCTGCACCAACGCGCCAGCGGGTGGTACGAACGCCACGACCTGACACACGAGGCCGTCAAGCACGCACTGGCAGCAGGAGACTTCGACCGGGCAGCGCGCCTGGTCGAGCTTGCCGTGCCCGCCATCCGACGCGACCGGCACGACGCGGTCCTGGCCGCCTGGTTCCAGGCGCTGCCTGACGAGGTCATCCGCGCCAGCCCCGTGCTGAGCGTCTTCTACGCATACATGCTTCTGGCCTCCGGTGACCTCGATGCGGTCGAGGCCAGGCTCACCGATGCCGAGTGCATCCTCGCGGCGATACCCGAGGGGTCGGCCCGTCCCTGGGCGGACGCCGCCGAGCTCAATGCTTTGCCGGCAACCATCGCCGTATGCCGCGCAGCGGTGGCCCAAGCACGCGGTGATGTCGCTGGCACCACCGAACACGCACGACGGGCTCTTCACCTGGCCGGACCCAACGATCACGTCGCCCGCAGCGGCGCAGCCGGTTTTCTCGGCTTTGCCGCCTGGGCCTCCGGTGACGTCTCCACCGCGCTGGACACGTTCGCGCAAGTGCCGCCTGCCCTGCACGCGGCAGGCAACCTGGTCGATGAGCTCGACAGCACCGTGGTACTGGCCGATATGTGGCTCCTCGCGGGTCGACCCAGCAGGGCTCGGGGGCTGTATGTCGATGCCTTGAGGGTCGCCGCCTCCCTCGGCGAGCCCGTCGCGCGGTCGACGTCAGAGCTGCACGTGGGGCTGAGCGAGATCGACCGCGAGGCTGGAGACATTGACTCCGCGCGGCGACACCTCGAGGAGGCGGCGGGATTCATCGAGCGGGGCGTCCCGACCGAAAGTCGCTACCGGTGGTTCCTCGCCATGGGGCGAGTCGCACAGGCCGAGGGTGACTCGGACGCGGCCATCGCCCTGCTGAACCAGGCAGAACAGCTCTACCGGCCTGCTTTTTTCCCCGACGTGCGGCCCATAGCGGCGATAAGGGCTCGCATCTGGATCTCGCAGGGTCAGCTGTCGCATGCCGCGGACTGGGCCCACGACCGCGGCGTGTCCGCCACCGATGAACTGCGGTATCTCCGGGAGTTCGACCACCTCACCCTGGCGCGCCTCCTCATTGCCCAGCACAGGGCACATTCCAACGTCCGCGACGAGCCCCTTGAGCAGGCCGAGCACTTGTTGGCCCGGCTGCACGCGGCCGCGGAGAGGTCCGGACGCGCGGGAAGCGTGATCGAGATCGGGATGCTGCAGGCGCTCGTCCAGCACGCGAAGGGCTCTTCCGACCTCGCCCAGCAGGTGCTCAGCCACGCCTTGGGCGACGCGCCCGAACCCGGAGGCTATGCGCGACTCCTCCTCGATGAGGGGCGCCCCCATCATCGAGGTACTGCGGCTCGTCGAGCGGAACGGCACCACCGCTGCCAGCGAAGCTCGCCGGTTGCTCAACCTCGACGCGTCTGGCCAGTCTGACTGCCAGCCATTGGCCCCCCGCGCAACGGAGATGTTGAGCGAGCGGGAGCTCCAGGTGCTGCGGCTGCTCGACAGTGACCTGAGCGGGCCGCAGATCGCCACGGCGCTGTTCGTCTCCCATAACACCGTGCGCACCCACACCCAGCACATCTTCACCAAGCTCGACGTCACCAACCGTCGAGCGGCGGTCCGAGCCGCGCGCGAACGCGGACTCCTGTAGCGAGCAGTTCGAGCGCAACCGCAGACCCCGCCCATGAACGGCCCTGTGCAGCGCCGGACCACCGCCCGCCGGTTGCGCCCTGGCGCACAGATCATCCCCTCAGTCACATCGGTGGATGACGCCCAGTCATCCACCCGGTCCATACCTTCGAGTCAGCCGCGGCGCCCCGTCACGGACGACACAACACAGGAGCCGGACATGACCATCACCACCACCAAGCTCACCCGGGCGGCCGGCGTTGCCGCCGCCGTCGGAGGCCTGCTGTACATCGGCGTTCAGATCAACCACCCCCACCTTGACCTGGCCCTCATGACCACGACCGAGTGGAAGGTCCGCCAGACGATGAAGGTGCTGTTCGCCTCGTTGTCGCTCGCAGGCATCACCGGCATGTACCTGCGCCAGGTGACGCGGGCCGGAGTCCTCGGCCTGATCGGGTACCTCGTGCTCGCCTGGGGCTTCCTCCTCATGCTCTGCACCGAAGTCATTGGTCTTGTCGTCGTCCCCACCATCGCTAGCACCTCATCCGGCTATGTCAGCGACGTCCTCGCCGTTGCCGTTCCCGGCGGCCACACGACCGGCGACATCGGCCTGATGGGTCCCTTCAGCCAGGTTGCCGGTGTCGGCTACCTCGCCGGCGGCTTGTTGTTCGGCATCGCACTCTTCCGCGCCCGCATCCTCGCCCGGTGGGCCGCCGCACTGCTCGCCGTTGGCGCTGTCGCAACCCTCGCGATTCCCCTGCTGCCGCATGTCAACTTCAGGCTGTTCGCCATCCCGACCGGCGTCGCCCTGGTCGGCCTCGGCTACTCGCTGTGGCGCGAGCAGCGGACGCCGGCGGCCCAGCGCCCATGCCCCTCACCTGCCGCCTCGCAGCTCGATCCGGTCGGCGCGAAGTGACCCTCCACGCGCCAGTGGCACCCACCCGATCGAGGTCGGTCGGGTGGGTGCCCTACGCGCTGATCGCGCTGGTGGTCGTGCCCGGCATCGCTGGCTCGCTGCGTCTGGTCGAGCTCGCCGGCGGGCCCCACGTTCTGCCGGCCAACCCCCGCCTCAGCGCGTCGCCGGTGCCGGTGATCGTGCACATCATCTGCGCCATTGCGTATGCCGTCCTCGGCGCCTTCCAGTTCTCCTCTGCACTGCGGCGGCGTCGGCCGGGCTGGCACCGCGTGGCCGGACGAGTCGCTGGTGGTGCTCGGCCTGGCGGTGGCCCTGTCGGCGTTGTGGATGACGCAGTTCTACCCCCGCCAGCCCGGCACGGGCGAGCTCAGCTACCTGTTCCGACTCGCGTTCGGGTCGGGTATGGCCGCCAGCATCGTGCTCGGGTTCGCGGCGATCCGCCACGGCGACGTTACCCGTCACCGGGCCTGGATGACCCGCGCATACGCACTGGCGCTCGGCGCTGGCACCCAGGTGTTCACCCTAGGGATCGGCGGCGCTGTCTTTGGCGCCGGCACGCTCGCCAAGGACCTGAGCCTGGGCGCGGCGTGGGTCATCAACCTGGCTGTCGCCGAGTACGTCATCCGGCGCCGATCCAACCGCCGAGCGCCGAGCGCCCGAAGCATCGCGATGACGGGGCCGGCGAAGGTGGGCTCATCATGACTCGGCCGTTAACAGGACACGTCCCTAGTCGCTACCGCATACGAGTGGCCGGACACCTGGACCACCATTGGTCGGCCTGGTTCGGTGACCTCGCCCTGACGCGCGAAGAGGACGGCACGACCTGCATTACTGGGCTGGTCTCAGACCAGGCGCAGCTACACGGGCTGCTGACCAAGGTTCGAGACCTCGGCGTCACCCTGATCTCCGTGGAGTGCCTCGACCCCTCACATCAACCTCGACGCTCGGACGGGGTCGGTTGACCGCGTTCTCACTTCGTTCCTCTCACCTCATTCTCGACCGGGGACGCCGGGCTGACCGGGGTGGGATCCCTCGCCAGCTTCACCAGCGCGCTCACCACATGTGGTGATGACTGCTCACCAGATGCGTTCATAGCGTCCCGAGTCATGAAGACACGCACGACCACCCCACCACCGGCGGCTACGGCCGCCGCCCGAGAGGAACACACCATGAAGACTTCAACGCCCAACCTCCTGCGCCTGGCCGGTCTGGCAGCCGTGATCGGCGGTTCCTGCTACATCCTTGTCGGCGCCTTTCACCCAGCGAACGCCGCTGCCTCAGTCACCGGAACGCGGTGGGCCGTCGTTCACGTGCTCGCCTGTGCCACATCATTCTTCGGCGTGCTCGGCCTCGCGGGCCTGCACGCAAGGCAAGCGACCAAGACCGGCTGGCTCGGCCTCATCGGCATGGTGCTGCTAAGCCTCTGGCTGGTCATCGTCATGGGCTTCAGCTTCGTCGAGGCGTTCATCCTGCCTCACCCCGGCCTCGTGACCCCGGAGTTCACGAACGGGTGGATGGGCATGTTCGACGGCTACCCCAGCAAGGTTGACCTTGGCGCCCTTCCGACACTCTGGACACTCACAGCGCCGTTGTACATCGGCGGAGGCGTGCTGTTTGGCCTCGCCACCTACCGTGCCCGCATCTTCCCCCGCGCCGCAGCAGTCCTGCTCGCCCTCGGTACGGCGGCGGCGCCCATCGCCGCTCTGCTTCCACTCGCGTCACAGCCGAAGGTTGCGATTCCGACCGGACTGGCCATCGCGTGGCTGGGATACGCGCTGCTGACCGAGCGCGCTCAGCCGATCTCACCCGTGGCGGAACCAGCAACGGAGACTGCGCAACACAGCCGTTCCAGTAGCCCCCTGAGCTCCACCTACGACGTCCTGGTCCTCGGTGGCCAGGGCCGCCGGCCGCATCGCAGCGTTGGTCTGTCAGCCGAGCACCACGTCGAGTTTCGTCACTCCCTCCCAGGAAGGACTCACGAAAGGTACAGATCCCTCGGTGACGAAACCCCGGCCGGACCTCAGGTCCAGTCGGGGTTTGGGCATGTCCAGGGTTCCGGGTCAGTCGGCGGCGCCCCGGCCCGCTCGGGGGGACGCCAGTCCTGTGCAGAGGTCGTCGCCAAGAGTGTCACGGCCGGTTCGCGCTTCGCGATCCGTTGACCAACTGTGCTCCTACAGTGTTGTCCCATGGCAGATCGCGCACATCCGGGAGTCGATGCCTACATCGAGCGGCAGCCTGCGTGGCAACAGGACGTGTGCCGACATCTGCGCGAGCTGATCTGGTCGGCGGACCCCGAAATCGAGGAAACCGTCAAGCGTTCGGTCCAGCCGTACTTCGTCCTCAATGGCAACGTCTGCGCCCTGCTCGCCACCAAGGACCACATCAACCTGTTCCTGTACGACCCGACGGTCCCGGACCCCCACGGCATCATCAACCAAGGTCACAGCAATGCAACCGCTCGAGCCATCCAGATCTACCAGGGAGACCCGTTGAACGACCGGGCAATCGTCGAACTGCTGCGTGCGATCGCGGAAAACAACCGGGCCGGCGGTTGGCGGCGGCTCACGGCGCAGGGCGAGTAGCAAAGCACGATGGGCGCGGCGACGCAGCGAGCTGGATCAACGCCGAGGCCCGGCCCTACGAAGTGGCCGCCATGGCGCGCCTGAATTCTCCATGATCGGCTGAGCCGCCGGGCGTGGCCAGCCGACAGCTGCGTCTTGACGCCGGGAGTCAGCGCGCTCGACGCAGCGCGGGGGCGACCACCTGCTCTGCTGTTGCCCGACGTCAGAGGCGGACGACCATCTTGCCCGTGTTGTCGCCGCGCAGGACGCCGAGGAACGCCTCCAGCGTGTTCTCGAAGCCGTCCACGCTGGTCTCGCGCAGTGACAGCGAGCCGTCAGCGAGCCACCCGGCGGCCCGGGCGGCATACTCGCCGGCGAGGTCGTAGTGGTCACCGACGAGGAAGCCCTCGATGCGGCCGCGCGTCTGGATGAGGCGGGCGAGGTTGCGCGGCCCGGGAGCGGGCTCGGTGTCGTTGTAGACCGAGATCATCCCGCAGACGGCGATCCGGCCGCCGAGCCGCAGCGACCCGATGGCGGCCTCGAGGTGGTCGCCGCCGACGTTGTCGAAGTACACGTCGATGCCCTCGGGGGCGACCTCGCGCAGGGACTCGGCGACCGGGCGGTCCCGGTAGGAGAACGCCGCGTCGAAGCCGAGGTCGTCGATGAGGTGGCGAACCTTCTCGGGCGAGCCGGCACTGCCGATCACCCGGGAGGCGCCCAGCGCCTTCGCGATCTGGCCGGCGGCGCCGCCGACCGCACCAGCTGCGCCGGAGATGAAGACGACGTCGCCCTCCTGGAGACGGGCGATCCGGGTCAGGCCGGCGTAGGCGGTGAGGCCGGTCATGCCCAGGACACCCAGATACGCAGACGCCGGCGCGGCCTCGACGTCGACCACCCTGGCCTCACGTGCGTCCATGATCGCGACCTCGCGCCAGCCCAGCCCGTGCAGCACATGGTCGCCGGGCTTGAACCTCTCGGAGCGCGACTGCTCCACGACGCCCACCGCGGCACCGGTCATGGCCTCCCCCACCACGTACGGCGCGGCATACGACTTGGCCGCACTCATCCGTCCGCGCATGTACGGGTCGACAGACAGGACCTCGTTGCGGACCCGGATCTGGCCTTCGGCCAGCTCGGGCAGCACCGAAGTGGCGAGCTCGAAGTCCTCCGGGGTCGGCCACCCGGTCGGCCTGGCGGCGAGGCGCCACTCACGGGGCGCGGCGGTCGTCGAGGCGGTGCTGGTCATGGGCTGGCCTTCCTGAAGTACGCGGATCGTTGCCGACATGGACAACGTCCCGATCGACCGCCGGTATGCCGTGAGCCTCCTCACGCCCGACCCGGCGACACCGATGATGGTTGCCTGACGGCGGAAGCGAGAGGAGTCCCGAGATGACCAGACCGTTTCGGTTCGGGGTCGTCGCCCCGGTGATGACCGACCTGGCGGCGTGGCGTGACCAGGTGCGCCGCATCGCCGACAGCGGCTACTCGACGCTGCTGATGCCCGACGTACCCGCAGTGGCAGCCCGCGCCCGCCCCGACGCTCGCCTTCGCGGCGGCTCAGGCCGACATGCGCGTCGGCACCTGGGTGTACGCCTCCCCGCTGCGCCCGGCCTGGACCACCGCGTGGGAGGCGCACTCGCTGTCGGTGCTCACCGAGGGCCGCTTCGAGATGGGCATCGGCACCGGCCGGCCAGGGATCGAGGACGAGCTCCGCGACCGCGGCCTGCCCGTGCAGTCCCGCCGAGGCGAGCGGCTCGACCTGGTGCGAGAGACCGTCGACGACGCTGCGAGAGCTCGACGGCCCCGACCTGCACACGCCGGTCGTCATGGCGGTTCGTGGACCGAAGGCGCAAGGCGCTGGCCGTGGAGGTCGCCGACACGGTCACCTTCGCCGTGTCGACGAGCGACACCCGTGCCGACGTCGCCCGGATGGCGCGCGACTTCCGCGCGACTGCGGGACGTCGAGCTCGCGCTGCACGTCCCCGTCGTCGGCGACGCTGTCGCGCCGTTCATGGCGTCCGCGCGGGACACCGATCCGGTCGCGTTGCGGCAGGCGGACTCACTGGCCGTACTCCCGGACGACCCGGCGGCCGCCGCCGAGGAGATCCAGCGACGGCGCGATGAGATCGGTTACTCCTACTTCGTCTTCGGCGCCGACTTCGCCGACGTGCTGGCCCCGATGGTGGCCCGGCTGGCAGGCCAGTAGCGGGTTGCACGCGGTCAGCGCTGCGGGAGCCGGCGGAGCGCGTAGAGGTCGCGGATCAGCGCGATCTCGGCTCCGTGGTGCAGGATCTCCTGGTTCTCCCACCACACGATCGACGGAAAGGTCTCCTCGGCGTCGCTGCCGTACGGGTAGCTGCTCAGTCCTGTCCGGTCGTAGTCGGACTCGTCGACGCTGAGAAGTGCCCGGCGCCATTGCGCTGCGGCCTCGCGGAACCTCTCGATGGCGCCGGCTGCATCGGGTCGTGGTTCGTAGGTCGCCCGGTCGAACGTTCGGTCGCCCCCGAGGTGGCTGGCCCGGCCCAAGAGCGTCTCGGAGATGTGGTCGAGCCGCCAGGCGATCGTCGTGAAGGGCGGCGGCCACGGACTTTCGGGGGCACCGTCTCGCCCCCACTCCCCCGCGCCGACGAGCTTGATGGCGCCCGGACCAGGGCCATCGACGCGCCTGCGTACCGACCAGCACGCGTCCACCGGCTCCCAGAGGTACTCAGCGTCCGTCAGCACCGGTACCTCGACGTCCCTGCCGTCTCCCGAGTTGCTGGTAGGCCCGGCGAGGCGAGTGAGGAGTCGCTCCGTCGCCCAGTCGTACTGTTCGAGCAGCGGTTGGAGGCGCGGGTTGGTCGTCATGGTGAGGAGCGTACGGATCCACGTGGGGCGAACCTAAAGATTTACGGCAGCTCATCGGGATCGCCCATCCTGGTTGTGCGCACCCCCTTCGGAGCGGCTAGACAGAGTGTGTGCCCCACGACCCGAACGACCCCTTCGTCCATGTCCGCGGTGCCAGCGAGCACAACCTCAAGAATGTCGACGTCGACCTGCCACGTGACGCGATGGTGGCCTTCACCGGGGTCTCCGGGTCCGGCAAGTCGTCGCTGGCCTTCGGCACTCTCTACGCCGAGGCGCAGCGTCGCTACTTCGAGTCGGTGGCTCCCTACGCCCGTCGGTTGGTGCAGCAGATGGGCGTCCCCCACGTGCAGGAGATCACCGGGCTGCCGCCTGCGGTGGCGTTGCAGCAGCGCCGCGGCGCCCCGAGCTCACGCTCCAGCGTGGGCACCCTCACGACCTTGTCGAACCTCCTGCGGATGCTCTACTCACGCGCCGGTACCTATCCCGCGCGGCGCGCCTCACCTACCGGCAGAGGCGTTCTCGCCCAACACGGTCGCCGGCGCCTGTCCGCGGTGCCACGGCCTCGGAGAGGAGCACGATGTCAGCGAGGAGCTGATGGTGCCGGACCCCTCCCTGAGCATCCGCGAGGGCGCGATCGCCGCGTGGCCCGGCGCCTGGCAGGGCGCGAACCTGCGCAGCATCGTCTCCGGCCTCGGCATCGACGTCGACGCCCCCTGGCGGTCCCTCAAGGCTAAGGACCGACGGTGGCTGCTGTTCACCGACGAGCAGCCGAAGGTGCTGATCAAGCCCGAGCGTGACCGCGTCGACTACGGCTACCACGGAAAGTTCTGGAGCGCCCGCGCGCACGTCCACCACGTCCTGGCCACCTCCAAGAGCCCGATGATGCGGGACAAGGCGATGCGCTTCATACGCAGCGTGCCGTGCCCGGACTGCGCTGGGACCGGGTTGCGCCCCGACTCCCTGAAGGTGACGTTCCGCGGCCTCAATATCGCTGAGGTGAACACGCTGTCGTTCACCGCACTGGTCGCCCTCCTGCGGCCGGTGGCCGAGCTGTCCGAGGCTGCCGCGGCGACATCGACGGCCGACTCGGGCGAGGCCACCGAGGTGGCGGTGCGGCTGTGCGCCGACCTCGTCGAGCGGGTCCAGGTCCTGCTCGACCTCGGGCTGGGCTACCTCTCGCTGGGGCGCCGCTCCACGACGCTGTCACCGGGCGAGGCACAGCGTCTGCGCATCGCCACGCAGCTGCGTTCGGGGCTGTTCGGGGTGGTGTACGTCCTCGACGAGCCGTCAGCAGGGCTGCACCCGGCCGACGCGGAGCCGCTGCTCGACGTCCTCGAGACGCTCAAGGGTTCGGGCAACTCGCTGTTCGTCGTCGAGCACGACCTCGACATCGTGCGTCGCGCCGACTGGGTCGTCGACATCGGCCCGGGCGCCGGCGAGAACGGTGGGCGCGTCCTCTACTCCGGACCGGTTGCGGGCCTCGAGCAGGTGACGGACTCGGTGACGGGGGCACACCTCTTCGGCCGGGTGGAGACACCGCCGCGCCCCCAGCGCGTTCCCCAGGGGTGGCTGCACCTGCGTGGGGTCAGCCGGCACAACCTCGACGACCTCTCGGTGGATGTGCCGCTGTGCGTCATGACGGCGGTGACCGGGGTGTTCGGGCTCGGGCAAGTCGACCCTGGTCACCCAGGTGCTGGCCGAGCTGGTGCGCCGTCACCTCGGGCAGAGCCCCCGACGACGCGGAGGACAGCGAGCTCGAGATCGACGTCGACGACGCCACCGGGCTGGAGTCCTTCGACCGGCTCGTGCGCGTGGACCAGCGCCCGATCGGACGCACTCCGCGCTCCAACCTGGCGACCTACACGGGCCTGTTCGACGCGGTGCGCAAGGTGTATGCCGCGACGCCGGCAGCCCGTGAACGCGGGTATGGCGCGGGTCGCTTCTCGTTCAACGTGGCCGAGGGGCGGTGCGAGACCTGCCAGGGCGAGGGCTTCGTCACGGTCGAGCTGCTCTTCCTGCCCGGCACCTATGCGCCGTGCCCGACCTGCCACGGAGCCCGTTACAACGCAGAGACACTCGAGATCGAGTACCGCGGCAAGAACATCGCCGAGGTGCTGGCCCTGTCGGTCGACGAGGCCTCCGACTTCCTGGCTGACGTGCCGGCGGCCGCGCGCAGCCTGACCACGCTGCGTGAGGTCGGGCTGGGTTACCTGCGCCTGGGGCAGCCCGCCACCGAGCTCAGCGGCGGGGAGGCTCAACGGATCAAGCTGGCCACCGAGCTGCAGCGCGCACGTCGAGGGCACGCGCTCTATCTGCTCGACGAGCCGACCGCAGGGCTGCACCCCGCCGACATCGCACTGCTGTTGCGCCAGCTGCACCGGTTGGTGGACGCCGGCAACACCGTGGTGCTGGTCGAGCACGATCTCGACACGATCATCAGCGCCGACTGGGTCATCGACCTGGGTCCACGCGGCGGGGACGAGGGCGGTCGGGTGGTGGCCACGGGCACACCGGAAGAGGTCGCCCGGGCCGAGGACAGCGCCACCGCGACCTACCTGGCCGCACGCCTGTGCCGGCAGCAGAATTCGGCCCCACAGGATTGAGGGGTGCTCCAGGCGGCATCACCACACCGGCCGCATCGTGGCACGACCACCCCGACCCAGACCCGAAGCGTGTTCTCCGTGACCAAGAGCGTCTTCTCGACCCTGATCGGGATCGCCGTCCCCAAGGGAAGCTCCGCCGTGATGACCGCCTCGCGCGGATGGTGCCGCGGTCCGTGTCGCTGATGACCCCGCGGGTGGCAGCTGTGACGCTCCGGCAGCTACTGACGATGACCGGCGGGTTCGCCCACGCATGGTCCAGATACGACACGTATGCCGGTGCCCGGGATTGGGTTCGTTACATCCTCACCAAGCAGGACACCTCACCCGGGAAAGTGTTCGCCTACTCCGACTACGGGGTGCACCTGCTGTCCGCCATCCTCGTCCGGGCCACCGGCTACGGATACCTGCGCTGGGTTCCGCTCCTGGGCGGTGGCGCCAGGCCCACGCCTACGGCAAGAGCTGGCCCGGGGGTAGGCGCTTCATGCGTGTTGCGTCATTGCCGGGTACCTGACGGCGAACACCGTGTGGGATGCGTTCGGTTTTCACCGCCGCGCGACAGCCGCATCACAAAGCTCCTCTCCCATGCGGCCCTCACATTTGCAAGCGTTCGTCGAGGTACACGGCGCTGTCATGGCCATGGCCCTCAGCTCCATCTCCGGCTAGGCCCGGCCCAACCGAAAAGGGCGCGACGAAGCCGTATCGCCGCGCCAACCACTTAGCGTCGAACGCCCACACATTGAAATGCGCCGAACGGCCGATGGCTCGCCTCCTGGGCGCCGGAGCTGCCGTGTTCTCCGGCGCCTACCAGGTACGCCCGGTCCTGTCCTCGAGCATGACGCCGAAGCTCCCCCTTGGCGGAGTCGTCATCACCCAGCGGGTGCCAGTCACCGTCGTCCACGCCGGAGACGTCATCGTCTTCCATGACCCGTACACCCCGGCCAAGCTCTCATGCACCGCATCCCGACCCTGACCCGCACCGGTGGCATCACCACCATCAAGACCAAGGGCGACGCCAGCCGGGTACCAGACCCGTGGACCGTCACTCTGCGCGGCATCAACTCCTACCGCGTCGTGGGCGTCATCCCCTACATCGGTAGGGCCGCAGTGTGGGTCCACCAGCCAGCCATCCAGTCCCACATACTGCCCGTCGGCATCGCCCTTGCGCTCGTCGCGGCGCCCATCGCCCTCTGGCCCACCCGCAAGCGGGCACCCGAGGCGGCCGATGTGGCCGGAGCATCAGTAGCAGCAACCCTGCTCGGCCTGGACAGCTCGGGGTCGGGTCCCTCTTCGAGCCGCACCCCCGAACCGAAGCACCGCTGTCCAACTGACACCCGCGACTACGACCCCCTGGCCCGACACCGATCCTGCGTGAAGTCCCGCGTTGCCGCGGTCCGCGCGGTCATGACTCGTCTCTGTGTCAGGACGCCCTACAGGCACGTCCAGCTCGGCGCTGTCAACGGCGTGGAGCGCTCGGGGGTCAGCGCCGGTGCGAGCTGGTCCTTTGACTCCAGCGGCGTCGGGGTCTCGTAGGCCGCGACGAGGGCCGTTCGCTCGGGGCCGTCCTGCAGGTAGGTGACTGTGGTTGGAACGCGCGGAGGACGAACACCGGAACATTTCGTCAGCTGACGCGAACCGGTCCCGGATCACCACGGACCGGACCGGGTGGGACTGGTCCAGACGATGCGGTGGTTTCGGCAGGCCGTACCTGGTCAGGCTGCCCGGGGCGGTAGCTCTGACCCAGAGCCGCCGCGGTGACCCACTACGGGAGCCAGCCCGGCAGCGCCACCTGGTCCGAGGCGCGTCCGAACAGGATACTTCTCCGGACGTGCTGGGTTCTGCGGACGGCCAGCGTGGTCACCGCGCCCGCGGCTAGGCCCAAGCCGTCACCAGTCGTGCACCACTGTTCTGGACTCGGCTTGCGCCCTGCCACCCGGCGAAGAGGCCCGGCTTATACCGGTTCGCGCTCACGGTCGCGGCGAATTGAAGAACCTCGGACAATATCCACCGAAGTATTTACCCCTCCCCTACCCGAAAACGCCCATCTTCGCCCAAAGCGACACACCCGCACCCTCCCTTGGACCAAACTGTCGTAAAGCCGAGGGGGAAAGGTGGTGCAGATGGCAGAACACGCGGACCAGGCGGGTGCGGCCGCCGCGGAGGTGCGAGCAGTCCCGCGCTTCCAGCCCACGATGCCCAGTGTGGGCCTGCCCCGCAGGAGCCCTCAGCACGCATTGCGCGAGGTCACCCGCGTTCGACCGGCCCGGCTCACCGTCACAGCCGACACGGCCGCGCTACCCGACCGGTGGACAGACAATGTGGCCACCATCGCGGCGACGTTGGCCGCCCTGAAAGCCGATTCGGACGTCCCCGAGACCACGGTGACGACCGACCCGGCCTCAAACACCGGCTTCTGCGCGCTGACGTCGGCCCCGCCGGAAGCCGCCGCGCCGACGACGCTGCCCACTCGAGCCTCCCGGCGCGAAGCCGCGCAACGCACGCAGGCCGCCGGCTCTCACCGTGGTCGGCTCGGCCTATTCGCCCGCGTGCTGACCGTGCGCGCGTTCCGGTCCCACAAGAGCGTGGCCAAGGCGGGCCCGGGGCCGGTGGACGCGGTAGGCGAGCTGCTGCACGCATCCTGCGAATACGGGGTTCACACCCTCCATCGACGCCGCGTGCCCGGCCAGCGCGGTCTGGTCGAGTACCTGGCCGTGACCGCCTCCGGCGTCTACGTCATCGACGTCAAACACCACAAGAACGCCCTGATCGAGCTGCGACCGACCGCCGGGGACAACACCCCCTCCGACCTGCTGGTCGGCGGCCGCCTCATGACGGCCGCGGCCTCAGCCACCGCCCGGCGCGCCTCCGCCGTCCGGGCCGCCCTGGACGCAGACGGGCGCCAGGCCGTGCCCGTGGTCGCGGCCCTGTGCTTCATCGACGGGGTGCTCCCCCTCGGGCTACCGGACCTACAGCTGCACGGCACCCACATCCTTGGCCAAAACACCCTTGCCGCGCTCGTGCGTGCCAAGGGGCCCCTCGACTCAACTCTCGGCGCGTCCCTCCAGCTGTACCTGTCCGAGGAGTTCCCGCCGCACAGCTAGGACGGGCCGACCGGCCGGTATCGGCGAACCTCGCGTGTGGGACTCCCGCGCCGACCTGCGCCATGGAACTCGCCTTGCAGGCTCACCTCCCGGTCCACCCTCTGGTGGACCGGCGGGGACAGAACGCGATCCGGGTCATGATCCGCAGGTCAGCTGGGTGCCGAAGGCGGGACTTGAACCCGCACGCCCTTTCGGGCAAAGCATTTTGAGTGCTCCGTGTCTGCCATTCCACCACTTCGGCGTGCCGCGCTGCCGCGGCGCGGGGACAGCATAACGTCCGGCCCTGCTCAGGCTCCGGTGTCGAGGTCCTCGTAGGCCGGCGCCACCTTGTTGATGGCGTCGCCCATCTTGTGGACCCGCAGCGCGTTGGTCGACCCGGGGATGCCGGGCGGGGACCCGGCCACGATGACGACGAGGTCGCCCTCCTTGGCCCGGCCGTTGGCCAGCAGGGTCAGGTCGACCTGTCGCGCCATCTGGTCGGTGTGCCGAGCCATCGGCACGAGGAACGTCTCGATGCCCCACGCCAGCGCCAGCCGCGAGCGCGTGTGCTGCTCGGGCGTGAAGGCGAGCATCGGGATGCGCGGGCGGATGCGGGACATCCGCTTGGCGGTGTCGCCGGACTGGCTGAAGGTGATGAGGTACTTGGCCCCCAGGAGCTCGCCGATCTCGACGGCCGCGGCCGACACCGCGCCGCCCATGGTGTGCGGGCGCGTGCCCAGCGGCGGGATGCGCTCGAGCCCGTGCTCCTCGGTGCTCTCGATGATGCGCGCCATCATGCTGCACGGCCTCGATCGGGTGGGCTCCGACGCTGGTCTCGCCCGACAGCATCAGCGCGTCGGCGCCGTCGAGCACGGCGTTCGCCGCGTCGGAGGCCTCGGCCCGGGTGGGGCGCGGGTTCTCGATCATCGACTCGAGCACCTGGGTCGCGACGATGACCGGCTTGGCCTGGCGACGGGCCAGCTCGATCGCGCGCTTCTGGACGATCGGCACCTCCTCGAGCGGCAGCTCCACGCCGAGGTCGCCGCGGGCCACCATGACGCCGTCGAACGCCGCGATGATCTGCTGGAGGTTGTCGACCGCCTGCGGCTTCTCGATCTTGGCGATGACCGGCAGGCGCACGCCGACCTCGTCCATCACCTCGTACACGTCGTCCAGGTCGGAGGCGGAGCGGACGAACGACAGCGCGATCATGTCGGCGCGCAGCCGCAGGGCCCAGCGCAGGTCCTCCTTGTCCTTCTCGGACAGGGCAGGCACCGAGACCGCGACCCCCGGCAGGTTGATGCCCTTGTTGTTGGACACCGTCCCCGGGACCCGGACCACGGTGCGCACGTCGGTGTCCGTCACCTCGGTCGCCTCGAGGGCCACCTTGCCGTCGTCGATGAGCAGCATGTCGCCGGGGTTGACGTCGCCGGGCAGGCCCTTGTACGTCGTGCCGACCTCGTGCTTGTCGCCGTCGACCTCACGGGTGGTGATGGTGAAGACGTCGCCCTCCGCCAGCTCCACCGGGCCGTCCTTGAAGCGCGCCGTGCGGATCTTGGGACCCTGCAGGTCGACCAGGATGCCGACCGCGTGGCCGCTCTCGTCGCTCGCCTCGCGGATCTGGCGATAGATGGCCTCATGGTCGGAGTAGGCCCCGTGGGAGAGGTTGAGCCGGGCGACGTCCATGCCGGCGGCGACCAGCTCACGGATCCGCTCCGGAGAGGAGACAGCGGGGCCCAGGGTGCAGACGATCTTGGCGCGGCGCATGGGTTTGAGCCTATCGGTCGACCGCATGCCGACGTGACCCCGGTCACTCTGCGGACAGGGTGTCGGACCCCGCTAGACGACCAGCGGCCGGTCGGTCGGGTTGACCGGTCGCGGCAGGGCCGAGTGCCCGGTGAGGAACCGGTCCACCCCCGCGGCGGCCGAGCGTCCCTCGGCGATGGCCCAGACGATGAGCGACTGCCCACGGCCGGCATCGCCGGCCACGAACACGCCCTGGCACCGAAGACATGAAGTCCCGGTCGCGCTTGACGTTGGAGCGCTCGTCGAGCTCGACCTCGAGCTGCTCGACGACCCCGGCGCCCTGCGGCCCCAGGAAGCCCATGGCCAGCAGGATGAGCTGGGCCGGCAGCACCCGCTCGGTGCCCTCGACCTCCTCGAACCCCTTGTCGCCCAGGCGCACGTCCACGACCTGTATGCCGGTGACCTTGCCGTCCTCGCCGAGGATCTGCTTGGTCGACGCGGCATACACCCGGTCGCCGCCCTCCTCGTGAGCCGAGGCGATCCGGAAGAGCATCGGGTAGGTCGGCCACGGCTGGTTCGGCGAGCGGTCCTCGCCCGGCTGCGGCATGATCTCGAGGCTCGTCACCGAACGCGCGCCCTGGCGGTGCGACGTGCCGATGCAGTCGGCACCGGTGTCGCCTCCGCCGATGACGATGACGTCCTTGCCCTCGGCCGTCACCTGACCGGGAACCGTCTCGCCGAGCGCGACCCGGTTGGCCGGAGGGAGGAACTCCATGGCCTGCATGACGCCGTCGAGCTCGCGCCCCGGGACCGGCAGGTCACGCGGGACGGTCGCGCCGATGGCCAGGACCACGGCGTCGTAGCGGTCGCGCAGCTGCTTGCCCGTGACGTCCGTGCCCACGTCGACGCCGCTGCGGAAACGGGTGCCCTCCGCCTCCATCTGGGCGATGCGGCGGTCGAGGACGGACTTCTCCATCTTGAACTCGGGGATGCCGTAGCGCAGCAGCCCACCGGGCTTGTCGGCACGCTCGTAGACCGCGACCGTGTGCCCGGCGCGCGTCAGCTGCTGGGCAGCGGCCAGGCCCGCCGGACCCGACCCGACGACGGCGACCGTCTTGCCCGACAGGCGCTCGGGCGCCTGCGGCAGCACGTAGCCGGAGTCGAAGGCGCGGTCGATCGTCGTGACCTCGACCTGCTTGATCGTCACCGCAGGCTGGTTGATGCCCAGGACGCACGCCGTCTCGCACGGCGCCGGGCAGAGGCGACCGGTGAACTCCGGGAAGTTGTTGGTGGCGTGGAGCCGCTCGATCGCCTCGCGCCAGTCGCCCTTCCAGGCCAGGTCGTTCCACTCGGGGATGAGGTTGCCCAGCGGGCAGCCGCTGTGGCAGAACGGGATGCCGCAGTCCATGCAGCGCCCGGCCTGGCGCTGCAGCTGCCCGAGCTCCTGCTCCTCGTAGACCTCTTTCCAGTCTCGGATGCGCACCGGAACCGGCCGGCGGGCCGGCAGCTCGCGCTCGCGGGTCTTCAGAAATCCCTGGGGGTCAGCCACGGGAGGCCTCCATGATCCGCTCCCACACCTCGGAGCCGTTGACGTCGAGTCCTTCTGCCTCAGCGGCGGCGCGCACGTCGAGGACGCGCTGGTAGTCCCGCGGCAGGACGAGCGTGAACCGCTCGCGCACCGCCTCCCAGTCGGACAGCAGCGCGGTGGCCACCGTGGACTCGGTCCACTGGACGTGCTTGCTCGAGCAGCTCGCGCACGACCGGCTCGTCGTCGGGGCGCAGTGCCGACAGGCCGACGAGCTCGCTGTTGACGCGCTCGTGGTCGAGGTCGAGGACGTACGCGACGCCACCGGACATGCCCGGCCGCGAAGTTGCGGCCCGTCGGTCCGAGCACCAGGACCGTGCCTCCGGTCATGTACTCGCAGCCGTGGTCACCGACACCCTCGACCACCGCGGTCGCGCCCGAGTTGCGCACGCAGAACCGCTCGCCGACCTTGCCGCGCAGGTAGATCTCGCCGGTCGTCGCGCCGTAGCCGATGACGTTGCCGGCGATGACGTTCTGCTCGGCCGGCAGCGCCGCGGCCCGGTCCGGCCGCACCGCGATCCGGCCACCCGACAGGCCCTTGCCGACGTAGTCGTTGGCGTCGCCGAAGAGCCGCAGCGTGATGCCCTTGGGCAGGAAGGCGCCCAGGGACTGGCCCGCCGAACCCGTCAGGGTCAGGTCGATCGTGTTGTCGGGCAGCCCGTGCGGATGGGCCTTGGTGACCTCGTGCCCCAGCAGGGTGCCGATCGTGCGGTTGACGTTGCGCACCGCGACCTCGCCGGTGACCGGGGTGCCGTCGTTGATCGCCTCGCGCGCCAGGGCGATGAGGCTGTGGTCGAGCGCCTTCTCGAGGCCGTGGTCCTGGACCGTGGTGTTGCGGCGGGCGGAGCCGTCGGGGCTCTGGACGTCGGCGAAGATGGGCGACAGGTCGAGACCCGCGGCCTTCCAGTGGGCGACCGCGCGGCTGGCGTCGATGACCGACACCTGGCCGATGGCCTCCTCGACCGAGCGGAAGCCCAGCGCCGCGAGGTGCTCGCGCACCTCCTCGGCGATGTACTCGAAGAACGTCTCGACGAACTCCGGCTTGCCGGAGAAGCGGGCCCGCAGCTCGGGGTTCTGGGTCGCGATGCCGACCGGACAGGTGTCGAGGTGACAGACCCGCATCATGACGCAGCCGGACACCACCAGCGGCGCCGTGGCGAACCCGAACTCCTCAGCACCGAGCAGCGCCGCGATGACGACGTCGCGACCGGTCTTGAGCTGGCCGTCGCACTGCACGACGATGCGGTCGCGCAGGCTGTTGAGGACCAGCGTCTGCTGGGTCTCGGCGAGACCGATCTCCCAGGGGCCACCCGCGTGCTTGAGCGAGGTGAGCGGCGAGGCGCCGGTGCCGCCGTCGTGGCCGGAGATGAGCACGACGTCGGAGTGCGCCTTGGAGACGCCCGCCGCCACGGTGCCGACGCCGACCTCGGAGACGAGCTTGACGTGGATCCGGGCCTCGGGGTTGGCGTTCTTGAGGTCGTGGATCAGCTGGGCGAGGTCCTCGATGGAGTAGATGTCGTGGTGCGGCGGCGGGCTGATCAGGCCGACGCCCGGCGTGGAGTGCCGCGTCTTGGCGACCCACGGGTAGACCTTGTGGCCGGGCAGCTGGCCGCCCTCGCCGGGCTTGGCGCCCTGCGCCATCTTGATCTGGATGTCGCCGGACTTGGTCAGGTAGAGCGACGTGACACCGAACCGGCCGGAGGCGACCTGCTTGATGACCGAGCGCCGCTCGTCGTCGAGCAGCCGCTCGACGTCCTCGCCGCCCTCGCCGGTGTTGGAGCGGCCGCCGAGCCGGTTCATCGCGATGGCCAGGGTCTCGTGGGCCTCCTGGCTGATCGAGCCGTAGCGACATGGCGCCGGTGTTGAAGCGCTTGACGATCGCGCTGACCGGCTCGACCTCCTCGATCGGCACCGGCGGCCGCTCGGCCGAGCCGGTGAGCTCGAACAGCCCGCGCAGGGTCATCAGCCGCTCGGACTGCTCGTCGACGCGCTGGGTGTACTGCTTGAAGATGTCGTAGCGCCGCTGCCGCGTCGAGTGCTGCAGCCGGAACACGGTGTCGGGGTCGAAGAGGTGCGGCTCGCCCTCGCGGCGCCACTGGTACTCGCCGCCCACCGCGAGCTTGCGGTGCGGGAGGCGCACGCCGTCCGGCGGGTATGCCGCGGCGTGCCGGGCCGCGGTCTCGGCCGCGATCACGTCGAGCCCGATGCCACCCAGCTGGGAGACGGTGCCGGTGAAGTAGCGGTCGACCAGCTCCTGGGACAGGCCGATCGCCTCGAACACCTGCGCACCGCGGTAGGACGCCACCGTCGAGATGCCCATCTTGGACATGACCTTCAGGACGCCCTTGCCGAGCGCCTTGATGAGGTTCTTGACGGCCTTCTCGGGGTCCACGCCCTCGATGGCGCCGGAGCGGACGAGGTCCTCGACCGACTCCATCGCGAGGTACGGGTTGACCGCCGCGGCGCCATACCCGATGAGCAGCGCGACGTGGTGCACCTCGCGCACGTCGCCGGCCTCCACGAGCAGGCCGACCAGCGTGCGGGTCTTCTCGCGGATGAGGTGGTGGTGGACGGCCGAGGTCAGCAGCAGCGACGGGATCGGCGCGAAGTCGCGACCCGAGTCGCGGTCGGACAGCACGACGAACCGGGCGCCCTCGGCGATGGCCTGCGAGACCTCGGCGAAGATCTCCTCGAGCCGGGCCTGCATCGCCTCGCGCGCCGCCGGTGACGTCGTAGAGGCCGCGCACCACGTGGGTCGCGTAGCCGGGCAGGTCGCCGTCCGCGTTGACGTGCACGATCTTGGCGAGCTCGTCGTTGTCGATGACCGGGAAGGGCAGGACCACCTGGCGGGCGTGCGCGGGGGTGGCCGCCAGGGCGTTGCCCTCGGGCCCGATGACCGTGCCGAGCGAGGTCACCAGCTCCTCGCGGATGGCGTCGAGCGGCGGGTTCGTCACCTGGGCGAACAGCTGGGTGAAGTAGTCGAAGATGAGCCGCGGGCGGTCGGACAGCACGGCGATGGGCGTGTCGGTGCCCATCGACCCCAGGGCCTCTCCCCCGGTCCTGGCCATCGGCGACAGGAGGATCTTGAGCTCCTCCTGGGTGTAGCCGAAGGTCTGCTGCCGGCGCGCGACCGAGGCGGCGGTGTGCACGATGTGCTCGCGCTCGGGCAGGTCCTCGAGGTGGATCAGGCCGGCGTGCAGCCACTCCTCG
Organism: uncultured Actinomycetota bacterium; assembly: GCA_963706855.1. Classification (GTDB taxonomy): domain Bacteria; phylum Actinomycetota; class Actinomycetes; order Actinomycetales; family Dermatophilaceae; genus Pedococcus. Next base: position 143,245 of record CAVPNU010000005.1, read on the forward strand.
TACGGCTGCTGGGAGGCCAGCGACGACTTGACCTCGTCGTCGGACACGATGCGGCCGTGCTCGGTGTCGACGAGGAACATCCGGCCCGGCTGGAGCCGGCCCTTGCGGACCACGCGGGTCGGGTCGAGGTCGAGCACGCCCGGCCTCGGACGCCAGCACCACGAGCCCGTCGTCGGTCACCGAGTAGCGGCCGGGGCGCAGGCCGTTGCGGTCCAGGACCGCGCCGATCAGGGAGCCGTCGGTGAAGGTCACACAGGCGGGGCCGTCCCACGGCTCCATGAACGTCGAGTGGAACTCGTAGAAGGCCCGGCGCTCGGCGTCCATCTCCTCGTGGTTCTCCCAGGCCTCCGGGATCATCATGAGGACGGCGTGGGGCAGCGAGCGACCGCCCAGGTGCAGCAGCTCCAGGGTCTCGTCGAAGGACGCCGAGTCGGACGCCCCGGGCGTGCAGATGGGGAACAGCCGCTCGAGGTCGCCGGGGATCAGGTCGGAGACGAGCTGGCTCTCGCGCGCCCGCATCCAGTTCCGGTTGCCCTTGACGGTGTTGATCTCGCCGTTGTGGGCGATCAGCCGGTAGGGGTGGGCCAGCGGCCAGCTCGGGAAGGTGTTGGTGGAGAACCGGGAGTGCACCAGCGCCAGCTGGGTCTCGAACCGGCGGTCCGACAGGTCGGGGAAGAACGGCTCGAGCTGGCCCGTCGTCGAGCATGCCCTTGTAGACGAGGGTGCGGCAGGACAGCGACGGGAAGTAGACCTCGGTCTCGCGCTCGGCGCGCTTGCGCAGGCAGAAGGCCAGCCGGTCGAGCCCGAGGCCCACCATGCGCCCCGCCGAGGCGGCGACGAAGAGCTGCCGGAAGAACGGCATACAGTCACGGGCGGTCTGGCCCACCAGCTCGGCGGCCACCGGCACGTCGCGCCAGCCGAGGACGCGCAGCCCCTCCTCGGCGGCGATGGCCTCGATCCGCTCCACCACGCTCGCGCGCTCGTCGCCGTCCTGCGGCAGGAAGGCGATGCCCACGGCATACGCGCCCGCGACAGGGAGGTCGAAGTCCACCGCCTCGCGCAGGAAGGCGTCGGGGACCTGCGTCAGGATGCCGGCGCCGTCGCCCACGAGGGGGTCGGCGCCCGTGGCGCCGCGGTGCTCCAGGTTGCGCAGCGCTGTCAGGGCGTGGTCGACGATGTCGTGCCCGGCACTCCCCCGCATCGTGGCGACCAGCGCGACGCCGCAGGCGTCGTGCTCGAACTCGCGGCGGTACAGCCCGGTGTCCGCGGGCTGGGCGGAGAAGCGCGCGAAAGTCACGTTCGGGTCACCGTCCTTGTGGGGTCAAAGCGTTGTGACCTCTGACCCGAGAGCTGAGTCGTCAGCGGTCCGGTCTCGTGGAGGGCACATCGGTCATGCTCGTGGACGGCCTTGGCCACGGCTGCAGGCAGAATAGCCGGTGCCCCTCTCGTCCCGCTATGTGAGCCGGCTCATTCCGGATGTTGAGATGGCGACGGCGCGGAGACGCGCCGGCTCCCGGCGTCGCGCCCACCAGACCAGGAAGACGCCGAACAGGAACACGACGATGCTGGTCCAGACGTTCACGCGCAGCCCGAGGATGTGGTTCGCCTCGTCGCTGCGCATCAGCTCGAACACGATCCGGCCCAGCGGGTAGCCCGCCACGTAGAGCCCGAAGACCTGCCCGCGTCGCAGGGCGAGCCTGCGGTCGGCCAGGACCAGCCCCAGGGCGAGCAGCAGGCACCACAGCGACTCGTAGAGGAACGTGGGCTGGAAGGTGCCGAGCACCACGGGGTGACCGGCGGCGTCGCGGACGGCGTGCCCGGCCGACTGGTCCCACTCGTGGATGGTCAGCCCCCAGGGGACGGAGGTCGGCCGCCCGTAGAGCTCGTTGTTGAACCAGTTGCCCCACCGGCCCAGCGCCTGCGCCACGGCGACACCCGGAGCCGCGGCGTCGACGAAGTCGAGGAAGGGCACGCCCTGGCGTCGCGCGCCGATCCAGGCGCCGAGGGCGCCGAGGGCCACCGCGCCCCAGATGCCGAGACCGCCCTGCCAGATGTAGAGCGCGCGGATGGGGTGGCCGCCGGCGCCGAAGTACGGCTGCGGCGTGGTGATGACGTGGTAGAGCCGTCCGCCCACGATGCCGAACGGCACCGCCCAGGCCGAGATGTCGATGGCCAGCTCACGCCGGTGGCCGCGGTCGACCAGCCTGCGGCCGGTCATCCAGACGGCGACGACGATGCCGGCCAGGATGCACAGGGCGTAGGCGCGGATCGGGAAGGGGCCGAGATGCCAGACCCCTGTGGTGGGGCTCGGGATCGAGGCGGGCAGGGAGCGGATCACTGCTTCACTGCCTTGACGGCGTCGTCGAGGGACTGGGCGCTCGTGAGCGAGGAGAGCGGCACGTCCTTGCCGTTGAGCCTGATCGTGGGGGTGCCGTTGACGTGGTCCTTGTCGGCCTGGTCCTGCACCGACGCGACGTACTGGTTGTGCGCTCTTGGCGGAGTAGCAGGACTGCCAGGTCTGCAGCGCCGGGCCGGTGATGCCGGCGGTCTGCGCGAAGCCGGCCAGCTGGGCGTCGGTGTAGCCCGCCCCCTCCTGCGTCGGCTGCCCCGCGAAGACCGCTGCGTGGAACGGGAAGAACCGGCCGGCGTCAGCCGCGCAGGCGGCTGCGTTCGCCGCCCGGTTGGAGCTGTCGTTGCGCAGCTTGTCGTCGAGGAAGCTGAGCATGTGGACGACGAGCCTGACGCGGTTCTGGGCGGCGAGCTGGGTGACCTGCGGCCCGTAGAGCTGCTCGAACCGGCCGCAGACCGGGCACTGGAAGTCCTCGTAGAGGTCCATGGTCGGCACCGTCGAGGGCGCGCCGGGGTTCACCACGATGCCGGCGCCCATCGCCGCGACGTTCTTGGGCAGCGCCGACCCCCCTGCCGAGTCGGCCTGCGCCCTTGCTCCGGGCTCCCGAGGATGACGGCCGTGACGACCGCAGCCAGGACGAGCACGACGACGACGGTGGCGACGACCACGCGGTTCGGCCCACCACCGCGTGGCGCGGCCGCCTCGATCTTGCTCCGGCGGGCGGCGGCGTTGCTCATGCGGTGGTTCCTTCGTCGGCGGTGGCGGTCAGGGAGGCGGCTCCCGGGAAGAGCACGCGGTCGAGGCCGTATGCCGTGTGCGGGCGGACCGCCAGCCAGGCGGCGCAGGCGAGCAGCCCGAGGTCACGGGCGATCTCCTGGGGGTACTGCGTCTGGGAGGCGGCGATGGTTCCCCCATGGCCGAAGCAGCCGCAGTCGATGGACAGCCCGCGGGCCCAGGCGCTGGCGATGCCCACGACGAACGCCGCCATGAGCAGGCCGCCGATGACCGCGTTGACCCGGGTGAACAGCCCCAGCACCAGCAGGACGCCCACAGCGATCTCGAGGACCGGCAGGGCGTAGCCGACATAGCCGGCCACGTCGAAGGGCAGCAGCTGGTAGGCCCGGACCGAGCGCGCCGAGGTCTCGGGATGACCCACCTTGAGCGCGCCCGCCACGAGCACCACCGCCCCCAGGACGAGACGGGCCAGCAGGCCGATCACGTCGAGCAGGCGGGCGACTGCGCAGGTCGGGCACCGGTCAGCGTCCCCGGCGCACGCCGTCAGCCAGCTCCTCGACGAGCCCGCGCAGGGCCTTCAGACCCGACTCCAGGTCGGCTGCCTCGGTGAGGCAGCGCACCAGGGCCGAGCCCACGATCACCCCGTCCGCGTAGGCGCCGACCTCGGCCGCCTGGTCGCCGTTGGAGACGCCCAGGCCCACGCAGACCGGCAGGTCGGTGACCTCGCGCGTGCGGCGCACGATCACCTCGGCGGCGTCGCCCATCGAGGTCCGCGCGCCGGTCACGCCCATGTGCGACACGGCATAGACGAAGCCACGGCACTGGCGGGTCACGTAGGCGAGGCGCTCGGGGGTCGAGCTCGGCGCGACGAGGAAGATGCGGTCCAGGCCCGTCTCGTCGCTGGCCTGGATCCAGGGACCGGCCTCGTCGGGGACCAGGTCGGGGGTGATGATGCCGGCGCCACCCGCCGCGGCCAGGTCGCGGGCGAACTCGCCGGGCCCGTGGCGCAGGATGAGGTTCCAGTAGCTCATCACCAACGGAGGCGCGCCGGCGTCGCGCACGGCACGGGTCGCGGTGAAGACGTCGGCCACCCGCACGCCGCGCTTGAGGGCCTGGTCCGCGGCATACGCGATCACCGGGCCGTCCATGAGCGGGTCGCTGTAGGGCACGCCCACCTCGACGATGTCGACCCCGGCCTCGACCATGGTCACCATCGCCTCGACCGAGCCCTCGACGGAGGGGAACCCGACCGGCAGGTAGCCGACCAGCGCGGCCCGGTCCTCGTCGTGGCAGCGCCGCAGCACCTCGGAGACGCCGATGCTCACTGGACACCGTCCCTGTCGTCGATGAGGCCGAAGTACTCGGCGGCCGTGTGCATGTCCTTGTCGCCCCGCCCGGACAGGTTGACCAGGAGCAGGGCCTCGGGGCCCAGCTCGCGACCGACCTCGATCGCGCCGGCGAGCGCGTGCGCGGACTCCAGGGCGGGGATGATGCCCTCGGTGCGGCACAGCAGCTCGAACGCGTGCATGGCCTGCTCGTCGGTGGCGTAGCGGTACTCGGCCCGGCCCGTGTCGCGCAGGTAGGCGTGCTCGGGACCGACGCTGGGGTAGTCCAGGCCGGCCGAGATGGAGTGGGACTCGAGGGTCTGGCCGTCGTCGTCCTGCATGAGGTAGCTGAAGGTGCCGTGCAGGACGCCCGGCGAGCTGGCGGCGAAGCGGGCGGCGTGCCGGCCCGACTCGACTCCGGTGCCGCCGGCCTCGATGCCGATGAGGCGCACCGCGGCGTCGTCGATGAAGCGGTGGAAGATGCCCATCGCGTTGGACCCGCCGCCCACGCAGGCGATGACGGCGTCGGGCAGCCGGCCGGTGACGTCGAGCACCTGCCCACGGGCCTCGACGCCGATGATGCGGTGGAAGTCGCGCACCATCTCGGGGAACGGGTGCGGGCCGGTGACCGTGCCGAGGATGTAGTGGGTGTTGCCCACGTTGGTGACCCAGTCGCGCAGCGCGTCGTTGATGGCGTCCTTGAGGGTGGCGCTGCCGGTGGGGACGGCCACCACGGTGGCGCCGAGCATCCGCATGCGCGCGACGTTGAGCGCCTGGCGCTCGGTGTCGACCTTGCCCATGTAGATGACGCACTCCAGGCCCATGAGAGCGGCGGCGGTCGCCGTGGCGACCCCGTGCTGGCCCGCGCCGGTCTCGGCGATGACGCGCGTCTTGCCCATGCGCTTGGTCAGCAGCGCCTGGGCGAGGACGTTGTTGATCTTGTGGGAGCCGGTGTGGTTGAGGTCCTCGCGCTTGAGGATGATCCGCGCCCGCCCGGCGTGCTCGGCGAACCGCGGCACCTCGGTGATGATGCTCGGCCGCCCGGTGTAGGTGCGGTGCAGACGGTCCAGCTCGCCGAGGAACTCGGGGTCGACCATCGCCTTGCGGCGGGCCTCGTCCAGCTCCTCCAGGGCGGGGATCAGCGCCTCGGGGACGTAGCGCCCACCGAAGTCGCCGAAGCGGCCCAGCCGGCTGAGCGGCTCGGGGGTCATCCCCGTCGTCGCGTCCGTCTCGTTCATCGCTGTGCTCCCGCCGCAACCAGGTCGTATGCCGCGCGGCGAGGGTCGCCGTCGCGGACCAGGGCCTCGCCGACGAGGACGGCTCCGGCGCCCTCCGCGGCATACCGAACGGCGTCGGCCGGGCCGGTGACGCCCGACTCTGCCACCCGCACGCACGTGTCCGGGATCAGCGGGGCCAGCCGGCCGAACGTGTCGGGGTCGACGGCCAGCGTCTTGAGGTTGCGGGCGTTGACGCCGATGACGGTGGCGCCCGCGTCGACGGCCCGCGCGGTCTCGTCCTCGTCGTGCACCTCGACCAGGGCCGTCATGCCGAGGTCACGAGCGAGTGCCTGCATCCGGACGAGATCGGTCTGGGTCAGCGCCGCCACGATGAGCAGGATGAGGTCGGCACCGTGGGCGCGCGCCTCGAACAGCTGGTAGTCCTCGACCATGAAGTCCTTGCGCAGCACCGGAATCCGCACCGACTTGCGCACGGCGTCGAGGTCGTCGAGGGAGCCCTTGAACCGGCGGCGCTCGGTGAGCACACTCACGGCCGAGGCTCCGGCTGCTTCGTACGCCGACGCGAGCGCGGCAGGGTCGGCGATGTCGGCCAAGGCGCCCTTGCTCGGGCTGGCCCGCTTGACCTCGGCGATCAGCGACAGGCCCGGCCGACGCAGGACCGCCTCGGCGTCGAGCGCCGCAGGGGCCTCGGCCGCGAGCTGCTCGACGCGGGCCCGCGGGACGGCCGCCTCGGCGTCCGCGAGGTCGGCGCGGACGCCGGCAACGATGTCGTCGAGCACGGTGGGCATGCAGACAGGCTAACCAGCGGACCTGAGGCCACCGGGCCGGGTCACGAGCTGGACGCGAGGTCACCAGCCGGACGCCGGCTCAGCTCACTTGACGCCCATCTCCGGCTTGCTGCTCTCGGGGGTGTCGACACCGCTGACCGTCTTGGCGCCGTAGCCGGCCATGCCGAGCAGCTTGCCGGCGGCGGCACCGATGACGCAGATCACGATGCCCACGACGAACAGCGGGACGCTGGCCAGGACCACGGCCAGGGACGCCACGGCCGAGCCGACCAGGATGATGACGACGGCCGTCCAGGCGGCGACGCTGTGGCCGTGGTCTTCGTGGATCTCGTGCTCTGACATGAGCTGCTGCTCCTGTGGGTCGGGTGTCGACGAGGGCATCGGCGGGTATCGGGTTCATTGTGTCAGGTCGCGGGGCTCCGGCGCCGTGGGGTCGTCGCCTGCGTCGAGGCGGTCCCAGTCGCTGGCGACCCGCTGGCCGCGCGCTCCGGTGGTCGTCCCCTGCGCCTCGTACCGCGCTCCCAGGCCGCGCCACGAGGAGGCTCCCACCCAGCCGCCGACCGCGGCCACGAGCAGCAGCAGGGCCGGCCACGAGGCACAGCCACGGCCAGGCCGTCGTCGTCACATGCGTCTGCACCGAGCCGGTGCGGCCCATGCGCGCGGGCGGCCACCGACCCCATGACTCCCGACGGGTCGTGGAGCACCCGTCCTGCCGAGCACGCCCAGCCCGAGCGCGGCGAGGCGCGAGCACGACCAGGGCGACTCGCCGCACGACCCGCCCCGACGTGGCGCTGGCGAGGGCGGCCGCGGCGCCCACGAGCGCCAGCGCGGCCAGGCCCGAGGCCACCTCGGTGCCGGTCCCGGTGATCTGGCTGGCGCCCGAGGCGGGTCCTGCACCGACCCGTGGACCCACTCACGCGAGCCGCTCACGAGCACGAGCAGGCGCCCCGCCGACGGCGAGCAGCGATGACCATGGCCTTGGAGGTCAGCCGCAGCCGGCTCATCGGACGGTCCTCAGGGCGCCGGCCGTGGCGACCGCTCGCAGGGCGGCGGCAGCCTTGTTGACGGTCTCCTCGTACTCGGCCGTCGGGACCGAGTCGGCGACGATCCCGGCGCCCGCCTGCACGTGGGCCACGCCGTCCTTGATCACGGCGGTGCGGATGGCGATGGCCATGTCGAGGTCGCCGTGGAAGTCGAGGTAGCCCACCACGCCTCCGTAGACCCCGCGCCGGCTCGGCTCGTAGTGCTCGATGAGGCTCAGGGCCCGGGGCTTGGGAGCCCCGGACAGGGTGCCCGCCGGGAAGCGTGGCGGCCAGGACGTCATAGGCGCGTGCGGTCCGGCTGAAGCTCCCCCACCACCGTCGACTCCAGGTGGATGACGTGGGAGTAGCGCCGCACGGTCATGAGCTCCACGACGTCCACGGTGCCGGCACGGCATACGCGCTGGAGGTCGTTGCGCCCCAGGTCCACGAGCATGACGTGCTCGGAGCGCTCCTTGGGGTCGGCGAGCAGGTCCTCGGCGAGCCGCTGGTCGTCCTCGGGGGACTTGCCCCGCGGCCGAGACCCGGCGATGGGGTGGGTGATCGCCCTGCGCCCGGTCACCTTGACGAGCGCCTCGGGCGAGCTGCCCACGACGTCGTAGGTCGAGCCGTCGGCTGCCGGGAGGCGCAGGAGGTACATGTAGGGGCTCGGGTTGGACGACCGCAGGGCGCGGTAGACGTCCAGCGAGTCGGCCGGGCAGGGCGTGGAGAACCGCTGCGACAGCACGACCTGGAAGACCTCGCCGGCGCGGATGTCCTCCTTGGCCTGCTCGACCATCTCCTCGAAGTCGGCCTGGGAGAAGTTGCTGCGGACGTCGGCGCGGGCGCGGTCGAAGGACTCGCGGTCCACGGTGGCGACGGTGCTGGGCGCCGGGGCGGCCAGGTCGCGCGTCATCGCGTCCAGGCGGCGACATGGCGTCGGCCCAGGCCTGCTCGACCCGCTCGTCGGTGGCGTCGTAGTTCACGGCGTTGGCCACGAGCAGCAGCGACCCGTCGGAGTGGTCGAGCACGGCCAGGTCGGTCGCCAGCATCATCGAGATCTCGGGCAGCCCGAGCTCGTCGGGCAGCGTCGCAGGCACGCGCTCCCAGCGGCGGACGGCGTCGTAGGTGACGGCGCCGACCATCCCACCGGTCAGCGGCGGGAGGCCGTCGATCGGGTCGGTGGCGAGGGCCGCGACGGTCTGGCGGAGCGCCTCGAGCGGGTCGCCGCTGGTCGGCACCCCGGCCGGCGGCTCGCCGACCCAGTGCGCCTCGCCGTCGTGCTCGGTCAGCGTGGCGTGGCTGGCCACCCCGACGATGGAGTAGCGGGACCACACGCCACCGTGCTCGGCGGACTCCAGCAGGAAGGTGCCGGGGGCGTCCTTGGCCAGCTTGCGATAGACGCCGACCGGGGTCTCGGCATCGGCCATGAGCCGGCGCACGACCGGGATGAGCCGGCGGTCCTTGGCGAGGATCGTGAAGGTCTCCAGGCTCGGCCAGGTCGACCCGAACGACAGGTCGGGAGCGACGTCGCTCACGGCTCTCCCACCTGCGCGTCGAGGTCGCCGGCGTCGAAGCAGGTGCGGTCGCCGGTGTGGCAGGCGGCGCCCACCTGGTCGACCCGCACGAGCAGCGCGTCGCCGTCGCAGTCGATGGCCACCGAGCGGACGAGCTGGACGTTGCCGCTGGTGTCGCCCTTGCGCCAGTACTCGCCTCGGCTGCGGGACCAGAAGGTCACCCGGCCCTCGCTGAGCGTCCGGCGCAGCGCCTCGTCGTCCATCCAGCCCAGCATCAGCACCTCGCCGGTGTCGTGCTGCTGCACGATCGCCGCCACGAGCCCGGCGGGGTCTCGCTTGAGGCGGGCCGCGATCGCAGGGTCCAGCGGAGTCGGTGAGGTCACGGCCCCATTCTGCCAACCTGCGGGAGGTACGACGTGCAGTGGCCGGGGCGCGGACGCGCCAGCGTGCTCAGCGGTATGCCGTGCCGCCACCTCGTCGTCGCCTCTGCACGTCAGTCTTCCCGCCCCCGCTCGCTCAGCCGCGTTGCTGCGCCGCCCACGAGGCGTGCAGCGCGGCATACACCCCGCCTTGGGTGACCAGGACGCGATGCGGGACCGCGCTCGACGACCCGGCCCCGGTCGACGACGACCACCTCGTCGGCGGCCTCGGCCGTGGACAGGCGGTGCGCGATGGCCACCGACGTGCGACCCCGGGTCAGGCCCTCGAGGGCCCGCTGGAGGCGCACCTCGGTGGAGGGGTCGACCGCGGAGGTGGCCTCGTCGAGCACGAGCAGGTCGGGGTCGGCGAGGTAGGCGCGCGCCAGGGCGACGAGCTGCCGCTCCCCCGCCGACAGCGACTCGCCGCGCTGGCCCACCTCGGTCGCCAGGCCCCCTGGAAGCCCGGCCAGCCAGGCGTCCAGGCCCAGCTCGGTCAGGGCCAGCTGGACGTCCTCGTCGGTCGCGCTCGGGCCGGCCGAACCGGACGTTCTCCAGCAGCGTCGCGTCGAACAGGAAGCCCTCCTGGGGCACCATCACCACGCGCTCGCGCAGCGAGGAGAACCGCACGCTGGCGCAGGTCGACCCCGTCGATGCGGACCACGCCCTCCGTGGGGTCCATGAGCCGGGTCAGCAGCTTGGCCATCGTCGACTTGCCGGAGCCGGTCTCGCCGACGATCGCGATGCGCGAGCGCGGGGCGATGGACAGCGTGACGTCGTGGAGCACGGTCTCGGCTGCCGGGGTAGGCGAACGACACCCCGTCGAAGTCCACGGTGATCGGCCCGCGCGGCAGCACCGTCGCCGGCGTCGCCCGGGGTCGGCGACGTCGGCCGGGGTGTCGATGACGCCGATGACGCGCCGCCACCCCGCCACGGCGTTCTGGAGGTCGTTGAGGATCTCGGTCGCCTGCTGCACCGGCTGGGTGAACAGGTTGACGAGGAAGGTGAAGGCGAGCAGCTCGCCGATGGTGAGGTGGCCGCCCGCCGCCTGCACCGTGCCGACCACGAGCACCACCGCCAGCGTCAGCCCCGCGACCAGCTGGCCCGACGAGAACGCCACGACGGAGCGCACCTGCGCGCCGATGGCAGCGCGCCGATGGGCCTCGATGGCCTCGTCGATCCGCTCCCCGGTGCGCTCCTCCACGCCGTAGGCGCGGATCGTCGCCGCGCCGACGACGGCCTCGGAGACGGCGGCGAGCAGGTCGCCGACGCGCTCGCCGCACAGCGGTGTAGGCACGGCCCACGATGCGTCTGGAAGCGCCGGACGACGAACAGCACCGGCACGAAGCAGAGCCAGACGACCGCGGTGAGCAGCGGGCTGTAGTAGAGCATCAGCCCACTCGCCACCGCGATCTGCCCGAGGCTCAGGATCAGGGTGATGCCGCCGGACTGCACGAACTGGCTGATGGTGTCGACGTCGCGAGGTGACCCGGCCGACCATGGAGCCGCGCCGCTCGGTGTTCTGGGTGAGCATCGACAGGTCGTGGATGTGGCGGAACCCCTTGAGCCGCAACGTCGCCAGGCCCGCCTCGGACGCGCGGAAGAGCCGCACGTTCACGGCATACGCGGTCGTCGCGGTCACGACAACGGCGATGACGGCGAGGCCGACGTAGCGCCACACGAGCGCCGGGTCGGGCCCCTGCTTGCCGAGCAGCCCGTGGTCCGTCGTCTGCTGCACCACGAGCGGGACGACGACGCGACCCACCGTCGTCACCGCCGCCAGGGCCAGCGTCACGCCCAGCCCTCGGCGCAGCTCCGGGGACAGCTCGAAGCCCCGGCGCAGGGTCGCCCAGGTGCCCAGGCTGGACGTCGCCTCCATGGTGGTGCTCATACGCTCGCCCCCTGCTCGTCGGCGGCGACGGCGGCCCGCTCCGCGGCCTCTCTGGCGTATGCCGTGACGAGGCGCTCGTAGCCCTCGCACCGGCCGAGCAGCTGCGCGTGGGTGCCGTGGTCGAGGACCCGGCCCTGCTCCACGTAGACGATGTCGTCGGCCAGGGTGATGGTGGACATCCGGTAGGCGACGACGAGCACCGTCGTCTCGGTGCTCGACTCGCGCAGGGCGCCGAGGATCTGCAGCTCGACCGCGGGGTCCACCGCGCTCGTGGCGTCGTCGAGCACCAACAGCTGAGGCCGCCGGATGATGGCTCTGGCCAACGCGACCCGCTGTCGCTGGCCACCGGACAGGGAGGCGCCCCGCTCCCCCACCCTGGTGTCCAGACCGGCCGGGAGGTCGCGGACGAACCCCGTCGCCTGGGCCACCTCGAGCGCCCACCACACCTGGTCGTCGTCGAAGTCGGCCCCCAGGGTGATGTTGCCGCGCACGGTGTCGTCGAACAGGAAGGTCTGCTGCGGGACCAACGTGGCTGCCGCGCTCACCCCGCCCTTGGCCACCTCGCGCAGGTCGATGCCGTCGAGGGTCACCACACCGCTGGTCGGGTCGACCAGTCGCAGGGTCAGGTTGGTCAGCGTGGACTTGCCCGAGCCGGTCGGTCCGACCAGGGCCGTGGTCGAGCCTGCCGGGACCTCGATGGTGACGCCGTGCAGGGCCGGGAACGGCGAGAGCTGCCCGTGCTCGTCGATCACCTCGTAGGCATAGTCGACGGAGTCGAGCCGCAGGGCGGAGGCGTCGCGCCTCGGCACCGTGGCCGTCCCGAAGGGCAGCTCGCCGCGGGCCTGGAGCACGGCGTCGACGCGGTCCCAGCCGACGACCGTCCGGGGCAGCTCACCGAGCACCCAGCCCAGGGCACGCACGGGGAACGCCAGCACGGAGATGAGGTAGGCCACCTGCACCACCGCCGCGGGGGTCAGCGCTCCGGAGGACACCTGCTCGGTGCCGACCGCCAGCACGGCCAGGGTGCCGAGCGTCGGGATGGCCTCGATGACGGGGTCGAAGGTGCCGCGGGTCCGGCCGACGTCGACGTTCGCCACCTGCAGCCGCCGGGCGACCTCCTCGAACCGGGCCGCCTCCTGCTCCTCGCGGCCCATCGCCTTGACGACCAGCGCGGCCTCGAAGCTCTCGTGGGCCACCTCGCTGACCTCTGCGCGCAGCTGCTGGGCCCGGGACACCTTGGGCGACATGGCGCGCTGGAACACCAGGTTGGCGACGAACAGGGCGGGGAACACGGTGAGCCCGATCAGCGCCATGGCCGGAGCGACCAGGACCATCTCGACGACGCCGGCGACGAGCATCACGACGACGCCGATGGCCATGGGCAGCGGGGCGAAGACGTTCCAGGTCGCCTCGACGTCGGCGTTGGCGTTGGACAGCAGCTGCCCGGAGGGGTGGCGGTGGTGCCAGGACAGCGGGAGCCGCAGGTACTGGCGGGTGACCTCGCGCCGGAAGCCCGCGGCGACGTTGAACATGGTGAACCCGGCGGCGATCCGGCGGATCACGACACCGACGACGTTGGCGACCACGACGCCGGCCACCCAGCCGAAGATGGCCAGCAGCTGTGCGGTCGTCGCATGCCCGGCAGCGACGGCCGGCTGGATCTCCTCGCGGGTGACGCGGCCGATGGCCCAGGCCGTCAGCACGGTCATCACGCCGTAGACGGTGCTGCCCGCCACGGCCAGCGCGAACGACCGCGGCTCGCGACGGACCCCCACGCCGACGATCCGCAGGCTGCGCCGTAGCGAGGGACCGGCGTCGACAGACACAGCTGACCTCCGGGACGAGCGGGTGGGCGGGAGATCCAACCCTCTCACGCGGACGGCATGATGGGCTCATGACCCACCTCGCTCGGATCGAGCGCGACGCCCTCTGTGCCACCTTCGCCGACGTGGGTCCCCAGGCGCCCACCCTGTGCTCCCCGTGGAGCGCCGCGGACCTCGCCGCTCACCTCGTGGTGCGCGACCGGCGGCCCGACCTCGCGCCCGGCATCTGGCTGCCCGCGCTCGCCGCCCGCACCGAGCGAGGCATGCGGGAGTATGCCGCCAAGCCGTGGCCCGAGCTCGTCGACCTCGTGCGCTCCGGCCCGCCCGTCTGGTCGCCGGCGCGGGTGCCTTCCGTCGACGACACGGTGAACTTCGTCGAGCTCTTCGTCCACCACGAGGACGTCCTGCGCGGCGACGAGACGCCTGGACCCCGCCGCGAGCTGTCCGCCCGTGAGACGGCTGCCGTCTGGAAGGCGCTGACCCGCAGCGCGCGGCTGATGTTCCGCCGCAGCCCGGTCGGCGTCGTCCTGGAGACCCCGCAGGGGCAGCGCGTGCAGGCGCGGCGCCGAGACCGACGGCGACACGGTGGTCCTGCGGGGCGCACCGGCGGAGCTGCTCCTCGCGGCATACGGCCGTCGACGCGTGGCCGAGCTGGAGGAGGTGGGCGACCACGCGGCCGTCCAGGCCCTGTGGGCCGCGCCGACGGGACTCGCCTGAGACGCCGCGCCGCGCCTTCAGCGCACGGTGATGCCGTCGGCGCGCAGCGCGTCCTTCACCTGAGCGATGCTGAGGTCGCCGAAGTGGAACACGCTCGCCGCGAGCACCGCATCCGCGCCCGCCCGCACCGCCGGCGTGAAGTGCTCGACCCGGCCCGCGCCGCCACTGGCGATCAGCGGCACGTGCACCTCGCGGCGCACCAGGGCGATGAGCTCGAGGTCGAAGCCGTCCTTGGTGCCGTCGGCGTCCATCGAGTTGAGCAGGATCTCGCCCGCACCCAGCTCGGCGGCCCGCGCGCACCACTCGACGGCATCCAGGCCCGTGCCGGTGCGACCGCCATGCGTCGTCACCTCGAACCCGCCGGCCAGCTCACCCGACGGGTCACGCCGCCGCCGCACGTCCGCCGACAGGACCAGGACCTGGGACCCGAAGCGGTCGGCGATCTCGCTGATGAGCTCCGGCCGAGCGATGGCGGCGGTGTTGACGCCCACCTTGTCGGCGCCCGCTCGCAGCAGCAGGTCGACGTCGTCGGCCGAGCGCACGCCGCCGCCGACGGTGAGCGGGATGAACACCTGCTCCGCGGTGCGCCGCACGACGTCGTAGGTCGTCTCGCGGTTGCTGCTGCTGGCCGTGACGTCGAGGAACGTGAGCTCGTCGGCGCCCTGGTCGCCGTACGCCTTGGCCAGCTCGACCGGGTCACCGGCGTCGCGCAGGTTCGCGAAGTTGACGCCCTTGACGACCCGGCCGGCGTCGACGTCCAGGCACGGGATCACGCGGGTAGCCAGGCTCACGAGGGGATCGTATCCACCTAGGGTGGGGCGCATGCCGGCCGACCACGTCCCTGCCCATCGTCGCCCTGGTGGAGGCCAGCGCGCCCCGGTGCGGCCGGACCCGGCTGGTCGCCATCGACGGTCCGAGCGGCGCGGGCAAGACCTGCCTGGCGGCCGAGGTGGCGGCGGCGTTCGACGCCCCGACCGTGCACATGGACGACCTCTATCCCGGGTGGGACGGGCCTGCGCGAGGGCACGCTGCGCGCCCAGGAGTGGGTCGTGGAGCCGCTGACAGCGGGCCGGCCCGCCCGCTACCGCCGCTGGGACTGGGCGGCGGGGGCGTATGCCGAGTGGGTGCAGCTCCCGGCCTCCGACGTCGTCGTCCTGGAGGGCTGTGGCTGCCGGGGCCCTGCCCGCGGGTGCCTCGGCCTCGGTGCTGGCTTGGGTCGAGGCCGACGAGGCGGTGCGGTACGCGCGGGGCATCGCCCGCGACCCCGAGTACGCCGACCACTGGCAGCGCTGGGCCCTGCACGAGCGCGACCCTCTACGACGCCGACGGCACCAGAGCGCGCGCCCACCTGGTCGTCGACACCACCGACGAGCCGTACTGACCAGCCTGAGAGAATCGGGGACGATGAATCCCCAGACTCCGCAGACTTCCCAGCGCCCTCACCTGCCCCCGGTCTGGTTCCTGTGCGTCGCGCTCGTCGCGGTGGCCGCGAACCTGCGCACCGCTATGGCCAGCGTGCCGCCCCTGACCCAGACGATCGCGACCGACCTCGGCCTGTCCAACACCGCCCTCGGCGCCCTGACCACCCTGCCCGTCCTGTGCATGGGACTGTTCGCGCCCGGCGCGCAGCGCGTCGCCGCCCGGCTCGGGGCCGCCGCCTCCGTGGAGGTGGCCATCGGCTGCGTGGTCGGTGGGCCTGGGGCTGCGGTTCGCTCGGCGGCGAGGTGTGGCCCCTGTATGCCGGCACGTTCGTGGCCGGCGTCGGCATCGCCCTCGGTGGCACGCTGCTGCCCGGCCTGGTCAAGGAGCTCTTCCCGCCCGAGCGGTCCGGGCTCGTCACGGGCCTCTACATGCTGGCGATGATGAGTGGCGCCGGCGCCTCCTCGGCCCTGTCCGTCCCGCTCCAGAGCTGGCTGGGGTCCTGGCAGGCCTCGCTGGGCTCGTGGTCCGTGCTCGCGCTCGTGGGCGCTGTCGCCTGGCTGCCGGTCGTCTCGGGACACCAGCGCCACCGCGCCGCCAGCCCTGCCGTCGTCGCGCCGACGCGCCTGCCCTGGGGTCACGCGACGGCCTGGCTGGTGGCGGCGTACCTGTCGGTGCAGTCGCGTGGAGTTCTACTCCTCGCTGGCGTGGCTGGCGCCGTCGTACACCGCCCGCGGCTGGGACCCGACCCACGCGGGATACCTGCTGTCGGCCTTCACGGCTGCCCAGCTCGTCTCCGGCCTGCTCGGGCCCGCGCTGACCGACCGGATCAGCGACCACCGCCTCCTGCTCCTCGCGGCCTCCGCTGCTGGGCCTGGCCGGCCAGGTCGGGCTGTGGCTGGCACCGGCGTCCGCGCCCTGGGGGTGGGCCATCGTGCTGGGCTTGGGGCAGGGCGCCTCGTTCGCCATCGGCCTGGTGCTGATGGTCGACTACGCCCGAACGCCGTCGGCCAGCGCCCGCCTGGCCGGTATGGCGTTCTTCGTGAGCTACACGCTGGCGTCGTTCGGGCCCGGCCACCCTCGGCGCCGTGCGCGACGCGACCGGCGGCTTCACGGCGGTCTGGATGACCCTCTCGCTGCTGATGGTCGTCCAGCTGGCTCTCTGTGCCCTGATGCGCCCCGGACTCGCCAAGATCGACTGAACCTCGCCACGGGCCGCGTCAGTCGAGCGTGACGTCCGGGCTCGTCGGCCGAGGGGCCGAGCGCCTGGACGAGCGCGACGAGCCGACGGGCCTCGGCGCCGGCGAACGCCGCCGTCGGCCTTCTGGATCGCCATGAGGGCCAGCACGTCGGTGTCCTCGAGCTCGAGGCTGACCCACGGGTCGCCCCCGGCGAACCGGACGTCGACGATCGAGCGCCAGGAGACCACCCGCGTCGTGAACAGGTTGCGGACGGTGAGCGTCTCGCGCGTCGGCGTCGCCCGGATCGAGGCGTAGCGCCACAGGAGCGCCGCCATGGCCACACCGAGCCCCGCGAAGAAGAGGCGGTCACCGACCTGCCAGTTCCCGGCCGTCGGCAGGTCCCGGCAGGAACACGGCGATCGACGACGAAGATCACGACCGACAGGACGGCCGCGACCAGCGCCACCGACCGTCCCCGCCGGGGTCGGAAGGGGGCGAACGCTGTCCTGCTCGTCGGTCGGAGGCTCGCCGTGGCGCATCGAGGTCAGAGCCGGCAGGCAGCGATGTCGGTCACCAGGATCGCGCGCGCACCGAGGTCGTAGAGCTCGTCCATGATGGCGTTGGTGCGGGCCCGCGGCACCATGGCCCGGACCGCCGCCCAGTCCTTGTTCTGGAGCTGCGACACGGTGGGCGACTCGAGCCCGGGCGTGACGGCACAGGCCTGCTCGACGAGGTCCACCGGCACGTCGTAGTCGAGCATGACGTAGTGGCGCGCGGTGATCACTCCGGTGAGCCGGCGGCGCAGCACCTCGACGGCGGCCGTCTCGTGTGAGCCCTCGCGGCGGATGAGCACCGCCTCGCTGCGCAGGATGGGGTCGCCGAAGACCTCGAGGCCCTGGTTGCGCAGCGTCGTGCCGGTCTCGACGACGTCGGCGATGACGTCGGCCACGCCCAGGGTGATCGCCGTCTCGACGGCGCCGTCGAGACGCACGACCTGGGCGCCGACCCCGTGCTCGGCGAGGTGCTTCTCGACCAGCCCGGGGTAGCTCGTGGCCACGCGGTGCCCCGCGATCTCCTCGACGCGCGCGCAGGTGCCCGGCTTGGCGGCATACCGGAAGGTGGACCCACCGAAACCGAGCGTCATCACCTCGATCGCCGCGCTGCCGGAGTCGAGCAGCAGGTCGCGACCGGTGATGCCGCAGTCCACCGTGCCGGAGCCGACGTAGACGGCGATGTCGCGGGGGCGCAGGTAGAAGAACTCCACCTCGTTGTCGGCGTCGGCTGACGACGAGCTCCTTGGCGTCGCGGCGCACGCGGTAGCCGGACTCGCGGAGCATGTCGACGGCCGGCTCGGACAGGGATCCCTTGTTGGGGACGGCGATTCGCAGCATGGTGGCTCTCTAGAGGTGGGCGTAGACGTCGTCGAGCGAGATGTCGGAGGCGACCATCAGCACCTGCAGGTGGTAGAGCAGCTGGCTGATCTCCTCGGCGGCCCGGTCCTTGCCCTCGTGCTCGGCCGCCATCCACACCTCGGCCGCCTCCTCGACGATCTTCTTGCCGATGCGCATGCACGCCGGCGTCGAGCGCGCGCACGGTGCCCGAACCCTCCGGTCGGCTCACGGCCTTGTCGGCCAGCTCGGCGTAGAGATCGTCGAAAGTCTTCACGCGCCAAGCCTACGGGGAGCCAGCTGCCCCACGGTGACCGCCGTGGCCACTGCGGCCATCGCGGCCTCGTGGCCCTTGTCCTCGCTCGACCCAGGCAGGCCGGCGCGGTCGAGCGCCTGCGCGTCGTCGTCACAGGTGAGCACGCCGAACCCGATCGGGATGCCGGTCGTGACGCTCACCTGGGTCAGCCCGTTGGTGACGCCGGAGCAGACGTAGTCGAAGTGCGGGGTGCCGCCGCGGATGACCACCCCGAGAGCAACCAGCGCGTCGTACGCCGGGGCGAGACGGGCGCAGGCCACGGTGAGCTCGACCGTGCCCGGGACCCGGACGACCGGCGCATCCTGCACGCCGGCCTCGGCGAGGCGCGCGCTCGGCTCCGGCGACCAGGCCGTCCATCACCTCGGTGTGCCACGAGGCGGCGACGACCGCCACTCTCAGCCCGCTGCCGTCCGCGTGGACGACGGGGGCGCCATGTCCGCTCATGCGGTCTCTCCGTTGTCGAGTGCGTCCAGCAGCAGGTCGTGGCCCATCCGGTCGCGCTTGGTGCGCAGGTATCCGCGGTTCGCTGCCGTGGCCGCGATGGAGATCCGCTCGACGGCGGCCACCTCGACACCGTGACCACGCAGCGCCTCGACCTTCGCCGGGTTGTTCGTCAGCAGCCGCACCGCGCCGATGCCGAGCTCGGTGAGGATCGCCGCGCCGGCGGCATACTCACGGGCGTCCACCGGCAGGTCGAGCTCGAGCTGGGCGTCGACGGTGTCGAAACCCTGGTCCTGCAGGGCATAGGCCTGGAGCTTGGAGACCAGACCGACCCCACGGCCCTCGTGGCCGCGCAGGTAGACCAGGACGCCGCCCTCGGCGCCGATCCGCTCCATGGAGCGCTGCAGCTGCGGGCCGCAGTCACACCGCTGCGAGCCGAAGGCGTCACCCGTGAGGCACTCGGAGTGCAGCCGCACCAGGGGCACCGGACCGCCGAGTCCGGCCGGGCTGACGAGCGCGACGTGCTCGTCGCCGGTGAGCCGGTCACGGAAGGCCACGGCGGCGAACTCGCCGTGACGCGTCGGCAGGGTCGTCTCGGCCAGTCGCTCGACGCGGTCGTGGCGCTGCCGCCACGCGATGAGCTGGGCGATGGTCACGACCGGGAGGTCGTGCTCGGCCCCGGTCGCCAGGACCTCGGGCAGACGCATCATCGTGCCGTCGTCGTTGACCAGCTCACCGATCGCCGCCACCGGGGCCAGACCGGCGATCCGGCACAGGTCGACGGCGGCCTCGGTGTGGCCCGGGCGCTCGAGGACGCCACCGACCTTGGCGCGCAACGGAACCACGTGACCGGGGCGCACGAACGAGTCGGCGGTCGCGGCCGGGTCGGCGAGCAGCCGGATGGTCAGCGCGCGGTCCGCGGCGCTGATCCCCGTGGTCACGCCGGCGGCCGCGTCGACGGTCACCGTGTAGGCGGTCCGGAGCGGGTCGCGGTTGTCGGTCACCATCAGGGGCAGCCCGAGCCGGTCGGCCGTCGACGACGTCATCGGCGCGCAGATGTAGCCACTCGTGTGCCGGATGGTCCACGCCATCCACTCGTCGGTGAGCGTCTGCGCGGCGAGGATGACGTCGCCCTCGTTCTCGCGGTCCTCGCTGTCGGTGACGAGCACCGGCCGGCCGTCGCGCAGGGCCTCCAGAGCCTGTTCGATCGTGGACAGGGCCATCACGCCAGCACCTCCTCACGCCGAGGCTCCGGCGCGCGCTCGTGCGCGAGGCCTTGAGCCACACGAAGAACCCGTAGATGACCAGTGCGCCGTAGACGACGTAGAGGACCGCGGACGGGTAGAACTTCGAGTGGACGAGCAGGGGCACGCCGACGAGGTCGACCGCGATCCAGGCCAGCCAGAAGTCGTTCCAGCCGCGGGCCATGGCATAGGTCGCGACGATCGACCCGACGAAGATCCAGGCGTCGCACCAGTAGTACCAGCGCGGGGCGGGCCAGCCGGCGCCCACCGCGGCGAAGACCCACTGCAGGACGACGACGGCCGCGACCCAGAAGCCGACGATAGGCCAGGCGCTCGCGGGCGGTCGCCCAGCGCGGGGTGAGGACCGGGCGGTCCTTGCCCTCCGCGTGGTTGACCCGGCGCACCTGGTTCCAGCGCCACCAGCCGTAGACGCTGGTGATGATGAAGAAGATCTGGCGGGCCGCCTGGCCGAACAGGGTCGTGTGCTGCGGGTTGCTGAAGGCCACCCCGAAGAAGACCGTGAACAGCAGGGCGTTGCCGACGATGCCGACCGGCCACGCCCAGACGCGGCGACGCAGGCCGCCGATGGCAGAGGCGAAACCGAAGACGTTGCCGATCACCTCGCGCCACAGGATCTGCTGGCTGCCGATGGTCAGCTGGGCTTCGAAAAGCCGCTCGAGCCAGCTCATGCGTGGGTCTCCCTGCTGTCGGTGGGTGCGTGGGTGGTGGTGTGGGTGGCGTGGCGAGGAGGCGCTCGACGTACTTGGCGAGCACGTCGACCTCGAGGTTGACGGTGGCGCCGGTCGCCTTGTGGCCCAACGTGGTCAGCTCCAGCGTGGTCGGGATGAGCGAGACGCTGAAGGTGTCGTCGCCGACGGCCGAGACGGTGAGGCTGACCCCGTCGACGGTGATGGAGCCCTTCTCGACGACGTATCGGGCCAGCTCGCGAGGCAGGCTGAAGGTGACCACCTCCCAGCGGTCGCCCGGCGTGCGCTCGAGGATGGTGGCGGTGCCGTCGACGTGGCCCTGCACGACGTGTCCGCCGAACCGGCTCGACGCCGCCATGGCGCGCTCGAGGTTGACCCGGTCGCCCGGCGCCAGGTCACCGAGGCTGCTGCGCTGCAGCGTCTCGGCCATGACGTCGACCGTGAACCGGTCGTCCCCGTGCTCCACGACCGTCAGGCAGACGCCGTTGACGGCGATCGACGCCCCATGCACGGCGTCCGAGGTGACGAGCGGGCCCTCGACGGTGAGCCGAGCGGAGTCGGCGCCTGGGTCGAGCGCGACGACGTGGCCGAGCTCCTCGACGATTCCGGTGAACATCAGTGGCCCTCCTGGGCGGGTGGGGTGACCAGCGCGGTGATCCGGGCGTCGTTGCCGAGCACGGTGATGTCCGTGGGGCTCAGCCGCAGCGCGTGGTCCATCGTGGTGATACCGAGGTCCGCGATCGTCTGCCGGCCGCGCCCGAGCAGGACCGGGGCGACGTAGGCGATCGACCTCGTCGACGAGGCCCGCCGCCATGAACGCCGCCGCCACGGTCGGGCCGCCCTCGAGCCAGACGTGGTGGATCTCCGCCCCGGCCAGGGCCGCCAGCACCTCTTTGGGGTCACGGGTGCGCAGGTGCCACGTGAGCGCGGCGTCGTCGAGGACGCGAGCGTCGGGCGGCAGGTCGCGCTCCCCCATGACGACCCGCACCGGCTGGTGGTCGTAGAGCGAGCCGTCGGGTCGGCGGGCGGTCAGCTGCGGGTCGTCGGTCAGCGCCGTGCCGGTGCCGACGAGGACGGCCCCGCAGCGGGACCGCTGGAGGTGGACGTCGGCCCGGGCGGGCTCCCCGGTGATCCACCGGCTCGTCCCGTCCGCTGCGGCGCTGCGCCCGTCGAGGGTCGTGGCGAGCTTCCAGGTCACCCAGGGACGGCCGGTGACCTGGCGGTGGGTCCAGGTGCGGTTCAGCGCCTCCGCCTCGTCGGCCAGCAGGCCGCTCTCGACCGCGACACCCCGCTCGCGCAGCCAACGCGGCGCCTCCGGCGGCGGCCGGGTTGGGGTCGGTCTGGGCGTGCACGACGCGGCGTACGCCCGCGGCATACAACGCCTGCGGCGCACGGCTGGGTGCGCCCGGTGTGGTTGCACGGCTCCAAGGTGACGTATGCCGTCGCGCCGGCGGCGCGGTCGCCCGCCTGGGCCAGCGCGTCGGGCTCGGCGTGGGGGGTGCCGGCGCCACGGTGCCAGCCCTCGCCCACCACGGTCACCGTCGGGCGCGACGATCACGGCGCCCACGCGGGGGTTGGCGTCCGCCTCGGGGACCGTTGGCCGCCAGGGCCAGGGCGCGCCGCATCATCGCCGCATCGGTGCCGTCGGGGCTGCCGGTCGTGCGTCTGTCATGTCCTGCCCTCATGCTCGAGATGGTTCGAGCTCCGGGGGACCATGCAGGCGGACCACGAGCACTCGGACGGGCAAGCCGACCGAGGAACCCACTGGTCCTGCTGTCGCGTGCTGCCTACCATCCGGACTTTCACCGTCGGTCTGGGAGTTCCACCCAGTCAACCGGCCGCTGGCTGCGGTCGGGTCGCGGACTGTCACCGCCGGTTCGGAGTTACACCGACCCCGGAGCACGTCCCCCTCAGTATGCCAGCGTCCCCGTCGCGGCCGGAACGACGGTCCGCGTGACGGTCCTCACCGCAGCCCGTCAGTGCGCGTGGCCCGTCGCCAGGGCACGCAGCTCGTCGACGGCGGCGGCCGCGTCCTCGGCGCCGTAGACGGCCGAGCCGGCCACGAACACGTCGGCCCCGGCCTCGGCGCACTGCTCGATGGTCGTCGCCGAGACACCCGCCGTCGACCTGCACCCAGATCTCGCCGCCGTGCCGGCGGCACCGCCTCGCGGACCTGCGCGACCTTCGGCATCTGGTCGGCCATGAAGCTCTGGCCGCCGAAGCCCGGCTCCACCGTCATGACCAGCACCATGTCGAGGTCGGGCAGCAGGTCCTCGTACGGCGCGAACGCCGTGCCGGGCTTGATGGCCATGCCGGCTCGGGCCCCGGCGTCCCGCAGGGTGCGGGCCAGCACTCGCGGGTCACTGGCCGCCTCGATGTGGAAGGTCACCGAGGAGGCGCCGGCCTCGGCATACATCGGCGCCCACCGGTCGGGGTCGTCGATCATGAGGTGGCAGTCGAGCGGGATCGGGCTGACCTTGGCGAGCGCCTCGACCACCGGCAGGCCGAGCGTCAGGTTGGGGACGAAGTGACCGTCCATGACGTCGACGTGGGCCCAGTCCGCGTTGGCGATGCGGTCGAGCTCGCTCTGCAGGTTGGCGAAGTCGGCGGACAGGATGCTCGGGGAGATCTGCACGGCGCTCACTCTAGCGGCGCCTCCCTGGCGGCCGGTCCGCCGCGCGACCATCCGTGACGCCCGGGTCACGGATGGTCGTCGTCGGCGGCAGATCGCGACCATCCGTGACGCCCAGGTCACGGATGGTCGTCGTCGGCGGGCGGCGGGCAGCCCCGGATCAGACGGCGCGCTTGCGCAGCAGCGCCAGGAACATGCCGTCGGTGCCGTGCAGGTGCGGCCACAGCTGGACCGTCGGGCCGTTGCCCGGCACCGGCACGGGCTCGCCGTCGGCATCGGTCACGTAGTCACGGGCGTCGAGCAGCTCGACGTCGTCGCGGCGCTTGGTGACGTCGCCGACCACGAACACCGTCTCGGCCAGGTGCGGGCTGCACGTCGCGTACGCGATGACCCCGCCCGGGGCGGTGGCGTCGATGGCCGACGCCAGCAGCTCGCGCTGGAGCCGGCCGAGGTCCGCGAGGTCGGCCGGGGACCGTCTCCAGCGCGCCTCGGGCCGCCGTCGCAGGGCGCCGAGGCCGGTGCAGGGAGCGTCGACGAGCACCCGGTCGTAGCGGCCGGGCTCGTCCTCGCCCACGACGCGCCCGTCGCCGGTGCGCACCTGCGAGGGTGCGGCCCTCGGCCCGCGCCCGTGCGCTGGCCGGCCGCAGGGTCTGGCGCACCAGCGTCGGCGCGATGCTCGCTCACCTCGTTGGCGGTCAGGTCGGCGCCCGCCTCCATCGCGAGCGCGGCGAGCAGGCCCGCCTTGCCGCCAGGCCCGGCGCAGAGGTCCAGCCACTGCTGTGGGTCCGGCCGGTCCACGGGCACCGCGGCCAGAGCCAGCGCGACGAGCTGGGAACCCTCGTCCTGGACGGCCGCGCGGCCCTCTCGGACGGCGGCGATCCCACCCGGGTCACCTCCCGGCAGCACCGCACCCACCGGTGACAGCCGTGAGGGTTCGGCGCCCGCCTCGACCAGCTCGGCGACGCCGGCCAGCCCGGGGCGTGCGACCAGCGACACCTTGGCGGCCGCGTTGTCCGTCGCCAGCAGGGCCGCGAGGTCGGCGTCCACCGTCTCGGGCGTCGAGGCGCCGTGCCCGAGCAGCGCCGCGCGCAGCGCCTTGACCACCCACTCGGGGTGCGAGTGCTCGACGGCCAGCCGCGTCGGTCAGGTCGCCGGTCGCCGGCAGCGACCTCGGCGAGCCACTCGTCGAGGGACCGCTCGCTCACCCGCCGCATCACCGCGTTGACGAACCCGGACGCCCCGGCGCCGTTGACCTTGCGCGCCAGGCCGACCGTCTCGTCGACCGCCGCGTGGGTGGCGACGCGCATGCCCAGCAGCTGGTGGGCGCCGAGGCGCAGGGTGTCGAGGACGTTGGCGTCGATGCTCGTCGACCGGGCGGCCGGCGGCCACCGCGATGATGGGGTCGTAGAGCCCGCGCATGCGCACCGCCCCGTAGACCAGCTCGGTGGTGAAGGCCGCGTCTCGGCCGTGGATCCGCTTGTCGCGCAACACCGTCGGCAGCTCGAGGTTGGCGTAGGCGCCACCGGCGACGGCCCGAAGGACGGTGTATGCCGCGAGCCGCTGCGGGTCGGTCGTGCGGCTCCGCTCGGCGGGCCGCTGTGCCGAACGCTCGCGTGCCGCCGTGGACGCGCGCGGGACGCTGCCGTCCCTTGGCGTTCCGGCGGCCGGGCGTCCGCCGCGCCCGCCGCGTCCGCCGTCAGTGCTGTCACTCATCGGTGAACCGCTCTCCTGCCTCGATGCGCACGCCGCGGGCCCAGTCGCCGGCGGCCATCTGCCTCTTGCCGTGGGGCCGCACCTCGGACAGGCGCACCGGGCCCGTGGCGGTGCCGACGAACACCTCGCGCTTGGTGGCGGCGAGCTCGCCAGGGGCGAGGGGCCGGTCGGCATACGACTCGTCGGGCTCGACCGGGAGCACCCCCAGCCGCTCCCCGCGGAAGGTCGTCCACGCGCCGGGCGCCGGGGTGCACCCGCGCACCTGGCG
This sequence comes from uncultured Actinomycetota bacterium, assembly GCA_963706855.1. Classification (GTDB taxonomy): domain Bacteria; phylum Actinomycetota; class Actinomycetes; order Actinomycetales; family Dermatophilaceae; genus Pedococcus. The sequence continues at coordinate 168,373 of CAVPNU010000005.1, forward strand.
GTCGACGGCGAGCGCGGGCCGCTCCCACCGGACGCGGGCGTCGGCGACCTCGATCTTGGGCGCCAGCGACACCCCGTCCGCCGGCTGAGGCACCGGCTGCAGCGAGCCATCGGCCAGGCCGTCCATGGTGGCCACGAGCAGGCCTGCGCCACCGTCAGCCAAGCGCGCCAGCAGGTCGCCGGCCGTGTCGCTGGGGCGGATCCGCTCGGTCATCACCCCGAACACCGGACCGGTGTCGAGACCCTCCTCGATGAGGAAGGTGGAGGCGCCGGTGACCTCGTCGCCGGCCATCACCGCGTGCTGCACCGGCGCCGCGCCCCGCCAGGCCGGGAGCAGCGAGAAGTGCAGGTTGACCCAGCCGTGCCGCGGGATGTCGAGGGCCGACCGCGGGATGAGCGCGCCGTAGGCGACGACGGGGCACGCGTCGGGGGCCAGCTCGCGCAGCCGCGCCTGGAAGTCGGGGTCGCTGGGCCGCTCGGGGGTGAGCACCTCGATGCCGTGGGCCTCGCGCATGCTGGCGCACGGGCGAGGCCGTCAGCCCGCGCCCACGTCCCGCCCGGGCGTCGGGACGGGTGACCACGGCCACGACCTCGTGGTCGGAGGCGAGGAGGGCCTCGAGGGCCGGGACGGCCACCTGCGGGGTGCCTGCGAAGACCAGCCGCATGCTCACATGCCCCGGCCGAAGGTCGAGTGCGGGCTGAGCTTGACCGTCGGGGTCGGGCCGCCGGCCCACTCGGCCTCACGGATGGCTCGCATCGCGGCCTTGCGCTGCTCGCGGTCCATCCGGTCGATGAACAGGATGCCGTCGAGGTGGTCGGTCTCGTGCTGCAGGCACCGGGCCATCAGCTCGGAGCCCTCGATGGTGACCGGCTCGCCGAACTGGTTGAACCCCTTGGCGACCGTGCGCAGCGCGCGGGGCGTGTCGAACCTGAGGCCGGGGAACGACAGGCACCCCTCCTCGCCGTCCTGGAGCTCGACGGAGAGCTCGAGGTCGGGGTTGACCAGGTGACCCAGCTCGCCGTCGATCCAGTAGGTGAACACCCGCAGGCCCACGCCGATCTGGGGAGCCGCCAGGCCGGCGCCCGGCGCGTCCATCATCGTGTCGGTGAGGTCCTTGACGAGCTGGCGCAGCTCACGGTCGAAGTCGACGACGGGCTCGGCGGGCGTGCGCAGCACGGGGTCGCCGAACAGGCGGATGGTCTGGATCGACAAGGGCGTTCCTGGCTGGATGGGGCGGTGGACGGCTCGCGCCGGTGGGCGACGCAGCGGCCCAGTGTATGCCGGGTGCCCAGGACCCTGCAGGCTCGTCACCCGGCCGGGTCGGGCGGGTCGACCCGAACGTGGACCGGAACCGGCTCCTTGCGGGCACTGCGCACGGCCCTCATGCTGGCCAGCGCCGCGGACAGTGCGGCGCCCTCCTCGAGGGGAGCGCGCAGCAGCACCCGGACGTCGCTCTCCCCCAACGGGCAGCGGCCCGAGGCGCTCCACGTCGGCACCGAGGTCGGCGTGACGCAGCGCCGCCTCGACGGCGCGGCGTTCGCCCGTCACGACGGCCATCGCCACCGTCGGCGGCAGGCCGAGGGGTCCACGCTCGGCCAGCTCTCGGGCGGCGAGCCAGGCCGGGTCCCAGCGCACGAGCGCCTCGACCGGCGGCAGCGTCGTGTGGGTGGGTGCGCCACAGAGGACGACCTGACCACCCGTCGGCCGACGCCCTGGTGAGCGCCGCAGCAGCCAGCCAGCGGCGCAGCGCCTCCTCGCCGGCGTCGAGGGTCGGGCGGTCGAGACTCGCCCAGGCGTCGAGCAGCAGGGCCGCGGCGTAGCCGCCGTCGGCCACCGGCTCGGCGCCCGGGGTCGCGATGACCAGGGCGGGGGCCTCGGCCACCCGGTCGAGCACCGCACCCGCCCCGGAGGTGTGCACGGGCACCCCGGGGAAGGCCCGGCCCAGCTCCTCGGCGGTGCGTCGAGCGCCGACCACGGAGGACCGCAGCTCGCGGCCTCCGCAGGCCCGGCACTCGAACCGCCCGACGCCGCGACCGCACCAGCGGCAGGCAGGCTCCGCTCCCCTGCCGGACACGGCCACCGGCCCCGAACAGTGCGCGCAGCGCACCGGGGCGCGGCAGGTCTGGCACGCGAGTGAGGGGACGTATCCCCGGCGCGGCACCTGCACGAGCACCGGCCCGGACTCCAGAGCGGCCTTGGCGGTGCGCCATGCGATCGACGGCAGGTGGGCCGATCGCCGCAGCCGGGTCGCGGTCGGCCTCGGTCCCCTCCCCCGCGACGACGACGCGCGGCACGGCGCGCCGGACCGATGCTGCCGCGATGGGTCGCAGCTCGCCGGACTCCACCAGCCGCTGCACCGCCACGGACCGGGCGAACCCGCCCGAGAGCACCGCCGCTCCCTCGAGCCGCCCGCGCTCCAGCAGGATCTCCCGGACGTGCGGATAGGGGGCGCGCGGCTCGTCGAGCAGGTCGTCGCCGTCGTCCCACCACGCCACGAGTCCCAGGTCGCGCACCGGGGCGAAGGCAGCCGCGCGGTTGCCGACGACGACCGAGACGTGCCCGCGCAGCACCTTGAGCCACGCGGTGTAGCGCGCCTGCGGCCCCTGGTCGGCCGTCAGCCGAACGTGGCGACCCGGGCCCAGCGCGGCCGTCAGCGCGGCATCGACGCGGGCGACGTCGCGGTGGTCCGGCACGACGAGGACGCTCCCCCGGCCGCCGGCCAGGGTCGCCGCCGCGGCCGCGGCCAGCGCGGCCGGCCAGTCGAGGTCCGGGTCGGTGGCGGGCAGCGCCAGCCAGGACGCGGCCGGAGACTCGCCCGCGGCGAGCCGCGCGAGGTAGGCCGGGCCGGCGGCATACCTGCTCCAGGCCGGGCCCGGGGCCGTCCCACACCGGCAGCGCGTCGGGCACGGGTGGGTCGAGGGCCAAGGCCCGCTCCGCGGCGGCGTGCCGCGGAGGCACGGCGAGCCGCAGCACGTCGCCGAGCGTGCCGGCGTAGCGCGCGGCGACCGAACGCGCGAGCGCCAGCAACGCCGGCGTGAGGACCGCCTCGGGCGAGACCACCCGCCGGATCGGAGTGAGCCGCCCCTCGTGCTCGGCCACCGCCTGGCGCTGCACGACGAACCCGTCGAGGTCCTGGCCGGCGAAGCGCACCTTGACCCGGGCGCCCGGCACTGCCGTCTCGGCGAACGCCTGCGGCACGAGGTACTCGAACGGTCGGTCGAGGTGGGCCAGGCCGGTGTCGACCACGACCGAGGCCACCGGGTCCGTGGACGCGGCGGCCTCGTCGGGTCGTCGCCGGGCGGCGCTCGGCGTCGGCGGCAGCGCGGCGCGGATCAGCTCCAGCTGCTCGCTCGCGCCCCGTCCGCTCATGAGGGCGAACCTATGACAGGGCGCTGACAAGCAGCCGACGGGGCGGCGAGGACTGCCGGCGTCCGGCCGGGCAGGACTAGCCCTTGACCGCCCGCTGAAGGGCCTCGACGCGGTCGGTGCGCTCCCAGGTGAACGGGTTGTCGATGCCGTCGACATGGGTGCGACCGAAGTGACCGTAGGCCGCAGTGGGCTTGTAGATCGGGCGCAGCAGGTCGAGGTCGTGCACGATCGCGGCGGGGCGCAGGTCGAACACCGAGGTGATGGCGGCCTGGATCTTGTCGACCGGCTCGGTCTCGGTGCCGAACGTCTCGACGTAGAGCCCCACGGGCTGGGCCTTGCCGATGGCGTAGGCGACCTGGACCTCGCAGCGGCGGGCGAGCCCGGCGGCCACGACGTTCTTGGCGACCCAGCGCATGGCGTAGGCGGCCGAGCGGTCGACCTTCGACGGGTCCTTGCCGGAGAACGCGCCACCACCGTGGCGGGCCATGCCGCCGTAGGTGTCGACGATGATCTTGCGACCGGTCAGACCGGCGTCGCCCATGGGGCCACCGATCTCGAACCGGCCGGTGGGGTTGATCAGCGAGCGGTAGGAGGACGTGTCGAGCTCGGTGCCCTCGTCGGCCAGCTCGGCCAGCACCGGCTTGATGACGTGCTGCTCGATGTCAGGGGTCAGCAGGTCGTCGAGCGAGATGTCGGCGGCGTGCTGGGTCGACAGCACGACGGTGTCGAGCTTGACCGCCTTGTCGCCGTCGTAGGCGATGGTGACCTGCGTCTTGCCGTCGGGGCGCAGGTAGGCCACGTCGCCGCTCTTGCGCACGGCCGAGAGGCGCTCGGCCAGCCGGTGCGCGAGGAAGATCGGCAGCGGCATGAGCTCGGCGGTGTCGTCGCAGGCGTAGCCGAACATCAGGCCCTGGTCGCCGGCGCCCTGCTTGTCCATGCGGGTCGATGCCACCGGTGCGGTTCTCGTAGGCCGTGTCGACGCCCTGGGCGATGTCGGGGCTCTGCTGGCCGATGGACACCTCGACGCCGCAGGAGGCGCCGTCGAAGCCCTTGGTCGAGGAGTCGTAGCCGATGCCCAGCACGGTGTCGCGCACGATCTTGGGGATCTCGACGTAGGCCTCGGTCGTCACCTCACCGGCGACGTGCACGAGCCCGGTCGTGACCATCGTCTCGACCGCGACGCGGCTGCCAGGGTCCTGCGTCGAGCATGGCGTCGAGGATCGAGTCGGAGATCTGGTCACAGATCTTGTCGGGGTGCCCCTCGGTCACCGACTCGGACGTGAACAGGCGTGCGGACACAGGGTCTCCTTCGGGGCAGCGGCTGCTTGCTGACTGCAGGTGTGCCGGACAGACCGTCCCACAGCCACCCGCAGTCTAACGACCTGCTAGAGGATCTCCTGCACGGCGTCCCACACTGCGGCGGCGATGTCGTGCTTGGAGGCGGGGCCCGCGTCGACGACGTGGCTCGAGCCCTGGCGCAGGATGTGCACGGTGTTGTCGTCCTGACCGAAGGTCTTGTCGACGCCGACCTCGTTGACCACGAGCAGGTCGCAGCCCTTGCGGCTCAGCTTGGCGCGGCCGTGGTCGAGCACGGTGCCGTCGGCGTCGCCGGTCTCGGCGGCGAAGCCCACGATGACCGGGCTGGCGGCCTCGGCCCGCGCCTGGACCAGCCCGGCGAGGATGTCGGGGTTGCGGACCAGCTCGATCGAGGGCGCGCGGTCGGGGTCGTCCGGGTCGTGGGACTTCTTGATCTTGGCGTCGGCGTAGTGGGCGGGGCGGAAGTCGGCGACCGCGGCCGCCATCACGACGACGTCGGCATCGAGGGCGGCCTTCTCGACGGCCTCCTGGAGCTCGACGGCGGTCTCGACGGGCAGGACCGTCACGCCGCGGCGGCGGGCAGCGACGATGTTGGCACTCGACCAGCGTGACCGTGGCACCGCGCCGGGCTGCCACCGCAGCCAGGGCGTAGCCCTGCTTGCCGGAGCTGCGGTTGCCGAGGAACCGCACGGGGTCGAGCGGCTCACGGGTGCCCCCGGCCGAGACCACCACGTGGCGCCCCTGCAACGGCAGGTGGGCCCGCTCGTGCGCATGGTCGTGGCCCGGCGTGGTCGTGGCCCGCATGGTCGGCGCCCGCGGTGGTGCCCGCATGGGCGAGGATCCGCTGGCACACGGCATACAGCTCGGCGGGCTCGGGCAGCCGGCCGGGACCGGTGTCGGCGCCGGTGAGGCGCCCCGAAGCCGGGCGGGATGACGTGGACCCCGCGCTCGGTGAGGGTCGAGACGTTGGCCTGGGTGGCCGCGTGGTCCCACATCTCGGTGTGCATGGCCGGGGCCATGACCACCGGGCAGCGCGCGGTCAGCAGGACGTTGGTGAGCAGGTCGCCGGCCAGCCCGTGGGCGGCCTTGGCGAGCAGGTCGGCGGTGGCGGGAGCCACGACGACGAGGTCGGCCTCCTGGCCGAGCCGCACGTGCGGCACCTCGCGGGACCTGGCTCCAGACGTCGGTGTGCACCGGCTGGCCCGACAGCGCCTCCCAGGTGGGGGCACCGACGAACCGCAGCGCCGACTCGGTCGGCACGACCGTCACGTCGTGGCCGGCCTCGGTGAACAGGCGCAGCAACGAACACGCCTTGTATGCCGCGATGCCACCTCCGACACCGAGGACGATGCGCGCCATGGGAGCCCTGTCGCCGACCCGCGGGGGTCAGCTCTCGATCGGCTCGGAGGTGAGCAGGCCCTGGTTGATCTCGCGCAGGGCGATCGACATGGGCTTCTCGTGGACCTGCGAGTCCACCAGCGGGCCGACGTACTCGAGCAGGCCCTCCTGGAGCTGGCTGTAGTACGCGTTGATCTGGCGGGCGCGCTTGGCCGAGTAGATGACCAGGGCGTACTTGGAGTCGGCCTTGGTGAGCAGGTCGTCGATCGGCGGGTTGGTGATGCCGATCGGGTTCGCGACGGTTCCAGACACGGGGGTACTCACTTCTGTGGGGTCAGTGGGATCGCATCAATGATACGAGTTCTTCGGCCGCACGACGAACGTCGTCGTTGACGACGGTCACGTCGAACTCCTTCTCGGCGGCCATCTCGACCTTGGCGGTCTCCAGGCGACGGGCGCGTTCCTCCTCGTCCTCGGTGCCCCGACCGACCAGCCGGCGCACGAGCTCGTCCCAGCTCGGGGGCGCCAGGAACACGAACAGCGCCTCGGGCATGCTCTCGCGCACCTGACGAGCGCCCTGCAGGTCGATCTCGAGCAGGGCCATGCGGTTGGCCGCGAGGGCCTCCTCGCACCGGCCCTCGGGGGGTGCCGTAGTGGTTCACGCCCGTGCACGACCGCCGACTCGAGGAGCTCTCCGTCGCGCTCCATCCGGGCGAACTCGGCCTCGTCGACGAAGTGGTAGTGCACGCCCTCGCGCTCACCCGGGCGAGGACGCGCGGGTGGTGGCGCTCACGGACAGCCAGACCTCGGGGAAGTGCTCGCGCACGTAGGCCGACACCGTGCCCTTGCCGACGGCGGTGGGGCCGGCGAGGACGACCAGGCGGTGCGGGCGGTCCGACGTCGCGGGAGCGCGGCTCGCTCACGCCTCGTCGAAGCGGGTGAGCAGCGCGGAGATCTGGTTGGACCCCAGACCGCGGACGCGGCGGCTCTCGGAGATGCCGACCTCCTCCATGATCTGGCGGGCCCGCACGCGGCCGACGCCGGGCATGGACTCCAGCAGGGCGGACACCTTCATCTTGCCGACGACCTCGTTCTCCTTGCCGTCGACGATGACGTCCTTGAGCGAGCCCTGGGCGTACTTCAGCCGGTTCTTGACGGCGGCCCGCTCCCGTCGGGCCACGGCGGCCTTCTCCAAGGCCGCGGCACGCTGCTCCGGGGTCAACGGGGGAAGGGCCACGTCATTGCTCCTTGTGGATCGAGTTGGGTCGACTCGCACGGCCCAGGCTAGCGTTTCGCAGACTCTGGCGCCTCAGACGAGACGTTCGAGCATGGGCCCTGACTGTAGCAACCGCGCGCGAGGGTTTCTCGCCGAGGAGGCCCTGCCCGGGTCGATGTCCAGAATGACCGAGCTGTCGCTCAGCGCAGGACGTCGGCCAGGTTCTCGCTCACGCGCCTGGCGCGGTCGCGCAGCGCGGCCACGTCCGGGCCGACCGCAGAGGACCTCACGGCTGCTCGAGGGCAGCACGTTGGGCAGGGCGTCGCCGAACACCCGGCGCAGGTCCTCGCCGTGCCGCCCTGGGCGCCGATCCCCGGGCGCGAGCAGCGGGGCGTTCGCCGCCGGCGAGGTCCAGACCGAGCTCCTGCACCGCCGACCCGACCGTCGCGCCGACGACCAGTCCCACGCTGCCGAGGCGGCCCTGCTCGCGCGCGCTCGGCGTTCTCGCGCCGCGGCGCCGAGCACCATCGCCTCGGCGACGCTCACCTCGCGCAGGCGGGCGTGCTGCACCGTGCGGCCCTCGGGGTTGGAGGTCAGGCCCAGGACGAAGATCCCGCGACCGCGCTCCGCCGCGAGGTCGAGGGCCGGCCGCAGCGACTCGAAGCCGAGGTAGGGGCTGGCGGTCAGGGCGTCGGCAGGAGCCACGGCGTCCTTGCCCAGGTACGCCTCGGCATACGCGGCCATCGTCGAGCCGATGTCGCCACGCTTGGCGTCGAGGACGACCAGGGTGCCGCGCTCGCGCAGGGCCACGACGGCCTCCTCGAGGACGGCCACGCCACGCGAGCCGAACACCTCGAAGAAGGCCGACTGCGGCTTGACGACCCCGACGTGCCCGCCGAACGCCTCGACGCAGGCCTCGGTGAAGGCGGTCAGCCCGGCCACGTCGTAGGCCAGGCCCCAGGACTCGACCAGCGCCCGGTGCGGGTCGATGCCGGCGCACAGCGGGCCGTAGGCGTCCATCGCCGCCCTGAGCCGCTCACCGAAGGTCGAGCCGGTCGCAGTCCGCGCTCATCGCGCCATCCTCTCGTGGGCCACGCCCACCGCATCGGTGAGCCGCTCGAAGCCCTTCTCCTGCAGCAGGTCCCGCAGCTCTCGGCCGACCCGCACCGGAGCGCTCGGGTCGTTGAACGTCGCCGTGCCCACCTGCACGGCGCTGGCGCCGGCGGCCACGAGCTCGAGCGCGTCACGCCCGGTGCGCACTCCCCCGACGCCGATGATCGGCACCGTGGGCAGCCGGCCCTCGCGCATGGCGGCCCTGGTCTGCCAGATCGCGCGGACCGCCACCGGGCGGACGGCGGGACCGGACAGGCCGCCGGTCACCCCGGCGACCTGCGGCCGGAGCGCGGTCGGTGTCGATGACCATGCCCAGCAGCGTGTTGATCATGGTGAGGCCGTCGGCACCGGCCTTGACCGCGGCCTGGGCGACGCTGACGATGTCGGTCACGTCGGCGGTCAGCTTGGCGAACAGCGGCACGTTGCGCGGGAGCTGCTCGCGGACGAGCGCGATGACCTTGGCGCTGGCCAGGGGGTCGCAGGCGAAGACGAGCCCACGGTTGGCGACGTTGGGGCAGGAGATGTTGACCTCGACGCCGACCACCGCGTCGAAGGCGTCGCTGCCTCGCAGGACGGCGGCCACGTCGGCGAACTCACCGCTGGTGTTGCCCGCGATCGACACCAGGGCGCGGGCGCCGCGCGCCTTGAGCCAGGCGAGGTCCTTCTCGACGAACGCGTGGATGCCGGGGCCCTGCAGGCCGATCGAGTTGAGCATCCCGGACGGCGTCTCGGCCATGCGCGGCGTGCCACGCCCGGACCGCGGGTCGGCCATCACCGACTTCGTGACGAACGCCCCCAGCTCGCGCAGGTCGAAGAACCGCGCCAGCTCCTGACCGTTGGCGGCGCACCCGCTGGCGGTCATCATCGGGCTGGGCAGCGTCACGCCCGCCGAGCTCGACCGACATGTCCACCGACGGCGCCGTGGACTCCTCGGCCCGCGTCGGCTCGGCCGCCTCGGCGAGCTCGGCCTTGGACCGGTATGCCGCGTGGACGTGAACAGCCCCATCAGTGACCTCCCTGCCCGGGTGCGCCCGACGGCGTCGTCGGGGACCTGGCAGGTCCCGCCCTCGAAGGCGTCCCACCGGACCCGGTCACCCCGGAACACCGGGCCCTCGACGCAGGAGCGCACCATCCGCGTGACTCCGTCGTTCCCCGTCACGGGCAGGACGCAGGTCATGCAGACGCCCACCCCACACGCCATCGACTCCTCGACGGCCACCTGGGCGACCGCGCCCTCGGCCGTGGCGATGCGCGTCACCGACTCGAGCATCGCCATCGGGCCACATCCGTAGACGACGGCGGCGCCGCTGCGGCGGATCACCTCGGGCAGGACGTCGGACACCCAGCCCTTGGTGCCCGCCGACCCGTCGTCGGTGGTGACCGTGACGCCGTCGGCGGCGCGGCGAGCCTCGACGACGCCGAAGAGCTTCTGCTCCGTCGCGGCGCCGAGGACGAGCTCGACGGCACAGCCGCGCTCGCGCAGCGCCTCGGCCAGCCAGAACAGCGGCGCGCTGCCGTAGCCCCCGCCGACCAGGACGCACGGGCACCGGCTCCTTGGGCAGCGGGAAGGGCCGACCCAGCGGGCCCACGATGTCGACCTCGTCGTGGGCGCGCAGCCCGGAGAGCCACCTGGTGCCCGCGCCCACGGCCGACACGACGATGTCGACCGTGCCGCCATAGGTGCCCGACGGGCTGACCTTGTGGATCGAGAAGCAGCGGCGCAACAGGTGCGCGCCGTCCTCGCCGCCGATGGCCAGCGCCACGAACTGCCCCGGACGGGCGAGCTCGGCCAGGCCCGGAGCCACGAAGGTGAGGTGGTGGTAGGCGCCGACCCGTCGCGAGGCGATGAGCTCGCCGGTCACCTGGACGACGCCCGCGCCCCTGGTCGAGGTCACCGTCATGCCTGCCCCCGCGACCCCGTAGAGGTCGAGGTCGCGCGCGTGCTCCTGCAGGGGCTTGACCGTGAACTCACCGCGCAGCTGGGCCTCGATGCCCTGCACCGCGGCCGCGAGCTCCTGCACCGTCGTGATGATCGGGCGGTCCATCGACGTGGTCGCCGCCCGGATGGCGTAGCCGTCGGCGCGCGCGTTCGAGCCCGACGGCGTGTTGACGACCATGGCCACCTCGCCGGCGAGGATGAGGTCGACGATGCTCTGCTCCCCCTCGTCCCGCTCACTGTGCTTGTGGACGACCTCGGACGGCAATCCCGTTGCGGCGCAACACATCGGCGGTGCCTGAGGTCGCGACGATGGTGAACCCGAGGTCGGCGAGCCGCTTGACCGGGAAGATCATCGCGCGCTTGTCGCGGTTGGCCACGGAGACGAAGATCCGGCCCTCCTTCGGCAGCCCCGAGCCCGCGCCGAGCATGCCCTTGGCGAACGCCGTGCCGAAGTCCTGGTCGATGCCCATGACCTCGCCGGTCGAGCGCATCTCGGGCCCGAGCAGGCTGTCGACGACCTGGCCCTCGCGGGTGCGGAACCGCTTGAACGGCAGCACCGCCTCCTTGACCGCGACCGGGGCGTGGCTCGGCATACGGCCACCGTCGCCCTCGGGCGGCAGCAGGCCCTCGGCGCGCAGCTCCTTGATGGTGGCGCCGAGCATGACGCGGGCGGCCGCCTTGGCGACCGGCACTCCGGTGGCCTTGGCCACGAACGGCACGGTGCGCGAGGCGCGGGGGTTGGCCTCGAGGACGTAGAGGATGTCCTGGGCCAGGGCGAACTGGACGTTCATCAGCCCGCGCACGCCGATGCCCTCGGCCAGCTGCAGGGTGGCCTCGCGGACCCGCTCCAGCTCGGCGACGCCGAGGGTGACCGGCGGCAGGGTGCAGGCCGAGTCGCCGGAGTGGATGCCGGCCTCCTCGATGTGCTCCATGATCCCGCCGAGGTACATGTCGGTGCCGTCGTAGAGCGCGTCGACGTCGATCTCGATCGCGTCGTCGAGGAACCGGTCGACGAGGACCGGGTGCTCGGGGCTGGCCACCGTGGCGCGGGTGACGTAGCCGGACAGGGTGTCGTCGTCGTAGACGATCTCCATGCCGCGGCCGCCCAGGACGTACGAGGGCCGCACGAGGACCGGGTAGCCGATCTGCCGTGCCACCTCGACCGCCTCGGGGGCGCTGTATGCCGTGCCGTGCTTGGGCGCGGGCAGCTTGGCCTCGGCGAGCACGCGCCCGAACGCACCGCGGTCCTCTGCGAGGTCGATGGCCTCCGGGCTGGTGCCGACGATCGGCACGCCGGCGTCCTTGAGCGCCTTGGCCAGGCCGAGCGGCGTCTGGCCGCCCAGCTGGACGATGACGCCGGCCACGGGGCCGGCCTGCCGCTCGGCGTGGACCACCTCGAGGACGTCCTCGAGGGTGAGCGGCTCGAAGTAGAGCCGGCTGCTCGTGTCGTAGTCGGTGGAGACCGTCTCGGGGTTGCAGTTGACCATCACCGTGTCGTAGCCGGCCTCGCGCAGGGCGAAGCTGGCGTGCACGCAGGAGTAGTCGAACTCGACGCCCTGGCCGATCCGGTTGGGACCGCTGCCGAGGATGACGACGGCCTCGCGCTCGCGCGGCTCGACCTCGGTCTCCTCGTCGTAGGCGCTGTAGTGGTACGGCGTCTGGGCGGCGAACTCCGCCGCGCAGGTGTCGACGGTCTTGTAGACCGGGCGCACGCCGAGGGCGTGCCGCACCCCGCGGACGACGGACTCCGGCAGCCCACGCAGCGCACCGAGCTGGTGGTCGGAGAACCCGTGGCGCTTGGCCAGCCGCAGCAGCTCCGGGGTGAGCTCGGGGCGGCCGCGACGCGGTCGGCGATGGCGTTGACGAGGGCGATCTGGTCGAGGAACCACGGGTCGATGCCGGTGGCGTCGTGCACCTCCTCGACGGACAGGCCACCGCGCATCGCCTGCTGCACCGTGACGATGCGGCCGTCCGTCGGCGTCCTCGCCGTCTGCAGGAGGGCCGGCGCCTGCTGCTCGCTCGGCGTCGGACCGTCCCAGTGGAACGTGCTGTCGCGACGCTCCATCGAGCGCAGGGCCTTCTGCAGGGCCTCGGTGAAGTTGCGGCCGATCGCCATCGCCTCGCCCACCGACTTCATGGTCGTGGTGAGGGTCGGGTCGGCGGCCGGGAACTTCTCGAACGCGAAGCGCGGCACCTTGACGACGACGTAGTCGAGCGTCGGCTCGAAGCTCGCCGGCGTCTCGCGGGTGATGTCGTTGGGCACCTCGTCGAGGGTGTAGCCGATGGCCATCTTCGCGGCGATCTTGGCGATCGGGAAGCCGGTGGCCTTGGAGGCGAGCGCGCTCGACCGGGAGACGCGGGGGTTCATCTCGATGACGATGATCCGGCCGTCCTCGGGGTTGACCGCGAACTGGATGTTGCAGCCACCGGTGTCGACGCCGACCTCGCGGATGACGGCGATGCCGATGTCGCGCAGCCGCTGGTACTCGCGGTCGGTGAGGGTGAGCGCAGGCGCCACGGTGATCGAGTCGCCGGTGTGCACGCCCATCGGGTCGAGGTTCTCGATGGAGCAGACGACGACGACGTTGTCGGCGTGGTCGCGCATGACCTCGAGCTCGTACTCCTTCCAGCCGAGGATCGACTCCTCGAGGAGCACCTCGGTGGTGGGGCTGTACTGCAGGCCGGCACCCGCGATCCGGCGCAGGTCGGTCTCGTCGTAGGCGAAGCCCGACCCCAGACCACCCATCGTGAAGGACGGGCGCACCACGACCGGGTAGCCCAGATCGGCTGCGGCAGTAAGGCAGTCGTCCATGGAGTGGCAGATGAACGAGCGGGCCGACTCGGCACCGCAGCGCTCGACGACGCCCTTGAACTTCTCGCGGTCCTCGCCGAGCTGGATGGCCTCGACGTTGGCGCCGATCAGCGGGCAGCCGTACTTCTCCAGGACCCCCGACTCGTGCAGGGCGATGGCGCAGTTGAGCGCCGTCTGGCCGCCCAGGGTCGCCAGCACCGCGTCGGGCCGCTCGCGGGCGATGATCGCCTCGACCACCTCGGGGGTGATCGGCTCGACGTAGGTCGCGTCGGCGAACTCGGGGTCGGTCATGATCGTCGCCGGGTTGGAGTTGACGAGGATGACGCGGATGCCCTCCTCGCGCAGCACCCGGCAGGCCTGGGTGCCGGAGTAGTCGAACTCGCAGGCCTGGCCGATGACGATCGGCCCGGAGCCGATGACGAGGACGCTGCTGATGTCGTCGCGCTTGGGCATCAGGCGCGGTTTCCCTTCTCCATGAGCTGCACGAACCGGTCGAACAGGTAGGCCGCGTCGTGCGGACCCGCCGCGGCCTCCGGGTGGTACTGGACGGAGTAGGCCGGCAGGTCGAGGCACTCCAGGCCCTCGACCACCCCGTCGTTGAGACAGACGTGCGAGACCCGCACCCGCCCGTATGCCGTGCCGTCGGCGTCGCTGGGCGCGGTCACCTCGCCGTCGGTCGGCGCGTCGACGGCGAAGCCGTGGTTGTGGGCCGTCACCTCGACCTTGCCGGTCGTGCGGTCCATGACCGGCTGGTTGATGCCGCGGTGGCCGTACTTGAGCTTGAAGGTGCCGAAGCCCAGCGCGCGGCCGAGCAGCTGGTTGCCGAAGCAGATGCCGAAGAAGGGGATCCGCGCGTCGAGGACCTCGCGCAGCACGCCCACCTCGACGTCCGCGGTGGCCGGGTCACCCGGCCCGTTGGAGAAGAACACGCCGTCGGGGCCGCCGTCTCCCCCGACCGCCCTGATGTCCTCGAACGTCGACGTGGCCGGCAGGACGTGCACCTCGATGCCGTGCTGCGCCAGGAGCGTCGGCGTCATCGCCTTGATGCCGAGGTCGAGCGCGGCGACGGTGAAGCGCTTCTCGCCGACGGCCGGCACGACGTACGGCTCACTCGTGGTGACCTCGGCTGCGAGCGCGGCGCCCTTCATCTGCGGTGCGTTGCGCACCGCCTCGGTCAGCTGGGCGACGGGCGAGCCCGCGCGGTCGCCCGAGAAGATGCCGACCCGCATGGCACCGCGCTCGCGCAGGTGGCGGGTCAGGGCCCGGGTGTCGATGCCGCTGATCCCGACCACGCCCTGGCTGCGCAGGTCGTCCTCGAGGGTGCGCTGGGAGCGCCAGCTCGAGGGCCGCAGGGCGGGGTCGCGCACGACGTAGCCGGCGACCCAGATCCGGCGCGACTCGTCGTCCTCGTCGTTGACGCCGGTGTTGCCCACGTGCGGCGCGGTCATGACGACCACCTGCCGGTGGTAGCTCGGGTCGGTCAGCGTCTCCTGGTAGCCGGTCATGCCGGTCGAGAAGACCGCCTCGCCGACGGTCTCGCCGACGGCGCCGTAGGCCCGACCGTGGAAGGCTCGGCCGTCCTCGAGCACGAGCACGGCCGGCTCGCCGTCGAGGATGCGGTCGAGGTCCAGCAGGGCGGGCGCGGTCATGCGGTCGGGTCTCCTTCAGGGGCGGGCGCGTCGGAGGCGGGCGCGTCGGTGACGGGGGCGCTCGTGGCGGCGGGCTTCGTGCCGGGCGCGTCGCTGGCAGGGGCGTCGGTCGCGCCGGTGTGCCACCACAGGGCGGACTCGATCGTGTCGACGTCGGCCCGGAAGCGCGGCAGGAAGCCGGTCTCGTAGACGTCGCCCTCGGGCGTCTTCCACTGCAGGACGAGCATGCGGTTGGCGCCGATGAACTTGCCCGCCATGCCGCGGTCTCGGCGCACCGAGACCAGGCGCCCAGCGGGGATCACGACCGTGGACTCGCCGTGGCGGTCGATGCGGACGAGCTGGTCGGCCTGGCCCCGGTTCACGGTGAGCGTCGCCTTGGCCCGGTGGCCGAGCCCCTCGACGGTCACCCGCTCGAGACGGCTGGCGGCCGTGGTGGTGCTGACATAGGTGCCCTCGGCGACGACCTGTGCCGTGCGGTCCTCCTTGACCGTCGGCGCGGGAGCAGGCGGGGCATGGTTCGGGTCCGCGGAGTCCTCGGTACGGCGTCGCTCGGCGGCGATGGCCGCCGAGGCGTGCTGACGCCCCTTGCGCAGCCACGCGGCATACAGGAGCGCATAGATGAGGCCGAGGGCGACGAGCATGACGCCGACGGCTTGGAGTCTGGTCACGTGAGGGCTCCCTTCTGGGCGGTGACGCGGCCGCGCAGGACCGTGGCGTGGACGGCACCGCGCAGGGTGCGGCCGTGCCAGGGGTTGTTGCGCGACAGCGACAGTGAGGCGCCGCGGTCGACCGTGACCTCGGCGGACGGGTCGACCAGCGTGAGGTTGGCGGGGGCGCCGACCTCGAGCGCTCGGCCGTGGTCGGACAGCCCCGCGATGCGTGCCGGGTTCTGGGACATGACCCGGGCGACGCCGGCCCAGTCGAGCCGCCCGGATCGGACCATCACGTCGCTGACCACCGACAGCGACGTCTCCAGGCCCAGCATGCCGAAGGCGGCGTCGACGAACGCGTGCTCCTTGTCGTGGCGCGCGTGCGGGGCGTGGTCGGTGGCGACCGCGTCGATGGTGCCGTCGGCCAGGGCCTCGCGCAGCGCGTCGACGTCCTCCTGGGGCCGCAGCGGCGGGTTGACCTTGAACGTGGGGTCGTAGCCGGCCAGCAGGTCGGTGGTCAGGACGAGGTGGTGCGGCGTCACCTCGGCGGTGACCGCGATGCCCTGGGCCTTGGCCCAGCGCAGCACCTCGACGGTGCCGGCGGTGGAGACGTGGGCGACGTGCAGCGCGGGACCCGGTATGCCGCGCGAGCATGACGTCGCGCGCGACGATCGACTCCTCGGCGATGCCGGGCCAGCCCGGCAGGCCGAGGCGCCCGGAGAGCTCGCCCTCGTGGGCGCAGGCCTGCGGCCCGGCGAGGTGCGGGTCCTGGGCGTGCTGGGACACGACGCCACCGAAGGCGCGGACGTACTCGAGGGCACGCCGCATGACCCGGGCGTCGTGGACGCAGTGGCCGTCGTCGGAGAAGACGGTGACGCCGGCCCGGGAGCGGTGCATGAGCCCGAGCTCGGCGAGCTCGTCGCCGCCCAGGCCCTTGGTCACGGCCCCGACCGGGCACGACGTCGACCAGCCCGGCAGCGCGGCCCGAGGTCGAGGATGCGCTCAGCGGCCTCGGCGGTGTCGGTGACCGGGGCTGGTGTTGGCCATGGCGAGGATGGCGGTGAAGCCGCCGACGGCCGCCGCGGCCGACCCGGAGGCGATCGTCTCGGCGTCCTCGCGCCCCGGCTCGCGCAGGTGGGTGTGCAGGTCGACCAGGCCCGGCAGCGCGACGAGGCCGTCGGCGTCGAGGACGTCCCAGCCCCGCGAGCCCTTGGCTCCGATGGACCCGATCTCGACGATGACGCCGTCCTCGACGAGGACGTCCTGGGCGCCCGCGCCCGCGCAGGTCGGCACCGGTGACGAGCAAGTGCGCTCACGAGGACACCTCCTCTCCGGCCAGCAGGTGATAGAGCACGGACATCCGCACGGCGACCCCGGCGCTCACCTGGTCGAGCACCAGCGACTGCGCGGCGTCGGCCGCGTCGGCGGCGATCTCGAGGCCGCGGTTCATCGGGCCCGGGTGGCAGATCACCGCGTCGGGGTTGGCCGCGACGAGCGTGTCGAGCCGCGCCCGGGTCAGGCCGTAGCCGACGGTGTACTCGCGGGCCGTCGGGAAGTAGCCGCCGCTCATCCGCTCGCGCTGCACCCGCAGCATCATCACCGCGTCGACCGTCGGCAGCACCTCGTCGAGGTCGTGCGACAGCGCGAAGCCCTCGGTCGCCGCCCAGGTGGTGATGCCGCTGGGCATCAGCGTGGGCGGCGCCACCAGCGTGACCCGGGCACCGAGGGTGCGCAGCGTGATCAGGTTGGAGCGGACCACCCGCGAGTGGGTGAGGTCGCCGACGATCGCCACGTGGCGGTCCTCGAGACTGCCCAGCCGCCGCTGCATCGTGTAGGCGTCGAGCAGGGCCTGCGTCGGGTGCTCGTGGGTGCCGTCGCCGGCGTTGACGACGTGGGCGTCGACCCACTGGCTGACCTGGTGGGCGGCGCCGCTGGCCGGGTGGCGGATCACGAGCGCGTCGACCCCCATCGCCGCGACGGTCAGGACGGTGTCACGCAGCGACTCGCCCTTGGAGGTCGAGGAGCCCTTGGCGCTGATGTTGATGACGTCCGCCGACAGCCACTTGCCGGCGATCTCGAAGCTGCTGCGGGTGCGGGTCGAGTCCTCGAAGAAGAGGTTGACGACGGTGCGGCCGCGCAGGGTCGGCAGCTTCTTGACCTCGCGGCGCTGCACGGTGTGCATCTCGGTGGCGGTGTCGAGGATGGCGCCGACCTGGTCGCGGTCGAGGTCGGCCGAGCTGAGCAGGTGGCGGCGCGCGGTCATCGGGCCTCACCGCCGCTGATGGTGACCTCGTCCTGCTCGCCGTCGTGCTCGGTGAGCCGGACGCTGACCCGCTCGGAGCTCGAGGTCGGCAGGTTCTTGCCGACATGGTCGGCCCGGATGGGCAGGTCGCGGTGACCGCGGTCGACCAGCACGGCCAGCCGCACCGCGCGGGGGCGTCCGAGGTCGGACAGCGCGTCGAGGGCGGCCCGGACCGTGCGCCCGGAGTAGAGCACGTCGTCGACCAGGACGACGACCTTGTCGTCGATGCCGGTACCGGGGATGTCGGTGTGCATCGGGCTGCGGGTCGGCTGGCGGCGCAGGTCGTCGCGGTGCATCGTCACGTCCAGCGCACCGACGGGCACCGGACGGCTCTCGACCGACTCCATGACCCCGGCGAGCCGGTGGGCGAGCGCGACGCCGCGGCGCGGGATACCGAGGATCACCAGGTCGTCGGCACCCTTGTTGCGCTCGAGGATCTCGTGGGCGATGCGACGCAGGGCACGGGAGACGTCGGCCGAGCTCATCACGGTGCGCACCGACGGGTCGTCGGCGGCGGGGACCGCCGGAGCGGTCTCGGGTACAGCAGAGTCAGGACGCATGGCGGCGCCAGGACCTCCTTCCCTGCCTCACAGGACAGGTCGTTAAAGGATGTCGGTCGCGGGCCACTCTAGCGGCTGCCGTCAGCCGCGGCTCACTCGGCTCACTCTGTTGGTGTCGAAAGGCCCGGATATCCGGAAGTTCCGGCACCAACAGAGGTGGAGCGGCGGCTCACGCCAGGGTCGGCTTGACCTCGGCGAGCCGCCCCAGGAGGCCGTTGACGAACTTCGGGGAGTCGTCGGTCGACAGGCTCTTGGCCAGCTCGACGGCCTCGGAGATGGCGACGCCCTCCGGCACCTCCGCGGCATACAGCACCTCGAAGGCGCCCAGCCGCAGGATGGCGCGGTCGACGCTCGGCATCCGCTCCAGGGACCAGCCCTGGGAGTACGTCGAGAGCAGCTCGTTGATGTCGGTCCAGTGCGCCACCACGCCCTCGACGAGGTCGGCGGTGTACTGGTTGAGCGGCGCCTCGGTGACCGGCTTGGCCAGCCGCTCGGCGAGCAGGTCCCGCGCGTTCATGCCCGCGCTGCTCGGCCTCGAACAGCAGGTCGACGGCGCGCTTACGGGCCTTGGTTCTGGCAGCCACAGGCGTCAGTTCACGCGACCGAGGTAGGAGCCGTCGCGGGTGTCGACCTTGACCTTGGTGCCCTGCTCGAGGAACAGCGGCACGTTGATCTGCGCGCCGGTCTCCAGGGTCGCGGGCTTGGTGCCGCCGGTGGAGCGGTCGCCCTGCAGGCCCGGCTCGGTGTAGGTGATCTCGAGGACGACCGAGGTGGGCAGCTCGACGTAGAGGACGGTGCCGTCGTGGGTCGCGACCTGCGCGGTCTGGTTCTCGAGGAGGTAGTTGGCGACGTCGCCGACCGTGGCCTCGGGGATGTGGATCTGGTCGTAGGTGTCGCCGTCCATGAAGACGTAGTCCGACCCGTCCTTGTACAGGTACTGCATGTCGCGACGGTCGACGTTGGCGGTCTCGACCTTGACGCCGGCGTTGAAGGTCTTGTCGACGACCTTGCCCGACATGACGTTCTTGAGCTTGGTCCGCACGAACGCCGGACCCTTGCCGGGCTTGACGTGCTGGAACTCCACCACGGACCAGAGCTGGCCCTCGAGGTTGAGGACAAGGCCGTTCTTCAGGTCGTTGGTCGATGCCACAGGAGGAGTCGCTTTCGGTTGGGCTGGAAGTCGCCGAGCAGTCTAGCCGCCGCGCCACCAGCGCCCGAATCGCGTCGGTCTCAGTCGCGGCTGATCTCGGCGTATGCCGCGTGCAGCAGGGCCGGGTCGGGCCCCTCGAGGCGGGTCGGCTGCGCCAGCCCGGAGAGGACGACGAAGCGCAGCAGCGACCCCCGGGTCTTCTTGTCGCGCTTCATGGCGTCGAGCAGCTTCGGCCAGCGGTCGCCTCGGTAGGTGACCGGCAGCCCCAGCGAGCTCAGGATGCTGCGGTGGCGCTCGACGAGGTCGTCGTCGAGGCGGCCGGCCAGCCGCGCCAGCTCGGCGACGTAGACCATGCCGATCGAGACGGCCGCGCCGTGCCGGAACTGGTAGCGCTCCACCTGCTCGACGGCGTGCCCGAAGGTGTGTCCGTAGTTGAGGATCTCGCGCAGCGAGGACTCCTTGAGGTCCTGGGCGACGACATCGGCCTTGACCCGGACGGCCCGCTCGACGAGCTCGCGCACGGCCGGTCCGTCGAACCGGCGCGCGCCCTGCGGGTCCGCCTCGACGAGGTCGAGGATCGCGGGGTCGGCGATGAACCCGCACTTGACCACCTCGGCCAGCCCGGCCACGAAGTCGTGCTCGGGCAGCGTCTCCAGCGTCGCGCAGGTCGCAGAGCACGCCCGGCCGGCGGGTGGAACGCGCCGACGAGGTTCTTGCCCTCGGTCGTGTTGATGCCCGTCTTGCCGCCGACGGCCGCGTCGACCATGCCGAGCAGGGTCGTGGGCACGTGGACGACCCGGACCCCGCGCAGCCAGGTCGCCGCGACGAAGCCGGCGAGGTCGGTGGTCGCTCCCCCACCGACGCGAGACGACCGCGTCGGACCGGGTGAAGCCGGCCTGCCCCAGCACGCCCCACAGGAACGCCGCCACCTGCGCGGTCTTGGCCTCCTCGGCGTCGGGCACCTCCGCGGCATACGCCTCGAAACCGGCCGAGGCGAGCTCCTCGCGCACGCCCTCACCGGTCGCGGCGAGCGCCCGCGGGTGCACCACGAGGACCCGCTGGACCCCGTCCCGAGCAGCCCGGGCAGCTCGCCGAGCAGCCCCGTGCCGATGACGACGTCGTAGTCGCCTCCCACGCTGATGCGCGTCGGCCCTGAGGGGGTCGTGGCCTGCCGGCGCTGTCGGCGTCATGCGCGAGCCTTCAGCCATGCCACGATCTCCTCCACGATGTCCTCCGGCGGCGGCCCGTGGTGTCGACCTGGTCGGTCGCCAGCGCCTCGTAGGTCGGCCGCCGCACGCTGCATGATCCTGCTCCACTGGCGCGCGCGGGTTGACCCCGAGCAGCGGGCGGCTGACGCCGAAGCCCGACCCGCTTGGCCGCGTCGCCGATCGCCACGTCGAGGAACACGACGGCGTGCCCGGCCAGCCGGTCCTGGGTCGCCGGGTCCATCGGCGCCCCGCCACCGAGCGACACGACCGGCGCCGTCCGTCGGCGAGCGCGCGCGCGACCTCGTCACGCTCCAGCGCGCGGAAGTGCCGGCTCGCCGTCGTCGACGAAGATGTCGGCGATGCTGCGCGCCCTGCTGCGCCTCGATCGCGGCGTCGGTGTCGTGGAACGGCACGCCGAGCCGGTCGGCGAGCAGCGCGCCCGACCGTCGACTTGCCCGCGCCGGGCGGCCCGATGAGCACGACGAGCGGCCGGCCCGCGTGCCGGTCACCACGTGCGCATCGTCTCGGGGATGGCCGCGAGGTAGGCCGCGTGGTTGCGTGCCGTCTCGGTCACCGAGTCGCCGCCGAACTTCTCCACGCAGGCCTGGGCGAGCACCAGCGCCACCATCGCCTCGGCGACGACCCCGGCAGCCGGGACGGCGCAGACGTCGGACCGCTGGTGGATCGCCTTGGCGGCCTCGGCACCCGTCGTGTCGACGGTGTCGAGCGCCCGCGGGACGGTCGAGATGGGCTTCATCGCGGCCCGGACCCGCAGCACGTCCCCGGTCGACATGCCGCCCTCGGTGCCGCCCGGCCCGGCCGGTGCGACGGCGGATCGTGCCGTCCGCGTCGCGCTCCATCTCGTCGTGGGCCGCGAGCCACGCCGGGCCGCCGTGCGGAACCCGTCACCGACCTCGACCCCCTTGATGGCCTGGATGCCCATGAGCGCGCCGGCCAGCTGCGCGTCGAGGCGACGGTCCCAGTGGACGTGCGAGCCCAGGCCCGGCGGCAGGCCGTAGGCGAGGACCTCGACGACGCCGCCGAGGGTGTCGCCGTCCTTCTTGGCCGCCTCGACCTCGGCCACCATGGCGGCCGAGCCGGCCGGCGTCGAGGGTGCGCACCGGGTCGGCGTCGATCTGCTCGACCTGGTCGGGGGTGGGCAGCGGGGCGTCGTCGGACGACCCCGGCGGCGCCGATGGCCACGGTGTGCGAGACGAGCCGGATGCCGTAGGCCTGCTCGAGGAACCGGGCGGCCACCTCGCCGAGGGCGACCCGGGCGGCGGTCTCGCGGGCCGAGGCGCGCTCGAGCACCGGGCGCGCGTCGTCGAAGCCGTACTTCTGCATGCCCACGAGGTCGGCGTGACCGGGGCGCGGACGGGTCAGCGGACGGTTGCGGGCGATCTCCTTCTCGGCGTTGACGTCGTCGGAGGCGGCCAACGCCTCGGCCGAGACGGGGTCGGCCGACATGACCGTCTCCCACTTGGGCCACTCGGTGTTGCCGATGCGGATCGCGACCGGCGAGCCCATCGTCACGCCGTGGCGGAGCCCGCCGAGGAACTCGACCTCGTCCTGCTCGAACTTCATCCGGGCGCCCGCGGCCGAAGCCGAGACGGCGGCGGGCCAGGGCGGCGGCGACGTCCTTGGTCGTCACCTCGACCCCGGCGGGCAGGCCCTCGATCGTCGCGAGGAGCGCCGGGCCGTGGGACTCACCTGCGGTCAACCAGCGAAGCATGGGCCGATCCTCCCATGCGCCCGACGAGGCCACTCCCCCTAGGCCACCCACTGGAACTCGAGACGCGAGCGCGAGGAACGCGCCCACGAGCATGGCCGGCCCGTAGGCGATGTGCGAGCGGAGGCCGACCCGCCGGCCGACGCAGCATGACCAGCGCGACGACCCCGCCGACGAGGAAGCCCGGCCAGCAGCCCCAGGACGACCATGCTGGCACGCTCGAGCCAGCCGAGGACCAGCCCGATCAGCCCCGAGAGCTTGACGTCGCCGAAGCCCAGCGAGCTCGGCGAGACCAGGCCATGACGAAGTAAGACCGCGAACACCGCGGCCATGCAGACCAGCGCCCGGACCAGCGGCCGCCAGCTGCCCAGGCCGGCGGTCGCCACGACGACGAGCGCGAGCAGGGCCGGGTAGGCGGGCAGCACCAGCCCGTCGGGCAGCCGGTGCACGTCGGCGTCGATCCACACCAGCGCGACGGCGAGCCAGGCGAAGAGCAGGTATGCCGGGCAGCGCGGCCCACCCGGCGATGTCGCCGATCCGCCAGGCCAGGAAGCGCCCAGAGCAGCGCCAGCACGACCGCCGGCCACCACCAGTGCCGCGGCAGCGCGCCGGCGCTCGTCGGACTCGATCCGGTAGCCACCGGTGGCGAGCGTGCGCTCCGGTGAGCCGCGCCGACGCCGGCACCCGCAGGGCCGCGACGAGCGACGAGCCACAGACGGCGGTGCCCGCACCCGCGCTCGCGGACGATCATCGGCCCAGCGCCTCGACGCCCGGCGGCATACATCGCCTCGACGGGCGGCGACCTGCGCCGGTGAAGAGCCGGAACTGCTCGGCCGCCTGGTGGACGAGCATGTCGAGGCCCGAGCATCACGGTCATGCCGGCACGCTGCGGCCGCGACGGGCCAGCGGGGTCGGCCAGTCGGCGTAGACGACGTCCAGGAGGGTGCCGCCGCGCAGGGCGCGTCGCCGAGCGCCGCCGCGCGGCGGCCGCACCCTCGGGAGGCAGGGTGCTCGACCACCAGCTGGTCACGGTGCCGTGGTTCGATGGCGCCCCAGCTCGCGAGCGGCACGAGCTCGACCGACGACCCCCGAGTCGGCAGCGAGGCGCAGTGTCTCCGGTCGGGCGCGTCTCCGCGCGTCGCGAGCACCACCCGGGTGACGCCCGAGCCGCGCGAGCGCGACGATCGCCGACCGGGCGGTGGCGCCTCCCCCGAGCAGGACCGCGCGAGCCGTCGTGGTCGACGTCGGCCAGGGCGGCCTCGATCCCGTGCACGTCGGTGTTGTCGGCGTCCCAGCCGAGGTCGGCGCGCCGCACCAGGGTGTTGACCGACGCCGGTCACCCGCGCCGTCTCCGTGACCGTCGTCGGCCACCGTCGAAGGCGACCTCCTTGAGCGGCATCGTCAGGCTCAGCCCGCGCCAGCTGCCGTCGAGGCCGTGCGACGAAGGCGCCGAGCTCGTCGGCGCCCACGTCGTGCGCGGCATACGACCAGTCCGTCCAGGCCGGCGGCGCGGTAGGCCGCCGTGTGCAGCACCGGAGACAGCGAGTGGGCGACCGGGCGACCCGAGGACGGCGGCCCGGCATCGCTCAGCCACCGGCCCTCGCACTTCGGCTTGTTGGCATCGCACCAGGCCTTGCGGATCGCGTTGTTGCGGTCGTGCTCGGCCCGGGTCGTCGCGAACATCGTCTCGCCGGTGTCGTGGTTGACCGTGACGAAGTAGAACCACGGGCCAGGCGTCGGGGTGGCGGCGGCCTCGATCGCCAAGGCGCCGGGGCTGCTGATCGGCCCCGGTGGCAGGCCCTTGTGGGTGTAGGTGTCGTAGGGGTTGGTCTTGGCCGAGGGTACTGCGCCTTGGTGAGGCACGCCCGCGCCGCTGCAGGGCGTAGTTGACCGTCGAGTCCATCTGGAGCAGCCCGATCGTGGGGCCGCTTGGGGTGCTGGAGCCGGTTCTCGATGACCCGGGCCACCTTGCCGCGGTCGGCGACGCCGCGCCTCGCCCTCGACGATCGAGGCGATCGATGAGCGTGCGTTCTCGTAGGCGGCCCGGGCGACGCCGGCGGCCTGCAGCTCGCGACGGCCTTGGCGACCATCGTCGCTCAGCTGCTCGGCCGCGGTGGCCTTGGCGGGGAAGTCGTAGGTGGAGGGGAAGAGGTAGCCCTCGAGGTTGCCCTTCGCCTGCCGGCGGCAGGCCGAGTGAGGCAGGGTCCGCGGCGGCGGCCTGTACTGCGCGACCGGGACACCCGGTGCCCTTGGAGAGCACCGCGAAGACCTCGGACTTCCACAGTCCCTCGCGGATGGTCACCCGGGGCACGGTGCGGTTGCCGGGGTCGAGCAGGACGGCGAGCGCCTCCTTGGCCGACATCTGCTTCTTCAGCGTGTAGGTGCCCGGCTGGATCGAGGCCGAGCGCGGGTCCGCGGCGGCGGCGTCGAGGAAGGCGCCCGGCCGTCTTGACGACACCGGCCTTCTGGAGGGCCGCGCCGATGGCTCGCCCGGTGTCGCCGTCGTTGACGACGACCTGCACCGATGCCGCTGCCCGGGCCCGGGTAGTCGCCGCTCGCCAGGAAGCCCTCGACCACCGGCCGCAGCCCGGTGTATGCCGCGAACGCACGCCGCCGCGACGAGCGCCAGCGCCACGACGAGGCAGCCGCAGCCGGCGACCGCGACGGCGGCGTCGGTGCGGCTGGCGGCGGCGCCCGACGCGTCGGAGGCGTGCCCCGCGCCGGGCTCACCGCGCTGGTCGTCGTGACGGTCGTCGTGCGGGTCGTCGTGCTGGCGGTGCCCGAAGATCGAGTGCTCGAGATGAGGCTCGGTCATCGGTGCTCTGTCCTTCGTCCGGGGCTTGCGCCGACCTGTCGTGACCAGCTCGCCGGGCGGTCGCCCGGAGCTGCGTTCCGCGTCGAGCGCGGCCTGCAGGATCAGCACTGCGGCCGCCTGGTCGACCACCGCACGATGCCGTCGGCTGTCGACTCCGCTGTCACGGAGCGAGCGGTGCGCGTCGACCGTGGTGAGCCGCTCGTCGACGAGACGCACCGGCACCGGGGCGACGCGCACCGCCAGCCGCCCAGCATACGTGCGTGCCGATGCTGCGGCGGGACCTTCACCCCCGCGAGGCTGCGTGGCAGCCCGACGACGACCTCGATGCAGTCGAGCTCGGTGACGAGCGCGGCGATCTCCTCGAGGTCGCTCGGGGCTGTGACCTGCGCGTTGTCCGCGCCGGGTGCGTCTCGCCGCCGCGTCACGGGCCACGGTGCGCACCGGCGTGGCCAGCAGCCCGGACGGGTCGCTGGCCGCCACGCCGACGCGGACGCTGCCGACGTCGATGCCCACCCGCCGTCCGTGGCGCGGTGGCGCATCGAGGTGTCGGAGCCGGGGCTCACCCAGCGCCCTGGGCGGCGGCCCGGACCGCGTGGTCGATCTGGCCCAGCGCGTCGCCGGTGCGGGTCGCGTCGGTGCCACCACCCTGGGCGAGGTCGTCCTTGCCGCCGCCGCCGCCGCCGAGCGTCTGGGCCGCCACCCGGACCAGGGCGCCGGCCTTGATGCCGCGCTCGCGAGCGCTGCTGTTGGTGGCGACGACGACACGCGGGACGGCCGTTGGTCACGCCGGTGAGGGCGACGACCGCAGGCGCGCTGTCGCCGAGCCGGCCGCGCAGGTCCAGGACCATGGTGCGCAGGTCGTCCGCGCTGGTCGCCCTGGCCGGCGTCGTGGGTGAGCAGCCGTGATGCCGTCGACGTCGCGGGCGTACGCGAGCAGCTGACCCGTCGCCGCCTGGACCTGCTCGCGGCGCATCCGCTCGAGCTCGCGCTCGGCGTCACGGACCCGGGCGACCAGGGCGGCGACCCGGTCCTTGAGCTCGCCCGGCTGCACCTTGACGATCTCGGAGAGCTCGGCGACCAGCGCCCGCTCCTTGGCGAGGTAGCGCAGGGCGTCCATGCCCACGAAGGCCTCGAGCGCGGCGCACGCCGGAGCCGACCGACGACTCACCGGTGACCGACAGCGCGCCGATCTGCGACGAGTGGCCCACGTGGGTGCCACCGCAGAGCTCGCGCGACCAGGGGCCGCCGATCTCGATGACCCGGACCTGCTCGTCGTAGGTCTCGCCGAACAGCGCCAGCGCCCCGAACTCGCGAGCCTGCGGCAGGGTCATGTACTGGGCGGACACGGGCAGGTCGTGCCGCACCGCCAGGTTGGCGACCTCCTCGATCTCGCTGCGGGTCTCGGGCGAGAGCGCCTGGCCCCACGCGAAGTCGAGCCGCAGGTATCCGGGCTTGTTGTAGGAGCCCGACTGCAGGGCCGACGGGCCGAGCACCTGGCGCAGCGCCGCGTGGACGACGTGGGTGCCGGAGTGCGCCTGGCACGCCGAGATCCGCCACTCGGGGTCGACCTCGGCCGACACCGCCTGACCTGCGCGGACGGGACCGGTGAGCACCTCGACGGTGTGGGCGACCAGGCCCTTGACCGGGCGCTGCACGTCGACGACCCGCAGGTGGGCGCCGTCGGCCGGTGATGATGCCCTCGTCGGCGATCTGGCCACCGGACTCGGCGTAGAAGGGCGTGCGGTCGAGCACGACCTGGCCCCGCTGACCGGGCTCGAGCTCCTCGACGCGCTCACCGTCGAGGACGAGGCCGACGACCTTGCGCCTCGCTGGTCAGCTCGGAGTAGGCACGCCAGTCGGTCGCACCCAGGGCCCGCAGGTCGCGCCAGACCTCGGTGTTGGCGTGGCCGCCCTTCTTGGCCTTGGCGTCGGCCTTGGCGCGCTCGCGCTGCTCCTGCATGAGGCGGGTGAAGCCCTCGCGGTCGACCTCCAGCCCCTGCTCCTGCGCCATCTCCAGGGTCAGGTCGATGGGGAAGCCGTAGGTGTCGTGCAGCTGGAACGCCTGGTCGCCGGGCAGGGTCGTGCCCCCGCCCTGCTTGGTCCGGGTGACCGCGGTGTCGAGGATGGTCGTGCCCGAGGCGAGCGTGCGACGGAAGGCCTCCTCCTCGGCATACGCGATCTGGGAGATGCGGTCGAAGCCGCTCTCCAGCTCGGGGTAGGAGTTCTTCATCCGCTCCATCGACACCGGCAGCAGCAGCGGCAGGCTCGGCTCGTCGAACCCCAGCAGGCGCATCGAGCGCACCGCACGGCGCAGCATCCGGCGCAGGACGTAGCCGCGGCCCTCGTTGCCCGGGGTGACGCCGTCGCCGATGAGCATGAGGCTGGAGCGGACGTGGTCGGCGACGACCCGCAGGCGCACGTCGTCGGGGTGCGACTCGCTGGCCGCGTGGCCGGAGTGCGCGCCGTACTTCTTGCCGGTCAGCTCGGCGGCGCGGTCGAGGACGGGGTAGACCTCGTCGATCTCGTAGAGGTTGTCGACGCCCTGGAGCAGGGTGGCCATGCGCTCGAGGCCCATGCCGGTGTCGATGTTCTGCTTGGGCAGGTCGCCGGCGATGTCGAAGTCGTCCTTGGCCCGCACCGCGGACAGGTCGTACTGCATGAAGACGAGGTTCCAGAACTCGAGGTAGCGGTCCTCGTCGACGGCCGGGCCGCCCTCGCGGCCGTACTCGGGACCGCGGTCGAGATAGATCTCGCTGCACGGGCCGCCGGGGCCGGGCACGCCCATGTGCCAGTAGTTGTCGAGCTTGCCGCGGCGCACGATGCGCTCCACGGGGATGCCGACGGTGTTCTTCCAGAGGTCGAAGGCCTCGTCGTCGTCCTCGTAGACCGTCGGCCAGATCTTGTCGGGGTCGAGGCCGAAGCCACCCTCGTCCTGGCTGGTCGTGACCAGCTCCCAGGCGAAGGTGATCGCGCCTTCCTTGAAGTAGTCGCCGAACGAGAAGTTGCCGTTCATCTGGAAGAACGTGCCGTGGCGCGAGGTCTTGCCGACCTCCTCGATGTCACCGGTGCGCACGCACTTCTGCACCGACGTGGCGCGGTCCCACGGCGGCGTCTGCTGGCCGAGGAAGTACGGCTTGAACGGCACCATGCCGGCGTTGACGAACAGCAGGTTGGGGTCGTCGTAGACCAGCGGGGCGGACGGGACGACCGTGTGGCCCTTGCTCTCGTAGAAGGAGAGAAAGCGGCGCCTGATCTCGGCGGTTTCCATGCGTGTACTCAGTCCTTCAACCATGCCGTCGGGGTGCGGCGGGCAAGCAGTGGGCGTATGCCGGGGCGGCAGCGAGGACGCCGCGCGCCCCTAGCGAGCTCGGTCGGAGCGCAGGCCGGTGGGGTCGTCGAGCAGGGCCCGGGCACGTGGCCGGGTCGAGGCGAGCGGGCTCCCCGGCCGTCGGCGCAGTCTCGGTGTCGATGCCCAGGGCCAGGCGCAGCTCGCCCTCGCGCTCGGCCATGCCCTCGCGCACGGCGGCCGCGAGCTCGCGCATGCCGTCGGCGAAGTCGGAGAGGCCGTGGGCGACCCCGGCCGGGGTGTAGGCCTCGGCGGCCTTGCTCACCTTGCGCACGGCATACACACCCGACAGCGGCGCCCAGGGCGGTCCAGAAGAGACGGGACATCGGCGATCAGCCCCGACGGCGGCGACGGCCGCCCGCGCTGCGTGAGCCGCCGGCCTGGAAGGCCGAGCGGACGCCGTAGGTGAACGCCGCGACCTTGACCACGGGGCTGCCCAGCGTCGCCGCGAACAGCGAGGTCAGCGCGTTGGCGTTGGTGGTCATCGCCGAGACGTTGGTGGTGATGCCGTCGACCCGGGCCAGCTGCTCGTTGGTCAGGCTCACGGTGTCGGTGAGCTTGAGCAGGGTCGGCTGGACGTTCTCGGTGGTGCTGCGCAGGCTCATCCTCGTCTCGTCGAGGATCTTGCCGGCCTTGCCGATCACGCCGCCGAGCCGGAAGACCAGGAACGCGAAGGCCAGGGCCGCGATCAGGCCCGCGATGTCGCCGAGACTCACATGCATGGCCGTCACCCTACCCCGGCGCTGCTGGGACACGACACGGCGTTGTGACGTGCAGTAGCCCCCGGCAACGCCCTCTGCGCACGCCTGGTGACCTGCGACGACCGCCTCACTGCACGTCGTTGCGCCCTGTGGAAAGCTCGGTGGCCGGCCGCGCGGACTGGGCCACGCTGGTCTGATGCCCGCCGCTGTGGTGCTCACCCAGCTGGGCGGGTGTGCCACCTGGTCCGAGCTGCGGCAGCAGGTGACGTGGAGCGGGCTGTCGAGCGCCGCCCGGCGCGGCGAGGTGGTGCGGCTGAGCCGGGGGCGTTACGCGCTGCCCCAGGTGGAGGAGCACCGCAAGGCGGCCCATCGGCATACGGCCGTGGTGTCCCACCTCAGTGCGGCCGTCGCGCACGGGTGGGCCGTCAAGTGGCCGCCGCGGCAGCCGTGGCTCACGGTTCCCCGGAACCGCAAGATGCCCCGATCGGCGCGCCGTGGACTGCGCGTCACCTACCGCGACGTCAGCCCGAGGGAGCGGGCGAGAGGCGTGACCGGGTTCGTCCGGACCGTGGTCGACTGCGCGCTCAAGCTGCCCTTCGACGAGGCGCTCGCAGTCGCGGACTCGGCGCTGCGAGCAGGCGACGTCACGCACGGCCAGCTGCTCGCCGCGGCCGCAGCACTCCGGGGCCCAGGGTCGGGGCGCGCGCGACGGGTTGCGGCTGCCGCCGACGGCAGGGCCGCCAACCCGTTCGAGTCCTGCCTGCGGGCCATAGCTCTGGAGGTCGAGGGCCTGGACCTCCGGCCCCAGGTGCAGGTGGCCGAGGCGGGGTTGTTCGCCACCGTGGACCTGGGCGACGTGTCGCGGCGGGTCGCTCTGGAGGCCGAGGGCTTCGAGTTCCACGGGACCCGAGCAGGGCTCGAGCGGGACTGCCGGCGCTACACGGAGCTGACGACCTATGGCTGGCGGGTGCTGCGGTACACCTGGCAGGACGTGATGTACCGGCCGCAGTGGGTGCGGTGGACCATCGAGACTCTCGTGGCGGAGCTGGACGGGCGGGCACCGGGACGGCCTCCGACGGAGGTGCGACGTGCAATGCCTGCCTGAGGCGGGGCGCGGCCGTGCGTGGGACATCGCCGCCCGCGGACTACTGCACGTCGTTGCGCCCGTGGATGCGCGACCTCAGCCACGCCCATCGCGGCCCGAGCCGCTCCTCGAACCCGCGGTCGGTGGGCCGGTAGTAGTCGGTCCGCCCCTGCAGGTCGTCCGGCAGGTAGGCCTGCTGGGCGACCCCGTCGGGCTCGCCGTGCGCATAGACGTAGCCGTCGCCGTGCCCGAGCCGGGTGGCGCCGGCATACCCGCTGCCGCGCAGGTGCGGCGGCACCGGACCCCCGCGCCCGGCGCGCACGTCGGCGATCGCCTCGTTGATCCCGGTGTATGCCGCGTTGCTCTTGGGCGCCAGCGCGTTGTGGACCACCGCCTGGGCCAGGATGATCCGCGCCTCGGGCATGCCGATCTGGGCGACCGCGTGCATCGCGGCGACCGCCGTCTGCAGGGCCGTGGGGTCGGCCATGCCGACGTCCTCGCTGGCCGCGATGACGATGCGCCGCGCGATGAACCGCGGGTCCTCCCCCGCCTCGAGCATCCGCGCCAGGTAGTGCAGCGCCGCGTCGACGTCGGAGCCGCGCATCGACTTGATGAGGGCCGACGCCACGTCGTAGTGCTGGTCGCCGGTCTTGTCGTAGCGCACCGACGCGAAGGCGACGGCCTGCTCGGTGTGCGCGAGCGTGATCTCGACCGGCCCGTCCAGCTCCGCGCCCGGCGGTATGCCGTCCTGCGCCACCCCCGCGGCCGCCTCCAGCGAGGTCAGGGCCCGGCGGGCGTCGCCGCCGGCGATCCGCACCAGGTGCGCGACCGCGTCGTCGGCCGAGCGCGTACTCGCCCGCCAGCCCGCGCTCGTCGGCGACGGCCGACGGCGAGCACGTCGTCCACCTCGGCGTCGCTGAGCGGGCCGAGGGTGATGAGCATGGACCGCGACAGCAGCGGGGCGATGACCGAGAACGAGGGGTTCTCGGTGGTGGCCGCGACGAGGATGACCTGCCGCGTCTCGACACCGGGGAGGAGCGCGTCCTGCTGGGCCTTGGTGAACCGGTGGATCTCGTCGAGGAACAGCACCGTCTGCCGGTCGTACAGGTCGCGGTCGCGGGCCGCCTGGTCCATGACCGCCCGGACGTCCTTGACCCCCGCCGTCACCGCGCTCAGCTCGACGAACCGGCGGTCGGCCGCGGTCGCCACGAGGTGGGCCAGCGTCGTCTTGCCGGTGCCCGGCGGTCCCCAGATGATCGCGGACAGGGGACCGGCCGCACCGCCGGACCCCTCGATCAGCCGCCGCAGCGGGCTCCCCGGACGCAGCACGTCGGACTGGCCGCGGACCTCGTCCAGCGAGGCCGGGCGCATGCGCACGGCGAGGGGCGGCAGGGAGGCGCCCGACGGCATACCGGACTCGCCCGCCGCTGCGCCGCGTCCGCCGTAACCAGTCGCGACTGCGTCGCGAAGAGGTCCTCGCCAGCACCGGTACCCACGGGTGGCAGGCTATCTCCCGTGACGCAGCCGCCCGCCCTCGCCGGCCACCCGGACCGCTCGCGCTCCGGGCTCTCGCGCCTCGGTCGGGCCATCGCCCACCGCCCGAAGACGGTGATGGTCGTCTGGCTCCTGCTCGTCGCCGCCGGGTTCGGCGTGGCCACCGGAGCGTTCGGCGGGGAGTCGCTGTTCGGCCGCCTCCACTCCGGCGAACCGTCCGTCTCGGGTGAGAACGGCACCGGACGCGACCTGCTGACCAAGGCCGGGGCGCTCGCAGCTGTCGACGTACACCGTGCGGGTCGACGGCGTCGACGTCGCCGCACCCCAGACCCGGCGTGCCGCGCTCGAGGTGGCCCAGCGCGTCAAGGCCATCCCCGGGGTCGACACGGTGGCGATGCCGTACGTCGTCCCCGGCGGCCTGGCCTCCCCCCAGGCGTCAGCGCTGCTCAAGGGCGGCTCGCCCAGCGGGAGACGGGTTCGCCACGGTGGTGAGCCTGGCCGGCAACCCCGACAAGGCGACCCACCAGCGGATCGCCTCGGCGGTCCTGGCCGCGTTCCAGCCGCTGCGGGCCGCCGGACCCCACGCGAGCGTGAGCGGCGCGGGGCTGCAGGACCTCATCGACGCGATCACCGGCCAGCTCCAGGTCGACCTGCGCACCGGCGAGGGCATCGCGCTGCCGGTGAGCTTCGTCGTCATGATCGTGGTGTTCGGCGGGTTCGTGGCCGCCGGGATGCCCATCGTCGGCGCCGTCGCCTCCATCGCGGGCGCACTGGCCTCGCTGCTCGGGTTCTCGTACCTCATCGACCTCGACGCCACCGCCGTCAACGTCGTCACCGTGCTGGGTCTCGGCCTCTGCATCGACTACGGCCTGCTCACCGTCAGCCGGTTCCGCGAGGAGCTGCGCCGCTGCGCGCGGGGGATGCCCGCGGCCGAGGTCACGCCGCGAGATGATCCGAACCGCGACCGCCCGCACCGTCGACTCCGCCGGGCGCACCGTCGTCTTCTCCGGCCTCACCGTGGCCATCTCGCTCGGAGGCCTGCTCGTCTTCGAGGCCCAGATCATGAAGGCGATCGGGGCGGCCGGGCTCTCGGTCGTCCTCATCGCCATGCTCGTCGCCCTCACCCTCGTCCCCGCGCTGTGCGTCGTCGGCGCCCGGCGGCTGCTGCGGCGGGGCACCGAGCTGGCGCCCGAGGAGGGCGTGTTCTCCCGGCTGGCCGAGTGGGTGCACCGGCACCCGGTGCCGATCATCGTCGTCGTCGTCGCGGCGCTGGTCGGCCTGGCCCTGCCTGCGTTCGACCTGCGGCTCACCTCCTCGGGCAGCGGCCTCCTGCCGACCAGCTCGTCGACCCGGCAGTTCTTCGACGGCATGGCCCGGGACTACCCGAAGCTGGGCGGCGCGGACGTCACCGTGGTGGCCAAGGCGCCGCTTGCAGAGACCCGCGCGTATGCCGCGAGCCTGCGCCTGCCCTCCGGCGACCGGGTCACGCGCGTGACCGCCGCCGGCAGCGACCTCAGCGTGGTCGACCTGGACACCCCTGGGGGCGGTCTCGACGACCCGGCCCGCGCGCTCGTCCGTCAGCTCAAGTCCGAGCGGCCGCAGTTCCCCACCTATGTCATCGGCCAGGCGTCGGGGCTCCAGGACTTCACCGACTCGATGTGGCAGCGCGCGCCCTACGCGTTCGCCCTCGTGGCCCTCGCCACCCTGGTCCTGCTCTTCCTCATGACCGGGTCGGTCGTCATCCCGGTCAAGGCGCTGCTGCTCAACGTCGTGTCGCTCGGCGCCTCGCTCGGCGTCATCGTCTGGGTCTTCCAGCACGGCAACCTCCAGGGGCTGCTGGGGTTCTCCTCGGTCGGCGCCGTGGAGTCGACGATCCCGTTGCTGGTCCTGGCCTTCGGCTTCGGGCTGTCGATGGACTACGAGGTGTTCCTGCTGTCGCGGATCGTCGAGCTGCACGAGCGCGGCCACTCCAACGACGCGGCGGTGGTGCTGGGGCTGCAGCGCTCCGGACGCATCATCACCTCGGCCGCGCTGCTCGTCGTCATCGTCTTCTCCGGGTTCGTCGCCGGCAAGCTGCTCGTCATCAAGGAGACCGGCGTCGGCCTGGCCACCGCGGTGGCCCTGGACGCCACCCTCGTCCGCATGCTCCTCGTCCCGGCGACGATGACCCTGCTCGGCGACTGGAACTGGTGGGCCCCGGCCCGCCTGCGTCGCTGGCACGCGCGGTTCGGCATCACCGAATGAGGCTGCGCCTGCTCGACCACGCACGCCGCGCTCCTCGAGGCATCCGGTGACGACGCCTTCGTCCGCTACGACGTGCCCGCGACGCTGGAGCACCACGGCTGGGCGCACGGCTCGGCCGTCGCCGTGCCCCGCCGCAGCCACCTGCGCCGCCTCGGCCTGCTCGTCATCGGGTCCACCCGCCGACGTCGAGCAGCTGGTCGGCGAGCTCGTCGACGGCTCCCTCGTGCCCCGCGAGGTCGGCAACGTGACCGTGTCGCGCCGGCGCGCTGGACGCGGTCGCGGCGCACCTCGCCCTCGGCCGACGGCAACGACTGGGAGTGGATGTATGCCGCGTCGCCGCCCGACCCCGTCCGGGCCGAGGACCGCCTCGCCGAGCTGTCCGAGGACGACGAACCCGAGATCCGCCGGCTCCTCGCCCATGCCAACCCCCGCACCGACGCGCGGCCCTTCGAGTACCCCGGGCAGACGTGGGTGGGCGTGCGCGGTCCCGACGGCCGGCTCGTGGCCTGCGGGGTCCGCGAGCCCAGCCTGGCCGGGCTACCCCATCCTCGCCGGGCATCACCGTCGACCCGGCCGCATCGAGGGACGGGGCTGGGACGGGCCGTCACGGCATACCTCACGCGGGCCGCCGTCCTGGAGTCCGGCGTCTGCACCCTCGGCATGTACTCCGACAACGACGTCGCCCGCGGCGTCTACACCGGGCTGGGCTACGGCGACATCCATCGGTGGTCGAGCCGGCGGTTGTCGCGCCCGGCCCAGCGGTGCCTAGATTCGGAGGAGCAGCCGAGCGCCGACGAGAGGACCACTCATGGCCAGCGTCCGCAACGACACCGTCTCGCATCCACGTCGAGGACAGCGGCGGCGCCGGTCGCCCGGTCGTCCTGATCCACGGATGGCCGCTGAGCAGCGCCTCCTGGTCCGACCTCACGCCCGCTCTGGTCGACGCGGGGTACCGCGTCGTGGCCTACGACCGCCGGGGCTTCGGGCAGTCCGACCAGCCGGGCGAGGCGAGCGGCTACGACTACGACACCCTCACCTCGGACCTCGACGCGGTGCATGCGCGAGCTCGACCTGCGCGACGTGACGCTGGTCGGCTTCTCGATGGGCGGCGGCGAGGTGGCCCGGTACGTCGGGACACACGGCGCGGACCGGGTGCGCAGCGTGGTGTTCGCCGCCGCCATCCCGCCGTGCCTGCTCAAGGACGACGACCACCCCGACGGCGGCCTCGACCTCGACACGGTGGCGCAGATGCAGCAGCAGCTCCGCGCCGACCCGGAGGGGTTCCTCAACGGCTTCCTGACGAACTTCTTCAGCGCCGACGGCGACCTCAAGGTGAGCCAGGACCAGCTGCGCGAGGCCCTGCGACTCGCCGCGCAGGCCGACGTGCACGCCGCCGCGGAGTGCATCCGGTCCTGGGTCACGGACTTCACCGGCGACCTGGCCAAGGTCAGCGTGCCGACGCTGGTGATCCACGGCGACTCCGACGCCATCGTGCCGTTCGAGGTGTCCGGGCAGCGCACCCACGACGCCATCCCGGGCAGCGAGCTGCGTGTCCTGGCGGGCGGCCCGCACGGCATCAACACCAGCCACGCCGAAGAGTTCAACGAAGCCGTCATCGACTTCCTCCAGAGGTGACCCCGATGACCGTCGACCTCGCCAGACGAGTGGTTCCCGGCCTGCGCGAGCTGCGGTACGCCAGCACGCCGAAGCGGCTGCGTGCCACGCTCGACGGCGACGCTGGTCCTCGACACCACGGACGCCCTGCTCGTGTGGGAGCCGACCCGGGTCGTGCCCCAGTACGCGGTGCCCGAGGCGGCCCTCCAGGTCGACGCTGGTGGAGCTGACCGCGCAGCGAGCCACCGGATGACCTGCCGCCCGTCATGGGCCCGCAGCACTTCGAGCTGCACACGTGCCCCGGCACGCCGCTCGACCCCAGCCGACGGGCCGACGGCCGGCGTCGAGGTGGGGTTCCGGCCGGACGACGAGGCGCTCGGTGGGCGGGTCGTCCTCGACTTCGCGCGGTTCGAGTGGCTGCGAGGAGGACGAGCCCGTCATGGGTCACGCCCACGACCCGTTCAAGCGGATCGACGTGCTGCGCAGTGACCGCCACGTCGTGGTCTCGCTCGGACGGCACGGTCCTGGCCGAGTCCCGCCGGGCCACGGCGCTGTTCGAGACGCTGGCTGCCGGTCCGCTGGTACCTGCCGCGCGAGGACGTCCGGCTGGACCTGCTGCAGCCCTCGCAGACGCACACGGTCTGCGCCTACAAGGGGGTCGCGAGCTACCTCAGCGCCGAGGGCGTCAGCCGGCGCCGACATCGCCTGGTACTACCCGGACCCGCTGCACGACGCCGAGCAGGTGCGTGACCTGGTGGCCTTCTGGTCCGAGCGCGCGCGCGTCACGGTCGACGGCGTGCCCGTGACCGGCGGCATGCCTGACGGGCCCCGCTGAGCCCCGGCGCCTCCTGACGCGCCTGGGGTGCGCCTCAGGCCTGTGCAGGAGCCGGTATGCCGTCCGGCGCGGCGTCCTCGGCAGGCGCGGGCTGCGCGTCCACACCCGCCTCCTTGCGCTGCTGCGGCGTGATGGGCGCCGGCGCGGCGGTGAGCGGGTCGTAGCCGCCGCCGGACTTGGGGAAGGCGATGACGTCGCGGATCGACTCGGTCCCGGCCAGCAGCGAGACGATCCGGTCCCAGCCGAACGCGATGCCGCCGTGCGGCGGAGCGCCGAACGCGAAGGCGTCGAGCAGGAAGCCGAACTTCTCCTGGGCGTCCTCCGGCGACAGGCCCATGACCGTGAAGACGCGCTCCTGGACGTCGCGGCGGTGGATACGGATCGACCCGCCGCCGATCTCGTTGCCGTTGCAGACCAGGTCGTAGGCGTAGGCCAGGGCCGAGCCCGGGTCGGTGTCGAAGGTGTCGAGGAACTCGGGCTTGGGCGAGGTGAACGCGTGGTGCACCGCCGTCCAGGCGCCCGCACCCACGGCGACGTCACCGGCGGCCACGGCCTCCGAGGCCGGCTCGAACAGCGGCGCGTCGACGACCCAGAGGAACGACCAGGCCGACTCGTCGATCAGGTCGCAGCGCCGGCCGATCTCCAGCCGGGCGGCACCGAGCAGGGCGCGCGACGACTTCGTCGCACCGGCGGCGAAGAACACGCAGTCACCGGGCTGGGCGCCGACGTGCGCGGCGAGCCCGGCCTTCTCCTCGTCGGAGAGGTTCTTGGCGACCGGGCCGCCCGAGGGCGCCGTCGCTCCTCGCGACGAGCACGTAGGCCAGGCCGCGCGCGCCGCGGCTCTTGGCCCAGTCCTGCCAGGCGTCGAGCTGCTTGCGGGGCTGGGAGGCGCCGCCGGGCATGACGACGGCGCCGACGTAGTCGGCCTGGAAGACCCGGAAGGGAGTGTCGGCGAAGTACTCGGTGCAGTCGACCAGCTCGTTGCCGAAGCGCAGGTCCGGCTTGTCGGAGCCGAACCGCGCCATGGCCTCGGCGTAGGTCATCCGCTGGAACGGCGTCTGCAGGTCGACACCGATGAGCCGCCAGACCTCGCGGACCACGGCCTCGCCGAGCTCGATGACGTCGTCCTGCTCGACGAAGGACATCTCGATGTCGAGCTGGGTGAACTCGGGCTGGCGGTCGGCGCGGAAGTCCTCGTCGCGGTAGCAGCGGGCGATCTGGTAGTACCGCTCCATCCCGGCGACCATGAGCAGCTGCTTGAACAGCTGCGGGCTCTGCGGGAGGGCGTACCAGGAGCCGGGCGCCAGCCGCGCGGGCACGAGGAAGTCCCGGGCGCCCTCGGGGGTGGACCGGGTCAGGGTCGGCGTCTCGATCTCGACGAAGTCCCGCGCGCCGAGCACCGCGCGAGCGGCGGCGTTGACCTTGGAGCGGAGCCGGATGGCGGCGCCGGCCGACGACGCTCCCGGGCGGCGCAGGTCGAGGTAGCGGTGCTTGAGCCGGGCCTCCTCGCCGACGGTGACGCGCTCGTCGATCTGGAACGGCAGGGGCGCGCTGGGGTTGAGCACCTCGAGCCGGTTCGCGACGACCTCGATCTCGCCGGTCGGCAGGTCGGGGTTCGCGTTGCCCTCGGGGCGGGTGCGCACCTCGCCGACGACCCGCACGCAGTACTCGTTGCGCAGGTCGTGCGCGCCGCCCTGCTCCAGCACCTCGTCCCGGACGACGACCTGGGCCACGCCGCTGGCGTCGCGCAGGTCGAGGAAGGCCACTCCGCCGTGATCACGCCGCCGCGCCACCCAGCCCGGTGAGCGTGACGGTCTGACCGGAGTGGTCGGCGCGCAGGGTGCCGGCCTCGTGGGTGCGGAGCACAGGAAGTCCTTCGATCTCTGGGCTGGCAGGAGCCCGCCCATCCTACGGACTGTGCCAGCGCGGCAACCGAACCGGTTTGCCCGCCCGGACTCTCGCGCGGCCGCTGTCGCGGGGCCTCAGTCGAGCAGGTCGCCGTCGACGTAGACCCAGTGCCCGGCCCGGCGCACGAAGCGGCTGCGCTCGTGCAGCCTCCCGCCGTCATGGAAGGCCTGGAACTCGACCTCACCGGTCCGGTCGTCGTACCGGCCGTCCGCGGTCGCCAGGACCGTCAGGCGCAGCCAGCTCGGCGTACCGTCCAGCCCCATCTGGGCGGGCCGCGTCCGCGGGTGCCAGGTGCGCAGAGGTAGCGCTCGTCGCGCCGGACGTATGCCGCGAAGCGCGAGCGCATCAGCTCCTCCGCCGTCTGCGCCTCCCGGACGCCGAGGTGCAGCGGCTCGCAGCAGGCGGCATACGCCTCGTCGTTGCCGCACGGGCACGCGGTGGTGCTCACCGTCCCGAACGCGCTCACGCAGGACCGAGGTTCTCGAGGTTCATCCCGCCAGGGTAACCGTGCGCTGCGGGACTTCGCGCGCGCACCGAGGGCAAAAGCCCTGGTCAGCCGCCTGCGCGGAACGACCGGTGGCTCGGCCACGGCGCGTCGGGGGCACGCAGGGTCGTCCAGCCCAGCTCGCGCGCCGCCAGGGCGGCGAGCGCCGCGATGGTCAGCGTGGGGTTGTGGACGCGTCCGGCGAGCACCGCGTCGCGGACCGCCTCGAGCGGCACCCAGCGCAGCGGCATACCGAGCTCCTCGCCGTCGCGATCGTGACGGTCGGCGTGCGGGCACGTCGGACAGGTCGCGGGCGAGGTAGATCCGCAGCGCCTCGTCGAGGCCGCCGGGTGAGCTGACGTAGTCGGCCAGCACGTGCCACGTCGAGGCGACGAGGTCGGCCTCCTCGTGCAGCTCGCGGGCCGCCGCCAGGTGCGGGCGCCTCGCCGTCGACGTCGAGCAGGCCCGCCGGGATCTCCCACTCGAAGGCGCGCACCGGGTGGCGGTACTGCTGGATCACGCAGAGCCGGTCCTGGTCGTCGAGGGCAGCGACGGCGACGGCGCCGGGGTGACGGACGTACTCGCGGGTGACCTCGCCGGCCTCACCGAGGTCGACCCGGTCGCGCACGACGTCCCAGACCATGCCGTGCAGGGCGGTCTCGGTGTGCAGCACGGGCCGCGCCTCGTGCCGGTCGGCGAGCTCGCCTCAGGCTCGCCGCCCCTGCTCAGTCGATCGTCAGCCTTCGTCAGGCGTGCGCGTCGGCGGTGGCGCGAGGGCGCTCGACCTCGACGAGCCGGGCCGCCCGCTGGCCGTCGATCGCGGCCTCGACGAGCCCGGCGAACAGCGGGTGGGCGCGGTGCGGGCGCGACTTGAACTCCGGGTGCGCCTGCGTCGAGACGTAGTAGGGGTGCACCTCGCGGGGCAGCTCGACGAACTCGACGAGGTTCTTGTCCGGGGACAGGCCGGAGAAGACCAGGCCGGCCTCCTCGAGCTCGGCGCGGTAGCCGTTGTTGACCTCGTAGCGGTGCCGGTGACGCTCGTCGACCGCGACCGCGCCGTAGGCCTCGGCGACGACCGACCCCTCGGTGAGCTTGGCCGGGTAGGAACCCGAGCCGCATCGTGCCGCCGAGGTCACCGGCGCCCTCGACGAAGGCCTTCTGCTCCTCCATCGTGGCGATCACCGGAGCGGGCGTCTCGGGGTCGAACTCGGTGGAGCTGGCGCCCGCGATGCCGGCGACGTTGCGGGCGTACTCGATGACCATGCACTGCAGGCCGAGGCAGATGCCCAGCGTCGGCACCCGCTGCTCGCGGGCCCACCTCAGCGCGCCGAGCTTGCCCTCGATGCCGCGCACGCCGAAGCCGCCCGGCACCAGCACCGCGTCGACGCCGCCGAGGGCCTTCTGCGCACCGGCCTCGGTCTGGCACTCGTCGCTGGCCACCCAGCGGATCGACCACCTTGGCGTCGTGGTGGAAGCCGCCGGCGCGCAGCGCCTCGGTGACCGAGAGGTAGGCGTCGGGCAGGTCGATGTACTTGCCGACCAGCGCGATCTCGACGGTGTGCTCGGGGCTGTGCACGCGGCGCAGCAGCTCGTCCCAGTCGTGCCAGTCGACGTCGCGGAAGTTCAGCCCGAGACGGCGGATGACGTAGGCGTCCAGGCCCTCGTTGTGCAGCACCTTGGGGATGTCGTAGATGCTCGGCGCGTCGACGGCGCGCGGCGCAGGCCTCGGTGTCGACGTCGCACATCAGCGAGATCTTGCGCTTGATGCCGATCGGGATCTCCCGGTCGGCGCGCAGCACGAGCCCGTCGGGCTGGATGCCGACCTGGCGCAGGGCGGCGACGGAGTGCTGGGTGGGCTTGGTCTTGAGCTCGCCGCTGGGCGCGAGGTAGGGCACCAGCGAGACGTGCAGGAAGAAGACGTTGTCGCGGCCGACGTCGTGGCGGACCTGACGGGCGGCCTCGAGGAACGGCAGCGACTCGATGTCGCCGACGGTGCCGCCGATCTCGGTGATGATGACGTCCGGCGCCTCGGCCGCGGCGACCCCGGGGCGCCGGCGGCCTGGGCCCGCATCCGCTCCTTGATCTCGTTGGTGATGTGCGGGATCACCTGGACGGTGTCGCCGAGGTACTCGCCGCGCCGCTCCTTGGCGATGACCTGGTTGTAGATCTGGCCGGTCGTGACGTTGGCCTTGCCGCACGAGGTTGCTGTCGAGGAACCGCTCGTAGTGGCCGATGTCGAGGTCGGTCTCGGCGCCGTCCTCGGTGACGAAGACCTCGCCGTGCTGGAACGGGTTCATCGTGCCCGGGATCCACGTTGAGATAGGGATCGAGCTTCTGCATGGTGACGCGTAGACCACGCGCCCGAAGCAGATGTCCGAGGCTTGAGGCCGTCAGGCCCTTGCCGAGCGAAGAGGCAACGCCCCCGGTTACGAAGATGTGTTTCGTCTGCACCACCACGGGGTTCAAGCCTACGTCATCGAAGGCAGCGCGGTGTACCACTGGTGCCAGCGACGCGCCGTGGTCGTGCCGTCGTCCCACGTCGCGGCGCGTTCGCGGCCCTCTGGGAGAGCCGGTCACGCAGCGGCGGGTCGTCGAGCACCGCGTCGACAGCCCGCGCCAGCGCCGCGCGCGTCGCCGACCGGGACCAGCACGCCGGCCCCGTCGACGAGGTCGGGCAGGCCCCCGGCGTCGGTGCGCCACGACCGGCGTGCCGGCTGCCATGGCCTCCTGGACGACCAGCGCCCGCGCCTCCCACCGGCTGGAGCAGCGCGAACACCTCGGCCGCGCGCGAGCCAGCGGTCGGGGTCCGGCTGCGGTCCCACGAAGTGCACCGGCGCCCCCGACCGCGGCGGCGCGCTCGACGAGCGCGTCCGCGCAGGTGCTGCGTCACCGTCCGCCGACCACGACCCACACGGGCAGCTGCTGCACCTCGGGTCCCCGACGTCAGCCGTCGCGCCGCTGCGTCGACGAGCGTCCGCAGGTCCTTCTGGGGCGCGATCCTCGCGATGGTCAGCACCAGCGGGCGCCCGGCGGCGCATCGACGCCGTTCTCCCGCAACAGCGCGGCGGCCAGCGCGTCGCGCGTTCGCCGGCATCGAGGGTATGCCGCGCCAGCAGCGCGGGGACCCGCGGAGACGGGACCGGGGCGAGCCGGGCGCCGGCGCGCCCCGTGGCGCCGGGCCCCGTCGACGAGGTCGCTGCTGGCACCGGTCACCAGCGCCGCGCGGCGGGCGACGAACCGCTGGACCGCACCGTGAGACCAGGCCCCGCGCGCCGCCGGCCTCCGACAGACGGCGTTGTGCTGGCTGACCACGACCGGCGTGCGACGTCGCCGATGCGCCACCAGCGACCGCGAGCAGGCCGGCCTGGTGACCGTGCGCGTGGACGACGTCGGCTCCGCGGACCAGCCGGCGCAGCCGCCAGAGGTCGCGGGCGCTTCCCAGGACGCCCGCGGCCCGGCTCGGGCCACCACAGCCGCGCGTCCGGGAAGGTCGAAGCGGCTCGGCGGTCAGCGGGTCGGTCACGACGACGACCTCGTCGCCGAGGCCGCGCAGCTCAGCGTGGCGAGGTCGGCCGACGTGCGTGCCGATGCCACCGGTGCTGCGACCGACGACAGCATGCACGACCCTCATGCGGCGCCGTCCCGGGCGCCCGACGGGCGCGGCCCCGGACGACCGCGAACCCCTGCACGGTGCCGGCCACGACGCATCACCGCGCCAGGTAGACCACCGCGGTCACGAGCGCCACGACGGCGCCGCGCCGCGAGCGACCCCACAGCGAGTCGGCGGCCAGGGCCCTCGCGACCACGTCACCGACGGCGAGCGCCAGCGGCCACCGCCGACGACGGCGACCTCCAGCGTGCGGCCGCTGCCCTGCAGCGCCTGCTCGCCCCAGGCGCCGCGGACGAGCACCACCAGCAGGAGCGCGGCGACGCGTCATGCCCAGCGTCGAGGCGACGCCCAGGACGCCGAGGATCGTGCGCCGCGCCCGAGCCTGCGAGGGCACCAGGGCCAGCGGCAGCAGTGCGGCCAGCAGCCCAGCCCGCGGCGACGGCCAGCGCGGCATGCGAGGGGGCGGCCGCGGACGTAGAGGGCCCGGGTGAGCAGCGCCGCGACGCCGAAGCCCGACGACCCCGGGGGCGTAGGCGGACAGCGCCCCGGGCAGCGCGGCCAGGGCCGGACCGCCACCGCGGTGCGGCACCGCGGTCGAGGGCCTCGAAGAAGGCGCCCACCGGGGCGCGAGACCGCCATGAGGACGGCCGCGGCGCCCGCCGGTCAGCAGCACGATGCCCTGCAGGGCCCGGGCGAGCGTGTCGCGGGCGGCGGTCCCGGCCGACCGCTCGGCCCTCGCGCGGCCGGTGAGTGCGCCAGCGCGGGGAAGGCCGAGGTGGCGATCGGGCACGGCGAGCACGGCATACGGCAGCAGGTAGACGGCCTGGACGTAGGTGTAGACGTTGACCGTCCCGACCGACGTCGGTGCGGTGGTGGGTCACCCACAGGGTCGTGAACACGGCGGCCTGCTGCGCGACGAGCGCGAGCACGCCGGCGCCGGCGAGCGACGCGCGCCCGGCGGGCCAGCCCGGTCGGGGAAGCGCAGGGTCGGCCGCAGCCGGACGCCCGCCCGCACCACCGGCACGAGCAGCGGCAGGCTGAGCACCACGACGCCGAGGGTGGTGCCCCCGGCGAGCACCCAGACGGCGGCGTCCGGGACCGTAGACGGCCGAGCGTGCCCGTGGCCGGTCGACGGCGGCATACGCGAGGTAGGCCCCGATCACCACCAGGCTGGACAGCAGCGGGGCCAGGGCCGCCGCGAGGAACCGGCGGTGCGCCTGCAGCACCCCGGTCAGGACGATGCCGACGCCGTAGAGCAGCACCTGCGGCGCGAAGAGCACGAGCATGCGCGCGCCCAGGTCGACCTCCTCGGCGGTCGCCGACCGAGCCCGAGCAGCGCCCGGCTGACCCACGGCGCGCGCAGCGCGAGCAGCACGCTCAACGGCGCCAGCACGACCACGGCCCAGGTGAGCAGCGCCGACGCGGCCCGGTCGGCCTCACGGTCGCGACCGAGCGCGAGCTGCCCGGCGACCAGCGGGCACCGCGACCGCGGCGAGCACGCCGCCGGCGGCCACCTCGTAGACGACGTTGGGGAGCATGTTGACGGTCTGGTAGGTGTCGCCGACGCCGGCGGTGCCCGACACCGCCCGGAGAAGACCAGGGTGCGCGCGAACCCGGCGAGCGGGCGAGCAGCGTGGCCGACCGGCGATGCACCGCCGGCGGCCGCGCGCCACCGACGTGGCAGCCGGCCCTGCGGTCGGTCACCGCGGGCGGCCCAGGGCGTCGAGCTCGCGCAGCACCGGCGTGGACTCGATGACCTTGGTGAACGAGACCTTCTCGGAGGCCAGCGTCAGGGCCGCCAGCACGGCCAGCGCCGCCCAGCGCCCGCCGCCGACCGGTGCGCTGCACCAGCGCGGCGCCCAGCAGGGCGCCGGCGCGTTGGCGCCGGTGTCGCCGAGCATCGCCTCACCCGCGAGGTCGGGCCGCAGCACGCCCGACGGCGGCGCCCGCCGCGCAGCGCCGCGACGCCGCGGCAGCCGGGCGGCGCACGCGTCCCGAGCGAGGGCGCCCCCAGCAGCCAGGGCCACGTCGACCTTGAGGGCCCGGCCGGGACGCAGGTCGAGCAGGTTGAGCAGGTTGGCCGAGCCGGCGACCACCGCTCCCCCGACGAGGGTGTCCACGGACGGTGCCGGTGCTCGCCGCCCGGCGCGGCCCGCGTCGATGAGCGCCGCGCTGCGCCAGCCCGGCCACGCACCAGCCCGAGGATCTTCACGGCGCCGGTCGTCACCTCGCCGCGCGCGAGCGCCGCCAGGTGTCCGTCGAGCCCCTTGCTGCTCGCGTCGCCGCCGAGGTCGTCGAGGGCGCCGAGCCCGGCCGCGGCCGCCGCCGCGAGCACCGGCCCGGCCCCGCGCCGAGCGAGCGCGGCGGCACCCAGCGGCGCCGGCGGCATACGCGGGGCCCTCGAGCAGGGTCACCGTCCGACCGGCGTGGTTGGTCCGGTCCCAGCGGGGCGACACCCCCGGGCGGGCTGCGCAC
Source organism: uncultured Actinomycetota bacterium (assembly GCA_963706855.1). GTDB lineage: Bacteria > Actinomycetota > Actinomycetes > Actinomycetales > Dermatophilaceae > Pedococcus. Next base: position 213,335 of record CAVPNU010000005.1, read on the forward strand.
GCAGCAGCCGCAGGCTCGCGGCGGCGAGCACCCCGCGCACGGCGCCGGACGCCGAGTGCGCGCATGGCCTACTTCGTCGCCAGCTGCGGGAAGGAGGCATCGGCGTCGCCGGCCAGACCGTACTGCCCGGCCTTGCCCGCTCAGCTGCTCGAGGAGGCCGAGCACGACGCTGGCCTGCCCCATCGGGATGTCGCCGTCGTCGACGGTGGACAGCGCGCTTGGAGATGTCGCCGTCGGCGCGCGCGCGCGGTGACGACCGAGCTCTCGTCCTTGGTCGTCGCCGGGACGGTGGGCCCGACGAGGACGGCGCCCGAGCCCGGCGCTGTCGAGCGCGGCGGCGAGCGGCTCCGAGGGCCGTGGCCCGAGCGTCCGCGGGCGGCGGCGTCACGAGCCCGTCACCGGTCCGGCGACCACCACGGCGAGGCTCGCCGGGCTGATGTGGTCGGGCGTGTAACGGATGAGGTCGCCGGTGCGCAGCGCCTCGAGCGCCGCGGTCGCGCCGTTGCTGGCCGCCGCGCTGCTGCTGCCGTGAGCGAGGACCGCGCGCGCCAGGACCGCGTCGACCACCTCTCCGGTGGTCTGGTCGGCGGGCACCTGGACCTGGCCGGCCAGCTGCTGACCCAGGGTGGCGCGGAACGGTGGCCTTGTCCGGGTCGACCCAGGCAGTCCAGCACCGTGACCGTCGAGCCGATCCGGGCACCGGCCGCGGTGAGGCTGTCGGTGGTGGACTTCACCAGGGCGCCCTCGGCACCGGGCAGCACGACGACGCTGACGGTCGTGTCGCTGAGCCGGCCGCTGAGCAGGGTGCGGTTGCTCGCGGCGGTGAAGTCGTCGCTGGCCTGGTTGCCCTTGGTCGGCGCTGTCGAGCTCGGCCCGCAGGGCGGCCTTGTCGTCGCGCAGGTTCTTGACCTCGGAGGTCAGGGTGTTGCCGATGTCCTCCTTCAGCGGACCGGCACCCAGCACGATGCCCACGGCGAGCGCCAGGAAGATCGAGACGATGGAGACGAGGTGGTAGCGAAAGTCGATCACGTGACGATTCCTACGACGAAGGACCAGAGGTCGTCCCACCGGGCGCCGAGCACCTGGAGGAACGTGCGACCACCGGTCGTGGACGCACAGGGCGGCGAACAGCGCGCTGAGCCCGACCAGGAGCATCAGCGTGAGGTAGAGGTTGGAGATGCGGGAGCGGTAGAGGCGGCTGACGCCCTTGGCGTCGACCAGCTTGCCGCCCACCCGCAGCCGGGTGAGGAAGGTGCTCGCCATGCCGCTGCGACCCTTGTCGAGGAACTCGACCAGCGTCGCGTGCGTGCCGACGGCGACGATCAGCGACGCGCCCTTGTCGTCGGCCAGCAGCATCGCGACGTCCTCGCTGGTGCCGGTCGCCGGGAAGACGACCGGCTCGATGCCCAGCTTGCGGACGCGGTCGAGTCCCGGGGCGTTGCCGTCGCGGTAGGCGTGCACGACGATCTCGGCTCCGCAGCGCAGGGCGGCGTCGGTCACCGAGTCCATGTCACCGACGATCAGGTCGGGCTTGAGCCCGGCCTCGATCAGCGCGTCGGCGCCGCCGTCGACGCCGATCAGCACGGGGCGGTACTCGCGGATGTAGCTGCGCAGCGTCCGCAGGTCCTCCTTGTAGTGGTAGCCGCGCACGACGATCAGCGCGTGCCGGCCCTCGAGGTCGGTCCTGATGTCGGGGACGCCGACGCCGTCGAGCAGCAGGTCGCGCTCGCGGCGCAGGTACTCCATGGTGTTGGCCGCGAACGCCTCGAGCTGCACGGCCAGCCCGGCCCGGGCCTCGGTCATCGGCGGCCTGCACGATGTCGTGGTCGAAGGCCTGGCCCTTGGCCACCACCGTCGTCACCCACCCAGACCTCGTCACCGTCGATGCGGACCAGCTGCCCGTCGTGCAGGTCGTGCATGACGTCCTGCCCGACGTGGTCGACGAGCGGGATGCCGGCGTCGACGAGGATCTCGGGGCCGAGGTTGGGGTAGCGCCCGGAGATCGACAGCGCGGCGTTGACGACCGCCGCCGGCTTGCACGCGAGCAGGGCCTCGGCGCTGACCTTGTCGATGTCCTGGTGGTCGATGACGGCGATCTCGCCGGGGCGCAGCCGCTTGGTGAGGTTCTTGGTGCGGGCGTCGACGCGGACCACCCCGCGGACACCCGGGGTCTCGGGTTCGCGGGCGCGTTGACGGGGCAGTCTTCAGAGGCATCCTGCCCATCCTCCCATGGGGGCTGGCCGCGCGCCGCGACGCCCCACGCGGAGCTCAGCGGTGCGTCCTCGGCGAGGAGCCGTGGCGCGACCGCCGCGCCGCGCGACGCGCCTCGGACACGAGCTCGCGGGCGTGGTCGAGCGCGGCGTCGCTGTCGACCCCGGCCATCATCCGGGCCAGCTCGCGCAGCCGATCCTCGCCGTCGACGGGCGTGCACCCCGCTGGAGGTGATGTGCCCGTCGCTGGCCTTGCGCACGACCAGGTGCCGGTCAGCGTATGCCGCGACCTGCGGCAGGTGGGTGACGACGACGACCTGGGCGTGCTGGGCCAGCGCGGCCAGCCGGGCCCCGACGTCGAGGGCCGCGGCACCGCCCACCCCGGCGTCGACCTCGTCGAAGACGAAGGTGGGCACGTCCACCGCCCCGCCGGCGCCGGTCACGACCTCGAGGGCGAGCATGACGCGGGACAGCTCACCACCGGAGGCGGCCTTGGCGACGGTGCGGGCCGGGCTGCCCGGGTTGGCGGCGAGCAGGATCTCGACGTCGTCGGCGCCGTGCCGACCCGGACCGGCCGCCGCGTGGCGTGACCCGGACCTCGATGCGTGGCCTGGCCCATCGCGAGATGGCTCAGCTCGCTCGGTCACCGCCTCGGCCAGCTCGGCGGCAGCCGGCGCTGCGGGCGGCGGTGAGGACGGCAGCGCGCGTCGCGCAGCTCGGCCTCGAGCTCGGCTCACCCGTGGCTCGAGCTCGCCGATGCGGCCGTCGGAGCTCGATCAGCGTGTCGAGCCGTGCGGCGGCAGTGCTGGCCCCAGGCGAGCACGTCGTCGACGGTCTCGCCGTAGCGTCGGGTCAGCCCGGCGAGGTCGGCACGGCGCTGCTGCACCCAGGCGAGGCGGGCCGGGTCGACCTCGATGTCGCCCAGGTAGGCAGCCAGGTCGGTCGGCCAGATCGGCGACGAGGTAGCCGACATCGGCGAGCCGGCGGTCGAGCTCGCGCAGCGCGGGGTCGTGGTCGACCTCGCCCGCGAGCGCCTGGCGAGCCGCCGCGATGGCGTCCATCGCACTGGGAGGCGCCTCACCGGCATACTCCTGCGCGCCGGCGAGGTGGTCGTGCGCCTGCGGCCGCGGCGACCCGCAGCCCCTCGGCGTGACCGAGGCGCTCGTCCTCGATGCGCAGGTCGGCGTCCTCACCCGGCTGGGGGTCGACCTGCTCGAGCTGGTCGAGACCGTGCTGGAGCAGCTCGATCTCCTGGGCCCGGTCGCGTGCCTGCGCGCGCAGCTCGGCCAGCTCGCGGCTGGCCGCCTCGTGGGCGCCGAACACCTCGGTGTATGCCGCTCAGCGCCGGTCGCAGGTCCGCGGCCCGCCGAACTGGTCGAGCATGGCGCGGTGCTGGTCGGCCTGGCGCAGCCGCCACTGGTCGGCCTGACCGTGCACGGCCACGAGGTGCTCGCCGAGCTCGGCCAGCACGCCGACGGGCGCGCTGCGGCCGCCGACGTGCGCGCGGGAGCGGCCCTCGGCCGACACCGAGCGGACGAGGACCAGCCCGTCGCCCAGGTCGGCGCCGGCCTCGGCCGCGCGCTGCGGCCGCCGGGTGGTCGGCGGGCAGGTCGACGATGCCCTCGACGACCGCGGTGGCCTCACCGGCCCGGACCAGGCCGGCGTCGGCTCGGGCGCCGAGCAGCAGCCCGAGCCCGGTGACCACCATGGTCTTGCCTGCGCCGGTCTCGCCGGTGACGACGTTGAGCCCGGGGTGCAGGTCGAACAGCGCCTCGTCGATCACGCCGAGGCGCTGGATCCGCAGTTCCTGCAGCACGGCCCCACCCTCTCACGCGCCCACGACGCGGACGGGGAGCCGGCAGCGCTCAGTCGCGCGTCGACTGCGGTCGCTGTTGCCGTCGCCGGCGCGGTCGCCTGGCCGGCCCGCGCCGCGTCCTCCAGCCGGGCCTTGCCGCGCCAGCCATGGATGGATGAGGTCGAACTTGGCCACGAGCCGGTCGGTGAACGGTGAGGTGCGTCAGCCGGGCCAGCCGCACCGGGGTCTCGGACCGGACCACCTCGATCCGCGCACCGGGCGGCAGGTCGACCGCCCGGCGGCCGTCGCACCACAGCGCGCCGGTGCCCAGGGTGTCGGGCACGACCTCGAGGGCGAGGTGGGAGTCGGGCCCGAGCACGAGCGGCCGGGCGAACAGGGCGTGGGCGCTGATCGGGACGAGGAGCAGCGCCTCGACGGCGGGCCAGACCACGGGGCCACCGGCCGAGAAGGCGTAGGCCGTCGAGCCCGTCGGGCGTGGCGACGACCACCCCGTCGCAGCCCCAGGTCGTCAGCGGCCGCCCGTCGATCTCGGCCACGACCTCGAGCATCCGCTCGCGGTTGGCCTTCTCGACGGTGACCTCGTTGAGCGCCCAGCTCGAGTAGACCGGGTCGCCGTTGACCTGGGCGGTGACCTCGAGGGTCATCCGCTCCTCGACGGTGTAGCTGCGGGCGACGATGTGCTCGACGGTCGCGCCGATGTCCTCGCGCTCGGCTTCGGCGAGGAACCCGACGTGCCCGAGGTTGACGCCGAGCAGCGGCGCCCCGCTGCCCCGGGACACCTCGGCCCCGCGCAGGATGGTGCCGTCGCCGCCGAGCACGCAGACGAGCTCGCAGCCCTCGGCGGGGTTGCGGACCGTCGACGAGGGTCACGCCCGAGCTGGTCCGACAGGTTCACGGCGGCCGCCTCGTCGCGCTGGACCAGGACCTCGATCCCGGCCTGCCCGCAGCCGCTCGACCACCCCGTTGGCGACATCGGCCGCCTCCTGACGTCGCGGGTGGGCGACGAGCAGGATCGTGCGGCGGGCGGTGCGCTGTGCTCACGCTGCGTCCCTCTCAGTCATGGTGCTGCGATGGTGCTGGGGTCATGGTGCGCTGACCTCGTCGGCGGTTCTCACCACAGCCTCCCATCCCATCGACTCCTCGGCACGAGGGGTCAGCCACAGCAGGTACTCGGCGTTGCCCTCGCCACCCAGGATCGGGCTGGCGCGCCAGCGCGCGCGGGTGCAGCCCGGCGTCGATCGCGGCAGCGCGCCACCTCGGTGATGGCCCAGGCCCGGTCGCCCTGGGCACGCACGATGCCGCCCTTGCCCAGCCGGGTGCGGCCCGACCTCGAACTGGGGCTTGACCAGCACCACCGCATCCCCCTCGTCGCGCAGCAAGCCGCGGAACGTCGGGAGCACCAGCGTCAGCGAGATGAAGCTGAGGTCGGCGACGAGCAGGTCGACCGGCCCACCGAGGTCCTCCGCGGCCAGGCCACGCACCGTGGTCCGCGAACGGTCCTCGACCCGCGGGTCCTCGGCCAGCTCGGGAACCAGCTGTCCGTGCCCGACGTCGAGGGCGACGACGTGGTCCGCACCGTGGTGCAGCAGCACCTGGGTGAACCCGCCGGTCGACGCCCCCACGTCCAGGCAGCGTCGCCCGGTCACCGCGAGCCCCGATCGGACCGAACACCTCCAACGCACCCACCAGCTTGTATGCCGCGCGGCTCACCCACCGCGGGCCCGTCCTCGCGCACCGTCGATGACGTCCTCCGCAGCCCACGGGCGTCGAGGCCTTGCCGGCCACGACGCCGGCGACGCTCACGTCGCCGGCATCGACCAGCGAGCGGGCGTGACCGCGCGACCGGGCCAGACCGCGACGAACCAGCTCGACGTCGAGCCTGGTCGTGCTCGCTCACGCGCCGCCGAGGTCCGAGAGCCGTCCCTGCAGGGTCTGCGTGGACACGGCCGCGCCGGCCTCGAGCTGCGCGTCGAGGTCGTCGCCGGGAGCGTTCTGCAGGTCCTGCAGCGCCGCGTCGATGACGATGTCGCCGGTCGCGTGCTCACCCAGGCTCGTGGGCTGCTGGGTCGTCGTCCGGTCGCGTTCGGGCGGGTCGGCACGGGCTGGTCGTGAGAACGGCTGGTCGGCGATGGGCTGGTCGGTCACTGAGCTGTCGCCTTCTTGGCCGTCGTCGTTCTTCGTCGGCGTCGTCTTGCGCCGTCGGCCTTCGTGGCTGGCGGCCTTCTTCGCCGTCGTCTTCTTCGCCGTCGTCTTCTTCGCCGTGCGCCGTCTTCGGCGTGCGGACTTCTTCGCTGCGGCAGCCTGTCTGTCGTGGCCTTCGTGCGCCGTCTTCGTGGCCGGTGCCGCCTTCGTCGCTGGCAGCCTTCGTGGCCGTGGCCTTCGTCGCCGTGGCCTTCGTCGCCGTGGCCTTCTTGGTCGCTGCCTTCTTGGTCACTGCCTTCTTGGTCGGCTGCCTTCGTGGTCACTGCCTTCTTGGCGGCGGCTCGCGTTGACGGTGGCCTTCGTGCGCGGCTGCTCCGGTCGGGCTCGCCGGGTCCGGCGTGGCGACCGGTGCGGGCGCCTGCACCACGGTCGAGACCGCGGCCGACCGAGGCACGCCGCGACCCAGCGGGGTGCGCGCTGCGGTGGCCACGGCGGCGGCCCCGGTCGCCGCCAGGGCCGAACGCAGGTCGGCGACCTCGCCGGCCAGCGCACTCAGGGTGGTTCGCGCGGCCTCCAGGTCGGCCACCCTGACCACGTCGGCGCGCTGGAGCGCCGACTCGATCTCGGTGCTGCACCAGCGTCAGCAGGCTGGCGCGGTTCGCCCGCGCCGCCTCGAGCAGCTGGTCGGCCACCGTGGACGCCTGCACCGCACGGCGCGTCACCTCGTCGGCGCCCGGGCAGGGCGAGCAGGCCCTGCGCCGCCTCCAGGGCGCGCGCCTTGGTCAGCTCGCCCAGACCACTCGCCAGCTGGACGTAGCTACGCACAGATTCGAACGCCATGGGAGTCCCTTCTCGCCGGACGGCCGAGGTGGCCGCGCTGCGCCCACGCTACTGCCAGCGGTCGATGTCCGACACCAGACGGCGCACGTCGTCGGCGTCGAGCTCGCCGAGGTCGAGGCCCTCGTGCAGCGCGGCGATGCCTGCGCGGGCGGCCTCCAGGTCCGTGCCCTTGCTGGCGACCTCCCACGCACCGTCGACGATCCGGCGGCGGTCGCCGCCACACGTCCACCACGAGTAGTCGGTCTCTGCCGGCCGCGTACTCCTGCGCCAGGTCGCGCAGGTCCTCGAGCAGATAGGTCGGGCGCAGCGCCCGGCGTCGGCCAGCGCCAGGGTCGTGACCGGAGTCGACCCCGGTCAGCACCAGGGCAGAGTCCATCCCAGCGGCCACCGCGCCGGCGATGTCGGTGTCGAGCCGGTCACCCACCGCGAGCAGCCCGGCGACGTCCATGCCGAGTCGCTCGGCGCACAGGTGGTAGAGCGGCGCATACGGCTTGCCGACCACGATCGGCTCGGCGCCCGTCGCGGTCGCGACGGCAGCGACGAGGGTGCCGTTGCCGGGCGCAGTCCCCCGGTGCGTCGGCAGGGTCCGGTCGGTGTTCGTGGCCACCCACACGGCGCCGGCCGACACGGCATACGCGGCCTCGGCGAGGTCGGAGGCGGTCACCGTCGCGCCATAGCCCTGGAGCACGCCACTCACCGGCGGTCTCGTCGACGTCGTTGACCTCCGGCAGGCAGCACCACCCGAAGACCGGTCGACGAGAGCGCCTCGCGCACCCCCGGCCCACCGACGGCCAGCACCGCGCACCCTCCGGGAGGCGCGCCGCGAGCTCGGCGGCGCCCGGCCTGCGAGCTGGTCACCACGTCCTGCGCCGTTCACCCTGCAGACCGAGGTCGCTCAGGTGGCCGCCACCTCTCCGGGCGGACGGGAGGCGTTGTTGGTGGCGTAGACGACCGGCACCGTCAGCGCGCCGACAGGGCGCCCACGGCGTGCTCGACCGCCTCGGGCCCGCGGTAGACCACCCCGTCGAGGTCGCAGACGACCGCCGCGTAGCGCGTCGACCAGGCGCACCTAGCGGACGCTCCCCGACGCGCCCTCAGCGGGCACGCCGGTCGCTCTCGGGCGTCCCGCGGTCGCATCACGAGTCATGTCGTCGTGTCGTCGTCCCCGTCGAGCAGGTCGGTGAAGGAGATGCCGTCGAGCTCGGCGAGCCGCTCGGACGGCGTCGGTCTCCAGCTCCTCGTCGACCGCGGCCGCCCGCGCGAACCAGTCGCGGGCCTCGTCCTCGCGGCCCAGAGCCAGCAGGGCCTCGGCGTAGGCGTAGGCGAGCCGGGCGGACCAGGGCTTGCGTGCCGTGCCCTTGAGCTGGGGGATCTCCAGAGCGACTGACGCGCGGCATCCGGCTGACCCAGGTCCCGGCGGATGCCGGAGATGACGATGGCCAGCTCGACGCGGTCCTCGACGGCCAGGGTCCGCACCTCCGGCGAGGTGGCCAGCTCGAGGGCGCGCTCAGGTCGTCCCAGCCCACGCTCGCAGTCGACCATCAGCGCCAGCAGGTGCGACGAGCCGCTCAGCCGGCGCACGGTGCGGAACTCGCTCAGGCCCGGGCCCACTCCCCCTTGCGGTAGGCCACCAGACCCAGCGCCTCACGGGTGGCGGGCACGCGACCGGCCCGGCGCACCGCCGTCTCGGCGTGCGCCTCGGCACCCTCGAGGTCCTCCGACGTCGAGCAGCGCCGCGACCATGACGAGGTGCTGGGCCACGCCCTCGGCGTTCTCCTTGCTCAGGGTCCTCAGCTGCTGGTGGACCGAACGGTCGAGCTCCTTGCCCGTCACCCCGTCCGGCGATACGCGGCTCGGGCAGCTTGGGCTTCTTCGGCGCCAGGCGGGGGCCGCCTTGACGCTCGCGTGCCGGCGTCGACGCCACGTGCGGCGCCGCCCCTGGCGCACCGCTCGACCGCACCGCTCCGACCCACCGGGACGGCCGACCACCGGGACCGCCGGCACCAGAGCGACCGCGCCGCGCCCACCGCGGCCTGAGCCGCCGTCACGGGAGCCGTCGCGGGACGCACCCGCGGTGGACGCGACCGGACCTCCGGACCACCGCCGCCGGCGCTGCCTCGACCGCTGCCCGGGCTGTCGTCGGTCGCCACCGCCACGGCCTGACTGGTTCTGGGGCACGAAACTCTCCTCGCTGTGGATCTCACTCGAAGTCTACGGACAGGGCTCCGGCGCGCGCCTCGAGGGCGGTGCGACGGTCGACCTGGTCCCACGGGACAAAGCAAAAGGGCCTTCCCGAGTGGGAAGGCCCTTTTGAAAGTATGTCCGGCTGCGTCCTACTCTCCCACACCGTAACCAGTGCAGTACCATCGGCGCTGAAGGGCTTAGCTTCCGGGTTCGGAATGGAGCCGGGCGTTTCCCCTTCGCTATGACAGCCGAAACTCTATGGAGATTTCAATCGGATTCCCGACCGTATCTCGGGAACCACACAGTGGACGCGTAGCATCTTTGTAGTCAAGTTATCGGCTTATTAGTACCAGTCAGCTACATGCATTACTGCACTTCCACGTCTGGCCTATCAACCCAGTAGTCTAGCTGGGAGCCTCTCAGGCCGAAGCCCATGGAAACCTCATCTTGAAGCGTGCTTCCCGCTTAGATGCTTTCAGCGGTTATCACTTCCGAACGTAGCTAATCAGCCGTGCTCTTGGCAGAACAACTGACACACCAGAGGTTCGTCCATCCCGGTCCTCTCGTACTAGGGATAGCCCTTCTCAAGTTTCCTACGCGCACAGCGGATAGGGACCGAACTGTCTCACGACGTTCTAAACCCAGCTCGCGTACCGCTTTAATGGGCGAACAGCCCAACCCTTGGGACCTACTCCAGCCCCAGGATGCGACGAGCCGACATCGAGGTGCCAAACCATGCCGTCGATATGGACTCTTGGGCAAGATCAGCCTGTTATCCCCGGGGTACCTTTTATCCGTTGAGCGACGGCGCTTCCACAAGCCACCGCCGGATCACTAGTCCCGACTTTCGTCCCTGCTCGACATGCCTGTCTCACAGTCAAGCTCCCTTGTGCACTTACACTCAAAACCTGATTGCCAACCAGGCTGAGGGAACCTTTGGGCGCCTCCGTTACCTTTTAGGAGGCAACCGCCCCAGTTAAACTACCCACCAGGCACTGTCCCTGATCCGGATCACGGACCGAGGTTAGATATCCAGAACGACCAGAGTGGTATTTCAACGTTGACTCCACCGACACTGGCGTGCCGGCTTCAAAGTCTCCCACCTATCCTACACAAGCCGTACCGAACACCAATACCAAGCTGTAGTAAAGGTCCCGGGGTCTTTCCGTCCTGCTGCGCGTAACGAGCATCTTTACTCGTAGTGCAATTTCGCCGAGTTCGTGGTTGAGACAGTGGAGAAGTCGTTACGCCATTCGTGCAGGTCGGAACTTACCCGACAAGGAATTTCGCTACCTTAGGATGGTTATAGTTACCACCGCCGTTTACTGGGGCTTAAATTCTGAGCTTCGCTCCGAAGAACTAACCCGTCCTCTTAACCTTCCAGCACCGGGCAGGCGTCAGTCCGTATACATCGTCTTGCGACTTCGCACGGACCTGTGTTTTTAGTAAACAGTCGCTTCTCCCTGGTCTCTGCGGCCGATCACGCTCGGGCAGCAAGTGCCGTCACGATCAGGGCCCCCCTTCTCCCGAAGTTACGGGGGTATTTTGCCGAATTCCTTAACCACGATTCACTCGATCGCCTTGGTATTCTCTACCTAACCACCTGAGTCGGTTTGGGGTACGGGCGGCTCGAACCTCGCTAGAAGATTTTCTTGGCAGCATAGGATCACTGATTTCACCCATACGGGTTACCCGTCAGGTCTCAGGCACGTGAACGGCGGATTTGCCTACCGTTCGCCCTACACCCTTAGACGTGGACTACCATCGCCACGCTCAGCTACCTTCCTGCGTCTCTCCATTGCTTGACTACTACTAGATCGGGTCGCGCGCTCCACTCGAATCAGTCCGAAGACGTCATCGAGCTTCAGGCGCTTAGCATCACTAGGTTCGTCATGGGCGGTTCTTCGCCGGTACCGGAATATCAACCGGTTGTCCATCGACTACGCCTGTCGGCCTCGCCTTAGGTCCCGACTTACCCAGGGCAGATTAGCTTGACCCTGGAACCCTTGGTTATTCGGCGGACGGGTTTCTCGCCCGTCATTCGCTACTCATGCCTGCATTCTCACTCGTGTGGCCTCCACGGCTGGATCACTCCGCCGCTTCCCTGGCCACACGACGCTCCCCTACCCATCAACACGCTTGGACCGTGGATCCTCAGATGTCACGGCCGGGCAGATGTGTCAATGCCACAGCTTCGGTGGTGTGCTTGAGCCCCGCTACATTGTCGGCGCGGAATCACTTGACCAGTGAGCTATTACGCACTCTTTAAAGGGTGGCTGCTTCTAAGCCAACCTCCTGGTTGTCAATGCAACTCCACATCCTTTCCCACTTAGCACACGCTTAGGGACCTTAGATGGTGGTCTGGGCTGTTTCCCTCTCGACTACGGAGCTTATCCCCCGCAGTCTCACTGCCACGCTCTCACTTACCGGCATTCGGAGTTTGGCTAACGTCAGTAACCTGGTGAGGCCCATTAGCTATCCAGTAGCTCTACCTCCGGTAAGAAACACGTGACGCTGCACCTAAATGCATTTCGGGGAGAACCAGCTATCACGGAGTTTGATTGGCCTTTCACCCCTACCCACAGCTCATCCCCTCAGTTTTCAACCTAAGTGGGTTCGGTCCTCCACGACGTCTTACCGTCGCTTCAACCTGGCCATGGGTAGATCACTCCGCTTCGGGTCTAGACCCAGCGACTAAATCGCCCTATTCGGACTCGCTTTCGCTACGGCTTCCCCACACGGGTTAACCTCGCCACTGAGCACTAACTCGCAGGCTCATTCTTCAAAAGGCACGCCGTCACCCCACAAGGAGGCTCCGACGGATTGTAGGCAAACGGTTTCAGGATCTATTTCACTCCCCTCCCGGGGTACTTTTCACCTTTCCCTCACGGTACTTGTCCGCTATCGGTCACCAGGGAATATTTAGGCTTAGCGGGTGGTCCCGCCAGATTCACACGGGATTTCTCGGGCCCCGTGCTACTTGGGATACTTCTCTGGAGTGCACGTCATTTCGTCTACGGGGGTCGCACCCTCTGTGCCGGGCCTTTCAATGCCCTTCGACTATAACGCGCATTTTTGACTCCATGCCGGCCTGTCAGAGCCGACTGAAAAGTCCCACGACCCCGAACATGCAACGCCTGACAGCTATCACACATGCTCGGTTTAGCCTCTTCCGCTTTCGCTCGCCACTACTCACGGAATCGCGGTTGCTTTCTCTTCCTGTGGGTACTGAGATGTTTCACTTCCCCACGTTCCCTCTACTCACCCTATGTGTTCAGATGAGAGTGACTGGACTTGCCTCCAGCCGGGTTTCCCCATTCGGAAATCCTCGGATCACAGTCTGGTTATCGACTCCCCGAGGCTTATCGCAGATTCCTACGTCCTTCTTCGGTTCCTGGTGCCAAGGCATCCACCGTTTGCCCTTATAAACTTGAGTTTACAAAGATGCTCGCGTCCACTGTGTAGTTCTCAAGGTACGGGCGGCCCCTCCCCCGTCTCGGTGCCTGCCGCCGCTCTGTTTCCAGAGTGACGGTGGTTCAACCGTGGGGAGGGTCCTGGCCGTTAACCGGCCTGAGGTTCAAGCTTGCGCCCGAAGCCCTCAGGACCCAACAACGTGTCAGGCGCCGGCACCAGCTCGTTTGCGTTCCACTGTCGATCCGAAGAACGACTTGTACTTGCGACACGAGTCAGTGTCAGCGCCAAATAATCGATGTTCCACCCTTGAGCACCTGCTGAGCGACATTCGCACTCAGACCAGGCTCTGGATCGCTTTCGCGACCAGTGCTCCTTAGAAAGGAGGTGATCCAGCCGCACCTTCCGGTACGGCTACCTTGTTACGACTTAGTCCCAATCGCCAGTCCCACCTTCGACGGCTCCCTCTCAAAGAGTTGGGCCACCGGCTTCGGGTGTTACCGACTTTCGTGACTTGACGGGCGGTGTGTACAAGGCCCGGGAACGTATTCACCGCAGCGTTGCTGATCTGCGATTACTAGCGACTCCGACTTCATGGGGTCGAGTTGCAGACCCCAATCCGAACTGAGACCGGTTTTTTGGGATTCGCTCCACCTCGCGGTTTCGCAGCCCTTTGTACCGGCCATTGTAGCATGCGTGAAGCCCAAGACATAAGGGGCATGATGATTTGACGTCATCCCCACCTTCCTCCGAGTTGACCCCGGCAGTCTCCTATGAGTCCCCACCATAACGTGCTGGCAACATAGAACGAGGGTTGCGCTCGTTGCGGGACTTAACCCAACATCTCACGACACGAGCTGACGACAACCATGCACCACCTGTATACCGACCTTGCGGGGCACCTATCTCTAGATGTTTCCGGTATATGTCAAGCCTTGGTAAGGTTCTTCGCGTTGCATCGAATTAATCCGCATGCTCCGCCGCTTGTGCGGGCCCCCGTCAATTCCTTTGAGTTTTAGCCTTGCGGCCGTACTCCCCAGGCGGGGAACTTAATGCGTTAGCTGCGGCACGGATCTCGTGGAATGAGACCCACACCTAGTTCCCAACGTTTACGGCATGGACTACCAGGGTATCTAATCCTGTTCGCTCCCCATGCTTTCGCTTCTCAGCGTCAGTAGTGGCCCAGAGACCTGCCTTCGCCATCGGTGTTCCTCCTGATATCTGCGCATTTCACCGCTACACCAGGAATTCCAGTCTCCCCTACCACACTCTAGTCTGCCCGTACCCACTGCAAGTTCGGGGTTGAGCCCCGAAATTTCACAGCAGACGCGACAAACCGCCTACAAGCTCTTTACGCCCAATAATTCCGGACAACGCTCGCACCCTACGTATTACCGCGGCTGCTGGCACGTAGTTAGCCGGTGCTTCTTCTGCAGGTACCGTCACTTTCGCTTCTTCCCTGCTGAAAGAGGTTTACAACCCGAAGGCCGTCATCCCTCACGCGGCGTCGCTGCATCAGGCTTTCGCCCATTGTGCAATATTCCCCACTGCTGCCTCCCGTAGGAGTCTGGGCCGTGTCTCAGTCCCAGTGTGGCCGGTCGCCCTCTCAGGCCGGCTACCCGTCGTCGCCTTGGTGAGCCATTACCTCACCAACAAGCTGATAGGCCGCGAGTCCATCCCAGACCGAAAAACTTTCCAAACGGTAGCCATGCGGCTCCGTTTCGTATCCGGTATTAGCTCCGGTTTCCCGGGGTTATTCCAGAGTCTGGGGCAGGTTACTCACGTGTTACTCACCCGTTCGCCACTGATCAGATCGGAGCAAGCTCCAATCGTCACCGTTCGACTTGCATGTGTTAAGCACGCCGCCAGCGTTCGTCCTGAGCCAGGATCAAACTCTCCATTGATGTTTAGCTCGCAGTCCGAAGACCGCGAAACTGTTACCCTTGAAGGGTTGTTTCACTGACTGAGCAAGAACAACTAGCAATTGCTAGAAATTCATTGTCAACCAAAGGATTTTCGTTCGACGTGATCGCTTCGGCCGATCTGTCGACCTGCGTTCACCATCACCTCGAGACGAGGTAATTGGCATCGATTTTTGACACGCTGTTGAGTTCTCAAGGTTCGGACGCGCACCATCTGCAGGCCTTTCGGCCGGCGTCCGGGGCAACCCTTCAAAGTTACTCGCTTCGCTCTTGGGCGTCAAATCCTTGCGCTTCCTGCTGGAAGCGGTGGATTGAGCGCGCTTGGCTCTCCGCGAGGTGTCCCACTGTAGCAGTCTCTCGACTCGCTCCTGACCGGCCGTTTCCGGCGGTCAGGGCGGCTGATTGCTCAGCTGCTTTTCTGCGGGGCTCCCACTCTAGCAGCCTCTCGGCCGGCTCCAGACCACCCTGTCGGGCGCTCCGAAGCGCGCTGGTCTCCCAGTGCTTCTGATGTGGGGTCTGCCCCGGGACCGGCCTACTTCGCGAGAACTGTCGTTCTTGCGGTGGTGTCCGTTCCTCCCTGTCGGGCTGACGTCGAGAACATTAGACGGGGGTCGCCGCAAAAGACAAATCCGCAGGTCAGCGGCTTGCGGGCCCTCGGCGACCCGCAGCCAGCGACCGCCGGCCACGGCGGAACAGCGCCACCTGGCCGTGCAGGAAGTCCGACTCGCCCGAGCTGCTGCTCGGGGTCGGTCAGCCGGACGTTGTTCAGCGAGGCTCCGCCGTCGCCGATCACCCGGCGGGCAGCGTTGCGCGACTCGACCAACCCCACCGCCACGAGCGCGTCCGTCACGGACATCCCCTCGCTGACCGTCCCGCCCGGCAGCTCGGCCGTGGCGTCGGCGCAGCGTGCGCGCGTCCAGCTGGGTCACGTCACCCCGGCCGAACAACGCCTCCGAAGCCGCCTGGACGGCGGCCGTCGCCGTCCGCCCCGTGCACCAGGGTCGTCACGTCCGCCGCCAGGGCCTTCTGCGCCTCGCGCAGGAACGGCTTCTCCTTGAGGGACATCTCGAGCTCGGCGATCTCGCTCCGGCGTGCGGTCGGTGAAGACCTTGAGGAGCATGACGACCGAGGCGTCCTCGACGTTGATCCAGTACTGGTAGAAGGCGTACGGGCTGGTCATGTCGGCCGACAGCCAGACGGCGTTGCCCTCGCTCTTGCCGAACTTGGTGCCCGACGGAGTCGGTGATGAGCGGCGTGGTCAGCAGGTGCACCGACGCCCCCTCCACGCGGTGGATCAGGTCGGAGCCGGCCGTGAGGTTGCCCCACTGGTCCTGCCCACCGGTCTGCAGCGTGCAGCCGTAGTCGCGGTAGAGCTGCAGGTAGTCCAGCCCCTGCAGGATCTGGTAGCTGAACTCGGTGTAGGAGATCCCCTCCTCGCGAGTTCAGCCGGGCCGCGACCGCGTCCTTGCGGATCATCTGGTTGACCCGGAAGTGCTTGCCGATGTCGCGCAGGAAGTCCAGCGCCGACAGCGGCGCCGTCCAGTCCAGGTTGTTGACCATGATCGCGGCGTTGTCGCCCTCGAAGTCGAGGAAGGGGCGCACCTGCTCCTGGATGCGGGCCACCCAGTCGGCGGTCTGCTCCTTGGTCTTCAGGACCCGCTCGGCGCTGGGCCGAGGGTCTCCGATCAGGCCGGTCGAGCCACCGACCAGGCAGATGATCCGGTGCCCGGCGCGCTGCAGGTGCCGCATCACGACGAGCTGCACGAGGTTGCCGAAGTGCAGCGACGGCGCCGTCGGGTCGAACCCGCAGTACGCCGTGATCGGCCCGTCGGCGAGTGCCTGGCGCAGCGCGGACTCGTCGGTGGTCTGTGCCACCAGCCCTCGCCACTTCAGCTCGTCGAGGATGTTCGTCACGGTGGTCGTGCTCCTTCGTGCTCACGGGTATGCCGCGGCTCCCGGCGACGGTGCACAGCCTGCCCTATGCGTCGCTGCGGCGGGCACGGGGTTTTGCAGGTCGGTACACCGACACCGTCGGCTCGCCGTCGAGCCAGAACCGCCAGGGGTATGCCGCCGCGTCGCCGCCGGCGCCCGCGACACCCGACCCGTGGACCGCGTGCGGATGCGCCGGGCCGGCACCCGCTCGACGGGGGCATGGAACGCCAGGGGCCCCTGCGGCATACAGGCGTCGAGGCCACTCTGGTCACCGCGCAGCGCCAGCGTCGTCGCCAGCCGGGCCGGCCCCCGCGCCCAGTCCCGACGGGGGATGCCCGCGCGCCGCTGCGCGGCGAGGTCCTCTCCCCCGACGACCTCACCCGCCCGCAGCAGCACCGCGCTGGCCTCGCCGTCGGGACCGCAGACGACGTTGGCGCACCAGTGCATCCCGTAGGTGAAGTAGACGTAGAGGTGACCCGCGGGACCGAACATCACCTCGGTGCGCGGCGTCGGGCCACGGAACGCGTGCGAGCCCGGGATCGGCCAGCCCGGCATACGCCTCGACCTCGGTGAGGCGCACCGTCACGCCGGCGTGGGTGACGGTGCAGCCGAGCAGCGCGGGCGCGACGTCGAGGACGTCCTCGGCGAAGAAGTCGCGGCCCAGGCGCGGGCCGGTCAGCCCTTGCGCCGTCGGATCGTGTTCGCCGAGCCACACGACGGGATCGTAGTGACGGTCGACCACGCGCTCCTTGAGGGGGATCAGCGCGTTGTCGGTGATCTTGATGTGCTCGGGGCAGACCTCGGTGCAGCACTTGGTGATGTTGCAGTAGCCGAGGCCGTGCTCCTCGCGTGCCGCAGGACGGCGGTCGGCGGTGTCCAGCGGGTGCATGTCGAGCTCGGCCACCCGCATGAGGAAGCGCGGACCGGCGAAGGCCTGCTTGTTGTCCTCGTGGTCGCGCACCACGTGGCACACGTCCTGGCACAGGAAGCACTCGATGCACTTGCGGAACTCCTGGCTGCGCTCCACGTCGACCTGCTGCATCCGGTAGTCCCCGGGAGCCAGGTCCGGCGGGCGGCGCGAACGCCTGCACCTCCCGAGCCTTCTGGTAGTTGAACGACACGTCGGTGACGAGGTCGCGCAGGACCGGGAAGGCCCGCAGCGGCGTCACCGTGATCGTCTCGGCCTCGGTGAAGGTGCTCATCCGGGTCATGCACAGCAGCCGCGGGCGGCCGTTGACCTCGGCGCTGCACGAGCCGCACTTGCCGGCCTTGCAGTTCCACCGCACGGCCAGGTCCGGCGCCTGGGTCGCCTGGAGCCGGTGGATGATGTCGAGGACGACCTCGCCCTCGTTGACCTCGACGGTGAAGTCCTGGAGGTCACCGCCGTCGGCGTCCCCCCGCCAGACCTTGAACGTGGCGTCGTAGCTCATGACCGCTCACTCCCCTGCGTTCGGGCCGAGCCGGGACAGCTCGTCGTCGGTGAGGTACTTGGACAGCTCGGTGCGCTCGAACAGCTCGAGCAGGTCCTGCCGGATCTCGGGCACCGGCTGGCGCCTCAGCTGGACGGCGCCGTCGTCGTCGAGCGCGCAGATGAGGTTGACGCCGCGCCACTGCGGGTCCATCGCCGGGAAGTCCTCGCGGGTGTGCCCGCCGCGCGACTCGGTGCGCTCCAGGGCCGCGAGGGCGACGCACCGGCATACGGCGAGCATGTTGCGCAGGTCGAGCGCGAGGTGCCAGCCGGGGTTGAACTGCCGATGCCCTTCTACGCCAACGGATCTCGCACGCTCGTCGAGGTCGTCGAGCATGTCGAGCGCCTCGCGGACCTCGCCCTCGCGCCGGATGATGCCGACGAGGTCGTTCATCTTCTGCTGGAGCTCCTGGTGGAGCGTGTAGGGGTTCTCGGCCGCGTCCCGGAAGGGCGCCAGGGCCGTGGCGGCCGCTTCGCTCGACATCCGCGTCGGCGACCGATGGGACGCGAGTCCCCAAGCGCCGCAACGTATTCCGCGGCACCGGCGCCCGCCCGTCGTCCGAACACGAGCAGGTCGGACAGGCTGTTGCCACCCAGGCGGTTCGAGCCGTGCATGCCGCCCGCCACCTCGCCCGCGGCATACAGCCCCGGCACGCTGGTGGCCGCGGTGTCGGCGTCGACCTCGACGCCACCCATGACGTAGTGGCAGGTGGGCCCGACCTCCATCGGCTCGGCGGTGATGTCGACGTCGGCGAGCTCCTTGAACTGGTGGTGCATCGACGGCAGCCGGCGGGTGATCTCCTCGGCCGGCAGGCGGGTCGACACGTCGAGGAAGACGCCACCGTGCGGCGAGCCGCGGCCCTCCTTGACCTCGTTGTTGATCGCCCGGGCGACCTCGTCGCGCGGCAGCAGCTCCGGGCGGACGCTTGTTGTTGTCCGGGTCCTTGTACCAGCGGTCGGCCTCCTCCTCGGAGTCGGCGTACTGGCCGCGGAACACGTCGGGGACGTAGTCGAACATGAAGCGCTTGCCCTCGGAGTTGCGCAGCACTCCGCCGTCGCCGCGCACCGACTCGGTCACGAGGATGCCCTTGACCGACGGGGGCCACACCATGCCCGTCGGGTGGAACTGGATGAACTCCATGTTGACCAGGGTCGCGCCGGCCCGCAGCGCCAGGGCGTGGCCGTCGCCGGTGTACTCCCACGAGTTGCTGGTCACCTTGAAGGACTTGCCGATGCCGCCGGTCGCGAGGATGACGGCCGGCGCCTCGAAGAGCACGAACCGGCCGGACTCGCGCCAGTAGCCGAACGCCCCGCGACGCACCGACCCCGGTCCGACCGCTCCTTGACGATGTCGGTGATGGTGAGCTCGGCGAAGACCGCGCAGGTGGCTCTCGTAGTCGCCCGACTCGCGGTGGTCCTGCTGCTGGAGGCTGACGATCTTCTGCTGGAGCGTGCGGATCAGCTCGAGGCCCGGTGCGGTCGCCGACGTGCGCGAGCCGCGGGTACTCGTGGCCCCCGAAGTTGCGCTGGCTGATCCGGCCGTCGGGCGTGCGGTCGAACAGCGCGCCGTAGGTCTCGAGCTCCCACACCCGCTGCGGGGCCTCCTTGGCGTGCAGCTCGGCCATGCGCGGGTTGTTGAGGAACTTGCCGCCGCGCATGGTGTCGCGGAAGTGCACCTGCCAGCTGTCGCGCTCGTTGGCGTTGCCCATCGAGGCCGCGATGCCGCCCTCGGCCATGACCGTGTGCGCCTTGCCGAACAGGCTCTTGCAGATGATCGCCGTGCGCAGACCGCGCTCGCGGGCCTCGATGGCCGCCCGCAGCCCGGCACCGCCGGCGCCGATGACGATGACGTCGTAGCATGCCTCTCGAGGTCGGTCACTCGCGCTCCTCTAGTTGACGAACCGCAGGTCGGACAGCACGCCCGCGCAGACCAGCGCGATGTAGGCGTCGGTGACGACGAGGCTGCCCAGGGTGATCCAGGCGAACTGCATGTGGCGGGCGTTGAGCCGGCCCACCCAGCCCCACGCCTTGTAGCGCAGCGGGTGCCTGCTGAAGTGGTTGAGCCGACCGCCGACGATGTTGCGGCAGGAGTGGCAGCCCAGGGTGTAGCACCACAGCAGCACGACGTTGGCGAGCAGGATCAGCGTGCCCAGCCCGAGGCCGAAGCCACCGTCCTTGCCGCGGAAGGCGTGCAGCACGTCGTAGGTGTTGATGAGCGAGACGATGACCGCGGCGTAGAAGAAGTAGCGGTGCAGGTTCTGCACGACCAGCGGGAAGCGCGTCTCGCCCGAGTAGGCCCGGTGCGGCTCGGCGCACCGCACAGGCGGGCGGGCTCAGCCAGAACGAGCGGTAGTAGGCCTTGCGGTAGTAGTAGCAGGTCAGGCGGAACAGCAGCAGGAACGGCAGCGTCAGCACCGCGAACGGGATCAGCGGCGGCCACTGGCCGAACGGCGTGCCGAAGTGGGACGAGCCGGGGACGCAGGACGTCGACAGGCACGGGGAGGCGAACGGCGTGAGGTAGCCGTAGTCGGCGACGAAGTAGTCCTTCTGGGTGCTGGCCCGGATCGAGCCCGTAGAGCAGCCACGCGGTGAAGCAGACGAACGTCACCAGGGGCTGGAGCCACCACCGGTCCCCGCGGAGGGTGCGCGCGGCGATGCGCGCCCGCCCGGGCGCCGACACTCCCCTGCTGAGGTCGACGTCGGCCACGTCAGTTGCCCCGGTGAGAGCCGACGCCCTCGTCCTCGACGTCGGACCACATCGAGGGGTCGTAGTCCTCGTCGGGGATGAACACGATCTCGCCCGGACCGCCGGCGCGGTCCTGCGAGCCGACGCCGGCGGCCCGGGCGACGAGGTCGACGTCGTCCGCCAGGCGCACGACGTCGTCGCGCAGGCGCTGGACGTCGATGGTGTTGCCCAGGTCGCCTGGAGAGCGCGGTCACCGCTCGTCGCAGCCCGGCCACGTGACCCGCAGCCGCCGTGAGGTCGTCTTTGACACCCATGACACCGTCCTTGTCGCGAGACGTGCGGGTCGCCAGTGACCCACAGCGCCGAACCTAGCGCGTCGCCCGCCGTAAATCTCGCGACCGGCCACGGAAGTTCGGTACGCCGCGAGCGCCGGGCCGCTCCGGTCAGCGGACCTGCACGGCTCGCGTCGCCCACGTGCGCGCGGTCTCGGCGACCGCGGTCACCCGCTCGAGCTGCTCGGCGACCCGGACCGGCGCGGTCCCACCCTTGGCATCCGCGGGAGGCCAGCGAGCCCTCGACGCTGAGCACCTCGCGGACCCCGGGCGTGAGGTGCTCGGAGATCCGCGGCGAGGTCGGCGTCGCTGAGGTCCCACAGCTCGATACCGCGCCCCTCGCACTCCCGCACGCACGCGCCGGCCACCTCGTGAGCGACGCGGAACGGCACCCCCTGCCGGACGAGCCACTCGGCGATGTCCGTCGCCAGCGAGAACCCCTGGGGCGCGAGCGAGGCGAGCCGCTCGGTGTCGAACACCATCGTCGCCACCATGCCGCTGAAGGCCGGCAGCAGGACCTCGAGCGTGTCGACGGCGTCGAAGACCGGCTCCTTGTCCTCCTGGAGGTCCCGGTTGTACGCCAGCGGCAGCGCCTTGAGCGTCGTCAGCAGCCCCGCGAGGTCACCGACCAGCCGACCGGCCTTGCCGCGAGCCAGCTCGGCCACGTCGGGGTTCTTCTTCTGCGGCATGATGCTCGAGCCCGTCGAGTAGGCGTCGTCGAGCGTGACGAACCCGAACTCCTTGGTCGCCCACAGCACCACCTCCTCGGCCAGCCGCGAGATGTCGACCGCCGTCATCGCGGCGACGAAGGCGAGCTCGGCGACGAAGTCCCGCGACGCCGTCCCGTCGATGGAGTTCTCCACCGCACCCTCGAAGCCCAGGTCGGCCGCCACGGCCTCGGGGTCGAGCCCGAGCGACGAGCCGGCGAGCGCCCCGGACCCGTACGGCGACAGGGCGGCGCGGGCGTCCCAGTCCTGCAGCCGCTGCACGTCGCGCAGCAGCGCCCAGGCGTGGGCCAGCAGATGGTGGGACAGCAGGACGGGCTGGGCGTGCTGCAGATGGGTGCGGCCCGGCATCGCGACGCCGAGGTGCTGCGCGCGACTGCGCGACGAGCGCGTCGACGACGTCGAGCACCAGGGCCGCCACCGAGCGCGCGTGGTCGCGCAGGTACATGCGGAACAGCGTGGCCACCTGGTCGTTGCGGGACCGTCCGGCCCGCAGGCGGCCGCCCACGTCGGCTCCGGCCCGCTCGATGAGGCCGCGCTCCAGGGCGGTGTGCACGTCCTCGTCCTCGGGCGCCGGCCCGAAGGCGCCCGACTCCACGTCGGCGCGCAGCTGCTCCAGCCCGGCCAGCATGGCCTCGAGCGTCGCGTCGTCGAGCAGGCCGGCGTGGTGCAGCACCCGCGCGTGCGCGCGCGAGCCCGCCAGGTCGTAGGGCGCCAGCCGCCAGTCGAAGTGGGTCGACTTGCTCAGCGCCGCCAGGGCGTCGGCGGGGCCGCCGGCGAAGCGCCCACCCCACAGGCTCACCCGCTCGGGAGCCGCGCCTGGTCGCCTGCGTGCGGCGGCTGGGGCTGCGGGCGTCGGGGGTCACGGGGCTTCTCCTGGGTATGCCGGGGTGCCGGGCGACCGGCCTGGTCGGACTGCGTGGGAATGGTCGGCGATCGAGAGGAGGTACGCGGCGGTGCGCTGGCTGGCCGGCGGTACCGGTGGTGATCAGCATGATGGTGTCGTCGCCGGCGATGGTGCCCAGCACGTCGGCGAGCTCGCTGTGGTCGAGGGCGGACGCGAGGAAGCCGGCAGCACCGGGCGGGGTCCGCAGGATGACGAGGTTCTGGGAGACGGCTCGCCGTCACGAGCAGCTCCTGCGCACACCCGGCGCAGCCGCTCGCTGCGCTCCTGCCGCCTTCGGCGCCGGCCGCGGGGTGCGGTCGCCTCCCTCCCCCGGCAGCGCATAGACGAGCGCCCGGCCGGCCCGGATCTTCACGGCGCCGAGCTCGACCAGGTCGCGCGAGAGGGTCGCCTGGGTCACCTCGACGCCCTCGTCGGCCAGCAGCCCCAGCAGGTGGGTCTGCGAGCGCACGGCGTTGCGGCCGAGGATCTCGACGATGCGGCGCTGCCGCCCGGTGCGCGTCGCGGCGAGCGTCATCGCGGCCCCTCCAGCAGGAAGGACAGCACGGCCTTCTGGGCGTGCAGCCGGTTCTCTGCCTCGTCCCACACGACCGACTGCGGCCCGTCGATGACGGCGGCCTCGACCTCGATCCCCCGGTACGCCGGCAGGCAGTGCAGGAAGATCGCCTCGGGATCCGCGTGGCCCATCAGGGCCTCGGTGACCGCGAACGGCGCGAAGGGGCTGGCGACGCCGTGCCGGTCGCCCTTCTCGGCCTCCATGCCCATCGACACCCAGGTGTCGGTGACGACGACGTCGGCTCCCTCGACCGCCTCGACGGCGTCTGCGGTGACCAGGACCGAGCCGCCCTGGTCGGCGGCGAGCTCGGCCGCCCGCGCCAGGATCGTCGGCGTCGGGCTGGTGGCTCGCGGGCGTGCCGATCCGCACGTGCATCCCGGCCAGCGCACAGCCGAGGAGGTAGGAGTGCGCCATGTTGTTGGCCCCGTCGCCGACGTAGGCCGAGCGTCAGCCCGGCCAGCTCGCCCTTGTGCTCGCTGATGGTCAGCAGGTCCGCGAGGATCTGGCACGGGTGGAACTGGTCGGTCAGCGCGTTGACCACGGGCACACCGGCGGCCGCGGCCATCTCCTCGAGGCGCTCCTGGCCGAACGTGCGCCAGACGATGGCCGCGGACTGCCGGCCGAGGACCCGGGCCGTGTCGGCGATCGACTCGCGCACCCCGACCTGGGCGAGCGTGCCGTCGACGACCAGCGGGTGACCGCCGAGATGCGGCGATGGCGCCGGTGAAGGAGACCTGGGTGCGCAGGGTCGGCTTGTCGAACAGGACGGCCACCAGCTGCGGGCCCTCCAGCGGGCGGCGCGAGTACGGGCGCTGCCTTGAGCTCGACGAGCCCGCTCGAGCACGAGCGCCTGCTCCTCCGCGGTGAGGTCGTCGTCGCGCAGGAAGTGGCGGACGGTCATGGCTGGGCCTTCCCTGGTGGTCACGGCGTCGAGCAGCGCCGGGCAGCGCCTCGACGAAGGTGTCGAGCTGCGTCGGTCGTGACGACCAACGGCGGGGCGAGCCGCAGCGCGTCCGGTGCGACGGGGTTGACGATGAACCCGGCCTCGCGGGCGACCGCGGCGACCTGCGGCCGCGACCGGGTCGGCGCAGCGTGACGGCGCGCAGCAGTCCGGCGCCCCGGACCCCGGTGATCCGCGGGTGCCCCAGTGCCTGCCACGGCATCCGCCGAGGTGCTGCCCCGCCGCCGTCGCGTGAGCGAGCAGGCCCTGCTCCTCGATGGTGTCGATGACGGCCAAGCCCGGCGCTGGCCGCCAGCGGGTTGCCGCCGAACGTGGTGCCGTGCTGCCCTGCCGTGAGCAGCCCGGCGACCTGCGGGCCCGAACGCCACCAGCGCACCGATCGGCACTCCACCGCCCAGGCCCTTGGCGACGGTGATCGCGTCCGGGACGATGCCGGCCTGCTGGAAGGCGAACCACGTGCCGGTGCGGCCCGATCCCGGTCTGGATCTCGTCGAGGATGAGCAGGGCACCGTGCTCGGTGGTGAGCTCGCGCGCCAGGCGCAGGTATGCCGCGCCGGCGCTGAGGACGCCCGCCTCGCCCTGGAGGGGCTCGAGGACGACGGCCGCGGTGCCGGGACCGACCGCCGCGCGCAGGGCGTCCTCGTCGCCGTAGGGCACGTGCGTGACTCCGGGGATGAGCGGCTCGAACGGCTCGCGGTAGGCCGCCTTGTGGGTCAGGGCCAGGGCGCCCGGTGGTGCGACCGTGGAAGGCGCCCTCCGCGGCGACCAGGCCGCTGCGCCCGGTGCGACGGCTCAGCTTGATGGCCGCCTCGATCGCCTCGGCGCCGGAGTTGGCGAAGAAGACCGCGCGAGCCCTGCGGGAGCCTCGGCGATCTCGAGCAGCCGTTCGGCCAGGGCGATCTGGGCCGGGCGAGGTGAACAGGTTGGAGATGTGGATGGCCTCGCCGGCCTGCTTGCTGATCGCGCTGACCAGCGCGGGGTGGCCGTGCCCCAGGGCGTTGACGGCGATGCCGCCCACGAGGTCGAGGTAGCGACGACCGTCGACGTCCCAGACGTAGCAGCCGTCTCCGTGGGACAGCACCAGCGGCGGGAGGCCGAAGACCCCCATCACCGAGTGCTGGTAGCGCTCGAGCAGCTCGTCGTTGCGACTACCGGTCACCGGTCCACCTCGTCGTCGTCGGGGACGATCATCGTGCCGATGCCCTCGGAGGTGAACACCTCGAGCAGCAGGGAGTGCGGCTGGCGCCCGTCGATGACGTGGGCCTGCGGGCACCCCCTGGTCGACGGCCCGGATGCACGCCTCGAGCTTGGGGATCATGCCGGAGTCGACGCGCCGCAGCAGCTCTCGCGCGCCGCTGACCGACAGCGACGACAGGAGCGAGTCGCGGTCGGGCCAGTCGGCGTAGACGCCCTCGACGTCGGTGAGCATGACGAGCTTGTGGGCGCCGCAGCGCCACCGCGAGCGCGGCGGCCGCCGTGTCGGCGTTGACGTTGAGGACCTGCCCCTCGACGTCGAGGTCGGGGGCCACCGTGGAGACGACCGGGATCCGGCCGGCGTCGAGGATGTCCTGCACGGCACCGGGGTTCACGGTCTCCACGTCGCCGACGAGCCCGAGGTCCACCGCCTCGCCGTCGACCTCGGTGCCACGACGCCGCGCGCCGAACAGGCCCGCGTCCTCGCCGGACAGACCGACGGCCACCGGCCCGTGCTGGTTGAGCAGGCCGACCAGCTCGCGCCCGACCTGACCGGTGAGCACCATCCGGACGACGTCCATGACCTCGGGAGTCGTGACCCGCAGGCCCCCGCGGAACTCGCTGCTCAGCCCGAGCCGGTCGAGCATCGGCGCGATCTGCGGGCCACCACCGTGCACGACGACGGGACGCAGCCCGGCATACCGCAGGAAGGCCACGTCCTGGGCGAAGGCCGCCTTGAGGGTGTCGTCGACCATGGCGTTGCCGCCGTACTTGACGACGACGAGGGCGCCGCGGAACTGCTCGAGCCACGGCAGCGCCTCGACGAGCGTCTGGGCCTTGGCCTGCGCCACCCGCAGGGCGGCGGCGCCGATGTGGCCGCGCACGGTGTTCCGGGTGTTCGCGCCGGGTTCGCGCCGGTGCGGGAGCCGGCGTTCACGTGTCGCTGCGCTCATGAGGAGTAGGCCGAGTTCTCGTGGACGTAGTCGTGGGTGAGGTCGTTGGTCCAGATCGTGGCCGCCTCGTCGCCGGCGTGCAGGTCGACGAGCACGTGCACCTCGCGGCCGGTCAGGTCGACCAGGGTGCGGTCCTCGCCCACCCCGCCGGCCCGGCATACCTGGACGCCGTTGATGGACACGTCGAGCTGGCTCGGGCTCGAACGCCGCCCGGTCGTGCCGACCGCCGCCAGCACGCGGCCCCAGTTCGGGTCGTTGCCGAAGACCGCGCACTTGAAGAGGTTGTTGCGGGCGATCGAGCGCGGCCCACCTCGAGCGCGTCGGCCTCGCTGGCCGCCGAGCGCACCTCGATGGCGATGTCGTGGTGGGCGCCCTCGGCGTCGGCGATGAGCTGCCGCGCGAGGCTCGGCGCAGACCTCGGTGACCGCCTCGGCCGTGAGCTCGGGCCGCAGACCGGCGCACGCCCGGACGCCCCCGAGGCCATCAGCAGCACGGTGTCGTTGGTCGACTGGCAGCCGTCGGAGTCGATCCGGTCGAAGGTCGTCGCGGTCGCCGCCCGCAGGACGCCGTCGAGCTCACCCCGGCTCGACCACCGCGTCGGTGGTGACGACGACGAGCATGGTGGCCAGCGCGGGAGCGAGCATGCCCGCGCCCTTGGCCATGCCGCCGACGCGACCACCCGTCGCGCTGCGCCACGGCCACCTTGTGCACGGTGTCGGTGGTCTTGATGGCGACCGCGGCGTCCTCACCGCCGTCGGAGCGCAGCGCGCCGGCCGCGCGGGTCGACGCCCTCGAGCAGGGACGGCATCGGCAGCAGCTCGCCGATGAGGCCGGTCGAGCACGACCACGACATCGCCCGCGGAGACGCCCGAGGACGCTCGGCGGCGCGCTCGGCGGTCGCGATGGGTGTCGGCGAAACCCTGGGCGCCGGTGCAGGCGTTGGCCCCACCGGAGTTGAGCACGACGGCGTCGACCCGTCCGTCGCGAACGACCTGACGCGACCAGGTCACCGGCGCGGCCTCGACCCGGTTGCTCGTGAACACCGCGGCGGCGTGGTGGTCCGGGCCGTCGTTGACGACGAGCGCCAGGTCGGGCGCACCGCTGCGTCTTGAGTCCGGCGGCGACGCCGGCCGCGCGGAAACCCAGCGGGAGCGGTGATGCTCACGAGCGACCTCCGGTGAGCCTGGCCGGAGCGACGGTGTTGCCCGCGCGCTTCCAGGTGGTCTGGGCGTCCTCGCGTGCGGTCGGCTGTCGACCAGGATCCAGTCGGTGTCGAACGTCGAGAGCGCGAGGATGCTGATGCCCTGGCGGGCCAGGGGCTCCAGGAGCCCGGAGAGCACGCCGACCATGGTGAAGTCGAGCGGCCCGGCGATCTCGAAGGCGGTGAGCGGTCCCTGCACCACGACGCCGTCGGGCACCGACGTCGAAGGCACAGACGACCGAGGTCTCGCTGTCGGTGTAGGTGATCGACGCCAGCGGCCCGCTGCGCCAGTCCCAGTGCGGCTCGGCGCCGGCGGGCAGCCGGACGAAGGCCACTGCCTCGGCGTGCCGCATCAGGTGCAGGGGCAGGCTCACGGCGCCACCCCGGCCATCGGCAGTCCGAGCGTCTCGGGCAGGCCGAGGGCGAGGTTCATGCACTGGACGGCGGCGCCGGCGGTCCCCTTGGTGAGGTTGTCCACCGCCGCCACGACGACGACCCGCCCGACGCGGTCGTCGACGGCCAGCTGGAGCTGCACGCTGTTGCTGCCCAGCACGGCTCCCGTGGAGGGCCACTGTCCCTCGGGCAGGACGTGGACGAACGGCTCGTCCGCATAGGCGTCCTCCCAGACGTCGCGGACGGCCCGCGGCGTCCGCACCAGCGGCGAGGGCGGCCGTGCAGGTGGCGAGGATGCCGCGCGGCATCGGGGCCAGCGTCGGGGTGAACGAGACGCGCGACGTCGACGTCACCGGCGGCGCGTCAGGTTCTGCTCGATCTCAGGGGTATGGCGGTGGGTGCCGCCGACCCCGTAGGGCGACATCGCGCCCATCACCTCGCTGCCCAGCAGGTGCGGCTTGAGGGACTCGCCCGGCCCCGGAGGTCCCCGAGGCGGCGACGACGACGACGTCGTCGGGCGACAGCACGCCCGCGGCGAAGCCCGGAGCGAGCGCCAGGCTCACGGCGGTCGGGTAGCAGCCCGGGACGGCGATGGTGCGCTGCCCGGCCAGCTGGACGCGCTGCTTGCCGTCGCCGGGTCATCAGCTCGGGCATGCCGTAGGCCCACGACCCGGCATACGGCGTGTCGTAGTAGGTGGTCCAGGCGGTCTCGTCGCGCAGCCGGAAGTCGGCGCCGCAGTCGACCACGACGACGTCGCGGCAGCTGCGCGGCGAGAGCCGCGGAGTGCCCGTGCGGCAGCGCCAGGAAGACGACGTCGTGGCCGGAGAGGACCTCGGGAGTGGTGTCCGTGAAGACGCGGTCGGCCAGCGGCAGGAGGTGGGGGTGCACGGCGCCGAGCCGCTGGCCCGACGCTCGACCCCGCCGTCACCGCGCCGATCTCCACCTCGGGGTGGGCCAGCAGGAGTCGCAGGATCTCGCCCCCGGCATAGCCGCTCGCACCCGCCACTGCCGCAGAGATCATGTGCATGACTATACATAGATCCGATAGATCATGCACTGCAGCCGTCTCAGGTCAGGGGTCGTCGTCTCCCCAGGGGATCGAGCCCCAGCGACCGGGCGCCGTCCGGCAGGCCGGCCGCCGCCCGCTCGCGCAGCGAGGCCGGGGTGTCGACACCGGCCCTCACCAGCCGCCCGTTCCACGCGTCGAGCTCGCCGCCGGCCAGGGCGAGCAGCAGCTCGGTGACCTCGCGCGGGTCGGTCCACTCGGTGCGGTCGCGGTGGGCCACCATCGCCTCGGTCATGTCGGTCCGCACGACGCCCGGGGCGAGGTCGAAGGCGCGGACACCGCGCCCGGCGCTCAGGGCCGTGGCGGCGGTGAGCCGGGCCAGGGCGCCCTTGCTGACGTTGTAGGCGGTCGCGCTGTCGCCGTTGCGGTAGGCGGCGCCGGAGTTGATGTTGACGATCCGGCCCGACCCGGCCGCGACCATGTGCGGCAGCACCGCCCGCGTCATGAGGTACGGCCCGCGCAGGTTGATCTCGACGGTGCTGCCACCACTCGTCGGGGTCGCTGTCGACCAGGGACACCTCGGTGTCGATCACGCCGGCGTTGTTGACGAGCAGGTCGATCCGCCCGTGGCGCGCCACGATGTCGGCGACCCACCTCTCGACGGCGACGCGGTCGGTCACCTCGGCGACGGCTCGGGAGCCGCGCTCGACGGCATACCCGGCCTGCTCGAGGGCCGTGGCGAGGTGGTCGCCCGATGCCCCGCGAGGCGCCCGTGACGACGGCGACCGGCGCGCTCACCGCTGGACCGCCCCGGTCGCTGGCCGCAGCGCTGCGCCACGGCGGCGTCGCGCAGGGCGCTGACCTCGTCGGTGGTCAGCGTGCGGTCCGGCGCGCGGAAGGTGAGCCGGAAGGCCAGCGACTTCTTGCCCGGCACCCGCCTGCTCGCCGCGGTAGAGGTCGAACAGCGCCACCGACTCCAGGCTCTCGCCGGCCCCGGCCCGCAGGGCCGCCTCGACGTCGGCGGCCGGCACCGACTCCTCGACGACCAGGGCGACGTCGGTGTGGGCCACCGGGTAGGTCGACAGCGTCGACGCCTGCACGGGCGTCACCGGTCGCGGCGACGAGGACGTCGACGTCGAGCTCGCCGGCCACCGTGCGCGCGGGCAGCTCGAGCGCCGAGACGACCTTGGGGTGCAGCTCGCCGGCGTGGCCGACCACCGTGCCGTCGGCGAGGGCGAGCTCGGCGCACCGACCGGGGTGCCACGGGGCCGGTCCGCGGCGGCGAGACCGGAGGTCGAGCCCCAGCGCGCGCCCCACGGCGAGCGCCCACGCGACCGCGTCGGCCGCGTCGGCCTTGCCGGGCCGGGCCCCAGGGACCGGCCGGCTCCAGCTCACCGGCAGCGGCGTATGCCGCGTGGCGCGGCTGCGCGGGCACCGCGGCGAGGATGGCGGCCAGGGTCGCGTCGTCGGGCGTGACTCGATGCCCGGCACGGGAGCCCGGACCGGCGTTCGCGAGCCGCTCAGTCACCAGCCCGAGCTCGTAGACGGCGACGTCGCGCGCGCCCGCGGGCGACGTTGCGCCGCAGGGTGTCCAGCAGCGTGTCGAGGACCGAGGTGCGCATCAGCGGCGCCTCCTCGGACAGCGGGTTGGACCAGCGCACGGACCGCGCGCCGCCGTCGTCCGCGGCGTAGCCGAGCCGGTCGAACAGCTCGGGTGCGACGAACGGGTAGCTGAGGACCTCGACCAGCCCCTGGTGGGCCAGGGTCGTGGCGACGACGCGGCGGACCCGC
Organism: uncultured Actinomycetota bacterium; assembly: GCA_963706855.1. Classification (GTDB taxonomy): domain Bacteria; phylum Actinomycetota; class Actinomycetes; order Actinomycetales; family Dermatophilaceae; genus Pedococcus. The sequence continues at coordinate 243,963 of CAVPNU010000005.1, forward strand.
TGGCCGTGGGTCAGACCGCGGCCCGCCGACTTGGGCTGGCGGCAGGACCGACGGGATCTGGTCGTAGCCGCGGACGCGGGCGACCTCCTCGACGAGCTCGGGGCCGTTGGTGAGGTCGGGGCGCCAGGTCGGGGGCAGCACCGCACGACGGTGTCCGGCCGTCGGCGCCGAGCCCGCGGTGACCTCGCAGCCGATGGCCTCGCAGCGTGCCGCACGCACCTCGTCGCGGGGGTAGTCCAGGCCGACGTAGCGCGTCGGCAGCGTGGTGTCGAAGGCGAACGGCTCGCGCGGCGCGCGGTGGTCGACGTCGGTCACGCCGTCGTCGGCCGTGCCGCCGCCGTAGCGTCGACGAGCAGGTCGACGGCGAGCTGTGCCGCCGCGGCGGTCACCGCCGGGTCGACCCCGCGCTCGAAGCGCTTGGACGCCTCCGTGGTCAGCCGGTGCCGACGCGAGGACCGCGCGACCGTCGATCGGGTCGAAGTGGGCCGCCTCGATGAGGACGTTCGTCGTGGTGTCGAGACCTCGCTCGAGGCACCGCCCATGACGCCGGCGATGGCCAGAGGGCGTGTCGGCGCCGTCGACGATGAGCAGGTCCTCGCGGGTCGAGGTCGCGGCGCGACGTCGTCGAGGGTCGTGAGCTTCTCGCCCGCTCGCGCCCGCCGGGTGCCGACCGACCCGGAGAGCGTGTCGAGGTCGAACGCGTGCAGCGGCTGGCCGAGCAGCATCATCACGTAGTTGGTGACGTCCACGGGCAGCGAGATGGGGCGCATGCCGACCTGGGTCAGGCGCTTGCGCATCCACCGTGGGGCTGGCGGCCGTGACGTCGACGCCCGCGCACGACGCGGGCGACGTAGCGGTCGCAGCCGGGCACGCCCGTCGATGGGCGCGTCGTCGGTGAGGTGCACGGCATACCCGTCGTCGTTGGGCTCGGCGGCTTGAGCGCCGACGGCTCGCCGGGTCGTGGAACGCGCACGCCGGTGGACAGGGCGTACTCACGCGCGATGCCGCGCATCGAGAAGCAGTAGCCGCGGTCGGGCGTGACGTTGACCTCGACGACCTCGTCGGCCAGCCCGAGCAGCTCGATGGCGTCCTGACCGGGCTCGAGCGCGCGCGGCGGCCTCCTCGCCGAGGAGCTCGTTCAGCACGATGATGCCGTCGTGGTCGTCGCCGAGGCCGAGCTCCTTGGCGGAGCAGATCATGCCGTTGGAGACGTGGCCGTAGGTCTTGCGCGCCGAGATCTCGAACCCGCCGGGCAGCACGCCACCGGGCAGCACGCAGACGACGAGGTCGCCGGACCGAAGTTGTGGGCTCCGCAGACGATCTCCTGCGGCTTGCCCTCGGTGAGCCGCTGGCCGTTCTGGCCCACGTCGACCGTGCACCAGTTGATCGTCTTGCCGTTCTTCTGCGGCTCGGGCTGGACGGACAGGACGCGCCCGACGACCAGGGGTCCGGAGATGTCGCCGCCGTGCAGCCCCTCCTCCTCCAGGCCCACGCGCACCAGGCTCGCGGCGATGTCGGCGCCGGTCACCTCCGGCGGGCAGGTCGGCGAGCTCGCGCAGCCATGAGACGGGCGCGTACATCAGATCTCCATTCCGAACTGCTGGGAGAAGCGGACGTCTCCCTCGACGATGTCGTGCATGTCCCCCACGTTGTGCCGCAGCATCAGCGACCGCTCGATGCCCAGCCCGAACGCGAACCCGGAGTAGCGCTCGGGGTCGACGCCCGGCGGCCCGCAGGACGCGGTGGTTGACCATGCCGGAGCCGCCCAGCTCGATCCAGCCGGTGCCGCCACAGGTGCGGCAGGACGAGCCGTCGAGCGAGCCCGTGCCGCCACAGATCCAGCAGTGGCAGTCGATCTCGGCGCTGGGCTCGGTGAACGGGAAGTAGTTCGGACGCAGCCGGGTGACGATGTCCTCGCCGAACAGGCGCTGGACGAACGCGTCGAGCGTGCCCTTGAGGTGGGCCATGGTGATGCCCTCGTCGACGACCAGTCCCTCGAACTGGTGGAAGACAGGGGTGTGCGTGGCGTCGAGGTCGTCGGTGCGGAAGACCTTGCCCGGGCACAGCACGTAGATGGGCGGATCGGCGCTCGAGCATGGTGCGCACCTGGACCGGGGAGGTGTGGGTGCGCAGGACCAGCCCCGAGCCGGGCGGGTCGACGAAGAAGGTGTCCTGCTCCTGGCGGGCCGGGTGGTCGGCCGCGATGTTGAGGGCGTCGAAGTTCAGCCACTCGGACTCGACCTCGGGGCCCTCGGCGATCTCCCAGCCCATCGAGACGAAGATGTCCTCGACGCGCTCGGTGACCAGGCTGATCGGGTGACGGGCACCGAGCCGTCGACGGGGCACGCGGACGGTCAGGTCGACGGTCTCCTCGACGAGGATGCGGGCGTCACGCTCCGCCTCGAGCTCGACCTGGCGCGCGGCGAGCGCCTGCGCCACCGCGCCCCGAGCCTGCCCGACCCGCTTGCCGGCCTCGGCCTTGGCACTCGGCGGCAGCGCGCCGATCTCGCGGTTGGCCAGCGCCAGCGGGCTCTTGTCACCCTGGTGCGCCAGCCGGGCGGCCTTGAGCTCGTCCAGCGTCGACGCCGCGGCGATGGCCTCGAGCGCCCGGCGACCGCCTGCGTCGATCTGGGCAGGGTCCAGGCGGCGACCTCGACCGGGTCGTACTGGGTGTTGGGTCCGGACATCACGTTCCACTCTGGTCGTCGGCACTGGTTCGGCTCGGCGCACCGCAGTCTAGAGGGGCCGCATCCGGGCTCGCCGGGGCATATCGCGGGCTCCGGCCTCGGCGGCCCGGCGGTCCGGTCAGGCGAGGTAGCTGGGCGGGTCCGAGGGCAGGCTGAGCCGGAACTGCGCGCCCCCGCTGGGAGCCGTCTCGACGACGACCTGCCCACCGTGGGCCTCGACCAGGCCCTTGACGACGTAGAGGCCGAGCCCGGTGCTGCCGCGCGACGACCCGTGCCAGAACCGGCTGAAGATCAGCTCGCGCTGGCTCGGGTCGATGCCGCTTGCCCTCGTCGCTGACCAGCGAGGTCGACGCCCGGCCCGTCGTGCCCCCGGGACGACCAGGGCCGCTGGGTCGCGTCGCTGGCCTGGGCGGCCGCCAGCGTGACGATGCCCTCGCCGTGACGCAGGGCGTTCTCGACGAGGTTGGACAGGATCTGGTCGAGCCGGTCGGGGTCGGCCCAGACCTCGGGCAGCGGCGTCGGCGATGTCGACGCGGAACCGCTCGACGTCGTGCCCGCTCGCCACCGCACGCGCGACGTGGGCCTCGAACACCGCGGGCACGTCGATCGGCTGCGGCCGGATCTGCAGCCGACCGGCGTCGATCCGGGAGACGTCGAGCAGCTCGGTGATCAGCCGGGTGACGCGGTCGGCGTCGGCCTCGATGGTCTCGATCATGAGGCGCTTCTGGTCGTCGGTGAACCGGTCCCAGCGCCGCAGCAGGGTCGAGGAGAAGCCCTTGACCGAGGTCAGCGGCGAGCGCAGCTCGTGGGCGACGGTGGAGATCAGCGCGGCGTGGTTGGCCTCGGCGCGCCGGCGGTAGAGGGCGTCGCGCATCATGATGTTGACGCGGTTCACCGGCCGGTTGCGGCCGGGACGCAGGTACTTCGCGGTGACGAGCACCTCGCGGCCGTTGCGCAGCATGAGGAGCTTCTCGCGGTGCCCGGTGCGGATGTTCAGCCCGCTGGGGTTCCACGGGTCGGTGACCTGCCACCAGGACCGTCCGTCGCTGTCCTGCAGGTCGACGACCTCGCGGATGTCCTCGCCGACCAGCTCGCTCGCGGGCGAGCCCGACGATCGCGCGTCGCCCGGGTGTTGAGGAACAGGATCCGGGCGTCCTCGTCGGCGGAGATCAGCCCGTCGGGGACCAGCTCCGCGGCCACGCCCCGCCGTCTCGGGTCCAGCAGCATCCCCGGGGTGAAGTCCATGGCCTGACCTTAGTGGTTCGAGCGCTCTTAGCCGGTCTGGGCGGCTTTCTGGACGCTCGCGGAGGCGTAGAGGCAGACCGTGGCCGCCATCGCGAGGTTGAGCGACTCGGCCTTGCCGTAGATGGGGACGCGCACGACCTCGTCGCACTGCGCCCGGGTGGCGTCATCCAGGCCCCAGGCCTCGTTGCCCATGACCCAGGCGTGCGGACCGGTCGAGGTCGCACGTCCGGGAGCAGCACCGTCCCGGCCCCGTCGGCGGCCAGCAGCCTGATCCCGCCGCTCGCGCAGCGCGGCGAAGGTCGGCTCGAGGCGCAGCCCGGTCACCACCGGCAGGTGGAACAGCGACCCGGCCGTGGACCGCACCACCTTGGGCGCGAACACGTCGACCGACGCGTCGCTGACCAGCACGGCATCGGCTCCGGCCGCGTCGGCGCCGCGGATGACGGTGCCGGCGTTGCCGGGGTCGCGGACGTGGGTCAGCAGCACGAGCAGGCGGGGACGGCGGCGAGGACGTCGTCGAGGGAGGCGGTGAGCACGCGGCATACGGCCGCCAGGCCCTGCGGCGCCTGGGTGTCGCACATGGCCGCGAGGACCTCGTCGCTCACCTCGTGCACGGTGCACCCCCGCCGCCTGGGCGGCGGCGACGATGTCGGTATGCCGCTGCGCCGCCTCCGGCGTGACGTAGAGGTCGACGACCTGGCTCGGGGTGGTGCGCGACCACCTCACGGACCGCCTGCGGCCCCTCGGCCAGGAAGCGGCCGGTCTTCTCACGCACCGAGCGCCGGGACAGCGCCCGAACTGTCTTGACCCGCTCCGACCTGACGTTGGTCAGCGGGGTGGACAGCGGGGGCACGTCCCGGCGCTCGGGTGTGGTGCGTGAGTCAGGCTCAGGCGCGCGGCGTCGGCGGTCGCCGGCACGTTGGCGCGGGCGATCTCGACGAGCGCGGTGAAGGCGGCCTCGTCGGAGACGGCCAGCTCGGCCAGCATGCGACGGTCGACCTCGATCTCCGCGGCCTTGAGGCCCTGGATGAACCGGTTGTAGGTCATGCCGTTGGCGCGGGCGCCGGCGTTGATGCGCTGGATCCACAGGCGACGGAAGTCGCCCTTCTTGGCGCGACGGTCACGGTAGGCGTAACCGAGGCTGTGGGTGACCTGCTCCTTGGCCTTGCGGTAGAGGCGCGAACGCTGTCCGCGGTAGCCGCTGGCGCGCTCGAGGACGACCCGGCGCTTCTTCTGGGCGTTGACTGCCCGCTTCACGCGTGCCACGTGAGTTCTCCTTGCTGTCTAACTGCTTGCGAGGCTGCGTGCTGAGCCCGGTCAAACATGGGGTTGGGTGGGCTCGGCTCAGCGGCCGAGGAGCTTCTTGACCTTCTTGGCGTCCGGCTTGGAGACCTCGACGTCGCCCGCGATCGAGCGGGTGTAGCGCGAGGACTTGTGCTCGAGCAGGTGGCGACCGTTGGCCTGCTCGCGCATGACCTTGCCCGTGCCGGTGATCCGGAAGCGCTTCTTGGCACCGGAGTGCGTCTTCATCTTCGGCATGGCTGCCGATCTCCTTGCTGTCGTCGGACCTGCGGGGTGGCCGCGGGGCCTGGGGATGGAACGGGTCGTGCGAGATCTGCGGGGGCCCTACTGGGCCTGGGGCGCCTGGCTCGGCTGGCCGGCTCGGCTGGGTCGTCTCGGTCTGGGGCGTCTGCGGCGTCTGAGTCGCCTCGGTCTGAGCGTCCTGCGCCTCGGTCTGAGCTGCGTCGGCCTGAGCTCGGCCTCGGCCTGAGCCGCGTCGCCGTGGCGGCGTCGTGCTCGGTCGGCTGCGCGCGCGACGCTGCTCGGCCATGGCCTCGGACTTCTTCTTCGTCGGAGCCAGCACCATGATCATGTTGCGGCCGTCCTGCTTGGGCGCGGACTCGACGGTGCCCAGCTCGAGGACGTCCTGCGGCCAGGCGCTGCAGCAGGCGGAACCCAGCTCGGGACGCGACTGCTCGCGGCCGCGGAACATGATCGTCACCTTGACCTTGTCGCCGCCCTTGAGGAAGCGCTCGACGTGGCCCTTCTTGGTGCCGTAGTCGTGCGGGTCGATCTTCGGGCGGAGCTTGATCTCCTTGATGACCGTGTTGACCTGGTTCTTGCGGGCTTCTCGCGCCTTCAGTGCCGCTTCGTACTTGAACTTGCCGAAGTCCATGAGCTTGGCGACCGGAGGCTTGGCCATCGGGGCCACCTCGACGAGGTCGAGGTCGGCCTCGGCGGCCAGACGCAGCGCGTCTTCGACGCGCACGATGCCGACCTGTTCTCCGTTGGGGCCAACCAACCGCACTTCGGGAACCCGAATGCGGTCGTTGATGCGAGGCTCGCTGATGTTGGTGCTCCTTCGGTAGGTCTGTCGTCCGCGGCAACGAGAAGAGGCTCCCCGCCGCCGTTGCGCGGAGAAGCCTCACCTGGTCCGACGACGAACCCACCGAGGCCGGTATGCCGCGGAGCTGACGCTCGCGGCACACGCCTCGGTGACCTCGTGAACCCGGCGACCGTAAGGTCGACGCGGGTGGAAGCAGGTGCTGCTTCTCTTGCACACTGTGTCCTGAGCGGGTCACCCCGCGGCGGACACGGCCGGTCGATCTGCAAGGCTACCAGCGTGAGCACCGAATCTCCCAATCCCGACGCCCCCGCCTCCCCGCCCCCGCACGACCCGGCCGCGACGCACGACCAGGCCGACGCAGCAGGCCACCCGCGACATCGCCGAGGTGCCGGCGGTCGAGGTCATCACCACCGCGGCGATCCATCTCATGAGTGCGGCCGCGGTGAAGTGCGGGCTGGCCGAGGGCCCCGACGCCGCGGAGCACCTCGACCTCGACGAGGCCCGTCGGCTCATCACCGCGCTCGCCGGCCTCGTCACCGCCTCGGCCCCCGACCTCGGCAGCCAGCACGCCGCTCCCCTGCGCGACGGGCTGAAGTCGCTGCAGCTGGCCTTCCGCGAGGCCTCGGTCATCCCCGACGCCCCAGGTCAGGGGCCCGGAGAGAAGCTCACCGGCTCGGTCGTCTGAGGACGCCGTCGTCGCCGTGGCTGCAGGCAGGCGGTCAGTCGGCGCGCCGCTGGCTCGCGGTGCCGGCGCCCGCGAGGTCGCGACCAGCACTCCCGCCAGGGCGATGCGCAGCCCGACGACCGCGACCACGACACGAACCCGGCGCCCCAGCCCGAGACGGTCGACGGCGAGCCCGGCGAGCGGAGCACCGAGAGCCGTGCCCGCGGTCATGAACGACCCGTGCCAGCCCATCGCCTCACCTCGGGCCGCGGCAGGGACGACCCGGCTGACCTGGTCGACGGTGGCCGTGATGGTGGGCGCGCAGAGCAGTCCGGCGACGAACGACAGCACGGCCAGCGTCAGCGGCGCTGGTCGCCCAGCGCCATGGGAGCCGTCACGACCGCCAGGGCCCCCGAGCAGCCAGAAGGCCGAGATCGACCGCTTGAGCCCGCCGTAGACCAGGCCACCGAGCAGCGACCCGAACCCCCAGACGGCCAGCACCCAGCCGATCGAGCCCGGCGCGCCGAAGTCGCGCAGCGCCGCGACGATGCCCAGGTCGGTGCCACCCAGGACCAGCGTGGTGGCTGCCGACGCGAGACACACCGCGAGGAACCCGGCCCGGAACCAGGACGACCTCGGCACCGCCGTGGCCGAACGCACCGGCACGCCCTCGTCGTCGACCGGCTCGGCCGCCTCGTCGTGCAGCACCGGGTTGGCGAACCACAGCAGGACGCCTGCCGCGACACCGAGCATCTCGATCGTGAACAGCACCCACGCCGTCGGCCACGTCGTCGCGGCCCAGACCGCGGCGGCGGGCCCGATCATGAACGACAGCTCGACCGCCACCGAGTCGAGGGAGATGGCGGTGCGTCGCTCGTCCTCGGGCACCGCCGCGATGACCGCCTGCCGGATGATCGAGAACGACGGGATGACGAACAGGCCGGCGAGCGCAGCCAGGCGTCAGCAGCCACCAGTAGCCCACGAACGGCGCGACCGACCAGCAGCCGGCGGCGACGACGATCGAGGGCACGCACGACCCGCCGCAGCCCGACCCGGTCGAGGAGCCGGCCACGCCACGGCCCGCTCACGGCGATGGCCATGGTCGCGGCCGCCGAGACCAGACCCGCCGCGGCGTACGAGCGGTGCAGCGCGGACACGACGTGCAGGGTCAGGACGACGCCGCCGGCGAAGATCGGCACCCGGACGAGGAAGCCGAGCACCAGCGCCCGGCGCAGGGCGGCGCTGGCGAGGACACGGCGGTATCGGGAGCCGGCGACGAGCACCCGACTCATCGTGTCAGCGACCACTGACACCGGCCAAACGAGTTTCACTCTGACCCTGACCGACCCGCTCGTGACCGCGCTCGGTGCCCTAGGAGATCGAGAAGGCCAGTCCGTCGATCCGGGCCCGGATCTCGCCGTCGGTGGCGAGGCGCTCGCCGATGGCGGTCGCGATGCGCTGCACGGTGGCGCTGGTCCAGGCCCGGCCCGAGCGTCAGGGACACCTGGAGCACCCCCTCGCCGGCAGCCCCTGGGCCGACGTCGTGGGCGAGCACCCCGTCCTGGTCACGGACCGCCAGCTCGAGCGCGCGGCATACGGTCTCGTCCTCGTGCGCCGGCACCCACTCGCGCTGCTGGGCCAGCGCCCACACCATGCTGGGGCGCAGGGCCACCGTGCGCGGGCCCGCCACGTCGAGCACCATCACGTCGCAGCGCTCGGACACGGCGGCCTGGGCAGCCCGCGCGGCGGTCACCGGAACCGGCCGCGCCGACGGGTCCCAGGCGGCCAGAGCGGCCATCGAGGAGAACACCGGCAGCGCCCGGGCGCCGTCCGGGGCGACGAGCGTCACGGCGGCCATGTCGGTCTGCTTCTCGACGGCCAGCGGGCCGGACTCGTCGACCTCGGCGGGCTCGGCCACGATCGGCACGAGCAGCCGAGCCGCGGCCACGGCCCGCATCAGGGAGCGCTCGTCCGCCGGAGTGAGCGTGTCCGCGGCCAGGGCCGCGCGCAAGCGTCGCGTCAGCCTCACCGGTGTCGCCGTCGAAGCCGGTGCCGGTGAGCTCGCGACCGCCGAAGGGGATGCCCGCGGAGTCGTGCGCGCCGGTCACGGGCGCCCTGCCACGTCGAGCGCCTCCGGCAGCGTGAACGCGCCGCGGTAGAGCGCCGAGCCGACGATGGCCCCCTCGACGCCCAGGCCGACGAGCTCGCGGATCGTCGGCGATGTCCTGCAGCGTCGAGACACCGCCCGAGGCGACGACCGGCCGGTCCGTGCGAGCGCACACGTCGCGCAGCAGCTCGAGGTTCGGGCCCTTGAGCATGCCGTCCTTGTTGACGTCGGTGACGACGTAGCGCGCGCACCCCTCGCGGTCGAGCCGCTCCAGCGTCTCCCAGAGGTCGCCGCCCTCCTGGGTCCAGCCCCGCGCCGCCAAGCGTGGTGCCCCGGACGTCCAGACCCGACCGCGACCCGGTCGCCGTGCTCGGCGATGGCCCGCGCCGTCCACTCCGGGTCCTCCAGGGCGGCCGTGCCGAGGTTCACCCGGCGACAGCCGGTGGCCAGCGCGGCCTCGAGCGACGCGGCGTCGCGGATGCCGCCGCTCAGCTCGACCTTGATGTCCAGCCTGCCCACGATGCCGGCCAGCAGGTCGCGGTTCGACCCTCGCCCGAAGGCCGCATCGAGATCGACCAGGTGCAGCCACTCGGCGCCCTGCTCCTGCCAGGCCAGCGCGGCCTGCCAGGGGTCACCGAACTGTCCGCCGGTGCCGGCCACGCCCTGCACGAGCTGGACGGCCTGGCCGTCCTGCGACGTCGACGGCGGGCAGCAGCTCGAGCCGGGCGGCTGCGGTGGTCAGGGTCGTGGTGGTGGTCATGACGGCTCCTGGAGCGGTGCGGACGACGGGGCGTATGGCGAGGGGCTCACAGGGACCGCACCCAGTTCTCGAGCAGGGTCAGCCCGGCGTCGCCGGACTTCTCGGGGTGGAACTGGGTCGCCGACAACGGGCCGTTCTCGACCGCGGCGACGAAGCGTCCACCGTGCTCGGCCCAGGTGACCTTCGGGCGCCACCGCCGCGAACGGCCCCGTCGGCGGCTCCAGGACCCAGTCCTGCACGGCATACGAGTGGACGAAGTAGAAGCGCTCGGACTCCACGCCGGCGAACAGCCGGGTGTCCGCGGGAGGGTCGACGGTGGCCCAGCCCATGTGCGGGATGACGTCGGCGCGCAGCCTGGCGACGGTGCCCGGCCACTCCCCCAGGCCCTCGCGGCGTACCTCGCTGGGCTCGTCGGAGCCGTCGAACAGCACCTGCATGCCCACGCACACCCCGAGGACCGGTCGGCCGCCGGACAGCCGGAGGTCGATCACGAGGGGACCCTCGGCGGCCTGCAGCCCGGCCATGCAGGCGTGGAAGTTGCCGACGCCCGGCACGAACAGGCCGTCCGCGGCGAGCGCGGCCTCGCGCGAGGAGGTCAGCTCCACCTGGGCGCCGACGTGCTCGAGGGCGCGCACGGCCGAGCGGACGTTGCCGCTGCCGTAGTCGAAGACGACCACGCTGGGCTTGCCGGGGCGCCCGCTGCGGCGGGCGTCGCTCATCTCGCCAGGCATGTCACAGACCTTCCAGCTCGGCACGGTGCCGTGCGTCGTCGGCCACGCGGGCGTTGAACCGGGCGACCAGGCGGCGCGGCGGGCTCGACGACTGACCCGCCCTCGGGTGGCCCGCTGAGCAGCTGACCACCCGGCACGTCGAGCAGCGCCATCAGGTCGAGCAGCAGGTCGTCGACGTCGCCGGCCGGCCGGCTCACCAGGCGGGCCACGTCGTGCCCCGCGCCCGGCCGGCCGACCGCTGCGGCCAGGTCCAGGGCGCGGGCCAGCCGCAGGCCGGGAGCGCGGCACGGCACCCTGCCCCGGTTCCCAGACGAGCCAGCGAGCGGCCACCCGCCAGGCCCTCGGGGTCACCGTGGCGACGGCCCGGCCGTCGAGCGGACCAGAACCCCAGCGCCGGTCGGAACCGGTGCGGGACCGGGCGAGAGGCCAGGACCATCGACGGCGTCGTCGTACGGAGGCTCGGCCCGGCTCGACCGCCTCGGCGGGCACGACGGCCGTCCACCGCCCCAGCGGAACGACGTGACAGGGCACCAGGCCGCGTCGCACCCAGGCCGCGACGCGAGCGGGTTCGCCGCTCACGAGGAGCAGCCCGCGCGAGGCACGCGCGGACTGCCGCGGGACGCTCACGTGGAGAGGCTGCCCTTCGCGCTGGGCACGCCGCTGACTCGCTCGTCGCGGGCCACGGCGGCGCGCAGGGCCCGGGCGACCGCCTTGAACTGGGCCTCGACGATGTGGTGGGGGTCGCGGCCGGCGAGCACGCGCACGTGCAGGGCGATGCCGGCGCGACCGGCGAACGACTCCCAGACGTGACGGGTCAGCGAGCCCACGTAGTCGCCCCCGATGACGACGTAGGCCTGGCCCTCGGGCTCCCCGGTGTGCACGACGTAGGGCCGGCCCGCCACGTCGACGACGGCCTGGACGAGCGCCTCGTCGAGCGGCACGGTGGCGTCGCCGAACCGGGCGATGCCGCTCTTGTCGCCCAGGGCCTCGCGCAGCGCGTCGCCGAGCACGATGGCGACGTCCTCGACGGTGTGGTGCGCGTCGACGTCGATGTCGCCGGTCGCCTTGACGCGCAGGTCGATCAGCGAGTGCTTGGCCAGCGAGGCGAGCATGTGGTCGTAGAAGCGCACGCCCGTGTCGATGTCGGCCTGACGCCGCTGCCGTCGAGGTTGAGCTCCAGCTGGACGCTGGACTCGGACGTCGACCGGCTCAGCGAGACCGTGCGGTCACCCACGCTCACAACGCGCTCCTGTCCGTTGCCCGTGTCCGTTGCCTGTGGTGCGATCTCGGCCATCGCGGCCAGGAACGCGTCGGTCTCGGCCGGGGTGCCAGCCGTGACACGAAGATAGTGGGGAATGCCGACGTCGCGGACCAGGACTCCGCGGTCGAGCAGGTCACGCCAGGTCTGCGCGGCGTCGGACAGGCCGCCGAAGAGGACGAAGTTGGCGTCGCTGGGCACCGGCTCGAGGCCGAGCGACGGCCAGCCGCTCGACGATCCGGTCGCGCTGGGCCTTGATGACCTCGACGGTCGCCGAGCAGCGACGACGCGTGGCGCAGCGCCGCCACCGCGATCGCCTGGGTCGGCGCCGACAGGTGGTACGGCAGCCGCACCAGCCGCAGCGCGTCCACGAGCGCGGGGTCGGCAGCGAGGTAGCCCAGGCGGCCCCCGGCGAACGCGAAGGCCTTGCTCATCGTGCGGGTCACCACGAGCCGCGGGCGTCCCTCGAGCAGCGTCAGGGCGCTGGGCGTCCCGGGCCGGGCGAACTCGGCGTACGCCTCGTCCACGACCACGATGGCCCGCTCGGCCGCGGCATACACCGCCTCCACGACGTCGAGCCCGAGGGCCGTGCCCGTGGGGTTGTTGGGCGAGCAGAGGAACACCAGGTGCGGCTGGTGCTCGCGCACCTGGGCGACGGCCGACTCGACGGTGAGGTCGAACGGCTCGCCGCCCTGCCCGCGCAGCCCGTCGACCCAGCGTGGTGCCGACCGAGCCGCTGATGATCGGGTGCATGGAGTACGCCGGGGTGAACCCGAGCGCGATGCGGTCGGGGCCGCCGAAGGCGAGCACGAGGTGCTGCAGCACCTCGTTGGAGCCGTTGCCGGCCCACACCTGCTCGGGCGTCGACCGTGACGTCGTGGTCGCGGGAGGTGTCGGTGAGGTATGCCGCGAGCGCCGCGCGCAGGTCGGTGAACTCCCGGTCGGGGTAGCGGTTGAGGTCGGCCGCGACCGCGCCGACGGCGCGGGTGATCTCCTCGACGACCTCGGGCGGGACCGGGTAGGAGTTCTCGTTGGTGTTGAGCCGCACCGGGACGTCGAGCTGGGGCGCGCCGTAGGGGGTCGCGCCGCGCAGGTCCTCGCGCAGGAGGTGCTCGATGCCGCTCATCGCTCCAGCTCACGCCTCGACCGTCGAACCGGGCCTGGACCGCCTCGCCGTGCGCGGGCAGGTCCTCGGCCTGGGCCAGGGTCACGACGTGGTGCGCGACGTCGCGCAGCGCGGCCTCGGTGTAGTCGATGACGTGCACACCGCGCAGGAACGACTGCACGGACAGACCGCTGCTGTGGCAGGCGCAGCCACCGGTGGGCAGCACGTGGTTGGAGCCGGCGAGGTAGTCGCCCAGGCTCACCGGCGCGTGCGGGCCGACGAAGACCGCTCCGGCGTTGCGGACCCGAGCGGCGATGCCGGCGGCGTCACGGGTCTGGATCTCGAGGTGCTCGGCGGCATACGCGTTGACGACCGCCAGACCGGCGTCGAGATCGTCGACGAGGACCACGCCCGACTGCCGTCCGGACAGGGCCTCGCGCACCCGCTCGGAGTGCTTGGTGGCGGCCACTCTCGCCTCGAGGTCGGCAGCGACCGCCTCGGCCAGCGCCACGCTGTCGGTCACCAGGACCGAGGCGGCCTGCGGGTCGTGCTCGGCCTGGGAGACCAGGTCGGCGGAGACGTGGGCGGGGACCGCGGTGTCGTCGGCGAGAACGGCGATCTCGGTGGGACCGGCCTCGGCGTCGATGCCGATGACGCCCTTGAGATAGCGCTTGGCGGCCGCGACGTAGATGTTGCCGGGGCCGGTCACCAGGCTGACCGGCTCACAGACGACGCCCGGTCACCGTCCTCGAACCCGAACGCGAACGCGGCGACCGCCTGGGCGCCCCCCATCGGCATAGACCTCGTCGACGCCCAGCAGCGCGCAGGCGGCGAGCACCGTCGGGTGGGGGTATCCGGCGAACTCGCCGGTGTTCTCGCGCTGCGGCGGGCTCGCCACCGCCAGCGAGCCGACGCCGGCCAGCTGGGCCGGAACGACGTTCATGACCACGCTGGAGGGATAGACGGCCCGCCCACCAGGCACGTAGAGACCGACCCGGTCGACGGGGATCCACCGCTCGGTGACCGTGCCGCCGGGCACCACCGTGGTGGTCGTGTCCTGCCGCCGCTGCTCCTCGTGCACCAGCCGGGCGCGGCGGATCGACTCCTCGAGGGCCGCCAGGACCTGCGGCGTCGAGAGCCGCGAGCGCGGCGTCGAGGACGGCCGGCAGGGACGCGCAGGGTGGTGGGCCGGATGCCGTCGAACCGCTCGCCGAGCTCGTAGAGCGCCTCGGCGCCGCGATGCCTGACGTCCTCGCACAGGGGCCGGACGGTCTCGACGGCCGCCGCGACGTCGAACTCCGCACGCGGGAGCAGCTGGCGCAGCTCACGGGTGCCCAGCGCGCGTCCGCGCAGGTCGATCGTGGACATCATGGGTCCAAGTCTAGGCGGGGGGTGCGGCCACCCCCTCCTCGGTCTCAGGTCCCGAGCCACCACTGCTGCCATGGCGGCAGTAGTCGAGGCTGGTTCGGCTTTTCGCCACGGGTGCTGCCGATGGGGCAGAACTCGGGTGGGCGGCGACCACCACGGCCGGGTCAGCGAGACCCGTAGAACACCGGACCTCGCGTGAGCCGCGCGGCCCTGCGGGCGACCCGCAGGTAGCTCTCGGCGAGGTCTGCACCGCTGCCCGGCTCGCCACCCAGGATCCGGCTCATGCCGTCGGCGATCCGCAGGTCCGACGGCACGCTGTCGACCGCACGCCCCCGCAGCAGCATGGCTGCGTTGCGCAGCCGCGAGGCCAGCACCCACGACTCGCGCAGTGCCTCGGCCTGCTCGTCGGCGATGAGCCCGGCGTCGACCGCGGCGGCCGAGGGCCGGCAGCGTTCCGGTGGTGCGCAGCGCCGGTACGGCGTGGGCGTGCTGCAGCTGGAGCAGCTGCACCGTCCACTCGACGTCCGACAGGCCGCCGCGGCCGAGCTTGAAGTGGCTGCGTGGGGTCGGCGCCGCGGGGCAGCCGCTCGGCCTCCATCCGGGCCTTGAGCGTGCGGATCTCACGGACCTGCGTCGCCGTCAGCCGCCGACGGCCAGCGCAGCGGGTCGACGAGCTCGACGAACCGGCGCGCCAGGTCGTCGTCGCCGGCGATCGGGGTCGCCCGCAGGAGCGCCTGCGACTCCCAGGTGAGCGACCAGCGCTCGTAGTAGGCGCGGTAGCTCGCCAGGCTGAACGCACCAACGGTCCGCTCTTGCCCTCGGGGCGCAGGTCGGCGTCGAGCCCGAGCTGGGGGTCCGGGCCGGCGGAGCCGAGCAGCCGCCGCAGCTCCTGGACCACCTCGAGCGCCTGGTCCTGGGCCGTCGCCCGTCCGGCAGCACCCTCGACCGGGTCGTGCACGAACATCACGTCGGCGTCGCTGCCGTAGCCGAGCTCGCCGCCACCGAGCCGGCCCATGCCGACGACGAGCAGCCGCGTCACGAGCGGCGCGCCGCGGCGTTCCTCGACGCGTGCGCACGGCGACGCCCAGACGCGGTCTCGACGAGCGCGGCGGTGAGGTCGGTGAGGGCCATGCCGACACCGTCGCAGGTCGAGCTCGCCGGACAGGTCGGCGACGGCGATCCGGAACAGCTCCTGGCGTCGGATCGCGCGGGCGGCCCGGACGGCCCGGTCGGGGTCCTCCTGACGGCCGGCCGCGGCGGTCATCCGGCGTGACGCAGGTCGGTCCGCGACCGCGGGACGAGCCCGCCGGCGTCGCCGAGCATGGCCACGGAGTCGGGCGCGCCCATGAGCAGGTCGGCGGCATACCGGCTGCGGGCCAAGGGTGTGGGCGAGCCGCTCGGCCGCGGAGCCCTCGTCCCGCAGCAGCCGCAGGTACCAGTGGGTGGACCCGAGCTCCTCGCTGACCTTGCGGAAGGCGAGCAGCCCACCGTCGGGGTCGGCCTCGTCGGCGAACCAGCCGAGCATCACCGGCAGCAGGGTGCGCTGGATCGCGGCGCGGCGGCTCACCCCGGAGGTCAGCGCCTCGAGGTGGCGGATGGCGCCCGCCGGGTCGCGGAAGCCCAGCGCCGCCAGGCGGTCCCGCGCCGCCTCCGGGGCCAGCCGCGCGTCGGTCGAGCTGAGCCGGGCGACCGCGGCGAGCAGGGGGCGGTAGAAGAGGCGCTCGTGGATGCGGCGCACCTCGCGCGCCTGCTGCTGCCACTGGGCGACCACCGCGGCCGCCGGCGTCGGAACGATGGCCCAGCGCCCGGCCGAGCCGGCGCAGGTCGGCCTCGGCCGTGGGCATGAGGTGGGTGCGGCGCAGCCGGAACAGCTGGATCGCGGTGCTCCAGCGTCCGCAGCAGCCGGTACGACGCGTCGAGGGTGGCCGCGTCCTCGCGGCCCGACGTAGCCACCGCGCGGCGAGCGCCCCGAGCGCCTCCAGCGTCGTGCCGGAGCGCAGGGTGTCGTCGGAGCGGCCGTGGACGAGCTGGAGCAGCTGGACGCTGAACTCCACGTCGCGCAGGCCGCCCGGGCCGAGCTTGAGCTGGCGGTCGGCCTCGGCGGGCGGCACGTGCTGCTCGACCCGGCGCCGCATCGCCTGGACGTCCTCGACGAAGTTCTCGCGCGACGCGGCCTGCCAGACCATCGGCCGCACCGCGTCGAGGTAGGCCTGGCCCAGCGCCCGGTCACCGGCCACCGGCCGCGCCTTGAGCAGCGCCTGGAACTCCCACGTCTTGGCCCAGCGCTCGTAGTAGGCGCGGTGGCTCTCGATGGTGCGCACCAGCGGACCGTTCTTGCCCTCGGGCCGCAGCGCCGCGTCGACCGGCCAGAGCGTGCCCTGCCCGGTCGAGGTCGAGCAGGCCCGCATCAGGTGGGTGGCCAGGGCGGTCGCGGCGGCGATCGCCATGGCCTCCTCGACCCCTGGGCGCGGCTCGGCGACGAAGATGACGTCGACGTCGCTGACGTAGTTGAGCTCGCGACCACCGGTCTTGCCCATGCCGATGACCGCGAAGTCGCACAGCTCGCGTCTGCTCGCCCACCTCCGCGCGGGCGATCACCAGGGCGGCCTCGAGGGCCGCCTCGGCGAGGTCGGCCAGCGCCGCGGCCGCCTCGGGCAGCGCGCCGATCGGGTCGGCGGCGGTCAGGTCGAGGGCCGCGATGCCGAGCAGCTGGCGTCGGTAGCCGATGCGCAAGGCGTCGTATGCCGTGTGCTCACCCGGGTCGCTCGACGGCGCGCGACGAGGTCGCTCGACCCGCTCTCGCGGCTCCATGCGCGGCCGGCGTCGGCGACGCTGCTCCAGTGCTCGGGGTGGGTGACGAGGTGGTCGCCGAGCGCCGTCGAGGCGCCGAGGACGGCGAGCAGCCGGTCGCGAGCCGGGCCCGGGTGCCGCAGGGCGGCGATCAGCCCCGCGACCTCGACGTCCGGCGCCGTTCTCGACGTCGCGGCGCTGGCCGCTCGCCGGCGCGCAGCGACTCCATGAGCCGCACCAGGCTGAGCAGGGCCAGGTCGGGGTCGGCCACCGCGGACAGGGCGTCGGGCAGCCCGTCGCTGAAGACGTCGTCGAGGGGGTCCACCAGCCCCGCCAGGGCCCGGTCGGCCGAGCAGCTGGGCCGCCCGCGCCGGGTCGGCGAACCCGCGGCGCGCCAGCGTCGCGGTCTGGGAACGTCGGCCGGACGCACCGGGCCACCGCTACGCAGCCGGGCCGTGGCACCCGTCGACGGTCCACGGCAGTGCCGAGCCTCACAGGCCGGGCAGGTAGCGCTCGAGCTCGAAGCGGGTGATCTCGCCGCGGTAGTCCTCCCACTCGGCGCGCTTGTTGCGCAGGAAGAAGTCGAAGACGTGCTCGCCCAGCGTGTCGGCCACCAGCTCGCTGCGCTCCATGACGCGGATCGCCTCGTAGAGCGAGGTGGGCAGCTGCTCGATGCCCATCGCCTGACGCTCCGAGGAGGTCAGCCCCCACACGTCGTCCTCGGTCTCCGGGGGCAGCTCGTAGTCCTCCTCGATGCCCTTGAGACCGGCGGCGAGCATGACCGCGAAGGCGAGGTAGGGGTTGCAGGCGGCGTCGAGGGTGCGGACCTCGGCCCGGCTGCTCTGGCCCTTGGCCGGCTTGTACATCGGGACGCGCACCATCGCCGAGCGGTTGTTGTGGCCCCAGGTGAGGTGGGCGGGCGCCTCGCCGCCGCCCCACAGCCGCTTGTAGGAGTTGACCCACTGGTTGGTCACGGCGGTGATCTCGGCGCCGTGGCGCAGCAGGCCCGCGATGAACTGCCGTCCGACCTTGCTCAGCTGGTAGGGCGCGCCGGCCTCGTAGAAGGCGTTGCTGTCGCCGTCGAACAGCGACATGTGGGTGTGCATGCCCGACCCGGGATGCTGCGCGAACGGCTTGGGCATGAAGGAGGCGAAGATGCCCTGCTCGAGAGCCACCTCCTTGATGACGGTGCGGAACGTCATGATGTTGTCGGCCGTCGAGAGCGCGTCGGCGTAGCGCAGGTCGATCTCGTTCTGGCCCGGGCCGCCCTCGTGGTGGCTGAACTCGACGGAGATGCCCATCGACTCGAGCATCGTGATGGCAGCGCGCCGGAAGTCGTGGCCGGTGCCGTGCGGCACGTGGTCGAAGTAGCCCGCGTGGTCGACCGGCTCGGGGCTCTCCCCCGGCGCGAAGCCCTGCTTGAGCAGGTAGAACTCGATCTCGGGGTGCGTGTAGAAGGTGAAGCCCAGGTCGCTGGCCCGGCCGAGGGCGCGCTGCAGGACGTGGCGCGGGTCGGCGTGGCTCGGCCGACCCGTCGGGCAGCGTGATGTCGCAGAACATGCGCGCGGTGCCGGGGTTGTCGCCGCGCCAGGGCAGCACCTGGAACGTGCTCGGGTCGGGCTTGGCGAGCATGTCGGCCTCGTAGACGCGGGCGAAGCCCTCGATCGCCGACCCGTCGAACCCGATGCCCTCCGAGAACGCGCCCTCCAGCTCGGCCGGGGCCACGGCCACCGACTTGAGGGTCCCGAGGACATCGGTGAACCACAGGCGCACGAAACGGATGTCGCGCTCCTCGATGGTGCGGAGGACGAACTCCTGCTGACGATCCATGTAACGAATCCTGCCCTAGTCGTGTTTCGGGAAGATGTCCGGCAACGAGGCGTCCGGCTCAGGATGTGCGGCTCAGGGATGTGCGGCTCAGGGATGCGGCGCAGCTCAGCGGCCCAGGGCGGCCTGGGCCGCGTTGTGACCGGGTATGCCGCTGACCCCACCACCGCGGCGTGCGCCGGCTCCCGCGATGAGCAGCCGTTCGTGACTGCGTCTCGACGCCCCAGGTGCCGACCTCGGCGGCCTGCTCGGCCCACGGCCACTGCAGCGACCGGTGGAAGATGTTGCCGCCGGGCAGCCCGAGGTCGGCCTCCAGCTCGACGCGGGGTGCGCGCCTCGAGGCACGGCCTGCCGTCGCCGTCGACGGAGCAGGACGTCCTGGATGGGCTCGGCCAGCACCGAGTTCAGCGAGGCTCAGCGTGCGGGCCAGGGCCAGGTCCTTGACGTCGGCGTGCTCCTGCTCGGTGCCGGCGAAGAGGCGCGCCGGCAGGTGCAGGCCGAAGAGGGTGAGCGTCTGGGCCTCGGTGCCGGCCAGCTCCGGGCCGAGGATCGACCGGTCGGACAGGCTGTGGCAGTAGATCTCGCAGGGCGGGACCTCCGGCACCCGGCCGGCGCTGGCCTCCTCGAAGGCGTGCTGGAGCTGGCCGTAGCCCTCGTTGACGTGGAACGTCCCGGCGAACGCAGCCCGAGGGTCGACCGCGCTGTCGCGAAGTCGGGGCAGCCGCGACAGCAGCATGTTGACCTTGAGCTGGGCACCCTCGGGCGACGGCTCGGTCTCCACCGGGTCGGCGCCGGCCGCCTCGAGCAGCCGGTTGAGCACTGCGGGGGCGCACGCGGCGTGCACGGTGCGCGCGGTGGCGGACCCGCCGTCCCAGCGTCACCGTGCCGGTCGGGGTCGACGCGAGGTCACCCGGACGCCGGTGCGCATCTCGGCGCCCGCGGCGGCGGCCGCTCGGGCGAGCGAGTCGGTGACCGCGCCCATGCCGCCGACGGGCACGTCCCAGTCCCCGGTGCCGCCCCCGATCAGGTGGTAGAGGAAGCAGACGTTCTGGCGCAGGTCCTCGCCTCCCAGGTCGGCGAAGGTGCCGATGAGCGCGTCCGTCGCGACGATCCCCCGGACGGTGTCGTCGTCGAACCACTTCTCGAGCACCTCGCCGAGCGGCCGCCGGACCAGGGCCTCCCAGAGCTCGTCGTCGTCGACGAGGTCGGCGAGCTCCGCCTCGCTGCGCAGCGGCTCGAGGACCGTCGGGAAGACTCGCTCAGCCATGCGCTGCACCCGGCCGTAGAAGTCCTGCCACGCGGCATACGCGCCGGTCCCTCCGGTGAGGGCCGCGAAGCCCGCCGCCGTCGCGGACGCGTCGCCGTGGTCGACGAGCAGGCTCCTCGCCGGGTCCCCGGGCACCGGTGTGAACGACGAGAACCGCCTGCGGACGAGACGCACGTCGAGGTCGAGGTCGGTGATGACCTGCCGGGGCAGCAGCGAGACCAGGTAGGAGTAGCGCGAGAGCCGGGCATCGACGCCGGTGAACGCCTGCGCGGACACGGCGGCGCCCCCCACGTGGTCGGCGGCCTCCAGAACCAGCACCCGCCGACCGGCTCGAGCCAGGTAGGCAGCGGCGGTGAGCCCGTTGTGACCGGCACCGATGACAACGTCGTCGTAGTCCACGGCGGCACTCTACGGGTGGAGCCGTCGCCGCTGCCCACTTCACGCCGGCTTGGCCGCGGCACGCCGCGCGAGCAGGTGGTCGTAGCTGCCGAGGGTCAGGTCCCAGCACACGTGGGAGCCGGCGCTCGGGTCAGGATCGCTCGACACGACGCCCGCCAGGCGGCGTCGATGGACGAGCCCGTGGTGGTGGGCGCAGAGCAAGGCGGCGTTGCCGAGGTCCGAGGGGCCGAAGTCCGCCCAGTGCACGAGGTGATGCGCGTCGCACCACTGGGCCGGGGCGCCGCAGCCGGGGTAGGTGCAGCCGCCGTCACGCAACCACAGCCGCTTGGTCTGCGCCAGGCTGAACAACCGCCGCGCGCGACCCCAGTCCAAGATCTCCGCGCCGCTTCCGAGCACCAGAGGGATGACCGTGGCGTCACAGCCGATCCGGCGCACGGTCTCGGGGGCCAGCAACGTGCCGGCCTGCGTGCCGCCGCTCACCTCACCCGCCGCCAGACCGGCGTCGGCCTCTGCGTCGTCGTCCCAGCCGGGTGCGGAGTCGGTCATAGTCCACCGTCACGAACAGCTGGGCCTTTGTCGTCGTCGGCACGGAGTCCCCTGCCTGGACGGCACGACGCACGAGCGCTATCAGCGCGTCCCCACGGCGACGGTCACTGCTCCGGAGGTCGCGCTCGCCGTCGGTGGGCCGGGGCGCCGCCAACGGCCCCAGGGCGCCCTCGACCACGGCCATGCCCTCGGCATCGAGGGTCAGGGCGTACTCGAAGATGCCTGAGCCACACTCGCGGGGCTGCGACAGCGCCACGAACGTCTTGGCGGCGTCGTGGTCACGCTGCAGGACTCCCTCGACGCCGAACTCAGCCAGCAGCCGAGGTCGGACCATGCGGCACCCCCGCGGCCCGTGTTGCTCGGCCATGGCGATCAGGCCCTCGAGGACCGGCTCGTGCGCCCCGTCGACCAGCATCGGCCGCAGCTTGTCTGCCTCGCCGAGCACCGCCGCAGCCGACCGCACGCCGATGCGGCCCGACGCCGTGGCCGTCACCACCGCGGCGTTCGCCGGCTTGGCGAAGTCAGCCGCCACCGACACGACCTGCCCCGCCCCACCGGCGCGCGTCGAGGGAGCATGCGCCAGCACCCACTGCGCGGGGCTGAGCGGTGCCCCCCGAACCCCGATCTCGCCACGTGCCAAGGCCTCGCCCGTCACGACCACTCGTCCGAGCTCGGCCGCCGCCACCACGTCGTCCACCAACCCCAGCAACGGTCCCAGCTCGGCACCACTCGCCTCGAACAGCACCTCGGCGAGGCCGGCCAACGCCACCCGGGCGCCCTCCAGGGCCGCCCGGAGCTCGGTCAGACGCCACCGAAGCCCGCGCTCGTCGGCGCCGCCCCCCGCGCCGTGACCGATCACCTCGTCCCCCTGCATGACAACCACCCTAGGACCCACGTCTGACAACGCGAGGCGCCGGCTCGTCGCCGCTTCCGTTGAGCCGCAAGGCATTTCGCCTCTTGAAGCTGTCAACTGACTCACGCCACGTCTGTGGATCCAGCGACCCGTCCACCGCACCTGTGGATGACGAGCACGACATCCGGTCGGTCACTACGACATCTGGGGGAACCGCCCCAGCCCTCGCGGCGAGACCCTGGACGGCAACCCGGGTCAACCGCACACACCACCATCCAACGGGCCGCAGGGAGCCACAAGGAGTCAGAAGGCACCGGCCATGAGCACTCAGCTGGCACTGACCGCCGGCGCGGCAGCCGTTCTCCTGCTCGCCCAGAGCACCGGTTCGCCGGTCGTCGCGGTGGCCCCGCACGCCCACACGACCATCGCGCGGCCCGCGGTAGGCCCCCGGCTGCCCGCCCTGCGGTCATGCGCCCGTCAGTGACCCGTGCAGGCCCGGTGGACAGGCCTCCCTCGCCCCGTTGCGTGCGACCTGCTCCTCACGCGCGCACGGGCGCGGGCCCTCGAACGCGACCCGCTGCGCTGAGACACGGCATCTCGCGATCTGACGGCGTCGCCGCCTGCCGGTCGGACCTGCCTCCTAGGATGCGGACATGAGCGACCAGCCCACCTCCGCCCGTCCGCCTCCGGCAACCCGGCCTCCGGCACCGCTCCACAGCGAGACCATCGCCCCCTACGGCACGGGAGCCCAGGCCGCCCCCCAACGCCGAGTCCGGGTCCCCCACCTCCAGGCGATGAAGGAGAAGGGCGAGAAGTGGGCGATGCTCACGGCCTACGACATGTATGCCGCCGAGATCTTCGACGAGGCGGGCATCCCGGTGCTCCTCGTGGGCGACTCCGCGGGCAACAACGTCTACGGGTTCGAGACGACCGTGCCGGTGACGGTCGACCACCTCGTCCCGCTCGTGCGCGCCGTGACCTCGGCGGCCAAGCACGCGATGGTGGTCGCCGACCTCCCGTTCGGGTCCTACCAGGCGAGCCCCCAGCAGGCGCTGGCCACCGCCACCCGGTTCATGAAGGAGGGCATGGCGCACGCCGTCAAGCTCGAGGGCGGCAAGCCGATGGTGCCGGAGGTCGAGCTGCTCGTGCGCGCCGGCATACCGGTGATGGGCCACATCGGCTTCACCCCGCAGAGCGAGCACGTCCTGGGCGGCTACCGCGTCCAGGGCCGCGGTGACAGCGCGGACCGCCTCGTCGAGGACGCCGTCGCGCTCGAGCGGGCCGGCTGCTTCGCGGTGGTGATGGAGATGGTCCCCGCTCCCCTGGCGGCCCGGGTCACCGAGGTGCTGAGCATCCCGACCATCGGCATCGGCGCGGGCCCGCACTGCGACGCCCAGGTCCTCGTCTGGCAGGACATGGCCGGACTGCGCGGCGGCAAGGCCCCCCGGTTCGTCAAGAAGTACGCGGACCTGCGCGGGCGCCCTCAGCCAGGCCGCCTCGACGTATGCCGCGGACGTCGCCTCGGGGGCGTTCCCGGCGGCCGAGAACTCCTTCCTCGAGTAGGCGGCATACGGTGGGGCCCATGACGCTGCGCATCGGGTACAAGGCATCGGCCGAGCAGTTCGCACCCCGCGAGCTGCTCGACTACGCGGTCCAGGCCGAGCGCGTGGGGCTCGACAGCGTGATGATCTCGGACCACTTCCAGCCCTGGCGCCACCACGGCGGCCACGCGCCGTTCTCGCTGGCGTGGCTCGCCGCCCTCGGTGAGCGCACCGAGCGGGTCCAGATCGGCACCTCCGTGATGACGCCGACCTTCCGCTACAACCCGGCGGTGGTCGCCCAGGCCTTCGGCACGCTCGGGTCCCTCTACCCGGGCCGGGTCATGCTCGGCGTCGGCACCGGCGAGGCCCTCAACGAGGTCGTCGTCGGGTCGGTCGGGGACGACCAGTGGCCGGAGTTCAAGGAGCGGTTCGCCCGCCTGCGCGAGTCGGTCAGCCTGATGCGCGCGCCTGTGGACCCAGGAGCGCGTGACCTTCGAGGGCGACTACTACCGCACCGTCGACGCGACGGTCTACGACCGCCCGGACGCAGCCCGTGCCGGTCTACGTCGCCGCCGGCGGCCCCCTCGTGGCCCGGTATGCCGGCCGCGCCGGTGACGGGTTCATCTGCACCTCCGGCAAGGGCGAGGAGCTCTACCGCGACAAGCTGCTGCCGGCCGTCGACGAGGGGCTGACCAAGGCCGGCCGCGGGCCGCGACGACCTCGACCGGATGATCGAGATCAAGCTGTCCTGGGACCCCGACCGCGACCAGGCCGTCGCGAACTGCCGCTTCTGGGCGCCGCTGTCGCTGACCGCCGGAGCAGAAGCACGGCACCAGCGACCCGCTGGAGATGGAGCGGCTCGGCGACGCCCTGCCCGACGAGCAGGTGGCCCAGCGGTGGATCGTCTCCGACGACCCCGAGGAGGTCGTCGCCGCCGTCAAGCAGTACGTCGACTGGGGCTTCACCCACCTCGTGTTCCACGGGCCCGGGCCCGACCAGTCGCGCTTCCTCGACACCTTCGCCGAGCCGGGTGCTGCCGGGGCTGCGCGAGCTCGGCTGACCGCGATCCGCTGCGTCCCACCGATTCCATCGGACCAGCCGCGAACCTACCCTGGAGCCATGAGCGAGACCACCGTCTCCCGGAGCCGCGCACCCGGTGGTCGGAGGTCTCCGGCGGACTCGGCGGCGCGACGGCATACCAGCAACGCTTCGACGACCTCGCGGCGAGCGGCGTGGACATCCACGGCGAGGCCGCCTTCGTCGAGACTCTCGTGCCCCCGCCCGCCGCGGATCCTCGACGCGGGCTGTGGCACCGGCCGCGTCGCCACCCAGCTCACGAGCCTCGGGCTACGACTGCGTGGGGGTCGACGCCGACGCCGACATGGTCGCGGTGGCCGAGCGTCGCGACCCTGCCACCCGCTGGGTGCGCCAGGACCTCAGCCGGCTCGAGCTGCGCACGCAGGCGTTCGCGCTCGCCGTCCTGGCCGGCAACGTCATCCCGCTGCTGGCCCCCGGCACCCTGCTGGAGGCCGTCGAGCGGCTCACGGCGCACCTGCAGCCGGGCGGCGCTGCTCGTCGCCGGGTTCGGGCTCGACGCCGACCACCTGCCGCCGGGGTGCCCGGTCACCCCGCTCGCCGACTACGACCGCGCCTGCGACGTCGCCGGGCTGTCGTTCCTGCGGCGCTACGCCACCTGGGACCGTGAGTCGTGGCGACCCGGAGGCCGGGTATGCCGTGTCGGTGCACCGCCTCAACGACTGAGCCTCGGCGCAGCCGCGACGACGGTGCGCGCGACCTCAGCGGTCGGACGACCCTTCGTCCCAGGCCTTGTCCTCCTCGTCCCAGGCCTCGGTGCGCTGACGTGCGGTGTCGAGCGCCTTGGCGGCCTCGGCCTGCGAGTCGTACGGACCCATGAGGTCGTCGCTCTGGCTCTTGTTGTCGTCGCTCTCCACCTGACCGGTGGTGAGGTTGTACCAGTAGGCCATCGAGTGCCCTCCAAGTCGACGGATCCGCGGACGTCCCTAGACTCCACCGTATGCCGTTGACGTACGCAAGCGTGGCCCCGGGCGTCGTGTCGCCGCGCCGTCCCGTGCCCGCGTCCATCGAGCGACCGGAGTACGTCGACAAGCCCGCGCCGGCCCGGGACGACGGCGTCCGAGGTCAAGGACGCCGAGACCATCGAGCAAGATGCGGGTCGCCGGGCCGGATCGCCGCCCAGGCCATGGCGGCCGCCGCCGCCGTCATCGCGCCGGGGGTGACGACCGACGAGATCGACCGGGTCGGCCACGAGTTCCTCCTCGACCACGGCGCCTACCCCTCGACGCTGGGCTACAAGGGCTTCCCGAAGTCGCTGTGCACCTCGGTCAACGAGGTCGTCTGCCACGGCATCCCCGACAGCCGTCCGCTCGAGGACGGCGACATCGTCAACATCGACATCACCGCCTACATCGACGGCGTCCACGGCGACACCGACGCGACCTACCTGTGCGGCGACGTCGACGAGGAGTCCCGGCTGCTCGTCGAGCGCACCCACGAGGCCATGATGCGCGGCATCAAGGCGGCCGTGCCCGGCCGCGAGATCAACGTCATCGGCCGGGTCATCCAGAGCTATGCCAGGCGCTTCGGCTACGGCGTCGTCCGCGACTTCACCGGCCACGGCATCGGCGCGGACGTTCCACAGCGGGCTGATCATCCCCCACTACGACGCCGCGCCGTCGTACGGCACGCTCATCGAGCCCGGCATGACGTTCACGATCGAGCCGATGCTCAACCTCGGCGGCCGCCACGAGTGGGAGATGTGGGACGACGGCTGGACCGTGGTCACCAAGGACCGGCGGCGCTCGGCGCAGTTCGAGCACACCATCCTCATCACCGACAGCGGCAACGAGATCCTCACCCTGCCCTGATCACCCTGCACTCATCACCCTGCACCGACGCGGCGACCGCAAGGAGGCGGACAGCATGGCCAAGCACGGACTCCCCCTGGGGATCGACGTCGGTGGCAGCGGCGTCAAGGGCGCCCCGGTCGACCTGTCCACCGGCGACGTTCGCCGCCAAGCGGATGCGGATCGACACCCCGGTGCCCTCGACGCCCGACGGCGGTCGCCGCCGTGATCGACGCAGATCGTCGACCACTTCGACGACGTCCGGGGCGACTCGCCCATCGGCGTGACCATCCCCGGCGTCGTCACCCACGGGGTGGTGCGCTCGGCCGCCAACATCGACAAGCTCTGGCTCGACTTCGACGCCGAGCCCATGCTCGAGAAGGTGCTCGAGCCACGACATCATCCTGGTCAACGACGCGGACGCCGCGGGCGTGGCCGAGCTGCACTACGGCGCGGCCAAGGGCCAGAAGGGCCTGGTCGTCATGACGACCCTCGGCACCGGCATCGGCTCCGCCCTGATCTACGACGGCGTGCTCATCCCCAACTCCGAGCTCGGCCACCTCGAGATCGACGGGCACGACGCCGAGACGCGGGCCGCCTCGTCCATCAAGGACAAGGAGGGGCTGAGCTACGCCGAGTGGGCCGACCCGCCTGCAGCGCTACTACAGCCAGCTCGAGGCGCTGCTGTGGCCCGACCTGTTCGTCGTCGGCGGCGGCGTCTCCAAGGACTCCGACCAGTTCCTGCCCGCTGCTGAACCTGCGCACCCCGATCGTGCCCGCCACAGCTGCGGAACAAGGCCGGCATCATCGGGGCGGCCCACCTGGCGGCGCACAAGGGCGACTGAGCGGCCGTCCGGCAGCAGCCGGCCGCGGCTCAGCGCATCGACACGAGGTCCTGCAGCAGGTCGGCCTGGCGTCGCCGGAACAGCTCCGAGCCCACCCGCACCCCCACAGCCAGGACGACCGCTCCCACCAGCGGGCCCGACGACCAGCGCCGCCCACGGCGCCCACGACCACCCCGAACCACGACAGCACGGCGAGCACCAGCGACCGGCAGCGACAGCGCCGACCACGGCGCGCGCCGCACAGGGTCTGCACGGCCATCGTGACGCCCGACCGAGCCCGGGCGGCTGCTGAACGGGTTCTCCCCCGGCGCCGGCACGGCATACTGCTTGACCGCGCTGGTCACGCAGGCGACGGCGAAGCCGCTGAGCGCCACCCCCAGCGCCTGCCCCGAGCGTCGCGGGCAGCAGCCGCCAGGAGCCGCCGACCAGCGGCCCGAGCAGGGCGTACGCCGGGCACGCAGAACGGCCGCGATGAGCCCGGACGGGAACAGCCGGCCCAGCCGGTCGCTGCGCCCGTCCACCCCCGGCCGCGACGTGCATCCAGAAGGCCGTGGAGTCGTAGCCGACGTCGTTGTGCTGGCCCCAGCCGATGAGGTATGCCGACGCCACCGGCATCGCTGCCAGGGCCAGCGTCGACCCGCGAGCCGAGTCCCGGGACCAGCAGCCCCGCCGGGCAGCAGGATCGGTCATGACCGCGGGGAGGTTGAACCGTGGGTCACGCACCCAGTAGGTGCCGGCGCGCGCGGCGATGGCACCCATCGGGGTGGCCGGGAAGCCGCGCGAACAGGCCGAGGCCCGCCGCGACTGCCGCCCTCGGCGGTCGACCGTGCGCGGGTTGCGCAGGGCACCGACCAGCACCCGCTGCCAGACCGCGAACAGCACGAGACACCACGGCCGCGGCGAGCACGCAGGCGCAGCAGCGCCGGCCCCCAGTCGCCGAGCGCGGCGTCGACCGGCGCGCGCCCACGCCCAGCCCAGCGGCGTCCAGGCCAGGACGTCGGCGAGGCCGTGCAGGAGCGCGCGGCGCGACCCGCCGCCGGTCATCGTCATGACCGGCGATCGGCCCGAACACGACGAGGACACCGCCCGAGCGCCGGCCAGGTCGCGGCCGCGCCGCGTGGCGAGCACGGCGGCGGCCGCACCGGTGACGATCCGGCTGAGCAGGACACACGCCGCGAGGCCGCAGAGCGCCGCCCGACCAGGGCCACGAGCACCGCACCGGCACGCGTAGGAGGTGGCCACGACCGAGCCGAGCACCAGCACGCACGGTCCCGAGCCCCGGCAGGCCCGACCAGCCCGGTCAGCGCGCAGCCCGACGGCCAGCGTGCGCTCGGGCACGGCGATACGTGGCGAAGCGGACCGGGTCGAGGGTGGGGTCGATGCCGAACAGCACGACCGGCAGCAGCGCCCAGCCGGCCATCAGGCCGGCGCCGCCGAGGACGACCATCGTGCGGGTCAGTCGCGAGGTCGCCGTGCACGCGCAGGGCCACCAGCACCGACCACCGCGAGCACGACGAAGCCACCGCCGTAGAGCAGGCCCAGAGCCATCCCGATGACGGCGGCCGCGCCCCGGCGCAGCCCGTTGCGCAGCAGGTGCGAGCTTCAGTCGGAGGAGGTGCGCAACCACGCCAGTCCCTTCACGTCGGTGCTGCCACCGACCAGGTCGAGGAACCGGTCCTCGAGCGTGCCGCCGGCCCGCACCAGCTCGACCGGGCCTGCGGCCCGCACCCTGCCCGTCGACGATGATCGCGACGTCGGTGCAGATCCGCTCGACGAGGTCCATGACATGGCTCGACAGGACCACCGTGCCCCCGCTGCCGGCGAAGTCCTCGAGGATGCCGACCGGATGGTCCTGGCCGACACCGGGTCGACGGCCTCGAACGGCTCGTCGAGCACGAGCAGCCGCGGGGCATGCACCAGCGCACAGGCCAGCGTGACCTTCTTGGTCATGCCGGCCGAGTAGTCGATGACCAGCTTCTCGGCGGCCTCGGTGAGGCCGAGGGCGACCAGCAGCTCCTCGACGCGCTGCGGCCACCAGAGCCGCGGTCCATGCCCCGCAGCAGACCGGCATACGTCACGAGCTGGCGACCGGTGAGCCGGTCGAAGACGCGGAGCCCGTCCGGGAGCACCCCGATCCGCGCCTTGGCGCCGACCGGGTCCGACCAGACGTCGACGCCGAGCACGTCAGCGGTGCCGGCGTCCGGGCGCAGCAGTCCCGTCGCCATCGACAGGGTGGTGGTCTTGCCGGCGCCGTTGGGACCGACGAGACCGTAGAACGAGCCGCGCGGGCACGTCGAGGTCGAGCCGGTCGACCGCCGTCGTGGCGCCGAAGTGCTTCGTGAGGCCTCGCAGGCTCAGCGCGGGCTGGCGGTCGGGCATGGTCGCGACGCTACCGGCGCTGGGCCTCGCGCACGGCGCGTTGCTCACGAGGTGGCGGTGAACTCGGTGGGTCCGGCGCCCGCCAGGTCGTGGACCTGCGTCTGGCTCGAGCCCAGGCTGCGGGCCTGGCCGAGGTAGAGGGTCCGGCCGGCTTCGCTGAGCAGGGCGTCGTGGACGGGGACCGCGTGAGGCGCGGCCAGCCGCCGCAGGAACGCCGTCATCTCCCGGCTGCGCTGCCAGGGCGCGTTGAGCGGGAAGGCCAGGACGTCGACCTCCCCGGGCTCGGCATCGAGGGCGTCGCCCGGGTGGAACAGCACCGGCTCGCCCTCGGCGGTGATCCGCATCCCGGTGTTGTGCACCCGGGGCAGCTCGTCGTGGATGAGCGCGTGCAGCTCACCGACGCCGGTGACGGTCGCCGCCCCCACG
Organism: uncultured Actinomycetota bacterium; assembly: GCA_963706855.1. Lineage (GTDB taxonomy): Bacteria > Actinomycetota > Actinomycetes > Actinomycetales > Dermatophilaceae > Pedococcus. Next base: position 273,993 of record CAVPNU010000005.1, read on the forward strand.
GTGGCCTCGTCGCCCGGGCCGAACGGCTGCGCGTCGACTCCCGTCCTCGCGCAGGATCGCGGCCGTCTCGGGGTCGGTGAGGAGGCGGGCGCGCGGGGTTGGCGCGCAGCAGGCCGGGCAGGCGCTCCGCGGTCGACGTGGTCGGGGTGCTGGTGGGTCACCAGGACGGCGTCGAGGTCACGCTGCTCGTGAGCCTGCGGTGACCAGCCGCCGGGGTCGACCAGGATGCGCGCATCCGCGACCTCGACGAGCAGGCAGGCGTGGCCCAGATGGGTGATCCGCATGGCTCCAACGCTAGCCGTGCGCGGACGCGGCCGGCACCTCTTCGCGGTCGGCCGTCAGACGGCTCAGCGCGACCGCGGACAGGGCCAGCGCCGCGAGCGAGACGACCTCTCCCACGGTGTCCCACAGCCCGGTGCGGAGCTGCTCGTCGTAGACGATGACGCCGAGGACGACGCTGAGCAACGGGTCCATGCGTGGCCATGGCGGGCAGGCTGGCGTTCAACGGACCCGACCGGAAGGCGACCTGGGCCAGCACGAGGCCCGCGGCTCCCGCCACGATGAGCACCGGAAGCTGCCAGCTCGTCAGCACCGCCACCAGACCACCGCGGGCGGCCACGCTGGTGACCGCCTTGATCAGCACTGCCGTGCAGGCATAGATCGTGCCGACGACCACCCCCAGCAGCGCCGCCCTGGCACCGGACGGCAGCTTGCGGGCCACGATGACGCAGATCGTCCCCAGCACGACGGCCAGGATGGCCACGGCAGCAGCGGCGCCTCGGTCCGCCGTGCTCGCGTGGATGCCTGCGGTGGAGGCGCCCGACCACACGAGGAAGGCGACGACAGAGCCGGCCAGCAGCGCACCCCAGCCGAGCTCGGCGCGGCTCATCCGGGTCCGGGCTGCGACGTGGTTGAGGACCAGGGAGAAGAGCAGCGCCGTGGCGAGCAGCGGTTGGACGACGGAGACGGCACCGATGTGCAGCGCGAGGGCCTGCAGCGCCAGCCCCACGGCATCGGCCGCCAGAGCGGCGAGCCACCACCGGTGCGCCAGGGTGGCGGTCACGAAGTGCCCGAGACGAGCGCGTCCCTGGGCGCTGGACTCGGGCAGCGTCGAGGCGCTGCGGTGCTTCAGCGCCGTGGACAGAGCGAAGAACACGGTGGCGCAGAGGGTCACGATGATGACCATGGAGTGGTTCACGTCCCTCTCGTCGGCTCGGCTGGCTCGTCGGGCGACCGCACCCTCGGCGACACCCCAAGACGGAAACGTACCCGGTGCTGGCCTCCAGTACGCAGTCCGAACCTCCCGCGCGTCACTCTCGACGGGTTCCCGACCCGCTGGCGGTATCCCTGCCCGTAGGGTGACCAGCGCACCCGAACGCGCCAGCTGCGGACGAGGCCGGTGCAGACGAGAGAGGCGGGCATGGACGTCAGGGACTGGTTCCTCAGCGCGGCCGAGCGCGGCAACCCCGCGACCGTCCTCGACCGGCGTCATCCGGGCGGCACCCCCTGGACCGAGGGCAACCACGTCGTGCCGCTGGTCCACGGCGCCGCCTACTTCGCGGAGCTGCGCCGGCGGCTGGACGCTCTCGAGGCGGGCGACCTCGTCATGTTCGTCGACTGGCGCGGCGACCCCGACGAGCGGCTCGACGGCAGCCCGGACAGCGCCATCGGGGCCGTGCTGGCGCGTGCGGCAGCGCGGGGAGTCGACGTGCGCGGCCTCATCTGGCGCTCGCACTGGGACCGGCTGTCGTTCTCCAGCGCGGAGAACCGGCACATCGGCGAGGAGATCAACGCGGCGGGCGGCCAGTGCCTGCTCGACATGCGCGTCCGGGTCGGCGGGTCCCACCACCAGAAGTTCGTGGTGCTGCGTCATCCGACGCGGCCGCAGCTGGACATCGCCTTCCTCGGGGGCATCGACCTGTGCCACAGCCGGCGCGACGACCACTCGCACCGCGGCGACCCACAGACCCAGGCCATGGCGGCGGCATACGGGACCCGCCCTCCGTGGCACGACGTGCAGCTGGCCATCACCGGCCCCGCGGTCGGCGACGTCGAGGCGGTGTTCCGCGAGCGCTGGGACGACCCCCAGCCACCGGGACGCTCTCCCCTGCGCTGGCTCGGCGACCGGCTCCACCACGACCACATCCACACCACTCCCCTGCCGCCCCAGGAGCCCGACCCGGCCCCCACGGGGTCTCACCCCGTCCAGCTGCTGCGCACGTATCCCAAGCGGCTGGGCGGCTATCCGTTCGCTCCGCGCGGTGAGCGCAGCGTGGCGCGGGGCATCACCAAGGCGCTGTCCCGAGCCAAGCACCTCATCTACGTGGAGGACCAGTACCTCTGGTCACCGCAGGTCGCGACAGCCTTCGCCGACGCGCTTGCAGCGCGAGCCCGGCCTGCGCCTGGTCGCCGTGCTGCCGCATCTGCCCGACCAGGACGGGCGCGTCTCCAAGCCGCCGAACCTCGTCGGGTCGCAGGCATCTCATGAACCAGCTCGAGGAGGTGGCTCCCGGCCGAGTCGCCTTCTACGGAGTCGAGAATGCCGCGGGCACGCCGGTCTACGTGCACGCCAAGGTGTGCATCGTCGACGACGAGTGGGCCACCGTGGGGTCGGACAACTTCAACCGGCGCTCGTGGACCCACGACTCCGAGGTGTCCGCCGCCGTCTACCACCAGGACTATGCGCGGAGCCTCCGGACGACCCTGGCCCGCGAGCACCTCGGCCGCCTCGACGACGACTCCGCCCCACTGCCGCTCGCCGAGGTGTTCGACGCGTATGCCGCCGCCGCGGCTGCCCTGTCGGCCTGGCACGACGGCGGCCGGGTGGGACCCCGGCCGCCGGGACAGCTGCGGCCCATCGAGGACCCCGTGCTGTCAGCGCGCACCCGCTCCTGGGCAGAGGTGCTCTATCGCGTCGTCTACGACCCCGACGGGCGACCCCTGACCATGCGGCTGCGCGGTCAGCTGTAGCCCTCCGGCTTCCCCGGCTTGACCGCCAGCACCGCGCACTCGGAGTCCAGCAGGACCTGCTGCGCCGTGCTCCCTGTGACGAGCTTGCCCACGGGAGAACGGCGGCGTATGCCGATCACGATCAGCTCCGCGCCGACCTCGCCTGCCGCCGCGAGGATCTCGGCCGCCGCCGAGGTGTTGGCGGTCGGCTGGCGGACCTCGTGCTCGACGCCGGCTGCCGTGAGCCGGGCGTCGAGGGCGTCGAGGTCGGCACCGGTGGCGAACAGCGGATGCGAGTTGTCGCCGTGGTGGCCCGTGTTCACGACCACGAGCCGGCTGTCGTCGCGTTGCGCGAAGGCGATGGCGTGGTCCACCGCCGCCATGCCCTCGTCGGTGGGGATGTACCCGACGACGATGGTCATGACGCACCTCCATGGCCCGTGGAGCGGGGAGCCACGTTCGTGATGTCGGCGTTCGCGGGGATCTGCTCTGCGCCGGTGATGAAGGAGACGACGTCGCTCATCGACACCTGCTTGGGATCGACGACCCCGGCGCGCCGCCCCAGCCGGTGGACGTGGATCCGGTCGGAGACCTCGAAGACGGCAGGCATGTCATGGCTGATGAGCACGACCGGCAGCCCACGGCCGCTGATCCGCCTGATCAGCTCGAGCACCTGCGCGGTCTCGCGCACGCCCAGAGCCGCGGTCGGCTCGTCCATGATGACGACCTTGCTGCCGAACATGGCCGCTCGGGCCACGGCGACCGCCTGTCGCTGACCACCGGATAGGGTCTCCACCGGCTGGGTGATGTCCTGGATCGTGGCGATGCCGAGCGAGTTGAGCTCGTCCCTCGCGGCGGTCCGCATCTTCTTCTTGTCGAGCAGGCGCAGCCTTCCCAGCAGACCCTCCCTGCGCTGCTCCCGGCCGAGGAAGAGGTTGCTGGCGATGTCGAGGGCGGGCGCGACCGCCAGCGTCTGGTAGACGGTCTCGATGCCCTCACGCCGGGCCTCCAGCGGAGAGTGGAACCTCACCTCCTTGCCGTCCAGGGTGATCGTGCCCTCGTCGGGCGTCACAGCCCCGGTCAGGGCCTTGATGAGGCTGGACTTGCCGGCGCCGTTGTCGCCGACGATCGCCAGCACCTCGCCGGGATAGAGGTCGAAGTCCGCACCGTTGATCGCGGTCACATGGCCGTAGCGCTTGACCAGGCCTCGGCCCGTCATCACCGGCTCCGGTGCTGCGGTGCTCCCCACCGTCGTGTCGTCCTGGGTCACCGTGCTCATCACGCCCTCCTCCGGGTCGCCTGGTCGAACGCGACAGCGGCGATGACGAGCACACCGGTTGCCAGGTTCTGGTAGTTGGAGTCGATGCCCATCTGCGTCAGGCCACTGCGCAGGATCGCCACGATGAGCGCGCCCACGACCGTCCCCACGACTCCCCCTCGGCCACCGAAGAGGCTGGTGCCTCCGATGACCACGGCGGTGATGCTGTCGAGGTTGCCCGTCTGGTAGGCGTTCGGGTCCGCCGTCGGAGTGCGGCCCAAGGCCATCCAGGCAGCGAAGCCGTAGATGAGACCGGCCACGGCGTAGACGCTGACCAGCGTCCGGTCGATGTGGATGCCCGTGAGGCGAGCTGCCTCGGGCTCGTTGCCCACGGCATACACATGTCTGCCCCATCCGGTCTTGCCCAGGACGAACCACATCACGGCGAACAGGATGGCCGCCAGGATCATGCCCAAGGTGAACTGGACCCGGCCGAAGAGGTAGAGCGAGTTGCCCAGCCAGGTCAGCGGCCCGCTCGGCACGGCGAAGGTGGTGCCCGTGCTGTAGAGGTTGGTCACGGCCGTCATCACGGCGAGCATGCCCAGGGTCACGATGAACGGGGGCAGCTTGATGCGGGTCACCAACAGCCCCGAGACGGTCGCGGCCAGGGTGCAGGCCACCAGGCCGGCCAGGATGGCCAGCCCGCTCGGCAGGTGCCCGATCGTCAGGCGCGTGAGCAGCAGCGTCCCGAACACCGCGATCGAGGCGTTGGCCAGGTCGATCCCCGCGGTGAGGATGACCAGGGTCTGGCCGAGCGCCAACGTCCCGATGACCACCGACTGCTGCACGATGAGCGAGAAGTTGTCGATGTTGAAGAACGTGCTCGTGCTGACGGAGAAGAACGACGATGGCCAGCACCAGCGCCGCCGTCGGCCCGAGGACCGGGTTGCGGGCGAAGAGCCTGCCTATGCCGTCACCTCGGCTGCGCCGCGGCTGCGGCGCGGGGTCGGACGCTCGTCCGGGCGTCGCGTTCGTTGTGGTCGACATGGTCGATCAGCCCCAGCAGTTCGCGGCGCCCCAGGTGGTGTCCTTGGACGCCAGACCGGGAACGGGCTTGTCGGTGATGAGGGTCGCGCCGGTGTCGATGAAGCCGGACGGCTTCTTCCCGGACTTGGCGTACTCGACGACGGCGTTGACGCCGTCCTCGGCCATCTTCTTCGGGAACTGCATGACCGTGGCGACGAACTCGCCGTCCTTGACGTTCTGCACGCCGGCGCAGCCACCGTCGATGGCGCCGACGACCACCTTGCCGTTGAGCCCCTTCTCCTTGAGGGCCTGGTAGGCGCCGCGGGCGGCGGGCTCGTTGATGTTGTAGACCACGTTGACCTGGCCGCCGACCCGCTGGAGGAGGTTCTCCATGGCCGCCTGCGCCTTGGTCTGGTCACCCTGGGTGAGGGCGCTGCCGATGATGTCGGGCGTCTGCAGCGGCAGGCCCATCCCCTCGAGGAAGCCGTTGTGCCGCTGGATGCCGACGGAGGCGCTGGGGTCGAGGTCCATCGCGACGATCTGCGGCTTGGTGCTGCCCATGCGCGCCTTGACGTACTGGCCCAGCAGCCTGCCCGCCTGCTCGTTGTTGGTCGCGTAGGTCGCGGTGACAGCGTCCGCCGGAGTGGTGGCGGTGTCGAGGGCGATGACGATGACGCCGGCGTCCTGGGCCTTCTTGATGGCCCCGAGGACACCGCCGGAGTTGCTGGGAGTGATGAGGATGCCCTTGACGCCCTGCTGGACGAGGTTCTCGATGGCGGTCACCTGGCCGGCGTTGTCACCGTCGAACTTGCCCGCCAGCGCGATGACGCTGTCGCCGTGCTTGGCGGCCTCCGCCTTGGCGGACTCGCGCAGCTTGACGAAGTAGGGGTTGCTGTCGGTCTTGGTGACGAGGCCGATCTTGATGGGCCCGTTGGACCCTCCGCTGTTGCCGGCAGAGCCGGGCCCGGAGGTCTTGGTGGTGCTGCAGGCGCCGAGGCACAGGCCTGCGGTCGATGCGAGCGCGACGGCCGTGACGGCCGATCGGGCGATGCTGTGGCGGTTCATGGGACTTCTCCTGGTCGAGGCCGAAGCGGCGTTGGTTGGGACTCGGGTCCTTTGTCCGGGTTTTCCCCCCGTTCAACAAAGGTTTCGGCCAATGTAGAAGTCCCGCAACTCGAGCAAAATAGTTTGCGCAAATGGTTGCGCGAAATGTTCGGGCCCCTTGACGATGTGGCGATGAAGCCCCCGCGGCGCGCCTCGCGCCTGGCCGACGTCGCCGCGCTGGCGGGGGTCTCGATCACGACCGTCTCGCACGTCGTCAACGGGACGAGGTTCGTCGCCCCCGACACCCGTGACCGCGTGCGGCACGCACTGGAGAGCCTGAGCTACGAGCCACCACCCCTGGCCGTGCGCCACCGGACCGGACGAGTCCTCGGCCTGGCCATCACCGGCGCCTCCAACCCCTACTTCGGCGAGCTGATCCAGGGGGTCGAGTCGGAGGCGAGCCGCGCCGGCTTCGCGCTGCTGCTGTGCGACACCCACGACGACACGCAGCGAGAGGCGGATGCCGTGGCGATGCTCCTGGCGCACAACGTCGAGGCGATCGTCATCGCTCCCACGCCCGGGTGGGAGTCGGTGACGCTGCCCCTGCTGCGCAAGCACGACACCCCGTTCGTGCTCGTCGACCGGATGAGCGACGTGCGCTGCGACCAGGTGGGCACGGAGAACGAGGCGGTCTCCGTCGCGCTCGTCGAGCACCTGCTGGACCTCGGGCATCGCCGGATCGGCATGCTGACCGGCCTCGAGGGACTGTCCACCACGCAGGAGCGGTGGCGCGGGTACGTGCGCGCCCACGAGCTGCTCGGCGTGCCGGTCGACGCCGGGCTGGCGGTGCCCGCTCACTCGACGGTGGGCGGTGGTCGCGCGGCCACCGCGAAGCTGCTGCGGCTGGACCAGCCGCCCACCGCGATCTTCAGCGGCAACAACGCCATGACGATCGGCGCGCTGCTCGCGGTCAAGGAGGCGGGCCGTCGCGTGCCGGACGACGTGGCGCTGGTGACCTTCGACGACTTCGAGTGGGCCAGCGCGATGTCGCCCGCCCTGACCGCCGCTGCCCAGCCCTTCCACGCGATGGGCGCCCAGGCGGTGCAGCTGCTGTTGCGCAGGCTGGCGGACCCGTTCGCGCCACGGCACATCGTGCGGCTCCCGGCCGAGATCGAGCACCGCGAGAGCTGCGGTTGCCACCCTGACGCCGTGCCGCCGAGAGTAGGCTGAGACGCCCACTCCGGGTCCCGTCGTCCAGATGTCCGCCGTCCCTTGGGCCAGTGTTCACCTGGAGGACATGTGCTGCGCCCCCGGCGGTTCGCGAGGGAGGTGAACGTGGCGGGGGGCCGCAGGCAGCGGCCCCTGACACCTCCAAGGAGCTCGTCGATGACTTCCTCAACCACCTCACGCCGGGGGCGGGGCCCCCTGCTCACCACGGCCGTCGCGGCCTCCCTGCTGGCTGCCGGGCTCCCCGCGATCGCGGCGTCCGCCTCCGGCCCGGCCAGCGCGTCGCCTCAGGGTGCCCGCGCGGCCACGACCACGACGACGCCCATCAAGCACCTGGTCGTGATCTTCCAGGAGAACGTCTCCTTCGACCACTACTTCGCGACCTACCCCAAGGCCGCGAACGCCCCCGGTGAGCCGCGCTTCGTCGCCAAGCCCGGCACGCCCGGCGTCAACGGCCTGGGCCCCTCCCTGCAGGCGCCCAACAACCCGAACTCGGCGCAGCCCTTCCGGCTCGGCGCGCAGCCAGGCCGCAGACGTGCGACCAGGACCACAACTACACCGACGAGCAGAAGGCGTTCGACGCCGGCGCGATGGACAAGTTCGTCGAGACCGTCGGACGCGGCGCGGGCACCTGCGCCGACTACGGCACGGGCAAGGGCCTGGTGATGGGCTACTACGACGGCAACACCGTGACCGGGCTGTGGAACTACGCCCAGCACTTCGCCATGAGCGACAACTCGTACTCGAGCACCTTCGGCCCCTCCACGCCGGGCGCGCTCAACCTCGTCTCCGGCCAGACCCACGGGTTCACGGCGGACGGCACCGCGGTTCCCGCCACCACGAGCACGGTCATCGGCGACCCGCAGCCGACCGGCGACAAGTGCGACACCCGCGACACCAGCTCGGTCGTCCCGGGTTCGACGAACAAGAACGTCGGTGACCTGCTCAACGCCAAGGGCGTCAGCTGGGGCTGGTTCCAGGGCGGCTTCGCCGACTGCACGGCCACCCACACCGACGTCGGCGGGGTCACCAGCAAGGACTACATCCCCCACCACGAGCCCTTCCAGTACTACCCCAGCACCGCCAACCCCCAGCACACCCGGCCGGCCTCGGTCGCGGAGATCGGTCACGCCGGCCCGGCCAACCACCAGTACGACCTCTCCGACTTCTGGACGTCGGTGAAGGCGGGCACCATGCCGTCGGTCAGCTACCTCAAGGCCCGGGGTACCAGGACGGCCACGCCGGCTACTCCACCCCGCTGGACGAGCAGCACTTCCTGGTCGACACGGTCAACCGGCTGCAGCAGACGCCGGACTGGAAGGACACCGCGGTCGTCGTGGCCTACGACGACAGCGACGGCTGGTACGACCACCAGATGTCGCCGATCGTCAACCAGTCCCAGGACTCGGCCGACGCGCTGACCGCCCCCGGGCAGTGTGGCGCCAACCCCGCGCGGGTGTCCGGTGGGTACCAGGACCGCTGCGGCTACGGCCCGCGGCAGCCGCTGCTGGTGATCTCGCCCTTCGCGAAGAGCAACTTCGTCGACCACACCGTGACCGACCAGAGCTCGATCCTGAAGTTCGTCGAGGACAACTGGAGCACCGGACGGATCGGCGACAGCTCGTTCGACTCCAAGGCCGGCACTCTCGACAACCTGTTCGCCTTCGACGGCGGACGGCGCGCGAGCGGACGCCTGGTGCTCGACCCGAGCACCGGCCAGCCGACCAGCTAGCCGCCGGTCGGCTGGCGGAGCCGCCAGCCGGTCAGGCGTCGCGGCCCTCGGGTGCAATCCCGAGGGCCGCGACCCCCAGGCCCCGGATCGAGGCGTCCAGGACCTCGACGGTGTGGGCGAGGGCGAGCGGGGTGCCCAGGCGCTCGAGCGAGGACGCCACCTGCATCAGGCAGCCCGGGTTGGCGGTCACGAGCAGCTGTGCCCCGGTCCGCAGGACGTTCGCGGCCTTCCGGTCGCCGAGCTCGCGCGCCGGGCCGGGGTTGAGGACGTTGTAGATCCCGGCGGAGCCGCAGCACAGGTCCCCTTCCGCGATCTCACGAACCACCAGCCCCGGTATGCCGCGCAGCAGCTCGCGGGGCTGGCTCCGCACCCCTTGCGCGTGGGCCAGGTGGCAGGCGTCGTGGTACGCCACGACGACGGGAAGCGGGTGGCGCACCGCGACCGGGCCCGCCTCCGCGAGGATCTCCGACACGTCACGCACCCGCTCAGCGAAGGCCCGCGCGCGGGCGGCATACGCAGGATCGTCGGCGAGCAGGTCGGCGTACTCCTTCATCGTCGAGCCGCAGCCGGCCGAGTTCACGACGACGTGCTCGACATCGGTGTCGTCGAAGACATCGATGAGCCGCCGAGCGAAGCGCTGAGCCTCAGCCTCGCGACCGCTGTGGGCCGACAGCGCGCCACAGCAGCCCTGCGCAGCCGGCGCGACGACGTCGAAACCCTCGGCGGACAGCACTCGGGCTGTCGCCGCGTTGACGCCCGGGAACAGCTCGCGTTGCACGCACCCGAGCAGCATGCCGACGGTGCCTCGTCGCGGCCCCTGGGCAGCCGTCCGCTCGGGCACTCTCACGGCCTTGGTCAGTGGCGGAGCAAGAGCCTCCATCGAGGCGAGGGTGGGCGAGATCCGTTGCAGCACACCGGTTCTGCGTAGGAGTGCGGAGAGACCGCTGCGCTGGTGCAGGCGCAGCAGGCCTCTCAGCGCGTGGAGGCGGCGTGGGTACGGGAAGAGCGCGAAGACGAGGGCTCGGAGGGCTCGGTCACGCCGAGGGCGCTCGAACCGGCGCTCGACCTGGCTGCGGGTCGCCTCGATGAGCTTGTCGTACTGGACGCCGGACGGGCAGGCGGTCACGCAGGCCATGCACCCCAGGCAGGCGTCGAAGTGCTGGACCATGGACGGCGTCAACGGCTCGCCCTGCAGCCCCTCGTTCATGAGATAGATGCGTCCCGCGGGGTGAGTCCATCTCCTGTCCCCACAGCGCGTAGGTGGGGCAGGCGGGCAGGCAGAACCCGCAGTGGACGCAGTCGGAGACGAGCTCCGCCGAGGGCGGGCGGTGGTCGTCGAACGCCGGCTCGACGCTGCCGTGAGACGCGCTCATCCCTAGATCCCTCCGACGAACCGGCCTGGGGACAGACGTCTTTCGGGGTCGAACTGATGCTTCACCGACCGCATCAGCTCGAGCCCCCCGACCGGCCCCCAGACATCGAGCGACGCGAGAACCTCGGGCGCCGCCTCGAGCAGGACCACCGTGCCGCCGAAGGACGACGCCCGCTCGCGCAGGTGCGCCAGGAAGGCGGCGACGGCGGTCGACGACGACTGGCCGCCGAGGCCCACCAGGGCCGTGCCGACGAGCACGCTCCCGCGGAACATGGCCGAGACTCCGGCAGGCCCGCGCCGCCTCGTCGACGACTGCGAGCAACCTCGAGAGCCCTGCCAGCTCGTGGGTGACCTTGAGCAGGGGCTCACCGCTCTCAGCCGGCTCGGCGCCCCACCAGCCGGGAGGCTCGTCGGCCGCGTCGGCGTCTCGCCCAGCAGGGCGAGCGCCTGCTCGACCCGGCCCTGCAGGCCGGCGGCGGTCCCCTCGAGGAGGAGCGCGACCGTGCCCCGCCCCTCGGAGTGGTCCAGCTCGACCGCCGTGGGGACGACCTGTGCGTGGGCGACGGACTGCACGAGCCGCTGTATGCCGGCGTGGCCGTCGACCTCGACACTCACCCAGCGCCGGTCGGCCGGGACCGGGTGCAGGCGGAAGGCGACCTCGGTGATCACCGCCAGCGTGCCGAACGAGCCGGTGAGGAGCTTGCCCAGGTCGTAGCCGGCAACGTTCTTGACCACCTTCCCCCCGGAATGGGCGATGGTCCCGTCGGCGCGCACGAACGTCATGCCGATGACGAGATCGCGAACCGGCCCGTGGTGCAGGCGGTTCGGGCCGGTCGACGCCGTGGCCACAGCGCCGCCGACGGTGCCGCTGCGGGCAGGGTCGATGCCCAGGCGCTGACCCGCCGATCCGAGCTCGTCCTGCAGTGCTGCCAAGGGTTTCCCGGCCTGCACGACGCAGACCAGGTCGCCTGCGGAGTGCTCGACCATGCCATCCATGCGGGTGGTGTCGACGATGAGGTCGAGACGTTCCGGAGGGGCTCCCCAACCGAGCTTCGTGCCTGCGCCACGCGCCACCACGGTCAGGCCTGCCGCGGCGGCGGCCCGCAGCACGGCCAGCGACCTCGTCAGTGGAGCCGGGACGTGCGACCCAGCGCGCCGGCATACCGCCGACGGAGTCGGAGGGACCGGCCTCGGCGACATGGCCACCCACGGTCGTCGCCAGGTCTCCCAGGAGGTCTGGCATCAGAAGACCTCCGCGATGCCGGCCTCCACGAGTGGATGCACGCCGCGATGCCGCCCGGGGACCTCCCCACAGAGCCGTGGCGTGGGGAAGATCTTGCCGGGGTTGGAGATCGAGGCCGGGTCGAAGGCGCAGCGCAGCAGCTGCATCGTGTCGAGGTCCTCGTCGGTGAACATGCGAGGCATGAACTTCGCCTTGTCCGAGCCCACGCCGTGCTCCCCGGTGATCGAGCCTCCACTGCGGATGCACAGGTCGAGGATCGCGCCGGAGACCTCCTCGGCGCGCTCGGCCTCGCCCTCGACGCCGCTCGTCGAAGAGCACGAGCGGGTGCAGGTTGCCGTCGCCGGCGTGGAAGACGTTCGCGACCCGCAGGCCCGCCTCGTCCGACAGGTGGGCGATCTCGCGCAGGACCTCCGGCAGGCGAGGTCCGCGGGACGACGCCGTCCTGGACGATGTAGTCCGGGCTGATCCGGCCGACTGCCGCGAAGGCCGACTTGCGCCCCTTCCAGAACCGCGCCCGCTCGGCGTCGTCCGTGGCGACGCGGATCTCGAAGGCGCCGTTGTCGCGACAGAAGCCCTCGACCTGCTCGAACTGCGCCTGCACCTCGGCGGCGGGTCCGTCCAGCTCGACGATGAGCACGGCGCCCGCGCCCTGCGGGTAGCCGCACTGCACCGCCGCCTCGGCCGCCTCGATGGCCAGCGCGTCCATCATCTCGATCGCCGCCGGGATCACCCCGGCGCCGATGATCGCCGAGACGGCGGCCCCGGCCACGTCGGTGTCGGGGAAGGCCGCGAGCAGGGTGCGGACGTCCTCGGGGGTGCGCGTGAGCCGGACCGTCACCTCGGTGGCGATGCCGAGGGTCCCCTCGGAGCCGACCAGCGCGCCGAGCAGGTCGTATCCGGGGGCGTCGGGCGCCTTGCCCCCGATCCGGACGACGTCGCCCGCGGGCGTCACGAGCTCGACACCGGTGACGTGGTTGGTGGTGAAGCCGTACTTGAGACAGTGCGCGCCACCGGAGTTCTCGGCGACGTTGCCGCCGATGGAGCACACCTGCTGGCTCGACGGGTCGGGTGCGTAGTAGTAGCCGAGCGGCATCGTCTCGTTGCTCAGCTGCAGGTTGATGACACCAGGCTCGACGACGGCACGCTGGTTGTCCCGGTCGATCTCCAGGATGGCGCCGCATCCGGGACATCACGACGAGGACACCGTCAGCGTGAGGCAGCGCACCGCCGGACAGCCCAGTGCCGGATCCCCTTGCGACGAAAGGGACTCCGTGCGCCGCACACGCCCGCACCACCGTGGCCACGTCGGCCGTCGAGTCCGCGAGCACCACCAGAGCCGGCGTCACCCGGTACTGCGCCAGGCCGTCGCACTCGTAGGTGCGCAGACGCTGGTGGTCGGTGATCACCGCATCCGCGCCGAGGGCTGCGCGCAGCTGGTCGGCCAGCGCGAGGGCGTTCACGGCCAGCGCAACCCCTCTTCCACATCGCGGAATCGCTCTTCGTCGTGAGACTAAGGTGCAGGTCAGGAGTGGTCAACACCTGCATCGGAACCTGCCCGCGGAACCTGCAGCGGTGCCGCCGAGCGGCACGTCCCTCAGGCCGTCACGTTCTCGAGGACCACGGCCAGGCCCTGACCCACGCCGATGCAGATGGCCGCCACTCCCCAGCGCCGGCCACTGCGCTCGAGCGAGCGCGCCAGGGTGCCCAGCACACGGGTGCCCGACGCGCCGAGCGGGTGACCGATCGCGATGGCGCCACCGTGCTGGTTGACGAGGTCCGGGTCGACGTCCCACGCGCGGATGCAGGCGAGCGACTGTGCGGCGAAGGCCTCGTTGAGCTCGACCGGCGCCGACCTCACCCCAGCCGATGCCGGCCCGCTTCAGGGCCGTGTTCGCGGCCTCGACCGGCGCGAAGCCGAAGAACTGGGGCTCGTTGGCGGCCGCTCCCCACCCCGCGACCCGGGCGACCGGAGCGCGCCCGAGCAGCTCGGCGGCCCCCGAACTGCCGAGCAGAGCGGCGGAGGCGCCGTCGTTGAGGGGTGAGGCGTTGCCTGCGGTCACCGTGCCCTCCCTGCGGAACACGGGTGCGAGCGACGGAGAGCTTCTCGAGGGTGGTGTCCGCCCTGATGGACTCGTCGCGCTCGAGCTCGACGCCGGGAACACGCACGACCAGCTCGTCGTAGAAGCCGGCGTCCCAGGCCTCCGCGGCGAGCCGGTGGGAGCGCAGGGCGAACTCGTCCTGGTCCTCGCGGGACACGCCCTCCCGCTCCCGGAGCTGCTCGGTGGCCTCGCCGAGGGAGACGGTCCAGACCTCGGGCATGGCGGGGTTGACGAGCCGCCAGCCGAGCGTGGTCGAGACGAGCTCGGCATTGCCCGCGGGAAACGCCCGATTCGACTTGGGCAGCACCCACGGCGCGCGCGTCATCGACTCCACGCCGCCGACCAGGACGACCTCGGACTCCCCCAGGGCGATCTGCCGCGCACCGGCGATGGTCGCGTCGAGGCTCGACCCGCACAGCCGGTTGACCGTCGTCGCCGGGACGGTGACCGGGCAGCCCGGCCAGGAGCCCCGCCATCCGCGCGACGTTGCGGTTGTCCTCGCCGGCCCCGTTGGCGTTGCCCAGGACCACCTCGCCCACCCGGGCGGGGTCCAGCTCCGGGCTGCGCTCGAGCAGCGAGCGCAGCACGAGCGCCGCCAGGTCGTCCGGGCGGGACCCGGCCAGGGCACCGGCATACCTCCCGAACGGGGTGCGGATGGCGTCGTAGACGAAGACCTCGCTCACCGGGACGCTCCCTCGGTCAGCTCAGTGGCATCGACGTCAGGCACGGGGCGGCTCCTTCGGTGGTGCGGGCGAACGGCTGGCCGCAGCCTCCCATGGTGCGCAGCCTCCACGGTGCGCGGCCTCCATGGTGCGCGGCCTCCCGGGTCAGCGGATCACGAGCAGGTTGGCCATGTCGACCACGGGCCGGTAGCCCAGGGCGGCATACAGCTTGTTCGAGGTCGGGTTCGCCTGGTCGGTGAACAGGCACACGCGCACACCCTCGGCCTGGACCCGCCGGGAGACCTCGGCGACGGCATTGCTCGCCCAGCCATGGCCACGCTGCTCCGGCGGGGTGTAGACCGGTCCCACCCGGGCCACCCCGAACGACGCCGGGTTCACCGCGGTGAGATGGACGGGCCGGCCCGCGGCGTCGACCCACAACCACAGCTCGCCTGCCTCGAGGCGCCGGGCCACGGTGTGGGGGTCGAGCTCGTGGGGACTGGAGCCGCGCGGCCGCCCGGCCTGCTCGTCGGCATCGCCCATGAAGGCGGTCAGCCACTCCAGGACGAGGTCGGCGTCGGCCTGCGTGGCGGCCACGAGCCGGCCCGGAACACTCTGCGGCTGGACGAGCCGGTCGAGCACATGCAGCCGCGTGTGCTGGGCCACCACCAGCCGACCGCCGGTGAGGCGGGCCAGCTCGGCGGCGCAGCGCTCCGCTGCGGGCAGCGCGCCGTTGACCGCGCTCGCCTCCTCGCCGCGCTCGTGCAGGGCGCGTCGCGAGCGCGGTGGCGGCCTCGTCCGGCATCGGCAGGACAAACAGCGGGTATGGCGCGAACGGCGCCGTCCGCATCGCCGCCCCGACCACGGCATCGCCGCCGTCCCTGACGACGAGCCACCAGTCGCGCTCGGGCTGCGCCACGCCGGCCGCCTGCTGGGCTCGCGCCCGGTCGGCGACGGTGGTCACGACGGTGCTGACGACGGGATCCGCGGCCAGGTAGCCACCGGCGGCGTCGAGGAAGTCGCCGGGGTCGGTGTGGAACTCGAGGCAGAGGACGTCGGCGGGGTTCGCGCTCACCAGGGGAGGCTAGCCAGGCACGCCGGTCGAGGCTCGGTATTTAGGGTCGCCGCCGATCGAGGGCACCGGCAGGTCAGATCGCCTCGAGACCTGCGCGGTCCACCCGCCGGTGGTAGCGCATGCCCGCCAGGCCGCCGAGGACCGCACCGACCAGGCTGGTGACGGCCACGAGGACCAGGGCCACGATGCCCGCCGTGCTGAGCGTGCCCTGGCTGACCGGGATGCGCGGGAAGCCGTTCAGCCGGGACAGCACGTCGTACTTGCTGTCCGGCGACCGCACCCGCCACGGCGACGACGATGGCGACGAGCAGCGCCCACAGCCATACGGCAACGCCCTGGCGAGCACCGTTGAAGCGGGCCATCCGGCCGGCGACGTAGCCGCCCGCGAAGTAGCTGAGAAAGACGATGACGGCCAGCACGATGGCGCCGATGATGCCGACGCTCGCGACGTTCTGGCTGGCCTGGGTGCTCACCTGAGAGGCGTCGGCACCCTTGGTCACGCCGACGGCGGTACCCGCGGCGGCCAGGATCGCGGTGAGGATCACGCCCATCCCCATGGCAGTGAGCCAGCCGAAGAAGGCCGACCCGAACTTCATCCCGCCGAACTGCTCACGCTCGGCCTGCAGAGCCGTGCCGTGCGCCGCGGCCATCGTGTCCCGGCGGCGCTCCACCACCGCGGGGTCGGTGTCCCGGCGGTCGTCGATCCGCTCGGCATCGCGGCGGGCGTCGACGCGGCGGTCGTCCATGGGCTCGGCGTCGCGGCGGTCGTCGACGCGCTCGGCATCGCGGTTGAACTCGCCGTTGTCTCGGGACTCAGTAGTACTCACTACGGCGTCCTACCCCGCGGCATCCGCCATGAAACACCGCCCGTGCGGGAAGCTCCGGCGTCTGGCTCATCCTCTGAGACACATCCGCTTCACTCTATGAGACGGAACCCGCCTCAACAGGCCGCAAGAGGGACCCGCGCGTAGGCTGCCGTGATCTCTGAGAGCCAAGGAGAGCGTCATGACCCCCAGCGACACTGCACTGCGCTCTGCGAGCCGAGTGGCCGTGAACCCCGACGAACACGCCCACCAGCAGCGCTCCGATGCGTGCGCGTTGTCGAGGGAGGCAACGCGATGAGCGTCAAAGCAACCCTCTCGGCACTCGTGACCGCGGCCATCGTCTGCCTCACCATGGGCACCGTGCCAGCACAGGCGACCGCGGTCCCCGTCAACGCCACCACGGCGTCAGACTTCAGTGGCGACGGAAGGGCCGAAATCGTGACGCCGTCGAGCGACGGCACGCTGTGGATGTACCGCGGCAACGGCACCAGCGGCTTCGCTCGGGTCGCGAGTCCAGATCGGCCAGGGCTGGAACAGCTACGACCAGATCCGGATGGTGGGAACTGGGACGGCGTCGCCGGGACGGACATCATCGCCCGCAACGCCGCGACCGGCGCACTGGTGCTGTATCTCGGGGAACGGCGCGGGAGGTATCCGGCAGACGCGGACGATCGGCAACGGTTGGCAGATCTTCAGTCACATCTTCTCGCCCGGCGACTGGGACGGGGATGGCCACCCTGACCTGCTGGCTACGAACAGGAGCGACGGGGACCTGCTGCTCTACCGCGGCAACGGCACCGGTGGGTTCCTCGGGATGCGCGTGATCGCCCACGGTTGGGAACACCTCGACGGCCTCATGGTGACCGGTGACTTCGACGGCGACCACCTGCCCGACTTCCTGGCGCGCCACACCGTCGACCGGTCAGCTGCTGCTCTATCGGAGCAACGGCACGGGCGGGTTCGCCGCCACCAAGATCGTCGGGTCGGGCTGGAACGGCTTCACGGCTCTCCTGGGCACCGGCGACTGGTCCGGCGACGGTCACAGCGACGTCCTGGCCCGGCGCAGCGATGGCACGCTGAGGATGTACCGCGGCAACGGCAGCGGCGGCTGGATCTCCCCGTATCCCACGGTCGGCAGCGGCTGGAGCGGCCTCCGCTTCCCCGACCAGGCTGCCCCCGGAGCGCCTGCCTCTGGAGCCCCTGCGCCCTGCACGCCGACCTGGACGTCCTCGGCCTCGCAGGCCTCTTTCGGCACCGGCGACTACATGGTGAACAACAACATGTGGAGCGGAGATGCCGGCCCCCAGACCATCAGCGCCTGCTCATGGCATCAGTGGTCGGTGACCTCGAACCAGCCCGGTACCGGCAGCGACGACAGCGTCAAGACCTACCCGGACACCCAGAAGCACGTCAGCTACCCGCTGAGCTCCCTGGCGTCCCTGCCATCCAGCTTCGACGTGACGACGCCGGCCGGTGGCGGCACCGTCCCCGCCAACGGCAAGCAGTGGGACGCCGCATACGACCTGTGGCTGGACAACTACGGCACCGAGGTCATGGTCTGGAACAACTGGACGATGAACTGGCAGTACTGGTGGAACACCGACCGCGGGACTACCGCCACCATCGACGGGGTGGCGTACCACGCGTACACCAACGGCTCCGGTCTGTGGTTCATCCGCGACCAGGTGACCAACCAGGGCAGCGTCGACCTGGGACACGTGCTGCAGTGGGCGGTGGCCCACGGTTGGCTGAAGTCGTCGCAGACCCTCGGCGAGGTGGAGTACGGCTTCGAGGTCTCCTACACCGGCACGCCGACCACGTTCACGCTGAACAACTACACCGTGGGGCCGCCGGCGTCGTAGGACGTGCTGCTGCTGCCGCGTCGTCGCAGGGGCGGCTGAGGGTGGATGAGTCGGCCGATACGCCGGGTTCTGTCACCGTCGGCCGTTACCGGCCGACGGGAGACGGTCATCCATCTAGGACAGCCGTTGCCGACTGCCTCCAGCGCTCTACCCGTGCACTCGGGCGGGCCGCCCTCGAACGCGCACTGTCTGAGCTTGCTCCAGGTGGGGTTTACCTAGCCGAGCCAGTCACCTGGCCCGCTGGTGGTCTCTTACACCACCGTTTCACCCTTACCGCGGGCCTGTCCGGCCGAAGCCGGGTCGTCCGCGTGGCGGTCTGTTCTCTGTGGCACTGTCCCGCGGGTCACCCCGGGTGGCCGTTAGCCACCACCTTGCCCTGTGGAGCCCGGACGTTCCTCGGCGGTGCTCCCGCACCGACGCGACCGTCTGGCCGACTCATCCGCCGCAAGGATAGGCCACTCCCGGTGTCGGTGCCGCAAGCGGCACTCAGCGCAGGTTGCGCGACGTAGCAGACGCTGCAGCCTCTGCTACGTCAGCCAAGCACTGCTAGCAGAAGTTAGGGGCTGGGTCGGCGGCGCTAGGGGGTCACGATGCGGAACCGGACCGTCCCGGTCGAGACGGTCGCCTCGACGAGCTGGACCTTCACCCAGGTGCCCAGCTCGCCGACGCCCTCGGCCTTGGCCAGGACGGCGGGCTCCTGCAGCTGCACCACCGCACCCCGTCCGGTCGCGCACCTCCACGACCATGGCGTCGAACGTCTCCCCCACCCGATGCTGCAGCACCGCGGCCTCGACCGCGTCGGCGCAGGCCCGCTCCACCCCGCTCGCCACCCGGTCCGAGGCCAGCCATGATCTGGGGCAGGGACGGCAGCGCCTCGCGCGCCCACGCCGGGATCGGCTGCCCCGCCGAGATGGCTTCGCAGACGACCAGCCCGAACCGGTCGACGAGGCGCCGCAACGGCGCGGTGACATGGGCGTATGCCGCGGCCACGGCTGC
Source organism: uncultured Actinomycetota bacterium (assembly GCA_963706855.1). Classification (GTDB taxonomy): domain Bacteria; phylum Actinomycetota; class Actinomycetes; order Actinomycetales; family Dermatophilaceae; genus Pedococcus. The sequence continues at coordinate 293,362 of CAVPNU010000005.1, forward strand.
GTGGTCCGGCTGAGCGGGCACCTGGCCGTCGAACGGCGTGTACCCGGCTCCGCGGAACAGCGACGTGGCCTCGTGGATCAGGGCCAGATGGGCGGGGTTGGTGCGGTCGAGCGTGCGCAGGAACTCGCCGTACGCCTGGTCCGCCGGCCACTGCACCCCCAGCGCCGCGCTGGCCCGACGGAAGCGGTCGACCGCCCCGTCGTCCGGCGCGGGCATGGTGCGCAGGATCCCGACCTTGGCGCCGATCATGAGGTCGGCCGCGGCCATGCCGGTCATCAGGGAGATCTGGGCGTTCCAGTCCTCGGCCTCGACCGGCGGCCGGAACCGCACCTGGTAGTGGCCCGACGCGTCCTGCTCGACCTCCTGCTCGGGCATCGGCAGGCTCGCCCCGCCGCGCGCGTCGCTCGAGCTCGACCCGCTTGCGTCCCGATCTCCTTCAGCAGCATCAGCCGCTCGTCGGCCGAGCCCGCGTCGATCGGACTTCTGGACACCCTCGTAGTCGAGCCGGTCGGTGCTGCGCACCACGGCGCGGAAGACCTGGCGCGTCGCTCACCACGCCGTCGGCCCCGAGCCGCAGGTCCCAGACGAACGCCGGCCGGACCTGGTCGGGCAGCAGGCTCGCCGCGCCCTCACCGAGCACCGGTGGATGCAGGGGCGTCCGGCGGTCCGGGGCATAGATCGTCTCGCCGCGTCGCCGGGTCTCGGCGTCGACCGCTCCCCCGGCGACGACGAACGCCGGCACGTCCGCGATGGCGTAGCGCACGCGGTACCCGTCACCGTCGCGCTCCAGGTGCATCGCCTGGTCGAGGTCCATCGAGCCGGGCGGGTCGATGGTCAGGAACGGCACGTCCGTCTCGTCCCGCTCGGGCAGCGTGGGCGAGGCAGCGGCCCGCTCGGCCTCGGCGAGCACCGCCGCCGGGAACTCGTCCGGCACGGACAGCTCGGTGCGGATCGCCTCGAACCGCGCAGCCAGCTCGGCGGAGACGCCATCCCCCTGCTCGTGGGTCGGCGGCTTGACCCGGATCGCATGCATCACCATCGAGCCAACCTATCCAGACGGTGGTCCTCGGGCGGGCTCTCTAGGCTGACGCTCGTGCTGATCCTCCTTCCGCCCTCGGAGTCCAAGACCGGGCGGACCCGCGGCGGGGCCGACCGTGCCCGAGCGGCTGTCCTTCCCCGAGCTGGCCCCCACCCGCCAGAACGTCGCGCAGGCTCTGGCCAAGGTGAGCGAGCACCCCGACGCGGCGCGGCTCCTGGGCGTCAGCCCGACGCTCACCGAGGAGATCGCCCGCAACCTGGTCCTCCACACCGCCCCGGCGCAGGCGGCCTCCGCGATCTACACCGGCGTCCTCTACGACGCCCTCGACTACGGCTCGCTCGACACCGCGGCCAAGCGCCGCGCCAACCGGTGGCTCGTCATCGTCTCCGCCCTCTATGGCGCGGTCCGCCCGACGGATGCCATCGCGCCGTACCGTCTGTCCATGGCCGTGAACCTGCCCGGCGTCGGACCGCTCGCCAGCGTCTGGAAGCCCGAGCTGGCGGCCGTGCTGCCCGAGCCGCGGCCGGCCGTGGCCTCGTCGTCGACTGCCGCTCCAGCACGTATGCCGCCGCCTGGACTCCGCGAGCGTCCGCTCAGCGAGCGGTGGGTCCAGGTGCGCGTCCCGGGCGCGACCCACATGGCCAAGCACACCCGCGGCCTGGTCGCGCGCCGGCTCTGTGAGGTCGGCCGCGACGTCCGACGCGTCCCGCAGCTGGTCGACCTGCTGGCCGACGCGTTCGACGTGTCGCTGGAGCAGCCGGCCAGGCCGGGACGCCCGTGGATCCTCGACGCGACGGCCCGCTGAGGGTGGGCCGTCGACCGTGACCACCACCGAGCTCTCCGACCTCCTCGGCCGGGTCGGCCCCGTCCTGGTCTTCTTCGTCGCCATCACCGTGGTGGCGGAGATCGCCGACGGCGCCGGGGTCTTCGACGTGGCCGGGCACTGGGCGGCGCGCGCCGGACGCCACCGGACTCCGGTGCTGTGGTTGCTGTTCGTGGTGGTCGCCGTCGTCTGCACGGTGTTCCTCAGCCTCGACACGACGGCGGTGCTGCTCACTCCGGTCGGCCTGGCGGTCGCCAGCCAGCTCGGGATCTCGCCGCTGCCCTTCGCGTTCACCACGCTGTGGCTGGCGAACACCGCGAGCCTCCTGCTCCCTGTCTCCAACCTGACCAACCTGCTCGCCCTGCACCAGTTCGACACGCTGGGGCTCGGCCACGCCGGATACGTCCGGCTCGCAGCACTGCCCGCCGGGGCAGCCGTCCTCGGCACGGTCGTCGCCCTCGCCTGCTGGCATCGCACCGAGCTGCGCGGCCGCTACGAGCTCGACGCGCCACCGGAGCCGCACGACCCGACGATGCTGCGCCTCGCCGCCGCGGTCTGCGTCGCGATCGGCCCACTCTTCGCGCTCGGCCTGTCACCTGCGTGGGTGTCGTCGGTCGCCGCCGTGGTGCTGCTGGTGGCGACGTGGTCGCGCGACCGTGCCCGGGTGACCCAGGTGGCGGTGCCCTGGCGCATGGCGCTCGGCCGTGGCCGTCCTGTTCGTCGTGATCGACGTGGCGCTGCGTCATGGGCTCCAGCCGGCGCTGGCCTCGCTCGCCGGCACCGGCACGTCGCCCGCCGACCTCGCCCGCGTGGCCGCCAGCGGGGCGCTGGCCGCCAACGTCGTCAACAACCTGCCTGCCTACATCGCCCTCGAGTCGGTGACCGCCGATGCACCGCAACGGCTCCTGGCCCTGCTCGTCGGGGTCAACGTCGCGCCGTTGGTCACGCCGTGGGGCTCGCTCGCGACCCTGCTGTGGGCACAGCGCTGCAGAGCCCGCGGCCTCGCCGTCCCCGCGGCCTCGCTGGCCTGGCGTGGCGCGACCTGCGCCCTCGCGGCAGGCGGCCTGGCCTGGGCGCGCTGGTACTGGCGCGCTGACGCCGGGCTAGCCGGTCCGCGGCGAGCGCCGGCCTAGCCCAGCCCGCGCTGCAGGTCCTCGACCAGGTCGCGCGGGTCCTCGAGGCCGACCGAGATCCGCACGGTCCCGTCGGTGATGCCCACGGCAGCCCGCGCCTCGGGCGTCAGCCGGCGGTGCGTCGTCGTCGCGGGGTGGGTCACCATCGACTTGCTGTCGCCGAGGTTGTTGCTGATGTCGACGACCTGCAGCGCGTTCATGAGCGCGAAGGCGGCCGGCTTGCCGCCCTCCACCTCGAAGGTCACGACCGTCCCACCACCGAGCATCTGGCGTCTGGGCCAGGTCGTACTGGGGGTGCGACTCGAGCCACGGGTAGAGGACCGTGGTCACCTTGGGGTGGGCCTCGAGAGCCCGCGCGACGGCGAGCGCGTTCGCGGCCTGCTTCTCGACGCGCAGGCTCAGGGTCTCGAGCCCCTTGACGAGCACCCAGGCGTTGAACGGCGACATCGAGGGTCCGGTGTGCCGCATGAGGTTCTTCACCGGTCCGTCGATGAACTCAGCGGCTGCCGAGCACCGCACCGCCGAGCGTCCGCCCCTGCCCGTCGATGTGCTTGGTGGCGGAGTAGACCACGATGTCGGCACCGTGCTCGAGCGGCTTGGAGAACACCGGCGTGCCGAACACGTTGTCCACGACGACCTGTGCGCCCGGCCGCATGGGCGAGGTCGCAGACCGCCCGGATGTCGACGAGCTCCTGCATGGGGTTGCTGGGCGTCTCGAAGAACACCGCCGCAGTGGGCTCGGAGAGGGCCTCACGCCACTGGTCGAGGTCGGGCCCGTCGACGAAGACGGTCTCGACCCCCCACCGCGGCAGGATCTCGTCGAGGATCACGAAGCACGAGCCGAACAGCCCGCGCGAGGACACGACGCGGTCGCCCTTGCCGAGCAGCGCAGCCAGCGCGACGAAGACGGCCGACATGCCCGAGGCGGTGGCGAAGCAGGCCTCGGCGCCCTCCAGCTGGCGCAGCCGCTCCTCGAACATCGAGACCGTCGGGTTGCCGTAGCGCGAGTAGATGAAGTGCTCGACCTCGTCCTTGAACGCCGCCTCGGCCTGCTCGGCACTCGCGTAGACGAAGCCCGAGGTGAGGTAGAGCGCCTCGGCCGTCTCGTCGAAGTTGCTGCGGGCCAGGCCGGCCCGGACGGCGAGCGTGTCTGGGCGGAACGTGTTGTCCCCCAACGCATCCTGCGGTGTGCTCATCCCTGCCTCCACGGGAGTCCGGCGACCTTCCAGCCCGCCACGGTGCGGTGCCCGAACTCGTCGTGCGGGCCCTCGAAGCCGTCGAGGACGTTGTATGCCGGGCCGAGCCCGGCCGCCGTGGCGGCCTCGGCGGCTGCCACGGAGCGCACGCCGGAGCGGCACAGGAAGTAGATCGGCGCGCCGTCGGGCAGGCCCGAGTCCTGGAGCTGCTCGACGAAGTCGCCGTTGACGGCGCCGTCGGGGAACCGCTGCCACTCGACGGCGACGACTCGCTTGCCCAGGGCCGACAGGTCGGGCATGCCCACATAGGCCCATTCGGCCGCGGTGCGCACGTCGACGAGGACCGCGTCCTCGTCGGCCGCCAGCGCGGCATACGCCTCCTCGGGCTGCACATCTCCCGCGTACGTCATGGCGCCAAGCCTAGGACCACCGCCACATGGCGAGACGGCAGGGCCAGATAGTGGTCAGGTCACGCGTCGGGCGTGGCCGAGGAGGCGGGGCGCGGCGACATCGGTGTTGTCGACGACGATGGTCGCCCGGTCCTGCGGCGAGCAGGCGGCGAAGTAGAGCTGCTGACCCTCGACATACCGGCGCAGGCTCGGGTGCCGGTGGTCGGGGCTCGACCCGTCGCGGACCGCCATCCTGCGCGCCGTCTCCTCGAACGGCACCTCGAGGAACACGGAGAAGTCCCACGCGTCGACCAGCTCGTCGCGATGCAGGAACAACCCGTCCACGACCACGACCGCGGCGGCCGGCGCAAGCACCGAGGGCGGCCAGAGCACCTGGTCGCTGGAGAGGTCGTGCGCCTTGGCCCGGTAGCGCCTCGACCCACCGGGACCGAGCGGCGTGAGCACGTCCTGCCGGAACCGCTCGTCGTCGTAGGAGTCGAGCCAGAAACCCTGGGCCGACGTCCGTCCCAGGCGGTACCGGCGGGCGCGGACGTGGTGGAAGTCGTCGACGGATATCCGGACAGTGGGACGCCCGGCCCGCCCCAAGCACGACGCCAGCTCGTCCGCGAAGGTGGTCTTCCCCGACCCGTCGACGCCGTCGACAGCGACCAGCACGCAGTCCTCCGACACCGCCTCCGGAACCAGGGCGGCGATGCGCCGTCAGCAGCTCGGCCCGCTCCCCCGCCATGGACGACTCAGGTCCGGTTGGTGAAGGCGATCGACGCGTTGCCGTCCGCCCAGACCTCCACGGCGGTGAGGGACCCCGGAGCCGCGGCGAGGCGCCATACGGTCTCGTGGGGGATCTGCAGGAGGTGGGCTAGCACGACCATGATCGGCTTGCGGTGGCACACGACGACCGTCGTGCCGCCTGCGGCGACGACCCGCTCGAACGCCGCGATGACCCGCTGCCGCGAGCTGCTCGTGGGACTCACCCCCAGGCCGGGCGTATGCCGGGTCGTTGCGCAGCGCCGCCAGCTCGTCGGGGTGGTCCCGGACCAGGTCCGCGATGCTGGCGCCGTCCCAGTCGCCGAAGTCCTGCTCGTCGAAGTCCGCGTCGACCTCGGGGCGGGCGCCGATGGCGGCTGCCACGGCCGCACCGGTCTCGCGGGCACGGGTCAGCGAGGACGTCACGACACGGGCCTCGCTCCCGTCCAGAAGGTGGGCCGTGGCCCGTCCCTGCGGCCTGCGCCTGCGCCTGGCCCTGGGCGTTGAGCGACGGGTCGGCTCCCCCGCGACCGTCGAGCTTCGACGCCACGGTGAAGTCGGTGACCCCATGGCGGATGAGCAGCACGCGGGTCGGGGTGCCCAGGTCCGGTGGCGCCTCGGTGGCCAGTGAGGTCAGCGGTGCGGGGTCGATGATCTCCTCGGTGGCCGCCTCGGCCGCCTCGTCGGTACCGGCATCCGGGGACGCCGCGTCGCCGACCATGCGGTCGACCGTCCCGCCGTCCATCCCGGTGTTGGACAGGGCGTCGGCGGCCTTGTTCTGCTCGCGCGGGACCCAGGTGTAGCGCACCGAGCCCCCGGCGCGGGACAGCTCGGCCACCTCGTCGCGGGCCTCCAGGGCCAGCCGCCGCATGTCGGCGTGCTTGATCTTCCACCGGCCGGCCATCTGCTCGACGACGAGCTTGGAGTCCATCCGGACCTCGACGTCGGCCGCCGGGTCGATCCGCCGGACCGCCCGCAGCCCGGCGATGAGCCCGGAGTACTCGGCCACGTTGTTGGACGCCGTGCCCAGGGGTGCGGCGCCCTCCCAGAGCACCGCCTTGGTGCGGGCGTCGCGGACGAGCGCGCCGTAGCCGGCGACTCCGGGGTTGCCTCGAGACCCCCCGTCGGCCTCGACGACGAGTGCGCGACCCACCGGGCTCAGAGACCCGACTCGGCCGTGCGCACCAGGATGCGGCGGCACTCCTCGCACCGCAGCAGCTCGTCGGCCGGTGCGGCCTTGATGCGGCTCATCTCGACGTTGTTCAGCTCGAGCTGGCAGCCACCGCAGCGGCGCTGGCGCAGCGGTGCCGCGCCCAGGCCGCCGCTGCTGGCCCGGATCTTCTCGTACAGCGCGACGAGGTCCTCACCCACGCCGGCGACGATGTCGGCCCGAGGGGCGCCCACGCGGACGGCCTCGGCGTCGAGCTCCTTGAGCGCCGCGTCGCGAGCCGACGTCACCTCGGCGATCTCGGCGGCGAGGACGTCGCGCTGCGCCGCCAGCTGGGTCGCCGCGGACTCGGCGTCCTCGGCGCGCTCCATCACCTCGATCTCGACGTCCTCGAGCTCGGACTGCCGGCGGGCCAGCGAGTCCAGCTCGTGCTGGAGGGCCTGCAGGTCCTTGGCCGTGCCGGTGCCCGAGTCGAGCCGCGACTGGTCGCGGGCGGCGCGGTCACGCACGAGCTGGACGTCCGCCTCGGCCTTGGCGACCTCGCGCTGGATGTCGCCGAGCTCGGTCTGGGCGCGCACCAGCAGGGAGTCCAGCGCCTGCGCCTTCTCCTCGCAGCTCGGCCAGGCGAGCCAGCTGCGGCAGGGTGCGCCGGGCGTGGGCGATCTGGTCGAGCCGGGTGTCGATCGCCTGCAGGTCGAGCAGTCGCCACTGACGGGACGGGTCGGCTTTCAGGACGTTCCTCCAATGCCTCGAGGCGGCTCAGCACCGACCACGAAATCCCAGGGATCGGTGCGCAGTGTAGAGATGTGGGTCTCCACCCTAGATGACGCGAAGCCCGCGGCTTCCAAAGAGCCCGACAGCCTGCGCGCGGCCTCCTCCAGCCACAGCGACTCGGTCGCCCAGTGCCCGGCGTCGACCAGGTACGGCGGCCCACCGCGCGACTCCTCGCGCGCCTCGAGCACCGGGTGGTGGCGCAGGTCGGCCGTGACGTAGACGTCGGCGCCACTGGCGCGCACGTGGTCGAACATGTCGTCGCCCGCGCCGCCCATGACCGCCACCCGGCTCACCCTGCCGTCCGGCGGGCCGGCGACGCGTAGCCCGCCCGCGGCGCGCGGCAGGGCGGCATACAGGCCGGTCGCGAACTCGGCCAGGGTCGTGGGCGCCGCCAGGTCGCCCACCCGGCCCAGGGGCTGCCCCTCGACCACGGCGAGCGCCGACGTGGCCGTCAGGCCGCACGCGGCCGCAAGGGCGTCGTTGACGCCGGGGTCGGCGACGTCGGCGTTGGTGTGCGCGACGAACAGCGCGATGTCGTGGACGACCAGGGCCGTGACGCTGGCGCCCTTGGCGCTCGTCGTGGCCACGCTGTGTATGCCGCGCAGCAACAGGGGGTGGTGGGTCACCAGGAGGTCGGCGCCGAGGGCGCGCGCCTCCTCGATGACGGCGAGGGTCGGGTCGACGGCGAAGAGGACGCGCTCGACCGGCTGGGCGAGGTCGCCGGACACCAGCCCGACCTGGTCCCAGGACTGGGCCGAGTCGGGCGGATAGAGGGCGTCGAGCGCCTGGACGGCGTCGGCGAGAGTGGGCTGCGCAGGCTGCACGTGGGCCCGGCCGGGCTCGAACCGACGACATCCACGGTGTAAACGTGGCGCTCTACCAACTGAGCTACAGGCCCCTGAGAGGTCAGAGGAGTCAGCGCAGAGGCTAGCCGAGATCCTTCAGGGCAGCGTGGTAGCCCGAGAAGTCGCGACCCTCGCCGATCTCGTTGACCAGCGACCAGCGGATCACGCCCTCGGTGTCGACCAGGAACGTGCCGCGCACCGCGGCGCCGGCCTTCTCGTTGAAGACGCCGAACGCCTGGGCCACGCCACCGTGCGGCCAGTAGTCGGACAGCAGGGGGAAGAAGTACCCCTCCTTGTCGGCCCAGGCCCGCTGGCTGAACATGTGGTCGCACGAGATCGCGAGCACCTGGACGTCGTCGCTGACGAAGTCGCCGAGGTTGTCGCGGATCTCGCACAGCTCACCGGTGCAGATGCCGGAGAACGCGAACGGGTAGAAGACGATGACGACGTTCTTGCGACCACGGAAGTCGGCCAGCGAGAACTCCTGGCCGTTCTGGTCCTTGAGGGTGAAGTCGGGGGCGGTGTCGCCGGTGCTGAGGGGCGCGCTCGAAGCGGTCATGGACGGCAGTCTGCCAGCGACTCAGCGCCGGCCGGTCTTGGGGGCCACCAGGCGGGTGGCCGTCCAGTCCTCGCAGGCGTTGACCGCCCCGGAGGTGTGCAGCCCGGCGGTGGTCGCGGCCTCCTCGACGTCGCTGGCCTCGACGTGCCCGGCCCGGCCCGACTTGGGGGTCAGCAGCACGATGAACCCGCCCTCGGCGAGGTTGGTCAGCCCGTCGACGACCGCGTCGACCAGGTCGCCGTCCTCGGCACGCCACCAGATCAGGACCGCGTCGGCGACGTCGCCGTAGTCCTCGTCCTCGAGCTCGGTCGTGGTGAGGTCCTCGATCGCGAACCGCAGGTCGTCGTCGACGTCGGCGTCATAGCCGAACTCCTGGATCACCTGACCGCTCGCGAACCCCAGGCGAGCCGCCGCACTCTGCGGCGCAGCCTGCGCGGAGGTACTCACTGCCTTCTCCATCCCTTGGGTGACATCGATCCTTGTTGGCGACAGTCCATCGGGTCCCAGCCGCTTTTTCAACTGAGACGGCAGAATCTGGTCCGATCAGACCAGCGGGCGGCGGGCTCTGCTCGAGCGGACCCGCTGCTCGCCCAGCAGCCGTTCGGCGTCGGCGAGTCCCAGATGGGCGACCTCGGTGCGCACCGGCCCGGGGGTGGACCCGAGCCGGACGGTGGCGACGCCGCGCCACCGCTGGACGAGGCCCTGGCGCACGGCGACACCCTGGATCCGCGCGTGCGGGACCACCTGGGCCTCCCTGCGCAGCACGCCGCTGCGCAGGACGAGGCTGTCGGGCGTCACGGCATACCCCCGGCGGCGCCAGCCCACGGGGTCGAGCACCCAGGCGCGGGAGGGGGCCGTCGTGAACCCGTGGCCCGGACCGCTGCGCGTGCCGGCGACCACCGCCAGCTCGGCCGGGAGCTCAGGGCGCACGAGCGCCAGCACCGCCAGGGCCTCGGGCAACGTGCCGACGGGCAGCAGCAGCGTCTCGGTGTCCTGCTCGCCGTGCTCATGGACACCGGCGACGTTGACCCGCAGCCGCCACCATCCGGTCCACCGCCAGAACAGGGGCTGGACCAGACCGGCTGCCTGGATCCGGTGCAGCGGGACGGTCGTCGAGCGCAGCTCGGTGAGCCCGCGGTGCACGACGAGGCGGTCACCGCGGTGGTCGAGGGTGAAGTTCGCCTCGCGCACGAGGCTGCGGACATGGCGACCCGCGACGCCGAGCACCATCGGGCCGAGCCACCCGACGAGCTGGGGCAGCCCGAGGGCGAAACCGACGAGGAGCGTGGGCACGGCAGCCAGGAGGAAGGCCGTACCGCTGCTGAAGACCGCGGCCTGGACCAACCGGACGTTGGGGACCCGCACGACCATGGCCGACGCCACCCGCTGCGCCGCCGGGGTCACAGCGCCTCGGCCGAGGCGATGGGCGCGGAGCCGGCCGCCCCGGACGTCACCTCGTCGGCCCGGCCGGCGAGCTCCATGAGCCGCTCGCGGACCTCCTGGGCGCGGGCGTCGGTGAGGAAGGCCAGCGTGATGTGCGAGCCTCGCCCGCCCGCCGACCGGACCACCACCTCGGAGAGCCCGGTCAGCCGCGCCAGGACGGGTCGGGAGATGTCGACGGCCTGGATCCGGTCGAACGGCACCTGCCGGTGCTCGCGGAACAGCAGGCCTCGCCGGAGCTCGACGAACGCCGACCCGATACGAAACCTGGACACCCGCCACGAGACCCACGCACCGCCGACGATCGCCAGCAGGACGACCCCGGCGACGGCGAGGGCCAGCAGCCGGTGCCCCTGGGTGGGGTCCTGGCTCCCGGCATCGGGGCCCTGCGCCGGAACAGGCGCTCCACCTGCTGGCTGAGGACGTAGCCCACGACGGCGACGAAGGCCACCCCGCCGCGCAGCAGCGGCGACAGGGGGTGCAGGTGCTGCCACTGGCCTTGCCCGTCGGACGACGCCGGGCCCGGGTCGCTCACAGCCCCGCCCGTTGGGACTCACCCCGGGCCACCAGCCGCTGGCGCAGCGCCTCCGCCTGGGCCACCGACAGACCCGGGATGTCGGCGCTGAGGTGCGGGGACGCGGTGTGCAGGGTGACCTCCGCGAGGCCGAGGACCCGGTCGAGCGGCCCACTCTGGACGTCGACGTACTGCAGCCGGCCATAGGGCACGCTGACCAGCGAGCGGTTGAGCCGCCCGCGCCGCACGACGAGCTCGTCCTCGAGCTCGATCCAGCTGATCGCCGGCACCTGCCGGACCACGACCCACGTCCCAACGGCCCCGACGAGCAGGACCACGGCGACCGCCCACCAGAAGCCGGCGCGACACCAGGACCGCGAGCGCCACGGCGACGACCAGGGGCACGGCGAGCGCCGCGGCGAGGATCACCAGCCGCGCCGCGACCAGCCGCGGGGAGACCGGCTGCCACGGCATACCGGAGTCGTCGAACAGGCGGACGTCGGGGCCCACGCTGGCCCCCCCGACGAGGTGTCACTCACGCCACCAACCTATTGCCGCATAGGGTCACGAGCATGGGTCGGGTCACCAGCCGCACGCCGAGCATCCGTGTCGAGGTCGGCGAGGACGACCTCCTGCGCGCCACGTCGCGGCCGGACACCCTCGCGGTCGAGGAGCCCCTGGAGATCCGGGTCGGTGGCACGTCGGTCACCGTGACCATGCGGACCCCGGGCGACGACTTCGACCTCGCCATCGGCAACCTGCTCACCGAGGGCGTCCTGCGCCGGGCCGAGCAGGTGCACCAGCTGATGCACTGCCTCGACGAGGACGAGTCGGGTGCGCCCACCTACAACGTCGTGGACGTCACCCTCGCGCCCGGCGTCGTCCCCGACCTCGAGCGCAGCGCGCGCTCGGGCTACCAGACCAGCGCGTGCGGGGTGTGTGGCAAGACGAGCATCGACGCCATCGCGGCGACCAGCCCGTATGCCGTGGCCGACGACCCCGTCGTGCTCTCCCCTCACGTCGTGGCCGGGCTGCCCGACGTGCTGCGCGAGCACCAGAAGGTCTTCGACCGCACGGGCGGGCTGCATGCGGCCGGCCTGTTCACCCCCGAGGGCGAGCCGCTGGTCGTCCGCGAGGACGTCGGGCGGCACAACGCGGTCGACAAGGTCGTCGGCTGGGCGGCGCGCGAGCGACCGCCTGCCGCTGACCGGCCACGTGCTCGTCGTCAGCGGGCGGGCCAGCTTCGAGCTCGTCCAGAAGGCCGTCATGGCGGGGGTTCCCGCTCTGGTCGCCGTCTCCGCGCCGTCCTCGCTCGCCGTGGGGCTGGCCACGGAGGCCGGGCTCACCCTCGTCGGCTTCGCCCGGCCACCGCGCCTGACCGTCTATGCCGGCGCGCACCGGCTGGGCCTCTGAGGGGCCGACAGTCCACGCCCGGATATATCTCGGCCACGCTCCGCATACTGGCCAGTAGCCCGGATCCGGTTGTGACCTGCGCCTCGTTGGGGTGGAAGATGGACGCGAGGTCGCTGGCAACCCCGCGGCCCGCTGTGAAGCCCGCCTGAGAAAGGACCCACCACCGTGGTCGCACGCGAGGAAGCCGGACCCATCCTGAACGGCATCCCCAGTCAGCTCCCGGACATCGACCCGGAGGAGACCCAGGAGTGGCTCGACTCCCTCGACGGCGTCATCGAGGAGGGCGGCCGCCAGCGCGCGCGCTACGTCATGCTCAAGCTGCTGGAGCGGGCCCGTGAGATGCAGGTGGGGGTCCCCTCGCTGACCGCGACCGACTACATCAACACGATCTCGCCCGAGCAGGAGCCGTGGTTCCCCGGCGACGAGGAGGTCGAGCGCCGCTACCGCGCCTACCTGCGCTGGAACGCCGCCGTCATGGTGCACCGCGCCCAGCGCCCCGGCGTCGGCGTCGGCGGCCACATCTCCACCTACGCCTCCGCGGCGACCCTCTACGAGGTGGGCTTCAACCACTTCTGGCGTGGCGCCGACCACCCCGGTGGCGGCGACCAGGTCTTCTTCCAGGGCCACGCCTCCCCCGGCATGTACGCCCGCGCCTACCTCGAGGGCCGCCTGACCGAGGACCAGCTCGACGGCTTCCGCCAGGAGAAGAGCCACATCGTGGCCGGCCAGCCGCTGGCGCTGCCGTCCTACCCGCACCCGCGCCTCATGCCCGACTTCTGGCAGTTCCCGACGGTGTCGATGGGCATCGGCCCGATGAACGCCATCTACCAGGCCCAGTTCAACAAGTACCTCCACAACCGTGGCATCAAGGACACCAGCCAGCAGCACGTCTGGGCGTTCCTCGGTGACGGCGAGATGGACGAGCCCGAGTCGCGCGGCCTGCTGCAGCTGGCGGCCGGCGAGGAGCTCGACAACCTCACCTTCGTCATCAACTGCAACCTGCAGCGCCTCGACGGCCCGGTGCGCGGCAACGGCAAGATCATCCAGGAGCTCGAGGCGTTCTTCCGCGGCGCCGGCTGGAACGTCATCAAGGTCGTCTGGGGCCGCGGCTGGGACCCCCTGCTGGCCCAGGACCGCGACGGCGCCCTCGTGCACCTGATGAACACCACGAGCGACGGCGACTACCAGACCTTCCGCGCCAACGACGGCAAGTACGTCCGCGAGCACTTCTTCGGCCGCGACCCGCGCACCCGCGAGATGGTCAAGGACTGGTCCGACGAGGACGTGTGGTGGCGCCTGAAGCGAGGCGGCCACGACTACCGCAAGGTGTTCGCGGCCTACCAGGCGGCCATGAACCACAACGGCCAGCCGACGGTCATCCTCGCCAAGACCATCAAGGGCTACGGCCTCGGCAGCCACTTCGCCGGCCGCAACGCGACCCACCAGATGAAGAAGCTCACGCTCGACGACCTCAAGGGCCTGCGCGACAGCCTCAAGCTGCCGATCACCGACGAGGTGCTCGAGCGCGACCCCTACTCCCCGCCGTACTTCCACCCCGGCGCCGACGACCCGACCATCCAGTACCTGCGCGAGCGCCGCCAGAAGCTCGGTGGCCCGCTGCCCGCCCGTCGCGTCGAGCACGAGCCGCTCAAGCTGCCCGACCACAGCGCGTACTCCATCGTCAAGAAGGGCACCGGCAAGCAGCAGGTCGCCACGACGATGGCGTTCGTGCGGCTGCTCAAGGAGCTCATGCGCGACAAGGAGTTCGGCAAGCGGGTCGTGCCGATCATCCCCGACGAGGCACGCACGTTCGGGATGGACTCGTTCTTCCCGACGATCAAGATCTACAACCCGCACGGGCAGAAGTACACCTCCGTCGACGCCGAGCTGATGCTGGCCTACAAGGAGGCCAAGGACGGCCAGATCCTGCACCTCGGGATCAACGAGGCGGGCTCGATGGCCGCCTTCACCGCCGTGGGCACGTCCTACGCCACGCACGGCGAGCCGATGCTGCCGATCTACATCTTCTACTCGATGTTCGGGTTCCAGCGCACCGGCGACTCGATCTGGGCGGCTGCCGACCAGATGACCCGTGGCTTCCTCATCGGCGCCACGGCCGGGCGCACCACGCTGACCGGCGAGGGCCTGCAGCACGCCGACGGGCACAGCCCGCTGCTGGCGGCGACCAACCCGGCGGTCGTCGCCTACGACCCGGCCTTCGCGTTCGAGATCGCGCACATCATGGAGGACGGGCTGCGCCGCATGTACGGCGACAACCCGGAGAACCTCATCTACTACGTCACCGTCTACAACGAGCCGATGAGCCAGCCGGCCGAGCCGGAGAACGTCGACCGTGAGGGCATCCTGCGGGGCATGCACCTCTTCGCCCCGGGCAGCACCGAGGGGCTCGGCGACGAGGCACCTCGCGCCCAGCTGCTGGCGTCGGGCGTCGGCGTCCCGTGGGCCCTGGAGGCCCAGGAGCTGCTGCGCAACGACTGGGGCGTCGTCGCCGACGTCTGGTCGGTGACCTCGTGGAGCGAGCTGCGGCGCGACGGCATGGCGTGCGACGAGCAGCGCTTCCTCCACCCCGAGGACGAGCCGCGCACTCCCTATGTCACCGAGCGGCTCAAGGACACCCGTGGTCCGGTCGTCGCGGTGTCGGACTACATGCGTCAGGTCCAGGACCAGATCCAGCCCTGGGTGCCGGGCGACTTCGCGTCGCTGGGTGCCGACGGGTTCGGCTTCTCCGACACCCGTCCGGCGGCCCGCCGGTTCTTCCACATCGACGGTCCCTCCGTCGCGGTGCGCGCTCTGCAGATGCTGGCCGCCCGCGGGGAGATCTCGGCCGACGTGGCTCGCGAGGCGGCCGCCCGCTACCGCCTGCTCGACGTCACGGCCGGCACGTCCGGCAACGCCGGCGGCGAGAGCTGAGCGCCCGGATGCCGAGCTCGCCCGGTCGCGTCGCCGTCACCGGCGCCTCGGGCAAGCTCGGGCGGGCGGTGGTCACCCATCTGGTCGACCAGGGCTGGGACGTGCTGGCCCTCGACCAGCACCGACCGGCGGAGGCGGTCACGCCCTTCGTCGCGGTCGACCTCACCGACTACGGCCAGGTGGTGGAGGCGCTCGCCGGTGACGTCGACGAGCACCGGGGCGCCATCGACGCCGTCGTGCACCTGGCCGCGGTGCCCGCGCCCGGGGCTGGTGAGCAACGCCGCCACCTTCGCCAACAACTCGGCCGCGACCTTCCACGTCTTCGCCGCGGCCCGGGCCGCCGGGATCCGCAAGGTGGTCTGGGCCTCCAGCGAGACGGTGCTCGGCCTGCCGTTCGACACTCCCCCGCCCTACGCACCGGTCGACGAGGAGTACGCGCCGCGGCCCGAGTCGACCTACTCGCTCAACAAGGCGCTCGAGGAGGAGATGGCCCGGCACTTCTGCCGTTGGGACCCGGCGCTGAGCATGGTGGGACTGCGGTTCTCCAACGTCATGGAGGTGGGCGACTACGCCGCCTTCCCCTCCTTCGACGCCGACCCGCAGCTGCGCAAGTGGAACCTCTGGGGCTACATCGACGCCCGCGACGGCGCCCAGGCCGTGCGGCGGGCCCTGGAGCACCCCGATCCCGGCTGCGAGGTGTTCATCATCGCCAACGCCGACACGGTGATGAGCCGGACCAGCAGCGACCTCATGGCCGAGGTCTTCCCCGACGTCGAGGTGCGTCGCGAGCTCGGCGACCACGAGACGCTGCTGTCGATCGACAAGGCCCGCCGGGTGCTCGGCTACGAGCCCGAGCACAGCTGGCGCGACCACGTCGGCTGACCGCTCGCGGGCGGCGCAGACGCCGCCGTTGTGGACGGCATACAAATAGACTTCCCGTATGCCGTCCACGCACCTCGACACCTCGCTGGTCACCCTGCAGCGGGTCGAGCGGGCTGCGGGCGAGCTGTCCACCGCCGCGACGCGGCGGATGGAGGCCAGCCACGAGTGGTACCGCGCCCTGTCGGCCGAGGACCGCTCCTGGGTGGGACTCGTGGCACAGGCCGGCATCGGGGCCTTCATCGCCTGGCTGCGCGCCGGCGGCGACCAGGTCCCGGTGACCGCCGACGTCTTCGGCACGGCCCCGCGTGAGCTGACCCGCTCGATCACGCTGCGCCAGACGCTCGACCTGGTGCGGTCGGTGGTCGACGTCGTGGAGCTCGACGCGACCGCCCTCGCCGAGCCCGGCGAGGAGCAGGCTCTGCGGGAGTCGGTCCTGCGGTACTCCCGCGAGATCGCCTTCGCCGCCGCGGAGGTCTATGCCCACGCGGCCGAGGCGCGCGGCGCCTGGGACGCGCGGCTCGAGGGACTCGTCGTCGACGCGGTGCTCCGTGGTGAGGCCGACGACTCGATGCAGTCCAGGGCCGCCGCGCTCGGCTGGGGCACCACCACACGGGTCGCGGTGGTGGCGGGGAGCACGCCCGTCGGGCAGCCCGGCGGGGGTCGTGGACGGCCTGCGCCGCGCGGCCCAGCGCGTCGGGGTCGACACGCTGGCGGCCATCCAGGGGCGCCGGCTCGTGTGCATCCTCGGCAACGCCGAAGACCCGCTCGAGGCGACCCGGGCGGTGACCGACCACTTCGGCGACGGTCCCGTGGTCGTCGGACCACGCGTACCCCACCTCTTCGCCGCAGGGCGCTCGGCGCGGGCGGCGCTCGCCGGCCAGTCCTGCGCGCACGCCTGGCCCCAGGCACCCCGCCCGGTCGCCGCTGACGACCTGCTGGCCGAGCGCGTCCTGGTCGGCGACGCCCCCGCCCGCGCCCTGCTGCTCGACCGCATCTGGCATCCGCTGAGCGTCGGCCAGCGGCTCGCTGCTCGACACCGCCTCGGTCTACCTGGAGTCCGCCGGCGGGCTGGAGGGCACGGCGCGGTTGTTGTTCGTCCATCCCAACACCGTCCGCTACCGACTGGGCAAGATCGCCGACCTCACGGGATACCAGCTCACCGACCCCCACGACGCCCACACCGTCCGGATCGCCCTGGCACTGGGTCGGCTGCGCAGCGTGCGCTGACGCTCCGCTTTGGAGGTTTCCTCCAAAACATGCCCGGGATGTTGGTGCCAAACGGTCACGGTGAGGTCACGCCGCGACGGCAAGGCTGGGACCGTGATCGCGATCGTCTGCCCCGGACAAGGCTCACAGACCCCTGGCTTCCTCTCGCCCTGGCTGGAGCTGCCCGCCTTCCGCACGAGGCTCGAGAGCCTGTCCGAGGTCGCGGGACTCGACCTCGTGGCGCATGGCACCACCTCCGACGCCGAGACGATCAAGGACACGGCCGTCGCGCAGCCGCTCATCGTGGCGGCCGGGCTGGCCGCGGCAGCCGTCCTGCTCCCCGAGGGTCCCGGCTCCGCCGTGGGCGTGACCGCCGGGCACTCGGTCGGCGAGATCACCGCCGCGGCGTTGGCGGGAGTGCTGAGCGACCGTGACGCCATGACGTTCGTCCGCGAGCGCGGCCAGGGCATGGCCGCCGCCAGCGCGGTGACGGCGACGGGCATGAGCGCCGTGCTGGGCGGAGACCCCGCAGAGGTCGCCGCCGCGCTGGAGCGGCACGGGCTGACGGCCGCCAACGCCAACGGCGCCGGGCAGGTGGTCGCCGCGGGCACCCTCGAGCAGCTCGCCGCGCTGGCCGCCGACCCGCCCGCCAAGGCGCGGGTCATCCCCCTCCAGGTGGCGGGCGCGTTCCACACCCACCACATGGCCCCGGCCGTCGAGGCCCTCACGGCACTGACCGAGGGGTTCGAGACGCAGGCGCCCTCCGTGCCCCTGCTCTCCAACGCCGACGGCGCCGTCGTGACCGACGGCTCCGAGGCGCTGACCCGGCTCGTCCGGCAGGTGAGCAGCCCGGTCCGCTGGGACCTGTGCATGCAGACCATGGTGTCGATGGGCGTCACCACGCTCATCGAGCTCACTCCGGCCGGCACGCTGGTCGGTCTCGCCAAGCGGGCGATGCCAGGAGTGACCACACTGGCAGTGAAGACGCCCGACGACCTCGCGGCGGCCCAGCAGCTCGTCACCGACCAGACCCACGCCTCGAAGGACTGACATGAGCACACCCACTCCCAAGGGCACCGGGATCATCACGCAGGCGACGGGTGCCAGCCACAGCCGCATCCTCGGCGTCGGCGGCTACCGGCCGTCACGCGTGGTCCCCAACTCCGAGATCGTCGAGGCGATCGACTCCTCCGACCAGTGGATCCAGGAGCGCTCCGGCATCAAGAGCCGCCGCTTCGCCGCCAAGGACGAGTCCGTGGTCGACATGTCGGAGGCCGCGACCCGCGAGGCCCTGGCCTCCGCGGGCCTCGAGGCCGCGCAGGTCGACGCCGTGATCGTCGCGACGGTGACCCACCCGTACCAGACGCCTGCGGCCGCGCCGATCCTCGCGGACCGGCTCGGCATCCGGGGTGCCGCGTTCGACATCTCGGCGGCCTGCGCCGGCTACTGCCACGGCATCAGCCTGGCGAGCGACATGGTCCGCGGCGGCTCGGCCCAGCACGTGCTCGTGGTCGGCGTCGAGAAGCTCTCCGACTTCACCGACCCCACCGACCGCGGGTACGGCGTTCATCTTCGGCGACGGTGCCGGGGCGGCCATCGTCGGCCCCAGCGACACCCCCGGCATCGGGCCCACCGTGTGGGGCTCGGACGGCTCCCAGTGGCGGACCATCTCCCAGCGCGACAGCTGGGTCGAGCTCAAGGACGCCGACGGGCTCGGCTCCCCCGCCATCGGCATGGCGGGCCAGGCCGTCTTCCGCTGGGCGGTCTGGGGCATGGCCCCGGTCGCCCAGAAGGCGCTGGACGCCGCGGGCGTGCGCGCCGAGGACCTCGACGCCTTCATCCCCCACCAGGCCAACATGCGGATCATCGACGCGATGATCAAGCAGCTCAAGCTGCCGCAGGACATCCCCGTCGCGCGGGACATCGCCGAGACCGCGAACACCTCGGCCGCCTCGATCCCCCTGGCCACCGAGCGGATGCTGCGCGAGGGCGAGGCGCCCCACGGCGGGCTCGCCCTGCAGATCGGGTTCGGCGCCGGGCTGGTCTACGCCGCGCAGGTCGTCGTCCTGCCCTGACAGACTCCCGCTGGTCCGCGGGTGAACCGGGCCGACCAACGCAGTCACACCCATCGCACATCAACCACTAAGGAGCTGAGCCAGATGGCGCAGAGCGAGCAGGAGATCCTCGAGGGCCTCGCGGAGATCGTCAACGAGGAGACCGGCCTCGACACCGAGTCGGTGCAGCCGGAGAAGTCCTTCACCGACGACCTCGACATCGACTCGCTGTCGATGATGACCATCGTGGTCAACGCCGAGGAGAAGTTCGGCGTCCGCATCCCCGACGACGAGGTCAAGAACCTCAAGACGGTCGGCGACGCGGTCAGCTTCATCGCCTCCAACCAGAGCTGAGCCTGACCGGCGCGGGGCGGCGGCGGCATACTCGTAGATCCGAGTGCCAGCCACCGCTCCGCGCCGGCGCACCACCGACGCACCATCCCCACGAAGGAGCAGATCCAGCCATGACCGAGCAGCGACGCGTCGTCGTCACGGGACTGGGCGCCACCAGCCCGGTGGGCGGCACCGTCCCGGAGACCTGGGACGCGATTCTCGCGGGCCGTTCTGGCGCCCGCACCATGCCCTATGACTGGGTGGAGCAGTACGACCTGCCCGTCACCTTCTCGGCGATGATCCACACTCCTCCGGACCAGGTGCTCGCCAAGGTCGAGGTGCGCCGGCTCGACCCGAGCGCCCAGTACGCCCTCATCGCCAGCCGCGAGGCCTGGGCGGATGCCGGCACCCCCGAGCTCGACCCCGAGCGCCTCGCCGCGTGCATCGGCACGGGCATCGGCGGCGTCTGGACCCTGCTCTCGCAGTGGGACAACCTGCGCGAGAAGGGGCCCCGCCGGGTCTTCCCCCTCGCGGTGCCCATGCTCATGCCGAACGCCTCGTCGGCCGCCGTGTCACTCGAGCTCGGTGCGCGCGCCGGTGCCCACACCCCCGTGTCCGCGTGCGCCTCGGGCCTGGAGGCCATGGGGTATGCCGCGGAGATGATCCGCAGCGGCCGCGCCGACGTGGCCGTCGCCGGCGGCACCGAGGGTGCGGTCCACCCGCTGCCCATCGCCGGCTTCGCCGCCATGCAGGCACTGTCGACCCGCAACGACGACCCCGAGCACGCCTCGCGCCCCTACGACACCGGTCGCGACGGCTTCGTGCTGGGCGAGGGTGCGGCCGTGATGGTGCTCGAGGAGTACGAGCACGCCAAGGCTCGCGGCGCGAAGATCTATGCCGAGCTCGCCGGGCTCGGCATGTCGGCCGACTCCCACCACATCGCGGCCCCCGAGCCCGAGGGCGCCGGCGCCTCACGCGCGATGGTCGAGGCGGTGCAGCGCGCGGGCCTGTCCCCCAAGGACATCGTCCACGTCAACGCGCACGCGACGTCCACCCCCGTGGGCGACGTCGCCGAGTCCAACGCCATCCGGCGCGCCTTCGGCGACGACGCGGACGGTATGCCGGTCAGCGCGACGAAGTCGATGACCGGTCACCTGCTCGGTGCCGCCGGCGCCCTGGAGGGTGTCCTGACCGTCCTCGCGCTGCACGACCGGGTGGCGCCGGCCACGACCAACCTCGACGACCTGGACCCGGCGATCAAGCTCGACGTGGTCCACGGCGAGGCGCGCAAGCTGCCCGAGGGCGACATCGCGGCGCTGAACAACTCGTTCGGCTTCGGTGGCCACAACGTCGCGGTGGTCTTCACGAGCGTCTGAGGCCGGGCCGCGTGTCCCCTACTTCGTCGGCCGGGGCTTGCCGTTGGGCAGGAGCGGGATGGCTGACCAGCGGCGCTCGACGTGGTGCTCGACGTCGGGGTCGGGGTGGGGCTGGTCGCCGGCCTCGGGGCTGAGGTCGTCGAGACCGGGCGGGGCGTGACGCGCCGCGGTCTGGACGGCGACCGGGACTGCCCTGGACTGAGACCTGGACACCGATGCGCTGCGCGTCGGTGTGGCCGAGGTCGTCGGGCTCGCGGTGGTCGGGCTGGCGGTCGTCGGCGACGAGGACGGGGTCGTCGGCGATCGCCGGAGCCGGGTCGAGCCGGCGGCCACCGGCGCCTGGCTGCCGCGTCGAGGCGGCCCCGGCGTCCGGCATGAGGAACCCGAACACCGCCACGGTCGCCAGACCGGCGATCCACAGCAGCGCGACTCCGGGCACCGGCCGCCAACCGACCCGGCGCGAGGCGCCTCGATGCTGCACGAGCTCACGCAGGTAGGCGACAGCCGACGCCAGGGCGACGGCGAGCACGAGCCACAGGCTCCAGGCGGCGATCGCCGTGCCCACGTTCAGCCGGGCGTCGACGATGCGCCAGGCGGACCACAGCAGCACGACGGCTGCTGCGGCGATGAGCCCGGCAGTGCGGGCGTTGCGGCGGGTCACTGGCACCTCCCAGGTCTGGCGGTCAGCGCGACAGACTACCGGGAATGCCCCAAAAGCCCGGAAAGGAGCAGGTCAGCGGGCTGCCGGAAGGCGGTCAGCCGACCTTGTGCAGCCAGCGCACGGGAGCCCCGTCACCGGCATACCGGAAGGGCTCCAGCTCGGCGTCCCACTCGCTGCCGAGCAGCTCGTCGATCATCTCCGCCATCGCCTCCGGCGAGCCCTGGGCGAGCCGGATGACCTCGCGCAGGCGGTCCTCGTTGACGACCGCGTCGCCGCTGGCGGAGGTCCACGTGTGGTGGATGCCGAGGCGAGGGGTGTGCGACCAGCGCGAGCCGTCGCTGCCGGCGCTCGGCTCCTCGGTCACCTCATAGCGCAGGCCGTCCCAGCCGCGCAGCGAGGAGGCGAGCTTGGCGCCGGTGCCTTGGACACCCGACCACGGGAACTCCGCGCGGACGAGTGAGGCACCGGCAGGCTGAGGGGTCCAGTCGATGGAGAGCGGGCTCTGCAGAACCGCCTCCAGCGCCCACGTGATGTGCGGGCACAGCGCTGCTGGGGTGGAGTGAACGAACACCACCCCGCGGGTCATGACACGCGGCATCGCGACAGACATCCGGGCCTCCTTGGTGTGCGAGGGACGTCTTCCCCACGAACCTCTGCACGGGTGGCTCGGCTGATGCCGTGATCTTCAGTTGCTGTGCGTGGCCCATTCTGCACCATGGATCACATCTGCACCAGCGCTTTCACCTGTGCCGCCACCGGCGCGGCGGATGACGACCCCGGCGGGGATGCTGCTCGCCACCGCCACAGCGGCGAGGACCGTGAGCGTCGCCCGTGCGTCCCAGCCTGCTGCCAGACCGGCCAGTGCGGTCCCGGCGGAGGAAAAGGCCACCTTCGTTCCCGCGACCGTCACGAAGACGGATCCGCGGGCCTCGGGGGGTGCGTACTCGCCGCGGGCGGCGAGGCTCAGAAGCCGTGACGACTGCCAGGGCGGGACCGTCGGGGGTGCGACGAACACGGCCAAGGACTGCGTAGGCGGCCACGACGGCTGGGAACCATCGTTCGAGCAGGACGACGGCGACCAGTGGTGGTGCGAGCGCGGCGACGAAGAGCACCATCCCCCGGTCCGGCTCCATCCTCAGGGGGCGGACGGTCAGGGCAAGTCCGCCGACCAGGCTGCCGAGTCCGAAAGCCACCGCCACCCACCCGCCGTAGCCGGTGGCCTGCTCCTCACCCAGGCTCATCCCCGTGAGCAGGGCGGCGGAGACGAGGAAGGCCCCGACCCAGGTGAGCAGCGCGACCCGTCGCAACGGGGCATGACGCAGCACTGCGGACAGCCCGGAGCGGGCCGCATCTGGTGACGGGTGGGCGGGTTCGGTCGAAGAGCATGGGGTCGTTGGTCGTGGTGCGCATCGACGCGATCGCGGAGCTGGTGGCCGCCGCACAGGGAGGCGAAGGACGACGTAGCCCTGGCCGACAGGCCATCGAGGGACCTCAGGCCGCCAACCGCGACTCCCGCCGCGGGGCGACGACCGCGGCGGCGAGCCGCTGCGACGAGGACCGGGGCGCCGCTACGGCGAGCGTAGGTGAGGCGTCGACCGCGCGCAGGCGCCGTGATCACGACCACGGCCAACGCAGCGAGGACCACGGACGCCACCGCTGTCCGAGCAGTGACCACATGGCTCCCCCGCGTCAGGGCGACCACCATGGCATACGCGACGGCCACGGCGAAGGCCGTCAGCCCCGAACGCTTCGGGCCGTGAGCGGACAAGGCGGGAGCAGCTGCCACAGCAGGATCACCTGTATGGCGACCAGGACGAACGCCTCGCGGAAGAAGTTGCCATCAGGGCTGTCAAAGCCGTGCAGGCGATCGCGGTCGGGTGCCAGCGCAGGGAGACGGCCACGAGGACCAGGAGCCCGAGCCCGTGAGAGTGCGACGGTCCCGAATCGTCAGCGCGACGCAGGTGGCCAGCACAGCACCGAGGAGGACGCCGATACCGAGCGACGGGGCCGACCCGAGTCCCTCGGTGCCGACCAGGAGCCGACCGGCCCAGTCCAGCCACGTGCCCGGGACGAACGGGACGTCCTTGGTATCGCCGAGTGCTCGACCGCGACGTAGGTGGGCACGAGCACGAAAGCGTCCATGACGATCCCGAGGATGGCGAGGCCCGCCCAGCGCGCAAGCGTCACCCACGGCCGTGGCCACTCGGATGGCTTCGCCACGATCATCGCGCACACGATCAGACCCGAGGCCAGGGTGGCCATCGATGCCGTGTAGAAGTGCAGCACCAGCAGACGAAGAAGAGCAGCGGCGTCAGCCACGCCACCCGGCGGCGCTCGCGCACCAGAGCGCCAGCGTCCGCCCACAGCAACCATGACGGTTACGCGTGCGGCCGGCCACCCAGGCAATCGGGTGTGACAGGAGCTGTATCGCCGGACACGACGTCGAGTCGGGGCACGCAAGCGAAGCGCCGGCCAGAGAGGGCTGGTGAGGAGCGCGGTAGCGATGCGGCGGGCCGGCCTCCCGGTGCGGGCCGCCAGGCGCCGCGCTCCAGCACCGTGCGTGCGCCGGTCGCGCCGGCGTCCATACAGCGCACCAGAACCGCCGCCACCATGAACGCCCCCAAGCGTTTTCCGAACACAGCGACACCCCTTCAACCGGTTACGTGTATGCGACCTTGCCACCTGAGGCGTAACCCGTCAAACTGGTGACATGAGCATGGTGCACATCGCGGGGAACACGGCGCTCGACTTCGTGGGCACGCTCAGCGAACGCGGAACGGCCGACGAAGAGGGCCTGGTCGACCGTGCCGCCCTGGCTGCCTGGTACGTCGATGCCGGCCTGGTGGACCGGCCTCCCGCGGTGAGTGGATCCGATCTCGTGGCGGCCCGGCAGCTCCGCGAGCACCTGTACCTGCTTGCGTGTGCGCCCTGGTCGAGGGATCTCCGCCACCAGAGCGCAGCCGGTCGGCTCTCAACCGTGTCGCGCGTCGGCAGGGACCCGCGCAGACGCTCGGCCCTGACGGTCGACGGGCGCGCCGGGGTGACGCTGACGCCTGCCTCGCCGCTGTCGCCCAGGCTGGCGTGGAGCTGTTCGCGGACCGGACCGACGGGGCCGTCCGGTGCGCTGGGTCTGCGCCGACGACCGCTGCACGCACCCCTTCCTCGACCGCTCCCGAAACAAGCTGCGGCGCTGGTGCGACATGGCCACCTGCGGGGATCGCGCCAAGGTCCGCCGCTACCGCGGCACCCCTTCCGCCTGATCCACCAGCGACGTGAGCGTGCGTATGCCGCGAGGTCAGGAGTCCTCGGCTGGAGGCCGATCACCGACGGGCAGAGTGAACGAGAACGTCGCTCCGCCACCGGGCGTGGGGCCGGCGCAGATGCGGCCCCCGTGCTGCTCGACCAGCCCGCGGCAGATGGCGAGCCCCAGTCCGCTGCCGCCATGGTGGCGGGTGTCGGAGGAGTCGGCCTGTCGGAAGGGCTCGAAGATGACGTCGAGGTCACGGGCCTCGACTCCCCTGCCGTGGTCGGCGACGTCGAAGCGAACGTCGTGACCGGTGACCGTCGTGCTCAGCTCGACGGTGGAGCCAGCGGGTGAGAACTTGATCGCGTTGCCGATCAGGTTGGTCAGGATCTGGATGACTCGGTCTCCGTCGGCCAGGACCACACCGGGCGTGCCACCGATCGCGACGCGCACGTCTCGTTCGGTGGCCAGGACGGCGGTCTCCTCGACGGCGGTGGCGATGAGCGCTCTGACGTGGACGGTGTCGCGATGCAGGGCGAGCTGGCCCGCGGCGATGCGCTCCACGTCCAGGATGTCGGTGATGAGTCGGATGAGGCGGTCGGTGCTGGTCATGGCCACGTGCACCATGCGAGTGGCCCGGGGTGGCAGGGGCCCGGCGACGCCCCCGTCGAGGAGACCCAGGGCGCCGCGGATCGATGTCAACGGCGTGCGCAGCTCATGGCTGACCACGGAGATGAACTGGTTCTTCAGGCGCTCGAGAGCACGGCGTTCGCTGACGTCGCGGAAGACGACGACCGTGCCGGCTTCCTGCCCGTCCTGCACGATGGGGGCCGCGATGGACTCGGACTCGAAATGGGTGCCGTCGGCGCGGCGGTGTCGGCTGATGTTCCGACGGCCGGTCGCGTCGGGCTCATCGCCATCGCTGTCCGGCTCGGTGGGGATCACCTCGGCTTCGAGGCGACCGACCATGTCTTCGCGGGACCGTCCGAGCAGCGCGGCGCCGGCGTGGTTGACGAACGTGACCCGACGCGGCGGTATCCAGCCCGTAGATGCCTTCGCCTGCCGAGTTCAGGACGGTCTCCAGCTGGGTGGACAGCTGCTCGAGCTGTTGGGCGTGACGGGTCTGACGCAGCTCGGCGCGGTGACGTTCGACGACTCGGCCCAGCTGGGTGCCGACCTGGTCCATGATCCGCAGGAGGTCATCGGGGGGCTCCATGGCCTGGGAGCTGAAGAACTCCAGCACGCCGACGGGTTCGTGACCCACCAGGATGGGAAAGGCACAGGTGGCGACCAGACCGGCCCGGCAGGCGGCTTCGTAACGGACGAAATGCGGGTCGGCCTCCAGGGGAGACAGGTAGACCGGCGAGGGGTTCGAGAGCATGGCGTGGACCAGCCTCACCTGACGCGTGGAAAGCGCCTGCGTGGCGTCCCGGAAGTCGGCGAACGCACCGGCGTCTGCTCATACCAGACCGAGTGCGCAAGAGCCGTGGGGTCGTCGTGGTCGGTCAGGTAGGCGTGGGCCAGCTGCCACCCGCCGAACTGGGCGAAGGACTCCAACGCGGCGCTCAAGGCCTGCTCCACCCCGATGGCCGAGTTCGACGCGGTGGCGACGGTGCTGAGCAGTTCCAAGGTGCGCGCCTGGTGCTGCAGCGCCAGCTCGGCGGCGTGCCGCTCGGTGATGTCTCGGGTGACCTTGCCGAACCCTCGGAGCTGCCCCTGCTGGTCGTGTAGCGCGGTCAGGACCGCGCTGGCCCAGAAGCGGGACCCGTCTTTGCGGACGCGCCACCCCTCGTCCACCGCGCGACCCTGCACGCGGGCGGTCTCCAGCTGACGTTCGGGTTTCCCCGCCGCGACGTCCTCCTCGGGGTAGAACACCGAGAAGTGCTGGCCGAGGATGTCCTGCTCGGCGTAGCCCTTGATCTGCTGCGCGCCGGCGTTCCAGGTGATGACACGGCCGGTGGGATCGAGGTTGTAGATCGCGATGTCGCGCACCTGGGCTACCCACAGCCGCAGGTTGTCCTGGCTGTCGTGGAGGTCAGCCTGGAGGCGTCGCTTCTCGGTGACGTCGCGGAAGCTCCAGACCCGGCCCGTGATGGCGTCGCCGACGCGCTCCGGTTGGGAGTAGCGCTCGAAGACTCGGCCGTCGCGGAACGTCAGCTCGTCGAAGCTGGTCATCTCCGGGTGGGAGTAGAGCTGTTCGACCCTGGCGATGAAACCGTAGGGGTCCACGAGGTGGTCGACGACGGAGGCCATCACGCGGGCGTCGCTACCGGACTCCAGCAGGTGTGGGTCGAGCCCCCACATGCGGGCGAAGGTCGGGTTGTGCCCGACGATCCGGCCCGCGCGGTCCACGACCAGGATCCCGTCGACCGTCGACTCCAGCGTCGCGGACAGCAACGCCTCCGAGGAGGCCATCTGGTGGTGTTCGCCGGCCGGACGATGGCCAGAGCTGCCAGCTGGGCCGCCCACTCGGGCAGGTCAGCGTCGGCTTCCGGGGGCTGCACCCCGGGCGGGTATCGCAGCACGAGGCGTCCTAGCACCGCACCGGTGGCCGAGTGAATGGGCGTGGTCCGCACCGGACCGTGAGGGTCGCCGGCAGCTTCAGAACGATCCACACCGAGGGCCCCCACCGCCATCCCGGGTCCGCCGGTGGCGGTGAGGTCATCGGTCTCGATGACGCACCGGGCAGGCCCGCTGAGCCGTTCCACTGCGCGTACGAGCAGCATCAGTGCCTGTGCCAGCTCTGCGCCAGCGGCCACTGCTTCGACGATCTCGACGTGGGCGGCCAGCTTCAGCTCGGTGCGCTTGCGGGTGGTGATGTCCAGCAGGAAGCCGTGGAGCAGCCCCTCGCCGTCGGGTCCCTGCTCCATGACTGCGTCATCAAGGACCCACACGACCTGCCCGTCGGGACGGATGACCCGGTACTCCGAGCACGCCCGACCGCAGGTGTCGGCGGCAGAACGCTCCTGGGACAGGACCATGCCCTGGTCATGAGGGTGGATGTGGGCCATCCAGATACCCGGGTCGCTCTGAAGCTGCTCGGCGGTGAAGCCCAGAATGCGGCTGACTGCACCACTGACATACAGCCATCGGCCGATCGGGCCCGGCTCGGCGACGTACGTGGCCAGGCCCAGCCGCTCAGCCAGCGCGGACTCGGCAAAACGGGGAACGCCCACGGCGCCCCGCAATGATCTTCCCGTCTGCTCGCCAGTCACGCTCGTCCTTCCTCAGGAGTCGGCGGTGAGGGTGCGCAGCAGGCCGATGACCTTGCGTGCGAACTCGTCCCAGGACTCCCCGGACTTGGTCACGAACCGGGTCTGACCGAGCAGCAGGCGACGCCGGTCCTCGGCGCTGAGCTGGGTGCCCGTGTAGACCAGCAGGGGTAGCGTCCGCAGCCGCTCCTCGCGTCGTAGCTCCTCGACCACGGCATACCCGTCGATGTCCGGCAGACCCAGGTCCAGGACGAGCAGGTCCGGGGGCACCTCACGGCTCATGGCCAGCGCCTGGGCGCCGGTGTGGGCGACCCGAGCACGAACGCCGTGGTCGGTGAAGAACATCGCCAGCATCTCGGCGACGTCTTCGTCGTCCTCGACCACCAGGACGCTGGTGGTCGGCCCGGTCCCCAGGGCCCGGCGTAGCGAGGCCATCAGGGCCTGCTGGTCGACCGGCTTGGTCAGCCAGGACGACGCCGCGGGGACCGCCATGTCGTCGGGGGCCAGCGCAGACAAGATGATGATCGGGATGTCCGCCGTCACAGGGTCGGCCCGCAACGCTGCGATGGTCTCCCAGCCGGACATGCCCGGCATCCGCAGATCCATCACCACCACGCTGGGCGCCTGGTCGCCGGCCAAGGCCAGGGCCTCGGGGCCACTATGGGCGCGCAGGGTGGCATAACCATGGGACTCGAGCATCGCGGAGAGGACCTCGACCACGTCGGGGTCGTCGTCGCAGACCAGGACCGCGCCCACCGGGAGCGGCCCGGCGCCCATCTCTTCGCCGGGAGCCGGCGCTGCCGGAAGGGTGAAGGTGAACGTGGTGCCCTGCCCGACCTCACTGGTGGCCCAGATCCGTCCGCCGTGCTGCTCGATGATCCCGCGACAGATGGGCAGCCCCAGGCCGGTGCCCGCTTTGGCGCGGCTGTCGGAGGCATCGGCCTGGGTGAACCGGTCGAAGATGGCCTCGAGCTGGTCGGCCGGGATGCCGCTGCCCTGGTCGGTGACGGTGAACTGCACGAGGTTCTTGGAGTCCGGTCGGCCCGGCCGCCAGCAGCACCGTGCTTCCCGGCGGAGAGAACTTGATGGCGTTGCTGATCAGGTTGGTCAGGGCTTGCGCCACTCGGTCCGGGTCTGCGAGCACCGTGGCGTTGATGGGCAGGGCGGCCAGCGTGACGTCGGCCTGCGCGGCCATGGCCCGCATCTCCTCGATGGCGCCCGCGACGATCTGGGCTGCGGGCAGCGGAGCCAGGTCGAGCTCGAGCTTTCCTGCGGCCATCTTCTCGATGTCGAGGATGTCGTTGACCAGGCGCACCAGTCGCTGGCTGCTGTTCAGGGCGACATCGGCCATCCGCTGAGCCTTGGGTGGCAGCGCGCCGACGGCACCGCCGGCGAGCAACCCCAGGGCGCCTCGGATGGAGGTCAGCGGCGTGCGCAGCTCGTGGCTGATGACGGCGACGAACTCGTCCTTCATCCGCTCCAGGGCACGCTGCTCGGTGACGTCCTGCATGGTGCCGACCAAACGCACGAACTGGCCATCGGCATCACGGATCGCCTTGCCATGGGCGACGACCTCGCGCACCGCCCCGTCGGGCCGAACGATGCGGTACTGCCCTTCGACGTCAGCGGGAGACTGGGCCACCGCATGACGGTTCCGCATCACCTCGGCCAGGTCTTCGGGGTGGACCCGCGCGGCGAACAGCTCCTCGTGGGAGCCGGGTGTGTGCGGTTCCAGACCCAGGATCCGGTAGAACTCCTCGCTCCACTCAGTGGCCCCGGTGCGGGGGTCCCACTGCCAGCTCCCGATGTGTGCCAGCTGCTGGGCAGCCTGCAGCTCGTCGTTGGTGTGGGCCTGTCGCTCGCTGGTGCTCTTCAGGTTGCGCAGCAGTGCGTCGTTGCGGCGAGCCAGCCGGTAGAGGAAGAAGGCGAGCATCAGCATCACCACCAGCACGGCGGCAGCCGCCGCGACGGTCCACGCCACGGCCCGCCTCTGCTCGCTGACGGCGGCCGCGCTCTCGACGGCGGCTTGCCTGGCCAGGTTGGTGGTCAGGTCGGCCTGAGGCTGCTCCAGAGCGGCGAAGGCGCGCTCGAAGCGCGGAAGCTGGGCTCGGGCGGCCGGCGGGTTGGTCGCGGCCAGGCCCACGAGGGCCACGGCCTGCGCGCCGTAGGACTGCAGGCGCGGACGCAGCTGGTCGACTTGCGCTGCGAGCGCAGCGTGGGCTGTCGACCGGGTCCAAGCGCCGCAGGTCACTGTCCAACCGGGCGACGTGCGCGCTGACGGCCTCCTGCGCCGCCGGGCGGCTTGCCCCAGCTTGGGTGTGGCTGAGGACCGCCGCCAAGACGTCGGCATGGAGAGTGTCGTGCAGCATGTCCGCGTCCTGCTGGTACCTCTGGGCCGTCAACAGCAGCACGGCGTTGTCGTGCGCGCGGCTCACCTGGTCAAAACCGGTCAGAGCCGTGATCACCACCAGCAGCGGCAACACGAGCGACACCACCGCGGCGATCAGCAGGCCGCGTCGCAGCGCGTGACCACTGGTCAGGTCCGGCCCCAGCAGGTCAGGTTCGCTAGCCACGGGAAGCCTCTCCCCCGGCGTGGCGGCGTCGGCGGGGTCGGCGGGGTCGGCGGGGTCGGCCAGAGCCTGGCGCAGCAACGCCACCTGCTCCAGACCGGCCCGGGCTTGCGCTTGCGGGTCGGCGTCGATGGTGTCCAACAGTGCTTCCAGGTCCCGGCCAAGCCGGCTCGCCAGCGGGAAGCCGAAGGTGCCTGCGGACCCCGCGAGCGAGTGCGCGGCGGCGCGCGCGTTGAGCCGCATCTCCTCGGGCAGGTCGCCGTCGAGCAGGGCCTGCAGGGCTTGGGCGATGACGTCGGCCCGGGCACCATTGCTGATCCGGGCACGCTCGCGGAAGCCGGCCATCGCATCATCGAGCTCGCTGTGCTCGACCCCGTCGGCACGGCCTGGGTCGGTGGTCATCAGGACCAGCCCAGCAGTGCGGACAGCTCCGCGGGCAGAAGCATCGGGTCGAAGGGCTTCACGAGCACGCCCTCGACCGGCAGGCTGGCGAAGGCGGCGCGATCTGCGGCCTGGACCTTTGCAGTCAGCAGGACGATCGGGATATGGCGCGTGGCAGGCTCAGCTTTCAGTGCCAGCGCCGCCGTCGGGCCATCCATCCCGGGCATCATGACGTCCATGACGATGGCGTCGGGCTGCTCTGCCGTCGCCCGTTCCACGCCTTCGCGCCCATCGGCGGCGGTGGTCACGACCCAGCCCCCGACGGCCTCCAGGCTCATCGTGGCGACCTCCAGGATCAGGTCGTCGTCGTCGACGACAAGGACGCGCCGCTGCCCACCGACATTTGCCTCCGGAGCTGGGCTCATCGGGTCGCGAACGCCGGCGGTCGGGGTGCTTTGATGCGCATTCGCCTAGTGTGCCCGACTTACCCCCGGGACGCGCCCCGTTGCCGACACGTCGACGTGTGAGAAGCCCTGAGAGCAAAAGCGGTCAGTCTGGCCTCGGGCCGATGGCGGCCGGGTCCGGCCCACGCAGGCGTCTCTAACGGCTCGAGAGCACAGCTGAGGTCGAGCCGCCGGGACTCTCGCGGGGCAGGACGAGGTCGAACGCGGTTCTGGGATGGTGTGCTCGGACCATCCGACCGCCGCACGCCGCCGCAAGCTGCTCGGCCACTGGCAAGCCGATCCCCTCGCCGGCCGAGGATGACGGTGCCACCGCCGCGGTCGTGGGAGTGCCCTGGTCGGCGACCCGCAGCCTGACGCTGTCGGCCATGACGTCGACACTGACCTCGATGTCCCCGACGCCGTGCTTGATCGCGTTGTCGATCAGGACGTCGAGCACCTGCGAGGCCGGCCCCGCCGGGGCCGGCACCTGACAGATGGGTAGCTCGCCGGCCAGCCGCAGCGCCCGCCCGGCGGCCCGGGCGGTCGATGCCCAGCGGTGCGTGGCGTGGACGGCCAGGACCGCCGGGTCGGTTTCGTAACGGCCCGCTGGCAACGCTGCCGCGCCGGGCCAGGGCCAGCAGGTCGGCGATGATGTCGGCGAGCCGGTCCACCTCCGCGCGAGCGCGCTGCAGGTCCGCCCGCACCATACGCGGGGTCTCCGGATGCATCGTGAGCTCTTCGATCTGCAGCCCCAGCGCAGTCAACGGGGTCCGGAGCTGGTGCGCGACCTGGCCACTGAACGCTCGCTCCTGCGCGAGCTGGGCGTGCAGCCGAAGAGCGCTCAGGCGCATCGCCGCCAGCACGTCAGTCAGCCCATCGGCGTCGGTGGACGCCGATGGGCTGACAGCGCTGACCTCGTCGAGATGACGGGCGGCGTCCAGCAGCACCGCGTGGGAGCGCCGGTACCGCGTCTGCCCGCGCCAGGCCCGGGCGAGCAGCACGGTCGAGGGCACCGCGCCGAGAGCCGGCCGCCACCAGCCAGCCCACCAGCGTCCTACCGCTCGGCTCCCCCAGATGGGGAGCCGGGAGCCTGCCCGCTGGCGAGCTGCCACGGCCAGGACGGCGGCGGCCACGATGACGCCCAAGAGTGCCAGCCCCAACACCATTCCCGATAGGCGCCGACGCCGAGGCGTGCTGCTCATGAGTGCTCCCTGAACCGGCCCGGCGACGACGACTGAGGACGTTTGGCCCCAATGTATGCCGAACGCCCGATTTGAGGCTTCTTAGCGCGCTTCGGCCTCAGCCGGCTTTGGGTTGGGGGCCTCCGCGGGTCGAGCCCCCTTGACGCTCTGACACACTTTGCGATGTCACGGGGTCGGCTTCGGCCGACTCAGACGAACCTGAGCACGCTCCATGTCCGATTACGGGCACAGACGTGCTCGATGGGGCAGTAGCTCAGTCGGTCAGAGCAGCGGACTCATAATCCGTCGGTCGTCGGTTCAAGCCCGACCTGCCCCACCACACCCTGTATTGCTTCGCCTGATGCTTGACGTTTGGCCTTCGGCTGATGGCTGACAGTGTTCCGGGTGATGCTTGACAGTTGTTCCGGCGCGGCAGAGGCGGCGGTCATTGACCGCGAGTCTGCGAGCCCGAGTGAGCGTTAGGGTGTGGCATGGCCGACATCATCGATCTCATCGTCGAAGACCACCAGTGGTTCAGGCAGCGCTTCTTCAACCTCGATGCTGCCAGGAGCGAAGCGGAGCTGCGGGCCGTCTGGGAGCCCTTGGCCATCCGGCTGGAAACACATGCCGACGCCGAGGAGACGATCTTCTATCCTTCCTTGCTCAAACGGGGCGAGTCCGGTGACCCCAAGGACGAGACCGAAGACGCGATCCACGACCACAACGAGATTCGCGACGCCATCAGGGCCGCCCGGGCTGAAGAGGTCGGCACACAGCAGTGGTTCGCGGCCGTCGGTGAAGCCAGGAAACAGAACGGCCAGCACATGGACGAAGAGGAGCGCGAAGGCCTCCCCGACTTCCTCAAGAGCACGACGGGCGAGCTACGGCACGACCTCGCCATGCAATGGCTGCAGTTCTTCTACGAGCACCCCCAGGGCAGGGGCGTCCCTGACGAGGACAAGGACCCCAAGGCCTACATCGAGGACAACGCCTGAGCCTGCGGTGAGGGCCCCGCGTTCACGCTATCTCGCCGGCAGTCTGCAGCTGCGGCGCGCGACGCGCCGACCGGCATGCCGGGCCGCCTCCGGCCTGGTTGGATGGGCCGATGGGTCCAGTCGTGCGCGTCACCGGGGGTCAGGTTCGAGGGTCGACACGCGACGGCGTCAACGCCTTCCTCGGCATCCCGTATGCCGCCCCGGCCGTGGGTGCGGACCGGTACCGCGCCCCGGGGCCGGTCGTCCCCTGGGACGGTGAGCGGGACGGGGCCTCGCCCGGACCGACAGCCAGCCAGGCGGCATACCCACCGCCGATGGATGCGCTCCTGCCGAGCTCGGTGGCACCTGGCGTCGACTACCTCAACGTCAGCGTCTGGGCACCGACCGACGGAGCCGACCGACCGGTGATGGTGTGGATCCACGGCGGGGCGTTCGTCCGCGGCGCGAACTCGTTGGCCGTGTACGACGGCTCCGCGTTCGCCCGCGACGGCGTGGTGCTCGTGAGCGTCAACTACCGCCTCGGGGTCCCCGGGTTCGCGGTGCTGGACGGCGCCCCGACGAACCTGGACTGCGCGACCAGATCGCGGCCCTGCAATGGGTGCGCGACAACGTCGCTGCGTTCGGTGGCAACCCGGATGACGTCACCGTGTTCGGGGAGTCCGCGGGCGGCATGAGCGTGGCGACTCTGATGGCCTCCCCCGCGGCACGCGAGCTGTTCCACCGGGCCATCGTCCAGAGCGGCGGCGCGACGGCCGTCTGCTCACTCGACGACGCGAGCCGGGTGAGCCGCGAGATCGCCGCTCGCCTTTCGGTCCCTGCGACGGCGGAGGCCTTCGCCGCCCTCGACCCCGACCTCGTGACGGCAGCTCAGTCAGCCGTGGGACTGGCGATGCAGACCGACCCCGACCCGGACCGATGGGGGCCGACGGTGCTCAGCGGCGGGCTCGGCATCATGAGCCTGTTTCCCGTCGTCGACGGCGACGTCGTCCCCGATGTCCCACTCGCCTGCATCGCCGACGGTTCCGCCGCCGGCATACCCCTGCTCATCGGCACGACGCGCGAGGAGTTCCGGCTCTTCCTCGTGCCCACGGGCATCGCTGCGTCGGTGACGCGAGAGGCGTTGCCATTGTTGGCTTCTCGCTACGGCTGGCCCCAACAGGCCGTCGAGGTGTATGCCGCGAACCGCCCCGACGCCTCGCCCGGTGACCTCGCCTGCGCCATCCTCACGGATGCGGGGTTCCGTGTGCCGGCTCACCGTCTCGCGTCCGCCCACCACGGCGCGGGCGGGTCGGTCCATGCCTACGAGCTCGGCTGGCCGAGCCCCGTTGCGGGACTGGGAGCCTGCCACGCCCTCGAGCTGCCCTTCGTCTTCGACACGGTGGGGCGTGGTGCGCCCATGGCAGGTGATGCTGCCCCGCGGCAGCTCGCCGACACCATGCATCAGGCCTGGGTGGAGTTCGCACGTCACGGGGCGCCGGGGTGGCAGTCCTGGACGCCGCAGAGCCCGGCGGTCATGACGTTCGACGTGGACTCTCGCGTGGTCCTTGGACCGCGTGCCGACGAGCTGGCCATCTGGGACTGAGGGTCCTGACGGACCGCGATGCCACCAGCGCCCGGCAGGCGTACGCTGAAAGGGTCTAGGGGTCGGTAAGGACGTGTCATGGGCCTTCAGGTCACCGTCGTCGTCATCGTCATCGTGCTGCTCGTGCTGCTGGCCATGGCCGTCAAGATCGTCAAGCAGTACGAACAGGGAGTGCTGTTCCGGCTCGGCAGGGTCGTGGGTGTGCGCCATCCGGGGCTGCAGCTGATCGTCCCGGTCATCGACGTGCTGCACCGCGTGACCCTGCGCATCATCACCATGCCGATCCAGTCGCAGGGGATCATCACCCGTGACAACGTCAGCGTCGACGTCTCGGCCGTGGCCTACTTCCGCGTGGTCGACGCGGTGAAGTCGGTCGTCGCCATCGAGAACGTCCACGCCGCCATCAACCAGATCGCCCAGACGACCCTGCGCAAGGTGGTGGGCCAGCACACCCTCGACGAGACGCTGTCCGAGACGGACCGGATCAACATGGACATCCGCAAGATCCTCGACGTGACGACGATCGAGTGGGGCGTCGAGGTGACGCTGGTGGAGCTCAAGGACATCCAGCTGCCCGACACCATGAAGCGAGCCATGGCCCGCCAGGCCGAGGCCGAGCGGGAGAAGCGCGCCAAGATCATCAACGCCGAGGGCGAGTCGCTGGCGGCCGCTGCCCTGGGTGCCGCGTCGGACACGATGATGGCCCACCCGCTGGCGCTGCAGCTGCGCAACCTGCAGAGTCTCGTCGAGATCGGGGTCGACCGGAACACGACCGTCGTCTTCCCCGCCCCGCTGATGAGCACCATCGGAGAGCTCGGCGCCTTCCTCGCCAGAGAGAGCGCCGCCGCCGATAGCGCCGCAGGCGCGCCACCGAGCCCGCCCCCGAGCCCACCGCCGGGTCCGCCAGTCCACCCCCGAGCCGACCTCCCCGAGCGCTCCACCACCGTAGGCGGCCCGCTCGGTCCGCACACGACGGCCACGTCGCCGATTTCGCACGCCCGCAGCGGTTCCTCGGTACTCTCCAGCGATGCTCAGCACTCGCGGCGCCACCCTCGCGCCCCTCGTCCTTGTCGGCCTGACCGCGGCGGCTGCTCTGGGCGCCTGCTCCAGCGGCGCGCCTGCTGCGAAGGGAAGCTCGAGCTCCACCTCCGCTCCCACGACCGCCACGTCGAGCGCTCCGTCGAGCCCCACGTCCAGCACGTCGAGCACCACCACGACCCAGGCGGTGGCCGCACCCCGCACGGCCGCCGAGCTGAAGAAGGCACTCCTCGAGCTCAGCGACCTGCCGTCCGGGTTCGCCATCGAACCACCGAGCAACAGTGGCGGCGGCCCCAAGGCCAGCTCGACCGACCCCAGGTGCGCCGCGTTCGTCCGGCTGTCGAACGCCGACACGGCGCCCGGTGGGAAGGCGCATGCCGAGATCTCGTTCTCCGGTGGTCAGTCCGGCCCCTTCATCGACGAGGCGCTCGACGCCTTCGCCGGCGCAGCGAAGGTCGCCGCTCTGCAGGCGGAGTCCAAGGCCGCCATCGCGTCGTGCTCCAAGGTGACCCTGTCCGTGCCCGGCGCCGGGACGTCGGTCGTCACGGTGCGCCCCGTCAGCCCGCCGGCATACGGCGACACCCCGGTTGCCGCGCGGATGAACGCCACGGGTGGGACGTTGGACGGGCTGGAGATCACCGTGGTGACGACCGGCGTCGGAGACACCGTGGCATCGCTGAGCTTCGTCGGCGCCACCCCCGACGACATCGACGGCGCCACCAGCGCAGCGGTGGACAAGGCGACCCAGCTGCTGGGCGTCACGCCGCAGGCAACGTCCTGACCTGACGCGGGGGACTCCGGGCGCACCACCCGGCGACGGATAGCATGCCGGCGTACGTTCGAGGGCGGTATCCCGTTCGCCCGATGCCGAAAGGGTCTGCGTGAACCAGCTCCGTCGCCTCGACGACCGGGTCCTCCTGGCCATCAACGACTTCGCCCGCCGCACCCCGCTGCTGCACGGTCCCATCAATGCCTACGCCAAGTACGGCGTGGTCGTGTTCGCGCTGCTGCTGCTCGCGGGACTGGTCGCCGCGCGCCATCGCAGCTCACGTGACCTCGCGGCGACCGGCTGGGCGGCCATCGCCATGCTGCTGGCGCTGGCGCTGAACCAGCCCCTCGGTCACGTCTTCGCCGAGCAGCGTCCGTATGTCGCGCACCCGGGCCTGCTGCGACTGGCCAGCGTCACGACCGACTTCTCCTTCCCTTCCGACCACTCGGTGATGGCCGGAGCCGTCGCCGTCGGGCTGCTGCTGGCGCACCGCCGGCTGGGCGCCCTGGCCACTCTCGCGGCGCTGCTCATGGCTTTCGCGCGGGTCTACATCGCGGCGCACTACCCCTGGGACGTCGTGGGTGGGCTGGTGTTCGGAGGGCTCGTGGCGGGTCTCGGTTGGCTCCTGCTGAGGGCTCCTCTCACCTGGGTCGTCGACCGGCTCCGCGCCGCGCCGGGTCTCCGCTCCGTCTTCGGCGTCCCGGCTACGTCGAACGGCGTCGGCCATCCGGCTTAGCCCGTTCTCGGGAACGAGCATCCGGACGGGCCATGGTGAGGCCGAACGCGCGCGCGCAGACTGGGGTGGTGGAGATCTTGACGTTCACACCCCGACCGCCCGTGAGTGGGCCGGTCATCGCGTGTGCCGGCACCGTCGAGCTCGTCGACGGCGCGCGCTGCGACTGTCTCCTGCCGGACCACCGCCGCATCTACCGCGTCCGGTCCGTCGCGACCGGGGCCGAGTGCTGGGCCTACCTCGGCGAGCTCATGGTGCACGAGGTCGCCTGAGCGTCCTTGACCGAGCCGACCGGGACTGACCTGGGCAGACCAGCCTGGGCGTGTAGGTTGCCGAGGTGACCGACCCCGAGCCCCTGGTCGTCCTCCAGGACGTCAACAAGCACTTCGGCGACCTGCACGTCCTGCGTGACATCAACCTGACGGTCGGGCGCGGCGAGGTGGTCGTGGTCATCGGGCCCTCAGGCTCCGGCAAGTCGACCTTGTGCCGCACCATCAACCGGCTCGAGACGATCGAGTCCGGCACCATCACCATCGACGGGAAGTCGCTGCCCGACGACGGCAAGGACCTCGCTGCGCTGCGCGCGGACGTGGGCATGGTGTTCCAGTCGTTCAACCTCTTCGCGCACAAGACCATCCTCGAGAACGTCACGTTGGCGCCCGATCATGGTCCGCGGCACCCCGGTTGCCGTCGCGGAGAAGCGGGCCATGGAGCTGCTCGAGCGCGTCGGGGTGGCCGCGCAGGCGCAGAAGCTTCCTGGCCAGCTCTCCGGCGGCCAGCAGCAGCGGGTCGCGATCGCCAGGTCGCTCGCGATGGACCCCAAGGTGATGCTCTTCGACGAGCCCACGTCCGCGCTCGACCCGGAGATGACCACCGAGGTGCTCGAGGTGATGGTGCGGCTCGCCGACGACGGCATGACGATGGTCGTCGTGACCCACGAGATGGGCTTCGCCCGCAAGGCTGCCCACCGGGTCGTCTTCATGGCCGACGGTCAGATCGTCGAGCAGGCCGACCCCGGCACCTTCTTCACCGCCCCTTCCTCAGCACGCGCCAAGGACTTCCTCGGTAGCGTCCTGCGCGCACTGAGCCACAGCCACCACCCACCACCATCGGAGTAGGAGCAGGATGACCATTCGCCGGCTCGCGGCGCTGGGCGCTGCGCTGGTCCTCGTCGTGGGGCTGAGTGCGTGCGCGGGCGGCGTCTCCCGTGCCGGCGGTGGCGCCAAGCTCAAGGTCGGGATCAAGTTCGACGAGCCCGGACTCGGGTTCAAGCACGGTTCGACCTACAGCGGACTGGATGTCGACGTGGCCACCTACGTGGCCGAGCAGCTGGGGTATCGAGCGTCCGACATCCAGTGGGTCCAGGCACCGTCGGCGCAGCGCGAGACGCTCATCTCGACCGGTCAGGTGGACCTGGTGGTGGCCACCTACTCGATCACGGACCAGCGCAAGAAGAAGGTGTCCTTCGCCGGGCCCTACTTCGTGGCCGGCCAGGACCTCCTCGTCCGCTCCGACGACACGTCGATCACCGGGCCCGAGTCACTGACCGGCAAGAAGCTCTGCTCCGCCTCCGGCTCGACCTCGGCGCAGAAGGTCAAGGACAAGTACTCCGGCGTCCAGCTGCAGGAGTACCAGACGTACTCCGAGTGCGTGGCGGCCCTGGTCGCCGGGCGCGTGGATGCGGTGACGACCGACAACGCCATCCTTGCCGGGTATGCCGCGGAGCCGGCATACAAGGGCACGCTCAGGGTCGTGGGCAAGACCTTCTCCGCAGGAGCGTTACGGGATCGGCTTCAGGCACGGGCGACGTGGCGCTGTGCCAGAAGATCACCACGGCCATCTCGTCGATGATCTCGTCGGGAGCCTGGCAGCGGGCGGTCGACACGAACCTCGGCCCCTCGGGCTTCCGGGTCGACCGGGCGACGAACCCGCCGCAACCCGACCCATGCCCCACTGAGTCGACGAGCTCCTGACGTCAAGACAACGGCACCCCTGCTCGAACCCGGGCGGGGGTGCCGCGTCATCAGACTCCTACCCACCTACCGCGGCAGTGATGTGTTGCTGCGACCGCCCCACGGGCATACATTGAGTCGCTGGCCCCCGGGAAGGTCTACTGCGGACCTACCACCAGGGGGTCAGCCCATTTCCACGCCAGGCCGGGACCGCGGGTCGTTGGGCTGGGGAGCCACCTGGGGGCAAGGCTTGACCCAACCGGGGGCCGCCGCATACCTCCCCGCTGTCACACTCGGGAATGAGGGGGAGGTCTGTCCGTGCAACCCTGCCGCCCGCAAGGACAGGCCCCCTGCCTTCCGATCAACGCCCCCGTCACCCCCAGTCGGGGGCGTTGCCCTGCCACAGCCCTGATGGACCGGGCGGTCGTGGTCAACGGTGCGCGTTCACCGCGTGTCACTGCGGCGTGAGGTGCTAGCCAGTGACTGGGTGGATCCTCAACGGGTGCCGCCCCCAACCGTGGGAGGCTGAGGGCGGTCAGATCGTGCGTGGCTGGCTCCCCCGGTTGGACTCGAACCAACAACCTGCCGATTAACAGTCGGCTGCTCTGCCAATTGAGCTACAGGGGAATGGCCGCGGCGTTCCTGCCCGCGGCGCTGCGCAACGATAGCAAAGGATGCGGGCACTTCTGAAAACGGGGATGCGCGCGCGCCCGACCACTCAGTCGAGGCCCACCTGCTCGCGCAGCTCCGCCAGGGCACGAGCGGTCGCGGACGCCACTTCGTCGTCGTCGGCCCGGACCCCTCGACCCGTGACGACCTGCTCCACCAGCTCCCCTGTCGCGAGGTTCTGCCGGATGACCACGCGCGCACTGCGGCGAGGACCCAGGTCGACGCGCTGCGCCAGCACGACGCTGGCCTGCACCCGCTCGCGCAGCGTCTCCGGCAGGAGCGTCGAGTCGCCGAGTGTCCACTGTGAGGGCCGGGCGCCGCCCACCCACGTGACCGTCAGCTGGCCCAGCTCGGAGGACCACGTGCCGGCATCCACCTCGTGCCACGGACGGACGAGCGTGCGCATCCCGGCGGCATCCACGGCATACAGGCGGTGGTTGCTCAGCACGACGGTGACGCCCGTCGACTCCTCACGCGCCCAGGCGAGCACGCGTTCGCCGGGGCCCAGCTCGAGGGCATGGCGGATCGGGCCGGGCAGCCGCTCGCCGCGGCGCAGGGAGAACGCCATCAGCTGGCCCGGTCGCGCAGCTGGGCCAGCTGACGCTGGAGGTCCTGGAGCGCACCGGAGAGCTGACGCGCCGCCGACAGGGTCGGACTGCGGGTCGGTCGCCATCCGGCGCATCGCCGACATCGCGTCGCCGATCTGCCGGGTGAGCGCGACCTCCTTGACGCGGACGAGCAGCGCCTGGATGTAGCGGCGCTCCGGCAGCCCGGTCGCGCGGTCCATGCGGGTCGGCAGCTCGGCCACGGCCAGCTCGGACACGAGCCCGCGAACGGCCAGCGGCGCCGCCTCGGCCACCCGGTCCGCCCAGGCTTTGGCCGACAGTCCCTGCTGCAGGCCAC
Source organism: uncultured Actinomycetota bacterium (assembly GCA_963706855.1). Taxonomy (GTDB): domain Bacteria; phylum Actinomycetota; class Actinomycetes; order Actinomycetales; family Dermatophilaceae; genus Pedococcus. The sequence continues at coordinate 334,535 of CAVPNU010000005.1, forward strand.
CGATGCTGCGCACGCCGTCGAAGACCGCGCGATGAGCGGGCGCCGTGAACGCATCGGGCTCGATCGAGTCGACCTCGGCGGCGGAGAAGCTGTCGGGGTACTGCAACAGGCTCTGGAGCAGCTGGCGCTCCGCGAACACCACCGGGTCGCGCAGGTCGGGCACGGGCAGGGCGGCCCGGGCCTCCTCCACCGATGGCTCGGGCACGACGTCGGCGTCGGCGCGGGCCGGCGCCCCCGCGTCGGCCTTGGCGTCGCGCGCGGCCACGCGGCCGGCCCGGGCCACCTCGGCCTGGACCTGCTCGACCTCCACACCGATCCAGCCGGCGACCGTGCGGATGTACTCGGGCCGCATCGAGCTGTCGCGGATCGAGCTCACGATGGGCGCGGCGGCGCGCATGCCCTGGACCCGGCCCTCGGCGGTCGACAGGTCGAACCGGCTGATCGTGGTGCGAACGGCGAACTCGAACATCGGGATCGCGTCGTCCACGAGATGCCGGACGGCGTCGTCGCCGCGCGCCACCCGGAGCTCGCAGGGGTCCATGCCGCCCTCGGCGACGGCGACGAAGGACTGGGACGCCCATCGCTGGTCCTCGCCGAAGGCGCGCATCGCGGCCTTCTGCCCGGCAGCGTCGCCGTCGAAGGTGAACACGACGCGGGCGGGCGCGAGGTCGGCCTCGTCGCGCATGATCCGTCGCAGCATCTTGATGTGGTCCACGCCGAACGCCGTGCCACAGGTGGCCACCGCGCCCTCGATGCCCGCGAGGTGGCAGGCCATCACGTCGGTGTAGCCCTCGACCACGACCGCTTTGCGCTCTGCCGCAATGGATTTCTTCGCGGCATCGAGGCCGTAGAGGACGGTGGACTTCTTGTAGATGGGCGTCTCGGAGGTGTTGAGGTACTTCGCGGCGATCCGGTCGTCGTCGAAGAGCCGTCGAGCCCCGAACCCCACGGTGTCGCCGGTGATGTCGCGGATCGGCCAGACCAGACGCCCCCGGAACCGGTCGTACAGCCCGCGGCTGCCCCGACCGGAGAGCCCGCCGAGCGTCAGCTCCTCGTCGGTGAAGCCCTTCGCGCGCAGGTGCCGCGACAGCTCCTCACCACCGCGTGGGAGCGAAGCCCACACCGAACCGCTTCGCCGCCTCGCTGTCGAACCCTCGCTCGCGCAGGAAGTCGCGCCCGGCCCGCGCCTCGGGGGCGTTGAGCAGGGCGTGGTGGTAGAACTCCTGCGCCACCCGGTGCGCCTCGACGAGCCGCGACCGGCGGCCCAGGCTCTCGCCGTCGCGACCGCCCGGACGGCCGCCCTCTTCGTAGTGCAGCTCCATGCCCAGCTTCTGGGCGAGCCGCTCGACCGCCTCGGTGAAGGTCAGGTGCTCGACCTTCTGGACGAAGGAGATGACGTCGCCACCCTCGCCGCAGCCGAAGCAGTGCCAGGCGCCCACGGCGCCACGGACGGTGAACGACGGCGTCTTCTCGTCGTGGAACGGGCACAGGCCCTTCATCGAGCCGGGGCCGGCCGAGCGCAGAGTGACGTGCTCGCGCACGACATCCTCGATCGACGAGCGCTCCTTGACGAGCGCGATGTCGTCGGTCTTGATCCGACCCGCCACTGGCCCTCCTGTTCGGCGCCGAGTCTAGGTGCTGGCACCGACGCGGCGCCGCGGAGCCCACAGATCGCCCGCCTCAGCGTCCCGCTCCGGCCCGCGGAGACGGCTCCGGCCGGGTCAGCTCCAGCGGGCGTACAGCGCCAGGGCGCGCACGTCGGTCAGGGACGCGACCTGGTCGACGACCACCCGCAGCGCGGCAGCGTCGGAGTCGGCCGCCTTCCAGTCCCCCAGCAGGTCCGGGTCCAGCCGCCCCACGGGATCCTCCTGGTACGCAGCCACCAGGTCGCGCACCACCTCGCGCTGCCCGGCCAGCACCTCGACGCGCTCCTGGGCGTGCATGACGAAATGCGCGGCCACCGCCTTGAGCACGGCGCACTCTGCGCGCGTCGCGTCGGGCACGACCAGGTGCGCGGCATACCTCGTCAGCGCCCCTCCCCCGTGCGCCTCCCGGGTGGCTCCCTCGACCGCCACCACGAACCGGCCGATGAGGCGCGAGGTCATGTCCTTCAGTGCGGCCCGGTCGGTGCGCGACCCCTCGTATGCCGCGGGGACGGTCCCCGTGGCCAGCACCCGTTCCAGCGCGGCGCCGAGGGCGTCCGTGCCGAGGTCGGGCGCGTAGAGGCCCGCGGCGACACCGAGCACGGCGTCGACGTCGGCGGGGTCACGCAGCCGGCGCACGTCGAGCCGGCCCGAGGCGATCGCGTCCTCCACGTCGTGCACCGAGTAGGCCACGTCGTCGGACCAGTCCATGACGTCGGCCTCGATGCAGCGCCGGCCCGGCTCACGTCCCTGCCGGAACCAGGCGAACACCTCGATGTCGTCGTCGTAGACGCCGAACTTCTCGCTGGGACCTCCGCTGGCGCCGGAGCCTCGGCCCGGGTCCACGGGTACTTGGTCGCGGCGTCCAGGCTCGCCCGGGTCAGGTTCAGACCGGCGGGCCGTCCGTCGGGGTGGACCCGCTTGGGCTCCAGCCGGGTCAGCAGCCGCAGGGTCTGGGCGTTGCCCTCGAAGCCCCCGATGTCAGCCGCGACCGCGTCGAGCGCCTGCTCGCCGTTGTGGCCGAAGGGCGGGTGCCCGAGGTCGTGGGCGAGGCAGGCCGTGTCGACGACGTCGGCGCTGCAGCCCAGGGCCGCCCCGAACTCGCGGCCGATCTGGGCGACTTCGAGCGAGTGCGTCAGCCGGTTGCGCACGAAGTCGTCGTCACCCGGCTGGACGACCTGGGTCTTCGCCGACAGCCTGCGCAGCGAGGCCGAGTGCACGAGGCGAGCCCGGTCGCGGGCGAAGTCGTCGCGGTCGGCGCGCTTGTGCACGGGGTCCTCGGGGACCCAGCGCTCGCGGTCGGCCTCGGCGTATCCCACCCCGCGACTCTAGGACCCCCGTGCCGACGCGGCGGCCGCGGCTGCCCGTTCCACCCATCGCGGCGCCTCGCCGTAGCGCTGGCTCGGGATGAGCCGCCCGGCTGCGCTGTCGGCGAGCAGCTGGTCCATGCGCTTGTCGCGGGTGGCCTCCTGCTTGGCGGTCAGCACCCAGCTGATGGCGATCCTGCGGTACGAGGGGGTGGCCTCGGCCCAGAAGGCAGCCGCCCTCGCGTCGCTCTCGAGCCGCGCGGCATACGAGGGAGGGAAGGCCAGCTCGCCCTGCTCGTAGGTGTAGATGCCCGACCGCTCGGGGCGGCGACGGGCAAAGGCCGCCAGGCCGGGCGGTCGCATGCGCCCCTCGGCGGTGAGCCGCTCCACGGCCGCGATGTTGACCGCGCTCCACGTGCTGGTCGGCTTGCGCGGCGTCCAGCGCTGGCGCACCGCGTCGTCGTCGATGCGCTGGACGACCGAGTCGATCCACCCCCAGCACAGCGCTTCCAGCACCGCGTCCTCCCAGGTGAGCCCACGGTCGCCGACGTGCTTCTTGTAGAGGCCCATCCACAGCTCGGTCGCCGTGTCGTGGTTGGCCTCGAGCCACGCGGCGAACTCCTCGGCGCCGCTGAAGAACAGCGCCGGCCGCTCGGGGGTGCCACCCCGCGTCCCGATCATGGCGGCAGCCTGCCACGAGACAGCTCGACTTGCGTTGTCGCTGAAGCCCATCAAGGGTGGAGGTATGAGCCATCTCAGCGGAAAGACCATCGCCTTCCTCGTCGCCAAGGAGGGCATCGAACGCGTCGAGCTGACCGAGCCGTGGCAGGCGGTCACCGACGCCGGGGCGACGCCCGTGCTGCTCAGCCCCGAGACCGGCGAGGTCCAGACGTTCGACCACCTCGACAAGGCCGAGACCCGGCCGGTCGACAAGGCCGTCGCGCAGGCGTCGGTGGACGACTACGACGCGCTGGTCCTGCCCGGCGGGGTCGCCAACCCCGACGCGCTGCGCACGGACGAGTCGGCCGTGGGCTTCGTGCGCGACTTCGTGGCCAGCGGCAAGCCCGTCGCGGCGATCTGTCACGCGCCGTGGACGCTCGTGGAGGCGGACGTCGTCAAGGGCCGCACCGTGACCTCGTGGCCGAGCCTGCAGACCGACCTGCGCAACGCGGGCGCCGAGTGGGTCGACAAGGAGGTCGTCGTCGACGGCAACCTCATCACCAGCCGGAACCCGGGCGACCTGCCCGCCTTCAACGCCCAGCTGCTCGAGTCCGTCGCGCACGGAGCTGCCGCGACCTCCTGACCCGCGCGCCGGGTCAGCCGCCCGAGACCGACAGCTCGGCCTGCGCCACCTCGGCGCGGGCCGAGTCGTCGAGCGACCGGGACTCCAGCCACCCGTCGGGCAGGGCGACCCGTCGCGGCGATCCGGCGCGCCCGCGCTGGCCCTCGGCGTCCTCACCGGGCCACGGCGCGGTCGCGTCCAGGCCGGCGGCCAGCCGGTCCAGCGACTCCAGCGAGTCGACCAGCGCGAGCTGGTGCCGAACCGTCGACCCCGCGGGGAAACCCTTGAGGTACCAGGCGATGTGCTTGCGGATGTCGCGGCAGGCCTTCAGCTCGTCGCCGTAGAAGTCGACGAGGTACTCGGTGTGCCGCCGCATGGTGGCCAGCACCTCGCCGAGCGTGGGACGCACCCGGGCCGACGTGCCGGCGAAGGCCGCCGCGAGGTCCGTGAACAGCCACGGCCGACCCAGGCAGCCGCGGCCGACGACGACGCCGTCGCACCCGGTCTCCTGCACCATCCGCACGGCGTCCTCGGCCGACCAGATGTCGCCGTTGCCGAGGACCGGGACGCTGCGGACCGTCTCCTTGAGGCGCGCGATCGCCGACCAGTCCGCCTCGCCCGAGTACGCCTGCGAGGCCGTCCGGCCGTGCAGCGCCACCGCCGCGACACCGGCCCGCTCGGCGATGCGGCCGGCCTCGAGATAGGTCAGGTGGTCGTCGTCGATGCCCTTGCGCATCTTCACGGTGACGGGCACGGCATACGGGCTCGCCTCGCGCACGGCACCGGTGACGATGGCCTCGAAGAGGTCGCGCTTCCAGGGCAGGGCCGCGCCGCCGCCCTTGCGGGTGACCTTGGGGACCGGGCACCCGAAGTTGAGGTCGATGTGGTCGGCGCGGTCCTCGGTGACGAGCAGCCGCACCGCGGCGGCCACCGTCTCCGGGTCGACCCCGTAGAGCTGGATCGAGCGCGGGCTCTCGTCCGGGTCGTGCTCGATCAGCCGCATCGTCTCCGGCGAGCGCTCCACGAGGGCGCGGGAGGTGATCATCTCGCTGACGTACAGCGACGTGGCGCCGCTCGCCCCGCCGGCCTCCAGGCCCTGGTCGCCGTACTCACGGCACAGCTTGCGGAAGGCCCGGTTGGTGATGCCGGCCATGGGCGCGAGGACGACCGGCGACTCGATGGTGTGCGGGCCGATCTGCAGGGCAGGCATCAGCGCGGTCGGGGCGGGGTCGACGGTGGTGGCAGTCATGGCCGCACCAGTGTCCCATCTGCTGGTTGACTGGCCGAATGCGTGCCCTGCTCAGCGCCGACGCGCTGCTCCCCCAGCTCTCGGACGTGGTGCTGCTGGACGTCCAGTGGAACCTCACCAGCGCGGGCGGCCCGCCCGGCCGGGACCTGTATGCCGCGGCGCACCTTCCCGGCGCCCATCACGTCGACCTCGACGCGGAGCTCGCCTCGGCGCCCGGGCCCGGCGGCCGGCACCCTCTGCCCACCGCACAGGCCGTCGAGGCGCTGATGCGGCGGTGTGGCGCCTCGAACGACTCCGCGCATCGTCGTCTACGACCAGGACCTGTCGTATGCCGCGGCGCGGGCCTGGTGGGTGCTGCGGTACTTCGGGGCGCAGGACGTCAAGGTCCTCGACGGCGGCCTGTCCGCGTGGGTCGCGGCCGGCCTGCCCACGAGCACCGACGTGCCCGCGTCGGCCACGGGCACGGGCACGGGCACCTTCGAAGCCCGGCCGGGGCAGCTGCCCATTCTCGACGCCGACGGCGCCGCCGCGCTGGCCCGCGACGGGGTCCTGCTCGACGCGCGAGCGCCGGAGCGGTTCCGCGGCGAGAGCGAGCCGATCGACCCGGTGGCCGGCCACATCCCCGGTGCCGTCAACGCCCCGACCGTCGACAACGCCCGGGCCGACGGCCGGTTCCTCGACCCAGAGGCGCTGCGACAGCGTTTCGAGAGCCTGGGCATCCAGCCGGGAGACGGACCCGTCGGCGCGTACTGCGGGTCCGGGGTGACCGCCGCCCACGAGGTGCTGGCCCTGCACGAGGCAGGGATCGACGCGGCGCTCTACGTCGGGTCGTGGAGCGACTGGGTCACTGATCCCGACGCGACCCGTGGCGACCGGAGGCTAGGCGACACCGCCGTCAGACGCGGGCCGTGTCGCGACGGAACCGCCACACCGCCCCTCCGGCGAAGATGGCCAGCCAGACGAGGACGTTGACGACCGCGGCCGTGCCCGGGGCGGTGCCCTTCAGGGGTGCGTGCACGATCTGGTTGAGCCCGTACATCGGCGTGTAGGTGGCGATCGTCTGGAACGCCGAGCCGAGCTGGTTCAGCGGGACGAACAGCCCACCGAGGAAGGCCAGCAGCGCCAGCGCCGGTCCGAGGATCTGCATGACGTTCTCGCTCGGGAGCAGGTACCCCATGAAGACGCCGAACGCGGCGAAGACCAGCGACCCCACCCAGGCGAGCAGCGCCGTCTCCACCCAGACCGGGCCGTCCATGTGCGCGCCGGACGAGGCGCCCGCGGCATACGTGACGACCACCGCGATCGGCGCCGAGCACCATCGCGACGAGCACCTTCACCGCGATGTATGCCGGTGCCGTGAGCGGCGTGAGCCGCAGCTGGCGGCTCCAGCCCTGGCTGCGCTCGACCGCCACCATGGCGCCGCCCCCGGTGGTCGACAGCATCGCGCCGTAGAGGGCCATGCTGATCATGATGAAGCCGGCGACGTTGCCGTGACCCGCGCTCAGGTTCGGAGTACTTCTGGCCCGATGCCGAACATGAAGTAGAAGGCGACCGGCATGACCAGCGAGAAGATCACGGTGCGGCGGTTGCGCAGCATGCGGCGCAGCTCGAGGAACAACAGGGTGGCGTTGAAGCCGCCCATCGGCGGCACGCTGCGCTGAGGGGTCGACGGGGCGGCGGTCGTGAGGCTCATCGGTCTGCTCCTGCCGGGGTCGGGTCGTCGGCGTCCTGGGACGTCAGCGAGATGAAGGCGTCCTCGAGGCCGCGCGAGGTGATCTCCAGGTCGCGGGCAGCGGTCGACGTCAGCAGGTGCCGCGCGACGGCGTCACTGTCCATGGAGGCGATCAGCACCGTGTCGCCTCGGAGCTCGACCGACTCCACGCCCGGAAGCGCCTGCAGCGCAACGGGATCCGCGTCAGCCAACGTCGCGCGAACCACCCGGCCTGACACCAGGGCCTTGACCTCGGCCGCGGTGCCGTCGGCGACGATCTCGCCTTGCCGCACCAGGACGATGCGGTCGGCGTAGGCGTCGGCCTCCTCCAGGTAGTGCGTCGCGAACACGACCGTGCGCCCCCGCTCGGCATCGGAGCGGATGGCGGCCCAGAAGTCGCGCCGCCCGGCGACGTCCATGCCGGTGGTGGGCTCGTCGAGGACGAGGAGCTCGGGGTCGGGCAGCAGCGCCATGGCGAACCGCAGCCGCTGCTGCTGGCCCCCCGAGCACTTGACCACCCGGCGCCCGGCGATGTCGCTGATCCCGGCGCGCTCCAGCACCTCGGCCACGGGGCGGGTGTCGGCGAACAGGCTCGCGGTCAGCCGCAGGGTCTCCTCGACGGTGAGGTCACGCAGCAGGCCACCGGTCTGCATCACCGCGGAGACCAGGCCGTGGCGCACCGCGGACTGCGGGTCCATCCCGTAGACCCGGGCCGTGCCACTGTCGGGGCGGGACAGCCCCAGCATCATGTCGATCGTCGTCGTCTTGCCGGCGCCGTTCGGCCCCAGGAAGGCGACGATCTCCCCTGGGCGCACGGTCAGGTCGATCCCCCGGACGGCGTGAACGGCCCCGAAGCTCTTGGTCAGACCCGCGAGCTCGATCGCCGACACCGCGCCCGCCACACCAGGGCTGACGGTCTGCGTCTGTGTCATGACCTCACAGTGCCACGCCGGCCCCACTCCGCGTGGGCACTGGCACGGTCACGACCCGCCGAGATGGACCGCCAGTGGGACGACGGGCTCGTCGGGCGCGCGAGTCACGAGCCGGACCACCTCGTAGACCGGCGCCGGTCGCCGTGTTCCAGCCCAGGACCCACCGCCCGTGCCGCCCCACTGCCGTGAACAGCACCGTGGTGGCGTCGGCCCAGCCGAGGACGGTGCAGCACGGGCTGACCCGTCCGGTGAGGCCGTCCGGCGACTCCGGAGCGAGCAGCACCCGGGCTGACCGGGCTTCTGCGTCGACGGCCACCAGCCCCTGGTAGATCGGGCCGTTCCCGCGCTGGATGACCGGATGCGTCAGGTTCTGGTCGAAGAACGCCACGGAGGCGGCGCGTTGGTCGGTGCTCACCGTCGCTCCCGAGATCTGGGTGACCGGGGCAGGGACGCGCTGCCCGGCTCGTCCGCCCGCGCCGTCCGCGCGAGCCAGCCGCAGACCGCCCGACCCGGTCGAGAGGCGGAACCGGCCGACCTCACGGCCAGGCGCCGGCAGCGCCTGCGGATGACTCGCGGTCGGGTCGAGGGTCCAGGCATGCGTCGTCGTCCCGGGCGACGATGAGGCCGTCCGCACCCCACCCCACCTCGCGGATCCGGTCTGGAGGGCACGGCATACGAGGTGGTGGCTCCCGACTGCGCGTCCAGGCGCACCACCCGGCCCGGCTGCGCGAAGAGCACGAACCGCCCATGGGCGTCGATGGCCTGGGGCCCGAGCACGGACGCGGGGTCCTCTGTCGGCGGCGATGACCAGGGTGAGGCGGTCGGCGAGCACGGGGCGTCCGCTGACAGGCACCAGGACCGGTTGGTAGCTCGTCGTGCCCGTCGACCGCAGGTACACGGCCGCGAGAGGCGTCCGCACGGCGGTTCGCGGTGACAGCGCAACAGTGGCGGCGTCGAGGTCGATCGCGGGCGGGAGCCCCGCGGCGAAGTAGGTGAGCTCCGACTCCTTGCCCTCCAAAGGCAGCTGGGCGTATGCCGTGCCGTCCGCGAGCGTCTGCACGCCCAGCGACGTCGTGGTGCTGGGCCCCGGCGTGGGGACCGACCCGTGGCTGCCCCCGACCTGCACGGCCACGACAGCGAGGGCGGCGAGCGCTGCGGCGCTCGCCGCCCCGGTCCAGCCCCGGCGACGACTGCGCTGCCTGGCGAGCGCACTCTCCCAGGCTTCCTCGACGAAGTCCCGCTCGGAGAGATGCTCGCTCGCGTCCTCCAGCAGTGCGCCCAGCTCGGGCCGGCTCATGAGACGTCACTCCTGGGCTCGTCGGATGCCCGCTCGGGCAGCACCCTGCGCAGGGCCTGGGTCGCCGCCCGGGCCTGAGCGCGCACGGTGCCGCTGGAGAGCCCCAGGATGTCCGCCGTCTCGGGCTCGCTGCGGTCGTCGAAGAAGCGCAGCACGAGGATCGCGCGTTGCCGCGGCGTCAGGGCGTCCAGCGCCAGCAGGAGGTCGGTGTGCGGCAGGCCCAACGTGGCGAGCTCACCGGCCACGACCGGTGCCTCGCGCTGCCGGCGGCGGCCGGCGGCGACGGCTTCGCGGTAGAGGCTGCGCCGCACCGCGAGCTCGGGGTCCTCACCTCTGACGCGCTCCCAGCGCCCGGCCAGCTCGGCCAGCGCTCGCCGCACCGCGTCCTCGGCGAGGGAGGTGTCCCCGCACACCAGCCAGGCGGCCCGGAGCAGACGGTGCTGCCGTGCGCGCACGAACTCGACGAACTCCGCATCGACCTCGCGTCGCATCGCGCCTCCTGTGCGTCAACCCCTAGTAACGCACGAGCGACCCGGATCGGTTCACCTGCCTCAGCAGCCGAGCAGGCGACCGCCGAGGTACTCCTCCACCTTGTCGAGCGACACGCGCTCCTGCGCCATGCTGTCGCGCTCGCGGATGGTCACGGCGTGGTCCTCCAGGGTGTCGAAGTCCACGGTGAGGCAGTACGGCGTGCCGATCTCGTCCTGGCGGCGGTAGCGCCGCCCGATGGCGCCGGCGTCGTCGAAGTCGATGTTCCAGTGCTTGCGCAGGGTCGCAGCGAGGTCGCGCGCCTTGGGCGAGAGGTCGGCGTTGCGCGACAGCGGGAGCACGGCGGCCTTGACCGGCGCGAGCCGCTTGTCGAGGCGCAGCACGACCCGCTTGTCGACGCCGCCCTTGGTGTTGGGGGCCTCGTCCTCGGTGTAGGCGTCGACGAGGAACGTCATCAGCGAGCGCGAGAGGCCGGCCGCGGGCTCGATGACGTAGGGCGTGTACTTCTCGCCGCTGGCCTGGTCGAAGTAGACGAGGTCGGTGCCCGAGTGCTCGCTGTGGGTCTTGAGGTCGAAGTCGGTGCGGTTGGCGATGCCCTCGAGCTCGCCCCACTCGCTGCCGGCGAAGTTGAAGCGGTACTCGATGTCGACCGTGCGCTTGGAGTAGTGGCTGAGCTTGTCGGCCGGGTGCTCGTAGTGGCGCAGGTTGTCGGGGTTGATCCCGAGGTCGGTGTACCAGCGGGTGCGCTCGTCGATCCAGTACTGGTGCCACTCCTCGTCCTCGCCGGGCTTGACGAAGAACTCCATCTCCATCTGCTCGAACTCGCGGGTGCGGAAGATGAAGTTGCCGGGCGTGATCTCGTTGCGGAAGCTCTTGCCGGTCTGGCCGATGCCGAACGGCGGCTTCTTGCGCGAGGCGTTCATGACGTTGAGGAAGTTGATGAAGATGCCCTGGGCCGTCTCGGGTCGCAGGTAGTGCAGCCCGGACTCGTCCTCGATGACGCCGAGGTAGGTCTTGAGCATCATGTTGAACTCGCGCGGCTCGGTCCACGCGCCACGGGTCCCGCAGTTCGGGCAGGCGATCTCGGCCAGCGGGATGGAGTCGGGGTCGACCTGCTTGCCCTTCTTGGCCTCCTTCTCGGCCAGCGCCTCCTGCATGTGGTCCACGCGGAACCGCTTGTGGCAGGACTGGCACTCGGTCAGCGGGTCGGTGAACTCGCCGACGTGGCCGGAGGCCACCCAGGTCTGGCGCGGCAGGATGATCGAGGAGTCGAGGCCGACCACGTCGTCGCGGCCGGTGACCATCGACTTCCACCACTGGCGCTTGATGTTCTCCTTGAGCTCCACGCCGAGGGGGCCGTAGTCCCAGGCCGACCTCGTCCCGCCATAGATCTCCCCACAGGGGAAGACGAACCCGCGGCGCTTGCAGAGGGAGACGACGGTGTCGACGGTGGAAGGTGCAGCCATGCGCAGAAGGCTACTGTGCGGCGGCATACCTCCGAGCGGGGCGGGGCCCCATGGCCACCGGCGCCCGCGCCGTAACATGTCGGTCCGTGTCCACCCCGCGCGAACGCATCGAGCACGCCAGCCTGCCCGCCCTGACCTGGCTGAGCCGGCTCCCCCGGGCCATCCCCTTCCTCGCGGTGCTGGCCCTGATGGTCGCCGGCATCCTCGTGCCCGGCTGGGGCTGGGTCCTGCTGGCCCTCGTGCTGCTGTTCCTGGCTCTGGGTCGGCTACCTGTCCTGGCCGACGCTGGACCGGACCAACCGGATCATGCGCGGGACCATCGTGCTGTTCGTCGCGGCCGTGACCGTCACCCAGGCGTTCCCGCGCCACTGAGCCGCCTCGCGACGTCGCTTTTGACAATCATTCTCATTTGCAGTGAGAATGATTGTCATGACGATGCGCAGCACCCTCTCGCGGTGGACTGCCGCACGGGTCGCGCTCCCCCTGCTCTCCCTCGTCGCCGCCGTGGGCCTCACCGCCGCCTGCTCCACCGCGCCGGGCGCGGCAGCACCGGGCACGGTGAGCGTGGCCGCCGCCTTCTACCCGCTCCAGTTCGCCGTCGAGCAGGTCGGCGGGAGCCACGTGTCGGTGACCCCCGTGACCAAGCCGGGTGCCGAGCCGCACGACCTCGAGCTCACGCCGCGCGACGTGCTCGCCGTGCGCCAGGCCGACCTGGTCGTCTACGAGCAGGGCTTCCAGCCCGCGATGGACGACGCCGTGAGCCAGGCCTCCAGCCACGCCTTCGACATCTCGACCGCCGCGCACCTCGACCTCGCGGCACCCGGCCGAGGGCGGGGCTCCCCAGAGCGCCGCACCCACCGGGGGTGCGGCGGGCGCCAGGGACCCCCACTTCTGGCTCGACCCCACCCGGTACGCGAGCGTGGCCCAGGCCATCGGCGATCGCCTCGCCGCCGTCGACCCCGCCCACGCGGCCGACTACCGCGCCGGCGCCGCCCGGTTCGTGGCCCGGCTGACCCAGCTCGACCACGCCTACCGCACCGGGCTCGCGTCCTGCGCCCACAAGGAGATCGTCACCGGCCACTCCGCGTTCGGCTACCTCGCGCGCCGCTACGGCCTCACCCAGGAGGGCATCGCGGGGGTCACGCCCGACGCCGAGCCCGACGCGTCCACCATGGACTCGATCGTGCAGCGCATCCGGGCCGACCACATCACCACCGTCTACGCAGAGACGCTGGTGAGTCCGGCGCTGTCCGAGACGATCGCCCACGAGACCGGCGCGAAGGTGGCCGTCCTCGACCCCATCGAGGGAATCACCTCGGCCTCCCGGGGCAAGGACTACTTTGAGGTCATGCGCTCCAACCTCGCGACCCTCCGGGCCGGACAGGAGTGCTCATGAGCGACCAGCCGGTCATCGACCTGAGGTCGGCCGCGTTCGGGTATGCCGACCGCGCCGTCATCGCGCAGGTCACCGTGCGCATCGAGCGCGGTGAGGTCGTGGCCCTGCTCGGGCCCAACGGCTCGGGCAAGACGACGCTCGTCAAAGGCCTGCTCGGCCTGAGCGACCATCTCGGCGGGCAGGTCCAGCTGTTCGGCGTCGACCTCGACCACTTCACCGACAAGGCGCGGATCGGCTATGTGCCGCAACGGCATTCGCTGTCCGCCTCGGTGCGCGCCACCGTGCGCGAGGTCGTCGAGATCGGCCGGCTCCCGCATCGTCAGTGGTGGGCCCCCTGGCGGCGCGGCGACTCGGCGATCGTCCAGGAGGCGCTCGAGCTCGTCGGCCTGGCCGACCGCGCCCACGAGGACGTCAGCACCCTCTCGGGCGGCCAGCAGCGTCGCGTGCTCATCGCCCGCGCCCTGGCCGCCCAGCCCGAGGTGCTCGTCATGGACGAGCCCACGGCCGGGGTCGACGCCGCCAGCCAGGCCGTCCTCGCCCAGGTGCTCTCGCGGCTGGCCGCCCGCGGCACCACGATGCTCATCGTCACCCACGAGCTCGACGCCCTCACCGACACGGTCTCGCGGGTGCTCTGCACCACCAGCGGCCGGATCGACTACGACGGCCCGCTGGGCGACTACCTCGGTGGCCACGCCCACCCTGCCGAGCCCCACGTCCACCACCACGCCGACGAGCTGACGTCCGCCGTCCCGGCCCTCCCGGCGGCGCCGACCGGACCACTCGACCGCGTCCGCACCGGGAGCCCCGATGACTGACCTGCTGGCACTGGACTTCATGCGCCAGGCACTGCTCGCCGCGCTCATGGTCGGCGTCGCCGCTCCGCTCGTCGGGGTGTTCCTCGTCCAGCGGCGGCTGTCCCTGATCGGTGACGGCATGGGCCATGTCGCCCTGGCCGGGGTGGCGGTCGGCGTCCTCACCGGCACCGCACCGGTCCTGACCGCCCTCGTCGCCGCGATCGGCGCGGCGGTCGCCATCGAGGTGATCCGGGCGCGCGGGCGCACCAACGCCGACGTGGCCCTGGCCGTGATGTTCTACGGCGGCATCGCCGCCGGCGTCGTGCTCATCTCGCGCTCGAGCAGCAGCACGCCGGCCAACCTCACGGCATACCTGTTCGGGGCGATCCTCACCACGAGCACCGGCGACCTCTGGGTCTTCGCCACGCTGGCCGTCCTGGTCCTCGCGGTGACCTTCCTGCTGCGGCCCTGGCTGTTCGCGGTGGCCAACGACGAGGAGTACGCCCGCGCCACCGGCCTCCCGGTGACGGCGCTCAACGTGGCGCTCGCCGTCCTCACCGCCGTCACCGTGGTCGTCTCGATGCGGGTGGTCGGCCTGCTGCTCATCAGCGCCCTGATGATCCTGCCGAACGCCACCGCGCAGCTGCTGGGGCGCAGCTTCGCGTCGTCCGTGCGGTGGGCCGTGGTCGTCGGCGTGGTGTGCAGCGTCGCCGGCGTGGTGGCGTCCTTCTACGCGGGCACGCCCTCGGGCGGCACCATCGTGCTGCTCGCGATCGCCGTCTTCGTCGCTGCCGCCGCCGCGGTGGCCATCCGCAGCCGGTATGCCGCGCATCGGCACCGTCGCGCGGAGCGCCACGACCACGAGCACGGGACCGGCTGCGGACACCCCGTCGTCGCGCACGGCGACCACCTCGACTACGTCCACGACGGCCACCGGCACGCGGCCGCACCAGGGCCACTACGACGAGCACGACGCGGCTCGCCACGAGGCCGAGAAGGAGGCTGCCGCCGATGACCGGACCCCGCACGCACGAGCGCGCCCAGACTTCCGCTTCGGAGGCGCCCGACTCGGGCCGGCGGCCGACCCGCCAGCGCGCCGCCGTCGCGGCGGTGCTGGCCGAGACCAGCGAGTTCTGCTCGGCCCAGGAGCTGCACGCCCGGCTGCGGACGATGGGCGACAAGGTCGGGCTGGCCACCGTCTACCGGAACCTGCAGGCCATGGCCGCGGACGGCGAGATCGACATGATCCGCACCGACGAGGGCGAGGCGGTCTACCGAGCCTGCTCGACCGGCCACCACCACCACCTCGTCTGCCGACGGTGCGGCACGACGGTCGAGGTCGAGGGGGCGGCGGTCGAGACCTGGGCGAGGACGGTCAGCGCCGACCACGGGTTCACCGAGGTCGACCACACCGTCGAGATCGTCGGCCTCTGCGCCGACTGCCTAGCGCCCGCCCGGTCGTAACCTCTGCTAGCAGCAGTTCCTGACGCAGCAGGTGCAGCCTCTGCTGGCGGCCAAGTTCTGCTAGCAGAAGTTAGCGCGGGCCGGCGGTAGCGCGGTCGACGGCCCCGCCGTAGCGGCGGTCGCGCTCGGCATACGTCTGGATGGCCTGCCACAGGTGCCGCCGGTCGTAGTCGGGCCACAGCGTGTCCTGGAAGACCATCTCGGCGTACGCGCTCTGCCACAGCAGGAAGTTGCTGGTCCGCTGCTCCCCCGAGCTGCGGACGAACAGGTCGACGTCCGGCATGTCGGGCTCGGGCAGGTGTCGCGCGATCGTCTTCTCGTCGATCGACCCCGGCTTGAGCTTGCCGCGCTGGACCTGCTCGGCGATGCGTGCGACGGCGTCGGCGATCTCGGCGCGGCCGCCGTAGTTCACGCAGAAGTACAGCGTCAGCCCCGTGTTGTCGGCGGTGAGCTCCTGGGCCGTCTCGAGCTCCTTGATGACCGACCCCCACAGCCGCGGCCGGCGGCCGACCCACCGCATCCGCACGCCCCACTCGTGCAGCTGGTCGCGCCGCCGGCGGATCACGTCGCGGTTGAAGCCCATGAGGAATCGCACCTCGTCGGGGCTGCGCTTCCAGTTCTCCGTCGAGAACGCGTACGCCGACAGGTGCGTCACGCCGACCTCGATCGCCCCCGCGACGACGTCGAGCAGCGCCGCCTCGCCCGCCTCGTGGCCCTGCGTGCGAGGCAGGCCCCGCTGGTTGGCCCACCGGCCGTTGCCGTCCATGACGACCGCCACGTGGCGCGGGACCAGCTCGCGAGGGAGGGTCGGCGGGAGGGCGCCGCTCGGGTGGGGAAACGGCTTCGCGTATGCCGCGCTCACGCGGGAGTCGCCGTGGCGTTGGGGTCTCGTCGGTCCACGAGACGCAACGATCGCACACCGCGTTCGAGATGCCACTGCAGGAACGCGCTGGCGAGCGTGCTGCCCTCGCGCCGGTGCCGCGTCTCGGAGGCATCGGCCACCACCCAGTCGCCGGCGAGCAGGGCGGCGAGCAGGGCCAGGGTCTGGGGCGCCGGCGCAGCGGAGCCGGGCGGCCGGCATACGGGGCACACGGTGCCGCCGGCGGCGAGGTTGAACGCGCGGTGCGGACCGACCGCGCCGCACCGGGCGCAGTCGTGGAAGCTCGGCGCCCAGCCCGCGATGGCGAGCGCCCGCAGGAGGTAGGCGTCGAGGACCAGCCCGGGGTCGTGGACGCCCTCGGCCATCGAGCGCAGCGCCCCCTGCAGCAGGAGGTACTGCTGCAGGTTGGGCTCGCGCTCCTCGGTCAGCCGGTCGGCCGTCTCGAGCATGGCGGCGGCGCTCGTGTACGTCGTGTAGTCGCGGGCCAGCACGTCACCCCAGGACGCGAGCGTCTCGGCCTGAGTGACGGTGTCG
This sequence comes from uncultured Actinomycetota bacterium, assembly GCA_963706855.1. Classification (GTDB taxonomy): domain Bacteria; phylum Actinomycetota; class Actinomycetes; order Actinomycetales; family Dermatophilaceae; genus Pedococcus. The sequence goes on from CAVPNU010000005.1 coordinate 350,979, forward strand.
AGCGAGCGGCCCTCGTAGCACTGGAGGTCGACCATCATCGCCGGCTCCAGGCGCGCCCCGAACCGGCTCTTGGTGCGCCGGACCCCCTTGCCCACGACGCGCACCTTGCCGAGCCCCCGGGTGAGCAGCGTGACGATGCGGTCGGCCTCGCCCAGCTTCTGGGTGCGCAGGACGATGCCTTCGTCGCGATAGAGGGGCATGGGTCCATTGTCTCTCGACCCGGCGACATCCACGGGACGCCGCGACGGCCTGTCTCTAGAACATACTGTTCGAATCGTGCGTATGCTGATGCCATGAGTACGGCTGCACTGGTACGGCATGGCAGGCCTCGCTCCTCGACGTCGCCGACGACATCGCCCTCCAGCCGCTCGGCAGCGGGCTCCAGCGGACGACCCTGTCGCGAGGCGCCTGGGTCGACTACCGGCCCGGCTGGCTCGCGGCGGCCGACCAGCTGTTCGACCTGCTCCACCACGACGTGCCGTGGCATGCCGAGCGCCGCGAGATGTACGAGCGGATGGTGGACGTCCCTCGCCTGCTGAAGTTCTACGACCAGGGCGAGCCGCTCCCCCACCCGGTGCTGGCCCAGGCCCGCGACACCCTGAGCGAGTGGTATGCCGCGGAGCTGGGCGAGCCCTTCGTCACTGCCGGGATGTGCCTCTATCGGGACGGGCGTGACTCGGTGGCCTGGCATGGCGACCGCATCGGCCGGGCCAAGGATCTCGACACCATGGTCGCGATCCTCTCGGTCGGCTCGGCGCGCTCGCTCATGCTGCGACCGCGCGGGGGCGGCGAGTCGATCGGCTTCTCCCTCGGCCACGGCGACCTGGTCGTCATGGGTGGCTCGTGCCAACGCACCTGGGACCACTGCATACCCAAGACCGCCAAGCCCGTCGGGCCGCGCATCTCGATCCAGTTCCGCCCCCGCGGCGTCCGCTGACCGAGGGCGTCAGCCGCGCCGGCCAGGCCGACCCAGCGGGCGCCGGTCAGGCCGCGCCGGCGCGCTCGGCCCGGTTGACCGCCGACAGCACCGCGGTGAGCGACGCCTTGACGATCGAGCTGTGCAGCCCGACGCCCCAGAAGACCCGGTCGCCGACCGCGCACTCGACGTAGGCCGCCGCCTTGGCGTCGCCACCGGCCGACAGGGCGTGCTCGGCGTAGTCGAGCACCCGGACGTCGACGCCCAACGTGGACAGCGAGTCGATGAAGGCCGCGATGGGACCGTTGCCGTCACCCTCGACGGTGACCTCCTGGCCGTTGTCGAGCATGGTCGCGACGATGTGGTCGGACTCGTCCTTCTCGCTGACCAGCGTGTGGTCGACCGGGGTGAACCGGCCCCACGCGTTGGTCGCCCCGTCGGTCGCCGGCAGGTACTCGTCCTGGAACACCGCCCACAGCTCGGCCGCGCTGACCTCGCCGCCCTCGGTGTCGGTCTTGGCCTGCACGACGCCGCTGAACTCGATCTGCAGCCGGCGCGGCAGGTCGAGCTGGTGCTCGGTCTTGAGCAGGTAGGCGACCCCGCCCTTGCCGGACTGGCTGTTGACCCGGACGACCGCCTCGTACGACCGGCCCACGTCGTGGGGGTCGATCGGCAGGTACGGGACGCCCCAGACGAGCTCGTCGATCGGCTTGCCCGAGGAGGCCGACTGGCGGTCCATGTCCTCGAAGCCCTTCTTGATGGCGTCCTGGTGCGACCCGGAGAACGCCGTGAAGACCAGGTCACCACCCCAGGGGTGCCGCTCGGGCACCGGCAGCTGGTTGCAGTGCTCAACGGTGCGGCGGATCTCGTCGAGGTCGGAGAAGTCGATCTGGGGGTCGACGCCCTGGCTGAACAGGTTCATGCCCAGGGTGACGAGGTCGACGTTGCCGGTGCGCTCGCCGTTGCCGAACAGGCAGCCCTCGATGCGGTCCGCCCCGGCCAGGTAGCCGAGCTCGGCGGCAGCCACGCCGGTCCCCCGGTCGTTGTGCGGGTGCAGGCTGACGACGATCGACTCGCGCCGCTCGAGGTGCCGGATCATCCACTCGATCGAGTCGGCATAGACGTTGGGCGTGGCCATCTCGACGGTGGCCGGCAGGTTGATGATCATCTTGTGGTCGGGCGTCGGGTCGATGACGTCCGCGACCTCGTTGCAGATCCGGACCGCGAACTCGAGCTCGGTGCCGGTGTAGGACTCGGGGCTGTACTCGTAGTAGACGACCGTGTCGGGCACGGTCTCCTCGAGCTTGCGGCAGAGCCGAGCGGCCTGCAGGGCGATGTCGACGATGCCGTCCTGGTCCAGCCCGAAGACGACCCGGCGCTGCAGGATCGAGGTCGAGTTGTAGAAGTGCACGATCGCCTGCTTGGCCCCGCGGATCGCGTCGAACGTCCGCTCGACGAGGTGGTCGCGGCACTGCGTCAGCACCTGGATCGTCACGTCGTCGGGGATGAGGTCGTCCTCGATGAGCATCCGCACGAAGTCGAAGTCGGTCTGGCTCGCGCTCGGGAACCCGACCTCGATCTCCTTGTAGCCCATCCGCACGAGCAGCTCGAACATGCGCTTCTTGCGGTCCGGGCTCATCGGGTCGATCAGGGCCTGGTTGCCGTCGCGCAGGTCGACGGCACACCAGCGGGGCGCATGGTCGATGGTCCTGGTCGGCCACGTGCGGTCCGGGAGGTCGACGGCGATCTGCTCGTGGAAGGGGACGTACTTCGCGACCGGCATTCCGGACGGCTGCTGCGGGTGGATCATGATCTCTGGCCTATCAGGTCGTTGCGGTGGTCAGCCCGGGCAACGCGACTCCGCGACGAGGGGCGGCTGATCGGTCAGGCCCCGCCGCGGCGGCGAAGGAGAAGGCGCAGAGAACGCACGCGACGAGGGTATGCCGCGGCCGCGGCATACGTCCATGGAGCCCAGCATCCGGACGGGGTGACCACTTGCCGAGGCGCCACGGTCCGAGTACGACTGAGGTACCCGCGAGGAGGCAGCTCATGACCCATGTCACCGACAGCGAGTCGCGCGCGGTGGCCGAGGCCGCCCGCGAGACCGAATGGGACCGTCCCAGCTTCGCGCGCGGCCTCTATCTCGGGCGGTTCGACCTCGACCTGGTCCATCCCCATCCTCGCGCCCGGCCGGAGGACGAGGCGCGCGGCGAGGAGTTCCTGAAGCGGCTGCGCGAGGTCTGCGAGGGCTTCGACGGGACCCGGATCGAGCGCGACGACCGCATCCCGGACGAGTACCTCGCGGCGCTCACCGAGATCGGCGCCTTCGGGATGAAGATCCCGCGCGAGTACGGCGGTCTGGGGCTGACCATGTCGTCGTACGGCAAGGCGCTGGTCCTCGCCGGGTCGGCGCACCCGAGCATCGGCGCGCTGCTGTCGGCGCACCAGTCGATCGGCGTCCCCGAGCCGGTCAAGCTCGTCGGCACGCCTGAGCAGAAGCAGGCCTTCCTCCCCCGCTGCGCGGCCGGCGCGATCTCGGCCTTCCTCCTCACCGAGCCCGACGTCGGATCCGACCCGGCCCGGATGGCGAGCACGGCCACCCCGACGCCGGACGGCACGGCATACCTGCTCGACGGGGTGAAGCTGTGGACCACCAACGGCGTCGTCGCCGAGCTGCTCGTCGTCATGGCGCGGGTGCCCGCTCGCGATGGCGAGCGCGGCGGCATCACGGCGTTCGTCGTCGAGGGCACCAGCGAGGGCATCACCGTGGAGCGGCGCAACTCGTTCATGGGGCTCAAGGGGCTCGAGAACGGCCTGACCCGGTTCCACCAGGTGCGGGTGCCGGCCGAGAACCGGCTGGGCGCCGAGGGCGAGGGGCTCAAGATCGCGCTGACGACCCTGAACGCCGGCCGCCTGTCCATCCCGGCGATGTGCGCGGCTGCAGGCAAGTGGTCGCTCAAGATCGCCCGCGAGTGGTCGGGCGCCCGGGTCCAGTGGGGCCGGCCGGTGGGCGAGCACGAGGCGGTGGCCCAGAAGATCGCGTTCATCGCGGCCACGACGTACGGGCTCGAGTCGGTGCTCGAGCTGTCGGCGCAGCTCGCCGACGCCGGTGGCAAGGACATCCGGATCGAGGCGGCCCTGGCCAAGCTCTGGGCCAGCGAGATGGCGTGGCGCATCGCCGACGAGCTCGTGCAGATCCGCGGTGGCCGCGGCTACGAGACGGCGGCGTCGCTGGCGGCTCGCGGCGAGCGCGCGGTGCCCGTCGAGCAGGTGCTCCGCGACCTGCGGATCAACCGGATCTTCGAGGGCTCGACCGAGATCATGCACCTGCTCATCGCCCGCGAGGCGGTCGACGCCCACCTCAAGGCCGCGGGCGACCTGGCCTCACGCGACGCCGACCTGCGTCACAAGGCTCGTGCGGCGGTGGGTGCCAGCGGCTTCTACGCGACGGTGGCTGCCGCACCTCGTGGCAGGCCAGGGGAACCTGCCCACCTCGTATGCCGAGTTCGGCCCGCTCGCGGAGCACGTGCGCTACGTCGAGCGCGCCTCCCGGAAGGTCGCCCGGCAGACGTTCTACGCGATGTCACGGTGGCAGGCCCGGCTGGAGTACCGGCAGGCGTTCCTCGGACGGGTCGTCGACATCGGGGCAGAGCTGTTCGCCATGTCGGCGGCGTGCTCGCGAGCCGCGATGCTGTGCGCCGATGAGGCGGCTGGTCGCGGGAGCGATGGCGGCGGGCGGTCGGCCCAGCAGCTCGCCGACGCCTTCTGCAGCCAGAGCCGGCTGCGGGTGGACCGGCTGTTCGAGGAGCTGTGGACCAACACCGACGACCGGGACCGGCGGGTGGCCCAGGGCGTGCTGGCCGGCGACTACCGGTGGCTGGAGGCGGGGGTGCTCGACCCGTCCGAGGGCACCGGGCCCTGGATCGCCCCGTGGTCGCCGGGACCGAGCGAAAGCGAGTCGGTCTGGCGCAGTGCGGTGAGCCGGCTGCGCTGAGCCCGGCTCGCCGAGACTCGCTCAGCGGCGCTTGAGCAGCTCCTCGGCGATCTGCACGGCGTTCAGGGCGGCACCCTTGCGCAGGTTGTCGCCGACGACGAACAGGACCAGTCCCTTGCCCTTCGGGGCGCCCTGGTCGGCGCGCACGCGGCCCACGAAGACCTCGTCGCGGCCGGCCGCCTCGAGCGGGTTCGGGACGTCGGTCACGACGACGCCGGGTGCCTTGGCCAGCAGCTCGAGAGCGCGCTCAGGCGTGATGTCGTCGGCGAACTCGGCGTGGATGGCCAGCGAGTGCCCGGTGAAGACCGGGACGCGAACGCAGGTGCCCGACACCAGCAGGTCCGGGATGTGCAGGATCTTGCGCGACTCGTTGCGCAGCTTCTGCTCCTCGTCGGTCTCCAGCGAGCCGTCGTCGACGATGGACCCCGCCAGCGGGATGACGTTGAAGCCCACCGGCACCGCGTACACGTTCGGCGGCGGCACGGCGACCGCCCGACCGTCCAGGGCCAGGCCGCGGACGTCGCCGGCGGCATACGCACCGCGCAGCTGGCCGTCGAGCTCCTGGACGCCCTTGCCGCCCGAGCCCGACACCGCCTGGTACGACGCGACGGTGAGCCGCACGAGCCCGGCCGCGTCGTGCAGCGGCTTGAGCGCCGGCATGGCGGCCATGGTCGTGCAGTTGGGGTTGGCGACGATGCCCTTGGGGATGTCGTCGAGGTCGTCGGCGTTGACCTCGCTGACGACCAGCGGCACCTCGGGGTCCTTGCGCCAGGCCGAGGAGTTGTCGACGACGATGGCGCCTGCGGCCGCCACTCGCGGCGCCCACTCCTTGGAGGTGGACCCGCCGTTGGAGAACAGCGCGATGTCGAGACCGGAGAAGTCGGCCGTCGCGGTGTCCTCGACGGTGACCTCACCGCCCGCCCACGGCAGGGTCGTGCCCGCCGACCGCGCCGACGCGAAGTAGCGCATCTCGTCGACCGGGAAGCCACGCTCCGCGAGGAGCGTGCGCATGACCGAACCGACCTGACCCGTGGCTCCGAAGACTCCGACTCGCATGGGGACGAGTCTACGGCGAGGGGTTTGCCGCCTCAGCCTGCGGCCCACGGGCCGGACGGGTCAGAAGCCCAGCCGCTGGAGCTGCTTGGGGTCGCGCTGCCAGTCCTTGGCGATCTTGACGTGGAGGTCGAGGTGCACGCGCTGCCCCAGCAGCTCCTCGATGCCCTGTCGGGCGGTCGTGCCCACCTCGCGCAGGCGCGCCCCACCCCGGCCGATGATGATGGCCTTCTGGGACGAGCGCTCGACGAACACGTTGACCCGCACGTCGAGCAGCGGCTTGCCCTCGGGGCGCCCCTCGCGGGGCAGCATCTCCTCGACCACGACCGCCAGCGAGTGGGGCAGCTCGTCACGCACGCCCTCGAGCGCGGCCTCGCGGACCAGCTCGGCGATCATGACGGCCTCGGGCTCGTCGGTGAGCACGCCCTCGGGGTACAGCGGGCCGGGCGAGCTCGGCAGGTAGGAGGCGAGCACGCCGGCGACCTCCTCGACCTGGGTGCCGTCGACGGCCGAGCACGGCACGATGGCATCCCAGCTGCCGAGCTGGTCGATGGCGATCAGGTGCTCGGCCAGCCGCTGCCGGTCGACCCGGTCGGTCTTGGTCGCGATCGCCACGACGGGTCGCCGCTTGGCCTGCTGGAGCTCGGCCAGCTCGCGGGCGATGAAGGAGTCGCCGGGGCCGATCCGCTGGTCCGCGGGCAGGCAGAACCCGATGACGTCCACCTCGAGCAGCGTCTCGCGGACCACGTCGTTGAGCCGCTCACCGAGCAGGGTGCGCGGCTTGTGCAGCCCGGGAGTGTCCACCAGCACCAGCTGGTACTGGTCGGTGGTGACGATGCCGCGGATCGTGTGCCGGGTCGTCTGCGGCTTCGAGGACGTGATCGCGACCTTCTGGCCGACGAGCGCGTTCGTGAGGGTGGACTTGCCCGCGTTGGGGCGGCCGACGAGGCACGCAAAGCCCGCGGCATACGGCCTGTCGGTCATGACACTGCCTTTCATGTCACTCCTGCTCTCGCTGGTGCTCCACCGTAGCCCGGTCGCGGTCGCCCTCGTCACCACCCTCGTCCGGCGGCGGGCTCACCCGCTCGACGATGACGCGTGGCGATGCGGTGACGACGGCCGGCCATGCGTTCGGCGGTGAGCGACAGACCCGCCACCTCGCAGTGCGACCCCACGATGGGCACCCGGCCGATGCTGCTTGGCGATGAGCCCACCCACGGTGTCGACCTCGTCCTCGTCGATCTCGACGTCGAACAGCTCGGCCAGGTCGTCGATGGGCAGCGTCGCCGGCACGCGCGTGCCGGCCGTCCCCCAGGTCCTCGACGCCCGGCGCCTCGCGGTCGTGCTCGTCGGCGATCTCTCCGACGATCTCCTCGATGATGTCCTCGATGGTGATGAGGCCCGCCGTCCCGCCGTACTCGTCGACCACCACGGCGAAATGGCTCTGGTCGCGCTGCATCTCGCGCAGCAGGTCGTCGACCGGCTTGCTCTCGGGCACGAAGTGCATGGGCCGCATCTGGACGGTGACGGGCAGCGCACGTCGCGTCGGGGTCGGCGTTGACCCGCCGGGCCACGTCCTTGAAGTAGAGCAGCCCGAGCACGTCGTCGGCTCCCTCGCCGACCACCGGGATGCGGGAGAACCCCGAGCGCAGGAACAGCGACATCGCCGAACGCAGCGACTTGCTGCCGGTCGATCGTCACCATGTCGGTCCGCGGCACCATCACCTCGCGGGCCACCGTGTCACCGAGCTCGAACACCGAGTGGATCATCTGGCGCTCCTGCGCCTCGATCACCGAGCTCTCGCCGGCGAGGTCGACGAGGTCGCGCAGCTCGGACTCGCTCTGGAACGGGCCGTCCCGGTAGCCCGCGCCCCGGCGTCACGGCGTTGCCCAGCGCGACGAGCACCCGCGCCAGCGGACCCAGCACCCGGCGCAGCCACACGATGAACGGCGAGGCGACCAGCGCGACCTGGTCGGAGTGCTGGCGGCCCAGCGTCCGCGGCGAGACCCCGACGACGACGAACGACACCAGCGCCATGACGCCGATGGCGATGAGCACCTGGCTCCAGAAGCCGTCGACGAGCGTCGACGACCGCGAGCGTGATGAGGACCGCGGTGGTGGTCTCCGCGACGATGCGCAGGAACGCCGTGACCGAGAGGTATGCCGCGCTGTCGGCGACGATGCGCGCCAGCGACTTCGCGCCCGGGCGGCCCTCCTCGAGCAGCTCGTGGGCGCGCACCCGGGACATCCGCCAGATGGCCGCCTCGGCCAGGGCCAGCAGGAAGGCGAGCAGGACGCTCAGGAAGGCGATCGAGGACGAGCCGGGTCATGGGAGGCTCACGAGGCGCATCAGGAGGAGGTGCGGCCGCGACCGGCGAGGAAGGTCAGCAGCAGCTGGCGCTGGAGCTCGAACATCTCGCGCTCCTCCTCGGGCTCCGCGTGGTCGTAGCCGAGCAGGTGCAGGATGCCGTGGGTCGTCAGGAGCAGCAGCTCCTCCTCGGTCGCGTGACCCGCCTCGGCGGCCTGCCGGGCGGCCACCGACGGGCACAGGACGATGTCGCCGAGGACGCCCTCCTGCGGGTCGTCGCCCTCGCGCCCGGGCCGCAGCTCGTCCATGGGGAAGCTCATCACGTCGGTCGGGCCCGGGCAGGTCCATCCACTGCACGTGGAGCACCTCCATGGCCGCCTCGTCGACGAGCCGCAGGCACAGGTCGGCGCCGGGGTGCACCCGCATCTGCTCCATGACGTACTTGCTCAGCGCCACCAGCTCGAGCTCGTCGAGCTGGTGGTCGGTCTCATTGAGAACGTCGACGCTCACGCTGACCTCGCCCTCCTCGACCTGCATCCCGGCCGTCCCGCTGGTCGCGGTGCTGGACCTCGTCCCAGCGGCCGTAGGCGTCGACGATGGCGCCGACGAGCCGGTGCCGCACGACGTCCTGGGGGGTCAGCATCGAGAAGTGGATGTCCTCGACGTCCGCCAGGATCTCGCGGACGACGCGCAGGCCCGACTTCGTGCCGTCGGGCAGGTCGACCTGGGTGACGTCACCCGTGACCACCATCTTGGAGCCGAACCCGAGCCGGGTCAGGAACATCTTCATCTGTTCCGGCGAGGTGTTCTGGGCCTCGTCGAGGATGATGAACGCGTCGTTCAACGAGCGGCCACGCATGTAGGCGAGCGGGGCGACCTCGATGGTGCCGGCTGCCATGAGACGCGGGATCGACTCGGGGTCGACCATGTCGTGCAGCGCGTCGTAGAGCGGGCGCAGGTAGGGGTCGATCTTGTCGTTGAGCGTGCCGGGCAGGAAGCCGAGCCGCTCCCCCGCCTCGACGGCCGGCCGGGTCAGGATGATCCGGTTGACCTGCTTGGCCTGGAGCGCTGCGACCGCCTTGGCCATCGCCAGATAGGTCTTGCCTGTGCCTGCGGGGCCGATGCCGAACACGACCGTGTGCTCGTCGATCGCGTCGACGTAGTGCTTCTGGTTGAGCGTCTTGGGCCGGATGGTGCGACCGCGGTTGCGTCACGATGTTCATGGTGAGCACGTCGGCGGGTCGCTCGGTCGTCTGGGCGCGCAGCATGCTGATCGACCGCTCCACCGCGTCGCGGTTGAGGGGCTGGCCGCCCTCGATGACGAGCAGCAGCTCGTCGATGGTCCGCTCGGCCAGGGCCACCTCGGCACTCGGGCCGGACAGGTGGAACTCGTTGCCCCGCACGTGGATCTGCAGCTGCGGGAAGGCTCGCTCCATCGTCCGCAGCAGCTCGTCGCGCGGTCCGAGGAGGGTGACCATCTGCACCTGCGGCGGGATCACGACGGTGTGTGTGGGCGCGGGCCGGGCGGCATCGGGCGCGCCGTCCAGCGTGGTCGGATGATCGGCGTCAGGCATGGTCCGTCCAGTCTACGGTGCGCTCAGCCACGGTGCCGCTCAGCAGCCGGCCCCGTCCCGCGGACTGCCAGCCGCGTCACCCGGGCGGCCATCCCATGACCCGGCCCCCGAGCACGTGGACGTGAGCGTGGAAGACGGTCTGGTGGGCGTCGCGCCCGGTGTTGAAGACCGTGCGGTAGCCGCCCTCGTCGATGCCCTCCTGATGCGCAACGGCCGCGACCGCGCCCATGAGGGGAGCCACCTCGGCGGGGGCCTGCTCCGACCAGCGCCGCCACAGTCGGCACGTGCCGGCGGGGCACGACCACGACGTGGGTCGGCGCCTGGGGCTCGAGGTCGCGGAAGGCGACCGTGTGCTCGTCCTCGTGCACCACGGTGGCGGGGATCTCACCGGCGACGATGCGACAGAACACGCAGTCGGGGTCGGTCGGGACGTCGGTCGGAGCCTGCGTGGGCGGCATGAGCCCGAGACTACCGGCGGGTCAACCGAAAGACAGGGTTGCGCGTCCATGGAGCGTGAGACCGTTGGGTGTGGCTGAGCGGAACCGCCTCGGCGCGGCCGCCGAGAGCTCCGCCGACGCAGGGGTCGCGGAGCTGTATGCCGCGCACTGGGCCGGCCTCGTCCGGCTGGCCTGGCTGCTGCTGCACGACGACCAGGGGGCGGAAGAGGTCGTCCAGGACGCGTTCATCGCGGTGCACCGGCGCTGGGGCTCGCTGCGCAGTACTGACAAGGCCGCGGCATACCTGCGTCGCTCGGTGGTCAACGGCGCCCGCTCGGGCCTGCGGCACCGAGGCGTCGAACAGCGGTACGTCGCTCGCCAGACCGGCGGGGGCACTGCCAGCGCGGCGCGCATCGACCGGAGCACCGAGGCGAACCCTGAGGACCGCGCCCTCGACGTCGAGGCGACCCAATCGATGGTCACGGCCCTGGGACGGCTGCCGCAACGTCAGCGAGAGGTGCTCGCCATGCGCTACTACCTCGAGCTGAGCGAGGCCGAGATCGCCGACGCGCTCGGCATCTCGACCGGCTCGGTCAAGGCACACGCGCACCGCGGGCTCGCGAGCCTGCGCGACCGGATGGAGGCCAGGCCATGAGGCACGAGAACGACCAGCCGGAGTTCCTGCACCCCGACTACGAGCCCGGTGAGTTCGACCGCGTGGAGCGGCAGCTGCGCCATGCCCTCGCCGTGGAGGCCAGCCGCATCCAGCCCGCCGACCGGCTCGACGGAGGTGCTGCGGACCGCGCACGAGGCTGGACCGGCCAGCGACGGCATCCCGGCCCCGGCGGTGGCTCGGGCCCGTCTCCATTGCCGCCACGGTCGCCCTGATCGCCGGTGGCGCCTGGGCGGCGACGCATCGCAGCGGCGACCAGCTGGTGCCCTCGCCCCCGGCAAGCAGCGGCCCGGGCCCGTCGGCCACCACCGGCCAGCCGACCGGCTCGTCCGCCTCCGCGTCCCCCACGACATCAGGCGCGCCCACGAGCGGCGGCCCCACCGCTGCACCCCCAGCGGGCCTCAGCGCCGCAAGCCTGCCGGTGTACTTCGTCGGGCCGATCGGGGACAGCAAGGCGACGGACAAGCTGTTCCGCGAGTTCCTGCCCGGCTCGCTGCCCCGAGGCGCCTCGGCGGCCCAGCGGGCCAAGGCCGCGCTGGTGCTCGCCGTCGACGCCCACCCAGGCGGCAGCGCCGCCGGATACCTCCAGCCATGGTCGGGCCAGACGGTCGGTGACGTCACTGTGACGGACCGGACGATCACGGTCGCCCTGGCGAACGGTGGCGCATCCGGCCTGAGCGCCGAGACCCAGCGGCTCGCGGTGCAGGAGCTCGTCTGGACCGCCCAGGCAGCGGTCGGCAAGGGCACCATCCCGGTGCGGTTCACCGTGGCCGACGGGTCCGGCGCGCTGTTCGGGCGGTTCCCCACGTCGCAGACCTACAACCGGCCTGGCACGGACCAGCTGTTCCAGGACCTCGCACCGGTGTGGGTCACCACGCCTGGACGCGGCCAGGTACTGCCCGCGTCCAAGCCGGTCCGCGTGCAGGGCCAGGCGATCGTGTTCGAGGCCGCGGTGAGCTGGCAGCTGACCCGAGGCCAGACCCAGGTCAAGGCCGGCCACACGACGGCCACGGCCGGGGCGCCGGCCCAGGGCTCGCTACTCGGTCGACCTGGGACTGCTCACCCCCGGCGACTACAGCGTGCGGGTGTTCGAGGTGAGCATGGCCGACGGCAGTGTCGCCGCGCAGCAGACGGTCGGCTTCACGGTGCGCTGACAGTCAGCGGCATCGACTCAGCGGCATCGACTCAGCGGCATCAGCTCAGCGCCATCGCCCTGCCGCGCTCAGCACGGCGAGCGCGGCCGGGCCGGCGCTGGACGAGCGCAGCACGCTGTGCCCCAGCCGCACGGCCACGGCGCCGGCGGCCTCGAGCTGGGCCACCTCCTCGGGCGTGATACCGCCCTCGGGGCCGACCACGCACGAGCACGTCTCCGTCGGCCGGCAGCGCCTGCCCGGCCAGAGCTGCTCGTGGCGTCCTCGTGCAGCACGTATGCCGCGGCAGCGGCCTGGACGCGCGCGACGAGCGTCGACGTGGTGGCGAGCGGGGCGACCACCGGCACGCGCGCGCGACGCGACTGCTTGGTCGCGGCCCCGACGGTCGTCTCCCACTTGCGCCGGGCCTTCTCGCCCCGGTCACCGCGCCACTGCACGATGCAGCGGGCGGCCTGCCAGGGGACGATCTCGTCGACGCCGAGCTCGGTCGCCGCCTCGACCGCCTGGTCGTCGCGGTCGCCCTTGGCGAGCGCCTGGACGAGGACGAACCGGGGCTCCGGCTCGGGCTCGTGGACGACCTCGACGACGCGCAGCGCGCAGCTCGGTCTTGGCCGCGTCGACGCACCTCGCAGGTGACCCGCAGCCCGAGCCCGTCGGCGAGCATCACCTGCTCGCCGCGGCTGATCCGGCGCACGGTGGCCGCGTGACGACCCTCCGGCCCGTCGAGCACGAGCGACCCGCCAGGAGCGGCACCCTCGACCAGCTCGGGGCGCCACGAGGAACAGCGGCAGCGTCACCGGCGGGGGTCCTACTTGGCCTTGAGAGCGTCGCGCAGCTTGCCCAGGAGCCCGTGGTTGGCCGGCGCCAGGTGGCCCTCGGGGCGCTCCTCGCCGCGCAGCGTCGCGAGCTGGCGCAGGAGCTCCTCCTGCTGCTCGTCCAGCCGGGTCGGGGTGACGACGTTCGCGTGGATGACGAGGTCGCCACGGCCCGTGCCGCGCAGGTGGGTCACGCCCAGCCCGCGCAGGGTCATCGCGTCGCCGGCCTGGGTGCCCGAGCGGATCTCGAGCTCCTGGGACCCGTCGAAGGTGTCGAGCTTGAGCGTGGTGCCCAGGGCGGCCGCCGTCATCGGCAGCTCGACGGTGCAGTGCAGGTCGTCACCGCGGCGCTGGAAGGTGCCGTGGGACCGCACGTTGATCTCGACGTAGAGGTCGCCGGCCGGTCCCCCGCCCTGGCCGACCTCGCCCTCGCCGCCGAGCTGGATACGGGTGCCGGTGTCGACGCCGGCGGGCACCTTGATCTTGAGCGTGCGGCGGGTCCGGACCCGTCCGTCGCCGGAGCACTCGAAGCAGGGGCTGACGAGCACCTCGCCGTAGCCCTGGCAGGTCATGCAGGGCCGGGTCGTCATGACCTGGCCGAGGAACGACCGCTGCACCTGCTGGATCTCGCCGCGGCCGCCGCAGACGTCACAGGTGCGCCGCGAGGTGCCGGGCTGCGCGCCGTCACCGTGACAGGTGGAGCAGACCACCGCGGTCTCGATGACGAGCTCCTTCTCGGCGCCGAAGACGGCGTCGGCGAGGTCGATGTCGAGGCGCACGAGGGCGTCCTGGCCGCGGCGCTGGCGCGAGCGCGGACCACGCTGGGCGCCCCCGGCCCCCCCACCGAAGAAGGCGTCCATGATGTCGCTGAACGAGAACCCCTGGCCGAAGCCCGCGGCCCCGGCGGCATAGGGGTCGGCGCCCATGTCGTAGGCACGCCGCTTCTCGGCGTCGCCCAGGACGTCGTAGGCCTGGGAGACCTTCTTGAACTGCTCCTCGGCCTCGGGGCTGGGGTTGACGTCCGGGTGCAGCGTGCGGGCCTTCTTGCGGTAGGCGCGCTTGATGTCCTCCGGTGAGGCATCCCTCGAGACACCGAGGTCCTGGTAGTAGTCGTTCAACGGATGTCCTTGTCAGTGGGGCGGTTTCGCTGGCGACCGGCGTCGGCGGCGGTCCGGGCTGCGCGCGTCACGGCGCGAGGATTCGGGAGACGTAGGTCGCGACTGCGCGCACCGACGCCATGGTCGTGGGGTAGTCCATGCGGGTCGGCCCGAGCACGCCGAGACCGGCGACGAGGTCGGCCCCGGTGCCGTACTCGGTGGAGACGACGGAGGTCGTCTGCAGGCCGGCGAACGGGTTCTCGTGCCCGATGCGGACGGACACGGCGTCGCTCGTCTCGCGCGCCGTGCTCAGCAGCTTGAGCAGCACGACGTGCTCCTCCAGCGCCTCGAGGACCGGGCCGATGGTCAGGGGGAAGTCGGTGCCGAACCGCGCGAGGTTGGCCGTGCCGGCGAGCACCACCCGCTCCTCGCGCTCCTCGACCAGGGCGTCGTCGAGGGCCCCGACGATCTGGCGGACGAGGTCACGGGCGGAGGGCTCGAACTGCTCGGGCAGCGCCTCGAGGGTGGCGGCCGCGTCGACGAGCCGCCGGCCGACCGCGAGCGCGTTGACCTGGGCGCGGATGCGGTCGAGGACCCGCTCGCCCTCGGGTCGGTGAGGTCGAGGCCGTCGTGGACACCGGTGGTGTCGATGACGCGCTGCTCGACCCGGCCGGTGTTGACGATGAGCACGACCATGAGCCGCTGGGCGCCCATGGGCACGAGCTCGACGTGCCGCACCGACGACCGGGTCAGCGACGGGTACTGCATGACCGCGACCTGGCGGGTCAGCGACGCGAGCAGCCGGACCGTGCGCTCCACGACGTCGTCGAGGTCGACAGCGCCCTGCGAGGAAGGCCGCGATGGCCGAGCGCTCGGCGGCCGACATGGGCTTGACCGAGCTGAGCCGGTCGACGAAGAGCCGGTAGCCGGCGTCGGTCGGCACGCGGCCGGCCGAGGTGTGCGGGGCCGCGATCAGCCCCTCCTCCTCCAGCGCGGCCATGTCGTTGCGCACGGTGGCGGCCGAGACCCCGAGCTGGTGGCGCTCGAGCAGCGACCTCGAGCCCACCGGCTCCGAGGTCTGCACGTAGTCCTGGACGATCGCCCGGAGGACGGCCAGGCGGCGCTCCTCGCTCATGGACCCTCCTCACTGGGATAGCGGTTGGCACTCACACTCTACGAGTGCCAAGTCTATGACGTTCCCTGGGCGGCGAGGTTCTCCGGTGAGCCAGTCCACTGCCACCCGGCGCGGCACCCGGCGGCACCTGCGCCCGCGGCATACGGTCGGGGCCGTGAACGACCGCTATGGCTCCGATGTCCTCTCCGGCGACTGGCGCGTGCCGCCCCGCGGCCGCTCGCGGGACGTGGAGGCCGAGAGCGGGCTGGTCGTCGAGGACGTGGAGACCGGCTGGTGCGGCGCGGTCGTGCGGGTCGAGAAGGCCGGCGGCATGTACGTCGTCCACCTGGAGGACCGGCGCGGGCGGTCCAAGGGCTTCCCGCTCGGCCCGGGGTTCCTGCTCGACGGCGCACCGGTCGTCCTGACTCCACCGAAGGCCGCGGCCCGCGCCGAGCTCGCCGCAGCCCGCCAGGCTGCCTCGCGCACGGCCTCCGGGTCGCGAGCGGTCGAGGGGATGCGGGCCCGGGTGGCGAGTGGGTCGCGGATCTTCGTCGAGGGGCGCCACGACGCCGAGCTCGTCGAGAAGGTCTGGGGCGACGACCTGCGCATCGAGGGTGTGGTGGTCGAGATGCTCGACGGGGTCGACGACCTGGCCGGGCGCGATCGCCGACTTCCAGCCCGGGACCGGGCGCCGGATGGGCGTCCTCGTCGACCACCTCGTGCCGGGGACCAAGGAGCACCGCATCGTCCAGCAGGCCTCCGGCGGCCCGTATGCCGCGCACGTCCGCGTCCTCGGCCACCCGTACGTCGACGTGTGGCAGTCGGTGCGCCCCGAGCGGCTCGGGCTCACGGCGTGGCCGGTCATCCCCCGGGGCACCTCGTGGAAGGACGGCATCTGCGAGCACCTCGGGTGGCCGCACCGCACCCAGGCGGACATCGCCCAGGCCTGGAAGCGGATCCTCGGGACGGTGCGCGGCTATGCCGACCTCGAGCCGTCGCTGCTGGCCAGCGTCGAGGAGCTCATCGACTTCGTCACCGAGCCCGCGCAGACGGGTCAGGCGTGACGGGCCCTGACCGAGCCCTGAACGCACCCCGAAAGCGCTGTCGCACGGGCCTGCGATGCGTTTGACTGGGTGACGTAGCCCGCATCCGAAGTGCGGAGGACGCCATGACGCGACCAGCCAGACCCCGTCGAGCCGCCCCAAGGCAGCCAGAACTACGGCGGCACGCCTCGTCCAACCCCATGTCGCAGCCGACGAGCGCCTGTGGTCGACCCTGGTCCACCTCTCGCCGTTCGTCGCGGTCGCCTTCGTGGGGCTGCCGTTCCTCGGTCCCCTGGTGATCTACCTCGTGCTGCGCGACCGTGGCCCGTTCATCCGGTTCCATGCCGCCGCAGGCGCTGAACTTCCAGCTCGTCCTGATCATCGCCTACATCGTCTTCGGGCTGCTCTCGCCTCGTCCTCATCGGCATCCCGCTCCTCATCGCCACGGCGATCGTCGTCGCGTGGTCTTCCAGATCATCGCGGCGATCAAGGCCAACAACGGCGAGTGGTACCGCTACCCGATGACGCCCGACTGGGTGAAGTGAGCCGCCCGAGGGCTCAGACGTCTAGCGCAGACCCAGCAGCCGCCGCACCACGGTGTCGGCGAGCAGGCGGCCCTGCCTCGTCAGCACCACCCGCTGACGGCGTAGGGCCGCCGTCGCATCCACCAGCCCCTCCGCGATGAGACCCGCCACGGCGACCCGTCCCGAGCGGCTCGAGGTCGTCCGAGGGGCAGGCCGTCGACGAGCCGCACGCCGAGGAGGACGCGCTCGTCGTACCGCTGCTCGGCCGTCAGCGTCTCGCGACCATGCGCCGGGCTGACCCCCTGACTCACGCGGGCGGCATACGCGTTGGGGTGCTTGACGTTCCACCACCGCACGCCGCCGACGTGGCTGTGCGCCCCCGGGCCGACGCCCCACCAGCTGCCGTCCGCCCAGTAGCCCTCGTTGTGACGGCACCGCGCGTCCTCGCGCCGCGCCCAGTTGCTCACCTCGTACCACCCGTAGCCGGCTGCGGACAGGTGCTCGTCGGCGATCTCGTACTTCGCCGCCTCGTCGTCGTCCTCGGGGGCGGGCACCTGGCCGCGACGCACCTGCGCGGCGAGCTTGGTGCCGTCCTCGACGACGAGGGCGTAGGCCGAGATGTGGTCGGGTTCGAGGGCCGTCGCCGTCCGCAGGCTCGTGCGCCAGTCGTCCAGGCTCTCGCCCGGCGTGCCGTAGATGAGGTCGAGGCTGACCTGGAGACCGGCGCCCCGGGCCGCCCGCACCGCCCGCTCGACGTTGGCCGGGTCGTGCGTGCGCTCGAGGGTGCGAAGGACGTGGGGCACCGCCGACTGCATCCCGATCGAGACGCGGGTGAACCCGGCGTCGGCGAGGGTCTGCAGGGCTTCGGGAGTGACGGAGTCGGGGTTCGCCTCGGTGGTCACCTCTGCGTCGGGCCGGAGCCCGAACGTCTCCCGTATGCCGCGCAGCATCCTCGCCAGGTCGGTCGCGGCGAGCATCGTGGGCGTCCCGCCGCCGACGAAGACCGTGTCGACCTGGGGTGCGTCGCCCAGGACACCGGCGGCGAACTCCACCTCGCGCAGCGCGGCGTCGGCGAAGGTCGCCAGGCTCGCGCCCTCGGCGCCCAGCTCGCCCAGGGTGTAGGTGTTGAAGTCGCAGTAGCCGCACCGCACCGAGCAGAACGGCACGTGCAGGTAGATGCCGAACGGGTGGCTCGGCGAGCGTCGGCGAGGGACGCCTCCGGGAGCCGGCCGTCCGGCGGCGCGGGGTCGCCGTCGGGCAGGGCGCTGGGCATGACCGCCATTGTCTCAGCCGGGACCGTCCCGGCCGCGACGGGTCGCCCGCACCTGGCTAGGGTCGCAGGGTGAGCACCCCCCGCTGGATCGAGCTCGACGGCGTCGCCAACATGCGCGACGTGGGTGGGCTGCCCACCGACGACGGGGGCGAGGTGGCCAGTGGGCGGCTGCTGCGCTCGGACAACCTGCAGGAGCTCTCGGACAGCCGACGTGACCCACCTGGTCGACCGGCTCGGGGTGACCGACATCGTCGACCTGCGCAGCACCGTCGAGGTCCACCTCGAGGGTCCGGGGCCGCTGCGGGCGCGTGAGCTCGTGCCCCATCACCACCACTCGATGTTCGCCGGGGACCGCGAGGACGCCGCTGACGCTCTGGCGCTCCCCTGGTCCAAGGAGAGCGGACGGCCCGCGACCGCCCCGCCGCGACGACGACTACTGGACCAGCCACTACCTCGGCTACCTGGCCGAGCGGCCCGACTCGGTCAGTGCGGCGCTCCACGTCGTCGCCGCGAGCTCGGGCGCCACGATCGTGCACTGCGCGGCCGGCAAGGACCGCACCGGCACGGTGGTGGCCATGGCCCTGTCGGTGGCGGGGGTGTCCGACGCGGACATCGTGGCGGACTACGTCGCGAGCGCCGAGCGGGTCGAGCGGGTCGTGGCGCGGCTGATGCGAGCGACCCGCCTACGCCGAGGTCCTGCGTGGCCAGCCGATCGACCGCCAGACCCCTCGCGCCGAGACGATGCAGCGACTCCTGGCCGTGCTCGCCGAGCGCCACGGCGGGGCCGCCGGGTGGCTGCGCGAGCAGGGGTGGACCGAGGCGCAGGTCGAGAGCCTGCGCGCCAGGTTGCGCGCGTGACGGCGGCGCTCGGCCCCGTCCCGGCGCCTGCCGACCGGCCACGTCGCGAGCGGCGGGCCATGCGGGTGCTCCTGGTGGACGACCGTGAGCGCCTCCTGCTGTTCCGCGACTGCGACCTCGGCCTGTCGCCCGTGCCGTACTGGTGGATCACGCCCGGTGGTGGGGTCGACCCGGGCGAGAGCGACCGGGCGGCGGCGGTGCGTGAGATCGAGGAGGAGACCGGCCTGGTCATCGACGAGTCCGACCTCGTCGGGCCGGTCGCGACGCGCACGGTCGTCCACGGCTACAGCGATGTCGTGACCACCCAGGCCGAGGCGTTCTGGCTGGTGCGCTGCGCGGCGTTCGAGGTCAGCACGGACGGGCACACCGAGCTCGAGCTGCTCACCATGACCGAGCACCGCTGGTGGACGCGTCAGGAGCTGGAGACGACCGACGAGGAGGTCTGGCCCCGCGACGTGCTGCGCCTGTGGACGCTGGCTGAGCAGGCGGCGGGCGGCGGCGCCATCCGGTGGACCTGGGGACCGTCGAGGAGTCCACCGTCCCGGCGTGAGGGGACGCGGCGGCATACCGGCTGTGTGGTGGGTCAGTCCCGCCGGGCAGCGCCGGCTTGTCGGTGACCCACAGGCGGATGGTCCCCTGCACCACGGGAGTCCCGTCGTCGCGGACCGCCGTGACACGCACGGGCACCTCGACGTCGCCGGCGCGCGCCCAGTCGGCGGGGTCGGTCTCGGCGACGCAGCGGATGTCACTGGTGGCCTTCGCGGTGTACTCGACCTCCATGCCCCGCGGGATCCACCGACGGGTGGGCGCGATGGTGGCCTCCGCGAGCGCCCCCATCGCCGCCTCGAGCCCGTTGCAGATGGCGATGACGTGGACGGTGCCGAGGTGGTTCTGGACGCGCCGGCGCTTCCTGATGGTGAGCTCGGCCCGGTTCGGGGCGAGGCTGACGAACCGCGGCCGGGCGGTGCGGAAGTAGGGCGCAGCCTGCTCGAAGACGAGGGAGAACAGCCGGGTCCCCTGGGGGTATGCCGCGAGCCGCCGGTACAGCGCGTAGGTGTCGACCATGCGCCCAAGGTTACCGGTCAGTAACTCTCGGTCTACTTCTTCGCCTTGTCGCCCGCGTCACTCGACAGCGCGGCGATGAAGGCCTCGGGCGGCACCTCGACCGTGCCGATGTTCTTCATCCGCTTCTTGCCGGCCTTCTGCTTCTCCAGCAGCTTGCGCTTGCGGCTGATGTCACCGCCGTAGCACTTGGCCAGGACGTCCTTGCGGATCGCGCGGATGTTCTCGCGGGCGATGATGCGCGAGCCGATGGCGGCCTGGATCGGCACCTCGAACTGCTGGCGCGGGATGAGGTCCTTGAGCTTGCCGGCCATCATCACGCCGTACGCGTAGGCCTTGTCCTTGTGGACGATCGAGCTGAACGCGTCGACCGTCTCGCCCTGCAGCATGATGTCGACCTTGACGAGGTCGGCCACCTGGTCGCCGTCGGGCTCGTAGTCGAGGGAGGCGTAGCCCCGGGTGCGCGACTTCAGCTGGTCGAAGAAGTCGAAGACGATCTCCGCGAGCGGCAGGGTGTAGCGCATCTCGACGCGGTCCTCGGACAGGTAGTCCATGCCGCGCAGGCTGCCGCGCTTCTGCTGGCAGAGCTCCATGATCGCGCCGATGAACTCGCTCGGGGCCAGGACCGTCGCCCGGACCACGGGCTCGGTGACGGAGGTGACCTTGCCGTAGGGG
Source organism: uncultured Actinomycetota bacterium (assembly GCA_963706855.1). Taxonomy (GTDB): domain Bacteria; phylum Actinomycetota; class Actinomycetes; order Actinomycetales; family Dermatophilaceae; genus Pedococcus. The sequence continues at coordinate 371,547 of CAVPNU010000005.1, forward strand.
AACTCGCTCGGGTTGGTCACGGTGAGCTTCTTGCCGTCGTCCATCGTGACCTCGTAGACCACGTTGGGCAGGGTCGAGATGAGGTCGAGGTCGAACTCGCGCTCGAGCCGCTCGCGCACGATCTCGAGGTGGAGCATGCCCGAGGAAGCCGATGCGGAAGCCGAAGCCGAGCGCCGCCGACGTCTCCGGCTCGTAGACCAGGGCCGCGTCGTTGAGCTTGAGCTTGTCGAGGGCGTCGCGCAGGTCGGGGTAGTCCGACCCGTCGATCGGGTACAGCCCGGAGAACACCATCGGCTTGGGGTCGCGGTAGCCGCCCAGGGCCTCGCTGGCGGGCTTGGCGGCGTTGGTGACGGTGTCGCCGACCCGCGACTGGCGCACGTCCTTGACCCCGGTGATGAGGTAGCCGACCTCGCCGACGCCCAGCCCCTTGGCCGGGGTCGGCTCGGGCGAGCTCACGCCGATCTCGAGCAGCTCGTGGGTGGCCCGGGTGGACATCATCGCGATCTTCTCGCGGGGGTTGAGGTTGCCGTCGATGACGCGGACGTAGGTGACCACGCCCCGGTAGGTGTCGTAGACGGAGTCGAAGATCATCGCCCGCGCCGGGGCGTCCGGGTCGCCGACCGGCGGCGGCAGCTGCTGCGACGATCCGGTCGAGCAGGGGCTCGACGCCCTCGCCGGTCTTGCCCGAGACGCGCAGGCAGTCCTCGGGCTCGCAGCCGATCAGCCCGGCCAGCTCCTCGGCGAACTTCTCGGGCTGCGCGGCGGGCAGGTCGATCTTGTTGAGCACCGGGATGATCGCGAGGTCGTTCTCCATCGCGAGATAGAGGTTGGCCAGCGTCTGCGCCTCGATGCCCTGCGCGGCGTCGACGAGCAGCACCGCGCCCTCGCAGGCGGCCAGCGACCGCGACACCTCGTAGGTGAAGTCCACGTGCCCCGGAGTGTCGATCATGTTGAGGCAGTAGGTCGCGCCGTCGCAGCTCCCACGGCATACGGACCGCTTGGCTCTTGATCGTGATGCCGCGCTCGCGCTCGATGTCCATGCGGTCGAGGTACTGCGCGCGCATCGCGCGGTCGTCGACGATGCCGGTGACCTGCAGCATCCGGTCGGCCAGCGTGGACTTGCCGTGGTCGATGTGGGCGATGATGCTGAAGTTCCGGATCAGCTCCGGCGGCGTCGCGTGCGGTTGCAGCGCGGTGCGGGCCATGGGTGACACGGGTGCTCAGTACCTCACGGACGTCGGGACAGCGATCAGCACAGTCTCCCATGCGCGCCGGTATGCCGGTGACGCACCGTGCGCCTCAGCCTCGCCCGAGTCTTTGATGGGTTCGGGCTGTCCTGGCCGCCCGGATCCATCAAAGACTCAGGCGCGGCGCCGTTCGAGGGCGGCCGACCAGGCGGCGACGCCCAGCCCGAGCACGGCGAGTATGCCGCCGACGCGCGAGGGCCACTCGTAGCCCAGCCCGGCCGCCAGCACGACCGACCCGAGCCAGGCGCCCAGGGCGTTGGCGATGTTGAGGGTCGAGTGGTTGAGCGCGGCAGCCAGGGCCTGACCTTCGTGCGCGACGTCCATGAGCCGGGTCTGGAGCATGGGCACCATGACGCTCGGCAGCAGGCCGAGGAGGAAGACCGCGACCAGGGCAAGACGCCTGCGACGCCTGCACCGCGGGACCGAAGGCGAACAGCAGCGCCGCGATGACGACCAGGGAGAGCATGATCCCTCGCAGCAGCCCCACCCGCGAGACCGGGCCCGCGAGCATCGCGCCGGCCGTCATGCCCACGCCGTAGAGCGCCAGGATCAGCGGGACCGCCGACGTGCTGAAGCCGCCGAGCCCGGTCATCGTCGGCGCGATGTAGGAGAACGTGGCGAACATGCCGCCGAAGCCGACCGTCCCGACGCCGAGGGCGAGCCACACCTGCGGCCGCCGCAGGGCGGACAGCTCCGAGCGCATCGTCACGCCGCCGTCCGGCGGGCAGAACGGCACCCAGCGCCACACCGCCAGCACGGTGACCAGCGCGATGGCGCCGACGACGGCATACGGCCACTGCCAGCCGTAGGCCTGGCCGAGCCGGGTGGTGAGCGGGACGCCGACGATGTTCGCCACCGTCAGGCCCGCCAGCACCATCGACGACCGCCCAGGTGCGCCTGTGGGCCGGCACGAGCGAGGCGGCCACCAGCGAGGCCACGCCGAAGTAGGCGCCATGCGGCAGCCCCGAGAGGAAGCGAGCCGCCATCAGCCAGCCGTAGCTGCCCGCCAGAGCGGAGAGCACGTTCGCCGACGGCGAAGGCGCCCATGAACCACAGCAGCAGCCGCTTGCGCGGCAGCCGCGACCCCAGCGTCGTCAGCACCGGAGCGCCGACGACGACGCCGGCCGCGTAGGCCGAGACCAGGTGACCCGCGGTCGGGATGTCGACGTGGACGCCGTGCGCCACCTCGGGGAGCAGGCCCATCGTCACGAACTCGGTCGTGCCGATCGCGAAGCCGCCGGCCGCCAGGGCCAGCAGCGCGAGGGTGGTGTGGGAGGACCGGACCTGCGGCTCGGCGCCCAGGGGCTGGACAGGGGCGGTGAGGGCATCGGTCACGCTGGGTGCAACCGCAGCGTCGATGCCGACGCATTCCCGGCGGTCGGCGCTAGCGTGGCGCCATGCCGACCGCGCGCGCCCTGCTGGCCAGACTCTTCCGCGCTGCGACCGGGACCCGACCGCGCGCCGGGACGCAGCCGCGGGTGGCCGGCCGCGCGGCCTACCCCGGTGACTTCACGGGCGTGCCAACGATGTCGTACTCACCCGTCTCCGAACGGCATCCCCGACCCCGGCGAGATCGTCTGGACGTGGGTGCCGTTCGAGGAGGACCACCGGCGCGGGCAAGGACCGGCCGGTGCTGGTCATCGGCCGGGACGAGCCGTGGCTGCTCGGGCTGATGCTGACGAGCAAGGACCACGACCGCGACGCCGCCCGCGAGGCCCGCTACGGCCGGGTCTGGCACGACATCGGCTCGGGGCCGTGGGACCACCAGGGGCGACCCAGCGAGGTCCGCGTCGACCGCATCCTGCGGATCGACGCCGCCGCCGTGCGCCGCGAGGGCGCCGTGCTGGACCGACGGCGCTTCGACGAGGTCACCCGGGCGGTACGCGACGCGCGTTAGGAGGCCGAGGTGACGGGGACATCACGAGGGCCGGCCACCCGTAGGTGACCGGCCCTGGTGATGCGCTAGCGAGAGTGCGTCAGAGCGACGCGGCCTTCTTCGCCATAGCGGACTTCTTGTTCGCGGCCTGGTTCGCGTGGATGACGCCCTTGCTCACGGCCTTGTCGAGCTTGGTCGAAGCAGCCTTGAGCGCGTCCTTCGCGGCCGCGGCGTCGCCGGTCTCCGCAGCCTTCTGGAACTTGCGGATCCAGGTCTTGAGCTCGCTCTTGACGGCCTTGTTGCGCTCGGTCGCCACGCGGTTCGTCTTGATCCGCTTGAGCTGGGACTTGATGTTTGCCACAGGTGTGTCTCTCTTGGTTGGTCGGTGGTTTGCCGTTAGAGGGCGGCAGAAGCCCCTCGGGACCAGGCGTGGGGCACCTGTGGTTGAGGGACTCTGGGTGATGCTGCATGCGCGCACGACCATGCGCGCACGCGGAGGGTCAATCTACCAGCGACAGGCCTCCACCCCCAAAACGCGTATGCCGCGTGGCCACCGTCGCGTGAAGCCCGCTCAGCGGCCGGTGCGCGCTGCCGTGATCGTGAGGATGGCGCGCTCGACGGAGTAGACCGGGTCACGGCCACCGCCCTTGACCTCGAAGTCGGCCAGCGCCACGGCCTGGATCGACTCGGCCAGTCCCTCGGGTCCCCAGCCGGACAGACCGCGACGGGCCTTGTCGACCTGCCACGGCGCCATGCCCAGGTCACGGGCGATGTCGGCCGAGCGGCCCCGGCCCGCCGACCCCACCTTGACGAGCTGGCGCAGCTGCTGGGCGAGCACCGCGACGATGGGCACCGGGTCGACGCCGGTCGCGATGGCGTGTCGCAGCAGCCTCAGGGCCTCGCCGGCCTCCCCGGCGACGGCGGCGTCGGCCACCCGGAAGCCGGTCGCCTCCACCTTGCCGCCGTGGTACCTGGCGACGAGGGACTCGTCGACCACGCCTGTGGTGTCGGCGACCAGCTGGCTGCAGGCCGCGGCCAGCTCGCGGACGTCGCGCCCGACGGCCTCGACGAGAGCACGCACCGCCTCGGGGGTCGCCTTGCGCCGCGCCCGGCGGAACTCGTGCATGACGAAGTCGGTCTTGTCACGGTCGCTCTTGATGGCGGGCGCCTCGAGGACCCGGGCCTTCTGCTTCTTCAGCGCGTCGAGGACCTTCTTGCCACGCTGCCCGGACTTGTGCGTGACGACCAGCGTGAGGTCGGGCTCGGGTGCGGAGAGGAACGCGAGCAGGTCCTCCTGGAGCTGGTCCGGCGCCTCGTCGAGGTCCTCGACGACCAGGCACTTCTCGCCACCGAAGAGCGACGGGCTGGCGTGCAGGGCCAGCGCGCCGGGCTCGTAGGTCGCCGCAGCGAGCCTGATGACCTCCAGCTCTGGAGCCGCCTCACGCAGCTCGTCGAGGGTCGCGCTCAGGGCCCGCTCGGCGAGGATGCTCTCCGGGCCGCTGACCAGCACCAGCGGCGGGACGGAACGGGTCGGGGTCGCGGTCACGGCAGGCCCCCGTCGGTCCGGACCGCGACCACACCCGTAGGCCCGAACGACAGCTCGCCGGACTCCCCCGGCGCCTCGAGGCCGAGCCCTTTCAGCCGAGCCGCCACGACCTCGGCCGGCAGCTCGAGGCTCTCGGACGAGCTCGTCCAGACCCAGGCCCAGCTCGACCCCGTCGCGCAGCTCCTCGTCGGCCTCGGCCGTCCAGGCATGACCGCCCGTCACGGCCGTGCGGGCCGACTCGGCCGGCGGCGGGTCGGCAGCCACGGGGCGGGGGTGCTCGGTCGCGTCCTCGCCGACACGGCCCATCGTGGTGCCCGCGACGGCTCCGGTGACCCCGCGCAGGGCAGGTTCGTGGACCGTCACCGGCGGTGCGGCGGTCTCGTCGAGCCGGCGCAGGGCCGCGAGGACCCGCTCGCGGTCGGTCGTCGGCCAGAACGGAGGGAGCGAGCGCTGGAGGAAGCCGGCATACCGAGCCGTCATCATCCGCGAGTCGAGGAAGGCGACGACGCCCCGGTCGTCGGCACGGCGGATGAGCCGCCCCGCCCCCTGAGCCAGCCGCAGCGCCGCGTGCGTCGCCGACACCGCCATGAACCCGTTGCCGCCCATCCGCCCGATGGCCTGGGCTCGTGCAGAGGAGAGCGGGTCGTCGGGCCTGGGGAACGGGATCCGGTCGATGATGACGAGCTGGCAGGCCGATCCCGGCACGTCGACGCCCTGCCACAGCGTGAGCGTGCCGAACAGGCAGGTCTGCGGGTCGCGGGCGAACTGCCTGACCAGCGTCGTGATCTGGTCCTCGCCCTGACACAGGAACCCGATGTCGCCGTCGAAGCGGTCACGCATCGCCTCGGTCGCCTCGCGCGCCGCCCGCATCGAGGAGAACAGGCCCAGGGTGCGGCCTCCGGCCGCGCGCACCAACGCCTCGATCTCGTCGAGGGTCTGCGGGCTCAGGCCGTCGCGACCGGGCGCGGGCAGGTGCTGGGCGACGTAGGCGATCGCCTGCTGGGGGTAGTCGAACGGGCTGCCGACGTCGAGCCCGCGCCAGGACGGCGCCCCCTCGCCGCGCAGCCCCATCGTGCCGGCGACGGCGTCGAAGGTGCCGCCGAGCTCGAGCGTCGCCGACGTCATGATGACGGTGCGGTCGCCGAACACCTTGTCGCGCAAGGCCATCGCCACGCTCATCGGCGCGACCCGCAGCACCGAGCCGCGACGCGGGTCACGGTTGACCCACACCACGTCGAGCTCACGCTGCTCGAGGATGCGCGAGGAGTTCTCGAAGATCTCGTCGACGGCGGCCTGTGCCACCTTGCGTGCGCCGTCGGGCTCCACTCCCCGCTCCGGCTTGAGCTCGCTCTGCACCTGCCGGGCGGTGTCCCGAACTCGTGCGAGAGCGAGCGAGAGGGCGTCGGGGATGCCGTTCAGCCGGCCCTCGGGCAGCTCGTCCAGCACCCCCTGGAGGAACACGGACGCGTCGTCCACCGCCTCCGTGGACTCCGCGAGCCGCCCGGCTCGTTTCGCGGCGGCCGCGACCATGGACGCGGTGATCTCGTCGGTGATCGTGGAGGTCACCCGGTCGACGAGCTCATGGGCCTCGTCGACGATCAGCACGTCGTGCTCGGGCAGCATCTGGCGCCCCTCGAAGGAGTCGATCGCCATGAAGGAGTGGTTGGTGACGATGACGTCGCACTCCTTGGCCGCCTCGCGGGAGCGCTCGACGAAGCAGTCGGCGATCATGGGGCACTTGCCGCCGAGGCACTCGTGGGAGCTCACCGAGACCTGGCGCCAGGCTCGCTCGCTCACGCCGGGGACGAGCTCGTCACGGTCGCCGGACTGGGTCTGGTCGGCCCACTCGCGCAGGCGCACGACCTCCTGACCCAGCCGGGAGGCGGCGCGGTCGACCTCACCGACGTCGAACAGCCCCTCCTCGTCGTCGGGGAAGCCGCCCTCCAGCTTGTGGGCGCACAGGTAGTTGCGCCGGCCCTTGACCAGGCCATAGGTCGGGCGGCGGCCGAACAGCGGTGCGATCGCCTCGGCCAGGCGCGGCATGTCGCGGTCGACGATCTGGGCCTGGAGCGCCAGCGTGGCCGTGGCGACCACGGCCGGCTTGCCGGTCTTGCGGGCGTGCATGACGGCGGGGATGAGATAGGCCAGGGACTTGCCCGTGCCGGTGCCGGCCTGGACGAGCAGGTGCTCGTCGGTGGCGATGGCGTCCTCGACGGCGTGGGCCATCTCGACCTGCCCGGGGCGCTCGACTCCCCCGACTCCCTGGACGGCGGCGTGCAACAGCTCGTCGAGGGTGGCCATGCGGACAGGGTATGCCGTGCCGCCGACGCTCCGAGTCCTGTCCCCGCGTGGCGCCTGAGAGGATGGGCGCGATGACCGCCGATCCGGAGCCCGCCTCCCTCCTGCTTCCCGACCTCCTTCCGGCCGGCGGTCGCGGACCCCGACGAGGTGTATGCCGCGTTCGAGGGCTGGGCGCGCGGGCGCGGCCTGCCGCTGTACCCGCACCAGGACGAGGCGATGCTGGCCCTGCTGGCCGGGGAGAACGTCGTCCTGTCGACCCCGACCGGGTCGGGCAAGTCCCTGGTCGCGATCGGCGCGCACCTCGCCGCGCTGGCCACCGACCGGGTGAGCTTCTACACGGCGCCGATCAAGGCCCTGGTGAGCGAGAAGTTCTTCGCCCTCTGCGAGATCTTCGGCGCCTCCGAGGTCGGCATGCTCACCGGCGACGCGTCGGTGAACCCCGATGCGCCCATCATCTGCTGCACCGCCGAGATCCTCGCCAACCTGGCGCTGCGCGAGGGCACCGACGCCGATGTCGGCCTGGTCGTCATGGACGAGTTCCACTTCTATGCCGAGCCGGACCGCGGCTGGGCCTGGCAGGTGCCACTGCTGGCGCTCCCCCAGGCCCAGTTCGTGCTGATGTCGGCGACGCTCGGAGACATCAGCGCGATCTCCGACGACCTCTCCCGCCGCACCGGCCGACCCACCGCCCTGGTGACCGGCACCGAACGCCCGGTGCCGCTGAGCTTCTCGTGGGCGCTCACTCCGCTGCCCGAGACGATCGAGGAGCTGCTCACCACCCACCAGGCGCCCGGTCTACGTCGTCCACTTCACCCAGGCGGCAGCCCTGGAGCAGGCGCAGGCGCTGCTCGCCCTCAAGTCCGCGATCAAGGCCGACAAGGACGCCATCGCCGAGCGGATCGGCGGCTTCCGGTTCACCGCGGGGTTCGGCCGGACGCTGTCCAAGCTCGTGCGCGCGGGCATCGGCGTGCACCATGCCGGGATGCTGCCGCGCTACCGCCGGCTCGTGGAGCAGCTGGCCCAGGACGGCCTGCTCAAGGTCATCTGCGGCACCGACACCCTGGGCGTGGGCATCAACGTGCCGATCCGGACGGTGCTCTTCACCGGTCTGGTCAAGTTCGACGGCTCGAGGCAGCGAGTGCTCAAGGCGCGCGAGTTCCACCAGATCGCCGGGCGCGCAGGACGGGCCGGCTACGACACCAGCGGCTCCGTCGTCGTCCAGGCGCCCGAGCACGTCATCGAGAACGCCCGCCTCGTCGCCAAGGCCGGCGACGACCCCAAGAAGCTCAAGCGGGTCCAGCGCCGCAAGCCCGCCGACGGCGAGGTGTCGTGGACGGAGCAGACCTACGACAAGCTCGTGGCCGCCGAGCCAGAGCCGCTCGTGTCACGGATGCGCGTCGACCACGCCATGATCCTCAACGTCGTGCAGCGTCCCGGCGACCCCGTGCGCGCGCTGAGCGACCTCCTGCGCGACAACCACGAGACCGCGCGCGGCCAGGCCCGGCTGTCGCGTCGAGCCATCACCCTCGGCCGCAGCCTGCTGGATACCGGTGTGCTGCAACGGGTCTCGCCTCCTGGACCCGACGGCCGCACCATCGCCGTGCAGGGCGAGCTGCAACGCGACTTCGCCCTCAACCAGCCACTGGCACCGCTCGCCCTGGCGGCGCTGGACGTCCTCGACCCCGACTCCCCCAGCCATGCCCTCGACGTCGTGTCGGTGGTCGAGGCCATCCTCGACGACCCACGCCAGGTCCTGATGGCCCAGCAGTTCAAGGCCCGCGGCGAGGCGGTGGCCGAGATGAAGGCCGACGGCATCGAGTACGAGGAGCGGATGACGCTGCTCGAGGACGTCACCTGGCCCACGCCGCTGGGCGACCTCCTCGAGGCGACCTTCGAGATCTTCCGCCAGAGCCACCCGTGGGTCTCGGAGTCGGCGCTGTCGCCCAAGTCGGTGGTCCGCGACATGTACGAGCGGGCCATGACCTTCACCGAGTACGTCTCGGCATACCAGCTCTCCCGCTCGGAGGGGCTGGTCCTGCGCTACCTCACCGACGCCTACCGCACGCTGCGCCAGACGGTGCCGGCCGCTCATCGCAGCGAGGGCTTCGACGACCTGCTGGAGTGGCTGGGCGAGACCGTGCGACAGACGGACTCCTCCCTGCTCGACGAGTGGGAGGCCCTGACCGATCCCGGACGCGAACGAGCGGCTCGAGGAGCTCGAAGGCCTGCACGCCCATGGCGGCACGCGTCCCGCTCGCCCGATCACGTTCAACGAGAGGGCATTTCGGGTCATGGTGCGGAACGCCATGTTCCGCAGGGTCGAGCTCGCGAGCCGCGACCGGTTCGAGGAGCTGGCCGCCCTCGACGACGGCCCGATGGACGAGGCTGCGTGGGACGAGGCGCTCGGCGCCTACTACGCCGAGCACGACAGCATCGGCACCGACGGCGATGCTCGGGGGCCGGCGCTGCTGCACGTCACGACCAGCCCGCAGGACCGTCCGTGGCAGGCCCGGCAGACCCTGGCCGACCCCGCCGGCGACCACGACTGGGTGATCGAGGCGACCGTCGACCTCGACGCCTCGGACGAGGCCGGCGAGCCGGTCGTCCTCACGACCGCGATGCGCCGCCTCTGAGCGGTCCCGCGCCTCAGCGGGGACGCCTCGAGCCGGCTCACCTCCGCTGAAGCAGCTCGCGCAGGCTGGTGGCAGGCCGGCCGGTCAGCCGCGGGATGGCGTCGGAGACCGCCGCGACCTCACCTGCAGCGATGGCCGTGTAGGTCGACACCCAGGCGTCCACCTCCCAGTCGGGAGCGCCATAGGACGCACGGGAGGCGTACGCCTCGTCGATGGTCTCGTTCACGTATCGAGTGGGCCGCCCGGTCACCTCGGTGACCAGTGCGGCCCCCTCGGCCAGCGTGAGGGCCTCGGGACCGGTGAGGTCGTACGTCGCGCCCGCGTGCGCGTCGGGATCCCCCAGCACGACCGCGGCCACCGCCGCGACGTCGTCGCGGGCGACCACAGCGGCGCGCCCGTCGCCGGCCGGCCCACGGATGACCCCGTCCTGGGCCATCAAGCGGGACGAAGTCCGCGTAGAAGCTGTCCCGCAGGAACGTCCACGCCATCCCGGACTGCCCGCAGCGCCTCCTCGGTCGCCCAGTGGTCGCGGCCCAGGGTGAAGGTGCAGTCCGGTGCGGCCCCCTGGAACGAGGTGTAGACGACGTGGCGCACCCCGGCCTCGGCCGCCGCGGAGACGAACGCCCGGTGCTGGTCGAGGCGGTCGACCGCCTCCGACGCCGAGACCATGAGCAGCGTGTCCACACCCTGCAAGGCCTGGACCGCGCCCTCCCGGTCGGCGAAGTCGCAGGCGCGGACCTCCTCGCCCGCCGCCGGTCGTGACCTTCTGCGGCGTCCTCGCGAGCAGGACGAGCGGATGACCGCTGCCTGTCAGGAGCTCCCGGACGCGCCCGCCGAGATGGCCGGTGACCCCGGTGAGGCCGATGACCCCCGTGCTGTCGCTCATGCCGCGAGCCTAGACCTGCGAGGTCAGGTGACCGCGGCGTCCGAGCCGAGGTCGAGGGTCATGAACACGCTGAACTCGTCCAGGGCATACGGGCCGAAGGGACCACACGTGCGGAAGCCGTACGCGGCATACAGGGACCGCGCGGGGGCGAACTCGGCCGTGGGGCCGGTCTCGAGACTCAGCCGCGAGTAGCCGCGGCGCGCGCGCCTCCCCCACCACATGGTCGAGCAGGGCGACGCCCACTCCCCGTCTGCGGTGAGCCGTCGCGGTGCGCATCGACTTCAGCTCGCCATGACTGGTCGTGAGCTCCCGCAGCGCGGCACATCCCAGCACCTCGTCGCCGTCCCACAGGCTCCAGAACGTCAGCCCGGGCGCGCGCAGCCGGTCGAGGTCGAGGGCGTGCACGCTCTCGGCCGGCGAGAACCGGTGCATGTCCTCGAGGTGCTCGGCGAGCAGCTGCGCCACCTGAGGCGTGTCGAGGCCGCCCAGCCGGATGTCCATGGTGCCTGGCAGCGAAGGGTCAGGCGGCGTATGCCGCGAGCTCACCGGCGAGGTCGGCGTGCACCCGGGCGGTGACCCGCGTGCCGCTCTCGGTGTGCTCACTCGCCAGGACCTCGGCCTCGTCGTGCAGCCGGCTGACCAGGTCGCCGCGCTCGTAGGGCAGCAGCACCTCGACGTCGATGGTCGGCCGGGGCAGCTCGCGGGCGACGAGCTCACGCAGCTCCTGCAGGCCCAGACCGGTGCGCGCGGACACGATGATCGAGTGCTTCTCGTGGCGCCGGATCCGGTCGAGCACCTCAGGGTCGGCCGCGTCGGCCTTGTTGACGACGATGACCTCCTTGACGTCGGCAGCATCGACATCGGCGAGCACGGCGCGGACGGCGCTGATCTGGCCCTCGGGGTCGGGGTGCGACCCGTCGACCACGTGGAGCAGCAGGTCGGCGTCGGCGACCTCCTCCAGGGTGGAGCGGAACGCCTCGACCAGCTGGGTCGGCAGCTGCCGGACGAAGCCGACCGTGTCGGCCAGCGTGTAGAGCCGGCCGTCGGGGGTCTCGGCGCGGCGCACGGTGGGGTCGAGGGTGGCGAACAGCTGGTTCTCGACCAGCACGCCGGCCCCGGTCAGGCGGTTGAGCAACGAGGACTTGCCGGCGTTGGTGTAGCCCGCGATCGCGACGCTCGGCACCTCGTGGGCCTTGCGGCTCGCACGCTTGGTGTCGCGCCCGGTCTTCATCTCCTTGATCTCGCGGCGCAGCTTGGCCATCCGCTGGTTGATGCGGCGCCGGTCGAGCTCGATCTTGGTCTCACCCGGACCACGCGAACCCATGCCCTGACCACCGGCGGCCTGTCCACCGGCCTGGCGCGACATCGACTCACCCCAGCCACGCAGGCGCGGCAGGAGGTACTGGAGCTGGGCCAGCTCGACCTGGGCCTTGCCCTCCTTGGACTTCGCGTGCTGGGCGAAGATGTCGAGGATCAGCGCCGTGCGGTCGATGACCTTGACCTTGACGACGTCCTCGAGCGCGCGGCGCTGGCTCGGCGTCAGCTCGGTGTCGCAGATGACGGTGTCGGCGCCCTCGGAGATGACGATGTCACGCAGCTCCTCGGCCTTGCCCGAGCCGAGGTAGGTGCCGGTGTCGGGCTTCTGCCGCCGCTGCACGAGGCCCGCGAGCACCGTGGAGCCCGCGGTCTCGGCCAGCGCCGCCAGCTCGCGCAGGGAGTTGTCCGCGTCCTGCGCGGTGCCCTCGGTCCACACGGCGGCCAGCACCACGCGCTCGAGGCGCAGCTGCCGGTACTCGACCTCGGTGATGTCCTCGAGCTCGGTGGACAGCCCGGTGACGCGGCGCAGCGCCGCGCGGTCCTCACGGTCGAACTGGTCGCCGTCGAAACGGCCCTCGTCGGCGATGAGGAAACCGTCCTCATCGGCGAGGGCCGAGGCCTTGGAGTCGAAGATGTCGGATCGTCTCAGTGTCATATCCCCTCAAGAATCTCACCTTTTCAACCCGCCCGGCGACGGGTTTATGCCGTGCCGTCTACCGTTACCCCCGATGAGCACGCACGAGCACTACTTCACCGCCGAGCCGGCGAGCCCGGCGGAGCAGCAGTCCGTGACCATGGAGCTCGCCGGTCGCGAGGTCACCGTGCGCACCGCCGGCGGAGTGTTCAGCCCGGACCGCCTCGACAAGGGCACCGCCGTGCTGCTGCGCGAGGCGCCCAGCCCGCCGCCCTCCGGCACCCTGCTCGACCTCGGCTGCGGCTGGGGACCCGATCGCCATCACCCTCGCCCTGACCTCGCCGGAGGCGACGGTCTACGCGGTCGACGTCAACGAGCGCGCCCTGGACCTCGTCCGCGCGAACGCCGCCGCGCTGGGACTCGACCGCGTGGTCGCGAGCCGGCCCGACGGCATACCGCACGACGTCCGGTTCGACGCCATCTGGTCCAACCCGCCCATCCGGGTCGGCAAGGCCGTGCTCCACGAGATGCTGCTGCACTGGCTGCCCCGGCTCGCGCCGGGTGGCGCGGCCTACCTCGTCGTGCAGAAGAACCTCGGCTCGGACTCGCTGCAGCGCTGGCTCACCGAGCAGCTGGACCCCGACTCGTATGCCGTGTCGCGCTTCGCGACGGACAAGGGCTTCCGGGTGCTCGAGGTGCGTCGCACCACCTGACGTCGCACGGCCCGGCGAGCGCCGGACTAGCGCGGGTTGACGACCATCGCCGACCCGCCGCCACGACGCACGGTCTCGGCCGCCGCCTCGAAGTCGTTCGGGCCGATCACCCTGATCGCCGTGGCCGCGCCGATCTCGGGGGTCGACACGAGCTGGTGGCCCTTCGCCGTGAGCACGCCGGCATCGGGCGAGGACAGGAGCGCGGGCTCGGCCTGCTCGGGGCCGTTGCGCGAGGACAACCGTGCTGCGGCGATGGCGTCCACGAGCGACATCCCGCGGTCGAGGTACTCGGTGAGCACCTGCGCCACCGTCGTGATGATCGTGGCGCCACCCGGGCTGCCCGCCACCAGCCGCAGCCGGCCGTGGTCGAGGATCACCGTGGGGCTCATCGACGAGCGCGGGCGCTTGCCGGGGCCCGGCAGGTTCGGGTCGGGGACACCGGCCTGCAGGGGTGCGAAGTCGAAGTCGGTCAGCTCGTTGTTGAGCAGGAAGCCCCAGCCGGGCACGGTGATGGCCGAGCCGCCGGTCTGCTCGATCGTCAGGGTGTACGACACCGCGTTGCCCCACTTGTCGGTGACGACGAGGTGGCTGGTGGACTGGCCGTCGTTGGGGAGCCGCGACGTCGTCGCCGTCGGGCCACAGGAGGTGTAGCTGCCGTCCGGGCTGCCGAACGGCACGGGCCGCGGGAGGGCGGTGTCCGGGCTGAAGAGGCAGGCACGCTCGTCGGCGAAGCCCTGGGAGACGAGCTCGCTGACGGGCACGTCCGGCACGTCACCGACGTAGCGGTTGCGGTCGGCGAACGCGAGCGCCGAGGCCTCGCTGAAGCGGTGCAGGTAGTCGGCGTTGCTCACGCCGCTCAGCGGAGCGCCGGTGCGCTGGTCGATCGCCTCGAGGAGGTTGAGGATCTCGGCCACCGCGATACCGCCCGAGCTGGGCACCGGCATCCCGTAGACGTCGAGGCCGCGGTACTGGGAGTGGACGGGCGCCTTCGGCAGCGCGCGGTAGGCACGCAGGTCGGCCGTCGTGATCTGGCCGTGCGGCACGCTCACGCCGGGGGCGGTATGGGGGTTCTGCGGCCTCGGCGACGAGCGCCCGGCCGAGCCGGCCGGCATACAGGGAGGCCACTCCGTGGGTGCGCAGCTCGCGGTAGGCCGCCGCCATGTCGGGGTTGCGGAACACCGAGCCCACCGCGGGGACGGCGCCCCCGGGGAGGAAGACCTTGGCCGTCGCGGGGAACTTCGCGAACCGGTCGGCGTTCGAGGCGGTCTGGTCGTGGAACGTCTGGTCGACGACGAAACCCCGGCGGGCGATGTTCTCGGCCGGCGCGAGCAGGTCACCCAGGGGCCGGGTGCCGAAGGACCGGGCTGCGAGGTCCCAGGTGGCCGGCGAGCCGGGGACGCCGACCGACAGCCCGGAGTTGACCGCCTTGGAGAACGCCATGGGCGTGCCGTCGGGCTCCAGGAAGGTGGTCGGGGTGAAGGTGCTCGGCGCCGTCTCGCGACCGTCGATGGTCTTCACCTGACCGGTCTTGGCGTCGTAGAAGACGAAGAACCCGCCACCGCCGATGCCGGTCGAGTACGGCTCGGTGACGCCCAGCGCGGCAGCCGTGGCGACCGCCGCGTCGGCGGCGTTGCCCCCGGCCTTGAGCACGTCGATCCCGACCTGGCTGGCGACCGCGTCCACCGACGACACCGCGCCGCCGCCGCCCCGCATCACCGGGACCTTGGGCAGGGAGCTCGTGACCGGCTTGGGTCCCCTCGCGCCCGCGCGCGCCGCGGTGGTCGCGGAGGCGGGGGCGGTCAGCGCGACGGCCAGGGAGCCGGCGAGGCCGGCAGCAAGCAGGACGGGGACGCGGGGTCTGCTCATGCCCCGACGGTAGGACCGATCTAGGACGGTCGCACCTCGAGGGCGACGCTGCCGTCGGCCACCAGGACGGCCGGTCCGGCCAGCTCGACCTCCTGGCCCGGCAGCGCTCGCACCCGCAGCCGGCCGCCGGGCACGTCGACCGTCCAGACCTCGCCCTGGTCGCCCGCCCAGAACCGCGTGGCGAGGGCTGCTGCGGCCGCACCCGTCCCGCAGGAGCGCGTCTCACCGACACCCCGCTCGTGCACGCGCAGCCGGATGTGCCCTGCGCCCAGCGGGCGGACGAGCTCGACGTTGGTGCCGTGTGGGGGGACCGGGTTGACGATCGGAATGCGATGCAGGTCAAGGGAGTCCAGGTCGACGCTCTCCGGCAGCGCGACCACCGTGTGGGGGTTGCCGAGGTCGAGGCTCAGGGCCGACAGCGGCTCGTGACCGTCGAGGTGCACGAGCGCGTCGAAGCCCTCGTCGCGGGCGATGGTGGGCTGGGCCAGCCGCCACGGGCCGAGGTTGACCGCGATGAGGTCGGGGCTCTCGAACCGCACCACCTTCACGCCGGCGCGCGTCGCGATGGCGAACTCGTCGGCCGTCTCCAGACCCTCACGGCGCAGGTACGCGGCGAAGACCCGGGTCCCGTTGCCACACATCTCGGCCACGCTGCCGTCGGCGTTGCGGTAGTCCATGAACCAGCGCGCGGTGCTCGCCTGCTCTCGCACGCTGGCGTCGCCGGCCGCAGCGGTCGGGACGACCCGGATCACCCCGTCACCGCCGATGCCTGCGCGCCGGTCGGCCAGCCACGCCACCTGCTGCGCGGTGAGCTCGTGGGCGCCCTCGAGATCGGGGACGAGCACGAAGTCGTTCTCGGTGCCGTGCCCCTTGGTGAAGGCGGTCTGGTCAGCCATGTGACCCATTGTCGCGGATCGCCGCGCGGACCAGGGCCAGGGCCTGCTCCAGCCGGTCGGCGGGCGTGGTCTCGCAGCCGGCGTCGAGCCAGTGGATCCGGGCGTCCGCGCCGAACCAGGACTCCTGGCGCCGGGCGAACCGGCGGGTGAGCCTGCTCGTCTCCTCCTGGGCCTGCTCCTGCGTCATGGTCCCGTCGAGCTGGGCCAGCGCCTGGGCGTAGCCGAGGGCCCGCGAGGCCGTGCGCCCGTCGCGCAGCCCCCGCTGCTCGAGGTGCCGCACCTCGGCCAGCAGCCCGTCCGCCCACATCCGTGCCACGCGCGCCTCGATGCGCGCGTCCAGCTGGTCCCGCGGGGCGCGCAGGCCGAGCAGGACAGCCGGCTGCACCAGCTCGCGGCTCGGCATCGACGCCGAGAAGGGCCGTCCGGTGAGCTCGATGACCTCGAGCGCGCGCACGATCCGGCGCGCGTTGCGCGGGTCGATGGCCGCCGCCGCCACCGGGTCGCGCTCGGCCAGCAGCCCGAACAGCCGCTGGACACCCAGCTCTCGCGCCCGCTCCTCCCATCGCGCCCGCACGGCCGGATCCGTCGGCGGGATGTCGAGGACGTCCAGGGCCGCCCGGACGTAGAGGCCGGACCCGCCGACGACGATCGGGTGCGCCCCGCGCGCCTGGATGGCGTCGATGTCCGCCCGTGCCGCGGCCTGGTAGGCCGCGACGCTCGCCTCATCGGTCACGTCGATGACGTCCAGCTGGTGATGCGGTATGCCGCGACGCTGCGCGAGTGGCACCTTGGCCGTGCCGATGTCCATGCCGCGGTAGAGCTGGCTGGCATCGGCGTTGACGATCTCACCGCCGAGGCGCTCGGCGAGGTCGAGGCCCAGGTCGGACTTGCCCGTCGCGGTCGCCCCGACCACGGCGACGACGAGCCGGTCGGGCCGGTCGGGCCGGTCGACTCATCGTCAGAGGTCGTGCTGGTGCTCGTCGTGACCGTGCGCCGTGGTCGTGGTCGTGGTCGTCGTGACCGAACGGGTCGGGGTCGACACCCGGCATCCAGCTGAACCCGGGAGTGCCCCAGCCCTGACGCTTCACGGCCTTGCGGGCCTTCTTGGCCCAGCGGTCGTTGAGCCGGTCGACATAGAGGAAGCCGTTGAGGTGGTCGTACTCGTGCTGCATGCACCGGGCGAACCAGCCGGTGGCCTCGAAGGAGAGCTCGTTGCCGTCGACGTCGAAACCGCTGACGCTGGCGCGCTCGCCCCGCTTGAGCGGGAAGCTCTCGCCCGGCACCGACAGGCAGCCCTCGGCCTCGTCGTCGGCGTCCGGCTCCTCGGCGCTCGCCTTGGTGGCGCTGACGTAGGGGTTGACGATGACGCCCCGCGCGGGGACGCCGTCGTCGTTCTCCATCTCCCAGGTGAACACCCGCAGGCCCACACCGATCTGCGGGGCGGCCAGACCGACCCCGTGGGCGGCGTCCATGGTCTCGAACATGTCGGCGACGAGCTGCGCCAGCTCGCCGTCGAAGCTCTGGACCGGCTCGGCGCGCCGGTGCAGGACGGGCTCGCCCGTGATGACGATGGGCCGGATGGTCATGCGCCGCAGTCTTCCAGATCGGGTCAGCGGCAGGCGGAGACGGGCGCGGCGGCGGGCCGACCCGACGCCCGGCATCCCGAGCGAGACCGCAGGCTTGCCGGGCACCGGGGCGTCCTGAAGCGCGGCCCAGGCGTCGCCTCCGGCGGTGCGGCGCACGGCATACGGTCCACCGTCGAGCGCGGCGTCGGCGACGAGGTGGTGCGGCGCACCGTAGGTGACGCCCACCGTGACGAGGTCGCCGGGACGGGGACGCTCGCCGCCCTCGGGCACCGTGAAGTGGACCAGACGGTTGTCGCGGGCGCGGCCCGACAGGCGCTGCGTGGCGCTGTCCTTGCGCCCCTCGCCGGTGGCCACGAGCACCTCGACCTCGCGACCCTCGATGAGGCGGTTCTCGGCCCAGGAGACCTGCTCCTGCACCTCGATGAGCCGCTCGTAGCGCTCCTGCACCACGGCCTTGGGGAGCTGGTCGGGCATGGTGGCGGCGGGAGTGCCGGGACGGATCGAGTACTGGAAGGTGAACGCGCTGGCGAACCGGGCCTCCCGGACCACCCGCAGCGTCTCCTCGAAGTCCTGCTCGGTCTCGCCCGGGAAGCCGACGATGATGTCGGTCGTGATCGCCGCGTCGGGAATCTGCTCGCGGACGGAGTCGAGGATGCCGAGGAACCGCGCGCTGCGATAGGACCGGCGCATGTCCCGCAGCACCTTGTCGGAGCCGGACTGCAGCGGCATGTGCAGGCTCGGCATGACGTTGGGCGTCTGCGCCATGGCGGCGATGACGTCGTCGGTGAAGGCGGCCGGGTGGGGGCTGGTGAAGCGCACGCGCTCCAGCCCGTCGATCTCGCCGCAGGCGCGCAGCAGCTTGCCGAAGGCCAGCCGGTCGCCGAACTCGACGCCGTAGGTGTTGACGTTCTGGCCGAGCAGGGTCACCTCGACGACGCCTTGGGCGACCAGGGCCTCGATCTCGGCGAGGATGTCGCCCGGACGCCGGTCGGCCTCCTTGCCACGCAGGCTCGGCACGATGCAGAACGTGCAGGTGTTGTTGCAGCCCACCGAGATCGACACCCAGCCGGCGTAGGCGGAGTCGCGTCGGGTCGGCAGCGTGCTGGGGAACACCTCGAGGCTCTCGAGGATCTCGACCTCGGCGCGCTTGTTGTGGCGAGCCCGGTCGAGCAGGGCCGGGAGGCTGCCGATGTTGTGGGTGCCGAACACCACGTCGACCCAGGGAGCGCGCTGGACGATGGTCTCGCGGTCCTTCTGGGCCATGCAGCCGCCGACGGCGATCTGCATGTCGGGGTTGTGCGACCTTGGCGGGGCGCAGCTGTCCCAGGTTGCCGTAGAGCTTGTTGTCGGCGTTCTCACGCACCGCGCAGGTGTTGAACACGACGACGTCGGCCGCCTCGGGACGGCCGTCGGCGGGCAGGCTGTTGACGTCGACATAGCCCGCGGTCTCGAGCAGCCCGGCCAGCCGCTCGGAGTCGTGGACGTTCATCTGGCAGCCGTGGGTGCGGACGTCGTACGTCGGCTGGGCGGTGGAGGTACTCATGGCAGGGACAAGGGTACGTGGTGCGGCAAGGGACGCCGGCCCGCTCAGTCCCGCTGGTGTTCCGGAGCGTTCGCGACGGCCTCGCGGATCACCGTCATCGACACGTCCGGCGGGTAGCCCTTGCGCGCCAGCATGCCCGCCAGCCGGCGGGTCTGCACCACGGGGTCGAGGCCGTGCATGGTCCGCAGCCGCTTGGCCACGAGCTGCCGCGCGCGCTCGCGCTCGTCCTCGGGGTCGATGGCGTCCAGGGTGGCGCGGGCGATCTGGTCGTCGACGCCCTTGGTGCGCAGCTCGCGGGCCAGCGCCCGTTTGGCCAGCCCACGCCCGACCTGCTGGGACCGCACGAGCATGCCGGCAAACGCCTCGTCGTCGACCAGGCCGACGGCCGCCATGCGGTCGAGCACCACCCGAGCCACGTCGTCGGGGCAGTCGCGCTGGCGCAGCTTGTCCTCGAGCTGCTTGCGGGTCTTGGGAGCCAGGGCGAGCTGACGCAGGACGATCTGACGCGCGATGTCGTAGCGGGTCGGGCTCAGCCGGCGGGTCGGGACTGCGGTCGACCAGGCGTCGCGACGCGCCGGCCCACTGGACGGTGTCGTGGGTCCGCCAGACGTTGCTGCCAGGGCCGCCTCGAGGGCAGCCCTGGCAGCGTCGTGTCGCTCGGTCATGCGGATCAGAACTCGACAGGGACCTCGGGGACGGCAGCCACCGCGGGCTTGTCGACCTGCGGGCCGATGCCCAGCTTCTCCTTGATCTTCTTCTCGATCTCGTTGGCCAGGTCGGGGTTGTCCTTGAGGAACTGCCGGGCGTTCTCCTTGCCCTGCCCCAGCTGGTCGCCGTCGTAGGTGTACCAGGCGCCGGCCTTGCGGACGAAGCCCTGCTCGACGCCCATGTCGATGAGGCCACCCTCGCGGGAGATGCCAAAGCCGTAGAGGATGTCGAACTCGGCCTGCTTGAACGGCGGGGACACCTTGTTCTTGACGACCTTGACGCGGGTCCGGTTGCCGACCGGGTCGCTGCCGTCCTTGAGCGTCTCGATCCGGCGGACGTCGAGGCGGACCGAGGCGTAGAACTTCAGGGCCTTGCCACCGGTCGTCGTCTCGGGCGAGCCGAACATGACGCCGATCTTCTCGCGGAGCTGGTTGATGAAGATCGCGGTCGTGCCGGTGGTGTTGATGGCGCCGGTGAGCTTGCGCAGGGCCTGGGACATGAGGCGGGCCTGCAGACCGACGTGGCTGTCACCCATCTCGCCCTCGATCTCGGCGCGCGGGACGAGCGCCGCGACGGAGTCGACGACGATGATGTCGAGGGCCCCGGAGCGGATCAGCATGTCCGCGATCTCGAGGGCCTGCTCACCGGTGTCGGGCTGGCTGACGAGCAGGGCGTCGGTGTCGACCCCCAGCTTCTTGGCGTACTCGGGGTCGAGGGCGTGCTCGGCGTCGATGAACGCGGCGATCCCGCCCGCCCGCTGGGCGTTGGCGATCGCATGCAGCGCGACCGTGGTCTTGCCGGAGGACTCCGGGCCGTAGATCTCCACGACCCGACCGCGCGGGAGACCGCCGATGCCCAGGGCGATGTCGAGGGCGATCGACCCGGTGGGGATCACCTCGATGGGCGGTCGGACGTCGTCGCCCAGACGCATCACGGCGCCCTTGCCGAACGACTTCTCGATCTGACCCATGACGGAGTCGAGAGACTTGGCCTTCTGGTCGAGGCCGTTCGAGCTCGTTGTTGCAGCCATCTTCGCCACACTTCCTTCTTTCCACGTTGTCGAGTCGGGCGCGCCTGCCTTCGACCCTGGTCAGTCAGAGAACTGGTCAGTCAGAATCTGTGCAGTGATCCGCTGGTGGGTCAGACGCTAGGAGTCGCCACCGACAGTCGCCCCGGGCCGCTCTCGCGAGCTGTGCACGGCGGTGCTGTCGGCGCTCCACCTGTGGACGAGCATACCGAACATCTGTTCGACTCAGACGGAGATCGACGCGCGACACGCCGGGCCGACGCGAGCGCGCGGCGCTACGACTACGAGAGCAGCAGCGTCTCGAGACGGCGGGCCGCGCCCACCACCCCGACGGTGCCCAGCGCCGCGAGATAGAGCACATGCCCCAGCACGCCCCACCCCACGTCTCCCAGCACGAGCGCTCGCTCGAGCGCCACGCCGTGGTAGAGCGGCGTGCACCGCACCACCCACTGGAGCGCCTCGGGATAGGTGGACAGCGGGAAGAAGGTGGCGGAGAACAGGAACATCGGCTGGATCGCCAGGGTCACGAAGTCGAAGTCCACCCAGGACCGCATGAACGTCGTCGCGAACATGCCGGCCGCCGCGAAGGCGAACCCGATGAAGACCGCCGCCGGCAGCGCGAGGAGCGCCCACCACGACGGCACCGCCCCCGCCAGCAGGGCCACGAGGAGGAACAGCGCGGAGTACAGGCCGCCTCGGACCAGCGACCAGCAGACCTCGCCCACGGCGATGTCGCGCGGCCCCATCGGAGTGGCCAGCACCGCGTCGTAGAGACGGGCGTACTTCAGCTTGAAGAAGACGTTGAAGGTCGAGTCGAACACCGCGCCGTTCATCGCCGAGCTGGCCAGCAGGGCCGGCGCGACGAACTGGACGTAGGTCACGACCCGGCCCGAGTCCGTCGTCACGGTGTGCACCAGCGCACCGATGCCGACCCCCAGCGAGAAGAGGTAGAACACCGGCTCGGCGAAGCCGGTCACCAAGGCGACCCAGCCGCGCCGGAACGCCGTGATGTTGCGCTCGACCATCATCCGCGCGAGCCCGGCACCCGCAGGCATGGGCAGGAGCCGCGCCATCCGCGAGGCGCTCGACACCCTCGATGCCGCTGACGTCGTGGCGGTGCTCATGGCACGAGCCTCTTGGCGAAGCCGCGCTCGGCCAGCCACCAGCCGACCACGGCATACAGGACGGGCACGAGGAGGTGACCGGCCAACGGCGCCCAGGCCACCGCGCCGGTCGCCACCATGCGGCAGATCTCCACCCCGTGCCACAGCGGCGTGACCCACGCGACCGGCTGCATCCACCCGGGGAGCTGCTCGATCGGGAAGAACGTGCCGGAGAAGAGCATCATCGGCGTGATGATCCAGCGGAAGAGGATGTTGAAGCCGTTGTCGCCCTCCTGAGCCGCGGTGAACGCGAACATCGGGATGCTGAACGCCATGCCGACGAGCACCGCGACGGGCAGGCACAGCAGCGCCCACCACGAGCTGAAGCCGCCGAAGAGCGCCGCGACCACCATGAACAGGCTCGTCGACATGACCAGGTGACACGCCACCGCCAGGAAGTGACCCGACAGGACGTCGCGCACGCTCAGCGGTGTCGCGAGCTGGGCGTGGTAGGTCATGTTCCACTTGATGTAGCCGAGGACCTGGTAGGTCGACTCGCCGTTGGCCACCCACATGGTCTGCACCGCGAGGATGGCCGGGACGACGAAGTGCAGGTAGCTCGTGCCGTGGACGCCACCGGCGCGATGGTCGACCAGCGAGCCCAGCCCGACACCCATGGACAGCAGGAACAGCAGCGGCATCAGCGCCCGCGAGATCACCGAGCCGCGCCAGGTCCGGCGGTAGACCCGCGCGTGGTACTCCCAGACGGCCAGCACCCGCTCGCGAGCGCTCAGCGGCGGCCGCGGACCACGGGTCGCTCGGTCCTGCCCCGGCTGGGCCGTGGCCACGTCTGCCTCGGGTGCGGACATCAGTCGACCAGCGTCCGGCCGGTCAGGTGCAGGAACACGTCCTCGAGCGTCGAGCGGCGCACGAGCGAGGACAGCGGCGCCACCCCGCGGGCATGGGCGGCCGCCGCGGCGGCGTCGCCGTCGTCGGCGTAGACGAGGAGGCGGTCGGGCAGGACCTCGACCCGCTCGCCGATCCCCGACCAGCTGGTCGACGCAGTCCTGGTGGTCCTCGACGTCGAAGCGCAGCTCGAGCACCTCCTTGGTGGAGTAGGTGTCGATGAGCTCGCGCGGCGACGCCTCGGCGACGATCCGGCCGTGGTCCATGACGACCAGGCGGTCGCAGAGCTGCTCGGCCTCGTCCATGTAGTGGGTGGTGAGCACCAGCGTGACGCCGGAGCGCTTCAGCCGGAAGAGGCGGTCCCACAGGACGTGGCGCGCCTGGGGGTCGAGCCCGGTGGTGGGCTCGTCGAGCAGCAGGATCTCGGGCGAGTTGATCAGGGAGCGCGCGATCGTCAGGCGCCGCTTCATGCCGCCGGACAGGGGCTCGACCTTGTCGCCCGCCCGGTCGGTGAGCTGGGCGAAGTCGAGCAGCTCGGCGGCCCGAGCGCGCACCTCCTTGCGCGACAGGCCGAAGTACCGGCCGTAGACCCAGAGGTTCTCCTCGACGGTGAGCTCCTCGTCGAGGGTGTCGCGCTGCGGACAGCTGCCCAGCCGCGCCCGGATCGCCGGACCGTCCGTGGCCGGGTCGAGCCCGAACAGGCGCAGCTCGCCGGCGCTGACCGGAGACACGCACCCCACCATGCGCATGGTCGAGGACTTGCCGGCGCCGTTGGGGCCGAGGAAGCCGAAGCACTCCCCCTTGCGCACGGCGAAGTCGATGGCGTCGACGGCCGTGAAGTCCCCGAACGTCTTGGTCAGGCCTGAGGCGCTCAGGAGGATCTCATCGTCGGGCACGAGGTAGCACGCTACCCACCCTCACCGACAGGCGCTCAACCGGTTTTCAGCTCGGCCGTCAGCATGACGGGCCAGCTCGGCCGCCGGCAGCTCCCGGACCTGCGCGTGGCCGGTGCCCGCCCACAGGTGGACGAGCTCGGCCTCCCCGGTGGCCTTGCCGTGGGCGCGCAGCGGCGCGGTGAGGTGATGGACGTGCGGGTATGCCGCGGGGCTGGCCGGCCCGAACCGCTGCGTCCACGTCGTGACCAGCGCACGGGCACTGCGCCCGGTGAACGCCCGGGTCACCGTGGTGCCCTCGCGGTGGGTCAGCGCGTGGCGATGGACCTCGGCGGTCCCTGCCTCCGGACAGGCGAGGAACGCCGTGCCGAACGCGACCGCGCTGGCTCCGGCCGACAGCAGCGCGCGCGGCCTCTCCACCGGTCATCACGCCGCCCGCCGCCATCACGGGCAGTCGCGGTCAGCGCCCGCACGGCCATCACCAGCTCGCGGACGGCGAGCTGCTCGTCTCCGGCGTCCTGCGGACCACCGCGGTGGCCACCGGCCTCCCAGCCCTGCGCGACGAGGCCGTCGACGCCGAGCTCGACCGGCCCAGGCGACCTCGGCCGGGTCGTTGACGGTCACCCACACCTCGCAGCCCGCGGCTCTCAGGGCGGCAACGCTTTCGGCGGGCGGCCACGCGAACGAGAAGCTCACCACCGGCGGCGCCAGCTCGACGAGGGCGGCGACCTTCGCGTCGAACCCGTCGTCGTCATAGCGCGGCTCCCCCAGGGCCACCCCGGCGGCCTGCGCCCACGGTTCGAGCAGCGCGGCATACGAGCGGGCGTCGTCGAGCATGGACGGGCAGGTTCGGCGACGGCGCGAAGAGGTTGACCCCGAACGGCGCGGAGGTCTGCGGCCCGCAGGGCTGCGACGTCCGCGCGCAGGCGGTCGACGGTCACGTAGGCGCCGGCGAGGAAGGGGAACATGCCCTCCTCCGCCACCGCCGCGGCCAGGGCCACCGTGCTGGGACCGCCCGCCATCGGCGCCAGCACCAGGGGGTGGGCCGACCAGTCGAGCCGGCTCACCTGGCGCTCGACCGGACGCTCACTTCGCCGGCCTGCGGTCGACGCCCAGCCGACGCGACTCGGGGACGTCCATGTCGTCGCAGACCGCGAGCCAGACCCGACGCGGCGGCTCGCCGCGCTCCAGCGCCTCGAGCACGGTCAGGTCACCCAGGGCGTGGAGGGTGTGCCCGCGCGCGAGCGAGCCGGCGTAGGCCTCGCCGAACTCGTCGTTCATCAGCTCCCAGAAGCGGCTCAGACGCACCGGGCAAGTCTAGGCACAGGCCACGACACCCGCCGACCGCTGTCGGTGCGGGGTGAGAGGCTGGAGCCCTCATGACAGCCGACGTGCTCGACCGCTTCTCCCCAGCCACCGCGGAGTGGTTCCGGAGCTCGTTCGCCGCGCCCACCGACGCCCAGGCCGGGGCCTGGGCGGCCATCAGCTCCGGGCAGCATGCCCTGGTCGTGGCGCCGACCGGCTCGGGCAAGACGCTGTCCGCGTTCCTGTGGGCGCTGGACCGCCTGGCGAGCGAGCCGGTGCCGCAGGAGCGGCTGAAGCGATGCCGGGTGCTCTACGTGTCCCCGATGAAGGCGCTGGCCGTCGACGTCGAGCGCAACCTGCGCTCGCCGCTGGTGGGGATCGGGCACGCCGCGACGCGGCTGGGGCTGACCCCGCCCGACATCACCGTGTCGGTGCGCTCCGGGGACACTCCGGCGGCCGAGCGACGCGCGTTCGCCCGCACGCCCACCGACGTGCTGATCACGACGCCCGAGTCGCTGTTCCTCATCCTCACCTCCCAGGCCCGCGAGGCGCTGGCGGGCGTCGAGACGGTCATCCTCGACGAGGTCCATGCGGTCGCGGGCACCAAGCGCGGCGCCCACCTGGCCCTGACCCTCGAGCGGCTCGACTCGCTGCTCGAGCGGCCCGCCCAGCGGATCGGTCTCTCCGCGACCGTGGAGCCCGTCGACGAGGTCGCCCGCTACCTGGCCGGCGGCCGCCCGGTCGAGGTGGTGCGTCCGGTCTCCACCAAGGAGTGGGACCTCGATGTCGTGGTGCCCATCGCCGACATGTCGTCCCTGGGCGAGGTGGTCGCCGACGACCTGTCCGGTCCCGCCTCGGGCGCCGAGCGCCGGGCCTCGATCTGGCCGCACGTCGAGGAGCGGATCGTCGACCTCGTCGCCCAGCATCGGTCCACGCTGGTGTTCGCCAACTCCCGGCGGCTGGCCGAGCGGCTGACGAGCCGGCTCAACGAGATCTGGCAGGAGCGGCTCGAGGCCGCGGCCGAGGAGGCTCCTCCCGCCGCCCAGGCCGCTCGGACGCCCGCCCAGCTGATGGCCCAGGCCGGGGCCGTCGGCGGGTGCCCCCGCCGTGCTGGCGCGGGCGCACCACGGCTCGGTCAGCAAGGAGCATCGGGCCCTCATCGAGGAGGACCTCAAGGCCGGCCGGCTGCCCGCGGTCGTCGCGACCAGCTCGCTCGAGCTCGGCATCGACATGGGCGCCGTCGACCTCGTGGTGCAGGTCGAGTCGCCGCCCGTCGGTGGCCTCGGGCCTGCAGCGGGTCGGACGCGCGGGTCACCAGGTCGGGGCGGTCAGCCGGGGCGTGGTGTTCCCCAAGTTCCGTGGCGACCTCGTGCAGACCGCCGTCGTGGTCGAGCGCATGCGGGCCGGCGCGATCGAGTCGCTGCGCGTCCCCGCCAACCCGGTCGACGTGCTCGCCCAGCAGATCGTCGCCATGTGCGCGCTGGACGACTGGACCGTCGACGAGCTCGAGCAGACCGTCCGCCGCGCCACGCCGTTCGCCGCGCTCCCCCGCTCCATCCTCGAGTCGGTGCTCGACATGCTCTCGGGCCGCTACCCGAGCGACGAGTTCGCCGAGCTGCGTCCGCGCATCGTCTGGGACCGCGTGACGGGCGTGCTCAGTGGGCGGCCGGGCGCCCAGCGCCTCGCCGTGACCTCCGGCGGCACCATCCCCGACCGCGGCCTCTATGCCGTGTTCCTCGCCTCGTCCGAGGGCGCCGGCCGGCGGGTGGGCGAGCTCGACGAGGAGATGGTCTACGAGTCGCGGGTGGGTGACCTGTTCACGCTGGGCACCTCGACCTGGCGGATCGAGGACATCACCCACGACCGCGTGCTCGTGACTCCCGCTCCCGGCCTGCCCGGGCAAGCTCCCCTTCTGGAAGGGCGACCAGCTCGGGCGCCCGGCAGAGCTGGGCCGCGCCGTCGGCGCCTTCGTCCGCGAGGTCGTCGGCGCTCTCACCCGCCAAGGCGCGCGCGCGGGTCAGGGCGGCCGGGCTCGACGAGTGGGCTGCCGACAACCTGCTCGCCTATCTCGCCGAGCAGCAGGAGGCCACCCGGCACGTCCCCGACGACCGCACCATCGTCGTCGAGCGGTTCCGCGACGAGATCGGCGACTGGCGGGTCGCCGTGCACTCGCCCTTCGGCGGTCAGGTGCATGCGCCCTGGGCGCTGTGCGTCTCGGCGCGGATGCGGGAGCGGTTCGGTGTCGACGTGCAGGCCATGCACGGCGACGACGGCATCGTCTTCCGCCTGCCCGACCTGGAGTTCGACGACGACGGGTCCACCGGGGGTCCCACCGGGCGCGGCATCGGCGCCGAGCTGCTCGAGCTGGTGCGCCTCGACGCCGACGACGTCTACGACCTGGTCACCTCCGAGATCGGCGGCTCGGCCCTGTTCGCGGCGCGGTTCAGGGAGTGCGCCTCGCGGGCCCTGCTGCTGCCGCGACGCCGCCCCGACCGCAGGCAGCCCCTGTGGCAGCAACGTCAGCGGGCTGCCCAGCTGCTCGAGGTCGCCAGCCAGTACGCCTCCTTCCCGATCGTGCTCGAGACGGTGCGCGAGTGCGTCCAGGACGTGTTCGACGTGCCCGGGCTGACCGCTCTGATGCGCGCTATCGAGTCCCGCGAGGTCGGCCTGGTCGACGTGGAGTCGGCCCAGCCGTCGCCGTTCGCCCGTTCGCTGATGTTCGGCTACGTCGCGCAGTTCCTCTACGAGGGCGACTCGCCCCTGGCCGAGAAGCGCGCCGCGGCGCTGTCCCTCGACCCGACCCTGCTCGCCGAGCTCCTCGGCCGGGGCGAGGGCCTGTCCCTGCGCGACCTGCTCGACCCGGCCGAGGTGACCCGCACCGAGTCCGAGCTGCAGCGGCTGGTCCCGGAGCGCGCCTGCCGCGACGCCGAGGACGTCGCGGACCTGCTCCGCGCCCTGGGCCCGCTGCCCCTGGAGGAGATCCGCCGGCGCTGCCGCGACGACGTGTCCACGACGACCCTCGGCGGCTGGCTCGTCGACCTCGAGGGAGCCCGCCGGCTGATCCGGACCCGAGTGGCCGGCGAGGAGCGCTGGGCCGCCATCGAGGACGCCGGCCGCCTCCGCGACGCCCTCGGCTGCTCGCTGCCGGTCGGCGTCCCGCAGGCGTTCCTCGAGCCCGGTGCCCGACCCGCTGGGCGACCTCGTCCGTCGCTACGCCCGCACGCATGGTCCGTTCCCCGCCGTGGCCGTGGCGGCCTGGTGGGGCGTCGGCCCGGCGGTGGCCCACGACGCTCTCCGCCGGCTCGTGGCCACGGGCCGCGTCGTCGAGGGCGAGCTGCTGCCCGCCGAGAACGGCGGCGGTCTGCATGGTCTCGACTACTGCGACGCCGAGGTGCTGCGGCTGCTGCGACGCCGGTCGCTGGCCGCCCTGCGCGCCGAGGTCGAGCCGGTCCCCGCCGTCGAGCTGGCCCGGTTCCTGCCGGCCTGGCAGGGCATCGGCGGCCGGCTGCGCGGGCGCGAGGGGCTGGTCCGGGCCGTCGAGCAGCTCGCCGGGGCGGTGGTGCCCGCGAGCGCTCTCGAGACCCTGGTCCTGCCCGAGCCGGGTGGTCGACTACTCCCCCGCCCTCCTGGACGACCTGACCAGCAGCGGCGAGGTCCTCTGGCGCGGCCACGGCTCGCTCCCCGGCGACGACGGCTGGGTGTCCCTGCATCTGGCCGACACGGCCCACCTGACCCTCGCCCCGCCGACCGACCTGGCCGTCACCGAGCAGCAGCAGGCCCTCCTGGACGCCCTCGCCGGCGGCGGCGCGTACTTCTTCCGCACCCTCTCCGACGCCGTCGGCAGCCTCGACGACGAGGCGCTGCTGGCAGACCTGTGGAGCCTGACCTGGGCGGGACACCTGAGCAACGACACCCTCACCCCGCTGCGCGCGCACCTCGCCGGTGGCCGCACCGACCCACACGCGCAGCCGCTCCGGCCCGCGCACCACGAGGTATGCCGGTCGCCGAGGCTCCCTGGGCGCCCTCTCGGGCCAGCGCGGGCCGGGTCGGCCGGCGATGCCCGTGCGCGGTGGGCCACCCACGGGGGCCGGCCGCTGGTCACTGTTGCCGTCGGTGGAGACCGACGCCACGGTCCGCGCGTACGCCACCGCTGAGGTCCTCCTCGACCGCTACGGGGTCGTCACCCGCGGCTCGGTCGTGGCCGAGGACGTGCCGGGTGGGTTCGCGGCCGTCTACCGCGTCCTGGCCGCGGCCGAGGAGTCCGGCCGGGTGCGCCGGGGGTACTTCGTCGAGTCCTTGGGCGCCTCGCAGTTCTCCACCACCGGAGCCATCGACCGCCTGCGGGCCGGGGCTCGGGTGGTCGGCGCAGAGACCGACCCGTCCACGCCGGCCCTGGTGCTCGCCGCGACCGACCCGGCCAACGCCTACGGCGCGGCAGTGCCCTGGCCTGACCGCGGCTCCCTGCGCGGCGCCGACCAGGGCGACCGTGCGTACCCCGAGGGTCGACGACACCTCGGTCGGCGCCTCCAAGCGCGGGCACCAGCCGGCCCGCAAGGCCGGCGCCCTCGTCGTGCTGGTCGACGGCGAGCTCGTCCTCTACGTCGAGCGTGGAGGCAAGACGCTGCTGTCCTGGACCGACGAGCCCCAGCCACTCCAGAGCGCCGCGGACGCCCTGGCCCTGGCCGTCCGCGAGGGTGCCCTCGGACGGCTCACCGTCGAGAAGGCCGACGGCGATGCCGTCCTCGGTTCCGACCACCCGCTGGCAGGGGCCTTGAGCCGTGCCGGGTTCCGGGCCACTCCTCGCGGCCTGCGCTGCGCCGATGAGCCATGCCTGAGGGCGACACCGTCTGGCGCACCGCCCAGCGGCTCAACCAGGCACTCGCGGGCGCGCCCATCGTGCTCAGCGACCTGCGCTTCCCTGCCGTCGCCACGGTCGACCTCCGCGGCAGCTCGACCATCGAGGTGGTCAGCCGGGGCAAGCACCTCCTGCACCGGCTCGACAGCGGCCTCACGGTCCACTCCCACCTGCGCATGGAGGGTCAGTGGCGCGTCGAGCCCGCCGACCAGTCGACCCGGTGGCTGCGGCGCCACGACCTGCGCGCGGCGGTGGGCACCGAGACCTGGACCGCCCTCGGGCTGCGCCTCGGCCTGCTGGAGGTCCTCCCCACCGACCATGAGCACGAGGTCGTGGGCCACCTCGGCCCCGACCTGCTCGGCCCCGACTGGGACCCCGAGTCGGCGGCGTCACGGCTGCGGGCGAGCGAGACGACGATCGGCGCGGCGTTGCTCGACCAGCGCAACCTCGCCGGCGTGGGCACCCTGTGGGCTGCGGAGTCGCTGTTCCTCGAACGCCTCCACCCCTGGCAGGCGGCGTCCACCCTGCCCGTCCCGGTCGTCGACGCGCTCGTCGCCCGGGTGCACCGGCTCCTCGACGCGGCCCGCCACCATGCCGTGCAGGCCAGCACCGGGGTGCGCCGACGCGGCGAGGAGACCTATGTGCATGCCCGCTCGGGTCGGCCCTGCCGCCGCTGCGGGGGGACGGTGCGGGTGGCCATGATCGGGCCGGTGGGCCAGGAGCGCACGATGTTCTACTGCCCGGGCTGCCAGGGCGGCCTGGGCCCGACCGACGACGGCAGGCCACAACGTCCGCTCGGCTCATCGGCGGCCGGGCCACCCCGTACCGACGCGGCCTAGACACCGACGCGCTGCCCGGCGCAGGACGCTGCCGCTCAGGACGCGAGCTCGAGCCGAAGGCTGCGCGACGTCAGGCAGCGGACGCCGACACCATGCGGGCCGACGGGATGGGCAGTGCGACCGGCGCGGTCAGCGCCTCGGTCTCGGCGACGCGCTCGGACACCTGCACCGAGCACCTCGGACAGCGGCAGGCGCAGCGCCCCACAGATCGACGCGAGCAGCTCGGAGGACGCTTCCTTCTCGCCGCGCTCGACCTCGCTGAGATAGCCGAGGGAGACCGCTGCCGCTGCAGAGACCTCGCGCAGGGTGCGCCCCTGCGACTGCCGCTGCTCACGGAGGACGTCACCGAGTTCTCGACGGAGCAGGATCATGACGCCTCCCTCTCGGCTTGCTGGACTCAGAGCTGGCTGGACTTCGGTGCTGCCTGTACTCGGAGCTGGCTGGACGCCGGACCGAATGCCCTTACGGTACCGCGCGACCCTGACGGCGCGCGTCGAGGTTTGCAGAATGCCGTGGTGCACCCGGGTCAACCAGCGCTGGGCGGACTTCCGGCAATCTTCCGGCGCCTCAGGGGCGCCCGCGGGCACCTCCGAGCCCGTGACCAGCGAGGTCGCCAGCCGCACCGCCGCCGAGACCGTCTCCCTGCGGATGGCGTCCCGTGACCCCTGCAGCCGCAGCGCGAGACGACCCGAGCCTCGCCACCACGCGCCACGGCCACGAAGACCGTCCCCACCGGCCGACCGTCCTGCGGGTCCGGACCCGCCACCCCGGTGGTCGCGACGCCCACCGCGGCGCCGAGCAGGCGGCATACGCCCAGGGCCATCTGGCGCGCCACCTCCTCCTGGACCGCACCACCAGCGGCGAGCAGGTCTGGGTCGACGCCGAGCACGACCGCCTTGAGGTCCGTCGCGTACGCCACCACGCCGCCCCGCACCACCGCCGAGGCGCCGGGCACCTCAGTCAGGGCGGCACACACCAGGCCACCGGTCAGCGACTCGGCGGTGGCGATGGTCAGTGACCGGGCCGTCAGAGCCGCGACGAGCCCCGCTGCGATCGTCATCGGCGGCCGGCCGCCCGGCGCTGCACGCTTCATCGCCGTCCGCGGGCTCGTGCGCCGCAGCCGCACGGCCTTGGCGACGATGTCCAGACCGGTCACCACCGTCACCACGACGGCCAGACCCAGGACCACCCGGGCCACCAGCGCCCACGCCGCCGCGTGGGGGAACGACCACAGGGGCATGCGTGTACAGCAGCAGGCCGAAGAACTGCAGCGTCGTCTTGACCTTGCCACCGCGCCCGGCCGGCATCACCCCGTGCCGGATCACGAAGAAGCGCAGCACGGTGACCCCCCACTCGCGGACCAGGACCACGACGGTGACCCACCACGGCAGCTCCCCGAGGATCGACAGGCCGACGAACGCCATGCCCATCAGGGTCTTGTCCGCGATGGGGTCGGCGATCTTGCCGAGGTTGGTCACGAGCCCGTGTCGTCGGGCGAGGTCGCCGTCGAGGCGGTCCGTGGCCGTCGCCACGACGAGGACCGTGGCCGCCCACCACCGCATCGCCGGCGTGCTCGCCCCCGGCGACGAGCAGCCATCCGTAGACCGGGACGAGCAGGATCCGGCACACGGTCAGGGCGTTGGCGATGTTCCAGGCGCTGGGCGCCGGGCTCGAGACCGGCGTGACGGCCGGGTCGGGTGTGCGAGCGGACTCGCTCAGCACGGCGCCGCCACGAGGTCGATCCCGTCGGTACCGACCACCCTGGCGCGCACGAGGTCACCCACCGCGGCACCGGGAAGCTCGATGGGGTCGAGGTAGGTCACGCCGTCGACGTCCGGGCCCTGATGGGCTGCGCGACCGACCACCCAGGGCTCGTCGTCCGGCAGCGACTCCACCAGCACCTCGACGGTCTCGCCGATGCGCTCCTCCGCGCGCTGGAGGTTGAGCTCCTCGATGAGGGCGGTGAACCGAGCCACCCGTGCGGTCACCTCGAGGTCGGGGACCTTGGCGGCATACGTCTCGGCCTCGGTGCCGTCCTCGTCGGAGTAGCCGAACACCCCCACGACGTCGAGCCGGGCCGCGACGAGGAAGGCCTCCAGCTCGTCGAGGTCCTCCTCGGTCTCGCCGGGGAACCCCACGATGACGTTGCTGCGGATGCCGGCCTGCGGCACGCGGGCTCGCACGTCGTCCAGCAGCGCGAGGAAGGCCTCGCGGCCGCCGAACCGGCGCATCGAGCGCAGCAGCGGCGCCGACGCGTGCTGGAAGGAGATGTCGAAGTACGGCACGACCCCCGGGACGGTCGCCATCGCATCGAGCAGACCCGGCCGGATCTCGGCCGGCTGGAGGTAGGACACCCGGACCCGCTCGATGCCGGGCACGGCAGTCAGCTCGGGCAGGAGCTTCTCGAGCAGGGCGAGGTCACCGAGGTCCTTGCCGTACGAGGTGGAGTTCTCGCTGACCAGGAAGAGCTCCTTGACGCCGCGCTCGGCCAGCCAGTGGGCCTCGGCGAGGATGTCGTGGGGCCGTCGCGACACGAACGCCCCACGGAACATCGGGATGGCGCAGAACGCACACCGGCGGTCACAGCCGCTCGCGATCTTGAGCGGAGCCCAGGGGCGACCGTCCAGCCGCGCTCGCATCACTCGCGGTCCGGAGGCCGGGACGGGCCCGTCGGGCAGGTCCTCCCCCTCAGCGGTGGGCGACCAGGCGGCCCCGTGGCCCGGGATCGCCAGCGCGGCCGCGCCCGCCTGGCGCTGCACGGGCGACAGCGGCAGCAGGCGGCGCCGGTCCTGCGGGGTGTGCGACGCGGGCGCGTGCCCGTCGAGGACCGCCCGCAGGTGGGTGGACATGTCGGCATAGGAGTCGAAGCCCAGCACCGCGTCGGCCTCGGGCAGCTCCTCGGCCAGCTGGCTGCCGTACCGCTCGGCCAGGCAGCCCACGGCGACCACGGCCTTGGTGCGGCCCTCACCCTTGCGCGCCGACGCCTCGAGGAGGACGTCGATCGAGTCCTTCTTGGCCTGCTCGACGAACCCGCAGGTGTTGACGACCGCCACGTCGGCGTCGGCGGCGTCGTCGACCAGCAGCCACCCCTCGGCGGCGAGCCGTCCGGCCAGCTCCTCGGAGTCGACGTCGTTGCGCGTGCACCCCAGGGTGACCAGGGCGACGCTGCGCTGTGCGGTCGAGCTCATGGCCCCACTCTAAGGGTGGGTACCGTGGCGCCATGACCAGCGCGACCGCCTCCGGCTCCTCCGCCAGCTCCTCCCCCAGCCCGTCCACCGGCTCCGCCGACCGCGTTGCCGCCGTGCTGCGCGAGCACCCCGTGGTCGACGGCCACAACGACCTGCTCTGGGAGGCCCGGCTGCAGGTCGGCTACGACTTCGACCGGCTCGACGTCGGCGCCGGCGGCACGCCGACCCACACCGACCTGCCGCGGCTGCGCCAGGGTGGCGTCGGCGCCCAGTTCTGGTCGGTGTTCGTGCCCGCCTCGCTGACCGGGGACGACGCGGTCAGCGCCACGCTGGAGCAGGTCGACGCGGGCCACCAGCTCGTGGCTCGGTATGCCGACCAGCTGGCTTTCGCCCGGACCGCGGACGAGGTGGAGGCGGCCTGGCGCAGCGGCCGGATCGCCTCGCTGCTGGGCGCGGAGGGTGGCCACTCCATCAACAGCTCGCTCGCCACGCTGCGGATGCTGCACGTGCTCGGCGTGCGCTACCTGACGCTGACCCACAACAGCAACGTCCCGTGGGCCGACTCGGCCACCGACGTCCCCGTCCACGGCGGCCTGTCCCGGTTCGGGGTCGAGGTGGTGCGCGAGATGAACCGCATCGGGATGCTCGTCGACCTGTCCCACGTCTCGGCCGACACCATGCGACAGGCCCTGGCCGTCGCGCAGGTGCCGGTGATCTTCAGCCACTCCTCGGCCCGGGCCGTGTGCGACAGCCCGCGAAACGTCCCCGACGACGTCCTCGCCACGCTGCCGCGACAACGGCGGCGTCTGCATGGTCACCTTCGTGCCGAGCTTCGTGAACCCGGAGGCCGCGGCCTGGCGGGCCGAGGGAACGGCCCAGGCCGCGGCCCAGGGCATCACCCCCGCAGACGCCGACGAGTACGGCGCGTTCCTCACGGCCTACCGGGCCTCGCACTCCCGAGCCGCCGGCGACCCTGGCTGACGTCGTGGCGCACGTCGAGCACGTCCGCGAGGTGGCCGGTGTCGACCACGTCGGGCTGGGCGGCGACTACGACGGGGTCGAGGTGCTGCCCGAGGGGCTCGGCGACGTCACCGGCTACCCGCGGCTGCTGGAGGCGCTCGCGGACCGCGGCTGGTCGGACGACGAGCTCGGCCGGCTCACGAGCGGGAACATCCTGCGGGTCCTGCGGGACGCCGAGTCCGGCGCGCGGGCGCTGCAGGCCGAGCGCGGTCCGAGCCTGGCGACGATCGCCGAGCTCGACGGTCCCGCTGAGGAGGCGACCGCCGGCTAGCCAGAGCTAGGCGTGACCGTCGACCGTGGTGACGCGCAGCGTGCGAGCCGCCACGATGGCGGCCAGGCTGGCCGTGGTCGCCATGACCGCGGCCATCGGCACGCCGGAGCCGGAGCCCAGCAGACCGATCACCGGTGCGGCCAGCGCCGCCGATGGCGAACTGAGCGGCACCGAGCAGCGCGGAGGCCGTCCCTGCTGCCTCGCCGTGCCGAGTCAGGGCCAGGGCCGGCGTGTTCGGGAAGGTCAGCCCGCAGGTCGCGAGGATCACCCACAGCGGCAGCAGCAGCCCGAACAGCCCTCCGATGCCCGACCACGCGGAGGCCAGGAGCACCAGGGCGGCGACTGCCGCCGTCACCACCGCGAACCGGAGCACGGCCCGCGGACCGTGCCGCCGCACCAGCACGCGGGTTGAGCTGCGACATGACGATCAGGCCGAGCGAGTTCGCCCCGAAGACGAGCGCGAACTGGGCGGCGCTCAGCCCGTAGACGTTCTGCAGCACGAACGACGACCCGCCGATGTACCCGAACAGCGTGGCGAAGCCGAGGCCGGCGATGAGGACCAGCCCGACGAACGTCCGGTCACGCAGGAGCCGCCGGTAGGTGGCGAGGACGTGGCGCGGAGCGGCCGGCCGACGTCGCTCCACGGGCAGCGTCTCGCGCAGGGCGGTGGAGGCGAGCGTCACCAGCAGGACCCCGGCCACGGCCAGGACGGCGAAGACGCCGCGCCACGACGTGAGCCGCAGGATGGCGCCCCCGAGGCTGGGGGCCAGGATGGGCGCCATACCCGAGACGAGCATGAGGCGGGAGAGCAGGGTGGCTGCGGCGGACCCGACGAACACGTCGCGCACCGTGGCCATGGCGACCACGGCCACCGCGGCGTTGCCCAGCCCCTGGAGCACCCGGCCGACCGTGAGCAGCTCGACCGACGGGGCGAAGGCGCACAGCACCGAGGCCAGGATGTGCAGGGAGATGCCGGCGATCAGGGGCTTGCGGCGCCCGATGGCATCGGAGAGCGGGCCCACGAGCAGCTGCCCGAGGCCCATCCCCAGCAGGATGCCGGTCAGGGTGGCCTGGACCGCCGACTCCGAGGCGGCCAGGTCCCGTGAGATCGAGGGCAGCGCCGGCAGGTAGGTGTCGATGGTCAGCGGGCCGATGGCCGTGAGCGCCCCCAGCACGAGGACGAAGCGCAGCGAGGAGCGGCGCGAGGGCGGGGGCGAAACTATCGCTGGTCGGGGCGTCGGGACGAGTCTCGGGCGCGGCGGTCACCATCGGCGGCGTCGGCAGGGGCTCGGGCGCGTGCGGTCACGTCGGCGCAACGACGCCGGTCCAGATCTATTCCGTCCGCAGTCCCGTCCGGCGTCAGTCCCGACCGGTCAGCTCCCAGGCGTCCTGCGACTCCTCGACCTCCTCGCAGCCCGGCGTACTGCCGCGCGACCGGGTCGTCGGCATACCGCTCGTCTCTGGCGTACGCCGCCGACCGCCACCTCGTCGGTGCGCTCGTCCTCGGCCGCCGCGCTGCGCGCGTCCACGGCGTGCGCCCGTCCACGCTCTGCCCGTCGAACACCGGCTCGGGGTCGGGCACCTCGTCGCCACGCATGAGGGCCAGGGTCACGGGCAGGTCGTCCGGCTTGACCAGGACGTCGCGCGCCTTGGAGCCCTCGGAGGGACCGACCACGCCGCGCGACTCGAGCAGGTCCATCAGGCGACCGGCCTTGGCGAAGCCGACCCGCAGCTTGCGCTGGAGCATCGAGGTCGAGCCGAACTGGGTGGTGACGACGAGCTCGGTGGCCTGCAGCAGCAGGTCCAGGTCGTCGCCGATGTCGTCCTCGACCTGCTTCTTGGCGGCGACGACGGTGACGTCCTCGCGGTAGCTCGGCTTGAGCTGGTCGGTGACGTGCTTGACGACGTTCTGGATCTCGGACTCGGTGACCCAGGCGCCCTGCACGCGCATCGGCTTGTTCGTGCCCATCGGCAGGAACAGCGCGTCACCCTGACCGATGAGCTTCTCGGCCCCCGGCTGGTCGAGCACGACGCGGCTGTCGGCGAGCGAGGAGGTCGCGAAGGCCATCCGCGACGGCACGTTGGCCTTGATCAGACCGGTGACGACGTCGACCGACGGGCGCTGGGTCGCCAGCACGAGGTGGATGCCGGCGGCGCGGGCGAGCTGGGTGATGCGGACGATGCGACTCCTCGACGTCACGCGGCGCGACCATCATCAGGTCGGCGAGCTCGTCGACGATGACCAGCAGGTAGGGGTACGGGTGGATGACCCGCTCCGACCCCGGCAGCGGCTTGACCTTGCCGGCCCGGACCGCCTTGTTGAAGTCGTCGACGTGCTTGTACCCGAACTGCGCCAGGTCGTCGTAGCGCGTGTCCATCTCGCGCACGACCCACTGCAGCGCCTCGGCGGCCTTCTTGGGGTTGGTGATGATGGGCGTGATGAGGTGCGGGATCCCCTCGTATGCCGTGAGCTCCACCCGCTTGGGGTCCACCAGGACCATGCGGACCTCGTCGGGCGTGGAGCGCATGAGGATCGAGGTGATCATCGAGTTCACGAAGCTCGACTTGCCCGCGCCGGTGGCGCCGGCGACGAGCAGGTGGGGCATCTTGGCGAGGTTGGCGATGACGTAGCCGCCCTCGACGTCCTTGCCGACACCCATGACCATCGGGTGCTGGTTGCCGCGGGCCGCCTGGCTGCGCAGGACGTCGCCGAGGCTGACCTTCTCGCGGTCGGCGTTGGGGATCTCGATGCCGATCGCGGACTTGCCCGGGATCGGGCTGAGGATGCGGACGTCGGCCGAGGCCACGGCATACGCGATGTTCTTGGACAGGGCGGTGACCCGCTCGACCTTGGTGCCGTGGCCGAGCTCGACCTCGTAGCGGGTGACCGTCGGGCCGCGGGTGAAGCCGGTGACCTGCGCGTCGATGTCGAACTGCTCGAGGACGCCGCGTGAGCGACTCGACGACCCGGTCGTTGGCGGCGCTGCGGGTCTTGTGCGGCGAGCCGGGCTCGAGCAGGGCGTTGTCGGGCAGCGTGTAGGTGATGTCGCCGGCGAGCGCGAGCTGCTCGACCCGCTGGGGAAGCGGGGTGGTGGGGGGCGCCTCGAGCGAGGTCTTGACCTCGACGGCCGGACCCGCGCCCGCGCCCGTGCGGCGCGGCGCGTCGGCGGCCGACGGCGCGAGCACGCCGGGCGAGGTCGGACGCTTCTCCCCCGGTCGGAAGCGGCGGCCGTCCGGAGCGACGAGGGCGGCCTGCTCGAACGCCTCGTCGCCGTCCATGCGGCTCCTCGGGGTCGATGACCCGCCGGCGCCGCCGCGGCTTGGGCTCGGCTGCCTCGACGTCGACGACCGGGCCGCCGTCGACGGGCGCTCCGCGGTGCAGCAGGTGGTCGCGCAGCTCGCCGAGCCGCTGCGGGATCAGGTGCATGGGGGTCGCCGTCATGACGAGCAGGCCGAAGAAGCCCAGCATGAGCAGGATCGGGACCGTCCCGTAGACCGACACCGCCGCCGCGAGCGGGCTCGAGGCGAGGAAACCGATGATGCCGCCACCGGCGCGCATGACGTCCGCGCCCTGGGGCGGCGCCGGGATGCCCGCGGCGACGTGGGCCAGCCCCGAGGCCGCCACGGTCACGGCACCGAGGCCGATGCCGATGCGGGAGTTGGCGGCGTCGTCCTGGGGCGACGCGCAGCAGGCGCAGGCCGAGGAAGAGGAGGCCGAGCGGCACGGCATACGCGACGCGGCCGAAGGTGCCCGCCACCACGGCGTGGACGACGTCGCCCAGGACACCCTGGAACGCCCACCACTCCCTGGCCGCGACGAGGATGGCCATGCCGATGAGGAAGAAGCCGATGCCGTCGCGGCGGTGCTCCGGGTCCAGCTCGCTGGCGCTGCTGCCGACGCGGCGCACGGCGCCGCCGGCCACGTGCGCGACGCCCATCCAGGTGCCCTTGACCGCGCGCAGCGGCAGCGGGAGCCCGCCGCCGCCGGTCTTGCCGCGGGCCGGCGCCTTGCGGGGCGCGCCGGCCTTGCGGTTCGCGGGCCGCGTTGCGGTGCCGCGACCGCTCGAGGAGCGCGTCGAGGTGGACGGACGAGTCGCCATGCTTCGCAGGGTACGCGACCGACACACCGGACACACGTGTCACACGCGCCCCAGACACCACGAGTGTCGGCACCGTCGGACGGCTCGCGGTCGGCCGCCTCGGCAGTCTCACGTGACGAGAACCACCGCCCACCTGCTGGATACCTGGCCGGGGCCGCGGCTACAGTCCTTGCTCAGGTCATGAGTGTCAGCGCGAAGCCCCGGCTTGCTGACCAGCAACCCTCCTCCGCGGTGGGGTGCTCCGGGTGACGACCGGGCCGTCTGCACCCGCAGCCGGCAAGCGCGGACCCGCGAGCACCTCCGGGTCCCACCGGACCCAGGAGCTACCGCCGATGTCGATCGCCAGTACCCCACCCCCCGCACTGCGCCACACCGCCCCGCTGGCGCAGGCCCGCGACCACCTGCGCGCCGTCCCACCCCTGCGGCCCGACGCCGCACCCGCGGGTCGCCGCGCCGCCGCGGTGCCGCCGCGCCCGCGGTGCCCGCCGTGGTGACGGCCGCCCTGCCCGTGCCGACCCTCGGCGGCGTCGTGGACTACGCGAACTTCGACCACGCCGCGTCGACGCCGGCCCTGGTCAGCGTCGCCCAGGCAGTGGAGAGCACGCTGCGGACCTACTCCTCGGTGCACCGCGGCAACGGCTACGCCTCGCGGGTGACCAGCGCCTGGTACGAGCAGGCCCGCGCCGAGGTCGCCGAGTTCGTGGGCGCGCGCCCCGGCGACGAGGTCGTCTTCACCCGCAACAGCACCGACTCGTTCAACCTGCTGGCGTCGGCACTCCCCCGGGACACGACGGTCTTCGTCTTC
This sequence comes from uncultured Actinomycetota bacterium, assembly GCA_963706855.1. GTDB lineage: Bacteria > Actinomycetota > Actinomycetes > Actinomycetales > Dermatophilaceae > Pedococcus. Next base: position 411,611 of record CAVPNU010000005.1, read on the forward strand.
GAGACCGAGCACCACGCCGCCCTGCTCCCGTGGAAGGCCCGGAACACCGTCCGCCTCCCCGTCCCCGGCAGCGCCCGGGACGCCGAGACCCTGCTGCGCACCGCGCTGAAGACCCGCCACGGCCGCCACCGGCTCGTCGTCCTGGCAGGCGCCTCCAACGTCACGGGCGAGGTCTGGCCGGTCCGCCGGCTGGCGGCGATCGCCCACGCAGCCGGCGCCCGCGTCGTCCTCGACGCCGCGCAGCTCGCTCCGCACCGCCGCGTCAGCCTCGCCGAGCTCGGACGTCGACTACGTCGTGCTCTCGGGGCACAAGCTCTATGCGCCGTACGGGGCGGGTGTCCTGGCCGGGCGCGCCGACTGGCTCGACGCGGCCCACCCCTACCTGGCCGGCGGTGGCGCGACCAAGGCGGTCACGGAGCGCGGCACGGAGTGGCACACCGGCGCGGCCCGCCACGAGGCGGGCAGCCCGAACGTCGTGGGCGCCGTGGCCCTCGCCGCCGCCTGCCACACGCTGCGCGCCAACGCCGAGACCGTCGAGGCCCACGAGCGCGCCCTGGGCGCCCGCCTGCTCGACGGGCTGCGGTCGATCGACGGGGTGCAGACCTACTCGCTGTTCGGCGAGGACCACGACCGGGTCGCGGTCGCGACGTTCACCATCGACGGGCTCGACTCCTCGCTCGTCTCGACGGCCCTGTCGGCCGAGCACGGGATCGGCGTCCGGGACGGCAAGTTCTGTGCGCACCTGTGCGTCGACGCCCTCCTCGACGACCCGTATGCCGACGGGGCCGCGCGACCGCCGTGCGCGCCAGCATCGGGCTGGCGACCACCGCCGCCCACGTCGAGCGCCTGCTCGCCGCCGTCGCCGACCTCGCCGCGAACGGCCCGCAGGCGGAGTACGTGCAGACCGCCGAGGGCTGGGTCACGAGCGACGACCCGCGCGAGGCCCTCCCCGCGCGGCCGTGGTAGCCGCGCGGCCTTGGTCACCAGCGGCGGTCGCGCGGTAGCGGCGGCGCTCAGGCAGGCACGGCCGCTCAGGCCTGGATGACCACCGGGATGATCATCGGGCGGCGGCGGATCTTGCCACCGACCCAGCCGCCGATCGCGCGACGCATGACCTGCTCGAGCTGGTAGCTGTCGGTGACGCCGTTGCCGGTGGCCTCGGCGAGAGCCTGCTCGATCTTGGGCCGGACCTGCTTGAAGATCTCGTCGTCCTCGGCGAACCCACGAGCCTGGATCTCCGGCCCGGCCGCGATCTTGCCGGTCGCCGCGTCCATCACGACGATGACCGAGATGAAGCCCTCGTCGCGCAGGATGCGGCGGTCCTTGAGCAGCGCCTCGTCGAAGTCGCCCACCGAGGAGCCGTCGACGTAGATGTAGCCGCACGGGACGGCCCCGACGATGCTCGCCTTGCCGTCGACGAGGTCGACCACGACGCCGTCCTCGGCGAGCACCACGCGCTCGGACGGGATGCCGGTCTGCACGGCCAGGGCGGCGTTGGCGACGAGGTGGCGCCACTCGCCGTGGACCGGCATCACGTTGCGCGGCTTGACGATGTTGTAGCAGTAGAGGAGCTCACCGGCGCTGGCGTGACCGGACACGTGCACCTTGGCGTTGCCCTTGTGGACGACGTCGGCGCCGAGCCGCATCAGGCCGTTGATGACGCGGTAGACGGCGTTCTCGTTGCCGGGGATCAGCGAGGAGGCCATCAGGACCGTGTCGCCGTCGCCGACGTCGATGCGGTGGTCGCGGTTGGCCATGCGCGACAGGGCCGCCATCGGCTCGCCCTGGGACCCGGTGCAGATGAGGACGACCTGGTCGTCGGGGAACTGGTCGAGCCGCTTGACGTCGACGAGCACACCGTCGGGCACGTGCAGGTAGCCGAGCTCGGCCGCGATGCCCATGTTGCGCACCATCGAGCGGCCCACCATGGCCACCTTGCGGCCGGCCTTGTCGGCGGCGTCGAGGACCTGCTGGACGCGGTGCACGTGGCTGGAGAAGCAGGCCACGATGATCCGGCGCCGGGCGTCGCGGAACACCTTGTCGATGGCCGGGGCGATGTCCTTCTCCGGCGTCGTGAACCCGGGGACCTCGGCGTTGGTCGAGTCGGTCATGAACAGGTCGACGCCCTCCTCCCCCAGCCTGGCGAAGGCGCGCAGGTCGGTGAGGCGGCCGTCGAGCGGCAGCTGGTCCATCTTGAAGTCGCCGGTGTGCAGGATCGTGCCGCCGGGCGTGCGGACGAAGACGGCGAGCGCGTCGGGGATGGAGTGGTTGACCGCGACGAACTCGCAGTCGAAGACCCCCAGCCGCTCGCGCATGCCCTCCTTGACCCCCAGCGTGTAGGGGCGGATCCGGTGCTCCTTCAGCTTGGCCTCGACCAGCGCCAGGGTCAGCATCGAGCCGACCAGGGGGATGTCGGGCTTGCGCTTGAGCAGGTAGGGCACGGCGCCGATGTGGTCCTCGTGGCCGTGGGTGAGGACGATCGCCTGGATGTCGTCGAGCCGGTCCTCGAGGTACTCGAAGTCGGGCAGGATCAGGTCGACGCCGGGGTGGTGGTCCTCGGGGAAGAGCACCCCGCAGTCGATGACGAGCAGCTGACCGGCGTGCTCGAGGACCGCCATGTTGCGGCCGACCTCGCCGAGGCCGCCGAGGGCGACGATGCGGACGCCGTTGGGCGCCAGCGGTGGCGGGGTGGTCAGCTCGGGGTGGGGATGGCTCACATCAGTCCTGACTCGGTGAGACCGGTGCGCAGCGCGGCGACCTGGTCGGTGGTGGCTTCGACCAGGGGCAGCCGCACCGCTGCGGAGTCGAGGACCCCGAGCTCCCTGAGTGCGGCCTTGGCCATGATGGCCCCCTGCGTGATGGTCATGACCGCCTTGACGGCGGGAACGGCCTGGCGGTGCAGCTCCTGGGCCCGGGCGAGGTCGCCCTTGTCGACGCAGGCGAGCATCTCGGCATACAGGTCACCGGCGACGTGGCCCACCACGCTGACCACACCGGCGGCCCCGAGCGCGAGGTAGGCGAGGTTGAGGTCGTCGATGGCCGAGAAGAAGAGCAGGTCGCACTGGCGCATGACCTCGGTCATCGCGAACAGGTCGCCCTTGGCGTCCTTGACCGCCGGCGATGTTGGGGTGGCCGGCGAGCTCGACGAGCGACTCGGTCGAGATGGCGGTGCCGGTGCGGCCGGGGATGTCGTAGAGCATCACGGGCACGTCGACCGCGTCGGCGACCGCCCGGAAGTGCGCGCGCAGGCCCTCCTGGGGCGGCTTGCTGTAGTACGGCGTGACGGTGAGCAGCGCGTGGGCACCGGCGGCGACGGCGGCCTTGGCCAGCTCGACCGAGTGGGCGGTGTCGTTGGTGCCCGCGCCGGCGGTGATGACGGCCCGGTCGCCGACGGCCTCCAGGACGGCCCGAGGAGCTCGACCTTCTCGGCGTCGGTGGTCGTGGCCGACTCGCCGGTGGTGCCGCTGACGACGATGCCGTCGTGCCCGTGGTCGACCAGATGGGTGGCCACCCGCTGGGCGGCGTCGAGGTCGAGGGTCCCGTCGGGACGCATGGGGCTGACCATGGCGGTGACCATGCGGCCGAACGGAGACGTCGCACTCATACCCCGCAGGTTATCGCCCCCGCCTGACGTCGACCGTCACCGCCGCGGGTTACGCTGCCCGCGTGCAGCAGTATCTCGACCTCCTCGACCATGTGATGACGACCGGTGTCGACAAGTCCGACCGCACCGGCACGGGGACCCGGTCGGTGTTCGGCTACCAGATGCGCTTCGACCTCGCCGACGGCTTTCCGGTGCTGACGACCAAGAAGCTGCACCTGCGCTCGATCATCGGCGAGCTGCTGTGGTTCCTGCGCGGCGACTCCAACGTGCGCTGGCTCCAGGAGCGCGGCATCACGATCTGGGACGAGTGGGCCGACGAGCACGGCGACCTCGGCCCGGTCTACGGCTACCAGTGGCGCTCGTGGCCGACCCCCGACGGCCGCCACGTCGACCAGATCGCCAAGGTCATCGAGTCGATCCGCACCAACCCGGACTCCCGGCGCCACATCGTCTCCGCGTGGAACGTCGCCGACGTCGACGCGATGGCGCTGCCGCCGTGCCACACGATGTTCCAGTTCTACGTCACGCCGGCGGTCGACGGTCACCGGGCCAAGCTGTCGTGCCAGCTCTACCAGCGCTCGGCCGACATCTTCCTCGGCGTCCCGTTCAACATCGCGTCCTACGCGCTGCTGACGATGATCGTCGCGCAGCTCACCGACCTCGAGCCCGGCGACTTCGTGCACACCCTCGGCGACGCCCACCTCTACTCCAACCACGTCGAGCAGGCGCGTCTGCAGCTGACCCGCGAGCCCCTTCCGCTGCCGACGATGCGGATCACGCCCCGGGCCTCGATCGACGACTACGACCTCGGTGACTTCGAGCTCGTCGGCTACGAGGCGCACCCCTCGATCAAGGCGCCCATCGCGGTCTGAGCGGGTCGAGCCCTAGCCTGGGGCCATGACGAACGTGACGCTCATTGCCGCAGTCGGGCGCAACGGCGTCATCGGGGCCGACGACGACATGCCGTGGCGGATCCCCGAGGACTTCGCCTTCTTCAAGCGGACCACGATGGGCCACGCCATGGTCATGGGCCGCAAGACCTTCGACTCCATCGGCCGCGTGCTGCCCGGCCGCCGCACGATCGTCGTGACCCGCCAGCCGGACTGGCACCACGCCGAGGTCGAGACCGCGCACTCCCTCAGCGAGGCGCTGTCGCTGGCCGGCCCGGCCGACGAGGTCTTCGTCTGCGGTGGCGGCCAGATCTATGCCGAGGCGATGCCCTGGGCGCACCGCCTGCTCATCACCGAGGTGCACCAGTCGCCCGAGGGCGACGTCCACTTCCCCACGATCGACCCGCACCGGTGGCGCGAGGTGGCGCGCGACGACCAGGACGGCTTCAGCTGGGTGACCTACGAGCGCGCGCATGATCGCCTCACCTCCCCGCTCCGGCAATAAGCGTCGAGTGGTCACGAACATCGCTCGAGCAGCCCGCCGCGCCCGGCAATAAGCGTCGAGTGGTCACGAACCGCGCGTCCCTCAGCTCGGGCGACGACCCGGGAAGTACCGCCGCCACTCCTCCCGACGGATGCGGACCCGACGGCCGCGCTCGGCGAAGGCGGTGACGAGCCGGGCCAAGGTCTGCTCGGGCGTCGTGTAGATGTCCTCCGCGACGAGGACGACGAAGCGCCAGCCGTCGCCCTCGAGCTCCTCGCGTCGGGCGAGGTCCTTGCGCCACTGCTGTTCGCGGACGATGTGGTGACGGCCGTCGTACTCGATGGCCAGCATGAGGTCCGGGAACGACAGGTCGATCCGGTAGACGGTGCGGCCGGTCTCGTCGCGGACGGCGACGTTGACGATGGGCTCAGGGAGCCCAGCCAGGACGAACAGCAGACGCGCCCGGGTCTCCATGGGCGACTCGACGCCTGCCCTGACCAGTCGAGCCGCTCGCCGGGCCAGGCGGGCACCCCTGCCGCGGGCGTCGACGCTCGCGTCGACGAGGCGCTGCGGGGTGGTGACCCGCTGCGCCCACCAGGGAGTCACCCAGCACCACGAGGTCGACCAGGGTGAGACACGCGGCGAGGTCGAGGAAGGTCTGCTCAGGTGCGGACGTCGGAAGGCCGCTCTTGACCACGGACGGGGGCAGCACGGCATACCGGTGGGTGGTGATGCCTTCGGCGCGTAGCCGCTCACCCGCGGCGATGCCGACGTGGATCGTCGGGCTCTCGGGGACCGTCGCCCCCCACAGGACCGCCGCCGTATGGTGCGTCAGCAGCGCGGGGGTCGGGGCGACGAGCAGGGCGGCCCGGCACCGGAGCACGAGGCTCGACGCCACCGACGCACTGACATGCACGCCCCAGAACAGCTGCCGAAACGCGGGACCGCTGAGGTCGAGGTCGGTCAGGCCGGCAGCGAGCGCCTCGCATCGCAGGAACGGCTGACGCAGATCGAGGCGACCGGCCCTGGGTGAGCGAATCGGCATGCCTGCGAGCCTGCCGCGACCGGCGTATGCCGCGTGGCCCCCATCCACAGGCGCCCGCCGAATAAGCGTCGAGTGGTCACGAACATCGCTCGAGCAGCCCGCCGCGCCCGGCAAAAAGCGTCGAGTGGTCACGATTGCCGGGGAGGAGGGCCGGACAGAACCTCAGGCGTCGTAGTCCAGGGCGACTTCCTCGGTCACCGGGTGGCTCTGGCACGCCAGCACGATCCCCGCCGCCACCTCGGCCGGCTCCAGCGCGTAGTTGCGGTCCATCCGCACCTCGCCGGACACGAGCCGGGCGCGGCACGTCCCGCAGACCCCACCCGTGCACGAGTACGGCGCGTCCGGCCGCACCCGCAGCGTGGCGTCGAGGATGGTCTCCTCCACCGATCGGCATCTCGATCCGCGTCGTGCGGCCGTCGAGGCTGACGGTCACCACGGCCGCCGGGGGCGCGCCCTCGACGACCGTCACCTCCTGGCGAGGGGACTCCTGCTCGGCGACGTGGAAGATCTCGTGGTGGACGTGCGCGGCGTCGACCCCGGCCTCGGCCAGCAGCTCCTGAGCCCCGACGACCATGCCGTACGGACCGCACAGGTACCACTCGTCCACGGTGTCGACCGGCGCGAGCACCTCGAGGATCCGCGCCACCCGCTCGGGGTCGAGGCGCCCCGTGAACAGCTCCACGTCGTGCGGCTCGCGGGACAGCACGGTGACGAGCTGGAACCGGCCCAGGTAGCGGTTCTTGAGGTCCTCGAGCTCCTCGAGGAACATCACCGAGCCGGTCGTGCGGTTGCCGTAGAGCAGCGTCACCCGCGAGCCGGGCTCCTCCTCGAGGACCGAGGTGAGCAGCGACAGCACGGGCGTGATGCCCGAGCCCGCCGCGATGGCGAGGTGATGGCGTATGCCGTCCGGCTGGGTCGGGACAGGTGAACGACCCCAGCGGTGTCATCACCTCGACCACGTCACCGGGCGCGAGCGAGTCGTTCAGCCAGTTCGACATCCGGCCCCCCGCCACGCGGGCGGAGGCGACCCGCAGGGTCCCCGAGCGCTCGGCCGCGTTGCGGGACAGGCAGATCGAGTACGACTGCCGCACCTCGGCGCCCTCGATGGTGGCGCGCAGGGTGAGGTGCTGGCCGGGCTGGAACCGGTAGTCCTCACGGAGCTCGTCGGGGACGGCGAAGGTGATCGCCACGGCGTCGTCGGTCAGGCGCTCCACGGCAGCCACCGTGAGCGGGTGGAACTCCGCGCGGCGGCGTCGGACGGTGTCGGTCCGGGGACCGGAGAGCAGGGACATCAGCGGCAGCACCGCCTTGAACTCGTCGAACGGCTCACGGCAGGCCAGGCACCGGCGCAGCGCCTTGCACGCGGTCGACCCGAACCGCGCGAGCTCCTCGGTGTCGGTGCTGCCGCACTGCGGACACGCGACCAGCCGGCGCTGCAGCGTGAGCGTCACGGCCCGGCCGTCGGACGGCACCGGAGGCGCGATCCCGAACTCGCGCAGCCGCTCACGCCCGCGCTCGCTCATCCAGTCCGTCGTCCACGCCGGGCTCAGCACCGTGCGGACGTCGCAGGTGTAACCCGCCTTGCCGGCGGCATGCCGTATGCCGGTCTCGATGACCTCCATGGCCGGGCAGCCGGAGTACGTCGGCGTGATGGTCACTCGCACGTGACGAGCCTCGTCGTCCACGGCCACGTCGCGCAGGATGCCCAGGTCCTCGATGGAGACGACCGGGACCTCCGGGTCCGGGACGTCCGCGATCGCGCGGCGCACGTCCGGCAGCACCGAGGTCCTCACCGCGTTCGCCCTCACGCTGTCGACGGTCACCAGGACGCTCCCGGGTGGGACCGCGCGATGTGCTGCAGCTCGGCGAGGAGGTAGCCCATGGGCCGGGAGTGCACACCCTCACGACCGCCACGCGAGCGCCACGCGAGACTCCTCGGGCAGCTCGAGCGTCGCCTCGGCGACGACCTGAGCCACCCGCTGCGAGACCGGCGTCCCGGAGGCTCGAGGGCAGCACGCCGACGCCCTCCTGGACGGCGGCGACCGACGCCGGCGTCGTCGTCGAACAGCTCGGCGACATAAGGCTGCACGTCCGACAGCGCCTGCTGCATGCGCTCGTGCGACTCCGCCGTGCCGTCGCCCAGTCGCAGGACCCACTGGGTCGCGTGGTCGCGGTGGTAGTCGACCTCCTTGAGCGCCTTGGCCGCCACGCCCGCAAGGACCGGGTCGGACGAGCCGCGCAGCGCGGCATACAGCTCGTTCTGGTAGCTGGAGAACCACAGCAGCCGCGCCATCTCGAACCCGAACCCGGCGCGCTCCTGCTCGACGAGGTGGACGTTGCGGAACTCGCGCTCGTCACGGAAGTAGGCCAGGTCGTCCTCGCTGCGGCCGGTGCCGTCGAGCTCGCCCACCCGGGTGAGCAGCGCTCGCGCCTGGCCGAGCAGGTCGAGGCCGATGTTGGCCAGCGCCATGTCCTCCTCGATCTGGGGACCGCGGGAGACCCACTCGCCGAGCCGCTGGGCATAGACCAGCGCGTCGTCGGCGAGACCGAGCAGGTAGCGGGATGCGGCGCCGTTCATGGACGTGTCGCTCACAGGTACTCCACGTCCTCGGGCACGTCGTAGAACGTCGGGTGGCGGTAGACCTTGTCGCCGGCGGGGTCGAAGAACGAGTCGCGCTCGTCCGGCGAGCGAGGCCGTGATGTCGGACGCGCGCACGACCCACAGCGAGACGCCCTCCTGGCGGCGGGTGTAGACGTCGCGCGCGTTGCGCAGCGCCATGGTCGCGTCGGGGGCGTGCAGCGAGCCGACGTGCACGTGGGACAGCCCGCGCTTGCCGCGGACGAAGACCTCCCAGAGCGGCCAGGTGGCGCGATCCGTCGAGGCGCTCATGCGACCTCGCTCCTCGGAGTTCGCGGCGTGCTTGCGGCCTGCTTCGCGGCATACGCCGTCGCGGCGTCGCGCACCCAGGCGCCCTCGTCGTGGGCCGCCACGCGGTGGCGGATCCGCTCGGCGTTGCACGCGCCGTCGCCCTTGAGGACGCGCCAGAACTCGTCCCAGTCGATGGGGCCGAAGTCGTAGTGGCCGCGCTCGGCGTTCCACCTCAGGTCGGGGTCGGGCAGGCGGATCCCGAGCCGGTCGGCCTGCGGCACCATCATGTCGACGAACTTCTGGCGCAGGTCGTCGTTGCTGAACCGCTTGATGCCCCAGGCCATGGACTGGGCTGGTGTGACCGCCGGTGGCGGCCGCATCGCCGGTGTCGGGCGGCCCGAACATCATCAGCGCCGGCCACCACCAGCGGTCGGCCGCGTCCTGGGCCATCGCCTGCTGGGCCTCGCGTGCCGCGCATGAGGGTCCACAGGATCTCGAACCCCTGGCGCTGGTGGAACGACTCCTCCTTGCAGACCCGGATCATCGCGCGGGCGTAGGGGCCGTAGGAGCAGCGGCACAGCGGCACCTGGTTCATGATCGCGGCGCCGTCGACGAGCCAGCCGATGGCGCCGCAGTCCGCCCAGGTCAGGGTCGGGTAGTTGAAGATCGAGGAGTACTTCTGGCGACCCGTGTGCAGCCGGTCGAGCAGGTCCTCGCGGTCGACGCCCAGCGTCTCGGCCGCGCTGTAGAGGTAGAGGCCGTGGCCCGCCTCGTCCTGCACCTTGGCCATGAGGATCGCCTTGCGGCGCAGCGAGGGCGCGCGGGTGATCCAGTTGCCCTCGGGCTGCATGCCGATGATCTCGGAGTGGGCGTGCTGGGCGATCTGGCGGATCAGCGTCTGGCGGTAGGCGTCGGGCATCTCGTCGCGCGGCTCGATCCGGCGCTCGGTCTCGATGAGCTCGTCGAACAGCCCCGACTCCGCGGCGTTGAGCGGCTCGTCCGGGTCGGGGGGCCGGAGGGCGCGTCGGTGGCGAAGTCGTTGCCGTACATGCCACCAGTATGGGGGCGTGTTACAGAATCTGACAATTCTGCTGCCTTCGTGTCACATTCGGGCGGATGACAGGATGGCGCCATGGCGCACGACCACCCCCATGGCCACTCGCACGACCACCCCCACGACCACTCCCACGGCCGCCGGCCCGGGCCCGCTGGCGGACGCCAGCGTGCGCCTCGCCCGCGAGAGCGACGCCCCCGCTGTCGGCCTGGTCCAGTCGGTCGTGTGGCGCGACGCGTATGCCGAGGTCGTGCCCGCCGAGGCCCTCGCGGCCTTCGAGCCGGCCGCCTTCGCCGGGGCCTGGCGGCGCTCGCTGGCCGCTCCCCCGGCCGGCGTGTACCGGCTGCTGGTCGCGTGCGCGGGCGACCAGGTCGTGGGCTTCGCCGCCCTCGGTCCCAGCCAGGACCCCGACGCGGGCCAGGAGACCGGCGAGCTGACCGCGCTCGGCGTGCACCCGAGGCGCGTCACGCCGGGCACGGGTCGCGGCTGCTCAACGCCGCCGTCGACACCCTCCGCGGCGCGGGCGCGCGCACCATGCACGCGTGGCTGCTCGCGGGCGACGAGCCGACCCGGGCCTTCCTCCTGGCCTCGGGCCTGCGCCCCGACGGCGCGTTCCGGGACCGCGTCGTGTCTCCCGACGGCGACACGGCCCGCGAGGTGCGGCTGGTCGCCGCCCTCACGCGAGCCGGATACCGAGGCCGACCCGACCCGACCGAGCCACCGACCCGCCACGACAGGGCCGTGACGACGACCTCCGGCGCGCTGACCGACGCGCGGCGCCGCCAGGTGCTGCGCCAGGCGCTGTCGGTCGTCGGTGGCCACGGGCGCGTACGGCATCAGCTTCGGCGCGCTCTCGACCGCCTCCGGCCTGACCCTGTGGCAGACCCAGGTCCTGTCGCTGCTGTTGTTCTCCGGCGGCTCCCAGTTCGCCTTCGTCGGGATCATGGCCAGCGGGCCGGCCGCCGCCGTGGCCGCCATCGCCACCTCGACCCTGCTGGGCGTCCGCAACAGCCTCTACGGCCTCCAGGTCTCGCGGATGCTCGGCGTCCGCGGGCCGCGCAGGCTGGCCGCCGCCCACCTCACCATCGACGAGTCGACCGCGGTCGGCGTGGGCCAGCCCGAGACCGCGGCAGGTCGGCTCGGCTTCTGGGCCACCGGGATCGGCGTCTTCGTGCTCTGGAACGCCATGACGCTGGTCGGCGCGCTGGCCGGGCGACGCGATCGGCGATCCCCGGACGCTACGGCCTCGACGCGGCCGCCGCCGCCGCCTTCTGCGGGCTGCTGTGGCCGCGGCTCGAAGTCCGCCGACGCCTTCGCCATCGCTGCCCTCGCAGCGGTCGTGGCGGTGCTCGTGGCCCCGCACGCTCCTGCCGGCGTCCCGGTGCTGGTCGCCTGCCCTCTCCGCGCTGCTGGCGGCGTTCTGGCGGCGCGCCCACCACGACCCCCAGGCACCCGCACCACTGGGCGGACGAGCCCGGCCACACGAGACCCAGGAGACGCCATGACCATGTGGACCGCAGTCCTGGCGGCCGGCGCGCTTGGCCTTCGCGCTGAAGTTCCTCGGTTACGTCGATCCCGGCCCGCTGGCTCGAGGGCGAGCGCACCAGCCGGGTCACCTCGGCGCTGCCGATCGCCCTGCTCGCCGCCCTCGTGGGGGTGCAGACGCTCACCACGCAGCACCGGAGCCGTCGTGCTCGACTCCCGTGCGGCGGCGGTGGCCGTGGCGATCGTGGCGCTGCTGCTGCGAGCGCCGTTCATCGTCGTGGTCGTCCTCGCCGCAGCCGTCGCGGCCGGCCTCCGCCTCCTCCACTTCTTGCCCTGAATCGACCGGATTCGGGGTCCTGGAGGCTCGAGACGGTGGACTCAGGGCAATCAGTCGGGGCGGGAGGCCCGCCAGGCGCGCACCGCGGCCCGGTAGTGACGCTGCTCGCCCGCGCGGTCCTTGGCCACGCGGCATACCTCGGCCTGCTCGAGCTCGGCCCCCCAGCGGCCGTCCGCGCCATGCTCGCGGGCGTGCGCCATCATCGCCGACCCGTCCCGGCCGAACCGCACCAGCGGGACCATCGCCAGCAGCGCGACCACCGGCACGAGGATGACCGCCAGGCCGAGCAGGACGGGCACGAGGCGACCGTCGCGGACGAGCTCGACCCCCCGCCAGCCGATGGTGATGCTGTAGAACCCGAGGACGACCAGCAGGACGAGCGCCGTGACCTTCTCGCGCACTCAGGCGTCCAGGCCGAGGTAGTGCTCGAGCCCGACGGTCAGGCCGGGATGGGCCTGCACCCCGCGGACTCCCTCGATGACCCCCGGCATGAACGACGTCCGGTCGAACGAGTCGTGGCGCAGCGTCAGCATCTCCCCCGCCGACCCGAGCAGGACCTCCTGGTGGGCGACCAGCCCGCGCAGCCGCACCGAGTGCACCGGTATGCCGTCCACCCGGGCCCCGCGCGCGCCGTCAGGGTCCTGCGTGGTGGCGTCCGGGACCTCACCCAGACCGGCGTCGGCCCGGGCCTGGGCGATCAGCCGGGCCGTCCGCGCCGCGGTGCCCGAGGGAGCGTCGACCTTGGCCGGATGGTGCAGCTCGATGACCTCGACGGACTCGTAGAAGCGGGCCGCCTGCTGGGCGAACCGCATCATGAGGATGGCGCCGATGGCGAAGTTGGGGGCGATGAGCACGCCGACCTCGGGGCGCTCGGCCAGCTGGCCGCGCAGGCGTGGCGAGCCGTGCGTCGTCCCAGCCCGTGGTGCCGACGACGACGTGCACCCCGTGCTCGACGCAGTGGGCGACGTTCGCCGGCGAGGCGTCGGGCACCGAGAACTCGACGACGACCTGCGCCCCGCCGAGGTCGCCGAGGTCGTCGCCCTGCGTCGAACCGCCCGACCAGCTCCAGGCCGTCGGCGGCCTCGACCGCCCGGCACACCTCCGAACCCATCCGGCCATCCGCGCCGATGACGCCCACCCTGATCGTGTCGCTCACGGGGCCAGCCTAGCGAGGGCGGCGACGGCCTCAGACCAGGTCTCCAGGGCGACGTCGGGGTCGGCCAGCCGTGCCGGGTCCACCTGCGCCCGCGAGCGGATCAGGGCCTTGATCGGCTCGGTGACGTCCCAGACGTTGACGTTCATCCCGGCGGTGACCCGGCCGTCGCGGGTCCAGAAGGCGATGAACTCGCGGGACGCCAGGTCGCCCCGCACGACGACCTCGTCGCTCGGGGTCGGCCAGGCCGGTGTACTCCATGCCGAGGTCGTACTGGTCGGTGAAGAAGTACGGCAGCTCCGGCTCGGGCCCGTCCTGGTCCAGCATCGCCGGGACGACCCACGACGGCTGGTTGAGCGCGTTGGCCCAGTGCTCGACGCGGATCCGGTGGCCGAGGAACGGGTGATGGACATGGGCGACGTCGCCGACCGCGAAGACGTCGGAGTCGCTGGTCCGGCCGACCTCGTCCGCCAGGATGCCGTTGTCGACCTCGAGCCCCGCCTGCTCGGCCAGCGTGACGATCGGAGCCGCGCCGATCCCGACGATGACCGTGTCGGCCGGGACCACCTCGCCGCCGCCGAGCCGGACGCCCGTGGGCGAGCCGTCGCCCTCGATGGCCTCGACGGTCACGCCCGGTCCGCAGGTCGACGTCGCGCTCGCGGTGCAGGTCGGCGAACACCTGGGCGATCTTCGGTCCGAGCACCCGCACGAGCGGCAGGTCCAGCGACTCCAGCACGGTGACCTGCGGCGCCCGCCTCGCGCGCCGCCGCCGCCACCTCGAGCCCGATCCAGCCGCCACCGATGAGGACGACGCGACGGCCCGGCTTGAGGGTGGCCCTGATGGCCTCGCTGTCCTCGATCGTCCGCAGGCGTCAGCACGCCGTCGAGGTCGGCGCCGGGCAGCGTCAGCCTTCGCGGCGCGCTCCCCGTGGCCAGCAGCAGCCGGTCGTAGCCGATCCGCTCCCCCGCCTCGGTCACCACGGCCTTCGCCGCGCGGTCGATCGACGCGACCGGGTGCCGAGACCGCAGGTCGATGTCGTGGTCGGCATACCACTGCTCGTCGTGGACGAAGGCGTCCTCGAGCTTCTCGCCCGTCTTGAGGTAGTCCTTGGACAGCGGCGGCCGCTCGTACGGCAGGTGCGCCTCGCCGGCGAGCAGCACCAGCCGCCCCTCGAACCCGCGCTCACGCAGCGCCTCCACGGACTTGGCCCCTGCAAGGCCCCCACCGACCACCACGAACGTTCGGTCATCGGTCATGGGACCAGCCTTGGGGGGATGCGCCGCGCAACGCAAGCGGGCCGGCAACCCCAAGGGGTATGCCGGCCCGCTCAGGCTGGAGTGTCAGGTCACCGTCACTGGACGTCCTCGGACGGGCGGCGGCCACGCCCTCGTCGGACGCCGCCCTTGTCGGCGCGGTCGCCACCGCGACGACGGTTGCGGTTGCGGCTACGGCCGCCCTCGCGACGCTCGCCACCCTCGCGGCCCTCGCGACTCGCCGCGGTCGGACTCGACGCCGTCGGACGCGGCCGAGTCGGCCTCGCTGCCGGCGGCGGCCACGGTGGACTGGCCGCGTCGCCCTCGCCAGCCGGACTCGCCCTCGCCCTCGGGCAGCACGGCGGCCAGGGAGAGCTTGCCGCGCGGGTCGATCTCCTTGAGCTCGACCTGGACCTTCTGGCCGACGGCCAGGACGTCCTCGACGTTGTCGATCCGCTTGCCACCGACGAGCTTGCGCACCTCGGAGATGTGCAGCAGGCCGTCCTTGCCGGGCAGGAGCGAGATGAACGCACCGAACGTCGTGGTCTTGACCACGGTGCCCAGGAAGCGCTCACCGACCTCCGGCATCTGCGGGTTGGCGATGGCGTTGACCATCGCGCGGGCCGCCTCGGCCGACGGGCCGTCGGTCGCGCCGATGTAGACCGTGCCGTCGTCCTCGATCGAGATCTGGGCGCCGGTCTCGTCCTGGATCTGGTTGATCATCTTGCCCTTCGGGCCGATGACCTCACCGATCTTGTCGACGGGGACCTGCACCGAGATCACGCGAGGCGCGAACGGGCTCATCTCGTCGGGGACGTCGATGGCCTCGTTCATGACGTCGAGGATGTGCAGGCGAGCGTCGCGGGCCTGGGTCAGCGCGCCGGCCAGGACCGAGGCGGGGATGCCGTCGAGCTTGGTGTCGAGCTGGATGGCCGTGACGAACTCGCGGGTGCCGGCGACCTTGAAGTCCATGTCGCCGAACGCGTCCTCGGCGCCGAGGATGTCGGTCAGCGCCGCGTACTGCGTCTGCCCGTCGACCTCGTCGGACACCAGGCCCATGGCGATGCCGGCGACCGGGGCGCGCAGCGGCACACCGGCGTTGAGCAGCGACAGGGTCGAGGCGCAGACCGAGCCCATGGACGTCGAGCCGTTGGAGCCGAGAGCCTCGGACACCTGGCGGATCGCGTAGGGGAACTCCTCGCGCGTCGGCAGCACGGGCATGAGCGCCCGCTCGGCGAGCGCGCCGTGGCCGATCTCGCGACGCTTGGGCGAGCCCACGCGACCGGTCTCACCGGTGGAGAACGGCGGGAAGTTGTAGTTGTGCATGTAGCGCTTGCGCGTCACCGGCGACAGCGTGTCGAGCTGCTGCTCCATGCGGAGCATGTTCAGCGTGGTGACACCCATGATCTGGGTCTCGCCGCGCTCGAACAGCGCGGAGCCGTGGACGCGGGGCAGGACCTCGACCTCGGCGCCCAGGGCGCGGATGTCGGCGAGGCCACGGCCGTCGATGCGGACCTTGTCGCGCAGGATGCGCTGACGGATCAGCTTCTTCTGCACGGACCGGTATGCCGCGGACAGCTCCTTCTCGCGACCCTCGAACGGCTTGCCCTCGCCACCGAGCGCGGCCTTCATCGACTCCTTGATCTCGTCGATGCGCTCCTCACGCTCCTGCTTGCCGGCGATGGTCAGCGCCTTGGCGAGGTCGTCGGAGGTCGCAGCCTCGACGGCCTGGTAGGCGTCGTCCTCGTAGTCGAGGAAGATCGGGAACTGCTGGACGGGCTTGGCGGACTTGCTCGCCAGGTCGGCCTGGGCCTCGCAGAGGACCTTGATGAACTTCTTGGACGCCTCGAGGCCCTCGGCGACGACCTCTTCGGTCGGGGCCTGCTTGCCCTCGTTCTTGACGAGGTTCCAGGTCGACTCGGTGGACTCGGCCTCGACCATCATGATGGCGACGTCATCGCCCGCGATGCGGCCGGCGACGACCATGTCGAAGGTCGAGCGCTCGATGTCGGAGAAGTTCGGGAACGCGACCCACTGGCCGTCGATCAGCGAGATGCGGACGCCACCGATCGGGCCCGAGAACGGCAGACCCGAGATCTGGGTCGAGGCGCTCGCGGCGTTGATGGCCAGCACGTCGTACTGGTGGTCGGGGTTGAGCGCCAGCACGGTGATGACGACCTGGACCTCGTTGCGCAGGCCCTTGGTGAAGGTGGGGCGCAGCGGGCGGTCGATCAGGCGGCAGGTGAGGATCGCGTCCGTGGACGGGCGGCCCTCACGACGGAAGAACGAGCCGGGGATCTTGCCCGCGGCATACATGCGCTCTTCGACGTCGACGGTCAGGGGGAAGAAGTCGAACCCCTCGCGCGGGCTCTTGCCGGCGGTCGTGGTGGACAACAGCATCGTGTCGTCGTCGAGGTAGGCCGCGACGGCGCCGCCGGCCTGCTTGGCCAGGCGTCCCGTCTCGAACCGGACGGTGCGGGTGCCGAACGAGCCGTTGTCGATCACGGCTTCGGCGAACTGAATCTCTGGACCCTCCATGGGCCCTCCATTTCTGTGTCTCTCAATAAACCCGGTGCATCGTCGTTGTGCACGGGCGTGCTTCTGTGTACTTCCGGTATTCAGTTGTTCTCTCATGCGAAAAGGGCGGCCCTCATGGTGAGGACCGCCCCTCTCGGATGCTTATCGGCGCAGACCGAGGCGCTTGATCAGCGAGCGGTAGCGCTCGACGTCGACGCTCTCGAGGTAGCGCAGGAGGCGGCGACGCTGGCCGACCAGCAGGAGCAGGCCGCGGCGGCTGTGGTGGTCGTGCTTGTGCTGCCGCGAGTGCTCCGTGAGGTCGAGGATGCGCTGCGTCAGCATCGCGATCTGGACCTCGGGGGAGCCGGTGTCGCCCTCGTGCGTGGCGTACTCGGACATGATCTTCTTCTTGACGTCGGTGCTCAACGGCATAGGTCGACACACTCCTTCTCTGGTTGCTGCGCGGTGCGCCAGGGCATGTCCACCTGGGCTCTCTTGAGTCCGCGGCCGGTCTACGGCGGGACCAACGCTACCAGCGCGCCACCCCGCGCCCTAATCGCCGCGCCATCCTCGAGTGCTGGCCGACCGGCAGCAGCCGTGGCGACATGGCCGACCTGGCGCCGAGTGCTGCCGTCACGGCAGCACTCGTGACCGGTCCGGGAAGTAGACCCGCCACTCGTCGCTCGTCACCGAGGCGTCCAGGCCGACGTCGTGCATAGCCTGCACGACGCGCTCCAGTGTGCGGCTGGGCTCGCGGTACAGGCCCTTGGCGAGGACACCACAGCCTCCAGCCATCGGTGTCCAGTCCATCACGCCGGGCACATCGTGCTCCGACTGCCGCTGGCTCTCCGCATGCTGTCGGCCGTCGTACTCCAGGCGAGGCGGTGCTCCGGCCAGGAGCGGTCGAACCGGCGGACCACCCAGCCCGCTCGTCGGCACGCCGTCGTGGTTGACGACAGGCTCGAGGGAGGCCGGGAAAGCGACGACGCAGCGTAGTCTCGGACCACGTCGGCAGGACAACCGGGGCGGACCAGGTCGCGGCCCGTCGCAGGGTCGAGCGCTGGCCAGTCGCGCCCCGTCGGCTCCCGGAGGCGCGCTCAGCGACCGTCGACGCTGACCACCGTCGCGGCCGCCAGACTCGACACCCGCCCGACCGTGGACGCCGGGCCACTCCGGCCGAGCGTCGGCCAGCCTCCGCGCGCGCAGCCTCACCGCTGGGTAGCCATCAGGTGCACCATCGCCGGCTCCGGGACCACGCCTCCGAGCAGGAGCGCCGCGGTATGCCGCGCGGCGAGGCTGCCGTGCGGGGCCATGCGGAGGGCGGCCAGTGCCCGGATCCGGGTGTCGACCGGCACCCGGCCCCCACATAGACGTCGCGGTGCAGCCGCTGCTGCGAGCGCAGGTGCCAGTCGCTCAGTCCGGCGGCCAGCGCCGTCGGACCGGGAGAACGGTGGTCCGCGGGTCGAACGGCCACTGCCCCACCCTGGCGGAGACGTGCGTCGGCTACTGCACGGCGTCATCCGCGGGCCACGACGACTGACCAGGTGTCAGCAGTCGCGGCGAAATAGGCCGATCCGCCATCGACAACTGGCGCCGCGTCAGCACTCAGAGGCCAGCCGTCGACGTCAGACGGTCGTCGCGCCGCCCACTCGTCGGCGAGCAGGGCATAGATCGCGAGGTCGGACCAGCGCCCCTTGAACCACGACCCCTGCACGAACAGCGCCTCGCGTCGCATCCCCAGCCGCTCGCAGACCCGCGCCGACCGGGTGTTCTCGGGCTCGAGCTGGGCCCACACCCGCCGCACCCCGAGCTCACCGAACGCCAGGTCCACCAGCGCCCGCGCGGCCTCCGTGGCGTAGCCCTGCCCGGCCACGTCGGGCGCGAACACCCACCCGATCTCCGCCTGCGTGCCATCGCGACCCGTCGAGGCCGTCGAAATGCACGCAGGACATCGCCGATGACGCGGCCGTCGAGCTCGACAGCCAGCGTGAGGAACGGCGACTTCTCGTCGATGCGACCCGCCGTGGCCCGCTCGGCGACCAGGTCGGCGACCTGCTCACGGGTCTTGGGGTCACCGGGGATGTAGCGCACCACCTCGGGGACCGAGCGGTACGCGAAGGTGTCCTCCTCGTCCCCGGGCCGGAAGCTGCGCAGCACGAGGCGCTGCGTGACGAGGGGAAGCGGCGCGCGCGGCATACGGGTGTCGTCCTCGTCAGAGGTTGATCATGTGGCCGGCGATGCCCTCGACGGCCTCCTTGACCGCCTCGGACAGGGTCGGGTGCGCGAAGACGTTGCGGGCCACCTCGTCGGCGGTGAGGTCCCACTTCTGAGCCAGGGTCAGGGCCGGGAGCAGCTCGGTCACGTCGGGGCCGATGAGGTGCGCGCCGATGATCTCGTTGTGGGTGGCGTCCGCGACGACCTTGACGAAGCCCACCGCGTCGCCCAGGCCCATGGCCTTGCCGTTGGCGGAGAACGGGAACTTGGCGACCTTGACGTCGTAGCCCTTGTCCTTGGCCTGCGCCTCGGTGTAGCCGAACGAGGCGATCTGCGGCTGGCAGTAGGTGGCGCGCGGGATGAAGTCGTACTCGACCGGCATCGTCTCGGCGCCGGCCATGGTCTCGGCGGCCACCACGCCCTGCGCCTCGGCGGTGTGGGCCAGCATGAGCTTGCCGGTGACGTCACCGATCGCGTAGACGTTCGGCGACGTTGGTGCGGCAGTGGTCGTCGATGACGATGGCGCCGCGCTCGGTCGCCACCCCGAGCGACTCGAGGCCGTAGCCCTCCAGCCGCGGCGCGAAGCCGATGGCCTGCAGCACCTTGTCGGTCTCGAGCACCCTGGACTCGCCGCCGGCGGCCGGGGACACCGTCACGCGGACCTTCTCGCCGGAGTCGTCGATCGACTCGACCTTGGTCGACAGCAGGACGTTGACGCCGAGCTTCTTGTAGTGCTTGAGCAGCTCCTTGGACACCTCGGCGTCCTCGGTCGGCACCATGCGGTCGAGGAACTCGACGATGGTGACGTCCACGCCGAAGCTCTTCATCACGTAGGCGAACTCGACGCCGATCGCGCCCGAGCCGGCGATGACGATCGAGCCCGGCAGCTGGTCGGTGAGGATCTGCTCCTCGTAGGTGACCACGCGGTCGGACAGCGAGGTGCCGGGGATGAGCCGCGTGGTGGCGCCCGTGGCGATGATGAGCTTGTCGAAGGTGATCGACTGCTTCTCACCCGAGGTGAGCGCGACGTCCATCGACGTCGGACCGGTCAGGGTGCCCCACCCGTCGATCTCGGTGATCTTGTTCTTCTTCATGAGGAAGTGGACGCCCTTGACGATGCCCGGCCGAGACGGCGCGCGAGCGGGCGTGCGTCGGCTTGAACGACATCCGTGGCGTCGCCCTCGATGCCGAACTTGTCCTTCTCGTGCTCGAGGATGTGGGCGAGCTCGGCGTTGCGCAGCAGCGCCTTCGACGGGATGCACCCGACGTTGAGGCAGACGCCGCCCCAGTACTTCGCCTCGACCACCGCGGCCCGCAGGCCGAGCTGTGAAGCACGGATCGCCGCGACGTACCCGCCGGGACCAGCACCGAGGACCACCACATCGAAGTCAGCCATGCAGGGCAGCCTACTGACTGCTCGAGCGCCGCGCCCCACGGCCGTGCTACCGCAGCGTCCGCAGCACGTCGTAGATCTGACGGGCCGCGGGCGCCGCCGCGTCTCCTCCGGTCCCGGCCTGCGAGATGACGACGGCCACGGCATACCGGGGCTTGGTCGCCGGGCCGTAGGAGACGAACCAGGCGGAGTCCTGCGCCCCGAACGCCTCGGCCGTCCCCGTCTTGCCCGCCACCGGCCACTGGGCCAGCGGGAAGCCCGCGAACGCGCCCTTCGCCGTCCCCGCCGTCGACCACGTCCTGGAGCGCCTGGTGCAGGAAGCGGCAGCGACCCCCGCCGGGAAGGCGCACCGTGCCCGCCGGCTGCGGGGCCACCGCGCTCCACCGCACCGCCGGCGGCCGCGAAGCCCCGAGCCACCTGCGGCGTCCAGCAGCGACCCCACCGTTGGCGATCGCGGCATACGCCCGGACCATCTGCAGCGGCGTCACCGCGATGTCGCCCTGCCCGATCGCGAAGTTGGCCGCGTCACCCGCCCGGAACTGGAAGCCGCTCTGGCAGTTCTCCACGGCCAACCCCTTGAGGTATGCCGCGCGCGCGCGGGTCCGTGCGCGCCACCTCGGGGTAGCCGGTGGCCGGCCCGGCGGCAGGTGTCGGTCCGGGCCTGCGCCCAGGTCTGCCGCTTCCACGCACGGCCGGGGATGCGCCCGGTCCGCTCGCCCGGCAGGTCGACCCCGGTGGCCGCCCCGAGCCCGAACGCGTGGGCCATCGCCACGAAGGGGTCGTCCGCGTCGGTGGTCGCCGCCGAGACCTCCCTGCGCCAGCCACGACCGGTAGGCGAAGTCGTAGAAGATCGTGTCGCACGAGACCTCGATGGCCTTGGTCAGCGAGATCGGCCCGTAGGCGCGCGACTCGTAGTTGGCGAACGTGCGGTTGCCGATCCGGTAGCTGCTGGTGCAGTCGTAGGTGCCGCCCAGCGAGTTCCCGGCCGTGACCGCGGCCGGCAGGCTGACCACCTTGAACGTCGAGGCGGGCGGGTAGACGGCGGAGGTCACGCGGTCGATCAGCGGCAGGCCGGCCCTGGCGTCGGTCAGCGCCGGCGAGCGCCTGCGCGCTGATCCCACCGGTCCAGACGTCCGGGTCGTAGGTGGGATAGCTCGCCGCGGCGAGCACCCCGCCGGTCGTCGTGTCGAGGACGACCGCGGCCGCGCCGTCGGCCCGGTGCCCGCGCTGGCGGGCGGCCGCCACCGCGCGCCGCAGCGCCGCCTCGGCCGCGGCCTGGACCCGGACGTCGAGGTTGGTGACCAGGTCGCGCCCAGGGACCGGCGCGCACCTGCGACACGACACCCGGTCACCACGCCGCGCGGGTCGACCGCGACCGTCGTGCGCCCCGGCGTGCCGCGCAGCTGCGCGTCGTACTGCTTCTCCAGGCCGGTCCGGCCCACGAGGTCCTGGTCGGTCACGGTGCCGTGCGAGGCGGCGATGTCCTGCGGCGTCGAGCGGGCCAGGTAGCCCAGGACCTGGGCCGCGTTCACCGTCCCCTGCTGTGGGTACTCGCGCACCGGCGCCGCCACCACCCCGATGCCCGGGTAGAGCTCGGGACGCTCGAGCAGGCTCAGCGCCCGGCGCGGGTCGGCGCCGGCGACCAGCGGCAGGGGGACGTACGCGGACCCACCCCAGCACGCGGGGGCGGGCGGGGCGCCGGCCGTGCCGCACAGGTAGGTGCGCGCCCAGAGCCGGTCGAACGGCACCCCCAGCACCACCGCCACGCGCCTGAGCAGCGCGCGACCGCCGTCCTGCGGCGTCGGCCAGCACCGTGCGGTCGACCGTCACCACCGTCTCGGAGGTGTTGTCCACCAGCGGGATGCCGTTGCGGTCCAGGATGCGTCCGCGCAGCGCCGGCTGGACGGTGGTGCGCGTGTTCACGCTCGCGGCGGCCCGACGGTATGCCGCCTGCTCACCGATCTGGACCTGACCGAGCCGCCCGACGAGGGTGCCCATGAGCGAGAGGACGACGACGGCGAGCACCCAGACCCGAGCCCCGGGCGTCCCCGACCCCGGGCGGCGGCCCCTCACCGCGACCTCCGGACGGACAGCCACTGCTCCGCGCCGACCAGGGCGGGGACCAGGACGACCCCCAGGGCCGACGGTCGCCGCCAGGTCCAGCCCGGCGACGCCCCAGGACACCGGCTCGCCGGACAGCACTGCCGCCACGAGTCCGAGCGCCTGCACGACGCCGGCGCTCGCGGTCACCGACCACGGCGACCCAGCCCCAGGGCGCGTGCCCCTCGCGGCGGCCGGCTCCGGCGAGCAGGCCGGCCGGCGGCATACAGCAGGGCGCGGTGCCGAGCACGGCCGAACCGGGTGGGACGAGGTCGATCAGCCACCCGGCCGCCAGCCCCAGCAGGCGCCCCGCGAGAGGGGCCCGACGAGCAGCGCCCCCGCGACGACGACGGGGAGCACGAGGTCCGGCAGGACGCCCACGCGTCGACAGGGTCGGCAGGACGGTCACCAGAGCGGCCAGGACGAGCAGCAGTGCTGCGGAACAGCACGACGCGGCAGCCGGACGGTCACCGTCAGCCGCCCGCCGTTGACCGCGGCGCGAGGGGTGGTCCGCGGCGGCACGGTCAGGACACCGACGACGTCGAGGGTGGTCACGTCCACCGCGGGACGCACGGCCCCCGTCGGCGCCAGGTCGCCGGAGGACGGGTCCATCGCGGTGACCGTGCCGACAGGGAGGCCCGGCGGGTACGGCGAGCCGCCGACACTCCCGAGCGTCGTGACCGGTCACCCGTCGCGGACGGTCCCGCGCTGGACGAGGGTCAGGTCGAGCAGGCCGGCGGTCGCGGCTGCGAGCGCCGTGGGCACCCGAGGCCACCGAGCCCAGCGTCCCGCGGCGACCCGACCCGCACCCCGACGACGATGTCGGCGCCTCCCACGAGGGCCACGTCAGCGGTCCACGGCGCCACCGACACGACCCGCCCGACCAGGCCGTCGGCGTCGACGACGCACAGGTCGGCCCGGATGCCGTCGCGGGAGCCGACGTCGATGGTGACCCGCTCGGGTCCGGCCGCGCCCTGACGGCCCACGCCGACCACGCGCGCCGGGACCAGCGTCGCGCCCGCCAGCGCGGGAGCGGCCACCAGCCGGGCCAGCTGTCCGCTCGGTCTGGGACTGCCTGCTGCGCTCGGAGCGGGCGACCAGCTCCACCGTGGCTCCAGCGGACGAGGCGGAGGGTCTCCCGGGGCTCAGCAGCCGCTCGAGCGGCCCGAACACCGCACCCCCGACGCTGTGCAGCGCACCGACGCCGGGCTCGCTGCCGCCGCCGGCGACGTCCACCAGCAGCAGCACGACGGTCAGAGCGGTGAGGGCGACCAGCGGTCGCCGCCGCGACGCAGCACGCATCAGAACCGGCGGGAGTCGACCAGGACCCGCTCGAGCGTCGCGAACTCCTCGATGCACCGGCCCGAACCACGCACGACCGCACGCAGGGGGTCCTCGGCCACCCGGACCGGCACCCCGAGCTCGTGTCGCAGCCGCTCGTCGAGCCCTCGCAGCAGCGCTCCGCCACCGGTGAGGGTGACCCCGCGGTCGAGGATGTCGCCGGCCAGCTCGGGCGGACAGACGTCCAGCGTCGCGCGGACGAGGTCGACCATCTGCAGCACCGGGCCCTCGATGGCGCGGCGCACCTCCTGGCTCGAGACCGTGACGGTCTTGGGCAGGCCGGTCACCAGGTCGCGCCCACGGATCCGGGTGCTGGTCTCCTCGCGCAGCGGGAAGGCCGAGCCCGCGGCCACCTTGACGTCCTCGGCGGTCCGCTCGCCGACGAGCAGGGAGTACTCGGTCTTGATGTGGGCGACCAGCGCGTCGTCGATCTCGTCTCCGCCCACCCGCAGGGAGCGAGCGGTGACGATGCCGCCGAGGCTGATCACCGCGACGTCGGTGGTGCCGCCCCCGATGTCGACGACCATGGACGCGGACGTCTCGTTGACGGGGAGGTCGGCGCCGATCGCGGCCGCCATCGGCTCCTCGATGACGTAGACCCGGCGCGCGCCGGAGCGCACCGCGGCATCCTCGAGGGCCCGGCGCTCCACCCCGGTCACCTCGCTCGGGACGCAGACGACCATCCGTGGCCGGACCAGCCGCGAGGGCCGCACCTGGTCGACGAAGTAGCGCAGCATCCGCTCGGTGACGTCGGCGTCCGAGATGACGCCGTCCTGCAGCGGCCGGACGGCACGGACGTGACCGGGCGTGCGGCCGAGCATCTCCTTGGCCTGAGCGCCGGCGGCGACGAGACGGCCGGACGCCGGCCTCGACGGCGACCACGGAGGGCTCGTCGAGCACCACGCCCCGGCCGCGCTCGTAGATCAGGGTGTTGGCGGTGCCGAGGTCGATCGCGAGGTCTCTGCCGACCGACATCCAGCCACCTCGGCCACCCCGTGAGACACCACCGCGCACGCCCGCGATGCTACGCGGCGAGGGCCGCGTGCCACGGGACGTGCGCGCCGACCGGCGCGCCGCCCGGATGGCGCGCGCGCAGGCGCCAGGCGCCCAGGACGGCCACGAGGCTGATCGCGACGTGCAGCGCCGACGAAGCACGCTGCCGAACCCGGCGCCGAGGATCACCCCGGCGACGAGCGGCCCGACCGCGGAGAAGCCGGTCTGCAGGGCGGTGAACAGCCCGAGGGTCGTCCCGACCAGGCCCGACGGCGCGAGGCTCGCGGTGAGCGGGTTGAGGATGGGCGCGTACATCGTCTCGCCGACGGCGAAGACGCCGAAGCTCGACACGAACAGCACCGACGCCAGACCCGGCTGGAACGACGCCACGGCGAGCACGAGCCAGGCGGCGGTCCAGATGACGCCGACGACCATGAGCAGCGCCGGGCCGCCGCGGCGGGCCGTCAGGCGCACCACGAGCATCTGCAGGACGATGATCACGGCGCAGTTCACGGCTGCGGCCAGGCCGATCGTCGTCTCCTTGACCTTGAGGACCTCCAGCGCGTAGGCCGGCAGACCGGACTCGAACTGGGCGTAGAAGCCGAGCGCCAGGGTGACCGTGATCAGCGCGGTCCAGCGCAGGGCCGGGATCGCCCAGATCGCCCGGATCGCCTCGCGCGGGGTCGCCGTCGGGCAGCCCGGACCGGCCCCGAGCGTCCTCGCTCGGGTCGCGGACGTCGGCAGGCCCGGCTCGAGGCCGCCGCCGGACACACCCCAGCGCCGCAGGCCGGCCGCCACGAGCAGGAGCGCCGAGAGGACGAAGCCGGCCGCCGCGGCCGTGAAGGCGGGCCACATGCCGGTGGGCCGCCCGAGGTCGACGACGTAGCCGGCCGCGAAGGCGCCGAGCGCCATGCCGATGGCCTGGCCGGTGAACTGCCAGGCGAAGACGCGGCGGCGGTCGCTGCCGCCCACCCACCGCAGGACGAGCACCGACTGGGCCGGGGCCGCTGCGGTGATGCCCACGCCGAACACGAACATGCCCGCGAGGAAGGCGGCGGGGCTCCCCGCCCAGATCAGCGAGGCAGCGCCAGCGGCCGCCAGGACCTTGGCGGCCACCGCCACGACCACGGGCGAGAGGCGGTCGGCGAGCCGGCCGGCGACCGGTGCGGCCACGAGGGCGCCCACCGAGAAGAGGCTCGCCGCACCGGCAGCCACCAGCGAGCCCCAGCCGCGCGTGGTGGCGGCGTAGGCGTACTGGTAGGGCAGGACGGCACCCCAGCCGAGCATGGCTACGGCGGAGGCGAGGATGAGCAGACGGGCACGCATGACAGGGTCAACATCTCTTCGGGTTCGAATATTTCGATTTCGAAATCTTAGCATGCGACGATGGGGCCATGCCCCGCGCCCGACGACGACCCAGCGTCCAGCAGCAGTACCAGGACGCGGTCGCGGCCTATGTCGCCGCCGGCGGTGAGGAGTCCGTCCAACGGGTCATCACGGCCGTCTTCTCGCTGACCCGCAAGCTCGACCAGTGGTACAACCGCCAGCTGGCCGACCTCGACATCTCCCATGGCGAGTGGTCGGTCCTGGCGCACCTGGCGACAGCCGGCGACCAGCAGGTCACCCCGAGCCGGCTCGCCGACATCGCCAACGTGGCGCCGTCCTCGATGACGCACCGGCTCGACCGCATGGCCGAGCGCGGTCTGGTGCGCCGCTCCCCCGACCCCGCCAACCGCACGCGCGTCCTCGTCGAGCTCACCGACAAGGGCTGGGAGGTGTTCGAGGCGGCCGTCCGCGAGGCGAACGTCGTCGAGTCGGACACGCTGGCGCGGCTGAACGCGCAGGAGCGCGGCGAGCTCGCCGCGCTCCTGGAAGTGGTGATCAGCGGGCTCGACGACCTCGAGACCGCGCTGAGGGTCTAGGGCTGGCGTCGGGGCTCAGAGGCCGGGGAACCAGATCCCGATCTCGCGGGCGGCCGACTCCGGCGAGTCCGACCCGTGGACGATGTTCTGCTGCACCTTCAGGCCCCAGTCACGGCCCAGGTCACCGCGGATGGTGCCCGGCAGGGCGGCCGTGGGGTCGGTGGCCCCGGCCAGGGCGCGGAAGCCCTCGATGCACCGGTGCCCCTCGATGACGACGGCCGCGACCGGGCCGCTGGACATGAACTCCACGAGCGGCTCGTAGAACGGCTTGCCCTCGTGCTCGGCGTAGTGCTCGGCCAGCTGCTCGCGGGTCGGCGTGGTCACGCCCAGGGCGACCAGGGCGTAGCCCTTCGCCTCGATCCGGCGCAGCACCTCCCCGGTGAGGCCGCGGGAGAACCCGTCGGGCTTGACCAGGACCAGGGAGCGCTCGATCTGTGTCGTCACGCCGGTCAGCCTAGCGAGGGTCGGGGGTGCCCTCGCGCGCCGCCACCTGGTCCTCGACCCGGCGGCACAGGATGAGCGAGCCCACCCAGAGGGCGAGGAAGATGACGCCGACGGCGAGCATCGCCGGCACGACGGCAGCCGAGACGAACGTCGCCACCTGGATCAGCCACCCGAGGGTCACCCCCCAGGGCCGGCGCATCAGCCCGGCGGCGACGAAGCACAGCACGGCCAGCCCGATCCCCACCCAGAGCCAGGTGCTGTCGCGGTCGTCGCCCACGGCGTTGGCCAGCCCGCGGGCGACCAGAGCGCCGAGGAACACGACGATCCCCTGCGCCGCCAGGACCGTGGCGAGCATCCGCCAGGTGAACCGGCGCCGAGCGAGCCCATGAGAAGACGACCATGCAGCGAGCGTATGCCGTGCCGCGATCAGGAGTAGCGTCGGGTACGGAGCCACCCAGGCTTCCGACCAAGGGAACCAGCGATGACGGACAAATCACCACGGCAGCACCTGTCCAAGAAGGCCGGCAAGACCATCAAGGAGAAGCGCGCCGACAAGCACGCGAAGACCGAGGCGAAGACCCACCTCGACATCGGCCAGCTGGGCAAGCGCTGAGACCGAGGGTCTGAGCCCCTCAGCACTGAGGGCTCAGACCTCGCTCACGCCGAGCAGCATGCGGACCTCGGCGGCGGTGGTGACCGACCCGGTGGCGAGCACGCCGCCGCCCAGGCCACCCTCGTCGGCGAGCCCCGCCGCGACGTCCAGCGCGTCGGGCAGGTCGGCGACGACGGTCACCCGGTCCTCGCCGAAGATCTCGGCGGCCAGCGCGCCCGAGCTCGTCGGGGCGCATCGCCCGTGGGTGAGGTCGTGCGCGAGACCACCACGTGGTCGAGCACCGGCTCGAGGATCTCGAGCATCTCGGTGGCGTCCTTGTCCTGAGGATCGCGATGACGCCGATGATCCGGGCGAAGGTGAACGAGTCCTCGAGCGCCTCGCGCAGCGCGAGTGCGCCCGCCGGGTTGTGGGCGGCGTCGACGAGCACGGTCGGCGACCGGCGGACGACCTCCAGCCGTCCCGGAGACGAGGCAGCGGCGCCAGGCCGGCGCGCACGACGTCGGGGTCCAGCCGCTGCTCGCCCCCGCCGAGGAAGGCCTCGACGGCGGCGATGGCCAGCACCGTGTTGTGCGCCTGGTGCGCGCCGTGCAGCGGCAGCAGGATCTCCTCGTAGTCGCCGGCCAGGCCCGCGCACGGCGAGCTGCTGGCCACCGACCGCGACCTCACGCGCGAGCAGCCCGAAGTCGTTGCCCTCGACGGCGATCCGCGCCCCGACGTCAGCGGCCCGGTCGGCGAGGATCTGCGCCACCTCGGGCTCCTGGACGCCGGACGACCACGAGCGCGTCCGGCTTGATGATCCCGGACTTCTCGGTGGCGATCGACTCGACGTCGTGGCCGAGGAAGTGCTGGTGGTCCAGCGCGATCGGCGTCACCACGGCGACCGACCCGTCGGCGACGTTGGTGGCGTCCCAGCTGCCGCCGAGGCCGACCTCGACGACGGCGACGTCGACGGGGGCGTCGGCGAACGCGGCATACGCGATGGCGACCAGCACCTCGAAGTAGGTCATCCGCGGCCCGCCGTCGGCGAGCGAGCGGGCGTCCACCATCTCGACGAACGGCATCACCTCGTCGTATGCCGCGAGGAACTGCTCGGCGCTGATCGGCTCACCGGACAGCGCGATCCGCTCGCGCATGCTGTGCAGGTGCGGCGAGGTGAACCGCCCTGTCTTCAGGCCCATCTCGCGCAGCAGCGACTCGATGATGCGCGTCGTCGAGGTCTTGCCGTTGGTGCCGGTGAGGTGGATGACGGGGAAGGTGCGCTGCGGGTCGCCGAGCAGCTCCATGACGGCCTGGATGCGGTCGAGGCTGGGCTCCAGGTCGTGCTCGGGAGCCCGGGCCAGGATGGCCTCCTCGGCCTCGCGCATCCGCTTGAGGACCTCGAGGGTGCGCGCGGCCTCGCGCTGGGCGGCGTCAGGTGCAGGGGGCATGGCCTCAATCATCCACCACCGGCAACGGCGGTCGGGAACGGCTCAGAGCTTCATCACCTTGATCCGCACCGGCTCGCCGTCGCCGACGGTCGCCTCGGCGACGTCCGAGCGCTGCGGCAGCGCCTCGAGCTGACCGGCCGACCCGAACTGGGTGGCCAGGGTCTCGCTCATGATGAGCTGCTGGTGGGCGATGCGTCGCCTGCCAGACGTCCTCGCCGCCGGTGACGGTCAGCGAGATCCGGTCCGACACGTCGAGCCCGGCGTCGCGGCGGGCCTGCTGCACGGCCCGGACGATGTCGCGGGCCAGCCCCTCCTGGGCCAGCTCGGACGTGACCTCGGTGTCGAGCACGACGAAGCCGCCACCGGGCAGCATCGCGGTCGCCGTCCGCGTCGCCCCGGAGCCACCCGGCCCTGCCGGTCGGCGTCGACGACCGTCTCGAGGGTGTACTCGCCCTCGACCAGCTCCAGGCCGCCGGCCGTCACCGTGCCGTCGGCCGCCACGGACCAGTCGCCGGACTTGCTGCCCTTGATGGCCTGCTGCACGTCGCGGCCCAGCCGCGGGCCGGCCGCGCGGGCGTTGACGGTCAGCCGCTGGGAGACACCGAAGTCGGCCTCGCTGGCCTCGCTGATGTCGCGCAGGGTCACCGTGCGCACGTTGACCTCGTCGGCGATGATCGCCCCGAAGTCCTTCAGCGACGCCGCGTCCGCCGTCACCACGGTGAGGTCCTGCAGCGGCAGCCGCACCCGCAGCCCGTTCGCCTTGCGCAGCGACGAGGCGGCCGAGCAGATCTCGCGGGCGCGGTCCATGCCCGCCACCAGCGCGTCGTCGCGGGGCAGGTCGGACGCGTCGGGCCAGTCGGTCAGGTGCACCGAGCGCCCACCGGTCAGGCCCGCGCCAGATGTCCTCGGTGAGGAGCGGGAGCAGCGGCGCCGCCACGCGGCATACGACCTCGAGGGCCGTGTAGAGCGTGTCGAACGCCTGCTCCGCACCGGCACCCTCGCCGGTGTCCCAGAACCGCTCGCGCGAACGGCGCACGTACCAGTTGGTCAGCACGTCGAGGAAGCCGCGGGTGGTCTCGCACGCGCCGGCCACCTCGTACTCGTCGAGCTGGTCCTGCATCGACTGCACGAACTGGCCGAGCTTGGCCAGCAGGTAGCGGTCCAGCGGGTCCGTCGACGCGGTCGACCACTTCGCCTGGTAGCCCTTGCCCTCGCCGCCCTGTCCATCGCCAGCAGCGTTGGCGTACAACGAGAAGAAG
Source organism: uncultured Actinomycetota bacterium (assembly GCA_963706855.1). Taxonomy (GTDB): domain Bacteria; phylum Actinomycetota; class Actinomycetes; order Actinomycetales; family Dermatophilaceae; genus Pedococcus. The sequence continues at coordinate 442,009 of CAVPNU010000005.1, forward strand.
TACCAGGTGTTCCACAGCGGGATGATGACCTGGCGGACCCCGTCGCGGATCCCCTGCTCGGTGACGACGAGGTTGCCACCGCGCAGGATCGGCGAGGACATGAGGAACCAGCGCATGGCGTCGGCGCCGTCGCGGTTGAAGACGTCGCGGACGTCGGGGTAGTTGCGCAGCGACTTGGACATCTTCTGCCCGTCGGAGCCGAGCACGATGCCGTGGGACACGCACGCCGAGAAGGCCGGCCGGTCGAACAGCGCCGTCGCGAGGATGTGCAGCGTGTAGAACCAGCCGCGGGTCTGCCCGATGTACTCGACGATGAAGTCGCCCGGGAAGTGGTGCTCGAACCAGTCGGCGTTCTCGAACGGGTAGTGCACCTGCGCGAACGACATCGACCCCGAGTCGAACCACACGTCCAGGACGTCCTCGACCCGGCGCATGGTCGACTGCCCGGTCGGGTCGTCGGGGTTGGGCCGGGTCAGCCGGTCGATGAACGGCCGGTGCAGGTCGTCGACCGACACACCGAAGTCCTTCTCCAGCTCCTCGAACGAGCCGTAGACGTCGATCCGCGGGTACTCCGGGTTGTCGGACTTCCACACCGGGATCGGGCTGCCCCAGAAGCGGTTTCGCGAGATCGACCAGTCGCGGGCGTTCGCCAGCCACTTGCCGAACTGGCCGTGCTTGATGTGGTCGGGCACCCACTGGATCTGCTCGTTGAGCTCGAGCATGCGGTCCTTGAACTTCGTCACCTCGACGAACCAGCTCGACACCGCCTTGTAGATCAGCGGCTGACGGCAGCGCCAGCAGTGCGGGTACGAGTGGTCGTAGGTCTCGCGCCGCACCAGCACCGTGCCCTCGGTGACCGCGCCGTGGGCCGCGTCACCGCGGGTCGCCGCCTTGAGGTCGTCGATGATCGGCAGGTTGGCGTCGAAGACGAGCATGCCCTCGTACTCGCTCACCGGGTACGTGAACCGCCCGTCCGGCCCGACCGGCATGACCGGCTCGATGCCCTCACGGTCGGTGACCACCTTGTCGTCCTCACCGAAGGCGCCGGCGCTGTGCACCAGCCCGGTGCCGTCGGTCGTCGTGACGAAGTCGGCCTCGACGACGCGGTGGGCGTTCTCGTGGCCCTCGTAGTAGGAGAACGGCGGGGTGTAGGAGCGACCCAGCAGGTCCCGCCCGGTGAGCCGCTCCACCACGAAGGACTCGACGTCGGCCTTGGCGTCGCCGAACAGGTCGCGGGCATAGGACGCCAGCCGCTCGGCGCCGATGACGTACCGCTCCAGCCGCCCGGTCGGCACGTCCGTCTCGACGACGACGTAGTCGATGTCCGGGTGGACCATGACCGCGAGGTTCGAGGGCAGCGTCCAGGGCGTCGTCGTCCAGACCAGCGCGAGCTCACCGGTCTCGAGCCGCACGCCGACGGTCACCGCCGGGTCCTGACGCATCTGGTAGACGTCGTCGTCCATGCGCAGCTCGTGGTTGGACAGGGGCGTCTGGTCGTTCCAGCAGTAGGGCAGCACGCGGAAGCCCTCGTAGACGTACCCCTTGTCGTACAACGTCTTGAACGCCCAGATCACACTCTCCATGTAGTCCGGGTTGAGCGTCTTGTAGTCGTGGTCGAAGTCGACCCAGCGCGCCTGACGCGTGACGTACTCGCGCCACTCGTCGGTGTACTTCAGCACCGACTCGCGGCACTTGGCGTTGAACTCCTCGATGCCGAGCTCGAGGATCTCGTCCTTGGTCTTGATGCCCGAGCTGGCTCATCGCCTCGAGCTCGGCGGGCAGGCCGTGGGTGTCCCAGCCGAACCTGCGCTCGACCCGGCGACCGCGCATCGTCTGGTAGCGCGGGATGAGGTCCTTGACGTAGCCGGTGAGCAGGTGCCCGTAGTGCGGCAGCCCGTTGGCGAACGGCGGCCCGTCGTAGAAGACGAACTCGTTGTCGCCGTCCTTGCCGCTCGTCGCGGTTCTCGACGGACGCGAGGAAGGTGCCGTCCTCGTCCCAGTAGCGCAGGACGCGCTCCTCGATCTCGGGGAACCGGGGCGACGCGGGCACGCCGGGAGCTCCGTGGGCGCGACTCGCTGGGGTCGGTCGGGTCGAAGGAGACCTGGGGGTAGGTCATGGTGTCGGCAGTCCTCACATCACTCGCGTGCACTCACGCGAGGACGACGTCGCCGGGACCACCCGGCGGCACCGCGGTGCCACCTCGCTTGCCGCGAGCGCGGACCGGGGCCCGCGGCACACGGCCGCTCTTGCCACAGGCGATGACGGGCCCATCCGTCCGGTTCTAGTGAGCCACCACGAGGCGGTATGCCGCGTGGTCGCCGTTCTTCCGGAGGCTCCCCGGTGATGGCCGGATCGACGCCTGTGGCGCCATTCTAGCGGCGCCTAGGCTGAGCCCGTGACCTCGTTTCCCGACGCCCTGCCCGCCCGCACGGTCACCGACCCGGACGTGCGGGCCCGGTACGGCGTCGACGAGTCCCTCGGCGCCATCGCCCCGGAGCACTTCGAGGTGGTCCGTGCGCGCGACCTGGCGGACGTCGTCGAGGTGCTGCGCTGGGCGCACGAGACGGGCACGCCGGTGGTCCCCCAGGGGGCGCGCAGCGGCCTGGCGGGTGGCTCGGTCGCCATGGAGGGCGGCATCGTGCTCAACCTCGAGGGCCTCGACACCGTGGTCGAGGTCGACCCGCTGGAGTCGCTCGCCGTCGTGCAGCCGGGCGTCCTCAACGCCGACCTCAAGGTCGCCGCGGCCGCCCACGGGCTCTTCTACCCGCCGGACCCCGCCTCCTCGGCGTTCTGCACCATCGGCGGCAACGTCGCGACGAACGCCGGCGGTCTCGGCTGCATCAAGTACGGCGTCACCGCCGACTACGTCAAGGCCCTCCAGGTCGTCCTGCCGGGCGGCGAGGTCATCCGCACCGGTCACCGCACCGCCAAGGGGGTGGCCGGGCTCGACCTCACCGGCCTGTTCGTGGGCTCGGAGGGGACCCTCGGCGTCGTCACCGAGGTCACCGTCAAGCTCCTGCCCGCGCCGGAGCCGGCCCTCACCGCGCTCGCGGTCTTCGAGCACCTCGACGCCGCCAGCCGGGGCATCGTCGCCCTGCGGCTCGACCGCCACCGCCCGAGCCTGGTCGAGCTGCTGGACGGGCCGACCATCGAGGCCATCCAGGCCATCGCCGACTTCGGGTTCCCCTCGGGCGCCGAGGCGGCCCTGATCGTCCAGTCCGACCGCGTGGGCCACACCGCCGAGGACGTCCAGCGGTATGCCGCGCTGCTCACCGACGCCGGGGCCATCGAGGTCGCCGTCGCCGACGACCCGCAGGAGAGCGACGCGCTGCTCGCGGGCCGCCGCGCCCTGCACCACGCCCTGGAGGCCAAGGGCCCGCACTTCATCGAGGACGTCTGCGTGCCGGTGGGCCGGCTGACCGCCCTGATCGCCGCGGGCCGGGACATCTCGGCCCGGACCGGGGTCGAGATCACCATGTCCGGCCACGGGGGCGACGGCAACCTGCACCCCAGCCTGTTCTTCGACGCCGACGACCCGCACAGCCGCGAGCGCGCGGAGGCCGCGTTCGGCGAGCTGGTCGCCGTGGCGCTCGCCATGGGCGGCACGATCACGGGCGAGCACGGGGTCGGGTCGCTCAAGGCGCGCTGGCTGCGCGACGAGGTGGGGACGGCCTCGATCGAGCGGCAGCGGGCGATCAAGGCGCTGTTCGACCCTCGGGGGATCCTCAACCCCGGACGCGTCTACTGGTAGAAACGAGGCATGAGCAGGCTCGAGCTGGACCGCAGTGACTCCTGGCTGACCCACGAGGAGCTCGACGCGGCGCGCGAGCGCCTCCCGATGCTCTACGTCGACGCCGTCCCCGTGCGGGTCGACGAGCGCGGGGCGGTGACGGCGGTCGGGCTCCTGCTGCGAGCCTCCGACGGCGCCATCAACCGCGAGCTCGTCTCGGGCCGGGTCCTCTACCACGAGCGCGTCCGCGACGCCGTGATCCGTCACCTGGAGAAGGACCTGGGCCGGATGTGCCTGCCCCAGATGCCCGCCAGCCCGCAGCCGTTCACCGTGGCCGAGTACTTCCCCACGCCCGGCGTCACTCCGTACCACGACCCGCGCCAGCATGCGGTCGCCCTGGCCTTCGTCGTCCCCGTCGCCGGCGACTGCCAGCCGCAGCAGGACGCGCTCGACCTCGCGTGGCTCACTCCCGAGGAGGCCACCGACCCGGCGCTGCTGCGCGAGATGGACGGCGGCCACGGGGCCCTGCTGCGCCAGGCGATGGCCCACCTGGGCCACGCCGTCTGACTCGTCAGCCACAGCGCCGGTCAGGCCTGGGCGCGACGCTTGCGCTGCTCCGCCGCGTCCATGGCGTCGGCCTCCTCCAGCGTCGGCGCCGTGCCACCGAGCCGGGCCGGCAGCAGGTGGCGCTCGGCGTCCGGCCACGCCGGGTAGCGCTCCTGGTCGGCCTGCAGCTGCGCGACCATGGCGGCCCGGATGCGCTCGGTCGCCTCGGCGGGGTCCTCGTCGGCGCCCACGACGATGGGAGCGCCGACCGTGATGAGCAGCGGTATGTGGTGCCGGCCCATCCGGCGCGGGTGGCCCTTGGTCCAGACCCGCTGCGACCCCCAGATCGTGGTCGGCAGCACCGGGACGCCCGCCTCCTGGGCCAGCCGCACGGTGCCGGACTTGAAGGCCTTCACCTCGAAGGACCGGGAGATGGTGGCCTCGGGGAACACGCCGACGATCTCGCCCGACCGCAGCGCCTTCAGCGCGAGGTCGAAGGACTCCTGGCCCGCCTCACGGTCGACCGGGATGTGGTGCATGCCCGTCATCAGCGGGCGGGCCACCGGGTTGCTCCAGATCGACTTCTTGGCCATGAACCGCACGAGGCGACCCGCCTCGACGCCGGCCAGGCCGGCATACGTGAAGTCGAAGTAGCCGGTGTGGTTCACGGCCATCACGGCGCCCCCGGTGCGGGGCACGTGCTCGAGCCCGCTCAGCGTCATCTTCAGGCCCTGCGCGGCGAAGAGCAGGCGGGCGAACCCGATGACGGGCGTGTACACGGGTTCCATGGCCTCACCCTAGGGGCGCGGGGCCGGCCCGTGGGCCGCTCGCCGCGTACCCGGACAACCGGTTGGTGGGCACCTCGCTCGGGATGGGAAGATTCACGCCATGACCGACGCACCCTCCACGCCGCGCGCCGCACGCATCCCCGACCGGCCCTCCATCGACGGGCTCGAGGACCGGTGGGCGCAGGTATGGAAGGAGCAGGGCACCTACACCTTCGACCGGGCGGCGGCGCACGAGCGGGGCCGTGAGGCGGTCTTCTCGATCGACACTCCCCCGCCGACCGCCTCGGGGTCGCTGCACATGGGGCATGTGTTCTCCTACACCCACACCGACTGCATGGCCCGCTACAAGCGGATGGCCGGCTTCGAGGTGTTCTACCCGATCGGCTGGGACGACAACGGCCTGCCGACCGAGAAGCGCGTCCAGAACTTCTACGGCGTGCGCGGCGACGCCTCGCTCCCCCACGACCCCGCCTTCGAGCCGGCCCACCGCGGCGACGTCAAGAGCCTCAAGGCCGCCGACCAGCAGCCGATCTCGCGCGCCAACTTCATCGAGCTCTGCGACGAGCTGACCGTCCAGGACGAGCAGGCCTTCGAGTCGCTGTTCCGCCGGATGGGCTTCTCCTTCGACTGGGACATCAGCTACCGCACCATCGACGACCACTCGCGCGCGACGGCGCAGCAGGCGTTCCTGCGCAACCTCGCTCGTGGCGAGGCCTACCAGTCCGAGGCGCCCGGGCTGTGGGACGTCACCTTCCAGACCGCCGTGGCGCAGGCCGAGCTCGAGGCGCGCGACTACCCCGGCGCCTACCACCGCGTCGCGTTCCACCCGACGGCCGACGGCGCCGCCCCGGTCTACATCGAGACCACCCGCCCCGAGCTGATCCCCGCCGTGGTGGCGCTCATCGCCCACCCCGACGACGAGCGGTATGCCGGGCTGTTCGGCACCACGGTGCGCTCACCGCTGTTCGGGGTCGAGGTGCCGGTGCTCGCCCATCCCGCGGCCGAGCCCGACAAGGGCGCGGGCATCGCCATGTGCTGCACCTTCGGCGACCTCACCGACGTGCTCTGGTGGCGCGAGCTCCAGCTCCCGACGCGCTCGGTCATCACCCGCAGCGGCCGCCTCCAGAGCGAGGTGCCCGAGTGGATCCCCTCCGGGTCCGGGCAGCGGCTCTTCGACCAGGAGCTGGCCGGCAAGACGACCTTCAGCGCCCGCGAGGCCGTCGTCAGCGCGCTGCGCGAGTCCGGCGACCTCGACGGCGAGCCCCAGCCGACCCAGCGCAAGGCCAACTTCTACGAGCGCGGCGAGAAGCCGCTCGAGATCGTCACGTCGCGGCAGTGGTACATCCGCAACGGCGGCCGCGACGCCGACCTCAACGCCGAGCTGCTCGAGCGCGGGCGCCAGGTCGAGTTCCACCCCGCGTTCATGCGCTCGCGCTACGAGAACTGGGTGAGCGGCCTCAACGGTGACTGGCTCGTCTCGCGGCAGCGCTTCTTCGGCGTGCCGATCCCGGTCTGGTACCCCCTCGACGAGCAGGGCGAGCCGGTCTACGACAAGCCGCTGGTGCCCACCGAGGACCAGCTCCCCGTGGACCCCGCCGCGCAGGCGCCCGACGGCTACGACGAGTCCCAGCGTGGGCAGGCCGGCGGCTTCGTCGGCGACCCCGACGTCATGGACACCTGGGCCACCTCGTCGCTGACGCCGCAGATCGCCGGGCGCTGGCGCGACGACCCCGAGCTGTTCGCCGACGTGTTCCCGATGGACGTGCGCCCGCAGGGCCACGACATCATCCGCACCTGGCTGTTCTCGACGGTCGTCCGCTCGCACTTCGAGTTCGACTCCGTGCCGTGGCGCCACGCCGCGCTGTCCGGCTGGATCCTCGACCCCGACCGCAAGAAGATGAGCAAGTCCAAGGGCAACGTCGTCACGCCCGAGGACGTCGTCAAGGAGCACTGCGCCGACGCCGTCCGCTACTGGGCGGCCAGCGGGCGCCTGGGCGCCGACGCGGCCTACGACACCGGCCAGATGAAGGTCGGGCGCCGCCTGGCCATCAAGATCCTCAACGCGACCAAGTTCGCGCTCTCGTTCGGGGAGGTCGCCGTGACGCCGGGGAGGTCGAGGGCGACCTGTCCGCCGCGGTGACCAACCCGCTCGACCGCGCCATGCTCGCCGAGCTCGCCCGGGTCGTCGAGGCGGCCACCGCAGGCTTCGAGGGCTGGGACCACACCCGGTGCCTCGAGGTCACCGAGACGTTCTTCTGGACGTTCTGCGACGACTACCTCGAGCTGGTCAAGGACCGCGCCTACGGCGGTCAGGGCGACGCCCAGGCCGCCTCCGCGCGGGCCGCCCTGCGGATCGCGCTCGACGTGCTGCTGCGGCTCTTCGCGCCGCTGCTGCCCTACGTCACCGAGGAGGTCTGGTCCTGGTGGCACGACGGGTCGGTGCACCACGCCGCGTGGCCGCACGACGGCCGAGCTCGGCGCCGGCGACGGCGGTGACCCCGAGCTGCTCCGGCGCGGTGGGCGAGGCCCTCGCCGGCGTGCGCAAGAGCAAGTCCGAGGCCAAGGTCGGCATGCGTGCCGAGGTGGCCGAGATCGTGCTCGCCGGACCCAGCGGCTGGACCGACCGCGTGCGCAGCGCCGAGGCCGACCTGCGAGCCGCGGGCCGCATCACCGGCCGCATCGACTACACCGAGGCCGAGACCCCCGAGGTGCGCGACACGGTGCTCATCCCGGTGGAGAAGCCGAAGGCCTGAACCCGCCGGGCGCCGTTCGGCTGCACCGTGAGCCACGGCACGTCCCACCCGGCGATCCGCAGCTCGCGCGCGGCGAACCGGCCCTGGTCGAGCACGCTCACCCGGCCGGTCGCCGGGTCGTAGACGTTGACCACCCGGACACCGTCACCCGGCAGCACCAGGACCACATGGCGCGGCAGCAGGGCACTGCCCAGGTAGAGCAGCGCCGGCTCACCGTCCGTGACGACCTCGACCAGCCGCACGTAGGCACCGCGCAGCCGCCGGCGGGTGAGCTGGCGCACCGGGTGCAGCTCGTACGTCGTGCCACGCCGGGCCGCCCCGAACTCCAGCTCCTTGCGGGCCCCCCACGGGGGCGTGCCGAGCGCGTGGGGCCACGGTGCGTTGAGCCGCCCGCCGCCGGCATACAGGCCGTTCGTGCGCCTCAGGACGACCCGCTCGTATGCCGCGAACCGCTCCTGCTCGGTGGCTGCGGGCGGTGCGTCGAGGTGCGGGCCCTCCCCGCGGACGATCCAGCGGGCGAAGGCCGGGTTGACGAGCATGCGGGCCACGGTCAGGCACGCGGAGCCACAGGTGGTCGGGCTCTGCTGCACGGGTCCGAGGTCACCGTCGCTCAGCCGGAACCCGTAGCTCATGGAGCCATCCTGTCCAATCGGTGGCGTCACCGTCCACCGACGCTGGTCAGGCGCGAACGCCGTCCCGTGGAGACCAGGCGGGAGCGGGTCAGGCGGAGCGCTTGCGCGGCCGCTTGGGCTCCTCGTCGCGACGCACGATGGTCGGCAGGACGTTGTCGAGGACCACCTCACGCGTCACCACCACGCGGGAGATGCCGTCGTCGCTCGGCACGTCGAACATCACCGGCAGCAGCACCTCCTCCATGATGGCGCGCAGCCCACGAGCCCCGGTCCCGCGCTTGAGCGCCTGGTCGGCGATCGCCTCGAGCGCCTCGTCGGTGAACTCGAGCTCGACACCGTCGATGTCGAACATCTTCTTGTACTGCTTGACCAGCGCGTTGCGCGGTGCCGTGAGGATCGTGACGAGCGCGTCGCGGTCCAGCGGGCTGACGGTCGTGATGACCGGCAGCCGGCCGATGAACTCGGGGATCAGCCCGAACTTCATGAGGTCCTCGGGCATGACCTCGCCCATCGACTGGGCCAGGTCCTTGGGCGTGTGGAGCTCGGAGCCGAACCCCAGGCCCTTCTTGCCGCTGCGCGACTCGATGAGCTTCTCGAGGCCCGCGAACGCCCCACCCACGATGAACAGGACGTTCGTGGTGTCGATCTGGATGAACTCCTGGTGCGGGTGCTTGCGGCCACCCTGCGGCGGGACGGAGGCGGTCGTGCCCTCGAGGATCTTCAGGAGGGCCTGCTGGACGCCCTCGCCCGAGACGTCGCGGGTGATCGAGGGGTTCTCGCTCTTGCGGGCGATCTTGTCGACCTCGTCGATGTAGATGATGCCCGTCTCGGCCTTCTTGACGTCGTAGTCGGCGGCCTGGATGAGCTTGAGCAGGATGTTCTCGACGTCCTCGCCGACGTAGCCCGCCTCGGTGAGGGCGGTCGCGTCGGCGATGGCGAACGGCACGTTGAGCATGCGGGCCAGCGTCTGGGCCAGGTAGGTCTTGCCACAGCCGGTGGGCCCGATGAGCAGGATGTTGGACTTGGCGATGTCGACGGACTCGACGTCCTTCTTCGCGCCCGCCTCACCGGCCTGGATGCGCTTGTAGTGGTTGTAGACGGCGACGGCCAGCGACCGCTTGGCGACGTCCTGGCCGACCACGTAGTTCTCGAGGAAGTCGAAGATCTCGCGCGGCTTGGGCAGCTCGTCGAGGCCCAGCTCGGAGGACTCGGCGAGCTCCTCCTCGATGATCTCGTTGCACAGGTCGATGCACTCGTCGCAGATGTAGACCCCAGGGCCGGCGATGAGCTTCTTGACCTGCTTCTGGCTCTTGCCACAGAACGAGCACTTGAGCAGGTCGCCGCTCTCTCCCATGCGTGCCACGCGCCCGACCTCCGAACCTTGCGTGGGCGACTGCCCACTGACTGCACCGACAACCGTCAACATCCGCAACGCTGGACCGACGCTACCGGCCCGACCCTTCCATTCTCCCCATTGAATCGCCCGCGTCTCGCGCAGATGGGGCTTGTCCGCTCAGGGCGGACAAGCCCCATCTGCAGGGAGCAGGGACGGCTCAGTCCTCGCTGGAGGCCTTGCGCGAGGCGAGCACCTCGTCGATCAGGCCGTACTCCTTGGCCTCGGCCGCCGACAGGATCTTGTCGCGCTCGATGTCGTCGCGGACCTGCTCGGGGGTGCGGCCGGAGTGCTCCGCCCAGGTCTCCTCGAGCCAGGTGCGCATGCGCAGCACCTCGTTCGCCTGGATCTCGATGTCGGACGCCTGGCCGTAGTCACCGCCGGCCAGCGCCGGCTGGTGGATGAGGATCCGCGAGTTGGGCAGCGCGAACCGCTTGCCCTTGGCGCCGGCCGACAGCAGCACCGCCGCCGCCGAGGCCGCCTGGCCGACGACGAAGGTCTGCACGTCCGGGCGGATGTACTGCATGGTGTCGTAGATCGCGGTCATCGCCGTGAACGTGCCACCAGGGCTGTTGATGTACATGAGGATGTCGCGGTCGGGGTCCTGGGACTCCAGCACGATGAGCTGGGCGATGACGTCGTCGGCCGACGCGTCGTCGATCTGCACGCCGAGGAAGATGATGCGGTCCTCGAACAGCTTGGTGTAGGGGTCCAGCCGCTTCATGCCGTAGGAGGTGCGCTCCTCGAACTGCGGCAGGATGTAGCGGCTCGACGGCGCCGGGCACCTGCAGCCCACGCGCAGCGTGCATGGAGGGGTTGATGTTGGCGTTCATGTGTCGATCCCTCACTTGTCCCCGGTGACCGGGTTGTCGTCGTCGCCGCCGCTGCGGCCACCGGCCTGCGAGGCGCTGCTGAACACGTGGTCCACGAAGCCGTACTGGCGGGCCTCCTCGGCGCTGAACCAGCGGTCGCGGTCGGAGTCCTTCTCGATCTGCTCCAGGGGCTGACCGGTGTGCTGGGCGATCAGCTCGGCCATCTGCTTCTTGACGAAGAGCATCTGCTCGGCCTGGATCTTGATGTCCGAGGCCGTGCCACCGATGCCGCCGCTGGGCTGGTGCATCATGACGCGGGCGTGCGGCGTGGCGTAGCGCTTGCCATGGGTGCCCGCCGACAGCAGGAACTGACCCATCGAGGCCGCCATGCCCATGGCCACCGTGGCCACGTCGTTGGGGATCCACTTCATCGTGTCGTAGATCGCCATGCCCGCGGAGATCGAGCCGCCGGGGCTGTTGATGTAGAGCCAGATGTCCTTGCCGGGGTCCTCGGCCGCGAGCAGCAGCAGCTGCGCGCAGATGGCGTTCGCGTTGTCGTCGCGGACGTCGGAGCCCAGGAAGATGATCCGCTCCTTGAGCAGACGGTTGTAGATGTGGTCGTCGAGACCACCCTGTGGCCGCTCGTCCGCGGCGACGATCTCCGAACCCGTCTGAGGGCTGCTCGCCATGTCTTCTCCATCGTCATCGGGGTATGCCTGTCAGTGACCCTAACGTGGAGGTGCGGGAGCAAAGTCCCCGAATGGCGCCGTGTTCGCCCTGAGCGCACAGGACTCAGGTGCGGGGCTCAGGCTCGCCCGCGGGCTCACGGGTGGCCGGGATGACCAGCATGGCCAGCGCCACCACGACGGTGACGGCCAGCAGGGCGCGCAGCACGGTGAAGTGGTCACCCAGGAACCCCAGCAGCGGCGGCCCGGCGATGAACGCGGTGTAGCCGATGGTCGCGACCACGGACATCCTGGCCGCGGCCCGGGCCGGGTCGTCCGCCGACGCGCTCATCCCGACGGGGAACCCCAGCGAGGCGCCGATGCCCCAGATGGCCGTGCCGACATACGCCACCGGCATGGGGCCGAAGATGACGAGCAGTGAGCCGACAGCGGCCATCGCGAAGGTGACCCGCAGCACCGGGACCCGGCCATAGTGGTCGAGCAGCCGCGTCCCCGCGAGCCGGCCGACGGTCATGAAGGACAGGAAGGCCGCGAAGGCCAGCACGCCCGCCCAGGGCGGGACGCCGTGGCCCTCGACGAAGCCCACCGCGACCCAGTCGTTGGCGGTCCCCTCGGTGAAGGCCGCCGCGAGCACGACCAGGCCGATCATCAGCGTGCGTGGCTCCAGCCAGGCCGAACGCGGAGCGACGCGCTCGGCGCCCGGTGCCGCCGTCGTCGGCGTCGGCCTCCGTCTCGCGCGGCAGGAAGGCGCGCAGCCCCCAGAGCCCGACCGGGACGCGAGACCAGGACCACGGCGCCGAAGTGGACGAGCAGCGGGACATGTCCCCACGACATCGCGGCACCGACCAGTGCGGCCAGCACCGTGCCGCCGGAGAAGGCGGCGTGGAAGCGTGGCATGACGGTCTTGCCCAGGAGCCGCTCGACGGCAGCCCCTTCGAGGTTCATCGCCACGTCCCACAAGCCGACCCCCACGCCGACGAGGAACAGGCCCACCGCGACGAGCAGGCGGGCCCGCGCGACGTCGACGGCCACCCCCACGACGACCAGCCCGGAGAAGCCGAGCGCGATGCCGAGCTGGATCGTGCGCGCCGCGCCGACCCGGTCGGCCACCCTGCCCGCGGAGGGCAGCGCGGCCACCGACCCGGCGGACGCGGCCAGCAGCGTCACCCCGAGCTCGCCGGGCGTCAGGCCCAGGGCGGCCTTGGTGTCGGCGATCCGTGAGGCGAACGTGGCGAAGGTGGTCCCCGCGAGCCCGAACAGGACGAAGACGGCGTTGCGGGCGGCGAGCACCCGGGAGGGGGCGAGAACGGGGCCGAGGGGCATGGTGGCGGGCTGGCTCACTGCGGGACTTTCGGAACGAGGATGGCGTGGTCGAATCGATTCGATCGAATCGATTCGATAGTCTGTCCCCCATGACCACCCCGCGTCAACCTCGCCCCACGCTGCGCGCCGTGGCGCAGGCTGCGGGCGTCTCGACCTCGACGGCCTCGCTGGCGTTCAGCGGCCGGGGACCGGTGGCGCCCCAGACCGTGGAGCGCGTCCGGGCGGCAGCCCAGCGCCTCGGGTATGCCGGCCCCGACCCGCTCGCGTCGTCCCTGCGGCACGGGCGCTCCGGCGTCGTCGGCGTGGTCGTCGAGGGTCGCCTGCTGCACGCCTTCCGCGACCCCTTCGCGGTGAGCGTGCTGGACGGCCTGTCCCAGGTCCTGGACGGCATCCCCGCCGGGATGCTGCTCATCGCGCAGCCGGCCGGTGACCCCCAGCGCGCCATCACCCAGCTGGCCGCGACCGCCCTGGACGCCGTGGTCTTCTCGCTGTGCGGTCCGGACTCGAACCCCGCCGTCGACCATCTGGCGGCACGCGGCATACCGATGCTGGCCGACGGGGCACCGTCCGACCCACGCGTGGTGCAGCTGGGTCTGGACAACCGCGGCGCCAGCGCCGACCGCGGCCCGCCACCTGCGCGAGCTCGGCCACACCAGGGTGGCCCACCTGATGATGCCGCTCGGCCCCGACAGCCGCACCGGCCTCGCGACGGCCGACGCCCTGGCGCTCGGCACTCTTCGTCGACACCCGGGACCGGGGCCTGGGCTTCCTCGACGTGTTCGGGTCGCCGGACACGCTGGCTGACCACGGCCGTCCCCGACGTCGAGCACGGAGCGCGCAGCGGCTCGACTGCTGCTCGACCGCCCGCAGGCCCAGCGCCCGACCGCGATCGTGGCCCAGTCCGACCTGCTCGCGGCGGGCGCCGTCCGCGCCGCCGAGGAGCTGGGCCTGCGGGTCCCCGAGGACCTCAGCGTCACCGGGTTCGACGGGGTGGACCTGCCCTGGTTCCCCGGCACCCTGACGACCATCGACCAGCAGGGTGTGGCCAAGGGACGCCGACTCGGCGCCCTGCTCCAACGGCTGCTCGACGGGGAACGGCCTCGCGACGAGCTGCAGCCGACCACCCTGCGGCTCGGCACCACGACCGCTCCCCCGCGACCGGGCTAGCAGCTGGTCGACCCCCGCCTCCGGGGCACGTGCGCCCACGACCTCGCGGTCGGCCTCGGGCTCCGGCGGGGTCCACCCCTCCGGCGGCTCGGCCAGCAGGTGCACGGTCAGGTAGTGCCCGCTGCCGTCGACGGTGGCGGCGCGCCTCGAACTCCATCAGGCGGTCGGTGCACGCCAGGTTGTGGGACTCCCAGCGAGAGGGCGGCGGAGGCGTGGCGCCAGATCCGCTCCACGCCGACCCCCGCCTCCCAGGGCATCACGCCGTCGGCGCAGCGGCAGAGCCCGATGACCAGCTGGTCGGGGTCGTCGGTGCGGCCCAGCTCGACCTGGTCGAACAGCCGGCTGGCCGACAGCGCCTCGGTGAGGTCGCGCTGGAGGCTGGCAGCGGGCAGCTCACCTGCGGGACGGGCGTTGTGCTGCACCGCCGTTCGCAACGTGTGGAAGCTGGCGTGGTCCATGGCTCATGATCCCCAGCGCGGCCGCGCGCCGGGTCGTCCAAACGACGTATGCCGCGCACCCGCAAGGGGTGCGCGGCATACGCGAAGCTGCGTGTCTCAGCTGTGGTCGTGGCCCTCGTGGTCGTGACCCTCGTGGTCGTGGCCCTCGTGGTCGTGACCCTCGAACAGCTCGGAGGCGACGTCGGTCGTGGTGACCTCGTTGAGGTCGACCGGCTGGCCCGCGGTGTCGACGACGGTGGCGCGCTCGAGCACCGTGGCCAGCGCCTTGCGGCGGGCGACCTCGGCGACCATCGCCGGGATCTGGCCCTGCTGGTCGATCGCCTGGGCGAACTGGTTGGGGTCCATGCCGTACTGCTGGGCGGACATGACGAGGTACTCGATGAGCTCGGGCTGCTCGACCTTGACCTCTTCCTTCTCGGCGATCGCGTCGAGGAGGAACTGCGCGCGCAGCGCCTTGCGGGTGTTGGTGTCGACCTCGGCGCGGTGCTCGTCGTCCTCGAGGCGGTCCTCGCCCTCGAGGTGGGCGTTGACCTCGGCCTCGACGATGCCGTCGGGCACGGGGATCTCGACGGTGTCGAGGAGGTGCTCGAGCACCTTGTCGCGGGCCTGCACGCCCTGCTCGAACTTCTTGGCGCGCTCGGCCTGCTTGGCCAGGTCGGCCCGCAGCTCCTCGAGGGTGTCGAACTCGGAGGCGAGCTGGGCGAAGTCGTCGTCGAGCGCGGGCAGCTCGCGCACCTTGACGGACTGGACGGTCACCGTGACGGTGGAGTCCTCGCCCTCGTGGTCGCCACCGGCCAGCGGCGCGGTGAAGGTCTTGGTCTCGCCGGCGGCCATGCCGACCAGCGCCTCGTCCATGCCGTCGAGCATGTTGCCCGAGCCGACCTCGTAGGAGACGCCCTTGACGGCGTCGATCTCCTCGTCCTCGATCTTGGCGTCGAGGTCGACCGAGACGAAGTCACCGGTCTCGACCGCACGCTCGACGCCCTTGAGGGTGCCGAAGCGCTCCTGCAGCGAGGTCAGGCGCTCCTGGACGTCCTCGTCGGACGCGACGGCCTCGTCGACCTCGACGGTGATCGCGCTGTAGTCGGGCAGGGTCACCTCGGGGCGCACGTCGACCTCGACGGTGAACTTGAGGTCGTCGCCGTCCTTGGCGGGCACCTCGGTGACGTCGACCTCGGGCTGGCCGATGGGGCGGACCTTGTTGTCCTCGACGGCCTGGCCGTAGAACTGGGGCAGCGCCTCGTTGACGGCCTCCTGGAGCACGGCGCCACGGCCGACCCGCTGGTCGATGATCCGGCTCGGCACCTTGCCCTTGCGGAAGCCGGGCACCTGGATCTGGGAGCCGATCGTCGCGTATGCCGCGTCGAGGCTCGGCTTGAGCTCCTCGAAGGGGACCTCGACGGTCAGCTTGACCCGGGTCGGGTTGAGGGTCTCGACGGCACTCTTCACTGCGCAGTACTCCAGAATCATGGGGCAACGGGAAAGGCCCGCGCGCCGCGAAGGGCGCGGCAACCGGGCCAAAACCTCATGGTAGCCGCTGCGCGACCCGTGACCGAACGCGGGCGCAGGCGGCATCCGTCAGCGGCGACTCGGCATACCCAAGCCACGCATGAGTGCTGGGGAGCCTCTTACCTGCGGGAGACAAGGATTTGACCCTCGTCCGGGCCTTCTTTCAAGGATTAGCCCGTATTTGTTCAAGACTTGTCAGGTTTAGGACCGGATTCCCCCAAGGCCCTTGAGTCGCCACCGAGCCCGCAGCGATGCTCCGCGAAGGCCGACAGTTTTGTCGGTTTTCTCCCCACCCCAGGAGCTGCTCGATGCGTACTCCCCTCGCGTCCGTCGCGCTCGTCGCCGCGGCCACTCTCGGAATCGTCAGCGCCACGGTCACCTCCGCCGCGGCCGTCTCCCCCCACGCCCACGCCGTGCGCGTCTGCAGCAGCTCCACCTCCCCCACCGTCGCGGCCTGCCGGGCCGTCACGCTGGTCGACGACTCGGGACGGCCGGTCAGCCCCTCGGGCAAGCGGCTCTCGGCGACGACGGTCTCGGGCAAGACGCCCGCCGACATCCAGAGCGCCTACAAGCTCGCCGGCCTCAGCGCGGCCGGACGGACCGTCGCCATCGTCGACGCCTACGGGTACCCCAACGCGGCCAAGGACCTCGCCACCTACCGCGCCCACTTCAAGCTGCCCGCCTGCACCACCTCGACGCGGCTGCCTGCGCATCATCGACCAGAACGGCGGGACCGCCCTGCCGGCGTTCAACACCGGATGGGCCCAGGAGCAGGCGCTCGACCTCGACGCCGTCTCGGCCGCCTGCCCGAGCTGCAAGATCCTCCTCGTCCAGGCCTCGACGTCGAACCTGGCCAACCTCGGGACAGCGGTGAACACGGCCGCCGCGCAGGCCGGGGTCGCCGCCATCTCGAACAGCTACGGCGCCGGCGACCTGGCCGACTCCAGCTACGGGAGCTACTACAACCACCAGGGCATCGCCGTGACGGCCTCGACGGGTGACAACGGCTACCAGGGCGGCAGCTTCCCCGCCTCGTCGCAGTACGTCACGGCGGTCGGCGGCACGTCGCTGGTCAAGGCGTCCACCACCCGCGGCTGGTCCGAGTCGGCATGGAGCGGCGCGGGCTCCGGCTGCACCACCCTGAACTACGCGCCCCTCGGCCAGACGTCGGCGATGACGAGCTGCAGCGGTCGAGCGATCGCCGACGTCTCCGCCGACGCCGACCCGAACACCGGTCTGGCCGTCTACGCGCCCATGAGCAGCTCCAGCTCCGCCTGGGCCCAGTTCGGCGGCACGAGCCTGTCCTCCCCCATCGTCGCCTCGGTGTACGCGCTGAGCGGGCACACCGCGGGATACGCGAACACGCTGCCGTACGCCCACACCAGCGGCCTGTTCGACGTCACCTCGGGCAGCAACGGCACGTGCGCCTCGTGGTGCACGGCCAAGACCGGCTGGGACGGACCGACCGGGCTCGGCACCCCGAACGGGACGAGCGCCTTCTAGCCCCTGCGCACGACAGCGACACCGGCGCCGGACCCGCCTAGGTTGTCTGCATGAGCGACGAGTTCGATGTCATCGTGGTCGGCGCGGGCCCGGTCGGCGAGAACGCCGCCGACCGGGTCCGCAAGGCCGGGCTGACCGTGGCGATCGTGGAGCGGCATCTCGTCGGTGGCGAGTGCAGCTTCTATGCCTGCTCCCCCAGCAAGGCGCTGCTGCGCCCCATCCACGCGACCCGGGCCTCCCAGCGGGTGCAGGGGTCGGTGGGCGCGCGGCTGGACCCCGAGGGCGTGCTCGCGCGGCGTGACGCGTGGGTCAACCGGGTGGGCACCAGCGACACCTTCGACGACGGCGGTCAGGTCGAGTGGCTCGACCCACCGGCATCACGCTGGTGCGCGGCGTCGGCCGGCTCGACGGCGAGCGCGCCGTCGACGTCGACGGCCGACGGCTCCAGGCGCGCCACGCGGTCATCGTGGCGACCGGCAGCCGCTCGTTCGTCCCGGACATCCCGGGGCTGGCCGACTCTCAGCCCTGGACCAACCGGGAGGCCACCACCTCGCGGCACATCCCGGACCGGCTGGCGATCCTCGGTGGTGGGGTCGTGGCGTGCGAGATGGCACAGGTCTACGCGGCGCTCGGGTCCACGGTCACCGTCCTGTCCCGCTCGGCGCTGCTCGGCGCGGACCGAGCCGTTCGCCGGCGAGGCGGTCGCGGAGGCGCTGCGGCGCGACGGGGTCGACCTGCGGTTCGGCGTCTCGGCGGCCTCGGTCTCGCGGCTCGGTCCCTCGGGCGAGGTGACGGTGAAGCTCGACGACGGCAGCACGCTGCTCGCTGACGAGCTGCTCGTGGCCACGGGGCGCGTGGCGGCCACGGCGGAGCTCGGGCTGGAGTCGGTGGGAGCCGCGACGGACGAGAAGGGCTACCTCGTGGTCAACGAGCGCATGGAGGTCGCAGGCGTCGCGGGCGACCGGACCTGGCTGTATGCCGTGGGCGACGTCAACGGGATCGCCCAGCTCACGCACATGGGCAAGTACCAGGCGCGTGCCGTGGGGGACCTGGTCGGGGCTCGGGCGACCGGCCGGGAGCCGGACCCGAGGACCACCGTGCCGTTCGCGACGGACCTGGGGTCGCCGCAGGTGGTCTTCACCGACCCCGAGGTGAGCAGCGCGGGGCTCACCGAGCAGCAGGCGCGCGAGCCGCGGCATACGGGTCAGGGTCGTGGACGTGCCCATGGACGCCGCGGCGGGCTCGGGCCTGCAGGCCGAGGGCTACCAGGGGCAGCTGCGCGTGGTCGTCGACGAGGACGCCGGCGTCCTCGTCGGGCGCCACGTTCGTCGGCCAGGACGTCGCCGAGCTCGTCCACGCCGCCACCGTGGCGATCGTCGGCAAGGTGCCGCTGACGACCCTCTGGCATGCCGTGCCGTCGTACCCGACGATGAGCGAGATCTGGCTGCGGGTGCTGGAGCGGTACGGCATCGTAGCCGTCGCCGGGACTGTCGGGGTAGCCGGATTTGAACCGGCGGCCTTCCGCTCCCAAAGCGGACGCGCTACCAACCTGCGCCATACCCCGCGGGCGGCGAGCCGATTTCAGCCCACGCGATCGCGGGCATTAGGCTAACGCCTCGGATCAGCGACCCCCACGGCAGCCCTTGCGTGGCTCGCTGATCCACGCGGGTGTAGCTCAATGGTAGAGCCCCAGTCTTCCAAACTGGCTACGCGAGTTCGATTCTCGTCACCCGCTCCAGCGCTTCGGCCCTACCCCAGCCCGAGTCTTTGATGGCTTCACCACACTCTGGCGTGGTCAACCCATCAAAGACTGGGGGCAGTAGCGCGGAACTCGGTGACGCGCCGTCCCGCGGCCAGGCCCTTGGCCTCGAACCCGTCGAGCGGTCGCCACGGCGGGCGCTCCCCCTCGGTCACCACGAACCGGCCGTGCGCGCCGAGCTCGGACCGGGCGTGCGCGGCATACACCTCGTGGTCGGTCGCCACGAGCAGGTGCCCGCCGGGACGCAGCGCGTCGGCGACGAGGTCGAGGGTGTGCGCCGAGAGGAACCGCCGCCGGCTGTGCCGCGCCTTCGGCCAGGGGTCGGGGAAGAACAGGTGGACCGCGGCGAGCGACCCCGGCGCGATCCGGTCCTCGAGCAGCTGGACGGCGTCGCCCTGGTGCATCCACAGGTTCGACGAGCGACCGACGGTGCGCCTCGGCGAGCATGCGGGCCAGGGCCGGCACGAAGACGTCCACCGCCAGCACGTCGTGGTCGGGGTGCGTCTGGGCATACGCCAGCGCCGCGGCGCCGTGGCCGCACCCGATCTCGAGGACGACCGGGGCATCCCGCCCGAACGCCACCACCGGGTCGAGCGGCCCGTCGGGGATCTGGTGGCGCGGCCCGAGCTGGGCCATCCGGTCGAGGGTCAGCGCCGAGAGCCGGCCCCGCCGGGCGTTGTAGCTGCGCACCCGGCCCGTCGTCTCCACGCGGCCAGCCTACGTGGCCCTGGTAGATAACTTATCCTTATGTGATCCATAATGGGACGTATGCGCATCTCCCGCTTCCCCAACATCGTCGACGACGTCACCGTCCGGCTCATCGCGGGCGTGGTCCTCGTGCTCGCCGTGGGTGCGCTCGCCTTCCACCAGTGGTGGCTGTATGCCGTGCTGGCCGTCGACTTCGTGCTCCGCTCCGGGTGGGGGCCGTCGACGAGCCCCGTCGCCCGGTTCGTCCAGCGGTTCGTCCGGCCCCGCGTGGCGCAGCAGCCGCGCTACACGGCCGGGCCGCCCAAGCGGTTCGCCGCCGCCATCGGTGCGGTGCTGACCGTCGCGGCCACCGTGCTGTGGCTGGCAGGCACCACCCTGCCGGTCGTCCTCATCGGGATCGTGATGGTCGTCTTCCCCGCGCTGGAGTCCATCGGCGGGATCTGCGTGGGCTGTGTCGTCTTCGGCTGGCTGATGCGCCTGGGCGTCATCCCCGAGTCGGTGTGCGTCGAGTGCGCGAACATCAACCGGCGGGTGGCGAGCCAGCAGGCCTGACCCTGGCCTCTGAACCCTGAGCGACCGACCCCCTGAGGTCAGCGGCGCCAGACCAGGACGGCCGCACGGTCGTCGGTCTCACCGGCGCGGGCCGCCGCGCAGATCTTCGCGGCCATCCCCTCGAAGCCGCCTCCGAGCAGTCGCTCCGCCGTCCCGAGCATGCGGTCGATGCCGTCGCGCAGGTCCCGGTTGCGGGTCTCGATGACGCCGTCGGTGTAGAGGAGCAGGGCGTCCCCGTGGCCGAGCACGCCGACCGTCCGGGGGAAGCTCAGCCCCTCGGTGACCCCGAGGGCAGGGCCTTCGTCGCTCTCGAGGACCTCCCAGCGCCCGGAGCCGGCCGAGAACCGCACCGGCGGAGGGTGACCCGCCGACCCGAGGCTGAACTCGCCGGACTCCAGGTCGATCACGGCATGGGCAGCCGTCGCGAAGCCCTCGTCCCAGTGCTGGCGCAGGAGATAGGAGTTCGCCGCGGGCAGGAACCGGTCGACCGACATCGACCCCAGCAGCCCTCCGAACGCACCCGAGAGCAGCAGCGACCGGGTGCCCGCGGCCATGCCCTTGCCCGACACGTCCACGAGGGCCAGCTCGAGCCGGGACCCCGTCGTGCTCGTGACGAGGAAGTCGCCCGAGAAGGAGTCGCCATAGGCCGAGAGCACGGCCAGCTCGGCGCCCCACCCGTCCGGCAGCTCGGGCAGCTCGCCCTGCAGGCGCAGCCGGTCTCGCAGGTCCACCAGCATCGACTCGCCGAGGTTGCCCTGGACTCCCAGCCGGGCTCGGCTGGTCGCCACCCAGAACATGATGACCATGACCGTCACCAGCATCGCGTAGGCGGCCAGCAGGCTCGTCAGGAGCCCGCGGTCGACGACGGTGTAGGACGCGGCGACGAGGACGCCGACGTCGACCAGCGCGAGCATGAGGGGCGACAGGAACAGGCCGGCCACCACCGCCACGGGGATGTAGGCCGAGAAGGGCACGTAGTTCTGCCACCGCGCCATCGACCAGCAGAGCAGGGCGGTGACGGCGAGGATTCCCACCGCGGTGGCGACAGATGCGCCAGCGCACCCACCGAGGCCGGGCCCGCTGCACCCGGAACAGCAGGGAGCTGCGGCCCAGCACCGTGCGGTCGACGTCCACGAGGTCCTTTGGCAGGCGGGAGAAGGGGCGGCGCGGCGGGCTCAGCCCGTCACGCCGTCGTCAGCCTAACGCGAGGGTGGTCGACCACCCGGCAGATCCGCGGCTCAGGGTCGGTCGGGTCGTCCGGGTATGCCCGGTATGCCGGTCACTCCAGGGGCGGAAGCGTGCCGTCGGTCTCGTAGGCCGTCACCATGTCGAGGCGCCGACGGTGGCGCGGCGCCTGGGAGAACGGGGTGTCGAGGAAGGCCGCGACCATCGACCGTGGCCTCCTCGACGGCCGTCATGCGAGCGCCGATCGCGATGACCTGGGCGTTGTTGTGCTCACGGGCCAGCGTCGCCAGCTCGGTGTTGTAGCAGAGCGCGGCGCGGATGCCCTTGACCTTGTTGGCGGCCATCTGCTCGCCGTTGCCCGAGCCACCCAGGACGACCCCCAGCGACTCGGGGTCGGCGGCGACGGCCTCGGCCGCGCGCAGGACGAACACCGGGTAGTCGTCCTCGGCGTCGTAGGCGTGCGGACCGTGGTTGGTGACCTCGTGGCCCTGCGACTCGAGGAACGTGACGAGCTCACCGAGCAGCTCGTATGCCGCGTGGTCGCCGCCGATGTGAACGCGCATCGTGGTGCTCGCTCAGTCGAGATCGGCTCAGTCGAAGATCGGGCCGACGGTGCGGCTGCGCTTGAGCTCGTAGAACCCGGGCGTGCCGGCGACCAGCACGCAGCCGTCCCACAGCCGTCCGGCCGCCTCGCCCTTGGGGGCCGGGCTCACGACCGGCCCGAAGAACGTCTCGCCCTCGACGGAGATCACGGGGGTGCCCACGTCGTCGCCCACGAGGTCGATGGCGCGCTGGTGGCTCGCCCGCAGCGCCTCGTCGTTGGCGTCGCTGTCGGCGAACCGCGCCAACGAGGTGTCGAGGCCGACCTCCTCCAGCGAGGGGACGAGGACGGCGGCGTAGTCCTTCTCGCCGCCGAGGTGGATGCGCGTGCCCATCGCGTCGTAGAGGGGCTTGATGACCTTGTCGCCGTACTGCTCGGCCGCGGCGATGATGACGCGCACCGGCCCCCAGCCGCGGTCCATCATCTCGCGGTAGGACTCGGGCAGGTCGCGGCCCTCGTTGAGGACGGACAGGCTCATCACCGACCACGTCACGTCCACCGGGCGGACCTGCTCGACCTCCATCATCCAGCGCGAGGTCATCCACGCCCACGGACACAGCGGGTCGAACCAGAACTCGGCGGAGGAACGCTTCACGGTGGTCTGGTCGGTCTTGTCAGCAGTCACTCCTCAATCCTGCCATCTCCGGTGGGGCGAGGGGAAAGCGGCTCCTTGCGTCGGGGAGCGCCCGTGCAAGGATGTCGAGGACACCACAGCACGACCCAGCCACCCGAGCCCACCCCGAGCTCTGCAGGAGTACTCCTTGCCCGGCAAGAACCTCACCCGCGACGAGGCCACCGCCCGCGCGGCCGTCGTCTCCGTCGACCACTACGAGGTCGCGCTCGACCTCACCACCTCCGAGTCGACCTTCCGCAGCACCACGACGGTGACCTTCTCCAGCCACAGCCCCGGCAGCGAGACGTTCGTCGACCTCATCGCGCCGTCGGTGCGAGTCCATCGTCCTCAACGGCGAGGCCCTCGACCCGGCCGGCCACTTCGACGGCACCCGGATCACCCTGCCGGCCACGGCCGAGCACAACACCCTCACGGTCGACGCCACCGCGGCATACATGAACACCGGTGAGGGGCTGCACCGGTTCGTGGACCCGGTGGACGACGAGGTCTACCTCTACTCGCAGTTCGAGGTGGCCGACGCGCGCCGCATGTTCGCCGTGTTCGAGCAGCCCGACCTCAAGGCGACCTTCGCGTTCACCGTCACGGCACCGGCGCACTGGCAGGTGGTCTCCAACTCCCCGACGCCCGAGCCCACGCCGGCCGGCGACGGGGTGGCGACCTGGGCGTTCGCCCCGACAGCGCGGATGTCCTGCTACATCACCGCGCTCGTGGCCGGTCCCTACGCGGTGGTGCGCGACGAGGTCGAGTCGCGCCGCGGCACGGTCCCGCTCGCCATCTACTGCCGCCAGTCGCTGCTGGAGCACCTCGACGCCGACAACATCTTCGACTGCACCAAGCGCGGGTTCGCGTTCTTCGAGAACGAGTTCGACTGCGAGTACCCGTTCGAGAAGTACGACCAGCTCTTCAGCCCCGAGTACAACATGGGCGCGATGGAGAACGCCGGCGCGGTCACCATCAACGAGATGTACATCTTCCGCGCCAAGGTCACCGAGGCCCTGGTGGAGCGCCGGGCCCTGACGCTGCTGCACGAGCTGGCCCACATGTGGTTCGGCAACCTCGTGACCATGAAGTGGTGGAACGACCTGTGGCTCAACGAGTCCTTCGCCGAGTGGGCCTCGACCACCTGCCAGTCCGAGGCCACCCAGTGGCGCACCGCGTGGACCACCTTCAGCGCCGCGGAGAAGTCGTGGGCCTACCGGCAGGACCAGCTGTCGTCCACGCACCCGATCGTCGCCCCGATCCGCGACCTCGAGGACGTCGAGGTGAACTTCGACGGCATCACCTACGCCAAGGGCGCCTCCGTCCTCAAGCAGCTGGTCGCCTACGTCGGGCGTGAGCCGTTCGTCGCGGGCCTGCGCGCCTACTTCGCCACCTACGCCTGGGGCAACACGACGCTGCAGGACCTGCTCGGCGAGCTCGAGCGCACGTCCGGCCGCGACCTCGGCACGTGGTCGAAGCTGTGGCTCGAGACGGCCGGCGTCAACACCCTGCGGCCGCTCCTCGAGATCGACGACCGCGGCCGGATCTCCTCCGCCGCCATCGAGCAGACGTACGCCGAGGGCTTCGAGACGCTGCGCCCGCACCGCCTGGCGATCGGCCTCTACGAGGTCCAGCAGGAGCGTCTGGTGCGGGTCGACCGGATCGAGCTCGACGTCGACGGCGAGGTCACCGAGGTGCCGCAGCTCGTCGGCCGCGCCGCGCCCGACCTGCTGCTGGTCAACGACGACGACCTCGCGTACGCCAAGATCCGCCTCGACGAGCGCTCGCTCGCGACGGCGCTGGCCTACCCGCTGGGCTTCGAGGACAGCCTGCCCAAGGCGCTGGTCCTCGGCGCCGCGTGGGACATGACCCGCGACGCGGAGATCCCGGCGCGCGACTTCGCCCGGCTGGTGCTGGCCTCGCTGCCCGGCGAGACCGACTCGACCCTGATCTCGACGCTGCTCGGCCAGCTGCAGTCGGCGGTCCGCCTCTACGTGGCGCCGCAGCACCGCGACGCCACCCTCGCGGCCACGACGTCCGCGCTGCGCGGGCTCGCCGAGGCGGCGGACCCCGGCAGCGACGCCCAGTTCCAGCTCGTCCGGGCGTATGCCGCGCTGCAGCGCGGCGGCGCCGACGCGGCATACCTGCGCGCGTTGCTCGAGGGCACCGAGCAGCTCGAGGGCCTGGCCGTGGACACCGAGATGCGGTGGACACTGCTCACCTCGCTCGCCGCCTGCGGCGAGGCCACGGAGGAGGAGATCGCCGCCGAGCAGGAGCGGGACAACACCGCCACCGGCCGCGAGCGCGCCGCGCGGGCGCTGGCGTCGCGCCCCACGGCGGAGGCCAAGGCCCAGGCCTGGGCCGAGGGCGTCGAGAGCGACGGGCTCACCAACAGCATCGTCGAGGCCATCGGGCTCGGCTTCACCCAGGCCAACGACCCCGAGGTGCTGCGACCGTACATCGCCAAGTACCACGACGCGGTGCTGTCGGTCTGGCAGTCGCGCACGCACGCCATCGCCGAGGCGATCCTCGTGAGCTACTACCCCACCGTGCTGGCGAGCGCCGAGCTGCTCCAGGCGAGCCAGGAGTGGCTCGACGCCCACCCGGACGCGCCGGCCGGCCTGCTGAGGCTGGTCGCCGAGAACCGCGACGGCATCGCGCGGGCGCTCACGGCCCAGGCCAGGGACGCGGATGCCTGACCTGACCGCCTCAGGCGTCCTGCACACGGCCGACGCTCGACCCCGATGCGCGTCTGGGACTGGTTCGCAGGCCGACCCCTGATGGTCGTCTCCATCGTCGTGGCGCGCCCTCGTTCTGCGCTGGCTGCTCATCCGGTCCATCGGCCGCATCGTCGAGGTCACGCTCGCCAAGTCCGACGCACGTCGCGAGACTGAGCCCGGGCGCGCTCGCAGCGTGCTGGCGCTCGCGACGGGCGCGGCCCACGAGCGTCACCGCCAGCGGACCCTCACCATGGCCTCGCTGCTGCGCAGCATCGTCACGTTCGTGATCGCCCTCATCGTGGTCCTCACGGTGATGTCCATCTTCGGCATCCCGCTGGGCGCCGTTGCTGGCCTCGGCCGGCGTCGGTGGCGTCGCGCTGGGCTTCGGCGCGCAGAGCCTCGTCAAGGACTTCCTGTCCGGCATCTTCATGATCCTCGAGGACCAGTACGGCGTCGGCGACATCATCGACACCGGCACCGCCGTCGGCACCGTCGAGGAGGTCAGCCTGCGAGTGACGCGGCTGCGCGACGGGTCGGGCGTCGTCTGGTACATCCGCAACGGCGAGATCGTCCGGATCGGCAACAAGAGCCAGGGCTGGTCGACGGCCACGGTGGACATCCCCGTGTCGTACTCCGAGAACCTCGAGGCCGTCATCCCGCTGATCCGCGAGGTCGTCCACGCGGTCGACCAGTCGCCCGAGTGGCACGACGTGCTGCTCGAGGAGCCTCAGGTCGTCGGCGTCGAGTCGATCACCGGCGGGGTGGTGACCATCAGGGTCGTCGTCAAGACCGCGCCCGAGCAGCAGTACGGCATCTCCCGCGAGATCCGTGAGCGCGTCAAGGCGTCCTTCGACGCTCACGGCATCAAGGCGCCGACGTTCGCCCCCTTCGGACCGGTGAGCCCATGACCGCCGGACCCGGAGCCCCGTTCGAGAGCTTCTACGACCAGGTCGGCGGCCACGAGACGTTCTCCAGGCTGGTCTCGGAGTTCTACCGCGGTGTCGCCGGCGACCCGCCGCTGCGCGCCCTGTACCCCGAGGAGGACCTCGGCCCCGCCGAGGACCGCCTGCGGATGTTCCTCGAGCAGTACTGGGGCGGACCGACGACGTACTCCGAGCAGCGCGGTCATCCTCGGCTGCGGATGCGCCACCACCCCTTCGCGGTCACCCCCGCGCAGCGCGACCGCTGGCTGCACCACATGATGGCCGCGGTCGACTCGCTCGACCTCGCCCCCGCCAACGACCTGCTGCTGCGCGACTACCTGGAGCGGGCGGCATACTCCATGGTCAACACGCTGGAGGACTGAGCCGCACTCCCCGGGGAGGCGCGTTCCACGAGGCAAGACGGGGGTATCTCGGTTTCGCGTCGCGCCCCGATGGTGGAGCATTGATGCCCGTGACTCGCTCCCTCTCCACGCACCTGATCCACCCTGCCGCCGCCGAGGATGCCGCCTGGTGGCGCCATGCCGTGATCTACCAGATCTACCCGCGGTCGTGGGCCGACTCCGACGGTGACGGCATCGGCGACCTGCCCGGTGTGACCGCCCGGCTCGAGTACCTCAAGGCCCTCGGCGTCGACGCGGTCTGGTTCAGCCCCTTCTACACCTCGCCCCAGGCGGACGCCGGCTACGACGTCGCCGACTACCGCGACATCGACCCCCTCTTCGGCACGCTGGCCGACGCCGACGCCATGGTGGCCAAGGCGCACGGGCTCGGCCTCAAGGTGATCGTCGACCTCGTGCCCAACCACAGCTCCGACGAGCACGTGTGGTTCCAGGCTGCCCTGGCGGCCGAGCCCGGCAGCCCGGAGCGCAACCGCTACATGTTCCGCGACGGCAGGGGCGTCGACGGGAGCGAGCCGCCGAACGACTGGCACTCGGTGTTCGGCGGCGACGGCTGGACCCGCGTCACCGAGCCCGACGGCACGCCGGGCCAGTGGTACCTGCACCTCTTCGACACCAAGCAGCCCGACTTCAACTGGGACAACGAGGAGGTGCGCGCCGAGTTCGAGGCGGTCCTGCGGTTCTGGCTGGACCGGGGCATCGACGGCTTCCGCGTCGACGTCGCGCACGGCCTCGTCAAGGAGCCCGGCCTGCCCGACTACGACGCCGAGCTGCACATCCTCGACGGCGAGGTGCAGCCGGGCGCGCCGCGGCCCCCGATGTGGGACCAGGACGCCGTGCACGAGGTCTACCGCTCCTGGCGCAAGATCCTCGACAGCTACGGCGAGCCCGACCGCATCCTCTGCGCCGAGGCCTGGGTGCGCCCCCAGGAGCGGGCCGTGCGCTACGTGCGTCCGGACGAGATGCACCAGGCCTTCAACTTCGACTTCCTGCAGGCGCAGTGGCGGGCCGCCGACCTCCGCGAGGTCATCGGCTCCTCGCTGGCCGCCGCCGACAGCGTCGGAGCGCCGAGCACGTGGGTGCTGTCCAACCACGACGTGGTGCGGCACGCCTCGCGGCTCGGTCTGCCGGTCGGCGAGCGGCGCCCCAACGGCATCGGCGCCGGTGACCCGCAGCCCGACCGCGAGCTCGGCCTCACCCGGGCCCGTGCGGCGACGGCCCTGATGCTCGCGCTGCCCGGTGGCGCCTACCTCTACCAGGGCGAGGAGCTCGGCCTCCCCGAGTCCACCGACATGCCCGACGAGTTCCGCCAGGACCCGACCTTCGTCCGCAGCAAGGGCGAGGAGCTCGGCCGCGACGGCTGCCGTGTGCCGATGCCGTGGGCCAAGGACGCGCCGTCGTTCGGCTTCGGCCCGTCGGCGCAGTCGTGGCTGCCGCAGCCGGCGATCTACGGCGACTACGCCGTCGACCAGCAGGACGGCGTGGACGGCTCGACCCTCGAGCTCTACCGCACGCTGCTGCAGGTGCGCCGCGCGCGCCAGCTGGGCACCGGCGGCCTGCAGTCGGTGGACGGTTTCGGTGACGACGTGGTGGCACTGCTCAACACCGGCCAGGGCGAGCAGACCCTCGTGCTCGCCAACCTGGGCGGCGAGCCCGTGGCGCTGCCCGACGGCGCCACCGTGCTCGTGTCGTCCGGCCCCCTCACCGCGACCGGTGGGATCCCGACCGACACCACGGTCTGGGCAGCACTCTGAGCGGTCCGGCGGCTCCCACGGCAGACTGACGCCGTGGGAGCCGCCGACTTCGCGTACTTCGACGCGCCGACCCCGATCGGGCTCGCGCACCGTGGCGGCGCGAAGCTCACCGCGAACCTGCGGCTCGAGAACACCATGGCGGCCTTCCGCGAGGCCGTCCGCCTGGGCTACCGCTATCTCGAGACCGACGTGCACGCCACGGCGGACGGCGTGCTCCTGGCCCTCCACGACCACCGGCTCGACCGCGTCACCACCAGTGAGGGCCTGGTGGCCCGCCTCCCGTATGCCGTGGTGCGCCAGGCGCGGATCAACGGCACCGAGGAGATCCCGCTGCTCGCCGACCTGCTCGAGGAGTTCCCCTCGACGCGGTTCAACATCGACGTCAAGGCCCGCGGCGCGCTCGAGCCGCTCGCCGAGGTGATCCGCCGCCACGACGCGCTCGACCGGGTCTGCGTCGCGTCGTTCTCGGAGCGCCGGCTGCAGGCCGTGCGGCGGCTCCTCGGCCCCCGGCTGGCCACGGCCGCGGGCCCGGCAGAGGTGGCGGCCCTGCGACTTGCTCCTGAGCGCATCCTCGCGTGGCTGCGCTCCCCCGCGCCCGTCCTGCAGATCCCGACCGGGCACGTCGTGGCGGGCCGCCGGCTCGACCTCGTGACGCCCGCGCTGGTGGACCGCGCCCACGCCCTCGGCAAGCACGTCCACGTCTGGACCATCGACGACGCCACGGAGATGCACCGCCTCTTCGACCTCGGCGTCGACGGGATCGTCTCCGACCGCATCGACACCCTCGCCGCGGTGCTCGCCGAGCGCGGCGTACCCTTGCGCCAGTGAGTGCCCCAGCCCCGACGCGCACCGGCGCCTTCCACCCGGCATACGCGCTCGTCTCCCTGGCGCTGGTCGCCCTCATCACCGTCATCGCCTTCGAGGGCATGGCCGTCTCCACCGCCATGCCGGCGGCGGCCCGCGAGCTGGACGCGGTCCGCTCGTACGGCCTGGCCTTCTCCGTCATGCTCACGACGCAGCTCCTCGGCATCGTGCTCGCCGGGGTGTGGTGCGACCGGTCCGGAGCGCTCCCCTCGCTGTATGCCGGCCAGGCCCTGTTCGCCGTCGGCTGCGGCGTGTGCGGCGCCGCGCACTCGTTCGGGACCTTCCTCGTCGGGCGTGGCGTCGCGGGCTTCGGCGGGGGGCTGATCATCGTCGCGGCCTACGTCGTCATCGGACGCGCCTATCCGGAGTCGTTGCGCCCCAAGGTGTTCAGCGTGCTCTCGGCCGCGTGGATCCTGCCCTCACTGCTCGGTCCGCCGATCGCGGCCTGGGTCACGTCGACCTGGTCCTGGCGCTGGGTCTTCTGGCTCGTCGTGGTGCCCGTCGTGGTGGCACTCCTGCTGGTGCTCGCCCGGCGCGGTCAGATCGCCGGCGCCGACGAGCAGGTGGAGGAGTCCAGCCGGGACCGCCGCGAGCACGCTCGCGCCGCGTGGGCCGGGCTGCTCATCGCCGCGTCAGCGGGCGCGCTGGAGTGGGGCACTCGCGACCTCGAGCTGACCTGGTCCGTGGCGACGGTCGTCGCGGTGGTCGGGGTCGTCGGAGTCGCCGCCAGTGCGCCGCTGCTCCTGCCGCGGGGCACCTGGCTCATGCGCCGCGGACTCCCCTCGGTCATGATCGCGCGCTTCCTGCTGACGTCGTCGTTCTTCGGGACGATCACCTACATCCCGCTCATGCTCGTCAACGAGCGTGGCCTCTCGCTCGGCGCCGCAGGGACGATCCTGGCCGTGGGCTCGCTCGGCTGGTCGGCCGGCTCGTGGGTGCAGGGCCGCGACCGCTGGTCGGGCCGCCGGCACCGCCTGGTCTCCCTCGGTGGCGCGCTGCTCTGCGCCGGTCTGCTCGCGGTGGTGGCCATCACGCACTTCGCCTGGAACCCGTACCTCGTCGGGGTCGCCCTGCTCGCCTGCGGCATGGGCATGGGGCTCGGCACCGCGAGCCTGTCGGTCCTCTCGCTGTTGCTCACACCGCCGGCCGACCACGGCTCGACGTCGTCCTCGCTGCAGCTCGCCGACGTGCTCGGCTCGGTGCTGGGGATCGCCTCGGCAGGCGCGGCGTTCGCCGCTCTGCACACGTCCGCCGGGCACGACGTCCCCGTCTATGTCGGGATGTGGCTGGCCCTGAGCGCCGTCGCGGCGCTCGTGGTGGTGGCGGGTCAGCGCATCAGGACGTGACCTGCCGGCGTCGACAGCCGCGTCCAGCGGCCGTGCGCCCACACCGTCGCCGCCGTGCCCGCGGGCACGAACCCCAGCACGTATGCCGCGAAGGCACCGCCCGCGCGCACCGGCGGGATGGTCGGGGTCGAGCGGCCCCACACCTGCCGCCGCAGCGCCGTCACCGCCTGGCCCCCGGCGTCGGCGGGCGCACCCTGGGCGATCTCGGCGATGCCCTGTCGCGCGGCCTCGACCAGGTCCTCGGCAGCGACGGCCCCCACCCGCTCCCAGCCGCCCCGGGGAGGCGCCACGGCCGACCACGGAGCAGCCACGGTCATCGGAGGGACGGGCAGGCGTACGCCGGACGTGCGCGCGACGCGGTCGCCGACCGCGGCGAGCGCGACGGTGACGTCGAGGGTCGTGGCCTCGGCCAGGGGCATGGTGCGCAGCCCGAGGACGGCCCCCTCCCCCATCAGTCCGCTGCCCGGCAGCACGCCGACGTAGGCGGCGAGGGTGGTGCCGTCGGCCTGGAGGCGGACGGCGCCCTCCTGGTCCGCGGCGCGCGCGCGGCCGACGAAGGTCCCCAGGTCAGCCAGGCCCTGGGCATCGGGAAAGACGAGCTCCATCAGCGTCGACGCCACCGGAAGGGCACCGGGTCACCCGAGTGCCGGTCCAGCACGGCCCGCAGCGACTCGTCCATGCGGCGCGGGCGGGCCGTGCCGAAGTCGTAGAGGACCAGGGTCGTCTCGGCCCGCGCGTAGACGGTGTCGGGGTTCGACCGCCCGTCGCGGACCTCGTAGGCCAGGTCGAAGCCCGCACCCCCGATCCGGGTCGCCCACATCTCCACGACGATCGGCGGCACGCGGAACTGCAGTGGCGCCAGGTACTCGATCTCGTGTCGGGCCACCAGGATCCCCTCGGACAGGACCGACCGGTCCTGCCCGAACCAGCTCTCGAACCCGATCACCCGGGCGTCCTCGAGCAGGCGCAGGAACTGCACGTTGTTGACGTGGCCGTAGGCATCCATGTCGCTCCACCGCAAGGGGACGTCGACGCGGTAGCGCTCGGCCGAGGCGGTCTCCGGCTGCTGGGGCATGTGGACATCCTGGCAGGGGTGTCGGCCACTCGGCATACGGTGGTCGGCATGGGAGCACCCAGCGGCACTGACCAGCCACCCACCGAGACGTGACCGTGCCGGCCGACCTGCGCCGGCGCGCCACCGAGGTGCTGCGGCGGCTGGTGGGGCGCGCCGACGTCGACTTCCGCGAGGGGCAGCTCGAGGCCGTCGAGGCGCTGGTGGGGCGGCGTCGCCGCGTCCTGGTGGTGCAGCGCACCGGGTGGGGCAAGTCGGCGGTCTACTTCGTGTCGACCGTGCTGCGCCGGGCCGAGGGCGCCGGTCCGACCGTGATCGTGTCGCCCCTGCTGGCGTTGATGCGCGACCAGATCGCGGCCGCCGAGCGAGCGGGCATCCGGGCGGTGACGATGAACTCCGCCAACGCCGAGGAGTGGGGCCAGGTGTCGGCGGCCCTGGCGCGCGACGAGGTCGACGTGCTGCTGGTCAGCCCGGAGCGGCTGAACAACCCGCGGTTCCGCGAGGAGCAGCTGCCCGACCTCGCGCGCCGCTGCGGGCTGCTCGTCGTCGACGAGGCGCACTGCGTCTCCGACTGGGGCCACGACTTCCGGCCCGACTACCGGCGGATCCGCGACCTGCTCACCACGCTGCCGGCCGACACCCCGGTGCTGGCGACGACCGCGACCGCGAACGCCCGGGTCGTCACCGACGTCGTCGAGCAGCTGGGTGCGGGCGGCCACGAGGTGCTGACCCTGCGCGGCGGCCTCGCCAGGCAGTCCCTGCGGCTCGGTGTGATGCGCCTGGCCTCCCCGCAGCAACGGCTCGCGTGGCTGCTGGCCCACCTGGGGTCGCTGCCGGGCAGTGGCATCGTCTACACGCTCACGGTCAACGCCGCCGAGGACATCGCCGTGGCACTGCGCGAGGCGGGACACGAGGTGCGGGCCTACACCGGGCGCACCGACCCCGCAGACCGTGAGCGGCTCGAGGCCAGCCTGCGCGACAACGAGGTCAAGGCGCTCATCGCGACGTCGGCGCTCGGCATGGGGTTCGACAAGCCCGACCTCGGGTTCGTGCTCCACCTCGGCGCCCCCTCCTCGCCGGTGGCCTACTACCAGCAGGTCGGGCGTGCGGGCCGGGCCACCGAGCGCGCCGACGTGCTGCTCCTGCCGGGTCCCGACGACAAGGACATCTGGGCCTACTTCGCCTCGGCCTCGATGCCGCAGCAGGAGCAGGCCGATGCCGTGCTCCGGGCCCTGGCGGAGGCCAGCAGACCGCTGTCGACGGTGGCGCTGGAGGCCATGGTCGACATCCGGCGCACGCGGCTCGAGCTGTTGCTCAAGGTGCTCGACGTCGACGGTGCGGTCCGGCGGGTGTCCGGGGGGTGGACCTCGACGGGCGAGCCGTGGACCTACGACGCCGAGCGCTACGCACGGGTCAGCCAGGCGCGGGTGCGCGAGCAGGAGCTCATGGTCGCCTACGAGCAGACCGACACGTGCCGGATGGCGTTCCTGCAGGAGGCCCTCGACGACGACACCGCGCAGCCCTGTGGGCGCTGCGACTCGTGCGCAGGTCCGTGGTTCCCCTCCGAGATCCCGGACGTGGCGCTGACCACCGCCCGGGGGCGGCTGGAGCGTGCGGGGGTCGAGCTCGAGCCGCGGGCGCAGTGGCCGTCCGGTATGGACCGCCTCGGGGTCCCGCTCAAGGGCAAGATCGCGGCGGACGAGGCGATGTCCACCGGTCGCGCGGTCGCGCGGCTGACGGACCTCGGCTGGGGCCAGCAGCTGCGCACGCTGCTGCGCGAGCCAGACGCTGCGGCACCGGAGGCGTTGCTTCAGGCGTGCATCCCGATCCTGCGCGACTGGGACTGGAGCGAGCGGCCGGTCGCCGTCGTCACCGTGCCCTCGCGGCGGCGCCCGCAGCTCGTCGAGTCCGTGGGTCGCGGCATCGCCGCAGCTCGGGCGGCTGGAGTGGCTGGGCTCGCTGGAGCCGGTCGAGGGCGGCCCGGTCGGCGAGGCCGGCGGCAACAGCGCCTTCCGGCTGGCCGGCGTCTGGGGCCGGCTGACGGCGGGGTCGGCACTGCGCGACCGGCTCCGAGCGCTCGACGGTCCGGTGCTGCTCGTCGACGACGTCGCGAGCTCGCGGTGGACGCTGACCGTCGCCGCCCAGGCCCTTCGTCAGGCCGGGGCGGCGACAGTGCTCCCGTTCGTCCTCGCCATCGACGGCTGAGCCGAGACTCAGCACCGTCAGGCGAGCTCAGCGGCGTCAGGCGACCGCGGCCACCGGCTCGACGGCGACCAGGGCCTCGACGGCGGCGAGCAGCCGGCCCACGACCTCTTCGTCACCCAGGACGTCGACGTCGATGGAGGTCTGCGACACCGCGATGTGATCGGGGGCGACCGCACCGGCGATGGTCGCCGAGCGGCGCGCGTGCTCGTGGGCCCACTGGCCGCCATACGGCGTGGGGGTGGTACCGACCACCGCGAAGGGCTTGCCCTTGATGGCGCCACGGCCGTACGGGCGCGACAGCCAGTCGATGGCGTTGTTGAGCACGGCCGGCATCGTGCCGTTGTACTCCGGCGTCACGGCGAGGACGCGGTCGGCGCTGGCCACGAGGTCACGCAGCCGCTGCGCCGCGGCAGGCACGTCGGCGCCGTCGAGGTCCTCGTTGTAGAACGGGATCTCGCCCAGGCCCTCGGCGATCTCGACCGAGACGCCCTCGGGGCTGCGCTCGACGAGCTTCTCGGCGATCTGGCGGTTGAGGGAGTCGGCACGCAGGCTTCCGACGAGGACGACGATGCGGATGTCAGACGACTGGGACATGGGGGAACCTTTCGGGGGAAAGTTCGGGACGCCTGCGTAAACGGACCATGGTCCGCTTTCATTCCCCGCAGGTCGGACCCGCCTCGCTGCCTAGACTGCCGCCATGTCAGGCACGCCGCTGTCGCTGCTCGGGGGCCCTCCCCCCGAGCGTGCCGACGCGGCCCGCAACCGCGAGGCGCTGCTGGCCGCGGCGAGCCGCCTCGTCGAGCGCTGCGGCGTCGGGGCCGTGACGATGGATGCGGTCGCCCACGAGGCGGGCGTCGGCAAGGGCACGGTCTTCCGCCGGTTCGAGAGCCGAGCCGGCCTGATGGGCGCCCTGCTCAACCAGCTCGAGGCGACCTGGCAGAGCCTGGTCATCAGTGGCCCCCCACCCCTGGGCCCGGGTGCTCCCCCGATGGACCGGCTGCTGGCGTTCGGGCAGTCACGACTGGACTACAACCTCAGGGCGGCCCAGCTCATCGCGGCATCGGGTCAGGCGGGACGAGGCTCGCTGGCGGCGCGCTCGTTCACGGCCCAGCACGTCGTCCACCTGCTCGGCCTGCTCGAGGTCCGGGGCGACCGGGCCTTCCTGGGCATGGCGCTACTGGCCCCGCTGGAGAGCGTCGTCGTCGAGCAGGCTCTGTCCAGGGACGGTTTCCCGGTCGAGCGGTTCATCGCCGGATGGCAGGACCTCGCTCGCCGCATCGTCGCCGGCTAGGACCTCCACGGTCAGCAGCGGCAGGAACACCTGCACGATCGGGCCGATGAGCACGGCATACAGCACCGTCCCGAGCCCCACGACGCCACCCATGGACCACCCCACGGCCAGCACGGTCAGCTCGATCGTGGTCCGCACGAGCCGGAAGCTCCGGCCCGTCCGGCGCACCAACCCCGTCATGAGGCCGTCGCGCGGCCCGGGGCCGAACTGGCTGCCGATGTACAAGGCCCCCGCCAGGCCGTTGAGCACGATGCCCCCGAGAAGCAGCCCCGCCCGGGCCGGCACCCCCGTGGGGGCCCCGAGCAGTGCCAGCGTGGCGTCGGTCGCGAGCCCGATCACGATCACGTTGGCCACGGTCCCCAACCCCGGCCACTGGCGCAGCGGGATCCACAGCAGCAGCACGAGCGCCCCGACGATGATCACCACCGTGCCGAAGCTCACCGGGAGGTGCTGCGCCACCCCGTAGTGGAAGACGTCCCAGGGGTCCAGGCCGAGCCGCGAGCGCACCATCATCCCCATCGAGACGCCATACAGGGTCAGGCCGAGCGCGAGCTGGACGAGCCTGCGCACGGTCCGTCCGGCGCGCAGCTGCTGCAACGGGGTCATGGGTGCGAGGCTCGTCCTGGTCATGGTCCAAGATTGGCTGGCACTGGCCTGGTTTTCCATAGCCAATCGTGCAAAAGTGGCCTTCATGGTGTCACCAGGCATGGCGTCCCGCAGCATCTCCGCCTCCCGTCTCGTCCCCATGCTCGGCGCCGCCCTCGAGGTGACCCCCGCGTACCGCGGCCTCGCCGATGCGCTCCGCCTGCTCGTGGCAGACGGACGGCTCCCGTCCGGCACACGCCTGCCCAGCGAGCGCGACCTCACCACCGCGCTGTCGGTGAGCCGGACCACCGTCACCCGTGCGTATGCCGAGCTGCGCGACCGCGGCTTCCTCACCTCGCGGCAGGGCTCGGGCAGCGTGGTCACCCTGCCCGGGGGCGCCGCCGGCCGCGGGCGCGGGACCGCCCTGGAGCCGTCCTCGGAGTCGCTCCCAGGCGACGTCATCGACCTCACCTGCGCAGCCATGAGCGCACCGGCGGGCACCGTCGCCGCGTACGAGCGCGCCGTGGCCGAGCTGCCGCGCTACCTCGGCGGCACCGGGTACCACCCGCTCGGCCTGAGCACG
Source organism: uncultured Actinomycetota bacterium (assembly GCA_963706855.1). Taxonomy (GTDB): domain Bacteria; phylum Actinomycetota; class Actinomycetes; order Actinomycetales; family Dermatophilaceae; genus Pedococcus. Next base: position 478,490 of record CAVPNU010000005.1, read on the forward strand.
CTGCGGGAGGCGCTCGCCGCGCGCTATACCGAACGTGGGCTGCCCACGGCCCCTGACCAGGTCATGGTGACCAGCGGCGCCCTCGCGGGGCTGGCCGTGACGGCTCGGGCGGTGCTGGCGCCGGGCGACCGGGTGCTGCTGGAGCACCCGACCTACCCCAACGCCATCGACACCCTGCGCCGCAGCGGGGCGCGGGCGGTGGCTCTGCCCCTCGAACGCCGTGGCTGGGACATCGGGGCGGCGGACGCCGCGCTGCGCCAGACGGCACCTCGCGCGGCCTACCTCATCCCCGACTTCCACAACCCGACGGGCGCGCTGATGCCCGACGCCCAACGCGCCGAGCTCGGCCGTGCGCTCGCGGGCTCCCACACGCTCGGCATCGTGGACGAGACGCTGGTCGACCTGGCCCACGATGCGACGCTGTCGATGCCCCGCCCGCTCGCGGCATACCACCCGCGCACGGTGACCCTGGGCGGCGCCAGCAAGTCCTTCTGGGGCGGACTGCGGATCGGCTGGCTCCGGGCGCCGCGCGAGCTCATGCCCGCGCTGGTGAGCGCTCGGCTCACCCTCGACCTGGGGGCGCCGGTGCTGGAGCAGCTCGTCCTCGCCGACCTCCTCGAGCGGCGGCATGAGCTCCTGCGTGAGCGCCGCGCCGCGGTGGTGGCGACCCGTGACGTGTTCGCCAGCGCGCTGCGAGATCGCCTGCCGCAGTGGCGGTTCCGCATGCCGGAGGGTGGCCTCTGCCTGTGGGCCGAGCTCCCCGAGCCGCTCTCGACGCCCCTGTGCGCCGCCGCGGACCAGCGTGGCCTGGTCCTGGCGCCCGGATCGCAGTTCGCGGTCGAGGGAGGGCTGGAGCGCTTCCTGCAGACTCCCCTTCACCGGTCACTCTGCCGAGGTCGTCACGCGAGGCCGTGGACCGCCTGGCACTCGCCTGGGAGGACGCCCTCTCGGGACGGCCGGCGCGCTCGGCCCGCTCACCGCTGGTCGCCTGAGCCGCGCCCGCTAGGGTCGGGTCGTGACTTCTGAGAACCCTGCCGGGTCGAACGCGCCGTCCGACGCAGCGGTCGACCCGCTGGCCGATCTGCTCGACACCCTCGACCTCGAGGAGCTCGGCACCGCGCGGATCACGGTCGAGGGCGTCGGCGACTCCACCGAGTTCGGCGAGTCCGGGGCGACGGTGTTCCTCGGCCGCAGCCAGCGGATGCCCCACGGTCGCGTGTTCGGCGGCCAGGTCCTGGCCCAGTGCATCATCGCGGCCGGTCGCACGATGGCCGACGTGGACGACGGCGACGGCCCGAGGCGGATCCACTCCCTGCACGGCTACTTCATGCGACCCGGCGACGACACCCAGCCGATCCGGTTCGCGGTGGAGCGGATGCGCGACGGCAGGTCGTTCTCGACGCGGCGGGTCCACGCCATCCAGGACGGCATGCCGATCCTGTCGATGATCACGTCGTTCCAGGAGCAGGCCGGCGGACTGGACCACCAGGACCCCATGCCCGACGTCCCGCGACCCGAGGACCTGACCTCGCTGGGCAGCCTGGTCGACGGCATCGACCACCCCGGCGCCCGTCACCTCGCCAACCGCCCCATCGAGCTGCGTCACGTGGAGGGCAACCTGTTCGTGACGCCGATCGCCGAGCCCGTGGCGAGGCAGAGCGTGTGGATGAAGGCGATCGGCCAGCTGCCCGACGACCCGCTGATCCATGCCGCGGTCCTGGCGTACGCGTCCGACTACACCCTGCTCGAGCCGGTCCTACGCCGCCACGGGCTGATGTGGACCGACCGCAGGCTGCGGCCTGCCAGCCTCGACCACGCCATGTGGTTCCACCGCCCCGTGCGAGCCGACGAGTGGATCCTCTACGACGAGGAGTCGCCCTCGGCGTCCGGCGGCCGCGGCCTGGGCCTCGGCCGGATGTTCGCCGCGGACGGCACGCTCGTGGCCACGGTGGCCCAAGAGGGCATGGTCCGCGTCAAGGAGTCCTGACCCGGTCTCCCCCGAGCTGACACGGGTCTCCCGCCGAGCTGGACCGGCGCGGCGACCGGGCGACCTACGTGCCCGATGCCGACGGGGCGACCCGCACCACGGCCACACTCTGCGGTGGCAGGTGGAGGCCGTCGCGCTGCACCTTGGTGCGCTCGGGGTCCCAGGCGAGCACCACCTCGACCGTCGTCCCCTCGCTGCCCCCGGGCCGCACGGCGGCTCCACCCGCGACGCCGCGCAGCGGAACGTGCCAGCGCGCGGACGCCGCCAGGTTGACCACCGTGTGCAGGGTCCCGCGCCGCACGACCAGCCACTGGGCGTCCTCGTCGAAGTCGACCTCGACGCCATCGAGGTGACCATCGGTCAGCTGGAACTCGTTGCGCCGCAACGCGATCAGGTCGCGGTACCACTGCAGCATCCGAGCATGTCCCTGCTCGTCGAGCTCCTGCCACCGCAGCTGCGAGCGGCGGAAGGTCGCCTCGTCCTGCGGGTCGGGCACGTCGTCCCAGGCCATGCCGTGGGTCGCGAACTCACGTCGCCGGCCCTCGGAGACCGCCGCGCTCATCGCCGGGTCGTCGAAGTCGGTGAAGAACTGGAACGGCGTCGCCGCCGCCCACTCCTCGCCCATGAACACCATCGGCGTGAACGCGGAGGTGAGGTAGAGGGCTGCGCCGATGGCCTGCTGCCCTGGCGTCACGAGCGCGCTGATCCGCTCACCCCGCGCACGGTTGCCCACCTGGTCGTGGGTCTGCAGATAGCCGAGGAAGCGACGACCGTCGACCTTCGCCCGGTCGACCGGAGCGCCCCAGTCGCTGTCGCGGAAGCTCGACCACGTGCCGTCGTGCAGGAAGGCGCGGGTCAACGTCTTCGCCAGGACCGCGAGCGGTCCCCCGTCCGGGAGGGCGCGGCAGTGACCGGCGAAGTCGCTGTAGTAGCCCTGGGTCTCACCGGTCAGCACCACATGGAGCGCATGGTGGACGTCGTCGTCCCACTGCGCGTCCATCCCCCGACCACCCTCGGCGACAGCCGTCACCATGGCGGCGTCGTTGAGGTCGCTCTCGGCGACGAGGGTCAGCGGCCGGCCGAGCCGCGCCGCCAGGGCCTTGACCTCGTCCGAGAGCTGCGCCAGCAGATGCCGGTCCGAGTCGTCGTGGAGCTCGTGGACGGCGTCGAGGCGCAACGCGTCGATGTGGAAGTCGGCGAACCATCGCAGGGCGTTGTCGACGACCCAGCGCCGCACGTGGAAGCTGCCCTCGCCGTCGAGGTTGAGCCCCTCCCCCCACGGCGTCGGGTGGCGGTCCGAGAAGTACGGGCCGAAGCGCGACAGGTAGTTGCCCACCGGCCCGAGGTGGTTGTAGACGACGTCCAGACACACGCCGAGGCCCAGCCCGTGACAGGCATCGACGAACCGCTGCAACGCCGCCGGGCCACCGTAGGCCTCGACGACCGCCCAGGGGCCGACCCCGTCGTAGCCCCAGTTCCAGCGTCCCGGCCAGGCCGCGACCGGCATGAGCTCCACGACGTCGACGCCGAGGTCCACCAGATGCCCCAGCCGCTCCTGCGCGGCGTCGAGCGTCCCCTCGGGGGTGAAGGTGCCGACGTGCAGCTCGTAGACGACCCCACCGAGCAGCCCGGCCCCGTGCTGCGGCCCGGCCCACGTGGCGTCGTGCCACGGGTAGGCCGACGCGTCGAACCAGCGGCTGGGCGCGTGCACGCCGTCGGGCTGCCAGGGCGTGCGGGGGTCGGGGGTCGGCTCGCCGCCGTCCACGCAGAACGCATAGTCCAACCGTGGGTATGCCGCGTCAGTGCTCCCCGGTCCGCGCTGCCCGCGTCAGCGCGCCGCGCGACCGGGGCCTCCCAGCGCCACCAGCCGTCGCCCTTGGGCTCCATCGCGTCGCGCCGCGCGGGCGCCCCGTCGAGCGACCACTCGACCTGGACGGCGCCGGCGTTCGGCGCCCAGACGGTGAGCTCGGGCGCGGGACGCACGGGCACGGGATCGTGGTGGGGCTCAGGCGTGTTCATCGCGGACCAGGCTTCCATGGCGGACGAGCAGGGCGACGGGGAGGTCGGCCAGCAGGCTGTCGAGACGCGCCTCACCGTCGGCGCTCGTCGTCACCGTCCGGCCCGTGAGGGCGTCCTCCCACTCACCGCTCGGCAGGCGGACGACACCGTCGCCCCAGCCTCCGCTCGTCGGCGAGTCGCTCGGCGAGCCGGGTCGCGACGGCGACGACGTGGATGCCCTCCCCGTCTCCACGCCCCAGCGCGAGCGCGTGGTCCGTGGAGGTGGGCACCGCGGCATACGTCGCTCCGGGGCCGGTGAACCACTCGGGGTGGTCACGGCGCAGGCGCAGCGCGCGCGAGGTGACGAGGAGCTTCTCGTCGTCGAGGTCAGCCGGCCGCCTCGCCGCCGTCCAGCCGGGCCAGACGCTCGCGGCGCGGCGCGAAGTCGACGGGGCGACGGTTGTCGGGGTCCACGAGCGAGAGGTCGACGAGCTCGGTGCCCTGGTAGACGTCGGGCACGCCGGGCATGACCAGCTGGACGAGCTTCTGGCCGAGCAGCACCGCCCGGGCAGCGTCGGCAGTGCGCGACACCCACTCCTCGACGTGGGCGCCGACCGCCGCGTCGGTCGTCACCGCCTCGACCCAGGCGCTCACGGCGGACTCGTAGCCCTCGTCCGGCTCGAGCCAGTCGGTGTGCAGCTTGGCCTCACGGATCGCCTTGGTGGCGTAGGTCTGCAGCCGCTCGGCGCTGATCGGCCACGCCCCCACCAGGGTCTGCCACAGGAAGTACTCGGTCGCCGCGTCGAGAGCGGGCCGGCGCTGTGCCTGCACCAGGTCTCGCGCCCGCAGCACCCAGGCGCGCCACTCGTCCGGCAGCTCGGACAGCACGGACAGGCGCGCTCGCACGTCCTCCGAGCGCTTGGTGTCATGGGTCGACAGCGTGGTCATCGTGGTCGGCCAGGACTGGAGCTGGTGGCTCGGCGAAGGCGTGCAGCTCGTCGGCTCGACACCGAACCGCGCCGGGTCCCCGCCGACCTCGTTGAGCGCCGGTGAGCCGCGCGTAGCGGTAGAACGCGGTGTCCTCCACGGCCTTGGCCATCACCGGCCCGCAGGTCTGCTGGAACCTCACCATGAGCTCGTCCCGCGCCGCCTCCGAGCCGGCGCCGCCTGCGGCAGCCGTGCCGCCCGCCACCAGCTGGCCGACGAGCGCGAGAGCGTCGAGATCGCTCATCCCCGAGGTATGCCGCGGCCCGCGCCTCGGCCTGGGCGAGCACCTGCAGCTGCGCGGGGTCGGCCGGCTCACCGGGCGCGAGGTAGGCGCGGTAGCGGTCCATCGCCACCAGCAGCGCCTCGAGGGCACGTCGCAGCGCGGCCTGGTCCTCGCCGGGCAGCACTCGTGCCAGCAGTCGCATGAGCCGGTTGACCTCGGCCGCCTGGACCTGCGTGACGACCTGTCGCTTCGCCGCCTGCACCATCGACCGGGAGGTCCTGTGGCTCCCCCGCCAGCTCGGTCGAGCAGGTCGGTCAGGGGCTCGGCGCCCGCCGGGTCGACGAACACCTGCTGCACGCGCAGCAACGTGTCGTAGCCCGTCGTCCCGGCACATCGCCAGTCGTCCGGGAGCTGCTCGTGCCCCTCGAGGATCTTCTCGGCGACGACCCAGGCGTCGCCGGTCGCGTCGGCGAGCATCGCGAGATAGCCGGCCGGGCTGGCGAGCCCGTCCGGGTGGTCGATGCGGAAGCCGTCGATGGAGCCGGCCCGGAACTCCTCCAGCAGCAGCCGATGCGACTGGTCGAAGACATCGGCGTCCTCGACCCGGATCGCCGCCAGAGTGGTCACGTCGAAGAAGCGGCGGTAGTTGAGACGGGTCCCGCCCTCGCGCCAGTCGCAGAGCCGATAGCACTGCGCCGCAACGAGATCGGCCAGCTCCAGCGACTCGGTGCCGGGCCGGACCGGGAACACGTGGTCGTAGTACCTCAGGACCACCTCGTCACCGTGACGCCCGCCGTCCTTGGCCAGGGACAGCTCGCCCGCCGCGAGCACCGCCTCCAGGCTCTGCCCGAGCACGGGGACCAGGACGCGCCCGTCCTCGGCGTCCCAGTCCACGTCGAACCAGTGCGCGTGGTCGGACTCGCGGCCGTCGCGCAGCAGGAGCCACCAGGGGTGGTTGAGCCACGCCGGCGTCGGGGTCGTCATGTGGTTGGGAACCACGTCGACGACCAGGCCGAGCCCGTGGGCACGCGCCGCGGCCGCCAGCGCGTCGAAGCCTGCCGCCCCACCGGCCTCCTCGTTGAGGACGTCATGGCTGACGACGTCGTAGCCATGCGTCGACCCAGGAGCCGGCTCGCAGCACCGGCGAGAGGTAGGCGTGCGAGATCCCCAGCGCCGCAAGGTAGTCCGCCTGCTGCGCCGCCTGCTCGAAGGTGAACGCCGGCTGGATCTGGAACCGGTACGTCGACGTCGGCACCACGCGCCCAGCCGGCGGGCGGTGGGCGACGTGGGCAGACGGCATACGGCTCGTTGTGTCGTGGCTGGCCACGCGGGTCACCTCCGGGCGATTGCGGCTCCGGCGGGCGAACCGGATGGCGCGGGACGGGGGCAGCTCAGCACGACGGTGCTGCGGTGCTGGGCCACCACCGTGTCACCCGGAGCGTGCGTCGTCGCCTCGATCTGCTCCTCGGCGGCGGTGTCGACGAGGACGTGCCAGCCGTCGCCGTAGTCGGCCGGAGGGCAGGGTGAACTCGATCGGCTCGCTGTGCGCGTTGAAGATGATCAGGAAGTGGTCGTCGACGACGTGCTGGCCACGGGCGTCGAGCTCCTCGATCTTCTGGCCGTTGAGGAACACCATCATCGAGCGGGCGTAGCCGTTGGCCCAGGACTCCTCGTCCATGTGGTTGCCACCGGGCTCGAACCAGGCGATCTCGCCGATCTCGCTCTCGCCACCGTGGGCGGCCGAGCCGGCGAAGAACCGGCGGCGGCGGAGCACCGGGTGGTCGCGCCGCAGCTGCACGAGCCGCTGGGTGAACGCGATGAGGTCGAGCTGCGGCTGCTCGAGGTCCCAGTCGACCCACGAGATCTCGTTGTCCTGGCAGTAGCCGTTGTTGTTGCCCTGCTGCGTGCGGCCGAGCTCGTCGCCGTGCAGGATCATCGGCACACCCTGCGAGAGGAGCAGCGTGGCAAGGAAGTTGCGCTGCTGGCGCAGGCGCAGGGCGAGGATCGCCGGGTCCGTCGTCGGGCCCTCGACCCCGCAGTTCCAGGAGCGGTTGTGGCTCTCGCCGTCGTTGTTGCCCTCGCCGTTGGCCTCGTTGTGCTTCTCGTTGTAGGACACCAGGTCCCGGAGCGTGAAGCCGTCGTGCGCGGTGACGAAGTTGATCGAGGCGATCGGCTTGCGACCGCTGTGCTCGTAGAGGTCGCTGGACCCGCTGATGCGCGAGGCGAACTCGCCCAGGGTCGCCGGCTCGCCGCGCCAGAAGTCGCGGACCGTGTCGCGGTACTTGCCGTTCCACTCGGTCCACAGCGGGGGGAAGTTGCCGACCTGGTAGCCGCCGTCGCCGACGTCCCACGGCTCGGCGATCAGCTTGACCTGGCTGACCACCGGGTCCTGCTGCACGAGGTCGAAGAACGCCGACAGCTTGTCGACCTCGTGGAACTGGCGGGCCAGGGTGGCCGCGAGGTCGAACCGGAAGCCGTCGACGTGCATCTCGGTGACCCAGTAGCGCAGCGAGTCCATGATCAGCTGCAGGACGTGCGGGTGGCGCATGAGCAGGCTGTTGCCGGTGCCCGTCGTGTCGTAGTAGTGCGCCTTGTCCTCGTCGACCAGGCGGTAGTACGAGGCGTTGTCGATGCCGCGGAAGGCCATGGTGGGGCCGAGCTGGTTGCCCTCGGCGGTGTGGTTGTAGACGACGTCGAGGATGACCTCGATGCCGGCCTCGTGCAGCGCCTTGACCATGCCCTTGAACTCGGCCACCTGCTCACCACGCGTGCCGTATGCCGCGTAGCCGTTGTGCGGCGCGAGGAACCCGATCGTGTTGTAGCCCCAGTAGTTGGACAGGCCCTTCTCGCGCAGCGTGAAGTCGTTGACGAACTGGTGCACGGGCATCAGCTCGATCGCGGTGACGCCGAGCTCGGTCAGGTGCGCGATCGTCGCGGGGTGGGCGATGCCGGCATACGTCCCGCGAATCTCCTTGGGGACGTCGGGGTGCAGCTCGGTCAGGCCCTTGACGTGGGCTTCGTAGATGACCGTCTCGTGGTACTCGTGGCGAGGCGAGCGGTCCTGGCCCCAGTCGAAGAACGGGTTGATGACGACGGACAGCATGGTGTGACCGAGGCTGTCGTCGGTGTTCATCTTGGCGGGGTCGTCGCTGGGGGCGTCGAAGTCGTAGGAGAAGAGCGACTGGTCCCCGTCGGCCATGCCGTCGATGGCCTTGGCGTACGGGTCGAGCAGCAGCTTGGCCGGGTTGCAGCGGTGGCCGTTCGCCGGGTCGTAGGGACCGTGCACCCGGTAGCCGTACCGCTGTCCTGGCTGCAGGCCGGGGACGTGACCGTGCCAGACGAAGCCGTCGACCTCAGGCAGGGTGACCCGCGTCTCGGTGCCCTCCTCGTCGATGAGGCAGAGCTCGACCTTCTCGGCGACCTCGGAGAACAGGGCGAAGTTCACGCCCGTTCCGTCGTAGGTGGCGCCGAGGGGGTAGGACTTACCGGGCCAGATCTCCATGTAATGCCTTTGTTCGATGTCGAAACTGCTGAATCCGGAGGGCGCCGGTGGCCTCTGAACCTGACCCATTGTGCCGGAGTTCACCAGATCTGCTGACCAGACGCCATCCCACGGCTAAGCGAGCGCTTAGTAGACTCGGCGGCGCACAGCGGGTCCTACCCGCCCGTCCGCTCGTCACACTGGAGGATTCATGAGCACCCAGCGCGTTGCGATCGTCACCGGAGCCGCCCGCGGCATCGGAGCCGCCACGGCCATCCGGCTGGCCAAGGACGGTCACGCCGTCGCCGTGCTGGACCTCGACGAGAGCGCCTGCGCCGAGACGGTGTCGGCGATCACCGGCGCCGGGGGCCGAGCCATCGCCGTCGGCGTCGACGTCGCGGACGCCGCTCAGGTCGAGGCGGCAGTGCGCCGGGTCGCGGACGAGCTGGGCGCCCCGACGATCCTGGTCAACAACGCCGGGATCACCCGCGACAACCTGATCTTCAAGATGACCGAGCAGGACTGGGACGCCGTGATCAACGTCCACCTGCGTGGCTCGTTCCTCATGACCCGCGCGGTCCAGGCGTTCATGACCTCGGAGAAGTTCGGCCGCATCGTCAACCTGTCGTCGACGTCGGCCCAGGGCAACCGCGGCCAGGTGAACTACTCGGCGGCCAAGGCGGGACTCCAGGGCTTCACCAAGACGCTGGCCGTCGAGCTGGGCAAGTTCGGGGTGACGGCCAACGCCGTGGCGCCGGGCTTCATCCAGACCGAGATGACCAAGATGACGGCCGAACGTCTCGGCGTCTCCTTCGAGGACTTCATCGCCCACTCCGCGGCCGCGATCCCGGTGCAGCGCGTCGGCCAGCCCGATGACATCGCGGCGACCATCTCGTTCCTCTGCTCCGAAGAGGCGGGATTCGTGTCCGGACAGGTCATCTATGTCGCCGGCGGCCCGCAGGACTGAGCGGCTTCACCTCGCGGTGAGCGGGACGCCGGGCAGCTCGAGCGGCGACCGGCGTCGGATCTGCGTCGGCGAACTCGGCGTCGGGGAGCTCGGCGTCGGGCGGGATCTCGATCTCTGCCCAGCGCGCCGACTCCCCCGTCGGCGGCTCGTAGGCGGCGGACCACGCCGGCCGCGGCGGGTCACCTCCCGGTGGCGGGGCGAGGTCGCGCCATCCCGGCGGCCCGATCACCAGGCCCTCCCGCGTGGTGACGGTCAGCCCGTCGGGCCGCGTGGGGTCGCCGGTCATGGTGACGTCGCCCCGCGTGACGGCGTCATGGTGGAACGGACAGAGGCTGACGAGGTTGTCGTCGTCGGTCGCACCGCCCTGAGCCCAGTCGAGCAGGTGGTGGATCTCGACGAACCGGGTGGTCGTGCAGCCCGGGAACCGGCAGCCGCGGTCTCGGTCCTCGATCAGCCGACGCGACCGCAGCGGCAGGATCCGCAGGTCGCGGCCCACGCTGACGGGTCGGCCGTCGGTCTCCCACACCGGCTGAAGCACGCCGTCGGAGAGGAACCGCTGCACCAGCGGCATCGGGATGGCGTGTCGACCGCCGACCCACGCGCCGTCGGTCGACAGGTGCACGTAGACCCGGTAGTGGGCGGACCGGCTGGTCGAGCCGACCGACGCCAACGAACGGTTCGCGATCTCCTCGATGGCATCGGCGTAGCTCGGCCGATCGCGCCGTCAGCCATCGGTCGTGCGGTCGCCGGAAGCATCCATGCTCGGGCGATCCGTCGATGCGCCGTTCGTCGCGTCGGTGAGCGCATCGGCCTGCGTCTCGGTCGGCGCAGCGCCCTTGGCCCGACTGACGAACAGGGCGTCCTTGGCCTCCTTGACGGCCTGCTCGACCAGCGCGCCGATCGTGGCCGGAGCGCTGTAGCGGAGGTGGAACCGGCCGTCTCCGGTCGTAGTGCATCGACAGCTCGGGACGCGCGCAGGCCCGCTCCTCGGAGCGTGACTGCTCGAGCGTGCCGCTCGAGCGTCTCGGCTGCTCGCTCCAGCCTCGTCGTCGTCGGCTGTCACGGCGAAGGCGTGTCGGCTCACGGCTCGGCGCAGCTGGGGCACCGTCGCGTGCCGGGCGAGATCCGTCATCGACCGCTGGTGGCTCTGCGGCACGTGGTGAGCGACCACGGCCACCTGGTCGAGCGACAGCCGGCCCCGCCGCAGGGCCACCCGAGCCTCGGGCAGCTCCACCCTGCGCCGCGCCACCGCCACGACGTCGCGGGCGTGAGCCGGCGACAGACCGGCCCTGACGACGAGATAGTGCTCGGCCGACCGGAACCCACCATCGCCCCAGTGACCGCCCTCGATCACCTGGGCCGCGATCTCCACGAGCTCGCCGTGGGCACGGTTGAGACGGCCGGCGACCTCAGCCGTCCGTCGCCACAGATCCCTCTGGACCGCGTCGCGCTCACGCGCCGACGCAGTCGCCCCCGCCGTCACGTCTGCCCCCAGACCTTCCCCCATGTCACTATCGTACATATGTTCGAATGCCAGCGCAACTCCCGTCCATCACGCCCTTGACAGACGGCAGGCGACCGGGCGAGATAGTTTCCACATCAAGTTAATTAACCAGACGGTTGAGAACTTCGCCATCGCACAACGGACCAAGGAGGAAACGACAGTGGAGGACCGGCTCAGCACCACCTTCGCGGCCCTGGCCGACCCCACCCGTCGGGCCATCCTCGAGCGCCTCGCGCACGGGCGACGCCACCGTCGGAGAGCTCGCCGAGCCGTTCGCCATGACCCTCCCGGCCATCTCCAAGCACGTCTCCGTGCTGGAGCGGGCCGGGCTGGTCACCAAGGACCGCGACGGGCAGCGACGCCACTGCCGGATCACGGCCACCCCCCTGCGGAGTGCGACGTCGTGGCTGGAGGAGTACCGCCGCCACTGGGAGGCCAACCTCGACAGCCTCGACGCCTACCTCACCCGGCTCCAGGACGCGACCCCCGCGCCGCCAGACGCACCAGGCACCACCCACACCCACACCCACGCCCACACCGCCAGCACGCAAGGAGCAGCAGCCATGACCAACACCGCATCCAGCACGCACCAGCGCGCCTCCGTCGCCCGCGACGGCAAGCAGCTCGTCATCACCAGGACCTTCGCGGCTCCCGCAGCACTGGTCTACGAGGCCATGACCAACCCCGACCACATCCGCCAGTGGTGGGGCGCCGGCCACGGCGAGGTCACGACCTGCGAGGTCGACCTCCGGGTCGGCGGCCGTTGGCACTTCGCCCAGGTCACGCCGGGCGGCGACGAGGTGTCGTTCTCGGGCGAGTACCGCGAGCTCGACCCGCCCCACCGCATCGTGCACACCGAGGTCTTCGACAACATCCAGAGCCCGCCGGCGCTCGTCGAGTCCAGCTACACCGAGCAGGACGGCGCCACGACCCTGCGGGCGGTCATCACCTACGACTCCTCCGAGACCGTGGACATGGTCCTGGCCTCCGGGATGGAGGGTGGGCTCAACGACTCCTACGACGCGCTCGAGCAGCTCGTCACGCGCCGCGCCTGAGCGCAGCGCAACAGCGGCCCTCAGGCGCCCAGCACCACGACCCGGCCCGTGCTCTCACCCGCCGCCACCCGGGTGAGAGCCGCCGGGCGCCTCCTCGAAGGAAACCCGTTGGGAGACAAGGGGTTTCACACGCCCGTCGACCACCCACTCAGCCAGCTGACGATGCGCCTCCAGCGCGACGGCATGGTCGCGCTGCAGGTACAGCCCCCAGTGCAGCCCGACCATCGAGTAGTTCTTGACCAGGGCGTGGTTGAGCGACGGCGACGGGATCGTGCCGCTCGCGAAGCCCACGACGACGATGCGACCCTCGAACGCCACGACCTTGGTCGAGGCCTCGTACGCGGCGCCGCCGACGGGGTCGAAGACGACGTCCGCGCCGCGCGGCCCCACGGCCTCCTTGAGCGCGGCCACGAGGTCGGTCCCGGTCCGGTCCACGACCACATCGGCACCAGCCGCCCGTGCCACCGACGCCTTGTGCGGCCCACCCACGACGGCGACCACGCGAGCCCCCAGGGCGCTGCCGACCTGGACGGCGGCCAGCCCCACACCGCCGGCTGCCGCGTGCACGACGAGCGTCTCGCCGCGGCTCAGCGCCGCACGACGAACGAGCCCGACGTATGCCGTCTGGTAGGCGATCGTCAGACCGCTCGCCTGGGCGTCGTCGAGACCCTCCGGCGCCGGGAAGGCTCCGGTCATCGGCATCAGGCACTGCTCCGCGAGACCGCCGTGCGGCACTGCCGTCGTCCCCACCACCCGGTCACCGACCGAGAACGCCGGCACGCTGACCGGAAGGCCGTCGGGCACCGGTCCGACCTCGAGCACCTCGCCGCATACCTCGACGCCCGGCACGAACGGGAGGTCCGGACGCACCTGGTACAGGCCACGCGCCATGAGGATGTCGGGGAAGTTCACCGCCATCGCCCGGACGCGGACCCGAAGGTGGCCAGGCGCCACGACGGGCTCGGCCACCTCCGAGGCCACCAGCACGTCGACCGGCTCGCCGAGACTGCGCACCTGCCACGCCTTCACGATGAGCCTCCGCTCAGTCCGTGCCCATGGTGACGGCGGGGAGCCCCGCCGCCATCCGCCGCATCCCCGCCAGCCAGCGGTCGGGATCGGCCGCCCTCCCGGCATACATCGGCCCGACCTCGGGGTGAGGCAGCACGAGGAAGTGCCCGTCCTCCATCGCGGCGAGCAGGTCAGCGGCCACGTCGTCGGGGTCGACGGCAGACGGCTCCATCAGGGCGCGACCGGCGGCACCCGAGCTCCACAGCATGTCGGTCCGCACGCCCTGCGGACACACCGCGTGGACGCGAATTCCCTTGTCGCCGTAGGTCATCGAAAGCCACTCGGCGAACGCCACGGCCGCGTGCTTGGTCACGGCATAGGGCGCGGCGCCGGGGATGGACAGCAGCCCGGCGGCGGACGCCGTCGTCACGAACGTGCCACTCCCGCGCTCCAGCCACTCGGGCACCAGCAGCTTGGCGGCCCGGACATGCGCCATCACGTTGACGTTCCAGGACACCTCCCAGGCCTTCTCGTCGACGGCCTCGGTGCCACCGCGGGCGACGCCTGCGTTGGCGCAGAAGACGTCGATGCGGCCGAGCTGCGCACGCGCCTGCTCGACGAGGGCGCCCACGCCGGCCTCGCTCGACGCGTCACCGGGGATCGCCGTCGCGCCAAGCCGGTCAGCGGTCGCCTGCGCCGTGGCCGGGTCGAGGTCGTTGACCACGACGCTGCGCGCCTCGCGCGACGAAGGCCTTCGCGTATGCCGCGCCGATCCCCCTCCCGGCGCCCGTCACCACGACGCCCTGGCCGGTCAGGTCGAGAGTCACAGAGCGCCGCCGAGGGTCACTCCGCCGTCGACCACCAGGGCCTGACCGGTGACCCAGCCGGCGTCCTTGGAGAGCAGGAACGACACCGCCCCGGCGACGTCCTCGGGGGCGCCGAGGCGCTTCATCGGGTATGCCGCGGCGACCTTCTCCTCGCGCCCCTCGTAGAGCGCCTGGGCGAACTGTGTCTTGACGACGGCCGGCGCCACGGCGTTGACGCGCACCGCCGGGCCGAGCTGGTAGGCCAGCTCGACGGTGAGGTGGATCAGCGCCGCCTTGCTCACGGCATACCAGCCGATGCTGCCCGTGGCACCGAGCCCGGCGATCGAGGCGACGTTGACGACCGCGCCGGGCCGCTCGGGGCTGCCCAGGCCGGCCGCGACCGCCTTCTGGGTCCAGGAGAACGCCGAGAGGACGTTGACCTCCATGATCTTGCGCGCGGTGTCGAGCGAGGTGTCGAGCATCGGGCCGTAGACCGGGTTGATGCCCGTGTTGTTGACGAGGTAGTCGAGGCCGCCGAAGGTGTCTCGGGCGGCCTGGAGCACCTCGTCCTGGTGGCTCTCGTCGGCGGCGTTTCCCGCGATGCCCAGCGCTCTGGACGGGCCGCCGAGCCGCTCGACCGCCTCGGCCAGCGCCTCGGGCTTGCGCGCGGTCACGACCACGCGCGCACCCTCGGCGACGAGCTTCTCGGCGATGCCGAGACCGATGCCCCTGGACGCGCCGGTGACGATGGCGACGGCGCCCTCGTGGACGCCGCCGTCGTGGACCGCCACGTCAGAGGCCCAGGTCGCGGCCGATGAGCTCCTTCATGATCTCGTTCGACCCGGCCCAGATCTTCGAGACCCGGGCGTCGCGCCAGGCGCGGGCCACGCGGTACTCGTTCATGAAGCCGTAGCCGCCGTAGAGCTGCACGCACTCGTCGAGCACGTCGTTCTGCGTCTGGGCGCTGAACCACTTGGCCTTCGCGGCGTCGACCGGCGTGAGCTTCTTCTCGGCGTGGGCCGCGATGCAGTCGTCGACGTAGGCCTGGGTGACCTCCAGGCGCGTCTGCAGCTCGGCGATCTTGAACTTGTTGTGCTGGAAGGAGCCGATCGACTGGCCGAAGGCCTTGCGCTCCTTGGTGTACTCGATGGTCTCGCGCAGGATCTGGAACGCGTGCGCGGTGTTGGCGACGGCCGCTCCCACGCGCTCCTGGGGCAGGCGCTGCATCATCGCGATGAAGCCCATGCCCTCGTCGCCGAGCCGGTTGCTGTCGGGCACGCGCACGTTCTCGAAGAACAGCTCGGCGGTGTCGGACTCCTCCTGGCCCACCTTGTCGAGCTTGCGCCCGCGGCTGAAGCCCTCCATGCCCGGCCTCGACCATGAACAGGGTGATGCCCTTGGCGCCCTTCGAGGCGTCGGTGCGGGCCGCCACGATGACCAGGTCGGCCTGGTAGCCGTTGGTGATGAACGTCTTGGAGCCGTTGAGCAGCCAGCCGTCGCCGTCGCGCACGGCGGTGGTCTTCAGGGCGGCGAGGTCGGACCCGCCGGAGGGCTCGGTCATGGCGATGGCGCAGATGAGGTCGCCGTTGGCCATGCCCGGCAGCCAGCGCTCCTTCTGCTCCTGCGTGCCGAGGTCGACGATGTACGGCGGGCACACGTCGGAGTGGATGCCGAAGCACGACGAGACCGCGAAGTTGAACCCGGAGATGACCTCGGCGGCGATCGCGTTGAAGCGGTAGTCATCGGCGCCGGCGCCACCGAACTCCTCGGGGATGTCGAGCCCGAACAGGCCCTGCTTGCCGGCTTCCTTCCAGATGTCGCGGTCGATCGACTTGACCTCGAGCATCTGCTGGGCGCGCGGCTTCAGCGTCCGCTCGACGAACTCCTGGACCGAGCTGCGGAAGGCTTCGTGGTCGGGACCGTAGACGTTGCGGGGCATGGCTCTCCTTCGAGGTGACTAAGCGCTTGCTTAGTCTGCGATGGCTGAGGCATGCTGTCAACCATGTCCAGCCCTGCGCGCCCCGTGGACGCGGGCACCGACGCCCCGCACCGCCTGCTCGAGGCGGCGGCGGAGGCCTTCGCGGACCGGGGCTTCCATGCGACCACGACCCGAGACATCGCCTCACGGGCCGGGCTGTCCCCTGCGGGGGTCTACGTGCACTTCGCGTCCAAGGAGGAGCTGCTCTTCCAGCTCTCCCGCGAGGGCCACCAGGTGGCGCTGGAGCTCCTGCTCCGGGCCGCACGTGAGGCCGAGTCCCCCACCGAGGCGCTCCGGGCGATCATGGGGACGTTCGCGCGGTGGCACGCCGAGCACTACCGCGTCGCCCGGATCGTGCAGTACGAGTTCGGCAACCTCACGCCCGAGCACCGCGACGCCGTGCTGGCCCTGCGCAAGCAGATCGACGGGGTGCTCCGCGAGGTGGTCGCCGACGGGGTGCGCCGCGGCGACTTCGAGGTGGACGACGTCCGTGACACGACCCTGGCGCTGATGTCGATGGCCGTGGACGTGGCACGGTGGTACGACCCGGAGATCAAGCGCACCCCGAAGGCCATCGGAGCGTCGTATGCCGATCTCGGCCTTCGGCTCGTGCGTGCCCGCCGGTCGGCCGCCGCCGCCGACTGAGCGAGAGGGCTCAGGCGGCGGCGCAGTCGGTCGACCGAGGTCAGTCGCGGGTGAGCTTGCGGTAGGTCACCCGGTGCGGGCGCGCGGCGTCGGCGCCCAGACGCTCGACCTTGTTGGCCTCGTACGCCTCGAAGTTGCCCTCGAACCAGTACCAGCTGCTCGGGTTCTCCTCGGTGCCCTCGTAGGCGAGGATGTGGGTCGCCACCCGGTCGAGGAACCACCGGTCGTGGCTGATCACCACGGCGCAGCCCGGGAAGTCGAGCAGGGCGTTCTCGAGGGAGCCCAGCGTCTCGACGTCGAGGTCGTTGGTCGGCTCGTCGAGCAGGAGGAGGTTGCCCCCCTCCTTCAAGGTCAGGGCGAGGTTGAGGCGGTTGCGCTCGCCACCGGACAGCACGCCGGCCTTCTTCTGCTGGTCGGGACCCTTGAACCCGAACTGCGAGACATAGGCGCGCGACGGGATCTCGACGTGGCCGACCTGGATGTAGTCGTGGCCGCCCGAGACGGTCTCCCACAGGTTCTTGTTCGGGTCGAGGCCGCCGCGGCTCTGGTCGACGTAGGAGATCGAGACGGTCTCGCCCACGTCGACGACCCCCGCGTCGGGCTCCTCGAGTCCCACGATGGTCTTGAACAGCGTCGTCTTGCCGACGCCGTTGGGCCCGATGACGCCGACGATCCCGTTGCGCGGCAACGTGAACGAGAGGTCGTCGATGAGCACCCGGTCGCCGAACCCCTTGCGGAGGTTCTTGACCTCGATCACCTTGCTGCCCAGGCGCGGGCCCGGCGGGATCTGGATCTCGTCGAAGTCCAGCTTGCGGGTGCGGTCCGCCTCGGCGGCCATCTCCTCGTAGCGGGCCAGTCGCGCCTTGGACTTCGTCTGACGCGCCTTGGCGTTGGACCGGACCCACTCGAGCTCGCCGGCGAGGCGCTTGGCGAGCTTGGCGTCCTTCTTGCCCTGGACCTCGAGGCGGGCGGCCTTCTTCTCGAGGTAGGTGGAGTAGTTGCCCTCGTAGGGGTACGCGCGACCGCGGTCGAGCTCGAGGATCCAGCCGGCGACGTTGTCCATGAAGTAGCGGTCGTGGGTGACCGCGACGACAGCACCGTGGTAGGCGGCGAGGTGCTGCTCCAGCCACAGCACCGACTCGGCGTCGAGGTGGTTGGTGGGCTCGTCGAGCAGCAGCAGGTCGGGCTTCTGGAGGAGCAGCTTGCACAGGGCCACGCGACGGCGCTCGCCTCCGGAGAGGACGGTGACGTCGGCGTCCGGCGGCGGGCATCGCAGCGCGTCCATCGCCTGCTCGAGCTGTGAGTCGAGGTCCCAGGCGTCGGCCGCGTCGATGGCCTCCTGGAGCTTGCCCATCTCCTCCATCAGCGCGTCGAAGTCGGCGTCGGGCTCGGCCATCTCGGCAGAGATGGCGTTGTAGCGGTCGAGCTTGGCCTTGATCTCGCCGGCGCCCTCCTCGACGTTGCCGAGAACCGTCTTCGACTCGTTGAGCTCGGGCTCCTGCATGAGGATGCCGACCGAGAACCCCGGCGTCAGCCGGGCCTCGCCGTTGGAGGGCTGGTCGAGCCCAGCCATGATCTTGAGCACCGAGGACTTGCCCGCCCCGTTGGGGCCGACCACGCCGATCTTGGCTCCGGGCAGGAACGAGAGGGTGACGTCATCGAGGATGACCTTGTCGCCGTGAGCCTTGCGGGCCTTAGACATGACGTAGATGAACTCGGGCATGGGGGCAAGGCTATCCGTCGCCGCCCCCAGGCCCGAATCCAGTGCGAGCCCCCGTCAGACCGTGGCCAGGTGAGGCGGGACGGCCCCGTCTGTCGGCGTCCTCGGGGCCGGCATCGGCGTGCTCCTCGGCCGGGAGGCCGCCCCGCGGTCTCCGGGTCCGGGTGGCCCTGATGCATGACGTAGTCGTCCGAGTCGGCGGCCTCGGGGTCGAGCTGGCCCTCCAGCTGCGGCGTGCACCTGCTGCACCGCCTCGTCGGCGAGCCGGTCGCTCTGGTCGACCTGCGCCCGGGAGACGCGGACGAGCTCGGTCGTGCCCCACGTGAGGTCGTGGCCCACGCTGTAGGCGTCGATCTCGACCGAGGTGGCCGGGATGTTGTCGCTGCGCATCCACTGGTTCACCCTCAGCCGGCCGTAGACGACGACCGGGTCGCCCTTCTTCAGCGAGTTGCCCACGTTGGCGCCGAGCGTGCGGAACGCCGTGACGTTGAAGAAGTTCGTCGGCCCGTCCTCGTAGGTGCGGGTCTGCGGGTTGGGCCGACGCACCGTCGACGCCAGCCGGAAGGCCGTGAACGGCACTCCCCCACGCGTCGTCCGTGACTCCGGCGGCGCCACCACTCGCCCCTGCACCGTCGTGTAGATCTCGTTCATCGTCATCTCCCCTTCTCCTCGTTTCCCCATGTCGGGGCTGAGAGAAGGCTCCGCCGAGCCGGCGTCTGCCGCCACGAGCTAGCGGCAGGCCTGTGGACGCCGGCCAGCGCCGCCCCTCGCCTGTGCAGAAGCGTGACGACAAACGTGACGACAGACGCGAGGACGCGGACGCGAGGACAACGGGCCGAGCTCAGCTGGTGGCGCGGTCCAAGGCCCGTCGGGTGTCACGATGCCTGGCGAGCACCGCCCGGACCGGCTCGACGATGCGCTCTCCGGCGACGCCGGCCACTGCCCCCAGGAGCCGTTGGCGGATCCGCTCGCCGCGCCGGCGGGCGCCCCGACGGGCGAGCTGTCGGCTGACAGTGGACAGCACGAGCCCGAGGACGAGGCCACCGACGACCATCAGCAGCGGAGCAGGCAGCACCCCGAGCCGGGGGTGCCCAGCGGCGGCAACGCCAGCCAGCTCATCACGGCCCGCACGAGCAGCCATCCGAGACCCAGCACCGTCGACGGCCGCCAGCACCAGCTGGGCGACCCCGAACACCCGCCACCACCACGGCGGACGCATCTTCAGCGAGGTGGACACGACTGCTTGGTCGAGGGCGTCGGCGAGGTCCGGTCCGGGCGGCGTCGCGGCGTCGGCCACCGCCTCGGCCCACCGCGGCGGCAGCCCCCGAGCCGCGTCGTCGCCGAGGGCGCGGGTGGCCAGCTCGACGGCGGAGCGGGCGGCCGGCGACGGCGGCGGCAGCGACGACCGTCCGAGCACGCTGCGCACGTCCGCAGCCGTGATCCCCAGCGTGCGGTCCACCGAGGCACGGTCGTCCAGCCGCAGTCGCTTCATCGGGTCTGGCCGCAGGCCGCGGACCCAGCGGGTGTAGGGCCAGCCGGTGCGGCCCCAGGCCTGGAGACGGTAGTCCCGCTCGACCGCGGCGACGACGGTCGGGACACCGGCCGCGCGCCCCAGGGCCTCGACCAGGTCGTCGTCGGCATCGTCGGCCAGGGCGCGGCTCCGAGTCCGCGACTCCGGCTCGGACCCGGCCGGCAGCCGCCTTGATGTCGGCGGCCAGACGATGACGAGCGGCGTTCTGGCCGGCCACGGCAGTGGCCAGGCGCAGCCTGCAGGTCGGCGACACCCGCGGAGGTCGTGGCGGAGGTCGTGAAGACCCGCACCGTGCCGATGCCATCGGCCTGCGCCAGCCTCACGAGGTCGTCGCGCACCCGCCCGAGCTCCTCGTCGGTCAGGCGGTCCGACTGGTTGAGCACCACGAGCGTCACCGCGTCGTGGGTCGCGAGACGCGGCCAGGTGGTCCTCGTGGAGCCGCGCATCGGCATACTTCTGGGGGTCGGTGACCCAGACGAACACGTCCACCAGGGCCAGCACGCGCTGGGCCTCCTCGCGGTGGGCGGTCACGCGGGAGTCGAAGTCGGGCAGGTCCAGCAGCACGAGGCCGTCGAGACTGCCGACGGCACCCTCGGAGCTGGTCGCACCCGCCACGTGGTGGCGCTGGCTCACGCCCAGCCAGTCGAGCAGCTCCGTCGCGTCCTCGTCGCCCCAGACGGCGGCCACCGGCCGCGAGGTCGTCGGACGGCGGGCGCCCACCAGCGCCACGGGCGCGCCGACCAGGCAGTTGAACAGGCTGGACTTGCCCGAACCGGTGGCACCGGCGAGCGCCACGACGGTGTGCCCCCCGGTCTTCGAGGTGCGCTCGCCGATCTTGACGATGACCTCGCGCGCCGCCTCGACGGCACGCTGGTCGAGCTGAGCCTGACCGGAGCCCAGGGCGTCGCCCAGGGCTCGCGCGCGCAGCGCCAGGTCCTCGGCCGTCATCGCCGGGGCCTGCCGGCTGCCCATCCTCAGGGGAGTCATCGAACCGCCTTCACCGCTGCCGCGGCCTTGTCCAGGCGCACGCTCTGGCCTGCCAGGTCGTCCAGGCCCGCGAGCGCGAGCTCGTACCGGGCCTGCTCCGCGGCATACAGCTCCTGCACCTGCTCGAGCAGGCGCCGGCGCGCCTTGGTGGCCATCTCTCGCACCGCCTGGTCGCCGAAGATGGCCTCCAGGACCTTCTGGGCCAGCACCGCGGTGCCACCGGCGATGCCGACCTCGGCACCGACGAGGCCGCCGGTGTGGGCGAAGGCGACCAGCATCAGGATCACCCCGATCCCGTTGACGCCGTATGCCGCGATGCGCGCCGTGGTGCGACGGTCGCGGCCCTCGCTGCGGACGAGCTGGAGCACCTCGCCCTGCCAGTCACGCACGAGCCGGTCGATGCGCGGCCCGAGGTCGGCGGCCGGCTGGGCCAGGCCGGGGTGGTCGGCGAGCACAGGGTCTCCGCCGGGCAGCTGGCGCCAGGTGCGGGCGATCGGTGGCCGACGCGCCATGGGCCTGGGCCGCGACGAGGGCCGCGACCCCGGACTGCAGCGCCTCGCCGAGATCGCCGGACGGCGGCGGCGTCCCCTTGACCGCTGCGGTGATGCGGTCGCGCACCTTGGCGACGGCCGACTCCACCTGCTTGAAGAACTCGCCGGTCCCGACGTACTCCTGCCAGCGGGCGAGCACCTCGCCGCGCAGCAGGGTGCCGTCGGTCATGCCGTGCTCGACGTTGCGGAGAGCCTCGGCGTAGGCGCTCGCCGGGACCTGCGTCAGCGCCTCGGCCGCATCGGCCTGCTCCTGGCTCGCGCCGACCATGGTCGAGGCCCTGGTGTGCAAGGACGCCAGCGCACCATCGAGGGTCTGGCGGACGATGACGGTGCGGGCCCGGGCGTCGCTGGCGAGCGCGGTCAGCCAGGACTTCAGGCGAGCGATATCGGCCGTGGGCAGGCGCCCGGCCGAGGTCAGCCTCGTCTCGGGGATGCCGAAGATCGGAGCCGTCGTGAAGCCGTGCTCGCGGAGCATCCCGGCGAGGTGGCTGCGGATGTCCGTCATGACCTCGGGCGGAACGCGGTCCAGGACGATCGCGATGGCGGTACCCCGCTCGGAGGCGTCGCGCAGCAGGTCCCACGGCACTGCGTCGGCATATCTCGCGGCCGTCGTGACGAACAGCCAGAGGTCGGCGGCCGCCAGCAGCTGGGTGGCCAGCGCGCGGTTCGCGGTGACGACGGAGTCGATGTCGGGGGCATCGAGCAGGGCCATGCCCGGGGGCAGCGACGACGGACTCCACGAGTCGCAGCGAGCCCGGCGCCGTCGGCGTCGCTCGCGCGCGCCCGTCACCCGCGACAGGCCGGGCAGGATCCGCTCGTCGGCGAACCAGCGCCGGTCCAGGGGGTGGTGGACCAGGACCGGCGTGGTCGTGGTCGGGCGCAGCACGCCAGAGCGGCTGACCTCGGCATCGACGACCGAGTTGACCAGGGTCGACTTGCCGGCACCCGGTCGAACCTCCGACGACCGCCACGAGCGGCGCGTCGACCGACCGCAGCCGTGGGAGGACGTAGTCGTCGAGCTGGTTGAGCAGGGCCAGCCGGGCGGCTCGCCCGGCTGCGACGTCCGGGAGCTCGAGCGGCAGGTCAGCAGCCGCGACCTCGTCGCGGAGGGCGGTGACGGCGCCGAGCACGGACATGGCGTCGACCCCTGGATTCACGGGCGTCAGCCTAGCCAAAGAGCCCGCGGCATCAGAATCGACGGAAGAAGTCCTCGTAGCCGTTCGGGGTCGCCCCGTCGGTCGCACCGTCGCCTGACGATCCGTCCCGCCACAGAGCCTCGACCGGCTCGATCTGCTCGACGTCATCGAGCACGATCCGGTCCTCGCTCGCGACGTCGACCGGCGACTCGTCGCGGGAGGTCTCGGCGTCGTCGCCAGCAGCGGTGTGGTCGTCGGTCCGGCGGGCCGGCGTCGGGGTCCGCGGGGAGGCGCAGCCACCAGAGGCCCACGGCGGCCATGACGAGGGCGGCGCCCACGGGCCAGGACAGCCCCATGGCGGCCTGCTCGACGAGGCCGGGACCCGGCATAGCCGGAGATGACCGACGGGTCGTTGCTGGCGTAGGGGTTGTCGCCGAACATCGCGACGGCGTTGAGCAGCACGAGCACCACCACGCCGAGCGCGGTCGAGGGCCCAGATGCCCAGCACCTCCCAGCGCAGCAGCCGCGCGTGGCGCACCGGCTGTCCGCTCGGCCAGCACGGCCACCGCGCCCGCCAGCAGGAACGCCGCCAGCACCAGGCTCAGCGGCGCCCTGAACAGCCCGCTGTAGAAGGCCAGCGCGACGACCCGGCGCATGAACGGCACCGGGGTGACGGCGCTGCCGCCGTCCCCGCCGTCGGGAGTGAACTGACCGCTGGCCCGGAAGGCCTCCCAGAGCTCCAGCCCCGCACCGAGGACGAGGGCCAGCGTGGCGACCTCGACCATCCGCACCGTGAGGAACCACAGTCGCGGCAGCGGCACCTCTCGCCTCCACGCCGGCATACGGCCTCCCCTCCGGCATCCTGGGCGTCCAATCTAGCCCGGCAGCGGTCACCATGGCCTCATGCGACTCTTCGCGGCCCTCACCCCGTCCGCACGGCGGCGGTCGAGCACCTGACCGCCTTCCTCGAGCCTCGCCAGGAGGCCGGCCCGGACCTCCGCTGGACCGACCCCGACCAGTGGCATGTGACGTTGGCGTTCATGGCGGCGGTCCCGGAGCGAGTCGTCGAGGACGTGGAGCGGGCGGTGGCGGAGGTGGCGGCGACGCATCCCCCCGTCGAGCTGCGGCTGGTCGGGTCCGGGGCGTTCCCCCAGGTCGCGGAGGCGCGGGTGCTCTGGACCGGGGTCAGGCGGGGCGCTCGACCCACTGGCCCGCCGGGTGCGCGATGCGTGCAGCCACGCGGGCGGGGCACCGCAGGGCGGCAGGTTCCACGCCCACCTGACGCTCGCCCGGTTCCGGCGCCCGACCGAGGCCACCCGGTGGCTGCGCGTGCTGGACGGGTATGCCGGGCCGACCTGGACCACGCGCGAGATCAGCCTGATCAGCTCCTACCTCGGCGAGGGGCGCCGCGGGCGACCGCGCCACGAGGTGGTCGGGACCGCCCCCTTGACCGGCCCGCCACACGACTGACCGGTGCTGACGGGCTAGCTCTTGGCCAGGGTCAGCATCTGTCGCTCGACAAGGTCGACTGCACGCATGGACTTCTCGGCGCGGGCGAAGATGACCGCACCCTCGGTGGCTGCGAAGAGCATCCAGGCAAGATCTCGGGCACGTGCGTGGTCGAGGCCGGCAGCGATGAACAGATCCGTGATCTCGGCAACCCACGCCTCGAAGACCCGTCGCGCGGCCTCAGCCAGCTGGTCGGTCTCCGCTGACATGGCGACGCCGGCGGTTGCGCACCCGGCGCCGAAAGCCGACTTCGCCAGGATGCCGCGCCAGATGTCGAGGAAACCGACGATGACGCCGGCGACGTCCTCGCCAGCCAGCGCGCGGATCGGGGCGAGTGCCTCGGTGGCCATGTAGTCCATCGCTGCGAGGACGATCTCATCCTTTCCACCGGGAAAGTGGTGGTACACCGAGCCCCGTGGCGTGTCTGAACGCTCGAGCACGTCGGCGATGGAGGTGCCGCGAACGCCGCGCTCAGCGATCAGCCAGAGGGCCGACTGAGCCATACGGGTGGGTACGTCGCTTGCCAACTGTTCACCAACTTCGTCCGGGGGTGGCTGCGATTCCTATGATACCGTGCATAGAATATGACGAACGTCATACAGATTCCGATGCAAAGGTGGCCTTCCCATGCCGATGATCGATGTCTACGCCACCGGGGGCACCTTCCCCGATGCGGCGGCCCTCGCCAAGACCTTGGCAACCACGCTGATGACCATCGAAGGTGTCCCGGACATCCCGATGTTCCGGGACAACACCGCGGCATTCGTCCACGACGTCGCCACCATCTCGAACGTCAACGGGGACTCGAGCTATGTCCGCGTCCAGGTGCTGACGAACGCCGGTGCGCTGGACCGGCCCAAGCAGGAGGCCGTGACCGAGCAGTTCACCCGTCTCATTGCAGAGGCCGCCGGCGATGACGGCCTGCGGAAGCGCACCTGGGTCCTCTTGACCGAAGCGGTCGAGGGCGGCTGGGGCCTGTGGGGCAAGGCCCACACCAACGACGAGCTCGTCGCTGCTGCCCGCGCCGAGATCGTCAGGCTGAAGGAGAGGCAGGCGTGAGCCAGGTGAAGCTCGACGCCATGATGGCCCTTCATGGCGACCGCGTGAACCCGCGCGTGGTCTGGCATTCCGCTCGCATCGAGGTCGCACGCCGCACCCCCGCCTGATCGGCGCCTAGAGATGAGAAGGCTTTTGCTCTATCCAGTTGAGCTATGGAGGCGCGCCCGGCGCGGCGAGCCTTGAAGCGAGGTCCCGCATGTCCTTGCCCGCTCATTCAGTTGAGCGCATGATTTAAGCAAGCGCTCAACTCGCGGCGGCGAAGGGATGGCCATGGGACGGGCCATGAGATCGATGGCGCACGACGCTCGCTCCGAGGCGACCCGTCTGGCGCTGGTTCACGCGTGTGTCGACGCACTTCGGGAGCTCGGCGCAACCGGAGCGACTGCCCGCGAGGTTGGTGCCCGATCCGGCGTGAACCAGGCGCTCGTCTTTTACCACTTCGGATCGATGAAGGCCCTGCTTCTGGCGGCCCTGGACCACGTCAGCTCTGAGCGGATGACCGCGTATGGCCCGGTAGTGGCCAACGCCCGAGATGCTGCGGCCCTTTTCGACGGAGTCCGCGAGATTCTGGTTCGCGACCTGAACGACGGGCATGTCACGGTCCTTATTGAGGTGATGGCAGCGGCGCAGCGCGACCCGGCAATGCTCGCTGAGATCCGCGAACGGATCGCTCCTTGGAAGGATCTGGCCCGAACCGCACTCGAACGTACCTTGCCTGGGGGCAGGATTTCCGCTCTGGCACCGTCGTCGGGCACCGCGGCGCACGCCGTGATGGCTGGGCTGCTCGGCATGCAGCTGCTCTCCTCCATCGAAGGTGATGCGCAGGAGTCGCTTCGCCTGGTGGATGAGATAGAACGCGTCGCGATGTGGCTCACAAGGCTGTCTAAGCCGACCAGGAGGGGACGACCATGAAACGGGATGAACGCGCACTGAGAGCACGAGATGCTCAGCCTTCCCCGAGACGCGGAACAACGCGGCGGTTGCCGCTGGGACTGTCACTAGCAGGTCTGGGATGGTCATTACTGCTGGTGGTGGCCATCTGGACGGTCCCGCTGATTACCGTAAACACAGGGGTTCCAGGGCTTCAGCCTCGTGAGACGCTGGCTGCCGCTGGGGACCGGCTCGGCATCACCGTGTTCTCCACGACCGCAGCCACAGCGCTGATCATCACGCTACTTGTGGCGCAGAGCCAGAGAGGGGGGCAGCGCCGGTCCTCGCTCGCGACGATCGCACTGCTGCTAGCCATCCTCGTAGCGGTGCTTGCTGTGGTGGCTCTTGTCACCATCCTTATCGGCCTCTACGTTCTCCCAGCAGCCGCAGTTCTGGTCATCGCCACGATGCTCGCCAGACAGCCTTGAGCGATGACGCGAGCGGCCCATCACTCTGAGGTGGTGGGCCGCTTGATCCCTACGCATGCCGTGGGGGCCTGACTACCTCGTTCAGAAACTCCCGTAGCCGGCGTAGCTGTCGTGGTGCACCAAGCTGCTGCATCCGCCCTTCTTCGTGTCGCTCCACGACCAGCTAACGCTGCCATCGGCTTTGCCGCGAGTCGTCTCCGTGTGCGTGAAAACGGCAGGTGAGACGTCCGAGCCGCAGGCGGCATACACCGTGGACCATCCACCGAACGCAATCGAAAGGCTCAGCAGAAGGGCTTCGAAGTCGACGTTGGTGAAGGTCTCGCTTGAGGTGATGGACACGTACCCCGGGCCCCAGTTGAACGGCGGGTGCGGGGTCCCGGAGTTGTACCAGCCGTCATACGCGAACTCATACGGCTTGATCGTGTAGCTGGCGCTCGGAACCGCGGTGCCGGTCCGCTGCCACGATAGGTCGTTGGTGAGGGCGGTGATCACCACGTACGCCGGGTCAACCCAACGGCTGCCCGAATATGCGCTGCTGGTCACCGTGGTCGCACCCAGGGCCTGGGCAGGCGCGCTCTTGACCCTTGCTGGTGCAAAGCCAAATGCACTCGAAACGTCCCTCACGTCCGACAATGCCGCGTTCGCCGCTGCCAACTGTGCGGCCGACGCTTGCGTCAGGGTGCCAGTCAGCAGAATCTCCTGGCATAGGTCGGAGTTGACGGCCAACGGCTCGGAGTACTGCCCCATGCCTCCAGCGGCTACCGTTCCCGAGTCGCTCATGGTGCATGACCCATCCGAGTTCTTGATGCCCTGAAGGGTCCGATGGTGCTTCCCCCTCAAGGAAAGCCGTGCTGAGAAGAGGTGGGTGTAGTGCACCCACCCGTCCACGGTGCGAGTGACTCCGAACGCCGCGGACCCCACCGCGTTCCCATTCATGCTTGCCGTCGACGTCGATGGCGATGTCGACGGGTCGGCGTAGGCCGCGGTCGCGACGGGCGTTGCGGCCAGCAGAATCGTGACGACGCCCACTGCCGTCTTCCCAGTCAAGCTCATGGTTCACACCTGCAGCTCGAAGAAGCCAGGATCGATTTCCAGCACAACATCCAGTCCCTCTGACGTTGCCCCACTTGGAAAGACGGCCATGTGGACCAATCGTGTCGGCTTCGCCGTGACTCGTTTGGTTCGATGAGCTCGGCGTTTACTCGCGTGCGCGCGATTTGTGACCTCTATACCCTCGGCGCGGGCCCATGCAGCAACAGGTGATGTGTTCGGCTTGCGCCACGAGCTGATCGAGCGTCGGAGGTCACCGTGACAGCCCAGACCTCGGGGGGTCAGGCGGACCAGCACCATCGCGTGGTGCCCCCAGCAGGACTCGAACCTGCGACCTAGAGATTAGAAGGCTCTTGCTCTATCCAGCTGAGCTATGGAGGCGCGCCCGGGTCACCGGGCGCGCACAGTCTAAGGGCGATGACATGATCGGTCCGTGAGCGCTCAGGTGACCGTCTACGCCCGCCGGGTGTCGAGCGACCCCGACGTGCTGGCCGGGCTGCGCGAGGTCCTCGACGACGACGAGCGCGAGCGCGCGGCGCGCCGCGCCAACCCGGCGGCATACGTCACGGCCCACGCGCTGCTGCGCTCGGTGGCGGGCGAGTGGACGGGGCAGGCGCCGCGGGCCGTCACCTTCGACCGGGCGTGTGCCACCTGCGGCAGCCATGCCCACGGCAAGCCGGTCCTGCGCGGCCACCAGGACGTCTTCGTCTCCCTCTCGTATGCCGGGGAGCTGGCCGTCGTGGCGGTGACGGGCGCGGGTGAGACCGGTGTCGACGTCGAGCAGCTCGTCGAGGCGGGCTTCGACGGGTTCGAGGACGTCACGCTCGCGCCGGACGAGCGGGCCGGCTTCGACGGCGTGCCGGCACCCGGCCTGGCAGCAGCGCGCGCGCAGGTCTGGGCACGCAAGGAGTCCATCCTCAAGGCCTCGGGCCATGGGCTGGTCGTGGATCCGCGTGAGGTCGTCGTCACCCCTCCGACTGACGGTGCCGCGCTCGTCCAGTGGCGCGGCGAGACGCCGCTCGCGTGCGCCGGTGCAGCTCCACGACGTGACGCTCCCCGACACCGGGTATGCCGCGGCGGTGGCCGTGCTGACCGACCGTCCGGTCGAGGTCCAGCTGCGTCACTGACCGCTCTCGTCAGGAGACGCCCAGCAGCTCGTGACGACGGGCGGTGAGCGTGCCGAGCAGCTGCTGCTCGGTCTCGATGGCACGCTGGTCGGCGGCCTGGTGCTGCATCCGCAGGCGCAGCAGCGCCAGCTCGCTCGCGGCATCCTGAAAGGCGCGCATCGAGCGCAGCGCGGCACGACCCCCGGTCGCTCGCGCCCACATCCGCGCCGACCGGCGTCCTCTCATCGTCGCCAGCAGCTGAACCTCGCTGGCGCTGAGCCAACCGGCATCGGCATACGGGCTGAGGTAGAGGCCGATCAGGCGCCCCTCACGCCGTCGAGCCCACACGACGAAGGCGACGAAGGCGAGGAAGATCGGCACCTCGACCACGATGAAGACACTCACGAGCCCCTGACCACCGGTCAGGGAGCCGATGTTCCACAGGGCGTGGCACATCACCGCCAGCAGATAGCCCGCGAGCGGGGCGAGCACCCGAAGGACGCGGCTGCGCGTCGTCGCCGCGATGCCCACCCCGATGCCCGTGAGCACCGTGAACATCGGGTGCGCGAACGGGCTGAGCAGGCACCGGGCGACGAACGTGCCTGTCAGGCCCTGGTCTCCCCCGGACTGGTAGGCCAGCCCGAGGTACTGGATGTTCTCGGTGAACGCGAAGCCGGCCGCGACGATGCCGGCATAGACCATGCCGTCGACGATCCCGTCGAACTCGCGCCTGCGCAGCCGCCACACGAGCAGGACGAGCAGACCCTTGCAGGCCTCTTCGACCAAGGGGGCAGAGAGCACCGCGGTCGCGATGGTCGCGGTGGCCGGGGCGCCCGTCGCGGCCTCGAAGGCGAGGTTCGCGCTCGAGTTGAAGATGCCGGCCGCCAGCGCTGCGAACAGGGCTCCCCACAGGAAGGCGACGACGAGGTAGCGGGTGGGCTCGGCCTCGAAGCGGTCGAGCCAGAGGAACGTCGGGATGACGATGCCCAGCGGGATCGCGGCCAGGAGAACGGCGAGCAGGGTGGTGAGCAGGCCCAGCGTGGCGCCGTAGTACGCGGCGACCACGACGGCGGCCAGGGCGAACCCGATGACGATGACGCCGGAGAACAACCAGCCACGCAGGGCGCGCCGGCCGGTCGGCGCCGTCCCGACGACCCGCGGCTGCGGTGGTCCCCACGTCATGGGTCGGAGGCTAGTGCAGCCCGCCGACCGGCACTGCGCTGCGCGCCGGGCCTAAGGTGGTCCGGTGCCCCAGAACCCCACGGAACGCTCCGTCAACGACCGCATCGTCTGGATCGACTGCGAGATGACCGGCCTGTCCCTGGAGCGCGACGCGCTCATCGAGGTGGCCGCGCTGGTGACCGACTTCGAGCTGAACCAGCTCGGTGACGGGGTCGACGTCGTCATCAAGCCACCGGCCGAGGCCCTCGAGCAGATGGACGACTTCGTGCGCGGCATGCACACCACGTCGGGCCTGCTCGAGGAGCTCGACGGCGGCGTGACGATGCAGGAGGCGCAGGACCTCGTGCTCACCTACGTGCGGCAGTGGGTCCCGGAGCCGCGCAAGGCGCCGCTCGGCGGGAACACGGTCGCCACCGACCGCGGCTTCCTCGCGCGCGACATGGCCGAGCTGGAGGCGCACCTGCACTACCGGATCATCGACGTGTCGTCGATCAAGGAGCTGTCGCGCCGCTGGTACCCCCGGGCGTACTTCAGCGCCCCGAGCAAGTCGGGCGGCCACCGGGCGCTGGCCGACATCCGGGAGTCGATCGCGGAGCTGCGGTACTACCGCGAGGCGGTGTTCGTCGCCCCGCCCGGTCCCGACTCCGAGACGGCGAAGGCGATCGCGGCACGCCACGTCGTCGACCACAGCTGACGCCGTCGGCGAGTCGGCTGGGTGAGCCTGGTCATGAGCACCCCACCGGACCGGGTACGATATTCCTCGCTTGCACGGCCGGCCCCGTCCGGCCGTGACGCATGGTGGGTGTAGCTCAGCTGGTAGAGCGCTGCGTTGTGGTCGCAGATGTCGCGGGTTCAAGTCCCGTCACTCACCCCGAAGAAGGTGGGCCGTGTCCTCTCCAGGACACGGGCCACCGTTCGTCTTTCCGGCTCCTCAGCCGGGTTCGGTCGCGCCCGCCTTGTCGGTGACACCCGCGGAGTCGAACGTCGCCATCTCGCCGAGGAGGCGGGCCGCGGCCTGGACCAGTGGGACGGCGAGCGCCGCACCCGAGCCCTCCCCCAGCCGCAGGTCCAGGTCGACCAGCGGCTTCAGGCCGAGGTGGGCCAGTGCCGCCGACGCGCCGGGCTCGCTGGACCGGTGTCCCGCGACCCAGTACCCCACGGCCTCGGGCGCCAGCGCCTGCGCGACCAGCGCGGCGGAGCAGGCGATCACCCCGTCCAGGACGACAGGGGTATGCAGCGCGGCCGCCCCGAGCAGGAAGCCCGCGATCGCCGCGTGCTCGAGCCCACCCACCGCGGCCAGCGCCGCGAGAGGCTCGTCCGCGCTCGGCTGGTGCAGGTCGAGAGCCTGACGGATCACTGCCTGCTTGTGCCGCAGCATACGGTCGTCGCTTCCCGCGCCGGGGCCGGTCACGGCCTCTACGTCCAGGCCGGTGAAGACCGAGACGAGAGCCGCCGAGGAGGTGGTGTTGGCGATCCCCATGTCGCCCGCCACGAGCAGCCGGTTGCCTTGTGCCACCAGGTCGCGAGCCACCTCGATGCCGGTGTCGACGGCGCGCTGCACCTCGTCGAGCGTCATGGCCGGGCCGCTCGTGAAGTCGGCCGTCCCACGGCGGACCGAACGCTTCATCAGCCCAGGCGCGGCCGGCGAGCTCGGCGGCGACACCGACGTCGACGACGGTGACCTCGGCGCCGATCTGGCGGCCGAGGACGTTGATCGCGGCACCTCCGGCGAGGAAGTTGCCCACCATCTGGGCGGTCACCTCCTGGGGCCACGGGGACACGCCCTGCGCATGGACGCCGTGGTCGGCGGCGAAGATGGCGACGGCCACCGGCTCGGGAACCGGCGGCGGGCACTGACCGGCGATGCCGGCCAGCCGGGTCCCCAGCTCCTCGAGCGCGCCCATCGCCCCTCGCGGCTTGGTCAGCTGCTGCTGGCGCTCGTCGGCCTCGGCCATCGCGTCGGCCGAGGGCGGCTCCACGGCGGCGACGGTCTCGCTCAGCAAGGTCATGCTCTCTCCTCCAGGCAGGCGGCGGCTGCCCCATGCTCCGTCGTGGACGGCCCAGGCCAGCGGACGCGCTCTCGCCCACCCGGACAGCGCCAGCTCGGGTGCCGGCGGGAACTGCTCGACGTGCCCGACGCAGAGGTAGGCCACCACCTCGACATGCTCCGGGAAGGCCCAGCTCGCGGCCCAGCTCGGCGGGGTCGAAGAAGCTGACCCAGCCCACACCCAGCCCCTCGGCGCGGGCCGCCAGCCAGAGGTTCTGCACCGCGAGCGCGGTCGAGAACGGCGCCATCCGGGGGTCGGCATGGCGCCCGAGGGTGAACGGGCCGCCGCGGGTGGGGTCACAGGTGACCACGATGTTGAGCGGGGTCTGCAGGATCGCCTCGACCTTGATGCCGTCGAAGAGCCGGGTTCGCCCGCCCGGCAGGCTGGCCGCGAAGGTGTCGCGCTGTGCCGCGGCGAGCGACTGGACCCGGCGACGCTGCTCGACGTCGCTGAGCAGCAGGAAGTCCCAGGGCTGGCTCAGACCGACGCTGGGGGCTCGATGGGCCGCCGTGAGGATGCGGGTCAGGACCTCGTCGTCGATGGGCTCCATGGTGAAGCCGCGACGGATGTCGCGCCGGTTGCGGATGATGTCGTGCAGCACGTCGCGCTGGTCGCTGGGATAGACATGCACAGCAGGCTCCTCCTGGGGTGTCCACGCCCCGGGTGAGTGAGGGTGACGGGAGTTCCTGACTTCCACGCTGACGAACGCGCGGTCACAGTGGCGGGACCGTGCCGGACTCGAACCGGCTTCCTCCCGGAGGTCACCTTCGGTGGATGACGCCCGGACGGACGTCGGGCCGAGCATATCGGCCAGCCGCCGGAGGTCACGGGCTCCGTCATGGGAGAGGATGGCGGGGTGACGAGCGGGATGCGGCTTCAACCCCGGCCTGGGCCGCCACGCGGCCTGGGCGCTGCTCGTCAGCCTGCTCATGGGGGGTGCGCTCACCGTCCTCGGGGCCGGCGCAGCGCAGGCGCATGCCACGCTCGTGTCGATCTCGCCGCCGACCGGCGCCACCCTCACCAGCCCACCGAAGGCAGTGGTGCTGACCTTCTCCGGTCCCCTCGAGGCCACCTTGACCACGGTGGTGGTGACGGACGGCAACGGACGCCAGGTGAGCGTGGGCTCACCGACGATCGCGGGAGGCGTGGTGACTGAGCGCCTGCGCACCGATCTGGTGTCCGGTCCGTATGCCGTGGCCTTCCGGATCATCTCGACCGACGGCCATCCGGTGGCGGACGTCTCCGCGTTCACGCTGGCGCTGCCAGGCGGGGGCGGCTCAGGGGCAGCGGCCACACCGTCGTCTGACCCCGCGACGTCCGACCCCGCCACCGCCGCGGCGCGCGCTCGCGCCGCGGCCGGAACCGCTGCGGACGCCGCGGCTCGGACCGCCGCCGACCCGGCCACGGGGCGGTTACGACGGCTGGGGCTGGCCGTCGGAGTGGGGACCCTGGCCCTCGCCGCCGGCACGGCACTGATCGCGGTGGCCCGTCGCCAGAAGCCTTCCTGAGAGGCGGGAAACGGTCGATTTCACCAGCGCGGTGACGTCCTGCTAATGTCTCTCACCGCGCGCCATTAGCTCAATTGGCAGAGCAGCTGACTCTTAATCAGCGGGTTCGGGGTTCGAGTCCCTGATGGCGCACCATTGCCGTGTGTGGCCTCGGTTGATCATTGACGAAACGTGATCGGCTGAGGCCTGACACGTTTCTCGGCTGAACGTGACATCGTCTCGGCAGCCACAGCCCAACCGACCGCTGACGGGTCAGGCCGCTGTGGCGGCCTGACCCGTCTTGCCGTTCGTGCCCGCAGGCTCGAGGGCCTTGGCGAGGATCTCGTTGACGTCGGAGACCAGGTGCACGGTCACCGCGGCGAGGACCTCCTTCGGGACGTCGTCGAGGTCGGGTTCGTTGCGCTTGGGCAAGAACACCTCGGTCAACCCGGCCCGTTGCGCGGCGAGCAGCTTCTGCTTCACGCCGCCGATGGGAAGGACCCGTCCGGTCAGAGAGACCTCACCGGTCATGCCAACCTCGGCGCGGACCAGACGCCCCGTCAGGAGCGAGACCAGGGCCGTCGTCATCGTGACGCCCGCGGACGGCCCGTCCTTCGGGACCGCGCCGGCCGGGAAGTGGACGTGTACCGGTCGGTCGAGCTGCGCCGCGTCGATGCCGAGCTCGCTGGCGTGGGCGCGGACCCACGACAAGGCGATCTGCGCGGACTCCTTCATCACATCGCCTAGCTGGCCGGTGAGGGTGAGACCTTGCTTGTCGCCGGGGACCGAGGTCGCCTCGACGAAGAGAACATCACCGCCTGCGCCGGTGACCGCGAGACCGGTTGCGACACCGGCGACCGAGGTGCGTTCCCCGGACTCGGGGGTGAACCTGGGTCGACCGATGAGGTCCTTCAGATCGTCCCTGTCGATGGTCGACCGGGGTGTCGCCGAGCGAAGCCTTCCGGAAGGCCTTGGCGAGCAGCCGCTCCATCTGCCTGACTCCCGCCTCACGGGTGTAGCTCGCGGCGATCTCACGCAGCGCGCCGTCGGTGATGGTGACCTCGGCGGCGGTCAGCGCGGCGCGCTCGAGCTGCCGGGGCACCAGGAAGTCGCGGGCGATGGCGACCTTGTCCTCCTCTGTGTACCCGTCGAGGGTCACCAGCTCCATCCGGTCAAGTAGCGCCGGCGGGATGGTCTCGAGCACGTTCGCGGTCGCGATGAACAGCACGTCGGACAGGTCCAGGTCGAGCTCGAGGTAGTGGTCGCGGAACGTGTGGTTCTGCGCCGGATCAAGCACCTCGAGCAACGCCGCGGCCGGGTCACCCCTGTAGTCCGAGCCGACCTTGTCGACCTCGTCGAGGAGGACGACCGGGTTCATCGACCCGGCCTCCTTGATGGCGCGCACGATACGGCCTGGGAGCGCACCGACGTAGGTGCGGCGGTGGCCGCGAATCTCGGCTTCGTCACGAACGCCACCCAGGGCGACCCGGACGAATCGACGACCCAGAGCTCGGGCCACCGACTCCCCCAGCGAGGTCTTCCCCACGCCCGGAGGGCCCGCCAGCAGCACGACGGCGCCGGAGCGACGGCCGCCGACGACCGAGAGGCCACGCTCGGCGCGACGAGCACGGACCGCGAGATACTCCACGATCCGTTCCTTGACCTCGTCCAGCCCGTGGTGGTCTTCGTCGAGCACCGCACGGGCGGCGTTGATGTCGGAGATATCCGTGGTGGTCACGCCCCACGGCAGGTCCAGGACGGTGTCGAGCCACGTGCGGATCCAGCCCGTCTCGGGGTTCTGGTCACTGGAGCGTTCCAGCTTGTCGACCTCCCTCAGCGCCGCCTCGCGAACGGCGTCCGGCAGGTCGGCGGCCTCCACCCGTGAGCGGTAGTCGAGCGAGCCCTCCGGCTCGCCCTCACCGAGCTCCTTGCGAATCGCTGCGAGCTGCTGACGGAGCAGGAACTCGCGCTGGTTCTTCTCCAGGGACTCCCGGACGTCGGATTCGATCTGGTCATTGACCTCGGACTCGGCCAGGTAGGCCTTCGTCCACTCGATGAGCAGCGAGAGCCGCGCTGCCACGCCGGGCGTCTCGAGCAGCCGGTACTTGCGCTCGGTCGACAGATACGGCGCCCAGCCCGCGGTGTCGGCGAGCAGGTCGGGGTCCGTGATGGCGTTGATCGAGTCCATGATCTGCCAGGCCTCGCGCCTCTGGAGCAGCTCGACGACCAGCTTCTTGTACTCGCCGGCCAAGGCACGCACCTCGTCGGTCACAGGTGTCGGTGCGACTGGTTCCGCCTCGACCCACAGGGCGGCGCCCGGACCGGTCACTCCGGAACGAATGAGCGCCCGCGAGCCGGTTCGCAGCACTGCCGCTGGTGAGCCGCCGCGGAACGTGCCGACCCTCTCGACCTGCGCTATCACCCCGTAGGACGGGTAAGCACCGTGGAGCCGGGGAGCTACCAGGAGCTCGGGGGTGCCGCTGTCGGCAGCGGACTGTGCCGCGTCGATGGCTGCGCGCGCATCGTCCTTGAGCTCGATGGGCACGACCATCCCCGGCAACAGCACGGCGTCGTCGAGGAACAGAACCGGAAGTTGTTTCACGGTCATCACGATCCTTCTGAGAAGTTGAGTCGCCTCTACTCAACCTTGAAGGATGGCTGATTGTTCCCGCCGTTCGCTGCCTACGCGTGGTTGACGATGACGCCTCGGCCGGATCTGCCGTCGCTGCCGCTACCTTCAGGCCTCAGTAGTCGAGGCCGCGCACTGGTAGGCGCAGCTTCGTGTTGCCGGCCGCTTCGCTGGCGGAGGCGAGGAGCTTGGCAATGTCAGCGTTGAATCGGTCCACCCCTTCGGCGATGCAGATCAGCATGATGTCGACCGTGCGCACCGGATGTGTCCACTTCAGCAGCACCGACGGTGGCAGTGCCGCGCGCATCACCTGGATCTGGGACAGCCCGCTCCGGTCCGGACCCTGGGCGGAGCCGCCCTGCACCAAGCCCACTCCGGCGGCCACTAAGGCCTCGCAGGCGTCGGTGATCTCAGGCCCTGACAGGCCCCGGAGGTTGAGCAATACCCGCAACGCTGAACCCTGTTCGTCCAGAACGCTGCAGACGGGTCGCAGCAGAGCGCAGAATGCGCTCAGGCCGGGGCCGGTGAGCTGGGCCCGTGCGGCGGCCACCCCGAGCCAGGCGGCGCCGTCCGCGGCAAGCCGCGTCGCCTCCCGCACCAGTGCAGTCCCTGACTGCGGCTGACTGCCAGGCTCGCTCCGAGGAAGCCCCGTGACGACTTGGACGCCAGAGCCGCCCAAGTGGCGTGTGGCTGCGGCCACCTGCTCAGGGGGGCAGATGACCGCACCTAGACCCCACTCGCGTGCTTGAGCACACTCATGTTCGAGAGCCGCGTCGTCGCAGGGGACGAGGTAGATCCGGCGTTCCAGCCGAGAGGCCAAGTCGGCCACCTCGGCCCACTGCCGAGATGGCGCTCCTGGCTCGGGCCCAGGTTGCGAGATCGCGTCGCCGATCGTTGAGTATCGAGGCACCCGCTGCAGCGGGTCGAGCAGATCGAACAGCCGCTGCACCACCGCCGCTGCTCCCGCCAGGCAGAGTCGGGTCGTACTGGCACACGCGAGGATCATCTGCGCGCAGAGCACGTCACAGAACCGGAGCGCCGTCAGATCCAGCACCACCGGTCCGCGGGACAGCTGGACCACCCGCTCGAGCTGCTCCTGGAGGATGGCGCAGGTGGCAATGTCAGCCTCGCCAGACAGTGTCAGCACCCGGACATGGCCGAGGTCGACGTGCCAGGCCTCGAGTGCCAAACGGCCGCCTCGCAGAGCACTCGGTCCGTCGCGCGACAACCCGGACGGCTCCGATGCGGACGTCATCTCCCCGCGCCCGAACCCAGGGAGGCATGAAAGGCACTCACCGGAACCCAAGACCTGAACATCAGAACCCCCGGACGCGTTGCGTGTGCGCCGCCGAGGTCCAGGGCAACTATCCGCTCATCAGCCTACTCCAAGTCGCGCGCCCGAACCATGACGAAGGCCAATGGAACCAAGCCCCACATGTCTCCGTCCTACCGAAGGCCCACAAAGCGTGACAGACCCTCGGTGCACCACGGCTTGCAGCGGCCGGCGGCACCGGACCATCACTACAGGACGACTGAACAAGCCACGACCGCGTCCGTGCACGCCCAGCGAACAGTTACAGCCAGGTATGCAGGCGCACCGTGGTGCCCGCGGCCCCGGAACGAATCTGGACCAGGTCACACAGTTGGTTGGCCAGCCATAGCCCGCGGCCCCGGACCGCATCCCAGGGTGGGAGGCGGCGCCCGACCAGTGGGTCCTTGATCCGCCCCGTGCCGCGAACCTCGCAGACCAATGCCTCGTCCTGCTCCCAGATCCGCAGCTCGCTGTCCCCGCCGTGCTCGACGGCGTTGACGGCAACCTCGTGGGCTGCCAGCACAAGGTCATCCGTGCGGGCCTGGCTCAGACCCGCCGAGGTGGCGTGTGCGCACACGTCTGCGCGCACCGCGGCGTAGTCCCCGTCCCCGAAGACCCGCGCCGAGACCACTACGTCCACAAGGGGCAGGTCCGCCTCGAACATCGCGCCCACATGGTGGGCTCCCGAGTACGCGGTGCTGCCGTGGTGGGCCTCGACCTCCACGATCACCGGGTGGGACCGATGAGCCTCAGCGATCACGTCGGCGGAAAGGGCGCCTGCGTCGTACGGGCAGAGCAGCCATAGGGGGGTGTCGGGGTCGACGGCCATGTTCAGCAACGCCTCGTGCAGTTGGCACTCGGCCACCTCGACACTCCGGCGACCATGCCAGATCGGCTCACCAATTCCCCGCATCGGCTGCCGGCCGACGGCGTGCTGGGCGGTGAAGCGGCGCCACGCAGGGATGATCCGCGCAGGATTGGCACCGAGCACGGCCATGTCGAGGAACTCCACCCGGTCCGCGTCCAAGCCCAACGCATCCCGCAACAGGTCAATGTGGGCCGCAGTCAGCGCGGCCATCACCGGCTGCCCCGCGTCCAAGCCCTCCCGGACAAAAGAAGCGGTGCCGGCAACGAACTCCGCCGCGCCACGCCACAGGAACGCCTCGTGCCGGTACCCGTCATGGGTGCGGCGTACCCGGCCACCGCCACACCCGAGATCAAGGCCGTCGCTGCCGCAGCCGGCCGCAACACTCGCGCCAATGTCCTGCTCGGACGTGACAACTCCCCAAGGTCGGGCCGACCGATGACAGCGGCCAACAAACGGTGCGTAACGCCACTAGCAGGCTACGCCCGCCCCGCGCACCCGCGCCCGACCCAGCCCCTCCAACTGCTGCGCCCACAGCGCAAATCCTGAGGTCACGGCGCGACCTGGACACAGCGGACGTGGAGTCGGGACCGCTCAATGCAGCCGCTCAAGCAGGGGCTCGAGGTCCACGAAGGCAAACCGCACCTCGGCGTCACTGCAGCCGTACGGCAGTACCAGCTGTCCGTCGTGGACGAGGCCGCCGCAGGAGTAGACGACGTTGGGAACGTAGCCGTCACGCTCCTGCTCGGTGGCGGTGAGCAGGGGCGTGGCCAGCGAACCGAGGACCCGTGAGGGGTCCTCGAGATCGAGGAGTATGGCGCCTAGCCCGTACGTGCGCATGGCCCCGACACCATGAGTGATCACCAGCCAGCCGGCCTCGGTCTCGACGGGCGAACCGCACTGGCCCAGCTGCACCAGCTCCCATGGCCGCTCGGGACGGAGGAGGGTCGTCGATGCTGCCCACGTGACGGCGTCGTCCGACCGGGTGAGGCCCAGCGTCTCGCGGTCCCAGCGGGTCAGCGCGATGTAGTCGCCGCCCACCCGCCGAGGAAAGAGGGCCATTCCCTTGTCGAGGGCCGACGGCCCGATCTGGTGTCTGCTCTCGAACGTCACGAAGTCCTCGGTCGTGAGCAGCCTTGGGGCGACGTTCGAGCCGTCGAACGCCGTGTACGTCGCGTGGTAGGTCACCCGCCCGCGATCGGTGAAGCGGACGAACCGCGCGTCCTCTATGCCGTTCGCCTCGACGGGGACCGTGGGGAAGACCACCCGGGCAGACAGGGGTCGACCTGCGTCGAAGCGCAATCGGTACGTCGCGTCGGGCGGCGCTGGAATCACTGCCGGGAACGGGGCCGCCCTGCGGTCGCTCGACATGGAGCCGGGGGTCACCACTCCCGTACCCGGGTGCGGATCCGGGGGGTCGAGACGCACCTCGCGCGCGCCGCCGGCACCGCCAACGGCGTCGTCACCGGCACCCGATGCCTGAACCGCCCAGGACACCGGTACGGAACTCGATGCTGGAGATGTGACCCTCACCCACCGCACGCAGGCTCATGACGAAACGCAGCTCGCCGTCGGCGAGCCCGCTCTGGTCTGGGTGCGCCACCAGCGACGGGTTGAACAGGGCGGCTGCCTCGAGCGCGTACTCCTGAGTGAAATAGGCACCCAGGAGGTTCCGTCGGGTGGTGGAGAGGTCGCTGGCACCGTCGATGCGGTGGGCCACGAGACCGAAGTGCTCGCGGAACATCCCGACCAGGTCGTGATGCCGCGGTGCGAATCCGGCAACGGTGTCGGCGAGCACCCGTGCTGCTTCGTCCTCGTCGAGCGACAGCACCCGGGCAATGACCGCGTCGGCCCGCGAGGTGCCGGTGGATAGCAGCTCTTGGCCGGGCAGGAACAGCCTCCCCAGCACCCGGCTCGGATCCGGCCGCAGCGCCAGGGCGCCCCGATGCACCCATGCGCGGTCGCTACGTGGCACGCGAGGTTCGGTATGCCGGCCGCTCACCGAGATCACGCCGCCGCCTACGACGACGCGAAAGTGGGTGCGAGAGCCGGGGCACTGCCCACCCCGAGCCGCTGCGCCTGCTGGAACGTGGAGATCAGCGCGATGGTCGACTCGGCGCCCTGGTTCTCGTTGCGACCGCCCGGTTCGAGGCCGTCGCAGCCACCCCCGCTGATGGGGTCGTGCAGGGAGGTGCGGGAGTCATTCGCGCCCTCGAACCAGGCAGCGCACCGAGAAACCCCGGCGCTCCAGCGCAGGTCGGCCGTGACGTCGAAGGCCCGTGCGCACGCGTCGGCGAGCGCCGCGACCTCGATCGGCTGCTGGTCGAACTGGGGTCGGGGGTCGCCGGGACCCCACCCGCCGGCCGGGGAGACCGACAGGTGGCCGCCGGCCGTTTCGATGTCGAGCAGCCAGCTCAGCATCCGTAGGCCCTCCGTCAGCCACTTCCACACCCCGAGCAGCGAGCCTGCGGCGATGAGGGTCTCGGCGAGGGCCGCGTTGGCGTAGGTGAGCCGCGACTCCGGCCAGTACCAGCCGCCCACGATGGTTTCCGTCACCCCGAGAAGCGGGGTCGGGGCGGGCGATGAGGGTTGCGGCATCCGCCAGCAACGACTTGGCCACCTCGTCGCGTGGCCGCACGGTGAGGACCTCCGCCGCCCCCAGACCGGCGAACGCCATGGACCTCGGCCATGGTGAGCGGAGCGGCGGCTCCCGCGGTGAAAGCCTGGGCCGCCCGCCAGTCGACGACCTCGGGGGCCCGCGCGACGCCGGTGCCCAGCGCCCAGAGGGCACGCCCCCAGCAGTCCTCGACCGTCGGCTCATCGGACCACGACCGGTCGACTGCCCGGCGGTTGCGGAACTTCCCACCCTCACCTTGGGCGTCGAGCACGAAGTTCAGGTAGGTCGAAGCGAGCGCGGCGAGCTCGACCGTGTGGTCGGGCTGACGGACCGTGACGATGAAGGCGCGAGCGACGTCGTCGAGGCAGTAGCCGTGCTCGCGGCGCGGAGCGGTCAGCTCGGCGTGCTCGAAGACTCCGACTTCATCGGAGAGGTGAAGGAGGTGTCGGAAGGAGACCGGCGCCAGCTCCAAGGGCACGGCGGGGGCGTCGGTTGCCAATAAGGCGGTGGCGAAGGTCGTCATGTCAGACCCTCACCGGGGAGGACGAGGCGAGGACCTCGCGGGCGAGCGCGTGGTACTGCTGCGCGACCGCAGGCCACTGCATCTGGGGCGCGATCCGCTCGGCCTGGGCCGACATCCCGGCAGCCAGCCCGGGCTCGGTCAGCACCCTCCGCAGTCCACGAGCAATCGCGCCCGGGTCGTGCCGGTCGACGAGCAGACCGGCCCCGCGACCGAGCAGTTCCACAGCGTGGGGGAACGCGGTGGACACCACCGGTCTGCCTGCTGCGACCGCCTCTGCGAGGACCCCCGAGGTCACCTGCTCCGTGGAGTCGTAGGGCAGCAGCACGACATCCGCGGCCGCCACGGCGAGGCCCAGCACGTCCGCGGTGAGGTAGCGCGCGTCGAACTCGACGAGGTCGCTGACCCCGAATGCGTGGGCCCGTGCGACGAGGCCGTCTCGGTAGCGCTCCCCCTCGTGCTCGATGACCTTGGGGTGCGTCTGGCCGACGACGCGGTAGAGCGGCGCGAGGTCCCGCAGCTGGGCCAGCGCCTCGATGCCCCACTCGATGCCTTTGCCCTCGCCGAGCAGGCCCCAGGTGAGCACGACCGGACGACGGTTGGCGGGCCGGGGACCGGGGGCGAGCTGTCCGTACCACGCCAGGCGGCGCTCCATGGGGCACGACGCGGATCCGGTCGCCTTCCAGGCCGTAGTGCGCGACCAGCCGGTCACGGGCGGTCCGAGTCATGGTCACGACGACGGCGCTGCGCTCGGCGAGCTCCCGCACGATCTCGCGCTGCCTGTGCGACGGCGCGACGAGGACGGTGTGGACGACCAGGACCATCGGCGTGACCATCTGACGGGTGACGTCCAGGACGTCGATCCCGTCCTGGCCGCCGAAGATCCCGTACTCGTGCTGCACCACGACAACGTCGAAGCTGTCGAGAACGGCGACGGCGGACTCCGCACCGCCCGCGCTGCCACGCACCCACTGGTGGACTACCTCAGGCAGCGGGAGCGGCTCGGGGACATCCACGACCTGCACGACTCCGACGGCGCCAGCGTCACCGCCTCGACCCGTGAGGGACTGCGCCAGGGAGCGGCTGAAGGTCGCCAGCCCACACGGAGTCGGCGGGTAGGTGCTCGAGGACTCCGTAGGACACGGACATGGCGAGCCTTCCTTGGTCGCCCCGCGTCGACAGCCGACGTGGAGCACAGCCACCCGCACGGGTGGCGACCTGCACGCACGGTGCGCTGGCGCCTGCACGACGTGGTCGCACGCAGGCCTGTCGAGACATCCTTGTCGCGACGCGTCTCGTTTCCTGGGGAGACGGCGAGACTTCGACGGTAGCAC
This sequence comes from uncultured Actinomycetota bacterium, assembly GCA_963706855.1. Taxonomy (GTDB): domain Bacteria; phylum Actinomycetota; class Actinomycetes; order Actinomycetales; family Dermatophilaceae; genus Pedococcus. The sequence continues at coordinate 521,130 of CAVPNU010000005.1, forward strand.
CCTGCGGACTCCCACCCCCGCGAGAATCATCCCTCGGCGACCCTCGTGGACGGGTTGGTCGCCGAACGACGACTAGGGTGATGACGCGCCCCGGTACCGCCCGCAGCATCCCCAGCCGCGCCCCCATCGGCACCTGGCGCGCCCGCACCGACCTGACGGAGTCCCATGAGGATCGGCGTCATCGCCTCGATCGCCCACAGCCTGCCCCCGGTCGGATACGGACCGTGGGAGCAGATCGCCTCCACCCTCACGGAGGGGTTCGTCGAGCAGGGCCACGACGTCACCCTCTTTGCCACGGCAGACTCGACGACCTCCGCTCGACTGCACGCCACGGCACCGCACGGCTACGAGGAGTCGCCGGGCCTGGATGCCAAGGCCTGGGAAGGGATCCACAACGCAGCCGCGTTCGAGCGGGCCGACGAGTTCGACGTCATCGCCAACCACTTCGACTTCATGCCGCTGACCTACAGCCGCTTGGTGCGCACCCCCGTGGTGACGACGATCCACGGGTTCTCCTCGCCCCGCATCCTCCCCGTCTACCGCGAGTACGACGATGTCGCCCACTACGTAGCCATCAGCGAGGCCGACCGGCACCCCGACCTGCACTACGCCGCCACGATCCACCATGGCATCGACACCGCGGCGTTCACCTTCGTTCCCGAACCGGGCAGCTACGTGCTCTTCCTCGGCCGAATTCACCCCGACAAGGGCACCCACGTATGCGTCGAGGTGGCCCGCCGCGCCGGGCTTCCACTCGTCATCGCGGGAATCGTCCAGGACGACCACTACTTCCGCGAGGCGGTTGCGCCGCATGTGGACGGGAGCTCGGTGACCTACGTCGGGCCGGTAGGGCCGAAGGAACGTGACGCCCTGCTGGGCGGCGCACTCGCCCTACTGCACCTCATCGACTTCGCGGAGCCCTTCGGCCTCTCCGTAGTGGAGTCGCTGGCAACGGGCACACCGGTCATCGCCTCTCCCCTGGGCTCGATGCCAGAACTGCTCCGACACGGCCGGACGGGGTTTCTGGTCGCCGACGTCGGGGCGGCGGTCTCGGCGGTCGCCCAGGCGTCACAGCTCGACCGGCGGGAGTGCCATCAGGAGGCGCTCACCCGCTTCTCGTCCGACCGTATGGTCCGCGACCACCTCGCCGTGTTTGAGCGGGTCGTTGTTTGAGGGCAAGACTTGACCATGCACAGGGCCGCGCCAGACCGGCCTGGTGCGACACTCGGGAGCGAGGGGAGATTCTGCCCGTGCACCCCACGCCCCAACAGGGGCAGGCCCTTGCTCTCCAGCCGCCCCCCGTCATCCCCCAGACGGGGGGCGCGAGATCACGGTCCGCGCACCCACGGGCACGAGTAGCCGAGTCGACTACTGCCAGCGCAACATCTGCCCGCCCAGGTCCGGTTGCCGTTCGTCGACCTCATGCGCCCACCGCTCCAAGAGAGCCGGGACGCGGGAGTCGTGGGCCGCGGGCAGCATGGCTCGGGCGAGAGCACCGGGCGCCTCCAGCGACATGACACTGACCGGCGGAAGCGCTGAGCCGACCGGCAGCCCCGGTTGAGACGGGCGCCAGCCGATGGCGACCACCGAGTCGACCACCCTCGCACCACCCAGCAACCCGGGCCCGAGCCGTGGCACCCGCAGGTCGAGGTCCTCCACGAGGGCCGGCAGCCCGGCATACATGATGGTCGTTCGGCACCGGACCGAGCCCCCTGCCTCCCCAGCTCGCCCGAGGACGAGCTGGTCGCGCATGAGCAGCCGCCCGCCCGCCGCCACGTCGACGTGCGTCGTGCGGGTCAGCTCGGCACCCTCGGCGACCACGACCGGCCGACCCGCCCAGCTGAGCCGTGCGCCCTCGTGTACGCGCAGGACCACGTCCACTCGGCAGCCGAGCCCGCGTCCGTGGAAGGCGACGGTCCCTGCGACGTCTTGCAGGTCGAGCCGCAACCCAGGACCTACCTCGACGTCCAGCGCCAGTCGGTCGCCGCCCAGGAGTGCGGCCGTGGTCGCCACGAGGGCCACGTGGGCACCGGCTGAGTCATGGCGGACCAGGCGCGGGGCGAGCAGGCCGGTCGCCAGCTCGATACGGCAGCAGCCGTCGGCCGGCCAGAGCGCGACGCGGGCGGTACGGACCTCAGTGGCTGTGGACACCCTCACCGCCTGCATGGGAGTGAGGCGCCATCGGTCCGGGGTCGGTGGGCACATGGCTCCCCGCCCTATGGGCCTGGAGCATCGCGAGGACCCAGCGCCTCAGCTCGCTCACGGACTGCGCGTCCGTTCGCGACAGCGCGATCACCGGCCGGCCCTCGCGCGCCGCCTCGCCCTCGCGCCTCATGAGCTCGGCATCCACGCCCACATGAACCGCCAGGTCGGTCTTGTTGACGACGAGCAGGTCTGCTCGCGAGATGCCGGGGCCGCCCTTACGCACCACGTCCCCTCCCCCGGCGACGTCGAGGACGAAGATCTGGGCGTCGACCAGGGCCGGGGAGAAGGTCGCCGTGAGGTTGTCGCCTCCGGACTCGACCAGGACCAGGTCCAGCGGCGCAAAGTCGGCCTCGAGGTCCTCGATGGCAAGCAGGTTGGCCGAGATGTCGTCGCGGATGGCCGTGTGGGGGCAGGCGCCAGTCTCGACGGCGCGGATACGTGCGGGGTCGAGGACACCGGCGGCACGCAGCATGCGGGCGTCCTCGTCGGTGTAGATGTCGTTGGTGATCACCCCCAGCTGCAGGTCGCCGCCGAGCTCTCGGCAGAGCATGGCGATGAGCGAGGACTTGCCGGTGCCCACCGGGCCGGCGACGCCGAGTCGGAACGCGCGGGTGTCAGGCACTGAACAGCCTCCGTGGGTGATGGGGATGGTGGTGCTGCCACAGCTCGAGCACCGGGGCGGCACCTGCGGGTATGCCGTCGGGGTCGGTGAGGTGCGCGACCGAGCCCACCAGCTCCTCGACGGCCGGACCGGCGTCGAACAGCCACTCGGTGGCCTCGGCGGGGTCGAGAGGGCAGAGCTTGAGAGCCGCCGAACACAGTGACTGGATGTCGTCATAGGCCACGAGCCGGGCTGTGCGCGCACCGTCGAGCCCACCCGCGGCGGCCATGGCTCCCATGGCGACAGGGCGCGCCGGCATGGGCAGTGATGCCAAGGCGGCGCACGCGGCACCGCCGGGCCACAGCCGCTGCAGGAGGCGGCGTTGGCTGCGACCGATGGCGACCGAGGCGGCTCGGGTCACCTCACTCGGCGTCCGGGCGGCCCAGGCGACCTGGACGGGCTCCAGCGGCACTCCGGCGATGGTGTGATGGCGAGCGACCACCGCGGTGGCGGCGTCCACGGCCACGACTGTGCGGAGCCGGGTGCCGATGAGGGCGGGAATGTCGTGCGCCGCAAGGCCGCCGAGCAGTGCCGGCTCGAGTCCGGAGGACTGCGTGTGGCTGCCCACGGGTAAGCGACCGTCGGCGAACACCAGGCTGGCGAACTCGGGGTGCGGGACCATGTCAGGCGGCACCATGTCAGAACAGCGAGTAGAGCTGGGCCAACGGCAGCTCGGTCGCGGGCCTGGGCTCGACCGGCTCGCCGTCTATGCGGATGGCGAACGACTCAGGGTCGACCTCGATCCGGGGTGTCGCGTCGTTGTTGACCATGTCGGCCTTGGTCACGGCCCGCGTGGGGCGGACGGCGACGAGGCCGCGGCGCAGCCCCAGTCGTTCGGCCAGGCCGCTTTCGAGGGCCGCGGGTGCGACGAACGACACCGCGTGGTCAGCCCCGGCTCCGCCCTCTGCGACGAGAGCGGGCCGCATGAGCACCGGCTGAGGCGTGGGGATCGAGGCGTTCGGGTCGCCCAACGCTGCATACACGATGGCACCGCCGGTGAGCACCAGGTCGGGTCGCCAGCCGAAGAACTTCGGGTCCCAGAGCACCAGGTCGGCGCGCTTGCCCGGCTCGACCGACCCGAGCTCGTGGTCGATGCCATGGGCGATGGCCGGGTTGATCGTGTACTTGGCGATGTAGCGGCGGGCCCGCTCGTTGTCGGCCGGCAGCGTGTCACCGAGCCGTCCGAACCTCGCCTTCATGACGTGGGCGACCTGCCAGGTGCGGGTGACGACCTCGCCGATCCGGCCCATCGCCTGAGCGTCCGAGCTCGTCATCGACAGCGCCCCGAGGTCATGCAGGATGTCCTCGGCCGCAATGGTCGTCGCGCGGATCCTGCTCTCGGCAAAGGCGAGGTCCTCGGGGACGGCGGGGTTGAGGTGGTGGCAGACCATGAGCATGTCGAGGTGCTCCGCCACGGTGTTGATCGTGTGGGGCAGGGTCGGGTTGGTCGAGCCCGGCAGGACGTTGGGGTGGCTCGCGATGGTGATGATGTCGGGTGCGTGCCCACCGCCCGCTCCCTCGGTGTGGAAGGCGTGGATGCCACGGCCGCCGATGGCGCGCAGCGTCGAGTCGACGTAGCCCGCCTCGTTGAGGCTGTCACTGTGCAGCGTGACCTGTAGGCCGAACTCGTCGGCGGCGCGGAGGGCGGCATCGATCGCGGCGGGCGTGCTCCCCCAGTCCTCATGCACCTTGTATGCCGCGGCGCCGGCCAGGGCCTGCTCGCGCAGCCCCGCGGCGCTGACCGTGTTGCCCTTGCCCATGAGCAGGACGTTGACGGGCAGGTGGTCGAGGCCGCGCAGCACGGACTGCAGATGCCAGGGCCCCGGCGTGACCGTCGTGGCCTTGGACCCCTCGGACGGGCCCGTGCCTCCACCGCCGAGGGTGGTGAGCCCGGCCGCGAGGGCCTCGTGGACCTGGCTGGTCGAGAGGAAGTGGACGTGCAGGTCGACCCCGCCCGCGGTGAGGATGCGGCCTTCGCCGGAGATCACGTCCGTGCCGGGCCCGATCTCGAGGTCCGGGTGGACGCCGTCGGCGATGTCAGGGTTGCCGCTGCGGCCGAGGGCGACGATGCGCCCGCTCCGGATGCCGACGTCAGCTTTGACGATGCCCCAGTGGTCGAGGACGACGGCGTTGGTGATGACGGTGTCCAGCGCTCCCTGCGTGTTGGTCCTCAGCCCTTGGGCCATCGACTCGCGGATCGACTTGCCGCCACCGAAGACGGCCTCCTCACCACCGCGCGTGAGGTCGTCCTCGACCTCGACCCACAGGTCGGTGTCGCCGAGGCGCACCTGGTCGCCCGTCGTGGGGCCGTAGAGCGCGGCATACGTCTCGCGGTCGAGCTCAGCCATCGAGCGCACCGCCCTCGCCACGGTCGGTGAGCTGAAGCCCCGGAACGCGACGCCGACCGCGCAGCGTCACGGCGGCGACCTCGCGGCTCACGCCCGGCTCGAACCGGACCGACGTTCCGCTCGGGATGTCGAGCCGGAAGCCGTGGGCCGCCACGCGGTCGAAGTCGAGGGCGGAGTTGCTGTCGGGCAGGTGCAGATGCGAGCCGATCTGGATCGGCCGGTCGCCGTTGTTGACGATGACCAGACTGAGCCTCTCGTCGGGCCGTCGGTCGTCGTTGATCGTGACGGTTCCGGGCTTGACCCGGATCGCGCCAGGGCCTGCGCTGTTGCTGCTCAACGGAGTCTCCTGCCCTCAGGCGATGGGGTGGTGGAGGGTGACGAGCTTGCGCCCGTCGGGGAACGTGGCCTCGACCTGCACGTCCGCGATCATCTCGGCCACCCCGTCCATGACGTCTTCTCGGCGCAGGACGCTGCGGCCCTGCTCCATGAGGTCGGCGACCAGGGCACCCTCGCGCGCTCGCTCGATGACCCAGGTCGAGAGGAGTGCGACGGCCTCCGGGTGGTTGAGCTTCACCCCGCGGGCGAGCCGATCACGAGCGACCATGCCGGCGACCGACAACAGGAGCTTCTCGGTGTCGGCAGGCGAGAGATGCATCGCGGCCTCCTTGAGGTGACGGGCGTGGGCTCAGTAGACCACGCCCGTGTGTCGCGGTGATTTCAACAGAGCGTTGTCGCCAATGCCAGCGCATAGGGTCGGGGCTGAAGGTCTCTCGAGCCTGAAGCATCTCGACCGTTCCCCAGGTACGAGGGTCGAGCGGCAGCCGCACAGAAGGAACAACGCCACATGCAGACCGTCCTGGGCGCCAACGGCCAGATCGCCGAAGAGCTGACCCGAGAGCTCCACCGCAGCTTCACTCGCGACATCCGCCTCGTCAGCCGCAACCCCACCAAGGTGCACGACACGGACGAGCTGGTGAGCGCCGACCTCACCGACCCCCTGGCCACCGACCGCGCAGTCTCAGGCAGCGAGATCGCCTATCTCACGGTGGGGCTGCCGATGGACTCGGCCCTCTGGGAGAAGCAGTTCCCCGCGATCATGCGCAACGTCATCGACGCGTGCGCCAAGCACGGTACGAAGCTCGTCTTCTTCGACAACACCTACATGTATGCCGGGACGACCGTCCCGCAGACCGAGACGACAGCGTTCGAGCCGAACGGCCGCAAGGGGCGGGTCCGCGCCGAGCTCGCCACCATGCTGCTCCAGGCCATGGAGTCCGACCGTGTCGAGGCGCTCATCAGCCGCGCCCCGGAGTTCTACGGATCCGGCAAGACCAAGAGCCTGACGAACTCACTCGTCTTCGACCGCATCAGGGCCGGCAAGCGCCCCCTGGTACCCGTCAGCGCCCGCACTCGGCGGTCGCTCATCTGGACGCCAGACGCGAGCCGGGCGATGGCCCTGCTCGGCAACACTCCGGACGCGTATGGGAAGACCTGGCACCTGCCCGTGGACCCCGACCGGCTCACGTACGCGCAGCTGGTCCACCTCGCCGAGGAGGTCACGGGGCGCCACGTTCGTTACACCGTGCTGCCGCTGGCCGCCCTCACGGTCGGTCGTCGCCTTGCGCAGCCACTCCAGGAGATCCACGAGCTGCTGCCGCGCTACCGCGGGGACAACGTGTTCGACTCCTCGAAGTTCGCGGCGCGCTTCCCCGACTTCGCGGTCACCACGTACCGCGACGGCATCACGCAGATCCTCCAAGGGCGGCCGGGCGAGTCGGCACCTTCCCGTCGCGAGCGGCGATCACGCGGGTAGGACCAGCTCTTGAGGAAAGCGCCGACGACTTCCAGCCGGACGCCACCCCTACGCGTCAGTCCCCTGGGCGGCCTTCACCGCGGCCGGGTCCCCGCCGGGCCCGCGCAGAATGTGGGCGAAGGCCACGGCTAGTAGGGAGCCCAGCAGCGGACCCAGCAGATAGGGCCACAGCCCGTGTAGGTCACCGCGAACGAGGTCGGGCGCCAGGGACCGGACCGTGTTCATCGAAGCACCACTGACCGGGCTGGCCCACAGACCAGCCAGGACGATGTACCCGCCCACGCCCAGCGCAGCCAGCGGTCCGACGTTCTGCGCGGTCGAGGCTGTTCCCAGGATGGTGCTGACCAGGCCGAGAGTCAGCACAGTCTCGATCAGGAATGCCTGGGTGCTGGTGAAACCGGGTCCGGGCCTGGTCGCACCGAGCTTTCCGGCGGTCCCGAACAGCGCCCGCAGAAACAGACAGGCCAGCACGCCACCAGCCAGCTGGGCACCGACGTAGCCCGGGACCCGGCGCCACTGGAAGTCGCGGCGCAGCGCGAACGCGACACTGACCACAGGGTTGAGGTGCGCTCCCGACACGGCGCCCATGGACAGGATCACGGCCATCACCAGCAGGCCGGGGGCGCTGACGGCGGCGACGCGTCCGATGGTGCCGGTCTTGGCATCCAGAACCCCCGCGCCGGCGCCGACGAGCACGAGCAGGAACGTGCCGAGCAGCTCGGCGACCAGGCGGCGCCATTCATGGCTGAGGTCAGTGAACTCCCGACCCCAGACCGGCTGTCGCTCCAGCAGCTCGCCGATGTGGGTGCCGTGACGCCGTCGCAGGGCTGCGACGGACTCATCCGACCCCGTCGGGAGCTCGCCGCGGCCGGTAGCTGTCCGGGTCACAGCGCGTCACCACCGTGACGAGCGGCAGGCCACAGCTGCGCAAAGTCCGTGCGCATGCTGACCACGGTCCAGGCATGGTCCCGGGCCTTGGCGAGCAGCTGAGGGTCGTCGTAGACGTACTCCCTCGCCGGGTCGTCGTGATGGACCACCATGGCAAACCGGGCCGCCTCGAGCATGGCGATGTCGCCCGCGGCGTTCCCGGCGGCGAGCACCGGCAGTATGCCGGCACGGTCCCACAGATGGACGGTCTTGCCCGGGCCGTCATCCATGGGTACGGGCGTCGCCGTGCGCACCAGCTGCCCGTCCATGGACGTGATCTTCACCTCGGACCCGATGACCTGCTCGCGGCGCAGCCCGTATGCCGGACCAGCCATGACCCGCATGAAGTCCCGTGAGCTGTCGGTGCACATGAAGACGCTGAACTCCAGAGCGTGCAGCACCTGCACCAGCTCGAGCATCGGCTGATAAGTGAGCAGCGGATAGGGCAGGCCAAACCGAGGATGAGTGGCCCGGTCGAGGAACTCGCGCGCCTTCTGCTCGTACTGGGCTGGGGTCTGGCCCGCGAAGATCCGCCCCACCTCGCGAAGCACGTCATGACCACTGCGTGGGGGTGAGCCGATGGGGTCGTCGTCACTCGTCTGCGCCGCGAGAAACGCGGCGAACGCGGTGTGCGGCTTCTCGCAGGCCATGGTGCCGTCGTTGTCGAACGCAGCGACCCGCTCGGGCACGGGGAGCGCACCCGGCCCCTGCGTGACCTGGACCAGGAACTCGGTGACGGCACGCTTGGCCAGCCCGTCGTGCCATGACGGCAGGCGACGCGCGAGCTCATGAGCATCCACGTAGAACCTCACCTCCAGTGTCAACCGCTCGGTTGTGGCCCATCATTGCCGCTCGCGGAGTCTCATCGCGGTCAAGGCGCGACGGCAATCGCGACTGCGCCCCGCGGCGACACGTCGCGGTCGGTTCGAGGATGCGTTGACCGTCGAAGGGATGCGGTGCGACGGTGGGCGGGTCGCTCAGTCGTAGTGCTGCAGGCTCGGCCAGAGGGCGGCCCACCCGGTGGACGGGACTCGGCATAGGGCGACCACGCTGCCCTGCTCCTCGTTGTCGACGCCGACACCGTTGTCCATGGTGCCCATCCGCTGACAGTCGTCGAAGTGCCTGTTCAGGTCGGTGAAGTCCTCGGTCCAGGCGAGCACGAGGTCACGGCTCTGGGGCGGAGGCCCTTCGAAGTACAGCTCGTTCTGACCGCTGAAGACGGGGGGCAGGTCGCGGCCGTATCGCGCGACGGCTCCTGCCTCGCCGTAGTTGCCGGTGAAGATCACCACTCTCGGCCGCTGGCCGGGCGGGATCCTCGCATAGGCGGCGCGCAACGTGGCGACGTACGTCGGCCAGCCGACTTGGTCGCCGATCGTCGGGTTCAGCGCCGCTTGGACGCTGACGTGTGACAAGGGCAGAAGCGGCAGCGCGATGAACGCGTTCACGGCGCCGTTGAGGGCGACCGCAGTGACGAGCAGCCAGGTGGGGCCCCGGTCGGTCGCCCAGCCGGCGGCCAGCAGGAACGCAAGCAGGCCGAAGGCGTAGTAGATCTGCCCGCCGGCTACGAAGGTGACGGCCAGCGCGACCAAGGCAGCCAGAGCCAGGCCCCGCACCGGCCGCCAGGAGGGACGGCGCAACAACGCAACGAAACCGAGGACCACGACCCCGAACAGGGGTGGCCCGATCAGCAGCACCTGGTACGGGATCAGCTGTGCTCGGACGTCGCTGGCGTTGTTGTGGTTCAGCGCGCGAGCCATGGTCAGCTGCGGGAAGTGATGGGTCGCCTGGTAGAGCACTGTGGGCGCGGCCAGCACCAGGGCGATGACCACTCCGGCCCACAGATGGTGTGAGCGCAGGACCGACCGAGGCCCCAGAGCCAGGATCCCGGCCGCCAGGGAGAGCACCAGGATCGCGACGAGCAGCTTGTTGTCGGCTGCGACGCCGAGGACCGCTCCCGCAGCGAGCCACCACCGGGCGTCGCGCAGCAGCGCGCGCGTGACCGCCAGCAGTGCGGCCGCCCAGAAGGCCAGGTCGAGGGTGCCGGTGACGAAGTAGTGGCCGCCCAACAACGGCAGCGCGGTGGAGGCGTAGCCCCAGGCGGCCAGCCCCTGAGCGCGGCGACTCCCGCCGAGCTCACGCGCGGTCAGAGCCGCCAGCACGACGCCTGCGGCGGTGACCAGCGGTGCCAGTGCCCGCAACCCGAAGACCGTGTCGCCAAAGAGGCGGATCGACACTTTCGCCAGCAGTGGAGTGAGGAACGGCTGGTCGACGTAGCCCCATCGCGGGGGCAACATCCGGAAGTACAGCTCGTCGCGGTGGTAGCCGTATCGCGACAGGGTGGCGTACAGCAGGGCGCAGACCACGGCCACCGCCGCGGCGATCCAGCGCCAGGGTGGCGGCGTCAGGTCGCTGACGGCGCGCATCACCACCGCCGTCTGCCGGCTGTGCCCCACCCGACCAGGACGCCATACCCATACTCGCCTCGCCGCCTCCCGAGTGCCCGGCGCCGAGCCTAACCGGCGCAACCGTCACCTGCGTCGTCCGGACGCGCCGTCTGGTTGTCGCGGCGAGAGACTGGAGGACGTGCGTAGGGGAACCGCCGTGCTGACCAGCGTGTTCTGGTTCGTGCTCACCGGTGGGGTGGGCGTGTCGTTGTCCCGTGGTGGTTGACGGGCTGGCAGGTGAGGCAGCCGTACCCCTATTGGAGGTCGTCCGGGTGCTCGGGGTGATCCTCATCGCGCTCGGGCTGATCCCGCCCGTGCACGTATTCGGTCAGTTCGTCCGGGCCGGTGGGACCCCGATGCCGGCGCTATGACCACCCGGCTCGTGGTGAGCGGCTTCAACCGGTACGTGCGCAACCCGATCTACCTGGGCGCGGTGTCCATCTTCATCGGCGAGGCACTGCTGCTCGGGCAGACCCGGCTGCTGGTGTACGCCGTCGCCGCCTGGGCCAGTGTCGCTGCGTTCGTGCGCTGGTACGAGGAGCCCGCCTTGGCGCGCCGGTTCGGCGCCGACTACGAGGTATATCGCGGGGCCGTGCCAGCCTGGATCCCGCGCCTGCACCGGTGGATCCCCCCGTTGAAGGTCGGCCCGGGGTTAGCTCTTCTGCAGCTCCTCGGCAAGCATGACGATGATGCCGCTGGGGCCGCGGAGATAGGTGAGCTTGTATATGTCCCCGTAGGTCGCCACGCCGCGGAGCGGGTGGCAGTCGTGCCTCGCGGCGATCTCGAGGGCCTTGTCGATGTCGTCGACCGAGAAGGCCACGCGGTGCATGCCAATCTCATTGGGCCGGGTGGGCTCCGTCTCGATCGCGTCGGGGTGGATGTACTCGAAAAGCTCGATGCGGCCGTTGCCGTCTGGCGTCTGGAGCATCGCGATATTGGCGTGGTTGCCATCGAGCCCGACAGCGGTATCGGTCCACTCTCCACTGACCGTGTCACGGCCGAGGACGGTAAGCCCGAGGTCGGTGAAGAAGGAGATCGTCGCCTCGAGGTCGCGGACGGCGATCCCGACGTTTTCGAGTTTGATGGGCATGCGTAACACGCTATCGAGTCAACGCCATCGGTTAGGGCAGCCGCCCGCCCGTCACGCCGGATCGCGGCAAAAGCTCACTCCGCGGGAGCGGCGCTCTCGTTGAAGAGTCCGACTTTGCCGCAAGGCGCGTTCACGCCGGATGTCAGTACCCCGGAAACACCGTGCGTAGCTCGTCGAGGCTGACGTTGCCGGTCACAGAGACGTTGGCCGGCGTGTGCGCCGGTCCGAGGCGTCCGGTGATCAGCCGGAGCGCGGCTTCCAGCGGGCCGGAGAACGTGGCCGTTGCTTCGTCTGCGGGCGACTCGAGAGTCACGCGATCTGCGACGACAATGCCGTAACCGGAGTCGGCCACGGCCAGAACAACGCGCTCTGCCACCCGATCGGCCTTACCGAGGAACCCCAGCATGAAACCGAGATCGCCTGACAGGTGTTCGGGAAGCACTGCCACGCTGGCATCGAGGAGCGCGGCTTCTGTATCGACCGCGACCCGGACGTCCCAACTGTGGTGCGCCACCTCACCGAGTCGAAGACCAGCGAACCCTGCCACGGTGAGCGGTGTTGATCGGAACCCGATCGGCACCTCCAACGAAGAGTGCTGGTCCGCGGTAAGCGCTTCGAGTGCCTCGACCAAGACGCGGTCATGCTCGAGGAAACCGGCGCGTTGTTCAGCAGGCGTCATCGCGTCCCACCGGTCCCACACCGAACGGTTGAACCCATCGTCAGGAGCATCGCGCTCACCCAGTGCGGTCAGCAGGCTCGCGAGACTGATCTCGGCGCCACTGCCGAGGTGTGACAGCACCTGGGCGACCGACCACTCGCTAGCGCCGGAGTGCCCCGTCAGCTGATCAGTGGTGAAGGTGGGCACGAGGCCGGCTAGGGCGTCGTGCTCGTATCGGAGGGCGTCGATCGTGCGCGAGGCAAGAGTGCTCATGACGGCGCAACCCTGAGGCCCGCCTCAATGTTCCCGCCGTCCGTGGTCGTCAGCGGCGGTGTGACTCGCGTGTCGTCCGGGGCAGGCCCCCTGCAAGGTCGAGGCGCCCGGCGACGACGGACGTCCCGAAGCGACAACAGCCAGCACCCTGACCGAGATTCCGCGTAGTCACTCCCCGCTCAGGCGATTGACGGAGGCGCTTGGAGCGCGTGCGGCATACGGTGCTTGGCATTCGGTAGTCATCGCCTCGCACTCCTAGGAGGTGCTCATGGGCGCTGTGAAGGGAGCCGGGATCTGGGTCGCCTGCGGGCTGATCCCCGTCGCCTTCTTGATGATGGGGCTCCTCTCTGACAAGGAGGTGATCGCGGGCACGCTACTGATGCCGCTGTTCATGGTCTCCCTGCTCTTCTGGCTGTGGGCAGGGCTCGTCATGGTTGCCACCTGGCAGGAGCATCGCGTCGAACACCGGCAGCTGACCGACTAGCCCACCGACTAACACCGGGACGCCTCAGGGCGCCGCGGCGCGCAGCCGCTCCAGCAGCGGGGCCGCTGCCGTCTCCAGGAACTCCTCCTGGGTGTCGCCACCGACCTGGACCAGCGCGATGTCGGTGAACCCGGCCTTCCAGTACGCGGACACCGACTCCACCATGGCGTCGAGGTCGGGACCACACGCGATGGCGTCCGCCACGTCGTCCGGTCGCACGAACTGGCTCGCCGCTGCAAACCCAGCCGGCGTCGGCAGGTCGCTGTTGACCGCCCAACCGCCGCCGAACCAGCGGAACTGCTCGTGCGCGACGCGCACCGCATCCTCGCGGTTCGGCCGCCAGCAGATCGGGATCTGCCCCACGGCGCGTGCCCGGTCGCCGATTCGCGGCGCGCCCTCGGTGCCGTTCCACTGGTCGATGAGACTGGCATCGGGCTGCACCGCGATGAGATGGTCGGCGAGGGCTGCGAAGCGCTCGATCGACTGCTCGCCGGACACCGCGACCGCCAGCGGAACGCCGCGCCTCGGGCAGGTCCCAGATCCGGGCCGAGTCGACGTCGAACCACGTCCCGTGGTGGGTGACCAGCTCACCGCGGTGCAGAGCCCGGATGATGCCGATCGCCTCGGCCAGCATCTCCTGCCTCGGTTCCACCGACGGCCAACCGCGCCCCACGACGTGCTCGTTGAGGTTCTCCCCACTGCCCAGTCCCAGGACGAACCGCCCGTCGGCCAGGAGCTGAAGCGTCGCCGCCTTCTGCGCGACGACCGCTGGGTGGTAGCGCATGGTCGGGCAGGTCACATAGGTCATGAGCTCGACTCGCTCGGTCACCGCCGCCACCGCACCGAGAACCGCCCAGGCATACGGCGCGTGACCCTGCTCGACAAGCCACGGTGAGTAGTGGTCGCTCGTCACCTCGAAGTCGAAGCCGACATCCTCCGCGACCTGCGCCCACCGGACGAGGTCCTTGGGCCCGCTCTGCTCGGTCATCAGGGTGTAGCCAAACCTGGTGCGGCCCATAGGAACTCCATTCGTCGGCGCTCCACGACCGCCTACCCCAACCGAACGCTGACAAACGCAGCTCTCACGTCAGCCCGACTGGCGCGAGCCCGGCCTCCAGCGACGCGGCTTCGGAGACGACCTGGGCGGGCAGCCGGCCCGGCAGGAAGAGGAGCGCCGCGACAGCACCGACGAGGCAGACGACCGCGACGAGGACGCTGCCGGCGTGGAGCCCGGCCATGAACGAGTCGCGGACCGACGCGAGCAGAGCAGGCGTGCCGTGGGCGATCGCCACCGCGGCGCCGACCGAGTCCTTGCCCGCCGCCACGGCCGGCGCCGGGAGCGACCCGAACGCGCCGGAGGTGAGGTGCGCGGCATACACGGAGGAGAAGTAGGAGCCCACCACGGCGACGCCGAGCGTGCCGCCGAGCTCGCGGGTCGCGTCGTTGACGGCCGACCCGACCCCGGCACGCGCGGGCGGCAGGACGAGGAGGATGGACTCGGTCGCCGGGGTCGAGATGGCGCCCATCCCCAGACCCATGAGGACCATCTGCGGGACGATCACGGTGCCGTATGGCGCGTCGACGCCGACCGTGGAGATCCACAGGAACGCGGTGCCGAACAGGAGCATCCCCGTCGTCACGACGACCTTGGTGCCGATGCGCGGAGCAAGTCGCGCGCCGATGACCGAGGCGACCGCGATGCTCAGAGCCACGGGCAGCGTGCGCGCGCCCGCGGAGAGTGTGGAGTAGCCGCGGATCAGCTGGAAGTACTGGGTGATGAGGAAGATGAAGCCGAACAGAGCGAAGAAGGTGATCGTCACCGCGCCGCTCGCCGCGCTGAACCGCCGGTCGCGGAAGAGGCTGACGTCGAGCATGGGGTGAGCGGCAGAGCGTTCGCCGACGGATGAACGCGACGAGGAGGACGGCCGCCCCGACGAAGCCGCCCAGCGTCCGCGCGGACGACCAGCCGTTGCGCCGGAGCCTCGATGATCGTCCAGACGAGCAGTCCGAGCAGACCGATGGAGAGGGCGAGTCCGGGCAGGTCGAGGCGCGGCACCGAGGCGTCCCGCGACTCCGGGACCAGTGCCACGGTGAGGCCGGCGGCGATGAGCGCCACCGGCGCGAGCGCCAGGAACACCGATCCCCACGCGAAGTGCGCCAGGAGCAGGCCCCCGGCAACGGGGCCACCGGCGACGCCCAGCCCGACGACGGCGCCCCAGGCGCCCAGCGCGGCGGCACGCTCACGCCGGTCGGGGAAGGCGTTGCTGATGATCGACAGGGTGGTCGGGAAGATGAGGGCCGCGAAGGCGCCCATGACCGCCCGGACGCCGATGAGCGCGCCGGCCGATCCCATGAACGCCCCGACGGTGCTCGCCGCGGCGAACCCGACGAGGCCGACGACCAGAGCCGGCCGACGCCCGAAGCGGTCGGAGAGGCTGCCCGCGGCGAGCACCAGCCCGGCGAAGGCGAGGTTGTACGCGTCGACGATCCACTGCAGGCCGCGAGTGCCGGCGGACAGCTCGTGCGCCATCGTCGGCAGGGCCACGTTGACGATCGTCGTGTCGAGGTTGATCGCCAGGGTGGCGATGAGGACGGTGACCAGGATGCCGAGCTTGGGTTTCATGAAGAGGCTCCAATGTTGACAGTGACAACACTTCCCACGCCTCAGTGAAGCCCACTATGTTGTCGCTGTCAACATCCATCTAGGATGCAGTCGTGACCTCCTACCACCACGGCAACCTGCGCTCGACGCTCATCGAGACCGCCACCGAGCTGGCCACCACCAAGGGGCCGGACGGTGTGGTGCTGCGCGAGGTCGCGCGCCTGGCCGGTGTCTCGCACAACGCGGCATACCGACACTTCGCCGACCGTGAGGAGCTGCTCGCCGAGGTGGCGGCGATCGGTCTGCAGCGGCTGGCCGCGGCGATGCGCCGACGGCTCGCGGGGGTCCGCGCGACGGAGCCCGCCGCGCGTGCGGTGGCCCGCCTCCGCGCGACCGGGCGCGCGTACGTCGAGTTCGCGCTCGACGAGCCGGGCCTGTTCCGGGTCGCCTTCTCGACCGCCCCCGCACCCTGCGAGGGCGCCGACCCGTATGCCGTGCTCCTCGCCGCCCTCGACGACCTCGTCGCGCTCGGGCTGCTCGGCGCCGCGCGGCGAGACGGCGCGGCCGTCACCTGCTGGTCGGCCGTGCACGGGTTCGCCGAGCTGCACCTCGCCGGCCCGCTCCACGACACGTCCAAGCGCGAGCGCACCCAGCAGCTCGAGCTGCTCCTCGACACCCTGCGGGACGGTCTGGTGCCCGAAGCCGGCGACAGCCCTGGCTGGTCGCCGGATGTTCACCCGTAGGTCACCCGAGCGACCAAGGGCGCGACCCCACCGTCCCTAGCGTGGCGGCTATGCCCCGTCGTACGCCTTATGCCCTGATCGCTGCCGCCACGGTCTGTGCCGCGGCCACCGCGGCCACCGCCGTCCCCGCCGTGAGCGCAGCTGCGGTGAGCCGCCCCGCCTCGTCGACCGGGTCGACGTCGTCGAGCGCGCCGACTCTGGACCTCGGCCCCAGCGGACTCACCGAGACGCGGACCGTGCGCACGATCGAGCCGGGCGTCACGGTCACCCACATCGTCCGCGGCACGGCCGACCCCTCCGTGCGCTGGGTGGTCGAGGCCAGCATCCCGAGCACCGGCACCAGCCCCGACCCGGACGCACCGGCGCAGTCGATCCAGGACGAGGCCAGCGCGCAGGCCTATGCCGCCAAGCTCACGGCAGCAGGCTTCCCCGCCTCGGCCGAGCGGGTGATGCAGCCGGCCACGGCCGACGTGCCCGCCGGCGTGCTCGGCTGGCGGGTCCGTCTGGACTCCACCTATGCCACGCAGTCCGAGGCTGCTGCCGAGGTCGCCCAGCTGAAGAGCGCCGGGTTCACCACCCACGCCTGGTATGCCGGGTGGGACGGCACGTCGACGGCCCGCGGCCCGTGGAGCGTCAACGTCGTCACCATCGACCCGAAGCTCTTCCACGGCAGCCTGGGCAGCACCTTCGGGCCGACCATCGAGGCGCGCGAGACGACGTCGTGGCTGGCCGGGTACACCAAGGCCAAGGCCGCGGTGAACGGTGGCTTCTTCGTGCTCGACCCCGCCGCCGGGGCTCCTGGCGACCCCGCAGGCGCCGGCGTCTACGACGGCACGCTCGAGTCCGAGCCGGTGGGCACCCGTCCCGTCCTCGTGCTGGGGGCCGACGCCAAGCACACGGAGATCACCCGTCCGCAGTGGCATGGCGACGCGCTCCTGCCCTCGGGCGACGTCCAGCTCGACGGGCTCAACCGCGTGCCAGGACTCATCAGGAACTGCGGCGGCGACAGCGGGGACGCACCCACCGCCCTGCCGCTGCACGACACCACCTGCACCGACCCGAACGAGCTGGTCCTGTTCACGCCCGCGTTCGGCTCCTCCACACCCTCGGGCGCCGGCTCCGAGGCCGTGGTCGACGGCCAGGGCCGCGTGCTTCGCACGCTGGGTCAGCGCGGAACGGCCCTGCGCCCGGGCGAGCGGTCGCTCCAGGGCATCGGCGACCTCGCTCCCCTGGTCGCCGGCCTGCACCCCGGTCAGCGCGTCCGCGTCACCACCGCCCTGACGGACGGCGCACAGCCGCTGACCCGGCCCGGTGCCAGCGTGGTCAACGGCGGCCCCGAGCTCGTGCAGGGCGGCGCGGTCCACATCACCCAGCGCCAGGACGGCATGGTCCACCCGGGCCAGCCGAGCTTCGCCTACGGCTGGGTGCTCCAGCGCAACCCTCGGACCTTCGCCGGTGTCGACGCTCAGGGCCGGACCCTGCTGGTCACCGTCGACGGACGCCAGCCCGACCAGCTGGGCCTGTCCATCCCCGAGACGGCCGCCGTGGCCCGCTCGCTGGGCATGGTGGACGCCATGAACCTCGACGGCGGCGGGTCGACCACGATGGTCGTCGACGGGCAGCTGACCACGCACCCGTCGGACGCCACCGGAGAGCGCCCGGTCGGCGACGCCATCGTGGTGCGCTGACGGCTAGCTGGTGGCGCGGCGCCGACCGACGAGGAAGTATGCCGCCGGCCCGACCGGCTGGACGAACGCCGCGAGGAACCAGAGGGCCTTGGGACCGCGCACCTGCGCGCTCGGTCGGCGAACGAGGTCTCGCACCGCCCTCGTCGTGACGACGAGCTCTGCCACCCCGCCCGCGACGACGGCTGCTCGCTGCCCAGCGGACAGGTCACTCCACGACTTCTTCTGTGCCACCCACCCAGCCTATTCGCCGCCCCGGCGAACGTCAGGCGACCCGGCCGGCGACCCACAGGTTCGTCCAGATGGTGGCGAGCCGGACCCTGGCTCCGGTGTGCGGCGCATGCCAGATCTTGCCTCCCCCGGCGTAGATGCCGACGTGGTAGACGTTGCGCAGCGACCCGCTGTAGAAGAACACGAGGTCGCCCTGTCGGATCTGCGAGCGCGCAAGGTGGATGGAGGCGTCGTACTGCTGCTGCGCCGTCCTGGGCACGTACCGGTGGAGGCGCGTGCGGTACACGTACGTCGTCAGACCCGAGCAGTCGAACGCGGCCGGCCCGGACGCGCCATACACATAGGGCTTCCCGACCTGCTGGGCGGCCACGACCACCGCCTGAGCCGACATCGTGGCGGACACCCCCAGGGTGGCGGCCTGCGCGGGACGGGCCGGTGCGAGGCCGGTCAGGCACAGCAGGACCGTGACTGCGGCGAGCAGAGCTCGGGCAGCGTGCCGCTGCCCATTCCTCAAAGCGGACATGGTGAGGTTTCCCTTCCACCGCCTACGAGGTGAGCTGTCGGGTTCGGGCGGAAGGCGCCCGGCCGCTGGCTCTCAGCGGCTTCACCCCAAGCCGGCACAAGGCCGGACCAAGTGGGTCCCCCGCTCTCGCCCTGATGACAATGTCGACCCCTGGCGGAGGGCGAGACTCGGCGACCGGCCCGGGGCGCCCCGCTGGTGCGAGGCATCTATCGATCGTGCAGGACTGACACGCACGCGTCCGCCACTCCGCCGAACCAGGTACTTTCGGACAGTTCTCCACCCCCCTTCCGGCCGATATCGGTCGTGAGCCGCGCCACGTCAACGGCGGGCAAGGCCGGGGTATGCCGCTCGCAAAGAACGTCATATGGCCGTTGCGCCCCGCCCGGCGCGGGACTACACCTGCCTTATCCAGCCTGCTGAAGGGCCGCCATCCGCGGCCCCCCGGAGGGCGAACGACCACCTCTATCGTTCGGAGTCAGTATGGAAACCAGGAAGTACCGCGCCGTAGGACTGGCGGGCGCACTCGCGCTCGCGGCCGCCGCGGGCGCGACCGGCTCGTCCACCACGACGGTCACGGCCACGGCTGCGTCGGGATCGGCCATCCATCCGGCAGTCGCCGACTACCAGCAGCTCACGACGTCGACGACGCCGCCCACCCAGGCTCAGTGCAATTCGGCGGGCCGCCGGTGCTTCACCCCGCAGTCGACGCGGGCGGCATACAACGTCAACCCGCTCCTCGCCGCCGGCAAGGACGGCCACGGGATCACCATCGCCATCGTCGACGCGTACGGCAGCGACACCATGGCCCACGACCTGCACGTCTACAACCAGGCCTTCGGCCTGCCCTCCCTGTGCGGCGAGGAGGCCGTGACCTGCACGCCAGGCATGCCGACCTTCAGCGAGCTCCACCTGCAGGGCTCGCCGGCCACCAAGGCGCCGCCGCCCACGAGCAAGGGCACGGGGCAGGAGGCCAAGTCGGCGTGGGCCCTCGAGGTCGCGCTCGATGTCGAGACGGCCCACTCCATGGCCCCGGGCGCCAACATCCTGCTGGTGACCACCCCGACCGCGGAGACCCTGGGCGTCCAGGGCTTCCCGCAGATGATGGCGGCCGAGCAGTACGTCGTCGACCACGGCCTGGCCCAGGTGATCTCGCAGAGCTTCGCCTCGGCGGAGGACGCCTTCGGCAGCCCGGCGGCGATCCAGCAGCTGCGGCACGCCTTCGTCTCGGCGTCGCAGCACGGCGTCACGGTGCTCGGGTCCAGTGGTGACAACGGGACGGCGAACGTCCGCAAGTCGCCCGTCGGCGGCCCCAACGCCCAGCCGGTCATCCCCTACCCCACCGTCGTCTGGCCGGCCTCCGACCCGCTGGTCACCGGGGTCGGCGGGACGTACCTCTGCACGTCGGCCACTGAGACGACGGCTCGCGTCGTCGACAGCGTGTCCCCTCCGGGCAAGTGCCAGGCCTTCCCCGGCGTGGCCGAGGTCGGTTGGACCTTCTCCGGCGGCGGCTTCAGCCACGTCTTCGCCAAGCCGGCATACCAAGGCACGCTGCCCGCCGGTAGCACCCCGATCGGTGCCATGCGCGGCGTCCCCGACATCGCGCTGCAGGCCAGCGCCGGGACCGGCGCACTGGTCTACCTCACCCTCCCGCCGGACGGGCAGAGCGGCCTGATCTGTGGGTCGGCCCCGTGCAGCACCGGCTGGTACGACATCGGCGGCACGTCGCTGTCGTGTCCGCAGTGGGCCGGCCTGGTGGCCATCGCCGACCAGCTCAACGGTGGCGGCCTCGGGCTGATCAACCCGGGTCTCTACAGGATCGGCGCCGACCACGCCCGCTACGCGCGTGACTTCTACGACGTCACCACCGGCAACAACACCGCGGACCCGAGCGTGCACGGGCTACCCGGCCACGACCGGCTGGGACCCGATCACCGGGCTGGGCACGCCCAACGCCGCGATGCTGCTGCCCGACCTCGTCTCCGCCGTCCACGGCAGCTGACCCACGCGCGAGGGTCCCGTCGCCTGCGGGCGGCGGGACCCTCGACGCGCGCAGCCACGCGACGCCGCTCCACCGAGCAGACCCCACCGTCCGGCGCGATGGCTAGCCTGACCTTCAGGGGCATCCCCCCGTCGTCCACCAGCCCGGACCCCTCACCAGGAGTGATCATGACCGGCTCGTCGACCCACGGCATCAAGACCGTGCTCCACCCGGTGACCGACCTCGCGAAGGCCAAGCCGGTGTATGCCGCGTTGCTCGGCATGGAGCCCCAGTACGACGACGCGTCCTACGTGGGCTTCGAGGCCGAGGGACAGCACATCGGGCTGGTGCCGGGCGGTACCGAGCAGGGCATGACCTCGCCGGTCGCCTACTGGCACGTGCCGGACATCGAGGCCAAGCTCGCCGAGCTGACGGCCGCAGGCGCGACCGTGAAGGAACCGGCCCGGCAGGTCGGATGGGGCCGGGTCGTGGCCACCGTCACCGACCCCGACGGCAACGTGCTCGGACTGCTGCAGGACCGGTGAACGAGCCCGATGACGAGTGCGGCCACCAGGACCCAGAAGCAGTCGCGTCCCACGGACCAGTCGCAGCCGCCCCAGCCGCGGGCGGCCGACAGCCACGACGTGATCCGGGTGCACGGCGCACGGGTCAACAACCTCAAGGACCTCAGCGTCGAGATCCCGAAGCGCCGGCTCACGGTGTTCACCGGCGTCTCCGGCTCGGGCAAGAGCTCCCTGGTGTTCGCCACGATCGCCGCGGAGTCGCAGCGGATGATCAACGAGACCTACAGCGCCTTCGTCCAGGGCTTCATGCCGACCCTGTCGCGCCCGGACGTGGACGTCCTCGAGGGCCTGACCACGGCGATCATCGTCGACCAGGAGCGGATGGGCTCCAACCCGCGCTCCACGGTCGGCACCGCCACGGACGCCAACGCGATGCTGCGCATCCTGTTCAGCCGCCTCGGCGAGCCGCACATCGGCCCGCCGAACGCCTACTCGTTCAACGTCCCCTCGGTCAGCGCCAGCGGGGCGGTCACCGTCCAGCGGGGCGAGGGCAGGACCAAGACCGAGAAGGCGACGTTCAACCGGCTGGGTGGCATGTGCCCCCGGTGTGAGGGCATGGGCTCGGTCACCGACTTCGACCTGACCGCGCTCTACGACGACACGAAGTCGCTGAGCCAGGGCGCCCTCACGATCCCCGGCTACAGCATGGACGGGTGGTACGGCCGGATCTTCAGCGGCTCGGGCTTCTTCGACATGGACAAGCCGATCGGCAGGTTCACCAAGCGAGAGCTCCACGACCTGCTGTACCGCGAGCCGACCAAGATCAAGGTCGAGGGCATCAACCTGACCTACGAGGGCCTCATCCCGAAGATCCAGAAGTCCATGCTGTCCAAGGACCCCGAGGCGATGCAGCCGCACATCCGCGCCTTCGTGGAGCGGGCCATCACCTTCACGACCTGCCCCGAGTGCGACGGCACCCGCCTCAGCAAGGAGGCCCGGTCGTCCCGGATCCAGGGCAAGAACATCGCCGACGTCTGCGCCATGCAGATCAGCGACCTGGCGCAGTGGGTGCGCCAGCTGGACGAGCCGTCGGTGGCACCGCTGCTGGCCGGTCTGCAGCACCTGCTCGACGCCTTCGCGGAGATCGGTCTCGGCTACCTCTCGCTGGACCGGCCCGCCGGCACCCTCTCCGGCGGGGAGGCGCAGCGGACCAAGATGATCCGGCACCTCGGGTCCTCGCTCACGGACATCACCTATGTGTTCGACGAGCCGACCATCGGCCTGCACCCTCACGACATCGAGCGGATGAACCGGCTCTTGCTGCAGCTGCGCGACAAGGGCAACACCGTGCTCGTCGTCGAGCACAAGCCGGAGACGATCCGCATCGCCGACCATGTCATCGACCTCGGCCCGGGAGCCGGGTCGAACGGTGGCACCCTCTGCTTCGAGGGGACCGTCGAGCAGCTGCGACGGTCCGACACCATCACGGGCCGCCATTTCGACGACCGTGCCTCGCTGAAGGGCTCGGTGCGGTCCGCGTCGGGTCGGCTCGAGGTCCGCGGAGCCTCCACCCACAACCTGCGGGACGTGGACGTGGACATCCCCCTCGGACTGCTCTGCGTCGTCACCGGTGTCGCAGGATCCGGCAAGAGCTCCCTCGTCCAGGGCTCGGTCGCCGGCAGGGACGGCGTCGTCGTGATCGACCAGGGCGCCATCCGCGGTTCGCGGCGCAGCAACCCCGCGACCTACACCGGGCTGCTCGAGCCGATCCGCAAGGCGTTCGCCAAGGCCAACGGCGTCAAGCCCGCGCTCTTCAGCTCCAACTCCGAGGGCGCCTGCCCCACGTGCAACGGCGCCGGCGTCATCTACACCGACCTCGGGGTGATGGCCACCGTCGAGTCGACCTGCGAGGACTGCGAGGGCAAGCGGTTCCAGGCGTCGGTGCTGGAGTACCGCCTCGGCGGCCGGAACATCGCCGACGTGCTCGCGATGTCGGTGACCGAGGCGGAGAGCGTTCTTCGGCGACGGCGACGCCGCCACCCCCGCGGCCCACAAGGTCCTCGGACGGCTCGCCGACGTCGGGCTGGGATACCTCAACCTCGGGCAGCCGCTCACCACCCTCTCCGGAGGCGAGCGGCAGCGGCTCAAGCTCGCCACCCAGATGGGCGAGAAGGGCAGCATCTACGTGCTCGACGAGCCCACCACCGGCCTGCACCTCGCCGACGTCCAGCAGCTCCTGGGCCTGCTCGACCGCCTCGTCGACTCCGGCAAGTCGGTCATCGTCATCGAACACCACCAGGCCGTCATGGCCCACGCCGACTGGGTCATCGACCTCGGCCCCGGAGCCGGTCACGACGGTGGCCGGATCGTCTTCGAGGGCACGCCCGCCGACCTCGTCGCGGACGGCTCCACGCTCACCGGCGAGCATCTGGCGGCCTACGTCGGCGCCTGAGCCGCGAGCCGCTCGGCGCTCGGTGCTCACCGGTCAGGGCGTCGGACGTGGGCTGCGGGCGCGGCTCGGGACAGCCGGATCCAGACCTGGTCGAGCTGTTGGGCGCAGCAGTCGCGCCCCACCGCCGGTGGTCGAGCGCGGCACGTGCCAGCTCCTCGAGGATGGGGCTGAGGTCGAGATCGTCCATGGGCACAGCTCTTCGATGGGATGAGGGGGTCGCGCCGGGGAGGCGTGCGGGGTCACGACTGATGAGCCACGGCCTGACCGATGATGACGGGACGCCCACGGCACGTCGGCTCGGGGTGCTCGTCACAGTTGCGCCCACGAGGACTCCCCCTAGGCGTGAGTGAGCTGGTCGACCCACGACCGACGCGCCGTGCTGTCGCGTCACCCGATGCTGCCGTCGAGAGCCAGGTCAACGCCGTCCGACGGAGTGCCGCCGACCACCGGTTCCACGCCGTGGCGGCGATGGAGGCGCGCGACCAGATGGCCCTCGCCGTCCGCTCGCTGCTCGCCGCCGGGATGTCGACCGACGACGTGGCCAAGGAGTGCGACCTGTCGCTCGTCAGCGTGCTCAGTCTCGAGCACCTGGCCGACCAGGTCCTCAAGGAGCCCGCCGCCGCCCCCACGACGCAGCAAGCGCTGACCGTCAGGGACGGAGCACCATCGCCGCCGAGAGGAACGCCTCGGCCGTGGCCACCTCACCGACGTGGCGCAGCGCCACGGCGCTCGTCACCCGTTCGACGAAGGCCCACATCCTGACGCGGTCGGCGTCGAGCCCGGCCATCGTTGCGGCGAGACGGCACCAGCCGTCGTGCCGCGACCTCGCTGACCGGCGGTCTGCCAGCAGCACCGGCGTGAAGTCGCGCAGGACCACCCCCAGGTCGTACTCGGGCTCACACCGAAACCCGTCGGGGTCGACGAGCTTGTAGCGTGCGGTCGCGCTCGAGCCTGCGGCTCGCACGGCGTTCCCCGGGTGGGGGTCGCCATGACAGAGCACGTCGCGACCGGCGTCCCGGGTCGCGCTCAGGTGGACGGCCAGGGCGTGCGCGAGGTCCAGGGCCGGCCCCCACCGTAGGCCGTCTGCCTCGGTTCGTCCCTCGTCCACCATCCAGGCGAGCTGAGCGGCCTTGTCACGCCCCTCCTGCACCGGTGGCCCCACCTCCAGTGGCACCTCCCACGCCTGCAGCAGGGTGGTCGTGAGGGCCGCGACCTGCTCGGGTGGCTCGAGCTCCGACGAGGCGAGGCTCGGGCCCAGCCGCTCGAGCAGCAGGCCACCACGATCGAGCTCGGCGGCAACGACGGCGGCATACCCGAGACCCTGGGCAGCGCGCATGGTCCTGACCTGGGCGGCGAAGGCCGGCCCGGGGTGGTCGACCTTCAGCACCAGAGGCACTCCGGTCGCCGACGTCACGGCCATGACCAGGCCCCGGAACCCCTCTCCATAGGTCTCCGCCGGCGTCAGGTCCCAACGTTCGAGCAGGTCAGCGAGCCGCTCTCCGAGATCCGAGCGTGTCATCTGCGGTCCGGCTGCACGCGCACGACGGCCACGCGCCCGACACCGTGCAAGGTCACCTGTTCAGCCGCGCCGCACCACACGGCGTCGAACCGGCCCAACGGCGCGCTATCGACGCCCACGAGGGTCTGGGACGTCAGGGCGAAGACGACGAGGTCGCCGTCGTCGGGCGCCGTGAAAGCCAAGCCCTGACCCACGGGTTCGACGGCGACCGACGCTGTCGCCTCCCCGGGCCGGGTCATGACGTTGAGCGCGACCGCCGGCAGCCCTCCCGTGACGCGACACGTCACCTGCGCGTCGCCGGAGAAGCGGAGGGTCTGCTCGCGCTCCACGACGTGCCGATCCCCGTCGACCACCAGCGTCAGCGGGCCGCCGTCCACCAGCACGAGCTCGCGCCGGATGCCGGGAAAGGCGGAGAACGGCGCATCCCCTGCAATCTCCGCACAGCTGACCCGCCAGGCGAAATCGTCCAGCCCGGCCTCCCGCGGCCACTGGGCCACGGGCCGCGTCCACCCGGCGCCGTTGCGCCAGGGGGTTCGGGGGGATGCGGTCGAGCGCATGAGTCTCACCCCGCCATCCAACCGCTGCCG
This sequence comes from uncultured Actinomycetota bacterium, assembly GCA_963706855.1. Taxonomy (GTDB): domain Bacteria; phylum Actinomycetota; class Actinomycetes; order Actinomycetales; family Dermatophilaceae; genus Pedococcus. The sequence continues at coordinate 546,877 of CAVPNU010000005.1, forward strand.
TATGCCGCGTGGTGCGGCGGTCGCGGCGGTTCTGTCTCGCAGGCAAGACCGGGAGCGGTCCCGCGTCCGGAGTTCGAGACGGCGCCGCCCACGCGTGGACTCCCCCGCTGCCGTCGTGCTGCACTGGTGACATGTCTTCGACCACCGCGGTGACGCGCCTGCACATGATGTCCATGTGCCACGGCGTCATGCGGTGTTGCTGCTGCGCCTGACCTCACCGTCCGCACCAGCCCCCGGCGCCCCTCGCGTGCCGCCCGATCTCCCGGAGACGATCCCCATGCACCGCACCCTCACAGCTCACGCGGCATACCACCGCCTGCATCTCGACCTGCACCTGACCCAGGGCTCCCTGTGTCGCCGAATGTGTTGCCGCACAGCACATTCCGACCCAAACACTGAGACCTTGGAGCAGAACCATGACCACCATCACGAGCGCCGGCACCGCCGGTGTCAACCGTTTCACCCGTAGCCAGCTGCTGCGCACCGCCCGCCTTTTCGCCACCGACCCCGAGCTGCGCGACGTCGTCGACCTCACGAGCACCGAGCGCACCTGGCACCGCCTCGACGCCACCGAGCACCTCGAGATCTGGGTCATCGGCTGGCCCGTCGGGTCGAGCACCGGCTGGCACGACCACCTGCGTTCCGAGGGCGCCTTCCTCACGGTCGAGGGAGAGCTCGTCGAACAGAGCTGGTCCGGGGGCGAGGTGCACGACCGCTCCCTGTGGGAGGGCGAGGGTCGCTCGTTCGGCGCACACCACGTCCATACCGTCAGCAACCTCGGCGACCGGCCGGCGGTGTCGGTGCACGTGTACTCCCCCGCGCTGAGGGGCATGACGCGGTACGCCCTCCGCGCGGGGCGTCTCCGGCAGACCTCGGTCGAGGCCGCCGGAGGCCGGTGGTGAGTGCCGTGACGACAACCCTCTGGGAGACCCGGCAGTTCAGCGGCGGCCGGGGCTGGGAGGCCCCGGTCTACGACGGTGTCGACGACCAGCTTCTCGACGCCCGCAGCCGGCTGGCACGGGTGAGCGCTCGGGCCGCCTACCAGGAGGCGCTCTACGGGCGCGCGGTCCTCGTGGACATCAGGCCGGCCGCACAGCGCGCCGTGGAGGGCGAGGTCGCCGGCCACCTGGCCCCTCTGGTGGTCGAGCGGAACGTGCTGGAGTGGAGGTTCGACCCTCGCGCGGACTCGAGGCTCCCGATGGCTGGGTTCGAGACGCGGGTGATCGTCCTCTGCCAGGAGGGGTACACCTCCTCGCTGGCCGCGGACTCGTTGCTCCGACTGGGGATCAGGCGTGCCACTGACGTGGTGGGCGGCTTCCGCGCCTGGCGCGAGGCAGGCCTGCCGGTGTCAGCTCAGAGGTAGAGGCCGGTCTGCCCGTCCTGGACCCGTGCCGCGGCGACCGCGTGGATGTCTCGCTCGCGCAGCAGGATGTAGGCCCTGGACTGCAGCTCGACCTCGGCCCGCTCCTCGGGGTCGAACAGGACCCGGTCGTCGACCTTGACCTGGCGCACGTTCGCGCCGATCGCCGCGACTCTCGCCCAGGCGAGCCGCCTGCCGACACTGGCGGTGGCAGGGATGACGATGCCACCGCCGGAGCGCCGCTCGCCGCCCTCACCCTCGAGCGAGACGAGCACACGGTCGTGCAGCATCCGGATGGGGAGCCGGTCGGAGGGCCCCTCAGCCACGACGGCGGCGCCAGGCCACGACGCCGACCAGCGCGACGGCCGCAGCGACCGCTGCAGCGATCCGCTCGATGCGCAGCTCCCCGGAGGGCGTGCGGGTGGCCTCGGTGAACTTCGTCTTGAGCGCCTCGACCTGGCGGCGGGCGATCTCCTTGGGCGCCGTGCGCGCATGGAGCTCGTCGACCGTGCCGGCCAGGCGGGTCCGGGCGGCCGTGATCTCGGCCTCGATGGCATCCACCGAGGTGGCGTCGTCACTCATGGGTGCTCCGATCAGTCAGGGGGTTCGGCGGTCAGTCGAGCCCGAGGTCGCGCCGCAGCTTCGCGACGTGTCCGGTGGCCTTGACGTTGTAGAACGCGTGCGAGATGGTGCCGTCCTCGTCGACGACGACCGTGCTGCGGATGACGCCGTCCACGGTCTTGCCGTAGAGCTTCTTCTCGCCGAAGGCGCCGTAGGCGTTCATCACCGCTCGGTCCTCGTCGGCGAGCAGGGTGATGGTCAGACCGTCCTTGTCGCGGAACTTCGCCAGCTTGGCCGGCGAGTCGGGCGAGATGCCGAGCACCTCGAAGCCCTCGCGGTGCAGGGTGTTGATGTTGTCGCTGAAGTCGCACGCCTGCGTCGTGCAGCCCGGGGTCATGGCCGCCGGGTAGAAGTAGACGATCACCTTGCGGCCACGCAGGTCCGAGAGCGAGACGTGGCCGCCCTTGTCGTCGGGCAGGGTGAAGTCAGGGGCGGTGTCCCCGGGGCTCAGACGGTCACTCACTGCGCTGCACTCCTCGCATCAAGGTCGAGCCTGGCCACACGCACCGTGGAGCCTTCTCGATCCGATCGTGAAAGCCAACCTATCCCAGCGGCAGGCTGCATACCCGCGCGGAGGTGCTGTCACGACCACGCCGCCTCGTCACCGCCCCAGCGTCGACCGACCTCGGCGAACCGGGAGAACCGGTCGTCGATCCTGAAGGCCGGTCGTGGCAGCCGTATCTCCCCGCGCTCTGTCGGGGCGTGCATGAGCCACGGCTCCGGGTCGTCCACGGCGGCCGCCGGTCCGTCGAGGGCGTCGGTCGACGGCAGCCACTGGGCGGTCCGAGCGAGATGGGCGCTCACCCGCCAGGTCCCACCCTCCGCGGCCCGGCGCCGCAGGGCGGTCAAGATGCCCGCCGCCAGCAGGTAGCCCGTCGCGTGGTCGAGTGCCTGCGCCGGCAGCGCGCCCGGGGTTCGCCCGTCCGAGGACTCGATGAGCGCGATCCCCGTCGCCGCCTGGACGATGCTGTCGAAGCCGCGCCGGCCGCCCCATGGGCCGCTCGGCGTCCACGCGCTGAGGGAGGCGCAGACGAGGTGCGGGTGGGTCTGCGCCAGCCGCTCCGGGTCGAGACCGAAGGCGACCAGCGAACCGGGCCGGTAGCCCGTCACGAGGACATCGGCCTGGTCGAGCAGCGCGTGCAGACGAGCGCGGGCATGGTCGTCGTGCAGGTCGACGAGGGTGGACCGTTTGCCGGGACCGGTGTCCAGGTATAGAGCGTCGAGCTCGGGCAGGTGCGGGCTGTCGACGCGCAGGACGTCGCACCCGACGAGCGCGAGAGTGCGCGTCGCCACGGGACCGGCCAGCACGCGGGTGAGGTCGAGGACCCTCGGCGCCGCGGCCACCGTTCTCGGTGCGGCTGCGCCCACACAGCTGACCTCGAGCAGGTCGTGCGCGTCCACCGCGGCGGCCTGGTCACCCTCTCGCCACTCCGCCCACGAACGGACCCGCACCGCGATGCCGTGGTCGGCCGTCACGAGGTCCTCGACCTCCTGAGCTCCGGCAGTGGCGATAGCACCGGCGACGTCCGCACGCGTGGCACCGCCCGAGCAGGCCGAGGGCGCGCAGCAGCCGATCGCGGTGGTGCGGGTAGTTCGCGTGCGTGCGCACCCACCCGTCGGAGGCCTCGAAGAACCCCGACAGCGGGGCGAACCCCGGAAGCGACGCTCCGTCGAGGCTCAGCAGCTGGTCGGCGCGGAACGACACGGCCACCTGCCGCGGGTCGACCCGCACCCGCTGTCCGCCGACCAGGGCCGAGGCGGCCAGCCCTGCCGCGGCGACCGACCCGCACGCCAGGGTGCTCACCGGCAGCGCGGAAGGGAGAGCACTGGCACCCGCGAGCGCCAGGTGCTGCGCGGCATAGGACTCGGGGAGGTCGAGGGCAGGCAGCACCTCGCGCAGCAGGTGGTTCACGTCCCGATGCTAGGCGTCGCGACGCCGGCGATGAACCACCGTCAGTAGCCGTCGGGCAGCAGCTCGCCCACGGGCGCCGAGGCGGCGAACCGGTTGCCGGCCGGGGCCAGCGGGCAGTTCCATCGCGGGTCGTAGACGCAGGAGGGGTTGTAGGCGAAGTTCAGGTCCACCACCCAGTCATCGCCCTCGCGGCCCAGGTCGGCGCCCTTGACGGTGTCGAGGACATAGCGCCCCGCGCCATAGGTCACCGAGCCGGCCGAGCCGTCACGCACGGGCAGGAAGATGCCGCCGCCGTAGGAGTCGAGCCACCAGAGGTCGAGCCGTCCGAGGTCGCCCAGAGTGACCCGGCCGATGCGCTCGAAGGGCACCGTGCCGTCGCTCGCCGAGGCGAACTCCCAGCGCTCCGGCTCCGCGGGCTCGACGGAGACGACGAACCGGTATGCCGGGTCGTACGCCGCGTGCCGCATGGCCTGGTCCCCGCTGCGGGGCGACGCCGGATGGTCCAGGAACAGGCGTGAACGGGTGTCGGTCCACAGCGCGTGCGCGCGTGACCGGGTCGGGCTCGGCCCGCACCGCGGCATACAGGGCATGGACCTCGCGCCGCCACGAGGCGACGTCGAGCGCTCCCGGATACGCCGGCTCGTCCTGATGCGCTCATGTGCGCAAGGCGGGACTTGAACCCGCACACCCGAAGGCACAGGAACCTAAACCTGCGCGTCTGCCAATTCCGCCACTTGCGCGCGGTGGCCACTCTAGCCGCGGCCATCAGGGTGGTCAGCCGAGGAGGTCGCGCAGGTGCGGCACCATGGCGCGGAAGGCCTTGCCGCGGTGGGAGATCGCGTTCTTCTCCTCGGCGGTGAGCTCGGCCGCGTGGCGCGTGTCGCCCTCGACGACCAACACGGGGTCGTACCCGAAACCGTTGGCCCCCTTGGGCTCTCGGGCCAGCGAACCCGGCATCCGGCCCTCGGTCGCACGCACGGTGCCGTCCGGCAGCGCCAGCACGGCCGCACAGACGAAGGCCGCGCCCCGGTGCCCGTCGCGGACGTCGGACAGCTGGGCCAGCAGCAGCTCGAGGTTGGCGCGGTCGTCGCCATGGCGCCCCGCCCAGCGCGCGGAGAAGATGCCGGGCGCGCCACCGAGGACGTCCACGGCCAGCCCTGAGTCGTCGGCCAGCGAGGGAAGCCCCGTGTGGGCCGCGAGCGCCTGCGCCTTGAGCCGGGCGTTGCCCTCGAAGGTGACCTCGTCCTCGACCACGTCCGGTGCATCCGCCCACTCGGACGCACCGACGATCTCGAGCCCGAGCTCGTCACAGACGTCGGCGAGGATGGCCTGGAGCTCCCTGACCTTGTGGTCGTTGCGGGTGGCCAGGACGAGCCGGGTCGTCTCCCGGGTCACAGCACGCGCTCGCGCGGCGCCGTGGCGAGGGCCTCGCTGCTGCTTGGTCGTGAGCTCAGCGCAGCCGACCGTCGCCTTGTCGAGCAGGGCATCGAGCATGGCCCGGTCGAAGGGCTCCCCCTCGGCGGTCCCCTGGATCTCGACGAAGCGGCCGTCGCCGGTCATCACGACGTTCATGTCGGTCTCGGCCGTGGAGTCCTCGGGGTAGTCCAGGTCGATGACGGCGGCCCCGTCGACGATGCCCACGCTGACGGCGGCGATGGAGCCGGTCAGCGGCCGGGCGTCCTTGGCGATGAGGCCCTTGGCCCGGGCGTCCTCGATGGCGTCGACCAGCGCGACGTAGGCGCCGGTGATGGACGCGGTCCGGGTGCCGCCGTCGGCCTGCAGGACGTCGCAGTCCAGGACGATGGTGTTCTCACCGAGGGCCTTGGTGTCGATGATGGCGCGCAGGCTGCGCCCGATGAGCCGGCTGATCTCGTGGGTGCGGCCACCCACCCGGCCCTTGCGGGACTCGCGGTCGGTGCGGGTGTTGGTCGAGCGCGGCAGCATCTCGTACTCGGAGGTGACCCAGCCGGTGCCCTTGCCCTTGAGCCAGCGCGGCACGCCCTCGGTGAACGACGCGGCGCACAGCACCTTGGTCCGGCCGAACTCGACGAGCACGCTGCCCTCGGCGTGGTCCAGCCAGTTGCGCGTGATGCGCACCTCGCGGGTCTGGTCGGGGGTGCGGCCGTCGTGGCGGGTCGGCAGGCTCTGGGTCGCGGTCGTCTCAGTCACGTCGGCAAGGCTAACCGTCGGGGGGTCCGCCTAGTCTGGGGCCATGCCCGACACCTCCCCCACGCCTGCCACCCAGCCTGCGATCGGTGCCCACGTCGACTCGGCCGACCCGGTGTCGGCGGCGCGCGAGCGCGGCGCGGGGCTGAGCCAGTTCTTCCTCGGCAACCCGCAGAGCTACAAGGGCCCCGTGGTCGAGTACGCCGGCGGCCCCGAGGCGCTCAGGGCCGACGCGGAGGCGGCCGGGGTCGACCTCTACGTGCACGCTCCCTACCTGATCAACGTCGCCACCACGAACAACCGGATCCGCATCCCCAGCCGCAAGCTGCTCCAGCAGTTCATCGACGCGGCCGCCTCGGTCGGCGCCAAGGGCCTGATCGTCCACGGCGGCCATGTCGACAAGGAGGACGAGGTCGACAAGGGCTTCGACAACTGGCGCAAGGCCATCGAGGCCACCGACCTGAGGGTCCCGCTGCTGCTGGAGAACACCGCAGGCGGCGACAACGCCATGGCGCGCACGCTGGAGCGGATCGCCCGCGTGTGGGACGCCATCGGCAGTGCCGCAGGGGTCCGAGAACGTCGGGTTCTGCCTCGACACCTGCCACGCGCACGCGGGTGGCATCGAGCTGTCCACGGCCGTCGAGCGGATCCGCGCGATCACCGGGCGCATCGACCTGGTCCACTGCAACGACAGCCGCGACGAGTTCGGGTCGGGAGCCGACCGGCACACCAACCTCGGCGAGGGCCTGATCGACCCCGACGAGCTCGCCGGTGCGGTGCGGGCCGCCCAGGCGCCGGTGGTCATCGAGACCCGCGGCGGCCTGGAGGGCCAGCGCGCCGACCTCGACTGGCTGCGCGCCCGCCTCTAGCCCGGCGCGGGCGCGGCCCTAGCCCCTAGGCGACCGGGTGCGTCGCGAGGAACCGCCGGATGTGCTCGCGGGGCTGGTCCGACAGGTGCGGCCCGTGCGTGAAGGCCGCGACCGTGTAGTCCAGCTCGGCGAGACGGTGCGCCGTCTTCGTGGTGAGCCGGAAGTCGGTGCAGAACGCCTTGATCGGCCAGCGCAGCCCGCGGACGTTGAAGATCGAGTCGCCGGTGATGAGCACGCCGGACTCACGCAGCAGGTATGCCGCGTGGCCGGGTGAGTGACCCGGCGTGTGCACGACCTCGATGCCGCCCGCGAACGGCACGACCTGACCGTCGGTGAACGTCTCCCCGACCGGGACCGGCTCGAAGGACCCGCCACCGAGCCGGTTGAACAGCCGTCCGAGCCGCAGCGAGGGGTCGCGCGGCGGGGACGTGCCCGCGGTCGCGGACGCGGCGTCGTCCTCGTGGATGCCGAACTGCCGGCCCGTCTCGCGCGCCACGTGAGCCGCGCCTCCGGCGTGGTCGGGGTGGGCATGGGTCAGCAGGAGCCGGGTGACGTCGCTGGGGCCCGACCCGATCGACGAGAGCGCCGCCATGACCTTGCCACCGGAGGACTTGACCCCCATGTCGACCAGGGTCACCTGCCCGTCGTCGTCGCGCAGGATGTAGCCGTTGACGAAGTCGCCGACGAGCGGGATGCGCCAGACTCCGGGCGCCACGGAAACTGCTGGAGTCCTGGCCATGGGACTCACACCTCGTAGGTCTCGTCGGGGGTGGCCAGGTCCAACGGACCGGACCAGACCGCGGCAGCCTGTGCGCGGCATACCTCGGGGTCGTTCCAGGGCGGGATGTGGGTGAGCATGAGCCGCCGCACCCCGCCGGCCTCCGCAGCGGCCTTCGCGGCGCGGCTGCCCGACAGGTGGATGCCCGTGGCCTCGTCGCGACCGTCCACGAACGCACTGTCCATGAGGGCGAGGTTCGCCCCCGTGAGCAAAGGCGTCAAGGCCTCGCAGCGTGTCGGTGTCGCCGGTGTAGGCCAGCACGGCCCCGTCGGCCTCGACCCGGAAGCCGTAGGCCTCGACGGGGTGGTTGACGCGGTATGCCGTGACGCGCAGCGGCCCGACCTGGGTCACCTGGGCGTCCGCCAGCTCGTGGACGGCCAGCTCGCCGCTCATGCCCTCGTGCTCGAGCCCGTGGTACATGAGGGCGAACCGCTGCTCGGCGCCCTGCGGCGCGTGCACGGGCAACGGGCCGGGGAGCGGGCCCGCAGGACGGTACTTGCGGGTGACGTAGAGGCCGCAGATGTCGACGCAGTGGTCGGGGTGCAGGTGGCTCACGAAGACAGCGTCGAGCTCGGCCGGGTCGAGGTGGCGCTGAAGGGCGCCGAGGGCACCGCTGCCGAGGTCCAGCAGGATCGGACCACGTCCGGCCCCCGTCGTCGGCCCGGACGAGGTAGGAGGACGCGGGCGAGCTCGGGCCGGCGAACGACCCCGAGCAGCCGACCACGGTCAGCCTCACGGCCCGACCACCGCCGCCGTCCGGACGACCGACCCGTCGCCGTGGAAGTCGCCGACCTCGGGGCCGAGGAACCGCCGGGCCAGGGCCCGGAACGCCTGGGCGTCACCGGTGGTGGTGAAGCCGTGGGTGGGCGGGGGCAGGGCCGGGTCGCGCAGCGCGTCGCGGTCGGCGAGCACGCGGTAGACGTCCTTGGCCGTCTCGTCGGCCGAGGACACGAGCGTCACGCCGTCGCCCATGACGTAGGAGATCGCACCGGTGAGCAGCGGGTAGTGCGTGCACCCCAGGACGAGCGTGTCGACGTCGCGCTCCACGAGCGGCCGCAGGTAGTCGCGGGCGACCTCGATCACCTCGGGTCCGGTCGTCTGGCCGGTCTCGACGAACTCCACGAACCGCGGGCAGGGAACGCTCGTGACCTCGAGATGCGGCGCGGCCGCGAAGGCGTCGACGTAGGCGCCCGACTGGTGGGTGCCCTGCGTGGAGATGACGCCGACCCGGTGGTTGCGGGTCGCCCGCGCCGCACGCCGCACGGCCGGCCTGATCACCTCGACGACGGGCACGTCGTAGCGCTCGCGGGCGTCGTGCAGGACCGCCGCGCTGGCCGTGTTGCAGGCGATGACCAGGGTCTTGACGCCGTGGTCGACCAGGCGGTCGAGGCACTCCAGCGCGAACTCCCTGGTCTGGGCGATGGGCCGGGGACCATAGGGAGCCCTCGCGGTGTCACCGAAGTAGGCGATCGACTCATGCGGGAGCTGGTCGAGCACGGCGCGGGCAACGGTCAGCCCGCCGTAGCCGGAGTCGAAGATCCCGATGGGTGCATCAGCCACGGGTCAAGGCTAGGGGCGCGACCGGCCGACGGACCCCTGGGTATGCCGTTCGGTGAGTCACATCACCGTCGGGCCCCGGTCGCAAGGGTGGCCCTCAGGGGGCCAGCGCGTGCGCCAGCGTCTCCTGCAGCCAGGTCAGGAAGTCGTAGACGGCCAGGGCGTAGACGGCCGGGTCGTCCTCGGCGAGACCGGAGACCTGCTCCTCGAGCAGCTCCAGGTCGCTGTCCTGCTTGAGGCCGAGCCGCTCGCCGAGGACGAGGCGCACGTCCGTCAGGGCCACCAGCAGGGCCAGGGCCTGCTCCGGGAGCAACGAGACCTTCTGGTCCCCGACCTCGGACAGCGCGTGGATGGCCGTGGTGAGGTTGGCCGACTTGCGGGCCCGCAGGCCGTCCTCGGTCAGCCGGCGGAACTCCGCGGCCAGCTGGTCGTCCTCCCGGTTGGCGGTCGGGAAGATGCGGTCGAGTGCGGGGTCGCGCGGCGCCGGGCACGTCGCCGGTCAGCTCCGGAACCTGGTCGGCGGCCGACAGGGATACGCCGACCCCGATGCTGCCGAGGCCCGCGACGATCTGGTCGAACTCGTCACCGGAGCCGTCGGCGGGCCGTCGACCTCGGACGCGGCCTCCGGGCTCGGCTCGGGCTCGACGAGCTCGCAGGACCTGCTCCATCAGGCCGACCACGAGGCCACGCTCGACCACGTCGAGCCTGGCGACGTAGCGACCGTTGCGCCGCTTGAACCCGCGCGCCACTCAGACGTCCTTCTGGAAGGTGGCCCACAGGCCGTACCCCTGCAGCGCCTCGGTGTCGGTCTCCATGCGCTCGCGGGTGCCGGTGGAGACGACGGCGCGGCCCTTGACGTGCACGTCGAGCATGAGCCGCTCGGCCTTGGTCTTGGAGTACCCGAAGTAGGTCTGGAACACGAAGGTCACGTAGGACATGAGGTTGACCGGGTCGTTCCACACCAGCGTGATCCACGGGACGTCGACCTGTGTCGCGTCGTCCGTGGCGACGCTCTGCTGCTCAACGGGGGCGAGGGACACGGCTCCCACCTTAGGCTGCGCTCGTGGCCTCTTGTTCCCCCAGTACCGCGCTGCTCACCGACCACTACGAGCTCACCATGCTCGAGGCGGCACTGCGCAGCGGCGCCGCCTCGCGGCGATGCGTCTTCGAGGTGTTCGCGCGTCGTCTGCCGCCAGGTCGGCGCTATGGGGTCGTCGCCGGCACCGGGCGGCTGGTCGACGCGGTCACGCGCTTCCGCTTCGGCGACGCCGAGCTCGAGTCGGTGCGCTCGCTCGTGGACGACACGACCCTGTCCTTCCTCGCGGACTACCGCTTCGACGGGCGACATCTGGGGGTATGCCGAGGGCGAGTGCTACTTCCCCGGCTCGCCGGTGCTCGTGGTCGAGGCCGACTTCGCGCACGGCGTCGTGCTGGAGACGCTCGTGCTCAGCATCCTCAACCACGACAGCGCCATCGCGTCGGCGGCGTCGCGGATGACCTCCGCCGCGGGCGACCGGCCCTGCATCGAGATGGGCTCGCGCCGCACCCACGAGGAGGCCGCGGTCGCTGCCGCGCGCGCGGCATACATCGCGGGGTTTGCGGCCACGTCGAACCTGGAGGCCGGGCGGCGGTTCGGGGTGCCCACGGGCGGCACCGCCGCGCACGCGTTCACGCTGCTGCACGACGACGAGCGCAGCGCCTTCGCCGCCCAGATCGCCGCGCTGGGCAAGGACACGACGCTGCTGGTCGACACCTACGACGTCACCGCGGCCGTCGAGCTGGCCGTCGAGCTGGCCGGTCCGGAGCTCGGGCGCGGTGCGGCTGGACTCCGGCGACCTGCTCGTCCAGGCGCGGGAGGTGCGCGACCAGCTCGACCGGCTGGGGGCTCGCTCGACCGAGATCGTGGTGACCTCCGACCTGGACGAGTACGCGATCGCGGCGCTGGCTGCCGGGCCGGTGGACCGCTACGGCGTGGGGACGTCGCTGGTGACCGGTTCGGGCGCTCCGACCGCCGGCATGGTCTACAAGCTGGTGGCCCGCGAGGACGCGACCGGCGCGATGGTCGGCGTCGCCAAGCTCAGCGCCAACAAGATGTCCGTGGCGGGTCGCAAGTACGCGCTGCGCCGACGTGACGCCCGCGGGGTGGCCGAGGCCGAGGTCATCGGCATCGGCGAGCCGCCTGCGAACGACGGGGACGACCGGTCGCTCCTCGTGCCGCTGGTCACCGGCGGCGAGGTGGTCGACGGGGCGGCGATGTCGCTCGAGGCGGCTCGAGTGCGTCACCGTGAGTCGCTCGCCGAGCTGCCGGCCGAGGCGCACCGGCTGCAACGGGGCGAGCCGGTGATCCCGACCGAGCTGAGGCAGTAGCCTCCGGCCGCGGACGGAGGCAGTAGCCTCCGGCCATGGACGACCACGACCTCCACCGCGAGGCTGCCGCACTCGACGCCCAGGACCCGTTGGCTGCGCTGCGCGAGCGGTTCCTGTCGCCGGAGGGCAGCGACCTGGTCGCCTACTTCGACGGCAACTCGCTGGGACGACCGGTGGCCGACGTGCCGCAGCGGCTGCGCGACTTCACCGAGCAGCTGTGGGGCGACCGGCTCATCCGGGCGTGGGACGAGCAGTGGCTCGACTGGCCGATGCGCATCGGCGACCGGCTGGGGTCGCTCGTTCTCGGCGCCGCTCCCGGCCAGACGGTCGTGGCGGACTCGACCACGGTGCTGCTCTACAAGCTGTGCCGGGCCGCGGTGGATGCCCAAGCGGCTGCGGGGCGCACCGAGATCGTGCTCGACACCGACAACTTCCCCACCGACCGCTACGTCCTCGAGGGCATCGCCGGCGAACGCGGCCTGACCCTGCGCTGGATCGAGACCGACCCGACCTCCGGCGTGACGCTCGAGCAGGTCCGCGAGGCGGTGGGCCCGCAGACGGCCCTCGCGGTCTTCAGCCATGTCGCGTACCGGTCGGGGCATCTCGCCGACGGTCCCGGCATCACGGCCGCCGTGCACGACGCCGGCGGGCTGGTGCTGTGGGACCTGTGCCACAGCGGTGGCTCCGTGCCCGTCGCGCTCGACGAGTGGGGCGCCGACCTCGCGGTCGGCTGCACGTACAAGTACCTCAACGGCGGTCCGGGCTCTCCCGCCTGGGCGTATGTCGCGACGCGTCACCACGGGCGGCTGCGGCAGCCGATCTGGGGGTGGATCGGGCGGCGCGACGCGTTCGACATGGGGCCGGGCTACGACCCGGCCGACGGCATCCGGTCGTTCATCTCCGGCACGCCGCCCATCCTGGCCATGGTGCCGCTCCAGGCCAGTCTCGACCTGGTCGAGGAGGCGGGAATCGACGGCGATCCGGACCAAGTCGGTCGCCCTCACCGAGCTCGTCATCCGGCTGGCCGACTCGCTGCTGGTACCGCTCGGGGTCGAGGTGGCGAGCCCACGCGACCCGGCACTCCGGGGTGGGCATGTGACGTTGCGGCGCAAGGGTTTCCGTGAGGTCACCGCCGCTCTGTGGTCGCAGGGGGTCATCCCCGACTACCGCGACCCGGACGGCCTGCGGATCGGTGTCTCGCCGCTGAGCACGAGCTTCGCGGAGGTGGTCACGGGCATGCTCGCCCTGCGGGACGCGGTCGTGGCGTACGACGCTCGACCTGCGGCAGCCCAGTAGCGTCTGCACCATGAGTCGCGCACTGGTGATCGTCGACGTCCAGAACGACTTCTGTGAGGGCGGGTCGCTCGCGGTGGCCGGCGGCGCCGAGGTGGCGCGGCGCATCAGCGCGCACGTCGCAGGCTCACGGCGAGGGGTATGCCGCGATCGTCGCGACCGCGGACTGGCACGAGGACCCGGGCTCGCACTTCAGCGACCACCCCGACTATGTCGCCACCTGGCCGGTGCACTGCCGAGTCGGTAGCGACGGGGCGCTGTTCCACCCCGCCGCCGAGCCCGCCTTCGAGCGGGTGCAGGCCATCTTCCGCAAGGGGCACCACAGCGCGGCCTACAGCGGGTTCGAGGGCTTCACCGTCGAGGGCGACCACAGGGTCGGTCTCGCGGACTGGCTGCGCGAGCGGTCGGTCGATGCCGTCGATGTCGTCGGCATCGCGACCGACCACTGCGTCCGGGCGACGGCGTTGGATGCTGTTGCGGCGGGCTTCGACACGACGGTGCTGCTGGACCTGACGGCGGGGGTGGCACCTGACACCACCGCAGCGGCGCTGCGCGAGCTGGCGGACGCCAACGTGCAGACCTCCGGACAGGTCGCTTCGGCACCTCAGGGCTGAAGGCGTCTGGTCAGGCCGCGCGGGGGTAGGGTGGCGGTCGGTGGGCCAGGTGGTGTGGGTGCGTCCGTCGGGTGCGGTCCAGGTGCAGACACCGCGGGGGTCCATCTGCACGCGCCAGCCGGCGTGGTGTTTGAAGGCGTGGTGGGTGGCGCACAGGCTTTGGAGGTTGGTGACCTGGGTGGGGCCGTCGGGGTGGCGGATGACGTGGTCGAGCTGGCAGCGGCGGGCGGTGGTCGCGCAGCCGGGGAAGCGGCAGGTGCCGTCGCGGGAGCGGACCGCGCGGGCGGTGCGGGCGCCGGGGCGGTAGGTGGCGGGTCCTGCCAGCGCACGGCGCCGGTGGCGGGGTCGGTGCGGGCCAGGCGCACGGTGGTGTCGGGGTCGGTGAGCAGGGCGACGATGTCGGCCGGCAGCAGCGAGCCGAGGCTGGGGACCTCGGTGTGCGCGGACACGAACCACAGGTCGCCGTCGTGGTCGTGCAGGATCCCGTCGTCGAGCTCCTCGCAGCCGCCGACATCGACGAACCAGCCCGCCGGCGCGACGGCGGACGTGTCAGTCGCCGCGTCCGAATCGGCGCCAAGGGGTCGGAGGTGGCCGGGCCCAGGCAGTCGGTGGAGGCGGCCGGCCCGAACGCGCTCAGGGAGCCCGGTGCCTGGGCCTGCACGGGGGTGACGAGCTCGATGGTGGTGCTGATGGTGGCGTTGGCGCCGACCAGGTCGGCCAGGGCGTCGGCGCGGGCGGCGCCGATGCGCAGGCCGGGTTGGGCTCGGGCGTACTGCGCGGCGAGGGCGTCCACGGCCCCCCACAGCCGCAGCGCGGTCGGGGTGGGCAGGTCCGCGACCAGCCGGGTCATGCCCGAGCACTCCCCGGGCCGCACCCACACCTCGCGCCGGGTCCGGGCCGCTCGAACGCCTGCCCGGCCTCGAGGGGCGCGCACCGGTCGGCGCAGCGCCTGGCCCGGGCCCGCAGCGCCGCGCAGGGCAGGTCGCTGATGCCGCCCTCGAGGACCCGCGCCTCGAACTCGTGCAGCCGCTGCGGGGGCGCGGCCAGCGACTCACGCACCACCGCATCGACCCGGTAGGCCTCCAGCGCCCCGGACCAGGCCAGCGCCTGGACCCCCGGCAGGGCGCACACCACCCGGCGGGCGTGGTCGACCCGGGTGACCATGGTCCGCGGTGACACGTGCAGCAACGGGGCCAGCGACCCCGCCGCGAGCTGGTCCCCGGACAGGCGCAGGGGTCGACGGCCCGCCGCGGCCGCGTCCGCGGCCTCCCGCTCGCACCGCTCCTCACAGCGCCGCGCGACGGTCTCGATCGCCGAGCGCTGCCGGGCGGCCACCGCGGCCATCACCCGCTCCGCGGCCAGCGTCAGCGCCTCGGCCTGCGCCCAGCGTCAGGGCGGCGATGTCCTCATCGGTCACCGCGAACAGGGCGGCCGCCAGCGTCGCAGGGTCAGTCCCCGCCACGGCCCCCACCGACTCGAACATACGTACTAACCTAGCCGCCACCACCGACAGCCACCCGGGGCTATCCACAAGGCTCGGCACGACGGCGATTCGGCGGTCACGCCTGCGCGATGAGAACGGCCTGTGCGTCACGTTCCGTGCCGGCTGCCGCGCGAACGAGCCGAGCGACCTCGGTCAGGCCCGAGTGGGCCAGGCCCGCCGCGACGTAGTCAGGCGTGCGGCGGTAGCGCTCAAGGACGATGTCATGCCCGTATGGCCGGTAGTTCTGGGAGATGTCCTGGACGCCGCGACCGACCTGGAAGCGACGAGCACCAGCCCCGACGGGCGCAACACCGCCGCGCCTCGCTGAGGATGCGTGGGAGGTCTCGCATCGGGACTGTGGATGCCGGAGTACCAAGAGAAGACGCCGTCGAACGACTCGTCGGCGAATGGCAGCTCGGTCAGCGAGCCGACCTGTGACGGGAACGAGCCATGGTCGCGGCGGCTACGGCGGATCATGTTCGGAGACAGGTCGATCCCCTGCACGCGACAACCGAGGGCGGCCAGGACGGGCATCATCCGCCCCGCACCACACCCGGCGTCGAGCACCCTCCGTTCGCCCGTGAGCAGGGAGGCGAAATGCTCGACCATCGCCAGCTCGACGGCTGCTCGGGTTCGGTCGACCGGAAGTGATCCGCGTAGGTGTCGGCGACCTCGTCGTACGCCCGCCGCACCGAGAGCTCGTCCAGTCCGTCCCTCGGGTTCGTCACCGACCAGAGTCTGCCAGTCGGCCGGGAACGCACCTTCTCACATGCCATCCCACCGTCCTTGTGCGTGAAGTGTTACGGACGCTTTACGGCAGCCGCCGGGTCGCGAAACACGCCCACGCCACGCTTCTCGAGTATCCCCAGCACCCGCCTGGTCCCCTCGAGAAGGAGCCACCATGTCCGCTCCCCCGCACGAGCAGCTCACCGACAACGGCACCGTCGCCACCGACGCCACGGTCGGCGCGCCCCCGGACACCACCACCCTGTCGAGCCCGGTCAGGGCCTCCGGCCGGTGGATCGACCACTGGGACCCCGAGGACGCCGTCTTCTGGCGGGGCGGCGGCCGGTCGGTCGCCCGTCGCAACCTCGCCTTCTCGGTCGCCGCGGAGCTCCTCGGGTTCTGCGTCTGGGCCCTGTGGAGCGTCGTGGTCCCGCTGCTGCCCGGCGCCGGTTTCCACCTCACCCTGAACCAGCAGTTCTGGCTGATCGCCCTGCCGAGCCTCGTCGGCGCGACGCTGCGGATCCCCTACACCTTCGCGGTCCCCCGCTTCGGCGGCCGCAACTGGACCGTCGTGTCCGCGCTTCTCCTGCTCATCCCGAGCGCCGCCCTCGCCTGGGTGGTCACGCGGCCCGAGACGTCGTTCGGCGTGCTGCTCGGCGTGCGCCGCGCTGGCAGGCTTCGGTGGCGGCAACTTCGCCTCGTCGATGACCAACATCTCGTTCTTCTTCCCCGAGGCCGAGAAGGGAAAGGCGTTGGGGCTCAACGCCGCAGGCGGCAACCTCGGCACCGGCGTCGTGCAGCTGGTCGATCCCCGCGGTGGTCGCCGTCGGTGCCGGGACGCATCTCGACCGGGCTGGTCTGATGTTCGTCCCGCTGGCCTGCTGGCAGCCTTCGGCGCCTGGCGGTTCATGGACAACCTCTCGGGGGTGCGCTCGGACTACCGCGCCTTCGCCGATGCGGCCCGCGACCGGCATACCTGGCTCATCTCGTTCCTCTACATCGGGACCTTCGGCTCCTTCATCGGGTATGCCGGCGTGTTCCCCACATTGCTCAAGACCCAGTTCCCGCACGCGCCCCTGCAGCTCGCCTTCCTCGGCGCCCTGGTGGGGGCGCTGACCCGGCCGCTGGGCGGCGTGGTCGCCGACCGCGTGGGCGGTGCCCGGCTGACGATCGCCTCGTTCGCCATCCTCACGGTGGGCGCCCTCGGCGCTGTGACCGCGCTGAAGGACCACAGCTTCGGCCTGTTCTTCGCCTCGTTCATGGTGCTGTTCACGGGCGCGGGCATCGGCAACGGCGCGACGTACCGGATGATCCCTGCCGTCTTCCGCGCCGGCGTCAGCGACCCGGCCACGCCTCGCGGTTCGCCGCAAGGTGGCGGCCGGATGCATCGGCATCGCGGGCGCCGTGGGCGCCTATGGCGGCTTCTTCATCCCGCGCGGGTTCGCGATGGCCAAGCAGACGTACGGCTCGCTCGTCCCCGCCTTCTGGGTGTTCGTCGCCGCCTACGTCGTGATGGCCGCCACGACGTATGCCGTGTACGCCCGCCGCGGCAGTCGCCCTCGCCTCCGAGTCGGTCTGAGGAACCCCGACCGTGAGTGACGTCGCGACCCACTGCCCGTACTGCGCGCTGCAGTGCGCCCAGACGCTGACCCCGTCCCCCTCCGGGGTCAGCGTCGAGGGCCGCGCGTTTCCCGACCAACCGAGGGCGGCCTGTGCCAGAAGGGCTGGACCAGCGGCGAGCTGCTTCGCGTGCCCGACCGCCTCGACCACTCCCCTCATCCGCTCGCAGAGCGGCGACGCTCGAGCCGGCCAGCTGGGAGGCGGCGCTGGATCTCGTCGCCGAGCGACTGGCGGCCCTGCGCGCCGAGCATGGCCCCGACGCCGTCGGCGGTCTTCGGCGGAGGCGGTCTGACCAACGAAAAGGCTTACCAGCTGGGCAAGTTCGCGCGGGTCGCGCTGGGCACCGCCAACATCGACTACAACGGCCGCTTCTGCATGAGCAGCGCCGCCGCAGCGGCCAACCGCTCGCTCGGGCTCGACCGCGGGCTTGCCGTTCCCGCTCACCGACCTGGCCGGCGCGCAGGCCGTCCTGCTGCTCGGGAGCAACCTCGCCGAGACCATGCCGCCGGCGGTCGCGCACCTCTCCGGCGTCCGCGAGCGCGGCGGCCTGGTCGTCGTCGACCCCCGCCGCAGCGCCACCGCCGACCTCACCGAGGACGGTGCAGGCGTCCACCTGCAGCCGGTACCGGGCACCGACCTGGTCGTGCTGCTGGCCCTGCTCCACGTGGTGCTCGGCGAAGGACTGGCCGACACGGCATACCTGGACGACCGGACGGTCGGACTGGAGGAGGTGCACCGCAGCGCCGCCGCATGGTGGCCCGAACGGGCCGAGCAGGTCTGCGGTGTCTCCGCCGCCAGACCTTGCGCGGCACCGCTCGTCTGCTCGCCGCAGCGAGCCCGGCAGCCGGCGGCGCGGGCGCCTTCGTCCTCACGGGGCGCGGCGTCGAGCAGTCCACCCAGGGCACCGCCACGGTGACCGCGGCGATCAACCTCGCGCTCGCCCTCGGGCTGCCCGGGCGCGTCGGCAGCGGCTACGGCGCCATCACCGGCCAGGGCAACGGCCAGGGCGGTCGCGAGCACGGGCAGAAGTCCGACCAGCTCCCCGGCTACCGGATGATCGACGACCCTGCCGCCCGGGCGCACGTGGCCGAGGTGTGGGGCGTGGACCCGAAGTCGCTGCCCGGCAAGGGAAAGCCTGCCGTCGAGCTGCTCGCCTCGCTCGGGCTGCCGGGTGGGCCACGGGCGCTCCTCGTGCACGGCTCCAACCTCGTGGTGAGCGCGCCCAACGGGCAGCGCGTCGCCGAGCGTCTGCAGCGCCCTCGACCTGCTGGTGGTCTGCGACTTCGTCCCCTCGGAGACAGCCCTGCTGGCCGACGTCGTGCTGCCCGTGACGCAGTGGGCCGAGGAGGAGGGAACGCATGACCTCGCTGGAGGGCCGGGTCCTGCGACGCCGCAAGGCTGTCCAGCCACCCGACGGCGTCCGCAGCGAGCTCTGGGTGTGGTCGCAGCTCGCCGCGCGGCTCGGGTCGCCCGGCACGTGGAGCACGGAGCCGTCCGAGGTGTTCGACGAGCTGGCCCGGGCGAGCGCCGGCGGCCGGGCCGACTACAGCGGCCTGTCCCATGCCCGCCTCGACGGTGACGACGGCGCTCTACTGGCCGTGCCCGGCCACGCCTGCGGGCACGCCCGCGCACCCCGGCACCCCGCGCGCCTTCCTCGACCGCTTTCCGACGCCGGACGGTCGCGCCCGGATGGTCCCCGTCGACCACCACGGCCCACAGGACGACCTGCGGCCCGACGCCCCGCGTCTACCTCGTCACCGGCCGCGTCCTGCAGCAGTACCAGTCCGGCGCCCAGACACGGCGGGTCGCTGCCCTCAACGAGGTCGTGCCTTCGCCGTATGCCGAGCTGCACCCGCTGCTGGCCGACCGCATCGGCGTCGTGGAGGGTGCGGCGGTGCGCCTGACCACCGCTCGGGGTTCTCTGAGCGTGCCCGCGAGGGTCACCGACCGCATCCGGCCCGACACCGTGTTCGTGCCCTTCCACTGGGCGCGGCCAGGGACAGCGTCAACCGCGTCACCAACGACGCCACCGACCCCGCTGTCGGGCATGCCGGAGTTCAAGGTCTGCGCGGTCGACGTCACGGCTGCCGCCCTGGCGTCCCCCGGACAGAGAGGTGGGCGTGCGATGACCCGGATCGTGGTGGTGGGCAACGGCATGGTGGGTTCGCGGTTCGTCGAGGAGCTGCTCAGCGCCGACCGCGCGGGCCGGTTCGAGATCACGGTGCTGGGCGCCGAGTCGTGCGAGCCGTACAACCGGGTGCTGCTCAGCGAGGTCGTCGCGGGCCGCTACGACCTCGCCGGACTGAGGCTCCCGACGGCTGCCAGCCCCCGGCTCACCGTGCACCTCGGGTACGGCCGGCGCACGCATCGACCGTGAGGACCGCGTCGTCGTCGGCGAGGACGGCCGCCACCATCGCTACGACCACCTCGTGCTCGCCACCGGCTCGTCGGCTCGCATCCCTCCCCTGCCGGGGCTCAACGCCGACCCCGGTGCCCTGCCGGCGGGCGTCCACGCCCTGCGCACCATCGACGACGCCCGGGAGATCGTCGCGGCCACCCTCAACGCCCGCCGCGCCGTGGTCCTCGGCGCCGGGGTCCTCGGGCTCGAGGCGGCCTGTGGGCTGGCGCGCCGGGGCGTCGCCGTCACGGTCGTGCACCCGGCCGTCGCCGTCATGGAGCGGCAGCTCGACGAGGCCGCCAGCCGAGTCGTGGAGAGCGCCATGGCAGGCCTGGGCATCGACCACCGCATCGGGGTCGGCGCCGAGGCCGCTGTCGTCGACCGCGGCGGACTTCGCGCCATCCGGCTGGACGACGGCGAAGTCGTCGAGGCGCAGCTGCTCGTCCTGACCACCGGCACGATCGCCAACACCGCGCTGGCCGCCCAGGCCGGGATGGTCACCGACCGCGGCATCGTCGTCGGAGCCGACCTGGCCAGCCCGAGCGACCGACGGGTGTTCGCGATCGGTGACTGCGCGCAGCCACCGGAGGGCGGCTCGGGACTCGTGGCGCAGGGCTGGGAGCAGGCACGTCGCCTCGCGACGATGCTCGTCTCAGGAGGTGTGAAGACCCCATCATCGCCGTCCGGTGTCAGCGCCGCCGTCCCAGCGACCTCAGCGCGGCACTGACGTGGTCCGGGTCAAGGCCGACGGCCTCGACGTCGTGACGATGGGCGTGTGCGGCGCGCGGCGCCCTGACGACCCGGCCCAGCGCACGCTCCGACTCTCCGACCCCGACCTCGGCCGTCACGTGGAGGTCGTCGTCGCCGGTGGCCTGCTCGTCGGGGCCACCTGCGTCGGCGCCGCCAGTGTCGCCGCCGACCTGGTCGCGACCTACACCCGCCGCACCCCCGTGCCGGCCGACCCGGCATACCTGCTGGTGTCCGCTCTCGCGGGCCAGAGCAGCAGCGCCACGGCCCCCGCCAACCCGGCACAGCTCCCGGCGGACGCCACGGTGTGCCGCTGCAACGCGGTGACCAAGGCCGACATCACGAGCTGCGTCGACGACGGCGCCACGTCCGTGGACGAGGTCGCCCGCGCCACCCGCGCGACGACCGGATGCGGCGGCTGCGCAGGAGACGTCTGCACGCTGCTCGACTGGCTACGCGGCTCACGGGAGTGCGGCAGACGACGGTGAGAACCGTTTTACGAAGGGGAAACACATGACCAACACCGCCGAAACCGCGGCTCTCTAGCGTCATGGACATGGTCGAGCACCCCGCGCCCCAGCAGCTCGTCGTCGTCGGCGGCGGCATGGTCGCCCGCCGCCTGGTCGACGCCCTCCGCGCGCGCGACGAGGCGGGCCGGTGGGCCGTGACGGTGTTGGCCGAGGAGCCGCGCGCGCCCTACGACCGCGTCGCGCTCACCTCGTACTTCACCGGCCGTCACCCCGAGGACCTCGCGCTCGGTGGCCAGGAGCTGTGGGACGACCCGCTGGTGACGCTGCGCCGTGGCGTCGCCGCGACCGCCGTGGACCGCGCCGCCCACACCGTGACCACCAGCGACGGTCGCACCCTCCCCTACGACTCACTCGTCCTGGCGACGGGCTCGTATGCCGCGGTGCCACCGGTGCCCGGCAAGGACCTCGGCGGCACCTTCGTCTACCGCACCATCGACGACGTCGCCGCCCTGCGCAGCTACGTCGAGCGACTCCGGGGGCAGCTCGACCGACCGGTGCGTGGAGCCGTCGTCGGTGGTGGCCTGCTCGGTCTCGAGGCGGCGGGCGCACTGCGCGCGCTGGACGTCGAGGCGACAGTCGTCGAGTTCGCGCCCCGACTCATGCCGCTGCAGGTCGACGAGGGCGGCGGCGAGGCACTGCGACGGCTCATCGAGGGACTGGGCGTCAGCGTCCGCACCGGCACCGCGACCGCGCGGATCGTGGGTGAGCGTGGGCTCGGTGACCCGGATGGACTTCACCGAGGGCGACGCGCTGCCCGTGGACGTGGTGGTGTTCGCCGTCGGCGTGCGACCCCGTGACGAGCTGGCCCGGGAGGCCGGTCTGGAGGTCGGCGAGCGCGGCGGTGTGGTGGTCGACCAGGCCTGCCGCACAGCGGATCCCGACGTCTGGGCGATCGGCGAGGTGGCCTGCATCGAGGGCCGCTGCCTGGGTCTGGTCGCCCCCGGCTACACCATGGCCGAGATCGTGGCCGACCGTCTGCTCGGCGGCGCGGGCACCTTCCCCGGAGCGGACCTGTCGACCAAGCTCAAGCTGCTCGGAGTCGACGTGGCCAGCTTCGGTGACGCCTTCGCCCACGAGCCGGGCGGCCTCGAGGTGGTCATCTCCGACCCGGTCGCCGGGGTCTACAAGAAGCTCGTGATGTCCGACGACGCGCGCACCCTGCGCGGCGGCATCCTCGTCGGCGACGCCAGCGCGTATGCCGCCCTGCGCCCGATGGTGGGGCGCCCGCTGGGAGGCGACCCCGCGGCATACCTCGCTGCCGGAGGGTGCGGCGCCCGCGCCGGCGGCGGACCTGCCCGACGACGCCACCGTCTGCTCGTGCAACAACGTCAGCGCCGGCGCGATCCGCTGCGCGGTGAGTGACGCGGGGTGCACCGATGTCGCGGGCGTCAAGGCCTGCACCAAGGCGGGCACCAGCTGCGGCTCCTGCCTCCCCCTGGTCAAGAAGCTCGTGACCACCGAGCTGGAGAAGTCCGGCATCGAGGTGAGCAACGCGCTGTGCGAGCACTTCGAGCTCTCGCGGGCGCAGCTGTTCGACGTGGTCCGCGTGCAGGGCCTGACGACGTTCAGCGAGATCGTCGGCCGCCACGGACGCGGCCGCGGCTGCGACATCTGCAAGCCGGTCGTCGGCTCGATCCTCGCCTCGCTCGGCACCGGGCACATCCTCGAGGGCGAGCGGGCGACGTTGCAGGACACCAACGACCACGTCATGGCGAACCTGCAGAAGGACGGGTCGTACTCCGTCGTCCCGCGCATCCCCGGCGGCGAGGTCACCCCCGAGGGGCTCATCGCGATCGGCGAGGTGGCCAAGGAGTTCGGGCTCTACACCAAGATCACGGGCGGTCAGCGGATCGACCTGTTCGGCGCCCGCATCGAGCAGCTGCCCCCGATCTGGCAGCGGCTCGTGGACGCCGGGTTCGAGTCCGGTCACGCCTACGGCAAGTCGCTGCGCACGGTGAAGTCGTGCGTCGGGTCGACCTGGTGCCGCTACGGCGTGCAGGACTCGGTCGGGCTGGCGATCGCCCTGGAGCTGCGCTACCGCGGGCTGCGTTCGCCGCACAAGCTCAAGCTGGGCGTGAGCGGCTGCGCGCGCGAGTGCGCGGAGGCGCGCGGCAAGGACGTCGGGGTCATCGCGACCGACCACGGCTGGAACCTCTATGTCGGCGGCAACGGCGGCTTCACGCCGCGGCACGCCCAGCTCCTGGCCGAGGACCTCGACACGGAGTCGCTGGTGCGGGCTATCGACCGGTTCCTCATGTACTACGTCTTCACCGCCGACCGCCTGCAGCGGACCGCGGCCTGGGTCGAGGACTACGAGGGCGGCCTGGAGGCCATCCGGGCCGTCGTGCTCGAGGACAGCCTGGGGATCTGTGCCGACCTCGACGCCGCGATGGCAGGTCACGTCGAGTCCTACGAGGACGAGTGGGCCGCGGTGCTGCACGACCCGGAGAAGCTGCGCCGGTTCGGCTCGTTCGTCAACGCGCCGGACCACCCCGACGACTCGCTGGCGTACGTGAGCGAGCGCGGGCAGGCCCGTCCCGCCACCGAGTCCGAGCGGCAGGAGCGCGGCCTCCTGATCGCGGGGACCACCTTGGAGGTGCGCCGATGAGCGTCCAGCTGCAGCCTGCGAACGCAGCGACGGCCTCGTTGACCGAGGTGTGCTCGCTCAAGGCACTGTCCCCTGAGCGCGGAGCGGCCGCCCTGGTCGGCGGCGTCCAGGTGGCGCTCTTCCGGACCCATGACGACGCCGTGTATGCCGTGCAGCAACGCGACCCGTACAGCGGCGCCAACGTCGTCTCGCGAGGCATCGTCGGGTCGCGGGGCGACGTGCCCACGGTCGCATCGCCCATGTACAAGCAGGTCTTCGACCTGCGGACCGGCGCCTGTCTCGACCCGGTCGGCAGGGACCCGCGGCCCCTGGTGACCTATGTCGTCGTCGTCCGCGACGGGGTGGTGCTCGTGGGTGGCCCGACGGAAACGGCAGGGGCCGGTCAGCCCGAGGGTGCGGGATGACCACCCTGGTGGGGCTCGAGGTCGCCGACCGACCTGTCCTGATCGCCGGGGGCGGGCCGGTCGCGGCGCGTCGTGCGGGAGCACTGGCGGACGACGGGGCGCTGGTCACGGTCGTCGCCCCCCGGTTGTGCGAGAGCCTGGTCGACCTCGTCGTCCACGGCGTCGTCACGTGGCGTGGCCGGGGCGTGGTCCGTGGCGACCTCGACGGCATGTGGCTGGTCCAGGCGGCCACCGACGACGCCGACCTGAACGCGCGGGTATGCCGCTGGGCCACCGAGCAGCGCACCTGGAGTGTCTGCGCCAGCGCCGTCGAGCTCGGCACCGCTCGGACTCCCGCCACCGCCCGTCAGGCCGGTCTGGTCATCGGCGTCACGTCGCAGGGCGCTCCCGACCCGACCCGGGTGACCGCCGTCCGCGACCGACTGGCCGGTGTCCTCGCCACCGCTGAGCTGGATGGAGGTATGCCGGTGAGCGCGCCCCTGGGTCAGGTGATGGCCGGGCTGCGTCGTCCTGGTCACCGCCGACCGGCGCTCCGGCGAGCTCGCGTCGGCACTGAGCCGTCGCGGCGCCACGGTGCGACACGCGCCGGCTCTGAGCATCGTCCCTCACGAGCATGACGAGGAGCTCCTCCTCGGCACCAAGCAGCTGCTGGAGTCCCCCGCCGACATCGTCGTCATCACCACGGGCATCGGGTTTCGCGGATGGGTGGAGGCGGCCGATGCCGCCGGGGTGGCCGATGAGCTGGTCGACGCACTCTCGGGTGCGCGGCTGATCGCGCGGGGCCCGAAGGCCCACGGCGCCCTTCAGGCTGCGGGCCTCCAGCCCGACTGGGTGGCCGAGTCGGAGACCTCTGCCGAGATCCTCGACCTGCTGCTGGCCGAGGGCGTCGAGCGGCCTGCGGATCGCCGTTCAACACCACGGCGCAGGAGCGGACGGCCTCGACACCGAGCTCGCCGCAGCCGGTGCCGACGTCCTGAGCCTGGTCGTCTACCGCTGGGGGCCGCCCCCGGACCCGGTCGCCCTCCAGCTCTCGGTCGGGGCCGCCGCCGCCGGGGAGATCGACGCGGCGGTCTTCACGTCCGCGCCGGGGGCCGCCGCATGGCTGGCCGCAGTCGATGCCCAGGGCGTCGGCGACGAGATCGCGGCACGGCTGAATGACGGCACCATGATCGCCGCCGCGGTCGGCCCGGTCACCGCAAAACCGTTGCAGGACAGGGGGTTCACGCCTCTGATCCCCGACCGCGGCAGGCTTGGAGCTCTCGTCCGGGCCCTGGTCAGCCACTACGAGCAGGCCCAGACGACGGCCGTCGCCACTGCAGCGGGACGCCTGCAGGTCCGGCGCACCGTGGCGCTGCTGGACGGTCATGTCGTCCCCCTCTCCCCCAGTGCCCTGGAGGTCCTGCGTCTGCTCACGGACGCAGGCGGCGACGTGGTCACTCGCGAGCAGGTCCTCGCGGTGCTGCCCGGCGACTCCCAGGACCCGCACACGGCCGAGGTGGCCGTCGCGCGCCTCCGTGACGTCTGCGGTGGTCGCGCCCTCATCCAGACGGTCGTCAAGCGCGGCTACCGCCTGGCCGTCACCTGACGACCACCACCGGGTCCGTGCCGGCCACGAGACGCCAGTGGTTCGCCGGGGAACGTGCTCGGGTCGATGACACCCTGAGCGGTCACCCAGTCCACCAACAGCTGCCGGATCTCCCGCTGGCCGTCGTAGACGACCGGCGCCACAGCGAGAGAGGAGAAGCCCCCGCCGTCGGACCGCCGACGCGCTGTCCATGGCGACGACGATCTCGTCCGTGGGGTCCACGGGTTGGCCGTCGTAGAGCAGGTTCGAGACGCGGCTCCCCACGGCTCGCGAGAGGTCGAGGTCGTACGTCAGAGCCGCATCGACACCGCGCGAGGACGTCGTAGTCGGAGTCCGGCACCGGCAGTCCCGTGAGCATGCTGGCCGCCCCGGTGACCTCGTCCGGGCTGAACGGCCCCGAACCGTCGACGGTCTGGAAGTAGGCAGCAGACTGCTCGAGATAGGCCGTGAGGTCGGCCCCGCTCAGCCGGACCGCGAGCACCGTCCCCGTCGAGGGGTACAGACCCGCCCACGTCGCGCACCGTGACGTCACCCGAAGGGAGCCCGGCTCCACGCGCGAACGGCGCCGTCGCCGACAGGACCGGCAGCACCTCGTCGGGCGTCCCGGATATCGCGTCCTTGACGGTCTGCCCCTGGACGTGGTTGACGAAGTCGAGCTCGTCCGAGTGCTCGAACCGGGCCGTCGCAGCGGACAGCGCCACGCGCGAGGTGCCGATGACCGAGCTGGCGTAGGTGCGCACGACCGCGTGGTCGTCGCCCAGCGCCCCGGTGATGGCCGCGTCCTCTGCGACGACAGCGGTGTCGAGCAGGTGGCTGTGCGCCGCGGTCACCCGCCAACCATGGCCTGCCGGAGCCAGGTCGAGGTCCATGACCGACAGCCGCATCCCCGATGCGCGGGGCTGGGTCAGAAGCACCCGTTTGCCCTTGGTCACCAGGCTGTCGACGAGCTGCTCGCCGATCTCCGTGCCCGTGTCGGCGGCGACGGAATGGCTCACCAGGACGGCGTCGATGCCCGCGACCCGACGCGCAACGTCGAGCGCGGCGTTGTCCGTGGCGTTGTCCTTGTCTACCGCGCCGGGGCAGAGCACGACGACGACATCGCAGCCGTCCGCCTTGAGCCTCGGCACCCAGTGCCGCGCCTGCTGCGTCACGTCGAGGAAGCTCAGCTGGCCCTCGACGCTCTCGTCGCTCCCAGGCCGCGATCTGGGGTGTGACCAGGCCGAGGATGCCCGACCTTCACGGGCGCGCGTGCTCCGGTCAGCCGGACCTGTTTGACGACGTACGGCGCGAACGCAGGGGCCGCCGTGGTCCAGTCCAGCGCGTTGCCGCAGAGCAGGGGGAACTGGCACTGCGACTGGAACGCGCGCAGGGTGTCGAGACCGTAGTCGAGGTCATGGCTGCCGACCGCCGCCGCGTCGTAGCCCATCAGGTTCATCGCGGTCGCCATGGGATGCACGGAGCCGCCGGTCACGGGGTCCACGGTCGCGTAGAAGTGCGCCAGCAGCGTGCCTCTGATGATGTCGCCGCCGTCGACCAGCAGCGCGTTCGCCGCACCCCGCTCCTGACGCACCGCAGTCACGAGGGTCGCGAGCCTGGCCAGTCCGATGTCGTTACCCTCGGCGTCGTCATACGCCGCGTCCGCGTAGTAGTCCCAGTCGAACACGGCGCCGCGGGTGTCCGTCGTGCCCAGCACGGTGAGCCGGTATGCCGTGCCCCCAGCGTGCCGAGCTCGCAGCCGCCGCGCCGGCCGGGGCCGCGAAGAACGCCGCCGTAGCGCTCGCGCCACCGACCACCGCCAGCTGGAGAACGTCGCGGCGCGAGGGCGATGAGCGTCGAGGAGCCACCTGACCTCCGGAGGGCCTGCTGTCGCGCGGGGTGCGCGGCATGCCAGGAGCGCCCGCCGCGTCCACGCTGACGCGGCGGGACTCTCCAGACTAACCCCGGGCGTCGCCCCGTCGTCCACCCTTGCTCCAGGAGAGGGCGTACGTCCCGTCGTCGACGGCGACGCCGCCCTCGCCAAGCTCCAGTGGGCGGAAGGTGTCCACCATGACCGCAAGCTCGTCGAAGAACTCGATGCCGATGGAAGCCTCCGACGCCCCCGGCTGCGGCCCGTGGGCATGTCCGCCGGGGTGCACGGAGATCGAGCCCTTGCCGATGCCGGAGCCCTTGCGCGCCTCGTAGTCGCCGTCGACGTAGAACATGATCTCGTCGCTGTCGACGTTGGAGTGGTAGTACGGCACCGGGATCGACAGCGGGTGGTAGTCGACCTTGCGCGGCACGAAGTTGCAGATGACGAAGTTCCACCCCTCGAAGACCTGATGGACCGGCGGGGGCTGGTGCACCCGTCCGGTGATGGGCTCGAAGTCGCGGACGTTGAAGGCGTACGGGTAGAGGCAGCCGTCCCAGCCGACGACGTCGAGGGGGTGGAACGGGCAGCGTGTGGATGGTCCCGACGATCCCCGACGGCCCGTTGCCGCGGTGCTTGATGTACACCTCGGTCTCGTCGTCGGCCCCCGCATCCACGTCCTCGGCCAACAGCGGCCCGGCCGGTCCCCGCAGGTCGCGCTCGCAGTACGGCGCGTGCTCGAGCAGCTGGCCGAACCTCGACAGGTACCGCTTGGGCGGCGTGATGTGGCTGTTGGCCTCGATGCAGTACGTCCGCAGCGGGTCCTTGGTCGAGCGCTTGGGGATCCAGCGGTGCGTCGTGGCTCGCGGGATGACGAGGTAGTCGCCCTCGGCCACGTCGAAGGCCCCGAAGACGGTCTCGACGCGAGCGCGGCCCCGCTCGACGTACACGCACTCGTCGCCGATCCCGTTGCGGTACCACGGACTTGGCGCGCCGGCCACGGCATACGAGATGCGCACGTCACCGTTGCCGAGGACGAGGCGCCGCCCCGTCACGACGTCCGTGTCCTTGACCTCCTTGGCGGCAAAGAGGTCGTGCAGCTTGAGGTGACGCGGCTGGAGCGGGTGGTTGGGCGTCGTCGAGAGGTCCGGGAGGCTCCACGCGCTCGCACTCAGGATGGTCGAGGGGATGTTGCGGTGGTAGAGCAGCGAGGAGTCCGACGAGAACCCCTCCTCCCCCATGAGCTCCTCGTAGTACAGCTCGCCCTTCGCGCCGCGTCCGGCCGGGCGCCGGTGCTGGGTATGCCGCTTGGGCGGGATGCTGCCCTGGTGCTGGTAGTACGCCATCGCTCACTCTCTCGTCATTGAGGGCGGGCCCTCCGTCGTGACCGAGGGATGTGCCGAGCATGTCACAGCGACGCGGGTAGCCTGCCCCCCATGACACTGACGTCGGGGGTCGTCGCCGACCGCCCCGCCGAGCCCGGCCTGTTCGCCGGTCTGGTCGACGACGCGGCCGTGTTCCCGCCCGGGAACGCCGCCCTGCCGGACGCGGTGCGGCTGCACCGACTCCACCGCACCAGCGCGTATGCCGGCGTGCGTCGGCCCGCTGCTCGTCCCCGCCGCCTCCGCCGACGACCTCGTCGCCCTGCTGGAGGCGGCGACGGAGCCAGATCCGTTGCGCGTGGCGGTGATCGGGCGCCCCGGCACCCCGGTCGGCCGAGGTGGTCTCGGCCGTCCAGACCCTGGGTCGCGCGCCCCGCGCCGTCGTCGTGGGCGCCGAGATCGGGTGGTCCCCCGGCTGGCGCGAGGCCGCGCTCGACGTGCCCCTCAGCCTGGAGGTGCCCCGCGGCGCCGCCCAGCTCGACGCGCTGGCCGACATCGCCGCCGACGCCAGCGACTCGGACCGGCTGCAGGCCAAGTTCCGCACCGGCGCCACCCCCACCTGGGCGTGGCCTGACGAGGCGGAGCTGGCGGCGTTCATCCGCGGGGCCGTCGACCATGACCTGGGCTTCAAGCTCACGGGCGGCCTGCACCATGCCGTCCGCGGCAGCCATGCGGGCGAGGAGCAGCACGGCCTGCTCAACGTCCTCACCGCCGTCCGCTGGGCGCTCAACGGCGAGGAGGTCGACGAGCTGGTCCCGCTGCTGGCCGAGCGCGACCCGGCGGTGCTCGTCGGCCACGTCACCCGCATGAGCGCCGCCGACGCGGCCATCGTCCGCGCCTTCTTCACGGCCTACGGCTGCTGTGAGGTCACCGACCCGATCAGCGAGCTGACCAGCCTCGGACTCATCGAAGGACCCTGACCATGACTCTTGTGCCCGCACCCTGGCTCGACCTGCCTGCGGACCACCCGTTCGGCATCGACAACCTGCCCTACGGCGTCTTCTCGACGCCCACGCACGGCCCCCGGGTGGGGGTGCGCGTCGGCGACCGGGTGCTCGACGCGGGTGCGTGCGCAGAGCAGGCCGGGATGGAGTCGGGCGAGGTCTGGCTGGCGCCGACGCTCAACCCGTTCCTGGCGCAGGGCCGCCAGGCGTGGGCCGCCGCACGGGCCTTCCTGCAGCGAGCAGCTCACGGACGAGCTCTACCGCGACGCCGTCGAGCCCTTCCTGGTGCCGCTCGCAGAGGTGCGGCTGCACCTGCCGTTCGAGGTCGCCGACTACGTCGACTTCTATGCCAGTGAGCACCACGCCACCAACGTCGGGCAGGCTGTTCCGGCCCGACTCCGAGCCGCTGACCCCCAACTGGAAGCACCTGCCGATCGGCTACCACGGCCGGGCCGGCACTGTCGTCGTCTCGGGCACGGACGTCGTCCGCCCGCAGGGGCAGCGACGCGCGCCCGGCGAGGCGGCTCCGGTGTTCGGCCCGAGCGTGCGCCTCGACATCGAGGCCGAGCTCGGCTTCGTCGTGGGCGACCGCACCCGGCTCGGCGAGCGCGTCGAGCGTGGACCAGGCGGACGACCACCTGTTCGGGGTCGTCCTGCTCAACGACTGGAGCGCGCGCGACATCCAGGCCTGGGAGTACGTGCCGCTCGGACCGTTCCTCGGCAAGTCCTTCGCGACCTCGGTCTCCCCCTGGGTGGTCACCATGGACGCGCTCGCCGACGCCCGGGTCGAGCTGCCCGGCCAGGACCCCGAGCCGCTGGGCTACCTGCGCGGTGCGCACGGCTCCCTACGGGCTGGACGTGCACTACGAGGTCGAGCTCAACGGCACGGTGGTCTCCCGTCCCGAGTACCGCGACCTCTACTGGTCGCCCGCCCAGATGCTGGCTCACCTGACGGTCAACGGCGCCTCGCTGCGGCCAGGCGACCTGTTCGGGTCCGGCACCATCTCCGGTGCAGCCAAGCAGACCCGCGGCAGCCTGCTCGAGCTGTCGTGGAACGGCGCCGAGCCCATCGCGCTCGAGGACGGCACGACGCCGGTCGTTCCTCGAGGACGGCGACCAGGTCACCCTGCGCGCGTGGGCGCCCGGTCCCTCCGGAGCGCAGGATCGGGCTCGGCGAGGTGACCGGGACCATCGCTCCGGCCCGCTGAGCTCGACCCGTACTCAGCCCTGGCGGCGGGGCTGCTCGCCCACGACGACCACGGTGCCGGCCACCTTGTCGTGGAGGGCCTGCCGGTTGCCGTCCCACGACGGCCACAGCAGGTCCAGCGCCCGGCCGATCAGGCCGAGCGCGCCCACCAGCGGCACCAGCTCGACCAGGAACAGCGCCACGGGCAGGGCGATGCGCCGGGCGACAACCCCCGCAGGGGGCGGCCCGGGCCGCTCGCGCAGCCGCACGCTGATACCGACGGCGGCCTTGCCCGGGGTGCGCCCCGACCGGGTGAGGAACAGCAGCTGGTATGCCGCGAACACGACGATGCCGATGAGGGAGTAGATCATCAGTGCCCCACGGTCGATGCTCGCCGCGAGCGCCGCGACGTCGGGCTGCTGCCCGGACTGGGCCTGGTTCATCATCGTGCTGAACTGGTCGACGTAGCCCGAGAAGGCCTTGAAGGCGAAGTAGCGAACCGAGGACGCCCCAGATGACGACCTGGATGAACCAGTCGAGGAGGAAGGCGCCCACGCGCTGCCCATAGCTGGCCAGAGGCTGGCCGTCGGGGGTCGCCGGGCGGCCCCAGGAGCCCGGATAGGCCGGAGCGCTCCACTGCGGCTGCGGCGCTGCTGCGGCTGCTGCTGCGGCTGCTGGGGCGCCCCGGGGAACTGCTGGTACGGGGCCTGCTGGCTGCTCGGCTGGCCCGGGTACTGGGGTGGGTGCCCCTGTCCGGGGTACTGCTGCTGTCCGGGCTGAACCTGACCGCCCTCGAGCCCGCTGGACCGGGTCACGCGAGGGGCGGTGTGGCTCGTCCAGATCACGCCGTCGAAGTAGCGCAGCTGGGTGGCATCGGCGGGGTCGTCGAACCAGCCGGCGTGCGAGGGCATGTACATGCCCTCAGCCTCTCACGCCGGGCGCGCCAGAAAGGGCACCTTCGGCGACGCTCACCGGCACTGTCCCGGCCGGGGGCAGAGCACCGGTCGGCTCGGGCGTGTCTTCTGTGGGGTGGCACAGCAGATCGACCTCGTCCAGCATCGGGAGTAGTTCGACAGGGCCGTGTCAACGACGGGGGCGGCGCGTCACGAGACCCGCATCACCGGACGCTCAGCGCCCACCGCCCCGGTTCGGGGCGGTGGGCGCCGCTCAGCAGGTGGCCACCGCGGGCGCGCAGGTGCGGATCGGCTGTCGGACGATCGTGGACTGGTCCGAGGTCGGCGTCAGGACGCTCATCGCTGGGAATGCCATCACCAGGAGCGCGCCGGCCACCAGGTACGGCACACCGAGCTGCGCCCCCCTATAGCGCACGAGCGCGGCGCTGACGACGCCGAGCCCGGCGGCCAACGCCGTGATGGGCCACGTGCCGGCCACGAGCAGACCGCCCAGCAGGACGGCTAACGCTCGCACGCTGTTGCGCACCATGGGCATCATCATCCTCAGTACGACCCCCCGCCACCAGACATGTTCAGCTCCCCATAAAGGTTGCGGTGGAAGACGGCCAGGGTCGAGGCGTGGCATGAGAACCGCCCACCGCGAGTGATGTCCCAGAAACCCCATCCCTTGCCGCCGGAGTAGTACGGCGTTGTCTCGCCGTCGTAGCCCCAGCAGAAGCCCGGGGAGTCATCGCGGTGGCGTGCGGCATGGCAGCGGTTGTCGTCGGTTGTCGTGGTGGTCGTGGTCGAGGCCACGGCCAGTGAACAGGGACGGCTTGCACCGCGCGGCCGCACCCTGAGCCGGCGTGATCTGGTGCTTGGCGACCGCGGCGGATACTGCGGCGGCCAGGCCCGTAACGGTTGAAGCGGCGCACGGGGACGCCGCCTGAGCCGAACCGGGAACGAGTCCAGTCAACGTGATCAAAACGGCTCCAGCAAGACCTGACAGATTCAAAAGTCTGTCGTGCAGCGTTAACATCCCCTAACGAGTTCTAATCGCGTTAAATACCCCCAAGATTGGGATACCACAGCACACGTGAACTGGGAAGGCTCCACCCCGGCACGGCGGGGACTGGCACCATCCACGGCGGACTTGGGGTTTGGCCAGTCGCACACCGCAGCGGTTCTCCTCGAGAGTCGACGCGGGACGCCGGCACGTCTCCCTGCGCCCCTGCAGGACCCGTTGCCTGGTGCCCGGGCCGGCGCTACGTTGAGGTTCCGGGCGGGGATCCCCGCTGGCTCGGGTGTGAGGTGAGCCCGAGGCCGTCCCACGGACAACGGAGCCCAGGATGCGTCGCACCGCCAGCGTTCTCGCAGCAACCCTTTTCGCCGCCGCCATGGGCTTGGGCGTCTCCGGTCCGGCCACCGCCAAGGTGACCCCACCGACAGCGAACCCCCACGCGATCAAGACGTCGCCCTACGTGGCGCTCGGCGACAGCTACTCCTCCGCCGCCGGGGTGGCCCCGTTCGTGGCCGACGCTCCCCCGACGTGCAGCCGCTCGATGCTCAACTACGCCCACGACATCGCAGCCCAGACGATGCCGTCCTCGTTCACCGACGTCACGTGCAGCGGCGCCAAGACGTCCGACTTCTTCTCGTCGCAGGCGGCAGGCGTCGCTCCGCAGCTCGACGCGGTCACCCAGAGCACCCGTCTGGTCACCATGACCATCGGCGGCAACGACGAGGGCGTCTTCGTCAACTCGTTCTTCGGGTGCGCCACGGTCTCCGCGACGAACGTCCTGGGCAACCCGTGCCAGCAGAAGTACGGGACCACCTTCACCGACCAGATCGTCAACCAGACCTACCCGCACCTGGTCGCCGCGCTGACCGCGGTGCGCCAGAAGGCCCCTGCGGCGACCGTCGTCATCCTGGGCTACCCGCAGATCCTGCCGCCCGTCGGCGAGCTCTCGTGCTACCCGTCGATGCCGATCGCCATGGGCGACGTCCCGTGGCTGAACCACGAGGAGGCCGTGCTGAACGCCGTCGTCGCCAAGGCGGCGCAGCAGACCGGAGCGCGGTTCGTCGACATGTCGGCGAGCTCGACCGGCCACGACGTCTGCCAGCCCATCGGCACCCGGTGGGTCGAGCCGGCCATCGCACCCGTCAACGCCTTCCCGGTGCACCCCAACGCGACCGGCGAGGCCGCGATGGCCGCGCAGACCCTGCGCTCGCTGGGGCGCTGACGGCTGACGGGCTGACGGGCTGACGGGCTGACGGCTCAGAGGTTGCCGCGGGCGTCCTGCTCGCGCTCGATCGCCTCGAACAGGGCCTTGAAGTTGCCCTTGCCGAAGCCCAGCGACCCGTGCCGCTCGATGATCTCGAAGAAGACGGTCGGACGGTCACCGAGCGGCTTGGTGAAGATCTGCAGGAGGTAGCCGTCCTCGTCACGGTCGACCAGGATCTTGCGGCTCTGCAGCTCCTCGATGGGGACGCGCACCTCGCCGATGCGGGCGCGCAGCTCGGGGTCCTCGTAGTAGGAGTCCGGGGTGTCGAGGAACTCGATCCCGTTGGCGCGCAGCTCGTCGACCGTGCGCAGGATGTCACCCGTGGCGAGCGCGAGGTGCTGGGCTCCCGGGCCGTTGTAGAACTCCAGGTACTCGTCGATCTGCGACTTCCGCTTGGCGACCGCAGGCTCGTTGAGGGGGAACTTCACCCGGTGGTTGCCGTTCGCGACGACCTTGGACATCAGCGCCGAGTAGTCGGTGGCGATGTCGTCGCCGATGAACTCGGCCATGTTCACGAAGCCCATGACGCGGTTGTAGAACTGCACCCACTCGTCCATCTTGCCGAGCTCGACGTTGCCGACGATGTGGTCGAGCGCCTGGAACAACCGCTTGGGGGCGCCGTCGCGCTTGACCCAGGTCGACTCCTTGGCGACGTACCCGGGCAGGTACGGACCGTCATACCGGCTGCGGTCCACGAGGGTGTGCACGGTCTCGCCGTAGGTGGCGATCGAGGCGATGCGGACGGTGCCGTGCTCGTCGGTCAGGTCCTCGGCGTCCCGGACCACGCGCGCGCCGGCCGCCTTGGCCTGGGCCACGCACCGGTCGACGTCGGGCACCTCCAGCGAGATGTCGACGACGCCGTCACCGTGCTTGGCGTGGTGGGCGATGAGGGGGCTGTCGGGGCTGACCGCGCCGTTGACCACGAAGCGGATCGAGCCGGACTTGAGCACGAACGACTTGTGGTCGCGCTGGCCGTTCTCGGGGCCGGAGTACGCCACGAGCTCCATGCCCCAGGCGGACTGGTAGTAGTGCGCCGTCTGCGTCGCGTTGCCGACGACGAAGACGATGGCGTCCCACCCGGTGACCGGGAACGGGTCCTTGCTCTGGTCGTACTCGACGAGCCCGACCAGCTGCTTGAGCTGCTCGAGGTCGAGGCTGGCCTCGCGCTCCTGGGGGGTGAGGTCGAGGGCGGTGGGGCGGGTCTCCGTCGTCATGCCTGGAGCGTGCCGCGTCGCCCGTTCGCTGTGCAACTGTATGCCGCCGCGCTGCACAGTCTGCGCAGAATGGTCGCCTTCGGGGCCAGATGCAGTGGACACTATGTTCA
Organism: uncultured Actinomycetota bacterium; assembly: GCA_963706855.1. Taxonomy (GTDB): domain Bacteria; phylum Actinomycetota; class Actinomycetes; order Actinomycetales; family Dermatophilaceae; genus Pedococcus. Next base: position 582,375 of record CAVPNU010000005.1, read on the forward strand.
TGACGATGGATGCGCTCGACGGCCGCCTGCTCGTGCTGTTCTCCGAGCAGCCGCAGATCGGGGTCCTCGGCGCGTCCCGCGAGCTCGGCGTGGCCCGTGGCACCGTCCAGGCGCGGCTCGACCGTCTCGTCGAGCGGGGGGTCATCCGCTCGTGGTCGCCCCAGCTCGACCCGGCGGCCATGGGGTACCCGGTGTCGGCCTTCTGCACCCTGGAGATCCGGCAGGGCCGGGGCCACTCCCCCGTGGTCGAGCACCTGTCCGGCATACCGGAGGTCCTGGAGGCCCACACGATCACCGGCTCCGGCGACCTGTTCATCCACATCGTGGCGCGCGACAACGCCGACCTGCAGCGGGTCATCGACGCCGTGGTCGACGACGAGCACGTCATCCGGGCCAACACGGCCATCTCGCTGGCGACCCGGATCCCGCTGCGCACGCTGCCCCTCGTCGAGGCCGCCGCGCAAACCCCGCGCCGCGCCACGTCAGGGGCCTAGCGCGCCCGGTCGACCGTCACTGCTCGAGGCGGAAGCCCAGCTTGACGGTCACCTGCCAGTGCGCGATCGCGCCGTCGACGATCTGGCCGCGGACATCCTTGACCTCGAACCAGTCCAGGTTGCGCACCGTGCGGGCCGCCTGGGTGACGGCGTTGGACACGGCCGCCTCGACGCCGTCCGGTGAGGTCCCGACGACCTCGCTGATCGAGTACACGTGGTTGGCCATCGCGCTGCTCCGTCCTCGGCGGCCTCGTGCCGCCGACGGGCCCACGCTAGCGCGCGTCGTGGCTCAGCGACGTCCCACGAACCAGGCGCGAATGCGCTCGATCCGGGCGCCCACCTGCTCGGAGGTGGCCTCGTCCAGCGCCGGGCCACCGCAGGCGCGCCGCAGGTCGTGGTGCACGACCGCGTGAGGCGAGCCCGTCTTGCGCGCATAGGCCGAGACGAGCTTGTTGAGCTCCTGCCGCTGCGCGGCGAGCGCGCGGTGCGCCGACACGGCCTGGTCGGCGCGGCGGGGGCGACGGGTGCTCTGCGCGGTCTGCCGCTCGTGCAGGAGGGTCGCCACCTGGTCGGGCTCCAGCAGGCCCGGCAGCCCGAGGTACTCCTGCTCCTCGTCGGAGCCGACCGACGCGTTGAGCCCGAACTGCCGGGCGTCGAACAGCACGTGGTCGAACTCGGCGTCGGACTCCAGCGCCTCGAAGCTGCGCTCGTCGAGGTCGGGAGTGCGGGTCGTGCGGTTCGCCGCCGAGAGCAGCGCGTCCTCCTCGGCCCACATCGACGCCTCCGAGGACTCCGTCTTCGGGCGGTCCAGCGCGTGGTCCCGCTCCTCCTCCAGACGCGCCGCGTGCTCGAGGATCACCGGCACCGAGGGCAGGAAGACCGAGGCGGTCTCCCCGCGCCGGCGAGCGCGGACGAACCGGCCGACGGCCTGGGCGAAGAACAGCGGCGTCGAGGTCGAGGTGGCGTAGACGCCCACGCAGAGCCGCGGCACGTCCACGCCCTCGGACACCATGCGGACGGCGACCATCCAGCGGGCCTCGCTCGCGGCGAACTCCTCGATCCGGGCCGAGGAGCCCGAGTCGTCGGACAGGACCAGGGTGGGCTTCACCCCGGTGATCGACTCGAGCGTGCGGGCGTAGGCGCGCGCGGCCGTCTGGTTGGAGGCGATGACCAGGCCGCCGGCGTCCGGGACCCCGCGTCGCACCTCGGTCAGCCGCTTGTCGGCCGCGGCGAGCACCGAGGGGATCCACTCGCCCTTGGGGTCCAGCGCGGTCCGCCACGCGTGCGCCATGGCGTCCTTGGTCAGCGGCTCGCCCAGGCGGGCGGCGACCTCGTCACCGGCGCGCGTGCGCCACCGCATGGCGCCGCCGTAGGCGAGGAAGAGCACGGGCCGCACGACACCGTCACGCAGCGCCTCGGCATACCCGTAGGTGTAGTCGGCCGCCGAGCGGCGGATGCCGTCGCGCGCCCTCCGCATAGGTGACGAACGGGATCGGCGAGGTGTCGGAGCGGAACGGGGTGCCGGTCAGGGCGAGGCGGCGGGTGGCCGGCTCGAACGCCTCACGGATGGCGTCGCCCCAGGAGAGGTTGTCGCCGCCGTGGTGGACCTCGTCGAGGATCACCAGGGTGGGCGTGGCCTCGGTGCGGGTCCGGTGCAGGGACGGGCGGCTCGCGACCTGGGCGTAGGTCAGGGCGACACCGTCGTACTCGCTGGAGTGCCGGGCCGAGGAGTTCGAGAAGGCGGGGTCGAGATGGATGCCCACCCGCGCGGCCGCGTCGGCCCACTGGGTCTTGAGGTGCTCGGTGGGGGCCACGACGGTGACGGCCTCGATGATGCCGCGGTCGAGCAGCTCGGTGGCGAGCCGCAGGGCGTAGGTCGTCTTGCCGGCCCCCGGCGTCGCGACGGCGAGGAAGTCCTGCGGGGTGGCCCTCAGGTATGCCGCGAGCGCGGCCTGCTGCCACGCGCGCAGCTTGGACGCCGTGCCCCACGCCGCCCGCTCCGGGAACGCTGGTGAGAGGTGGGAGGCGGCGGCGGTACTCATAGGCCCGCCACGATAACCGTTGCGGTGACTCGACATGCCGAGGCCCCGGCGTCTGAGCCGGGGCCTCGGGGGTGTGCTAGAGCGTGTCGGCAGCAGGGCCGGCGCGTCACGCGGAGATCAGTCGTCGCCGCCGTCCTGCGGAGCGCGCAGGCCGTCGTAGATCTCCTTGCAGGTCGGACACACCGGGAACTTCTTCGGGTCGCGGCCGGGCACCCACACCTTGCCGCACAGCGCCACGACGGGCTCTCCGGACAGGGCGCTCTCGAGGATCTTCTCCTTGCGCACGTAGTGCGAGAAGCGCTCGTGGTCGCCCGGCTCCTGCAGCTGCTCCTCGACCTGCTCACGCTCGAGCACGGCCGTCTGGGTGGAGGGCTGAGCGCCAGGCGCCAGCGGGTCGTCCAGGGGGATCGAGGGGTCACTCATGCTCGCAGTGTATGCCGCGGCCGGGTGAGCGACTCAGTTCATCTCCGGGTCCTCGGGGAACGTCGCCACGAACGCGAGATGGTCGCGCTGGCGCCGCAGCACGCGCTGCCACAGGGCCGTCGGAGCATCCGTGAAGGCGTCGCGCCCCTCGGCCTCCACGACGAACCAGCTGCCCGACTCGACCTCGCCCTCGAGCTGGCCGGGCGACCACCCGGCATACCCGGCGAAGATCCGCAGGCCGGCGACCTCGGGCACCACGAGAGCGGGGGGCGTGTCGAGGTCGAGCAGACCGATGCCCCCGAACAGCCGCTTGACCCCCATCGGCTCGACGTCGCCGGGAACCGTCACCAGCCCCAGGGCGCTGTCGAGGCCGACCGGACCGCCTTCGAAGAGGACCGCCGGAGCGGTCGCGTGCGGCTGCCAGTCCGGCAGGACGGCGTCGATGCGGGCCTCCATCGGCCGGTTGAGCACCACGCCCTGCGCGCCCTCGACGTCGTGGTGCAGCAGGAGGACGACAGACCGGTGGAAGACGCCCCCCTCGATCTGCGGCGTCGAGACGAGCAGGCTGCCCGACAGGTCGTGGTCCACGAGCTCCATTGTGCCCGTGCACGTCAAAGCCCCGGTCCGCAGGGACCGGGGCTTCGACTGTTCGGGTGATGCGGGTGGAGCTGAGGTCAGTCGCGCGAACCGCGCGAGTAGCCGCCACGGTCGGCGCGCTCGCCGCCGTAGGACCGTCCGCCCTGACGGGGTCCACGGGAGCCCTCACCGCGAGGGCCACCGCTGCGCGGGCCTGCGTTGCGCGGGCCGCCGGAGCGGGGGCCACCCGTGCGCGGGCCGCCGTGGCCGCCGGCGTAGCCGCCGCTGCGACGACCGCGCTTCTCGCCCTCGAGCACCCGTCGGACCTGGTCCTCGGGCACCGGGACCCCGCTGGGAGCGGAGGCGCCGGTCGCGGCGAGCCGCTCGTCACCGGGGACGGCCTTGGTCGGCATGGCGTCGATGCCGGCCTCGCGCGCCATCCGCTCCATCGTGCGGCGCTGGTGCGGCAGCGCGAGCGTGACGACGGTGCCCTTGTCACCGGCGCGGGCGGTGCGCCCGGAGCGGTGCAGGTAGTCCTTGTGGTCGGCCGGCGGGTCGACCTGCAGGACGACCGAGACGTCGTCGACGTGGATGCCGCGAGCCGCGACATCGGTGGCGACCAGGACCGGGAGCGAGCCGTCGCGGAACGCGCCGAGCACCCGGTTGCGGGCGCCCTGACCCAGGCCGCCGTGCAGGGCCGCGGCGAACACGCCCTGCTCGCGCAGCTGGAGAGCGACGCGGTCGGCGCCGAGCTTGGTCCGCACGAACACGACCGTGCGACCGGAGCGGTTGGCGACCTCGGCGGTGATGGTCTTCTTGTGCATCGGGTCGATGAGCAGCACGTGGTGCTCCATCGTCGTGACCGACGCCTTGGCGTCGTCGGTCGAGTGCGTCACCGGGTCGGTGAGGTAGCCCTCGACGAGCTTGTCGACACCCTTGTCGAGGGTGGCCGAGAAGAGCATGCGCTGGCCGCCCTCGGGCATGCGGTCCAGGATCGCGGTGACCTCGGGCATGAAGCCCATGTCGGCCATGTGGTCGGCCTCGTCGAGGACGGCGATCTGGATGTCGCCGAGCTGCACGGCCTCACGCTCGATGAGGTCCTTGAGCCGGCCCGGGGTCGCGATCAGCAGGTCGACGCCGCGGTTGAGGGCGTTGATCTGGGTCGTGTAGGACAGGCCGCCCGCCACGAGCTTGTGACGCAGGCCGAGGACGTGGACGAGGGGCTCGAGCGCGTCGGACACCTGCATGGCCAGCTCACGGGTCGGCACCATGATCAGGGCGCGCGGGCGGCGCGGGGACGCCTTGGGCCCGTCGGCCAGGCGGGACAGCAGCGGCAGGCCGAAGGCCAGCGTCTTGCCGGAGCCGGTCTGGCCACGGCCGAGGACGTCCTTGCCGGCGAGCGCGTCGGGGATGGTGGCGGCCTGGATCGGGAACGGCGCGGTGATGCCGTCACGGGCCAGCCGCTCGACGATGCGCTCGGTGAGCCCGAGCCCGGCGAAGCCGTTGTCGGCGTCGATGGTCACGGGACCGTCGACGCTCTTACGGGTGGCCTTGACCCAGGTGTCGGCCTCCATGCGCTCGGACTCGGGGTCCGGCTGCGCGTCGAAGCGCGGGGCGCGGTCGAAGCGGTCGTTGCGCTCGAAGCGACGGGGACCACGGTCGTCGCGGTTGCCGAAGCTGCGCGCCGGCCGGTCGTCGCGGTTGCCGTAGCTGCGCGCCGGGCGGTCGTCGCGGTTGAACTGGCGCGGGCCGCGGTTGTCGTCGCGGTCGAACTGGCGGGGGGCACGGTCGTCGCGGTCGTAGCGGTTCATGGGACGGTCCTCACGGTTGAACTGACGAGGACCACGGTTGTCGTCTCGGTCGAATCGACGGGCTGGGCGCTCGTCACGGTTGCTGAAGGTGCGGGCCGGGCGGTCGTCGCGGTTGAACTGGCGCGGGCCGCGGTTGTCGTCGCGGTCGAAGCGGCGCGGTGCGCGGTCGTCACGGTTGAACTGGCGCGGGCCGGTCGTCGCGGTTGAACTCGGCGCGGGCCCGGTTGTCGTCGCGGTCGAAGCTCGCGCGCGGGACGCGGTGTCGTCACGGTCGAACTCGCGGCGCGGGGCGCGGTCGTCACGGTCGTAGCTGCGGGCGGGACGCTCGCTGCGGGCGGGACGCTCGCCGTCGCGCGCCGGGCGCGCGGCATACGGCTTGCTGCCGGAGGCGCGACCGCCGGCGGGGGCGGCCGAGGCGGACTGACCGCGGTGGGCCTTCTTGGGGCCGTTCTTCGCGGCAGCCTTCTGGTCTGGGGTCCACCGGGCCTTTTTGGGCGCGCCGGATCGCAGGTTCTTGGGCACAGATATTCAACTCACTTCAGGTACTCGAGTAGACGCGCCTCGAGCCACCTGGCGAGGGGGCGAAGAAGACGAGCCTCAGGCCATCAACGGCCCGGTGGACCGGATCGACAGTTGTCATCCGGTGGGTCTCAGTCGGAGTAGGAAAATCGGATGTGGCCGCTCTGCCACTGTTGGCGCTGCCAGGCGCCGCCGAACTGAGCCGGACCAGTCTAGCAGCGTCGCCGCGCCTCCCCGACCACCGCGACGCAGCCCGCGCGACCGCTCGCGGAATCGCCGCCTCCCCCGCCGCGTTGGCTACCGGTGTGACCGTCACCCCCGCCCGCCCCCTGTCCCTGCTCGACTTCGTCGACGTCCCCGCCGGCCTGAGCGCGCAGGACGCGATCGCCCGCAGCGTGCAGGTGGCGCAGGCGGCGGACCGGCTCGGGTTCGCCCGCTACTGGATCAGCGAGCACCACAGCTTCGCCGGGCTGGCGAGCAGCTCACCGGAGATCCTCATCGCCCATCTCGCCGGCCTGACCCGCGGCATCCGCGTCGGGGCCGCCGGCATCATGCTGCCCAACCACTCCCCGCTCAAGGTCGCCGAGTGGTTCAAGACGCTGGAGATGCTGCACCCCGGGCGCATCGACCTCGGCCTGGGCCGCGCGCCCGGCACCGACCAGCTCACGGCGTTCGCGCTGCGCCGGTCGCGCGAGGCGCTGACCGCCGACGACTTCCCGCAGCAGGCGGCCGAGCTCATCGCGTTCCTGTCCGACTCGTGGCCGGACGACCACCCCTTCCGGTCGGTGCTGGCCACTCCGGTCGTCGACACCAGCCCGGAGCTGCTGATGCTGGGCTCCAGCGGCTGGGGTTCGGCGTTCGCCGCGGTGAACGGCATGACGACCGTGTTCGCCCACCACATGGCCCCGGAGCTCGCCGTCGACGCGCTGCGCGCCTATCGACGCGACTTCCGGCCCGGGCCCCTTCGGCGACACCCCGCGGGTCATCATCTCGGTGCTCGCCCTGGCCACCGAGGACGAGGACGTCGCCGCCGACTTCCGGGCCGGCTGGGCGCTGCAGATGCAGCGCATCCGCAGCGGGCAGACGACCCGCCCGAGCGCCGCCGAGATCCGTGAGTTCCGCCTCTCCGAGGCCTACGAGCGGATCGCCCCCTCGCTGCAGGGGCGGGTGTATGCCGGGCCGCCGGCCGACGTGGCCAAGGGCCTCACCGCGCTGGCCGACGAGGCCGGCGCCGACGAGATCACGCTGGTCGCGCCGACGCCCGACCTGGGCGCGAAGCTGCGCAGCCTCGAGCTGCTAGCCGATGAGCTCGGGCTCGCCGCTCGCGCCTGAGGGCTCCCCGTCGAGGGACAGACGCTCGGCCGCCTCCGGGGTCATCCCCAGCGCCGCGGCCTTGACCGCCGCCGCCACCACCTTGGACACGTCGGGGTGGAAGACGCTCGGGATGATGTAGGCCGGGTTGAGCTCGTCGGGGTGCACGACCTCGGCCAGCGCGGTGGCCGCCGCCAGCATGACGTCCTCGTCGATGGAGGTGGACGCAGCGTCGAGCAGACCCCGGAAGACGCCCGGGAAGACCAGGACGTTGTTGATCTGGTTGGCGAAGTCCGAGCGACCGGTCGCGACGACGGCCGCGTGCTGGGCGGCGGCGATGGGGTCCACCTCGGGCTCGGGGTTGGCCATCGCGAAGACGATCGCGCCGTCGTTCATCGTGGCGATGTCGTCGCCGGTCAGGATGCCCGGGGCCGAGACCCCGATGAAGACGTCGGCGCCGGCGAGGGCCTCGCGCAGGGTGCCGGTGACCCCGCGCTGGTTGGTGTGGGCGGCCGACCAGGCGAGGGCCGGCTGCTGGCCGGAGGCGATGTCCTCGCGGCCGCCGTGGAGGACGCCGAGCTGGTCGGCGACGACGACATCGGTGGCGCCCGCCTTGAGCAGCAGCTTGAGGATCGCCGTGCCCGCCGCGCCCGCGCCCGACATGACCACGCGGCATTCGCTGAGCTCCTTGCCGACCACGCGCAGGGCGTTGCGCAGGGCGGCCAGGGTGACGATCGCCGTGCCGTGCTGGTCGTCGTGGAAGACCGGGATGTCCAGCTCCTCGCGCAGCCGAGCCTCGATCTCGAAGCAGCGTGGCGCCGAGATGTCCTCGAGGTTGATGCCGGCGAAGACCGGGCTGATGGCCTTGACGGCCGCGATGATCTCCTCGGTGTCCTGGGTGTCGAGGCAGATCGGGAAGGCGTCGATGTCGGCGAACCGCTTGAACAGGGCCGCCTTGCCCTCCATGACCGGGAGGGCGCCGAGCGGGCCGATGTTGCCCAGCCCCAGGACGGCCGAGCCGTCGGTGACCACGGCGACGGTGTTGCGCTTGATGGTCAGGCGGCGCGCGTCGGCGGGGTTCTTGGCGATCGCCATGCAGACGCGCGCCACCCCCGGGGTGTAGATCAGGGACAGGTCGTCGCGGTTGCGGATCGGGACCTTGGACTCGATCTTGAGCTTGCCGCCCAGGTGCACGAGGAAGGTGCGGTCGGACACCTTGCCGATCTCGACGCCGTGCACCCCGCGCATCGCCTCGACGAGCTCGTCGGCGTGGGTCGTGTCCCTGGCCGCCGCCGTCACGTCGACCCGCAGCCGGTCCGGGCCCGAGGCGGTGACGTCGAGACCGGTGACGAGGCCGCCCCCGTGCTCGATGACACCGGTGAGCTCGGAGACCGCGGTGGCGCGGGCCGGCAGCGTCAGGCGGACGGTGATGGAGTTGGACACGGACGGCAGGGCGGTCATGCTCGCATTGTGGCGACTACTCGGGGGTAGGCCGAAATGCGACCACCTCGTGGTCGTGTCGGCTATCTGCGGCGGCGCGTCGGCAGCTCCTGACCTCGGAGCGCCAGCCAGGCGCAGACGAGGGCCAGCGGCAGCTCGACCAGCACCGCCATGGCCGAGGCGATCCACCGGTCCGCCGTCGTGGGGGCGGTGACCACGTCGAACCAGGCGTCCGTGACGAGCACGGTCGCGGTACCGCCCGCGACGGCCGCCAGCCACGGGCTCTGGCGCACCGCGGCGATGGCACTCAGGCCCAGCAGCGCGACCAGACCCACGTCGAAGCCGCCCCAGGCGAGGTCGTAGTTCTCGGCGCGTGCGTGGGGCGGCAGCGTCAGGAAGACGTAGGCCGTCCACGGCACCAACAGGACGGCCAGGACGCCGAAGAGCCGGCCGACCGTGACGACGCGGGAGTCGGTTCTCTGCACGGCCCGACTCTAGGACGGCGACCTCCGACAACCATGGCAGCCCACGGCGAGCGGCGACGGGGAAGGTCGCGGGAAGGTTGCGGCGCCGTTCGACGTTGACCACCCAGGACCGTGACCGTCGCGGTCCGATGGGAGTGGAACGACCGATGACAACGACAACGCTGACCGCTGAGAACTTCGAGAAGACCGTGCTCGAGAGCGGCACCGTGTTCGTGGACTTCTGGGCGGACTGGTGCGGTCCCTGCAAGCGCTTCGGACCGGTGTTCGAGGCCGCCTCGCAGGAGCACCCCGACATCGTGTTCGGCAAGGTGGACACCGAGGCCGAGCAGGCCCTGGCCCGGGCCGCCAACATCACGTCGATCCCCATGCTCATGGGCTTCCGTGACGGCATCCTCGTCTTCGCCCAGGCGGGCGCGCTGCCCGCTCCGATGCTCAGCGAGGTCATCGACAAGGTCAAGGCCCTCGACATGGACGCCGTGCGCGCCGACGTCGAGGCGCAGAAGGCCCAGCCGACTGCGGCCGACGGCGCCCGCTGACGCGAGCTGCGCGCGCAGCAACAACGAAGGCCCGGTCAGGTGACCGGGCCTTCGCTGCTGAGTGCGGCGTGTGAACACCAGGGTGGTGGAGGTGGCGGGAATTGAACCCGCGTCCATTGACGGGAAACCAGGGCTTCTCCGGGTGCAGTGCGCTACGGAGTTTCTCGGCCCCAGGGCTCGCGCGCACACGTTCCCTGACAGGCCCAGTTGAGTAAGAGTCCCGCGCAGCCCCCCAACATGACTACGCAGCAAGTTCTCTAGCTGACGCCAGACACTGAGTCGAGAACTACCTCAGGCTGACGGACTTCGGAGGCTCGCTCAGGCGGCGAGGGCGAAGTCGGTGCGGTTGGAATTGGCACCTATTGGTTTGCCGGGAGCGTTAACGAGATAACCAGGCATCCTCGACCCGCTTCCCCTGGTATGCCGACCAATGTCGAAACCGATCACCCCCATGCTCCTGCGAGTGCAGGGGTGTTCACACACACGCTGTTCAGTTGTGGTGCTGTGCCACCAGCCTATCGTCCAACACCCACCGGCTCCGAATCATTTCGGGCCAGGTCGGCCTCCTCGAACCGGTCGCGGCTGGCGACGATCTGGCCGACGTGCGCCTCGGCCCAGTCGGTCAGCACGGCCAGCGGGCCACCGAGCGAGATCCCGAGGTCGGTGAGGGCGTAGTCCACCCGCGGTGGCACCTGGGCGTAGACGGTGCGGGTCAACAGACCGTCGCGCTCCATGGCCCGCAAGTGTCTGGGTCAGCACCTTGGGCGCCACCCCGCCGACCCGCTGGCGCACCTGGGTGAACCGCAACGGGCCGTCGATCAGGGCGCCGATGACCAGGACGGTCCACTTGTCGCCGATGCGGTCGAGGACGACCCGGGTCGGACAGGCGGGGTCGAACAGGTCGCCTCGCTCGGCGATCGGGGCTGGCCCTCGGCTTGGTAACCATCAGGTACTTATAGCACGTTGAAGTGTTCAGTTACCAGTGGTTACTGTTACCGCGATCCCCTTCCACCCCACCTGAAAGGCAACACCCATGAAGATCGCCCTGTTCGGAGCCAGCGGAGTCGTCGGCTCACGCATCGCCGCCGAGGCCCTCCAGCGCGGCCACGAGGTCACCGCCATCACCCGCACAGGCGGCACCTCCACTGCCCGGGGTCCGCGTCAGCACGGGCGACCTCGGCGACGAGGTCACCGTCAAGGAGGCCGCAGCCACCCACGACGTCATCGTCTCCGCCACCGGGCCGAGCCGCACCGGCGAGAGCCACGAGCCGTGGCTGGCGGCCGTCCAGAACCTCATCGACCACGGCACGGACGCCCGCGTGCTCTTCGTCGGCGGGGCGGGGTCGCTGACGGCCCCCGACGGCACCCGGCTGCTCGACACCGACGGCTTCCCCGAGGTCTACCGCGCCGAGGCCCTCAGTGGCGCGGCGGCCCTCGACCTGTTCCGCGCCGCTCCCGCCAGACCTGGACTGGACGTTCTTCTCCCCGGCGCCGGTGATCGCGCCCGGCGAGCGCACGGGTCAGCTACACGCTGGGCCTGGACTCCCCCGCCGGCGACCAGATCAGCGCCGAGGACTACGCCGTGGCGATGCTCGACGAGATCGAGCAGCCGAAGCACCGCCGGCAGCGGTTCACCGCCGCGAGCTGAGGCGCCGCCACGCGGCATACCGGCAGGTGGGACCGGGCGTCCGCATCGCGGTCGTCCGGTCTCACGACGCGAACGCTCACTAGGATCGAGCCGCAACGTGTCCCACCTGCGTCCCCCTCAGGAGGCCCCGTGTTCAGCAAGGTCCTGGTCGCCAACCGTGGCGAGATCGCCGTCCGCGCCTTCCGCGCCGCCACCGAGCTCGGCGCGAAGACGGTCGCCGTCTTCCCCTACGAGGACCGCAAGTCCGAGCACGTGCTCAAGGCCGACGAGGCCTACCAGATCGGCGACGACGGCCACCCCGTGCGGGCCTACCTCGACCCCGAGGGCATCGTCCGGACCGCCGTCGAGGCCGGCGCCGACGCCGTCTACCCGGGCTACGGCTTCCTCTCCGAGAACCCCGACCTCGCCGAGGCGTGCGCGGCCGCCGGCGTGACCTTCGTCGGGCCGCCCGCCTCGGTCCTGCACCTCACCGGCAACAAGGCCCGGGCCATCGCCGCCGCCAAGGAGGCCGGCCTGCCGACCCTGCGCAGTCGTCCGCAGCCCAGCACGACGTCGACGCGCTCGTCGCCGCGGCGGAGGAGATCGGGTTCCCCATCTTCGCCAAGGCGGTGGCCGGCGGTGGCGGGCGCGGCATGCGCCGGGTCGAGCGCGCCCGAGGACCTGCGGGACGTCGCTCGAGGCCTGCATGCGCGAGGCCGAGTCGGCGTTCGGCGACGCCGACGGTCTTCCTCGAGGAGGCCGTGGTCAGCCCGCGCCACATCGAGGTGCAGATCCTCGCCGACGCCGACGGCAACGTCATCCACCTGTTCGAGCGCGACTGCTCGGTGCAGCGGCGCCACCAGAAGGTCGTCGAGATCGCCCCGGCGCCCAACCTCGACCCCGACCTGCGCGAGCGGATGTGCGCCCACGCCGTGGCGTTCGCCCGCGAGATCGGCTACGTCAACGCCGGGACCGTCGAGTTCCTGCTCGCCCCCGACGGTCGCTACGTCTTCATCGAGATGAACCCGCGCATCCAGGTCGAGCACACCGTCACCGAGGAGATCACCGACGTCGACCTCGTCAGCTCGCAGCTGCGCATCGCCAGCGGCGAGACCCTCGCCGACCTCGGGCTCGTCCCAGGAGACGCCTGCAGATCCGCGGCGCCGCGCTGCAGTGCCGGATCACCACCGAGGACCCGGCCAACGAGTTCCGCCCCGACACCGGCCGGATCACGACCTACCGCTCCGCCGGTGGCGCGGGCGTGCGCCTCGACGGCGGCACGGTGTTCGTCGGCGCCGAGATCGGCGCCCACTTCGACTCGATGCTCGTCAAGCTCACCTGCCGCGGCCGTGACTTCCCGACCGCGGTGCGGCGCGCCCGGCGCGCGCTGGCGGAGTTCCGGATCCGCGGCGTCTCCACCAACATCCCGTTCCTCCAGGCCCTGCTCGAGGAGCCCGACTTCCAGGCCGGCCGGCTGTCGACCTCGTTCATCGACGAGCGGCCCTACCTGCGCACCGCCCGGGTCTCCGCCGACCGCGGCACCAAGCTGCTCACCTACCTCGCCGAGGTCACGGTCAACCAGCCGCACGGCCCGGGACGCACGCGGGTCTCGCCGCGCTCCAAGCTGCCGGCCGTCGACCGCTCCACTCCGCCGCCGCCCGGCGCCCGCGACCGCCTGCTGCGCTAGGGCCCGCAGGCCTTCGCCGACGCGCTGCGCGCCCAGGAGGCCGTCGGCGTCACCGAGACGACGTTCCGCGACGCCCACCAGTCGCTGCTGGCCACCCGGCTGCGCACCCGCGACCTCATGCACGTGGCGCCCCACGTCGCCCGGCTCACGCCGCAGCTGCTCTCGGTCGAGGCCTGGGGCGGCGCGACCTACGACGTCGCGCTGCGCTTCCTGGCCGAGGACCCGTGGGACCGGCTCGCCCAGCTGCGCGAGGCGATGCCCAACCTGCCGCTGCAGATGCTCCTGCGCGGGCGCAACACGGTCGGCTACACGCCGTACCCGACCGAGGTCACCGACGCCTTCGTCACCGAGGCGGCCGGCCACCGGCATCGACATCTTCCGCATCTTCGACGCGCTCAACGACGTCGGCCAGATGCGACCGGCCATCGACGCCGTGCGGGCCACCGGCACGGCCGTGGCCGAGGTGGCGCTGTGCTACACCGGCGACCTCACCAGCCCCGGCGAGAAGCTCTACACCCTCGACTACTACCTGCGTCTCGCCGAGCAGATCGCCGAGGCCGGCGCCCACGTCATCGCCATCAAGGACATGGCCGGGCTGCTGCGGGCCCCGGCCGCCCGCACGCTGGTCACGGCGCTGCGGGAGCGGTTCGACCAGCCGGTGCACCTGCACACCCACGACACCGCCGGTGGCCAGCTCGCCACGCTCCTGGCGGCCATCGACGCCGGCGTCGACGCCGTCGACGTCGCGAGCGCGGCGCTGTCGGGCACCACCAGCCAGCCCCCGATGTCCAGCCTCGTCGCGGCGACCGACGGGACCTCCGCGCGCCACCGGGCTCGACCTGCGGGCGGTCTGCGACCTCGAGCCCTACTGGGAGGCCGTGCGCCAGCTGTACTTCCCGTTCGAGTCCGGCCTGCCGTCCCCGACCGGGCGCGTCTACACCCACGAGATCCCCGGCGGCCAGCTGTCCAACCTGCGCCAGCAGGCCATCGCGCTCGGCCTCGGCGACCACTTCGAGGCGGTCGAGGACATGTATGCCGCGGCCAACCGGATCCTCGGCAACATCGTCAAGGTCACCCCGAGCAGCAAGGTCGTGGGCGACCTCGCGCTGGCCCTGGTCGGCGCCAAGGCCGACCCGGCCGACTTCGAGGCCAACCCCACGACGTACGACATCCCCGACTCGGTCATCGGCTTCCTGTCCGGCGAGCTCGGCGACCCGCCCGGTGGCTGGCCCGAGCCGTTCCGCACCAAGGCCCTCGAGGGCCGCGACCTCAAGCCGCGGGTCACCGAGCTGAGCGAGGACGACAGGGCCGCGCTCAAGGCGAGCCCGCGGCATACGCTCAACCGGTTGCTGTTCCCCGGGCCCGACCCAGGACTTCGAGAAGCTCGCGCGAGGCCTACTCCGACCTCGCGGTGCTCGGCACCCGCGAGTTCCTGCACGGCATCGAGGTCGGCTACGAGCACGAGATCGACCTCGAGCCCGGCAAGCGCCTGATCATCGGGCTGCAGTCGGTGTCCGACGCCGACGAGCGCGGCATGCGCACGGTCATGTTCACCATGGGCGGCCAGCTGCGGCCGGTGCAGGTCCGCGACGAGAAGGTCGCGGTCGACGTCAAGGCCGCCGAGAAGGCCGACCCGAACGACCAAGGGACAGGTCGCGGCGCCCTTCGCCGGTGTGGTCAGCCTCGCCGTCGAGGAGGGCGCTCGCGTCGAGGCCGGTGCGGTCGTCGCGACCATCGAGGCCATGAAGATGGAGGCCAACATCACCGCGCCCGTGGCGGGCACGGTCGAGCCGGCTCGCGATCGGCTCCCAGCAGCAGGTCGAGGGCGGCGACCTCTCGTCGTCATCGACGCCTAGAGCAGGAGCCTCGGCCGTGCGGCGCGTTTGAACGTCGCGCAGGGCGGGTATGACGTGGACTCCCCTACCAGAGGAGGCCCCACATGGGCGGCGACGACAAGATGAGCAACATGGCCGAGGACCTGACCGGCAAGGCCAAGGAAGCCACCGGCAAGGTCACCGACGACGAGAGCATGGAGGCCGAGGGCAAGGCCGACCAGACCAAGGCCGACCTCAAGCAGGCCGGCGAGAAGGTCAAGGACGCCTTCGGCGACTGACCGAGCTGTCTCCTCCAGCAGGAAGGCCGGGCCCTCGGCGGCCCGGCCTTCGTGCTGTCCGGACGCCGTACGTGGACGTCCTACCAGGAACCGCCGGACGAGCCGCCGCCGCCACCGCCGGAGAAGCCGCCGCCGCTGGAGAACCCCGACCCGCCCGATCCCCCAGGCGTGCTCGCGAAGGTGCCGCCCGGCCGTGCTGGCGAACGAGTCCATGCTGTCGGCGAGGCCGCCGAACGAGCCGTAGCCCCCGCCGAGATACCAGAACGGCGGCGTGATGACGTAGCCGGCGGCGGCCGCCGACTCGGCGACCCGCTCGAAGGTCGAGGCCCACTGCGAGGCCACGCCGAAGACGATGGCGTAGGGCAGGTAGCGGCTGAAGATGTCCTGGGCCTCCTCCCACCGGATCTGGTTGGCCTCCGCCGTGACGAGGTACTGCTTGAAGCCCCGGACTGCGCCAGCACCGCACTGCCGTCGGCGGTGCGATAGGCCATCCGCCGACCCAGGAGCACGACGATCGACACCGGCGAGGACCGTCCCCCCGAGCAGGACGAACCCGGGCGGCACGGGCACCCCGGCCACGGACCCGAGCCGGTCGCATCAGCGGCCACCCAGCCAGAAGAACCCGAACACCCCCGCCGCGACCAGCGCCCGCCCAGCGCGGTCCAGCCGGCGCGCTGCGCCTGGGGTGAGCGCCGGAACCACCCACGCCGGACGACCTCGTCGTACATGAGGCTCTGCACGCGGTCCAGCGTCGGCTTGAACTCGTTGCGCAGCTCGGACAGGCAGCACCGGGCCGCCGCGAAGACGCCTTCGTAGCAGCGCCACCTCGTAGGGCAGCAGCGCCTGCTGACCCGCCGCGGCGTGGCGTGCGCGTCAGCCGCCAGTCCTTGCGCTCGACCCCGACTCGGCTCCGATGGTGAGGTACCCGCGCACCGCCAGGTCGACGAGCGTCGCCGCGACGTCGACCGTGTTGGCCGTCTCGTCGATGATGGTGCCGACCATCCCGGGCTGCACACCCTCGGGCGGAGTGAACTGCACGGTGACGACCGGCTTTCCGCCCGCGCGACGACCGCGCCCGAGTCGCCCATGCCCCGGCCGCAGGCCCGGCGTGAGGCCCGGCGTAGCGCTCGTCCCTGCCGCGGGTGTAGACGAGGGTGCCCATCAGTCCCGCCGCCAGCAGCGGCAGCGTGAGCCCCGCGCCGAGCGCGAGCACCGCCACAGCGCCGGCGTGACCGGGTGTGCTCACCCCACCGGAGGCGCTGACGGCTGCCCTGGCGCAGGACGGGGTCGAGCGCCCCGAAGGCCGACCGGGGCAACGAGACGAGGATGGAGACGCCCTGCCCCGGCTGCAGGTCGGGTGCGCTGAACTGCGCGGCCGCGCCCGGGGTCGCGGTGCAGCGCGACGGTCGAGCCCCGCTCGCCGTAGAAGCACTCGGCGCGGTCGCTGCGGCGCCGGGACCGGTGACCGTCGCGGTGACGTGCTGGTAGACCTGGGTGTCGCCGGGTGGACGAGGTTCCAGTAGAACTCGGCGTGGTCCGGGAACCCGTTGACCACGGCGGCGAGGTGGTAGCGCACGACGTACGACTGGGTGCCCGAGACGGTCTGCTGCGGGTCGCCGACCCGGATCCGCACCGACGCGCCGTCGACCGCGTCGCTCACCGACACCTGCGGCCGGGGCTCCGGACGGGCGAGCTCGCCGTGATGCCGCTGATCGGGTACTCACGGTAGACGTCGGTGCGGTTCTGGTAGCCGACCCGCACGCGCGACGAGCCGCTCGATCCCGTGCCGCTGCCTGACCCTGCGGGAACTGCCAGGTGAGGTGCTCGGCGACGTCGACCGACCCGTCGCGGTTCAGGGTGAAGTCGACGTGGAACTGCGTCGCGCTGGTCGTCCGCCGCTGGCCGCCTACGGCCGGCAGCGACGCCAGCACCAGGCTCCGCGAAGAGCAGGACGAGCGAGCCCCGCCAACGCGGCATACGGGCGGCGCCGCGCGGTCGTGGCACATGGCCTAGCGGGCGCCCCTGGCGTGCAGCGCTCGCTGGGCGTCCATGGTGTCCTGCCGCTCGCGCAGGGTCTGGCGCTTGTCGTACTGGCGCTTGCCCTTGGCGATCGCGATCTCGACCTTGGCCTTGCCGTCCTTGAAGTACAGCTGCAGCGGCACGATGGTGTGCCCGCTCTCGGAGGACTTGCGCTGGATCTTGGTCAGCTCGGCGCGGTGCAGCAGCAGCTTGCGGCGGCGGCGCGGCGTGTGGTTGGTCCAGGTGCCCTGGACGTACTCGGGGATGTGCACGCCCTCGAGCCACAGCTCGTCACCGCGCCAGGCGGCATACCCGTCGATGAGCGAGGCGCGGCCCATGCGCAGCGACTTCACCTCGGTGCCCATGAGGACCAGGCCCGCCTCGAAGGTGTCCTCGATGAGGTAGTCGTGGCGAGCCTTGCGGTTGCTCGCCACCACCTTGCGCCCCTGCTCCTTGGCCACTGCTCTTCCCGTCCGTGCCTGCGTCGTCGGGCCGTGTCGCCCGACGCGAGTGCAACGCTACCTGTTCGACCGGGGTGGGCCGGCCAGCCGGTTTCGGCGCCGGCTCACAGCCAGCGGCGCGGGTCCCTCGGGTATGCCGTCCTCGTAGGTCTCGAAGTGCAGGTGGCAGCCGGTCGACTCGCCGGTGGTGCCGACGTAGCCGATGACCTGGCCGCGGGGACGTGCCCGCCGCGGTCACGGCGAAGCGCTCCATGTGGTTGTAGGTCGTCACGAGGTCGACACCGCGCACCATGCCGTGGTCGATCTCGATCCGGTTGCCGTAGCCGCTGACGACTCCGGCCGAGATGATCTGGCCGTCGGCGGCCGCCCGGATCGGCGTGCCGCAGTCGGCGGCGAAGTCACGGCCGGCGTGCAGCCGCCAGTAGTGCAGGATCGGGTGGAACCGCATGCCGAACTCGGAGGAGATCCAGCCGTCGGACGGCCGCGAGAGGAAGCCGGTGCGAGGTCATCGGCCCGGCGGCGGCACCCTGCGGCCGGCGGCCCGCAGCGCGGCCGCGCGCCGCGCCGCGGCGGCGCCTTGGCGGCCTTGGCTCGCGCGACGAGCGACGGCCTGGAGCTGGGCCTGCACCTTCTGGGCGGCGGCGAGCTGCTTCTGCTCGGCGACCTTCTGGGCGGCCAGGGCCTTGGACTGGGCGACCTGCTGCGCGGCGAGCGCCTTGAGCTTCTGCTGCGCGGCAGCGGCGCTGGCCCGGGCCGCCTGGCGCGCGGGCGAGGGCTGCCTCGGCGGCCTTCTTGGCGGCGGCCACCTCGGCCTGCAGGGCGGCGAGGTGCGCCTCCTGGGCGGTGGCGGCGGCCGAGGCCGTGGCCAGCGTGGTCAGCGACTGGTTCTGGACGCTCGATCACGGTGTCGTTCATGGCGATGCGGTTGGCGAAGTCCTCCGGGCGTCGTGGCGCTCAGCGCGACGGAGAGCTGGCCCATCCCCTGGTCCTGGTAGAGCTGGGAGGCGAACCCGCGCCACGCGCATCCGGTGTCGCGCGAGGTCCGGTCCCGGGTGGCGGTCAGCTCGTCGACGGCGCGGGCCTCGTTGGCCTGGCGACGTCGAGCTGCACCGCCATCTCGTCGTTGTAGAGCATCGGCCTTGTTCACCGCTGCGGTGGCCCGGTCGAGCGCCTGCTGGGCGACCGGCAGGGCCGGCCTGGGTGCGGCGCAGGGCGATGTAGGCGTTGGCCAGGCTGGCGCCGACGTCCTCGAGCTGGCCCTGGAGCGCCTGGATCTCGCGGTCGACCTGCTTCTTGGCCTGGCCGGGGTCGGTGGCCGAGGGGGCCGCCGAGACCAGGCCGCGGCTCCCCGGCGAGCTGGCCGGCATACGCGCTGCTCACCACCGCCGGGACTGCACGCACCAGGACCGAAGCACAGCAGGGCCAGGCCCGCGTGGCGCCGCTGCCGCGGGGAGTTCGCGCTCATAGACCTCATTGGTAACACAGACCTCATGGGTATCCGGGGAGTGCACAGCGGTCGCACGAGCGAGGTCAGACGCGCAGGTAGCGCCAGAGGGTGACCCACGAGGTGACTGATGGCGATGACGAGCATGAGCCCGGCCAGGTAGGGCGCGATGAGCCAGACGTCGCTGATGCCGACCAGCGGCACGTCGGGCAGCACCTTGACGACGTACGGCGCGACGAGGAAGCTGCGTCGTGGCCCACAGCAGCCCGATGGCGGCGCCCACACCGACGAGCGGTGGCCAGCACGATCTCCATGACGAACGGCAGCCGGATCGTGAGGTTGCGAGGCCCCGACGAGCTTCATGATCCCGGTCTCGCGGCGCCGGGTGAAGGCGGCCTGCCGGATCGTCGTCGACCATCAGCAGCACGGCGCAGATGATCATGATGAAGGCCAGCACCAGCGAGGCCACCGTGATGCCGTTCATCACCTTGAACAGCTTGTCCAGCGTCTTCTGCTGGTCCTGCACCCGCCCGACGCCCGGGGCGCCCTGGAAGGCGCTGACCACGACGTCGTACTTGGTGGGGTCGGACAGCTGGACGCGGTAGCTCTGCGGGATGTCGCCGACCCGGATGTTGCTCGCGAGCGGGCTGTTGCGGAACTGCTCCTGGAACCGGTCGTAGGCCTGCTGCTCGGACTCGTAGTAGACGTTCTTGACCAGCGGCTTCATCTGGTCGAGCTGGGCCTTGAGGGCGGCCTTCTGCTGCTCGGTGATCGGCCTTGCCCGGCGCAGTTGGCCTCGGCCGAGTCGTGCCCGCACATGAAGATCGACACCTGGATGCGGTCGTACCAGTAGCCCTTGAGGGTGTCGACCTCGCGCTGGGCCAGCAGGCCGAGGCCCGAGCAGGTACAGCGACACCGTGGTGACGAGCATGACCGAGACGGCGATGGACAGGTTCCGGCGCAGGCCGATCCAGATCTCGCCGAGCATGAACTGCAGTCGCATGGGGTGGGTCTCTTCCGAAGCGTGGGGGCCGGTGGCGGCAGAGGTCGGGTCAGCGACCGCTGCCGTAGACGCCCTTGTTCTCGTCGCGGATGATGTGACCGGACTTGAGCTCGACGACGCGCTTGCGCAGCTGGTTCGACGATGTCGTCGTCGTGGGTGGCCATGACGATGGTGGTGCCGGTGCGGTTGATCCGGTCGAGCAGCCGCACGATGTCGAGGCTGGTGGTCGGGTCGAGGTTGCCGGTCGGCTCGTCGCACAGCAGGATCGGCGGCTTGTTGACGAACGCCCGGGCGATGGCGACGCGCTGCTGCTCACCACCGGAGAGCTCGTGCGGCAGGCGCTTCTCCTTGCCCTCGAGGCCGACCATCTCCAGGGTCTCGGGCACGACCTGGCGGATCGCGTGGCCCGAGCGGCCGAGGACCTGCAGGGCGAACGCGACGTTCTGGTAGACGGTCTTGTTGGGCAGCAGGCGGAAGTCCTGGAAGACCGTGCCGATCTCGCGGCGCAGGCGCGGCACCTTGCGCTGCGGCAGCGCGCCGACCTCCTGGCCGGCGACGAGGACGGTCCCCTGGGTGGCGCGCTCCTCCTTGAGCACCAGGCGCAGCAGCGTGGACTTGCCCGACCCGGAGGCGCCCGACGACGAAGACGAACTCGCCTCGCTCGACGTCGAGGGTGATGTCGCTCAGCGCCGGTCGGGTGGACCGGGGATAGACCTTGCTGACGTTCTCGAACCGGATCATGCGCGGGGACGTGAGCCTTACGGGCGGGGGCAGGGACGGCATACCGGCCGCACGTCGGCTGCGCACGCACGACGCACCCGAGGATAGGTAAGGAACCTTGGTATGCCGCGCAGCGGCGCCTTCTCGGCGTTGCGCGACCCCTGGCCGGCCGGCGGTCAGCCCTGGCGGCCTTCTGCTGCTCCTTGCGCCAGCGCACCCCGGCCTCGAGGAAGCCGTCGATGTCGCCGTCGAAGACCGCCGAGGGGTTGCCCACCTCGAACTCGGTCCGCAGGTCCTTGACCATCTGGTAGGGCTGCAGGACGTAGGAGCGCATCTGGTCGCCCCAGCTGGCCTTGACGTCGCCGGCCATCTCCTTGCGCTCGGCGGCCTCCTCGGCCTGCCGCTGCAGGAGCAGGCGGGACTGCAGGACGCGCAGGGCGGCCGCGCGGTTCTGGATCTGGGACTTCTCGTTCTGCATCGAGACGACGATCCCGGTGGGGATGTGGGTCATGCGGACGGCGGAGTCGGTGGTGTTGACGCTCTGGCCGCCCGGGCCGGAGGAGCGGAACACGTCGACCTTGATCTCGTTCTCGGGGATCTCGATGTGGTCGGTCTGCTCGATGAGCGGGATCACCTCGACGGCGGCGAAGCTCGTCTGGCGGCGGCCCTGGTTGTCGAACGGGCTGATCCGGACCAGGCGGTGGGTGCCGGCCTCGACCGAGAGGTTGCCGAACGCGTAGGGCACGTTGACCTCGAAGGTGGCCGACTTCAGCCCGGCCTCCTCGGCATAGGAGGTGTCCATGACCTTGGTCGGGTAGCCGTGCCGCTCGGCCCAGCGCAGGTACATCCGCATGAGCATCTCGGCGAAGTCCGCGGCGTCGACGCCACCGGCGCCCGAGCGGATGGTGACGACGGCCTCGCGCTCGTCGTACTCCCCCGACAGCAGGGTGCGCACCTCGAGCTCGGCGACGGCCTTCTGGAGCGAGACGAGCTCGCGCTCGGCCTCGGCCATGGTCTCGGCGTCGCCGCCGTCCTCGGTGCCCATCTCGACGAGCGTCTCGAGGTCGTCGATGCGCGAGTCCATGCCCGTGACCCGCTCGTACTCGGCGTTGGCGCGCGACAGCGCGGAGGTCACCTGCTGGGCCTGCGTCGGGGTCGTCCCACAGGTCCGGGGCGCCGGACTTCTCCTCGAGGTCCTTGATGCGGCGCCTGCAGGGTGTCGAGGTCGGTCACCTCGCGCACGGAGTCCATCGTCGCGCGCAGGGTCTTGATCTCTTGCTGGAAGTCGGTTGCCACGAGGGTCAAGCCTAGTTCACCGGTGGACTCAGCCGGGCCGCCCGTCGTCAGGCACCGATGAGAAGCGGGTATGCCGCGCGGCCTGGCCGCGCGGCATACCCGCCGTCGTTGGGTGCGGGGTCCGCTCAGACCACGAGGCCGAGCAGGAGCACGAACACCAGACCGGTCACGGACAGCACGGTCTCCATGAGCGACCACGACTTGATCGTCTGGCCGACGCTGAGGCCGAAGTACTCCTTGACCAGCCAGAAGCCGGCGTCGTTGACGTGCGAGAAGAACACCGAGCCCGGCACCGATGGCCAGGACGAGCAGCGACACGTGGGCGGGGGCCATCCCCGCGGCCAGCGGCGCGAGGATGCCGGACGCGGTGACCGTGGCGACGGTCGCCGAGCCCGTGGCGAGGCGGATGAGCACGGCGACGAGCCAGGCGAGCAGGAGCACGGACAGGCCGCTGCCCTGCACCCAGGTGGCGACGAGCCTTGCCGATGCCGGTGTCGACGAGGGTCTGCTTGAAACCACCACCGGCGGCGACGATGAGGATGATGCCGGCGATCGGCGGCAGCGACTGCTCGAGCGACTTCGCGAGCTCCTTGGTGCCCATGCCGGCGCCGCGGCCCAGGGTGAACATGCCGACGATGACGGCGATGAGCAGGGCGATCAGGGGCGTGCCGACGAAGTCGAGCACGGTCGCGGACCGGGTGGCGTCCTTGCCGGCGAGGATGTCGGCGAGCGCCTTGCCCAGCATGAGGACGACGGGGGTGAGGACGGCGAACAGGGTCAGGCCGAACGACGGGACGCGGGTCGAGGGCGTTCTCACGGGTCTCGTACATCGTCGGGGCGGGGACGTCGACCCAGCGGCCGGCGAACCGGGCGAAGAGCGGGCCGGCGATGGCGACGGTCGGGATGGCGACGAGGACACCGAGGCCGAGGGTGAGGCCGAGGTTGGCCTTGAGGGCGTCGATGGCCACGAGCGGACCGGGGTGCGGCGGGACGAGCCCGTGCATGGCCGACAGACCGGCGAGGGCGGGGATGCCGACCTTGATGACCGACAGGCCGGAGCGGCGGGCCACGAGGAAGATGACCGGCATCAGGAGCACGAGGCCGATCTCGAAGAACATCGGCAGGCCGATGATGCGCGCCGACCCCGGCCATGGCCCACGGCAGGGTGCGCGCGCTCGAGCGGCCGACGATGGTGTCGACGATCTCGTCCGCGCCACCGGAGTCGGCGAGCAGCTTGCCGAACATCGCGCCGAGGGCGATCAGGGTGCCGACGCTCGCGGCCGTGGCGCCGAAGCCCTTGGTGAAGCTGTCCACGATCGGCCGACAGCTCACGCCCGCGACCGCTCCGACCACCAGCGAGCCGATGGTGAGGCCGAGGAAGGGGTGGAGCTTGAAGCGCGTGATGAGCAGGACGATGACGGCGATGCCGAGCAGGGCGGCCGGGACGAGCCGCGCCGCCGGGATCGCCGGCGTGCTGGCGGCCGCCAGGGCGGGGTGCAGGAGGGAGAACAGGTCGGGGGTCATGCGGAGACTCCGCCTTTCGCGGTGAGGAGGGTGACGGACTGGTCGACCAGGTCGTCGACGGACTGCGAGACGTCGAGGGTGTCGCCGCGCTCGTCGGCCTGGAGGGGCTCGAGCGTGGCGAACTGGCTAGTCGATGAGCGCGGCCGGCATGAAGTGCGCCGGCCGGGCTGCGACCCGGGCCGCGAGCACGTCACGGTCGCCGTGCAGGTGCAGGAAGAAGGTGTCGGGCGCCGCGCTCGTGAGGATGTCGCGGTAGGCGCGCTTGAGCGCCGAGCAGCTGGCGACGCCACCGGTCGCGGCGTGCTCGGCGAGCCACTGCGGCGATGGCCTCGAGCCAGGGCCGGCGGTCCGTCGTCGTCCAGCGGGATGCCGGCCGACATCTTGGCGATGTTGGCCGTCGGGGTGGAAGTCGTCGGCGTCGGCGAACGGGACGCCGAGGCGCTGCGCGAGGGCCGCACCGACGGTGGTCTTCCCCGAGCCGGACACCCCCATCACGACGACGAGGGGTGGTGGACGTTGCGTGCATGCTCCGAGACTCCTTCGTCCGGCTCGAGTACTCCTCGATCGAGTCGCTCGGAACCAGAGTGCCTCCTCAGACCTGTCTTATCAAGAGTTCTGAGAAAATAAATATGATTTCTTTGCCGCCTGCAGCCTCAGAGGTCGCTCTCTGGCACGCTTGACCCCATGGTCCCCGCCAGCCCCGCGACTCCCGCGGCTCCCGACGCTCCCCCGCCGCTTCGGCTCGGGACGGTGGTGCGGCCAGTCACCCCGGCGGCCTGCACGCCTCGGTGCTCGACGCGCTCGGGCAGGACATCGTGTCGGGCACCTCCCCGGTGGGTGCCGTCCTGCGCATCGACCAGCTCGACGAGGCGTATCGGCGTGTCGCGCTCGGTGGTGCGCGAGGCGGTGCGCGTCCTGGAGTCGATGGGCCTGGTGGAGACCCGGCGGCGCCTCGGCGTGCGGGTGCGGCCCCGGCCCGAGTGGAACGTGTTCGACCCGCGCGTCATCCGCTGGCGGCTCGACGGCCCCGACCGCGAGGAGCAGCTGCTCTCGCTCGGCGAGCTGCGGCGCGGCTTCGAGCCGGTGGCCGCCGAGCTCGCGGCCGAGCGCGCCACCCCCGAGCAGTGCGGGGCGATGACGGGCGCGGTGATGCAGATGTCGGTCCACGCCAAGGCCGGCGACCTCGAGGCCTACCTCGAGGCCGACACGGTGTTCCACCGCACCATGCTCGACGCGTCGGGCAACGAGATGCTCGCGGCGCTGCACCAACGTCGTGGCCGAGGTGCTCGCCGGCCGGACCCACCACCACCTCATGCCGCGCCCGGCCCAACCCGCTGGCCATCCGGCTGCACGGCGACGTGGCCGAGGCGATCCAGTCGGGCGACGGCCGCGCCGCCTTCGCGGCGATGACCTCGATCATCGACGAGGCGAGCGCGGCGCTGCGCGAGGGCCGGCCCGCCGACCGAGGCTAGGCCTCGCCGGTCGCGCCGGTCGCTGGCAGAGGCTCGGCCTCGCCGGTCGCTGGCAGGGGCTCGGCCTCGCCGGTCTCCAGCAGCCGGCGGAACCCGGCCTCGTCGAGGATGGGCCGGCCCAGCTCGCGCGCCTTGTCCTCCTTGGAGCCGGCGTTCTCCCCCACGACGACGTAGTCGGTGTTCTTGGACACCGAGCCCGAGGCCTTGCCGCCCCTGGCCAGGATCGCCTCCTTGGCCTCGTCGCGGGAGAACCCCTCCAGCGACCCGGTCACGACGACCGTCAGCCCGGCCAGGGTCTGCTCCACCGAGGTGTCGCGCTCGTCCCGCATGACGACGCCGTCGGCGGCCCACTGGTCGACGATGCGCAGGTGCCAGGCGTTGTCGGGCGCGTCGAACCACTCACGCACCGCGTCGGCGATGACCCCGCCGACGCCCTCGACCCCGGCGAGCTCGTCGCGGCTCGCCTCGCGGATCGCGTCCATCGAGCCGAAGTGCTGGGCCAGCGCCCGGGCAGCCGTGGGCCCGACGTGGCGGATCGACAGCGCGACGAGCACCCGCCACAGCGGCTGCGGTCTTGGCCTGGGCCGAGGTTCTCGACGAGCCGCTGCCGTTGGCCGACAGCACCCGGCCGTCGACGACGGCCTCGGCAGGGTCGGTCTTCTTCGCGGCGCGGGTGAACAGCGGGACCTGGGCGATGTCCTGCTCCCCCAACCCGAACAGGCCGCTCTCGTCCTCGAGCACGCCGGAGTCGAGCAGGGCCGTCGCGCCCTCCCAGCCGAGCGCCTCGATGTCGAAGGCGCCCCGCCCGGCCAGCCCGGCGAGCCGCTCGCGCAGCTGGGAGGGGCAGGTGCGCGAGTTGGGGCAGCGGATGTCCTTGTCGCCCTCCTTCTCCGGGCGCAGAGCGGTGCCGCACGACGGGCAGTGCGTCGGCATGACGAACTCCCGCTCGGTGCCGTCCCGCAGGTCGACGACCGGTCCGAGGATCTCGGGGATCACGTCGCCGGCCTTGCGCAGCACCACGGTGTCGCCGATGAGCACGCCCTTGCGCCGCACCTCGTCGCGCGTTGTGCAAGGTGGCCCGCTCGACGGTCGACCCGGCCACCACGACCGGCTCCATCACGCCGAACGGGGTGACCCGGCCGGTGCGACCGACGTTGACCTGGATGTCGAGGAGCCTGGTGTTGACCTCCTCCGGCGGGTACTTGTAGGCGATCGCCCAGCGCGGCGCCCGCGAGGTGGAGCCGAGCTGGCGCTGCACGGCCACCTCGTCGACCTTGACCACGATCCCGTCGAGCTCGTGCTCGACGCTGTGGCGGTGCTCACCGAAGTAGCGGACGAACTCCTGGACCTCGTCGATGGTGTCGACCACCCGGAAGTGCGTCGAGATCGGCAGGCCCCACTCGCGCAGCTTCTCGTAGGCCTGCGACTGCCGGGTCAGCTCGAACCCCTCGCGGAAGCCGATGCCGTGCACGAGCATGTGCAGCGGGCGGCTGGCCGTGACGCGGGGGTCCTTCTGGCGCAACGAGCCCGGCCGCCGAGTTGCGCGGGTTGGCGAAGGGCGCCTTGCCCGCCTCGACCAGCGACGCGTTGAGCTCGGCGAACCCCTCGAGCGGGAAGAAGACCTCGCCGCGGATCTCGACCCTCTCCGGGTGGCCCGACCCGGCGAGCTGGTGCGGCATGCCCTCGATCGTCCGGACGTTGTGCGTGACGTCCTCGCCGGTGCGGCCGTCACCGCGGGTCAGGGCCCGGGTCAGCCGACCGTTCTCGTAGAGCAGGTTCACGGCCAGCCCGTCGATCTTGAGCTCGCACAGATAGTGGTATGCCGCGGTGCCCGCGTCGCGCGTCACCCGCGCCGCCCACTGGGCCAGCTCCTCGGGCGAGAAGCAGTTGTCGAGGCTGAGCATCCGCTCGAGGTGGTCGACCGCCTGGAAGTCGGTGGAGAACACCGCGCCCCCGACCTGCTGGGTCGGGCTCTCGCGGCGTGCGCAGCTCGGGATACTCGTCCTCGAGGCGTTGAGCCGGCGGATCAGGCCGTCGTACTCGCCGTCGCTGATGGTCGGCGCATCCTTGACGTGGTAGGCGAACTGGGCCGCGCTGGCCTGCTCGGCGAGCTCGGTCCACTCGTGGCGGACCTGCTCCGGGACGGTGCTCGACACGATCTCACTCACGGGGCCCATCCTGCCGCACCCCACTGACGGCCCGCGGCATACCGAAATCCGGTGATCCGTAGCCAACCCGGGGAGGAGCAGGAAGGATGACGCCAGCGCACCACGCCGTTCCTCGCAGAAGTGGAGTCAACGATGACGAACCTCGCCACCAACCTGGTCGAGACCGCTCGGAAGCAGCCCGACGCGCCGGCCATCAAGTTCCACGGCCAGGACCTCAGCTACGCCCAGCTCTCCGCCATGGCGGCCAAGGTGGCGCGGCCAGCTGCGGGCCGCGGGGGTCGAACCCGGCGACCGGGTGGCGATCATCCTGCCCAACGTGCCGGCCTTCCCCGTCGTGTTCTTCGGCTCGCTGCTGGCCGGGGCGATCGTCGTCCCGATGAACCCGCTGCTCAAGGCCGGCGAGATCGACTTCTTCTTCAGCAACTCCGGCGCCAAGGTGGCCTTCGTCTGGCCCGACTTCGTCGCGGAGGCCACGGCCGGGCGCCGAGCGCTCGGGCACCCGCATCGTCCCCTGCGGGCGTGCTCGGCCCCGAGGAGGGCGCGCTCGACGAGGGTGAGCCGATCGCTGACCCGGTCGAGCGGGACGACGAGGACACCGCCATCGTGCTCTACACCTCGGGCACCACCGGCCGCCCCAAGGGCGCCGAGCTGACCCATCGCAACATCCACCTCAACGCCTACCGCAGCGCCGTCGAGATCCAGCAGACCGGTCCGCAGGACGTGGTGATGGGCTGTCTGCCGCTGTTCCACGTCTTCGGGCTGGTGGTCGGGCTCAACGCGGCGGTCATCTCCGGCGCCTCGCTGGCGCTGATCCCCCGCTTCGACCCGGCCGAGGCGATCAAGGTCATCGGCGACGAGAAGGTCACCATCATGATGGGCGTGCCGACGATGTATGCCGCGATCCTCAACCACCCCGACTCGGACTCCTCGACACGACGCTCGCTGCGCACCTGCTGCTCCGGCGGCTCGGCCATGCCGCTGGAGGTCATGAAGGCCTTCGAGGAGAAGTTCGGCTGCGTGATCCTCGAGGGCTACGGCCTCTCGGAGACCTCGCCCGTCGCGTCGTTCAACATGCCCGACCGCGAGCGCAAGCCCGGCACCATCGGGGTGGCCATCCCCGGCTGCGAGATGAAGCTCGTCGACCTCGAGGGCAACGACGTCCCTGCCGGCGAGGGTGTCGGCGAGATCGCGATCCGCGGCGACAACGTCATGAAGGGGTACTGGGACAACCCGGAGGCCACGGCGGAGGCGATCCCCGACGGGTGGTTCCGCACCGGCGACCTCGCCACCATGGACGACGAGGGCTACTTCACCATCGTCGACCGCAAGAAGGACATGATCCTGCGCGGTGGCATGAACGTGTACCCGCGCGAGGTCGAGGAGGTGCTCTACACCCATCCCGACGTGCTGGAGGCCGCGGTGGTCGCGGTGCCGGACGACCTGCTCGGCGAGGAGGTGGGCGCGGCGGTGGCGCTGCGGCCCGGCGCCACGGCGACGCTCGAGGACGTCAAGGCGTACGTCAAGGAGCGCATCGCGGCCTACAAGTACCCGCGGCACCTGTGGCAGGTCGACGAGCTGCCCAAGGGCGCGACCGGCAAGATCCTGCGCCGCGAGGTGCACGCGCCGACCGGTCTCCTGAGGCAGGTCACTCCAGGCGGCTGCGCCGGGCGACGCCTGGTCGGGCAGGCCGATGACCACTGCCGAGACGAGCACGATCACCGCGCCGAGCAGCTGCGGCCAGGCCAGGCGCTCGTGCGAGGACCAGCACGCCGAGGATGACCGACACCACCGGGATGAGGTAGGTGACGGTCGTGCTCACCGTGGCACCCGCACCGCGGACCACGTCGAACTGCAGCATGTAGGCCAGGCCGGTGCCCACGACGCCGAGGACGAGCACGCACACCAGCGGGCAGCAGGACACCGCCCTGGCCGGTGTCGGGGTGCCCGGACCACGGCGCGGCATAGGCCGACCGGTGGAGCAGCCACCAGACGAGGACGACGGGCACCATCAGGACCGACCCGACCACGAGCAGGGCCGTCGGCATCGACAGACCGCCCAGGTCGGCCTGCCCGAGGTAGCGGCGGTTGTAGGTCCACCCCAGCCCGTAGCAGGCGCCGGCCACCAGGGTCATGCCGAAGCCGAGCAGGTCAGGACGCCCCGCCGACGCCCACGGCTGCATGATGACGACGACCCCGACGAAGCCGATGATGACGGCGGCCAGCTTGCGCGGCGACAGCCGGTCGCTCGGCAGCAGGGCCAGGGCGAAGAAGACCGCCGCGAGGGGCGTGGTGGCGTTGCCGATGCCGGCGAGCGCCGAGGACACCCGCTCCTCCCCCGCGGCGAACAGGCTGAACGGCAGGGCGGTCAGGAACACCCCGGACACGGCCAGGTGCCCCCAGACGCGTGGCTCGCGCGGCAGCCGACCACCGGTGACGGCCAGCAGCGACAGCAACGTGGCCGTGCCGGCGAAGATCCGCAGACCCGAGATCTGCAGCGGCGCCATGGTGCGCAGCCCGACCTTCATCAGCAGGAAGCTCGAACCCCAGATCAGGGCCAGCATCAGGTACTTCACCTGCCACGGCACCCTGGTGGTCGGACGGCGTCTGCTCGACGCGGATCGACGGGTGGCAACGCTGCTCATGGGCCGCGTCAACTCTCTGCTCGCTCTGACCATTCCGCGGCCACGTCGACCGCCGCGCGTTGAACGCGCCAGGCACCCTCGGGTGTGAGTCCCGCGAGCCCGCACGCCGGCGTCGCGACCAGGTCGGCCAGCGACGCGGTCGGCAGCCCGCGTCGTGCCACCCCCGTGCCACCGCGCGCGGCTGCCGCCCGGCGGTGCCGCTGCCGTCGGTCGGCAGGCACCCCGCCCACAGCGCGACGCCCTGCTCGATCGTCGCGGCGATCGGACTCCCAGCGCTGCGGCGTCAAGGCGGTGGTGTCGAACGACACCGCCCCCACCCCGGTGCTGCGCAGCAGCGGCAGCGGTATGCCGGGGTCGCAGCAGTGCACGACGGTCGCCGCGGCGTCGGTCGCGGCCGCGAGCACCTCGCGCAGACCGTCGGCGACGGTCTGCGGGTCGACGGGACGCAGGTGGCCGTAGCCCGGACACGGTCGGGAGGCGCCCGGCCAGGACGGCCGGCAGCGAGGGCTCGTCGAGCTGGAGGACGAGGCGCGCCTGCGGCACCAGCCGCTGGACCTCGGCCAGGTGCTGACGCACGCCCTCGGCCAGCGAGCCGACGAGGTCGCGGACGGCACCCGCGTCGGACGACGGACCTTCTCGCCGCGGGTCAGCTCGACGTCCGGCCGCGAGGGTCCAGGGGCCGGCGCACTGGAGCTTGAGCTCACCCACGTAGCCGTCGAACGCCTCGGCCAGCTCGTCGAGATCCTGTCGCAACAGGCCGCTGGTGCGCGCCGCGTCGCGACCGGGACGCTCGACGAAACGCCACCCGCCGGGCTGGAGGTCCACGTGCAGGTCGACCAGCAGCCCGGCCGCGCGGCCGACCAGGTCCGACCCCGGGCCCGCGCGCCGGCAGCTCGGGCAGGTAGGGCAGGTGCCCGTCGCCGAGGATGTCGCGGACCCCCCGCAGCGCCTCGCGGATGTCGGTGCCGGGCAGGGATCCGATGCCAGTTGCGCGAGCCACGGGCCGAGCCTAGCCGGGCCCACCGACAGCCGAGGACAGCCGCGATGGCGCCGGCAGCGACCTGCCGACTCAGCGCCAGAGCTCGGGCGAGCCGCTCGGCCACGACCATGCCCCTGGGCGTACCCGGCTCGAGCGGCGGGAGGTCGCGTCGACGGGTCCATGGCATTGGCGCCGAACAGGTGCTCGAGCGCACTGTCGTCCGGGACGACCGTCTCGACCCTGCTGCCTCCCGTCGCGGAGCTCGGCGACCTGCGCTGGCCAGCTGCATGCCCCACTCCAGCGGATGCCGGGACCTGCCGCCGAACGGGCGACAGCACCAGGACCCGCTCGTATCCGGCTGCCAGATCGGCGTTCTCGTTGCGCCGGTAGCCGCCGTCGATGTACCGGTTGTCGCCGATGCGGTAGGCGGGCGCCGGCTCGACGTGCTGGCGGCGACGGCGTCCACCAGGTCAACCCCGCTCCGGCGGTCGAACGTGACGGGCTCGCCGGTGTGGGCATCGACCGCGGTGACGAGCAGCCGCCGGTCGCGGCCAGTCGCTGGCTGGGCAGTCGGGCAGCGGTCATGGCGCGCCACCGTGCTTGCGCCGCGCCGTCCGACGCCGCATCGAGCTCGAGCGCCGCCGCGCCCATTCTGCGGCGCATGTCCGGCGCATCCTGCGCGGCGGCGATGATGCGGTTGGTGCGCTCGAGGTGATCTGACGTGGGCCTGGCCGCTGGCCGTCCCGGCTCGGACGCGACCCGACTGGTCGGTGGCAGGACCGGCGCGGCGGCCAGGATCGCGGCGAACAGCTCTGCCGGGGTCGCGCCGGTGATCTGGGCCGCGACCGTCGCCCCGGCCGACGTTCCGACGGTCAGATCGGCCTCGGTGACATCGAGCCCGGCGTCGAACAGGCCGGCGATGACGCCGATCTCCCAGGCGTTGCCGGCGGCTCCCCCACCACCGAGGACCAGCGCCCGCTCACCGCCACCACGGTCAGCGCTCGAGCCAGGCCGACGCGATGGTGGCCGAGCCGACCACCCGGGTCCCGTCATACAGCACCACCGACTGACCCGGCGCCACCCCGCGCAGCCGCGAGGACAGCCGGACCTGCACCTCGTCGCCCTCCGCCCACGCCTGCGCGGGCACCTCCTCGCCGTGAGCACGCACCTGCGCGCCGAGCGAGACGACGCCCTCGGGGGCGGCCCCACACCACCGGGCGTGGTC
This sequence comes from uncultured Actinomycetota bacterium, assembly GCA_963706855.1. Lineage (GTDB taxonomy): Bacteria > Actinomycetota > Actinomycetes > Actinomycetales > Dermatophilaceae > Pedococcus. Next base: position 614,392 of record CAVPNU010000005.1, read on the forward strand.
ACCCCGGAGCGCGTTGACGCCCAGGAGGTCCGCGGTCCCGATGACGACGCGGTTGGCGGCCGCGTCGACGCCGACGACGTAGCGCGGCTCGGCGTCCAGCGACGCGCGGTCCAGCCCGAGCCCTCGACGCTGGCCGACGGTGTAGGCGTAGGCCCCGGAGTGCGAGCCCACCACCGCACCCGAGGTCGCGTCGACGATCTCGCCGGGCTGCTCCCCCAGCCGGTCGGTGAGCCAGCCCTTGGTGTCGCCGTCGGCGATGAAGCAGATGTCGTGCGAGTCGGGCTTGCTCGCGACGTAGAAGCCACGGGCCTTGGCCTCGGCCCGGATCTCGCGGCTTGGTGGTGTCGCCCAGAGGGAAGTGAGCCCGGGCCAGCTGGTCGGCGTCGAGCACGCCCAGGACGTAGGACTGGTCCTTGGCCGAGTCCACGGCGCGATGCAGCTCTCGAACGCCGTCGTCGCGGGTCACCACCTGCGCATAGTGGCCCGTCGCCACGGCGTCGAAACCGAGCGCCACCGCCTTGTCGAGCAGCGCGGAGAACTTGATCTTCTCGTTGCAGCGCAGGCACGGGTTGGGCGTGCGCCCGGCCGAGTACTCGGCGACGAAGTCCTCCATGACGTCGCGCTTGAACCGCGCGGCCATGTCCCAGACGTAGAAGGGGATCCCGAGCATGTCGGCCACCCGGCGCGCGTCACCGGCGTCCTCGATCGTGCAGCAGCCGCGGGCCGACTCGCGCAGGGTGGCGGCGCTCTGCGACAGGGCGAGATGCACGCCCGACCACCTCGTGCCCGGCGTCGAGCATCCGCCCGGCCGCCACGGCCGAGTCGACCCCGCCGGACATGGCGGCGACGACCCGCATCAGCTCGCGACCCCGCTGGCCCGCCGGGCACGCTCGATGGCGGCGGGGAGCGCGGCCAGGGCGGCGTCGACATCGGCGTCCGTGGACGTGTGACCGAGCGTCAGCCGCAGCGCCCCCCGGGCCGCTCGCTCGGGGATGCCCATGGCCAGCAGCACGTGCGACGGCTGGGGCACGCCCGCCTGGCAGGCGGAGCCGGTCGAGCACTCGACGCCGGCGGCGTCCAGCAGGTAGAGCAGGGAGTCGCCCTCGCAGCCCGGCACGAGCAGGTGGGCGTTGCCCGGCAGCCGGCGTATGCCGTCGCCGGCCTCCCATGCGCCACCCACCGTGATGTCGTAGCCGAGCTCGAGTGCCGAGCGGATCAGCCTGTCGCGCAGGGCGACCAGTCGCGTGCACTCGGACTCGAGCAGGCGGGTCGACTCCTCGACCGCGACCGCGAAGGCCAGGATCGCCGGCACGTCCAGGGTGCCGCTGCGGATCTGGCGCTCCTGGCCACCACCGAAGCTCTGGGGAACCAGCACCGCGTCGCGTCGGACCACGAGCGCGCCGACTCCCAACGGCCCCCCGACCTTGTGGCCCGTGATGGTCATCAGGTCGGCCCCACTGGCGGCGAAGTCGACGGGGACGTGTCCGGCGGCCTGCACCGCGTCGGTGTGGAACGGGATGCCGAACTCGTGCGCGACGGCGGCGAGCTCGGCGACCGGCTGCACCGTGCCCACCTCGTTGTTGGCCCACATCACCGTCACCAGGGCGACCGAGTCGGGGTCCGCCTCGATCGCCGCCCGCAGGGCCGCGACCGTGACGACACCGTCGGCGGTGGGGTCGACCCAGGTGACCTTGGCGCCCTCGTGGGCGACGAGGTGCTCGACGCAGTCGAGGATGGCGTGGTGCTCGATCGAGCTGGAGACGATGCGGGTGCGCGCCGGGTCGGCCTCGCGCCGCGCGGCGAACGTGCCTGCGACGGCCAGGTTGTCGGACTCGGTGCCCCCGGAGGTGAACACGACCTCGGACGGACGCGCCCCGATCGCCTTGGCGAGCCGCTCGCGCGCCTCCTCGACGGTCCGCCGGGCCAGCCGTCCGGACGTGTGCAGGGACGAGGCGTTGCCGGTGACGGCGAGCTGCCGCGGTCATCGCCGCGAGGGCCGACGGGAGCATCGGCGTGGTCGCGGCGTGGTCGAGGTAGGCAGGCACCCGGAAAGTTTACGCGTCAACTGCACAGCGAACGCCCCGGACCACAGTGTGGTTCGGGGCGTTCGCTGGGTATGCCGCGTGGGCGGCAGACGGGAGGAGGTCAGCCCTTGGCGGCCTTGACCGCCTCGGTGGCCTGCGGGAGCACCTGGAAGAGGTCGCCGACGACGCCGAAGTCGACGAGCTCGAAGATCGGGGCCTCCTCGTCCTTGTTGATGGCGACGATGGTCTTGGACGTCTGCATGCCGGCGCGGTGCTGGATGGCACCGGAGATGCCGCAGGCGACGTAGAGCTGCGGCGAGACCTGCTTGCCGGTCTGGCCGACCTGGCTGGTGTGCGGGTACCAGCCGGCGTCGACCGCCGCGCGGGACGCACCCACGGCGGCGCCGAGGGAGTCGGCGAAGTCCTCGACCTTGGAGAAGTCGCCACCGGTGCCGCGGCCACCGGAGACCACGATCGCGGCCTCGGTGAGCTCGGGGCGGCCGGTGGCCTGTCTTGGGCTTGGACTCGGTGACCTTGGCGGCCTTGGCGGCGTCGGAGATCGTCACCTCGAACACCTCGTCGGCAGCCGCGCCGGCAGCCTCCTCGGGTGCGGCCGAGTTGGGCTTGACGGTGACGATCGGCGTGCCCTTGGTGACGGTCGCCTGCACCGAGTAGGAGCCGGCGAAGACCGACTGGGTGGTGGCGACGCCGCCGCCCTCGCCGGCCTGGACGTCGACCGCGTCGGTGATCAGACCGGACTCGGTCTTGATCGCCAGGCGGGCGGCGATCTCCTTGCCGGCGGCGTTGCTCGGGATGAGCACGGCGGCCGGCGAGGTCTTCTCGACCAGCTGGGCGAGCAGCTCGGCCTGGGGCGCCACGAGGTAGTCGGTGACGTCGGCCGACTCGACGCGGTAGACCTTCTCCGCGCCGTACTTGGCCAGCGTCTCCTTGGCGGCGTCGAAGCCGTCGCCGACGAACACGGCGGACGGCTCGCCGAGACGGCGGGCGATGGTCAACAGCTCAGAGGTGGTCTTGCGGACGGTGCCGTTCGCGTGGTCGACCAGCACGAGTACTTCAGCCATGACAGGAACTCTCTTCTCTGCTTGCCTGAGCGGCAGGGCTCAGACGAACTTCTGCGCGGACAGGAACTCGGCGAGCTTGGTGCCGCCGTCGCCCTCGTCGGTGACGATCTGACCCTGCTCGCGCGGGGGGCGCTTGGTGAACGAGGTCGACCTTGGTCCAGGCGGCGTCGAGGCCGACCTGCGAGGGGTCGACGCCGAGGTCGGACAGCGACCAGGTCTCCACCGGCTTCTTCTTCGCGGCCATGATCCCCTTGAACGAGGGGTAGCGCGGCTCGTTGATCTGGTCGGTCACCGACACCAGCGCCGGCAGCGAGGCGACGATCGTCTCGGAGGCGGCGTCGCCGTCGCGGCGGATCGTCACCGTGGAGCCGTCGACCGTGAGCTCGGAGGCGAAGGTCACCTGCGGCAGGCCGAGGCGCTCGGCGAGCATGGCCGGGACGACGCTCATGGTGCCGTCGGTGGACGCCATGCCGGTGATGACCAGGTCGGCCGGCCCGATCTTCTTGATGGCCTCGGCCAGCACCAGCGAGGTGGCGACGGCGTCGGAGCCGTGGATCGCGTCGTCGTTGACGTGGACGGCCTTGTCGGCGCCCATCTGCAGGGCCTTCTTCACGGCGTCGGCGGCCTGGTCGGGGCCCACGGTCACGACGGTGACCTCGCCCTCGCCGGCCTCGACGATCTTGAGGGCCTCCTCGACGGCGTACTCGTCGAGCTCGGACAGCAGGCCGTCGACGCCCACCCGGTCGGTGGTGTTGTCGGACTCGTTGAACGTGCGGTCGGACTGTGCGTCCGGCACGTACTTCACGCAGACGACGATGTTCATGCGCTGATCGTCCTCTTCCAGGTAGGGATCGAACTGAGGTCAGGTGCCATCCTTACAGCCCCCACCCCAATCGACACGCCAGCACCGCGTGACGCTCACCACGGCCCGCCGAGGGGGTGACGGTGCCCACACGGCAGACTGCCGTCTCGTGACTGCACCCGTGCCGGGCACGTTCTGCCTCGTCCTGCACTCCCACCTGCCCTGGCTGCCCGGCCACGGGGTGTGGCCGGTGGGCGAGGAGTGGCTGTTCCAGGCCTGGGCCGAGTCCTATCTGCCCCTCGTCGCCGAGCTGGACTCCCTTGCGGCAGAGGGACATCGCGACGTCCTCACCCTGGGCGTCACCCCGGTGCTCGCCGCCCAGCTCGACCACCCCCGCATGCGCAGGGACGTGACCACCTGGGCGGGCTGTGGGAGCAGCGGGCGCGCGAGCTCGGGCTTCGACCCCGACCCGGACCGCCGGGACGCGGCAGGCAGGGAGTATGCCGCGGCCGCACGGGCCCAGGCCCTGCTCGCCGACCGCTGGGCGGCGGGCGGTTCGCCGGTCTTCCGCTCGCTTCGGGACGCCGGTGTCGTCGAGCTGCTGGGCGGCCCCGCGGCACACCCGCTGCTGCCCCTGCTGCAGCCCGAGCTCGTCCCCGCCGCCCTGGCGTGCGGGCTGGCCGACAGCAGCTGGCGGCTGGGCGCGCGCCCGAGCGGCATCTGGTCCCCCGAGTGCGGTTGGGCTCCCGGCCTGGCCGACAGCCTTCGAGGCAGCCGGCGTGGGTCACTTCGTGGTCGACGAGCAGACCGTGCGGGACGCCGGAGGGCATCCGCACGGCGCCTGGCGGGTCGCCGGCACCTCGGTGGTCGCCGTTCCCCGTGACCTCGAGGTCACCAACCTCATCTGGTCGTCCCGCACCGGCTACCCGGCCGCCGGCGCGTACCGCGACTTCCACGCTCGCGAGGAGCAGACCGGCATACGGCTGTGGGCGGTGACCGAAGCCGATGTCGACGTGACGCGCAAGCAGCCCTACGACCCGGCCGCCGCCTCGGCGCAGGTGCGCCGCGACGTCGCACCACTTCGTCGAGGCGGTGACCGCCCGGCTGCGCGGTGCCCACGACCGTGACCGGGGCACCTGCGCTCGTCGTCGCCGCCTACGACACCGAGCTCTTCGGGCACTGGTGGCACGAGGGTCCGGAGTTCCTCGGCCAGGCCATCCGCGCGCTGCGCGAGGCGGGCGTCACCGTGACCACGGTGCAGAAGGCGCTCGAGGCCGGGCACGTGGCCGGCGAGCTCGACCTCGGACCGGGCTCGTGGGGTGCGGGCAAGGACTTCTCGGTGTGGGACGGTCCGCGCGTGCGCCAGATCGCCCACGAGAACGAGTGGATGCAGCGGCGCTGGCTGGACCTGATGGCGCGCGAGCGCGCCGCGGGCCGGCTCGGTGCGCGCCGCCCCGACCTCGACCAGCTGCTGACCTCGCTGTTCCACGCGTTGTCGAGCGACTGGGCCTTCCTCGTGACACGCGGCCAGTCGGTCGACTACGCGCGAGCGACGGGCTGTGTTGCACCGCAACGAGTTCCACGCGCTCGCCCAGCTCATCGAGGACGGACGACGCGACGATGCGGTGGCCGAGTCCGCGCGTCTGGCGGCGCGCGACGGCGCCTTCGCGTCGCTGGATGCGCGGCTCAGCTGTCGGGTCTTGACGACCTTGCCGGGTATGCCGGCCACGACCGACTTGGGCGGGTAGACCCCGCGCGCCACGGCGGCCGCGGCGACGACGCAGTGGTCGCCGAGGTCGGTGCCGCGCGTGACGACCACCTTGGTGCCGAGCCAGACGTCGTCGCCGATCCGCACCGGCGACTTGACGATGCCCTGGTCCTTGACCGGCACCTGCGTCGAGGTCGGTCACATGGTCGAAGTCGCAGATGTAGACGTCGTCCCCGAACAGGCAGGTGTCGCCGATCGCGATGTCCAGCCAGCAGTTGATCGTCGTCCGGATGCCGATGACCGACTTGCTGCCGATGCGCAGGGTGCCCTCGTGGGCGCGCACCCGGGCGTGGGCACCGAAGTGGGTGTAGGCGCCCACGACCAGCCGCGCGTAGCCCTCGCGCACCTCGAAGCGCACGTCCGGGCCGATGAAGCACGGGCCCTCGAACCGCAGCGACGGGTAGCGCGCGCTCGCCCGAGCCATCCGCAGGTAGCTGAGCAGGTGGTGGCGGGTGAAGGCGCGGTTGCGGACCGCCCAGCCGACCCAGCGCAGCCACGCCACCGGCCGCGGAAGCCCCCACGGAGCGCGCTCGCCGTGGTCGGCGGGCGACATGTCGGCGTCGGCCGCCGACGTCAACTCGCCGGCTTCACGCCGGTGATCCCGACGTTGTAGAAGAACCGGGCCGGGACGACCCTGGACGAGCACGCGGTCGACCGCCGAGAGCCGTTGCCAGGACGCCGTAGGCGAACCTCGCCCAGCCCCAGCCCAGCGCGCCCGGCTTCACGGCCGCCTCGAACGTGCGCACCGGCCAGCCGAGGAAGGCTGCGGTGAGCTCCTCCGTCTTGGTGCGCACGTCGACCGCGCCCGGCCCGCAGCGCCATCCGCGCCAGCTCGTCGGGGTCGAAGGTGTGCAGGTCGACGACCGCCTCCAGGGCGGCGGCCCGGGAGGACTCGTCGAGCTGCTCCTGCTCCTTGGCCCAGCGCTCGCGCAGGGGCGGCAGGTGGGTGATGCGGGTCGCCGCCGCCCAGGTGAGCCTGGCCGAGGCGGCGGGCGTACCAGTCGCCGATCCGGGTCGGCTCACCGGCGATGACGAACCGGCCACCGGGCTTGAGGACCCGCAGCATCTCGCGGAAGGCTGCCTCGACGTCGGGGATGTGGTGGATCACCGCGTGCCCCACGACGACGTCGAAGGTGTTGTCGTCGTAGGGAATTCGCTCGGCGTCGGCGACCCGGCCCTCGACGTGGAAGCCCAGCATGCTCGGCGTTGGCCTGGGCCGCCTCGACCATCCCCGGCGACAGGTCGGTGACGTGGACCTCGTCCAGCACGCCCGCCTGCTTGAGGTTGAGCGAGAAGAAGCCGGTGCCCGCGCCGAGCTCGAGGGCGGTGCCGTACGGCAGGGGGTCGGGCAGGCCCGGTGATCGCCTCGAACCGGTCGCGCGCATAGTCGATGCAGCGTCGGTCGAACGAGATCGACCACTTGTCGTCGTAGCTGCGCGCCTCCCAGTCGTGGTAGAGCACCTGGGCCAGCTTGTTGTCCTCGTAGGCCGCGGCCACCTGCTCGGCGGTCGCTGCCGCGTTGGTCTCAGCCATGGGTTCAGGCGCCCTCGAACTTCGCCTTGCCCGGTCCGTTCTCGACGAACGACCTCATGCCGATCTCACGGTCCTTGGTCGCGAACAGCGCGGCGAACTGGGCGCGCTCGATGTCCAGCGCGGTGTCGAGGTCGACCTCGAGCCCACGGTCGATGACCTCCTTGGCCGCGCGCAGGGCGAAGGCGGGACCACCGACGTACGCCTCCATGCGGCGCCGCGCCGCGGCATACACGTCCTCGGCCTCGACCACCTCGTCGACCAGCCCGATGGCCAACGCCTCGTCGGCGGACACGAAGCGCCCGGAGAAGATCAGGTCCTTGGCCTTGGCGGGTCCCACCAGCCGGGCGAGCCGCTGGGTGCCACCGGCGCCGGGGATGATGCCGAGCAGGATCTCGGGCTGCCCGAGCTTGGCGTTCTTCGCGGCGACCCGGAAGTCGCACGCCAGCGCGACCTCGCACCCGCCACCGAGCGCGTAGCCGGTGATGGCGGCGACGGTCGGCTTGGGGATGCGCGCGATGGCCCGGGTGAAGTCCTGGAGGGAGCCCGCGTGCTGCGACCATGTCCGTGTAGGACATGCGCTCCATCTCCTTGATGTCCGCGCCGGCGGCGAAGACCTTCTCGCCGCCGTAGAGGATGACGGCGGAGACGTCGCGACGCTCCCCCACCTCGACGGCGGCCGCGCTCAGGGCAGCCTGGATCTCGGCGTTGAGGGCGTTCATCGGCGGGCGGTTGAGCAGGATGGTGGCGATCCCGCCGTCGACCTCGACGCTGACGAGCTCGCTCATGCGGGGCCTCCCTCGGGGGCCGGCTGGCCGGCGCCGGGGCCGCTGTCGGGCCCGCCGCCCATGATGCGCTCGTGCCACATCTGGACGCCGGCGAGGACCAGCTGCGATCGACACCGCGACGAGGCGTGGGCAGGTCGGACTGCGGCGACACGACGTGCTCGGCGGTCACCACGAGGGTGTCGTGCGCCAGGCCGAGCTTGACGATGTTGAGCTGGAGGGTGAGCTCGTTGCAGGTCTCGAGGCGCTTGAGCGGGTCGGCCGGGACGGCCTCACCGATGGCCCACTGGCCGAACACCCGCATGATCTGGAAGTCGCCCTCGCTGCACCGGACGAACAGCTGCTGGTCCTGCACCGTGAAGGCCACGTCGCCGTCACCGTCGATGTCGGGGCCGAGGCCCTGGTCGATCAGGACGTCCAGCACCCGCCCGCGCAGGGGATGCTCGTCCGGCGGGGGCGGGAAGTTGGGAAGGGACGTGGGGTCACTCATGGGCCCAACCGTAACGACTGCCTAGGCTGAGGGCCATGTCGCCCGCCGTCCGCCCGCGTGACCTTCCTCCCAGTCTGGGAATGACGCTGGTGACGGGCGGTGCGGAGTTCGCCGTCTATGCCGGGCACGCCGAGTCGGTGACGGTCTGCCTGTTCGAGCCGGGCGACACCACTGGCGCCTCCGAGCGACAGATCCCGCTCACCGAGCGCACCCACGGCATCTGGTCCGGGTTCCTGCCGGGGGTGGGCGCCGGCCAGCGTTACGCCCTGCGCGCCGACGGGCCGTGGCGCCCGTCCGAGGGGCTGCGCTACAACCCGGCCAAGCTCCTCCTCGACCCCTATGCCCGCGCGATCGAGGGCGAGGTCACCTGGTCACCGGAGGTGTTCGCGCACCGCGTCGACGAGCGGCTGCACGGGCGACGACCTGGTCCGCAGCACCCTGGACAGCGCGGCGGCCATGCCGCGGGGCGTCGTCGTGGACCAGGGCTTCGACTGGGGTGACGACGCTCCCCCGCACACGCCACTGGCCGAGTCCGTCATCTACGAGGCGCACGTGCGCAGCCTCACGCAGCGGCACCCGGCGGTGCCCGAGCACCTGCGCGGGACGTATGCCGGCCTGTGCCACCCGGCGGTCATCGAGCACCTGTTGACGGTGGGGGTCACGGCGGTCGCAGCTCCTGCCCGTCCACGCCATCGCCACCGAGCCCGAGGTGGCGCGGCGCGGGATGGTGAACTACTGGGGCTACAACACCCTCGGGTTCTTCGCCCCGCACGCCGCGTATGCCGCCGCGTCGGACCCCCAGGGCGTGCTCGACGAGTTCAAGGGCATGGTGCGGCTGCTGCACGCCGCGGGGATCGAGGTCCTCCTCGACGTGGTCTACAACCACACCGCCGAGCAGGCCGGCCGCACCGGCGCCTCCCTGTCGTGGCGCGGGCTGGACAACCGGGCCTACTACCGGCTGGACGACCGCGGTCAGGACATCGACGTGACGGGGTGCGGGAACACCCTCGACCTGCGGCACGCGATGGTCTGCCGGATGGTGCTGGACTCCCTGCGGTACTGGGTGCAGGAGTGCCACGTCGACGGGTTCCGCTTCGACCTCGCCGTGGCGCTGGGACGCGGCCAGAACGACGACTACGACCCCAACCACCCGTTCCTCGTGGCCCTGCGGACCGACCCCGTCCTCTCCCGGGTCAAGCTGGTCGCGGAGCCCTGGGACGTCGGGATGCACGGGTGGCGGACCGGCCAGTTCCCGCCGCCCTTCTCGGAGTGGAACGACCGGTTCCGCGACTCGGTGCGCACCTTCTGGCTCGACGACCTCAAGGCCCGGTCCCTGGGCCACCAGGGCCACGGGGTCCGAGAGCTCGGCGACCCGGCTGGCCGGCTCCCAGGACCTGTTCGGCTCGCGCGACCGCGGCCCGGTCGCCTCGGTGAACTTCGTGGCGGCCCACGACGGCTTCACCGACCGCGGACCTGACCCGGTACAACGTCAAGCACAACGGGCCGAACGGCGAGGGCAACCGGGACGGCAGCGACCACAACCGCTCGTGGAACCACGGCGTCGAGGGCCCCGTGGACGGGCGCGCCCGACGCGAGGGCCGTCGAGACCGCGCGGCGCCGCTCGATGCGCAACCTGCTCGCCACGACGCTGCTCGCGACCGGGGTGCCGATGCTCAACGCGGGAGACGAGCTGGGCAGGACCCAGGGCGGCAACAACAACCCCTACTGCCAGGACAACGAGATCTCGTGGTTCGACTGGGACCTGGCGGACTGGCAGCGGGACCTGCTCGCCTCCACCGCCTTCCTGACGCGGCTGCGCGCCGAGCTCCCCGCCCTGCGCCCGCGGAGCTTCTTCACCGGGCGCGAGGTGCACGCCGACGGGTCGATGGACCTCGCCTGGTTCGCCGCGGACGGCCAGCCGATGCAGAACGGCCACTGGGAGGACCCGGCGACGCGCACGCTGCAGATGCTCCTCAACGGGACCTGCTTCGACCACGACTCGGTGCTCGTCGTCCTCCACGGCGGCGAGGCGGGCACGGTGCGGCTGCCCACGCTGCCGAGCCTCGCGGCATACGAGCTGCTGTGGGACTCCACGGACGAGCGGCCGGGCGACCCCCGACACGACGATGCACGCCGGCCCGGTCGAGATCGGGCCGGCGTGCATCCGGGTCTATCGAGGGGTGCGGAGGCGACTCAGCGGACTGAGCCGGCACCCGGTCAGGCGTTGACGACCAGCCCCAGCTCGCTCGTGCTCGCCAGCCCGGCGTGCTTGGGCAGGATCCGCACGGTGTAGCCGAAGGAGCCGGTGCGGCTCAGGGCGAAGTCACCGGCGAAGTGGTGCCGGCCGCCCTCGTAGGACTCGGCCAGCTGCAGCGACTCGACCTGCACGTCGGACAGGTCGTCCGAGTAGTGGGCCTGGCCGTGCGCGACCTGCACGTCGACCTCGTCGGGCGACAGCGCACCCAGCGAGACGTAGGCGTTGCACGTGCAGGTTGTCACCGATCTGCGGCGAGTCCGAGACGCCCGAGGACTCCACGTGGTCGACGTGCACGCTGGGCCACGCCTCCTTGACCTTCGTCTTGTATGCCGCGAGCGCTCGGGCCCCGTCGAACGTGGTGCCGTTGAGCGCCCAGCCGGCGCGGGCCGCGGGGCCGTAGAGCTGGGTGGTGTAGTCGCGCACCATGCGGCTCGCGAGCACCTTGGGACCGAGCGTCTGCAGCGTGTGGACCGAGCATCGACAGCCAGTTCTGCGGCAGCCCGTCGGCGTCGACGTCGTAGAACCGGGGCGCGACGCTGTTCTCGATGAGGTCGTAGAGCGCGGCCGCCTCGATGTCGTCACGACGCTCCGGGTCCTCGACGCCGTCGGCGGTCGGGATGGCCCAGCCGTTCTCACCGTCGAACCACTCGTCCCACCAGCCGTCGAGGATCGAGAGGTTGAGACCGCCGTTGAGCGCGGCCTTCATCCCCGACGTTCCACAGGCCTCGAAGGGACGCAGCGGGTTGTTGAGCCAGACGTCGCAGCCCGGGTAGAGGTACTGGGCCATCGCGATGTCGTAGTTCGGGAGGAACACGATGCGGTGACGGATCTCGGGGTCGTCGGCGAAGCGCACCATCTGCTGGATGAGCTGCTTGCCGGTCTCGTCGGCGGGGTGGGACTTGCCGGCGATGACGAGCTGGATGGGGCGCTCCTCGTCGAGCAGCAGCCGCTTGAGCCGGGCGGGGTCGCGCAGCATGAGGGTGAGCCGCTTGTAGGTCGGCACCCGGCGGGCGAACCCGATCGTCAGGATGTCGGGGTCGAGGACGTCGTCGACCCAGCCGAGCTCGGCCGCGCTCGCGCCACGCTTCTTCCACGAGGACTTCGTGCGCCGACGGGCCTCCTTGACGAGCTGCTCGCGCATCTCGCGCTTGGTGGCCCAGATCGCGTCACGCGGCACGTCGGAGATGCGGTCCCAGGCGTTGTCGCGCTCGATGTCGGCGGTGCCGAGGTGCTTGGCGGCGAGCTCGTAGACCCGGCGGTCGACCCAGGTGGGGGCGTGGACGCCGTTCGTGACGCTGGTGATCGGGACCTCGTCGTCGTCGAAGCCCGGCCACAGGCCGTCGAACATCTCGCGGCTGACCACGCCGTGCAGCTGGGACACGCCGTTGGCGCGCTGGCCCAGGCGCAGGCCCATGACGGCCATGTTGAACATGCCGGCCTGGCCGCCCGGGTAGTCCTCGGCACCCAGCTCGAGCAGCCGATGCGACGGGGACGCCCGCCACGGCGTTGTCGCCGCCGAAGTGGAGCTCGATGAGCTCCGCGCCGAAGCGGTCGATGCCGGCGGGGACGGGGGTGTGGGTGGTGAACACCGTCGCGGCGCGCACCGCCTCGAGAGCCTCGTCGAAGGTGAGGCCGGCACTCTGCGTGAGCTCGTGGATGCGCTCGACGCCGAGGAACCCGGCGTGGCCCTCGTTGGTGTGGTAGACGTCGGGCTTCGGGGCGCCGGTGAGCCGCGACCACAGGCGCAGGGCCCGGACGCCGCCGATGCCGAGCAGCATCTCCTGCTGGAGGCGCTGCTCACCACCGCCGCCGTAGAGGCGGTTGGTGATGTTGCGGGCGGCCTCGTCGTTGCCGGGGACGTCGGAGTCGAGCAGCAGCAGCGGGACGCGGCCCACCTGGGCGCGCAGCACGTGGGCGCGCAGCTCGCGGCCGCCGGGCAGGTCGAGGGTGATGACGCAGGGCTCGCCGTCGTCCTCGCGCAGCAGGCTCAGGGGCAGGCCGTCGGGGTCGAGGACCGGGTAGGTCTCCTGCTGCCAGCCGTCGCGGTTGAGGCTCTGCTTGAAGTAGCCGGTCTTGTAGAAGAGGCCGACGCCGACGATCGGGACGCCGAGGTCGGAGGCGGTCTTGAGGTGGTCGCCGGCGAGGATGCCGAGACCGCCGGAGTACTGCGGCAGCACCTCGGTGATGCCGAACTCGGGGCTGAAGTAGGCGATGGCGCGGGGAGCGCCACCCTTGGTCTCCTCGGCCCACGCCTGGAACCAGCGGGGCTCGGTGAGATAGGTGTCCAGCTCGGCCTTGGCCAGGCCGACGGCCGCGACGAAGTCGTCGTTGGCGGCCAGGTCGGCCAGCTCCTGGGGAGACAGGGCGGACAGGAGGCGGACCGGGTCCTTGCGGACGGCGACCCAGCGCTGGGGGTCGATCCGTTCGAAGAGGTCTCGCGTGGGCGGGTGCCAGGACCAGCGGAGGTTGCTGGCCAGGTCGCCGAGCGCTGCAATGGGCTCGGGCAGAACAGTACGGACGCTGAAGCGTCGGATGGCCTTCACGGGTGGCATCCTACGGCCTCCTGACTCGATTCTTGACGTTTTCTTGCAGGACTTTCAGCGAATTTCACGAATCCGCAGCGATGAGACGGCCGAGAGGTGCGAGGACCGCCAGACCGAGTAGCGTCGTCCGCGTGACTGCGACCCCCCCGGGAACCCCGCCCGAGACCCCCGACGCGCCGAGCGCAGCCAGCCCCGGCACCCGCCCGACCGGGGCACCCGCTCCCACCAGTGACCCACCACAGACTCCGATCGGTCGCATACCGGTCCAACAGGTGAGCCCCACCGTCGACTGCGGGGCGCGCCCCGCCAAGTCCGTCGTCGGCGAGCAGTTCACCATGACTGCGACGGTCTTCCGCGAGGGTCATGACGCGGTCAACGCGTCCGTCGTGCTCACCGAGCCCCGAGGGCGGCGAGCGCGTCCTGCCGATGACGTGCACCAACCCGGGGCTGAACACCTGGGAGGCCGTGGTCGCCGCCGACGCGGAGGGGCTGTGGTCCTACCGCGTCGAGGGCTGGTCCGACCCCTACGGCACCTGGGACCACGACGCCACGATCAAGGTCACGGCCGGCATCGACGCCGACCTCATGCTCGAGGAGGGCGCGCGGGTCCTCGAGCGCGCCATCGACGAGGTCGACCGGACCCCTGACGCAGGCCGAGGTGCTGCGCGATGCCGTCACCGCCCTGCGCGACACCCGCCGCCCGCCCCTGGCGCGGCTGCACGCCGGCACCGACCCGACCGTCAAGGCCGAGCTGGCCGCCCGACCGCTGCGTGACTACGTGAGCCCGTCCACGGCATACCCCCTGCTCGTCGAGCGCGAGCGAGCCCTGTATGGCGCGTGGTACGAGATGTTCCCGCGCTCCGAGGGTGCCGTCCAGGACCCCGAGACCGGGACGTGGACGTCGGGCACCCTGCGCACGGCCGCGAAGCGGCTCCCCGCGATCGCCCGCATGGGCTTCGACGTCGTCTACCTCACGCCGATCCACCCGATCGGCACCACGGCCCGCAAGGGGCCCAACAACACCCTCGACGCCGGCCCGGACGACCCGGGCAGCCCCTACGCCATCGGCTCCCCCGACGGCGGTCACGACGCGATCAACCCCGACCTGGGCGACTTCGACGACTTCGACGACTTCGTCGCCGAGGCGAGGAGCCTGGGCATGGAGGTCGCGCTGGACCTCGCGCTCCAGTGCTCGCCGGACCACCCCTACGTCACGACCCACCCGGAGTGGTTCACGACGCGCGCCGACGGCTCCATCGCGTATGCCGAGAACCCGCCGAAGAAGTACCAGGACATCTACCCGCTGAACTTCGACAACGACCCCAAGGGCGCGTATGCGGAGATGCGCCGCGTCGTCCAGGTGTGGATCGACCACGGCGTCACGCTGTTCCGGGTGGACAACCCGCACACCAAGCCGGTCGAGTTCTGGCAGTGGCTGATCGCGGACGTGGCCAAGGACCACCCCGACATCATCTGGCTGGCCGAGGCGTTCACGAAGCCGGCCATGATGCACACCCTGGCCAAGACCGGGTTCCAGCAGTCGTACACCTACTACACCTGGCGCAACGCCAAGTGGGAGCTCGAGGAGTACGTCCGCGAGCTGGCCGGTGACGGCGGCGGCCTACATGCGCCCGTCGTTCTGGCCCACCACGCACGACATCCTCACGCCCTACATGCAGTTCGGCGGCCCGACCGCCTGGAAGCTGCGCGCCGCCCTGGCCGCGACGCTGGTGCCGACCTACGGCATCTACGCGGGCTACGAGCTCGTGGAGCACGTGGCCCGCCCCGGTGTCGAGGAGCAGATCGACAACGAGAAGTACCAGTTCAAGAACCGGCACTGGGAGGACTACGAGCCGGGCGGCGCCAAGGAGGGGCAGTCGCTGGCCGGCTACCTCACGCTGCTCAACGAGATCCGCCGGGAGCACCCCGTCCCTGCACTGGCTGCGCAACATCACGTTCCACCCCGTCGACGACGAGAACATCATGGCGTTCTCCAAGCGACACGTGCAGCGGGGACCCGACGGCGAGGTGGTGTCCGAGGACCTCGTCGTGGTCGTCGCCAACCTCGACCCGCACAGCACGCGCGAGAGCGACGGTCCATCTCGACATGCCGGCCCTGGGCCTCGACTGGCACGACGGGATGGCCGCCGAGGACCTCATCACCGGAGCCTCGTGGCACTGGGGGGAGCACGTCTACGTCCGCCTCGGTCCGGAGACCGAACCCGTTCACATCGTCGCGATCAGGAGGTTCTGATGCAGGGGCTCAACCTGTCCCAGCCGGGACTCAAGCACGACCCGGAGTGGTTCAAGACCGCGGTCTTCTACGAGGTGCTCGTCCGTGGCTTCGGCGACTCCAAGGGCTCCGGCGCGGGCGACTTCACGGGACTCATCAACCGGCTGGACTACCTCCAGTGGCTCGGGGTCGACTGCCTGTGGCTGCCGCCGTTCTACGCGTCACCGCTGCGTGACGGCGGCTACGACATCGCCGACTACACCGCGGTGCTCCCCGAGTTCGGCACGCTGCCCGACTTCCAGGAGCTGGTCTCGCAGGCGCACGCCCGCGGCATCCGGATCATCACCGACTTCGTCATGAACCACACCAGCGACCAGCACCCGTGGTTCCAGGCGTCCCGCTCCGACCCCGAGGGTCCCTTCGGCGACTTCTACGTGTGGTCCGACACCGACGAGCCGTACTCCGACGCGCGGATCATCTTCATCGACACCGAGGTCTCCAACTGGACCTTCGACCCGATCCGGCGCCAGTTCTTCTGGCACCGGTTCTTCTCCCACCAGCCGGACCTCAACTTCGAGAACCCCGCGGTGCACGACGCGATGTTCGACGTCGTCCGGTTCTGGATGGACATGGGCATCGACGGCTTCCGTCTCGACGCGGTGCCCTACCTCTACGAGGAGGAGGGCCACAACTGCGAGAACCACCCGAAGACGCACGAGTTCCTGGCCAAGCTCCGCAAGATGGTCGACACCGAGTACCCGGGCCGGATCCTGCTCGCCGAGGCCAACCAGCCGCCGGCCGACGTCGTGGACTACTTCGGCACCGAGGAGGCGCCCGAGTGCCAGATGTGCTTCCACTTCCCGGTCATGCCGATGCTCTACTACTCGCTGCGCGAGGAGAAGGCGGCGCCGATCATCGACGTGATGGCCGACACGCCACCGATCCCGGCCGGCACCCAGTGGGGCACCTTCCTGCGCAACCACGACGAGCTCACCCTCGAGATGGTCACGCCGGAGCAGCGCGCGGCGATGTACGGCTGGTACGCCCCTGACCCGCGGATGCGGGCCAACGTCGGCATCCGGCGGCGGCTGGCTCCCCTGCTCGACAACAGCCGCGCCGAGATCGAGCTGATCCACGCGCTGCTGCTCTCGCTGCCGGGCTCGCCCTGCCTCTACTACGGCGACGAGATCGGCATGGGCGACAACATCTGGCTCAACGACCGTGACTCCGTGCGCACCCCGATGCAGTGGACCCCCGACCGCAACTCCGGGTTCTCCTCCGCCGACCCCGGCAAGCTCTACCTGCCGGTCGTGTCGTCGCTCGTCTACCACTACAACAACGTCAACGTCGAGGCCCAGATGGCGAGCAGCGCCTCGCTGCTGCACTGGGTGCGGGCGATGCTCGAGATCCGCAAGCGCCATCCCGTCTTCGGCCTGGGCGAGTTCGAGGTCTGCCCCTCCGACAACGAGGGCGTCCTGGCGTTCCTGCGCGTCCAGCGGCCCAGCGCCGGCTCGTCCTCGACCGGCGAGGCCGTGCTCTGCGTCAACAACCTGACCTCGCGACCACAGGCGTCGACGATCCGGGTGCCCGAGGAGTTCGCGGGGGCCCGGCTCGAGGACCTCTTCGGCGGCCAGGGCTTCCCCAAGATCGCCGACGACGGCACCATCACGCTGACCTTGGGCTCGCGCGACTTCTTCTGGCTCCGTCTCGTGCCGGGTGCGGCCCATGGCTGAGATCCACCAGAACGCGTCGCTGTCGCCGACCAAGCTGGAGCTGCTGCCCGCCTGGATGTCCACCCAGCGGTGGTATGCCGCCAAGGGCCGGGTGCCGACGCTGCGTCGCCTCTGGTCGTGGCGCCTCGACGACCCCGCCGGCGAGGTGGGCATCGAGACGCTGCTCGTCGTCGACGAGGGCGGCTCCGAGCCCGTCGTCTACCAGGTGCCGCTCACCTATCGAGGGGCGCCGCTGGAGGGCTACCAGCATGCGCTGGTCGGCACCATGGAGCACAGCGTCCTGGGCCGCCGGTGGGTCTACGACGGCGCGCACGACCCGGTCTACGCGGCGCAGCTGCTGGCGCTGGTGCTCGGGCAGGCGGTCCCCCAGGCGGGCTCGCAGTCCGACACCGCCGAGCCGGGCGTCGTGGGCGAGCGCCACCCGAGCTGGGCTGCCGAGACCACGCTGCGCGGGTCCAAGGTGCTCAAGGGCGAGCAGTCGAACACCTCGATCATCTTCGACTGCACCGACTCCGACGGCACACCGAAACCGTTGATCTGCAAGGTGTTCCGCACCCTGCAGGCAGGCGAGAACCCCGACGTGACCGTGCAGGGCGCTCTGTCCGAGGCGGGGTCCACCCGGGTGCCCGAGGATGGTCGGTGCGGTCAGCGCGACCTGGCCGGCCCCCGACGACAGCGTCGGCCACGGGGCACCTCGCGTTCGCGCAGGAGTTCCTGCCCGGCACCGAGGACGCCTGGCGCGTGGCCCTGCGCTCGGTGGGTGCCGGAGCCGACTTCACCCAGGCCGCCTCCGACCTCGGTGCGGCGACGGCCGAGGTCCACGAGCTGCTGGCCCAGGTGCTGCCGACCGAGCCGGTGACTCCCGAGGCGATCGCCGCCATGGTCGCGAGCATGCGCGGGCGCTACATCTCGGCGGCCTCCGAGGTGCCCGCGCTCGCGGCATACGAGCACCAGATCGCGGCCGTGTTCGACCGCGCCGTCAACGCGCCATGGCCACGCCTCCAGCGCATCCACGGCGACTACCACCTCGGCCAGGTGCTCCACGTGCCCGAGCGCGGCTGGGTGCTGCTCGACTTCGAGGGCGAGCCGCTGCGGCCGCTGGCCGAGCGTGGCCGGCCGGACCTGGCGGTGCGTGACATCGCGGGCATGCTCCGGTCGTTCGACTACGCGGCCGGGTCGTGGGAGCACTCCCACCCCGGCCAGAGCGCCCGCCCGTGGGTGACCGCCGCCCAGCAGGCGTTCCTCGACGGGTACGGCGCGCAGTGTGGTCGCGACCCGCGCCAGGACGCCGCCCTGCTCATCGCCTTCCAGCTCGACAAGGCCCTGTACGAGGTCGTCTACGAGGCGCGCAACCGCCCCACGTGGCTGACCATCCCCACCGACGCCGTGTCCCGGCTGCTCGACGACGCGAGGAAGGACCTGTCATGAGTCCCAAGTTCGGCAAGAAGTCCAAGCAGGAGAAGCCAGAGGCGCCAGAGACGCCCGCTGAGACACCAGAGGCGCCCGCCGAGACACCAGCCGTCCCCGGCGTCCGGGACTGCCGCGACCCCGGCGCTCGGGCCGACTCCGCCCGCCGGAGCCGGCTCCGACGGCGGCTCCCTGCCCACCGCCCGAGGTCCTCCCCCCGGTCAGCACCCAGGCCGCCCCGGCGACCGAGCCGCCGCTCGTGCGAGAGCCCGAGACGGTCCCCGTCATCTCCACCCCTGCCGAGGCGATCCGCGCGCTGGCCGACGGCCGGCACCAGCAGCCCCATGACCTGCTCGGCCATCACCTCGAGCCGGCCGGCCTGATGATCCGCGCCTACCGCCCGTTCGCGTCCTCGGTCGCGGTGATGTTCCAGGACGGCGAGCGCATCGAGCTGCAGCACGAAGCCGACGGCGTCTGGGGCGGCCTGCGCCCGGGGGCCACCCAGACCCAGGACTACCGCCTGCGGGTCACCTACGCCGACGGCATCGAGCACGAGCAGGACGACCCGTACCGCTTCGCGCCCACTCTGGGCCCGATCGACCTGCACCTCATCGGCGAGGGTCGCCACGAGCAGCTCTGGACCGTGCTCGGCGCCCACGTCCGCGAGTACCCCGGCCCGATGGGGAACGTCGTCGGCACCTCGTTCGCCGTGTGGGCCCCCCGGGCCCAGGCCGTGCACGTCTCCGGTGACTTCAACGGCTGGGACACCCGCAGCCACGCGATGCGCCTGCTCGGCGAGTCCGGGGTCTGGGAGCTCTTCGTCCCCGGCGTCGGTGACGGCACGCTCTACAAGTTCCTCGTCCGCGGCGCCGACGGCAAGGTCCGCGAGAAGGCCGACCCGATGGCGCGCGCCACCGAGCTGCCGCCGGGCCGCGCCTCGTCGGTCGTCGACTCCCGGCACACCTGGGAGGACGACGCCTGGATGCAGCGCCGGGCCGAGACCAACCCGCACACCGGTCCGATGAGCGTCTACGAGCTGCACCTCGGCTCGTGGCGCCAGCACCACAGCTACCGCGACCTGGCCGAGCACCTGGTCAACTACGTCCAGGACCTCGGGCTTCACCCACGTCGAGCTCATGCCGGTCATGGAGCACCCCTACCCGCCGTCCTGGGGCTACCACGTCACCAGCTACTACGCCCCGAGCGCGCGGTTCGGCCGTCCCGACGACTTCCGCTACCTGGTCGACCGGCTCCACCAGGCCGGCATCGGCGTGATCCTCGACTGGGTCCCCGGACACTTCGCCACCGACCCCTGGGCGCTGGCCCGCTTCGACGGCCTGCCGCTCTACGAGCACCCGGACCCGCGCAAGGGCTGGCACCCCGAGTGGGGTTCCTACATCTTCGACTTCGGCCGCTCCCAGGTGCGCAACTTCCTCGTGGCCAACGCGATCTACTGGCTCGAGGAGTTCCACATCGACGGGCTCCGGGTCGACGGCGTCGCCTCGATGCTCTACCTCGACTACGCCCGCAAGGACGGCGAGTGGATCCCCAACATCCACGGGGGCCACGAGAACCTCGAGGCGGTGGGCCTGCTCCAGGAGGCCAACGCCACGGCATACAAGCGGGTGCCGGGCATCGTGACGATCGCCGAGGAGTCCACCTCCTGGCCGGGCGTCACGAAGCCCACCGACACGCGGCGGTCTCGGGTTCGGGCTTGAAGTGGAACATGGGCTGGATGAACGACTCCTTGCGCTACCTCAAGGAAGACCCGATCCACCGGCAGTACCACCACAACCTGCTGACGTTCTCGCTCGTGTACGCCTTCAGCGAGAACTACCTGCTGCCCATCAGCCATGACGAGGTCGTCCACGGCAAGGGCTCGCTCCTGCGCAAGATCCCCGGCAGCCGCTACGACCAGCTCGCGACGGTGCGCACGTTCCTCGCCTACCTGTGGAGCCACCCCGGCAAGCAGCTGCATCTTCATGGGCACCGAGTTCGCCCAGGAGGCCGAGTGGGCCGACGGTCGCGGGCTCGACTGGTGGCTGCTCGACCACGCCGCGCACTACCGCGTGCACAACCTGGTCAAGGAGCTCAACCGCGTCTACCGCGAGAACCCCGCGCTGTGGGCGCTGGACTCCGACGCCGCCGGGTTCGAGTGGCTCAACGCCGACGACGCCGCCTGGAACACCTACTCCTACCTGCGGTTCGGCACCCCGGACCGCAAGGGACCCGTGGTGGCGGTGGCGATCAACTTCGGTGGCCTGCCCCGCGATCCCCTGCGCCTGGGGGTCCCGAGGGCGGGGCGGTGGCAGGTCGCGCTCGACACCAGCGGGTTCGACGAGTTCGGCACGCCCAGCCAGGCCGGCGTGGTCGTCGAGGCCCAGGACCACCCGGCCGACGGCCAGCCGTACTCGGTCGAGGTCCGCGTCGCGCAGCTGTCGGCGGTCTATCTCGTGCCGGTCGAGGAGGACGCGGCCGGGCACGACGCGGTCGGCAGGGCACCAGGAGCTCGAGCCATGAGCGACCCGCGCGCCGGGCAGCCGGCTCAGCCGTCGGACCTGGTCGACGTCGCCCACCTGGTGACGGCCTACTACACGCTGCAGCCGGACCCGCAGAACCTCGACCAGCAGGTGGCGTTCGGCACCTCGGGGCACCGCGGCTCGAGCCTGCGCACGGCGTTCAACGAGGCGCACATCCTGGCGACGACCCAGGCGATCTGCGACTACCGCGCGTCCCAGGGCTACGACGGCCCGCTGTTCATCGGTCGGGACACCCACGGGCTCAGCGAGCCTGCGTGGGCGTCGGCACTGGAGGTGCTGGCGGCCAACGACGTCACCGTGCTCGTCGACGACCGCGACGGCTACACCCCGACGCCGGCGGTGTCGCACGCCATCCTGCGCGCCAACCAGGGCCGCACCACGGGCGCGGGGCTGGCCGACGGCATCGTCGTCACGCCCGTCCCACAACCCGCCGGCCGACGGCGGCTTCAAGTACAACCCGCCCCACGGGGGCCCGGCCGACAGCGACGCCACCAAGGTCATCGCCGCGCGGGCCAACGAGCTCATCGCCGCGGGGCTCGACGGACGTGCGGCGTATGCCGTTCACCCGGGCCCGCGCGCACGCTCAGCCCTACGACTTCCTGGGCACCTACGTCGACGACCTCCCCCAGGTGCTCGACCTCGCAGCGCATCAAGGACGCCGGGGTCCGCATCGGCGCCGACCCGCTCGGGGGCGCCAGCGTCGCGTACTGGGGCGAGATCGCCGACCGGCACGGGCTCGACCTCACCGTGGTCAACCCGCTCGTCGACCCGACCTGGCGGTTCATGACGCTGGACTGGGACGGCAAGATCCGCATGGACTGCTCGTCGCCTTCGGCCATGGCCTCGCTCATCTCGCGCAAGGACGAGTACGACATCGCCACGGGCAACGACGCCGACTCCGACCGCCACGGCATCGTCACCCCAGACGCTGGGCTGATGAACCCCAACCACTTCCTCGCGGTGGCCATCCGCTACCTGTTCGGCGGCGCGCGGCCCGGCTGGCCCGACGGCGCGGCCATCGGCAAGACCCTGGTGTCGTCGTCGATGATCGACCGCGTGGCCGCCGAGGTCGGTGGCCGGCTCGTCGAGGTGCCGGTCGGGTTCAAGTGGTTCGTCCCCGGCCTGATCGACGGCAGCTTCGGGTTCGGCGGTGAGGAGTCCGCAGGCGCGTCCTTCCTGCGCCGCGACGGTCACGCCTGGACCACCGACAAGGACGGCATCATCCTTGCCCTGCTCGCCTCCGAGATCCTCGCGGCGACCGGCAAGACCCCCAGCCAGCACTACGCCGAGCTCACCGCCCACCACGGCGACCCGGCCTACGCGCGCATCGACGCTCCCGCCAACCGCGACCAGAAGGCCAAGCTCGCCGCCCTCTCCCCCGAGGACGTCGCCGCCGACTCCCTCGCCGGCGAGCCGATCACCGGCAAGCTCACCACGGCACCCGGCAACGGCGCCGCGATCGGCGGGCTCAAGGTCACGACCGAGAGCGCGTGGTTCGCCGCGCGCCCGTCCGGCACCGAGGACGTCTACAAGATCTACGCCGAGTCCTTCCGGGGGCCGAGCACCTGGCCCAGGTGCAGGCCGAGGCCAGAGAGGTCGTCGGCGCGGCGCTGGGCGGCTGAAGTCCCGAGCCGCCCAGTGCCCGGGTCGGGCGGTGCTCGCCGCAGCGCCTGCTCGGCCGCGCGCGCCAGCTCCACCCAGCGCTCTCGATGGGCGGGTGGCACCTGCACCCAGGCCTTCATGGGGCGGCCCGCCATGGGCTCGAACAGGTGCGCGCCCTCGAGGCTGAGCGCCTCGGCGTGCGCAGGACCGTCGAGCTTGAACACCATGTCGTCGCCGTAGAGGCCGGCGAAGGCCTTGCCGCCCCGGCGCTTGAGCGACGGCATACCGAACATCGAGGCGCGCTGGACGTCGAGCTCGCCGCTGAGCTCCTCGACCACGGCGTCGAAACGCGCCCGGCCCTCGTCGCTCGGCTTGGTCATCTGGGGTACGTCGGGCATACCCGCGAGGATAGACGGACGGTCAGAACAGCGCGCTCATCAGCGCGGTGCGGGCCTTGCGGACACGCTCGTCCTGTGACCCGACCACGGAGAACAGCTCGAGCAGGTGCGCGCGGGCCCGCTCGCGGTCCTCGCCGCTCGTCGCCTTGACCAGGTCGATGAGCCGCAGGAAGGCATCCTCGACGTGACCGCCGAGGACGTCGAGGTCGGCGACGAGGGTCTGGGCGGCCACGTCGGTCGGGTGGTCGGCGGCGGCTGCCCGCGCGGTCTGCAGGTCGGCGTCGTGGGTGCGCTGCATGAGCCCCACCTGGGCGAGCCCCAGCTCGGCGTCGGCGTCCGCGGGGTTCTCCTTCAGAGCCTGCCGGTATGCCGCGGCGGCGCCGTCGAGGTCGCCGCTCTCGATGGCCTCGTAGGCCTGCTGGTGCAGGGGCGGCAGGGCGGGCTCGGCGGCGTCGTCCTCGCCGCCTCCGTCTCCGTGGCCCAGCTCGACCCGGCCCGGTCACGCCGTGCTGGACGGCGAGCGCCAACAGCTCGTCGATGACCGGGCGCAGCTGCTCCGCGGGCTGCGGGCCGGCGAACAGCGGCACGGGCTGCTGCTGGATCAGCCCCATGGTCACCGGGACGGTCTGGACCTGGAAGGCACGCAGCAGGCCGGGGTTGGCCTCGACGTCGATGCTCACGACCTGCACCCGGCCGCCGTAGGACTGCGCGACCGTCGCGACCGTGTCGAGGTAGTCACGCGACTCGGGGAACTGCGCGGCCCAGAGCACCAGCAGCAGCGGGCACGCTGACCGAGACGTTGACGATCTCGGAGAACGTCGCGTCGCTGGCCTCCACCACCAGGCCGGAGCGTCCCGGAACGGCGGCAGCCGAGCGGCGGGGCCAGTCGCGTCTGACCGGCAGCGGTCTGGCCGGCGGCGGGCGGTCGCGACGGCGCGCCGAGCCTGGTGAGGTCGACGGCGCCACGCAGTCCGGGGGTGGTGGGCTGATCAGTCATGACGGGATTGTCCCTCACGCGTCCCGCGCAGCGCTCAGGCGCCCTTGGCCGACACCAGCGTCTCGTCGGCCGCGACGACGGAGGCCTGGCCCTGTGGCGGCACGGTGAACACGACGGTCTCGTAGGTCTTGAGCTCGGCGCTCTGGGTGAGCGTCTTCTTCCCGACCAGCTTCTGGAACTGCGGGCTCGGCGTCAGGGACTTGCCGCCGGAGGCGAGGGTGATGTCGTCCGTCCGCTCGAGCAGCGCGAACACCAGGGCACCCCCACCCTTGAGCGCGATCGACACGGTCTGGCTGGGCTGGGGCCGGTGCGTCCGGGTCAGGGACGCCAACGCCCCGAAGGCCTTGGCCTGGGCGGCCGCGTTGGCCTGCACCCCGGTCGAGAACGGGTCGCTGGTGCTCACGTGCGCCGAGGGCTTGGGCTTCGGGTAGGCGAGGCTCGCGGCATACTCCGAGACGAGCTCCTCCGGAGCGACCGGCACCGCACCGGGGGCCACGGACAGCGGCGAGCCGGCCGTCAGCGGGTCGAGGGCCGGCACCGTGGCGCCGGCGTGCATGGTCGCGCTCGCGGCCAGCTTGAACGGCGTGCGGACATCGGGCGACGAGAGCAGGTTGAGCACCGACGCGCCACGTGGAGTCGGTGGTCTGCACGAGGATCACCCGGGGCCACCCGGTGCCTCGGGAGATGGCCAGCACCCGGGGCTGCGGGGGCACGGTCACGGGGTTGAGGCTGGCTGCGCTCGTGACGCCCAGCTGGTCGGCGGCCGTGGCCACGGTCAGGGCGCTGCCCGTCATCGACGCGGCCCGAAGGGCCTTCGCGGCGGACGCCGGCGCGGTCGCGGCCGTGGCGGCGTCGGTCAGCACGCGAGTCGCGATGACGTCGGCCTGCTCCGGGGACAGGGCGACAGCGGTGTGCGCGGCGCTCGGGGCGTCGTGGACGCCGATGGCGGAGGCGCACCCGGCCGCTGCCGACACCGCGAGGGTGACCACGAGCGCGGCGCGCGGCCTTCGTCAGGGTCGCTCGCATCAGGACTCCTTCCGCGAGGTCAGGGAGTGGTCTGCGCCAGAGCCCGAACGCTCCTGCCAGCCAGGGCCAGCAGCCCCACGACGGCGACGAGCAGCGACTCGACGAACCACGCCGGCCGGTGCATGGTGACGGTCAGCGACGAGAGCTCGGCGGAGCCGCCGTCCTTCCCCGTGACCGACCACCGACTCGGGGGCGGCGGTCTGGCTGACGCTGAGGCGGACGGTGCCGGTGCCCCTGCCGACGGCGCGCCAGATGTCTGCCGACGCGACGGCTGCCGACCCCGAGGTCGGCGCCGACCCGCTGCCGGCCTGCGAGGTGCGCAGCGACCAGTCGCGGACGCGCAGGCCCGTGACGGTGGTCCGCTGGGCACCGCCCACGATGGCGTCGGCGTCGTCGGGGGTGGCCACTCCCAGGAACAGCGGCTGCCCGTGGCGCCCCGGGCGGCGACGGTGACGGGGCCGTCCACCCGGTTGAGGACCGACGGCTCGAGGACGACGACGCCGTCGCGCGCGGTCGTCCGGAACGACGCCGTTCCCGACACGCCGAGGTGCACGGTGAACCACGTCCCCAGGACGAGCAGCACCAGACCCGCGGCGGTCAGCACCGCGAGGAGGGCTGTTCGGGCCAGCTTGGACACAGGACAGATCCTTACGTGAGCGGGCCGGCGCGGGAGGTCTCCCCGCAGCCGGCATTCCATCCACCATGACCCAGACCGCCCCGCGAGGACAAATCTGCAGCGACGAGACAGCGACGAGGCGGGGTCGATGGCGACACCCGCGAAAGCGGTCGGTGGCATGATCGCCCGTGATGACTCTACGAGCGAAGTCCTCACGCAGTCGCCGCCCCGGACGGCCCCGCGAGGAGGCCACCGAGCAGGCGATCACCCAGGCTGCGCGCCAGGTGCTCGCCGACAAGGGCGTGGCCCGCATGTCGATGGAGGTCGTGGCGCACAAGGCCGGTGTGGCCAAGAGCACGCTCTACCGCCGGTGGCCGTCCAAGGTCGAGCTCGCGATCCACGCCGTCGCCGTGACGTTCGACACGATCGACGTCGAGGACCACGGCTCGCTGGCGGCGGACATGCGTGCGGGCATCGGCGAGGCTGCCCGGCTCATGCGCGACCCCTCCATCGGAGCCGCGTATGCCGCGCTGCTCGCCGAGTCGGCCCGCGACCCCGGGGGCGTCGGGCGGCAGGTGCGCGAGTCGCTGTCGACGCGGCTCCAGGCGCTGGTGGCGACCTCGGTCGAGCGGGCCATCGGGCGCGGCGAGATCCGCGACGGAGATGGTCGACGTGGACCTGCTGGCCGACGTGGTCGTGGGCTCGGTCATGCACCGCGCCCTGGCCACGGGCGAGCCGGACGACGCCTTCGTCGACGGCTCTCATCGAGCTGCTGGCCGACGTGGCCTACGCGCGGCTGCGCCGAGCGCAGCGCTGAGGACGCTGCGCGCCGACGCGCGCCGGCTCAGAACCGCGCCGGCTCGCGGTAGACGCCCCACTCGTCGCGCAGGGCGTCGCAGATCTCGCCCAGGGTCGCCTCGGCCCGGACCGCGTCGAGCATGGCGGGCACCATGTTGTCGTCGGTGCGCGCCACCTCGACCAGGTGCGCGCACCGCGGCGGCCACACGCCGCCTCGTCGCGGGCGCTGCGGCGGTCCTTGAGCGTGGCGACCTGCTCGCGCTCGACCTCGTGGCTCACCCGCAGGATCTCGAGCTCGTGGGTGACGGAGGCGGTGTGGCAGTTGACGCCGACGACCTTCTTGTCGCCCTTCTCCAGGGCCACCTGGTACTGGAAGGCGGCCTCGGCGATCTCGGACATGAACCAGCCGTCCTCGATGCCGCGCAGGATGCCGGACGTCATCGGGCCCGACCGGGGTGGTCGACGCCGCCCTGGGCGTTGCGCGGCTTGCCGCAGCTCGCCCATGGCCTTGATCTTCTCGAAGATCTTCTCGGCCTCGGCCTCGATCTGGTCGGTCAGGGCCTCGACGTACCAGCTGCCGCCGAGCGGGTCGGCGACGTTGACGACGCCGGTCTCCTCCATGATGACCTGCTGGGTGCGCAGGGCGATCTCGGCGGCCTGCTCGCTGGGCAGCGCCAGCGTCTCGTCGAGCGCGTTGGTGTGCAGGGAGTTCGTGCCGCCGAGGACGGCCGCGAGCGCCTCGACGGCGGTGCGCACGACGTTGTTGTAGGGCTGCTGGGCCGTCAGGCTCACGCCGGCGGTCTGGGTGTGGAACCGCAGCCACTGCGCCTTGTCGGTCTTGGCGCCGTAGACGTCGCGCATCCAGCGCGCCCAGATGCGACGGGCCGCACGGAACTTGGCGATCTCCTCGAAGAAGTCGAGGTGGCTGTCGAAGAAGAAGGACAGGCCGGGGGCGAACGTCTCGATGTCGAGGCCCCGGGACAGGCCCAGCTCGACGTAGCCGAAGCCGTCGGCGAGGGTGAAGGCGAGCTCCTGCGCGGCCGTCGAGCCGGCCTCGCGGATGTGGTAGCCGGAGACGGACAGCGGCTTGTAGGCCGGGATGTTCTCGGCGCAGTACTCCATCAGGTCGCCGATCAGGCGCAGGTGCGGCTCGGGCGCGAACAGCCACTCCTTCTGGGCGATGTACTCCTTGAAGATGTCGGTCTGCAGCGTGCCGTTGAGCACGCCCAGGTCGACGCCCTGGCGCTCGGCCGCGACGAGGTACATGCAGAAGACCGGGACGGCCGGGCCGCTGATCGTCATCGACGTGGTGATGTCCTCGAGCGGGAGGTCGTCGAACAGCACCTCCATGTCCTCGGCCGAGTCGATGGCCACACCGCAGTGGCCGACCTCGCCCAGGCTCATCGGGTCGTCGGAGTCGCGCCCCATGAGCGTCGGCATGTCGAACGCGACGGACAGACCGCCGCCGCCGCGCTCGAGGATCATCTTGTAGCGCTCGTTGGTCTGCACCGCGTTGCCGAAGCCGGCGAACTGACGGATCGTCCAGGTCCGTCCGCGGTAGCCCGTCGGGTAGAGGCCACGGGTGAACGGGTACTCCCCCGGCCAGCCGATCCGCTCGGGGACCTCGGAGCCGTCGGCGGGACCGTAGACCGGCTCCACGTGCATCTGCGAGAGCGTGGTGAAGTCGGCGTCGCGCACCTGCCCCTTGGCCTGGGCGGCGTCGTAGCGGGCCTGCCAGCGGGCGGCACCGGTCGTCTGGGGTCAGGGCTCGAGGTCATGCCCCGAATTTACTAGGACGTCCTAGTAAATTCCAAGCCCATCTCACCGAAGACGATGCTCAGGCCTGGAAGTCGCTGGCCCCCAGCCGCACCTTGCGCAGCAGGTCGAACAGCTGCTCGTGCTCGGCCGCGGTCAGCATGCCCAGGCCGAACCGGGCGTTGACCAGGTCCGTCGTGGCCGCCTCCATCGCCTCGCGGCCCGGCGTCGGTGATGACGGCCAGCGTGCCGCGGCCGTCGTCGGGGTTCGGGACGCGCTCGCACGAAGCCCTGGGCGTCGAGCCGCTGGATGATGTTGGTGGCGCTGGTGGGGTGCACCATGAGGCGCTGGCCGATCTTGCTCATCCCCAGGCGACCGTCGCGGCTGAACGCCAGCAGCACCAACGCCTCGTAGCGCGCGAAGCGTCAGCCCATGGCGACCGACGATCGCGTCGTAGTCGGTGATGAGCAGCTGCTGCACGCGCATGATCGACGTGGCGCTCGCCATCGCCAGCGGTTGCGAGGTCCGCCCCCAGCGACGCGTCCACAGCTGAGCCGCCCGGGTGATCGGGTCGAACGGCAGGCGGATCGGCTTCGGCACGAAGGCAGGTTAGTGGTCAGGACCACGCCGCGGCGGGACCATCTCAGCGCGGCTCGGCTCTACGCCCGCTCGCGCAGCGCGGACTCCAGCCGTTCGACCTTCGCGGTGAGCTCACCGGCATACCCGGGGCGGATGTCCGCCTTGAGCACGAGGCTCACGCGCGGGCCGAACTGGGCCACCGCGTCCACAGCCGACTTGACCACGGCCATGCACTCGTCCCACTCACCTTCGATGGTGGTGAACATGGCGTCGGTGCGGTTGGGCAGACCGGAGCTGCGGACCACCTCGACGGCGGCGGCGACGGCCTCGCTCACCGACCCTTCGGAGTCGGCGGCAGCGGATGGGGCGACGGAGAAGGCGACGAGCATGCCTACACCGTAGGCCGCCGCAGGAGGAAGGCCGGCGTCACCTCCACCTTGCGGAAGCCGAGGCGCTCGTTGATCGACACCATGTAGCCGTTCTGCTCGGCGTTGCAGGTGAGGACGCGCGTGCGTTCGGGCCCGACCCGTCGCTGGAGCTCCTTCAGCCCGCGAGCCTTGATGGCCAGGCCCAGACGGTGCCCGCGGTGCGCGGCGACCACGAGCGTGCCCCACTGCCAGACGTTGGGCAGGTTCTCGTCCTCGCCCGGGACCACGAGCTCGCTGTATGCCGCGACCTCACCGTCGCGGTGAGCGCCAGCGTCGTGATCTTGCGCCGTCCTTGGCGGCGCCGCTGCTCCTCGTGGTGGCGCACGAGCGCCGGCGTCATGGCCTCGGGCTCGAAGCTGAGGTCCCCGCCCGGGGCATCGACCGCGAGACGGTTGTAGGCCTCACAGAAGGACGGCAGCAGCTCCTCCGGCAGGGGCGCGTCGAAGGTCTCGATGCGGTACCCGCGGTGGTGCTCGGCCGCCTCGGCGATGAGGGCGTCGAGGTCGACGTCGTCCACGGGCAGGCTGCGGGCCCTGGCGATCTCGGTGTTGGCGAGCTGGAAGCCGTTCTTCTCGGCGAACCGCCGGTAGGGGTGGTCGTCGCGCCGCTCGAACGGGTAGGCCGTCTCCATGGCGAGGTCGGTGCGGCCGTCGGCCTGGGCCAGCGCCACGAGCTCGGCGAGCACGGCCGAGCCGATCCCCTGACGCCGGCGCTCCGGCTCCACCCACGGCATGAGCCACGACATGTGGCGGTTGTCGGTCAGCGGCGACCAGGCGATCCCTGCGCCGACCAGCTCCTCGCCGTCCACGGCGACGACCGCGTCAGTGCGCTCGGTGGGGTCCTCGTCGGTCAGCTCGACGCACATCTCCCGCAGCCCCCAGGTGGGCGCATGCGGTCGCTCGAACCCCTCTGCGGCGACGCTGATGGCGTGGAACCGCGCCAGCTCGGCGTCGTCGTGGCGGTTCAAGGGGCGGATCTCCATGAGCACCACGGTAGGGACGTGACATCGCTGAGAGCCAATGGTTTTCGCGGTGCTCGGGCACGCCGGGGAGTCATCGGGGTCGGGCTCTAGGGGCCGAGATAGGCGTGCACCAGGGCGACCGTCGCGGCACCCTCGCCGCTGGCGGCGGCGACCCGCTTCATCGAGCCCGCCCGCAGGTCGCCCGCGGCGAAGACCCCCGGCACCGTCGTCTCCAGGGCGGCCGGCGGCCGGCCCCCGGACCAGCGCTCGATGGGCACATCCCGCCCGGTGAAGACGAAGCCGCGGTCGTCGCGCGCGATGGCCCCGGGCAGCCAGTCGCCACAGGGATCGGCACCCAGCAGCAGGAACAGCCCGGCCGCCTCGACCCGTTCGCTCCCTGCAGGGCCTTGCAGCGACAGCCACTCCAGACGCGAGCCTCCCCCGCCGTCGACCACCCGGGTCGATGCCCGGACGACGATGCGTGAGCTCGAGGCGATCTCGCGGACCAGGTAGTCCGACATCGTGGCGCGCAGGTCCGGCCGCCGGACGACGAGCGTCACCGACCGGGCGTACCTCGACAGGTGGACGGCGGCCTGCCCGGCGGAGTTGCCGCCACCGACGACGAACACATCCCTGCCCGGCCATCTCCCGCGTCGCGCTCGTCGCTGCGCCGTAGTAGACGCCCATCCCGACGAGCTGTTCCACTGGCTCGATGCCCAAGCGCCGATAGCTCACTCCGGTCGCGAGCACCACAGCCCTGGCCCGGAGGTCTCCGATCTCGGTGCAGACGAGGTGGGGCTCGCCGGGAGCCGTTGCCGGGACGATCGACTCCACGGACAGGCCGGTGTGGATGCGTGCTCCGAACCGGCCCGCCTGGAAGCGCGCCCGCTGCGCGAGACGCATGCCCGAGATGCCTCGCGGGAAGCCGAGGTAGTTGCGGATCATCGAGCTCGTGCCTGCCTGCCCACCGACCGCCTCGGACTCGATGACGACGGTGCTCAGGCCCTCGGAGGCCCCGTAGACAGCGGCGGCAAGGCCGGCGGGTCCGGCACCGATGACGGCGAGGTCGACCGTCTCCTCGGAGTCCAGGCTGGACGGCGCGCCATAGACCAGCCGTGCGACGTCGCGGGCTGTCGCCCCCTCCAGGGGACGACCCACCACGCTGTACGCCACCACGGGGAACGCCGGGGCCGCGCCGCCGTGAACCGAGGGCAGGTCGGCGATCACCTCGCGGCCGACCTCGCTGTCGGGCTTGTGGACGCGGTGCGGGATGCCCATCCGGTCGAGGAAGTCCCGGATCCGGGCCACCTCGGCGCCGCGCTGTCGTCGATGATCTGGACACCCTCGACCTCTGGGGTGGACGCGGTCCACCCCCAGTCCGAGAGGTACTCGACGACGGCCGTGTGGAACTCCTCGTCACGCGGGCCCTGCGGGATCAGCAGGTACGTGTCGATCCGTCCCTGTGCCAGCGCCTCGCGCAGCAGAGGCAGCGACAGCCCGAAGTCGTCGCGGGCGGTCAGACACACCCGTCGAGCCGTCGCAAACCTCGCATGCAGCTCGTCCATGAGGTCCAGGCCATGCTCGACGCCGGGCACCACCCAGCCGACCGCCAGCAGCGCGACCGGCTTCCCGGCGCCGGCCAGGCGCGCGGCGACCGATCGCGCCTCGCCGGCACTGCCGACGGCGACCACCTCGTAGTCGCGCGCGTAGCGGGAGAACTCACCCTCGACCGTCGCCAGGTGCTGCGCGGCGACGGCGAGCAGCAGCACCGGACGGGGCCGCTGCATACCAGGGCTCATCCGATGCTCACCCGCTGCCCACGCGGCCGGAGTCAGACTCGGGTGTCGCTGTTGATGAGGTACGGCTGGCCGCCGCTCACCAGCTGGAGCCGGTGCGTCTCGTCACTGGTGCCGCCGCTGACCAGGTGGAAGGTCAGCTGAGCCGTCACGATCCCGGTCTTCGGGTCGGCCGTCACGCCGTGGACGTCCACCTTCGAGATCGTGCTCCAGAACGCCTCATAGCCCGCCCGGCCGCCCGCCTTGGCCTGCATCGCCGGCGTGAGCTCGGCCCAGGTCTGGTCGCGCTTGTTGGCATCGGTGACGTCGCGGTAGTAGCTCTTGATGAAGTCCTGCATCTGAGCCGCGCTCTTGGGCGGCGCGGTCGTCGTGCTGGTCGTCGTCGTGGGCGGCGTCGTCGTCGACGTCGAGGAGCTGGTCGACGAGCTGGAGGTGTGCGTGGTCGAGGGCGAGACCGTCTGGGTCCTCGTGCTCGTCGAGGTCACCGTGGTGGTCGTCCCAGGAGTCGGCGCGTTGCTGGCGAACCCGCCGGACAGCGCGTAGGCCAGCCCCACGATGAGCAGGAGCAGCAGGAGCGCGCCGAGGACCCACCAGCCGGCCCGCGACCGCGGCTCCTGCGCCGGAGGGGCCCGCGGGCGAGGCTCCGCCGGGTCCGACGGGACCCGGGTCGTATGCCTCGGGTGGCACGACGGGCGGGCCGCCGAGCGCCTGCGTCGCCCCGGCATCGGGGATCACCTCGGTCGCCGCGGCTCCGGCGCCGAAGGCGGCACCGACGGGCAGCGCCATGGTCGAGTCTCCGCCGGCGATGCGGCCCAGGTACTTGGCCGCGGTCGGCATGTCCCAGCGCTGGTGCACGTCCGGCTCCATCATGGCGGCGATGGCACCGCCGAGCGGCCCGGCGAGGTCCATGGGACGAGGCGCGCCCGAGGCGATCGTCTGCAAGGTGGCCAGCGGGTTGGCCTGCGCCTCGTAGGCCGGCTCCCCCTCGACCGCGGAGTACAGCGTCGCACCCAGAGCCCACACGTCGGACGCCGGTGTCGGGTCACCGCCGCGGGCCAGCTCGGGCGAGAGGTAGCTGGGGGTCCCGGTCATGAAGCCGGTCTGGGTGAGCTGGTCGTCGGCGTGGGCGCGGGCGATGCCGAAGTCGCTGACCTTGGGGGTCCCGGAGGACGTGATGAGGATGTTTCCAGGCTTGACGTCGCGGTGGATGATGCCGCGCTGGTGGGCCTTGGCCAAGCGCGCCGGCCACGGCCGCCCCGATGGCCGCCACGCGGCGCGGCGGCAACGGGCCCTCGTCGCGGATCTGCTCGGCGAGGCTCTGGCCGTCGACGTACTCCATCACCAGCCAGTGCGCGTCGTCCTCGTCGACGATGTCGTAGACCCCGACCGTGTGCGCGTCGTTCAGCGAGGCAGCGATCCGTGCCTCGCGCATCGCCCGGGCGGCGGCAGCAGGGTCGCCGGGCAGCGCGCCGACTCGCTTGATGGCGACCTCGCGTCCGAGCACGGTGTCGCGAGCCAGCCAGACGGTGCCCATGCCACCGCTGCCGATGGCTCGCACCACCTCGTAGCGGCCGGCGATCACCTGGGGATGCACGCGTGCGTTCCTCTCGTCGGGTCGGGGATCACCCTACGACGCGGCCCCCCACCTTGGCACTCAGCCCTGCTGAGACACTCCCCGAGCATGGCACTCAGGCCAGCGCGGCGACGATCTGGTCGGCCGCGGCATACGGGTCGGTCGTGCCGTCCACGACGGCGGCCGCGAGCTCGTCCACACCGTTGCCGTGGCGCAGGTCGCCCATCTTGGCGCGCAGCTGCTGGAGGGCGATCGACTCGATCTCGTCGCCGGCGCGGGCGACCCGGCGGTCGCGCAGGGTGCCGGACTCCTCCATCCACGACGTGTGCTTCTCGATCGCCTCGATGACCTCGTCGATGCCTTGGCCTTGTGCCGCAACGGTTTTCACCACGGGGGGACGCCAGAGGCCGGGCTCGGTGCGGTCGCCGAGGGAGATCATGTGGCGGATGTCGCGGACGGTCGCATCCGCGCCCTCGCGGTCGGCCTTGTTGACGACGAAGACGTCGCCGATCTCGAGGATGCCCGCCTTGGCGGCCTGGATGCCGTCACCCATGCCCGGGGCGAGCAGCACGATGGTGGTGTCGGCCAGGCCCGCGACCTCGACCTCGGACTGCCCGACACCCACCGTCTCGATGAGGATGACCTCGCAGCCGGCGGCGTCGAGCACGCGCAGCGCCTGCGGGGTCGTCCACGACAGGCCGCCGAGGTGGCCCCGGCTGGCCATGGAGCGGATGTAGACCTCGGGGTCGAGCGCGTGGTCCTGCATGCGGACCCGGTCACCCAGCAGCGCGCCGCCGGAGAACGGGGAGGACGGGTCCACGGCGAGCACGCCGATGCGCTTGCCCTGGGCCCGGTATGCCGCGACGAGGGCGTTCGTCGACGTGGACTTGCCGACGCCCGGGCTGCCGGTGATGCCGATGATGTGGGCGTTGCCGGTGTGGGGGGCCAGCGCCGCCATCACCTCGCGCAGGGCGGGGTGGGCGTCCTCGACCAGCGAGATGAGGCGGGCCACGGCGCGAGGCGACCCTGCCCTGGCCGACTCGACCAGGGCAGGGACATCGACGGTGCGGGGGGCCAAGCGTCAGCCGTTCTCGGAGCGGGGCACGCGCACGATCAGGGCGTCGCCCTGGCCGCCGCCGCCACACAGGGCGGCAGCGCCGACGCCACCGCCGCGACGCTTGAGCTCGAGCGCGAGGTGCAGGGCGATGCGCGCGCCGGACATGCCGATCGGGTGGCCCATGGCGATGGCGCCGCCGTTGACGTTGACCTTGTCGAGCTCGATGCCGAGCTCCTTGGCCGAGGCGAGGCCGACGGCGGCGAACGCCTCGTTGATCTCGACGAGGTCGAGGTCGGCCGGGGTGATGCCCTCGCGCTCGCAGGCCTTGGCGATGGCGCGGGCCGGCTGCTGCTGCAGGGTCGAGTCGGGGCCGGCCACCATGCCGTGCGCGCCGATCTCGGCGAGCCAGGTCAGGCCCAGCTCCTCGGCCTTGGCCTTGCTCATCACGACGACGGCCGCGGCGCCGTCGCTGATCTGGGAGGCGGAGCCGGCGGTGATGGTGCCGTCCTTGGAGAACGCCGGGCGCAGCTTGCCCAGCGTCTCGGTGGTCGTGTCGGCGCGGACGCCCTCGTCGGTCTTGAACTCGACCGGGTCGCCCTTGCGCTGCGGGATGGAGACGGCGACGACCTCGTCGTCGAACAGGCCGTCCTTCCACGCGCGGGCGGCGAGCTGGTGGCTGCGGGCGGAGAACTCGTCCTGCTGCTCGCGGGTGAACTGCTGGTCACCGGAGTTGGCCTGCTCGGTGAGCAGACCCATGGCCTGGTCGGTGAAGGCGTCCCACAGGCCGTCGAAGGCCATGTGGTCGCGCAGCGGCACGTCGCCGTACTTGTAGCCCTCGCGCGACTTGGTGAGCAGGTGGGGAGCGTTGGTCATGGACTCCTGGCCACCGGCGACGACCACGTCGACCTCGCCGGCGCGGATCAGCTGGTCGGCCATGGCGATGGCGTTGATGCCCGAGAGGCAGACCTTGTTGATGGTCAGGGCCGGGACGGTCATGGGGATGCCGGCCTTCGCGGCCGCCTGGCGCGCGGGGATCTGGCCCGGCGCCGGCCTGGAGCACCTGGCCCATGATCACGTAGTCGACCTGGTCGGGGCTGACGCCGGCCTTGTCGAGCGCGCCCTTGATGGCGAAGCCGCCGAGGTCCGCGCCCGAGAAGTCCTTGAGCGAGCCGAGCAGCCGGCCCATGGGCGTGCGCGCGCCCGCAACGATGACTGAGACCGGTCGGTCAGGCTGTGTCGTCATGAAAAGTGCCTCCAGCGCCGTGAGTGATGTCCGTCTTGCACTCTAGTGCGGCCAGAGGCGCCTGAACCTGGGCGGGCGGGTGGCGCTGACCACACGCAGGTCTGGCGTGAAACACGGCCACGACTCCGGGACGTGGAGGCGTTTCCTCCGCGTCGCCTCGCCAGCTCGCTTCGGCACTGCAAAAGACGAAGCACCTCGAACCCCTCTTCCAGTAGTCCTTGAGTGACGACCACACGCACCAGGACGCCCTCGGGGGCCGAAATGTCCGATCTCTGCGAGGAGGTTTTCGGAGATTGTCGGGCATCCCGGGAAAGTCAACCTGATGGCGTGGCTCACGCGCACCTGAAGATCGCACTCGCTAGGGTGTCGCCCGCACTCGCGCAATGGCGAGTCGCGGCCTTCTGGACGAAACCCTGATGTCAGCGACAACACGATCGGTTCTGTCGACCTTGGAGCTTTCACAACCTGCGCTGGACTACGTTTGAGGAGTAGGGATGAGCAACAACCGGAGTCACGAGAACCAGGCGTTGAACGCCATTCGATCCTGCTCTGCGATCGCGGTGGTCATCGTCCACGTGCGCGACGCTCTGCTTCTTAGTAGGCAGGACTTCCATCCCAGTCGGATCACCGAGGTCGCCTATGCGCTCACAGGTTTCGGACACGGTGCCGTCCTGGTGTTCTTCGTCCTGAGTGGATACTTCGTGGGCGGCAGTGTGCTGGCCAGCAATGCACGGGGACGGTTCGACTGGCGGCGCTACTCGATCAGCCGATTGACGCGGCTGTGGATTGTGCTCATTCCGGCGCTCTGCGTGACTCTCGTGGCCGACACCGTGGGTCGTCATCTCTCCCCGGCGTACATCGTCTACGCAGGTCACCAGGGCGGCAGCGCCGCGCAGTTCTTGGGCAACGCATTGTTCTTGCAGGGCTCCTTTGTCGCCCCATTCGGTTCAAATGGGGCACTTTGGTCGTTGGCTTACGAGGCCTTCTACTACGCCCTGTTCCCATTGGTTCTTGTTGGGGTCCTGCGCACCCGGGGCCGCGTCCGCTTCGTCTCGGTCATTCTGTCGGTGCTGGTTGTCGTGACCGCCGGTCGGCAGATCTGGATTCTCTTCCCGATCTGGCTCATTGGTGCCCTCTTGGCCCATCAAGAGCAGCGGATCAGGAGGCTGTTGTCAGGATGGTCCTCAACGCGAATGCTCCTCGCCCGGACGGCGGCTTTGGGTATGCTTGGCGCTTCCCTGATCGCCGACAAGCTGCAGTCAGACGGCGCGACCAGCGTCTCGCTGAGCAGTTACGCGGTCGGACTCTTCGCTGCCGCCTTGGTAGCACTCGTGTTTGGTGATCTCCGTCCCGAACGCTGGATTGCCAAGGTCGCCCTTCAAAGGGCATCGGGTTACGCCCATTCGTCATACTCGCTTTACGCCGTTCACATGCCCCTGCTCTACCTTGCGGTAGCCATCGTGAATCCGGCTCGCCGTCGTCCGGACTTGTGGTATCCGTCCGCGACGGCATGGTTCGGCGTGGTTGGTGTTGTGGCCGCATTGCTGGCGGCGGGATGGGTATTCGCACAAGCGACAGAGCGTCACACGGACAGGGTGCGAGGTTGGCTCACTACTCACCTCACACCCGCCAGCGATCTAGGGAACAGTCCTCACGTGGAACGTTCCGGGACGACGGTTGCCGCGACTGAGGCGTGATCCCGACTTCACCGACCGCGAGTGAGCCGAGCGGCCGGGCCCATGGGCGTGCGCTCGCCCGCAGTGATGGCTGACACACGCAGGTAGGCCGCGGCAGGTAGGCATGCAGACGGGGGTCATCGCACGCAACTGGTGTGACGGACGGCCACCACAGTGAGGCCGAACGCCAAAAGTCGCATTCTCGATCAAGGACCAGCTCACCCGCGTGGCGAACCAGGCCGGCATCGCCTGGACCTACGGCTACAACCAGCTCGGGCAGCAGACGTCAGCGGTCATGCGACGTACTGCGACGCTGAGGACCTACACGCGTGCGACCCACTGATGGCACCGGCGCTGCGTCGCAAGAAAGCGAGGACGCCACAGGCATCGGCCGAGCGACCACGACGAGACTGCCCCGTTCTTCTACATCTCGAAAACGTTCCTCTCGCCAATGAATTCGCAGTCGTGGAATCGCTCGACTTGAATTCTGGACTGGCTCCGGAGCAGCGGCGCCAGGAACTCGAAGGCGTGACACAAGCGCTGGCTGAGTACCTGGTTGAGCACCTGACGATGAGCGCGGTCCGCGTCAGCGTATCGCGCGGGCGACCTGAGATCGGCGTTCATCCGCAGGGACGCCCGCGCGACCTTGGAAGCCTGACAGGGAACATGAGTCTAGAGCGGCTGATCGCGCCACAGAGCTGACGGCCCGGCTCGAGAACGATCCCGAGTACCAGTACCGGGCCTAAGCGGCCGAGCCCGAACGCCAGG
Source organism: uncultured Actinomycetota bacterium (assembly GCA_963706855.1). Taxonomy (GTDB): domain Bacteria; phylum Actinomycetota; class Actinomycetes; order Actinomycetales; family Dermatophilaceae; genus Pedococcus. Next base: position 652,860 of record CAVPNU010000005.1, read on the forward strand.
TGAGAACCAGGAGCTCCGCCGGGCCGAGCAGCCCATGGAGGTGGATGTGCAGGATTGGAATACCTGACTCGCGCAGGCCCGGCGCCATGTGCTATGCGGCTGAGTCTCAAGATGCGGCGAATGGCTCGCGATGTCGTTCGCCATGACGCCGCAGAGGTGACGACGATCAACCGCTCCAGAACGAGCGCCGACTATGACTACGCCGCGGCTGCTCTGCTCGGGACTCGACGGTGATCGTGACGGACCTGCCGACCGTGGCCAGGAGGGCGCCCACGAACGGCACCTCGGCTTGCCCCTCAAGACGGACCACGGCGGTCCGGCCGTCCGGGCTGCCAGTCCCCGGCGCCACCTGCCAGGCCAGGATGCTCGCAGGTCGGGGCTGGTGGGCGAGGTAGTCGTTCGCCGCCTGCTGGACGGTCGCCGGGCTGATGCCCACCGCCCCGCCCAGGCCCCGCTGGTACGCGCCCACGTCAAAGGCGTCGGCCGCGTCCAGGGCCGCGCCGTCGGCGGCGTCGAGCAGTCGCATCCGCGAGAGCTGGACCGAGGTCACCGCCACCGTGCCGAGGATCAGCAGGATCGCGATGACCGTGAACCCGAGGGCCAGCACGGTCACCTGACCGGACTCACCGGAGCAGCGTCGAGGCGTGTCATAGGGACGGCGCCAGGGGAAGCGGCCCCTCATGGTCGACCTCGGAACCGGTCGACGACCGCCAGATGCGTCGCGGTCACCGGCACTTCCAGCGGGACCACTGCACGGGCGAACGAAGGGATGAGCGGCAAGGGCACCATGACCCGCACCGACACCCGCACGCGGCCCTCGGGACGCAGACACGGCGACCCGTCACACGCCACGGTCAGCTGTGCCTCGTCATCGCGGAATCCCTGGTCCTCGAACGAGATTCGCGCGGCAGCCTTCGCACGACCCTCCGCGTCCTGATCCGAGCCGGTCGTCACGTACGCGCGGCCGGCCTCCCTCGCGGCCGTCGAGACGGCATACGCACCGGCTTGAAGACGGGACAGGGTCATGACGAGGTAGAACAGCGGCACCATCACGAGCACCGCGAGGAACACGAACTCCACCAGGGCGCTGCCCCGCTCCCCCGGCCGGCCGAGCCGACACCTCCAGGACAAGCGAGACAGCCGACCCACGGCCGCTCTCACTGGCGCTCCAGGAACGCTCGGCCCACCACGTCGAAGCGCTGGCCTGCGCCCAGAAGACCGATGACCGGCAGCGGCGCGACGACCCGGACCGAGAGCACGCGTACGCCGTCGGCCATGACCACCTGCAGCGGTCACGTGCTTGGCGAAGCGGCTCGACAGCGTCGATGCGATGAGCTCGCGCGTCCGCGCGACGCCCTCCGCCGGATCGGCGTCCGCACGGGCCCCCATCCGGGCCCCCTCGGAGGCACAGGAGATCAGCGTGTTCCGGACGTACAGCGTGAGGCCCACCTGGAGCAGTGCCACGAACAGCACGGACAGGAGCGCGCCCACCATGACGAAGTCGGCCACAGCAGAGCCGCGGTCACCCGTCCGGGCCAGCCTGAGGCGGTGCACGGGTCAGCGGCGAGCACTCGCGAGCGCGGCACTGAACAGCGCCGTGAGCTGCCCCTCGGCGACGGCCCACAGGGCGGCCACGAGCCCTGCGGTCATGAGGGTGACGAGGACCCAACCGGGAACATCGCCTCGCTCGCCACGAGGGCGGACGCGCCGTGTCACGTGCGCCATGGCACAGGGAGCGGTCGTGAACGTGCGGTGCAGCTCGGACAGCGTCCGGTGGGACATGGACATGGTGGAGCCCCTCTCGTGAAACGGGTCAGACGGAGAATCGAAGGAATGCGAAGCCGGGGAAGACGGCGAAGAGCACGGTGACGGGCAGCACGAGGAAGACGACCGGGAGCATCATGGTGATCTCCTTGCGGCCGCCGGCCTCCATCACCGCGCGGCGCCCGGTCTCGCGAACGTCCTGAGCCTGCGAGCGCAGCACCTCGGCCAGCGGCGTGCCGCGCTCGACCGCCACGACCATGCCGTCGACGAAGCGGGACAGGCTCACCAGGCCCGTACGGTCTGCAAGGCCTTGGAGGGCGTCGGGCAGGTTCGCGCCGGCCCGCGCATCCGCCAGGCAGCGACCGAGCTCGCCGGCGAGCTCGCCCTTGGCCAGACGACAGATCCGCTCCAGCGCGCCGACAGCTCCCTCGCCCGCTGCCACCGCGAGCGCAAGCAGCTCGGCGACCGTCGGAAACTCGGCCAACATGCGGCGCTCGCGCATCGTGGCCTCCCGGCTCAGCCACTGGTCGCGCGCCACCACGCCCGCCGCCGTGCCGCAGAGGGTGAGGATGACGGATGGGACGAGCGAGCCGGGATGAGCCAGCCACAGCAGCGCGCCCACGACGATGCCCACGACGGTCCCCACCGAACCCCACAGCACCTGCTCGGCGCGGAAGCGATCGACATCTGGCGACTGCCCTGCCCGCAGCAACCGTCGCCGGACCGACGCCGCGCCACCCAGCGTGCTCTCGATCCGCGCCGCCAGGCCGGTGACCACCGGCCCCACGAGGAGCGCCAGGGCATGCGTCCCCCCGACCGGCCCGGTCGCGAGCAGTCGGGAGGGCCGCGGAGCATCACGTAGGTACGGCAACAACCGGTCGTTCAACGTCGCGCGACGCCGCCGCGGCAGGCCGGCATACGCAGCGAGCAGGCCGATGGCGAACACCATGCCGATCGCCGCTCCGGGCCACGACACGGTCCGCACCGACGCCGACTCCCAGACGGTCACCGCAGCACCCGCTCGTCTTCGGGCAGCCGACCGACGTGGACCATGATCCGGTATGCCGCCGCCGACACCACCGCGCCGGCGAGCAGGACCACAGTGCCGGTCCCGGTGGCATAGGCGGCGATCGACTCCGGTCTGGTGCAGAGCATGCCCAGCACCACCCAAGGAGCGGCGACCGCCAACCGCGCGGCGTTGACCGTCCAGCCCTGCCGCGTCTCCAGCTCAGCCCGGGTACGACCGTCCTCGCGTAGGAACGTGGCCAGGGTCCGCAACAGCCGGCCCAGGTCACTGCCGCCGACCTCTCTGGCAATGCGAAGGGACTCCACGAGCCGGTCACCGACGGGGTCGGCGAGCCGGTCCTTGAGCTGGTCGAGGCACTCGGTGAACCGGCCGGTCGCCCGGTAGTCCTCGGCGAACGCCACGAAGGCCGGCCGCAGCTCCTCGGGCCCGCGCCGGCCGAGCTGGCTCAGTGCCTCGGGCAGGGCCAGACCGGCGCGGACCCCCGACGCGATGTTGTCGACGGCGTCAGGCCACAGGTCGCGCAGGCTCGCTCGACGACGGCGTGCGCGCATGCGGACGAGCCCCAGCGGGGCATATCCGGACATCACCGCGAAGCAGGCAGCCACGGACGGCACGTCCGTGACGGCGAGCATGACCATCCCGACCAGGACTGCCGCCAGCATGCAGGCGCTCAGCAAGGCGCGGGGTCCGACCGACTCGTACCCCGCCTGAACCAGCTGGTCGCGCAGCGCGTGGCCCACCGTGAGCCGCGGAGCAGCGTCAGCCGCCGAGGGCACCCAGCAGGACCACCAGAGACAGAAGAGGCCCGTACCAAGCATGAGGCCGAGTGCCACCCCGCTCATGAGGTGTAGTCCTGCCCCAGCAGGGACACGAGGTCGAAACCCGCTCGACGGAACCGGTCCGGATGGGGCGGGAAGCCGTCGGCCCGGGTCAGCACCCCGTCGCGCTGGACGAAGAGGTCAGCCGTCTCGACGACATCGCCCTCGACGCGTCCGGGCACGGCCACGATCTCGCGGACGCGTCGCACGCCGTCGTGGTCGAGTGCCGCGAGCACGACCAGGTCGACCGAGCCCGCCACAGTGGGGACGACGAAACGGCTGCCGATGTTCTCGCCCGCGAGCAGAGGGAGCGTGCACATCTTGGTGATCGCCTCGCGCGCGCTGTTGGCGTGGATGGTGCACATCCCGGGCAGGCCGCTGTTCAAGGCGATCAGGAGGTCGAGGCTCTCGGCCTGCCGGACCTCGCCGACGATGATGCGCGACGGCCGCATACGCAGGGCCTCGGTGACCAGCCGGCGCAGAGGGATCTCCCCTGTCCCCTCGAGGCTGGGCTGCCGGCACTGCATGGACGCGACGTCACGCAGCGGGATCTTGAGCTCGAACACCTCCTCGCAGGTGACGACGCGTTCACGGGGTGGAATGGCAGCGCTGAGGCAGTTCAACAGCGTCGTCTTGCCGGCCTGCGTACCGCCCGCCACGAGGATGTTGAGGCCGGACGCCACTGCCGCGCCCAGGAAGTCGGCCGCCTGACGGCTCAGCGACCCCAGCGCCACCAGATCGTCCAGGTGGGAGGCCTGGACGACGAACTTGCGGACGTTGACCATCCAGTGGCTGCGCGCGATGTCCGGGATGACGACGTGCAGACGCGACCCGTCCGGCAGGACCGCATCGACGAACGGGCTCGACAGGTCCACGCGCCGGCCGCTGGTCTTGAGCATGCGCTCCACCAGGTCGCGCACCTCGTCCGCGGTCAGCATCGTCGTGGTCAGCTCGGCGATCCCACCCCGGGCCACGAACACCTTCGAGGGCTCGTTGATCCAGATCTCCTCGACCTGGGGGTCGTCGAAGTAGCGCTGGAGCGGCCCGAACCCCGCCACCGTGTCGACGACCGACTTCACCGCCGCCTCCACGTCAGCCAGCGCCGGCAGGCCCCCGTGCAGCGACCGCTCGTCGTAGTCGGCGACGGCATCGCGCACGAGTCGGTCCAGCGCCCGGGCGTCGGCCGCTGGGTCGAGACCGCCTCGACGAATCAGCTCCCGAACCTCGGCCTCGACCGTGGCAATCGCATCCATGATGAGCTCCCCCAAACCCAGTGAACGCGCCTTGGCTCCCCCAAACCCAAGCCACCGGGCGCAGCCAGACGCTAACACCGTTGAGCGCGTCGTGAGCCGGCGCGTCCACAGCACCGTCCGTCAGTGCCCGACAGATCGGGACATCTGCCGCGTAACGGATCGGGAAATGTGTCGTTGAGCACGTCGAGCGCACGCCCATCACCCCTGGAGGCCCCGTGTTCCGCAGTGCTGTCTCGACCCCGCTCGTCCTGTCCGTCGCCGCGGCCGGCCTGATCGGGGCGGCGCTCACCGTCCCGGCCATCGCTGCTCCGGCGCACACCGCCACGCACGCCCGCACCCTCCGCAAGACGACCACGACGACGCCCAACGCGTTCGCCTCGGGCCAGCCCCAAGCCCAGACCGTCGGCGCCGCCGGTTGCGGCACGAACACGGCAGGCGAGCCCTCGATCCACGTCTCCCGCTCCAACCTGGTCGGTCTCGGGTCCGAGGACGGGGTCGGCTCGGGCAGCGAGTTCTGGCGGAGCACCCAGGTGGGCGGCACCACGGCCGCCTCCCCCTGCGCGCTGACCTACAGCGGCCAGCCCAACGCGCGTGAGCAACATCGGCGCCGCCGGCGGCGACATCGACACCGCCTTCGCGCCCGGCCCTCTCGACGGCCGGAACGCACCGCATCTACGTGGCGAGCCTCAACCTCGGCTCGATCAACGTCGCGACGTCCAACGACGACGGCAAGACCTTCAGCCAGGTCCCGGTCCAGGCCGGGCTGCCCGTCGACGACCGCGAGTGGATCGCGGCATACGGAGCGGACACCAGCCTGCTCACCTTCCACGATGTCGCGACCAGCAACATCGACGTGCTGCGCTCCGACACCGGCGGCGGTCCTTACACCCAGATCGCCCAGGCGATCCCGGCCACCGACTACAAGGCCACCAACAACGAGCTGGGGAACCTGGTCATCGACCACGACAACCCGTCGGCCGGCGGCTTCTGGGCCTACCAGGCGTTCGTGGCGCCCTCGGCCGACCCGGGACCGACCAACAGCGCGCCGTACAACGAGGCCTTCCTGGCCGTGTCACCCGACGGTGGGCACACCTGGACGGACAAGCCGATCCCCTGCTCGACCGCCTTCGGCGCCAAGGGTCTGAACCACAACTTCCCCAACGTCTCCGTGGCGCCCAACGGCACCCTGTTCTACGCCGTCAGCAACGACACCTCGGTCTACGTGGCCTCTTCGACCAACCACGGCGACACGTGGAGCTGCTCGGGTCCGATCAGCACCGCCACCCGGGCGATCTTCCCCTGGCTGGTCGCCACCAGCGCGGGCGAGGACCTCGTCTACTACGGCGCGACCGGAACGGGCAGCACCGCGACCTGGAACGTCTACTTCGCCCAGAACCTCACCCAGTCCCTGACCGGCTGGAACACCAGCAAGCTCATGGCGGTGCACACCGGTGACGTGTGTGAGGGCGGCGTCACCTGCACCGGTGGGCGTCAGCTCCTGGACGACTTCGGCGTCGACACGGACCAGTCGGGCTGGGCGCACATCGCCTACTCGCACGACTCCCCTGACCTGGGCGGCTCCGGGAGCTACACCGGGTATGCCGTGCAGACCGCGGGCACGCCGGTCGGACGACCCAACTGACCGAGCCGAGCCACTGACCTTGCTGCCCGGCTGACCTTGCCGGGGCGGGTCAGACTACGCGGCAGACGCAGAACGTCGGGGGCCTCGTCCACAGGTGTGGACGAGGCCCCTTCGTCGTTCCGTGGCCCTTCTAGTGTCTCGTGATGCGACTTCGGCTGACCGTGGCACTGCCGCCCGACTCCGCGCTGCACGAGGTGGAGGTCGAGGCTCCCGAGGGAACGACCGCACGCGAAGTCGGCCGTGCTCTCGGGCTGCACTTGGCACGTGACGGCGACCTGGCCCTCGCTGCTCGGGGGGTGCGGCTGGCCGACGACGCACCGCTCGGGTCGGCACCCCTGGTGGACGGCGCCTCGGTCGTCCTGGCTCCCCGGTCCGCGGCGGACCCTTCGGCGGCACAGAGAGCCGGTCACCGGCCGCGGCCCCCAGTGGTCCTGAGCGTCGCGCATGGTCCGGACGCGGGTCGCTCACACGACCTCACCCCAGGCACCCATCGGGTGGGACGCTCCTGCGAGGCGGAGGTCATGGTCGGCGACGACCGGCTCTCTCGCCTGCATCTGGAGGTCCGCTCCGACGGTGACGGAGTCACGGTCCGCGACCTCCGCTCCACCAACGGCGCGCGGCTGGCCGGTACCGCCATCGGGACCACGCCGGTCCCCTGGACCGCCGGCGCCACCCTCACCATCGGGCACACCGAGCTCGCGCTCCGGGCCGCGATCGACGTCCCGGCAACCTCCCGTCCTCAGCCGGACGGCACACGTCTGGTCAACCGCCAGCCGAGGGTCGTCCCGTCTCCCACCTCCGAAACCGTCACCATGCCGCAGGCTCCTGCACCGCCTTCTCGCCCTCGGATCCCGTGGGTTGCCGTCCTGGCTCCCCTGCCCCTGGCTCTCCTCATGGCGGTCTTCCTGGGTCCCGTCACTCTCGCCTTCGCCCTGATGAGTCCGGTCCTCATGGCCGCCAACCTCGTCGGTGAACGCCTTCACGGCAGTCGCCGACATGCGACCCAGCAGGCCGAGTACGAGCGGGCCCTCGCAGAGGCCAGGGCTCGAGTCGAGGCTCTCTGCGTGGCCGAAGAGCAGGCGCGCCGGCGTGCCACACCGGACCCGGCCGAGATCCTGGCGATCGCGACGGGCCCGAGCGCCCGGCTCTGGGAGCGGCGGCGCAACGACCCGGACGCCCTGGCCGTGACGGTCGGTACCTGCACCTCCCCTGCGGGGGTGCACGTCGTCGGACCGCCCGGCGCAGGACCCGTCGAACCCCCGACCGTGAAGGGCGTTCCGTGTGTGGTCCGCCTCGGTGCGGTCGGTGTGCTGTCCCTCTGCGGTCCGCGGACGGCCATCACGGGGGCCGCGCGGGCTGTGTTGGGTCAGCTGCTCACCCTGCACTCACCCGTGGACCTGCAGCTCGTCGTCCTCAGCGCAGCACGGCGTGCTGAGGACTGGCAGTGGCTGAGCCGAGTGCCCCACCCAGGGGCCGCGGGGGCGGCCGGGTGGTCGGCCGCGGGGGCGGCCCCCGGCCCCGCCGCAGGTGACCTGGGGCAGGACGAGGCCCTGGTTCTGTCCCTGGTGGACCAGCTCGTGCGCACGGCGGTGCAGCGCGGCGACGGCGACGGGCACGGGCCCCACATCGTGGTCCTCCTCGACGGAGCGGCAGCGCTACGAACCGTCCCCGGCATGTCCACCGTCCTGCAGCAGGGCCCCGCCGTCGGGATCAGCGTCCTGGCGCTCGACAGCGTCGCGACGGCGCTGCCCAGCGAGACCGGAGCACTGCTCGACCTCACGGACCCGAACCAGCCGAGCCTGCGCCTGCCCGGCCACGAGCACCAGCAGTTCGTCACCGACGGGGTCGGCGCCTGGTGGGCCGACCGGTTGAGCCGGGGACTCGCACCACTGCGCGACGCCACCCCCTCGGACCATGGCGCTCTGCCCTCGGCCGTGCCACTGCTGAGCCTGCTCCCGGGCGCTGACGACGCGCAGGTGGTGGCAGCACTGTGGCAGGAGCCGCCTCGTGCCGCGGTACCCATCGGCGTGACGGCGCAGGGCCCCTGGGTGCTCGACCTCGCGGCCGACGGTCCACATGTCCTCGTGGCAGGCACCACGGGCTCGGGCAAGTCCGAGCTGCTGCGCACCCTGGTGGTCTCGTTGTCCATCCATCACCGGCCCGAGGACCTCTCGTTCGTTCTCGTGGACTACAAGGGCGGGGCAGCCTTCCGCGACTGTGAGCGACTGCCCCACACCGCGGGCGTCATCACCGATCTCGACGAGCACCTGGCCCAACGCGCCTTGACGTCACTGCGGGCCGAGCTCAAGCGTCGTGAACGCCTGTTCGCCTCCGTTGGAGCGACGGATTTCGCCTCGTACCAGCGACATTCGGCCGTCAATCCCGCTCTCCCACGTCTTGTGGTGGTGATCGACGAGTTCCGCGCCCTGGCCGAGGAGCTACCCGAGTTCGTCGACGGCATCGTCTCGATCGCCGCCCTGGGACGCTCGCTGGGCCTGCACGTGGTCCTGGCGACGCAACGGCCGGCCGGCGTGGTGACGGCCGACATCAAGGCCAATGTCAACCTGCGGATCGCCCTGCGCGTCCGCGACAGCACCGACTCCCAGGACGTGCTCGACTCCCCCGCCGCTGCCACCGTCGACCCGGCGGTACCGGGCCGTGGCTACGCGCGCTCGGGTGGGTCGGGGCTGGTCGGCTTCCACGCGGCTCGGCTCTCGGCGGTGGGCCAGCCGACCGGCATACGGGTGCGCGACGTGGTCTGGGGGCGGAGCCAACCGCCGTGGCCGACAGCCGAGGGCAGTGGTGACGAGACGCCCGAGCGCATCGTCACCGCCGTGGTCGACGCGGCAGCGATGCTCGGCGCGGCGCCGGCGCCGCCGGTGTGGCTGCCGCCCCTGCCGCTCCAGGTGCCATTCGCCTCATTGCCCTCCCCGTCAGGTCCCGAGTGCTGCGTGATCGGGCTGGTCGACCGCCCCGAGCTGCACGCCCAGGCACCGCTCGAGCTCGACCTCGCCACGCCCGGTCACTGGTCCTTCGTGGGCGCCGGGAGCAGCGGCCGCACGACCGCGCTGGTGACCGTGGCGCGGGGGCTCGCAAGCCGCCTGGGAGCCGACCGGCTTCATGTGTATGCCGTGTCCGGCGGCAGCCTCGTGGGGCTCACCGACCTGCCCCAGTGCGGGGCCCATGTCGACGTCGCGGACCTCGGCCGGCTGGAGCGGTTGGTCGACCGGCTCGAGGCCGAGATCCACAGCCGCCAACGCAACGTGGGCCCGGAGCGCGCGCGGCTGCTGCTCCTGGTCGACGACTGCGACCTGCTGGCGCGGTGGGGCTGGCTCGCTCGACCACACCATGGTCGTCGGACGCCTGTGGGGACTCCTTCGAGAGGGCGAGGCGCATGGGTTGACGGCCGTCGTGGCCGGCGACCGTTCGCTGCTGCTCGGACGCGTCGCGTCCGTCATCTCTCGACGCGTGCTCCTTCGGCTCGCCGACCGTGCGGATGCGGCACTGGCGGGACTGGCCGTCACCGCCTTGCCCGCCGACGCTCCGCCCGGGCGTGGGGTGCTCCGGGACGGCACCGAGGTCCAGCTCGCCGTGGGACCCGTCGGACCGGCGATGCCGGCGGCGGGCGGGCCGAGCAGCGGCCCCGCACGACTCGACCCGTTGCCGATACGTGTCGCGGCCCGGGACCTGCCCTCACCAGACCTCGGCACCGGACTGCTGGTCGGTCTCGGCGGCGACGCGGTGGAGCCGCTGGCCCTGCGCGAGGAGAGCGACGGCCGCCGCTGGCTGGTGGCAGGCGCCCCCAGCACGCGGAGTGTCGAGCGCACTGCTGCTGCTCGCTCAGGGCCTGGTGAGCGCGGGACGACCGGTGACGGTCGTCGCGCCATGTCCCGGCCCGCTGGACGCGCTGCGCCACGACCGCCGGCTCGTCAGCTGGCGCGACTCACGCTCCCTCACCGCCGGCGACCTGCCGAGTGACTGCCCGAGCCTCGCGGTGGTCGTCGACCGTGCTGATGAGCTCCTCGATACCCGGGCCGACGACCTGCTGCGCGATTTCAGCCGGCAGGTCGAGCGCCAGGGAGGGCTCCTGGTCGTGGGTGCGTGCGCGACCACCCTGGTGACCCGGTACCGCGGGGTGGGGACCGAGGTGGCTCGTGAACGCACCGGCATCCTGCTCGGCCCGCGGTCGACCCTGGAGGGGGACCTGTTCGGACTGCGGCTGCGCGCCGACCCACAGGCGCCGCCGGGCCGTGGCTACCTGGTCCGCCGGGGGCGTGCCCTGCCTCTCCAGGTCGCACTCACGGGCACGCCCTCCGAGGGCGGGTGAGATCGGTAGCCGGACCGTCGGACGAGGGCTGGCCGGTGCGAGCGCGCACGGCAGCGACCACGCCGACGAGGGCGACCAGGCCGACGGCCACGCCCACGAGGACCCGACCTGCTTGAAGCAGGCTCCAGGCGACCGGCAGAAGCAGCACGTTCCAGACGACCGTCGGGGTGTTCGGCCAGTCGGCGCCACGCAGCCACGAGCGCGCCAGGACCGCGATCCCCACGGCCACCAGGAGGATGAGGGCCGACATCGCTGCAGGGGTGGTGTCGTGGCTCGTCCCCTGCACCAGCTCCCACCACGAAGTACACGCGCGAAGGCCAGCAGCGTCAGCGCCTCGAGGGCACACACGAGTGCGGCCAGGCGTCGCATCGGGTCGGCGTTCACGGCCGCCAGCGTAGTCCGCCGACCGGACTCAACGGCTGCTCAGGCTCCCGTCCCCAGACTCGAGACGTCGCCCTGCCCGGGCGCCAGACCACCGAGCACCGAGTGAGCGAACTGTGACCAATACCTCAGCGTTACCGACGAGTCCACGGCGCGTAGCCCTTCAATTAGGGCGCGCGTTCTGTGAGGCTGGAACAGAAACGCCCGGCAACCCGTTGGCACAAGTGCGCCTCCACCATAAGAATGGTCAGCGCACCGGCTCATGCTGTGTGTGGAGGCTGCACCCGTTACGATGACAGGTCGCCTCTCACCGTGGCATGACTGAGTACGACAGCCCGCGCATGACCGCCCGAGCACGACCCGAGCAGTACAGCACGTACGCAACGAAGCGCCGTGTGCCGACGGTTCCCCACCCCGAGCCCTGGCGCATTCCTGCGAAACCCCCGCACTAACAAGGAGCACGATCTTCATGGACTGGCGCGACCGCGCTGCCTGCCTCGACGAGGACCCTGAGCTGTTCTTCCCCATCGGGAACACCGGCCCAGCGATCCTCCAGATCGAGGAGGCCAAGGCTGTGTGCCGACGCTGCGAGGTCGTCGACATCTGCCTCAAGTGGGCCATCGAGTCCGGCCAGGACGCGGGCGTGTGGGGCGGCATGTCCGAGGACGAGCGCCGCGCGCTCAAGCGTCGCAACGCCCGCGCCCGCCGCGCCGGCTGACCGCACCGCCCAGCCCGCTCGCCGAGCTCGCGACCTAGGCTCGCGTCCCGTCCCAGAGGTCGCAACCGCGCGCACGAACCGCACCTCGCGTGCCCCGCGGCACGGCTGCCTTCCAGACGATCCGGCCCCGCAGGTCCTGCACCAGCGACTGGACGATCTGGGTGCCCAGCCCCGACCTGCCCGGGCAGAACCCCTCCGGCAGACCGGCGCCGTCATCGGTGATCGTCACCGTCAGCAGCTCGTCGCCGGACTCGTCGGCGCTGCGCTCGGCATGCACGGTGATCGTGCCTCCCTCGGACTCGGCCAGCCCGTGCTCGACGGCGTTCTGGACCAGCTCGGACAGGATCATCGCCATCGCCGTCGCGTCCTCGGCGCGCAGCAGCCCGAACGACCCCTCGACACTCGTTCGGATCGGGTGCTCGATCTTGGCCACCTCGGTGATGGCCTGCAGCCCGCGCACCGCGATGTCGTCGAAGTTCACCGTCTCGTCGAACCCCTGGCTGAGGGTCTCGTGCACCAGGGCGATCACCCCCACCCGCCGCACCGCCTCCTCGAGCGCCACCCGACCCGCCTCGCCGGCGGGCAGCCGACGCGCCTGCAGGCGCAGCAGCGCCGCCACGGTCTGCAGGTTGTTCTTGACCCGGTGGTGGATCTCGCGGATGGTCGCGTCCTTGGTGATGAGCTCCTGCTCGCGCCGCCGCAGCTCGGACACGTCGCGCAGCAGCAGCAGCGCACCGACCCGCTGGCCGCCCTCGGTGAGGGGAATGGCGCGCATCGAGACGCTCGCGCCGCGGCTGCTCACCTCGGTGCGCCACGGCGCCCGGCCCGTGACGACCACCGCGAGCGACTCGTCGACCGGCGACTCGTCACGCAGCAGGTCGGCGACGACCTTGGCGAGCAGCTCGTCGAGGACGTCACCGACGTGCCCCAGCCGGTGGATGGCCGACAGCGCGTTGGGGCTGGCGTACGACACGACCCCGTTGACGTCGAGCCGGATCACCCCGTCGCCGACGCGCGGCGCGCCGCGTCGCTGACCCGTCGGCGCGGAGACGTTGGGGAACTCCCCCGCCGCGATCATCCGGGCGAGCGCGTCGGCCAGCGACTGGTAGGTCAGCTCCAGGCGGCTCGGCGTGCGCATCGCCGCGAGGTTGGTATGCCGCGTGAGCACCGCCAGCGGCGCGACCGTTGCGGACCACGGGGATGGCCTCCTCGCGCACCGGCATGTCATCGCGGAAGATCGGGTCCTTCTGGCGCACGATCCGCCGGTCGAGGTAGGCCTGGTCGAGCAGCGACTGCCGGCCTCGATGCGTGCGCCGTCCGACCACGTCCTCGAAGAAGACCATCTGGCCGGTGGTCGGGCGCACGTGGGCCACGGCGAGCCAGCCCTCCATGCCGGCCGGGACCCACAGCACCAGGTCGGCGAACGACAGGTCGGCGATCAGCTGCCAGTCGCCGACGAGCAGGTGCAGCCACTCGGTCTCGGCGGGCTCGAGGTCGGTGGCGACGTGGAGGACCTCCTGCAGCGTGGGCACGCAGTCAGCCTAGATGCGCAACCTCGGCGACCCGGTCCCCCACCCTGACGCGACCGGGCCTGACCACCGTCGCATAGACCCCGGCCATCAGGTCGTGGTGATCGACGATGGTTCGCAGCAGGCCCGGACGGCCGGGCAGACCGACCTGCGCGACCCCGACCATGCGGCATCGTTCGGTGGTCCCCGTGACCCGCACCACCGACGATCCGATCGTGAGCTCCCGACCGACCCAGGACTCCTCGGCATACGGGATCTGCGTGGTCTCGAGGAGGATGTTGGCCCGCAGGTGGCGCGGGTCCACCGGACGGCCGTCACCGTCGTGACGCCCGAGCTCCACGAGCGTCGCGGTCCCGACGATGGACAGTGCCGCCGCATCCTGGTGAGGGACGTCGGCCTCGCGGCGCAGCGAGACCGGCTCGCCGAAGTGCTCCGCTGAGAGCCGTCCCCTGCCGACGGGTCGTCGGCGACGAGCTCGCGGCCATCGGGCAGACGCACGCGCACGCCGTGCACCGTCGCTGGCCGCACGATGAGCGTCGAAGACCGGGTCCATCCGGCGGAAGCGCCGGGTGTGCTTGCCGCTCGCGATCTTGCCGTGCTCGTCGTAGACCGCCCATTCCCGGTCACCCACGAGTCCGCTCAGGCGTCGACAGCTGCCGTCAGTCAAGCAGCTCGCCGCCCATGGACTTCACGGGGAAGCGTGTGCAGCGCAACGATCTCCGGGAGCCCGGCGGCCGACCCTCACGAGCGTGGCCGCTCCGGACCGGATCACCGAGCGCAGGGTGCGCAGCGCGACCGACAGCGCCGCGATGTTCGGCTTGTCGAGCCGCTCGATGCCGGACAGCGCCGTGCGGGCCCGCGCCAGCGACTCGGCGTTGGCCTTCGCCCATTCCTCGTAGCGGTGCGATCGGCGACGCCCCCTGGGTCGACGCGTCCATGACCGAGCGCACCAGGCTCTCGAGCACGGCATACAGGTCGTCGCGCAGCGCACCGCGAGCCAAGGCGTCCCACCGGTCGTCGCGCGGCAGGTTGGTGACCCGGGTGAGCATCGCGTCGACGCCGAAACGCTCGGACAGCAGGAAGTACAGCGGGGCCACGTCGCTCGGCGGCTCACCGGTGTCGGTGGCGATGTCGACGATGTCGAGCAGCGAGAACTGGTCGAGCAGGCTCGCCGAGCGCTGCGCGAGCTCGTCGGGAACGCCGTGCTTCTGGTAGCCAGCCACGTTGCGCTGCAAGCGTTTCAGCTCGGCACCCTTGAGGAGCGAAGGGATCTGCGGGGCGAACTCGCGGACCACCGTCACCGAACCGCGCCACCTCTCCGGCGACGTCCAGACGCGACGGGCGCGACGTGAGGAACCACCGGATCGAGCGGTCGATGAGCCGCCGGAACTCCAGGTAGAGCTGGCTCTGGACGTCGGTGGACACGACGGTGTCGAGCGCCTCGACCTCGTGGACGAAGCTCGGGAGGTCGAAGATCTCGCGAGCCACGACGAACGCACGCGCGATCTGCTCAGGCGTCGCGCCCGGTCTCCTCCATCGCCCGGAAGGCGAACGTGATGCCGCCGCGGTTGACCATCGAGTTGACGACCGAGTTCGTGATGATCTCGCGTCGCAGCGGGTGTCGCGCCAGGTCGTCGGCGTACTGCTCGCGCAGCGCCGACGGGAAGTAGTCCGTGAGCGTCTGCTGGAACCACGGGTCGTCCGGGAGCTCCGACGGGAGCAGGTCCTCCTTGAGGGCGAGCTTCGCGTAGGCGACGAGCACCGAGAACTCCGGCGACTTCAGGCCGAGCCCGGCCTGCGACCGCCGCTCGATCTCGGCATCGGAGGGCAGGAACTCCAGCGAGCGGTCGAGGTCGCCCCGCTCCTCGAGCCAGTGGATGAGCCGCTGGTGCACCGGCAGCATCGGGTGCTCCTGCGCACGCGCGTTGCCCAGCAGGACGTTCTGCTCGTAGTTGTCCCGCAGCACCTGGTGCGCGACGTCGTCGGTCATCGAGGCCAGCAGGGCGTTGCGCTGCTTGAGGGTCAGGTCTCCGCCGCGGACCAGTGCGGTCAGCGGGATCTTGATGTTGACCTCGTGGTCGGAGGTGTCGACGCCGGCCGAGTTGTCGATGGCGTCGGTGTTGACGCGCACGCCGTTGCAGCGAGGCCTCGATGCGGCCCAGCTGCGACAGACCGAGGTTGCCCCCCTCACCCACGACCTTGCACCGCAGCTGTATGCCGTCGACGCGGATCGCGTCGTTGGCGCGGTCGCCGACGTCGGAGCTCGTCTCGGACGTCGCCTTGACGTAGGTGCCGATGCCGCCGTTCCACAGCAGGTCGACGGGCGCCTGGAGGATGGCCTTCATCAGCTCGGCCGGGGTCACCGACGTCGCGCCGGCCGACAGCCCCAGGGCCTCACGCATCTCGGGGGTGACGGTGATCGGACTTCAGCGAGCGGTCGAAGACCCCACCTCCGGGGCTGATCAGCGACCTGTCGTAGTCGGCCCAGGACGACCGCGGCAGGTCGAACAGGCGCTTGCGCTCCGCGAAGCTGGTCTGCGCCACGGGGCTGGGGTCGACGAAGATGTGGCGGTGGTCGAAGGCGGCCACCAGCCGGATGTGCTCGGACAGCAGCATGCCGTTGCCGAAGACGTCACCCGACATGTCACCGATGCCCACGGCGGTGAAGTCCTGGGTCTGGGTGTCGACGCCCATCTCGCGGAAGTGCCGCTTCACCGACTCCCAGGCGCCACGGGCGGTGATGCCCATGGCCTTGTGGTCGTAGCCGGCCGAGCCGCCGGAGGCGAAGGCGTCGTCGAGCCAGAAGCCGTAGGACTGGGCCACGCCGTTGGCGATGTCGGAGAAGGTCGCCGTGCCCTTGTCGGCGGCGACGACCAGATAGGGGTCGTCGACGTCGTGACGAACCACGTGGGGACGGCGGCACGATCGTCGACCCGTCGCGGTTGTCGGTGATGTCGAGCAGGCCGCAGATGAACACCTTGTAGGACGCGATGCCCTCGGCCAGCCACGCGTCGCGGTCGACCGAGGGGTCGGGCAGCTGCTTGGCATAGAAGCCGCCCTTGGAGCCGGTGGGCACGATGACGGCGTTCTTGACCATCTGCGCCTTGACCAGCCCGAGCACCTCGGTGCGGAAGTCCTCGCGACGGTCGGACCAGCGCAGCCCGCCGCGGGCGACCGGGCCGAAGCGCAGGTGGACACCCTCGACCCGCGGTGAGTAGACGAAGATCTCGAACTGCGGCCGAGGCGCGGGCAGGTCGGGCACCTGCTTGGGGTTGAGCTTGATCGAGACGTACGACTTGGGGTCGCCCGACTCGTCGGCCTGGTAGAAGTTCGTGCGCAGGGTCGCGCGGATGACCCCGAGGAACGCCCGGATGATCCGGTCGTGGTCGAGGCTCTTGACCGCGTCGAGCCCCTCGGTGATCTCTTCGCAGACCGCGTCCTCGGCGGCCTGCGCGCGCGGCACCCGGCTGACCGGCATACCGAATGGGGTCGAAGCGGGCCTCGAAGAGGGCCACGAGCCTGCCGGCCAGCGCGTGGTTGGAGGCGAGCGCCGACTCGACGTACTCCTGGGAGAACGTCGACCCGGTCTGGCGCAGGTACTTCGCGACCGTGCGCAGGATGACGACCTGACGCCAGGTCAGCCCCGCCCCGAGGACGAGGGCGTTGAACCCGTCGCTCTCGGCCCGGCCACTCCAGACCGCACCGACCGCGTCCTGGAAGAGCTCACGCAGGCGGTCTCTGCTGCCGTCGCCGCCGGTCCAGACCTTCTCGCCCTGGACGCGCAGCCCGAAGTCGTAGACCCACAGCCGGACCCCGTCACCGCGCTCGATCTCGTAGGGGCGTTCGTCGACCACCTCGACACCCATGTGGGTGAACATCGGCAGGACCTGGGTCAGCGACAGCGGGCTGCGCCGGTAGAGCTTGAAGCGCCGCTCGTTCATCGGAGCGCCGGGCTCCTGGTACATGTTGAGGCCGGTCGCGTCGTCGCTCTCGAGCGCGTCCATGTGACGGATGTCGGCGACCCCGACCCGCGGGCTGAAGTCCTCCTTGTAGGCCTCGGGGAAGGCGCGCGCGTAGAGGCCGGACAGCCGCGCAGCGGCCTCCTCGCCGTGCTCGCTGCGGGCCGCCTCGCCGAGGTCCTCCTCCCAGGTGCGGGTGGCGTCGACCAGCTGCCGCTCGAGGGCGGCCTCGTCGACGTCGGGGATGGACTCACCGGCCGGCACGCGGACGACGAAGTGCAGCATGGCCAGCACGGACTCGGACACGCGTGTCGTGAAGTCCACCGTCGCGCCCGAGAACGCTTGCCGCAGAATGGATTCCATCTTGAGCCGGACGCCGGTGTTGTAGCGGTCGCGAGGGATGTAGACCAGGCAGGAGACGAAGCGGCCGAACCGGTCGCGACGCAGGAACAGCTTGGTCTTGCGACGCTCCTGCAGGTAGAGGACGGCCGTCGCGTTCTCGAACAGCGACTCCTCGTCGGCCTGGAACAGCTCGTCGCGCGGGTAGTTCTCGAGCACCTCGAGCAGGTCCTTGCCGGAGTGCGAGTCGGGCAGGAAGCCACTGCGCTCGAAGATCGCCGCGACCTTGTCACGCACGATCGGGACCCGCGTCACCGACTCGGTGTAGGCGCTGGACGTGAAGAGCCCGAGGAAGCGCTTCTCGCCGGTCACCTGCCCCGACGTCGTCGAACTGCTTGACGCTGACGTAGTCGAGGTAGGTGTTGCGGTGGACGGTGGCGCGGGCGTTGGCCTTGGTGATGATCAGCAGCTCGGGCGCACGCGCGACGGAGCGGGCCTGCTCGGACAGCTGGACGCCCTCACCGGTGGGGTCGTAGCGCAGCAGACCGAGACCGGTCCCGTGGACGCGCCTCCAGGCGGTCGGCGTCGGCACCGCGGTGCAGCAGCGTACTCGCGGTAGCCGAGGAAGGTGAAGTGGTTGTCGGCCAGCCACTCCAGCAGTCCCTGAGCCTGCTCGACCTCTGACTGCGGTATGCCGTGCGGCGGCTGCTCGGCCAGCTCGGCGGCGAGCTGGAGGCAGAGTCGCCTGCATCTTGGGCCAGTCCTCGACCGACTCGCGGACGTTGCCGAGGACGCGACGCAGCCCCTCGGCGACCTCGTCGCGGGCGTGCTGGTGGCTCTCGCGGTCGATCTCCAGGTGCATCCACGACTCGCGCACCTCGCCGAAGCCACCGTCGCCCGGAGCGTCGTCGAGCAGCAGCTCCTCGAGCTCGCCGGTGGCGTCGCGACGCACCCGCATCGTGGGGTGGACGACCAGGTGGACGGTGCGGTCCATGCGCAGCAGCTCGGCCGTGACCGAGTCCACCAGGAACGGCATGTCGTCGGTGACGATCTGCACCACGGTGTGCCCGCTGGCCCAGCCGTGCTCCTCGACGCTGGGGTTGAAGACGTCGACCTTGGCCGTCCCGACCGGCCGGCTCTGCGCGAGCTCGCGATGGGACAGGGCCGCTCCGAGGAGGTCCTCGGCGCCACGAGCCATGAGGTCCTCGGTGGCGACGTGGCGGTAGTAGCTGCGCAGGAACTGCTCGAGCTCCCCCCGCCTGCCTGGTCCGCGAGCTCCGCGGCCGATCGCAACAGTTGCTGACGGGACTGCTCCAGCGACGCAGACATGGCTGTCGACTTCATCCTCACGTGTCGTCATGCACCCGCGGGGTCGCGGAGGGCACGTGGCGCACGACCCTGTGCGCCAGTCCGAGACTAGCGCTCTCGCGCGGGGTGCCGCGCACACCCTCGAGGGAGTCGCGGCGATGCAGCGCCCTATCGCATGCAGGCGTTGCGCCGCAACGCGTGTCGCCGCAGGTCAGACTAGGTTTTCCGGCCGGTTTGTGGTTGGTTGGTGAACACCCTCACCGGAAAAGGAGCATCACGTGATCATCCTCGGACTGATCTTGCTGATCATCGGCCTGGTGGCGAGCATCGCCATCTTGAAGACCATCGGCATCATCCTGCTCGTCATCGGCCTGATCCTCGCGCTCATCGGCATGTTGGGCAACGGCATCGGCGGCAGGAAGCACTGGTACTGACCGGTCTTGCACCGTATTCCGGCGGCCCCCGCGGCACCCCATTGTGGGTATCGCGGGGGCCGTTCTCTTGCGCTCACTACAGTGGCGGTATGCCGCCCGCCTCGGCCAGCTCTGCCGGCCTGCGCCTTCGCGCGGAGAGCCTTGCCTCGCTCGCGGACTGCGCGCGCACCGGAGCCGACCAGCTGCGCCTCCTCTATCCCGAGGTCGGCGACCTGCGAGTCCAGGCCGAGCTCGAGCGAGCTCTCGACGACCTGCGCGATCTCCTGGCCGCGGTCGACGTCGCCGCCACGGAGCTGACCGAGCGACCTCTCGGTGCTGGCCGGCCGGACGGCGATCCGCGACGAGGGCGCCCGCGACCCCAGGACGACCCCGGACGGTCCGGTGCGCCGATGACCGAGCCCCTGCCCGGCGACCCGGCGTCCTGCTCGCAGGCCGGCGGGACGATGCGCTCGCTCGCGTCCCGGCTGCGGGTCGCCGGGCGCCGCGCCCACGAGGCCACTGCCGACTCGACGCTGCTCCGGCGAGACCGACCCGGCGAGACCGGGCGCAGCCGAGCTGCGGGTTCGGCGCCGCATCGACGTGGTCGACCGCGCTGCCGCCGCTGCCACCGCAGGAGGTCGACCGGGTCGGGCGCGCCCTGCAGGACTTCGCCACCGACCTGGCCGAGCTTCACGGGCAGTACCACCGCCTGGCCGGACGGGCGTCAGCCGCCGGCCTGCGCGTGCGTGGACGGCTCGCTGGTCCCGTCGTGGGGAGTGGCGGGTGTCGCGGACCCGCAGGCAGTCGCCACGCAAGAGGCCGTCAGGTCGTCGTTGCAGCCCGAGCTCGACGCCGTCCTGCGCGGCGTGGCGCTGCGACGACAGCGGCTTCTCGCGGTGCTGCACGAGGGTCAGGGCCGGCTCGACCACCACCGCGCGGCGCTGCGGCGATGACGACCATCGACCTCAACGCCGACGTGGGCGAGTCGTTCGGCCGGTGGCAGCTCGGCGACGACGAGGCCATGCTGTCCGTCGTCACGAGCGCCAACGTCGCCTGCGGCTTCCACGCCGGCGACCCGTCGGTGCTGCTGTCGGTCTGCCGACAGGCGGCGGCAGCCGGCGTCGCGGTCGGCGCCCAGGTCGGCTACCGCGACCTCGCCGGCTTCGGGCGACGCTTCATCGACGTCGAGCCGCGCGAGCTGACCGCCGACGTCGTCTACCAGATCGGCGCCCTGGACGCGCTCGCCCGGATGGCCGGTACCCGCGTGTCCTACGTCAAGCCCCACGGCGCCCTCTACCACGCGGTGACCCGGCACGAGGCTCAGGCGGCAGCGGTGGTCGAGGCGGTCAGCGCTGTCGACTCCGGCCTGCCGCTGGTCGGTCTGCCGGGGTCCCTGGTCCTTCGCCGGGCCGCCGAGGCCGGGTTGCGCACCGTCAGCGAGGCCTTCGCCGACCGCGGCTACCTGCCCGACGGCACCCTCGTCCCACGCTCGCAGCCCGGCGCGCTGCTCACCGACCCCGCTGCCGTCGCCGAGCGCATGGTCACCCTGGTCGTCGACGGATACGTCACCGCCGTGGACGGCACCCGGGTGACCGTCCAGGCCGACTCGGTCTGCGTCCACGGCGACAGCCCCGGCGCGGTGGCCATCGCCACGGCCGTCAGCTCGGCGCTGGCGCAGGCCGGCGTGCAGCTGGCCGCCTTCACCGCCGCCGCACCCTGACGGCATGACCATCCGCCTGCTGGCCTGCGGCGAGCGCGCGGTGCTCGTCGAGTGTGAGTCGCTGGCCGCGGCCACGGACCTCCGCCTGCGGCTGACCGGTCCCGCGCGCCCAGCCACCCTCGAGGATGCCGTCGCTCGGCGCTCGAAGCGTCCTGGTCGTGGCGACGTGCCGCCTCGGCGTTGAGCGAGCTGCGCGCGGTGGTCCAGCAGCTCGGCGACCCCGCGCTGTCCCCCGGCCGGGTCACCCGTCCGCCGACCCGCGAGCCACTCGCTGACCCGGACACCGCCCGACCCGTCGATCCTGTCGAGATCACCGTGGACTATGCCGGCGCCGACCTGGACGAGGTGGCGCGACTGACCGGCCTGACCACGGCAGGAGGTCGTCAGCGCCCACACCGGGACGCCCTGGCGGGTGGGCTTCGCGGGCTTCGCGCCGGGCTTCGCGTATCTCGTCGGCGGCGACCCTCGTCTGCGAGTCCCCCGGCGTGCCACCCCACGGGTGAGCATCCCGGCAGGCTCGGTGGCCCTCGCCGACGGGTTCAGCGGGATCTATCCCCGCTCGAGCCCTGGCGGGTGGCAGGTGATCGGCACCACCGACGCCGCGCTGTGGGACCTCACCCGCGACCCACCGGCCCTGCTGACTCCGGGTCGCGAGGTCCGGTTCGTCGCGAGGCGGCAGGGGGAGCGAGCGGACCCGCCGATGCCGCAGCCACGGACCGAGCCACCGCAGCCCGAGCACCCGAGCCCGAGCGACCTGCGAGCACGAGCCGCGCCCTACGCCGAGCTCGAGGTGCTCACCTCCCCGCGGCCCGCGCTCGTCCAGGATGCCGGGCGCCCGGGCCTCTCCCACCTGGGCGTGTCCCCCTCCGGCGCAGCCGACCAGGCGGCATACCAGCTGGGGGCACGGCTGCTGGGGCAGGCAGGCGACCGGGCCGCCCTCGAGATCGTGCTGGGCGAGCTCGTGGTGCGGGCCCACGGCAGCCTCACGGCGGTCCTCACCGGGGCAGCACTGCCGGCCGAGGTGGACGGGCGCGCGGTGGGCCATGCCGCGCCCTTCCTCGTCCGCGACGGGCAGGTGCTGCGGCTCGGCCGTCCTGCGCAGGGCCTGCGCACCTATCTCTCCGTGCGCGGAGGCATCGCGGTCCCTCCGGTGCTCGGCTCGCGTTCGCGCGACACCCTCGCCGCCCTGGGACCCGAGCCCGTGACACCGGGCGACCGCCTACCGGTGGGGTGGTCCGACGGGTGGCCGACGGTCGACGTCGCTCCGGTCGCGCCGTTGCCCACCGGTGTGGTGGAGCTGCGGGCCACGTGGGGACCCGACTCCGATCGGCTGGCCCGACGCGAGCTGCTCTGTGCCCAGTGGTCGGTGGCGCCCGACAGCGACCGCGTGGCCCTGCGGCTGGCAGCCGGCCGGCGGCTCGCGCCTGGGCAGTGCCTTCGCAGAGCACCACCGAGGTGCCCCCGGCCGGGATCGTGCGCGGCGCGATCCAGCTCCCGCCCAGCGGCGCTCCCCGTCGTGTTCCTCGACGACCATCCGGTGACGGGTGGCTACCCCGTGGTCGCGGTGCTCGACGCGAGCGTCGTGCGACCGTGCGGCCCAGCTCCGCCCGGGAGCCGTCGTCCGGCTCACGGTGACCTGAGCGGCCGGAGGAGCCAGCGGATACGCTGACCGAGCCCGTTCGCCGCCCTGAGGAGACAGACGCATGAAGATCGCCACGACGATCGACTACGCCGCCACGCCGCAGGAGGTCTTCGCCGTCCTGTCGGACGCGAAGTTCCAAGAGGCCAAGTGCGCCGCCACCGCGGCGATCCGCCACTCCGCCTCGGTCAAGACCGTCGGAGACCGCACCGTCATCACGACCGAGCGCGTCCTGCCCAGCGACGACCTGCCCGACTTCGCCCGGTCCATGGTCGGTGAGACCCTCAAGGTCACCGAGACCCAGGACTGGGGCCCGGCCTCCGACGACGGCAGCCGCCAGGGCACGGTCGAGATGGGCGTCGCCGGCGCTCCCATCTCGCTCAAGGGCACCCTCGCGCTGCGGCCCGACGGCGACGGCACCGTCGAGACCCTCGACGCCGAGCTCAAGGCCAAGGTGCCGCTCGTCGGCGGCAAGATCGAGAAGGCCGCGGCCCCTCCGATCGAGGAGGCCATCGCCATCGAGCACCAGACCGCCGTGGAGTGGCTCAAGCGCTGACCGAGCCGTATGCCGCGTGGCAGCCACGCGGCATACGGCACCGCCGCTCAGCCCTCGGTGGCCATGTGCGGGTAGGCGTGCTCGGTCGGAGGGTTGAACGTCTCCTTGATCGAGCGGGCGCTGGTCCAGCGCATCAGGTTCTGCGCGGCGCCGGCCTTGTCGTTGGTGCCGGACGCCCGGCCACCGCCGAACGGCTGCTGACCCACGACGGCGCCGGTCGGCTTGTCGTTGATGTAGAAGTTGCCCGCTGCGAACCGCAGCCGCTTGGTGGCGTCGGCGATGGCGACGCGGTCCTGGGCGATGATCGAGCCGGTGAGCCCGTAGGGCGAGAACGACTCCATCTGGTCGAGGACGCTGTCGTACTGGCGGTCCGGGTAGACGTGCACCGACAGGATCGGGCCGAAGTACTCGGTCTTGAACGACTCGTCGGCCGGGTCGTCGATCTCCAGCACCGTCGGGCGCACGAACCAGCCTTCGCTGGAGTCGTAGGTGCCACCCGCGACGACGTCGACGCCGCTGCTGGCGTGCGCGCGGTCGATGGCCGCCGAGTGCTTGGCGAACGCGCGCTCGTCGATGACCGCACCCATGAAGTTGGACAGGTCGGTGACGTCACCCTGGGTCAGCCCGTTGGTGATCGAGACCAGGTCGGCCTTGATCTTCTTCCACAGCGACCGGGGCACGTAGGCCCTCGACGCGGCCGAGCACTTCTGTCCCTGGTACTCGAAGGCACCGCGAATCATGGCCGTACGCAACACATCCGGGTCGGCGGACGGGTGGGCGAGGATGAAGTCCTTGCCACCGGTCTCGCCCACCAGGCGCGGGTAGCTGCGGTAGCGCGGCAGGTTCGCGCCGACCTCCTGCCACAGGTGCTGGAACGTCGGCGTCGAGCCGGTGAAGTGGATGCCGGCCAGGTCGGGGTCGGCCAGGGCGACCTTGGAGACGTTCAGGCCGTCGCCGGTGACCAGGTTGATGACACCCGGCGGCAGACCGGCCGCCTCGAGCAGCGCCATCGTCAGGTGCGCGGCGAACTGCTGGGTCGGGCTCGGCTTCCAGACGACGGTGTTGCCCATCAGGGCCGGAGCGGTCGGCAGGTTGCCGGCGATGGCGGTGAAGTTGAACGGGCGTGACCGCGTAGACGAACCCCTCCAGCGGCCGGTGGTCCGTGCGGTTCCAGATGCCCTTGGCGTTGAGCGGCGGCTGCTCGGCGAGGATCTGGCGCGCGAAGTGCACGTTGATCCGCCAGAAGTCGATCAGCTCGCAGGCCGCGTCGATCTCGGCCTGGTAGGCGGTCTTGCGACTGGCCGAGCATGGTGGCCGCGTTGAGGTGCGCGCGCCACGGACCCGAGAGCAGCTCGGCGGCCTTGAGCAGGATGGCCGCACGGTCGTCGAACGACAGCGCCGCGCCAGCCCGGGGCAGCGGCCTTGGCGGCGTCGACAGCCGCCTGCGCGTCGGCGACCGTGGCGTTGCGCATCGTGCCGAGCAGCTTGCGGCGCGCGTGCGGCTGACGCACCTCGATCTTCTTCCCGGTGCCCATCACGCGCTTGCCCGCGATGGTGTGGGGCAGGTCGATGCTGGTGCTCCCGAGCTCGACCAGGGCGACCTCGAGCGCCGCGCGCTCGGGGCTGCCCGGCGCGTAGTCCAGGACGGGCTCGTTGACGGGGACGGGTACCTGGGTGACGGCATCCATGGCTGGCGGGGCTCCTCGGGGTTGCTTCGGTAGCGGTCGCTGGGCAGAGCCCACCTATGGTGTCACGTATGCCGAACGCCCTCGACGCGGCCGACCTCGCCTACCGGTGGGCGGGCCGCACCGATCCCGCTGCGCCGACCCTCGTCCTGCTCCATGGGCTCGGCGACTCCGGGGACTGCTGGCCCGACGCGGTGCGTCGCTGGTCCCCGCGCTACCGCGTGGTCGGGGTGGACCTGCTGGGGCACGGCCGCTCACCGCGGTTCACCGCCGGCCAGCTGGCCTCGCCGGACCCCATGGAGGAGATGTATGCCGCGGCCCTCGCCACAGTGAGGCGGGTGGCCGCGGCGCGGCCCGGTCATCCTGGTCGGGCACTCGATGGGTGGGGGCATCGCCACCGCGCTCGCCGCGCGGCGCCCCGACCTCGTCCGCGCGGCGGTCCTGGAGGAGCCCGCCTGGCGCGACCCCGCACTGCGGGTCCAGCCCCAGGACGTGGTGGCCGAGCGCATCGCCGACTGCCGACGCTTCGCCGAGGACCCCGACGGAGCCCTGGCCGACGGGCCGCCGGGACAACCCGACCTGGCCCGACACCGAGCTGGAGCCGTGGGCGCGCGCCAAGACCCAGGTCGACGAGGCGTTCCTCGAGCTGGGGGTGGCGTCGTTCACCACACCGTGGGAGGAGCTGGTGCGAGCGATCACGGGTGCCCACGCTGGTCCTCGTCGGGGCGCGGTCCACGCTGCTGGGCGCACGCATCCGGGCCCGCGCCGACGCGCTGGCCAACCCGCAGGTGCGCATCGAGACTCTGGACGCGGGCCACTGCGTCCGTCGCGACGTGCCCGAGACCTACCACGCGCTGGTCGACCCGTGGCTGGCCGAGCACGCAGCGGACGTCACAGCCAGACCTGAGGAGCTCCTCGAGCTCGGTCGCGTCGTACCAGAGCAGGTCGTCCATGCCCTCGTCGTCGGCAGACTCGTCGACGTGGAACGACACCACGAGAGACAGCGGGACGGCGGACTGGACCAGGACCGCGGCCGCCGTGTCCCCACCCTCCTGCACCCAGGTCGGGTCGACGTCGGCAGCAGCGACGACTCGCTTGCCCGCGCGCGGGCCGCAGGAGCCCGGCCGCCTCGACTGCCTCGGTCAGCGCGGCATACTCCCACGTCCTCCTCGTCGCCGGTCGGGTCCGCTCGCTCGATGCGGCCGGTCACCGCGAACGCGTGCGACCTGCGAGTCCCCGAGCTGGCGCTCCGCGGCGAGGCGACGCACGCCCGGCGGCGTTGAGCGGTATGTAGATCCTGGTCTGGGTCATCCCACATCCTCGAAGTCGGACCGGTCCGGGAGCGGAGCCGGGTCGCGCAGCGCCACGGCCGAGGTGCGCAGCGACGTCTCGATCACCTGAGGCCGACGCGTGACGTCCATCAGGTTGGCACCCATGCGCCTCCAGGTCCTGCTCGCCCGGGCCGAGGACGGTCACGTCGGCGCCCTCGTCGTGGACGCGTCTCAGCTCGCGCAGTACCCGAAGGGTGACACGGTTGCGCCACTGTCGCTCGACCCGGGTGCGCCAGTGCCGCGGCGCGTCGCGGACGAAGCTCACCTGAGGCGCCAGGACGTAGACCTCGTCCAGGCCCTGGCCGACCATGAGGTCGAGGTTGGTGGACGACCACGCTCCGCCGTCGATGTAGCGGTGGTCGCCGATCCGGACCGGCTGGTACCACCCGGGGATGGCACACGAGGCCATGACGGCGTCGGCGAGGTCGACCGTGGGCGTGTCGGGCCGGCCGAAGGCAGCACGCTCACCGGTGTCGAAGTCCAAGGCCACCACCGTGACACCCGTCGCGCTCGGTCCAGCCCTGCGGCACGACGTGCCGGACGAGGGCTCCGACGGCCTCGATGCTGCCGCGGCCCTCGGGCAGGATGGCCGACAGCACGGCAGTCGGCGGCAGATGGCGCAGGTTGCGGGCGTTGCGGCGCAACAGCTCTCGCGACCCCAGCCCCGGGCGCGGCAGGCCCGGGCGGTCACCGCCGCTGTCCTTGTCGTAGTCCCAGCTGAAGCCGGCGAGCGGGCCGACGTCGAGCGTGCCCTCGAGCTGGTGCGTCAGCAGGTCCGCGACCGACACACCCGCGCCCAGCAGTGCAGCCAGCACCGACCCCGCCGAGGTGCCGACGAACGCGTCGAACTCGCGCGCGTCGAGCCCCGTCTGGCTCCTCCAGCGCCGTGAGCGCGCCGACCATCCACGCGGCGCCGAGCACTCCCCCGCCACCGAGGACGAGTCCCCGCCGCGCTCCGGGTGCCTTGGCGCGTCGGGGTCATCGCTTCGGCGAGCGCTTGCTCTCGAGCAGCTCGGCCAGCGAGTCGACGATGCTCTGGCCGAGGACGTCGATGTCGGGCATGGAGTCGCGGTCGGCGTTGAGCCCGTAGTAGACGCCGCCGTCGTACGAGGTCAGACCGATGGACAGCGCCTGCCCCCGGGCCAGCGGCATCACGGGATAGGTCGACAGCATCCGCGCCTCACCGGCATACAAGGTGTGCTGGGGGCCGGGCACGTTGGTGATGACGACGTTGAACAGCCGCCGCGACACCGCCGACCCGAGCCGCGCACCCAGCGAGTGCAAGCGTCGGCGGCGCGAACCCGGCGAGCCCGGCGAGCGACTCGGCGCCGACGGCCTGGCCGCCCTCCATCTGCTGGCGCATCGCGAAGGCGATCTGGTGCAGGCGCATCGAGGCCCCCGGCTCACCCACCGGCAGGTCGATGAAGCAGGCGGTGAGCCGGCTGCCGAGATGGCGCGCGTCCGGGTCGTGGACGCTCACCGGGACCATGGCCCGCAGCGTCGTGCCGGAGTGGACCGTCTCGCCGCGCGTCAGCAGCCAGGACCGGAAGGCGCCCGAGATCGTCGCCAGGACGACGTCGTTGATGGTGACGTCGTCGGCGTAGTTGCCACGGGTCAGGCGGCTGCGCACCTTGCGGTAGTCCTCGAGGTCGGTGCCGATCATGATGTAGCGGCGCGCCTCCCCGACGGTGGCGTTGAGGGGCGACGGGGGCGCGGGGCGGGCGGCGGTGCGCGCCACCGTGGACACGACGTCTCCGGCCGCCGTCGAGCACCCGGGAGCCGATGGCCTTGACGTCGATGATGCCGCCGCGGATGTTCTCGACGATCTCGCTGGGGCGGCGAACGGCGTCGACGAGCGCGCCGGTCAGCAGCTCGACGTCGCTGGGCTCGCGCGAGGGGCGCCAGGTGTCGGGGACGGTGCCCTCCGCGCCAGGGTCGCCGTCCACGATGACGTGGGCGATGTCGACGGCGTTGACCCCGTCCACCAGGGCCTGGTGGGACTTGGTGACGATCGCGAAGCGGCCCTCGGCCAGGCCCTCGACGAGGTAGACCTCCCACAGCGGCCGCTTGCGGTCCAGGGCCCGCGGCTGGATGCGGGCGACGAACTCCTGGAGCTGCTCGTCGGAGCCCGGTCGCGGCAGCGCCGACCGGCGCACGTGGTAGGTCACGTCGAAGTTCTCGTCGTCCACCCACACGGGGTTGGCGACGTGGCCCGGGATCTGCCTGACCCGCTGACGGTACCGAGGCACGAACGCGATGCGGGTCGAGATCAGCTGGACCAGACGGTCGTAGTCGAAGCCGTCGCTCGGCGGGTCGAAGACCATGACGGACCCGACGTGCATCGGGGTCGTCGTCTCTTCCAGATAGAGGAATGACGCGTCGAGGGAGTTCAGGCGGTCAGACACCCCCACATGGTGGCAGAACTCGCTCTCTAGACTCCGATTCGTGACCAAGATGACCCTCCAGCCTCTGGCAGCGCTGCCGGCTCACGGCATCGGGTCTCGCGAGGACCTCCCGCTGCCGTTCACGCTCCTGCTCGTCGGTGCCGCCGCGGCACTCGTGGTGTCGTTCGTGGCGCTCGGGGTCCTGTGGAAGACGCCGCGGCTGCGGCCCACCGACGGGCGGCTGCTGCCGCCCGCGGTGGCACTGGCCCTCGACTCCGCACCGGTGCGGGCGCTCTTCGTCGGCCTCAGCCTGCTCGTCACCGCCTGGACGCTCCTCGCCCTGGTCGCCGGCGCGGACACCGCCAACAACCCCGTGCCGTATCGTCGTCTACGTGTGGCTCTGGGTCGGCCTGGCGTTCTGCTCGATGGTCTTCGGTGGGATCTGGCGGCTGGTCAACCCGGTGCGCTGGCTGCGGCGTGGCCTGTTGGCGCTGGGTCGAGTCGACGACGACTTCGTGCTCGCCACGTATCGGGCCGGGTACTGGCCGGCCGCCGTGGGGCTGCTCGCCTTCGTGCTGGCTCGAGCTCATCGCTCCGAACAACGCGAACCTGCCGACCCTGCGGGTGGCCATCGCGGCATACCTGCTGGTGGACCTCATCCTGAGCCTCACCTTCGGGCGGGAGTACCTGCGCACCGGAGACCCGTTCACGGCCTTGTCCTCGCTCTACGGGTCGCTCAGCCCGCTGGGCCGTCGCGCCGACGGACGCTGGGTGCTGCGCACCCCCTTGCACGGCCCGCTGATGCTCGCTGCCGCGCCCCGGCCTCCTGGCCGTCACCTCGGTCATGCTGGGCACGCACGGCCTATGACGGCTTCTCGGGAGAGACCCGCTGGTACACCTTCGTGCAGTCCTCGAGCGTGCCCGCCCGGGTGCTCGAGACCGCCGGGCTGGTGACGATGTGCCTGGTCGTGGCCGGCTCGCTGGGGGTCGCCGCGGTGCTGTCCGCGCGGCTGTCCGGGATCTCGTCGCGCGGCGTCGCCACGGCGTTCGCCCCGTCGCTGCTGCCCATCGCCGCGGGGTATCTCATCGCGCATTACTGGTCGCTGTGGGTCTGGGAGGGAACGCACGGCCTGGCTGTCATGTCCGACCCGCTGGGCATCGGCGCCAACTGGCTGGGCACGGCCGGCCTCGGCGCCTCGCCGGCCCTCATCGCGCCCGGCCTCGTCGCCGGCATCCAGGTGGTGTCGATCATCTCGGGACACGTGCTGGGTGTCGTGCTGGCCCACGAGCGCGCCATCTCGCTGTTTCCCCGCCGGGCGGCCGTTCTGGGCCAGGTGCCGCTGCTGGCCCTGATGGTGTTGTACACGGTGGGTGGCCTGTCGCTGCTCTTCAGCTCCTGAGCGCGCGAGGACGCGCGCGGCGGGCGCGGCGTGCCGCGCCGCGTCGCTGACGGCTCGACGCCGGCATAGCCGGCCGCGAGGGTCGGCGAGCGCCCGGCGGAGCTCGGACTGCGGGGCGAACTCGGACAGCGGCAGACCGGCGAAGAGGGCGCCGTCGACGGTCGCCTGGTCGCACGGCAGGAAGGTGAGGTCCTCCAGGCCGGCGAACCTCCCGAGCGCCTCGCTGATCCGTCGTTGCGGATGCGACCCGACCGACGTCGACCGGACCCGGTTGACGACCACTCTGGGCGGCGGGCACGGTGAGGGTGCGCAGGTCCTGCACCGCCCGGACGAGCCGCTGCAGACCCACCGGGTCGGCGCTGCCCACGACGACGAGGTCGTCGGCAGCCTCCAGGGTCGTGAGCGTGGCTGCGTTGCGTCGCGGCGCGAGGGTGTCGTAGGACAGCTCCTCGTCGTCCTCGATGGCGAACCCGCAGTCCACCACGACGAAAGCGGCCAGGTCGCGCGCGAGATCGAGCACGTGCGTCATCGACGCCGCTCGCAGCTCCGTCCACCGCTCGGCCCGGGGTATGCCGGTGAGCACCCGGAGCCCGTCGCTCACCGCGGGCGCGAGTCGCGCCAGCGCGACGAGGTCCAGGGTGCCCTGCTCTGCGGCCCTGGCCGCGGCGGCGAGGCCGGGTGCCTCGTCGAGGAGGCCGAGCGCCTGGGCGAGCGAGGCGCCATACGTGTCGGCGTCGACGAGCAGGGTCGCCGAGCGGCCCGCGAGCTCGGCGGCCAGGTTGAGGGCGACCGTGCTGCGACCCGGCGCACCGGTGGGACCCCAGACCGCGATCACGCGCCCGCGGACGCCCGGTGCGGGCAGGTCGCCCGACTCGGCCGCGGGATCGTCGGGGAGACCAGGGCTGCCGAACCCGCTGCTCGACCGAGCTCACCGTGCGGCCCGAGCTCACTGTGCGCACCGGGCGCACGGTCGGCAGCACACAGGGCGTCGAGCGCATCGTCGAGCTCGTGCGGCGCGAGCTCTGCTGTGACGACCACCGCGAGCCCGAGCTGGCGCAGCCGACGCTCGCCCGACTCGTCGTCCCGGTCGATCGCGCCCGCGACGTGCACGCCGTGGGCGGCCAGCTCCGCCAGGGCCGCACGGTCGAGGGCACGCAGGTCGGCCGACACCAGGGCCACCTCACCGAGGCCGGCGGCCGCCGTCGCGAGGAGCTCGGCCAGGTCGGCACAGCGCCGGACCACGGCAAAGGAGGCGGTGGCCTCGATGGCTGCCACCATGGCCGACTCCGCCGGCCCGGCGATGGCAGTGACGACCTGGCGTGTCAACGGTCGACCCTGACAGTGGTGCCCGCGACGGGGACGAGCGTGACGCGAGCGCCCCGGTCGACCTGGCCGATCAGGTCCTTGACGCGCTCAGTCGGCACCATGACCTGCACCGCGTGGTCGCCCGTGGTGCTGCCGCCGAGCGCACTGCCGTTCTCCGGAAGGCTCGAGACCGCGACTCGCCGCAGCACCAGCTCGGGGCCGGCGAAGGTGACGGCGCCCGTGCTCGCCCCCGCGGCCGGGAGGTCCGCGTAGACGTCGACCTCCGAGCCGACCTGGAGCGTGCTGGCCGCCCCGGCGGTGACCATGAGCGTCAGCGGCTGCACGGCGACCTGTGCCTGCGGACCCGACCGCCGCGCGGGGCACCAGCTCCCCCGCCGGCACCGCCCGAAGCACGCACCTGATGGGGTGCGAGCGCCGCTGCCGGCGGGCAGGTAGAGGTCGGAGAGCGCACCGAGGTGCACGTCCACGCGAACGAGGTCCGACTCGGTCAGCCGTTGCCCGGGGACGAGTGCGCTGCGAGCGGTGAACACCGGCGAGCGCGCGTCGGCCGCGCGCATCACGGTCGAGCCCAGGACCACCGACCCCAGGACGAGCAGGATGCCGACGACGAGCCTGGTGTCGCGCCAGCCGGGTCGACGGAGCCTGGCGGCCAAGGGCAGCGGTAGGTCGGACACGAGTCCCCCTCTTCGTGGCGATCGACGCCGGCTCCCCCGCCGGCAGAGACATCATGGCGCACTCATCACCAGCCGGGTCGACCTCATCCACAGCGAGGCATCTCATCCACAGGTAGGGGATGCCAACTCAGCCGAACGGCTATGGATGGGACAATGGCGTACCCGCCCCATGCAGACGGACGATGATGGTAAACAGTTGGTCAAGAACGTTTATGGTGGCAGTCAAGGCACCCACAGAAGTCAGGGGTAGTTCAGTGTCCAAGCGCTTCATTCAACTGTCCGAGGTCTCCGAGGTTCTCGACATCTCCTCAGCCCAGGCCTACGCCCTGGTTCGCTCCGGCGAGCTGCCCGCCATCAAGGTCGGCGGCCGCGGCCAGTGGCGGGTCGAGGTGACCGAGCTCGAGAGCTACATCCAGCGCATGTACAGCGAGACCAAGACCTTCGTGGCGGCCCATCCGTTCGGTCAGGGCACCGAGTAGCCCCGAGCCACGGCCCTCGCCGCTCGGGCGGCGAGGGCCTGCTCACCGCGACGAAGCCGGTCGCACGAGGACGACCGCCGCGAAGGGCACCACTCGGGTGCCGGTGATGTTCTCGCGGCGTCGGGGCAGGTCAGCCGGGTGCTCGCTCAGCTCGAGGAAGTCTCGGCCGACCCCGTCGATCGTCCCGGTCGAGACACCGCCCGAGACATCGACGACGGTCACCGCGACGCGGTCCCGGCTCAGCCCCCGCAGGGCGTAGCCGAAGCCGAACGACCGTCCCGGCCCAGGCACACCAGCCTTTCGTTCGAGCCCGGTGATGCCGGCCACCGCAGCGACCGGGACCAGGCACGAGCCGGTGACCACCGACAGGAGCAGCCAGCCCTGCCCGACCTCCTGGACCTGGCCGTTGAGCAGCGTCCCGTCGACGAGAGCCACGCCGACGACCCGCCGGCCCTGAGCCGCCAGCCGGTCAGCCAGCGCGATGGCGGCGCGCTCGCGTCTCGTCCGGTCGGCCACCTCGGCGTCGAGCTCGCGCCTGACCTGCGCCTGCCACTGGGCCTCCAGGTCTCCGAACAGCTCATCCCAGCGCATCGCTCCCCCACTCCGGTCCACCATCGTCCCTGCCCGCGTCACCCTAACCCTAGAGCACGCGCGAACGCAGGCAAACGGCATCTGATACATTCCTTCGAACGTCAACGCACGTCCACGGGGGGAAAGATGCGCGCGAACGCTCTCATCAGCGACCGCCGGCGAGGTTTCTGGCCGACGGCCCGACACCAAGCCACAGCGGCGACGATGTGCCTGACGGTGGTGGGCGCGGGGGTGGCTCTAGGCCGCACCGCCGTCCATCAATGGTCGGTGGTCGGACAACCGGGCGCCACGCCCGACGAGGTCCTCGTCCTCGTGGCTGCGGGTTCGGCCTTGGCGCTCATCCTGTGGTTGGCGCTCTCCACCGCCGCGGTGCTGCTCTCCCACGTGCCCGGGCCGGTGCGGCGTCGTGGCGGCACGGGTGGCCGACGCCTGGGCGCCATCGGTGTCCCGCCGCCTGGCGGGCGCGCTGCTCGGCGTGGCGGCTGTCGGCGCCGTCGCTCCGGGCGTGGCCTGCGCGGCGAGTCCCACGGTGCTCACCTCTGTCGCCGGCGACAGGCGCACGCCGCAGGCGCTCCTGGCGGCCTCGTCACTGGCGACGGCCCGGGCTTCGGCACCACGGTCACCCTCGGCGTCAGGAGAGGTGCCGGCCCCCGGCTGGCTGCCCATCCGGCCCGTGGCGCGGGCCGATGCCAAGCCCGCCCTGCTGACCTCCGTCCCGCGCCCGGAGCCCGACCAGGTGGTCGTGCGCCGCGGCGACACTCTGTGGGACCTGGCTCGTCGCGATCTGGGCCCGGATGCCACCGATGCGGAGGTCGCCGAGAGCTGGCCCCGGTGGCATGCCGCGAACCGTCGCGTCATCGGGCCCGACCCCGGGCGGCTCCGCCCAGGACAGATCCTGCACCGACCGGGCCCGGACGTCCTCCGGGGACACCCGAGTCCCACCAGCGGAGCCCATCGATGAGCGCGGCTGCCGGGGACGCCGGGCTGAGCCGGCACCACCTTGGTGCCGCTGCACGTGCTGCCCGCACCACGACATCGCCCGCCGGTGCTCGCCGAACCGGAGCTGCTCCCGTGGGAGCCGGGAGCACCACGGTCCTCGCCGTTCATCCAGGACGCGCTGGCCGTCGACTTCAGCCTGATGAGTGACGAGCAGCTCTTCGGGGCGCAGCCCACCCGGCGCAGCGAGCTGCCCGACCCGCGGGTGTGGGCCGGCCACGTCGCCCAGGGTCTGGTCGAGGTCATGGCCGGCGCCAGACCGGCCCCGCAGCTCCTGAGGTGGACCACCCCGGAGGTGTATGCCGTGGTGGCGCGCCGCGCGTCGGTGTCCACCCGCCGCGGTGTGCCGGCGACCCGTAGGGGGCCGGCGGCCAACCGCCGGCGACGGTCCGCAGCGTGCGGGTGTGCGAGCCGGCCGACGGCGTCGCCGAAGTCTGCGCGGTCGTCGTGGACGGGCCGCGCGTGCGTGCCCTGGCCATGCGCCTGGTCGGGCTCGACGGCCGGTGGCGGGTCGAGGCCCTGCAGGTCGGGTGACCGGCAGGGCCTCGGCTCGTCACGACCGCGGCGGTCGGGACCTCGCTGGTCAGACCCTCGCTGGCCAGGACTTCTGCGTCACGGCTTGCCGTGGCACATCTTGAACTTCTTGCCAGACCCGCACGGGCATGGGCTGTTGCGCGAGACACCCTCGAGCTGCTCGGGGGTCAGCGAGTCCGATCCCGTTGCGACCGTGCGCTGCTCGACCTCACCGGTCTCGCTCGGGCGCCGAGTACTGCAGCTGCTGCGGCGCGCGCGCCGGCTGCTCGAGACCCTTGGCCCGGAAGGTGGGGGTCGCCTCCGCCGCCTGCGGGGCTTGACCGGAGGCGGCGTCGTCGTGCGGGGCGCTGGTCTGGCCGCGTGGTCGTGACCGGCGTGGTCGTGGCCGGCGTGGTCGTCCACTGCCTGCTGCCGGGCCGCGATGGCCTCAGCCAGGCTGGGAGCGACCTGCGACGTGGCGCCCTGGTCGTCGGCAGCCGGCCTGGTCGGCACTCGACACGCCCGACCCGGCCAGCATGTCCGAGACGCTCATCGGCTGCACCGTGGGGGCCTGCGCGGCCGGCTGGTCGACATCGACCTGCACGTTGAACAGGTAGCCGACCGACTCCTCCTTGATGGACTCGTTCATCGCCTCGAACAGCTGGAAGCCCTCGCGCTGGTACTCCACCAGCGGGTCCCGCTGCGCCATGGCGCGCAGGCCGATGCCCTCCTGCAGGTAGTCCATCTCGTAGAGGTGCTCACGCCACTTCCGGTCCAGGACCGACAGCACGACCCGGCGCTCGACCTCACGCATGACCTCCTCGCCGAGCTCCGCCTCACGCGCGTCGTAGGCGTGGTGGGCATCGGAGGTGAGCTGCTCGCGCAGGACCTCCGCGGTGAGGCCGCCCTCCGCGGCCGCCGCCGACCTCGTCCGGGGTGACCGACACCGGGTAGAGGGTCTTGAGGGCCGACCACAGGCGGTCGAGGTCCCAGTCGTCGGGGAAGCCCTCCGTGGTCTCGGCGTCGACATAGCCGCCGACCACGTCGTTGACGAAGTGCCGGATCTGCTCGTGCAGGTCCTCGCCCTCGAGGACGCGGCGGCGCTCGTCGTAGATGACCTGGCGCTGGCGGTTCAGGACGTCGTCGTACTTGAGGACGTTCTTGCGGATCTCGAAGTTGCGGCCCTCGACCTGCCCCTGGGCGCTCTGGATCGACCGGCTCACCATCTTGGACTCGATCGGCACGTCGTCGTCCATCTTGGCGGTGGTCATGAACCGGTCGACCATGGCCGCGTTGAACAGGCGCATCAGGTCGTCCTGGAGCGACAGGTAGAACCGCGACTCGCCCGGGTCGCCCTGGCGGCCGGAACGACCACGCAGCTGGTTGTCGATGCGGCGCGACTCGTGGCGCTCGGTGCCCAGCACGTAGAGGCCGCCCAGCTGCGGTGACCTCGTCGTGCTCGGCCTGGACGGCCTCCTCGGCCTTGGCCAGCGCCGCGTCCCAGGCCGCCTCGTACTCCTCCGGGGTCTCCTCGGGATCGAGCCCACGCTGCTTCAGCGTGGCCACGGCCATGAACTCGGGGTTGCCACCGAGCATGATGTCGGTGCCTCGACCGGCCATGTTGGTGGCCACGGTGACGGCGCCCTTGCGGCCCGGCCTGCGCGACGATGGCGGCCTCACGCTCGTGCTGCTTGGCGTTGAGCACCTCGTGGGGCACGCCTCGCCGACGCAGCTGGTCGGAGAGGTACTCGCTCTTCTCGACCGAGACGGTGCCGACGAGGACCGGCTGGCCCTCGGCGTGGCGCTCGACGATGTCGTCGACCACGGCGGCGAACTTCGCCTCCTCGGTGCGGTAGACGAGGTCCGGCTGGTCCTTGCGGATCATCGGCCGGTTGGTCGGGATCGGCACGACGCCCAGCTTGTAGATCGAGTAGAGCTCGGCCGCCTCGGTCTGGCCGTGCCGGTCATGCCCGAGAGCTTGTCGTACATGCGGAAGTAGTTCTGCAGGGTGA
Organism: uncultured Actinomycetota bacterium; assembly: GCA_963706855.1. GTDB lineage: Bacteria > Actinomycetota > Actinomycetes > Actinomycetales > Dermatophilaceae > Pedococcus. Next base: position 689,644 of record CAVPNU010000005.1, read on the forward strand.
TCGTGGCGAGCGTCTGGTTCTCGTTCTGGATCTCGACGCCCTCCTTCGCCTCGATCGCCTGGTGCATGCCCTCGTTGTAGCGGCGCCCCGCGAGCATGCGGCCGGTGTGCTCGTCGACGATGAGGATCTCGCCGTTGAGGTTGACGTAGTCCTTGTCGCGCTTGAACAGCTCCTTGGCCTTGATGGCGTTGTTGAGGTAGCCGATCAGCGGGCGTGTTGACGGACTCGTAGAGGTTGTCGATGCCGAGGTAGTCCTCGACCTTGGCGATGCCCGCCTCGAGGACGCCGACGGTCTTCTTCTTCTCGTCGACCTCGTAGTCGCCCTCGCCGGACTCGAGCTCGCCACGGGTCAGCAGCTCGGCGATCCTGGAGAACTCGGTGTACCACTTGGTCGCGGCGTCGGCCGGGCCGCTGATGATCAGCGGGGTGCGCGCCTCGTCGATGAGGATCGAGTCGACCTCGTCGACGATCGCGAAGTTGTGACCGCGCTGCACGAGCTCGTCCATGGACCAGGCCATGTTGTCGCGCAGGTAGTCGAAGCCGAACTCGTTGTTGGTGCCGTAGGTGATGTCCTTGGCGTACTCGACCCGGCGCTGCTCGGGCGTCATCGAGGCGAGGATGACGCCGGTCTCGAGCCCGAGCATGCGGTGCACGCGGCCCATCAGCTCGGACTGGTACTCGGCGAGGTAGTCGTTGACCGTGACGACGTGCACGCCCTTGCCCTCGAGCGCGTTGAGGTATGACGGCAGGGTCGCGACGAGGGTCTTGCCCTCACCGGTCTTCATCTCGGCGACGTTGCCCAGGTGCAGGGCCGCCCCACCCATGAGCTGGACGTCGAAGTGGCGCTTGCCGAGGGTGCGCTTGCTCGCCTCGCGGACCGCGGCGAACGCCTCGGGGAGGATGTCGTCGAGCGACTCGCCGTCGGCGAGGCGCTTGCGGAAGACGTCGGTCTCGGCACGCAGCTCGGCGTCGGTGAGCTTCTCGAAGTCCTCCTCGATGGCGTTCACCTGGGCGGCGATGCCGTGGAGCTTCTTGATGATGCGGCCTTCACCGGCACGCAGCAGCTTCTCGACGATCTTGGACACGCAGCATCTCCTGAAAGGTCGCGGCCGCCTTGCTCGAACGCCCGTGTGGTCGATCGCAGCGGTCATCGTCCTGTGCCGACGGCCCGCCCTAGGTTAGTCGAGTCCGCCCGCAGCGCGGGGACGCCCCGGTCAGGCCGGCTCCCCACCCTCCAGGGGCAACGCCCCGCCGCTGCGCCGGCGGTTCCCGCGGCATCGACCAGCGCCGACCTGGCCGCTCAGGCGGCCAGCAGGTCCTGGTAGTCCGGATGACGCGGCGATCCACGCCGCGATGAACGGGCACTGGCGACGACGCCGGCCACCGCGGCTTCGCACGTCGTCCAGGCGCCGCGCGGGCCAGCGCCCCGCCGACGCCCTGGCCCTCGAACGCGGGGTCGACCTCGGTGTGGACGAAGACGACGGTGTCGCCCCTCAGGCGGTAGACCGCGAACCCGGCGAGCTCGCCCTCCACCGTCGCCTCGAACCGGTGCCGGTCGGGATGATCCGTGACCGAGATGTCTGGCATGGCCTCACTCAAACATGAATGTCAAGGTCCTCGGCCTCGAGGCCGGCCGCCGCCACCGGTCGGCCGGTCGACGCGCTCCGGTGAGCCGGAGATCGCCAGGCAGGCGAGGGCGGCGACCAGGCACATCCCGCCTGCGGTGAGCCAGGCCGTGAAGTAGTCGCCGGTCGTGGTCCGGACCCAGCCGGCATACGAGGCGGCCACGCCCGCACCGACCATGTGCGAGGCGAACACCCACCCGAAGACCACGCTGGAGCGCTGGACGCCGAAGTGCCGGCGGCACAAGCGCGATGGTCGGGGGCACCGTCGCGACCCAGTCGAGCCCGTAGAAGATGATGAAGACGAACAGGTTCGGGGCGATGGCGGGACCGAGCAGCGCCGGTACGAACAGCAGCGACAGGCCGCGCAGGCCGTAGTACCCGCAGAGCAGGAACCGCGGGTCGACCTTGTCCGTCAGCCAGCCCGACGCGATCGTGCCCACGAGGTCGAAGACCCCGATGAGGGCGAGCAGCCCGGCCGCCGTCGTCTCCGGCATCCCGTGGTCGTGGGCTGCCGGGATGAAGTGCGTGCCGATGAGCCCGTTCGTCGACCATCCGCACACCCAGAACGTGCCGACCAGGATCCAGAAGGTGCGTGAGCGCAGGGACTCCCGCAGGGTGCGCACGGCCACGGCCGCGGCACCCCGGCCGTCGCGCGCCGGAGGCTGGCAGCGTCTCGGCGTGCGCGTCGAGCTCGGCGTCGACGGCATCCGCCCCGAGCGGCAGCAGGCCCACATCGGCGGGCCGGTCGCGCACGACGACCAGGACGAGCGGCACGAGGAGCAGCGCGGCGGCGGTCACGACGAGCGCGGCATACCGCCAGCCGGGGCCGGTCGCGAGGGCGGCGATGCCCGGCAGGAACACGAGCTGCCCCGCGGCCCCGGCCGCCGAGAACACCCCGGTCACCAGCCCGCGCCGCGACTCGACGAACCAGCGGTTGGCCACCAGCGCGCCGAGCACGAGGGCCATCGCGCCGGTGCCGACGCCCACGGCCACCCCCCACAGCACCCAGAGCTGCCAGGCCGCCGTCATCACGACGGTCAGTCCGGAGCCCAGGGCGACCAGGACGAGGGCCGACGCCACGACCCGTCGGATGCCGAACCGCTCCATCAGCGCGGCAGCGAACGGAGCGGTCAGGCCATAGATCACGAGGTTCGCCGTCACGGCGCCCGAGGTGGTGGCGCGCGACCAGCCGAACTCGGCCTCGAGCGGCTCCAGCAGCGCGCCGGTCGAGGAGCGGAAGCCGGCGGCCGCGACGCCCGCGGCGAGCACGACCGCCATGACCCACCAGGCGCGGTGGATGCGGGTGCGCGGCGCGGCAGGCGGTGTCGCGGCAGGAAATGTCACTGTCGCAACCTATCTGCCAAGAGCCGCCTCGGCGACACCCTGATCCGGACAGCGTGCGCAGAGATCCGGCCAGATCTGCCGTCGGCGCTGGCCGCCCAGCTCGAGCTAGCCGACGGGCCGAGCCCCAGCCACTCGGCCATGAGCGCGAGCTCCTCGTCGAGGGCGGCCTTGGCCTGCGGTGGTGCGCCCGGCTCCCAGTGCACCGCCTGGACGCGCAGCACCCCGCCGACCCGGTCCGCCTTGAGGTCGCAGCGCGCCACGAGCTCGTCGCCGAACAGGAACGGCAGGACGTAGTAGCCGTGGACCCGGGCGGCGGCAGGGACGTAGATCTCGAGCCGGAAGTCCATGCCGAACAGCGCCGCCGTCCGCTCGCGCTGCCACACCAGCGAGTCGAACGGGCTGAGCAGCGCCTGCGCGTGCACCGTGCGGGGCCGCCGCGCCTCCGGATGCAGGTATGCCGGGCGCCTCCAGCCCTCGATGGCCGCCGGGACCAGCGCGCCCTCGGCGACCAGGGCCTCCAGGGCGGGTCGGGCCTGGTGCGGCTTGAGCCGGAAGTAGTCGCGCAGGCACTGCTCGGTGCCGACACCGTGGGCTCGGGCGGCGATCATCAGCAGCTGCCTGAACGCCTCGGTGTCGGGCGGTCTGGTGTCCGGGTCGAGGGCGAGTGCTGCGACCGAGGCGGGGAGCACGCGCTCCAGCGGGGCGTAGCGTCGCTCGAACTGGGCGGTGCGACCGGACGAGCCGATGCGCCCGGCCCAGAACAGGTGCTCGAGCGCGGTCTTGATCAGCGACCAGTTCCAGCCCCACTCGTCGCGCTGCCGAGGCAGGTCGTGCTCGAGCGCCGCCTCGACCTGACGCGAGGTGAGCGGGCCACGGGCCTGCACCTCGGCCAGGACCGCGGCCACGAGCTCGGGATGGTCGCGGGCCACGCGCCGCATGCCGCCCCAGGCGTCCTCCCGAGCCCTGCGCATCCGGAAGTCCAGCAGCGGCCACGTCGTCGGCGGGATGAGGCTGGCCTCGTGGGCCCAGTACTCGACGAGCCGGCGCGGCGCGCGGTCCCGGGCGCGGTCGAGCAGCGCCCGGTCATAGGGGCCCAGCCGCGAGAAGAACGGCAGGTAGTGACTGCGCGACAGGACGTTGACGCTGTCGATCTGCACGACCTGCACCTGGTCGATGACCCGCTGCAGGTGACGCGTCGACGCCGGCCCAGGCCGGCGGCCGCGGGACCCCGAAGCCCTGTGCTGCCAACGCGATCCGGCGCGCCTGCGCCCGGGACAGGCGCACGGGGGCCGGTCCGGTCATTCGTCGGGTTCGAGCAGGTTCTCGCGCACGGCATACATCGCCGCCTCCATGCGCGAGTGCAGCTGGAGCTTCTCGAGGATGTTGCGGACGTGGTTCTTCACGGTGTTCTCGGAGATGAACAGGTCGTGCGCGATCTCCTTGTTGGCCATGCCACGCGCGACGAGGCGCAGCACCTCCAGCTCGCGGTCGGTGAGCCGCGGGGCGCCGACAGCGCTCGGCCGCTCCCCCTGGCGCTTGCTCATCTGCGCGAACTCGGCCAGGAGCTTGGACGCCATGGAGGGCGAGATCAGCGAGTCGCCGTTGTGGACGGCCCGGACACCGGCGGCGATCTCCTCGCCGGGGACGTCCTTGAGGAGGTAGCCGTTGGCGCCGGCCTTGACCGCCTCGTAGAGGTCGGACTCCTCGTCGGACATCGTGAGCATGATGATCTTGGTCGAGGGCACGACCGCCTTGATCGTCTGACAGGCCTCGATGCCCGACGTCATCGGCATGCGGACGTCCATGAGCACGACATCGGGGAGCAGCTCGATGGTGCGGTCGACCGCCTCCTTGCCGTCGCCGGCCTCGCCGACGATGTCGATGTCGTCCTCTTGGGAGACCACCATCTGCAGGCCGCGGCGGTAGAGCACGTGGTCGTCGGCGATCACGACGCGGATCGGCTCCGCCGGTACCCCGTCCTGGTCCGCCCGCCCGATGCTCACGTGCCCATACTGTCATGGCCGGGCGACGGTGCTGGCCAGTTCGCGATCACCGGTCTCCTCCGGTCGACCGCGTCTGACCAGCACCGTTGCCGCTCGGTCGACTGGCGTCGCCGGTCAGGACACCTTCTCGGCCGAGCTGGTGCGCGGCATGGTCGACGTCGAGGTGGATGACGCCGTAGGACCACCCACGCCGGCGGTAGACGACGCTCGGCTGGCCGGTCTCCTGGTCGTGGTAGAGGTAGAAGTCGTGGCCGACGAGCTCCATCTCGCGGACCGCCTGGTCCAGGCCCATGGGCACCGTCGAGTGGATCTTCTCTCGGATCTCGACCGGCGAGTTGCCCTGCGTGCCGAACCGGTCCTCCTCCGACTCCGACGAGGTGCACGTGGTCCTCGGTGCCGAGCCCGCCGGGCTCGGCCTCGACCGTCCGGGCCGTGGCCGTGGCGACCGACTCGGGTGCCCGCCGGCCCCTGTGCACCCGCTTGCGGTCCTGGGCCCGCCTCAGACCGCTCCATGAGCTTGTCCATCGCCACGTCGAGCGCTGCGTACTTGTCGTCCAGACACGCCTCGGACCGCACGATCGGCCCCTTGACATGGCAGGTGATCTCGACCCGCTCGCAGGCCTTGGCCTGCCGCTTGTTGGGCTCGTGGCTGACCACGACGTCGACGCGCTGCACGCGCGGCGCGAGCTGGGGAATCTTCGCCAGCTTCTCGTCGAGGTGGGCCCGGAATCGATCTGAGACCTGCAGGTGGCGTCCGGTGACGACAATCTCCACGGTGTCCTCCATGGTTTCGATGGGTGCGCGAGAGCGGGCTGGCAAGACCCAGGTCAGCCGCGGCACCACCCCTGCGTGAGACGGGGGGACGGGGGCTCGCTCCCTGCCACCGGGCGCCAGCCGGACCGCGTCCGGGGCGCCCTGGAGTCGTGGGCTTCACGAGGGCCAGGGGGGCCATAGACCGACGGTAGACCACCCCCGTGATTGCGACAGCGGGGCCCGGCGCGGCGCGTCACGGGCGCGCAGCCGAAGGCGCCGCGCGACGCTGGGTCGCGCAGATGGTGGCCGCCATGACGTCCCGGGCGCCCCCGGCCCGCAACGCTCGCGCCGCCTCCACGAGGGTGGCCCCGGTCGTGAGGACGTCGTCGACGAGGACGCAGGCCGAGCCCGCGACCAGCATCTCGCCAGCGGCCACGCACCTGCATCGAGTGCTCGAGGTTGACCGCTCGCCGCGCGGCGCTCGAGACCGGCCTGGTCCTCGACCCGTCGCCGCGGTGCGGAGCACGGCGACGGCGCGGACCTCGGCCGGGGCGAAGCCTGCGCAGGCCGCACGGGCCAGCGCCTCCAACGGAGCGTCGCCACGCCGCCGACGGGCCGCCGCGCGACGTCGGGACCGGGACCACGAGCACCGGGCCTCCGTCGCCGCGCAGATGGTGCGCGAGTGGCGGCTCCCCGAGCACGGCCATGGAGGCTGACGGCCAGGAGCTCCGCCCAGCACTCGCCGCGCAGTCCCGTCGCCCGTCGTCCTTGTAGGCGCTCACGATGCGGGACAGCGCACCGTCGTAGCGCCCGGCCGAGAACGTCGACGGGCAGGCCCGCCGGAGCCGGGGTGGGCGCCACCTGTCGCGGGCCTCCGACCCACAGACAGCCGACGCACGTCGGCCAGGCAGGCGCGGCACAGCGCGCTCGTCGGGCGCCGCGCACGAGGCACAGCTCATCGGCAGCGCCAGGTCCCCCAGAGCGGCCACCGCGCGCAGCGCCAACGCCGGCCACCGGTCCACGACCCCCATGGGTCCACCGTGAGCGCTCGGGCGGTGTCGATGCACGATTCGGGCCGCACAGGGTTGTGCACGGGACTAGTGCTTGGCGCGGGCCTGTGGATCGATGCTGGACGCCGGGGACCACGAGACGGGAGGCGAACATGCGCTGGCTGCCCAGCCTTGCCATGGCAACGCGGCTGCGCCTCGGCATGGCCGTCGTCACCGCCCTCTTCGCCGCGGCCGACCACCGCCTGGTCACGGCCCTCCCCTGGATCCTGCTCGTGACGACCCTCGACCTGACCGCCACCGCTCTGGCACGCGGCGGTCGCGGGTGTCACCGCGCGTCGGCAGACCGAGCTGCTTGGCCTGGTCTGCGTCGCCGCCCTCGTCGCGGGCGCGGCGATGGGCTACGCTGTCCCCGTGGTCCAAGCTGCTGATCCTCATCCCCGCCTTCCACGCCGGCCAGGAGTTCGGGCGGCGTGGGGCGCTGTCCGTCTTCGCGGTCGGGTTGGTCACCGCCGTGCCCGTGTCGTGGTGGGCGCACACGCTCGACCAGTCCGAGCTGCAGCGCATCCTGGTGGCGTGCCTCCTGGCTCTGGTCTTCGGGCTGCTCGGCGCCTGGTCGCACCGGCTCGAGGACGAGCCCGTCGCCGGTCGACCCCAACGTCGCGGCCGAGGCCGGCCTGCTCCTGCGCCGGCTGCACGAGCTCGCGGAGACGCTCGACACCGGGTTCGACGCCCCAGGCTCGGCGGAGATGGCACTGCAGGACCTGGCCAACCGGATGCGGGCGGCGCGCAGCGCCGTGCTCGTCGGCTACGGCGACAACCCCGCGGTGCCGCTGGCGATCCGTGGAGCCGACCGCACCCCGTGGCCCGACCCCATGGACGAGGGCTCGGTGCTGGCCAAGTCCTGGCACGAGGGGGTCTCCACGCTCACGGAGTGGTCCGGCGACATCGTGGCCAGGTCGATGATCATCGTGCCGCTCAACGACGACAAGGGCCACCGCCTCGGCCTGCTGGTCGCCGACCGGCCCCTGGTCACCCCGTTCACCGTCGACGACCTGGCCGCCGCCGAGGAGGTCGCGCGCCGGCACTCGGCCCACATCGACCTGTCCGTGCTGTTCGCCGGGCTGCGCGAGCGGGCCGGGCTCGAGGAGCGCGAGCGGCTGGCGCGCGAGATGCACGACGGCATCGCCCAGGAGATGGTGGCTCTCGGCTTCGGTCTCGACGCCGCTGCGACGGGTGGCCCGCGACCAGGCGTCGCCGCTCGCGGAGGGCCTCGACGACCTGCGCGTCGAGGTGTCCCGGGTGCTGGCCGACCTGCGGCTGCACATCGCCGACCTGCGTATCGCCGTGCGGCCCGACACCGGGCTGGGCGCGATGATCGGCGCCCGGCTGCAGAACTTCGGCTCCAGCTCTGGGGTCACGCACCAGGATCCACCTGAGCGAGACGGGGTTCCGGCTGCCCGCCCACACCGAGGTGCTGATCTACCGCTTGTTCCTGCAGGTGCTCGTCCGACGCGCGGCACTCCCTCAACTCGACCACGGTCGAGGTGCGGCTCAACGTCGCGGCGCCGCGGGTCGAGCTGTGGATGGCCCACGACGGCACCAGCGCACTGGGGCCGACGGGACTTCGTCGGCCAACCCGTTGAACGGCCTGGGGGCCGAGATCGTCGTGACCCCTACGCTGGCGATGGCGTGGCCGTCCGCATGCGGATGCGAGCCCGCGGCGCAGCACCCTCGGCCACGCTGTCCCATGAAAGGATCCCCCAGCCGTCATGACCATCAACGTCGTGGTGATCGACGATCACACCCTGGTCCGCGAGGCCGTCTGCCGCATGATCGACAGCGAGCCCGATCTCTGCCGTGGTCGGTCAGGCCGGTGGCATCGCCGAGGGACGCACGGTGCTCGCGCACAACCTGATCCATGTCCTGGTCGTCGACGTCTCGATGCCGGACGGCTCGGGCCTGGTGCTGGCCCGCGCCGCGCGCGAGGCATCGCCGCGCCTGGGAATCGTCGTGCTGACGATGCACAACGACGACGAGACCCTGCTCGAGGCCCTCGACCTCGGCGCCTCGGCCCTCGTCCTCAAGTCAGCACCCTCGGACGAGGTCATCGCCGCCGTGCGCCGGGCCGCCGTCGCTCCGGACGCGTTCATGGCCACCGGGCTCGCGGAGGCCCTGCGTCGCCGCGACTCCAACGACAAGCCGAGGCTGACACCGCGCGAGTCGGAGGTGCTGGAGCGGCTCGTCGCCGGTGACTCCATCGCCGCGGTGGCCAAGCGCCTCTACATGAGCGAGTCCACCGTCAAGACCCACGTCTCGAAGGTCTACGAGAAGCTCGGCGCCCACAACCGCGCGTCCGCCGTGATGGCTGCGCTGCGGCTGGGCCTGGTGAAGTCGGAGTCCGTCGGCCACCTGCGCTGACCGCCGCCTACCATGCTGCGCTGACCGCCGCCAGCTCCGTCACTGTGGCTGAAGGTGTCGATCATCCGGATCGCACCCGGCCCGATGATGACGATGAACAGCGCCGGGAAGATGAACAGCAGCATCGGGAAGAGGATCTTCACCGGCACCTTCTGCGCCTTCTCCTCGGCCCGCTGACGGCGCACGAGCCGCATCTGGTGCGACTGCTCGCGCAGCACGTTGCCGATCGGCAGACCCAGGCGGTCGGCCTGGACGAGGGCACTGACGAAGTTCTTCGCCTCCGGCACCGTGGTGCGCTCGGCCAGCGAGCTGAAGGCCTGTCCGCGGCACTTGCCGATCTGGATCTCGGAGAGGACGCGGGCGAACTCACCCGCGATCGGGCCCGTCGACGCTGCGGGCGACCTGCAGGAGCGCCGCGTCGAAGCCCTGGCCCGGCCTCGACACAGACGGTGAGCATGTCCAGCGCGTCGGCCAGCCCCAGCCGCAGCTCCTCCTGGCGCTTCAGGCCGAGGTTCATGAGCAGCAGGTCCGGCAGGAAGAAGCCGCAGCGGCGCCCGTGGCCGCCGAAGAGCAGGCCCCGCAGGCCGAGTCCACCGAAGAGGAGCCCGACGAAGGCACAGCCCCAGAAGCAGGCCACCCTTGGCCCCCATGATCCGCTCGGCGGTCCACGTGCCCGGGTTGCCGGCGAGGTCCAGCCGCCGGGCCATGCGGTCGGAGGTCCCGCCGGGGCAGAGCCGGTCGGCCAGGCCGCGGGTCTTCTGCCAGAACGGGCAGCGAAGAGGCGCTCCATCGCGGGCAGGTCGGCACGGCCGACCTCGTGCGCGTCGATCTGGCGCTCGATGATGGCCAGCGAGCGCGCCACGCCGGTGGCCTCGCCGGCACCCCACGACACCGCCAGCACGATGGTGACCAGGGCAAGCCCGATGGCGACGAGCGCGACGACCAGCATCATGAATCCTGCCATCTCAGACCTTCACATCCACGACTTTGCGCATCCAGCCCAGCCGATGCCCAGCGAGATGATGCCGCCGCCCAACATGGCCAGGCCCAGCGCTCGGGTCCAGAGCAGCTCGACGTAGGCGCGGTTGGTCTTCATCGTGTAGAAGAAGATGCCGATCGGCAGGCCGATGAGGATGTACGCCGAGAGCCGGCCCTCGGCCGACAGGGCGCGCGACGTGGCGAGCCAGCTCCTCGCGCTCGCGCAGCGTCTTGGCGGTCGTGCGCAGCGTCTCGGCCAGGTTGCCACCGACCTCGCGCTGGATGCGGATCGCCATCGAGGTCCAGCGCATGTTGTCGCTCTCCATGCGGGCGGCCATGTGCTCGAGGGCCTCGCCGACGTCGGCGCCGATGCGCGTCTCGGCCAGGGCTCGGCTGAACTCCTTGGCCGACGGGCTCGGCGGCGTCCTTGGCCACGGCGTCGAGGGCCTGCAGCAGCGAGAAGCCCGGTGCTCAGGCTGCTCGCGACGAGGGTGAGCACGTCGGGAAGCTGGGTGTCGAACTTCTTGGCGCGACGCTTGGCCAGGAACCGCAGGACGAACGCGGGCAGGAACCACCCGAGGACGCACGCCCGACGACGAGCGCGAAGACGGTCATGAGCGACCCCGCCGCGCAGCAGCACCAGGCCGCCGGCGATGCCGACCACCAGGGCGACGATCCGCAGCACCCACCACTCACCCGCCCGCAGCGGCAGGTCGGCGCGGTCGATGAGCGCCATGGTCTTGCTGGTCGACTCGCGGCCCTCCATCACGCGGTCGCCGACGATGACCAGGTCTCGGAGGCATCGACGTGGCGGTCATGGTCCTGGCGTCCGTGGTCATCGGCGACGCCGGGCGCGACGTACCGCTCGATGGAGTCCACCCGCTGGCTGCGGCCGGAGCGGAACGCCGGGCGACGAAGAGCGCCCCCAGCGAGGACCAGCAGCCCGAGGACCACCGCGCCATCGCAGCGATGAGCGAGGCCGGCATGCCTTGGGCGCGACGAGCTGTGGCCGACGCGGCCTTGCCGACGCGACGGTCGGTGCGAGGGGTGCTTGGGGGCCGCTGTCGGGGGCGCGACGGGACGCCGCGCCGAAGTCGACCGAGCGTCGTGGTCGGTGAAGGGCAGCGCCGCCGGCCGTGCCGGAGAGCAGCGACCTTCTGGTACCGCGCGCCACGGTCCCGGCGTTGCATCGAGAAGGTCAGCTGGGTGTCGAGGGTCTTGGCCGCGTCGTCGAACGCCGCCTTGCACCGCGCTCGGCGTTGCTGGCGCGGCAGCAAGCGTGCCACCGCCCGCCTTCGGCGAAGCCGGCGAGCACGGTGTTGTCGCTGTCGGCGGTGTTGAACGCCGATCGACCTCGGCGCGGACGCCGTACCTCTGCAGGGAGGCCGTGGCACCGCGCCTCGCGTCGCCTTGCTGCGCGGTGTCGCCACCGTCGCTGAGCAGCACGAGGCTGCGGCTCCTGGTAGCCGCCATGGCCGGCCCGGCGAGCGACGATCGCGTCGTAGAGCGTGGTCTCGCCCGTGCGACCACGAGACCGTTCGACGGCGGACTGGACCTGCGCGCGGTCGCTGGTGGGCGGCACGTCGACGCCGGCCGTGCCCGGCGAACGAGATCAGACCCGACCGCGACGTCGTTCGGGCGCGCTCGCGAGGAACGCCTTGACGGCCTGGCGCACGGTGGCCATGCCCTGGGGGCCCATCGACCCGCTCGTGTCGACGACGATCATCGGTGGCGCGCTTGCGGCCGGTCCGACCGACGCGATGCGTCGACGGGGTAGGCCTTGCCGTCGATCGTCGCCGTGCAGGCTCCCGGCGTCGAGCGCCACGGGCACGCCGTCCGGCGCAGCGTCAGCGCACCGGTGAGGACGCCGCCGGCCAGCTGCGGCGCGGTGATGGTGACGCTGACGGGTGAGGCATCGGCATACGAGGCTCCGATGGACGCGGCACCGGCCGCGCCGACGCCGAGCAGCACAGCCAGCACGGCCCCGAGGGCCCGTGCGGGCCCCGACGCACGCGCGGCAGCGGCGAAGCGCAGCATCACACCCCCCGGACGAACAGGTCCGGCGCGAACTCGATGCCCTGGTCGTGCAGCTCCTGGGAGAACTTCGGGCGCAGGCCGGTGCTGACGAGCGTGCCCTTGAAACGGCCCTGCTCGTCGCGGCCGGCGCTGTAGTCGAAGGTGAACAGGTCCTGCATCGTGATGACGTCGCTCTCCATGCCGACGACCTCGGTGATGGCGGTGATCCGGCGCGAGCCGTCCTTGAGGCGGGCCTGCTGGATGACCAGGTCCACGGCGCCGGCCACCTGCTCGCGGATGGCGCGGACGGGCAGGTCGACACCGGCCATGAGGACCATGCGTCTCCAGACGAGAGAGGCTGTCGCGCGGGCGTGTTGGCGTGCACCGTGGTGATCGAGCCGTCGTGACCGGTGTTCATGGCCTGGAGCATGTCGAGCGCGGCGCCGTCACGGATCTCACCGACGACGATGCGGTCGGGGCGCATACGCAGCGAGTTCTTGACGAGCTCGCGGATCGGGATCTCGCCGCGACCCTCGATGTTGGACGGGCGGGACTCGAGACGCAGCACGTGGTCCTGCTTGAGCTGGAGCTCGGCGGCGTCCTCGATCGTGACGATGCGCTCGTCGTCGGGGATGAAGGACGAGATGACGTTGAGCAGGGTGGTCTTACCGGAGCCGGTACCACCGGAGATGATGATGTTGCGCCGACCCCGGACGCACGCCGATGAGGAAGTCGCGCACCCGGGGCGTGAAGGTGCCGAAGGCGATGAGGTCCTTGTCGGTGAACGGGTCGGTCGAGAACTTTCGGATGGTGAGCATCGCGCCGTCGAGCGCGATCGGCGGGATCACCGCGTTGACACGGGAGCCGTCGGGCAGGCGGGCGTCGACGAGCGGGCTGGCCTCGTCGACGCGACGACCGACGCGGCCGACGATCTTGTCGATGGTGCGGCGCAGGTGGGCCTCGGACGAGAAGCGCGTGTCGACCGGGTAGAGCTTGCCGGCGCGCTCGACGTAGATGCGGTCGGCACCGTTGACCATGATCTCGGTGATCTCGCTGTCACGCAGGAGGGGCTCGAGCGGGCCGTGGCCGAGGATCTCGTCGGCGACCTCCTGGGCGATCCGCGTGCGGTCCGCGAGGGAGAGCGGCGTCTCCTCGGAGTCGATGACCTCCTGGAGGGTGTGCCGGACCCTGCTCTCGAGCTCGGACTGGTCCAGGTGCGGGTCGTAGAGCTGCGGGCCGAGGGAGTCCAGCAGCGCCTGGTGCACGCTCGCCTTGACGGCGGCGAACGGGTCGACGATGCGGATGCCGCTCGGCGGCGGGCGCTGGGGCTGCGCTGCTGCGTCGGCGCCGCGGCCTGCTGCTGCTGGCGGCGGACGCTCTCGAGACGGTCGGCGAGACTCATCGGTTGCCTCCTCGGCGAGGCACCAGCGCTCGGACGCGCTTGCGGCTCGTCCGGCCTTGGCCGGCTGGGCACCTGCGGCGGGCGCCTGGACGCGGACGAAACGTTCGGCCAGCTCGCGCAGCGCGACGCTGACCGGGTGCGTCGGCTCGTCGAGGATGATCGGCACACCACGGTTGATCGAGGCCGGGACGGCCGCGCTGTTGGGCACCATGACGGCGATGTCCTGCTTGAGGGCGGCCACGACGTCCTCGGCTCGCAGCCCGACCTTCGCGTCGGACCGGTTGAGCACGACGAGCCGGCTCTCCTTGGGGTTGCCCAGCAGGTCGAGGGTGTCGAGGGTGAGCCGCAGGTTCTTCACCGCCGGGATGTCGAGCGTGGCGATGAGGATGAGCAGGTCGCTGACGTCGAAGGCGGCGAGCACGTGCTCGGTGAACGCCGGCGGGGTGTCGACGATGACGTAGTCGTAGTGCGGCGTGGCGACCCGGAGCAGCCTCCCCGACGAGGGGTCCGGGGATGCGGTCTGCGTCGCTCGGCTCCGACGGTGCGGCGACGACATCGAGGCCGCTCTCGTGCCGGGTGACGATCGAGGCGAGGCCTGCTCGTCGATGTGGCCCGTCATGCGCGATCAGGTCGACGATCGAGTTCTGGGGCAGCAGCTGCAGGCTGATGCGCGACGTCACCGAAGGCGAGGTCGAGGTCGATGAGCAGGACCTTGGAGCCCTTGGAGGCGAGGTAGGCACCCAGGTTGGTCGAGAAGGTCGTCTTGCCGACGCCACCCTTGGCGGAGAAGACCGTGACCACGCGACCCTCGGTCACCGCCGGTCGTCGCCGACGTGGCCGGCGACCTTGGAGGACAGCTCGCGGCTGCGTCGGGCGGCGTCGGCCAGGGCCGGTGAGGTCGTCGGCGGGGATGACCTCGCGGATGCCCGAGCGCAGCGCCTGCGCGAGGACGGTGACGTCGAGCCGACGGCGCAGCAGCAGGACGCCGAGCTCGGGGCGCTCGACGCGGGCGAGGTCGGAGAGGTCGCAGGCACTCTGCATGTCGACGTCAGGACCGATGATGAGCAGCGGGTCGTGCGGCGACTCCTGCAGGGCCCGGCCGACCGCGGCGAGGTTGTCGAGGCGGACGATGTCCTTGCCGACGGCGAAGTCGTACCGGTCTGCGGCGGTGGGGTCCGCGTCCCACAGCAGGGTCACTGCCCAGCTCCTGAGAGGTCGAAGAGGTTCAGGTCCGTGACCAGTCGGGGTGTTCGCCATCTTGAGGTCCGAGCTGCGCAGCACGGCATACAGACTTCCAGTGTCGATGGCGTGGATGAGGCGAGCCGACTCGTTCGGGGTCACGGCCACGGTCACCAGGAAGCTGGGCGCTGGAGCGGCTTGGCCGTTCTGCTGCGCCGCCCGTCGTCGTCGGCGTGCCGGGGTTGAGGGCTGTGGCGCCCATGCCGATGACGAGAACGTCGTCGAGCAGCAGGCTGGTTCCCTTGATGTCACCATCGTTGAGCTGCTTGGCCGCGGCCGAGTCGCCGAGCGCCTTGATCTTGTAGGAGTCGAAGATGGCGATGTGGCTGCCGGGGGTCACGAAGCTGCCGACGCGAGCCGGGTCGCTCAGCTGGACCGAGACGGCGACCTTGCCTGCCGGCACCTCGATGGCCTTGGTGCCCTGCGGCTGGGTCGCCGAAGCGTGACGCGAGGACATACTCACCGGGCGCGATGTCCGTGACGGCGACCAGCGAGCTGTTGTCGGAGTTCACGTCGGAGAGGGCGCCCAGCGGCACGGCCTTCGCCGGCACGACGGTCTTGACCAGCGAGCCGGTGCGCACCGCGTCCTTGAGCGGAGTAGCGGCCTGAATCGCCTTGGTGCTGACGTAGACCGTGGTGGGCTGGTTGGCCGACACCGCCCGGGCATCGGCGCCGCGCGCGTAGAGCATCACCGACACCACGCCGACGAGGGCGATGATGGCTGCGGCGAAGATGGCGAGAATCCTGCGTCCCATGGTGTGTCTTTCCTTATCCAGCTGAATTGATGTCGATGAGGCCGAGGTTGGGCGTTCCGCCGGGGGCGGGCTCGGTGATGTCAGCCGGCGGAGACCAGGTCCTTGAGGAACCAGCCCGAGATGCACCGGTCCCCGCCACTGCAGGGCGCTGATCCCGACTTGATGGAGGCCTGCGAGGTGCCCGAGAAGTACCAGCCGGTCAGGTAGAGCGCTGCGTAGCCCATGACGTGGTAGTAGGTGTTGCTGCCTGACCCACTGTTGCAGTTGGTCGCCCGCGGTGATCGTCGTCGGGCCCGGACGCCATGCAGTCGAAGACCGGGATGTAGATGACCTGGCCGAGGTAGGCTGCCGATCCCAGAGCACGGTGACGAGTTGCCCGTGGTGGCCTGCACCCAGCCGTCGAGCACGCTGTTGGTGCTGCACCCGCCCGAGCTCACGAGTAGAAGTTGCCCGGCGCGCTGTGACCGTTCCACGTCGTGCAGGTGGAGGTGCTGCCCTTGGTGTAGATGACCTGCTCCGTGATGGAGGTCCACGGGTTGCCGGCGCCGTATCCGTAGGGGCGTGATCGGACGACACCGGGCCCGGGGGGTAGGTCGCCGACCCGGGCGTGCCGGTGTATGCCGGTGTCATGCGCCCAGTCGCAGTAGGACATCACGATGGGAAAGACATTGAGGCTGCTCGGTGCTGCCGGGCCCCACGCAGCGCGTGAACACGACCGGACCGTCGTGCCGACCTGGCTGCCCGGCGATGACTGAGGCGATTCTGTTGCTGATCGCGTTGCCACCGGAGCTGGTTTTGGTCTCTGTGCGTACCTCGACGTACGGCGTACCGGAGCTCAGCGACGCTCGGGACCACTGGGCAGTCCGTGATCCCGGGTTCGGCGGCGGGGTCGGCACCCGCCGACGCGCAGAGGGTGAGACGCCGGCGCGGTGCGTCTGGGCCGCGGCGTTGCCGCAGATCGACGATACGGTCGTGGCGTTGTCCGCGGCATTGGCGCCCAGCGACCGCCGTCAGGGCCGGCGTGGCACCAGTGGGGCATTGAGCAGGGCGTGAGCGCGCATGTCTGAGCGGCCGCGACCACGGCTGCGTCCGAGCCGTTCTGGAGTTGGCGGCGTTCCCACATGAGGTTGCCAACATCGATAGCTGAGAGCGGCCGCCCCGAACAGGACAGGGACCAGAAGGATGACGACCAGAACGCTGGTAGCCCCCTTTTCGCCGCGGCCGTGCCAGGCGAGACGACGGCAGTGCAGTGACGTGTTATGTGGCGCATGTCATCGTCGCCTTTCCCTGCGGGCTGGGCACTGGGATACCGGGAAACATGTCCGAGGACGGTCCAGCTGAAGGCCGTTTGTGGGACACGATGACCACGGCGCTGGTTCCCGCGCCCGCACAGGCAGTGACATTGACACCTGCCGGCGACCACGACCGAGGGGCTGCGCGGCAGTGATCACCCGGCTCTGAATCTGCGAGGTGGTGTAGGTCGTCCCCAGCGCGGCCAGGCGCACGCCGTCGCGGGCGGCGTTCGCGAGCTGGATCTGCGTCCCAGTAGAGCCGACCGAAGTCGATGATCCCGCCGACAAGGATCAACAGGACCGGCAGGATAAGAGCGAACTCCACTGCTGCGGCCCCGCGTTCGCGGAGCTGTTCGACGTCGTTTGGTAGCCATGGCTCAGAGAGCGCTAGCCGGGACTTGGAACAGCTGGATCACGTTCTGGCCGAACAGGGTCACGGCACCGACGATCACCACAGCGATCAACGACACCATGAGCGCGTACTCCACGGCGGTGGCACCGCGTTCGCCTCGGCACCAGCCGAAGCGAACGCGGTCACCGCGACCGCGAGGCGAGGGTGAAAGAGCCATCTCGCCCGGCCGGCCCACCTGCGTGGGTCGATCGGGAGGTCCGGAACTCGTTCATGACACCTCTCTTCATGATGCACGGCGGGGGTCCCGTCGGGCAGTTGGACGTGCTCAGACGCTGGTGGCGACCGTGGTGAAGAGGCCGTGGAGGTTGGTACC
The DNA here is from genome assembly GCA_963706855.1 of uncultured Actinomycetota bacterium. Classification (GTDB taxonomy): domain Bacteria; phylum Actinomycetota; class Actinomycetes; order Actinomycetales; family Dermatophilaceae; genus Pedococcus. The sequence continues at coordinate 707,204 of CAVPNU010000005.1, forward strand.
CAGGAGCGCTGACGGCGACGATGATGACGATGGCGATGAGGGCGACCATGAGGCCGTACTCGACAGCCGTCGCACCTCGCTCATCGCGCGCGAACGAACCTCGCGATGAACTTGGACATGTCGAGCTCTCCTTTCCGACGCTGATGGGCTCAGAGCCGAGCTCGGCTCAGACGCTGGAAGCGACCGTGGTGAAGAGGCTGTTGAGGTTGGTACCGAGGAGGGCGACGGCGACGATGATGACGATGGCGATGAGGGCGACCATGAGGCCGTACTCCACCGCGGTGGCACCCTCCTCGCGGGTGGCGAGGCGGGCCTGGAACTTGGCGACGAACTTGCTCATGACGGTGAATCCTTTCGAGACCAACGGGACAGACGGGCGTCTGCTGCGCCATAGCCTCGCAAGACGGGCGCCGTCGACGAATCCACCGTCGAGTCACTACCCGACTAGGACCTTCGAGCGCGCGAACATCGGCAAAACGGACGATGGCGCGGCGCGTTCCTTGCCTGCGTTGCCTGCAGCCAGACAGGGTGGGACCCATGTTCCGCGCGCCCATCTGCGGAGCCTGCCCCGGTTCGGATGGACGCTTCTGACGGCAGCCGGTCTGGTGCTCACCGCCCTCGTCACGCGACCCGTCAGCGACCCCAGTCCCTGGCTCCACCTCAAGGTCGGACAGTTCCTCCTCGACGGCCACCGGTTCGCCAGCCCCGACCCCTTCGCGCCCTACGCCAGCCGGACGTACGAGCCGACCCAGTGGCTGCCGTCCGTCGCTCGCGACCGAGCCTGTACGACCAGCTGGGGACTGCCCGCCGTCGCCTGGAGCCGCGCTGCCGGCATCACCGTCTTCGTCCTGTGCCTGCTGCTGGCGACCCGCCGGCTGGCCCGGCCGGCCATCGCTCTGGGAGCGACGGCGTTGGCCCTCGCCGGCGCGTGGCCCTCGCTCACCGAGCGACCGCAGCTGCTGGGGTTCATCATGATCGTGGTGAGCACCGTCGGCCTGGTGGCGTTCAGCGCAAGACGGCCGGCCGCGCTGGTGGCTGGTCCCGTTCACCTGGCTGGCCGCCTGCGTCCACGGGGTGTGGTCGCTCGGGCTGGGCCTCGGCGCGCTCATCGTGGTCGGCGTTGGTTCTCCAGCGGCTCTTCACGCGCGAGGCGCGAGCCCGGCTGATCGCGGTGCTGGCAGCGTCCGCGCTGGCCGCGGGCCTGACGCCGCTCGGGCCGAGGCTGCTGCTCTCGCCGTTCGAGGTCGGCGGCAACGCGCGCCAGTTCGTCAGCGAGTGGATGGCCTCGTCGGTCGCGCACCCCCTCGGTGGCTCTGTCGCTCGCAGTGCTGGCCGGCGTCTTCGCCCTGTGGGTCATCAGCCGACGCCGGCCGCCTGCCTGGCAGCTGATGCTCTGGGTCACCGCCATCCTCCTCGTGCTGGTCATGCAACGCACCGTGGCGATCGGGGCCATGCGTGGGCGCGCTCCTGCTCGCCGACGCCGCTGAGACCTACCTCACCGACCGGTCACCCGCCTCGGACGCGGCACCATGGAACGACGGAGCCCGGCGCCGCCGGGAATGGGCGGTCCTGGTCGGGGCCGCCACCGTGGCCGTCGCCCTGGCCATCCCACTGGCGGCCCTGCGGGCTCAGCAGGCTCACGGCGTCCCGACCCGGCTGATCCCCGCTCTTCGGGCCCTGCCCGCAGGGCACCCACGTCATCTCCGACGGCGACCTGTCCGGCTGGCTGATGTTCCAAGCCCCGCAGCGTCAAGCCGGTCTTCGACATCCGCGTCGAGGTCTACGCCCCTGAGCACGTCCGCGGCTTCATCGATGCGCTGCAGGCGCAACCGGGCTGGTCGGCATACCTCGAAACGCACGCAGACCCACGCCGCGCTGCTCAAGAGCGACGCACCGCTGGTCTCGGCCTTGCAGCGACCAGTGGCACTGGAACGTGACCAAGGCCGACCTGGGCTATGTCCTGATGGAGCCGCGAGTGAACAGCAGCCGCCGCACCCCCGCCTTCCTGACCGATCACCGCCATCGGGCTGATGCTCGTCGTGGCCCTGGCCCGCGGGCTGTCCCACTTCGCCGAGCCGGACCTCTGGTGGCACCTTCGGGTCGGCGAGCACATCCTCGACACCCACCAGATCTATGGCCCGGACCCGTGGGCCACGTTCGCGGACCAGCCGTACCTGGCGACCCAGTGGCTCCCCGAAGCGCGTGGCCGCCCAGGCCTACCGCTGGGCCGGCCTGGGGGCGGTGCTCTGGCTGCGCACGTTGAGCATCCTCTGCCTCGCGGTCCTGGTGTATGCCGCGAGCCGGCGGCTCGGAGGACGGCTCGCCGCCGCGCTGGCGACCGGGGTGGCGATCCTGGGTGCGAGCGGGGGCCTGAACCCGCGACCCCAGCTCGTGAGCTTCGTGCTGTTCGCCGTGGTGGTCGTCGCGCTGGCTTCGCACCGTTGAGGATCGCCGCCCGCGGTGGTGGCTGGTGCCGCTGTTCTGGCTGTGGGCGTGCTGCCACGGGCTGTGGATGTTCGGGATCCTCCTCGGGGTCGTCACCTCGGTCTGCCTCGTGCTGCCCAAGTCGGAGGGCCGCCGCGAGCTGGCCATCCGCCTGGCTGCCCTCAACGTGGCCACGCTGGTCGTCATCGCGCGTCACGCCCCTCGGGCCTCGGCTGCTCACCGCTCCGTTCACGGTCGCCAACAACGCCGCCTGGATCGCCGACGAGTGGGCGGCCACCCCTCTCAGCAACGCCTTCGCCATCACCACGGCCGCCGCGATCATCGTGACGGCAGTGTGCTGGCTGCTGCGCCCGTGGCCCCGCCCGTTGTGGCAGTACGTCTGGCTCGCCCTCTCGGCCGTCCTCGAGCCTCGTCCATGTGGCGCCTGGTGCCCCTGGGCGCCATCCTCTGCGCGCCCCTGCTGGCCAGCGCCCTCCAGGCTCTCCTCGCCCTCGGTCCGCGAGCGGGTCGACCGACGTGAACGGCGCGGTCTCCTCCGGGCCCTGGCGCCGGAGTGCTCGTGGCTCGCCGCTGGTGCTCTGCGCGGGCCCGGTCGGGCGCGACGTCGTCCGTCTATCCCGGCGGCATGGGAGCGCATCGACAGGGCTCTCGCTGCGGTGCCCGCGCAGAGCGTCGTCATGGACGACTTCGGCGTCAGCGGTTGGCTGTTGTGGACTCACCCTGACCTGGTGCCTGCAGCGGACCTGCGGGTCGAGATCTATCCCAGCGGCTACCTGCGTCAGTACATCGACGCGGGCAACGGGAAGCCAGGCTGGCAGTCGTTCCTCACCCACATCGACGCTCGATACGCCCTGCTCGACAAGACCTCGGCGCTCAGCGATGCGCTGATCCATGAGCAGCACTGGACGACGATGGCGTCCAGCAGCGATTTCGTTCTCCTTCACGCGCCGTGAGGTCAGCGACCGGCGACGAGGAAGTCGGTCGCCGGCCCCACGCTCTGCCAGCTGTTGCCGGCCCTGATCAGGACGCTGCCACGGTCGGTCGTCACCACCAGGCCGCGCTCGGCGTTGACCGTCGTGATCGTCATGGCGCCCGGGATCTCCGGACCCGCGGTGATCGGCCCACCGAGGGGGACGAACCACGGCCGCACCGCCTGCGAGGCCATCTTGCGCCCGAGGACGGCGAGGGTGGCGTCGTCGACCCAGACCAGGTCGCGAGCCGTCGTGAGCGACGGCGCCAGGGTGATGGGGGTGGACAGCGACTGCGGTAGGCCGTTGGGCTGGCGGACGACGCCGGCCACGTCGATCCGGGGAGCTCGGCCGTTCCGGTCTGTGGAGATGAGGGCGACGCGCTGCCCGTCGGGCGAGAAGCGGAGGCTGACGACCGATCGAGCCTCCAACCAGCCTGCGGAGACCAGCTGTGGCCGGCCTTGGGCGGTCTTCGGGTCGGCCGACGGGTTGACGGCCCAGAGCCTGCTGGCGCCGCCCTGCACGCCTGCGAGCCACAGCACTCCCGCCGCGTCGTAGGCGGGGCGCGTCAGCTCGGCTGCCGACGGTGACCACCGGAAGTGCGGTGAGCCCACGCCACCGCTCGAGCTGGCTGCGGTCGCCGCTCACCGCTGCGACCTCCCCGCCGGAGGGCGACATGGCCAGGTAGGTCCAGCCGAGCGGGATCGACGGCAACGAGCCGTTGGGCTGGGTGGGCGGCCGGATCCCCGGGTCGCCGAGCTGCTCTGGGTCGACGGCGACGAGGCTGGTGCCCTTGCGCAGCACCGGTTTGGCTCACCGCGTCGGCCGGGGTTGGGAAAGCCCAGAGCGCTGAGGTCGAAGAGTCCGGTGCTCGGCGCGCCGGGTACCTGCAGGTCGGTGCCCGTCGAGCTGGAGGGCGACCCGCTCGACCCCGGAGGCCTGCATCACGGTCGCCAGCAGCTGGGCGGCCAGTCCCTGGCGCTGGGCCGGGTCGCTGCTGACCCGCGTCGCCGTGAGGTCGACCTGGGCGGTCCCGGACTCGATCGGCACGGAGTCGACCGCAAGGCGGGTGCCTGCGGGGATGTCGCTGCGCACGGCACCGCTCAGGTAGTCCGGGATGCCGGCCAGCAGAGTGCGGGCCAGCCGGGTCGCCAGCCCGGTGCCGACCGGGAACCACCGCACGTCCGGCACGAGCCGCCGCTCGGTGGCCGAGATGAAGTAGATGCGGAACGGGTCGTACAGCCTGCTGACGTCCGCCTCGCTCAGCCAGGTGCCGAAGCCGTCGGGCAGCTTGGAGATGCGCCACTCACCTCCGATGCGCTGCAGCCCGAAGCTCACGGAGACGGTCGAGCCGGGCGGCAGCTCGTGGTAGCGCCCGTCGCCGTCGATGCGGCCGCTGACCCTGGCGACCGCCTTGACCGAGCTGCTCCCGGAGCGGGTGATCGTCAGGGACGAGTCGTCGGTGAAGACCACGACGGAGGAGTCCGGGCGCCACGTCGCCTCCTGCGCCGGCACGAGGTAGGACCGCGCCACCTGGTACTGGTCGTCGCTGGCCGCGGCGGCCCGGATGAAGCCGCTCACGACCTCCTCGGGCGAAGACCCCGGACCGACCGGGTTGACCACGACCCGGACCTCGTTCTCCTGGACCGTGCCGACGTCGAGCCCTTGGTGCACCGGCGAGCTGGTGGAGAGGCCACCACAGGCCGACAGCAGCAGGCCGCACACCGCCAGCCACACGGCATACCGGCGCCTCACGACGCGCCCCCTCCCCCGGGTGAAGGGCGACCGCTCTGCAGGCGCACCCCCGTCACCGACATCTGCGCTGCGCTCACGGTCGCCGTGGACGGTGGCCGGGCTCGGCGGTGAGGTCCTCGGGGCGCAACGGCAGCGGCGACTCCACGATGGGGCTGCCGATGCGCCGCGGCAGGGTGAGCCGGAAGCAGGAGCCCTCCCCCGGCTCGCCCCAGGCCTGCAGCCAGCCGTCGTGCAGGCGGGCGTCCTCCAACGAGATCGCCAGCCCCAGCCCGGTGCCGCCGGTCGTCCGGGCCCGCGCGGGGTCGGCTCGCCAGAACCGGTTGAACACCAGGGCGGCCTCGCCCGGCCGCAGACCGACACCGTGGTCGCGGACGGTCACGGCCACGGCCGTGTCGTCGCCGGACAGCGCGATCTCCACCGGTCGGCCGTCGCCGTGCTCGAGGGCGTTGACGACCAGGTTGCGCAGGATGCGCTCGACCCGACGCGGCGTCGATCTCGGCGTCGGTGGGCCCAGACGACCTCGACCTTGATGACACTGCCCCAGCGGTCGGCGACGGGCTGCGCGGCGTCGACGGCCCGCGCCGACGGTGTCCCGCAGGTCGGTCACCTCGGCGTCCAGCGCTCGCCGCGCCGGCGTCGAACCGGCTGATCTCGAGCAGGTCGGCGAGCAGCTCCTCGAACCGGTCCAGCTCGTGGTGCAGCAGCTCGGCCGAGCGGGAGACGGCCGGGTCGAAGTCGACCCGGGAGTCGTGGATGAGGTCGGCGGCCATCCGGATCGTCGTCAGCGGCGTGCGCAGCTCGTGCGAGACGTCGCTGACGAAACGTTGCTGCAGCCGCGACAGACCCTCGAGCTGGCGGATCTGGGTCTGCAGGCTGTCGGCCATCGCGTTGAAGGACTTGGCGAGGCGGGCGAGGTCGTCCTCGCCCCGGGAGCCCATGCGCTCGTTGAGCCGCCCCGACGACAGCCGCTCGGCGACCATCGCGGCCCGGCGCACCGGGTTGACGACCTGCCGGGTCACGACCCAGGCGACGGCGCCCACGAGCAGCGACGAGGAAGAACCCGCCGAGGGTGAAGGTCCTCGTCACCAGGCCGAGGGTCGCCTGCTCGCGCTGCATGGGATAGACGGCGTACAGGTCGTACTTGCCCGCCACCGGCACGTCGATCTGGGAGCCCACGACCACGGCCGCCACGCGTCTGGCTGCCGCCCTGGCTGTCCGGGACCGACGTGAGCTGCACCTGCTGGTGGCGTGGGTCGCGTCGCACCGCGTCACGGAGCTCGGCCGGGATGCTCGTGAGCCCGGCTCGGCCCGAGAGCACCGTGTTGAGCAGGGCCGGGCTGGTGTTGCCCAGGCTGCGGGTGAAGACCAGCTGGCGGTCGGTGTCACCGCCCGGGGTGGCCGCACCCTTGATGACCGTCTGCGCGAAGAGGTTGAGCGACGGCGTGTTGGTGGCCGCGGTGGTCTCGTCGAACTTGCCCTGGACGTCGTGGCCAGCCGCGCCGTCTCGACCTGCGCACTGGCCATGCGGTCCTGCTCGAGGCCGTCGGAGATCGACTGGAAGAGGTAGGTGCCGAGCACGAGGACCACGGCGAGCCCGAGCAGCATGGTGCTGCTGACGACCCGGAACTGCAGGGACGAGCGCCACGTGTGCGCCAGCCAGCGCCCCGCCGACGGCCAGCGCCCTGCGACTGCCCCTCGCGCCGATGCGCAGCAGGCGCAGCGCCTGGGCTCTCTGGTCGGTGAACCGGCGGGTCGGCGCCCGCTCCGGGCTGGGTGAGGCCGACGGGGCCATGGCTAGCTCGGGCCGGCCTTGTAGCCGACGCCTCGCACGGTCACGACGATCTCGGGGTGCTCGGGGTCGTGCTCGATCTTGGAGCGCAGCCGCTGCACGTGCACGTTGACCAGCCGGGTGTCGCCGGCGTGGCGGTAGCCCCAGACCTGCTCCAGCAGCACCTCGCGGGTGAACACCTGCCAGGGCTTGCGGGCCAGGGCGACGAGCAGGTCGAACTCGAGCGGCGTCAGCGACAGCCCGTGCCCGTCGCGCTTGACGGAGTGACCGGCCACGTCGATCTGCGAGGTCGCCGATCTCGAGACGCTCGGGCTCCGGCTCGTCGCCGCGCCGCAGGCGGGCCCGGATGCGGGCGATCAGCTCCTGGGGCTTGAACGGCTTGACGACGTAGTCGTCGGCGCCCGACTCCAGCCCGACGACGACGTCGAGGGTGTCGGTGCGGGCCGTCAGCATGACGATGGGCACGCCGGACTCGGCCCGGATGCGGCGGCATACCTCCATGCCGTCCACGCCGGGGAGCATCACGTCGAGCAGCACGAGATCGGGCCGGGAGTCGCGGAAGGCGCCCAGCGCGCTGGAGCCGTCGGCCACATGCGTCACCTCGAGCCCCTCGTTGCGCAGGACGATGCCGAGCATCTCTGCCAGCGCCAGATCGTCATCGACGATGAGTACGCGACCCTTCACCAGCGTCAGCCCTCTCCCTGTTACGTCACAGTTCCCTCACGAATCATCACACATGTCGGTGCACGTCCTGGGCATCCCGGCCCTTACCGGCCCTGCCCCGGAGGGACCTGGACGACGTGCAGGGCGGGCGCGCACGAGTATCGAGCGGCCACGGCATCGGCGGGCTGGTCGCTCAGGACGGCCGGCGCTGGGCTCGCCTGGAGCAGCTGGCATTCTTCCGCGACGCGTGAGCGGTCCCTGGGGCGTGCGTTGCGTCGTCTGGGCCACGCGGTAGTAGTCGAGCAGGATCCGCACGATCCTGTCGTCGTCGGCGTGACCGCTGCCGAGCCACACGACCTGGGCGGACTGAGCGTCCGGTGTCGTCACGGCCGTCAGGACGGTCGCGCCGTGCACTTTCGACCATTGATGGAGCTGTGCCGCGACCGGCGTGGCGAAGGCGTAGGCCACGATCACGACCAGGGCTGCGGTGGTGACCGTACGAGTCGCGACCGCCACGGCTGAGGAGCGCTCGTGCAGAGCGACCAGCACCTGGGCGGTCAAGACCCCGAGTGGGGCCAGCCCGAGCGCAGCTGTGTGCCAGATGAGCTTGCTCGGGTAGTACTGCGTGGGTGGGATCCCCACCCGGGCGGCCAGGGCCAGTCCGGTGAAGGCGGGGACGAGCACCAGGACGACGCAGGCCACCACCCGCCAGTCCCTTCGCCGTCGGAAACCGAGCACCACCGCACCGAGCACCGCCAACGGCAGGAGCACCAGGGGCAACGGCGCCACCACGCCGGCGTCGGTGGCGTGACCGACTCCCACCGATCTCACGACCGACAGGAGCCCGGGTGCGGCCACGGCCAGCGACACAGCGCCCATCACCAGCGTCCAGGCCACGCCGCTGACGGGCCGGCGTCGGATCAGCGTCACGGCGCAGATGGCGACGCCCAGCCCCACCGGCACCATCAGCAGCTGCCAGGTGTGAGCCATGAGGGCGGCGGACGTCGCACACACGACGAGCGCAGAGCGGCTGTCAGGTCGCTCGACGACCTCGATGGCGACGACGGCGAGGAGCACGGCGGCCAACTGCGAGTTCTCGAACCCCAGCGACAGATAGTTCGCCATGAAGGAGGGCAGCAGTGCGAGGGCACCGGCGACGAGTCCGGCCACACCCACACCGGCCGGGGACAGTCCGCACCGTCGCGCGAGGACCGCTCCGAGCCGTCCCGTCACCAGGGCCAACAGGGCAGCCAACAGCCAGACAGCCGTCGACATCTGGTCCACAAGACTCACGAAGCCTGCCGCGTCCGGCTTCGCGCCCGATGCCGACCACACCGCCGCGACCAGGGTGTGCCAGGCCCGCGGGTACACCTGATGCGCGTACGTCAACATGCCGGCGTTGCGCTCGTCGGCGACGAACAGCAGGTGGCGCACGTGGTCGCCCCCCAGGAACCACTCCACCCTGGTGCCTCGCGAGAGGAACTGTCCCCGGACGGCATAGCCCACGAGCACCGCAGCAGGCACCAGCGGCAGCAGACCCCACACCCGGGAGACTGGCACCTGTCTTCGACGCCTGCGCTGTCGCCCGGTCGCGACGAATGCCCCTGCCACGACCAGCGCGCCAAACAGCATCCCCGCACTGGCCGCTCGACCGGCGAGGGGGCGCCAGCCCACCACCCCGGCGAACTGAGCCACAGCGACGAGCACCCCGAGGAAGACGACGAACGCCGGTCCGACCTCCCTGAGGAGAGGCGTGGCGGGGCGGACCGGCTGGTCAGTGGTGACGGCGATCGGACGGACCCTTCCCGGTAGGAGCAGCGCTGGCGACTCTAATCCGGCTGCCCCCTGGGCTCTCGCCAAACGAACCGAAGATCGTCCGTTTCGTGGGGGCGCATGGTGATACAGGTATGCCGCCCGCTCTGGTGAGCGGGCGGCATACCGGATGCGTGGTGGCGGGGTGACCCGCTCACTCAGTAGCGGTAGTGCTCCGGCTTGTAGGGGCCGGCGACGTCGACACCGATGTAGGCGGCCTGCTCCTTGGTCAGCTCGGTGAGCTTGGCGCCGAGCGCGTCGAGGTGGAGGCGCGCGACCTTCTCGTCGAGGTGCTTGGGCAGCACGTAGACCTGCTTGTCGTAGTCGTCGTTCTTCGTGAACAGCTCGATCTGGGCGATCGTCTGGTTGGCGAAGGAGTTCGACATGACGAAGCTCGGGTGGCCGGTGGCGTTGCCGAGGTTCATCAGGCGACCCTCGGACAGCACGATGATCGAGTTGCCGTTCTGGAAGGTCCACTCGTGGACCTGCGGCTTGATCTCGGTCTTGGTGACACCGGGGATCTTGGCCAGGCCGGCCATGTCGATCTCGTTGTCGAAGTGCCCGATGTTGGACACGATCGCCTTGTTCTTCATCTGCGTCATGTGGTCGGCGGTGATGATGTTGAAGTTGCCGGTGGTGGTGACGAAGATGTCGGCGATGCCGACGACGTCCTCGAGGCGGGCGACCTGGTAGCCCTCCATCGCGGCCTGCAGCGCGCAGATCGGGTCGATCTCGGTGACGATGACGCGAGCGCCCTGGCCGGCCAGCGCCGCGGCGCAGCCCTTGCCCACGTCGCCGAAGCCGCACGACGACGGCGACCTTGCCGCCGATGAGGACGTCGGTGGCGCGGTTGAGGCCGTCGAGGACCGAGTGGCGGCAGCCGTACTTGTTGTCGAACTTGGACTTGGTGACCGAGTCGTTGACGTTGATCGCCGGGAAGAGCAGGTCACCGGTGGCGGCCAGCTCGTAGAGGCGGTGCACGCCGGTCGTGGTCTCCTCGGTGACGCCCTTGATCTGCTCGGAGACCTTGGTCCACTTCTTCGGGTCGGCCGCGAGGGTCCTGCGGACGAGCTCCTTGAAGACCCCGACCTCCTCGGAGTCGGTCGCGTCGGTGGGGGGCACCTGACCGGCGGCCTCCCACTCGCGACCCTTGTGGACGAGCATCGTGGCGTCGCCACCGTCGTCGAGGATCATGTTCGCGCCCTCGCCACCGGGCCAGGTGAGGATCTGCTCGGTGCAGTCCCAGTACTCCGGGAGGGTCTCGCCCTTCCAGGCGAAGACGGGGACACCCTGGGGGTCCTCCGGGGTGCCCTGGCCGACGACGACCGCGGCGGCCGCCTCGTCCTGGGTGGAGTAGATGTTGCAGGAGGCCCAGCGGACCTCGGCGCCGAGCGCGGTGAGCGTCTCGATGAGCACGGCCGTCTGCACGGTCATGTGCAGCGAACCGGCGATGCGGGCGCCCTTGAGCGGCTGGGCCGCCCCGAACTCCTCGCGCAGGCTCATCAGACCGGGCATCTCGTGCTCGGCCAGGCGGATCTGGTGGCGGCCGGCCTCGGCGAGGCTCAGGTCGGCAACCTTGTAGTCAAACGGCATGGTGTCAGAGGACATGCGAACTCTCCGTTGAATGGCGTGGTTTGCGGACCCGGCGCAGCCCATCTGGGCATTCACGAGAGCGGGGTATCACCCGCGCCGGCGGTTCCCCAGTCTAACGGACAGGCCGCCTCCTCCGTTTGGATGGATTTGCGGGTGGGCCCTGGCTCACGGGTCAACCTCGCTGACACCGTGTTCGGGAAGAACCCCGACACGAGGATCGACGCCGATGAACCAGCTGCGGGCCCTGCCCACCAAGGTCCTCGTCGTCGTCCCTGCCTACAACGAGGCCGCCAACGTGGGGATGGTCGTCGGGCAGCTCCGTGAGCACGCCCCCTCGGTGGACGTGCTCGTGGTCGACGACGGGTCCAGCGACGCCACGGCCTCGGAAGCACGACGAGCCGGGGCGACCGTCGCCACGCTGCCCTTCAACCTCGGCGTGGGCGGCGCGGTGCGCACCGGTTTCGTTCATGCCATGCGGGGCGGCTACGACGCCGTCGTGCAGGTGGACGGGGACGGACAGCATGATCCCGCCCAGATCTGGTCGCTGCTCGCCTGCCTGGCGTCCGCCGATGTCGTCATCGGCGCCCGCTTCGCCGGCGGTGGCGAGTATGCGGTGCGGGGCCCGCGGCAATGGGCGATGAGCGTCCTCGCGCACGTCATGACCTGGATTCTCGGGGTGCGGATCAACGACTCGACCTCGGGCTTCCGCGCGGCGGGGCCAGCCGCGATCCGCCTCTATGCCCAGCACTATCCGGCCGAGTACCTCGGTGACACCCTCGAGAGTCTCGTCATCGCGCACAAGGCCGGGCTGATGGTCGCCCAGGTGCCCGTCGCCATGCGACCCCGGCTCGGTGGCCACCCCAGTCGCGGCAGTGGTGGGGTCGACGCTCGACCTCGGGCGCGCCTGCGTCGTGGTCCTGCTCGGCCTGGTCCGGGACTGGTCGCTCGCGCCGGAGGGTTCCCGATGAGCCAGCACGCTTACTGGCTGGGCGTCGTCGGCGGCCTGCTGCTCGTCGCCGTCGTCATCGAGATGGTGCGCCGGCGCTACCTACGCGGCCGGTATGCCGTGCTCTGGGTGGTGCTGGGGCTGGGCGCCGCCACGCTGGCCCTCTTCCCCGACCTGCTCGGCCGGGCGGCGGAGCTCACCGGCGTCGCTATCCCCTTCAACCTCCTGCTCTTCCTCGGCATCCTCATCATGCTGGTGATGATCATGCAGCTCAGCTCCGAGGCTGGGCTCCTTCGGGAACGCACTCGGATCCTGGCCGAGGAGGTCGCGCTGCTCAAGGCGGCGGTGGACGCGTCGTCGCGCGTCTCATCCCCCCAGGACACGCGTCCCGACGAGTCCACGGTGGAGCGGGTTCGCGTCACGTGACCACTGTGAGCGTCGTCGTCGTCGGTTACGGCGACGAGCCGGACCTGCCTGCCTGCATCGACGCCATCCGTGCCGAGCTCGCCGACGGCGACGACGTGGTGTTGGTGGACAACGGGGTCACCTCCCTCCCTGATGTCACCGGCGTCCGGGTCGTGACGGCACCCAGCAACGGTGGATTCGCCGCCGGCTGTCACCTCGGTGTGGACGCCACGAGCGGCCACGTACTGGTGTTCGTGAACTCGGACGCGGTCCTCCGCCCTGGCGCCCTCGACGCGCTGCGTTCGGCTGCCTCCGACCCGACCGTCGGTCTGGTGACCGGGCTGGTCGTCATGGCCGACGCGCCCGAGCGAGTGAATGCCGCGGGGAACCCCGTGCACTTCCTCGGGATCAGCTGGGCTGGTGGCTGCGGGGAGAACGTGAGCCAACACCAGGTGGCGCGCGACGTCGCGTCGGTGAGTGGTGCCTTGTTCGTCGATGCGCCGGGCCGTGTGGACCCGCCTTGGCGGCCTCGACTCCTCCTACTTCCTCTATCACGAGGACGCCGACCTGAGCCTGCGCTGTTGGTTGGCCGGGCTGCGGGTGGTCTACGCGCCCACTGCCGTGGCCGAGCACGCATACTCGTTCACCAAGCACCCCCAAAAGATGTTCCTGCTCGAGCGCAACCGCCTCGTCACGGTCCTCACGACATACCCCACCCCCCTGCTGTGCCGGGTGCTGCCCGCGCTGCTGCTCACTGAGCCGCTCCTGCTGTACCTGGCGGCTCGTCAGGGCTGGGTCGGCTCGAAGCTGCGGTCCTGGGGCTGGCTGTTGCGGCACGCGTCGGCGGTCGCGACTCGGCGCCGCGAGGTCCAGTCGACGCGGTGGCGACTGGCGGGTCGTCGCCGCGCAGCTGGAGCCACGGATCCGGCAGGACGTCACTGACCCCCAGCGGCGATGGACGCGTTGAACGGTCTGTTGGCACGCTACTGGACCACAATGAGCGGATCCCGAGGAAAGAGGCGCCGTGCGAGGCAAGACGATCCTGATCACCGGCGGGGCGGGATTCATCGCTTCGACGCTCATCGCCAGGTTGGCCGACGACAACCGGATCGTCACCTACGACAACTACACCCGGAACACCCTTGAGGTGACGGCATACGCAGACCACCCCAACGTCACCCACCTCAAGGGCGACGTACTGGACACTGAAGCCCTCGGGGCAGCGATGAGCGGTGTCGACACCGTGGTGCATGCCGCCGCGATCGCGGGCATCGAGAGCACCGTGCGGAGCCCGGTCACCACCATGCGGGTGAACATGCTGGGTACCGCCAACGTCCTCGAAGCCGCCCACCGCACGGGCGGGATCGAACGGGTGCTGGACTTCTCGACCTCCGAGGTGTTCGGATCCATGGCCTTCAACGCGGATGAGCGCGACGCCACCGTCACCGGAGCGGTCGGCGAGGCCAGGTGGACGTATGCCGTGAGCAAGCTGGCCGGGGAACACCTCGCCCACGCGTACTACGAAGAACACGGTCTACCGACGACCACGGTTCGACCGTTCAACGTCTACGGACCTGGCCAGACCGGCGAGGGCGCGTTGTCCATCTTCATCCGTAAGGCGTTGCGCGACGAGGACCTGCTGATCTTCGGTGACGGTAGCCAGATCCGGGCCTGGTGCTACGTCGACGACATGGTCGAGGGCGTGCTCCGGGCACTGGAGCATCCCGCCGCCGTGGGCGAATCCATCAACATCGGCAATGCACGCGCGGTAACGACCATCCATGGGCTCGCTGAGGCCGTCTGTCGAGTACTGGGCAGCTCGTCCCGGATCGTCTACCGCCCAGCCCTCTCCGCGGACATCCAGCTGCGCGTCCCCCGGGTGGACAAGGCGCGGGAGCTGATCGACTTCCAGGCGAAGGTCGACCTCGACGAGGGCATTCGCCGCACGGCCGTCTGGATCGAAGGCCACGAGGAGCGGCTGCCTCCGCTGTCGAAGATGTTCCAGTCATGACCGGTCCGATCCGGCTGGCTGATGCGCGCGTCTCCGAGGAGGGGGTCGCTGCGGTGGCCGACGTGCTGCGTTCCGGACAGCTCATCTCCGGACGCCGGGTCGCGGCGTTCGAGGAGTCGCTCGCGGCGCACGTGGGCAGCCGCGAGGCGGTCGCCGTCTCTTCCGGGACCGCCGCCCTGCATCTCGCGTTGCTGGCGCTCGACATCGGCCCCGGCGACGCGGTCGTCGTCCCTGACTTCACCTTCCCGGCCACGGCCAATGCCGTGGCGATGACTGGCGCTCGCCCAGTGGTGGTCGACGTCGACCCGGGGACCTACACGATGGCACCCGAGGCTGTCTCCGAGCTGATCGACAGGTGGCAGGGCCCGGAACGGTTGCGGGCGCTCATGCCCGTCCACGAGTTCGGCCGGTGCGCAGACATGGCGGCCCTCACCCCGCTGGCGAGGGATGCCGGGATGGCGCTGATCGAGGACGCCGCCTGTGCCCTCGGGGCCACCTGTGAGGGTGGTGCCGCAGGCGCCCTAGGTGACGTCGGATGCTTCTCGTTCCACCCGCGCAAGTCAGTGACGACGGGCGAGGGCGGTGCTCTCACGACTGACGACCCATCACTCGCGGAGAGGCTACGACGGCTTCGCAACCACGGGATGGAACGGACGTCAGCAGGGGTGGCCTTCCGCGAAGTCGGTCTGAACTACCGGCTCACCGAGTTCCAAGGAGCCTTGGGCGAAGTCGCACTGGCCGGCCTTCCGGAAGCGGTCCGAGCACGCCGCGCGGTCGCAGCGGCATACGACTCCGCCTTGTCACCCGACCGCACCGTGGGCGTGGCCGCCCTGCCCGTACCCGTCGAGGGACACGCGTGGCAGACCTACATGGTGGTGCTGGACCCGGCCATCGACCGGGCCCGGGTGATCGCCGAACTTGCCGATGCAGGCGTGGAGGCCAACCTGGGCGCACAGAGCCTGAGCGACGTGGGACTCTATGGCCGGACTGGTGCGACCGTCGGGCCGATGCTGGCACGGCACGGTTTGGCGCTGCCGTGCCACCAGGGACTGTCAGCCGACGACGTGGACACCGTGCTCGTAGCATTGCGCGCGGTCCTGGACGGGGCCCGATGACCTTCGTGGACCGCTGGTGGCATCGACGGCTCAGGACGTTCTGGCGCGCGCGGCGCGCGGAGGTGGACGCCGAATACCGTCGCACTCTGCCCTTCGGGGACTACGTCGTGGACCGGTGGGAGCGGGCCAGAGCCCTCGGTTTCGGCGAGGGGTCCTCGGTCTACGACTCGTGTCTGGTGCTGGGTGACGTGCGCGTCGGAGCCGGCACCTGGGTGGGTCCGTTCACGGTGCTGGACGGAAGTGGGGGGCTGGACATCGGTTCAGGTTCCACGATCTCGGCCGGCGTGCAGATCTACACGCACGAGTCGCTGACGCGCACCCTCAGCGGTGGCGAGGCTGAGATCGTTCGTCGGCCGACGCGCATCGGGTCACGCGTCTATCTCGGCCCCAACGTGGTCGTTGCCATGGGAGTGACGATCGGTGACGGCGCGGTGGTCGGAGCCAACAGCTTCGTCCGTGAAGACGTACCAGCCGAGGCTCGAGCCGTGGGCAACCCGAGTCGAGTCGTCACGCCGGACCCGCCCGACGACCCCCCTCAGCACCGGCTCGGTTGACCAGCAGCCGGGCGCCCACAGTGGCCTCAGACGTCGATGCGGGCCAACAGGCGGAGAAGCTGAGCACGGTTCGCCGATCGGGAGCAGTGCTCCTGCACCCACGCGGTTCCCCGGTCTGCCGTGGCCTGCAACGTCTCGGGGTGGTCGAGCACCGACTTGAGGTTGTCGTACACCTGCCAGAACGGCGTCACGATCCACGCGTCGTTCGCCCCCGGCGGTAGCGACGGTTCGAGGGTGCCGTCCCCCGACGTCAGGAGGACCGCGTTCGCCGCCATTGCCTCGACTCCGAAGACGCCTGGTATGAAGGCATAGAACTGGTTCAGCACCACGTGCGCGCGCTCGAGGGTCGCGAGCACCTCGGCGTTGGGCTGGTTCGTCAGCTCGACGTACTCGAAGTCATATCCCTGCTCCTGTAGCGCCTTGACGGCGGCTCGGACGAGTGGTGTGCCCTTGATGACGGGAGACGTCGGGGCATGCACGACGACAGGAACCGACACGTCCTGCCACTTCTGCGGCCGCCGTCCGATGCGGTCGTCCGGGAAGAAGTAGAGGACCGGTTCGGTGGGTCGCGTGAAGTACGACATCTGGTCCACAGGGGCATTGAAGATCAGCTGGGCATGGCGCTCGGCCGCGGACGCCAGGTTGCGGCGGTGGCGGTCTGCGGCATCGCTCGCGATGCCGGGCGAGACCAGCGGCTCGTAGGTGGTGAGCACATCACGTCCGAGCTTCCTGCCGAGCTCGTTGAGCAGCGGTTGTGAACGGATCTCGGAGCCGGTGAAGTAGCAGACGACGATGCGGCCGTGCTCACGCAGAAAGCCGAACTCTCGATCGCGGCCATCGACTAGGGACAGCAGAAAGCCCTCCGCACCGAGGTAGATGAAGGTGCGGCGTTGTGCAGCGAGGCGACCTAGGATCCAAGGCCCCACGATGAGTCGACGAACGCGTCGAAAGAGCGACCATCGGCCCCTGATGTCGAACTCGACGTCATATCGCAGGTCATAAAGCGGGTTGAACGCCAGATTCACAGTCACGACGTCATCGAGCGATGAACTGACTGCAGTGAGCAGACCTGCAATTTCCTCCATCCCGACGACGAAGCCCCTTGACCGACGTCCCCGCGCCCGTAGACCATGGACGGCGAAGCTGATGTGCAGGATGGTCATTTGTCCGTCGAGGAGCCGTCCCAGCAAGGACTGGAACCATGCCTTGTCCGTCAAGTCGTTGGACCTCCTCTTTCCCATCGGACGCGATTGCCGCTCGTCGGCCCCAGCCATTGCTACGTGTGCCCAAACCCTAGTTGGGCTCTCATGCGGCCGTGGGACCGAACCGTCAGACACGACGGGCTGGTACGTCCCGTCGCGCGCCGACCACGTCATCGAGCAGCCTTGCGAGCACGGCGGCCTGGTCGCGGCGGGTCAACCCAGCGGTAGTCTGCTGTCCCGTTCCTTCGATTGACCCAGTCGACCGCTTCTGTTCGATCCACGCCTCGAGGGCTGTGCGCACCTCGCTAAGCGTATTCGCGATCTTTCCGGCATCTCGCTCGCGGATGAGCTGGGAGGCGACTCCGTCGGGGTAGCCCATCATGAGGATTGGCCTGCCAGACCCGAGGTACTCGAATAGCTTTCCCGAATAGTTGCCGACTTCACCGGGATGATTCCACAGGAGCAGCAGCTGGACGTCAGACGCCTGCTGGAGTCTCACGGACTCAGCACGGGGGACAGCCGGACCCACGTCGACGATGTGCTCAATGCCCAGGTCGCGGGCCAGCTCGCCCACGGGGCCGACGGTGATGCCGCGGAACACCACGTGGAGTGTCTCCGGCCCCACACCAAGGCTCTTCACTGCCTGAAGGAACGTAGCGGGGTCGCTTCGTCCTTTATGGACTTCGCCCGTATACACGACATTGACAGGAAGGCCATTATTCGGCTGCGCTTTCTCGGCTCCGAACTCCTCGGGCTCGTAGCCATTCATCACGACCTCGCACCGGACCCCAAACTCCCGACGGAGATCGTCAGCGAGTGGCTCGGACACCGTGAGGGTGAGCGAAACGGTCCTCAGGATCCACCGCTCGATCACCCGGTCGAACCGGCGACGGATCGGGCCGCAGATGTAGTAGTTGCTGTTAGTCCAGAGGTCGCGGTAGTCGGCGACCCAAGGGACTCCCCACTGTCTGGCCAGCCGTCGACCCGCGAGGTACGTCGAGAACGGAGGGCCGCTGACGATGACGACGTCGGGGCGCCAGCCATCGAGTTCGTCGATGTGGCGGAGGATCTTGGGCACGGTGAAGATGCCGCGGTCCGGCATCGCCACGAGGTGGTAGAAAATCCACAAGAGAGCCGTATAGACGGCGCCACTCAGCCCTCGTCGCACCGGGCGCACGTAATGCGCCGTGCCCGCTCCAGGGGGAACGCGCTTGCCGCCTGACCTGTAGTTCGTCACCCCGACGGGGCTAACGACCTTGACCGCCCAGTCCTGCGCCGTCAGGTGCGTGGCGAACCGATCGACCCTCAGCGACCCGATGAAGGGGCTTGAGGGGTCGAAGTCAGAGATGAACAGCACCCTGCGGTGTCCCATGCTGGCTCTTTTCGTTTCGCCCTCCGGCGCGCAGGCGACTCCGCATATCCTAGGTGCCGCTCCGGGCCCCGCCATCGGATTCTCGGCCAGTGGAAGTGAGGTCTGACGTGCTTCGCACAATGCTTCGCGACACCTTCACGTACACCGTGCCAAGCGTCCTGTCCCAGGGACTCGGTTTCCTCCTCCTGCCGATCTACGCGCGGGTCCTCACGCGCGATGAGTTCGGTGCGCTGGATCTCGTTCTCTCGATTGCCCCGATCGTGACGATCGTGATGTCGCTGGAGATCCAGCAAGGTTTGTCCCGGCTACGCGTGGACGCTGAGCCTCGAAGACAGGCGCCGCATGACGGGTACTGCGTGGATCGCCGTGTGCTGCGGGCTGGTCATCTTCCTGGTGGTGGGACTGAGCGCTGCTGGGCCCTTGGGCCACCTGCTCTTCGGGAGGGAGGGCTTGGCGACCACCATGCGGCTCGGGGTCCTGAGCATCGGCGCGACCGCCGTCTACAACGTTGTGCTCGGTCAGTTCCGTTGGGAGCTGCGCAGCCGAACGTATGCCGTCGTCAGCACGCTGTATGCCATCCTCACCCTCGCGCTCACCGCGACGCTGACCGTCGTGGCACAGCTCGGGCTGGCAGGCGTCCTGCTGTCTCAGGCCTTGTCCGCGGTGGCGGCCACGGTCGCCGCGCTCCTCCTTCTCCGGGACAGCTGGCGACCTGTCGTCGATCGTTCGCACCTGCGACGAATGCTGGCCTTCTCGCTCCCCCTCATCCCGGCCAGCCTGAGCGTCTTCGTCACCCTGTACTTCAACCGGGTCGCCCTGCGCTACTTCGGCGAACCTGGGTGAAGTGGCCAGCTACGGCATGGCCGCGCGGGTCGCGGGCTTCGTCGGGCTCCTGATCGTCGGCATGCAGAGCGCCGTCACGCCGCTGATCTACAACCACTTTCGCGAGAGAGACACGCCCGGTCAGCTCGCGCACATGTTCAGCGGGGTGATCGGCCTGTGCATCGCGGTCTGCGTGGCTCTGAACGCGTTCGCCGCGGACATCCTGACTGTCTTCGCTGGGCGCTCCTACCTGTCCTCCGCATCGCTCGTGGCCCTGATAGCCCCTGCCCTCCTGATGGGCCAGCTCTACGTGTTCGCCCCCGGCATCAGCATCGGGCTCAAGACGCGGGCCCAGCTCGGCGTCGCCGTAGCAGCCGCAGTCGTCGACATCATCGCCAACCTCGCCCTGGTTCCTGGGCTCGGCGCGCTGGGCGGCGCACTCGCGACGGTGATCTCCTCGAGCACGTTCCTCGGGCTATGGATCTGCGTGAGCCAGCGGTACTACCGGATCCCCTTCGAGTATCGGCGTATCGCGGCGGCGTTGGGGTTGTTCGCCGGCCTGTCAGTCGCCGCCGCGGTCGTGCGCAGCTCGACAGTGCCACTCGAAGCGGTCGGCCTCGCCCTCAAGCTCGCAGTGGCCCTTGGCAGCCTCGCGCTGCTCTACCGGGCGGGCCTGTTCGAGGGCGTGTTCGCGGCTCTCCGCGGCAGGCCTACACCTTCAGCTGCAGACCCATCAGCTCATACCAGCGGCTGAAGTTCAGCACACGCCAGACAAGGTCGTCGTTCAGTGGTGACCTGCGGCCCGCCGACCAGTCAGCCAGCTGGACCTGGAGCGCGTCGACATCGATGAACGGGTAGGCGCGGGCACCATCGAGCCAACCTTCGAGGTCGACGGAAGCAGCCCGCATCCAGGTGCGCTGCGGTGTCTCGAAGCCGACCTTGTCGCGCCGCTCGAGGATGGCGTCCGGCACGATGCCCTTCATCGCGGCGCGCAGGAGGCGCTTGGTCTGACCGCGCGGAGACACGAGGTAGTCCTCGGGCATGGTCAGCAGGAACTCCGCGAGGTCGACGTGCAGAAAGGGGACCCGGCTCTCGACAGAGAACGCCATGGAGTTGCGGTCAGCGTGGCGCAGAAGGGCTTCGAGCCCGCGGTCCGTCAAGCCATCACGCAGCACTGTGGCCAGGTGCCGGCCCGCGCGGCACGTCCCCCAGCAGCGAGCCGGCCACGCGCAGGTCGAGGCCATCTGGGCGGCGCATCACACCACCGCGCGCCGTGGCGAGCCGGACGCGGTCGCGGGAATGACGGGGTACGACCTGCGCGGCCACAGCAACAGCGAGCTCGGCCGACGTCCGCCCGGGCCCAGCGGACCAGCCCCGGACGAACCGCGTGACGTCGCCGAAGACGTCCCTGGGACAGCAGGCTGCTGATCCGGTAGCCCGGATAGCCGGAGTAGCCGGCCAGCAGCTCGTCCGCTCCCTGGCCGTCGAGCGTCACGGTGACACCCGCCTCTCGCGCTGCCCGGAACACGCGGTACTGGGCGTAGATGCTGGTTTTGGCGAACGGCTCGCCCTGGACTCGGATCACGTCGTCCAGGTCACGAAGCATCTCGGCTGAGGTCGCCAGCACTTTGTGGGGCGTAGCCCCGACATGAGCGTTCATGAGGTCGACCCACTGCTCCTCGTCGAACTCCGACCCGCGAGCGACGTAAGAGAAGGTGTGCAGCTCGGTATCGGGCGCGACGTGGCGCATGGCACCGACGATCACCGATGAGTCGACTCCTCCGGAGAGTGCCGTACCCAGGGGGACGTCACTGCGCAGGTGGAGCCGGACCGACTCGAGCACCATGGCGCGGAGCTGCTCGGCGGCCTCGTCGAACGACAGGTCGCGGCGTTCCTCGACCGAAGGCCACCACCAGCGCTCCTGGTCGGACAAGTGACCCGTCGCCAGGTCCAGCATCATGAGGCAACCCGGCCGCAGCTTGAAGACCCCGCTGACGAACGTCTCCGCCGACTCGTCATAGAAGCCCAGATGCAGGTAGCGGTAGACCTGACGGTGGTTCACCCCGAAACGACGGCCACCAAGCTCGACCAGGGCAGGGACCTCCGAGGCGAAGGCGAAGGCGCCTCCGACCTGCGCGTAGTGAAAGGGCTTGATACCGAAGGGGTCACGGGCACACGTGAGCGTCCGTTCCTCGGTGTCGAGCACCGCGAAGGCGAACATCCCACGCAGCCGCTCCAGGCAGGCCCGCCCCCAGTGTCGCCAGGCGACCAGCAGGACCTCCGTGTCGGAGTGAGAGGAGAACATGTGGCCGGCAGCCTCGAGCTCGGTGCGCAGCTCGCGGTAGTTGTAGATCTCGCCGTTGAAGACGAGGACGTACCGGCCATCGGCTGTGGCCATGGGCTGATGTCCACCTGCAGTGAGGTCGATGATCGCGAGGCGGGTCTGGCCCAGGACCACCTCACGTCCCGCCACGTCCCGACGCTCGACGCCGAGGTCGTCCGGTCCACGGTGGCTCAGCAGACCGAGCGCCCGCTCCACACTGGCGGCGCCGCTCGCCTGACGGGGCTCACCACACCATCCGGCGATGCCACACATGCTGTTCCACCTCCTCGCCGCGGGACCGCGGTCCACTCTTGCAGAGTCGCCAGGGCAGCGGGCACAGTCAGCCAGATCACCCCAGCGCAGGGGCGCGCTCGCCCCGATCCCCCCAGCGGGCTGCGGCAGCCAGCAACGCCACACCCTCTATCGGCGTGACCTCACGGCGGGCCATCCCCCGTAGGGCCGCTCGAGCCGTCACGAGGGTGGGACGACCAGTGGCGACCGCCTCCGTCAAGGGCACATCGTCCGCAGGCAGGCCCCGTTCACGCAACGTCCGCGCCATCTGGACCCGCCAGGCCCACCGACCCAGGACGGTCGAATCGACGAGTCGTAAAGGCCCCCCGGCCGCTCGAATGCCGCGGAACACGTCCCGAAGCGTGTGACGGCCGGAGTCGCCGATCACGTTGCCGCCGTGCTGCACATAGTCCTGAACGATGTCGTCCACCTGAGCGATTCCCCCACGGGCTGTGGCGCATACGGCGAGCCAGTGGTCGTGGATCGCGTCGTCGTTCCCGGGCGGGAAGGGCAGCGCGTCGAGGAGGACCGCCGACCGGAAGACCGCCAGGCTCCCGGTCACCTGGTTGACCAACAGCGTCGAGGCGAAGCCGCCGACGTGTCGCGCGGTCACCCCGGTCTCACGTCCCTCGACGACAACGCGGGCGCGACCCACCGCGGCCGTGACTCCGGGGCGGGCGAGGGCTGGCAGGAGTACGGACAGCTTGTTGGGATACCAGTCGTCATCCTGGTCGGCGAGTGCCACCCAACCCACCTCGTCGACCGGCAGCAGCGCCAGCAGCCGCTCGAAGTGCCGGTAGACACCGACGTTGTCCTGGAAATGGTGGACCGAGAACCTCGGGTCCCGTGCCACGAGCTCGATCAGGTACCCGTACGTCTCCGGGTCCGCCCCGTCGATCCCGACCACGCAGGTCCAGTCTTCGACCTGCTGCTCCTGCAGTGAGCGCACCTGCCGCTGAAGCAACCTCCGCTCCGGGCGGTGCACTGCCATGACCACGGCGCCGGCCTGGGGAACGTCGGTCATGGCACTCCGGGGACGAGGGGACGAACGTCCTGCACCCTACTCGCGGGCCTCTCCCGACACGCCTGGGCAAGCCGACGTGCGGCGCGGCGCGCGGGCCGGTAGGAAGGGGGTGACAAGGAGGTCCACATGAGTGAGCCCAGCAGCAGCGTTCCGTCAGACATCGCCGACGCCGAGGTGACCGCCCCGCAGGAGGAGAGCACGTCCACCGACCTTCACCTGGACCAGGACAAGGTCGAGGCCTGGGATGAGGTGAAGTCGGACTACGAGGTGGACCCGGACGGTGAACCCGTTCCGAACAGCATGGACGAGGGTGGCACCGATGCGGCGGCTCCCTGACGGCTAGCCATTCGCATCGATGTCGGGCTCGAGGTACATCAGGAGAGTCAAGTCCGGCAGTGCCTCACGCGCCCGCGTCTCGGCCGCGTTGATCGCGTCGGCGATGTCCTCGGCTCGGGCGCCCCGGGCCACGGCGAACTTGATCGCCACGACGACCTCGTCAGGGCCGACGTGGACGGTCCGCTGGTGGATGACCCGGTCGATCCGGGGGACGGACTCGACCGCCTGCACGATCGTCGCGATGTTCGCGGGCGAGGCCGACTCACCGAGCAGCAGCGACTTCATCTCGACCGCGAGCACGCCGGCCACGGCCACCAGGAGGAGGCCGATCATCGCGGTCCCCACGGCGTCCCAGACGCCGTTGTGGGTGAGCAGGGTCAGCGTGACGCCGACCAGGGCGAAGGCCAGACCGACGAGCGCCGCGAAGTCCTCGAGCAGGATGACCGGCAGCTCCGGCGCCTTGGCCGACCGGATGAACTCGGGCCAGGACCGGCCGCCCCGATGCGGGTTGCTCTCGGCGATCGCGGTCCGGAAGGAGAAGCCCTCCATGAGCATCGCGGCGACAAGCACGGCGACGGGCACCCACTGCCAGCTGTCGATGCCACCATGGCCGGCCTGCGCGTCACGCCACTTGTGATAGGCCTCGTACAGCGCGAAAAGTCCGCCGACGCTGAACAGCACGATCGAGACGATGAACGCGTAGACGTAGCGCTCGCGGCCAAAGCCGAAGGGGTGTTCGGGTGTGGCGGCCTTCTTGGCGCGACGACCGCCGACCAGCAGCAGGCACTGGTTGCCTGAGTCGGCCAGCGAGTGCACCGACTCGGCCAGCATCGAGCTGGACCCCGTCAGCAGGAACGCGACGAACTTGGTGGCCGCGATCCCCAGGTTGGCGCCGAGCGCGGCCAGGATGGCTCGGGTCCCTCCCTCGGCAGACATGACCGCCACCCTACTGGCGTCGACGACCACCGAGCAGGATCGTCCGTTCGGCCGGACCTCGGCGCGCTGCCGCCCACGCTCGGGCCCACGCGCTCATACTCCATGAGGTGTCCATGACCCGGGAACCCGAGGTCGGCACCGCTGCGCCAGCCGCGGCCGAGCGCACCCTGCCGCGCCGCTCGGCGCCCCGGTGGGCCGAGACCGCGGCCGGCCCACTGCTCGCCGCGGTGCTCTCCCTCGCCGCAGCGGCGCAGGCGCTGCGCCTGTGGGACTGGAGACCCGGCATACCGCTGTCCTTGCAGAGCGACTCCCCCCAGGTCCTCATCCAGGTCCGCGCCATCCTCGACGGTGGCTGGTACGCCGTCGACCGACAGGTGGGGGCACCCTTCGGACTGAACCAGAGCTGGTTCAGCACCGCCGACGTCCTCAACTTCTCCATGGTGCGGGCGATCGGGCTCTTCACCGGGACGGCCTCCACCGCGAGTGCGGTGTTCTTCATCGTCGGCTTTCCGCTGGCGGCTCTCACGGCGTACTGGCTGGCCCGGCAGCTAGGGCTCACCCGCCCCGCCGCCGTCACGACCGGCGTGCTCTTCTCGGTGCTACCCGGTCACCAGGTCTGGTTCGCCCACCTGTGGCTCGCGGCGTACTGGATGGTGCCTCTCGCCGTGTGGCTGGTCGTGCAGACGGCGCGTGGGGACTCCCTGTGGCCATCGTGGACGGCGCTGCGTCAGCGTGGTCCACTCGCACGCCGAGCGCGATGGGCAGCGCTACGCACCGGTGCGATCGTCGTCGCGGTCGGGCTGGCCGACGTCTACTACGTCGCGTTCACCCTCATCCTGCTCGCGGCGGTGCTCGTCATCAGGCTGGGCACCGGCACGAGGGCCATCCGCCTCGTCCCGGGCGCAGCAGTCAGCGCCGGGATCGCGCTGCTGTGTGCCGCCTCGCTGTTCGTCATCACCCGGGGGCGCGCGGGGGACCAGGTCACGGGCGCCCTCCCGGCTCAACGGGTCATCGGAGAGTCGGAGACGTACGCCGGGAAGATCATCGAGCTGATCCTGCCCTGGTACCAGCACCGGGTCCCCCCGCTGCGCTTCCTCACCTACGCCTATGGCGTCGCCGCCCAACCCAGCGTCGAGCGGCCGGCCCTCGGCTTCGTCGCGCTGCTCGGCATCACGGCGATCGTGTGGCGGGTCATCACCTCGCTCGCGACCGGTCGCAGGATCCAGCCGCTCTGGGGCCTCCTGGGCGCCCTGACACTGGTCAGCCTGGCCTTCTACACCCGCGGCGGCCTGGGCTCGATGGTCGCCCTCTTCGTGACACCGGAGATCCGGACCTGGTCGCGCTTCGTCGTTCTCCTCGAGCTGTTCGGCCTCCTCGCAGCCGGCCTGTGGCTCAGCGCCCTGGGGCGCGAGCGAGGACGGCGTGCCGCCTGGATCGCCGCCGCACTCGTCCTCGTGGTGGGAGTTCTCGACCAGACCAGCCCAGGCGCGGCGCCGAACTACGTCGCCCTGAGCCACCAGCAGGCAGAGCTCACCGCGTACACGCGCACGCTCGCCAGGGCGGTGGGAGACTGCCCCGTCTTCCAGCTGCCGGTCACGGCCTTCCCGGAGGAGCCACCGCCGGGGGTGATGGGCGACTACGACCACTTCCTGCCCGCGGTCGCCGCACCAGCCGGGATGACGTGGAGCTATGGCGCCATTCGCGGCACCGCACGTGCCGACTGGCAGCTCGCGCTGCCCATCAGGGACCAGAAGCGCCTGCTTGAGGACGTCGCCGCAGCCGGCTTCTGCAGTGTCGAGATCAACCACGACGGGTATGCCGGCGTGACGGACCCGTCGCCTGCCACCGAGCGCCTGACCGGGACTCCGGTGGCGAGCGCCCCGGGGTCGCACCTCACGGCATACGACCTGCGGCCGTTGGCGGCCACGCTCAAGGCCACGCTGGGCGACGCCGGCCTCAGGGCCAGGCGCGACCAGGTGCTCCACCCGGTCGTCGCGAGCGTGACGGGTTCCCTGGTGGACCTCTCCCGGGGGACTCCCTTCCAGTGGACCGGCCCCAGAACCACGGTCTCCGTGAGCAACCTCGGCGCCAGCCCCGTCGAGACCACCCTGTCGATGGTCGTGACGGGCGTCGGCGACGCGCCGCGCACCATCACCGTGACCGCTCCGGACTCCTCGCACACCCTGGTGACCTCAGCCTCGGCGCCGACGACGGTGGTCCTGCACGTGCGCGCTCTGCCCGGCACCACACGGGTCGAGCTCACCTCGACGGGCGACGTGGTGGGTGTGCCGGGCACCGAGGGCAAGACCCTGGCCGCCCTCAAGGTGTCCGACCTGAGACTCGTCACCACCGGCGCGACGAGCGCCGCGAGCCTGCAGCAGTTCGCGGCCGCCAGCCCTCGCTCCCTGCGGTAGACCGGCTACGGTCGTGCCCGTGAGCACTGCCGAAGGGAACCTGACCTGGGAGCCGGCGGACCGGCATACCGACCTGCTGGCCGAACCCGTCGCCCGCGCCATCGCGCAGGCCCCGACCGCACGCGTGGCGCCGATCGACGCCGCACTGGCCGACACGGCGGCCTTCTGCGAGGCGTACGGCGTGGCGATGGACAAGTCCGCGAACTGCGTCGTCGTGGCCGGCAAGCGCGGCGGCGAGGTGCGGTATGCCGCCGTGCTGGTGCTGGCGACGGACCGCGCCGACATCAACGGGGTCGTGCGCCGCCACCTGGACGTACGCAAGATCAGCTTCGCGCCGATGGACGAGGCGGTGAGCCTGACCGGCATGGAGTTCGGGGGCATCACTCCCCTGGGACTACCGGACGAGTGGCCGGTCCTGGTGGACAGCAGGGTCGCCGCCGCGGGCCCGGTCGTCGTCGGCAGTGGCCTGCGCGCGAGCAAGCTCCTCGTGGATGCGGCTGACCTCACCGCCCTGCCGAGCGCCGAGGTCATCGACCTGGCTCAGTAGCTGACGGCACCCCTCCCCCGAACGGTCAGATCTCGCCCACTGAGCTCCCACCAGGACCGCGCTCTCGCGAATCCCGCGCACCGACGGAGCCCACCCTCCAGACTCGAAGCCGTGACAGATGACCGGGGGGCTGCACACGCACGGGTCGGCGCCCTCGACGGGCTCCGGGGAGGTGCCGTCCTCCTCGTCATCGCGGCCCACACGAGGACACCTCAGAGCCAGACGCTCGGAGCCGCCGGCGTCAGCCTGTTCTTCGTGCTCTCCGGCTACCTCATCACCTCGATCCTGCTGCGGCGCGACCCCCACCAGCGCGACCCCGACCAGCGCGGCGGGGGGCTGCGCTCCTTCTACGGGCGGCGCGCCCGGCGTCTCCTGCCGGCGCTGGCCCTGCTCCTGCTCTTCGACAGCACAGTGCGCCTGGTCACCGGCCAGTCCCTGGTGCCCGTCGTGCTCGCCGCCGCGTATGGCACCAACATCGCGACCTCGCTCGGCTACTCCTCGACGTTGACGCACACCTGGTCACTGGCTCTGGAGGAGCAGTTCTACCTGGTGTGGCCGCTGCTGCTCCCATGGCTGGTGAGGATGCGGCGCGCGGAGGTCTGGGTGCTCGCACTCGCCGCCCTGTCGGCGGTCGCCCGGGTCGTGGTCTACCTGAGCGGGCCCTGGACGATGGCGTACTTCAGCCCCGCCACACGGTGCGATGCGATCCTCGTGGGCTGCGCGCTCGCCATCGCCATGCGTCGCGGCTGGAGGCCGTCACACCGACGGGCTGCCGCCATCGGTGCCGTCGCGGTGTTCGGCGCTTGCTTCGCGTGGTCGAGCCTGAACGCCGCCATCGTCCTCCTCCCCCTGGTGTCGCTCGCGGGGGCCGCGCTCATCGCCATCCTTGCCGAGCCGGGCACGAGCGTCGCACACCGTGCGCTTGCCATCGCCCCGCTGCGCTACACCGGCCGGGTCTCGTACGGGATGTACCTGTGGCACCCCTTCCTCATCCCGGTCGTGGTGTCCCTCCGACTGCCACTGCCGTTCGTGGCGACGACGGCGCTCGCCCTGGTGGTCGCCACGGCGTCCTGGCTGCTCGTCGAACGGCCGTTCCTTCGCGCACCCAGCGCCGGCGCCGATGGGGTACGAGGCCCGGCAGCGGTCAGCGGCCGGTCCGGTCCGCCAGATCGGCCACGTGGGACGAGACTGCAGGGTCCAGCCCCAGCCCCAGCGCCAGATAGGTCGCCGCGAAGTCTGTCGTGGCGATCTGACCAGCCAACCGCACCAGCGGGTGGCCTGGCTCGGCCCGCACCTCCGACACGGTGACCCCCGCCTCTCGCGCCGCTCCCACGACGGCATCGGTCAGCGCGATCGCCTGGGCCGCCTCACGGGTCAGCTGGTCCGGCGGGGCGTCGCGCAGCATGAGCAGCGCCAGCCGCGGCAGCGCCGGTCCGTCGAGATAGGGGTCGGCGAAGATGTCGGCGGCCCGCCGGTGACCGGCGTTCTGCCCGTATGCCGCCGTGAACGGCCCGTCGAAGCACGCCACGATCTGTGCCGCGTCGTCGGGAAGCTCACCTGACGTCGCCGGCATCCGGGCCGTGCGGGCCAGCATCGACGCCGCTCGCCCGGCGGCCACGCCGCTGAGAGGGCCGTCCCCGAGGACGACGGGCACCCCCGGCGCGAGGTCGGCGGCCAGGACCTTGGCCGGGTTGACGAAGGCGTCCGACGAGGGCCGGGATGCCTCGGCGACCGCGTCCAGGCGGTCGGCGGTGTCGAGCAGCACCTTGTCGTCGACATCGACCAGACCGAGTCGACCGGCTGACAGCAGCACCGGAGCGAGCAGGGACCACAGCGCGGTGCGGGACGTGGTCCGGCCCCGCCCGATGTCGATGTGGACTCCTCGTGCCTGCGCCGCGACATCGGCCAGCGGCGACTCGGACGCTCCGACGGTCAGCAGGGAAGCACCTCGCCGCGCCGCCTCGGCCGCCAGGGCCAGCGGGCCGGCCGCACGACCCGACTGCGACACCGCGATCACCAGGTCCAGCGGGCCCACCCAGCCCGGCAGCGGCACGTTGCGGCGCACGCTCACCGGGACCGGCGACCCCGGCTCGGCGAGCAGCTCCAGGACGTCGGACACGACAGCCGAGCCCCCCAGGGAGGCCACGAGCACCGACCTCGGCCGCTCGCCCCCGGACACCCGCTCGATGCCGGCCATGGCGGACAGGTCGATCGCCTCGCGGACCTGGGCGCCGGCGGTGGCCAGCCCTCGCAGGGTCTGGCGGCTGTCGAGGGCGGCGATGGCCTCCTCGCTGTCGATGCGCGACTCGTCGAGGTAGGGAGCCATCGCCGTGGGCTCAGGCCGGCTTGCGGGCTTCGTCGACCAGCAGGACGGGCACGCCGCCGTCGATGCGGTACTGCAGCCCACACTCGTCGCTGGTGCAGTGCAGCTCCGGCCCCGTCGTCACCTGTCGCGTCGACCAGCTCCGACCGACACGCGGGGCACCGCAGGATCTCGCGCAGCCACGGCTCGATGGCCGCACTCGGCCCGTTCCCCTGAGACATCAGGCTTCTCCTCTCACCAGGGCGAGAACATCGTCCCGCACCCGACGTCATCGTGTCTGCATCGCCGGCCTCGACGTTGAGCCGCAGCAGCGGCTCGGTGTTGGACGCGCGCAGGTTGAACCACCACATCGGGTCGCCGTCGGTCCCCGCATGCGTCGCGGTCAGGCCGTCCAGCTCGTCGAACTCCGCGCCGCGCGCCGCCGCCCAGCCGCGCACCCGCGCGGTGGCCGCCGAGGTGTCGGCGACCGTCGAGTTGATCTCGCCCGAGGCGGCATACCGGCTGTATGCCGCCGTGAGCCGGCTCAGCGGCTCAGGCTGCTCACCGAGGGCGGCCAGCACGTGCAGCGCCGCCAGCATGCCGGTGTCCGCGAACCAGAAGTCCCGGAAGTAGTAGTGCGCGCTGTGTTCGCCGCCGAACACGGCATCCTCGCGGGCCATCTCGGCCTTGATGAACGAGTGGCCCACGCGGGTCCGCACGCCGCGCGCGCCCTGCTCGGCGATGATCTCGGGGACCGCGGCCGAGGAGATGACGTTGTAGACCACCGAGACGTCGGCCGCCCGGGTGCCCGCCTCCACCTCTCGAGCGATCTCGCGGGTCGCGACAAGGGCCGTGACGGCGCTGGGGCTGACCGCGTCGCCGTGCTCGTCGACGACGAAGCAGCGGTCGGCGTCGCCGTCGAAGGCGAGCCCGAGGTCGGCACCGTGCTCGACGACGGCTCGCTGGAGGTCGCGGAGGTTCTCGGGCTCGAGGGGGTTGGCCTCGTGGTTGGGGAACGTGCCGTCGAGCTCGAAGTACAGCGGGATGACGGTCAGGGGCAAGGCGTCAAGACCGGCGCCCGTGCCGAGCACCGCCGGGACCGTCAGGCCGCCCATGCCGTTGCCCGCGTCGACCACCACGGTCAGCGGCCGGATCGCCGAGAGGTCGACCAGCTGCCGCAGGAAGGCTGCGTAGTCACCGAGCACGTCCCGCTCCACGACCAACCCGCGCGCCGCGCCGGCCGGCCCCGCGCTCGTGCCCGAGTCGAGGAGCTGCTGAGCCGTGTCACGCACCTGGACGAGACCGGAGTCCTGACCCACGGGACGCGCGCCGGCCCGGCACAGCTTGATGCCGTTGTAGCGCGCAGGGTTGTGGGACGCCGTGAACATCGCGCCGGGCAGGTCGAGCGCGCCACTGGCGTAGTAGAGGCCGTCGGTGCTGCAGAGCCCGATGAGGGTCGCCTCGATGCCGTGGGCGCTCACCCCGGCGGCGAACGCTCGCGAGAGCTCAGGGGACGACGGTCGCATGTCGTGCCCGATCACGACGCCAGGGGCACCGTCGGGGATGACGATCTCGCTGGCGAACGCCGACCCCAGGGCCCAGGCCACATCGACGTTGAGCTGCTCGGGCACCACACCGCGCACGTCGTAGGCCTTGACGAAGTCGGACAGCACAGGTGTGGACACGACCGAAACCCTAGCGGCGTCAGCCGTCACGCAGCACGCGCAGGTGCCCTCGGCGGCC
Source organism: uncultured Actinomycetota bacterium (assembly GCA_963706855.1). GTDB lineage: Bacteria > Actinomycetota > Actinomycetes > Actinomycetales > Dermatophilaceae > Pedococcus. The sequence continues at coordinate 738,572 of CAVPNU010000005.1, forward strand.
GGTCTCGACCGCCCCGGACGCTCCCTCGTCGCTCGGCCTGCCCACGACGCGTGCCGCGGGAGGAGCGTCCAGACGCGGCCTGCCGGCCTCGCGCACGGCGTTCGCCAGGGCCAGCAGGTCGTCGTGCGACGGCTCGGGCTCGACGTACTCACCGGCCAGCCGGACGATCTCCCAGCCACGCGGTGCGGTCAGCCGCTCGGCATGGTCGGCGCACAGGTCGTAGGTGTGCGGCTCGGCGTAGGTGGCCAGCGGACCGATGACGGCGGTCTGGTCGGAGTAGACATACGTGAGCGTCGCCAGGGCGGTGCGGGGGCACGCGGTGCGGGAGCACCTCCTGGACAGACTCACGCCCGGGAGACTATGCCACCGCCGGATGGCTGCGACGTCGGCACGCCGTACCATGACCGGGTGACTTGGAGTGGGGCGCCCGCGTCCACGCCGGGCGGTCGGCGCTCGCCACGACGGGACCGGCATGGGCGGGGCGTCCGGGGCCCATTGGCGTGGCCGACCGTGCCTGCCATGTCCACCCGCCGCGAGATCTTCGACGACCTCGTGCTCGACAGTGCCGCCCGCCTCGAGCCGCGCCTGGGACCGCGCTTGGCCGAGGTGGAGTTCGCCGTCGAGGACGTGCCGCCGAGCGACCCGGCGCCGTGGGAGCGCGATGGCGTGCCTCTGGGCCGGACCTTCCCCGCGAACGGGCGTCAGCCGGCCCGCATCGTGGTCTACCGGCGACCGGTGGAGGGCCGGGCCCAGGACCTGCGTGAGCTGACGTCGGTCGTGCAGGACGTCGTCGTCGAGCAGGTGGCTGCCCTGTTCGGCATGGCCCCCGGAGACCTGGACGCACGGTACGGCGACGCCGACTGAGCTGCGTCGAGCCGGGCTGAACAGAGCAGAGCCGGGCGGCGGGGGCCAGGGCCGGTGAGCAGTCCCTTAGTTCGGCACCGCTCGCACGCCGACCGTCGTCGTCCGCAGGGCCGAGTCCAGCAGCGGCGTGGAGGTGACCAGGACTCCTCGTGCGTCCTTGACCGAGCTGTCGACGGCGCCCCGCAGCTGCCCCGGGCCCGAGACCGGACGAACCCAGACGGACGTGGGCTGGGGCGCGTTGGCTGCGCTGGGCACGCCCACGGCGACGGCGGAGTCGGCCGGCACGGTCACCCGCTGAGTGGTCACCGTGCCGGCCGGCGCCCACCGAGAGGACGTCGGCGACCACCGAGCCGGCCGTGGCCGTCAGCCACACGGTGCGCTGCAACGCAGTGGTCTGCGGGAACGGCATACCGGCCACCCCGGTGATCGGGTCGGTCGAGACGGCCCAGGCGAAGTCGCTGCTCTTCGTGCCCGTTCCGCTGGAAGCTCGCCGAGGCCACGACGGGCACGTCGGCTCGGACCTGGAGGCCACTGGCTCCGGCAGGGAGGCCGGAGATGTCGATGTCGCGGACGCTGCCGCCGGGAACCCGGGTCACCGCACCGGACGGCAGGCCGCGCGGCCCTTGGCTGGTCAGGACGCGCGCCTGCACGACGGCCTCGCCGGGACCGGGGACGACCACCCGCAGCACGGCGTGCCCACCCCTGCACGTCGACACCCGGCACCACCTGGTCGCGGCTCGCCGGAGCCGAGGGGCTCGCGTCGTCGGAGCCGGCCGGCGTCGTGCCGTTGAGCCAGGTGTCGTTCAGCACGGCGCCGACCACGCCACCCTGGGTGACGACGTGCACGGCGGGCGACGCGACGGTCCCCGAGATCGAGTCGAGCAGGAACGACGTGCGCCCGTGAGGTGCGACGACGAGCCCCTTGCCGATGGCCGTGTCGACGGGACCGTTGGGCCCGTGCAGGGTGACGTCGACCGAGACGGGGTTGCCGCCGGGGTTGGTCAGGACGAGGCGCTCCTGGCGTCCGGCGGCCGACCCGCCGGCGACGCAGCCACAGGTCTGCTGCCGGGCGGGGTGCAGGGCGCCGAGCCGAGCGAGCGCTGGTCGCCCGAGGTCACCAGCCACGACTGGGCGGCAGCCAGGCCCGGAGCCAGCGACTGGGTGCCTGCCACCACGGCGCCCGGTGGCGGTGGTCAGGTCGGCGGTGACCAGCGGCCCGCGGGCCGAGCCGGGCTGACCGAGCCCGGCACCCGGCATACCGGTCAACGTGAGGGTGCCGGGCGTGGCGACGGGCTGGGTGCCCGCCAGGGCGGACTGAGGCGCGGCCACGGCCGCGACGCGCACGCCGACCGGCAGGTCGTGGACCCCCGGCACGCCCACGAGCTCAGGCCCCGCGCACAGGAGCTGGGCCCCGCGGACCGGGCCGCTCTGGGCGCCGCCGGCCGCGTGGGCCGGCGCGCTCGAGCCGACGGCCACCGCGCCGGGGACCTGCGTCGCGGCGACGACCAGGCCGGCGCCGGCCGCGGCGACGACCGTGGCGCGCAGTACGGCCCCGACAGCGGGGAGGGACACACTCATCGACGCCTCCTGGACGCACGGTTGCCGAACGGCAGGGCCAGGAACAGCACGAGCAGCGCGAGGACACCCTGGGCGGTGCGCCAGAGGAGGTCGGTCGGCAGGACGTCCACCGTGAGGTGCGCACGCCCGGCCGGGAGGGCGTATGCCGCGCGGCCGCCGACCGGCGCCAGCACCCGGCCGTCGACGGCCACCTGCGCGTGGCGCACCCAGCCGGCCGGCTCGGCGAGCACGAGCGTGGCACCGCGGGGCACGACGAGGTCGGTGTCGATGTGGCTGTGCGGGCCCCGCCACCGGCACCGGCTGCTGGGACGTCGCGGTGACCAGACGGGCTCGCGAGGGCGCCACGGCGTCGTCGAGCGCGGGCCCGCCACCGGAGCTGACCCGCCAGAAGATGACCCCGTCGTGGTCGCCGAGCCGGGTCAGGCCGGCGGTCGCGTCGAGCTGGCGGAGCCGGGCATCCGAGGAGTCGGTGCGCAACCCGACGAACCCGATGCCCGCGTCGGCGAGCAGCCGGGCAGGGCCCACGTCACCGGGAGCCGCACCCTGTTGGAACAGGGCGGCCACGGCGGCGTCGAGCCGCGAGCTGTCGCTCTGCGTGCCCGCCGGCGAGGCGGCGGACGGCGGCAGCATCCGCGCGACCGTGCCGGGCTCGCTGCCCGAGGAGCTGGTAGCTCACCCCGGCGCGGTCGGGGGCCAGCACGACCATGCGGTTGCCCAAGCGGCCGTCGGCCTGGTCGATCGCCACGGCAGGACGCGGGTCGGCGGACGCCTGGAGGCTCGCTGCCGAGCGAGTGCCACCCCGTCCAGACCACTCCCCCGAGGACGCCCACGACCAGCGCCGCGGCCACCGGCCAGCGGACGACGGCCAGCCCAGCCACCGTGGGCACGCCTGACCGGGAGGTCCCGGGAGCCGAGCAGGGCCGCGGCGAGCAGGGCCAGCGTCATGACGAGCAGGCCGGTGCCGGCCCAGGCTGTGACGGGTTGGCCGGCGTGGGGCTGGTCGGCAGGGACGACGCCCAGGTGCAGCCGGGGAGCCGCAAGCGCGAACGCCAGCCCCACGAGTGCGAGAAGCCCGAGAGCCGAGGCGCCCGCGGCACGCTTGCCGGCCCGGGCCAGCCCGAGGACACCGGCGAGGACCAGCGGTGCACCGAGGATCGCGGGGTAGCCGCCGACCCCACCCGGGTGAAGCAGCGCGAGCTGCCACGGCAGCGCCTGGCCCGCACCCCAGACCGACAGGCCCGGACCGGTCAGGAGCAGGGCGGGCTCGTGGACGAGCGTGGCGACCCACGGACCGAGCAGCAGCACCGGGCCGACGGCGAGGGCGAGCCCCCGCACCCGGGCCATCCCGTGACCGAGGCAGAGGATCCCCAGGCCGACGACCCCGACGAGCACCCCCAGCGCGGGGACGAAGGACCCGAGGACAGCCGCTGCGCCAGAACAGTGGCGGCGGTCGCGGTGGTCGAACCGGACCGCCGGGCCGCCAGGGCACAGCCCGCGGCGACCAGAGGGAGCAGCACCGCCGCCACGGCGGCACCGAGCCGGCCACCGGCGACGGCGGTGGTGAGCGACGGAGCTGGTGCCCCAGGCCAGGGCGGCGAGGCCACGTGGCCACCTCGAGTGGGTCACCACCCGGCCGGCGAGGTATGCCGTCCACGTCGCCAGCCGGCAGGGCCAGACCCACGAGGACCGCCACCGCCGCACCCAGCGGCGAGACCGGCGTGCCGACCAGCGGCAGGTGCGAGACGAACCAGGCGAGGCCGGCCAGCACGACGACATACGGGCTCTGCTCCCCGGCCTGGCCGAGGCCGGCGCCGTGCCACCCGTCGAGCCAGGCGTGCCAGGCCGAGGACGGGTCGCCCTGCACCCCGAGCAGCTCGCCGCCGACCAGACCCGACCGGAAGCGGTCGAGCATGCTGCCGCCCAGCTGCGCGGGAGGCGACCACCGTGAGCACGGTCGTCACGAGCACCGCAAGGAGGCCCGGGTTGCGCGCCGCGCGCGAGGCCCAGGTCGAGCCGAGCACGTTGAGGTCCTCGGCGTCGTCGTCGACAGGACCGCTCTCGACGGCGGTCAGCCCCGCCGTCCGACGGTGGAGAGCAGGGCCGGCTCGAAGGCGACCTCGTCGTGGATGAGGTCGCCCGTGTGCCGCAGCACCGTGGTCGACCGGACGAACAGCCCGGAGAGGTCTCGACGACGGACCCGGTGGAGCGGACGGGCCGGCGTACGGCCGTCTTCGTGGCCGTGGCGCGTGCGCCAACGCGCCCGCGCGACTCGGCCCGGGGTCAGCACGGCGCCGAGGTCGCCGAGCTCGGCCCACGCGGCGGCCGGCCGCTTGGCCAGCAGGAGCGCGACGCCGGCGAGCAGGCTCGAGACGGCGATCCAGGCCGCGAGCGCGGGGACCGCCCACCACGAGCAGCGGGCGAGCGCGGCGCGTCGGGCCTGGCGGCGGACCCGAGCGTGGGTCAGGTCGTCAGGGACGGCGGCGTCGGCATCGGCCGCTGCTCGGGCCCCGGTGCGCACCGTGGCGCGAGGCACGACCACGACCCGGCGGCCGAGCTGCTGGGCCCGCCAGCCGAAGTCGACCTCGGCACCGAACTCGCCGAGGGTCTCGTCCTGCCAGCCGAGGTCCTCACACAGGGAGCGTTCCGCGAGCATGCCCGCCAGCGGCACGGCCAGGACGTCGCTGCGCCGGTCGTACTGGCCCTGGTCGGGCTCGCCCAGCGCGGGCGAGGGCAGCAGGCGGCCACTGCGGGTGAGCTGCAGGCCCACCGAGCGCAGCGCCCCCGGGCGGTCCCACTCGAGCAGCTTGGGGCCGGCGACGGCGACGGACGGTGAGCGACGGACGGCGTCGAGCAGCCGGGCCAGCGCGGTCGGCGCGGGTTCGCAGTCGGCGGTGAGCACCCAGACGTGCTCGACCACGGCGGCGGTGGAGCCTGGCTGCTGCCGCGACGGCGTCCGACGGCGGCTCCGCCGACAGGGCCGCCCGCACGGCATACGGGAGGGAGGAGGTGCCGGGGACGGTGACGAACTGGATGGACGGGACCGTCGTGAGCAGCGGCCGGTGCGAGCGCACGGTCTCCACGGCGTCGGGGTCGAGGCCCGGGTCGACCACCACGAGGCGCTCGGGGGGACGGGTCTGGGCGGCGAGGGCGTCGAGGGTCCGAGGGAGGGCATCGGCCGGCCCGCGCAGGACGAGCACGGCGGTCACGCAGGTGACGGTCGACGGGGAGCCGTCCGCTGGGGAGTCGGTCAGGCCATGGGGCGGGGCAAGCGTCATGCGCTCGTCACGGGGAAGCCACCGGGCGGCGGCTAGACCGCACGCTTCTTGAGCTTGCGGCGCTCCCGCTCGGACAGCCCACCCCAGATGCCGAACCGCTCGTCGTTGGCCAGGGCGTACTCCAGGCACTCGGCCCGGACCTCGCACCCGACGCACACCTTCTTGGCCTCACGCGTCGAGCCGCCCTTCTCGGGGAAGAACGCCTCGGGATCGGTCTGGGCGCACAGCGAGCGCTCCTGCCAGGAGAGCTCCTCCTCGGTGCCACCCTCCAGCGTGATCAGCTGCAGTTCCTGCACGGCTTCCTCCTCGACCCGGTATGCCGCCGCTGCTGTGACGGGAACGTCACAACAATGGAATTACACGCGTGTCATACCCGGTTCGTCAAGCGGAAGTCTGATATTTGCCCGTTCGGCCGAACCTTGATAACGCCCTCGGAACCGCACGCGTGCCACCGCCCTCGTCGGCGGCGCGCGCCCCACGGCTGCAAGACTGCGGGCCATGCGCATCACCGCCCTGGCCGGAGGTGTCGGCGGCGCCCGGTTCCTCCGCGGCCTCCGCAGCCATCTCGACGCCACTCCCGAGCTCGCCGACGCCGAGCTGACCGTCATCGGCAACACCGGTGACGACCTCAGCCTCTTCGGTCTGCGGGTCTGTCCCGACCTCGACACCCTCGTCTACACCCTCGGCGGCGGCATCCACGAGGAGCAGGGGTGGGGCCGGGCCGACGAGAGCCACCGGGTGCAGGGTGAGCTCGCGGCATACGGCGCGGTGCCCCAGTGGTTCGCCCTGGGCGACCTCGACTTCGGCACCCACATCGTGCGGTCGCAGTGGCTCGGCCAGGGGCTGTCCCTCTCCGAGGTCACCGCCCGGCTCGCCGAGCGGTGGGGCCTGCCGGAGCGTCGCATCACGCTGCTGCCCGATGAGCGACTCCCCCGTCGAGACCCACGTGGTCATCGAGGACGACGAGGGTCAGCGCGCCGTGCACTTCCAGGAGTGGTGGGTGCGGATGCAGGCGAAGGTGCCCGCCCAGCGGTTCCAGGCCGTCGGCATGGACCGGGCGACGGCGGCGCCGGGAGTCCTCGACGCGATCCGGCAGGCGGACGTCGTGCTGCTGCCCCCGAGCAACCCGGTGGTGTCCATCGGGATCATCCTCGGCGTGCCCGGGGTGCGGGACGCGCTGCGTGGGACCACCGCACCCGTCGTCGGAGTCTCCCCGCTCATCGGCGGTATGCCGGTGCGCGGCCACGCGGACGCGTGCCTCGCGGCCATCGGGGTCGAGTGCACGGCTGCGGCGGTGGCCGGCCTCTACGAGGACTTCCTCGACGGCTGGCTGGTGTCGCAGGAGGATGCCGCGTCGGTCCGGCTCCGCCGGGCGCAGGTGCGTGGCCGGCCGCTGCTGATGACCGACCAGGCGGCTGCCGCGCGAGATCGCCGGCGCAGCGCTCGAGCTGGCCCTCGAGCTGCGGACCGCGTGACCTGGTGGGGCCCCTCTCGCTCCTCCCGCTGACCGGGATCCCCGAGGTGCAGGCCGGCGACGACCTGGCCGCACTGGTCGTCGCCGCGGCGGCGGGCGTCGGCTGCCCCCTCGAGGACGGGGACGTCCTCGTGGTCTCGAGCAAGGTGGTCTCCAAGGCCCTCGGGCTCTGGGCGGCGGACCGCGAGGCGGCCGTCCGGCAGTCGAGCACCCGGGTCGTGGCCGAGCGGCGCACCGGCGCCGGCGTCACCCAGATCGTGCAGGCGAGCGCCGGTCCCGTGATGGCGGCTGCCGGAGTCGACGCCTCGAACACCGGTGGTCGCGACGAGGTGCTCGTCCTGCCGGGCGATCCCGACGGCGAGGCGGAGCGCCTGCGCCAGTCGCTGCTCGCGCTGACCGGGCTGACCCGACTGGCGGTCGTGGTCAGCGACACGGCGGGCCGGCCGTGGCGGTTCGGCCAGACCGACTTCGCGCTCGGCGCAGCAGGCGTCCAGGTCGTCGACGACCTGCGCGGGGGCGTCGACGCCGACGGCGTGCCGTTGAACGTGACCGCGCGGGCGCTGGCGGACGAGCTGGCCGCGGCTGCGGACCTCGTCAAGGGCAAGGCGGATGCGGTGCCGGCGGCCATCGTCCGCGGGTCCGGCTGGGCGCTTCCCGTCCGGGGAGACGGCGCCGCGGCGCTCGTGCGAACCGGGCGCGAGGACTGGTTCGACTACGGCCGGGCCGAGGCCGTGCGGGCCGCTCTGGGCGTCGAGCCCGGCAGTGCCGAGGCCCGCGAGGCCGGCATCGCGTCGGTGCTGCCCGAGTCGCTGGCCGAGCGCCTGGCACGAGGCGTGGCCGTCGCCCTGCAGGGCGCCCCCGAGGCGGGCGTGGACCTCGGTGGTGAGGTCGTGCGCGTGAGCGCGCCGACGGCATACGAGCTGGGGGTGGCGGTGACCCGGCTGCAGGTGGCGCTGTGGGGCGAAGGCCTGCGGGTGGAGGCGCCCCCGGAGGCCGCGGGCCTCGAGGTGTCGTTGCGGGTCACCGAGCGCTGACCCCTGCCTGCCGGCCCTCCGTGAGGGGCTGCGAGGTCGTGCGTGAACGTCACGGCACGCTGCCAGCGAGCATGACGATCCTGCAGCGTGCCCGCTGCCCCGCAGGTCGGTCCGCCGCGTCCGGAGGTCAGGTCGCCGAGTCGGCAGATGCGTCCGCGGCGCCATCCGTGGCCCACGACGCGGGCGCATCGCGCCGTCCAGCTCGAGGAGGCGCTGCACGCGGTAGCGGTGGCCGCGGTACGGCTCCAGCAGCTCGGCCATCGCGTCGTCGTCGAGCACCTCGCCGGTCAGCGCCCACGTGATGTTCTTCGCCACGTGGTAGTCGCCGAAGCTCGGCGAGTCGGGGTCGCCCAACGCCCGTTGGGCCACCTCGGCCGCGGTCCAGACCCCGATCCCCGGGACTGCCCTGAGCCGGGCCGCGGCCTCGGCGTGGCTCAGGGTCGCGCACTCCTCCAACCTGCCCGCGACCCTGGCGGCCCGCACCGCCGTGCCCGAGCGTGCGCCGTCCACCGAGGCCCGCAGCCACTCCCACGACGGGATCGCCGCCCACCCGGCGGGCGACGGGGCGACCCACAGCCGCCGCGCCTCGCCCGGTCCTGGCGCGCGTGAACCGTAGCGGTGCACGAGCATGCGGTAGCCGCCGAAGGCCTCCTGCCCCGTGACCTTCTGCTCGATGACAGCCGGCACGAGCGCATGCATGACCAGACCGGAGCGGGGGACGTGCCAGGCGGCATACCGCTGGTGCGCCCGGGCCACCTGCGGATGGTGCGCCACGAAGCCACCCTCGTCGTCACCGTCTCCCAGCAGCGCCGGCACGTGGTCGAGCGCCCAGGCCGCGCCGTCACCCCAGGCGCTCGCCTGCACCTCGCCGAGGTCGGCACGCTGGACCAGCCGGAGCGTGGCCGGGCCCCGAGGGCGTGGGCAGGCCGAGCCACCAGCCGTCACCCCGGTCCGGCTGGAAGGTCGGGTCTCCCCCGCCCCGGCGGAAGATGGAGACGACCAGGCCGACCGACGTGGGACGGCCGGGGCTCCAGACGCGGCTCAGCTCGGGCACCGGGGACACCCGTACAGTCTCGCGCGTTGCCGTGAGCGACCCGCATGGGTGGCACCCGTACACTCTGCGGGACCGTCCCAGCACCACCCCCGCACCCACGCCGCACCATCGAGGAACCCGTGAGCACCAAGCGCGCGAGCCAGGACCGCAAGGCACGCCTGGCCAAGATCCAGCAGGAACAGAAGGCCAAGGAGCGCAAGGTCGTCGCCGGCATCGTCATCGGCTGCGTCGTCCTGCTCGCCGCCCTCGGTGGGGTCGTCGCCTACGCGGTCAACGACGCCCAGTCCAAGCAGCTGCCCGCACCTGGGTGTCTCGCTGGCCGCTGCGCACTGCGACCCGGTCACGACGGACACCGGTGGCGGCAGTGGGCAGCACGTCGGCCCCGGCACGTCCCAGCCCAAGGTCACCAGCGTCAAGTACACGACCGTCCCGCCGAGCCACGGACCGCACTTCGTGAGCCCGGACGTCAGCGGCCGCGACTTCTACACCGCGGCGGACCGGCCGGTCGTGGAGACCCTGGTCCACAACCTGGAGCACGGCTACACGATCCTCTGGTACGACGGCACCAAGGTGAAGGACACGACCCTGCTCAAGCAGGTCGCCGACCAGGGCAACGCGCTGCCCGACGCGAGCGGCAAGTTCAAGGTCGTCGAGTGGGACTCCAGCCGCGGCGCCTTCCCGAGCGACCGGCCCTACGCCCTGGTGCACTGGGCCAAGGACGCCGGGCACCGCCAGATGTGTGGCGACCTGTCGGGTGAGGCCGTGGTCGACTTCGTGAAGCGGTTCCCCAAGGACAACACCCAGGAGCCCGGCGCCGCCTGAGCCCAGCCGGGCCAGGCCGCCTGAGTGCGACGCTCAGCGCCGCCGGAAGGTCAGCAGGATGAACGTGTAGTCCAGCCCGACCCGCTTCCAGTGCACCGGACGCTCCCGGTGCGACAGCGAGTCCGACGTGGACAGGTCTCCGACCAGCTCGAGCCCGCAGGCCTCCGCGCTGGCCAGCAGCTCGCGGATCTCCTGCGGTCCGAAGATGCGCACCTCGCTGCCGTATGCCGTCCTGCCGGAGGTCTCGGGCGGGTCCTGGTCGTAGTCCGTGGAGACACAGAGGATGCCGCCCGGCGCGCAGGACGCGGGCGGACTCGCGCAGGAACGGCTCGATGGGCACCCCGTGCTCGATGACTGACATGCACGTGATCGCGTCGAGCGACCCGTCGGGCAGCCCGGTGGCCGTCACGTCGCCGTGGCGGAAGACGACCCCGTCGCGGCGCACCTCGTCGCCGAACTCCAGGTTGATCCCCAGCAGCGACCCCGGCGCCGAGCCGAGGCCGTAGAGCCGCAGCCACGGCAGCACGGGCGAGTACCGAGCGCTGCCGGCATCCATGACCCGTGCCGTGCGCGTGCCGTCGTCGGCGAGGCTCAGCACCGCACCGACGGCGCCGAGGGCGTCCCAGTTCTTGGGCAGGTCACGGTGCAGGGGCAGCCGCAGCCGACTCGCCTGCTCCACGGCGGCCCGCCACATGACCTCGCTGTCCAGGACCGCCGTGGGGGGCACCGCGGTCGGCACCGGTCGCGAGACGTCGTGCCCGCGGCGCTCCTCGACCCGGCGCTGGACCGCCACCCGAGCCCAGAGCAGGTGCTCGGCTCCGCGCTTCGCGGCGGCCAGCAGCCGGCCACCGGGCGGGGCGGCGACCTGGGCGGTGTGGTCGGTCTCGTCTGGAGTAGGCATGCGGCGCAATCTATCCGGGGTTCGGTGAGGTGGGGTCGTCCTCGACGACGCGAGGGCGGCGGTGCCGGTCCGTGCGGGTGGTGATCAGGTGGTGCGAGCGCGCCCAGACCCAACCACCGAGGGCGAACACCACGTCGGACAGGATCGTCAGGAACCGCGCGATGACGACGACCGCCGTCGCGCCCGGGATCGAGATCAGCGGCGAGAGCAGCAGGACCAGGATGCCCTCGCGCAGACCGACTCCGGCCGGGAGGAGGACGGCGAACATCGACAGGGACGACGCCAGCGCGAAGCCTCCGACGGTGGCGACCAGCAGCTGCGATCCGGTCGACCGGCCGGTCCGACGACGGCATGCGCCAGGACGAGGACGTGCAGCCCGAGACAGACCCAGGCGGCGACCAGGTAGGCGGACGAGGCGAAGACGGCGCGGCCGGAGAGCCGGTGCTCCAGCGGCTCGCGGCGCAGCAGCCGCAGCCCCAGGGCGATGCCCCAGTTGAGCAGCCGGGGCCAGAAGGCGACGGCCAGCAGCGGGAGCGGCGAGCAGCACGACCCAGCCCGTCGGAGGCGGTGCTGCTGCGCGACAGCAGCGGCGGCAGCGCCGGGATCCCCGACGAGCAGGCCGCAGATCGCGGCCGAGCCCGATGCTGATCAGGCCCGACGACGGCCGAGCGCCGGCGCGGGATGTGCAGCCGTCGTGCCCATCTCGGCCTGAGCGACGATCGACCAGACCGACCCGGGCAGGTACTTGCCGAGCTGCCCGACGAAGAAGACACCACCGGCGGGCGCCAGGTGCAGCGGCGAGCCCAGGTCGGCGAGGACGCGGCGCCAGGCCAGCATGGTCAGCAGCGGGCGCCAGACAGACCAGTGCGCCGGCGAGCAGGATGTCGGCCGGCTGGACCCGTGCGGATGTCGTGCGAGACCTGGGTCCAGTTGCGGCCGACGGCCACGACCGACGGCGGCGAGGACGAGGAGGGCCAGCGCGATGCGCGAGCGTGGTCAGGATGCGGGAACGCGTCATCAGCGCCGCCGCAGCGTGAGTCGCAGCAGCCCGTATGCCGCGTCGGCGCGGGTGGACGTGTCGGAGGCCCGCCGCATCCGGCCGGTGATGTCGCCGTCCAGGTCGCCGACGAGCACGAAGCCGAGGTCGTGGGCCCGCGCGAGCACGCCCCGGACGTCCGCGGGACCGAGCGCACCCTCGGCGCCGGCGCCCCCGATCGGCAGGGTCACGCACAGCAGGCCGCCCGAGCGCAGGGCCCAGGACGCCTGGCTCACGGCCTCGTCGATGTCGTCGGCATCGCAGCCACCCGGGTGCAGGCGGACGATGACGTCCAGCGACGCGGTGTCGACGTCGAGCACCTCGACCGACGAGCGCCGCCCGGTGAGCTCGAGCTCGACCGGCTCGAACCCGATCGCGCGAGCCCAGCGCGACAGCGGCGAGCGCATGCCGGACTCGTCGACGATGACCGCGCTGCGCCGGCCGTCGTCGCGGACCCGGACGATGGCCGCCAGGGCGCCGAGCGCGGCCCAGGCGGCGATGCTGTCACCGACGCGCGGCAGCCCGAGGCCCCGGGCGAAGGCCTTGGCCTCGTCGGCGTCGTCGCCGTCGGCCAGGATGTCGGACGCGTGGATCCACTCGGGCAGGTCGCTGCGGGTGACCACGACCTCGGGCCGCGACGCGGCGACCAGCCTGCGCAGCACGGCGCCGGAGCGGTGCTTGAGGTGCCCGGCGACCCGGCGCGCGCCACGGGTGGCCTCCAGGGCGGTCGGCCGGCGTCGACGCCGGCACCCTCGCCGGCGGAGTCGCTGCCCTCGGAACCACTCGACCGGCCGTGGTCGTCGAGGGGCTCGGCGGCGGGCTCGACAGCCCCGAGGGCCTCGATCGTCCCGACGTAGCGCGCCCAGGGCCCGTGCAGGTCGGGGGGCCGCACCGCGGCGCGCAGCTCCGCGGCATACCCGGGCTGGGCGAGCCGTCGCAGGGCGGCGACCAGCGCCGCCTTGTCGCCCGGGGGCACGAGCAGGCCGTCCACCCCGTCGCGTACCTGTGCGCCGAAGGTGCCCACGTCCGAGGCCAGCACCGGAAGCCCGTGCTGCTGGCCGAGCAGGACGTTCTGGGAGGCGGTGGCGCTGCGGTAGGTCAGGGCCAGCACGTCGTGCCTGGCCAGCAGGGGGGCCAGGCGGTCCGCGGGGACGTAGCCGCCGTGCACCTCCACCCGGTCGCGCAGGCGGGGGTCGTGGGCCAGCGCGCGCACTCGCTCGCCGCTGGAGCCCCACATCTCGCCGGCGACGGTCAGGGTCAGGCCGGGCACCTCGGCGAGGGCCTCCATGAGCAGGTCGACGCCCTTGTAGTCGCGCACCATGCCCAGCGCCAGCAGACGGGGCGGGCCGGGGTGCTCGACGCGCTCGACCGGCGCGCCCCCTGGCAGGTGGGGCGGCAGGTCGGCGACGGAGACCCTGGCGGCGCCCAGCTCGTAGGCGAGCCGGGCCTGGGAGTCGCTGTGCACGAGGACGGCGTCGACCCGCTGGAACAGCTGCGCCATGAGCTCGCGGTCCCCGCGATGCGGCTCGTGCGGCAGGACGTTGTGGGCGATGACCACCGAGCGGGGCCGTGGGCCGGCCACCGAGGCGCTGGGCGGTGCGGCCCGCCCCGGCCGCCCGGAGCAGGACGAGGTGCGCGGGCACGACCGCGGGGATGACGTGGACGACGACGACCACGTCGAAGTCGCGCAGCCGCCGACCCGTCCGCACCCAGGTGTCGGGACGCGCCCAGCTCAGGGCGCGGATGGTCCGCGGGAAGGGCGGGACGTCGGCCGCGCCACCCGGCACCGCCTGCTCGCCCGGGTAGAGCCGGGACGGGTAGAGGTGGGACCACGACACCAGCGTCACGTCGTGCCCGGCCTCGGCGAGCTCGTGCGCCACCATCGTCGTGTGCGAGGCGACGCCACCCTTGTAGGGATGGGTCGGACCGACGACGGCGATCTTGAGCGCAGCGGGGCTGCTCACCCTGGGACTGCCTCGCTCAGACGCCGACGCGCGAGCGCACGACGAGGTCCGAGAGCAGCGCCAGGGTGCCGATCATCAGCCCGCTGACGAACAGCAGCACGGTGCTGGCCGGGAAGTAGAACGGGTGGCGCACCATGTCGACGACGCCCTTGACCAGCGCGATGACGACGAGCCACAGGGCCGGCGGCATGAGGACCTTGAGCGGGTCGAAGTACATGACCATCCGCAGCACCTGCAGGATGTAGCGGTAGGCGTCGCGCACGAAGTGGAACTTGGAGACGCCGGCCCGCTTGGCATAGCTGGTCGGGACGTACTTGATGTCGTGCTGGTTGCTGAGGAACGCCAGCGTGATGGTCGTGACGCAGCTGAACCCGGGCGGCAGCAGCCGCAGGTAGGGCAGCGACACCTCGCGCCGGAACGCCCGCAGGCCGCTGTTGAGGTCGGGGATCGTCTGGTTGGTGAGCTTCTCGGCGATCTTGCGGATGAGCCACTTCGCGGGGACCCGGGCCCACTTGTGGGTGCCCTCCTCGGTGGTGCGCGCGCCGACCACCTGGTCGTAGGAGTCGTCGTCGCGCAGGATCCGCACCAGCTCGGGGATGCGCTCGTTCTCGTAGGTCATGTCGGCGTCGGTCCACACGACGATCTCGCCGAGGGCCTGCAGGGTGCCGATGCGGCGCGCGGTGCCCGAGCCGCCGTTGCGGCGGAAGGGCATCACCCGGAGGTTGGCGTAGCGGCTGGCCGCCTCCTGGAGCACCTCGAGGGTGTTGTCGGTCGAGGCGTCGTCGATGCACAGCAGCTCGTAGGTGAACTCGCTGGAGTTCATGGCCGCCGTGATCCGGTCGATCTCCTGGAGCACGTGCTGGCCCTCGTTGAAGCAGGGCAGCACGATCGTGACGAAGGGCCGGGTCGCCTCGTGGGCGCCCTCCGTGGCCGCCGCCGGCTCGGGCTGGGCGACCACGGTCGGCAGGTATGCCGCGTCCGCGTGGTGCATCGTGGTGGTCGCCGCCGTGCGGGACGGCGATCTGCTCGGTCGGGGGGGCCGCTGCTGCCGGGCCGGTGCTGGGGTGCTCGCTCATCTCGCGTGCGAGCCTACCTGCCGCACGGGCGCCCGCCCGCGTATGCCGCGGCATACGGGCTCGTGGGCAGCGTCGTCAGGGTCAGGGCACGGACGATCCTGCCCACGAGCTGAGCGCACGCCGATTTCGCACCGGCCGAAGGGTGTGGAACCGTGGGCGCGTGGACTCCGACCAGGTTCTGACCCTCATGAAGACCGTGGCGGCCGAGGTCATCACCCCGCGCTTCCGCTCGCTGGCCGACGGCGAGGTGATGGAGAAGAACCCGGGCGACCTGGTGACCGTCGCCGACCACGAGTCCGAGGCGATCCTCACGCGCGAGCTGACCGCGCGCGTATCCCGACGCCTTCATCCTGGGTGAGGAGCGCACCTCCGCCGACCCCACGACCCTGGATCGCTACCTCGCCGCCGAGCACGCCTTCACGGTCGACCCGGTCGACGGCACCAAGAACTTCGTCCACGGCTCGCCCGACCACGCCGTCATGGTGAGCGAGGTCCGGCACGGCGAGACCGTCCGCGCCTGGATCTGGCAGCCCGAGCACGAGGTGGCCTGGGTCGCCGAGAAGGGCGCCGGCACCTACCGCAACGGCGACGCGCGTGGAGCGCGCGCCGGTCGCCGACGACGTCCCGGCCGTGGGAGTCACCTCGATCTGGCCGTTGCGCGGGCACTCGCTCGGGTCGCTGCCGCCGCTGCTCGGGTCGTGGGTCTGCTGCGGCGTGGACTACCCGCGGCTCATGGAGGGCGCGGCGGACTACATCCTCTACGCGCGCAACAGCCCCTGGGACCACTCCCCCGGCGCGCTGATGGTCGCCGAGGCGGGCGGTGTGGTGGGGCACCCCGACGGCACGCCGTACACACCGCAGTCGCTCATCCCCGGCATCATCGTGGCGGCAGACCGCAGCACGTATGCCGCGGTGCGTCGCCAGGCGGCGCACGCCTTCGCCCGCCGCGACGCCTGAGGGCGGCGCACCTGACGGCCCGAGGGCCGTCGGTCAGCTGGTGCGGACCCAGCCAGACCGTCACCGGCAGGGGCACGAGGTGGTCGGGGCGGCGCTCGAGCAGCCGCGGGTCCTCGAGGACCGTGGTGTTCACGCCGACGACGGCGGTCCGCAGCCCGAGCCGGCTCAGCGACTGGGTCGAGTCGGCGGCGACCAGCACCAAGCGGCCCCCGCGGGACCGGACGTCGCGGGTGATCCGGTCGACGGCTGCGGCGAAGCGCGCGGGGTCGGTCCGCAGCGCGTAGGTCGTCGCCAGCGCGGGCACGCCGCAGTAGCCGCGCAGGACCTCGGGCCACTCGTTCACCGCCCGTGAGTCGGCCATCAGGGCGACGTCGCCGGGGCGGAACTGGCGGCAGACGGTGTCGACCGCGGCCAGCTCGCCGTTCTCCACCCGCTCGGTGGCATGCGGCCAGGTCGCCAAGGCCGCCGGGACCACCAAGGCCGCCGCGACGAGGACGCTGCCCGCCGCCATGGCGGCATACGGCAGGCGGCGGGTCGACCAGCGGGAGATCACGGCCGCGCTCGCCACCACGAGCAGCACGACCGTCGGCAGCGCGATGACCAGACGCCGGTCGGCCCACGGGTGGTCGGGGGTGATGCCGGGCCGGTACAGCGTGAGCACGGTCGACCCCACCCCGACCACGGCCGCGCCGGCCCACGCCGGCAGCTCGCGCCCCTCGACCCACAGGCTGGCCGAGCGGTGCGCCAGGACGGCGGCGGCGACGAGGGCGATGACGAGGGCCGCGGGACCCACCCACCACGACATCCAGACGACGGACTGCTCGGCATAGGTGCGGCCGCCGTCGACGCGCAGGCCCTGAGCGGCCTGCAGGGCCGCCACCACATGCGAGCCCGGGTCGGCCGCGGACTGGTGGACGGTCTGCCACAGCGGCCGGCTCGCGAGCACGAGGCCCCCGAAGACCACGAGCGCAGCCAGCACACGCGGCAGCCACGCCTGCGCCAGCACCGGCATGCTCCAGCCGCGGCGTGCGCCGGCCACCAGCAGCGCTCCGGCCGCGCACACGACGACACCGAGCGCCACCAAGGGGAGCAGCGAGCCCGCGATGGACCCCAGATACCGGTCCGAGGTCAGCGCGGTGAGCCCGAAGGCGACCAGCGAGGCCGCCGCCGTCACCCAGGCGAGGACGCGCGCCGTGCACCTGGCGCTGCATGATGGCCAGGACCGCCACCGGCGCGATGAGCACCGCCTCACGGAGCGCGTCGACCCGGATGAGGACGGCTCCCCCCATGAGCAGCCCGGCCACGACCGCCGCGCTCCGAGCGGGACCCACGTCGGCCACTCGCGCCGCCCGGGCGGCCATGGTCACCGCGACCAGGCGCGGCGGCCAGCACCGGCAGCGCCAGCGGCTCGGAGTAGGTCGAGCGGGCGACGTGCACCAGCGGGAAGACGAGGGCGGTGGCCAGGGCGGCCAACGGCCCCCAGCGCGCACCGGCGAGGAGCCCGCCCAGCAGCCCGATGCCCAGGACGGAGAGCCCGAACAGCAGTGCGGGCACCCAGAACGTCGCCGTGGCACCGCCCACCCACCACGCCACGGAGTACCAGGCGGAGGGCCCGACCGGGAACTGCGGCTGCACCGTGGGGGCCTGCGGCGTGCCGGTCGCATAGAACGCGGGGCTGCCCAGCGTCACCCCTGGGATGCGCAGGACATCGGCGCCGCCCACCGACTCGGCCGGCACCTGGATCGGGCCGGGCGTGCCCCGAGGCCAGCTCGACCGCGGACTGCAGATAGCTGCCCGAGTCACGGCGGGGCAGGACCTGCTCGGAGTGGGTGAGGCCGGTCCACAGCACGGTCCCGAGCGAGAGGGCCACCAGGGCGACCGCGCTCCATACGGGCAGGGGCTGGGGCCGCACCCCACCGCTCCCCCACAGCGAGACGAAGGCCAGCACCACCAGGGTCGGGACGCGCGACCCATGGCTGCCACACCCCGAACAGGGTGAGGACCGCGGCGGCGGCGGACCCGGAGACGAGCCAGAGGCCACCGCCGACGACCACCCGGGTCAGCAGCACCCCGCTCCACGCCTCACCCCGCAGCAGCGGCAGGTCGCCGGGGTCCGGAGCGTACGGGATAGCTCCGGGGCGCGCGGCTGCTCACGGCGCAACGCTAGCGCCCTAGGGTGGCGGCATGCCGACGCCCTCCGACCTGCTGGCCGCCATGCTGCGCGACGACCCCGGCCGCCCGCGCGTGACCTTCTACGAGGACACCCCCGGCCCGACCCAGGGTGAGCGGATCGAGCTGAGCGCGAAGGTCCTGGCCAACTGGGTCAGCAAGGCCGGCAACGCGCTGCAGGAGGAGTGGGACCTCGGCCCGGCGAGCCGGGTCCGGCTGGCGCTGCCGCCGCACTGGCGCTCGCTCTACTGGGCGATGGCGGTGTGGTCGGTGGGCGCCACGGTGGTGCTCGACGACGGCCCCCACGACCTGCTGGTCACCGACGATGCGACGCTGCTCGACCCGCAGAGCACGCCGGCGGTGCTGGTCACCCTCGCGGCCCTGGCGCGCTCGGCCCCGGGTGCGGTGCCGGCGGGTGCGATGGACGAGGCCCGCGAGCTGGCGACGTATGCCGACCAGCTCAGCCCGTGGGACGAGCCGGCGCCCAGCGCAGGCGGGTCTGGTCGTGGACGGCTCGGTCGTCGACTACGCCGGCCTCGTCCCGCCGGTCGACTGGGCCTCCGGGGCCAGGGTCCACACGGCCGCAGCGACGCTCGGGCCGGTCCTGCGCACGGCGCTGGGTGCGTGGTCGGTCGACGGCTCGCTGGTGCTGTCGCGCGGCCCCGAGCCGGTGGGTGGCCGCGAGCGTCGCTGAGCGGCCGAGGAAGCGCATCGAGCGTCGACGCCTGAGCGCCGGGCCGACCCTCCGACGGCCCGCTAGCGGGCGCGGACGGCGGCCTCGACGGCCTGCCAGGTCAGGGTCGCCACGACCCCGGTCTGGGCCAGCTTCGCCCGGGCCTGGAGCGCCTTGACCGCCGCCTGGGTGACCGGTCCGAACGCCCCGTCGGCCGGCAGCCCCAGCGCCTTCTGCAGCACCACCACGGCCGGTCCCTGCGAGCCGAGCCGCAGGACGGTCGAGTACTCGGCCCGCAGCGGGTGGTCCCGCACGTCGAGCGCGTGCCAGACCGCCGCGTCGGCGACCCCCGTCGGCGTCAGGTGGACGGAGCGTCTGGAAGGCCTGGACAGCCAGCCCCGTGCGGGTCCCGAACACGCCGTCGACGGCGAGCGCCGCCGAGGGCTCGCTGGAGCGTCTTGACCGCCTCGCCCCTCGACCCGACCTTGAGGGTCGGCGTGGCGGAGGCGGTGGAGGTGGACGGGGTCGAGGTGGCCACGCTCGGGGCCTTCGGGGTCGTCGGCGACCGCCTGACCGCCCAGGGCCGCCCACGTCGTCGGGCCCACGACCCCCGTCGCGGGCAGGTGGTGGCGCGACTGGAAGGTGCGGACGGCGGCTTCGGTCACCGGCCCGAACGCACCGTCGGCCGTGATGCCGAGCGCCTTCTGGAGGGCGACCACGGCTGCGCCGGTCGAGCCCGCGCCGCAGCGTCGTCTTCGCGTACGCCGCGAGCGGGCTGGCAGGCGTGGTGACGGGCTTGGGGGCCGGCGTGGGTGCGGGCTGTCGGGGCCGGCGCTGGGCGCGGGGCTGGGCTCGGGCGCGGGGGCGGGCGTCGGCTTCGGTGGCCGCCACCGCGTCGCGCGCCGGCACCAGCTTGAGACGCACCATCGCGGCCCAGGTGGCGTGCGTCGAGGCCCCGGTGACCGGCACCCCGTGTGCCGTCTGCCAGGCGCGCAGCGCCGCCTCGGTCTGCGGTCCGAAGATCACCGTCCGGCCGTGGCGCCGATGACCTTCTGCGCCAGCGCGACGTCGGAGCCGGATCGCACCCGACCATGAGGATCGAGTAGACCGAGCCGGGCGCCTGCGGCGGGGTCGTCGTCGGGCTGCGAGGCCAGAGGGACCGAGGTCGATCGTCGTCAGCGCCTTGCCGGTCCACCACGAGGTCCGCTGGCTAGGCGCCGTCCCAGCTGAACGAGAAGTGGATGTGGTCGGTGTGCGGGACGGACCCGGTGTAGGGCGCCCACCCCCGCTGCGGGGCGTACGTCCCCCAGATCTGGTGGTTCCAGATGATGTACATGATGCCGAAGCGGCGGGCCATGGCTCCCGGGCCGGCCCTGGGCGTCGGGCGCCGACAGCCACGCGGTGACGGAGTCGGCGATGGCCTTCTGGTCGGGGTCGTTGACGCTGAGCATCCAGTCCCAGGCGCGGCCCTCGGAGTGCTCGGTCAGCCCGCTGTTGCAGTTCCGGGTGATGCCGCCGGTGTTGCCGACCTTGTAGTAGCTCGTCATGAGGGTGGCGAAGGCCACCACGCCCGGCTTGGCGACCGGGTCGCAGATGCGCTGCGGCTCGTACGGCGAGGCGACGTCGAGCGCGCTCGGCAGGGCCTTGCGTCGGAGGCTTGGGCAGCGTCGCCGCGTCGGCGCTCGCCGGCGAGGCGTCATCGGGATCGTCAAGGCCGGGATCGTGATGACTCCGAGGGCTCGGACAAGGTGCGACACGTGCTTCTCCTGCGACGGCATGGTCGGCGCCCGGGGTGCGCGGACGCAACGAGGTGGACTCCTGTCACAGAGGTCACTTCCGGCAGCAGGCCTGCCATTTGTCCCATCTGTTCACAGCAGTCACAAGGGCTTGCGTGAACTACAACCACGGAATTCGCGCAGGCCTCACCCGATCGGTCGACGGGGCGGCGGCTAGAGT
The DNA here is from genome assembly GCA_963706855.1 of uncultured Actinomycetota bacterium. Classification (GTDB taxonomy): domain Bacteria; phylum Actinomycetota; class Actinomycetes; order Actinomycetales; family Dermatophilaceae; genus Pedococcus. The sequence continues at coordinate 759,405 of CAVPNU010000005.1, forward strand.
CCACGTCATGGACAAAGTCGTCTCCTCAGCGGCCGAGGCCATCGACGGGATCGTCGACGGCTCCTCCCTGGCGGTCGGCGGTTTCGGGCTGTGCGGCATCCCGAGCGTGCTGATCCGCGCGATCCACGACGCGGGGGTCAGCGGACCTCGAGGCCATCTCCAACAACTGCGGGGTCGACGACTGGGGACTGGGCATCCTGCTGCGCGACCGGCGGATCCGCCGCATGGTCTCCTCCTACGTCGGGGAGAACAAGGAGTTCGAGCGGCAGTACCTCGGCGGCGAGCTGGAGGTCGAGCTCACCCCGCAGGGCACCCTGGCCGAGCGGCTGCGCGCCGGCGGCGCCGGCATACCGGCGTTCTACACCGTGACCGGCGCCGGCACCCAGGTCGCCGAGGGTGGCCTGCCGTGGCTGTATGCCGCGGACGGCACCGTCGCGAAGTCCTCACCGCGCAAGGAGACCAAGGTCTTCGAGGTCGACGGCGTCGAGAAGGAGTTCGTCCTCGAGCGGGCGATCGTCGCCGACTTCGGGCTGGTCCGGGCCGCGCAAGGGCGACCGCCACGGCAACCTCGTCTTCGACCAGAGTCGCCCGCAACTTCAACCCGCTGCGCGCGATGGCCGGGCGAGTCACGATCGCCGAGGTCGAGGAGCTCGTCGAGCCCGGCGAGCTCGACCCCGACCAGGTCCACCTGCCCGGCATCTACGTGCAGCGGGTGCTGCCCCTGACCCCCGAGCAGGCCGCCGAGAAGCGCATCGAGCGCCGGACGGTCCGCCCCCGCCCCGCCACCAGCCCGACCACCGCGAGGAGGCCTGAGCATGGCACTGACCCGTGAGCAGATGGCGGCCCGCGCCGCCCAGGAGCTGTCCGACGGCGCCTACGTCAACCTCGGCATCGGCCTGCCGACGCTGGTCCCCAACTACGTGCCCGACGACGTCGAGATCGTGCTGCAGTCCGAGAACGGCATCCTCGGCGTCGGGCGCCTACCCCTACGACGGCGAGGAGGACCCCGACCTCATCAACGCCGGCAAGGAGACCGTGACCCTGCGCAAGGGCGCGTCCTTCTTCGACTCGGCGACGAGCTTCGGGATGATCCGCGGCGGCAAGGTCGACGCCGCGATCCTCGGGCGCCATGCAGGTCTCGGCCACCGGCGACATCGCCAACTGGATGATCCCCGGCAAGATGGTCAAGGGCATGGGCGGCGCGATGGACCTGGTCCACGGCGCCAAGAAGGTCATCGTGCTCATGGAGCACAACGCCAAGGACGGCTCCTACAAGATCGTCAACGAGTGCTCGCTGCCCTACACCGGCCGCGGCGTCGTGCAGCGGATCATCACCGACCTGTGCGTCTTCGACGTCACCGACACCGGGCTGGTCCTGCGCGAGCTCGCCGCCGGGCGTCACCGAGGACGAGGTCCGCGACCGGACCGAGCCGGACTTCGCGCACCGACCTCGGCTGAGCGGGGCGCTCAGGCCGGGGCGCTCAGGCCGGGTCACTTCGGGCCGGAGTCGCTCGAGTCGGGTCAGCGCAGGATCGACGACATGGTGTTCCAGCCGGTGCCGACCAGCCGGCGTGGCTTCCAACCGCCCGTGCCGTTGCCCGGATACAGCCACATCGTCCCGTCCGGGTCACGGCCAGCACGTCCGCGTGACCGTCTCCGTCGAAGTCGCCGCGCGACACGACCGACGTGAAGCATGTTCCAGCCCGTGACCGACCATCCGCGGCGTTAGCCACCCGCCGGAGCCGTTGCCGGGATAGAGCCACAAGGCCCGTCGCCGCGCGCGCCAGGACGTCGGGGTGCCCGTCACCGTCGAAGTCGCCCGGCGACAGCAACGCCGTGAAGCCGCCCCAGCCCGACCCGACCTGCTGGGAGTACCGAGGAAGCCGCCCTGGCCGTCACCGGCATACAGGATCAACGCGCCGTCCGAGGCCCGTCGGGCCAGGAGGTCCGACCAGCCGTCGCCGTTGAAGTCACCCGTCGCGAACACCGTGTCGTGGACCTGCCACCCGAGGCGACCTGACGCGCAGTGGCCAGACCACCGGCGCCGTTGCCCGGGTAGAGCCAGAGCGTCCCGTCGCTGCGCAGCGCCATCACGTCAGAGATCGCATCGCCGTCCCAGGACCCGGCCATGAACACCTTGGTCGGCGACCCCCAACCCGTGCTGAGGATGATCGGGGTCTGCACGCCGCCCGTGCCGTTGCCCGGATAGATGCGCAGGCGTCCGGTCGACCGGTCGACGGCGAGCACGTCGGCGCGGTGGTCACCGGTGAAGTCCCGGGGGAACGAGGGCGCGGACGGCGGGTTGTAGGGGACGAACCACTCCGACTTGAGCCCGAGGGCGGCCTGGATCCCCACGCCGCTCACCGTGACCGAACCGGCCGAACCCTCGATGACCGCAGAGATGACACGCCCGCCCCAGTCGCCGTGGCCGTCGCGCTGGGTGACCCGCAGGTCGCGGTAGGTGCCGATCTGGGGCCACCAGTTCTGGATCACCGTGACGGGGATGTCCGCGTTCCAGGAGTGGTTGGGGTTCGTCGGGGTGCCGTCGTAGGGATCGGACCTGGCGAGCAGGTAGGGCTGACCGCCGTACGCGCTCCAGCCCGCCGTTCGAGGAGGAGAACTCGGCGAAGATCACCGAGCCGGTCGTGCCGTACGTCAGCACGGTTCCGGCGGTCGCCGTGATCGCGGAGTTGCTGCTGGTGTACTCCCGGGTCGACCCGTTGACCGAGGTGCCGCTGAAGACCTGGCAGCTCGTGGAGTCGCAGATGTCGTAGAGCGAGCTGCGCGGGTTGCGCCGGGCGTACTCGGCATAGCTCCGGGCGGCGACGGCCTGCGCGCCCAGAGCGTTGAGCGGCCAGTACGACGGGCTCTCGCTGGGCACGACGCTCTTGAGGTAGTCCTCCATGGGCAGCGCCACGACGGGCACCAGCGTCGAGGAGGACATGATCCCCCGCAGCTGGCCGCGGTAGACCACCTGGGACACCGTGGTCCCGCTCCAGGACTGTGCGGTCACCCAGCCGGTCCCGGGATCGTCGAAGACCGCGTAGCCCTGGGGCGGGACGGCCCACAGGGTCCAGGTCGTGCTCGCCGCCCCCGTCCGGTGGAACTCGACGACGCTGCCGGTGCCCGAGGCCCGGATCCGCCAGGCGTCCGCGGGCGCCCGGGTGTCGGAGCCGATCGGGGACCAGGTGCCCGCGTTGCCGGTCCAGGACAGCCGCAGCGTGGAGCTCTCCTTCACCTGGATCACACCGTTGTGGGAGACCTTGGGGACGTTGACCCGCAGGGTCGGGTTGCCGATGCTCGTCCGGTTCGTGCCCTGGTAGTAGAACGACAGGATGCTCTGCCAGGTCAGCCCCGCCATTGGCCGCGCCCAGGGCGCCGTACTGGGACATCCCGTGGCCGTGGCCCCAGCCGTGGCCGTGCAGATGCAGGATGCCGTCCGAGGTGGCGGGATAGACCTGGTCGGCGCGCGCCGAGGAGGAGCCGGCCACGGCCGTCGCCAGCACGGCCAGGACGGTCACGAGCGCCCGAAGCGGCGGCCGTCCACGGCGTCGACGGGTCGGCGTCGTCACCACCGGCATGTCCCTTCTCCCTCGCGCGGCCAACAGCCCTGCTCATCCCCCGGCTTCCGGCGCGGGGCGAAACAGCAATTGCACCATGAATGGCCCTCTGTCACTTCTGAAACAGCGAATCGTGACCGAACCTCAGCCGACGCCGTGGGGCGTCGGCTCGCGCGGCGGCGCCGTCAGCGGGCCGAGCAGTCCCCCACGCGATAGACCGTGGCGGTCTTCGAGTGACCGAGAACGGTGAGCCCGGGCGTGGTCGCCAGGTGGCTCAGCCCGGTGTACTGGGCGATCCGCCCTCGGGAGAACACGGGGTCGAACTTGCTGCGAGTCGTCCACGACGATCGCGCACGTGCGAGGTTCTTGACCGCGCGGCATACGGCAGGGTCCGTCGTGAACCGGTCGAAGGACCGCATGAGCAGGACGCGCTGCGCGTCGTTGGTCGTCAGCATGTGCGGGAACACCACGTGGCGACCGCTGAGCACCCCGGCATAGACGGCGCCGGTCCACGGGCTTCCGAGGATGTCGGACCCGGGAGGAGCCCAGTGGGCGATCTTGCGGTAGAGGGCAGCCTCGTCAGGCGTGACCAGTGGGGGTCGGGGAAGTCGCCGTAGGTGTACCGCACCGTGGAGACGACGGGGGTCAGGGGGTTGGTCGTGGGCAGGAGCGCCACGCACCGCGACGGCCACCAGGACGCCGGCCAGGGGGTGCGCCCAGCGCACCAGGCTGCGAGCCGCCGACGGTGACGAGGACAACGGCTTGTATGCCGCCAGGACCCGAAGGTGCCCCACCAGCCAGGCGCGGGTCCACAGCGCACCCAGCGCCGCCAGGGGGATGCCGGTGACGGGGAGCAGGGCGGACACGCGGAAGCCGTCGTTGTACCAGAACCCGGTCAGCGTGGGCCGGATGCGGACCGGCCGTCGACGTGCAGACGACCACCAGCGTGATGAGGATGGCGTGCGAGAAGGCGAGCCAGCGCGTGGTGCGGTAGCGGAAGGCCCAGACCGCGCCCACGACCACGAGCACGCCGATCACGCCGACCTCGCTGGACAGGCTGGACGTCAGGAACAGGGCCTCACCCACTGCCTGGGAGGCACTCTGGCGCGGGGACCAGTTGAAGTCGCGGACCTTGTTGAGGGAGGGCAGGTGGTAGAGCCCGTTCCAGAAGACCCACAGCACCACGATGGTGCCAACGCCGACCGCGATCGCCCTCATCCGCCGGCGAGGGTGGCCCCAGCTCACGACGAGCAGGCCGAGCTCGGCCGCCGCGAGCAGCGGCAGCCCGACCGCCACGAACGCGAACGCCGCACCCGGGTGCGCGTAGTACAGGGCCGGGGCGGTCACCACGAGCGCCAGTCCCGCCGGAACACTGCCCACCCATCGGAACCGCGTGTGCCGCAGGAGCAGGACCCCGAGGGCCAGGACCCCGGGGAGGATGGAGTAGCTCAGGGCGTTCGGCCACAGCACGCCGTACGAGACCAGCTGACCGGGAAAGACGGAGATGACGCAGACGGCGCCCATGCTGAACGCGAGCGCGAAGCGTGAAGGACCGACCACCGTGCGCACGAGGAGCATGACTGACAGGGGCCACAGGACCGCCGCAAGGACGACCGCCACGACGTTGGCCGCGGCGACGGGATCCAGCACCGGTCGCCATGACCACCAGTCCGGCGATGCCGTGGAACAGCGGCGGGTAGAAGGGGGCGTTCCCGGCGGGGGCGGCAGCGGCGCCGACGACCGAGGGCGCGGCCGAATGGGCTGCGACGACGTTGGCGATGCCGTTGACATGCAGGGCACCGTCGAACGTCTGGCTGATCGACTCCGGCGAGCCGATGCCCCGGCTGATGGCCGCGCCGCTCGCGAGGACGGCCAGCGCCAGGCACACCACCGACCAGAGCCATCCGAGCCGAGGCTCGACCGGACGCACGGCGGCCCGCCCACGGAGCAGGAGGAAGCACACAGGCCCAGCACCCGGCCGCGATGAGGAGCGGTGACCACGGCGATCAGGGGCAGCCCCCAGGCGACGTGGAGGACCATCGCGACGACATCGGCGATCGCCAGGACCCCCAGGGACAGCGCCGGGGCTGCGCCCGACAGCCTCTTCGCGCCGGAACCCCAGGGCCAGCGGCCACGAGCAGCCCAGGCAGCGACCATGACCGCGGCGGCCAGCAGCAGCTCGGGCAGTGCCTGCGGCCAGCTCGTGAGGAGGGTCATTCGCCGCCCCGCAGGTGGGCGACGGCCTCCTCCACCGGTCCATCCATGGTCACGACCCCCGACTTCAGCACCACCCCCCGGTCACAGACCCGCTGCCACCATGTCGAGGTCGTGGCTGACGATGACCAGGGTCTGGCCCATCTCGCGCAGCGTGCCGATGCGCTCCAGGCACTTGCGCTGGAACGGCTCGTCGCCGACGGCGAGGATCTCGTCGACGAGGAAGATGTCGGGCTCGGTGTGGACGGCGACGGCGAAGGCCAGCCGCAGGAACATGCCCGAGGAGTAGAACTTCACCTCGGTGTCGATGAACCGCTCGATCTCGCTGAAGGCGACGATCTCGTCGAACTTCGCGGTCGATCTCCTTCTCGGTCATGCCGAGGATGGCGCCGTTGAGGTAGATGTTCTCGCGGCCGGTCAGGTCGGGGTGGAAGCCGGCACCGACCTCGATGAGCCCGGCGACCCGGCCCCGGATGCCGATGCCGCCCGTCGTCGGGGAGCATGACGCCCGAGATCAGCTTGAGCAGGGTCGACTTGCCGGAGCCGTTGAAGCCGAGCAGCGCGACCGCCTCGCCCTGCGTCGATGGTGAACGAGACGTCGTCGAGGGCGATGAAGGAGTTCGACGACAGCTCGCGCCCGCGCCCGCGGAACGTCCACACCGCCAGCTCCTTGAGGGAGCGGGTGTGCCGCAGCGTGAAGCGCTTGGTCACGCTGCGTCACTTCGATCGCTGACGTCATCGTCACAGCTCCTGCGCGAAGCGGCCCTCGAGCCGGCGGAAGACGAACTGGCCGGCCACCACCAGCGCCAGGCTGACGACCAGGCCGACGAGCCCCCACCACACGAAGTGGAAGGGCATGGCGGCAGGGCCGTGTGCTGGGCGTACTTGTCGGTCACGGCCTGGCTCGGGAGCCAGAAGCCGTAGTGGACCAGCTCGATGGCGGCCGTGATCGGGTTGAGCTGGTAGAGCCACCACAGCGGCGTGCCCTGCAGCACGCCGTACGCCTTGTCCCAGGTGTAGAGCACCGGTGAGAGCCAGGTGGCCATCATGAGGATGAGGTCGACGAGGTTCTCGGCGTCGCGGAACAGCACGTTGACCGCGCCGAAGATCAGGCCCGAGACCCAGCCCGGCGAACGTGGTGATGACGAGGGCGCCCAGGCACCGCCAGCGAGGTTCAGCGGGCCCGGGTCGCCAGCCCGCCGACGAGCGCCGCGCCGACGCAGGACGACGAGCTGCGGGAAGCAGGTGCACGACGGCGACCCACATCGACGAGACCGGGAAGAGCTCACGCGGCAGGTAGATCTTCTTGACCAGGTCGGCGTTCAGCACGATCGGAACGGGTCGTGTTGCTGAAGACCTCGGAGAAGTAGTTGACCATCACGATGCCGGAGAACAGGTAGATGATGTAGTTCGGCTGCTGCCGGTCCAGGCCGCAGGAACTTGCCCATCGCCACGTAGAACACGAGCAGCTGGACGCCCGGCTTGACGTAGCTCCACAGCAGGCCGAGCACCGACCCGCGGTAGCGGACGCGGAGCTCCTTGCGGACGAGCAGCTTCAGCAGGAACCGCCACCGGTACGACGTCGAGCAGGCCTGCGCTGCGCCCGGGACTCCTCAGTGCCTCCACATCCGCTCGCGGGGGGGCGGCCGCCATCACCCGTCCTTGGCGATGCCGAAGGTCTGCTCCCAGGCCTCGAACGAGGTGATCTGCGGCAGCGCCTCGCGGTAGAGCGCGGCCAGCTCCTCCCAGCGGCTGTAGAGCAACGCGTGCTGGGATGCCGACGCCTGGACCATGGCCCGGGCCCGCTTGTTGTCGCGCTGGTACCAGCGACGCGCCGGTGCCGTCGGCCGTCGAGACCACGGCGCTGTCCTGCTGGGCGATCCGCCACCAGGCCGCGTCCTTGTGGCGCGATCCGGGCCTGGGGGTGCGTCCGCGGCCGTGGGGTCCACGGGCAGGAACTGCCGCAGGACGGCCGAGACCGGCCTTCGGGAGCAGCGCCCAGCCCTTGGGCGGCGTGGCCTTGCCGCGGCTTCTTCGGCTTGCGCCGGCTCACCGGCGGGGAAGGCGTCGACGTCCTTGGCGATCCGGCCGTCGTGGTAGTTCTGGGCGTCGGCACGGATCTCGCCCAGGCGGGTGGGCAGGATCTCGTGCAGCCGTGCCGGGCCCGGCGAGCACGTCACGCTGGGCGGCCAGCCGGCCGTTGACCGTGTAGTACTGCATCGACACCAGGTGCTTGAGGTCGAGCATGACCGAGTCACGCAGCAGGTCGCCACCGTGGGGCAGCGGCGAGTGCATCAGCGCGGAGATCAGCCGGTTGCGCTCGTGGAAGTAGGACTGCCAGCCGACGAGGTCGTCCTTGTCGCCCCAGGCCACGTGCCAGACCGCGGCACCGGGCAGGGAGACCGTCGGTAGCCGGCCGCCTTGGCGCGCAGGCCGTACTCGGAGTCGTCCCACTTGATGAAGACCGGGATGGACAGGCCGAGCTGACGGACCACCTTGGTGGGGATGAGCGTCATCCACCAGCCGTTGTAGTCCACGTCCACGCACTGGTGGAGCACCGTGGACTCGCGCAGGCCGGTGCGGGCGAAGTCATGCCGGAAGTAGGTGCCGATGCCCGCGTTGCGCGGCCCCCAGCAGCCACGGCTCGACGATCTCGCCGAAGGTGTGCAGGACCGAGCGGTTGTACAGGTCGAACATGTGGCCGCCGACCATCGTCGGGATGCGGCACAGGTCGGCGAACGTCGTCAGGCGCTCGATGCTGTCGGTCTCGAGGTTGATGTCGTCGTCGAGCAGCAGCACGTAGTCGCTGCGGTCGGCGGTGACGATCTCGTACATCCCGCGCGAGAAGCCGCCCGAGCCGCCGAGGTTGGGCTGCTCGATGATGCGCAGCTGGGAGCCCAGCTCGGCCGCGACCTCGTCGAAGCCCTCCTCGTCGGAGACCTTCTGGGTGCCCTGGTCGACCACGATGAGCTCGTCGAGGACGGCGCGCAGGTCGGGGTCCTCGGCGACGGCGCGGATCGTGTTGACGCAGTAGTCCGGCCGGTTGAAGGTCGTGATGGCCAGGCTGGTGCGGCCCGTGGGGGCGACCGGCGTCCGGGACGCGCCACTCGGCGCTGTCGACGCACGACGGGCTCGTTGCCGGCGATGACGTCGAACCAGTACCAGCCGCCGTCACCGAAGGTCTGCAGGGAGAGGTCGACCACGGTCTCGGTGTGGTCACCGGAGACGCGGAGCGCCTCGACGCGCTGCGGGGCGCCCTTGGCGTTCGAGCGGTAGACGAGCACGGTGCACGACCCGCTGGTGACGACGGAGAGACGGACGGAGTCCACCACCGTCCACCGCCGCCAGTAGCTGGCGGGGAACGCGTTGAAGTAGGAGCCGAACGACATACGGCGGCCGGCCCGGACCCGGACGCTGTGCCGGCTCAGCACGTCGTCGGGGTGGGCGCTGCTCTCGACATCGGCCTTCTTGCGGTCGATGTAGACCGACAGGCACGTCGAGGTCGCCGTCGACGGAGGCAGGATCAGGCGCTGGGCGACGCGGTAGTCCGCGCGCTGCCTCGGCGTCGGCCTTGTGGGCTGAGATGGTCGTGCTCATGCGTCGACTCCTCCGCTTTCGATGGCCTCGCCCGTTGTCGAAGTGGCCGGCCAACCGGTTGTCGACCATCGACAGCGCCGACGCCGATGGCCATGTGCATGTCGAGGTACTTGTAGGTGCCGAGCCGGCCGCCGAAGAGCACGCCCTGCTCCTGCCGTGGCGAGGTCGCGGTACTTCAGCAGGCCGTCGCGGTCGCCGGCGGTGTTGACCGGGTAGTACGGCTCGTCCTCGGCCTCGGCGAACCGGGAGAACTCGCGCATGATGACGGTCTTGTCGGTCGGGTAGTCCCGCTCGGGGTGGAAGTGCCGGAACTCGTGGATGCGCGTGAAGGGCACGTCCTCGTCGGGGTAGTTCATCACCGAGGTGCCCTGGAAGTCGCCGACGTCGGCAGCACCTCCTGCTCGAAGTCGAGCGTGCGCCAGCCGAGGCGGCCCTCGGAGTAGTCGAAGTAGCGGTCGACCGGCCCGGTGTAGACGACCGGGCACGTTGCCGACGACGTTGTCCTTGTTGACCGGCTGGCGAGGTGTCGAAGAAGTCGGTCTCGAGCCGGACCTCGATGCGGGGGTGGTCGGCCATCCGCTCGAGCCACGCGGGTGTAGCCGTCGGTCGGCAGGCCCTCGTGGGTGTCGTTGAAGTAGCGGTTGTCGTAGGTGTAGCGCACCGGCAGCCGGCTGATGATGTCGGCCGAGCAGCTCCTCGGGCGAGGTCTGCCACTGCTTGGCGGTGTAGTGCGCGATGAACGCCTCGTACAGCGGGCGGCCGATCAGGGAGATGCCCTTCTCGACGAAGTTCGTCGGCTCCGTGCCGCCGCAGCTCCTCGGCCTGCTGGGCGATCAGCGCGCGCGCCTCGTCGGGCCCGTAGGCCGAACGGAAGAACTGGTTGATCGTGCCGAGGTTGATCGGCATCGGGTAGACCTCGCCGCCGATGGTGGGTGTAGACGCGGTGCACGTAGTCGGTGAAGGTCGTGAACCGGTTGACGTACTCCCACACCCGCTCGTTCGAGGTGTGGAAGAGGTGGGCGCCGTAGCGGTGCACCTCGATGCCGGTCTGCGGCTCGTTCTCGCTGTAGGCGTTGCCACCGATGTGGCTGCGGCGGTCGATGACGAGGACTCGCCGTCCGTGCTCCTCGGCGATCTGCTGGGCCACGGTCAGGCCGAAAAAGCCCGACCCGACCACCACAAGGTCCGGGTTCACTCATTCTCCTTAGGACGTGACTGCCGGACAGGCTACCCGAACCGACCGGTGCCACCGCCCGGCGCGGTCGGGCCCCGGCCGGGCGCGCCTGAGTCGGCGCTGCCGGGGTTCGGGCCTAGTCTTGAGCCGATGAATGCCACCGATGTCTGGCTCGTTGTGCCGTTGTACAACGAGGCCACCGTGATCGCCGACGTCGTCCGGACGTGCCCGCCAGACCTTTCCCAAGGTGGTCTGTGTCGACGACGGCTCGTCGGACGACTCGGCGGCGCTGGCCGAGGCCGCGGGCGCGCGGGTGGTGCGCCACCCGGTCAACCTGGGGCAGGGCGCGGCCCTGCAGACCGGTTTCGACTACATCCTGACCGACCCCGAGATGCGGTATGCCGTCACCTTCGACGCCGACGGGCAGCATCAGCTCGAGGACGTGGTGGTCATGCTCGAGCGCATCCGCCGCGGCGACGTGGACGTGGTGTTCGGGTCGCGCTTCCTCGACGAGCGCACCCGCCCCAGCGCGCTGAAGCGGCTCGTCCTGCGGCTGGCCGTCATCTACACCAACCTCACGACCAAGACCCAGCTCACCGATGCCCACAACGGGCTGCGCGTGCTGTCGCCGCGAGGTCGTGGAGCACATCGACATCACCCAGAACCGCATGGCGCACGCGTCCGAGCTCGTGGCGCAGATCGGCAGCATGCGGATCCACGGCAAACCAGTGTCCCTGGCGGAGGAGCCCGTGCACATCCTGTACTCCGACTACTCCAGGTCCAAGGGCCAGTCCCTCTGGAACGCGGTCAACATCCTCGCTGAGCTGTTGCTGCGATGAGGGCCCTGTCGATCCAGCTCGTCCTGGTCCTGGTCACCCTCGGGATCCTCTACCGCGTCGTGTCCGGGTCCGGTGCGCGGACCCAGGCCGTCCGCCGGCTGAGCCTCCTGGTCTTCGGCGCCTTCGCGGTGTGGTCGATCCTCTCGCCGAGCGTCTGGACGAGCCTGGCGCACCTGGTGGGCATCGGCAGGGGCACCGACCTGATCCTCTACGGCCTGGTCATCGCGTTCTTCAGCTTCGTGGTGACGAGCTTCAGGCGCTTCCGAGAGGCTGAGATCCGCTACACCAAGCTGGCCCGCCGGATCGCCATCGACGAGGCGCCCCCGGCGGCGGACCCGCCCACGCCACCCACGTCGCCCCGTCCCACCGCAGGCCAGGGCCTGCGGCCCGAACCGCGAGACCGCCGACCGACGACCCGAGCTGGACGCCGATGTCTGAGTACGACCGCCGATCCGCCGGCGACGACGACGTCTTCGTCGTCGACACCCGCCGCCGCCCGACCGCGGCCGCCCCGACCGCGGCCGCCCTGACCGCGGTCGCCCCGACCGCGATCCGCGCCCGTGGGACGCGCCGACCCGAAGGGTCCGACGTGCCGGTGGGACGGCGCCGCCACCGGGGCCGCGCCGTTCTCCTCGTGGTCCTCGGGCTCGTCGTCCTCTGGCTCGCGTTCATGATCTGGGTGCCGTTCCACGCCTGGGGCACGGTCCACCGGATCGACGCCACTCCCCCGGGCTCGCGTCCGGCCCAGACCAAGGGCTACGACTACCTCCTCGTCGGCTCCGACAGCCGAGCCGGGCTGACCGCCGCCCAGAAGAAGGCGCTGACCACGGGGTCGGCCGAGGGCGAGCGCACCGACTCGATCATCCTCGTGCACGTCCCGGCTGACGGCGGCAAGCCCGCGTTCATCTCGATCCCGCGCGACAGCTTCGTGCCGATCCCGGGCCACCAGAGCAACAAGATCAACGCCGCGTTCGCCGAGGGCGGCCCCAAGCTCCTCGTGCACACGGTCGAGCAGGTCACCGGGCTGCGGCTCGACGGCTACATCGAGATCGGCTTCGGCGGGTTCTCCACCGTCGTCGACAGTGTGGGGGGCGTCGACATCTGCGTGCCCTTCCACATGAACGACCCGCACGCCGGCATCAACCTCCAGAAGGGCTGCCAGACGCTCAACGGCCCGAACGCCCTGGGCTATGTCCGGGCCCGCTACTCCGACCCGCGCGGCGACATCGGCCGCGCCGAGCGGCAGCGGCAGTTCCTGGGCGCGATCATGCACAAGGCGCTGACGCCGTCGACGATCCTCGACCCGTGGCGCTACTACGGCTTCTCGATGGCCGCGGGCCAGGGCCTGACCGTCGACAGCAACACCTCGCTGCGCGACGTGACCCGCGTCCTCATGGCGATGCGGTCCATCTCGCAGGGCAACGGTCTGTCGCTCGTCGTGCCCCTGTCCAGCCTCAACTACCAGACGTATGCCGGCAGCGCGGTCAAGTGGGACACGGCCCGGGCCAAGCAGCTGTTCACGTTGCTGCGCAACGACACCCCGCTCGAGGCGCCCCCCGCCGGGACCAACGGGAAGCCCAGCGGAGGCTGAGCCCGCGACCGGCCGTGGGAGCCGGTCGGCACAGCTCGGCGGGCTCAGCTCGTCGTCAGCGCGGCCAGCCCAGGTAGCGCGGGTGCCGCGTGTAGAAGCGCATGGCGCTGCGCGCGTGGAGCACCTGGCCGCGGTTGAAACGACGCCGCGGAGTCGCCCCGCCACTCGTGGACCCAGCGGACGTCGGCCGTCACCGACACCGCGATGCCGAGGTCACGGGCCCGGATCCCGAGCTCGACGTCCTCCATGTAGAGGAAGTACTCCTCGGGCCAGCCGCCGATCCGGCCGAAGGTCGTGCGAGCCATCGCGGTGGCTCCCCCGGCCACCCAGGTCACCGGGCCGGACTCGTAGGGCCCGACCGGCCACAGGTAGTGCTCCAGAGCCGAGGCCGGGCCCACGCCGCGGTGCGCGAGCTTGGCCAGCAGGTACGGCTCGGCGCGGGCCGCACTCTGCGGGCGGCCGTCCGGGAAGTCCAGCCGCGGCGTGACGATGCCCTGCGTCCGGTCGATCCAGTCAGCCAGCACCGGGAGGTCCTGGGCGCGCACCCCGAGGTCGGGGTTCGCGAACAGCAGGTACTCGCCGCGGCTGAGCTCGGCGCCCCGGTTGTTGGCCGCCGACAGCCCGACGTTGCCGCCCATGGAGACGTAGCGGAAGCCCTGCCGGGCGGCGAAGTCTGCCACGGCGGGCTGGTCGGCGTTGTCGACGATGACGACCTCGACCTGACCCGGCCGAAGGTCCCCGAGGCGGTCCGGCTCGAGCAGCCCGGACCAGTACTTCTCCAGCATGGAGAGGCTGTGGTAGCTGACGACCACGACCGACCACACCGGCCGCTCGCCGCTGGGCCGGCTCAGCCGGCCGCGCGGCCTCGAAGGTGCGCGCCCAGGCCTCGCCGGTGACCGCCTGTGCGGCCTCGAGCCGGTATGCCGCGCGCAGCGCTGCCCCAGCGCGCCACCAGGCGTGCCGTGGCGGTGACGGTGCTCGCGGCGGCCGACAGCGGGTGCGGCGCGATGTCCTCACGTCGCCCGGCGTCCTCGGCCCGGCGCCGGACCGTGGCCAGGTCACGGTGCATCCAGGCGGGACCGGCCAGCAGGTCCTTGAGCGCGGCGAAGCGCATGGCGGCGGCTCGCGGCTCGCGCAGCAGCAGGTGGCGCATCGACACCGCCAGCCATTCGGCGGCCAGTGCAGCCGGACGGTGGTCGTGCAGCATCGCCGTGACCACCCGGTTGCGCAGCAGGAAGTAGGCCTGCCAGCCGGTCTCGTTGGCCTTGCCGGCCCACGAGTCGTGCCACACCGCGGCGCCGGGCAGGACGACGGACCGCAGGCCCGCCGCACCGGCCCGCAGCCCGAGCTCGACGTCGTCCCACTTGAGGAAGAACGGCATCGGCAGGCCGACCCGCTCCACACAGGCACGGGGCACCAGCGCCATCCACCAGGGCTGGAAGTCGACCTCGTGGGCCGGCCCGAGCCACGCGTGCGCGGCGACCGGCTGGTCGGCGAGATCGGTGTTCATGGGGGTGCCCGGGACGGAGGTCCAGCTGAACCGGCGCCGGTCCAGCACCTCGCCGAGCCGGTAGAGCACGGTGGGCCGGGCGGAGTCGAACATGTGGCCGCCGACGATGGTGGGCGTGGTCGCGGCATGCGCGAACGCCCAGGCGCGGGCCAGCCCCTCCGGCTGGGCGTAGGCGTCGTCGTCGAGGAGGGCGACATGCGCCACCTGCGGGTCGGCGAGACCCTCGACGAGCCCACGGGCGAACCCACCCGAGCCCCCGAGGTTCGCCTGCCGCACCACGCTCAGGCGCTCCCCCAGCCGCGCAGCCACCTCGTGGAAGCCCGGCGCCGCCGCGACCGGCTCCGTCCCCTGGTCGACCAGCACGACGGTGCCGACCACCTCGGCGAGCACACCGCCGTCCTCCATCGCCGCGGCCAGAGTGGTCAGCTGCCGCAGGCACGCCTGCGGACGGTTGAAGGTGGCGATGGCCACGGCCAGCGACCGAGCCGGCGGCGCCAGGCCCGGCGCGGTCCAGGCGAAGGCGACCTCGACCTGCTCCGGCCCGTCAGCGGGCACCTGCACCCGCGGCCACACCCACCCGCCGTCGGCGCACTCCGCCGCCGGGACGGTCACGGCATACCGGCCGTCGCTCGGTGGCGCCCTCCGCGAGCAGCCGCACGCGACCCTGGCGGTCGCTGGCCTCCACCGCGGACGTCGACGTCGGCACTCGCCGTCAGCTCGAGGCGCACCTCGCCGACCGTGGTGAACCGTGCCCAGTAGCCCAGCGGGAGGGCGGCGAACCACCGGTCGAACGCCACCGACTCGCCCCGCCGGACCGACGGTCGACCCGTACAGCGGGCCGGCCTCGGCGACCACCGGGGTGGTCGGCAGCCCACCGATGACGCACACTCACCAGTGCTCCCCCAGCTCGAAGCCCGCCTCGGGGAGCACGACCCGGTTCGGCCGCGGCCGGGTCCCCAGGCCGTCGCGCAGACCGCGCACGAGACCGCGCCGCAGGACGTCGCGGTGGTCGGAGTGCCAGAAGAAGCGGGCCCAGTTCACCAGGGCCACGCCGATCCGCAGGACCCTCTCGCCGCCGCGGAAGGCCCGTCCCGCGCGGAAGGTCCAGACCTTGTTGCGCACCTCGTTGAAGAAGCGCTCACCCGGGTCGGCCGCGCGGGTGCCGAGCGTTGCCGTCTTGTGCACCACCACGGCGCTGGGCAGGTAGAGGCCCGGGCGGTCACGCAGGATCCTGGCGGTGAACTCGAAGTCGTCGTTCCAGATGAAGAAGTCCGCTGTCGGGAGTCCGCGTCGGCCCGGACCGCGTCGGCGGCCACCAGCAGCGACACGAAGCAGGCGGTGCGCATGGGCCGGCCCCCGACGAGCTGGGCCGACCGCCAGCGGCTCCGGCTCCGGCGCGACGGGCTCCACGGCACCGGCCGTGGGATGTTGCGGGCCTGGTCCTGGCCGTCCACCCAGGTGACGCGGCTGGCCACCAGCGCGAGCTCCGGAGCCATAGGCGAGGTAGGCGGCGGTGAGCTCGGCCAGGGTCGTGGGGGTGGCGATGGTGTCGTCGTCCATGACCCACAGCAGGTCGGCGTCGTGCTCGTCCATGGCGCGCGCCATTCCCGCAGCGAAGCCTCCGGCGCCGCCGGTGTTGCGGCTGAGCCGCACCAGGTCGGCCGAGGGGAGCTCGCGGGCCACGAGATCGGCGCTGCCGTCGGTGGAGGCGTTGTCCACCACCACGACCGCGTCGACCGGACGGGTCTGCGCGGCGACGGCCGCCAGGCACTGCGGCCAGCAGCTCGCGCCGGTTGTAGCTCACCACGACGGCGACGACCTTCGGGGTCCGGCCGGTGTTCGGGCGCGCAGGAGTCAGCGCTGGTCGGACTCACCGGGCGAGCATACCCACCCGCCCCGAACACCTCCGGACCACGAGGCCGACACCCGAGCCAGCCTGTGGCCCTCGGTACAGTGGCGCCCGTGAAGATCCTCAGCGTCGTGGGCGCCCGGCCCCAGTTCGTCAAGCTGGCCCCCATCGCGGAGGCCCTGGCCGCCACCGAGGCCGAGCACGTGATCGTGCACACCGGCCAGCATTACGACGCGGCGATGTCGGACGTGTTCTTCGAGGACCTGAGCATCCCCGCGCCCGACCTGCATCTGGCTATCGGCTCGGGGTCGCACGGACGACAGACCGGCGCGATGCTGGCGGCGATGGACGAGGTGCTCGAGCAGCAGCGGCCTGACTGGGTCCTCGTCTATGGCGACACCAACTCCACGGTGGCCGGTGCCCTGAGTGCGGTGAAGATGCACATCCCGCTCGCGCACCTCGAGGCCGGACTGCGGTCGTTCAACCGGCGCATGCCCGAGGAGCACAACCGAGTCCTCACCGACCACGCCGCAGACCTCTGTCTGGCACCCACCGAGGTGGCCATGGGTCACCTGGCCACCGAGGGCCTGGCCAGCCGGTCGATCATGGTCGGCGATGTGATGACCGACGTCCTGTTCCGCGTCCGGGACCGGGTCGCGAGCCTGGACTCCGAGGTGCCGGCCGAGCTGCGGGGCGCCCCGTTCCGGGTGGCGACGCTGCACCGACCCGACAACACCGACGACGAGGCGCGGCTGCGGTCCATCGTCGACGGGCTCGCCCAGCTGGACGTCCCCACGCTGCTCCTGGCCCACCCACGGCTTCGCGCTCGCGCGGCGGAGTTCGGCATCGACCTCGCCTCGGGCTCACTGGTCGTCGCCGACCCCCTTCCCTACCCTCAGCTCGTGCGGGCCGTCATGGACAGCGCCGGTGTCATCACCGACTCAGGCGGGTTGCAGAAGGAGGCGTTCCTCCTGCGCACGCCGTGCACGACGGTGCGGACCGAGACCGAGTGGGTCGAGACGGTCGACCTGGGCTGGAACGTCCTGGTGGACGACCCCCGCGACCTGGCCCGGGTCATCGACCGGCCGACCGCACCCGAGACCGACGCCACGCCCTATGGCGACGGCCATGCCGCCAAGCGCGCGGCCGACGCGCTGCTCACCGCCGGCCGGTAGCCGGCCTAGCGGCCCCCGAACCCGGCAGCCGGGCTGACGGCCCCCAGACCCAACCTGGCGACGATGGCCGCCGCGGTCGTCGAGGCGATGGCTCGCAGGGAGGCGTTCCTCAGGGTCCAGTCGACCCGATGCTCGCTGCCGCGCTGGACGACCTCGGACGCCGCGTTCGATGCCTCCAGGGCCAGGCTCATCGCCGCCGCGACGTCCGTCGGGTCGTGGTCGCAGGCCCAGCCGAGGTCCTGGCTCTGCACCAGCGCGGGGCCGGCGCCTCGGCCGGCGAAGACGACCGGGACACCGCAGGCCGTGGCGGCATAGATCTTGGTCGGCTTGGCGAAGTCGTAGCCGAGTCCCGGACGGATGGACACGAGCGCAGCGACCGCCCCGCGGATCCATTGCGCCGTCTCGACCGGCGACAGGACACCGGTGAAGTCCACGGCCCCGGGCACCAGCTCGTCGGCCAGCTGTCGAAGGGCCGGAAGCTCATGGCCCTGCCCGACGAAGACGATGCGCGTCCGGCCACCGGCGTCATGGTGGAGCTTCAGGGCCCGGATGAAGACCCCTGCGCCCTGCCACTCCGACATGGTGCCGGTGTAGACGAAGTAGGGCGCGGGGGCGGGCGCCTGCGGGCCCTCGGGGGTGAAGACCGAGGTGTCGACGCCGTTGCCGACCGTGAGGATGCGGTCCTCGTCGACGCCGAGCTCACGCAGCTTGTCGGCCACCCCGTCCGAGATCGCCAGCACCAGGGTCGCCCCACCCAGCACCCACCGCTCGACCCCGCGCAGCACTCGGACGACGAAGGGCGGGGCCCCCGCTGCGCCCGCCGCCTCCGACCAGACGTCGGCGGCATACCAGACATAGGGGCGCCGGTGAAGCGCTGCCACCACCCGGGTCACCACGCCCGTCGTGGGCGGAGGCTCGGCGAGGTAGAGGTCTGCCGGGCGCCGGCACAGCAGGCGGAGCGCAAGAGGCAGGTCATAGCTGAGGTAGTGGAGGTATCCACGGATGTTGCCGTTGGCGTCGCGGCGTGCAGGCCACCGGCTCACGTGGAGCGGACCGTCCTCGGCAGGCTGGGTGCCTGCGGGCGGCGTGGTGGTCAGCACCTCGACCTCGCATCCGGCCGAGGCGAGGGCATCGGCGAGAAGCCGCTGCCGGAACGCGGCAGCCGCCACCTCGGGAGCGAAGATTCGAGTCACGACACGCACGAGCGGGGTGGGCATCCGCACACACTATCGAGACTCGTGGACCCTTCCGCGGCGCGGGCGGACCCGGCGGCGGCGCGGGTGGGGCCTAGTCGACGACGGGCTGCCGGAACCGGCCCAGCACCGGCCGGACCAGCAGGCGCGTCGCCAGCTGCGTCTCGGGCCAGGACACCAGCAACCAGACCACGGCGAAGCCGACGGCGGCCGCGAGCTGCCCGAGCGCGCCCACGTGATGGTGCTGCAGGAGGAACGACCCGAGCCCGGCGACACCGGCTCCGAGGCAGAACCGGACGGTCGTCCCCAGCCACGGCATGGACCATCGGCGCCACACGACCAGCACGGGTACCGCCGACGCGAAGCTCGCCCCGGCGAGGAAGAACCAGGCGATGACCACGAAGCCGCCGTGAGGCCCCCAGATCAACCAGCCCGCCAGGGCGATGACTGCTCCGGCGATGCTCGACAGCATGACGATCCGGCCCTCACGGTGCGATCGGGTGAGCAACAGGTTCGTCGCACCGATGACGGCGTTCTGACCCATCACGCAGACGAGCAGGATCGGCAGGATCAGGGCCGCGATCGCGAACTGCGGCCGGGGGAAGATCAGATGGATGAGCAGGGGTGACAGCAGCATGAGCGGGCCGAACACCAGCACGCTCAGCATGAACAGCACCTTGGTGGAGACGTCCACCTGGTTGCGCGCCGCCTCGTGGTCTCCTCGCCCGTGCGCCGCCGACAGGGCTGGGAAGAGCACGCTGCTCAACGACCTCGACACCAGAGCGGCGGGTGTGGCCAGCGTCAGCGCCGCAGCGAACGCACCGGCCTCCGCCGGGTCCCAGTGCTGCGTCGCCACGAGCGAGAGCTGGAGCAGCCCACCGGTCGCCAGACTGTTCACCAGCGTGATCCGGATGAAGCCCGACATCTCCCGGCGGAAGGGCCGGTCGAGGTGATGACGCTCGCGGGCGGCACGAGGCAGGTTGCACACGGCATACAGGCCGTATCCGACCGTCAGCGGCACCAAGAGGATCGCCCTGTGGTGGCCGAGCACGACCACGGCCAGCAGCACCAGCGAGAGGATCGACGTCAGGAAGTCCCAGATCGTGGCGCGGACCACCCACCCCCCTCCGAAGAGCAGTGACCGGGCCAGGATGTACCCGGCGTTGGCGACCACGAGAACTCCGGTGAGGACCGCCTCGGACACCGAGATGTGGAGCAGGCTCGGCGCCAGAGCCGCAGACACGACGCCGACCACGAGGGCAGAGGCATAGGTCAGCCGGATGAGGTAGCCCACCACCTCGCGAGCCTCACCCAGGCGACCTGCCGCGCGAGCCCGGGAGATGAACTTCGTCGCGGCGTAGGCGGACGCGCTCGGGTAGAGCAGGCTGACGAACAGCGCCAGGGAGATGGCGCTGTTCACCTGGGCCAGGGCGAACTTGCCGAAGACGAGGCCGATCACGGCGCTGTAGCCGAACCGGACGAGGCCGGACATGACCATGCCCGCGCTCGACAGGACTGCTTGGTGCCCGATGGCCTCGGAGGTCTCGGACGTCAGCTCCGGCATGCGCGGGCGAAGCCGGCTCATCACGCTGGCGGATCCCCCACGCGGCGGCATCATCCGGTGAGATCGACGATGCGCCCGGTGCGCGCGGACTCGATACACGCCTCCGCCACGCGCACCGTCTCCAGACCCTGGCTCATGGTCACGATGTCGGCGTCCTTGCCGAGGACCGCGTCACGGAAGTTCTCGTGCTCGACCCGCAGCGGCTCAGGCTTGGCGATGGCGTAGCGGATCATGTCGCCCTCGGAGACACCACGGAACCGCGAGATCGCGTCCCACGTCGTCTCGACCTCACCGTTGGCGTGGAAGGTGAGGTCGGCGGTGAGGGTGTCCGCGACGAAGGTGCCCCGCTCGCCGGTGATGATGGTGACGCCGCTCCTTGAGCGGGGACAGCCAGTTCACGAGGTGGTTGGTCACGGCGCCGCCGCGAGAGCTGACCGACGACCGCCACGAGGTCCTCGTGCTCGCGGCCGGACTTGTATGCCGTGCGCGCCGCCACCGAGGTGTAGCGTCTGCTGGGTCACCCATGCCGTGAGGTCGATGTCGTGCGTGCCGAGGTCCTTCACCACGCCCACGTCGGCGATGCGTGCGGGGAACGGGCCCTGTCGGCGAGTGGCGACCTGGTAGACGTCACCGAGCTCACCCGCCTCGAGGCGCGCCCGCGCCTGCTGGAGGGCGGGGTTGTAGCGCTCGATGTGCCCCACCGCCCCGACCAGCCCGGCGTCCGCGAACGCCTTGGCCAGGCGCTCGGCGGACGGGGTGTCCTGGGCGAGGGGCTTCTCGACCATCGTGTGGACGCCGGCCTCGGCCAGAGCGACGCCGATGTCCTCGTGGAGGGCCGTCGGCACTGCCACCATGCAGTAGTCGAGCCCCTCGGCGATGAGCTCCTCGACGGTGGCGTGGATGGGACGCCCACCGGCCACGTGGTGCGGGTCGCCGCCGGCATCGGCGACGGCCACCAGGTCGACGCCGTCGAGGGAGGCCAGCACGCGGGCGTGGTGGCGGCCCATCATGCCCAGGCCGATCAGCCCGGCGCGCAGGTTCGCCATCTCAGGCACCGGCCTTGGCGAGCGCGTTCACGGCGGTGACGATGCGCTCGAGGTCGTCCTGCGGACAGCGACGGGTGCACCGGCAGCGAGAGGCACTCGCGCGCGGCCTTCTCGGTCTCAGGCAGGTCCACGTCGACCTGGAAGGGCGCCAGCCGGTGGTTGGGCACCGGGTAGAACATGCCGGACCCGACGTTGTACTCGTCCTTGAGGGCCTTGGCGAGACCGTCGCGGTCCTCGGCCACCCGGATCGTGTACTGGTGGTAGACGTGCACCGCGCCATCGGCGACGGCAGGCGGCGTGACGCCCTCGAGGTTCGCGGTGAGGAAGGCCGCGTTCTCCTGGCGGCGCTTGGTCCAGGCGTCGACCTTGGTGAGCTGCACCCGCCCGATCGCGGCGTGGATGTCGGTCATGCGCGTGTTAAAGCCGACGACCTCGTTGTGGTACTGCTTCTCCATGCCCTGGTTGCGGTAGAGCCGCATGCAGCCGCTCGATCTCGTCGTTGGCGACGCTGACCATGCCACCCTCGCCCGAGGTCATGTTCTTCGTCGGGTAGAGCGAGAACATCGCGAAGGAGCCGAACGCGCCGACCGGGGTGCCGTTGAGCGAGGCGCCGTGCGCCTGCGCGGCGTCCTCGAAGACCTGCAGGCCGTGCTTGTCGGCGATGGCCATGAGCTGGTCCATCTTGGCCGGGTGACCGTAGAGGTGCACGGGCATGAAGCCCACCGTGCGCTCGGTGATCGAGGCCTCGACGGCGGCCGGGTCCAGGCAGAAGTCGTCGGCGCTGATGTCGGCGAACACCGGGGTGGCGCCGGTCAGCGCGACCGAGTTCGCGGTCGCCGCGAACGTGAACGACGGGACGATGACCTCGTCGCCTGCCTTGACCCCGCTGGAGAGCAGACCGAGGTGCTGGCCGGAGGTGCCCGAGTTGACGGCCACGCAGGCGCGACCGAGGCCGAAGTGCTCGGCAGAACTCCTCCTCGAACGCCTTGACCTCCGGACCCTGGGCCAGCATGCCGCTGCGCAGCACGCGGTCGACCGCCTCGCGCTCCTCGTCGCCGATCAGCGGCTTGGCAGGGGGGATGAAGTCACTCATGAATGTGCAGCCTCCGTCAGGCGGTCGTCGTTCTCGATGTATCTGCTCACCAGTGGCCGGGCAGACCCAGGCGTCGCTGCCGTCGGCGTCGCGCTCCAGCGGGACGCCGGCCTTGCCCACCCAGCGGATGCGCCGGGCCGGGACACCGGCGACGAGCGCGAAGTCGGGCACGTCCGCGATGACCACCGAACCGGCCGCGACCAGGGCCCAGCGACCGATGGTCACCGGGGCCACGCACACCGACCGGGCACCGATCGAGGCGCCGGTACGACAGGTGACGCCGACGGCCTCCCAGTCGTCTCCGCGCTTGATCGTGCCGTCGGGCGCCACCGCTCGCGGGTAGTGGTCGTTCGTGAACACCACAGCCGGGCCCACGAAGACGCCGTCCTCGAGCACGGCCGGTTCGTAGACCAAGGCGTAGTTCTGGAGCTTGCAGTTGTCGCCCATGCGCACACCGGTGCCCACGTAGGCACCTCGGCCGACGATGCAGTTCGCACCGAGGACGGCATCCTCGCGAACCTGCGCCAGGTGCCACACCGAGGAGCCGTCGCCGATCTGGGCACTGTCGGCCACGTCGGCCGAGTCCACGATGCGGGTCGCCACCTCAGGCCCTCTGCTCGGCCTGGCCCACGACCAGGAAGCGGACGCCCGGGAACAGGGCGCGGTCCAGCACCCGCCGCCCGTCGACCACCGCTCGCAGCCCGGGGAAGTCCGTCGCGGAGAGCGCTCGGTACTCCGCGTGGTCCGCCTGGACCATCACGACATCCACGGAGTCTCCCAGCGTGTAGGGCTCCCAGCCGAGGTCGCGCAGCTCGGCGTCGGTGTACATGGGGTCGTGGACCACCGCGTGCGCCCCGGCCTGCTCGAGCTCCGCGACCGTGGCGAAGACACCGGAGAACGCGGTCTCCTTGACGCCACCGCGGTAGGACGCGCCGAGCACGGCGACGGTCAGCCCCTCGAGACTGCCTCCGGCCGCCTCGGCGGCCAGCCCGACGGAGTATGCCGGCATGGCCGCGTTGGCCTCGCGGGCTGCCCGGACGACGGTGGCATCGGGGTCGTTCCACAGGTAGAGGCGCGGGTAGACGGGGATGCAGTGCCCACCCACGGCGATGCCCGGGCAGGTGGATGTGGCTGTAGGGCTGGGAGTTGCTGGCCTCGATGACCTGGTAGACGTCGATGCCGTGGGAGGCCGCGAACGCGCCGAACTGGTTGGCGAGGCCGATGTTCACGTCGCGGTACGTGGTCTCGGCGAGCTTGGCCATCTCGGCTGCCTCAGCACTGCCGAGGTCCCACACGCCGTTGGGGCGCCGCAGGTCGGACCGCTCGTCGAACTGGAGCACCGCCTCGTAGAAGCCCACGCGCTGCGGCGGCGCCGGCGTCGGACAGCCCGCCCACGAGCTTCGGGTACTTGCGCAGGTCGGCGAACACGCGGCCGGTCAGCACCCGCTCGGGCGAGAACACCAGGTGGAAGTCGGATCCCTCGGTGAGCCCCGAACCCTCCTCGAGCATGGGCTTCCAGCGGGTCCGCGTCGTGCCGACCGGCAGGGTGGTCTCGAAGCTCACCAGGGTGCCGCGCTTCAGCCCCCGCGCGATGTCCGTGGTCGCGGAGTCCATCCAGCCGAAGTCGGGCCGAGCCTCGTCGTCGACGAACAGCGGGACCACGACGACGACGGCGTCGCTGTCGGCGACCGCGGCGGTCGTGTCGGTGGTCGCTCGGAGGTCACCGCTGGAGACGACCTCCTTGAGGTACTCCGCCAGGTTGGCCTCACCGGGGAACGGCTCCGCACCACTGTTCACGAGGTCGACGACACGCTCGTTGACATCGGCCCCGAAGACCTGGTGCCCGGACCTGGCGAACTGGACGGCCAGGGGCAGTCCGATCTTTCCCAGCCCCACTACGGTGATCTTCACAACGCTCCTTCGGTCTCGGGCTCGCGAACGATCCTAAGGCCTCGGCGGCCGGGCGCTGCGCTGCCCCACGGTGGGTGCGGATCAGCGAAGCAGTCCTGCCGCCAGCGCGCTGGCCAGGGCCGGCGCCAGAGGCAGTCGCGGGATGAGCGTCGCCTGCAGGGCGTGGTAGGTGTCGGGCTTGCCCTCCCACACCAGGGCGCTCGGCCGGTTCGAAGCGTCGAGCTCGTGGTGCCAGGAACCGCCCACCGGGTCGATGAAGACCTCGGCGATGTGGTCCCACCAGGTCTGGTACCACTGCGCGTACGCCTCCTCGCCGGTGGCCTGGTGAAGAGCCGCTGCGGTGGCAGTGGCCTCGGCCGCCACCCAGTGCATCCGCTCCCTGACGACGGGGCGGCCGTCCCAGTCGACGGTGTAGACGAAGCCGGGAGTGCCGTCGACGGACCAGCCCTCGCGGACCGCGCCGTCGAACAGCGCCCGGGCATCCGGCAGCATCCAGTCCGGCGCCGCGTCCTCGCCCAGCGCGGCGCGCAGGTGCAGCGTCAGCCGCGCCCACTCCAGCGCGTGGCCGATCGTCGCACCGTAGGGCCGGAACGGGTGCGCCGGAGCGTCGGCGTTGTACTCCAGAAGTGGTTGCCACTGCTCGTCGAAGTGCTCGGGGATCCGCCACTGGTTGCCACGAGCGAGGTCGTGCACGACCCGGGTCGCGATGCGCAGCGCGTGCTGCAGCAGGCTGGCATCCTCGGTCGCCGCCGCCGCCGCGAGCAGGGCCTCGACCGTGTGCATGTTCGCGTTGACACCACGGTAAGGGTCCAGCCGGGACCAGGCCCGGTCCCACTCCTCCACGACCATGCCGTGCTCCGCGTCCCAGAACCGCGTCAGCAGGACCTCCAGCGCCTCCTCCCGCACCGCAGCAGCGCCGGGGCGCCCGGCGACGCTCGCACTGGAGGCCGCCAGCACGACGAAGGCGTGCTCGTAGGCGGTCTTCTGGCCGGTGACCGGGCCCCCGTCCTCGACGGCGGCATACCAGCCAGAATGCTCGTCGTCATGGAAGCGCCCGGTCAGGGCCGCGATCCCGTGGTCGACCAGCGGCCCACAGCCGGGCCGACCCATCAGCTCACCCAGGGCGAACACGTGCGTCATCCGGCAGCTCACCCACAGCGGCACCGGACGGTCGAGCCGGGGACGGCCCTGGGCGTCGAGCCATGCGAAACCGCCGGCTGGATGCACCGACCCGCGGCTGAAGGCGAGCAGGCGGTCGTGCTCGCTCTCCAGCCAGCGGTCGTGGGGCGGGCTGCCCAGCCAGGAGCTCACGCCGCAGGGGTCCCATCGACGGCATAGGTGTCGCCGACCTTGTAGGTGGCCACGCCGAGGGTAGAGTCGCTCTGCCCGTAGTACGCGAACCACGTGTCGCGGAAGAAGACGAGCCCCTCGACGAAGGTGACGTTGGAGACCAGGCCGTTCATGTCCTCGTAGGTCTGCGGCTCGAGCCACGGACGGTTCATCTGCGCGAGGATCGTCGTCGGGTCCTCGGGCGAGAACAGGAGCTGGCCGCAGGTGTAGCGGACCGTGCCGTCCTCGTTCTTCACAGCTGCATTGTGCAACAGCAGGATCAGGCCGTTGTTGGTGATGATCGGCTGCGGACCGACCTCGACCAGGAACGACCCGAAGGTGCCGGGCGGGGTGGGCACCATGATGGGCTCGTCGTTGGAGCACGGCGTCCAGTGGATGAGGTCGTCCGACCACGCGTAGTAGATCGAGCCCTCACCGAAGTACATGAGGTAGCGGCCGTCGATCGGCACCGACAGGATCCCTCCAGCCTTGCTCCACGGGGCCGGCGACCCGTTGCCGACGGGCAGGAAGGTGTTGAAGTCGGGGAACAGCGGACCGTGCTTGGTCCACGTGAAGAGGTCGGTCGACGTGGCGAGGCACAGCTGGGCGGACTTGTGGTCCCAGCCGGTGTAGGTGAGGTAGTAGGTCCCGTCGATCTCTGTGACTCGGGGGTCCTCGCATCCGAACTCCTCATAGGACTCGGTCGGCGACAGGACCGGCTCCGGGTGACGTTCGAAGTGGATGCCGTCCTCACTGGTCGCCAGCCCGACATGGGAGACGATGTCGTCGGCGTGGGCGCGGTACAGCAGCACCACCTTGCCGTCCTTGACGACGGCAGCCGGGTTGTAGACGCTCGCGGACTCCCAGGTGTCGCCCTGCGGGCGCATAATCGGGTTGCCCTCATAGGGCTTGAACGGGCCCAGGGGGAACTCGGCGTGGGGGAAGGCGTGCTGGGTCATGGCTCCTCATTCGGTTCGGGTCTGTGTGTGCGTTGGGTCGGGATGGGGTTGGGGTCAAGGACATTCGGGGACAGCGTCAGCGCCGCAGGTAGGCGAACCCTCCCGCCGGGACGGCGACCTCGACGGCCTGCGCCGTGGTGGCCCAGGAGCGCACGAGCTCGCCGTTGCCGTCATACGTCTCGACGTATGCCGTGCCGGCGCCGGGCAGCGCCACGTGTGCCTGCCGCACCACGGGGGACCTGCTGGACAGCAGGGCCGTCCGGTGGCCGTCTCCGCTCAGAGCCAGCTGCGACACGAGCGGCTCGACCATCACGGCGTCCAGCCTGGCCTCGTCGCCGTTCGAGGCGCTCGTGGTGGCGGACAGCGTCGTCGTGCCCGGTGGCAGCGTGGTGGGCAGGGTCACAGGCAGCAGGGCGCCCGGGGCTGGGGAGTCACCCTGGGCGCCGACAGCGCCCGAGCGCACCTGGCCGAGCGTGCGGTCGCCCGACGCGAAGCGGGTCACCGCAGAGCTGCCGGGCTGCAGGTCGACGACCGGAAGGACAAGCGAGGGCCGGTCTGCGGTCACGCTGACCGAGTCCCTGCCGCCGTCGGGAGCCGACGCGTATCCGCTGCCCGAGTACTGCGCCTCACCGGTCCACACCGACGGCGGCACGACCGGGCGCGCTCCACCGGTCAGCGTCCCGTGCTCCAGCTCGACCGTCCGGGTCCCGATGCGCTGGGTGATGCTGGCGGTCCGCGCCAGCGCCGCCACGTCCGGGTGCGCGTCCAGGGCGAGCATCGCCAACAGGCCGTGGATGGTGGACTCCGCACCGGAGTTGTGGTTCACGGTGCCGTCACCTCCGATGCCGTCGAAGGTCACCCCCGTCGCCGGGTCGTACATCGGGGTGCCTGCGGGGTTGGCGCCGAAGAACCAGGCGCCCACGATGCCGGCGAGGCGGTGGGCCGCCTGCTGGCGCGTGCCCTGTCCGGTGGCGATGAGCGACTCGAGCCTGGAATCCACGCCGTAGGCGATCTGCGACGCGTCGGTCCTGGTGGGCTGCCGGCCGTTGTCGGGGCCGCCCGAGGTCAGGAGCCATGGATCGAAGGTGAACGAGTCTCGCGCCGCGACATCGGCCAGGTGGGCATCTCCCAGCACGGTGGAGGCCTTGGCGAGCCCGGCCGGCATCTGGGAGGCCCAGGCATGCCAGACCGAGAGGGACCGCGCCCACGGTCGCACGGCGCCATACGGCCAGGTCTGGGCGTTTCCGGCGGAGAGGTCGGCGATCCCCTCGCTCAGCTCGGCCAGCGCCCGCTTGGCGGTCGGCGACCCGCTCGTCTGCACATCGGCGGCCAGGCCGAGCACGGCCTCGGCACTGGCGTCGGCGCCGTCGGCGACCAGCCAGGCGGGCGTCCGCTGCCCGTCGATGCTGAGGTACTGGCCGTACCGGGCCAGGCTCTCGCGGTTCAGTGCGCCGACGGCGAGCTCGAGCCGGTCCTGCAGGAACGCCGCGAACGCAGGATCGCTGTCGCGGAAGGCGGCGTAGCCCTCCCCCAGCGCCCAGATCGTCCGCGCCAACCAGTAGGACGCGTCGCTGTCGGAGGGGTCCGGCAGCTCCTTGGGCTTGGCACTCGGGTCGAGAGTGCCGTCGGGCTGCATCCACAACACGACGTTGCCGGCGTTCGGGCCGTCCGCCGTCTGCAGGTAGGTCAGGCCGCGCAGCAGGTCGTAGGCGTGGGTGCGGCTGGCCGACGAGCCGGTGGCGCGCCAGTGCCGCAGGTAGACGACCGCGGCCCGCGACATGTCGTCGGCGTTGTAGGCGCCCTGCCCGTAGGTGTCGGTCGCCGGGTCGTAGCTCCCCCCGCCGACACGGCGGAAGCCGCCGCTGCCATCGGACTCGGCGTAGGTCCAGAGGGTGCCGACTGCAGGATGCTGGGCCAGCTCGTAGGTCGTGTGGCCCGCCTGCGACGGCGGCGTGACGTGGGCGCCCAGCCAGTCGAGATGGGCGAGGTTCGTCAGGGGTGCGGGCGTGCCCGACGTGGCTCCTGCGACGCCCGCGGCATTGGCCCGGGCGTAGGCCGGTGCCGCCGAGGCGGCGGCGAGAACGACGGCGAGGGCCGCAGTGGCTCCGGCCACAGCGTGACGCATGCGGTGCCCGCGCGTGGGGAGGTCGATGGTCGTCATGAGGTCCTCGCTGCTGTGGGAGTCAGGTGATGGTCGGTGACGGCGGTCGTCCGACCGTCGAGCCCGGCTCTGGTGGCCGCGGCCGCCACCGCGACGGCTGCCGCGCCCTCGCGGACGGAGCTGAACGGTGTGGCGCCGGTACGCACGGCCGCGACCAGGTCGCTCATCGCCGCCCGCACGCTCTCGGCATACACCTGCGCCTTGGCGGCGGGGCCGCCCAAGGTCAGCTCGACACGCACGTGATGGGGGACGTCGAGCGACCGTCCCCGGCCGCGAGCGACCGCGCTGGATGCCGCGTCGCGTCGCACCCGCGTCGTGATCCTCGCCTCGGCGCCGAGACGAAACCCGTCCACGGAGAGGGTGTCCTGCATCTGGGACGGCAGGCTCTCGACCAGGCGGGCACCCGCGTCGTCTGTCCAGGCGTCGATGATCGCATCGACGGGGATCCACCCCTCGACGCGCGCCTCGGCCGCCCCGTAGTCCAGGCGAAGGTGCTGTCGCTCGCACCGGTGGGCGTGGGTGAAGCTGTGGGTGTGGGTGGCCAGCACTGAGGGGCCGTGCATGACGGTCGCACTGACGAGGTCCACCGGCCCCTCCTCGGCCCGGCGCGCGAGGGTCGCCTGCACCGTCGTCGGCGGCCGGCCCACCAGCATGGTGGCGGCATCGAAGAAGTGCACGCCGTGCTCGATGAAGATCCCCCCGCTGGCACCGGGGTCCCAGAACCAGTGGTCGGCGTCGAGGTCCTCGTCGCTCGCGTCGTTGTCGAAGCTGAAGCTCTGCACCTCGCCCAGCAGACCGCGCTGAAGCCGTGTCAGTGCGCGCAGGATCGGGTTGTAGCGCAGGACGTGGTCGACGACCAGGACGCGACCGCTGCGCTCGACGAGCTCGACGATCGCGTCGGCGTCGGACTCGTCGGTGGCCAGAGGCTTCTCGCAGAACACGTGCCGGCCCGCCTCCAGGGCGGCGGTGGCGATCATGGCGTGGGTGGACGGTGGCGTGGCGACGACCACCACGTCCACGTCAGACTCCGCGAGCAGGCCGTGCCAGTCCGTCAGGGCGCGCGCGCCGTGCCGGTGGGCCAGCGCCTCCGCCCGGGCGAGGACCGGGTCGGCGACCGCCCGGATCTCGATATCGGGCAGGTCCGCTGTGGCGCCTGCGACGAACCCGGCGAACCCGCCGGCGCCCACTATGCCCAGTCCGAGAGTGGTCATCCCTTGACTCCTGATCCGATGTCCGAGCTCGTGAAGTGGCGCTGGAAGGCCAGGAACAAGGCCACGGCCGGTGCCGCCAGCACGACAGCACCGGCGAGGATGGCGCCGAAGGGGTTGTCCGCCCTGCCGGCCACGTTGCTGATGTAGTTGGCGAGAGTGACCGCCAGGGGCTGCATGTCGGTCTGCTTGGTCACCAGGAAGGGCCAGAGGAACTCGTTCCAGGGGCCGATGAAGGTCAGGAGCACGGCAGTGAGCAGCGCCGGCCTGACGAGCGGGAGGGCGATCGACCACAGGATGCGCAGCTCGCCCGCGCCATCCAGGCGCGCTGCCGAGAACAGCTCCTCGGGCAGCTGCAGGAAGAACTGGCGGAACAGGAACACGGCTGTGGAGTTGATCGCGAACGGCAGGATCATGCCGAGGTAGGAGTCGGCCAGTCCGTAGGTCCGCACGATCATCACGTAGATCGGGATGATCAGCAGCTGGAACGGCACGATCTGGACGAGCAACATGATGGCGAACAACGTGCCCCGACCCCGAAAGTGCAGTCGTGCCAGGGCATAGCCGGCCAGGATGCCGAACACGACGGTCCCCAGGAGGACGCCGCCGGTGAAGATCCCCGAGTTGGCCAGTGAACGCAGCAGGTTCACGCGGCTGTCGATCTGGGCGTAGTTGTGCGTCGTCAGCCCGGTCGGCAGCAGGCCGCCCAGCGAGGTGTCGGACTTGGCTTTGAAGGAGCCGACGAGCATGTAGTAGAAGGGGAACAGGAACACCAGCGCGCCCAGGAGCAAGGCGCCGAAGCTGAGCCAGCGCCCGGCCATGGCCCGGCCAGCCGACGGTTCGGGTGGCACGGTCGACGTCGCCGCGTTCGCTGCATCCGTCGCGTTCGTCGCGTTCACAGCCATGTCAGTCACGCTCCAGGAGGCGTCGGTTGATCAGGGAGATGGCCAGCACGGCGACCACCAGGATGACCCCGATGGCAGCGGCGACGTCAGGGGCGC
Organism: uncultured Actinomycetota bacterium; assembly: GCA_963706855.1. GTDB lineage: Bacteria > Actinomycetota > Actinomycetes > Actinomycetales > Dermatophilaceae > Pedococcus. The sequence goes on from CAVPNU010000005.1 coordinate 790,379, forward strand.
CCTGTTCGATCCCCTTCTGGTACATGAGGAACACCGGAGAGGTCGACGCCCCGTCGGGTCCCCCGCCGTTGGTCAGCAGGTAGGGCTCGGTGAACAGGTTGGCACCGGTGATCGTGGCCAGGATGACGACGAGGGTGGTCGCGGGACGGACACCGGGGACGGTGACGCTCATGAAGGAACGGAACCGCCCCGCGCCGTCGACCGATGCCGACTCGTAGAGCTCCTTCGGGACGTTCTGCAGGGCGGCCAGGTAGAGCAGGATGAAGAAGCCGAGCTGCTTCCAGGTCACGAAGATGGCGATGACCGGCATGGCCAGCGTGCTGTTCACGAGCCAGGAGGGGTTGGGCGCAAGCGGCCCCAACAGGTTGTTCACCATGCCGTTGTTGCTGAAGAGGAACAGCCAGACGGCGACGAGCGCGACGCTGGCCGTCACATACGGGACGTAGTAGGCGACGCGCAGGAACGTCCGGACGTGGGCCACGGAGTTCAGAGCCGCGGCGAGCACGAGTGACAGAACCACGGTCAGCGGCACGTTGATGACCAGGAACTCCAGAACGTTGAGGAACGACTGCCGCACGGCCGGGTCGCCCAGCACCGTCACGTAGTTGGCCAACCCGACGAACGGGCGGTCCACCTGCGCGCCCGGAGCTGCGAAGAAGTACCGGTGGAAGCTGATCCACACCGCAAGACCCAGGGGGTACGCGAAGACCGCGGCGAGGAACACGGCATACGGGGCGGCGAGGACGATTCCCAGGGGCTGGCGGCCCAGGAGGGCCGCCAGCTTCCGGGATTTCAGCACGGTCACGGCTGGCTGGCCAGCTGGTTGATCTTGTCGGCGGCCTGCGACAGCGCGCTGTCCACCGGCGTCTTGCCGAAGATGACCGAGGAGGAGTAGGCGTCGCGGAACGTCTGCCAGATGGTCACGGAGTTCGGGATGTTCGGAACCTCAGTGGTGCGCGCCGCCTGCGCCGCGAACAGCTGGTACTCCGGGTGGGCCTTGAAGTAGTCGGGGTAGGTCGCGGCGAGGTTCTCCCGCAACGGCATCTGCCCGGTCATCTGCAACAGCTTGCCGTCCTGGTCCTTGCTGGTGGCGAACTTCAGCAGGTCCCAGGCGGTGCCCTGGTTCTTGCAGGCCGAGTAGACCGCGATGTTCTTGGCGTCCGAGAACGTGTGGATCTGGTCCGCGCTCTTGCCGGTCGAGGTGGGCACCGGCACGACACCCCACTTGACCTTCTTGCCATAGACGGCAACGGCCCAGGGGCCCACGACCGCCATAGCCGACTTGCCGTCGGCGAACGCGTCGCCGTTGTAGCCCTCCTTGGGCGACAGGCCCTCGGCATACATCGTGGCCCAGAAGTGGGCGACCTTCTTGCCTGCGTCAGAGTTGAAGGTCGACTTGCCCTTCTCCACCAGCTGCGTGCCGCCGGTCTCCGCGGCATACAACGGGTAGAAGTCGAACCACGGCTGGAAGAACTCGCTCGTCGGGGCGGGCCAGATGGCAGCCTTCGCGACGCCGCTCTTCATGATCTTGCGGCTGGTCGCCAGGAACTGGTCGTAGGTGGCGAGGGGCGGGTTGGTGGTGTCGATGCCCGCCTTCTTGAACAGGTCCTTGTTGTAGAAGATCATGACGGGGTTGGACTTCCAAGGGATCTGGTAGAACTTGCCGTCGGGCGACTTGTACTGTGCCGCAACGGATCCCGAGCGCGACTGGACGTATGCCGCGCCGCCGCTGAAGTTGTCGAGCGCCACGAGTCCGCCCTGCTTCTGGAACTGCGGCACGGCCGCCGGTGAGGTGTTGAACACCAGGCACGGGGCGTTACCGGCCGTGATCGCCGCGCCGATGACCTCTTCGGAGGTCTTGCCCGCCGGGATCTCCTGACCGGTGACGGTCTCCTTGGGGTGGGCGGCGTTCCACTCCTTGATCATCGCCTGGCCCCAGGCGATCTCCTCCGGGTTGTTCGACAGCCACACCTTGATGGGGCCCTTGGCTCCCACCGCTGCGCTGCCGCCTGTGGAGCCGCCACCTCCACAGGCCGTGGTCAGGCTCAGCGCCAGGACGCCGACCGTTCCCATCACGAGCTTGGCTTTCATCGCTTCTCCGTTCGTCCGCGCTCCGGTGTGGAACGTCGTCGTGGTGAGGGCACGGCGGGTGCCGCGCCGGTTCTGACAGGTCCTGTGGATGCGCGAACCACGAGTGCCGACGGGGCCAGCGCGACCGGCGTGGGGTCGGTGCCGTCGATGAGCTCGAGCAGGCGGGCGGCCGCTGCCCGACCCCAGGCGATCGCGTCCTGCCGGACGCTGGTGAGGGCCGGCTGCAGGTGCGCGGCGATCTCCGTGTCGTCGAAGCCGATGATGGACAGCTGTCCGGGCACCTGGATGCCTCGCGACACGGCCAGCGACAGTACCGGCCATGGCCATGACGTCGTTGGCGTAGATGACCGCCGTGGGCGGCTCGCGAGGTCGAGCAGGTGCCGCGTCGCGGCGGCGCCCGACTCGGCCGAGAAGTCGGTCTCGACGAACGGCGACTCGGGCAGGCCGGCCTCGCGCATGGTGCGCGCCCACGCGTCGCGGCGGGACACGCCGTGCACGACACCGCTCGGTCCGCCGACGTGGGCGATCCGGGCGTGGCCGAGGCCGATGAGGTGCTCGACGGCGGCGACGATGCCGGGCGCGTCGTCGGCGCCGACGACGGGCCAGTACGGGTCGTCGATGTCCGGGCCGACGATGACGGCCGGCAGGCCCAGCTCGGCGAGCATCGCCGGACGCTCGTCGGCCACGAAGAGGTCGGTGACGAAGACGCCGTCGACGCGGCCCTCGTCGGCCAGACGGCGGTAGCTCTGCCGTGCGTGGTCGGGGTCAGGCACCATCTGCAGGAGCAGCGCGTAGCCCCGCTCGGAGAGCACCGTCTCCACGCCCGCGATGAACGAGGGGAAGAACGGGTCGGCGCCCAGCGTTTCGGGGCGCCGGGCCATCACCAGCCCGACCGCCAGCGCCTTGGACACCGACAGAGCTCGGGCACGTGCACTCGGCGTCCAGCCCAGCTCCTTGGCGACCTCGAGGATGCGGTCGCGGGTCGCGGGCGCGACGCCCGGCTGGTCGTGCAGCGCGAACGACACAGCGCCCTTGGACACGCCGGCGGCGCGGGCCACATCGTTGATGGTCGGTCGTCGCATATCTCGACTAAACCGGTTTATTAGATGCGCGTCAAGAGGTGTTCAGTGATTGTTTTGAGCCAAGTTCTCCCCGGGACACGCTGACGTCAGGGTCGAGGACCGCTTCCTGGCAGCTCTGCGCAGACCTCCGTCCCCCTGCACAGACAGGCCCTCTCGGCCGAGTGCGACCAGGGTGCGCGAGGTCCTTCCACGTCCGAGGCCGCGGCCGCAGCCGCGGCCCCAGACTCGTCCTCAGCCGACGGACACCTCGGCCTCGTCCGGGGTCTCGGCCGGGGTCTGGTCCCTGCGGGTCACGCTCAGGTAGATGACCGTGGCCAGGATGGCGCCCAGGAACAGCAGGCTGGTCCACATGGTGCCCAGGCCGATGCCGCCCTCGGAGGGGTCGGAGCCGAAGTAGTCGCCGAGGTTCGCGCCGAGCGGGCGGGTCAGGATGTATGCCACCCAGAAGCACAGGACTGGGCCGGCGCCCAGACGCCAGGCCAGCGCGGTGAGCGCGATCAGGCCCGCGGGCAGGAGCACCGAGGGGCCGGGGCCCCAGCCGGTCAGGTCCAGCGTCCAGTCGCCCGCGGCGGTGCCGAGCGCGAACGTCACCAGGACGGTGAGCCAGTAGAACGCCTCGCGGGGCACGGTGACGATCGAGTGGATGGACAGGGTGCGCTCACGGGCGTACCAGGTGCCGAACACGGCCACGAGCAGCCCGGTGAAGACGGCGGTGCTCAGCCACAGCGGGACGTTCATCCCGTCGGTGAGGTTGTCGGTCAGCAAGGTGCCGACCACGCTGATGAGCACGACCACGGTCCAGTACACGACGGGCACGTACCGGCGCAGCCGGAACTGAACGGTCAGAGCCGCTGCCAACGCCGCACTGAAGACGAGGGTGGTGGTCGCCCAACCCGAGGCCGAGGGTCGTGTTCAGGTAGTCGGCGAGGCTCTCGCCGACCGTGGTGCACAGGATCTTGATGAGCCAGAAGAAGATCGTGACTTCCGGGACCTTGTTCAGCCAGGTCGGGGTGGCCCTCGAAGTCGGGCGGCTGACAGTGCTAACGGACATCGTGCATTCCTTCGGTCGGCGGTACTGACGCGTCGGCCAGGTGGGGCACTCATTCCTATGGGGTCGGTCTGAACCGCGGCTGAACGCCGAGTGGACTCCCGGCTCAGCAACCCGCCGTTCACCGGTATGCCACGTCATTCACCCCGTGGGGCCAGTTCCGCGCCGTAGACAGAGGCGAGCCGACCGCTACCCCGAGGAGTCTCACCATGCCTGGCCACCCGACGAAGCGCACGATCCCGATGACGCTGCTGGCCTGTGCCGCGGTCGCCAGCCTGGGCAGCTGCGGTTCCGGCGGCACCGCGACCAGCTCCTCCCCCACCCACGGTGCCAGCACTGGCGCCCCGACCGGGGCGTCGGGCGTGGTGTCGTTGCCGCAGTACAAGGTCTCGGTGTTCGCGAAGGCCTCGGGCGCATACTCCCACCCCGACTCGATCACGCGCGACGGCAACAGCGTCTTCGTCGCCTACCAGAACCAGACCGCCAAGGACGGCACGGACACCAAGACGAGCACCGTGGTCCAGTACGACCTGGCCGGACATGTCCTCAAGACCTTTGACGTCGCCGGGCACAACGACGGGCTCAAGGCCGACCCGAGCACGCACCTGCTGTGGGCGATGAGCAACGAGGACGCCAGCCCCAAGCTCACCACGATCGACGTGGGAACCGGTGCGAAGAAGGAGTACACGTTCTCCAAGACGGCCCATGGTGGTGGGTTCGACGACATCGTCTTCATGGGCGGCAAGACCTACCTGTCCGCGTCCAACCCCACGCTGAAGGGCAACGTCAACGCGGCGCCGGCGGTCGTCACGGCCACGCTCGGCGCCGGGACGGTCCACACGACGCCGGTGCTGATGGGCAACGCTGCGGCCAAGGACGCCATCACCGGCGGCCCCGTCACGATCAACGCCGTCGACCCGGACTCGATGTTCGTCAACCCGGCCGGCGACCTGACCCTGGACAACCAGGGCGGCACGGCACTGATCTCGATCCACAACCCCGGGCCCGGACAGACGGTCAAACAGCTCACCGTCGGGACCCAGGTCGACGACACGGTCTACCCCACCTCCACCACCGGACGCCTCCTGGTCTCCGACACCAAGGCAGGGGTGATCTATGCGATCTCCGGAGCCCTGGACCCCGCCACGCCGCTGACCGCCACACCGGACGACTCCGGCGTCAACGGGTTCGTCGGCACGATCGACACCAAGACCGGGTTCATCACCCCCGTCGTCATCGGACTGAAGAGCCCCCACGGCATGACCTACGTGCCGAGCTCCTGACCGCCCCGCCCCAAGCCGCTCACCGCCGCCGTTTCGCTCGACACGGTGCGCGGTGGGGCGCCCTGTCCAGGCCTACGATCCTCAGGCCGCCCCAGAGACAGCGCGCTCAGGCGCCTGCCCCCAGGCGTGAAGCTCGGTCTCCATCTGCAGGTCCAGCTGCAATGCCTGCCGGACCGCGTCGAGGTCCCTGAACCGCCAGCTGCGGTCCCCGGTCCTGACGGTGTAGCCGATGACGTGGTCGCCCATGATCGTTCCGATCTGGCGACCGGCCTCGTCGGCGATGCTGTAGCGCCCGGGCCGAGTCCGGCTGATCTCGAAGGGACCGCGCTGGGTGTGCGGCGCCTGCTCGTCGTTGCGCTCATCGGCGGGGGCCGGGGGCGCGAGGACAGCGGTTCCAGCCAAGGTCGCAGGTGCGTCCACGCTGGGGGCGTGCCCGATGACCGCGCCACGATGTGAGCGACTGCGACGTACCGGCGTCAACCAAGACATGAGGCTCTCCTGCTGGATCCATCATCAGCGAACGGACTTGACCTAGTTAAAGTATTGGTAAAGCGCAGGTAAAGTCAAAGCCATCGGCAACGGAATCCGAAGGTGTCGGGCCGGAGTACGGGCCGAATGGGTCGCCACGGAGAGGCATGGCAGTCGAGATCGACGTCGGATCGCGCACAGAGGGAGCGCCAGCCACGCAGCCGGCCCGCGGCCAGAAGGCCCTGGGCGACGGCACCGCAGGTACTGAGCGGCTACCGCAGGAGCTGGCGGGCCATCACGACGCGCTGGATCTGGTTGGTGCCCTCGTAGATCTGGGTGATCTTGGCGTCGCGCATCATCCGCTCCACCGGGAAGTCGCGGACATACCCCGCCCCACCCAGCAGCTGCACGGCATCGGTGGTCACCTGCATGGCGACGTCCGAGGCGTAGCACTTGGCGGCCGCGCCGAAGAACGGCAGGTCCTTGTCGCCACGCTCGGACTTGGCGGCCGCGGCATACACCATCTGGCGGGCGGCCTCGACGGCCATCGCCATGTCCGCGAGCATGAACTGGATGCCCTGGAACTCCGCCACGGCCTTGCCGAACTGCCTGCGCTCCTTGACGTAGCCGACCGCGAAGTCCAGGGCCCCCTGGGCGATGCCGACGGCCTGGGCGCCGATGGTGACGCGGGTGTGGTCGAGGGTGCGCAGGGCGATCTTGAGGCCGTCGCCGACCTCACCCACGACCCGGTCGCCGGGGATGCGGACGTTGTCGAAGTGGAGCTCGCGCGTGGGGCTGCCCTTGATGCCGAGCTTGCGCTCCTTCTCCCCGAACGTGAACCCCTCGTCGGACTTCTCCACGACGAAGGCGGTGACGTTCGCGCCGCGCCGCCCCTCGGGGTCGGTCACGGCCAGGACGGTGTAGTACTCGGAGACCCCTGCGTTGGTGATCCACGACTTCTGGCCGTTGATGACCCAGTCGTCCCCGTCGCGGCGCGCACGGGTCTTCATGGCCGCCGTGTCCGAACCGGCCTCGCGCTCGGACAGGCCGTAGGAGAACGTCGTCCGGCCCTCTGCCAGCGGCGTGAGGTAACGACGCTTGACGTCCTCGTTGGCGGCGAGGACGAGCGGCATCGAGCCCAGCTTGTTCACCGCCGGGATGAGCGAGGCAGAGGCGTCGACGCGGGCGACCTCCTCGATGACGATGCAGGTCGCCAGGGCGTCGGCCCCGACACCGCCGTACTCCTCGGCCACGTGCGGGGCGAAGAAGTCCGAGGCGACCAGGGCGTCGTGCGCCTCTTGGGGGTAGCGCGCCTCCTCGTCCACCGCGGCGGCGAAGGGAGCGATCTTGTCCTCGGCGACCGCTCGGACCGCCTCACGGAGGGCCTCGTGGTCCTCGGAGATCTTGAACAGGTCGAAGGCGGCGTTACCAGTCGTCACGGACGACAAGGTTACCTGTCGGTATGCCGCCTGAGGTCACCTCGGGCGTGTGGCACGCGACACCCAGGCGGCCGCGCCGAGCGGCGTCAGCGGCGCCCGCCGAGGTGCCACAGGTGGCCGTGGTCCTGGCGGTCCACGAGCTCGGGCATGACGTCGCGCTCGAACATCGCGATGCCGCTCGTGTCGTAGGCGGCCTCGAAGAAGTAGGTGATGAGGTAGGTCATCCCCAGCTTCTCCAGCTCCTGGAGCCGCTCCACGATCTGCTCGGCGGTGCCCGTGCCCGGCGACCTGCGGATGTCGTCGATGCGGGACTCCAGGACCTTCTCGGGGACGCCGACACCACGCATGTGGTCGGCCAGCCAGCTGATCCGGTCCTCGACGTCGCGTTCGGTCGCGCCGATGAAGATGTCGAGGTTGCCCGTCCGGGTGATCTCGGAGAAGTCGCGACCCAGGTCGTCGCAGTGCTGGCGCAACAGGGTGCTCTTGTGCTCGAACTCCGCCGCCACGCCGGACCCGTAGTTGGTGTAGTCGGCGTACTGCGCCGCGATGCGCAGGGTGACCTTCTCGCCGCCGCCGGCGACCCAGATCGGGATGCCGTTCGCCGGCGAGCCCGGCGCCGAGGTGCCCTGGAGCGGGCGCGGCATACACAGCGCGCCGTCGGTCGAGTAGTGCTTGCCCTCGAACGTGGACCGCCCCTCCGTCCACATCTGACGGAAGATCTGCACACCCTCCTCCAGGCGCTGCAGCCGCTCGCCCGGCCGGGGGAAGCCGTAGCCGTAGGCGCGCCACTCGTGCTCGTACCAGCCGCCGCCGATGCCCATCTCGAGGCGGCCCTCGGAGATGATGTCGACGGTCGCCGCGACCTTGGCCAGGTAGGCCGGGTTGCGGTAGCTCATGCAGGTGCACATCTGGCCCAGCCGCACCCGGCCGGTCACCGCGGCGAAGGCGGACATGAGCGTCCACGCCTCGTGCGTCGCCTCCTCGCTCGGGACCGGCACGGTGTGGAAGTGGTCGTAGACCCAGATCGAGGACCAGTCCTCGTTGGCGTCGGCCCGGCGGGCCAGCCCGGCCATCACCCCCCAGTGCTGGGCGGGCTCGATGCCCGCGAGATCCATCTTCCAACCCTGGGGCACGAACAGTCCGAACTTCATGGTGGCGAGGCTACGTCACCGGCGTGATGGTTGCGCGCAGACCACTGGTGTGGTGCGGTCGAGGAGATGCTGCAACACCAGAACGACCCCGAGCTCATCCGCGAGCTGCTCAGCGACCCCGGCATCTGGGTCGTCGTCGGGCTGTCCACCAACCAGCACCGGGAGGCGTACGGCGTCGCTCGCTGGCTCAAGGTCGAGCAGGGCAAGGGGCTGATCCCGGTGCACCCCAAGGCCGAGACGGTGCACGGCGAGCAGGGCTACGCCAGCCTGTCGGACATCCCGGACGGCGTCGACGTCAAGGTCGTCGACTGCTTCGTCAGCTCCGAGCACGTCGGCGCCGTGGTCGACGAGGCGATCGCGAACAAGGACCGGCTCCAGATCGACGCCATCTGGATGCAGCTGGGGGTCGTCGACGAGGCCGCGGCCGAGCGGGCCCGCGAGGCGGGGATCGCGGTCGTCATGGACACCTGCCCGCGGATCGAGTGGCGCGGGGTCCTGCACAGCGGCATGGCCCGCTAGAACGGCTCCAGCCGCTAGGCCGGGCTGTCGCGGCGCTCGCGCAGGGCCGCCCCCTTGGCGTGGGCCTGGTCGCGCAGGTCGGACTGGAAGGCGGTCATCCGCTCGCGCAGCCCCGCGGCATACGGGCCCTCGCCGGCGGCGAGGATGCGCACGGCGAGCAGGCCGGCGTTGCGGGCCCCGCCGATCGACACCGTGGCGACCGGCACTCCCGCCGGCATCTGGACGATCGAGAGCAGCGAGTCCATGCCGTCGAGGTGCTCGCAGCGGAACCGGCACCCCGATGACCGGCAGCGGGGTGACGGCGGCCAGCATGCCCGGCAGGTGTGCCGCTCCCCCGGCACCGGCGACGATCACCCGCAGGCCGCGGCCGGCCGCGTCCTGCCCGTAGCGCAGCATCTCGGCCGGCATCCGGTGCGCCGAGACCACGTCGGCCTCGAAGGGGACGCCGAACTCCTCCAGGGCCTGCGCGGCGAGCTCCATGACGGGCCAGTCGCTGTCGCTGCCCATCACGAGTCCGACCAGTGGCTGCTCGGTCATTCGGTGATCACTCCCGCGAGGTAGTCGGCGGCGTGGCGGGCCCGCTCACGCAGGTCGGCCAGGTCGGCGCCGGACACGTTGACGTGCCCGATCTTGCGGCCCACGCGGACCGTCTTGCCGTAGAGGTGCAGCTTCAGCCCGGGGTCGCGCGCCATGAGGTGCCGGTATGCCGGGTAGAGCTCCGGGTAGTCGCCGCCCAGGACGTTGGCCATCACGGTGTGGGGCTCGCGCGGGGTGGGCGCCCCGAGCGGAAGGTCGAGGACTGCTCGCAGGTGCTGCTCGAACTGCCCGGTGACCGCACCGTCCATCGACCAGTGCCCACTGTTGTGGGGCCGCATGGCGAGCTCGTTGACGACGTAGGCGGGAGCACCGGACTCCGCGTCGCGGACCTCGAACATCTCGACGGCGAAGACGCCCGTCACCTGCAGGCTCTCGGCGATGCGCAGACCGGCCTCGGTGGCGACGGCGGCGAGACCCGGGTCGAGGTCGGGCGCCGGGGCCAGCACCTCGGTGCAGATGCCGTCGGTCTGCACGGTCTCGACGACCGGCCATGCCGCGGCCTGGTTGGAGGGGCTGCGGGCGATGAGCACGGCGAGCTCACGGACGAAGTCGACCCGCTCCTCGAGCAGGATGCCGTCGGCGAGCGGCCCGGGCTCACCGACCTGGTCGAGCCAGTCCTTGAGCTCGTCCGCGGTGTCGACGACCCGCACGCCCTTGCCGTCGTAGCCGCCCCGAGGGGTCTTGGCCACCAGCGGCCAGCCGACCTGGGCTGCGAACGCCTCGACCTCGTCGGCCGTCCGGGCCTGCGCCCAGGCGGGGCACGCCACCCCGATCTCCGTGAGGCGGCGTCGCATCCGCAGCTTGTCCTGGGCGTAGACCAGGGCGTCCGGGGTGGGGTGCAGCGCCACCCCCGCGGCCACGAGGGCGCTCAGCACCTCGTCGGGCACGTGCTCGTGGTCGAAGGTGACGACGTCACAGTCCCGGGCGAAGGCGAGCACCGCCTCCACGTCGCGGTGGTCACCGACCGGCGAGGAGGGCACCACCTGGGCGGCCGCGGCATCCGGGGCCTCGGCCAGCACGCTCAGGCCGATGGCCAGCTCGGAGGCCGGCCCTGCGCACATCCGCGCGAGCTGGCCACCGCCGATGATGCCGACGACGGGAAAGCCACCGGGAGCGCGCTGGGGAGACGTCACGCGGCGAGGATATCGACCGTTCGGACGCGAGTGCCCGGCAGCATGCGCCGCAGGCACAGGGAGTGCGGATAGGCTCCCCCGGTGTCCACCCACCCTCCCGTGACGGATCGGCTCCGCGGAGCCGTCGACGTCCTCTATCGCGAGATGATCAAGTTCGGCGTCGTCGGGGTGGTGTCGTTCGTCGTCGACGTCGGCCTGATGAACGTGCTGCGCCAGACCGTGATGGAGGACAAGCCCACCGGGGCGAAGCTCGTCTCGGCCTCCGTCGCCACCGCCGTGGCGTGGGTGGGCAACCGCACCTGGACCTTCCGGCACCGCCGCAACCGGCCCGCCCACCACGAGGCCGCGCTGTTCGTCCTCACCAACGGCGTGGCCCTGCTCATCGGCGCCGGCTGCATCGCGTTCTCGCACTATGGCCTGGGGCTGACCTCGCTGGCAGCCGACAACGTCGCCAACATCGTCGGCATCGGCCTGGGCACGCTCTTCCGGTTCTGGGCCTACCGCGCGTTCGTGTTCAGCCGGGAGCCGCTGACCGACACCTCGCCGCTGTCCCACGAGACCGACCTGGCCGAGCGCGGGGAGCCGTCGGAGCAGCCGAAGGCCTAGGAGCGGCTCCTGCGCGCTGCGGCGGCAGAGTCAGGTGGCGTCGGCAGCCGAGTCAGGTGGCGTCGGACTCGCTGAGGAACAGCGCGAAGATCGCCGGCTGGGCCTGGATGAGCTCGAGCCGGCCCCCGTTGGACTCGGCGAGGTCGCGCGCCAGCGCGAGCCCCAGGCCCGTGCCGCTCGTGGTCACCGAGCGCTCGAAGATGTGCGGGGCGATGGCTGCGGGGACGCCCTCACCCTGGTCGCTCACCTCGACCACCACCGACGGGCCGCTGCGGCGAGCGTGGACGTCGACCGTGCCCCGGCCGTGTGCCAGGGAGTTCTCCAGGAGGGTGGACAGCACCTGGGAGAGGTCGACCGGCTTGGCCTGCACCGCAAGACCGCGCTCACCGTGCACCCGCACGCTGCGGCGCGCCTGCTCGAAGGCGGGCTGCCACTCGCGTTGCAGCGCGGCGATCACCGAGTCGAGCGAGACCGAGGCCTTCGGCTCGTCGCCACCGCGCCGGCTGCGCGACAGCAGGTCGTCGACCACGCGCGTCAGCCGCTCGACCTGGGTGATGGCGATGCTGGCCTCCTCCTGGACGACGTCGAGGTCGTCGGTGACGGCGATCTCCTCGAGGCGCATGAGCAGGGCGGTGAGCGGGGTGCGCAGCTGGTGGGAGGCGTCGGAGGCGAAGTCGCGCTCGGACGCCAGCGACTTGGTCAGCCGCTGGGCGCTGCGCGACGAGCACCTCGGAGACCTGGTCGAGCTCGGCGATGCCCGAGTGCAGGGGCTGGATGCGGGACTCACCGGCGCCGAGCCGCTCGGCACGGTCGGCGAGCATGGTCATCGGCGCGGACAGCCGCAGTGCCTGGCGGATGGCCACGACCACCCCGGCCGCGAGGGCGATGAGGCAGAGGGTGAGCAGGACGCCGGCCAGCTTGGCCGAGATGGACAGCGGCATGCCCTCACCGAGCCAGTCGTGGACGAGCCCGTCCCCCTGGCTGGCCCGCCACAGGCCCAGCACGACCGGCACGATGATGATCGCGATCGCGAGCGCCACCGCGAGCACGGTGGACCGGATCAGCTGTTGCCGCATGGCGCGGCCTCAGACCGCGTCGCCACGCTCGAAGCGGAATCCGACGCCCCGAACGGTGGCGATGTAGCGCGGCTGCGTGGCGTCGTCGCCGAGCTTGCGGCGCAGCACGGAGATGTGCATGTCGAGGGTCTTGGTCGACCCGAACCACGCGGTCTCCCAGATCTCGCGCATCAGCTGCTCGCGCGAGACGACCTTGCCCTGCTCGCGCACGAGGACGCGCAGCAGGTCGAACTCCTTGGCGGTGAGCTGGAGCTCCTCGTCGCGGAACCAGGCGCGGCGACCCTCGGGGTCGATGCGGACCAGCTCCTGGCTCGGGACCGCATCGGTCGGCGTCCGGCGCAGCAGGGCGCGGACCCGAGCCAGCAGCTCGGCGAGACGGAACGGCTTGGTGACGTAGTCGTCCGCGCCGGCGTCGAGCCCGACGACGGTGTCGACCTCGTCCGCGCGCGCCGTGAGGATCAGCACGGGCACGGTGCGACCGTCGGCGCGGATCCGGCGGCAGACCTCGAGCCCGTCGACGAACGGCAGTCCGAGGTCGAGGACGACCAGGTCGTGGTTCTCCGCCGAGGCCTCGAGGGCGGCCCGGCCGTCGGCCCGGACGTCGACGTCGTACCCCTCTCGCCGCAGGGCGCGGGCCAGCGGCTCGGAGATGGCAGGGTCGTCCTCAGCGAGGAGCACACGGGTCATGACGCTGATCGTAGGCAAAGGGAGGCCACCTCAGCGACCGGGCCACGTCGGTCGGCGTTTCTCCGCAAATGCAGCGACCCCCTCGGCACGGTCGGCCGAGAAGGCGGTGGCCGCCCAGCACTCGTCCTCGATGCGCAGTCCGGTGTCGAGATCGGTGTCGAAACCCTGGCGCATGGCGCGCTTGGCGTTGCGCACTCCGACCGGCGAGTTGGCGGCGATCTGCGCGGCGATCTCGAGGGCGCGCTCGCGGGCCGACCCGGCGGCGACCACCTCGTCGACCACCCCCAGACGGTGGGCGCCCACCGCGTCGTAGCGCTGCGCCGTGAAGATCATCTGCGCGGCGCGCGACCATCCCACCCGACGGGTGAGCAGCTGCGTGCCGCCTCCGCCGGGGATGACCCCGACGCTGACCTCCGGCAGCCCGACCACGGCCTCCTCGCCGCAGACGATGAGGTCGCAGGAGAGCGCGATCTCGAGGCCGCCGCCGAGCGCGTAGCCGTCGACCGCCGCGACCGCGGGCACCGGCAGGTCCAGAACGCCGCGGTATGCCGCCTGCGCCACGGGGCGCTGGGCGCGCAGCTCGTCGTCGGTGAACCGGTTGCGCTCCTTGAGGTCCGCTCCGACGCAGAAGGCCTTGGGGTGGCTCGAGGTCACCACGACCGCCCGCACCCCGGGGTCCGCCGCGAGCTCGCGGGTGGCGTCGGCCAGGGCCGTGGCCATCGCGGTCGAGACGGCGTTCATCGCCTCGGGCCGGTCGAGCACCAGCTCGGCGACCGTGCCGCCCTCGCCGTGCCTCTCGACCCGGACGCAGCCGGTGCTCAGAAGGATGCTCGCTCACTGGTGGACCTCTCCTGGGTTGGTGCGGCGGCCGCCTGCGGCCCGCCGCAGCTCACTGGGGGTGACCGGGCCGATGCCCCGCAGGGTGCGACGCCGCAGCGCCGTCGTCTCGAACCCGCTGCCGCTGGCCAGGCCTGCGGCCAGCGCGTCGTCGACGAGCACGCCACCACCGGGGGCCACGCTGGTCAGCCGGCTGGCGCGGTTGACCGTGGTGCCGAAGACGTCACCGAGCCGCGACAGGACGGGGCCGAAGGCCATGCCCACGCGCACGTCGGGCAGCAGGTCGTCCTCGGCCATCGTGTCGACGAGGTCCAGCGCGATGGCGGCGGCGGGGGCGACGTCGATCGTCACGAACAGGATCTCGTCGCCCACGGTCTTGATGACCCGCCCGCCATGGGCCGTGACGATGTCCGTGCAGAGGGCCTCGAAGCGCTGCACCATCACCGCCAGCTGGCGCTCGGTCATCCGGCGCACGAGCCCGGTGAAGTTGACCAGGTCCGCGAAGCCGACCACTCGCCGCACGCCTTGGCTGGCACTCTGCGGGTCGGCGTCGGCGAGCATGCGGGAGATGGCCGCCGTCAGGTGGCGGCGCCAGGCGTAGATGAGCAGCGGCTCCAGGGCGTCGGCCATGTCGGCCAGCTTGAGCGCGGACGCCTCGGCGGCGATGAGGTCGGGAACGGCCCGGGCGTCGGCCTCGTCGAGGGCGGCCTCGATCTCGACCGGGGCCAGCGCCTCGGCCATGAGCTGCGTCTGCCAGACGGCCAGCCGGTCGGTCGTCCGCGCGAAGGCGCGGGTCATCGCCAGGGCCGTCTCCTCGTCGAGCTCCTCCTCACGGACGAGCCGGGCCACCGCCTTGAGCGCCATGAGGTCGGCCTCGGTGAACACGGCCTCCTCGTCGTGGACGATGGGGAAGCCGAGGGCGTGCCAGAACTTGCGGGCGGAGAGCATGGAGACCTGGGCGCCCCGGCTGACATCTCGACGGCCCATGGTGGCCCGCTTGCCGAGCAGCCGCGCCTCGAGACTGTCCGGTCGCAGCGCCTCGATCTCCTCGGGGCGCACGGGGCGGTGCCGTCCGGGCTCGGTCACCCGACACCTCCTCGCTCCGTCTGGCCCGCCGTCGCGGGGCGCGGTGCAGCGCCCGACCGGCGCTGGTCACCTCGCATCATGCCGTGTCCGTCGGACCGCGGCGCCCGCGCCCCCGGCGCTCAGCCGCCGGGCGCCGCCTTGGCGTGCACGACGTCGCCCGCGGCGACGGCATACTCCTGGCCGCGCGAGGAGACCACGAGCCGTCCGGTGGCGTCGATCCCGGTCGCGGTGACGCGGCTGACCGTGCCGTCCGCGGCGTGCAGGTCGACCTCGCGACCCGACGGTGAGACAGGCCGCTCGGTATGCCGCCTGCGCCTCCGCGCGGTCGGCTCCCCCGCGCACCAGGTCGGCGTGCAGGGCGGCCAGGTGCCGCAGCACCGCCTCCACGAGCCGCTCGCGGCTCACCTCCGGCGCCCCGGCGAGCCGCAGCGAGGTCGCCGTCTCCACCGGGAGCTCCTCACGGCTCTGGTCGACGTTGACGCCCAGCCCGACCACGACGCCCGTGGGCTGGAGCTCGCACAGGACGCCGCAGACCTTGCGGTCGTCGTCAGAGGGGAGCAGGACGTCGTTGGGCCACTTCAGGCCGGCTCGCAGCCCGGTCACCTCCTCGATGCCCCGCAGGACGGCCAGCCCCGTGACCAGAGGCATCCAGCCGCGGCCGTCGTCGGGGACCGGCAGCAGGACCGAGAGCGTCACCGAGGTGTGGGCCGGCGTCTCCCAGCTGCGGCCCAGCCGCCCGCGGCCGGCCTGCTGGTGGTCGGTGACGACCACCCGCCAGGGCTCGGCCAGGCGGGCCGCCTCGGCGTTGGTGGAGCCGAGCGTCGGGTGCACGTCCACCCCCGTCCAGGGCGAGCCTGACGTGACCAACGCCTCGTGTAATGCCTCACTGTCGAGCGGTTCGCGCATGGGGGCAAGGCTAGGCTCGCCGGCATGGCGCAGACCACCGATTCCGTCGCTGATCCGCTCGCAATGGGCGGCACCGACGTCCCCTCCTCGGGCTCCGGCATCGACATCCACTCCACGGCGGGCAAGCTGGCCGACCTCAAGCGCAGGGTCGCCGAGGTCGCCCATGCCGGGTCCGAGCGGGCCGTGGAGAAGCAGCACGCGCGCGGCAAGAAGACGGCCCGCGAGCGCATCGACCTGCTGCTCGACGAGGGCTCGTTCGTCGAGATGGACAAGTACGCCCGACACCGCTCGGTCGCGTTCGGCCAGGACCAGAACCGGCCGTACGGCGACGGGGTCGTCACCGGATACGGCACGGTCGACGGGCGCACGGTCGCCGTCTTCGCCCAGGACTTCACCGTGTTCGGCGGCTCTCTCGGCGAGGTGTTCGGCGAGAAGATCTGCAAGGTCATGGACTTCGCCATGAAGGTCGGCTGCCCCGTGGTCGGGCCTCAACGACTCCGGCGGCGCCCGCATCCAGGAGGGCGTGGTCTCCCTCGGGCTCTACGGCGAGATCTTCCGCCGCAACGTGCACGCCTCGGGCGTCATCCCGCAGATCTCGCTCGTCATGGGGCCCTGCGCCGGCGGTGCGGTGTACTCCCCCGCCGTCACCGACTTCACCGTGATGGTCGACCAGACCTCGCACATGTTCATCACCGGTCCCGACGTCATCAAGACGGTCACCGGCGAGATCGTGTCGTTCGAGGACCTCGGCGGCGCTCGCGCCCACAACACCAAGTCCGGTGTCGCGCACTACATGGGCAGCGACGAGGACGACGCCATCGAGTACGTCAAGGCGCTGCTGTCCTACCTGCCCTCGAACAACCTCGAGGACCCGCCGGCCTACGAGGTCGAGAACGACCTGACGGTCACCGACGAGGACCTCGAGCTCGACACCCTCATCCCCGACTCCCCCAACCAGCCGTACGACATGCACACCGTCATCGGCCACGTCCTCGACGACGGCGAGTTCCTGGAGGTCCACCCGCTCTTCGCGCCGAACATCCTGTGCGGGTTCGGGCGGGTCGAGGGACGGTCGGTCGGCGTCGTGGCCAACCAGCCCATGCAGTTCGCCGGCACCCTCGACATCGACGCCTCCGAGAAGGCCGCGCGCTTCGTGCGGACCTGCGACGCGTTCAACGTGCCGGTGCTGACGTTCGTGGACGTGCCCGGCTTCCTGCCCGGCACCGACCAGGAGTGGGACGGCATCATCCGCCGCGGCGCCAAGCTCATCTACGCGTATGCCGAGGCGACCGTCCCGCTCGTCACCGTCATCACCCGCAAGGCGTACGGCGGCGCGTACGACGTCATGGGGTCCAAGCACCTCGGCGCCGACATCAACCTCGCCTGGCCCACCGCGCAGATCGCCGTGATGGGGGCGCAGGGCGCCGTCAACATCCTCTACCGCAAGCAGCTGGCCGCCGCCGAGGCCGCCGGCGAGAACGTCGACGAGGCGCGGCAGCGGTTCATCACCGAGTACGAGGACACCCTCGCCAACCCCTACGTCGCGGCCGAGCGCGGCTACATCGACACCGTGATCACGCCGTCCAACACCCGCATGAACGTCACCAAGGCGCTGCGGGCCCTGCGCACCAAGCGCGAGACGCTGCCGCCCAAGAAGCACGGAAACATCCCCCTGTGACCGGCGACGACCAGATGGCCGAGCAGGACCGACGCAGCGGCCGCCGCTGCGGCTCGTGCGCGGCGACGCCTCCCCCGAGGAGGTCGCCGCCCTGGTGGCGGTGCTGTCCGCGGCATCGGGCGGCGAGCCGGAGGCGGCCCCGCGGCATACCTCGCAGTGGGCCTCCCGCGAGCGCGCCGTGCGCCAGCCGGTGTCCCCAGGTCGCGGCGGGTGGCGCGCGTCGGCGTTCCCGCGCTGACGATCCTTCACCGAGACGGTTCGGCCGGAGCCGGCTCCCAGTGCACGGCCTTCAGCGCGACCAGCTCGCCGAGCAGGTCGGGGCCGTAGCCGCGACCCAGCCCGCTGTCGCGCCGCGGGTCGGCCGAGCCACCGGGCGCGCCCCCGAAGACGGCGTTCACCTTGACCGTGCCGACCTCGAGCTCCTCGACGGCCTGCAGGGCGTGCGGCCGGGTCGTTCGTCAGCACCGTCGCGGCGAGGCCGAACCGCCCGAGACCGGCCTGGCGCAGCCCCTCCTCCCACGAGTCGACGACGGCGACCGGCGCGACCGGGCCGAAGGTCTCCTCACTCATCACGAGCATGTCGGGGGTGCACCCCTCCAGGACGGTCGCGGCATACGTGTGGCCGTGGTCGCCGAGCCGACGGCCGCCCGTGCGCACCCGGGCGCCCGCGGCGGACGGCGTCCTCGACGTGCTCGGCCACCACGGCGAGCTGAGCCTCGTCGACCAGCGGGCCCAACGTCGTCGCGGGGTCGTGCGGGTCACCCACGACGAGCGCCTCGGCCAGGCGGGTCAGCTCGGTGAGCACGTCGTCGGCGACGGCCCGGTGGAGGTAGACGCGCTCGACCGCCGTGCACAGCTGGCCGGCGTTGGTGAACGCGCCGGTGGCGATCTGCGCCGCCGCCCACCGCGGGTCGACACCGTCGTCGACGACGATCGGGTCCTTGCCGCCGTTCTCGGTGATGGCCTTGGCTCCCCGCGCGCCACACACCGTGCGGATGGCCTGTCCTGTGGCGCTGCTGCCGACGTGCGCGACCACGGCGACGCGCGGGTCGGCCACCAGCCGTCCGCCGGTCTCGGGGCCGCCGGCCACGACCTCCAGCACGCCGTCCGGCAGCGCGCCGGCGATGAGTGCGGCGAGCCGCAGGCCGGGTTCGAGGCTTCGCTCGGAGGGCTTGTGCACCACGGTGTTGCCTGTGACGAGCGCGGCGGCGAGCAGGCCGGCAGCCGCGGGGTACGGGTCGTTCCACGGCGTGACGACGGCGACGACACCTCGCGGCTCGGCCCGCACCCAGTCGACCGCCCCGGGCTGTCCGGCCAGGGAGCGGCCACCGGCAAGGCCTGAGACGGCCGCTTCGTCCAGCAGGTCGGCCGCCACGGCGGCGGAGCCGGTCGCCTCGCCAAGCAGACGCCCAGTGGTCCCGCACAGCAGCTCGCCCAGCTCGTCCGCAGCCTCGCGCACCGACGCGGCGGCCGCCCGGAGCATCCCGGCGCGATCGGCAGCGGGCGTCCCTCGCCAGAGCGGGAAGGCCGCGGCGGCGCGGTCCACCGCGGCCCGGACGTCCTCCGCCGACGCCTCCACCGCGCTCTGCACGCCCAGGGTCGTCATGCCAGCACCGAGCTCGTCATGTCCGGCCCTTGCCCACAGCACCGCAGGTCAAACGCAATGCTCACAAACGCAATGATCGGGCGCACCGAGGATCGTCGGCTTGGGAAGAGCCACGCGTAGAAGCGGTTCGCCTGGGTAGAGGCGGGGGTATGCGAGTGCTCGGGGTGAATGCACTTTTCCACGATCCTTCGGCGGCCTTGGTGGTCGACGGCGAGGTGGTCGCGGCCGCCGAGGAGGAGCGGTTCTCGCGTCGCAAACACGGCAAGCGGCCGGTCCCGTTCGCGGCGTGGGAGCTGCCGGAGCAGGCGATGCGGTGGTGCCTCGACGAGGCGGGCCTGCGGCCGGAGGACTCTGGACGCGGTGGGCTACTCGTTCGACCCGGCCCTGGCCAAACCCGCGGAGGACATGGGTCTGGACGACCCGTGGGACCACCTGCGCCGGATGTATGCCGAGGCGGCGCCGGGATTCCTGACGACGGCGCTCCCGGGTCTGTCTCGCGACCAGGTCCGCTTCGTCCCGCATCACGTGGCGCACGCGGCGTCAGCGGCTCTGGCGGCGCCTTTCCCGGAGCCCGGGCGGCCGTGCAGCGTCCTGGTGCTCGACGGCCGTGGCGAGCAGGCGTCACACCTGGCCGGACACTACGAGGGTGGTCGGCTCGAGACGCTGGCCGCCCAGTCGCTCCCCCACTCCCTGGGCCTGCTCTACGAGTCGCTCACCGAGCACCTCGGCTTCCTGCGCTCCAGCGACGAGTTCAAGGTCATGGCCCTCGCCTCGTATGGCGAGCCCGTGCACCTGCCGGCCCTGCGAGAGCTCGTGGGCCCCACCGGTGACGGCGGGTTCCGGGCCACCATCCCCGACTGGGACGAGTTCGCCCCACGCCGCGCGGGTGGCGAGACGGACTGGCCCAAGGAGTATGCCGATCTCGCCTGCTCGGTGCAGGCGCGACTGGAGGAGGTGCTCGTCGAGCTGGCGCGGTGGCTGCACGCGCCAGACGGGCGACCGGTGTCTGGCCATGGCAGGCGGCACTGCGCTGAACTGCGTTGCGAACAGCCGGATCTGGCGCGAGACGCCCTTCGAACAGGTGTGGGTCCAACCCGCCTCGGGCGACGCGGGCACGGCCCTGGGCGCGGCGCTGCAGCTGTGCGCCGACGGCGGCGAGCCGGCCGAGCCGATGTCCACGGCGGCGCTGGGTCGCGGCTGGAGCGACGACGACCTGGCGGCGACCTTGCGCCGGGCCGCCGTGCCGTTCACGACCCCCTACGACCTCGCGGGCGAGGTGGCCGACGTGCTCGCCGCGAACGGCGTGGTGGCGTGGTTCGACGGCCGCAGCGAGTTCGGCCCGCGGGCCCTCGGGCACCGCTCGCTGATGGCCCACCCCGGCGAGGCGTCCAACCTCGAGCGCCTCAACGACGTCAAGGGCCGCGAGCAGTTCCGCCCGGTCGCGCCCATGGTGCTCGCCGAGCGCGCCGCTGACATCTTCAGCGACGGGCCGCTGCCCAGTCCCTACATGCTCTTCGTCCACCGCGTCGCGCCGGCCTGGCGGGACCGCATACCCGCCGTGGTGCATGTCGACGGCACGGCCAGGATCCAGACCATCGACGACGCCACCACTCTGCGGGTGGCCGATCTGCTGCGCGCCTTCGAGGCACGCACGGGACTCCCGGTGGTCGTCAACACCAGCCTCAACACGGCCGGCCGCCCGATGGTCGACACGCCTCGCGAGGCGCTGGAGCTCTTCGGCTCCGCACCCGTGGACGCCTTGGTGCTCGGGCCTCATCTCGTGCGTCGCGCCACGATGTTCGCCGCACCCCAGGGCCGCGGTGCGAGGGAGGCGGGATGAGCCGCTCCCCGCTGCGGTATGCCGTCGTCATCCCCTCGGTGGGGCGGGACAGCCTGACGTGGCTCCTGCAGGATCTCGCCTCGCAGCCCGGCCCCATGCCCGAGGAGGTGGTCGTCGTCGACGACCGCCCCGTCGACGCAGCGCCCCTGAGACTGCCGCGTCGAAGCTCTGGGAGAGCTCGCTGTGCGGGTCGTCGCCGGTTGCGGCCGGGGGCCGGCAGCGGCGCGCAACCTCGGCTGGCAGGTGACGCGGGCGCCGTGGGTCGCGTTCGTCGACGACGACGTCCGGTTGCCCGACGGGCTGGACCGCCTCGCTGGCCCAGGACCTCGAGTCTCTGGGCCCCGAGGACGCCGCCAGCCAGGGGCGCATCGAGGTGCCCCTGCCGGACGACCGTCGGCCCACGGACTGGGAGCGGGCCACGGCCGGGCTCGAGAGCGCCAGCTGGGCCACTGCCGACATGGCTTACCGCCGCGAGGCGCTGCAGCAGGTCCACGGGTTCGACGAGCGGTTCCCTCGGGCGTACCGGGAGGATGCGGACCTCGCGCTGCGCGTCCGCCAGGCCGGGTGGAGGCTCCAGAGGGGACGCCGCCAGGTCCTGCACCCGGCCCGCACCGTCACGGCCGCGACGAGCGTGAGGGTGCAGCGGGGCAACGCCGACGACGCGCTGATGCGACGACTGCATGGACGGGGGTGGCGCGGTCTCGCCGAGACCGGGCGCGGACGGCTGCCCTGGCACGCTGCGACGACTGCGTGCGGCCTGGTCGGCGGTGGCCGCCGCTGCGGCCCCGAGGTCGTCATGGTGGCGACGCACAGCCGTCTGCGCAGCGACCGGATGGCTCCTCCTGACCGCCGAGTTCGCGTGGCGCCGCATCGCTCCGCGGCCCGCGCACGCGACACGAGGTCACCACGATGGTGTGGACGAGCGCCGTGATCCCTCCGGCCGCGGTGGCCCACCGGGTCGCCGGCTGGTGGCGGCACCGTCACAGCACCGCCTGGCCGACGCCGCCGCGGGCCGTGCTGTTCGACCGCGACGGCACGCTGGTCACCGACGTGCCCTACAACGGTGACCCCGACCTCGTGCAGCCGATGCCCGGCGCAGCGGAGGCCGTCGCGAGCGTGCGAGCCCGAGGGGTGCCGACGGGAGTGGTGAGCAACCAGTCGGGCATCGCCCGGGGACTGCTCAGCACCGCGCAGGTCAGCCGGGTCAACAGCAGGGTCGACCGTCTGCTGGGGCCGTTCGACACCTGGCAGGTCTGTCCCCACGGCCCCGACGACGGGTGCGCCTGCCGCAAGCCGAACCCCGGACTCGTCCTGGCCGCCGCTCGCGACCTGGGCGTGCCGGCGCGGGACTGCGTCGTCATCGGCGACATCGGCAGCGACGTCGCGCGCCGCGCGCGCCGCCGGTGCCCGCGCCGTCCTCGTGCCGACCGACGCCACCCTCCCCGAGGAGGTGGCCGACGCCGCTCTGGTGGCGCCGGACCTGCGCAGCGCCGTCGACCTCGCGCTCGGAGGACGCCGATGACCCAGCGCCCCAGCGTCCTGGCCGTCCGGCTCGACAGCGACGGCGACGTCCTGCTCACCGGCCCCGCCCTGCGAGCGCTGCGAGCCGGAGCCGACCGCCTCGACCTGCTCGTCTCGCCGGCGGGAGCGCACGCCGCGGCCCTGCTCCCGGGCATCGACGACCTGCTCGTCTTCGACGCGCCCTGGAGCGGCTTCAGCCCGGCGGACGGTGGACGCCCTCGCTCTCGAAGGGCTCCTGACGCGGCTGCGTGACGGGCGCTACGACGAGGCGGTCGTCTACACGTCGTTCCACCAGAGCCCACTGCCCATGGCGCTCCTGGCCAAATGGGCCGGCATCCCGCGCGTGAGTGCGGCGAGCGAGGACTACCCCGGCAGCCTGCTCGACGTGCAGGGCTCGGCGACGCACCGACGCGACCGCTGACGACGGCACCGGCGGTGTCCACGAGGCGGAGGCCGCGCTGCGGCTCTCGGCCGCCGCGGGCTTCCCCCTGCCGAGCGACGACGACGGTCGGCTCCGCATCCGGCCCGTCCGTGCGGCGCCCTCGGCTCGGCCCTACGTGGTCCTCCACCCGGGCGCCTCCGTGCCGAGCCGGGCCATCGGCGCGAGGCTCGGCCGGGCCATCGCCACCCGGCTCCTCGACGACGGCTGGGACGTGCGCGTCACCGGCGGACGCGGCGAGCGCGACCTCGCGGCGCAGGCCACCCCACCCGGCGCACACAACCTCGCGGGCCGGACCACCCTGGCCGGACTCGCCCGGCTCCTCGCCGGCGCCTCCGCGGTGGTCGTGGGCAACACCGGACCGGCCCATCTGGCCGCCGCGGTCGGCACCCCGGTGGTCAGCCTGTTCGCACCCGTGGTCCCGGCCGAGCGCTGGGCCCCCTGGGGGGTGCCGCACGTGCTCCTCGGTGACCAGCAGGCGCCGTGCAAGGACACCCGGGCCCGGACCTGTCCGGTGGCGGGGCACCCCTGCCTGTCCGGCGTCACTGCGCGGGAGGTGGCGGACACCGTGCGCGAGCTCGCCGGCATACGGTCGCCGCTCCTGACCCAGGACGTGGAGTCGGCATGAGGATCCTGCTCTGGCACGTGCACGGGTCGTGGACGACGTCCTTCGTCGCCGGGCGGCACGACTACGTGCTGCCGCTGGTGCGCGACCGGGGACCCGACGGCCGCGGCCGCGCCCAGACCTGGGACTGGCCCACCTCGGCGCGCGAGGTCCTGGTCGAGGAGCTGCGCGACGAGCCGCTCGACGTGGTCGTCCTGCAGCGGCCGCACGAGGCCGAGCTCGTCGAACGCTGGACCGGCCGGCGCGTCGGCGGGGACCTGCCCGCGGTCTACCTCGAGCACAACGCGCCGACCGGCGCGGCGGTGAGCACCGTGCATCCCGTGGCCCAGGACGGGCGGCTGGCACGGCCTGCCGGTGGTTCACGTCACCCACTTCAACGCGATCGCCTGGGACTGCGGCGGCGCGTCCACGACCGTCATCGAGCACGGCATACCGGATCCGGGGCCGCGGTACACCGGCGAGGACAGCAGCCTGGCCGTGGTCGTCAACGAGCCGATCCGGCGACGCCGTGTCGCCGGCACGGACCTGGTCCTCGACCTCGCGCGCTCCGTCGACGGTGCACGCCTACGGCATGGGGACCAGGACGCTCGGCGACCTGGCCGCCGACCAGTCCATCCCCGGGCTGTCAGGCGACCACTGCCACGACCTGCCCCAGCGCGAGCTCCACCAGCGGCTGGGGGTGCACCGCGCCTACCTGCATCCGTACCGCTGGACGAGCCTCGGGCTGGCGCTGGTCGAGGCGATGACCATCGGTATGCCGGTGTTGGCGCTGTCCACGACCGAGACACCGGAGGCGGTGCCCCCCGAGGCAGGCGTGGTGACGAACCGGGTCGACCTGCTGCGCGAGACGGCGAAGCGCTGGCTCGCGGACCCCGGCGAGGCCCGCGAGCGAGGCGCGGCGGCGCGCCGGCACGCGCTCGCCCGCTACGGGCTCGGGCGGTTCCTGGCGGACTGGGACCACCTGTTGACGGAGGTGACCGGATGAGAGTCGCGATGATCTCGGAGCACGCGAGCCCGCTCGCGGCCCTGGGCGGGGTCGACGCGGGAGGTCAGAACGTCCACGTGGCTGCGCTCGCGAGCGGTCTGGCGCGGCTCGGCCACCGCGTCGACGTCTACACCCGCAGGGACGACCCCGACTCCCCCGAACGAGTGCCGCTGTCTCCCGGCGCCACGGTGGTGCACGTCCCGGCCGGGCCACCGCGCGCTGGTCCCCAAGGACGACCTGCTGCCGTTCATGGACGCCTTCGGCGACTGGGTCGGGCGGGACTGGGACAAGCACGGGAGCCCGGACGTGGTCCACGCGCACTTCTGGATGTCGGGGCTGGCCGCGCTGCGAGCGGCGCGGCCGAGGGGCGTGCCGGTCGCCCAGACCTTCCACGCCTTGGGGACGGTCAAGCGCCGGCACCAGGGCCAGGCGGACACCAGCCCGGCGAACCGGCTGGAGCTGGAGCGCGGCCTGGCCCGGGACGTCGATCTCGTGCTGGCGACCTGCTCGGACGAGGTCGTCGAGCTGACCCGGATGGGCGTCGACACGAGTGACGTCACGGTCGTGCCGTGTGGTGTCGACACCACGCACTTCACCCCCAACGGCTCGCGAGCGCGAGGAGGCCGGCCACGGCTGCTGCTCGTCGGGCGCATGGTCGAGCGCAAGGGTTTCGACATCGCGGTGCGGGCACTCACCGCGCTTCCGGGCGTCGAACTGGTCATCGCGGGCGGCCCGCCGGCAGCCGAGCTGGACGGCGACCCGGAGGCGGCCACGGCTGCGCGACCTCGCCGACAGCCTCGGCGTGGCCGACCGCGTGACCATGACGGGTCAGGTCGACCACCAGGACATGCCGGCGATGTACCGCTCCGCCGATGTCGTGCTCGCCACACCGTGGTACGAGCCGTTCGGGATCACCCCGCTGGAGGCGGCGGCCTGTGGCCGGCCCCTCGTGGGCAGCGCCGTGGGTGGCCTGCTGGACAGCGTGGAGGACGGCGTGACCGGCCTGCTGGTCCCGGCCCGCGACGTCTCCGCTCTGACGTATGCCGTGCAGCGCCTGCTCGCCGAGCCCGAGGCCGCCGCGGCGATGGGCCGGGCGGCGCGGGTGCGCGCCGTGGAGCGCTTCGACTGGTCCACGGTCAGCCGGCAGACCGAGGCAGCGCTCGCTCGGCTGTGCCGCAGCACGGCGACGGCGGTATCGACTCCGACCCACCGCTGGCTCACGGAGCACTCGGCCGAGGTGCGCGAAGGGCTGGACGCCCTGCTGGGTGAGGCACGCCTCGTGTCCTCGTGGGGCGAGCGACTCGCGACCATCCTCGTGGGCGGCGGGCGTCTGCTGGTGGCCGGCAACGGCGGCAGCGCGGCCGAGGCGCAGCATCTGACCGCCGAGCTGGTGGGCCGCTTCCGCGAGGAGCGGCGGCCGCTGTCGGCCATCGCCCTGACGGCCGAGACCTCGAGCCTGACGGCCATCGTCAACGACTACGGCTCGGACGAGATCTTCGCCCGGCAGGTCGAGGCCCACGGCCGCGAAGGCGACGTGCTCATGCTGCTGTCCACGAGCGGGACGAGCAACAACGTCGTCCATGCGGCCAAGCGAGGCCACGAGCTCGGGCTCACCGTCTGGTCCATGACGGGCGCCGGGCCCAACCCGCTGGCCAGCCTGTCCGACGAGGCGCTCACCATCCCGGCGCGCTCCACCGCCTCCGTGCAGGAGATCCAGCTCGTCGCCGTGCATGCGCTCTGCGCGGCTCTGGATGCCGCCCTGTCCGCCAGAGGGACCATGCTGACCGGCGCTCCCACCACCGCGCGGGGGGTCAGATGACGCACCGCCCGCACATCGTCGTCGTGGGCGACGCAGTGCTCGACAGCGACCTCGAGGGGCACGTCACCCGGGTGTGCCCCGACGCTCCGGTGCCGGTCGTCGACGTCGACGAGGAACGGTCGGGGCCCGGGGGCGCCGGGCTGACGGCGCTGCTCTGTGCGGAGGACGACGCCCAGGTCACCCTCGTCGCTCCCCTCGGAGACGACGAGGCGGGGACGCTGCTGCAGCAGCAGCTGAGCGAGGCAGGAGTCACGGTGGTCGGACTGCGGCAGGAGGGCGAGACCCGACGCAAGACCCGGGTCAGGGCAGCCGGCCAGTCCCTGCTCCGGGTGGACAGCGGAGGCCCCGCTCGCCCGTCGCCAGGGCTGCCGCCGGCGGCGGCCGAGGCCATCGAGCTGGCCGACGTCGTCCTCGTCTCCTGCTACGGGGCGGGCACCACGGACCACCCGGGCCCTTCGTGAGGCGCTCGCGCGTCGAGCGCAGCGCCGCCCGGTGGTGTGGGACCCCCACCCTCGCGGCGGCATACCGGTGCCGGGGTGCGCGCTGGTGAGCCCGAACCTCGGCGAGGCACGCGGGCAGCTCGACCTCGCGGGGACCGGGGAGGGGCTCGCTGCCGACGGGATGCCGGGAGACGTCATGGCGGCGCGGCTGCGGGATCGGTGGTCGGCGCGGGCCGTCGCCGTGACGGCGGGCTCACGGGGCGCGTGGCTGGCCACCTCGGTGGGCGAGCCGCTCTTCGTCCCGGCCACACCGGTGGCCGGCGACAGCTGTGGGGCCGGGGACCGCTTCGCCGCCGCGGCGGCGGTGGCCCTGGCCCAGGGCCGGACGGCCAGCGAGTCGGTGGTCGCCGCCGTCGAGGCCGCCTCGGCGTTCGTCGCGGCCAGTGGCGCCTCGGGCTTCCGGCGGCGGCTCGTCGAGCGGCAGGCCGGGGCCGGTCGGGCGTCCCGAGCCCCCGGCTGGGCGACGGCGCCATCGAGGTGCCGACGTCGGCCCCCGCCGTCGCCGCAGAGGCAGACGCCCAGGAGCTCGTCCAGGCCGTGCGCGCGAGCCGGGGGCACCGTGGTCGCCACCGGCGGGTGCTTCGACGTCCTGCACGCCGGCCATGTGCAGACCCTCCGGACCGCCCGTCAGCTCGGGGACGCGCTCGTCGTGCTGCTCAACTCCGACGACTCCGTCCGGCGGCTCAAGGGACCCGAGCGGCCGGTGCAGCCCGAGCAGGACCGAGCCGAGGTCCTGCGCAGTCTGGGGTGCGTCGACGCGGTCGTCGTGTTCGACGAGGACGACCCCAGCGCCGCGCTCGCCGCACTCCGCCCGGACGTGTGGGCCAAGGGCGGGGACTACGAGGGCGCCGAGCTCGCCGAGGGCGACCTCGTCCGATCCTGGGGCGGCCGTGTCGTGCTGCTGCCGTACCTCACCGGGCGGTCGACGACCGCCATCCTCCAGCGCGACCTGACAGGAGTGCAGCATGACCGAGCGTGACCTGGGGACCGTCTACATCACCGGCGGCAGCAGCGGGCTGGGTGCCGCGCTCGTGGCGGAGGTGACCAAGGCCGGAGGGCGGCCGGCCGTCCTGGACCTCGTCCCTCCGGAGGATGCGTCCGTCCCGTTCGAGCAGGTGGACCTCGCCGACTCGTCCGCGGTGCCGGCGGCCGTGGCCCGGCTGGTCGATCGGGCCGGCCCGCCGGCCGCGGTGGTGACCGCGGCCGGGACCGACGCCTGCGGCCCGCTGACCGAGGTGCCGGCGGCGACGTGGGAGCGGGTCCTGCAGGTCAACCTCATCGGGACGGCCGCCGTGGTGCGCGAGTGCCTGCCCCATCTCGAGCAGTCGCACGGCACCGTCGTGACGGTGGCCTCCACCCTGGGGCTGCGCCCGGCAGGCGACGCCACGGCATACTGCGCCTCGAAGTTCGGGGTCGTCGGGTTCACGCGCGCGCTGGCGATGGAGCTCGCCGGACGGGTCGGCGTCACGCTGCTCGTGCCCGGCGGCATGCGGACCCACTTCTTCGACGGGCGCACCGAGCAGTACCGCCCCGGCCCCGACGCCGACCTGTGCGACCCCGCCGACGTCGCCCGCGCGGTGGTCGGCGCGCTGCGCCAGCCGGTCGGGTGCGAGGTGCGCGAGCTCATCATGACGACCTCGACGGAGCCGTCCTGGCCGTGACCGAGGCCCACCCGCGCGCGGGCGCTGGCCCCGGCGTAGATGCCGACGAGGTGCTCGTGCTGCGCGCCCTCGGGCTCGGGGACGCGCTCACCGCCGTCCCGGCCCTGCGCGGGGTGCGACGACGCTGGCCGCAGGCGCGGCTCAGCCTCGCGGCGCCTGCGCCCCTGGCTGACTGGATGGTCGAGCTCGGGCTGGCGGACCGTGCGCTGCCCACACCTGGCCTGGGCCCGATCCCCTGGACGGACCGGCCGCCCGACGTCGCCGTCAACCTCCACGGGCGCGGTCCCGAGAGCCACCGCGCGCTGCTCGCCCTGCGGCCCCGAGAGCTCGTGGCGTTCGCGAACGCGGAAGCCTGCGTGCACGGCCCACCGTGGCGCGCGGACGAGCACGAGGTGGACCGCTGGGTCCGGCTCCTGCGCTCCACCGGCGCCGAGTGCGGCCCCGAGGACCTGCGCCTGCCGCGCGGGACGGCGTCCCGCGACGGCACCGTCGTGCTGCACCCCGGAGCGGCCTCCGCCTCGCGGCGGTGGCCCGTGGACCGCTGGCGGGCCGTCGCTCGGGCTCTCGTCCGTCACGGCTACGAGGTGGTGGTCACGGGGGTGGCCGCCGAGGCCGAGCTGTGTGCCGCGGTGGCAGCCGAGCCGGGAGTGACCGATCGCTGCGGCCTCGACGACCTGCCGGGGCTTGCCGAGCGCGTGGGCGTCGCGTCACTGCTGGTGTGCGGTGACACGGGGGTCGCCCATCTCGCCACGGCCCTCGGCACGCCGTCGGTGCTGCTGTTCGGGCCGGTGTCACCGGCGCTGTGGGGTCCTCGGATCGACGTCCACCTCCATCGGGTGCTCTGGCCCGACGCCGGCCGAGGATGACGGGCGGCCCGGCGACCCGCACGGCGCCGACCTCGACCCCCGCCTCGCCCGGACCACGGTCGAGCAGGCGCTCGATGCCGCTCAGGAGCTGCTGCGCACGCCCCAGCCGGCGGTCACCCGGCCGCCTGGACGGCGACCTCTCGGAACCAGCGCACGGTGAGCTCCAGCCCGTCCTCCCAGGCCACCTGAGGGTGCCAGCCGAGCAGCTCGCGGGCCCGGGTCGTGTCCGGCTGCCGCACCTTCGGGTCGTCGACGGGCAGGTCGACGAACGTGATCTCCGAGCGCGAGCCGGTGGCCGCGACCACGTCCTCCGCGATCCTGCGCACCGACATCTCGGCGGGGTTGCCGAGGTTGACCGGCCCGGGATGGCCGGTCGAGGCGAAGGCGAGGATGCCCCTCACCAGGTCGTCGACGTAGCAGACGGACCGCGTCTGGGACCCGTCGCCGGCCACCGTCAGCGGCTCCCCCAGCAGGGCCTGCCGGATGAACGTGGGGATCGCGCGCCCGTCGTGGGGGCGCATCCGGGGCCCGTAGGTGTTGAAGATGCGCACGATTCCCGAGTCCACCCCTTCACTGAGCCGGTATGCCGTGCTCAGCGCCTCGCCGTAGCGCTTGCCCTCGTCGTAGACGCCTCGCGGCCCGATGGGGTTCACGTGGCCCCAGTAGTCCTCCGGCTGGGGGTGGACCTGAGGGTCGCCGTAGACCTCCGAGGTCGACGCCAGGACGAACCGCGCGCCCTTCTCCTTGGCCAGGCCGAGGGCATGCCAGGTGCCGACCGCGCCGACCTTGAGCGTGTGGATCGGCAGCTTGAGGTAGTCGACGGGCGAGGCCGGGGACGCGAAGTGCAGCACCAGGTCGACCTTCCCCGGGACATGGACGAAGTCGGTGACGTCGCAGTCGAGGATGCGAAAGCCCTTGCGTCCCATCAGATGTGCGACGTTGCCCGGGTTGCCGGTGAGGAAGTTGTCGAGACACACCACCTGGTCGCCCCGGTCGAGCAGGGCTTCGCACAGGTGGCTCCCCAGGAAGCCGGCGCCGCCGGTGACCACGACCGTCCTGGGGCCGTCGACGGGCCGGTCGGCCGCCCTGAGCGAGCTGTTGGAGGGCGTGACCATGGAGGCTCCTTCCGGCATCCGCGGGCTTCCTCGTCCACGGGGGCCTCGGGCGGCCCGACCGTTCGCCTACCCCGATGGCGGGCTGTTCAACCGGGGACCTCGACGGTCGACGGACCCGGGAGGGTCAGTCGTCGAGCTCGACCGCGCCACGCCGGCCACGTCGCGCCACCACCTCGCGCAGACCGGCGGCCTCGGCCTCCACCAGGCAGTCGGCCGCCAGCACCCGGTGGGCCGCGTCGAGGTCGCCCATGAACGCCCGGAACACCTCGGGGACCGTCACGTCGTGCTCGGGGCGGGAGACGACCACGACCGGGTCGCCGGCCCGCACCGTGCCGCCGGTCACGATGGACAGGTAGGCGCCGGTCCGTCCGACCCGCGTGAACCGCTTGACCCAGCCACGTTCGCCCATCCGGGCCGCGAAGGTGGCACACGGGATACGGGGGGCGCACACCTCGAGGACGACCTCGTCGCCCACCGCCCAGCGGTCGCCCACGAGCGAGCCGTCGACGTCGAGGCCACGGGTCGTGAGGTTCTCGCCGAACATCCCGTGCGGCAGCTCTCGACCCAGCTCCCTGCCCCACCAGTCGAGCTCCTCGCGGGCGAACGCATAGACGGCCTGGGTGTCCCCGCCGTGGTGCTGGACGTCGCCGATGAAGTCGCCCTCGACCCCGCTGCCGAGGCCACCGTGCTTGGGGCCCGGCGCCCGCAGCACCGCGGACTCGACGGGACGCTTGCCGATGCCGGTGACGCCGACGTTCTTGGCCGTGCTCGGCTCCGGGACGCCGACGTTGAGCGAGAGCAGCTGGGCGGACATGCCGACAGCCTAGGCAGCCGAGCAAGCGGATATCGCACGACCGCAGCAGGGTGCCTGAGGTACGTTCGCTCGGGTGAGCACCCACACCACCGCAGCCCGGCCCGCCACCGACGTCGACCGCATCGCGGACGAGTTCCTCGGCGAGCTCGTGGCCCTCAGCCCGATCACGGCCACCTACCTCGGCATCCCCGGCCACGAGGAGGAGCTCGACGACTTCTCGCCGGCCGGTCACCAGGCCCAGGCCGAGCTGCGTCAGCGCACCCTGCAGCGCCTCGAGGGGGCCCAGCCCGTCGACGACATCGACCGGGTCACCCTCGCCGCGATGCGCGAGCGGCTGGGCCTGGCGAACGAGACGCACGAGGCCGGCCTGGACGAGATGTCGCTCAACGTGATCGCCTCGCCGCTGCAGGAGATCCGTGGCTGCTTCGACCTCATGGAGACGGCCACGGACGAGGACTGGGGCGTCATCGCCCGCCGCCTCGCAGCCGTGCCCCGCGCCCTGGACCAGTGGCGGGAGAGCCTGGTGAGCGCGGCCGCGAAGGGCAACGTGGCTCCCCGGCGCCAGGTGGAGGCCTGTGTGGCGCAGTGCCAGGACCTCGTCGCGGACGACGGCTACTTCACCCAGCTGCTGGCCGGCGCCAAGGCCGGTGACGGCGACCTCTCGGACGGCATCCACGGGCAGCTCACCGAGGCCGTGAAGTCCGCCCGCGCAGGCGTATGCCGCCCTCGGCACCTGGCTCTCGACCACCCTGCGACCCCAGGCGCCGGAGGAGGACGCCTGCGGTCGCGAGCGCTACCAGCTGCTGTCTCGCGCCTTCCTCGGCGCCACGCGTCGACCTCGAGGAGACCTACGCCTGGGGCCAGCAGGAGGTCGGCCCGCATCACCGCCGAGATGGAGCAGGTCGCCCAGCAGGTCAAGCCGGGCAGCACCGTCAAGGAGGCCATCGCCGCGCTCGAGGCCGACCCGGCATACCAGCTGCATGGCACGGACGAGCTCAAGGCGTGGATGCAGGGCAAGGCCGACGAGGTGATCGCCGACCTCGCCGGCACCCACTTCGACATCCCCGACCCGGTGCGCACGATCGAGTGCCTCATCGCGCCGACGCAGACGGGTGGCATCTACTACACCGGGCCGAGCGAGGACTTCTCCCGACCCGGCCGCATGTGGTGGTCGGTCCCCAAGGGCGTGACCGAGTTCGGCACCTGGAAGGAGCTCACCACGGTCTACCACGAGGGCGTGCCGGGTCATCACCTCCAGGTCGCCCAGACCGTGTTCCGCTCCGAGCTGCTCAACTCCTGGCGCCGGATGGCCGCCTGGACGTCCGGTCACGGCGAGGGCTGGGCGCTGTATGCCGAGCGGCTGATGGCCGAGCTGGGCTACATGGACGACCCCGGGCACCACCTCGGGCTGCTCGACAGCCAGTCGCTGCGGGCCGCGCGGGTCGTCATCGACATCGGCGTGCACTGCGGGTTCGAGGCGCCGGCGGAGGTGGGCGGCGGCGAGTGGACCTACGACAAGGCCTGGCAGTACCTCAACGCCCACGCCAACCAGGGTGAGGCGTGGCTGCGGTTCGAGCTCGACCGCTATCTCGGCTGGCCCGGGCAGGCGCCGTCGTACAAGATCGGCGAGCGCCTGTGGATGCAGCTGCGCGACCAGGTGCGCGAGCGCGAGGGCGACGCCTTCTCGCTCAAGGACTTCCACCGCCGGGCGCTGGACATCGGTGGCGTCGGGCTCGACACGCTCCGTGAGGCGGTGCTGGGCGAGCTCACCTGAGCCGGGCGGGCGCGGGCCGAGCGGGCTCCGGCGCGGCTGAACGGACCGACGCCTCCCCCTGCACAAGGTGCGAGGATGCCCGCGTGGAACTCGCCCTGACCGTGGTGGCCCTGGTGGCCGCTGTCATCGTGATCGCCGGCTCGGCCCGCAGGCTCGGTGCGCCTGCGCCGCTGCTGCTGATCGTGGCGGGGATCGTGGCGTCCTACCTGCCGTTCATCAGCGTGCCGCAGCTGAGCCCGGAGGTCGTGCTGGTCGGCCTGCTGCCGCCTCTGCTCTACTCGGCCGCCGTGCGCACGTCCCTGGTGGACTTCCGCGCGAACACCTCGGCGATCCTCGCGCTCTCGGTCGGGCTGGTGCTCTTCACGGCCGCAGGCGTGGGGCTGGTGACGTGGTGGCTGCTGCCCGTGCCGTTCGCGGTGGCCTTCGCGTTGGGGGCGGTGGTGGCTCCGCCCGACGCGGTCGCGGCATCCGCCGTGGCACGACGGATCGGCCTGCCCCGGCGCGTCGTCACCATCCTCGAGGGCGAGTCGCTGGTCAACGACGCCACCGCGCTGGTGGCCCTGCGCACGGCGATCCTGGGGTTCACGGGTGCGGGGGCGGTGTCGTTCGGGACGATGACGTTCGACTTCGGGCGCGCGGTGGTGGTGGGAGTGGGGGTCGGCGTCCTCGTGGCGTTCCTCATCGGGCTCGTGCGCCGCCAGCTCGACGACGCCGTCCTCGACACGTCCCTGTCGTTCGTCGTCCCGTATGTCGCGTACCTCCCCGCCGAGCACCTCCAGGGGTCCGGCGTGCTGGCCGTCGTGGTGGCGGGGCTGCTGCTGGGGCACAAGTCCCCGATCGTCCAGACCGCCTCCTCACGCCTCAGCGAACGCATCAACTGGACGTCGGTGCAGTTCCTGCTCGAGCACCTGGTGTTCCTCCTCCTCGGGCTGCAGATGCGCCGCATCGTCGCCGACGTGGTGCAGTCGGGACTCGGGTGGGGGCGCGTCGCCGTCATCTCCCTGGCCATCTTCCTGGCCGTGGCCCTCCTGCGGCCGTTGTACATCTTCCCCGTGCGCTGGCTCGAGCACCGGCTGCGACGCATCGACTCCGGGGAGAGGCGCAGTCCTGGCCCACAACGCGATCATCTCGTGGGCCGCCATGCGAGGCGTGGTGACGCTGGCGGCCGCGCTGTCGCTGCCCCCGGCAGCCGCAGACGCCGTACCGCAGCATGCTCGTCTGGGTCGCGATGTTCGTGACCGTGGCGAGCCTGCTGG
Source organism: uncultured Actinomycetota bacterium (assembly GCA_963706855.1). Classification (GTDB taxonomy): domain Bacteria; phylum Actinomycetota; class Actinomycetes; order Actinomycetales; family Dermatophilaceae; genus Pedococcus. Next base: position 824,887 of record CAVPNU010000005.1, read on the forward strand.
TCCAGGGGACGACGCTCCCCCTGCTGGCCCGGGCCCTGCATGTCAGGGGTCCGGACCCGCGCGAGGACGCCCTGCAGGAGGCCACGATCCTCCAGGCGTCGGTCGCCGCCGGCATCGCCGCACTGGAGGAGTGCGACCAGTCGGATCCCGATGTCATCGAGACGCTGCGGTCCCGCGCCGAGAACCGCACCAACATCGTCTGGGAGCGCCTGGGGCAGGGCCGCGAGGGGGCCGAGACGCCGAGCGAGACCTACCGCCGGATGCGGCTGATCATGCTCACGGCCGAGCGCGCCGAGCTGCTGCGCATCCGCGACGCCGGGGTGGTGGACCAAGAGGTGCTGACCCACGTGATGGACCAGCTCGACATCGAGGAGTCGATGCTCGACCGGATCGAGGACCGCACCTCCGACCTGAGGGACGAGCCGATGCTGCCACCAGAGCGGATCGAGGACGAGTGCGAGCACCTGGCGGCCCACCATGACCGCTTCGTGGCGCCGACCAGCCCGCAGGGGTGCGAGGAGTGCCTCCGCGACGGCACGACCTGGGTGCACCTGCGGCTGTGCCTGGACTGCGGCCACGTCGGGTGCTGCGACTCCTCCCCGCAGCGGCATGCGTCGGCGCACTTCCAGGAGACCGTCCACCCGGTGATGCGCAGCTTCGAGCCCGGCGAGTCCTGGCGCTGGTGCTTCGTCGACGAGCAGCTCGGCTAGCGTGACGCCGGTGACCACACCAGCGACCGTCCACCTCGTCCTCGCCTCGGCGTCCCCCGCCCGCAAGAAGCTGCTCCACGCCGCAGGGGTCGACCCGAGCGTCGTCGTGAGCGGGGTCGACGAGGCGGCCGTGCTCGAGGACGGCCCAGGCGACCTACGGCGAGCTGGCCGCCGAGGACGTCGCGCTGCTGCTGGCCCGCGCCAAGGCCGAGGACGTCGCGTCGCAGATCGAGCACGCGCTCGTCGTCGGCTGCGACTCGGTGCTGGAGCTCGACGGCCAGATCCACGGCAAGCCGTCGAGCCCGGCCGAGGCGGTCGCCCGCTGGCAGCAGATGAGCGGCGGCACCGGGCGTCCTGCACACAGGGCACTGGGTCGTCGACACCCGCGAGCCGGACGCGGGTGGCACCGGCGCCACGCTGGGGGCGACGGCTTCGACGACCGTGCACTTCGCCACCCTCACCGACGCCGAGATCGAGGCCTATGTCGCGAGCGGCGAGCCGTTGCGGGTCGCCGGTGCGTTCACCCTCGACGGCCTCGGCGGCCCGTACGTCTCGGCGATCGAGGGCGACCCGAGCAACGTCGTCGGCCTGTCGCTGCCCCTCCTGCGCGAGCTGCTGGCCGAGATCGGGCTGACCTGGCACGAGCTGCGCTCACCCGGCCTGCCCACCTAGCCTCAGACGGGCGGGATGTCGCGGCGCTTGGTCGCGAAGTGCCGCTCGCGGCCCTTGGCGTAGCGCAGCCGCAGCAGCAGCTCGGCACGCAGCGCGTCCGCCTCGATGATCTGGTCGAGCACCAGGTCGGCCGCGAGGCGTTCGAGGTCGACGTCCTGCTCGTACTCGCGGCGCATGTCCTGGACGAACTGCTCGCGCTCCGCCTCGTCCTCGATCGCCGCGATCTTGTTGGCGTAGACCGCGTTGACCGCCGCCTCGGGCCCCATCACCGCGATGCGGGCGGTGGGCAGCGCGATCGTCGCGTCGGGCGCGAACCCCGGTCCGCCCATGGCATAGAGCCCGGCGCCGTACGCCTTGCGGACGATGACGCAGAACTGAGGCACGGTCGCCGACGAGACCGCGGAGACCATCTTGGCGCCGTGCCGGATGATGCCACCGCGCTCGACCTCCGAGCCGATCATGAAGCCGGGCACGTCGGCCAGGTAGATGAGCGGGATCGAGTAGGCGTCGCACAGCCAGATGAACCGGGCCGCCTTGTCGGCGCTGTCCGTGAACAGCACCCCGCCCTTGACCGCCGAGTTGTTGGCGACGATGCCGACCGTCTCGCCGGCCATGCGACCGAAGCCCACCACGAGCTCGGGCGCGAACAGCGGCTTGACCTCGAAGAAGGACTCGTCGTCGACGAGCCCGTCGATGACCTCGTGGATGTCGAACGGCTGGCTCTCGCGCTCAGGGACCGTATGCCGCGTGAGCGGCCGCGCCGGCTCCTCCGGCGCGTAGGTCGGCAGCTCCGAGCGCCAGCTCGTCGGCAGGTAGGAGAAGTACAGCTTGGCCAGCTCGATGGCCTCGGTGTCGTCGGAGACGAGCAGGTCGCCCACGCCCGAGACGGTGCAGTGCATGCGCGCCCCACCCATGTCCTCGAGCGAAACTCGTTCTCCCACAACCATCTCGGCCATGCGCGGGCTGCCGAGGTACATCGAGGCGTTGCCCTCGACCATGATCACCAGGTCGGTGAACGACGGGATGTAGGCGCCGCCCGCGGCACTCGGCCCGAAGAGGCAGCAGACCTGGGGCACCTTGCCCGAGAGCGCGACCTGGTTGTGGAAGATGTGGCCGGCGCCGCGACGGCCGGGGAACATCTCGACCTGGTCGGTGATCCGCGCGCCCGCCGAGTCGACGAACCAGAAGACGGGCAGCTCCTCGCGCAGCGCCATCTCGGTCGCCCGCACGATCTTCTCGACGGTGCGCGCACCCCACGAGCCCGCCTTGACGGTCGGGTCGTTGGCGATGACGATCGCGGCCCGGCCGTCGACGGTGCCACGCCCGGTCACCACACCGTCGGCGGGAAGCCCCTTGGCCATGGCGTTGGCGTAGCGGCCGTCCTCGACGAAGCTCCCCTCGTCGAACAGCAGCGCGATCCGGTCGCGCACATAGAGCTTGCCCTGCGAGTCGAGCTTGGCCTTCGCCTTCTCAGGCGCAGACGCAGACGCCTCGTATGCCGCCGCGAGCCGGCCGCGCACGTCGGTCACCTTGGGGTCGGAGCCGGAGTCGCCGCCGACCGCGAACGGGGGGCGGGTCGAGGAGGAGGTCACCGGCATACCCTCTCGCAGCTCGGCGCTCATGACGCGGGCAGGCCGAGGTGACGGGCGATGACCATGCGCTGGACCTCGGAGGTACCTTCGCCGATCTCGAGGATCTTGGCGTCGCGGTAGAAGCGCGCCACGGGGTACTCCTCCATGAACCCGTTGCCGCCGAAGACCTGCGTGGCGATGCGGGTGGCGGTGACGGCGGCCTCGGTCGAGTAGAGCTTGCAGACCGCGGCGGCCTGCTTGACCTCCTTGACCGAGCGGCGACCGGCCTCGAGCTCGTCCTTGAGCCAGGCGGCCTTGTAGGTCAGCTGGCGCGAGGCCTCGACCATGACGGCGAGGTCGGCGATCTGGAACGAGATGCCCTGGTTGACGCCGATCGGCTTGCCGAACGCCTTGCGGGTCGAGGCGTACCGGGTCGACTCCTCGAGCATCCGCTGGCTCATGCCGAGCGCCAGGGCCGAGATGGCGATGCGCCCGTCGTCGAGCGTCTTGAGGAACTGCTTGAAGCCGTCACCCTCGTTGCCGAGCAGGTTCGAGGCGGGGACGCGGCAGTCGTCGAAGGACAGACCGTGGGTGTCGGAGGCATGCCAGCCGAGCTTGTCGTAGGCCGGCTCGACCGTGAACCCCGGCGTGCCGGAAGGGATCATGATCGCGCTGATCTGCGCCGAGCCGTCGTCGTTCGTGCCGGTGCGGGCCGTGACGGTGACCACCGAGGTGATGTCGGTGCCCGAGTTCGTGATGAACGCCTTGGCGCCGTTGACGACCCACTCGTCGCCGTCGCGGACCGCCTTGGTGCGCGTGGCGCCGGCGTCGGACCCGGCGTCGGGCTCGGTCAGGCCGAAGCCGGCCAGCGCGCGGCCTGCGACGAGGTCGGGCAGGAACCGCTCCTTCTGCTCCTGGCTGCCGTAGGTGAGGATCGGGTTGATGCCCAGGCCGACACCGGCGGAGAGCGTGATGCCGATCGACTGGTCGACCCGGCCCAGCTCCTCGATGGCCACACAGAGCGAGGTGAAGTCGCCGTCGTCGCCCATCCCGCCGAACTCCTCGGGCACGACGAGACCGAACAGGCCCAGCTCCCCCATCTTGGGCACCAGGTCGGTCGGGAAGTGGTGGTCCTTGTCCCACTGGGCGATGTGCGGCTCGACCTCGGCCTCGGCGAACTCCCGGACGGCCTTGCGGAAGTCCTCGTGCTCCTTGCTCAGCTCGAACATCGCTCTCTCTTTCCTGGTGCGCACCGAGGATCGCCCGGCCGCGCGGCATACGGTGGTTGCTTGACGTTGACGTAAACGTAAAGCAATACTCGTCGGTATGCCAGCCCCCGCCTCGACCGCCGTCGACGACGACCTGGACGATCCGGGAGGTCGCCGACGAGTTCGGGATCACCCACCGCACCGTGCGGCACTACGAGGACCTGGGGCTGATCACCCCCGAGCGCCGGGGGACGACGCGCGTCTACCACCGCCGCGACCGGACCCGGCTGGCCCTGATCCTGCGGGGCAAGCGGCTCGGGTTCCCGCTGGAGGAGATCCGCACGATCATCGACCTCTACGACCGGCCGCGCGGCAAGGCCAGCCAGCTCGAGTACGTGCTCGGGCAGATCGACGAGCGCCGCAGCGACCTCGAGCAGCGCCGCCGCGACCTCGACGACGCCCTCACCGAGCTCGGCGAGTTCGAGCGGCGCTGCCGCCAGGACCTGGCCCGGCTGGGCTGAGGCCCCGCGCGAGGGGTGGCCAAACGCGGTCTCGGCAGCCTCCGAGGCAGCGGATTGCCACCTTTGGCGCGTCGGTCGTCCCCATCCACGGGCCCCGCCGCGGGCTGCCTCCACACCCGCGCCGGCCACTCCTGGGCGTAGGCCGCGCCCGGCGCACCACGGTGTCGGCATGCCCACCACACCCGTCCCCGCTTCGCCGTCCCTGGCCGGCGGCCCCTTCACCGTCCGGACGGCGCGCGACGCCGGCGTGAGCCCGGCCCGGTTGCGGTCGGGCGACCTGACCCTGCCGACGTACGGCGTGCGCAGCGCCGGGCGCGCGAGGAGTCCGTGGCCGCGCGCGCCCGCTGCTTCGCCCTCGGGCTTCCGGACGACGTCGCCTTCTCGCACCTGACGGCGGCTCGGCTCCTCGGCCTGCCGACGCCCACGGCCGTGGCACCCCACCGAGCCGCTGGACGTCATGCGCCCCACGGCCCGCCCACGGCTGGAGAGGGCCGGCGTGCGCAGCCATCGTGGCCTCGAACGCCGCTGGATGATCGAGGCCCAGGGCCTGCTGGTGACCGACCCGGCCGACACCTGGGCCGACCTCTCTGCGTGCTGGCGCTCGACGACCTCGTGGCCGTCGGTGACGCGCTGCTCGGGCTCGACCACGCGCTGCGGATCAAGGACCTCGTGCGGGCCGCCGAGGACCGCACCGGCCGTGGCGCCCGCCGCCTCCGGGAGGCCGCGGCCCTGGTGCGGGTCGGCGCCGCCTCGCCGTGGGAGAGCAAGGCACGGGTCGCCTTCCACCAGTGGGGGCTGCCCGAGCCGGAGCTCAACCTGGACCTGTATGCCGCGTGCGGCACGCTGGCTCGCGCGTCCCGACTTCGTGTGGCGGGCTCGACGGGTGGTCGGCGAGTACGACGGTGACCAGCACCGGACCGACCGCGAGCCTGGCAGTACGAACGCGAGCGCCGGGCCGGGCTGGAGGACGAGGGCTGGACCTATGTCGAGATGACGTCGCTCAGCCTCGGCAGCGTCTCGCGGCGAAGGGCCCTGCGCGACCGCCTCAGCCGCCTGCTGCTGTGAGGCCACCGCTCACCCCTCCCCGCGCGAAGGGTGGCAAATGCGGTCTCGGCCGGCCCTGAGGGAGCGGATTGCCACCTCTCGCGCAGCGGGTCGACCGGCCCTAGGGTGAGGCCATGGGCGCTCAGTCGGTCTTGTTCATCGGTGGCACGGGGTCATCAGCTCAGCCTGCTCGCGCGAGGCGCTGGCCCGGGGGTGGACGGTCACGCTGCTCAACCGCGGCACGAGCACCACCCACCCGGCCCCTGAGGGTGTCGAGGTGCTGCACGCCGACGTCCGTGACGCCGAGGCGGTGCGGGCTGCGGTCGGTGACCGCGAGTTCGACGTGGTCGCGGACTTCCTGTCGTTCACGCCCGAGCACGTCCAGCAGCAGCTCGACCAGTTCGCCAGCCGGACGGGCCAGTACGTCTTCATCAGCTCGGCCTCGGCCTACCAGACCCCGCCGGCGCAGGCTGCCGGTCACCGAGTCCACTCCCCTGCGCAACCCGTACTGGGCCTACTCCCGCGACAAGATCGCCTGCGAGGACCTGCTCGTCCGGGCCTATCGCGACGACGGGCTGCCGATGACCATCGTGCGTCCCTCGCACACCTACGACCACACGCTGCCGCCCTTCCACGGCGGCTGGACCGTGGTCGAGCGGATGCGACGGGGCCAGGAGGTCGTCGTCCACGGCGACGGCACGTCGTTGTGGACCATCACCCATCACGAGGACTTCGCGCGGGCGTTCGTCGGGCTGCTCGGGCGGCACGACCGCGCTCGGCGAGGCGTTCCACATCACCTCCGACGAGGCCCCCACCTGGAACCGCATCTACGCCGACCTGGCCGAGGCCGCCGGGGTCGAGCCGCGGCTGGTGCACGTCCCGTCCGAGGCCATCGCCGCCGTGGACGCCGACTTCGGGGCCTCCCTGCTCGGCGACAAGGCCAACTCCATGGTGTTCGACAACAGCAAGATCCGCTCGCTCGTCCCCGGCTGGCACGCCAGAGTGCCCTTCCGCGCAGGGCGCCCAGGAGATCGTCGACTGGCACGACGCCGACCCCGCGCGTCGCCGGGTCGACGACCGGCTCGACGCGCTGTACGACCGGCTCGTCGAGAGCCACCGCGCGCACCGCGCGCTAGGGCTCAGGGCCGCGGCGCCAGCGCCCCGAACGGCCGCACAGCCCGCTCGGCTAGGTTCGCCGCCGTGGACTGGGAGCAGGTGTGGGCCGCGTCGTACCCGCGGTGGGTGACGTCGCCATGTCGGCGTCTGCCGTGACGGTCGCCCTCAGCGGCGCGGTCCTCGTGGTCGCCGTGCCACCGGTGTGGCAGGTGCTCCGACTGGCCGTCACCCTCGTCCACGAGCTGGGGCACGCTGTCGTGGGGATCGCGGTGGGACGGCGGTTCACCGGCTTCGTCCTGCGCGGCGACATGTCCGGCCACGCCGTCACCGTCGGCCCCTCGCGCGGCCTGGGACGGGTCCTGTCCACCTGGGCCGGCTATCCCGCCCCGGCCGTCGTCGGTGCGGTGCTGGTCTGGGCCGCCGGCCGGGGATGGGCCGCACCGGTCCTCACGGTCGTGCTCGCCGTCCTGGTCGTCGCGCTCGTCCGGGTGCGCTCGCTGCTCACCGCGCTGGTGATGCTCGGCGGCGCTGGGTGCGACGGGCGCCCTGTGGTGGTGGCGCGACGACCCGGTCCAGGCACAGGTGCTCGTGGGGTCGGGGATCGTGCTGCTCGTGGGCGCCTGGCGTCACCTCGGCGCCGTGCATGGCGCAGTCGCGACCGGGCCAGCGACCCGGCGGTCCTGGCCACCCTGACGCACGTCCCGCGCGCGTGTGGAACGCCTCGTTCGTCCTCGTCTGCGCCGCCGCCTCGGCGCTGGCGGTCGGCGAGGTCGCCGCCGCCTGGCGCTAGCCACACACGCACGTCGCCACGGCAGCCATGCCATGCTGCGGGCCATGGCGACTGCACCGGAGACGACCCTGCTCATCCTCGGCGCCGGGGGCGACCTCACCCACCGGCTGCTCCTGCCCGGCCTGGCCAGCCTGCTCGCCGTCGAGCCCGAGCGCCGCGTCCGGGTCGTCGGCGCCGACCGGGTCGACTTCACCGCCGCCCAGTGGCGCACGCGGGTCGAGGCGTCGTTCGCCGAGGCTCAGCCCCCGGCGAAGGTGACGGCCGCGGTCACGAAGGACACGGCATACGTCAAGACCGACGTGCTCGACGAGAGCGCGCTGCGGGAGCTGGTCGCCGGCTGCGGCGCCGGTCCGCTGGTCATCTTCTTCGCGCTGCCCCCGCAGGTGACGATGAAGGTCTGCGACCTGCTCCAGCACGTCGACCTGCCCGACGTGACCCGGCTCGCGCTCGAGAAGCCGTTCGGCACCGACCATGCGTCCGCCGTCGCGCTTCAACGCGCTGCTGCACAAGGTCGTCGCCGAGGAGGACATCTTCCGGATCGACCACTTCCTGGGTGTGGCCACCGTCTTCAACCTGGTCGGCCTGCGGTTCGCCAACCGCATGCTGGCGCCGATCTGGAGCGCGGAGCACATCGAGCGCGTCGAGATCGTCTACGACGAGGACCTCGCGCTGGAGGGCCGGGCGGGCTACTACGACCGCGCGGGCGCGCTGAAGGACATGCTGCAGAGCCACCTGCTCCAGGTGCTCGCCCTCTTCGCGATGGAGTCGATCGCCGCCCTCGACGCCCGCGAGCTGCAGGACCAGAAGGCCCAGGTGCTGCGCGCCACGAGGATCTGGGGCGGCTCGCCCAAGCGCTCGTCCCGGCGGGCGCGCTACACCGCCGGGAAGCTCGGTCGCCGCACGGTGCCGGACTACACCAAGGAGACGGGAGTCGACCCGTCGAGGTCCACCGAGACGCTGGCCCAGGTCACCCTCGAGGTCGCCAACTCGCGCTGGGCCGGGGTGCCGTTCGTGCTGCGCAGCGGCAAGGCCCTGGGGACGCCGCGCAAGCAGATCGTGGCCCACTTCCGCGACGTCGCCGCACCTGCCGACCGGGTTCGCCGGCGGCTCGGGAGGCGACCTGCTCACCATCGACCTCAAGCCCGGGCGCCGTCTCGCTCACGCTGACGATGAACGCCGAGGGCGACCCGGTCGACCTCGAGCAGAAGACGCTGACGGCCACCCTCGCCGCCCCGCGCATGGAGCCCTACGGCGAGGTGCTCGGCGCACATCCTCGACGGGAGCCAGCTGCTCACCGTCCGCGGCGACGCCGCCGAGGAGTGCTGGCGGGTGATGGAGCCGGTGATCAAGGCGTGGGCGCAGGACCGCGTGCCGCTGGAGACGTATGCCGCGGGCTCCGCCGGGCCCGAGGGCTGGCTCGCGCCGTAGACCACCAGGCGCGAAGCCTCAGACGCGGGTGCGCACCGCGTACAGCTCGGGGAAGAAGGTCAGGTCCAGCGCCCGCCGCAGGAAGTCGACACCCGACGACCCGCCCGTCCCCTTCTTGTGGCCGATCGTCCGCGTGACGACCTGCAGGTGACGGAAGCGCCACAGCTGGAAGTTGTCCTCGACGTCGACGAGCTCCTCGCAGGTCTCGTAGACGCCCCAGTGCTCGTGCGGCCGGGCATAGACCTCGGCGAACGTGTCGACGAGCGCCTCGCTCATCCGGTAGGGCTGGGTGAAGTCGCGGTCCAGCACCTCGGCGGGCACGGCATAGCCCCGCCGCGCCAGGTAGCGCAGGAACTCGTCGTAGAGGCTGGGCTCCGCCAGCAGCCCGGCCAGCATCGAGTGCGCCGCCTCGTCGTGGTCGAAGACCTTGACCATGTCGGCGTTCTTGTTGCCGAGCAGGAACTCCACCGCGCGGTACTGCCAGGACTGGAACCCCGACGACGTCGCGAGGAACGGGCGGATCTCGGCGTACTCGCTCGGGGTGAGCGTCGCGAGCACGGACCACTGCTCGGTGAGGGTGTGCTGGATGTGCTTGACCCGGGCGATGCGCTTGAGGGCCGGGGCCAGCTCGTCGGCGGCCAGCAGCGACCGCGCCGACCGGAGCTCGTGGAGCATGAGCTTCGAGCCACAGCTCGGAGGTCTGGTGCTGCACGATGAAGAGCAGCTCGTCGTGCTGAGGCGGCTCGCTGCGGGGGTGCTGCGCGGCCAGGAGCTGGTCGAGGCCGAGGTAGTCGCCGTAGGACATGGCCGCCGAGAAGTCGCGCTGGACGCCCTCCTCGATCTGCCGGATCGACCGCTCGTCCGCACCACTGCTGCTCATGGGGCACACCCTAGGGGGCGCCCCCGACGGGAAGCCTGCGGCATACGCGTCGCTCAGCCGAAGGCGTAGGGGTCAGGCCCCGTGCGCTCGCCCCGGTCGAGGCGGGCGAAGGCCGACAGGTCCTCGCCGTCGAGCTCGAACTCGAAGATGTCGAAGTTCTCGGCGATCCGGCTGGGCGTCACCGACTTGGGGATGACGACGTTGCCGAGCTGGGTGTGCCACCGCAGGATCGCCTGGGCCGGCGTCACGTCGTGCTTCGCGGCGATCTCGCGGATGGTGACGTCGGCGAGGACCGCACCACCCGAGGCGAGCGGGCTCCAGGCCTCGGTGAGGATGCCCTGGTCGGCGTGGAACTCGCGCAGCTCGCCCTGCTGGAGGTACGGGTGCAGCTCGACCTGGTTGATCGCAGGCAGCTCGCCGGTCTCGTCTCGCAGCCGCTCCAGGTGCTCGATCCCGAAGTTGCACACCCCCACCGCGCGGACCCGTCCGTCCTCGCGGAGCTTGAGCAGCGCCTTCCAGGTGTCGACGTAGGCGTCCTGCGCCGGCGCCGGCCAGTGGATGAGGAAGAGGTCCAGCGTGTCGAGCCCCAGGCGGCCCATCGAGGCGTCGAACGCGGCCAGGGTGGAGTCGAAGCCCTGGTCGTCGTTCCAGACCTTCGTGGTGACGAACAGCTCCTCGCGGGGGATGTCCGTGGCCTTGATCGCGCGCCCGACGCCGGCCTCGTTGCCGTAGAGCTTGGCGGTGTCGATGCTGCGGTACCCGGTCTCGAGGGCGGTGGCCACGGCGGGCTCGGCCTCCGCGTCCGGCACCTGCCACACGCCGAACCCCAGCTGTGGGATCGGGATCGTGCCGGCACCGGTGGACAGGGGCAGGTTCGGGACGGAGGTCATGTCCCCGACTGTATGCCGCGGTCGCGCCCTGGTCAGCGCGAGTCACCCAGCGGGACGTGCGGGAACACCGCGAGGCTCCCCAGTGTTTTCGGCTCTCCAGTGTTGGCCAGGCCACACTGCCGGGGTGGCCGAACCGCGGGGTGGACGGGCTAGGCTCCGGCGCATGGCGCCCCTTTCCGAGTCGACGACGACCACGGCCCCCCGCCCCATCTCCAAGGTCCTCATCGCCAACCGCGGTGAGATCGCGGTCCGCATCGCGCGGGCCTGCGCGGACAGTGGGATCGGCTCGGTGGCGGTCTATGCCGACCCCGACCGGGACGCGCTGCACGTCAAGGTCGCGGACGAGGCCTACGCCCTGGGCGGGTCGACCCCCGGCGACTCCTATCTGGTGCAGGACAAGCTGCTCGACGTGGCCAAGCGGGCCGGCGCCGACGCCGTCCACCCCGGCTATGGCTTCCTGGCGGAGAACGCCTCCTTCGCCCAGGCCGTCATCGACGCCGGGCTGACCTGGATCGGCCCCTCCCCCGAGGCCATCGACTCTCTCGGCGACAAGGTCAAGGCCCGCCACATCGCGGCCCGCGCCAACGCCCCGCTGGTGGCCGGCACCTCCGACCCGGTCGAGACGGCCGACGAGATCGTCGAGTTCGCCAAGGAGCACGGTCTCCCGGTCGCCATCAAGGCGGCCTACGGCGGTGGCGGTCGCGGTCTGAAGGTCGCGCGCACCCTCGAGGAGATCCCCGAGCTGTTCGACTCCGCGACCCGAGAGGCCGTCGCGGCGTTCGGGCGCGGTGAGTGCTTCGTGGAGCGCTACCTCGACAAGCCGCGCCACGTCGAGACCCAGTGCCTGGCCGACCAGCACGGCAACGTCGTCGTCGTGTCGACCCGCGACTGCTCGCTGCAGCGCCGCCACCAGAAGCTCGTCGAGGAGGCGCCCGCGCCGTTCCTGTCGGACGAGCAGAACGCCGAGCTGCGGCGCGCCTCCAAGGCCATCCTCACCGAGGCCGGCTACACCGGCGCCGGGACGTGCGAGTTCCTCGTCGGGCAGGACGGCACGATCTCGTTCCTCGAGGTCAACACCCGCCTGCAGGTCGAGCACCCGGTCACCGAGGAGGTCACCGGCATCGACCTGGTCCGCGAGCAGTTCCGCATCGCGAACGGCGAGGCCCTCGGCTACGACGACCCCGCGCCGGTGCGGCACTCCTTCGAGTTCCGGATCAACGGCGAGGACGCCGGCCGCAGCTTCCTGCCCGCGCCCGGCGTCGTGGCCGTGTTCGAGCCGCCGTCGGGCCCGGGCGTGCGGCTGGACTCCGGCGTCGTCGCCGGCGACGTCATCGGCGGCGCGTTCGACTCGATGCTGGCCAAGCTCATCGTCACCGGCCGCGACCGGCACCAGGCGCTGGAGCGGTCCCGCCGGGCGCTGGCCGAGTTCGTCGTCGACGGGATGCCCACCGTGCTGCCGTTCCACCGCGTCGTCGTGTCGGACCCGGCGTTCGCCCCCGAGGGCGACGAGCCGTTCTCGGTGCACACCCGGTGGATCGAGACCGAGTTCGACAACCAGATCCCGCCGTATGCCGGGCCGCTGGGCGAGGCGCCCGAGGACGGTGGCGACCGCGCAGACCGTCGTCGTCGAGGTCGGTGGCAAGCGCCTCGAGGTCGTGCTGCCCGGCGGCCTCGCCCTCGGCGGTGGCGGCGCGGCGCGGGGGCGCGAAGAAGAAGGCGCCCCGTCGCTCGGGCGGCGCCAAGTCCGGCGCCGCGGCGTCCGGGGACTCGCTCACCGCACCCATGCAGGGCACCATCGTCAAGATCGCCGTCGAGGAGGGCCAGGAGGTCGCCGAGGGCGAGCTCGTCGTGGTCCTCGAGGCGATGAAGATGGAGCAGCCCATCAACGCGCACAAGGCCGGCACGATCACCGGCCTGACGGCCGAGGTCGGCCAGACCGTCACCAACGGCGCGGTCATCGCCGAGATCAAGGACTGACGCCCGCACCGACCGACACGCCCCGCCTCCGCGGTCGGTCGTCGATCGCCCGGCGTCCTCGGGCTTTCGTCAGTCCCGACACGGGCCCGGCGCCGTCGAGGCCGACGCGGCCGCGGAGCGTCACTCGGCGCGTCCGTCCGGCTCGGCCGTCTCGGGAGCGTCACGCGACTCGCCGAGGACTGGTCGCCACCGGCTGCGGGCACCGCGCCGTCGGGCTCGGGCAGCAGCTGACGTCGGGCCACCCTCGGGCAGGGGCTACCGGCGGGTCGCTGAGGCCGGGCGTGCGACGCGGTCCACCGGGCTCGCCCGGCCGCTGCGGCTCACCCGTGCCAATCCGGCAGAACTCGAGGGCCCGTCGGGCTCTCGACCCGGCCGTCGCTCAGTCCTGCGGCTCCCCCTGCTGCGTGGGACCGCCCTCGGGGAGCGGCTGGCCGGCCTGCGGATCGGCATCAGGGTCTCGGGTGGGCGCACCGGAGCTGGTCGGCGCCGGAGTCCGGGTCGAGCTGCCGGTCGGGTCGACCTGGTCGGACGCCACCTGGCTCGCCGGGCTGCTGCGGGCCCCCGGGGGTCAGCGGCTGGTCGCCGGGGCTCGACGGCTGCGGGTCGTCGGTGGCGGGTGAGGGGTTCGGCGCCGGGATCGAGTCATCCTGCCGCGGGGTGCCCTTGAGGTAGTCCTTGGCCCTGTCGGTCCAGCTGCCGCTCATCTGCCTGCCCTCCGGTCGAGGTCTGCTGTTGCTCAGTCCGTTTCGACCCTAGCCCCGAACCGGCCTAGTCGCTGGCGTGCAGCTGACGAGCCGCCTCGGCGACGGAGCCCGACAGCGACGGATAGACGGTGAACGTGCCCGCCAGCTGGTCCACGGTCAGCCCGTGCTGGACGGCCAGGGTGACGGGATACACGAGCTCGGAGGCTCGAGGGGCGACCACCACGCCACCGACCACCGTGCCCGTGCCCCGTCGCGCGAACAGCTTCACGAAGCCGTCGGTGATGCCCTGCATCTTGGCGCGCGGGTTGGTCGACAGGGGCAGCATGACCGCGGTCGCGTCGACGCGGCCCTCGTCGATGTCCTTCTGGGAGTAGCCGACCGTGGCGATCTCGGGGTCGGTGAAGATGTTGGCGGAGACGGCACGCAGGTTGAGGGGCGCCACGGCGTCCCCGAGGGCGTGCGCCATCGCGATGCGTCCCTGCATCGCGGCCACCGACGCGAGGGGCAGCACGCCCGTGCAGTCGCCCGCGGCATACACGCCTCGGACGGAGGTGCGCGAGACCCGGTCCACCGCGACGTGCCGCGAGTCGGTCAGCGTCACCCCGACGTCCTCGAGGCCGATCCCGGCCGTCTGCGGGCACCGACCCGACCGCCAGCAGGGCGTGGCTGCCCTCGACCTCACGACCGTCCTCGAGACGGACGACGACCCCGTCGGCGGTCCGCGTCACCGAGGCCATCCGTGACCGGCCGAGGACCTCCATCCCCCGCTTGCGGAAGACGTCCTCGATGACCGTCGCGGCGTCGGCGTCCTCGCCGGGCAGCACCCGGTCGCGCGAGGAGACGAGCGTGACGCGGCCGCCCAGGCCGAGGTACGCCTGGGCCAGCTCGGCTCCCGTCACACCGGACCCGACGACGACGAGGTGCTCGGGCAGCTCGGTCAGGGAGTAGATCTGCTGCCAGGTGAGGATGCGCTCGCCGTCCGGCTCGGCCGTCGGCATCACCCGCGGGGTCGCACCGGTGGCCACGAGGACCACGTCGGCCCGGAGGGTCTGGGTCGTGCCGTCCGCCAGGGTCGCCTCGACCTCGGCAGGCGACACCAGCCGCCCGGTCCCGGCCACGACGGTCACGCCGTCGGCGGACAGCCGGGCGCCGATGTCGCGCGACTGCGCCGACGGCGAGCGCGAGGACCCGACGGTTGACCGCCGCCAGCTCGGCCACGGAGTCGGCGACCTCGTCTCCCTCGTTGTCCTCGAGGTGGACCCCGAGGTCGGAGGCGGTCTCGAACTGGCTCATGAAGTCGGCCGTGGAGATCAGCGCCTTGGACGGCACGCAGTCGGTGAGGACGGCCGCGCCACCGAGGCCGTCGCGGTCCACGACGGTGACGTCCGCGCCCAGGTGGGCGGCGACCAGGGCGGCCTCGTAGCCGCCCGGGCCCCCTCCGAGGATGACGACCGAGGCTCCGTGCGCGTTCACGGGCCCCATCCAACCATCCGGGGCGCCCACCCCAGCGGCCACGCCACGTTCACCGGACCGTCAGCGAAACGAGGCCAACTCGTCGCCGCCGGGTCATACTGTCCGCGTCGGACACTCGCCGCCCGTCGCCTCGGGCCATGACCTCAGGGGATGGACAGATGAGAGCTCGATTCACACGGAACTCACGTGGCCCAGGGGTCGTGGTGCCTCACGGTCGCTGCCGCCGCCACGCTGGCCGTCGCTGCCTGCTCACCGCCCGTCGAGCAGCTCGGGCAGCAGCTCGTCGGGCGGCACGAGCGCCGCGTCCGCGACCTCCGCCCAGGACCTCGGCGGGCATGGACAAGCTCGTGGCCGCCGCCAAGAAGGAGGGCGCGCTCAACGTCATCGCGCTGCCCCCGGACTGGGCGAACTACGGCGCGGTCATCTCGGCCTTCACCGCGAAGTACGGCATCAAGGTCAACAGCGCCCAGCCCGACGCCAGCAGCGCCGACGAGATCTCGGCGGCCCAGCGCCTCAAGGGCCAGTCCGGCGCCCCCGACGTCTTCGACCTCGGCACCGCCGTGGCCAACGCCAACACCACGATGTTCGCGCCCTACGAGGTCTCCACGTTCGCCTCCATCCCGGCCAACCTCAAGGACGCGAGCGGCACCTGGGTCAACGACTACGGCGGCTACATGTCGGTGGGCTACGACTCCTCCAAGGTCCCCGCACCGACGTCGCTCGCGGACCTGCTCAAGCCGGCATACAAGGGCAAGGTCGCCCTCAACGGTGACCCGACCAAGGCCGGGGCCGCCTTCGCCGGCGTGCAGATGGCCTCGCTCGCCAACGGCGGCACCGCCGGCGACGTGACCAAGGGCGTCGACTTCTTCAAGCAGCTCAAGGCCGCGGGCAACTTCCTGCCCGTCGACCCGACCCCCGCGACCATCGCCTCCGGCCAGACGCCGGTGGTCATCGACTGGGACTACCTCAACGCGGCCCAGAGCGCCAAGGTCAAGACCTGGAAGGTGTTCGTGCCCCAGAACGCCGTCCTCGGTGGTTACTACGTCCAGGCCATCAACAAGGACGCCCCGCACCCGGCCGCCGCGCGGCTGTGGGAGGAGTTCCTCTACTCCGACGCCGGCCAGAACCTGTGGCTCAAGGGTGGCGCCCGCCCCGTGCGGTTCGACGACATGAAGAAGGCCGGCACGCTCGACCAGACGGCGGCAGCCGCACTGCCGTCCGTCTCCGAGCGCCCCGACCATCCCCACCAAGGACGACTCGGACAAGGCGAAGGCGTACCTCGCCGCGAACTGGGCCAACGCCGTTGGCTGACCGGCCCGCACGCAGGGCGCTCGGTGGCCGCCGGCCATCGGGCGCTCTGCTCGGCGTCGTCCCGTTCTTCGCCTACGTCACGGTCTTCCTCCTCATCCCCACCGTGGTGGTCGTGGTGGGGGCGTTCCTCGGCGGCAGCGGCGGG
Source organism: uncultured Actinomycetota bacterium (assembly GCA_963706855.1). Lineage (GTDB taxonomy): Bacteria > Actinomycetota > Actinomycetes > Actinomycetales > Dermatophilaceae > Pedococcus. Next base: position 841,327 of record CAVPNU010000005.1, read on the forward strand.
TTCACGCTGGCCAACCTGCAGGCCCTGGGGCAGCCCGCCGTCACCTCCGCCCTGTGGCACTCCGTGGTGCTCTCGTCCGTCACCGCGGTGGGCGGCGCGGTCATCGGCGCAGTGCTCGCGTATGCCGTGTCCACCGGCCGGCCCGACGGCGTCCTCAAGAAGTTCGTCACCTCCCTGTGCGGGGTGCTCGCCCAGTTCGGCGGCGTCGCCCTGGCGTTCGCGTTCCTCGCCACCTTCAGCGCCACCGGCTACCTGACGAAGCTGCTCACGAGTGCGGGGCTCGACTCCAGCGGCGGTCTATGGCTCTACGAGTGGGACAAGGGGCTGATGCTGGTCTACCTGTACTTCCAGATCCCGTTGATGCTCATCGTGTTCCTCCCGGCGGTCGAGGGACTCAAGCCGCAGTGGCGCGAGGCCACCGAGACGCTGGGTGGCAGCACCTTCCTCTACTGGCGCAAGGTCGCCGCCCCGATCCTCATGCCGTCGTTCATCGGCGGTCTGCTGCTGCTGTTCACCAACGCCTTCAGCGCGTATGCCACCGCGGCGGCCCTGGTCTCGCAGGGCTCTCCTCTGCTCCCGCTGGAGATCGGTGGCAGCTTCACCTCCGAGGTCATCCTGGGCCAGGAGAACGTCGGCAAGGCGATGGCCCTCGAGATGGTGGTCGTCGTGGCCGTGGTCATGACGGCCTATGTCGTGCTCGACCGGCGCGCCTCGCGATGGCTGGTCCGATGAGTGGCGGTCGATGAGCGGAGGACGGGGGCAGCGCGCGTCGTTCCGGCGTCGTCAGGACGTCCTGCGCCGGGTCGTCGTCACGCTGGTGGTGCTCTTCTTCCTCACCCCGCTCGTGGCGAGCCTCGACTTCACCACCCGGGACGCCGCGGGCCACCGGACCCTGCAGACCTGGTCCACGTTGCTCGACTTCCCCGCGATCTCGCAGCGGTACCCCGACCTGCAGGCAGGCTTCCTCGCGTCCGTCGGCCTGGCCGTCCTCACGGTCGGGATCATGCTGGTGCTGCTCGTCCCCACGATGACGTGGGTCCGGCTGCGGGTGCCGGGAGCCACGCGGACCGTCGAGTTCCTGTGCCTGCTGCCGCTCACCGTGCCCGCGATCGTGCTCGTGGTCGGGCTGACCCCGGTGTATGCCTGGGTCACCTACTTCCTCGGCGGGGCGACGATCTGGCTGGCCTTCGCCTACGTCGTCCTCGTCCTCCCCTACGCCTACCGCGCCATCGACGCGGGACTGCGCGCCATCGACGTCCGCACCCTGAGCGAGGCCGCGCGCTCGCTCGGCGCCGGCTGGCCGACGGTGATGGCGCGGGTGATCCTGCCGAACCTGCGCACGGCCGTCCTCTCCGCCTCGTTCCTCGCCGTCGCGCTCACCCTGGGCGAGTTCACCATCGCCAACCTGTTCAGCCGCACCAACCTCCAGGTGGCGATGTTCCTGCTCGGCAAGTCCGACGCCCAGATCTCCGTCGCCGTCGGCCTGGCGTCGCTCGTCTTCGCCTTCCTCGTCCTCTTCGCCATGTCCTTCGTCGGTGGCCAGCGGGGGGCCGCCGCCCCGATGTCACGGGCTCCGCTCGCCCGCTTTCGCCGCAACCGCAAGGAGTCCCCATGAGCGCCACCACAGCCCGCGAGGACCGGCGGGACGCCACGGCCCACCAGGGCGTCGCCGTGGAGCTCACCGCACTGCGTCGCACCTACGGCCAGGTCACGGCCCTCGACGACCTCACCCTGCGCCTGGCTCCCGGTGAGCTGGTCGCGCTCCTCGGGCCGTCGGGGTGTGGCAAGACCACGGCGCTGCGCTGCCTCGCCGGGCTGGAGGACCCCGACGGCGGCCGGATCGAGGTCGGCGGCAAGGACCTCACCCGGGTGCCGACCAACCGTCGCGACATGGGCATGGTGTTCCAGGCCTACAGCCTCTTCCCGCACCTGACGGCCCGGCAGAACGTCGAGTTCGGGCTCCAGCTGCGCGGCCACAACGCGCAGCGGCGCCGCACCCGCGCGGCCGAGATGCTCGAGCTCGTCGGGCTCGAGAGCCAGGCCGACCGCTACGCCCACCAGATGTCCGGCGGCCAGCAGCAGCGCGTGGCACTCGCCCGGGCCCTGGCCATCGAGCCGCAGGTGCTGCTGCTCGACGAGCCGCTGTCGGCGCTCGACGCCAAGGTCCGCGTCCAGCTGCGCGACGAGATCCGCCGCATCCAGCTCGACGTCGGCACGACCACGCTGTTCGTCACCCACGACCAGGAGGAGGCCCTGGCCGTCGCCGACCGCGTCGGGGTCATGCGCCACGGCCGGCTGGAGCAGATCGCCGCGCCCGAGGAGCTGTACTCCCAGCCGGTGAGCGAGTTCGTCGCCGACTTCGTGGGGGTCACCAACCGCCTGCCCGGGACGGCCTCGGGCGGCACGGCCACCGTGCTGGGGTCGTCGGTGCCGCTGCTGGCCGGCTCGGCGACCGAGGGCCCGGTCACGGTGCTGGTGCGTCCCGAGCACCTGGCCCTCGACCCCGTGGCCGCGAGCGGCGGTGCGCACGGACCGGGTCCGAGCGCCACCGTGGTCAGCGCCAGCTTCCTGGGCGCGCACGGACGGGTCCGCGCCCGCGTCGGGGACCACACCGTCCTCGTGCAGGTGCCGAGCGCCGCCGTCGCGGACTTCACGGCCGGGGCACCGGTGCGGGTCCGGCCGCTGGGTGTGCCGGCGCTGGCGGTCGCTGCGGCGTGACGCGCCCGGCGGCGCATCACCCCGCCTGGCGTCGGTAGGCTTCGCGAGTGAGCGAGCACAGCGGTCTTTCCGCAGACCTTTCCGACCTGTCCGACCCCGCGACCGACCCGTTCGAGGTCGCCCGAGCCGCCGCGGCCGTGATCGCCGAGCGCACCGGCGACCCCGCGACACGACGTGGCCCTCGTCCTCGGTTCCGGCTGGGGCCAGACCGGCGACCGCATCGGCGAGACCCTCGCGAGCATCGACAACGCCGAGGTCCCCGGGTTCGCCAAGGCCGCCGTCGCCGGCCACTCCGGCACGATGCGCTCGGTGGCCATCGGCGACACCGGTCGGCGCGCCCTGGTCTTCGGCACCCGCACCCACTTCTACGAGGGCAAGGGCGTCCGCGCGGTCGTCCACGCGGTCCGGACCGCCGCCGCGGCAGGCTGCTCGACCATCGTCCTGACCAACGGGTGCGGCGGGCTCAACCCGGCGTGGGGCCCCGGCACGCCCGTGCTCATCCGCGACCACATCAACCTCACCGCCCACTCGCCGATCGAGGGCCCGAACTTCGTCGACCTGACCGACCTCTACTCGCCGCGGCTGCGCGACCTGGCCCGTCAGGTCGACGCCGACCTCGACGAGGGCGTCTACGTCCAGTTCACCGGGCCGCACTACGAGACGCCGGCCGAGGTGCAGATGGCCAAGGTCATCGGCGGCGACCTCGTGGGCATGTCCACCACGCTCGAGGCCATCGCCGCGCGCCAGGCGGGCATGGAGGTCCTGGGCATCTCCCTGGTGACCAACCTGGCCGCCGGCATCAGCGACCAGCCGCTGTCGCACGCCGAGGTGCTCGAGGCCGGCCAGGCCGCCGCCGACCGCTGTGGGCGCCTGCTGGCCGCCGTGGTCGCCACCATCTGAGAGGGCACCCAGCATGGAGAAGGACACCATGACGTATGCCGCGCGGCACGGCCGCGACGACGCCGCCCCCGGTGACACCACCCGCACCCAGGAGCTCATCGACGCGGCGCAGGCGTGGGTCGACGACGACCCGGACCACGAGTCCAGGGTCGAGCTCGGCGCCGTCCTGGGGCGGGCCAAGGACGGCGACGCCGCCGCCGTGGCCGACCTGGCCGACCGGTTCTCCGGCCTGCTCGAGTTCGGCACCGCCGGCCTGCGCGGCGCCCTCGGGGCCGGCCCGAACCGGATGAACCGCGCGGTCGTGATCCGCGCGGCAGCCGGCCTCACGGCATACCTCAAGGCCACCGCCAAGGCCGAGCCGTTCGTCGTGGTCGGCTACGACGCGCGCCGGCTCTCCGACGTCTTCGCGCGCGACACCGCCGCGGTCGTGGTGGGCGCGGGCGGACGCGCCGCCGTCCTGCCGCACACCCTGCCGACACCGGTGCTGGCGTTCGCGATCCGCCACCTCGGCGCCGACGCGGGCGTCATGGTCACCGCGAGCCACAACCCGCCCCAGGACAACGGCTACAAGGTCTACCTCGGCGACGGCTCCCAGATCGTGCCCCCGGCGGACGTCGAGATCGCCGGGCAGATCGCCCGCGTGGCCGCGGTCGCGGACGTGCCTCTCGCCGACGACGGGTGGGAGACGCTGGGCGACGACGTCCTCGACGCCTACCTCGCCGCCGCGGCTTCCGTGGTCGCGCCCGACAGCCCGCGCGACCTGTCGGTGGTCCACACCGCCCTGCACGGCGTCGGCAGCGACACCCTGCTGCGGGCGTTCGACCTCGCCGGCTTCCCGGCGCCCATCCCCGTCGAGAGCCAGCAGCACCCCGACGCCGGCCTTCCCCACCGTCTCGTTCCCCAACCCCGAGGAGCCGGGCGCCATCGACGCCGCCCTCGACCTGGCCCGGCAGGTCCAGCCCGACCTCGTCCTGGCCAACGACCCGGACGCCGACCGCTGCGCCGTGGCCGTGCCTGACGGTGGCGAGTGGCACATGCTGCGTGGGGACGAGGTCGGCGCCCTGCTCGGCTCGCACGTCCTGGCTCGCGGGGTGGATGCGGACGCCGTCTTCGCGTGCTCGATCGTCTCGTCCCGGCTGCTGTCGGCGATGGCCAGGGCGGCGGGAGTGCGTCACGAGGAGACCTTGACCGGGTTCAAGTGGATCGCCCGGGTCGAGGGGCTGCGCTACGGCTACGAGGAGGCGCTGGGCTACTGCGTCGACCCGGGGCACGTGCGCGACAAGGACGGCGTCACGGCGTGCCTGCTCATGGCCGAGCTGGCCGCGACCCTCAAGGCCCAGGGGCGCACCCTCACCGACCGGCTCGACGAGCTCGCGGTGGCGCACGGGGTGCACGCCACCGACTCGTTCTCGGTGCGCGTCGCCGACCTGTCGCTCATCGGCGCGGTCATGGCACGGCTGCGCGCGAACCCGCCGCAGGACGTGGGCGGCCTCGCGGTGGCCCGCACCGACGACCTGTCGCTCGGCACGGACCAGCTGCCCCCGACCGACGGCCTGCGCTACTACCTCGAGGACGACTCGCGCGTCATCGTGCGCCCCTCGGGCACCGAGCCCAAGCTCAAGGTCTACCTCGAGGTCATCGAGCCTGTCGCCGACGCCGGTTCGCTCGAGCAGGCGAGAGCAGCCGCGGCCGAGCGCCTCGGCCGCGTGCGCGACGCCATGCGTGCGCTGACCACACTCTGAGACGCGGGTAGAATCACGCGGTGAGCACCTCCCCCACCCTGACCCCATCGGTCGACGCGACCACTCGGGCCCGTGACCTCCTCGGCGTCTCCCGCCTGACCAACGCCGCCCTGACGAGCTGGCTCCACGGCCTGCCCGGCGTCGACCAGGTGGGCTGCGAGAGCCGCGCGGCCGGCCTGGGCACCCGGTCGATCAAGACGACGTCCAAGGTGTGGGGCATCGACACCGCGATCTCGATGATCGACCTGACGACCCTCGAGGGCGCCGACACCGCGGGCAAGGTGCGTGGCCTGTGCGCCAAGGCGCTGAGCCCGGACCCCACCGACGCCTCCACCCCGCGTCCGGCCGCGATCTGCGTCTACGGCGACATGGTGCCGGTGGCCAAGGCGGCGCTGGGCAGCAGCGGGGTCAAGGTCGCCGCCGTGGCGACGGCGTTCCCCAGCGGCCGGGCCCTGATGCCGGTCAAGCTGGCCGACACCCGTGACGCTGTGGCTGCCGGGGCCGACGAGATCGACATGGTCATCGACCGTGGGGCGTTCCTGTCGGGCGACTACCTCGGGGTGTTCCGCGAGATCTCCGAGGTCGGGCAGGCCTGCGTCCGACCGGACGGGTCCCGCGCGCGCCTCAAGGTCATCATGGAGACCGGCGAGCTGGTGACCTACGACAACGTGCGCCGCGCGTCGTGGCTGTCGATGCTCGCCGGCGCCGACTTCATCAAGACCTCCACCGGCAAGGTGTCGCCCGCGGCGACGCTGCCGGTGACGCTCATCATGCTGGAGGCGGTCCGCGACTGGCGCGAGAGCACCGGCGAGATGGTCGGGGTGAAGCCCGCCGGCGGCATACGCACCAGCAAGGACGCCCTGAAGTTCCTCGTCGCCGTCAGCGAGGTGGCCGGCGACGACTGGCTCGACCCGCACTGGTTCCGCTTCGGCGCCTCCAGCCTGCTCAACGACCTGCTGCTGCAGCGCCAGAAGCTGCGCACCGGCGCCTACTCCGGGCCCGACTACGTCACCGACGACTCGCCCAGCCTCTACTGACCTTCCACTCTGAGGACATCTCCACACATGGCCACGTTCGAGTACGCACCGGCTCCCGAGTCCCGGGCAGTCGTCGACCTCAAGCCCTCCTACGGCTTGTTCATCAACGGTGAGTTCACCGACTCCGAGGGCGGGTCGACGTTCAAGTCGATCAGCCCCGCCACCGAGGAGGTCCTCGCCGAGGTCACCAGCGCCAGCGAGGCCGACGTCGACCGCGCCGTCGCCGCTGCCCGCCGCGCCTACACCGGCGTCTGGGGCCGGATGTCCGGCGCCGACCGGGGCAAGTACCTCTTCCGGATCGCCCGCATCCTGCAGGAGCGCGCCCGCGAGTTCGCCGTCCTGGAGAGCCTCGACAACGGCAAGCCGATCAAGGAGAGCCGGGACGTCGACGTGCCGCTCGCCGCGGCGCACTTCTTCTACCACGCGGGCTGGGCCGACAAGCTGGAGTATGCCGGCCTGGGCACCGTGGGCGCCCAGCCGCGCCCGCACGGCGTGGTGGGCCAGGTCATCCCCTGGAACTTCCCGCTGCTGATGCTGGCCTGGAAGATCGCCCCGGCGCTGGCCACCGGCAACACCGTCGTCATCAAGCCGGCCGAGACGACCCCGCTGAGCGCCCTGCTGTTCGCCGAGGTGCTCCAGCAGGCCGACCTGCCCCCGGGCGTGGTCAACATCGTCACCGGCGCCGGCGCGACCGGTCAGGCGATCGTCGACCACCCCGGCATCGACAAGCTGGCGTTCACCGGCTCCACCGGTGTCGGCAAGATGATCGCCCGGTCGATCGCGGGCACCCGCAAGAAGGCCACCCTCGAGCTCGGCGGCAAGGCCGCGAACATCGTCTTCGACGACGCGCCGCTCGACCAGGCCGTCGAGGGCATCGTCAACGGCATCTTCTTCAACCAGGGCCACGTCTGCTGCGCCGGCTCGCGGCTGCTCGTCCAGGAGACCATCGCCGACGAGGTCGAGAAGCGCCTCAAGCGCCGCCTGGCCACGCTGCGCGTCGGCGACCCGCTCGACAAGAACACCGACGTGGGCGCGATCAACTCCAAGGCCCAGCTCGACCGCATCACCGAGCTGACCGCTGCCGGTGAGGCCGAGGGCGCGCAGCGCTGGGACACCGAGCTGCGCGCTGCCGGAGAAGGGCTTCTGGTTCCGCCCGACCGTCTTCACCGGCGTCAGCCAGACCCACCGCATCGCCCAGGAGGAGATCTTCGGGCCGGTCCTGTCGGTGCTGACCTTCCGCACCCCCCACGAGGCCGTCGCCAAGGCCAACAACACGCCCTACGGGCTGTCGGCCGGCGTCTGGACCGAGAAGGGCTCGCGCATCCTGTGGATGGCCGACCAGCTCCGGGCCGGAGTGGTGTGGGCCAACACCTTCAACAAGTTCGACCCGACCAGCCCGTTCGGTGGCTACAAGGAGTCCGGCTACGGCCGCGAGGGTGGCCGTCACGGCCTGTCCGCCTACGTCACGACTGGAGACGCCAAGTGACCCCGACCGCCAGCACCGCCGACAGCAGGGTCGACGTGCGCAAGACCTACAAGCTCTACATCGGCGGGAAGTTCCCCCGCTCGGAGTCCGGGCGCTCCTACGAGGTGTTCTCGGCCGGCCGCTCGCCGCAGTTCCTCGCCAACGCCGCGATGGGCTCGCGCAAGGACGCCCGTGACGCGGTCGTCGCCGCTCGGGCGGCGTTCGCAGGCTGGGCCGGCGCCACGGCATACAACCGCGGTCAGGTGCTCTATCGGGTCGCCGAGGTGATGGAGGGCCGGCGCGCCCAGTTCGTCGCCGAGGTGCGGGCCAGCGAGGGCCTGACCGAGGCGCGCGCGGACGCCGTGGTCTCCGCGGCCATCGACCGCTGGGTCTGGTATGCCGGGTGGACCGACAAGCTCGCGCAGATCCTCGGTGGGCTCAACCCGGTCGCCGGGCCGTACTTCGACATCTCCGCCCCCGAGCCCACCGGCGTCGTGGGAGTCCTTGCGCCGCAAGGCTCCTCGCTGCTCGGCCTGGTCTCGGTGCGTGGCACCGGTGATCGTGTCGGGCAACACCGCCGTGGTCCTCACCAGCGAGCGCCGACCGCTGCCGGCGATCACGCTGTCCGAGGCGCTGGCGACCTCCGACGTGCCCGGTGGCGTCGTCAACATCATCACCGGGCGCACCGCCGAGGTGGCCCCGTGGATCGCCTCCCACCGCGACGTCAACGCCATCGACCTGACCGGTGCCGCCGACGCCGACGGCCTCGCCTGGGGCGACCTCGAGCTCGCCGCCGCCGAGAACCTCAAGCGGGTCCTGCGCCCGGCGGGCAACGGCACCGCCGCCGTCGAGCCGGACTGGGCGGCGACCCCCGACCTGTCCCGCGTCACGGCCTTCCTCGAGACCAAGACGGTCTGGCACCCCAAGGGCCGCTGACCCGTGTCCAGCCTCCCGCTGGGTCGAGGTGAACACGCCGGTGACGCCCGGCGGGTTCACCTCGACCGGGCACGCGTCGTCGTCCTCGCCGGTCCCAGCGGCGCCGGCAAGTCGCGGCTGGCGGCACGACTGAGCGCCGCCCATGGCTGGCCGATCCTGCGCCTCGACGACTTCTACCGCGACGGCGACGACCCGCGTATGCCGCGCAGCGAGGAGCTGGGGATCGTCGACTGGGACCATCCCGACTCGTGGAACCGCGAGGCCGCGGTGCAGGCCCTGGCCACCCTCGTCGACACCGGCGAGGTCGCAGACCCCCGTCTACGACCTCAGCCACAGCCGGGCCATGGGCAGCCACACCGTGCGGCGCCGAGCCGTCCGACCTCATCCTGGCCGAGGGCATCTTCGCCGCCGAGATCATCGGCGACCTGCGCGACCGTGGCCTGCTGGCGGCGGCGTACTGCGTCCACCACCACCGGCTCGTGACCTTCGCCTGGCGGCTCCTGCGCGACCTGTCCGAGCGGCGCAAGCCGCCGTGGACGTTGCTGCGCCGCGGTCTCGCGCTCATGCGGGCCGAGCCCCAGGTCGTGGCCCGTCAGGAGGCGCTGGGCGCGACCTCCGCGCCGGCGGCCGAGATCGAACCGCTCCTGTCGGCTCTGGTCCACTGACCACTCCGCCGACCAGTCCGGTGGTTCCGCATCCCGTCGTTCTGGGCATCCTGCAGGGGCCGTTCGGTTAGGGTTCCACCACGGCAGGAGGGGAGCATCGATGACCGAGCCACAGTGGGTGGCCCCGGGGAGCGAGCCAGGGCCGCGACCCACCGAACCTGGCCGCCGATGCTCGACGGGCCGGACCCCACCGGACCGCCGCCCGAGGCCGCAGTACCCGGCTCCGGCGGCATACCCGGTCGCTCCCATGGCGCCCCCGCTCACCGTGGACCTCCGGCCGGGCATCATCCCGCTGCGGCCCCTGTCCCTCGGCGACATCTACTCGGGCGTGATGAAGGCGGTGCGCGGCAACCTCGCGGCGACCGTCGGCCTGGCGTTCGTCACCTCGCTGGTCTTCCTCGTTCCCACGACGGCGCTCGGCACCTGGCTGGCCACGACGGCGACACCCGACGGCGGGCCGGCCGATCGGCACCTACATCCCGGGCGTCGGGACCCTCCTCTCCTCGGTGCCGTTGACCGGTTTCCTGGCCTTCGTGGTCGGCCAGGCCGTGCTGGGGCGACGGGTGAGCGCCGGCCAGACCTGGCAGGGCACGAGAGGCTTCATCCTGCGGCTCGTCGGCGCCACGGTGCTCACTGCGCTGGTCACGCTCGGGGCCGCCACGGTCATCCTCGTCGCGCCCGTGCTGACGCTCGTCAGCGCCGTCCAGAGCGGAGACGGGTCCGGTCTCGGCGGGCCGATCGTGCTCGTCGTCCTGGCAGGACTCGTGGCGATGGCCCTGGCGCTCTTCCTGGGCACTCGTCTGGCGTTCGTCCCGGCGGCCATCGTCCTCGAACGGATCGGCGTCCGCGGCGGCGTCCAGCGCTCGTGGCGGCTCACCAGCGGGGCACAGTTCTGGCGGGTGCTGGGCATCCGGCTCCTCAGCGCTGTCGTCGCCGGGTTCGCCCGCCAGATCCTCACCGTGCCGCTGGCCATCCTCGGCGGGGCCGCCCTGGTGTTCACCGGCGACCTGAGCAAGGTCTACGTCTGGCAGACGCTCAGCAGCGGCGTGGCCGCGCTCGTCGCCGGGTCCCTGACGACACCGTTCAGCGCGGGGGTGGACGCGCTGCTGTACGTCGACCAGCGGATCCGCCGCGAGGGCCTGGACGTGCAGCTCATCGCCGCCGCCCAGGCCGAGACCCGCACGCCGGTCGGACAGCCCGGGGACTACCGCCGGCCGGGGCCAGCCTGAGCCCATGATCGTGCCGTTCGACCAGCCGCCGCTGGACCCGAGCTCGCCCCAGGCCCAGCAGTGGGCCCGCGACGAGCTGGCTCACGGACGCTATGACACCAGCGTGCCGTGGTGGCGGCAGCTGATCGAGTGGCTGCTGAGCCACACCAGTGGCGGCCCCAGCGCCGGGCTGCCCAGCTGGATGGTCCCCCTGGTCGTGGTCGTGGTCCTCGCAGCCGTCGGCCTCGTCGTGGCGCTCGTGCTGCGCAGGGAGGGCCGCGCCACCACGGACCAGAGGCGCCCGGAGCGCCGGCCTGGCCGAGGAGGGGTTGTGCGCCGACGACTACCGACGGCGGGCCAGGGCGGCCGCCGGGCAGGGTGACTGGGATGCCGTGCTGCTCGACTCCTACCGGGCGGTGGCTGCCTCTGCGGTCGAGCGCACCCTCCTCGACGAGCTGCCGGGGCGCACCGCCCATGAGGCGGCCGTCGCCCTGGGGCCCCTGTTCCCCGAGCACCGCGACGCCCTCGAGGCGACGGCTGCGGCCTTCGACGCCGTCCGCTACGGCCACCTGTCGGCAACGCCCGACCAGGCCCGACGCGCGGCGGAGCTCGACGAGGCCGTGCTCCGCAGCCGGCCCCAGCTGCCGTCGGGGACCGCCCGATGACGACCTCGACTGCACCGGCCGGTTCGACGGCCCGCAGCGCCTCTGATGGGTCGGCCCCCTCTCGCGCTCGCCAGGGCACGCCGCTGGGTCCTGTGGGTGACCGTCGTGGCGTGCGGCCTCGCGGCCCTCGGAGCCCTCGCGCTCGCCACGGCCCAGCCCTCGCAGGACCTCGACCCCGACGGCACCGGACCCGGCGGCGGCAGGGCACTCGTGGAGGTGCTGCGTCAGCACGGAGTCGACGTCCAGGTCGTGCGCTCGGCGCAGGCCCTGGTCGATGCGGCGCCCGCGCCGGGGACGACGGTCGTCATGGCGGACCCCGAGTACCTCGGTCACGACAGCGCCACCACGCTGGCCGACGCCAGCCGGCGGGCCGACCGGCTCGTCCTGCTCTCGCCGACGTCCGAGCAGCTGGACGCCCTGGGGCTGCCCCTGGCCGCGACCCCGGTCGGCATGGCCGCAGACGCTCACGTCGGGCTGCTCCACGAGCGTCGCCAGGGCGGACGACACGGTCGAGCGAGGTCGACGAGGGTCTCGTCGACACCGAGACCGGCCGGGGCCGCTCGCAGCTGTGCTTCGTGCTCTCGGACCCGAGCCCGCGCCGGCGCCAAGCCCGATGCCGCGTTCGGCGCGGCGATGGCGACCCTGCCGGCCACGGCCGACCACCCCGAGGTCGTGGCTCTGGGGATGATGCCGGCGTTCACCAACCGCTTCCTGGCCACCGCCTCCCACGCCGGGCTGGCGGTGCGTGCACTCGGACACTCACCGCGGCTGGTCTGGTACCAGCCCGGTCTGGGCGACCTCGCGAACGCCTCCGGGCGCTCCGGCCCCCAGCCCGTGGCCCGCCTGGCTCGGCCCCGCCGCCGTGCTCCTGGCCACCGCGGTCCTCGTGCTCGCCGTCGTGCGCGGGCGGCGGATGGGCGCGCTGGTCACCGAGCGCCTGCCCGTGGTGGTCCGCGCCGTGGAGACCACCGAGAGCCGCGGCCGGATCTACCGCCGGGCGCGCGACCGCGAGCGGGCCGCGCGGATCCTGCGCGTGGCGACCACCGACGCGGCTGGCCCGCCGTCTCGGCGGCTGCCCACCACCGAGCTCACGGTGGTGGTGCCCGCGGCTGCCGCCGCATCCGGTATGCCGGCCGCCGAGATCGCCGCGCTGCTCGCCGGAGCGCCGCCCACCACCGATGCCGAGCTGCATACCATCGCCGTCTCGCTGAGCCGGCTCGAGGAGAGGGTCCGTACCCCATGACCAACCAGCAGGGCTTGACCGACGAGCAGGGCGTGACCGACGAGCAGGGCGCGACCGACCAGCGGGGCGACCGACCAGCGAGCCGACCAGCCGCACCCGACCCGAACCACCCCGAGCCGCTGCGCCCGACGCGCGGGCGGCGCTGCTCGCCGTCCGCGCCGAGGTCGCCAAGGCCGTCGTGGGCCAGGACGCGGCCGTCGCGGGCCTGCTGGTCGCCCTGCTCGCGCGCGGCCACATCCTCCTCGAGGGCGTCCCCGGAGTCGCCAAGACCCTGCTGGTGCGCAGCCTCGCGGCCGCCTTGTCCGTGGAGACCAAGCGCGTCCAGTTCACCCCCGACCTCATGCCCGGCGACCTCACCGGCTCCCTGGTCTACGACGCGTCCACGAGCGACTTCACGTTCCGCCCCGGCCCGGTCTTCACCAACCTGCTGCTGGCCGACGAGATCAACCGCACCCCACCCAAGACCCAGTCCGCTCTCCTCGAGGCCATGGAGGAGCGCCAGGTCAGCGTCGAGGGCCGGCCGCGCCCGCTCCCCCACCCGTTCATGGTGGCCGCGACCCAGAACCCGGTGGAGTACGAAGGCACCTACCCGCTGCCGGAGGCCCAGCTCGACCGCTTCCTGCTCAAGGTCACCCTGCCGATCCCCGCACGCGGGGAGGAGCTCGAGGTGCTGAGGCGCCACGCCAGCGGGTTCGACCCGCAGCGACCTCGCCGCCGCGGGCCTGCGGCCGGTGGCCTCGCCGGACGACCTCGCCGCCGGCGCCGAGGCGGTCCGGCAGGTCGAGATCTCCGACGAGGTGGCCGCGTACATCGTCGACATCGCCCGGGCCACCCGCACGTCGCCGTCGCTCGCCCTCGGGGTGAGCCCCCGGGGAGCCACCGCGCTCATGGCCACCTCCCGGGCCTGGGCGTGGATGAACGGCCGCGGCTACGTCACCCCCGACGACGTCAAGGCCCTGGCCCACGCGACGCTCGCGCACCGGCTGTCCCTGCGTCCCGAGGCCGAGCTCGAGGGCGTCACCGTCACGGCCGTCCTCGACAGCGCCCTCGGAGCGGTGCCGGTCCCCCGCTGATGTCCCTGACCTACCGCGCCGTCGCACTCACCCTGTTGGGGCTGGTGCCGGTGGCCGTGTGGCCCGAGCGGCGACACGGTGCGGCTGTGGTGGCTGCTGACCGTCGTGCTGCTCGGCCTGGACCTGCTGCTGGCCAGCTCGCCACGGCGCCTGACGTTCGAGCGGCAGGGCCCGGGCCAGGTCCGCCTGGGCGACCACGGGTCCACCTCGGTGCTGGTGACCAACACCGGCCGCAGGCGGGTCCGCGGCGTGGTGCGCGACGCGTGGCCGCCCTCGGCCGGCGCGGCGACGACACGGCATACGGTCAGCCTGCGGCCGGGCGAACGCACCCGGGTCACCACGGTCCTGACGCCCACCCGGCGCGGTGACCGAGAGGCGCACGCGGTGACGGTGCGGTCCGTCGGGCCGCTCGGGCTGGCCGCGCGGCAACGCTCGTTCGCGGTGCCCGGCCGGCTGCGCACGCGTGCACCCCTTCCCGGCGCGCAAGCACCTGCCCAGCCGGCTGGCCGTGCTGCGACAGCTCGACGGGCGCACGGCGGTGCGGACCCGTGGCCAGGGCACGGAGTTCGACAGCCTGCGCGAGTATGTCGACGGCGACGACGTCCGCAGCATCGACTGGCGTGCGACCGCCCGGCGTCAGCACCTCGTCGTCCGCACGTGGCAGCCCGAGCAGCACCGCAGGATCGTCATCGTCATCGACACCTCACGCACCTCGGCGGGGCGGGTGGACGACGCTCCCCGCCTGGACGCCGCCATGGATGCCGCGTTGCTGCTGACCGCGCTGGCCGGTCACGCGCATGACCGGGTGCAGGTCATCGCCGGCGACCGTGCGGTCCTCGCCCGCGTGGCCGGGTCGGACCGCGCCCGGCTGCTGCACGACACCATCAGCACGCTGGCCCCCGTCGAGTCTCGGCTGGTCGAGGCCGACTGGACGCTGCTGGCCACCGAGATCACCAGGCTCGGCACCCACCGCGCGCTCGTCGTGCTGCTGACGCCGCTCGAGCCGTCCTCCGTCGAGCAGGGGCTGCTCCCCGTCCTGCCGGTCCTGGCCGCCCACCACCGCGTGGTCGTCGCGTCCGTGTCGGACCCTGCCGTGGCCCGGATGCGCGCCAGTCGCGACACCCTCGAGCACGTCTACGACGCGGCCGCCGCGGAGCGGACGACCGCCCTGCGCGAGCGCACCGCGGCGGCGCTGGCCAGCCTCGGCGTCGACGTGCTCGACGAGCCCCCGGACGTCCTGCCGGCGCGGCTGGCCGACCACTACCTCATGCTGAAGCGCCAGGGTCTGCTCTGAGCGCTGCGCCGCGCGTCACCCCACGAGCAGCGGGGCGTCCCCGGCGTCGCGGACGCTGAGGTCGCCGCTGACTCCCGCGCGGTGCGCCCGCCGGCCGACGACGAAGACATAGGCGAAGAACACCGCTCTCCGCCACGAGCCCGATGCCGATGCGCGCCCAGGTCGGCAGCCCTGACGGCGTGACGAAACCCTCGATCGTCCCGCTGACGAGCAGGACCACCGCGAGCCCGAGCGTCATCCCGACCGCCGTGCGCGCCTCGGCGGCGAGGGCCTGCAGCCGCGGGCGCGGCCCCGGGTCGACCCACGACCAGAACAGCCGCAGCCCCACTCCTCCGGCGACGAACACCGCCGTCAGCTCGAGCAGACCGTGCGGCAGGATCAGCCCGAAGAACAGCGCCGTGCGCCCGTGGGACATCATCAGCGCCGCGACGACGCCCAGGCCCATGACGTTCTGGACCAGCACGAACAGCACGGGGAGCCCGAGCACGCCGAACGCGATGCACTGGGCCGCCACCCAGGCGTTGTTGACCCACACCATCGTGGCGAACTCGTGGTGCGGGAACTCGGAGTAGTAGTGCTGGAAGTCGGTCCCCACATAGGCGTTGATCTGCCCCGGCGTCAGCTGGCTGGTGTAGACCTCCGGGTGCCGCAGCGTCCACAGCGGCGACCAGGACGACGACGGCCAGGCTGGTCGCCGCAGTGGAGAGCCACCACCAGCGGGTCCGGTAGAGGGCTGCCGGGAACGTCCGGGTGAAGAAGCGCAGCAGGTCGGTCCAGGTGCTCGTGCGGGTGCCGACCATGGTGACGCGCGCCCTGGCCAGCAACAGCGACAGGTACGACACCAGGGCCGGGTCGGGACTGGCCGAGCGCACGACCGACAGGTCCGTGGAGACGCGCTGGTAGAGGTCCAGCAGCTCGTCGCCCTCGGCACCGGTGACCCGACGCCGGCGGGCCAGCTCGTCGAGGCGCCTCCACTGCGCGCCTCGCGCACCGGCATACGCGTCCAGGTCCACGGGCGCCACTCTATGCTTCGGCCATGAGCACGGGGGCCGGTTACCGCAGCTACGCGGCCGAGGACGTGGTCACCGGCGAGGGCGTGGCGGTCGAGCTGCCGGTGGCCTCGGTCGGCGCCCGCGCGGCGTCGGGGGTGATCGACCTGCTCGTCGCCGGGGCGTAGCCTGTTCATCGGCGGCTTCGTGCTGAGCGCTGTGCTTCGCCGACTCGTCGGACGCGGTGAACACCACGGTCAGCCCTGCTCCTGGTCGTGGGGGTGACCGTCGGGCTCCCCACCGCTGTCGAGACGTTCACCCGCGGTCGCACGCTCGGGCAAGCTCGCGCTCGGGCTGCGGGTGGTTCGCGACGACGGCGGCCCGATCACCGCACGTCACGCGTTGACCCGCGCGCTCGTCGGCTGGGTCGAGATCTACCTGCTGTTCGGGTCGGGTGCCCTGGTCGCCGCGATCCTCAGCCCGAGGGCCAAGCGCCTCGGAGACATGGCTGCCGGGACGTACGTCGTCACCCAGCGCGTCTCCCTGCGACTGCTGCCGCCGCCGCAGATGCCGCCGCCTCTCGCCGCGTGGGCGGTGCAGGCCGACCTGGGCTCGCTGCCACCGGGTCTGGCCATCGCGATCCGTCAGTTCCTCGGCCGCGCGGCAGCACTGACTCCCTCCGCGCGGCACGAGCTCGGGCCAGGAGCTGCTGCGATCGGTGCTCCCCTTCGTGTCGCCACCACCGCCACCGGGCATCCACGCGGAGTACGTGCTCGCGGCCGTCATCGCCGAGCGGCGTCGCCGCGACGCCGAGCGACTGGCCCGCCAGGACGCCCGGCGCGACCAGCTGCTGCCGCCCGACCCGCTGCGCTGAGCCGGCACCTCAGCCCGCTGACGGCCAGCGCGTCGTAGCCCGGCTTGACGACGCTCGTCGATGATGGCGAGCCGCTCGTCGAACGGGATGAACGCCGACTTCATGGCGTTGATGGTCACCCAGCGCAGGTCGTCCATCGACCAGCCCGCCTCGTCGACCAGCAGCCCCATCTCGCGCGACATCGACGTGCCGCTCATGAGGCGGTTGTCGGTGTTGACGGTGACCCGGAACCGCAGCCGCTTGAGCAGCGAGATCGGGTGCAGCGCAACGGAGTCCGCGGCGCCGGTCTGGACGTTGCTGCTCGGGCACATCTCCAGCGGGATGCGGGTGTCACGCACGTATGCCGCGAGCCGGCCGAGGCACGACCTCGTCGGCGTCGGCGGCGATCGCCGCCGCGACGTCGCGCCGAACGGCTTGCCGCGCACGATGAGGTCGTCGACGATCCGCACGCCGTGGCCCAGCCGGTCGGCGCCGCACCACTGGATCGCCTCCCAGATGCTGGGCAGCCCGAACGCCTCGCCGGCGTGGATGGTGAAGTGGGCGTTCTCGCGGCGCAGGTACTCGAAGGCGTCGAGGTGCCGGGTGGGCGGGAAGCCCGCCTCGGCCCCCGCGATGTCGAAGCCGGCCACGCCGCGGTCGCGGTAGCGCACCGCCAGCTCGGCGATCTCGGTGCTCTTGGCCGCGTGCCGCATCGCGGTGAGCAGGGCGGTGACCCGGATCGGCGTGCCCGGCCGCGGCGGCCGCCTGCTCGCCCTCGCGGAACCCCGCGTTGACCGCCTCGACGACGTCCTCGAGCTCGAGGCCGCCCTCGAGGTGCTGCTCGGGGGCGTAGCGGCTCTCGGCGTAGACGACCCCGTCGGCGGCCAGGTCGAGCACGCACTCGCGGGCCACCCGGCGCAGCCCCTCGGCGGTCTGCATCACGGCGATCGTGTGGTCGAAGGTCTCGAGGTAGCGCACGAGCGAGCCCGAGTCCGCGCTCTCCCGGAACCACGCGGCCAGGCTCTCGGCGTCGGTAGCTGGGCAGGCCGGCATACCCGATCTCGTCGGCGATCTCGATGATCGTCTGGGGCCGCAGGCCACCGTCGAGGTGGTCGTGCAGGAGCGCCTTGGGGGCGCGCAGGATCGGGTCCGTGACGACGGCCTGGTCGCGCGTCGGCGCTCGGACCTGCGTCCGAAGATCACGCGCCGTCCTCGTGCGTGCTCGTGCTCGTCGTCGCGGTGCACCGTGTCCGGCGCGAAGGCGGGCAGGCAGACGGCGACGTACTCGGCGCCCTCGGCGCCCGTGGAGTAGCGGATCCGCTCCCCGGCGCGGGTGATGACGCTCTGGCCGGCCTCGACGCGCAGCTGGCCGCCGTCATGGTCGACCAGCACGGCCCCGGCGCAGCACGAGGGTGACCTCGTCGAACTCCGGCGTCTGGAACGGCTCGGACCAGTCGGCCGGCGCCTTCATGTGGGCGACCGACACCGCCTCGTGCCGGTGTTCACCCGGCCGACGTACTCGTCGATGATCTTGCCGCCGGGGACGGGGATGGTCGTGGGAGTCGCGATCAGCTGAGGCACGCGGCCCACCTTAGGCGATCTTCTCGATGACGAGCGGCAGCAGGTCGGGCCGCGAGCCCTCGGGCGCGATCGAGTAGGCGCCGTCCAGCGCCTCCAGCGCCCGCTCGAACCGCTCCGGTGTGTCGGTGTGCAGGGTCAGCAGCGGCTCGCCCGCCGCGCACCGTCGCGCCGGGCTTGGCGTGCAGCTCCACGCCGGCGCCGGCCTGCACCGGGTCCTCCTTGCGGGCGCGTCCGGCGCCGAGCCGCCAGGCCGCGACCCCGACCGGGAGGGCGTCGAGCTGGGTCAGCACGCCGTCGGCCGGCGCCAGGACCTCGTGGGTCTCCTGGGCGACGGGCAGCTCGGCGTCCGGGTCGCCGCCCTGGGCGCGGATCATGCGCCGCCAGACGTCCATCGCCCAGCCGTCGGCGAGCGCGTCGGCCGGGTCGACGTCGGTGCGACCGGCCGCGGCGAGCATCTCGCGGGCCAGCGCGAGGGTCAGCTCGACGACGTCCTCCGGGCCGCCGCCGGCGAGCACCTCGACCGACTCGCGCACCTCGAGCGCGTTGCCGGCGGTGAGCCCGAGCGGGGTCTGCATGTTGGTGAGCAGGGCGACCGTGGTGACGCCGGCGTCGGTGCCGAGGTCGACCATCGTGCGCGCCAGCTCGCGGGCGTCGTCGACGTTCTTCATGAACGCACCGCTGCCGACCTTGACGTCGAGCACGAGCGCGCCGGTGCCCTCGGCGATCTTCTTGCTCATGATCGAGGACGCGATGAGCGGGATCGCCTCGACGGTGCCGGTGACGTCGCGCAGGGCGTAGAGCTTCTTGTCGGCCGGGGCCAGGCCGTCGCCGGCCGCGCAGATCACCGCGCCGACGTCCTCGAGCTGGGCGAGCATCTCGTCGTTGGTCAGCGCGGCCCGCCAGCCCGGGATCGACTCGAGCTTGTCGAGGGTGCCGCCGGTGTGGCCGAGGCCGCGGCCGGACAGCTGCGGCACGGCGACGCCGCAGGCGGCGACGAGCGGGCGCGAGCGGCAGGGTGATCTTGTCGCCGACGCCGCCGGTCGAGTGCTTGTCGGCGGTCGGCCGCGACAGGGAGGAGAAGTCCATCCGCTCGCCGCTGCCGATCATCGCGGCGGTCCAGCGCGAGATCTCGCGCCGGTTCATGCCGTTGAGCAGGATCGCCATGGCCAGGCCGACATCTGCTCGTCGGCGACCACGCCGCGGGTGTAGGCGTCGACCACCCAGTCGATCTGCCCGTCGGACAGCTCGCGCCCGGTCGCGCTTGGCACGGATGACGTCGACGGCGTCGAAGGACTCGCTCATGCGCCCATCGTGTCAGAAGCCGCGCGCGCTCCACCGATCGCCGTCCGGCCAGGCGCCATCGGTGACGCAGGTCACGTCGCTCGCGGCATCCGAACCGGCTCAGGTCACGGCGTGTCAGCGTCAGCGTCAGGCGGCCGGGTCCGCGATCGAGGTCGTCGGGCCGAACGCGTCGGGCAGCACCTCGCTCATCGGCAGGACGCCCTCCGGCGTCAGCAGCAGGCAGGTCGGGCCGCCGTTCTCCCAGAGCAGCTGGCGGCAGCGCCCGCACGGCATCAGCGGGGCGCCGTCCCCGCCCACGCACGCGACCGCGACCAGCCGTCCGCCGCCGGTGGCGTGCAGGTGGCGACACCAGGCCGCACTCGGCGCACAGCCCGACGCCGTACGCGGCGTTCTCGACGTTGCAGCCGACGACGACCCGGCCGTCGTCGACGAGCCCGGCCACGCCGACCGGGAAGCGGGAGTACGGCGCGTAGGCGCGCGCCCATGATCTCGACCGCCTTGCCGCGCAGGGCGTCCCAGTCGACCTCGCCCGAGGGCGCCGGTGGTCGGAGCGGCACCTAGTGCCCCTCGCCCTTGCGGTAGACCAGCCCGTCGGCGGCCGGCATCCGCAGCCGCTGCGAGGCGAAGGCGAGCACGAGCAGCGTGGTGACGTACGGCGTCATGCCGGTGAGCTCGGCGGGCACCGCGTCGGAGGCGAAGTACCACCAGCCCACGAGCGCGCCGACCACCACGGCCACGATGCCCTGCGGGAGCCGCCGGTTGCGCACGATCTGCCACACGCCCGACGGCGACCAGCAGCACGGCGAAGAGCAGCAGGAACGCGTGCACCGTCGGCGCCGCCGCGCAGCTGCAGCGCGTCGGTGTAGCCGAACAGCGCCGCGCCGGCCAGCAGGCCGCCCGGCCGCCAGTTGCCGAAGATCATGGCCGCGAGACCGATGTAGCCGCGGCCGCCGGTCTGGCCGTCGCGGTAGATGTTCGCGGCGACGACGGCGAGGAAGCCACCGCCGAGCCCGGCGAGCGCCACCGGAGACGATCACGGCGACGTACTTGTAGCGCAGCACGTTGACGCCGAGCGACTCGGCCGCGACCGGGCGACTCGCCGCACCGAGCGCAGCCGCAGGCCGAAGGCCGAGCGCCACAGCACGCACCAGGTCGCCGACGAACAGCAGCACGGCGATGATGGTGAGCGCGCGACAGGTTGGTGCACAGGCGCGCCGAGCACGCCGGCCAGGTCGGACACGAGGAACCAGTGCCTGCCCTCGATGTTCGCCAGGCCGCCGGACACCCCGGGGACGGTGAAGTCGGGAGCGAGCCGATCGGCGGCGACTGGGTCGGACCGCCGCCGGGCAGGCCGGTGAAGAACCGCGCCGCCAGGTACTTGGCGACGCCGAGACCGAGGATGTTGAGCGCGACACCGGAGACGATGTGGTCGACCCCGAAGGTCACCGTGGCGACCGCGTGGAGCAGCCCACCGAGCACGCCGAGCGCGATGGCGCCGAGGACGCCCGCCCAGGGCCCGTAGTGGTAGCCGAAGAACCCAGCGCCCCAGGTGCCGAGGATCATCATGCCCTCGAGGCCGATGTTGACGACGCCGGCCCGCTCGGACCACAGACCGCCGAGGCCGGCCAGCCCGATCGGCACGGCGAGCCCGATGGCGGCGGCCAGCGGCGCCGGACGAGTCGATGTCGTTGGCGCCGGTCACCACCCGCAGGATGGAGACCACGGCCAGGGCCCCGACGGCGATGACGAGCCACTCGCGCGGTCCCAGGCGGCGGCGGGGCGTGGCACGGTCGGCCACGGTGGTGGCGCCGACCTCGAGTCCTGCGGCGCTCATGCCGGGGCTCCTTCCGTGGCGGGGCTGGTGCTGCGCTGGGCCGTGAGCTCGCGCGCGACGCGCTGTTGCTCGAGCCGCTTGTCGGCGCGCCGGACCAGCTCGTAGGCGATGACGACGGCGAACAGGATGACGCCCTGCATGATCTTGACGATCTCCTGGGCGACGCCCGCCTGGATCTGCAGGGCGTTGGACTGGACGTCGAGGAAGGCCCACAGCAGCGACGCGAAGGCGATGCCGACGGCGTTGTTGCGGCCGAGCAGCGCGATGGCGATGCCGGTGAAGCCGAGGCCGGACGGGAAGGTCGTGCCGTAGTTGTGGTCCTGGCCGAGCAGCAGCGGCATGCCGACCAGACCGGCGAGCGCGCCCGAGGCCACCATCGCGATGACGACCATCCGCGGGACGTTGACGCCGCTGGCGACCGCGGCCGTCTCGGAGCGGCCGGTGGCGCGCAGGTCGAAGCCGAACCGGGTCTGGCCGAGCACGAACCAGTAGAGGAAGCCGACGACGACCGACAGGATGATGAGCGCGTAGACCTTGTTGGTCGCGCCGGGGACCAGCCCGAACCCGCCGAGCTGCGAGGAGTCGGGGATCACCTTGGTCTCGATGTTGTTGCGAGCCGGCGCTCTGGCCGGCCGCCTTGAGCAGGCAGCCAGCTCACGACGCCGGTGGCGATGGCGTTGAGCATGATCGTCGAGATCACCTCGCTGACCCCGCGACGGACCTTGAGGTATGCCGCGATGGAGGCCCACAGCCCGCCCGCCACCATCGCGACGACGAGGCTCGCGACGATGTTCAGCCACCCGGGCACCCAGCCCTGACCGGCGAACACGGCGGCGGCGAACACGGCGACGCGGTACTGGCCGTCGACGCCGATGTTGAACAGGTTCATCCGGAAGCCGATCGCCACCGCGATCGCGGACAGGTAGAGGACGGACGCGGCGTTGATGATGTTGACGGTCTGGCGCGGCCGCGGCGACGGCCAGGATCGTCTGCCAGACCTCGGCCGACGGGGTCACCGACGGCGACGAGGACCAGCGAGGTCACCACGAACGCGACGACCAGCGCGAGGACGGGCGCGGCCAGGCTGAGCAGGATGCGCCGCGGGGTCAGGGCGGTCATCGGTCACCTTCTGTGGTCGTGTCGGAGCCGCGCCGGCGCCGGCGCTCGTCCGGCGCGGTCGCTCGTCGGCGCGTCCGCTCGCCCGCGCCGGTCATCGCGGCACCGAGGTCCTCGGGCGTGACCTGGTCGGGGTCGAACTCGCCGACGAGCCGGCCGCGCAGGATCACCCGGATCGTGTCGGACAGGCCGATCAGCTCGTCGAGGTCGGCCGAGATGAGCAGCACCGCGAGGCCCTCGCGGCGGGCGTCGCGGATGTGGTCCCAGATGCGTCGCCTGGGCGCCGACGTCGACGCCGCGGGTCGGGTGCGCGGCGACCAGCACCTTGGGGTGGTCGCTCATCTCGCGGCCGATGATGAGCTTCTGCTGGTTGCCGCCGGACAGCGACCCGGCCGTGACGTCGATCGACGGCGTGCGGACGTCGTACGCCTCGACGATCCGCTCGGTGTCCTTCTTGGCGCGCGGCGGCGTCGACCAGCGCGCCGCGGACGTTGGGGGCCTCGGTCTGGTGGCCGAGGATGCGGTTCTCCCACAGCGGCGCCTCGAGCAGCAGCCCGTGCCGGTGCCGGTCCTCGGGGATGTAGCCGATGCCGGCCTCGCGGATCTCGCGGGTGTGCCAGCCGGTGATGTCGGTGTCGCCGAGGAAGACCGATGCCGGCGCTGGGCTCGCGCATCCCCATGATGACCTCGACCAGCTCGGCCTGGCCGTTGCCCTCGACGCCGGCGATGCCCGAGGACCTCGCCGGCGTGGATGGTGAGCGAGATGTCGTCGAGGAGCGGGCGGCCGCTCCGTCGCCGCCGCCGAGGACCAGGCCCTCGACGCGCAGCAGGACGCGGTCGGTGACGGTCGACTCCTCGGTCGTCGGCGACGGCAGCTCGCTGCCCACCATCAGCTCGGCGAGCTGGCGGGCGTTGACGCTGGCCGGGTCGACGGTGTCGATGGTCGTGCCGCGCCGGATGACGGTGATCTCGTCGGCGACCGTGAGCACCTCGTCGAGCTTGTGCGAGATGAACATGACCGTCAGGCCCTCGTCCTTGAGCTCGGCGCAGCTGCTCGAACAGCTCGTCGACCTCCTGCGGCACGAGCACGGCGGTCGGCTCGTCGAGGATCAGCGTCTTGGCGCCGCGGTAGAGGACCTTGAGGATCTCGACGCGCTGCCGGTCGCCGACGCCGAGGTCGGCCGACCAGGGCGTCGGGGTCGACGTCGAGCCCGTAGGCCGTCGGAGATCCGCGCGATCTCGGCTCGCGCGCGGTCGCCGATGCCGTGCAGCTTCTCGGCGCCGAGGACGACGTTCTCGAGCACCGTGAGGTTGTCGGCCAGCATGAAGTGCTGGTACACCATGCCGATGCCGGCGCGATGGCGTCGGCGGGCGAGTGCAGGTTGACCGTCCGCCCGTCGATCTTGATGGTGCCCTCGTCGGGGCGCTGCACCCCGTAGAGGATCTTCATCAGGGTCGACTTGCCGGCGCCGTTCTCCCCCACGATGGCGTGCACCGTGCCACGGCGGACCGCGAAGGTGACGTCGTGGTTGGCGACGACGCCGGGGAACCGCTTGGTGATGCCCTCGAGCTCGACGGCCGGGGCCTGGCCGGCCGCTGGGTGGCCGTCGGCTCGGTCTGCGGTGGGGAGGTGGTGATGGCTCACACTCCTGGGACGGGCCCGCGTCGTCGCGGGCGGGGGGTGTTCCTGGCGCACTCGGCATACGCACCCGGCATACCGGTGGACGCAGGCCGGAGGGAAGCACGCGGCCCGGGTCAGACGCTACCGCGCTGCCCGGGCCGTGTGCGCCACCGTGGCGTGATCAGGGGGTCGTGGGGACCGTGATCTTGCCGCTGATGATCTGCTGCTTGTAGCCGTCGATCTTCGCCTTGATGTCGTCGATGTGGCCACCGGTGGTCGAGTAGTCGACGCCGCCGTCCTTGAGGTCGTAGACGTGGTTGCCGGTGAGGTCCTTGCCCTCGCTGGCCGACTTGATGAAGTCGAACACCGCGACGTCGACCTTCTTGATCATCGAGGTGAGGATGACCGACCGGACGTCCGCCGGGGCGGTCAGGGCCTGGTCGGAGTCGACACCGATGGCCCACTTGCCGGCAGCCTTGGCCGCGGTGAAGACGCCGCCACCGGAGCCACCGGCAGCGTGGTAGACCACGTCGGCGCCGGCCTGGTACATGCCCTCGGCCGCGGTCTTGCCCTTGGCCGGGTCACCGAAGCCGCTGAAGTCCGGCGGCTGGGTGAGGTACTTGGAGTCGATCTTGATGCTTCGGGTTGACGGCCTTGGCGCCCGCGTCGTAGCCGGCCTCGAACTTCTTGATCAGCGGCACGTTGACGCCACCGATGAAGCCGATGTGGCCCGTCTTGGACTTCAGCGCGGCCGCGACGCCGACGAGGAAGGAGCCCTCGTTCTCGGCGAAGGTGATCTGGTCGACGTTCGGGCCCTTGGAGTCGGCCGACGCGTCGTCGACGATCGCGAAGTGGACGTCCGGGTTCGCCTTGGCGACCTTGCCCGACGGCCTGCGCGTAGGCGAAGCCGACGGCGACGATCGGGTTGTAGCCGGCGTCGACGAGCTGCTGGAGGCGCTCCTCGCGGGCCGCCTCGGTCTCACCGGCGACCGCGGCCGCCTCCTTGGCGGTCGACGCCGAGCTCGGACTTGGCCTTGTCGAGGCCGGCGGCGGCGGCGTCGTTGAACGACTGGTCGCCACGGCCGCCGACGTCGTAGGCCATGCCGACCTTGAGGCCGCTCTTGCTGCCGCGCTCGAGCTGCGAGCTGGAGCTCGAGCTGGCGGAACCGCTGCTGCTGGACGAGGAGCCGCTGCTCCCCGAGTTGCCACACGCGGCCAGTGTCAGCGCCGTCGCCGACACCACCGCTGCAACCTTCATCGCCTGACGCAAGGCTGTCTCCTGTTCGTTTTGGGTATGCACGAGGCGCATGTGCGACGCGTCACCTAGGGCGTGAGGATAGCCCCCGGGCAGGAAGGTTTCGTCCCCTTCGTGTGCACCGCCGAAAAACCGTTACCAACCCGCGATTCTGGACTCAGGCGCCGCCTTGACCGCTCCGCCACCACCGCTCCCGCGAGCAGCCGGGCGCCCCACGCGACAGCCGCCTCGTCGACGACGAGGTCGCCCTGGTGCAGGTCGAACGTCGGCCCTCCCGGGGTCCGGGTGCCCAGCCGGGCCATCGCCCCGGGCACCTGGCGCAGGTACCAGGCGAAGTCCTCGCCACCGAGGGACTGCGGCGGTGCCGACCGGCTCCAGGCCGGTGCCGCGTGGCCGACCGCCGCAGGACCTCGATGGCCTCGGCGGGTGTTGACCACCGGCGGCACGCCCGGGACGTGCTCGAGGACGGCGGTCACGGCATACGGGGCCACGACCTGCTGCACGGTCTCGGCGAGCAGCGGGCCGATGGTGGCCCACGTGGTCGCGTCGAGCATCCGCAGGGTCCCGGCGACCGTGCCGCTGGCGGGGATGACGTTGGCGGCCGGCCCGCGTGGACCTCACCCCAGACGAGCGCGAACGCGGTGCGCGGGTCCAGCCGGCGCGAGAGCACGGCGGAGACCTCGGTGATGACCTTGCCGAGGGCGAAGATCAGGTCCTCGGTGAGGTGCGGCCGGGAGGTGTGCCCTCCATGCCCGGCCAGGCGCACGGTGACGCGGTCGGCGGCCGCGGTGATCGGTCCCTCGCGCAGGCCGACGCGTGCCCACGTCGAGGCTCGGGTCGCAGTGCACCGCGAAGACCGCGTCGACGCCCGTCGAGCCCACGCCTGGGCGATCACGTCGACCGCGCCGCCGGGGATGACCTCCTCGGCGGGCTGGAAGACCAGCCGGACCCCGATGCCGCGCTCGCGCAGGGCCTCTTCGTGCGCCTTGAGGGCCAGGCCGGCGCCGAGCACGACGGCCACGTGGACGTCGTGGCCGCAGGCGTGGGCGATGCCGTCGACGGTCGAGGCCCACGGCAGGCCGGTGCGCTCGGCGACGGGGAGCGCGTCCAGGTCCGCGCGCAGCGCGACGCGGTATGCCGGTGACTCGGCCCCGAGGTCGGCCACCAGACCGCGTGCCCTCCAGCTCGCGGACCGCGACGCCGGCCGCCCGCAGCCGCTGCGGCGAGACAGGCCGTCGTCCGCGTCTCGCCGCGGGACAGCTCGGGGTGGGCGTGCAGGTCGCGCCGCAGCTCGAGCAGCTCGGGTGCGAGCGCGGCGATGGTGGCGCAGAGCGCGTCCATCAGGGGGTCGGCGTCCGTCAGGGGCTCGGCGTCCAGCGCAGGGTCGTCAGTCATGTCAGGGCGCACTCTACGACGGCGTCCGCGCCGCCCCGTCGGCGTCAGAACGTCTCGCGCGGGACGTAGAGGCCCCAGACGTCGCGCAGCGCGTGGCTGATCTCGCCGCCGGTGGCACGCAGCCGCAGCGCCTCCTTCATCGGGTAGAGCAGGTTGTCGGTGCCGCGGGCGGCCTCGCGGACGTCCTCCAGCGCCCGCTCGACGGCGTCGTTGTCGCGCTCGGCCCGCAGGGCGGCGAGCCGCTCGCGCTGGTCGTGCTCGATCTGCGGGTCGACCCGCAGCGGCTCGTAGGGCTCCTCCTCGTCGAGGGCGAACCGGTTGACGCCGACGACGGTCCGCTCGCCGTGGTCGATCTCGAGCGCGACGCGGTAGGCCGACCGCTCGATCTCGGACTTCTGGAAGCCCTGCTCGATGGCCGCGACGGCACCGCCGCGGTCCTCGACGGCCTGGATCAGGTCGTTCGCCGCCGCCTCGAGGTCGTCGGTCATGGACTCCACGACGTACGAACCGGCGAACGGGTCGACGGTCTTGGTCACGTCGGTCTCGTAGGCGATGACCTGCTGGGTGCGCAGCGCCAGCCGGGCGGCCTTCTGGGTGGGCAGCGCGATGGCCTCGTCGAAGGAGTTGGTGTGCAGGGACTGCGTGCCGCCGAGCACCGCGCCGAGGCCCTGCAGGGCGACCCGCACCAGGTTGACCTCGGGCTGCTGGGCGGTGAGCTGCACGCCGGCGGTCTGGGTGTGGAAGCGCAGCATCTGGCTCTTGGGGTTCTTGGCGCCGAACTCGTCGCGCATGATCCGGGCCCAGATCCGGCGGGCGGCCCGGAACTTGGCCACCTCCTCCAGCAGGGTCGTGCGCGCGACGAAGAAGAACGACAGCCGCGGCGCGAAGTCGTCGACGTCCAGGCCCGCGCGCGAGCGCGGTGCGCACGTACTCCTTGGCGTTGGCCAGGGTGAACGCGATCTCCTGCGCGGGCGTCGCCCCGGCCTCGGCCATGTGGTAGCCGCTGATGGAGATGGTGTTCCAGCGCGGCAGCTCCTTGTGGCAGTAGGAGAAGATGTCGCTGATCAGCCGCAGCGACTCCTTCGGCGGGTAGATGTAGGTGCCGCGGGCGATGTACTCCTTGAGCACGTCGTTCTGGATCGTGCCGGCCAGCCGCGAGGGGTCGGCGCCGTTCTCCTCGGCGACCAGCTGGTACATCAGCAGCAGGGTGGCGGCCGGGGCGTTGATGGTCATCGACGTCGAGATCTCGCCGAGCGGCAGCCCGCCCATCAGGGTGCGCATGTCGTCGATGGAGTCGATCGCCACGCCGACCTTGCCGACCTCGCCGTGCGCGATCGCCTCGTCGGAGTCGTAGCCCATCTGGGTCGGCAGGTCGAAGGCGACCGACAGTCCGCCGGTGCCGTTGGCGACGAGCTCGTGGTAGCGCTCGTTGGACTCCTTGGCGGTGCCGAACCCGGCATACTGCCGCATCGTCCACGGGCGCCCGGTGTACATGTTCGGGTAGACGCCGCGGGTGTACGGGTACTGGCCCGGCGCCCCCAGCTGCGCCGTCGGGGTCGAAGCCCGCGAGCGCCGACGCGTCATAGACCGCCTTGATCGGCAGGTCGGACTCGGAGCGTGCTTCAGGGACGTCGGCGGCCATGCCGCCCAAGATAGTGGGGCCGTATGCCGCGCCGCCACCCGTGGCCAACCTCACCGACCCCCGCCCCTCCGACTTCTTGCCCCGATCCACCGTGACGGCGCGGATCGCCCGGCAACCGGTCGACTCAGGGCAATAAGTCGAGCTCGGCGCGGCGCTTGTCCCACCGCTCGGCCAGCCCCGCCATCTCCTCGGTGACGAACTCGAGGAACGCCACGCTCAGCGCGAGCCGGTCGCCCGCCTGGGTGCCGGGGCCACCCACCATCGCCACGCCCTCGCGCAGGGTCTGGGTGAGCGGGCCGTAGACGGCGGAGGTGTTCATCATGACGTCGTGCCAGGCGTCGTCGGCCACGACGTAGACGTCACGGCGGGTCCCGGGCTCGCGCTCGCGGTGGATCATCCGCATCTGCTGGAGCGACCGCACGGCACCGGACACCGACGCCGGGCTGACCGACAGCGCCTCGCCGATCTCGGCCGCGGTCATCCGTCCGGAGTCCTGGGCGAGCAGGCAGGCGAAGACCCGTGAGGGCAGCCGCTGCATGCCGGCGGCCGTCAGCGCGGACCCGAACCGCTCGACGAAGTGCTCCCGCTCCCCGCCGCGCCGCGTCGCGGCTGTCGTGGCCATGTCCGACACTTTAGACCATTCAGAGAGTTCTGAACACTGTGTACGATCGAGCGTATGGCAGCAGTCATCGAGGCCACCGGCCTGCGCAAGAACTTCGGCAGCACGACCGCCCTCGACGGGCTCGACCTCACCGTCCACGAGGGCGAGGTCCACGGCTTCCTCGGCCCCAACGGCGCCGGGAAGTCCACGACGATCCGCATCCTGCTCGGCCTGCTGCGCTCCGACGGCGGCACGGTCACGCCTGCTCGGGCGCGACCCCTGGCACGACGCCACCGAGCTGCACCGCCAGCTCGCCTACGTCCCGGGCGATGTCGTCCTGTGGCCCAACCTCACCGGCGGTGAGGTCATCGACCTGCTCGGACGGCTCCGGGGCGGGGTCGACCGGGGCAAGCGCGACAAGCTGCTCGAGGCGTTCGAGCTCGACCCGACCAAGAAGGGCCGCTCGTACTCCAAGGGCAACCGCCAGAAGGTCGCCCTCGTCGCCGCCCTCGCCTCCGACGTCCCCCTCCTGCTCCTCGACGAGCCGACCTCCGGCCTCGACCCCCTGATGGAGAAGGTGTTCGAGGAGCAGGTCGTCCCAGGCCCGCGCCGAGGGCCGCACCGTGCTGCTGTCGAGCCACATCCTGTCCGAGGTGGAGGCCACCGCCGACCGGGTCAGCATCGTGCGGGCCGGCCGCGTGGTCGACACCGGCACGCTCACCGACCTGCGCCACCTCACCCGGACCAGCGTCGTCGCCACCCTGGCCCAGCCCGCTGCCGTCGACCGAGGCCGCCGGCTGGCCCGGGGTCGACGCGGCGCGCCTCGACCGCGACCGCCTGGTGCTGTCCGTCGAGACCAGCGCGGTCGGCGACGTCGTCCAGCGGCTCGGCGCCCACGGCATCCGCGGCCCTGACCTGCCAGCCCCCGACGCTCGAGGAGCTGTTCCTGTCGCAGTACCGCGACGACGTCTCGACGAGCCACGACGACGTCTCGACGGGTGGCGCCGCCGCCGAGGGCGCGTCCCACGAGGGCGTGCCCGCATGACCTCCTTCGCCGGCACCGGCCCGCTGCTGCGGCTGGCCTGGCGGCGGGACCGCTGGATCATCGTGACGTGCGTCCTCGCGCTGGTCGCGACGGCCTACGGGTCGATGGCGGCGACGCTCAGCCTCTACGCCAACCCGGCCGACGCGGCTGCCGGGGCGCAGGCTCATGGCCGACAACCCGTCCCTCACCGCTCTCTACGGCCCGCTCCCCTCGCTGACGGCCCAGGGCATCGGCGTCCTCAAGACGATCATGCTGGGCAGCCTGTTCACCGCCTTCCTCGCCTTCGCGATCGTGCGCCGGCATACCCGCACCGAGGAGGAGGACGGCCGCTTCGAGCTCGTCGCCGGCGGGCGTCGTCGGCCGCCGGGCCCCGCTCGCCGCCGCGGTGCTGCTCGCGCTGGCGACCGTGGTGGCCACCGGCCTGCTCTCCGCGCTGAGCCTGCTGCCCACGGGCGCCGACGCGACCGGCTCACTGGCCCTCGGCGCCGTCGAGGTCGTCGCCGGTCTCGTCATGACCGGCATCACGGCCGTGGCGGTCCAGCTCACCTCGACCACCCGCGGCGCGGGTGGCATCGCGGTCGCTGCGCTGGGCCTGGCCTTCGTCGTGCGCGCCATGGGCGACGGCTCCACCGGGCGCGGCCAGGACCTGCGTCTACGCCTCCTTCCTCGGCTGGGCCGAGCAGGTCAGCCCCTTCGGCGCGAACCGCGTGTGGTGGCTGGTCCCCGCGGCCGTCGCTCACCGCCGCGCTGCTCGCCGTCGCCGACGCCCTCCTGCAGCGGCGCGACCTCGGCGCCGGACTGTGGGCCGCCCGCCCCGGCCCGGCCCGCGCGACGCCTCGGCTCGGGAGCCCCCTGGGCCTCGCGTGGCGCCTGCAGCGCGGCGCCCTGCTCGGCTGGACCATCGGGTATGCCGTGGTCGGCCTGGTCGTCGGCAGCCTCGCCAGGTCCGTGGACCAGATCGCCGCCAGTCCCGGCGTGGCGGACATGCTGCGCAAGATGAGTGGTGGCACAGGGATCCCTGGTCGACGCGTACTTCGGGGCCGAGCTGCGCGTCCTCGCGATCGGCGCCGCGGCCTACGGCATCGCCACCGGCGTTGCGGCTGCGGTCCGAGGAGAGCTCGGGGCGCGCCGAGGTCGTCCTCGCCACGCGCGTGGGCCGGCTGCGAGTGGCTGGGCAGCCACGCGCTCATCGCCGCGGCCGGGGCGCTGTGGCTGCTCGCGGTCGCCGGGACTGCGGCCGGGCTGGCGTCCGGGGCGAGCACGCCCACGGGGGTCGCCGATCTCGTGCCGGCCGCGCTCGCGACCGCTCCGGCCGTGCTGGTGTGCGTGGCCCTCACGATGCTGCTGTTCGGGTACCTGCCGCGATGGGCCGGCCTGGCCTGGGCAGCTGCTGGCGCTGTTCGTGCTGCTCGGCGAGCTCGGCCCGTGCTCAGGCTGCCCGGCTGCCGTCATGGGGCTGTCGCCGTTCGACCACCTCGGCAGCCTGCCGGGTGGCGATGCCGACCTCGCTGGGACTCCTCGGCCTGCTCGGGTGCGCTCTCGTCGGGGCAGCGGCAGCCGCGGCCGGGTTCCGCCGCGCGACCTGTCCACCTGAGGTCGCGCAGACGGGCCAGGGCGTCACAGCAGGTCGGTGCGGCCCTCGCTCTTGAGCAGGTCGACGATGCGCTTGACGTCCTGGGCCCGCTCCCGCGTGGTCACCAGCAGCGCGTCCGGGGTGTCGACCACCACCACGTCGTCCAGCCCGACCACCGCCACGACCCGGCCACCCGACGGCACGACCACCCCGGACGAGTCGACCAGGCGCACCTGGGCGCCGTCGCCGAGGACCCGCACACCCGGCATACCGTCGGCGTCCTGGAGCAGGCCACCCAGCGACCTGAAGTCGCCCACGTCGTCCCAGCCGAAGGCGCCCGGCACCACGGCCACCCGCCCCGCAGCCGCCGCCGGCTCGGCCACGGCATGGTCGATCGCGATCTTCTCCAGGCCGGGCCACAGGTCGTCGAGGCGACCCGGTGCGGCGGCGAGCTCACGGAGCCCGCGCCGCCAGCTCGGGATGCCACTGGGCGAGCAGGTCGAGCAGGACCGTGGCCTTGACGATGAACATGCCGGCGTTCCACCGGAACCGGCCCGTCGCGAGGTACTCCTCGGCGCGGGTCCGGTCCGGCTTCTCGACGAACTGCGCCACGGCGCGGGCGGGGCCGTCACCCAACGGCGCGGCCATCTCGATGTAGCCGAAACCCGTTGCCGGATAGGTCGGTTCGATCCCGATGGTGACGACGTAGCCCTGTTCCGCCGCCCCGATGCGCCTCGGTCACGCACTGCACGGAAGGCGTCCTCGTCGTCGATGACGTGGTCGGCCGCGAACGAGCCCAGCACCGCGTCCGGGTCCTGCGCCTCGAGGACGGCCGCCGCCCAGCCGATGGCCGCCATCGAGTCGCGAGGTGACGGCTCGGCCAGCAGGCGGCCGGCCGCGAGGCCGGGCAGCTGCGCCTGCACCGCCGCCTCGTGGGCCCGGCCGGTGACGACCACCACGCGGTCACCGGTCAGGGGCGTGAGCCGGTCCCAGGTCGCCTGCAGCAGCGAGCGGCCCGACCCGGTGAGGTCGTGGAGGAACTTGGGCGACGCGGCCCGCGACAGGGGCCACAGCCGGGTGCCCGCTCCGCCGGCAGGGACCACCGCCCAGAAGTGCTCGACCGACGCGCCAGAAGACATGCGGCGAACGCTAGCCCACCACCAGCCCGTCACCTGGCCGTCACCCGACACACCCCGAGACGTCGCCGCCCCCTCATGCCGGCCAGCCGACGCTGGGAATCGTGCGAGTTGCGATCGTCACCGAGTCGTTCCTGCCCAGCCTCAACGGCGTGACCACCAGCGTGTGCCGCGTCGCGGAGTGCCTGCGCGCCAAGGGACACGACGCGGTGATCCTCGCCCCTCGACCCGCGCCGACGCAGCTTCGCCGGGTATGCCGTGCACGGCCTGGCGTCGGTCCCCGTGCGCCAGTTCCCCGTCGGCCTGCCGTCGGGCGAGGTGGAGTCCGCCCTGGCGGCCTTCGCGCCGGACGTCGTGCACGTCGCCTCGCCGTTCGTCCTCGGCGCGGCAGGGCTGTCGGCCGCGCAGCGACTGGGCGTACCCACGCGTGGCGATCTACCAGACCGACATGCCGAGCTACCTGAGCCAGCACGCCGGGCGGGCGCTCGGCCGTGGAGCCGCCAGGGCCGCGTGGCGCTGGGTGCGACGGATCCACGGCATGGCCGACCTCACCCTGGCGCCGTCGTCGGCGGCCCTGGCCGAGCTCGACGCGCACGGCGTCCCCCGGACCGCGCTGTGGGCTCGCGGCGTGGACGCCGCGCTGTTCCACCCGGGCTGGCGCGCCGACGCGGGCACCCGGGCGCTGCGCCGGACGCTCGCCCCGCGCGGCGAGGTCGTGGTGGGCTACGTCGGGCCGCCTCGCGCCCGAGAAGGAGCTGCACCGGCTCGCTGCCCTGCGGGGTCTGCCGAACCTGCGCGTCGCGGTCGTCGGCGACGGGCCGAGCCGCGCCGAGGACCGCGGCGACCCTCGCCGAGGCGGGCATCGACGCCGTCTTCCTCGGTCGGCGGGAGGGCGACGACCTCGCCCGGGCGTATGCCGCGTTCGACCTGTTCGTCCACACGGGCACGCGCGAGACCTTCGGCCAGACCCTCCAGGAGGCGGCGGCCAGCGGGCTGCCGGTCGTGGCACCGGCCCGCGGCGGCCCGCTGGACCTGGTCGACCACTCGCGGACCGGGCTGCTGTTCGACCCCGACGACGACGCGGTCGCTGCGGGACTGCGTCGCGCACCTGGCAGGCGACCGGACCAAGCGCGAGGCGATGGGCGCGGGCCGCGTGCGACCGCGTCGCCTCGCGCAGCTGGTCGTCACTCACCGACGAGCTGCTCGAGCCACTACGCCGCGGCCCGCCGGGCCCGGCTGACCGCCGCCTGACCGCCGCTGAGCCGTGCGCCGGGGTCGAGCGCGCAGCCCAGCCGGCGGCATACCAGCCGGTAACCGAGCCTGTTCGGTTTCTCACAGGTGACCCGTGCGCGACCCCGTCGCCGAGGCCGATAGCCTGACGGGCGAACAACGGCCGACCCGCGCGCGACGCGGCACCGACCGTGACATCTCTGTCGAAAGGGACGGCGCAGTGGCGCAGGCAGCCAACGGGACCCTCTACCGCGGCCGCGAGGGCATGTGGTCGTGGGTGGCCCACCGCATCAGCGGAGTACTCCTCTTCCTCTTCCTGTTCGCCCACGTGCTCGACACCTCGCTCGTCCGCGTGTCGCCCGAGCGCCTACAACACGGTGATGGGCGCCTACAAGAACCCCGTCGTCGGGCTGGGCGAGGCCGGCCTCGTGGCCGCGGTCATCTTCCACGCGCTCAACGGCCTGCGGATCATCGCCGTCGACTTCTGGGCCAAGGGGCCGAGGTACCAGCGCCAGCTGTTCTGGGCCGTGCTCATCGGTTTCGTCGTGCTGTTCGCGCCCTTCGCGGTGCGCCACCTGACCAACGTGTTCTCCCACTGAAGGGGCCGCTGACATGACCACCACCAGCGAGCCGACCCGCGTCGACGCCGTCCCCGTCAAGCACTCCCGCTACCGCCGCGTCGGCACCGGCCGCGGCAACTTCGAGCTCTGGTCCTGGGTCTTCATGCGCGGCAGCGGCGTGCTGCTGCTCGTCCTCGTCTTCGGCCACCTGTTCGTCAACCTGATGATGGGCCAGGGCATCCACGCCATCGACTTCGCCTTCGTCGGCCAGAAGTGGAGCAACCCGTTCTGGCAGGTCTGGGACATGCTCATGCTCTGGCTCGCCGAGCTGCACGGCTTCAACGGCGTGCGCACGATCATCAACGACTACACCGAGAAGGACAGCACCCGCTGGATCCTCAAGGGCCTGCTCGTCGCGAGCGCCCTGCTGGTCATGGTGCTCGGCACGCTGGTCATCTTCACCTTCGACCCGTGCATCGACCCGTCGTCCACGCTCTCCGTGTGTCACAAGTGAGCTCGAGCTAAGGAATCCGCTGAACATGCAGACGCACAAGTACGACGTCGTCATCGTGGGAGCCGGTGGCGCCGGCATGCGCGCCGCGCTCGAGTCCTCGACGCGGACCCGCACGGCGGTGCTGACCAAGCTCTACCCGACCCGCTCCCACACCGGCGCGGCCCAGGGCGGCATGTGCGCCGCCCTCGCCAACGTCGAGGAGGACAACTGGGAGTGGCACACCTTCGACACGGTCAAGGGCGGCGACTACCTCGTCGACCAGGACGCCGCCGAGATCATGTGCCGCGAGGCCATCGACGCGGTCATCGACCTCGAGAAGATGGGGCTGCCGTTCAACCGCACGCCCGAGGGCAAGATCGACCAGCGTCGCTTCGGTGGCCACACGCGCAACCACGGCGAGGCCGCCGTGCGCCGGTCGTGCTTCGCCGCCGACCGCACCGGCCACATGATCCTGCAGACCCTCTACCAGAACTGCGTCAAGCAGGGCGTGGAGTTCTACAACGAGTTCTACGTCCTCGACCTGCTCATGAACACCGGCCCCGACGGCGTCGAGCACGCAGCCGGCGTGGTCGCCTACGAGCTGGCGACCGGCGAGATCCACGTGTTCCAGGCCAAGTCCGTCATCTTCGCCACCGGTGGCACCGGCAAGGTCTTCAAGACCACGTCCAACGCCCACACCCTCACCGGTGACGGCATGGGTGTCGCGTTCCGGCGCGGCATCCCGTTGGAGGACATGGAGTTCTTCCAGTTCCACCCGACCGGCCTGGCGGGCCTGGGCATCCTGCTCTCCGAGGCGGCCCGCGGCGAGGGCGGCATCCTGCGCAACGCCGACGGCGAGCGCTTCATGGAGCGCTACGCCCCCACCATCAAGGACCTCGCGCCGCGCGACATCGTCGCGCGCTCGATGGCCAACGAGGTGCGCGAGGGCCGCGGCGCCGGCCCCAACAAGGACTACGTCCTGCTCGACCTGACCCACCTCGAGCCGGCCCACATCGACGCCAAGCTCCCCGACATCACCGAGTTCGCGCGCACCTACCTCGGCGTCGAGCCCTACACCGAGCCCGTGCCGGTCTACCCGACCGCGCACTACGCCATGGGCGGGGTGCCGACCAACGTCGAGACCGAGGTGCTGCGCAACAACACCGACGTCGTCCCCGGCCTCTACGCCGCCGGCGAGGTGGCCTGCGTGTCGGTCCACGGCTCGAACCGCCTGGGCACGAACAGCCTGCTCGACATCAACGTGTTCGGGCGCCGTGCCGGCATCGCGGCCGCCGAGTATGCCGCGTCGGTGCCGTTCGTGGACCTGCCCGACCACCCGACGGCGCTGGTCGAGGGCATGGTCGAGAGCATCCGGACCCGTGAGAGCGGCGAGCGCGTGGCCGACCTGCGCAAGGCGCTGCAGGAGACCATGGACCGCAACGTCCAGGTCTTCCGCACCGAGGGCTCCATGAAGGAGGCGCTGGGCGTCATCGAGGAGCTCAAGGAGCGCTACGCCAACGTCGTGGTGCAGGACAAGGGCCAGCGCTACAACACCGACCTGCTCGAGGCCGTCGAGCTCGGCTTCCTCATCGAGCTGGCCGAGGTCATCACGCTGGGCGCGCTGGCCCGCAAGGAGTCCCGCGGCGGACACTTCCGCGAGGACTACGAGGCCCGCGACGACGTGAACTTCATGCGCCACACGATGGCCTACCGGGCACCGGTGACCGATGTCGCTGCCGGCCCGGCGTTCGCGGACGAGGTGCGACTCGACTACAAGCCCGTGACCGTGACCCGCTACCAGCCGATGGAGCGCAAGTACTGATGACCGCAACGATCGACGACAAGGCCACCACCACCGCGAAGGCCGTCCCCACCTTCACGGTGACGCTCAAGATCTCGCGCTACAACCCCGAGGTCGACTCCGAGCCGCACTGGGAGACCTACCAGGTCACCTCGCACGCCACGGACCGCGTGCTCGACGCCCTGCACCAGATCAAGTGGGAGCAGGACGGCTCGCTGTCGTTCCGCCGGTCCTGCGCCCACGGTGTCTGCGGCTCGGACGCCATGCGCATCAACGGCAAGAACCGCCTGGCCTGCAAGACGCTGATCAAGGACGTCAACCCCGACAAGCCGATCACCGTCGAGCCGATCAAGGGCCTGCCGGTCGAGAAGGACCTCATCGTCGACATGGAGCCGTTCTTCGACGCCTACCGCGAGGTCATGCCGTTCCTCATCACCACCGGCAACGAGCCGACCCGCGAGCGCATCCAGAGCCAGAAGGACCGCGACCGCTTCGACGACACCACCAAGTGCATCCTCTGCGCCGCGTGCACGACGAGCTGCCCGGTGTTCTGGAACGACGGCCAGTACTTCGGCCCGGCGGCCATCGTCAACGCGCACCGGTTCATCTTCGACAGCCGGGACGAGGGTGGGCCACAGCGCCTGGAGATCCTCAACGACAAGGAGGGCGTGTGGCGCTGCCGCACGACCTTCAACTGCACCGACGCGTGCCCTCGCGGCATCCAGGTCACGCAGGCGATCCAGGAAGTCAAGCGGGCCCTGCTCACGTCGCGGTTCTGAGCCCGGTGGCACTCACGACAGCGTCGTCACGCGCGGTCCTCGGGCGTGGTCGCCGCGGCCGTCGGCGTTCTCGCCGGCGGCTGCCCGCAGTGGCCGCGCCCACGCCGAAGCCGACGCCGCACGTGACCACGGCGACGCAGCCCGTGCCTCAGGACACCGTCGCTGCCGAGCGAGTCCATCGGCGGCCCCCGGCTGGCCTCGACCGGCGTCGTCACCGACCTGCCACCGGGCGTTCCCGCGCCGCCGGCGATCCGCGACGAGTCGTGGCTGCTCGCTGACCTCGACACCGGCGCAGGTCATCGCCGCCAAGGCGCCCCACGCCCGGCTGCTGCCGGCCAGCACCCTCAAGACGCTGACGGCCCTCACCCTGATCCCCAAGCTCTCTCCGCTGCAGGACGGTCAAGGCCAGCGCCAGCCGACGCCCAGGTCGACGGCACGCGGGTCGGCATCGTGCCGGGTCTGACCTACACCGTCCGCCAGCTCTTCCAGGCCATGCTCATGGCCTCCGGCAACGACGCGGCGCACGCCCTGGCGGACGCGGCCGGCGGTCAGGTGTCGACGCTGGTCGCGATGAACGCCAACGCGGCCTACCTCGGCGCCCACGACACCGTCGCCAAGACCACCTCCGGTCTCGACGCGCCCGGCGAGACCTCCAGCGCCTACGACCTCGCGCTCCTCGGCCGAGCCGCGCTCGCAGCTGCCGGCCTTCCGCACCTACGTGACGACCAAGCAGGCCGACTTCCCGGGACGCGTGGACCCCAAGACCAAGAAGCGGGCTGTCTACAAGATCAACAACCACAACAAGCTGCTCTACAACTACCCGGGCACGATCGGCGTCAAGAACGGCTACACGATCGCCGCAGAGCACACCTTCATCTCCGCGGTCAGGAGGGGCGGCAAGACCTACCTGCTGACGGAGATGCACGGCCTGGACGCCTCCTGGCACGAGCAGGCGGCGATGTACGACTGGGCGTTCGCTCATGGCGCGTCGGCGCGCCCGGTGGGCGAGCTGGTCGCGCCCGGCTCGGTGACGACTGCCCCGAGCGCTCCGGCGACGACGGCGCCCTCCGAGCGCGGCGAGCACGCCCAGCGGGCGCCGGCCGACAACGCGGCCGCGGCGGCCCTTCCCACCAGCGCGCTCCTGCCCCGGTCGGTCGCCCCGTGGGTCGGGCTGGCAGGCCTCGCGGCGGCGTTGCTGCTCGTGGCGCTCCTGGCGGCTCGCGCGACCCGCCGCCCGGCCCGGCAGCGCGTGCGGCGTCGCTGAGCAGGTACCGCCGAGCAGAGCGCCGTCAGCCGCGCCGAGCAGCGCTCTGACCTCAGTGGCGGCGCAGCAGAGAGCGCAGCCCGCGAGCGCCCGTGCCGACCAGCACGGCTCCGAACGCTCCCAGCACAGCCCCCGCCGCCACCGACGTGCGGTCCGCGGCCCGCTGGCCGAAGGTGGGCAGGCCCGCATCGGAGCGCTCGCGGACGCCCACCAGCGGCATGCTCCTCCGGGCCCTCGGTGGCCTTTCTTGCGCAGTCCCGAACCCGGCTGCGCCAGCGCTGTGGCGGCGTCGAGGTCGTTCGCGGCCCAGGCCGCGGAGACGAGCAGGACCCGCGAGATGAAGTTGAGGAACACCAGGAGCCCGACGACCAGCCCGATGGAGGCGAACACGGGGTTGCTCATCGTGCCCCGGATGAGCCGGGTGCCGAACAGCTGCAGCACGCGTCAGGCCGACCCCGCCGAACACCGCACCGTTGCGCAGGCCCGGCCACGGCAGCGGTACGCCGGTCAGCATCCGCAGCACGACGCCGACGATGGCGGTGTTGAGCAGGGCCTGGACGACCAGCCCGATCAACGTCACGAGCCACGCCTGCTGGCCCAGCCCGACGTGCTCCGCCGCGAAGGTCGCGGCACCGTTCGCGACGCCGGCCACCACGGCGGACACGATCACGGCCACCCCGATGAGCAGCAGCACCCCGATGTCGCGCAGCTTGTCGGTGACGACGTTGCCCGGCGAGCCGCCGAGACCGAAGACCGCGCGGATGCCGTCCCGCAGCGCGCCGAGCCAGCCGAGGCCGCCCCAGAGCAGCCCGACGACACCGACGATGCCCACCGTCGTCAGCGTCTTCCCGCCAGGGAGGGTGAGCGGGATGATGCCCTTCTTGGTCTGCGGGTCCTGGACGAACCCGGGGAGCGCCTGGTCCAGGTAGCGGTGGATGTCGGCGAGCCACTGCGGGTGGCCGCGCAGCAGGACGCCGAACACCGTGAAGGCCAGCGCCATGATGGGGAAGATCGACAGGAACCCGAAGTAGCTCACGCCGCCGGCCAGCAGGCTGCCGCGGGTGTCGCCATACCGCTTCCAGGCCCGGCCGGGCGGGGTCGCCTGGAACCGGGCCCACCACTGCTTCAGGGTGTTCACGTCAACCGCCGTTCAGGGGGAAGGAGCGGACCGGACGCCAGACCTGGTCCTCGCCGTGGGTCGTAGAGGTAGAACTCTCGGACGTCGAACCTGCACTCGAAGTCGGCCAGCTCGGTGAAGGCCCGGTCCAGGCTGTCCTCGGGCACGTGGTGGGCGACGGTCACGTGCGGGTGGTAGTAGAAGTCGAGGTCACGCTCCAGGGGCCCGCGGCGCACCGCACGCTCCAGCAGCTCGCACTCGGCCAGACCGCCGGACACCTGGACGAAGACGACCGGCGAGATCGGCCGGAAGGTCCCCGTGCCACGCAGCACCATCCCGAACGGGTGCCCCTCGGCCGCCACGGACTCGAGGTGAGAGACCGCCTCGGCCATCGACGTCGTCGGGCACCTCGGTCGGCGGCAGCAACGTCACGTGGCTGGGGATGGAGTCGGCCAGAGGGTCGCCGAAGGACGCCCGCTTCGCCTGCAGCATCTCTGCATGCGGAGAGGGGATGGCGATCGACACACCGATCGTGGGCACGGTCGCGACCCTACCGAACGCTGGGCAGCAGCCCCACTCGGTCACGCACCCGGGCCATCGTCGTCATCGCCACCTCGCGCGCCCGCTCGGCGCCGTCGGCCAGGATCCGGTCGAGCTCGGCGGGGTCGTCGAGCAGCTCGGCCATGCGCTGCTGGAACGGCAGGAGCCGCTCCACCACGACCTCGGCGACCTCCTTCTTGAGGTCGCCGTAGCCGCGCCCGGCGAAGGACGCCACCAGCTCCTCGACCGGGGTGCCGGAGAGCACCGAGTGGATGACGAGCAGGTTGGAGACCCCCGGCTTGGCGTCCACGTCGTAGCGGATCTCGGCGTCGGTGTCGGTGACGGCCGACCGGATGTTCTTGGCGATGCCGGCGGGGGTCGTCCATGAGGTCGATGAGCCCCTTGGGCGAGGACGTCGACTTGCTCATCTTGGAGGTGGGGTCCTGCAGGTCCATGATCTTGGCCGAGCCCTTGACGATGTAGGCGTCGGGGACCACGAGCGCCACCACCGAAGCGGGCGTTGAAGCGCTCGGCCAGGTCGCGGGTGATCTCGAGGTGCTGGCGCTGGTCCTCGCCCACGGGCACGTAGGCCGCGTCGTACATGAGGATGTCCGCGGCCATGAGCATCGGGTAGGTGAACAGCCCGACCGTGGCGCTCTGCCCCTTGGCGGTCTTGTCCTTGAACTGGGTC
This sequence comes from uncultured Actinomycetota bacterium, assembly GCA_963706855.1. Taxonomy (GTDB): domain Bacteria; phylum Actinomycetota; class Actinomycetes; order Actinomycetales; family Dermatophilaceae; genus Pedococcus. The sequence continues at coordinate 882,691 of CAVPNU010000005.1, forward strand.
ATCCGGCTCGCCTCGCCGAACCCGGTGAGGCAGTTCATCACCCAGCCCAGCTCGGCGTGCTCGGTGACGTGGCTCTGGCAGAACACCGCGGAGCGCTTGGGGTCGACGCCACCGGCGATGAACTGGGCGGCGGTCACCCGCGTGCGGCGCCGCAGCACCTCCGGGTCGGTCGGGACCGTCAACGCGTGCAGGTCGGCCACGAAGTAGAAGGCGTCGAAGTCGTGCTGCAGCCCCACCCAGTTGACCAGCGCGCCGAGGTAGTTGCCGAGGTGCAGCGAGTCGCTGGTCGGCTGCATGCCGGACAGGATCCGAGGCAGCGCAGCGGGAGCGGTGGGCGTCGACATGGGCGCCATTCTGTCAGGTGGCCGTGGTGTCAGGTGAGGTGCAGCAGGAACCCCTGGGCCGGGGCGAGCACCGGCATCGGCAGCCCCACCTCGGTGAGCAGCGCGCCACTGACGGTCAGCCCGACCAGCGCCTCGTCCCACCATCGTGGAGCGGCGTGCTGGACGACCTCGGGCAGCCCGGCCTCGGGGCGCACCCGCAGCGAGTACGTCCGAGCCGGGTCCAGACCGGGGAGCCGGACCAGCCCGGGCACCGCCTGCGCCGAGGTGTCGGTGCGGACCACGGTGTATGCCGCCTGCTCGCCTCCGCTGTGCAACGGTCCCCGTCACGACGAGGGTGCCGTCATCGGCGGCGTCCCGCACGAGGTCACCGCTGTGCAGCAGGTCCCGGAGCTCGCGGTACAGCGCCGACCACGACGTCAGCGCCGCCAGCTCGGCCTCGCTGCACGTGGTGATGTCCCATTCCAGCCCGGCATGCCCCTGCAACGCCATGAGGGTGCGGAAGCCGCAGGTCGAGGGTGCGGTGGGTCGTGTGCGCGGTCGGGGGCCCGACGTGGGTGCCCATCACCTCGGCCGGGACGAGCAGCGAGGTCCACCGCTGGATCCGGACGCGCTCGAGGGCGTCGTTGCAGTCACTGGTCCAGACCCGGTCGGTCCTGGCCAGCACCCCGAGGTCGACCCGGGCTCCCCCACTGGCACAGGACTCGATCTCCAGGGCCGGGTGGCGCTCGCGGAGTCGGTCGAGCAGGGCGTAGAACGCGGTCGTCTGGGCGTGCACGGCAGGGCGGTCGGACCCTGAGGCGTCAGAGCGCACCGCCTCCAGGAGGTCGCGGTTGTGGTCCCATTTGATGAAGTCGATCGCGTACTCGTCGACGAGGGCGCTGATCTGCGCCTCGAGGTGCGCCGCGGCCTCGGGGTTGGCCAGGTCGAGGACCTGCTGGTGCCGCCACTCCCGAGGGTGCCCCGCACGGGGGCCGAGGACCCAGTCGGGGTGCTGGCGCACCAGGTCGGAGTCCACGTTCACCATCTCCGGCTCGAACCACAGCCCGAACTCCATGCCGAGGCCGCGCACGTGCTCGACCAGGGGCGCGAGCCCGTCCGGCCAGACCTCCGGCGACACCCACCAGTCCCCCAGGCCCCGCAGGTCGTCGCGCCGTCCACCGAACCAGCCGTCGTCGAGGACGAAGCGTTCGACGCCCGATGCGCGCCGCCGTGTCGGCCAGCTGCGTCAGCCGGGCCAGGTCGTGGTCGAAGTAGACGGCCTCCCACACGTTGAGAACCAGGGGCCTCGGCGGAGCGCCGGGCCGGTCGCGCCGGCTCGCGCGCCACCGTCGGTGCAGTCGCTCGGACACCCCGTCGAGGCCGGTCGTCGAGTGGACGAAGTAGACGGTCGGCGCGCGGTAGGTCTCGCCGGCGCCGAGGCGGATCTCGCCCGGCTCCAGCAGCTCGCCGCCGCCGAGCACTGCGGCATGAGGCCCCGCGCCCTCGGGCAGACGTTCGACCAGGTGTTCGTGGTTGCCGCTCCAGGCCACGTGGGTGGCCCAGACCTCACCGCTGCGAAAGTCGAACCCGGGCGTGCCTGCGCACAGCAGCAGGGTGGCGTCGTGTCCGGTGCGGCCTCGTCGGGCGGCTCTGAGGTGGGTGCCGTGCTGAAGGGGGCTCCGCTGCGGCGAGCGCTCCCGGCACCAGCGTCCGGTGAGGTCGAGCACCTCGCCGGCCCTGCCGGGCAGTGGCAGGACGGCCCGCACCGTGGCGACATCGAGGACGTCAGTCCCCTGGTTGGAGAGCTCGAGGTCGACCGTGAGGACCCCGAGCTCGTCGAGGGCATGCCGCAGGACGACGGTGACCCCGTTCCCCGTCGCAGTGGTGACGATCGCGCGGCCCTGCACGAGCGACGTGCCGACCCAGCGAGCAGCGGTCTCGCCGCCTGCACGGTGCGCGGCATACCCGGGCGACCCCAGCCAGCCGTCCGCGGCGGTGGGCAGCACCGTGAGCGGCCATGGGTCGTCGAGCGCACTCGGCGGCACGGGACCGTCCGCGACGAGCGGCAGCTGGGCGATCGCGTCGTCCGGCAGGTCCGCTCCCCAGTGGAGGATCCGCGGCAGGGCGCCCCCAGAGGAGTCGAGCACCAGGGCCGTCCCGGCCGAACGGAGAGTGAGGAGCTGCGTCATCCCTTGGTGGCTCCGAGCGTGAGGCCCGCGACGAACTGCTTCTGCAGCAGGAAGAAGACGATCAGGGTCGGCAGGGCCACGACGACGGATCCGGCGGCGACCAGGTTGTTGTCGGTGAAGAACTGGCCACGCAGGTTGTTGAGCGAGCTCGTCACCGGGTACTTGTCGCCCGACTGGAGCAGCACCGTGGCCCAGAAGAACTCGTTGTAGATCCAGGTGACCTCGAGGGTGGCCAGGGCGGCGAGGGCTGGCCGGCACAGCGGCAGCGTCAGCTGGAAGAACTGGCGCGCCACCCCCGCCCCGTCCACGACCGCGGACTCGTAGAGCTCACGCGGCAGCGCCTTCATGTAGTTGCTGAGGACGAAGGCGCAGAACCCGGTCTGGAAGGCGACGTTGACGGCGATCAGGCCCCAGTAGCTGTTGAGCAGGGTGCCGGAGTCGCTGACCCAGAACGGCACCTCGATCGCCCGGAACATGCGGTACACCGGGATCAGCAGCGACTGGGGCGGCAGCAGGTTCGCGGCCATGAAGACCGCCAGCAGGGCCAGGTTGAACCTGAAGGAGAACCGCGCCACGACGAAGGCGATGCAGCACGAGAAGAACAGCGTGAGGAGCACCGCGGGGATGGTGATGTATGCCGAGTTCAGCATCGTGTGGGAGAAGTCGGCCTGCTGCCAGGCGTCCCGGTAGTTCTTCAGCGTGAAGCCGCCGAAGGAGAAGTACCCGTGTGCAGCCGTGTAGCTGTAGTCGCGGAAGCTGTTGATCACGGCATACGCCACCGGGAAGATCCAGACGAGCGCCACGACGCCGAGGAACACCTGGAGGGCGCGCCTGCCACGGGACGTGCCCACCGGCCCTGACGGGCTCGGGGCCTGGCCTCTGGCCCTTCGCGTGGAGGTCGGGGTCACACTGTCGGTGGCCATCACTGCTCCCTCATCGCGACACGGACATAGAGGGCCACGAAGACCGACGAGATGAGCAGCATCAGCGTCGCCATCGCGGAGCCGAACCCGATCCGGCTGGCCTCGCCGACGATGTTGCTCGTCACGAGCGTCGAGATGAGCTCGAGGCCGTTACGACCCTTGTTGATGACCCACACCAGGTCGAAGGCCCGCAGCGACTCGATCACCGTCACCACCAGGACGATGATGTTGATCGGCTTCATCACCGGGAACACCACCCGGAAGAAGGTGGTGCGCTCGTTGGCACCATCCACCTTCGCGGCCTCGCGCAGCGTCGGGTCGACTCCCTTGAGGCCGGCCAGGTAGAGCAGCATGATGTACCCGATGTGTCGCCAGCTCGAGGCGAGCAGGGCAGCCCAGAGGTTGTACGTCTGGTCGCCGTACCAGTCGATCGTGCCACCGGTGACCTGGTTGATCAGACCCTGGTCGCGGCTGTAGATGAGCTGCCAGATGAAGCCCACCAGAGCCAGGGAGAGCACGACGGGGAGATAGATCGCGGTCTGGAAGATCCGGGTGCCACGTACCTCCCGGTCGAGCAGCACGGCCAGGAACATCCCGATCGGCGACGCGATGAGGAACATCACGGCCAGCCAGATCAGGTTGTGCTGCACGGCCGGCCAGAAGGGCGGGTAGATCGTCACCACGTCGCGGTAGTTCTTCAGTCCGATGACCTTCGCCGACGAGATCGGGCCGATGCCGTCCCAGTTGGTGAAGGACAGCAGGACCGACCCGATCGCCGGCACCCAGACCAACCAGAGGACCAGTGCCGTGGGCACGACGATCATCAGGGTGACGACGACACGGTCGACGCGAGAGAGGGTGTCGAGCCCCTTGTACTTGGAGTGCTTGGCCACGAGAGATCCCCTAACGAGTCAGAGTGGTCGCAGCCGTCAGGCCGCGAAGATGCTCTGCTTCTGCTTCTCGATGCTGTTCACGAGACCGTCGATGTCCTTGGGGTTCTTGATGAAGGACTGGATGGCCGGGATCATCACGGTGGACGCGAAGTCGGGTCGGGTGTCCCGGTCGAGGAACTGGGCGATCGACTTGGCCTGCTTGACGAACTCGGCCGACTTCTTCTGCAGCGGGGTGTAGCTGCCCTGGTCGGCCTGGTCGTTGGTCGCGATGACGCTGGGGTCCGCCTTGACCGCGATGTTCTGCGCCGCAGGCGTGCCGAGGTAGCCGAGCAGCTTCTTGGCTCCCGCCTCGTTCTTCGGACGCTTGCTCATCATGTAGCCGTCGATCGGCGCCTCGATGGCGTCCGACCCGATCGTCGAGTCGACCTCGGGGAAGTTGAAGAAGTCGAGGTCGTCCTGCTCCGCGCCGGCCTTGAACTGCTGGGCGACGAACGCGCCGAGGACGTACGTGCCGGCCTTGCCCTGCTGGAGCGTCTGGGCGGCCTCCTGCCACGTGCGCCCGAGCGAGTCGGGCTGGTGCAGGTCGAGCAGCCCGGCCCAGGTGTCGAAGACCTTCTTGACCTTGTCGCCGTTCCACGCCTCCTTGCCGGCCATGAGGTTGACGTGGAAGTCGTAGCCGTTGATGCGCAGGTTGAGCTGGTCGAACGTGCCCATCGCCGGCCAGCCGTCCTTGTCGCCGAACGCGATCGGGACGAGGCCGTCCTTCTTCATCTGGCCGCCGAGCGCCTTGAGCTCGTCGAGGGTCTTCGGGATCTGGTAGCCCGTGCTTGGCGAAGACGCTCTTGCGGTAGAAGACCGCCCATGGGTAGTAGGTCGACGGCACGAAGTACTGCTTGCCGTCGTCACTGGTGGAGGCCTTCTTCAATGCGTCCGACATCCCCGTGAGGTTCTTCCAGACGTCCGACACGTCGCCGGCGAGGCCCTTCCCGGCGAAGAACCGCATGCGGTAGCCCGAGAACCAGGTGAAGACGTCGTCGGGCGAGCCCTGCAGGTAGTTGTTGATGTTCTCCTGGAAGGAGTTGTGGTCGATCGTGTTGATCTTGACGGTGAGCCCGGAGTTGGCCTTGTGAAAGGCGTCCATGACCGACTGCACGGCAGCCTTGGGAACGGCATCCGACTGGTTGGATCCGAGCGTCACGGTGCCCGTCGCCGCGCCACCTCCGGTGCCGCCGCCCCCGCAGGCCGCCAGCACCGAAGGGACCACGAGAAGGGTGCTGGCACCCAGGGCGCCGCGCAGGATGGTCCGGCGGCTCACGCCGCGGACGGAGGGGGGAACCAGGCCGGCAAGGTACTCGGCCTCGGTGGCGGGGCGGGTCATCTCGGTCTCCTTTGACACGGGTGGGCAGTGCGGTCCAGGCGCTTTCGATCAACAGATTCGATCAAAAACCATCAACACCGCACTGAGAATGACGCCGCGGATGACGCCGTGTCAAGAGGTTCCGGTCACGATACCGAATCACAATGTGGTCGCGATCTCCGTACGTAGCAGCGATTCTCGCGCCGATGGGCGGCCCGCAACGGGTTCCGCGACGTCGCTGCACCCATTTGTTGGTTTTTGTTGACTCTTCCGATCCGCGAGGCCAGACTGTCGCCATGCGCTCATGGCCGAGTCACCGGGTCGCCTTCGGCGGCGACTACAACCCCGAGCAGTGGCCCCGCGAGACCTGGGTCGAGGACATGACCCTGATGCGTGAGGCAGGGGTGTCCTTCGTGACGCTCGGCGTCTTCTCGTGGTCCTGGCTCGAGCCCGCCAAGGGCGAGTACTCCTTCGCCTGGCTGGACGAGGTCATGGATCTCCTGCACGCCAACGACATCGCCGTCGACCTCGCGACCGCGACGGCCACGCCCCCACCATGGCTGTCCACAGCGCACCCCGAGATGCTGCCGGTCGACCGCGACGGCCACCGGCTCTGGCCCGGCAGCCGGCAGACGTGGTGCCCGAGCTCGCCCGTCTACCGCGAGTACGCGCTCGCCCTGACCACCGAGCTCGCCCGCAGGTACCACGACCACCCGGCGCTGGCGCTGTGGCACGTCTCGAACGAGTACGCGCTGCCACAACGTCCCGTGCTACTGCGACACCTGCGCGGCAGAGTTCCGCCGCTGGCTGCGGAGCCGCTACGACGGGCTCGACGCCATGAACGAGGCGTGGGGCACCGCGTTCTGGAGCCAGCGATACACCGACTGGGACCAGGTCCTGCCGCCGCGCCTGACGACGACCTTCGCCAACCCGACCCACCAGCTGGACTACTCGCGCTTCCAGTCCGACCAGCTGCTCGACTTCTACCGCGCCGAGAAGGCGGTTCTGCGCGAGCACTCACCGGGCGTTCCGGTGACGACGAACTTCATGACCCTGAGCCACTTCGACCGGCTCGACTACCACCAGTGGGCGCCCGAGCAGGACGTCGTCAGCACCGACCACTACGTCGTCGACACCCTCCCGCACCCCCGCGCCGAGCTCGCCTTCTCGGCCGACCTCACCCGCGGCCTGGCAGGCGGGCGGCCGTGGATGCTCATGGAGCACTCGACCAGCGCCGTGAACTGGCAGCCGGTCAACCGCGCCAAGGCCCCCGGCGAGATGATCCGCGACAGCCTCACCCACGTCGCGCGCGGGGCGGACACGCTGGGGTTCTTCCAGTTCCGCCAGTCCCGGGCCGGAGCCGAGAAGTTCCACTCCGCCCTCGTCCCGCACGCCGGGGCGGACACGGCGCGCTTCCGCGAGGTGGCGGAGCTCGGCGCCATCGCCGCCCGGCTCGGCGAGCTGGTCGGCAGCACCGTCGAGGCGGACGTCGCGATCCTGTGGGACTACCAGTCGGCCTGGGCGATGTCGGGCCCGGCCATGCCCTCCAGCGCCTTCCACCACGGCGAGGTTCCCCAGACCATCCACCGGCTCCTGCGGGACCGGGGCATCACGGCCGACGTCGTGCACCCCGGAGCCGACCTGTCGGCATACCGGCTGGTCGTCGTGCCCACCCTGTACCTCGTCACCGAGGCCCACGCGGAGGCCATCACCGCTGCGGCCACCGGTGGCGCCCACGTCCTCGTGACGTTCTTCTCGGGCATCAGCGACGAGCACGACCACGTGCGGCTCGGCGGCTACCCGGGCGCGTTCCGCGACCTGCTGGGGGTGCGGGTCGAGGAGTTCTTCCCGCTGCTCCCCGGCGAGGAGGTGCCGCTGGGCGACGGCGACGGCGTCGGCCGGCTCTGGTCCGAGGACCTCACGGCGACCGGCGCGGACGTCGTCGACGCGTATGCCGCGGGCCCCCTGGCGGGGAAGCCCGCGACGACCCGGGCGAGCGTCGGCGAAGGCGTCGCGTGGTACCTCAGCACGCTCCCGGACGACGCCGGCCTGGACGCGCTGCTCGGCCGGGTGGCCGAGGAGGCCGGCGTGCGTCCCGCGGCCGCGGTGCCCCGCGGGGTGGACGTCGTGCGCCGCCGCAGCGCCGAGGGCAGCTGGCTCTTCCTGGTCAACCACACCGAGGCGGACCAGCTCGTCACCGTGGCCGGCCACGACCTGGTCAGGGACGCGCCGGTGGGTCCGGAGTCGACCCTCCCCAGCGGCGCCGTGGCCGTCGTACGAGAGGCTTAGGCCATGCTCGCCACCCAGCGCCGCGCCCGCATCGTCGAACTGCTGGACCAGCTGCGGCGCCGTCAAGGTCTCTCGAGCTCGTCGAGGAGCTCAGCGTCTCGGACATGACGGTCCGACGCGACATCGAGACGCTGGCCGAGCAGGGACTGGTCGAACGAGTGCACGGCGGCGCCGTCGCCCACAACGGCTCGCGGCGCACGGAGGAGCCCGGCTTCACGGCGAAGTCCGCCCTCATGACCGTCCAGAAGCACGCCATCGCCGAGGCCGCCGCGGCGCTCGTCGAGCCCGGCTCGGCCATCGGCATCTCGGCGGGCACCACGACCTACGAGCTCGCGCGCGCCGTGCGCTCCGTGCCCGATCTCACCGTCGTCACGAACTCCGTCCCGGTGGCACAGCTGCTCCACGAGTCGGGCACCCCGGGCCAGACGATCGTGCTCACCGGCGGCGTCCGCACGCCCTCCGACGCCCTCGTGGGACCGGTCGCCGTCGCGGCGCTGCGCACCCTCCACGTCGACCGGCTCTTCCTGGGCGCCCACGGTGTCGACGCGAGCGCCGGTCTCACGACGCCCAACCTCGTGGAGGCGGAGACGAACCGGGCACTCGTGGCCTGCGCGCGGCGCGTGTGCGTCCTCGTCGACAGCACCAAGTGGGGTGTCGTGGGCCTCAGCACGTTCCTCGACCTCGATCGCGTCGACACCCTGGTGACCGACGACTCGCTCTCCCCGAGGGCGCGCAAGATCCTCGCCGAGTCGGTCGGCGACCTGATCGTGGCGGTGGGCGCCGGGGCGCGAGGCACAGCTCGCGGGGTCGGCGCGTGAGGGCCCGGCGCACGAGCCGGCTCCTCGCCGACGGCCGCGAGATCATCTACTTCGACGACACGCCCGGCACGCCCCCGCGCGAGGCAGTCGGACACCCGTCCCCTCGGGGACCGCGCGGTCGCCGGGCAGATCCGGTACGACGCCTGGTCGGCGACTGGGTGGCGGTCGCCGGCCATCGCCTCAACCGCACCTTCCTGCCACCCAAGGACGAGTGCCCCCTGTGTCCCACCGGGACCGGCAGCGTGCCGTCCGAGGTGCCGGAGACCAGCTACGACGTCGTGGTCTTCGAGAACCGCTTCCCGTCCTACGCGCCGGTGACCGACGACCTGGTCCCGGCCGCGCGAGCGCCGGAGCTCTTCCGGGCGGCCCCGGCGCGAGGGCGCTGCGAGGTCGTCTGCTTCACCAGCAACCACGACGCCACCTTCGCGGACCTGACCGCGGAGCGCGCCCGCACCGTGATCGACGCGTGGGCCGACCGCACCGCGGAGCTGGGAGCGCTGCCCGAGGTGGAGCACGTGTTCTGCTTCGAGAACCGGGGCCAGGAGATCGGCGTGACCCTGCACCACCCGCACGGCCAGATCTACGCCTATCCCACAGTGCCCCAGCGCACCCATGACCTCCTCGTGCGCGCCCAGAAGCACCATGACCGCACCGGGCGCCTGCTCGGCGCAGACATCCTCGCCGCCGAGCGCGAGTGCGGCGAGCGCATCGTCCTCGCCTCGGAGCACTGGACCGCGTACGTGCCCTTCGCGGCCCGCTGGCCCGTCGAGGTGCACCTCGTCCCCAACCGCGACGTCCCCGACCTGCCTGCGCTCTCCGATGCCGAGCGCGACGACCTCGCGCGCGTCTATCTCGACCTGCTGCGCCGGCTGGACCGGTACTACGTCGGCGAGGACGGCGCCCCGATCCGGATGCCCTACATCGCCGGGTGGCACCAGGCGCCGGCCACTCGGGGTCGCGACGTGTCGCGCCTGCACCTGCAGGTCATGTCGGTGCTGCGCGCTCCCGGCAAGCTCAAGTACCTCGCCGGCTCCGAGTCCGGCGTCGGCGGCTGGGTCAACGACGTGCCCCCGGAGGCCATCGCCGCGAGGCTGCGCGAGGTCGCCCCGTGAGCCCCGCCTCGGCAGCCGCGCTGTTCGAGACCACGTTCGGCCACGCCCCCGAGGGCGTGTGGTCGGCGCCCGGTCGCGTCAACATCGTCGGTGAGCACACCGACTACAACGCGGGCCTCTGCCTGCCGATCGCGCTGCCCCACCGCACGTCTGCCGCGGTGTCGCCCCGCGCCGGACCGCCTGCTGCGGATCGTGTCAGCCCAGAGCGAGGGCGTCGTCGAGGTGTCCCTCGACGACGTGCGGCCGGGGCACCCGGGTGGGTGGGCCGCCTACGTGGCCGGCGTGGTGTGGGCTCTGGAGCAGGCCGGGTATGCCGTGGGCGGCCTCGACGTCGCCGTCGACGGGAGCGTGCCGCTGGGTGCCGGGCTGTCCAGCTCCGCTGCGCTCGAGTGCGCGGTGGGCGCGGCGGCCTCGGACCTGTTCGGGTTGGGACTGCTCGAGTCCCCGACGAGGCGAGGCGACCTCGTCACGGCGTGCATCGCCGCCGAGAACACCATCGCCCAGGCGCCCACCGGGGGCATGGACCAGTCGGCGGCGCTCCTGGCGACCGCTGGTCACGCGCTGCTCCTGGACTGCCGTGACCACCACACCGAGCAGATACCGATGACCCTCGACAGCCACGGCCTGGCACTGCTCGTCATCGACACCCGGGCCGAGCACGCCCTGGTCGACGGCCAGTACGCCGAGCGTCGCGCCTCCTGCGAGCAGGCGGCCCGCGAGCTGGGGGTGGCGACCCTGCGGGAGGTGGCGACGTCCGGGCTGGAGGAACGTCTCGCCGTCCTCTCCTCGGACCTGCTGCGTCGCCGCGCCCGGCACGTCGTCACCGAGATCGCGAGGGTGCAGGCCGTGGTGGGCGCCCTGCGCTCCGGCGACTTCGAGCGGCTCGGCGAGGTGCTCCTGGAGTCGCACGCCTCGATGCGCGACGACTTCGAGATCTCCGTCCCGGAGCTCGACACCGCCGTCGACGCGTCCGTCGCTGCCGGCGCACTCGGAGCCCGCATGACGGGTGGCGGGTTCGGGGGCTCGGCGATCGCGCTGGTCCCCGCCGCCCGAGCCGACGACGGTGCGTGGTCGCGTCGCGCAGGCCTTCCACGACAAGGGGTTTGGCGCACCGGACTCGTTCCTGGTCACGCCGTCCGGAGCAGCGCGGCGAGAGACCTAGGCGCACTAGGGTGGCGCTCATGTCCGACGAGACGGCGACGACGCCCACCGACACGGCCCGCGCGGAGGGCGCCACCACGACCACCTCGGGTCAGACGACCACGGTGACCACCACGCCCGCCCCGCCCAAGGACGACGTGGTGACCACGCGGCATACGCTCAAGGTCGGGCGGCGCACCCTGCGCTACACCGCCACCACCGGCCGGGTCGTGCTCCGCGAGGAGGTGCTCGAGGACGGGGTCTTCAAGGGGCACCAGGCCAAGGCGGAGATGAGCCTGACGTCGTACGTGCTCGACGCTCCGGCCGGCACGAACCGCCCGGTGACGTTCGCGTTCAACGGTGGCCCGGGCTCGAGCTCGGTGTGGCTGCACCTCGGGCTCCTCGGGCCCCGGCGCGTGGACTCCGGCGACGTGGGCCACCTGACGCCGCCGCCCTACGGCCTGCTCGACAACGCCGAGACGCTGCTCGCCGTCTCCGACCTCGTGTTCATCGACCCGGTGTCGACCGGCTACTCCCGCACCGTCGAGGGCGGCAAGCCCAAGGACTACCACGGCTTCAAGGCCGACATCGAGAGCGTCGGCGAGCTCATCCGGCTGTGGACCAAGCGCAACAACCGCTGGCTCTCACCGAAGTTCCTGGCCGGCGAGTCCTACGGCACGACCCGGGCCGCCGCGCTGGCCGACCATCTCCAGAGCCAGTACGGGCTCTATCTCAACGGGCTCATGCTCATCAGCTCGGTCCTCGACTTCGCGACCATCGACTTCGACTTCGACAACGACCGCGCCCACGTCGACTACCTGCCGACCTATGCCGCCGTGGCCCACTACCACGGCAAGCACGGCCGGAAGTCGCTCCGGACCGTGCTCGCACGAGGCGGAGGAGTATGCCGCCCACGACTACCCCTGGGCGCTGTCGAGAGGCTCGCGGCTCACCGCGGCCGAGCGCGCCGACCACGTGCGCCGGCTCGCGGCCCTGACCGGCCTGCGCGAGGACTACGTGGACCGGGCGGACCTGCGGGTCGAGCACGTGCGCTTCTTCACCGAGCTGCTGCGTGACCAGCGCCTGGCGGTCGGCCGGCTCGACGCGCGCTTCACCGGGCCGCTCGCCCAGGGGAACGCCGAGACCTGGGACGCCGACCCGTCGCACGACGCGATCTCCGGACCGTATGCCGCCGCCTGGAACCACTACATCCGCCAGGAGCTCGGCTACGAGAGCGACCTGCCGTACACCCAGCTGTCGTCCGTCGCGCACCAGGAGTGGTCCTACAAGGAGTTCGAGGCCAAGCCGGTCGACGTCACGCCGAGACTGGCGCGAGCCATGCGGGCCAACCCCCACCTCAAGGTGCACATCGCCTACGGGTACCACGACGGCGCCACGCCGTACTACGGCGCGCAGGACGTCGTGGCCCACCTCGACATCCCGGCGTCACTGCACGACAACATCGAGCATGCCTACTACGAGGCGGGCCACATGATGTACGTCCACGAGCCGTCCCGGCTCCAGCAGAGCCGGGACCTGGCCGACTTCGTCCTGCGCGCGAGCGGTCGCCGAGCAGAGCTAGACGGCGGCGGGCAGCGGCAGCTCAGGCTGCCGCTGCTCCGCGGCGTAGTACCCCCCGTAGTAGCCGGTGTTGGCGGCCTTCGGCGGGACCCGGTTGAGCACCACCCCGAGCGTGTGGCCCTGGACGGCGTTGAGAGCTCCCAGCGCGGCGGCCAGCTGGGTGTCCAGCGTCTCGACCCGCGGAGACCGCGATCAGTGCGCCGTCGGCCGAGGCCGTCAGCACCGCCGCGTCGGTCACGGGCAGCAACGGCGGAGCGTCGATGATCACGGTGTAACCGCGGTCCGCCAGCCAGTCCAGCAGCCGCCGCATCGCCTTCGAGCCCAGCAGCTCGCTCGGGTTGGGTGGCGTCGGCCCGGCCGCGAGGACGAGGAGGTTCGGCAGGCCGCCGACCTGCTGGGCCACGTCGGCGAAGTCCACGCGCCCGATGAGCAGGTCGGTGAGGCCGGCCCCCTCGACCAGCCCGAACGACCCCGCGACCACAGGCCTGCGCAGGTCGCCGTCGATGAGCACGACGCGCCGGTCGGCCATCGACAGGGCTGCGGCCAGGTTCGCGGCGATGGTCGACTTGCCGTCACCGGGGAGCGGGCTGGTCACCACGATCACTCGCGGCGGGTTGTCGATGTCCATGAACTGCAGGTTGGTGCGCAGCTTGAGGAACGCCTCGACCGAGTGGACCGGGTCGGTCACCGGCCTGGGGCCCTTGACGACGACCAGCGGCAGCCTCCCGCTCTTCGTGCGGGCCAGCGCGGGGCTGGCGGGGATCGTCGCCGCCACGGTCACGCCGAACTGCCGCTCGATGTCCTCGGCCCGCCGCAGCTTGCGGTCGAGCTGGTTGCGCAGCACGGCATACCCGACGCCGAGCAGCAGGCCCACGGCGAAGCCCAGGGCGACGTTGCGCTTGGTGTTCGGGGACACCGGCGAGGTGGGCAGCTCGGCCGACTCGATCGGCACGATGTGCAGGGCCGCCGCGGACGTGCCGTTCGGGTTCTCGATCTTGGTCCACCTGGACCTTCAGCGCCTGGACCCACGCGTCCGCCAGCCTCTGGGCGGCCACGGGGGTGGCTGCCCGTGCGCCCACCGAGATCAGGACGGTGTCCAGCGGCTGGGTCACGGTGACGCTGCCGATCAGGCCGGCCGGGTCGGCCTTGAGGCCGAGGGAGTCGATGACCGTCTGGGCGGTGGCCCGCGACTTGGCGAGGTCCACGTACGAGGCGGCCCGCGACTTGGCGAGCATGTCGCTCACCGAGGCCTCGCCCGGCGAGCGTGCTGGTGCCAGAGCTCACGAACCCACTGGCATCCGCCTGGTACACCTTGGGCTGCACCAGGCTCAGGCCGGCCGCCATCGCCACCCCCAGCAGAACCCAGGCCGTGACCCCGCGCCAGTACGCGCGCACCACGGACAGATAGTCCTTCAGCTCCATGTCGACTTCCCCTCTGAACTACTGTTCGGGCTGTGAGCGGGATCCAGGCGAGGCGAGCGCCGAGCGGCGCCGTGCCTTCCGTGGCCGTGGACCCCTTCGTCGTGAACGCCTTCGACGTGGCCGTCGAGGTGCAGGTCGAGGGCGACCGCGCCGAGGAGGTCGCCGAGCGGCTGCCGTCCCTGTGGGAGCTCTGCGCCGCCCACCGACGACCGGGCCGGCCGCAGCGCACCGATGCCGCCGTGCGCGTCGTCTTCGACAGCGACCCTGCGGTCACGGCTCTGGCCGCGGGTGCCGGGCACGTGAGCCGAGAGCGGCTCGAGGACCTGCTCCAGGTCCTGACCCAACGCGTCACCCTGGCCGCGATCGACGCCCAGGCCGGCCGGCATCTCATGCTGCACGCGGCCTGCCTCGCCGACCCGCGCACGGGAGCCGCGGCTGCCTTCGTCGCTCCCGGCGGCACCGGCAAGACGACCTTCGTGCGCACTCACGCGGTGGGTCGCTGGTACGTCACGGACGAGACCACGGTGGTCCGTGACGACGGCACCGTGGTGCCGTATCCCAAGCCGCTGTCCGTACGACGCGCGCCCGACAGCCCGTTCAAGGACGAGACGGCACCGCGTGCGGCTGGGCCTTCGCCCGCCCGAGGGCCCGGTCCGGCTGGCGGCTCTGGGCCTGCTGGACCGGGACGAGCACCACGTCGGTCCGCCCGTCGTCGAGACGCTCGACACGCTGGACGCCGTGCTCGCCCTGGTGCCCCAGACGTCGCACCTGCCCGAGCTGGAGCGACCGCTGCAGCGCCTGGCGGCGCTCTGCGAGTCGCTGGGTGGTGTGCATCGCGTGACCTATCGTGAGGCGGCCGACGTGGCCGACTGGGTGGATGAGCTGTTGGGTGGCTCGGCGTGAGGGCACGCCGGCTACCGGTGCAGGACCGGATCGACCGTCACGGGGAGGCCGTCGTGCTGGTCGACCGTCAGGTGGTGCGACTCTCGCCGCTGGCCGTGGAGCTGGTGGACCGCTGCTCGGACTGGACCGACGAGTGCCGACCTGACGCAGGCGGCGCTCGACCGGTTCGGGCCTCCCCCCGAGGGAGTCGACCCGCGCGCAGCGACGCTCGAGGCACTCACCGCACTGCGCGACCGGGGCGTGCTCGAGCTTGGCTGACCTCGACGAGATCTGGAGCCGGTCCACCCTGGTCGCGGTGGTCGACGAGGGTGCCCGGGTGGTCGTGCTCGACCTGAGCGACCTGCAGACGGCGCGGCCGCTGGTCCTCGAGGGTTCGGCCGCCGCCGTCTGGCACGCGCTGGCCGAGCCCGGCACTGCGCGGCAGGTGGCGGCGGCCGTCGCCCGCGACTTCGGTCTCCCCGCCACCGAAGTCGAGCCAGACGTCCGGGACTTCCTGGCCAGCCTGCGACGAGCGAGGGCTGGCCGTCTCATCGCTCATCGCAGACACCGACTCGACCCGAGGCGCCTAGTCGCTCGCGATGACGACGCGTGACCGTCTGCGGCCGGCCCGCCGTCCACCGTGTACGTGACGACCACGTGACGCGCCGAGTTGTCTCCCTAGCGATCCACCGAGAAGACCGCGTTCGGAGCGGCGCGGCACCGTCTGGGTCTGCCGGCGACGACGTGAAGGTGCTGGCGCTTCTTGCCCGGTTGTCTCACCGTGAGACCTGGTGACGGTGATGTCCGTCGAGGTGCCCGCTGGGAACGTGAAGCTGAGGGTCAGCATGTAGTTCTGGCCTTGTCGTGGACCAGCGACCCACGTGGCAGCCAGGGCGGGGATGGTGGACGCCGACGCCGCGGGGCTGCGACCGCGGTGATGATGACCGGCACCGTCCACGACGGCCCCGATCGCGACGGCCCTCCGGCTGACGAGGGGGCCGCGACCGGCCTCCACTGTGCTCTCCTGCGTGTCCATCGGATCCCCATCCTGACGAGGGTCTCCCAGCCGGACCCCTTGCGTGACTGAAACGTAAAGGACTTGGCGTAGTTTCGTCAGTATTTGGTAAAAATTGCTGGCGAAATGCCCGATTCCGAAGGATTCGTCCTCGTTCAGTTGCCGTATCTGTCGAGCCGCGCCCTCGTCCTTTCGGCTGAGGGCAGCCCGGCCGCGGTGGGCGGGACGTGGACGTCGAGCGCCGACGCCGGTTCGATAGCCTGAGCACGCTTGCGCCCGACCGCCCAGGGCGGTCCACATCTCAGGGAAAGAGCCGCTCCATGGCCAAGATCATCTACACGCTCACCGACGAAGCGCCGATGCTGGCGACCTACTCGTTCCTGCCGGTGATCGAGGCCTTCGCCAGAACGGCCGGAGTGGACGTCGAGACCCGCGACATCTCCCTCGGCGGTCGCATCATCGCGGCGTTCGACGACCTGCTTCCCGAGGACCAGCGCATCGGCGACGCCCTGGCCGAGCTCGGCCAGCTGGCGACCACGCCCGAGGCCAACATCATCAAGCTCCCCAACATCTCCGCCTCCGTGCCCCAGCTCAAGGCGGCCATCGCCGAGCTGCAGGCGCAGGGCTACGCGCTTCCCGACTACCCCGACGAGGCGACCACCGACGAGCAGCGCGACGCCCGCGCGCGATACGACAGCGTCAAGGGCAGCGCGGTGAACCCCGTTCTGCGCGAAGGCAACTCAGACCGCCGGGCCCCCGCCGCCGTCAAGAACTACGCCCGCCGGCACCCGCACTCCATGGGTGCGTGGTCGCCCGACTCCGCGACGAACGTGGCCACCATGGGCCAGGACGACTTCCGCTCCAACGAGCAGTCCGTCGTCATGCCCGGCGCCGACACCCTCACCATCCAGCTGGTCGGCGCCCACGGCACCACGGTCCTCAAGGACGGCCTGACGGTCCTCGAGGGCGAGGTCGTCGACGCGACCGTCATGCGGGCCGCCGCCCTCGACGCGTTCCTCACCGCGCAGATCGCCCGCGCCAAGGCCGAGGGCGTGCTGTTCTCGGTGCACCTCAAGGCGACGATGATGAAGGTCTCCGACCCGATCATCTTCGGCCACGTCGTGCGCGCGTTCCTGCCCGAGGTGTTCGCGACCTACGGCACCCAGCTCGCGGCGGCCGGCCTGTCCCCCAACAACGGCCTCGGCTCGATCCTCGACGGCCTCGACGCCCTCGACAACGGCGCGGAGATCCGCAGCCGCGATCGAGGCCGGCCTCGCGGCCGGCCCCGAGCTGGCCATGGTGAACTCCGACAAGGGGATCACCAACCTCCACGTCCCCAGCGACGTCATCGTCGACGCCTCCATGCCCGCGATGATCCGCACGTCCGGCCACATGTGGGGCGCCGACGGCGAGGAGCACGACACCCTGGCGGTCATCCCCGACAGCTCGTATGCCGGTGTGTACCAGGCCGTGATCGAGGACTGCCGCGCCCACGGCGCCTTCGACCCGACCACCATGGGGTCGGTGCCGAACGTCGGGCTGATGGCCCAGAAGGCCGAGGAGTACGGCAGCCACGACAAGACGTTCGAGATCTCCGAGCCCGGCACCGTGCAGGTGGTCAACGCCGCGGGCGAGGTCCTCATGGCGCACGACGTCGAGCCCGGAGACATCTGGCGCGCCTGCCAGACCAAGGACGCCCCGATCCGCGACTGGGTGAAGCTCGCCGTGACCCGGGCCCGCGCCTCGCAGACCCCGGCGGTCTTCTGGCTCGACCGCGAGCGCGCCCACGACGCCAACCTCATCGCCAAGGTCGAGGCCTACCTCGCCGACCACGACACCGAGGGTCTCGACCTGCAGATCATGTCGCCGGTCGACGCCGCGACGTTCTCCGTCGAGCGGATCCGCAAGGGCGAGGACACCATCTCGGTGACCGGCAACGTGCTGCGCGACTACAACACCGACCTGTTCCCCATCCTCGAGCTCGGCACCAGCGCCAAGATGCTCTCGGTGGTCCCGCTGATGAACGGTGGCGGCCTGTTCGAGACCGGCGCGGGCGGCTCCGCTCCCAAGCACGTCCAGCAGCTGGTCAAGGAGAACTACCTGCGCTGGGACAGCCTCGGCGAGTTCCTCGCCCTGGCCGAGAGCCTGCGGCACATGTCCACCACGACCGGCAACGCCCGCGCCGCGGTCCTCGCCGACACCCTCGACCGCGCCACCGAGCGGCTGCTCAACGAGAACAAGTCCCCGGCCCGCAAGGTCGGCCAGCTCGACAACCGGGGCAGCCACTTCTACCTGGCGCTGTACTGGGCCCACGAGCTCGCCAACCAGAGCGAGGACGCTGCGCTGGCCACGGCGTTCGGCACGGTCGCGCGCACGCTCGCGGAGCAGGAGGACACCATCAACGCCGAGCTCCTCGGCGTACAGGGCTCGCCGGTCGACCTGGGCGGCTACTACCGCCCCGACGAGGCCAAGGCGAGCGCCGTGATGCGCCCGTCCGCGACCTTCAACGCGGCACTGGCCGCCCTGCGCTGAGCCGTGCCACACCAGCCCCGGCGGTGCGCGGAATGACCCGTGCGCCGGCGGGTTGCACAGGCATGAGCGACTGGAACGACGGCGTCATCCGCGAGTTCCGAGCCAACGGCGGCAAGGTCGGGGGCTACTTCGAGGGCGCGCCGATGATCCTGATGCACACCATCGGCGCGCGAGACCGGCACCGTGCGGGTGAACCCGCTCGTCTACTTCCCGCAGGACGACGGCACGATGCTCGTCGTCGCCTCCAAGGGGGGTGCGCCGACCAACCCGGACTGGTACCACAACGTCAACGCCCACCCCCGGTTCGAGGTCGAGGTCGGCACCGAGACCTTCACCGTCGACGCCACCGAGCTCGACGCCGACGAGCGCGCCGAGGCCTGGGCGAGGATCGTCGCCGAGCGTCCCGGGTTCGGCGACTACGAGAAGAAGACCAGCAGGGTCATGCCCGTGCTGCGCCTGCGCCCTGTGGCCTGAGTCAGACCGCCCGCATCCGGTTGTTGCGTGGGTTGTGCTCGACCTCGGCCAGCCCGAGGGCCTCGAGCAGCGGCGGGAGGTACATCCCCACCCTGCCGCGGTAGCCCTTGCGCAGGCCGTACCAGCCGCCGACGGGATTCTCCGGTGAGCGGCCCCAGGCCTCGACCGTCCCGTCCTTCGCCGGCTTCTGCTCGTCGGCCGAGCCCAGCTCCACCCAGTCGCCCCGATCTCGGAGCCAGGCGTGGAGGTCGTCGACGACCCGGGCGTCGTAGAGGAGCTTCGTCGAGCCGACCTGACAGACGAGCTGGGCCGGATCGGAGCCGTCGTCCCGGTACATCGTGTACTCCGCCGTCCCTGGCGGGGTCCGCAGCTGCCAGGGGTCGTCCTTGGTGCCAGTGCCGCTCATTGCAGGCTCCTTCATCGAGGTCAGCACCTTTCTACACCGCTCAGAGCGGGAGCTTCATCCCTTCGTGGGACGCGACGAAACCCAGCTGCTCGTAGAAGCGGTGGGCGTCCGACCGCGACGTGTCGGTCGTCAGCAGCTGGTGGGGGTCGGCCATCGATCTGGTCAAAGGCGGCGAGGTATGCCGCGAGGTCACCCGGATCCTCGCGACTCGCCCCGGTCGCCGTCACCACGGACCGGCGGTGACGGGGCCTCGAACCAGGTGGTGCCGGCATACGCCAGGGCACGCTCGAGGCGGATCCTCGAGCGCTCCATGAGGTCGGGCGGCAGCGCGTCCACCCCGAACCAGCCCACCTCGGTGGACTCGTCGTCGTTGACCCGGGCCTCCCCCGAGACATACCGGGCGAGGAAGCACAGGTCGAGGTACTGGGACCTGTCGCCGTTGGGATAGGTCACCTCCGGCAGCGTCCACACCGCCGTCAGCGGCCCGATCTGCGCGACGACGCCGGTCTCCTCCTCGATCTCGCGGGCCAGTCCGGCTGCGGGCTGCTCACCGGGCTCGAGGATGCCGCTCACCAGCCCCCACTGGCCGAAGTCGGCGCGACGGGCAAGCAGCACCTCGCCCCGGTCGTTGCGCACCACAGCGGTCACCCCGGGCATCCACAGGGGGTCGTGACCGACCCGTTCGCGCAGGGCCAGGACGAAGTCAGGGGTCGGCATGTCCACGACCCTAACCACCTGGAACCGGGCCCCTGAAGCCCTGCTAACGTCGCCGGTAGCTGTCCTGACCCGTACTGCCTCACCCCGAGTGGAGGGCCCATCGTGAGCACCACCCCCGTCAAGGTCGCCGTCACCGGCGCCGCCGGCCAGATCGGCTACAGCCTGCTGTTCCGTATCGCGAGCGGCTCGCTGTTCGGCCCGGACACCCCGGTCGAGCTGCGGCTCCTGGAGATCACCCCGGCGCTCAAGGCTCTCGAGGGCGTCGTCATGGAGCTCGACGACTGCGCCTTCCCGACGCTCGCCAAGGTCGAGATCGGCGACAACCCGGAGAAGGTCTTCGACGGCGTCAACCACGCGCTGCTCGTCGGCGCCCGCCCGCGTGGGCCGGGCATGGAGCGCGGCGACCTGCTCGAGGCCAACGGCGGCATCTTCGCCCCGCAGGGCAAGGCCCTCAACTCCGTCGCCGCCGACGACATCCACGTGACGGTGACGGGCAACCCGGCCAACACCAACGCCCTCATCGCCATGAGCAACGCGCCCGACATCCCGCGGGAGCGCTTCGCGGCCCTCACCCGGCTCGACCACAACCGCGCGATCAGCCAGCTGGCGGCCAAGCTGGGCGTGCCGGTGACGGAGATCCGCAAGATGACGATCTGGGGCAACCACTCGGCCACCCAGTACCCCGACCTGTTCCACGCCGAGGTCTCCGGCCGCAACGCCGCCGAGGCCGTGGGCGACCAGGACTGGCTCGCGAACACCTTCATCCCCACCGTCGCCAAGCGCGGCGCCGCGATCATCGAGGCGCGGGGCGCGTCCTCGGCCGCCTCGGCCGCGAGCGCCACCGTCGACCACGCCCGCGACTGGGCGCTCGGCACCCCCGAGGGTGACTGGGTCTCGATGTCGGTGTGCTCCGACGGGTCCTACGGCGTGCCCGAGGGTCTCATCTCCTCGTTCCCCGTCACGGTCAAGGACGGCCGCTGGGAGATCGTCCAGGGCCTGGAGATCGACGACTTCTCGCGCGGCAAGATCGACGCCTCCGTCAAGGAGCTCGAGGAGGAGCGCGAGGCCGTCAAGGGGCTCGGGCTCATCGGCTGACCCGGCCCACCGGCATACGTCCAGCGGCCGCTCCCCACGGGGGGCGGCCGCTTCGTATGCCGGTCGGTCGCCGTCCGGGCGCGCGACCGGCGCCGTCAGCCGCGCGGGCTCAGGTCCAGCAGCGCGGTGATGACGGCCAGTGCCACGCCGAGGGCGGTCATGCTGACGACGTCCACCATGCGCGACCGCACGGCAAGACCACCGCTGCGTGCGGTCGGCAGCACGAGCCGCAGCAGGGCGCCGAGCAGCAGGCCCGCCGCCATCGCGTAGCCGGCCAGCCGGACGTGGTCGGTCGCGAACAGCACGACCCCGCCGGCGAACACCGGGCGTGGCGGCCCACCACCACCCCAGGCGCGGCGTGGTCATCGGAGCCCGGCCGCCGTCAGGCCGAGGTCGCCGAGGTCTGGGCGACCTGCCGTTCGGCGGCCGCCACGATGTTCGACAGGAGCATGGCCCGGGTCATCGGGCCGACTCCGCCGGGGTTGGGGCTGACCCACCCGGCCACCTCCGCCACGTCGGGGGCGACGTCTCCGGCCACCTTGGAGGTGCCGTCCTCGGCGATGATCCGGCTGACGCCGACGTCGAGGACCGCAGCGCCGGGCCTGACCATGTCGCGGGTCACCAGGCCGGGCACTCCCGCCGCGGCGATGACGATGTCCGCCTCGCGCAGCTCGGCGCCCAGGTCACGCGTGCCCGTGTGGCACACGACGACCGTGGCGTTCTCGCTGCGACGCGTCAGCATGAGGCTGAGGGGCCGGCCCACGGTGATGCCGCGGCCGACCAGGGCCACCCGGGCTCCCGCGATCGGCACGTCGAACCGGCGCAGCAGCTCGATGCAGCCTGCGGGCGTGCACGGCAGCGGCGCCTCCTTGCCGAGCACGAGCCAGCCGAGGTTGGTGGGGTGCAGCCCGTCGACGTCCTTGAGCGGGTCGACCCGGGACAGCAGCGCGAACTCGTCCAGCCCGGTGGGCTGCTGCACGAGGAAGCCGGTGCAGTCCGGGTCGGCGTTGAGCTCGTCGATGACGGCTTCCACCTCGGCCTGGGTGGCGGTGGCCGGCAGGTCACGCCGGATGCTGGTGATCCCGATCTCGGCGCAGTCGCGGTGCTTGGCGCCGACATACCACTGGCTGCCCGGGTCCTCTCCCACGAGCACGGTGCCGAGGCCCGGCACGACGCCCTGCTCCCGGAGGGCCGTCACCCGGTCCCGGAGCTCGTCCTTGATGGTCGCCAGGACCGCTTTGCCGTCGAGGATGCGTGCCGTCACGGTCCCGTATCCTGCCACGCGCCCCTCGCCGCGGACCGGCCCCCCGCGCGAGCCGGACGCCACGCACGTGATCACTCACGATCCGGAGCCGGCGGCACAGCATCGTCGAGAGCGTCAGGTGGGCGTCTTGCGCAGGTGCCGGCTAACCACCGTTCCGTTTCATCGACCGCTTTCGACGAGCCGCGAGGAGCGCATGGATCGCGAGCGCGAGGATGGCCCAGAGGACGAACAGCTTGGGCTGCATCCATCGTGCCCTGGGCGAGAATGGCAAAAACGGCGAGGAAGAATGCCACGAACAGGATCGTTATGGTTCTCAGGACTGAGGTCATCAGAGATCTCCACACTCAGCCGGTCGTACGGCGCGATATCGCGTTTGTCCCGTTTCCATATTGGATGATCTGCGCCGACGGATACATGCTTTGAATGCAGCCGTACTTAATAACACAGAACTCCATCTGGCTCTGCTTGAAGTCCTGGAGCTGCCAACCACCAGGAGACCCGACCGAGGACGACACTTCTCCGCGATAGTTCCACCCCGTCTGAATATGGTTCACAGGTCGTGCCGCATCAGCCTGAGTGGTCGGTTCGTACGGGCCTGGTCGCACAGCGTGAACGGCCGTCATTGAAATGGGGGTGCCCCCGGCCCTGGGCATCGGGTCGGGGGCACCCCTACTTGTCGGCCGGCATCTCGACGCCAGGGACTAGTTAACCACG
The DNA here is from genome assembly GCA_963706855.1 of uncultured Actinomycetota bacterium. Classification (GTDB taxonomy): domain Bacteria; phylum Actinomycetota; class Actinomycetes; order Actinomycetales; family Dermatophilaceae; genus Pedococcus. The sequence continues at coordinate 905,837 of CAVPNU010000005.1, forward strand.
GTCCGGCTTCGTCGACCGCTTTCGGAGGACCCGCCAGAAGGCCATGGATCGCGAGCACATAGATCGCCCAGAGGACCAACAGCTTGCGTGCGTCCATGGTCCCCAGCGCGGCATTGGTGAACACCGCCAGGACGTATCCCACGAAGAGGATCGCCAATGTCCTCAGGATCGATGCCATGCGCTTCACTCTCAGCCCGTCGAACGGCGCGAGATCGCGTTCGTCCCGTTTCCGTATTGGGTGATCTGAGCCGACGGATAGAGGTCACTAGTGCATCCGTACTTGAGCAGGCAGAACTGCATATGACTCTGCTTGAAGTCCTGAAGCTGCCACCCACCCGCTGCCCCGACCGAAGAGGACACCTCGCCGCGGTAGTTCCAGCCGAACTGAATGTGGTTGACGTAGACATAGGCCGAGTTCAAGTGCGTCACCGTCGAGCCGTTCCAACACGTGTCGAGATGGTTGTGCCAGCTGTACTCCCAGCTGTAGTCCGGCCACCCGGCATACCGGTTCTCGGTCGCCTCAACCCACCCACAGATCGTCGACGCGGCGGTCAGGGCGACCTGCGCCGACGCTCCCTTTCGCGAAGGCATGGGGCCGGGCTGCGAGGTCTGACCCGTCGTGACGGTGAGTCGCACGGTCGTGCGGGAGATGGCACTTGCAATGTCCCGATATGGCGCAAGGACGGCCTGGTCCGTCAAGGAAGGAGGCGCTTGGGCGTGCTTCAGCCTGGACAATGCCGCCAGCGCCTCGGTGGGGATACGCATGCGCGCACTGCTCTGGGCCGGTGTGGGTACAGACCAGCCGGCAAACACCTCTCGCACCAGAAGGTCCCTCTGTGACGGGCTCGTCGCTTGCGACCCGCTCGCCCCCACAAATGCGGTGGTGATGACAACCGACGCCATTGCGACGGTCATTCGGTAGCTGGTTCTGAACATTCCCCAAATCCCCTCCCTGCCACGGGCATCGTGCGTGTCAGCCCGTTGCGCCACCGTCCCGCCGCGCGCCCATGGGGCACAAGGGCATATTCCGATCCCGAATACCGGCTTGCTCCCTACCGCGACAGCGCGGTATACGCGGACGTCCGACGGTCTCGCGACGCCATCGAGCCCCGCACCGGGGAGGCGCGGGGCTCGACGATCACGCGGCTTCGGCTTCCCTTGAGGAAGACTCCGCGGAGGCAGTGCGTCAGGCGGTGCGCACCGCGCGCTTGCCGCGCAGCGAGCGTCGCAGCTGCTTGCCGATCGTCGCGGCGGCGATGCCCACGCGGCTGCGGCCGGGCTGCGGGTTCGGCAGCGACAACGCGATGACCTGGCCCCAGGCGGAGGCGACCTGCTTGTAGAGCGGGCCCGTGGTGTAGGTCAGGCCGTAGCGCTCGCAGATCTCCTGGACCCGCGGGGCGATCTCGCCGTAGCGGTTGCTCGGGAGGTCGGGGAACAGGTGGTGCTCGATCTGGTGGCTCAGGTTGCCGGACATGATGTGCATGGCCTTGCTACCGGAGATGTTGGCCGAGCCGAGCATCTGGCGCAGGTACCACTCGCCACGGCTCTCGCCGTCGATCGAGGCACGGGCGAAGGTCTCGACACCGGCCGGGAAGTGGCCGCACATGATGATCGAGTGCGTCCAGACGTTGCGGACGAAGTTGGCGGTCGCGTTGGCGGCCATCGTGTGGAAGAACGACGGACCCGACAGCAGCGGGTGGATCAGGTAGTCCTTGCGCGCCTGGCGGCCGACCTTGCGCAGCACCAGCTTTCCGTTGCGGCGGAACGTCTCCTTGTCACCACGACCGGCGAGCTGCTTGCCGATCTCGAGGTCGTAGGCGGCGATGCCGTACTGGAAGAAGCACATGTTGAGGAAGTTGTAGAGCGGCTGGCCGAGGTAGGCCGGCACCCAGCGCTGGTCCTCGTCGACGCGCATGATGCCGTAGCCGAGGTCGTTGTCCTTGCCCAGCACGTTCGTGTAGGTGTGGTGCAGCTCGTTGTGACTGTGCTTCCACAGCTCGGCGGGCGTGGCGCTGTCCCACTCCCAGGTCGTGGAGTGGATCTTGGGGTCGCGCATCCAGTCCCACTGGCCGTGGAGGATGTTGTGGCCGACCTCCATGTTGTCGAGGATCTTGGCGACGGACAGGCCCGCGGTGCCGACGATCCAGGCCGGCGGGAAGATCGAGAACAGCAGCACGGCGCGCGAGGCGAGCTCGATCTTGCGCTGCACGTCGATGACCTTGCGGATGTATGCCGCGTCGCTGGCCCCGCGGGACGCGAGGACCTGCTGGCGCAGCTCGTCGAGCTCCATGGCCAGGGCCTCGACGTCCTCGGCGGTGAGGTGCCCCGTCGGGTCGGACTTGCCGGAACGCTTCGGGACGTGACGCCGCTCGGCGATGGCCGTGGACAGGCGGCTGTTGGTGGTGCGCGGGCTCGTGGTGCGCACCGACGGCGTGCCGGGCGCCTGGGGGGTGGAGGCGGCCGAACCGTCGATGGTGAGGTCGAACTTCTCTGCGGTGGCAGTCATGGGGTCTCCTTAGAGATCGATCTCGCAGTGGCCGGCAGCGGCCGACACACACGTCTGGATGCGGATGCCGTCGCCCTTGGCGGCAATGGTGAGGTCGCCGTTGCGCAGGTCGCGCACGGCACCTTCCTTGAGGGGTACGACGCAGCCGAAGCAGATGCCCATGCGGCATCCGGACGGCATGAGGACACCGGCGGCTTCGCCGGCGTCGAGGATGGGGGTAGCACCGTCGGCGTCGACGGTGATGGCCTGACCGGCGAAGGTGACCGTGCCGCCCTCGCCCTCGGCGATGACGACGGGGCGGAAGCGCTCGGTGTGCAGGCGGTCGGCCAGCCCGGCGTCGGCCCAGGCCGCCTCGAACGCGTCGAGCATGCCGGTCGGCCCGCAGGCCCAGGTCTCGCGGAACCGCCAGTCCGGCACCAGCTCGTCGAGGTCGGCCGGGCCGACCATGCCGTCGCGGTCGGTGTGCCGCTCGACCAGGCGGAGCCGGCCGTCTCGGGCCCACGCGCGCAGCTCGGCGGCGAAGATGACATCGGGCTCGGTCGGCGCCGAGTGCACGACCACGACGTCCTGCAGCTCGTCGAGGTGGTTGCGCAGCATGCCGATCACCGGCGTGACGCCGGACCCGGCGGTGACGAAGAGCGCACGGGCGGGGCGGGGCGAGGTCAGCGTGAAGTCGCCCGTCGCCTGGTCGAGGTGGATCAGCGTGCCGGGCTGCAGGGCGCGCACGACGTGGTTGCTGACCTTGCCGTCCGGGAATCGCCTTGACGGTGATCGAGATCAGCCCGTCGGGCGCGGCGACCGGGGAGGTCAGGGAGTACGCGCGCCAGTTGCGGACGCCGTCGACGTCGACGCCGATGCGGATGTACTGGCCGGGGACGTGGCCACGCCAGCCGCGGCCGGGCCGGATGCGCACGGTGGACGCATCGCGGGTCTCAGGGGTCACCGACACGACTCGGCCACGCAGGTCCGCGCCCGCACGCAGCGGGGCGACCAGGTCGAGGTAGTCGTCGGGGAGCAGCGGGGTCACCGCTGCCTCGGCGACCCGCCGGAGGGCAGAACGCAGCGACGGCCGGGTGCGGCCGGTCGCGCGAGGTGGGAGAACTGCGGTCATGGTTCCACTATGGATGCCCAGGTAGAGTAATTACCTGACCGTGACGGGTGAGCCTGCGCCCGTCATTTGTTCGTGAGGAACAAACATGAGCACCGAACCCCTCTCCACCGCCACCGAACGTGCGGCCGGCCGTCCAGTTCTCCCCCGACGTCCTCGCCCAGCTCAAGGGAGCCCTGCCCGGCGTCGCCACCCACGCCGTCGAGGCCATCATCGAGGAGGTGCCGAGCTATGCCAGCGCGCGCGAGTACCTCATGGGCAACATCGAGTCGGCCGTCCGGGTCGCGCTGGGCACGTTCCTCAACATCGTCGCCCGCTCTGACGACCCGAGCATGCCGCTGGGACCGGCGCGCGAGGCGTCCTACAGCCTGGGGCGCGGAGAGGCCCGCAGCGGTCGCAGCATGGATGCGCTCCTGTCGGCCTACCGGATCGGCGCCCGGGTCTCGTGGCGCGGGCTCAGCGAGGAGGCGGTCAAGGCCGGCATGAGCGCCGAGCTCCTGGCGCAGTTCGCCGAGCTGGTCTTCGCCTACATCGACGAGCTCTCGGCAGCCAGCGTGGCCGGTCATGCCGACGAGCTGGCCACGGCCGAGCGGGCGCAGCAGCGCCAGCTCGAACGCCTGGCGCTCGACCTGCTCCGGGGCGCGTCCGACGACGCCGTGACGCGCCGGGCCGACCTCGCGGGCTGGGACCTGCCCAAGACCCTCACGGTCCTGCTCGTCCCCGAGCGCGAGCTGCACCACGCCCGCGGCCAGGTCGACCCGAGGTCCCTGGTGCTGGCGGAGGACGTGCCGGGCGTCGACAGCGCCGAGGAGGTGGCCGCCCTGGTCATCCCGGGGCTGAGCGACGCCGGCCCGCCCGCGGCTGATGCGAGCGCTCGAGGGTCACGACGCCGTGCTCGGGCCGACCCGACCGTGGACGGAGGCCGCCGCCTCGCATGCTCGCGCGCTGCGGGGGCGGGCCACTCGCGGCGAGCACCACACGGCATACGACACCGAGGCCCACCTGGCCGAGATCGTCCTCGGCGCCGACCCTCAGGCGCTCGCCGACCTGCGCGCCCGCGCGCTCGCTCCGATGGCCGAGCTCACGCCGGCCGCCCGGGAGCGGTTGGAGGAGACCCTGCGGCTCTGGCTGCTGCATCGAGGCCGTCGAGAGCCCGTCGCCGAGGCGCTGTTCGTCCACGCGCAGACGGTCCGCTACCGCGTCGGGCAGCTGCGCGAGCTGTTCGGCGACGCCCTGGACGACCCGCGGGTGGTGGCCGACCTCGTCGTCGCCCTCGGCGTCCCCCCGGGCCCACCGGTGGCCCCCCTCCCGCCGCCCCCAGCAGCAACCTCTGCTAGCTGAGGTTGCTGCCGGGAGCACAGGTTGCTGCATGCCCCGCGGGCAGGAACGTCTGCAAGCAGAGGTTCGTGCAGCGATGCCGGGGGCTCAGTGGGCGAAGTGCGCGGGTGCCCGGTGAAGTACATCGTCACGCCCGCGGCCTGGGCCGCCTCGATGACGTCCTGGTCGCGCACCGACCCACCCGGCGCCACGACGGCACGCACGCCCGCGTCGAGCAGCACCTGCAGACCGTCGGCGAACGGGAAGAACGCATCCGACGCGGCCACCGACCCCGCGCGCCCGCTCGGCTCCGGCCCGTGACACGGCCAGGTGGCACGAGTCGACCCGGTTGACCTGACCCATGCCGATCCCGACCGCGGCCCCGTCGCGGGCCAGCAGGATCGCGTTGGACTTCACCGCGCGGATGGCCCGCCACGCGAACTGCAGGTCGGCCAGCGTCGCCTCGTCGGCCGGCCTCGCCCGACACGAGCCGCCAGCGCGAGGCGTCGTCACCGCCCGGCTGGTCACCCTCGACGACCGCGTCGACCCGGTCGACGGTCTGCATCAGCAGCCCGCCGCTGATCGGCCGGGTCTCGACCCGGTCACGCCGAGTGCGGCCAGGTCGGCGGGCAGCCGCAGGATCCGGATGTTCTTCTTCTGCTGCAACAGCTCCAGCGCGTCGTCGTCGAAGTCCGGCGCGACGATCACCTCGGTGAACACGTCCTTGACGCGGCTCGCCATCGCGAGGTTCACCGGGCGGTTGGCCGCGATGATGCCGCCGTACGCGGACACCGGGTCGGTGGCGTGCGCCGCGGCATACGCGTCCTCGATGGTGCCGCCCACGGCGATGCCGCAGGGGTTGGCGTGCTTGACGATCGCGACGGTCGGCTGGTCACCGTGGTCGTGCGCGGCGCGCACCGCGGCGTCGGTGTCGACGTAGTTGTTGTAGGACATCTCCTTGCCGTGCAGCTGCTCGGCCGAGGCGACGCCCGGGCCGCCAGTGGCGGTAGAGCGCGGCCCGCTGGTGCGGGTTCTCGCCGTAGCGCAGCACCGCGGCCCGGGTGAAGGTCGCGCCCGTCCAGGCCGGGAAGCCGGAGCCCGTCGAGGTGTCGGTGTAGACGTTGCCCATCCAGCTCGCGACGGCGGTGTCGTAGTCGGCCGTGTGCACGAAGGCCTGCGCGGCGAGCAGCTTGCGCTCGGCCGAGGGTGAACCCGCCGGCCGCGACCGCCTCGAGCACGGCGCCGTATGCCGCGGGGTCGGTCACCACCGCGACGCTCGGGTGGTTCTTGGCGGCAGCGCGGACCATGGACGGGCCGCCGATGTCGATCTGCTCGATGACCTCGTCGGGGCTGGCCCCCGAGGCGACGGTCTCGCGGAACGGGTAGAGGTTGACGACGACGAGCTCGAACGGCTCGATCGCCGAGGTCGGCCAGCTGACGCACGTGGTCGTCCTTGCGGGTGTCCGCGAGGATCCCCGCGTGGACCCGCGGGTGCAGCGTCTTGACCCGGCCCTCGAGGCACTCGGGGAAGCCGGTGAGGTCCTCGACCTTCGGTCACGGGCAGGCCGAGCCCCTCGATGAGGGCCGCCGACCCGCCCGTGGAGACGACCGAGACGCCCGCCGCGTGCAGCCCGCGGACCAGCTCCTCGAGCCCGGTCTTGTCGTACACGGAGACGAGGGCCCGCCGCATCGGGGCGCCGCCCAGCCGAGGTCTCGTCGGTCTCGACGGTCTGGTCGGTCGACTGCTGGGTCACGGAATGGTGGCCTTCCCCTCGGTGACGGTGATTCCTTCGCGGGCCGCGCGGCCCACGATCTCGACGAGCAGCGGGTGCTCGACAGCTTTGATGCGCTCGTGGAGCGTGTCCTCGGTGTCGTCCGGCGCGGACGTCCACGGCGACCTGCGCGAGGACCGGGCCCGGTGTCGACCCCGGCGTCGACGACGTGCACGGTGCAGCCGGTGGTCTCGGACTCCCGCCGCCAGCGCGTCGCGGACGGCGTGCGCGCCGGGGAACGCGGGCAGCAGCGCGGGGTGGGTGTTGAGCACGGTGTAGCGGCCCAGGACCTCCGGGCCGAGCAGCTTCATGAAGCCCGCCGACACGACGAACGCCGGTTCGTGGTCATCGATCCGCTCGGCGAGGGCGGCATCCCACTCGGCCCGGGTCGGGTAGTCCTCGACTCGGCAGACGAAGGTCGGGATGCCCGCGGCCTCGGCGCGGTGCAGGCCGGCGATGCCGGCGCGGTCGGCGCCCACGGCGAGGATGCGGACGCCGTAGGCCGGGTCCGCGGCGGCGTCGATGAGCGCCTGGAGGTTGGTGCCGGAGCCGGAGACCAGGACGACGATCGCCGGTCGGCGGGTCGCGGCGGCCCGGGGACCCGGTCGGCGCAGGCGAGGTCACGCCGACGACGATACCGAGCGGGTCGCGGCCGGCATCGGCGTCCGGCCTCGAGGACGCTAGCGCGCGCAGCTTCCAGCGGTCCCACGCCAGCACGAGGCCGGCACCGACGCCGAGCTCGACCAGCAGCGCCAGCGTCATCCACCCGGCCGGGGCACCGATGTGCGGAGAGCCGCGCCGACCCCAGCGACGACCCCGCGACGACATCGAGCAGGCCCAGCGCGCAGGCCGCGACCACGACTGCGGCCGCCGTGACGGCGAGCCTTGGTGCGCCCGGTGGACAGCCGGGCGACCGCGATCGCAGCGAGCGCCACCCGACGAGCACCCCGACGCTCACCGGCAGCAGCACCACGACAGGCAGGTAGCCGGGGAACGCGCCCGGGTCGGGCAGGGCGCCCAGCACCGGGACCATCGGCAGCAGCGAGGTCCGGCTGCCGGTCCAGGTGGCCGAGGCGCCCTGCGACCGCGCTGAACCCGGTGCCCGAGACGAACGACACCGCCCAGAGACCGAGGTTCGGCAGGACGAGTACCTGGGCGAGGAGCAGGACGAGGCCGCCGAGCAGCCCCGGCGCCAGCGTGGACTGCAGGTGGGACACGCGGTCGTACCTGAGCACGACCATGAGCGCCACGACCACCATGCCCGCGGTCAGCAGCGCGCCGGCACCCTCCAGCCCCGGGCGCACCGCCCGCCGCACGACGTCGGGGAGCCAGTCGGGCCGGCGCGGCGCCGGGGCCGAGCAGGTCTCGGCGCCTGCGGACCAGCCACCCCAGCGCCAGGCCGGCGGCGAGGGCGGGGACGACGACCACCGGCATCACGCAGGCTGAGGACGGACGGGCTCGGGCCCGGCCACCAGGGCGACCATCGACCACAGGAAGGCGCAGGCGGCATACCCGGCGGTCCAGGCGCCCAGGGCGTGGGCCACCGGCCGGTGCACCAGGTCGGCCGCGTAGGACAGGCGCGTCTGCTGAGCCGCCGGCCGCGGCCGCGCGGACGGCGCCCCAGGCCGCGCCGCAGACCGCCAGCGCCAGGAAGGCCAGCGGCACCACGGTCACGTGGGCGGCCCCGACCGTCAGGTGAGCGCCGGTGCCGAGCAGCCACAGGCTCGCGCCCACCCCCAGGGCCGTCGTCCAGTCGACGGTGCTCTGCGGGCTCGCGACCCAGACCAGCAGGGCGGGCAGGACGACGGCGCACGCCGAGGCGGCCGCCGCTCCGGCGCCCGCGAGCAGGGCCCGTTGCAGTGAGCGGCGGTCGGCGCCGCCCCCCGTGGACGATGACTTCGCGCGCAGCAGCTCGGTGACACTCATGACTGCTTCATGGTCGCCGACCGAGGGCGCCGATCGCTCGTGCAACGCCGAGCGCCTCCGAGAAAGGTCGAGAAAGGTGCGTCGCAGGGCACGCCCCCACACCGTCCAGCCCCCCAACGTGAAGGATCGTCCGGGTCATGACCCGGACGATCCTTCACACGAGTGCGGAGCAGGCTGCTACTTCTGCAGGCCCTTCATGATCTCGCGCATGAGCTCGGCGGTCGCGGACGGCGTCTTGCCGACCTTGACGCCCGCGGCCTCGAGGGCCTCCTGCTTGGCCGCGGCGGTGCCCGCCGAGCCCGACACGATGGCGCCGGCGTGGCCCATGGTCTTGCCCTCGGGGGCGGTGAAGCCCGCGACGTAGCCGACGACCGGCTTCGTGACGTGCTCCTTGATGTATGCCGCGGCGCGCTCCTCGGCGTCGCCGCCGATCTCACCGATCATGACGATGGCGTCGGTCTCGGGGTCCTTCTCGAAGGCCTCGAGGCAGTCGATGTGGGTGGTGCCGATGATCGGGTCGCCGCCGATGCCGACCGCGGAGGAGAAGCCGAAGTCCCGCAGCTCGTACATCATCTGGTAGGTCAGGGTGCCCGACTTGGAGACGAGGCCGATGCGGCCGGGGCCGGCGATGTCGGCGGGGATGATGCCGGCGTTGGACTTGCCGGGGCTGATCAGGCCGGGGCAGTTCGGGCCGACGATGCGCGTGGTGCCCTTGGCTGCGCGAGTAGGCGTAGAACTCGGCCGAGTCCTTGACGGCGATGCCCTCGGTGATGACCACGGCCAGCGGGATCTCGGCGTCGATCGCCTCGACGACCGCGGACTTGGCGAACGCCGGCGGGACGAAGATGACCGACACGTTGGCGCCGGTCTGCGGCGATGGCCTCGGCCACCGTGCCGAACACCGGGATGGTCACGCCGCCCTCGAAGCCCACGCTCTCGCCGGCCTTGCGGGGGTTGACGCCGCCGACGATCTGGGTGCCCGAGCGCAGCATGCGCTGGGTGTGCTTCATGCCCTCGGAGCCGGTCATGCCCTGGACGATGACCTTGGAGCTCTCGTCGAGAAAAATAGCCATTGGTATGCCGTTCCTTAGGTCAGTTCGTCGCGCTGGCGGCCGAAGCCAGCTCCGCGGCCTTGCGGGCCGCGCCGTCCATGGTCTCTTCGATGGTCACGAGCGGGTGGTTCGCCTCCGCGAGGATGCGACGGCCCTCCTCGACGTTGTTGCCGTCCAGCCGCACGACGAGCGGCTTGGTCGCCTCGTCGCCGAGGTTGTTGAGGGCGCCCACGATGCCGTTGGCGACCGCGTCACACGCGGTGATGCCGCCGAAGACGTTGACGAACACCGACTTCACCTGCTCGTCGCCGAGGATGATGTGCAGGCCGTTGGCCATGACCTCGGCCGACGCGCCGCCGCCGATGTCGAGGAAGTTGGCGGGCTTGGGCGAGCCCTCGAACTCCTCACCGGCGTAGGCGACGACGTCCAGCGTGGACATGACCAGCCCGGCGCCGTTGCCGATGATGCCGACGGAGCCGTCGAGCTTGACGTAGTTGAGGCCCTTGGCCTTGGCCGCGGCCTCGAGCGGGTCGGCGGCAGCCTTGTCCTCGAGCGCCTCGTGGTCGGGGTGGCGGAACCCGGCGTTCTCGTCGAGGGTCACCTTGCCGTCGAGCGCGACGATGTCGCCGTCCTCGGTCTTGACCAGCGGGTTGACCTCGACCAGCGTGGCGTCCTCGTCGCGGTAGACCTCCCACAGGCGCTGCAGGACCGGCACGATCTTGGCGCCCGTCTCGGCGTCGAAGCCGGCGGCCTCGACGATCTCGCTGGGCCTTGGCCTCGTCGATCCCGGTGTTGGGGTCGACCTCGACCCGGGCGAGGGCGTCGGGGCGCTCGACCGCGAGCTGCTCGATCTCCATGCCGCCCTCCTTGCTGCACATCGCCAGGTAGGAGCGGTTGGCCCGGTCGAGCAGGACCGAGAAGTAGTACTCCTCGGCGATGCGCGCGCCCTGGGCGACCATCACGGTGCCCACGGTGTGGCCCTTGATGTCCATGCCGAGGATGGCCGCGGCGGCCTGCTCGGCCTCGTCGGCGGTCTTGGCGACCTTGACGCCGCCGGCCTTGCCGCGGCCCCCGGTCTTGACCTGGGCCTTGACGACGGTGACGCCGCCGCTCTTGGGGCCGATCTCCTCGGCGGCCGCGCGGGCCTGCTCGGGAGTGGTGGCGATCGCACCGGCGAGCACCGGCACGCCGTGCGCCTCGAACAGGTCTCGCGCCTGGTATTCGAACAGATCCACGTCTGACGTCCTCGTCTACGGAAGGGGTGTGGTTCGGCCCCGAGACTAGTCCTGTCGGCCACCTCACGGAACGCCCGGGTATCGCGGGCTGAGCACAATGGGACCAATCTCACCGTGCGCCCGACGGGTCCGACGCGGGAGGTCCTCAGAGCACTCGGAGCCCGTCCGCGCCCCGCCTCGTCACGGGCGGGGTGTCGACCCGGCCAGGACCTCGGCGAGGACCGACGCGTCGCAGTTGCCGCCGCTGTGGATCACCGCGACCCGGCGTCCTGCGACCCGGTCGCGCTCGGACAGCAGCCCGGCCAGGGCGATCGCGCCGCCGGCTCGGGCAGCTGGTGAGTGGTGCGCAGCATGACGCGCATCGCCTCGGCCGACGCGTCCTCCGGGACGGCCAGCACCCGGGCAGCCCCGCGCACGATCTGCTCGACCGCCTCGGGCACGGGAGCGCGGCAGGCCACCCCGTCGACGAACGTGGGCGCCTCCGGCGTGGTGCGGACCTCGCCGGCGGCGAAGGACAGGGCCGTCGCCGGCGCCGCCTCGGACACCACGCCGACGACCTCGGTGGACAGCCCCAGCAGGTCGCGCACCCCGATCAGGCCGCAGATCCCCGAGCCCATGCCGACCGGGACATAGACGGTGTCGAGCGGCCCCGCCGCGTCGAAGAGCTCCTTGGCGTAGGTCGCCACGCCCACGACGAGGTCGGGATGGAACGGCGGCACCGGCTCGAGGCCGAGCTCCTCCCCCAGACCCATCGCGTACTCACGGGACTCCTGGAAGTCGCGCCCGTGGACGATCAGCTCGGCCCCGAACCCCTTCATCGCCGCGTTCTTGTCGGGGCTGTTCCCCTCGGGCACGACGATCACGGCCCGCAGCCCGGCCGCGCGCGCGGCATACGCCAGGGACTGTCCGTGGTTGCCCCTGGTCGCCGAGACGAAGCCCTTGACCTCGGGCCGCTCGCGCCGGGCCCGCTCGGCGTAGACCAGGCCCCCACGCACCTTGAACGCCCCCGTCGGGGTCTGGTTCTCGTGCTTGACCCAGACCTCGGCGCCCACCTCGCGACCGAGCAACGGCCAGGAGTATGCCGGCGTCGGCGCGAAGTGCCGCCGCACCACCTCGGTCGCCCGGTCGAGGTCGGCCCTGGTGAAGGTCATGCTCGCGAGCGTAACCGCGAGACCGCGCGGCGTCGTTGAAGGAACATGTCGCCCCTGCGCCGGTCCCGGCCCGCCGTCCCCCTCGCCACGGCCGTCGCGGCGCTCGCCGCAGCCGGCCTGTTCGTCGCCGGTCAGCCGGCCTCTGCGCAGACCACCGCGCAGACCACGGCGCAGACGGCCCCGACTCTCGACACCGTCGACACCTACACCGGGCTGCAGTTCTCCGTGCCGGCCGGCACCAACGACCTCGGCCAGCCGCAGACCTGCACGATCGACGCGGACCTCTACAAGCCGCACAGCGCCAGCGCCGTCCTCGCGGGTGCCCGTCGATCCTCACGACGAACGGCTTCGGCGGCAGCAAGACCGACCAGGCGGGGCTCGGCCAGGCCTTCGCCCAGCGCGGCTACACCGTCCTGTCGTACACCGGCCTCGGCTTCCCGAACAGCGGCTGCAAGATCTCGCTCGACGACCCCGGCCGCGACGGGGTCGCGGCGAGCGCGCTGGTCACGTTCCTCGGCGGAGGCGGCTCCGCGGCATACACCTCCTCGTCGGTCGGTGGCGTCAGCGGCGGGGCGGGCACGCTCAACGTCGACTTCACCCAGCTCGACAACCCGGCCACCCACGACCCGCGCATCGGCATGATCGGCGGCTCCTACGGCGGCCAGATCCAGTTCGCCACGGCAGCGGTCGACCCCCGAGTCGACACGCTCGTGCCGCTGATCACCTGGAACGACCTGCGCTACTCCCTGGCTCCGAACAACACGAGCTTCACCCAGGGCGTGACCTACGCGGACTCCAACCCGGGCACCGAGAAGATGGGCTGGACCGACCTGTTCTTCGGCGTGGGCATCGAGGACGGCATCCAGGGGGCGAGCTACGACCCGACCCGCGACGTCGGCTGCCCCAACTTCGTCCAGGAGGCGTGCACCGCCAAGGCGACGCTCGACACGCTCGGCTACCCGACCGCCGACACCTACGCGCTGACCAACCGGGTCTCGGTCGGCCACTACCTCGACAAGGTGAACATCCCGACCTTCCTCATCCAGGGCGAGAACGACACCCTCTTCAACCTCCAGGAGGCCATCGCCACCTACCGCGGCCTCAAGGCTCGCGGCGTGCCGGTGAGCATGGCCTGGCAGTCCTGGGGGCACTCCGGTGGCGTCAACGGCAACAGCGGCGCAGCGCCGGGTGAGCTGGACCTGACCGGCCAGCACATCGAGGACACCTACCTCGGCCTGCGCATCAAGAACTGGTTCGACCACTACCTCAAGGGCGCCAAGGTCTCGACCGGCCCGCAGTTCGCGTACTTCCGCGACTGGGTGTCCTACACCGGCAGCGCCGCGCCCGCCTACGCCAGCGCACCGGCCTACCCGACCGGCTCGCACCAGACGTGGTACCTCTCCTCGGCCGACTCCCTGGTGTCGTCGAAGGCGGCGATCCTGCCCGGCTCGACCAGCTGGTCCAACCCCGGCGGCGGCGCGGCGGCGTCGTACTCGGAGATCTCGGGCCTGGAGGGCCGGGTCTCGCTGCCCCCCGGCGTCACGGCCCCCTATGACACCCCCGGGACGTTCGGGGCCTGGTCGACGCCGGTGCTGACGAGCCCGGTGACCGTCGTCGGGCCGCCGACGCTGGACGTCCGCTTCGACTCCCCCGCGGTCGCCGCGGCCCAGAGCGCCGGTCCGAGCGGCCAGCTCCAGGTGTTCGCGAAGATGTACGACGTCGCGCCGGACGGGACCAAGACCCTGGTCAACAAGCTGATCAGCCCGGTCCGCGTCGCCGACGTGACCCAGCCGGTGCACATCGAGCTGCCCGCGATCGTGCACCTCGTGCCGGCGGGTCACCGGGTCGAGCTGGTGCTGGCCAGCACCGACGCGGCCTACAAGAACGCGTATGCCGTGCAGCCGGTCACGGTCCACGCCTCACCGACCGAGCCGGCGGCGTTCACGCTGCCGGTCGGCTGACCGGGTGCTACTGCGGGGAGACGTTTCCCCGGACCCACTCGACGATCTCCGTCGTCGTCGCGCCAGGAGTGAAGACCTTGGCGACGCCGAGCTTGTCGAGCTCGGGGATGTCGGCCTCGGGGATGATGCCGCCCCCGAACACCACGATGTCGGCGGCGTCGCGCTCCTTGAGCAGCTCGACGACCTTGGCGAAGAGCGTCATGTGGGCGCCCGAGAGGACGGACAGGCCGATGGCGTCGGCGTCCTCCTGGATGGCGGCCTCGACGATCTGCTCGGGGGTCTGGTGCAGGCCGGTGTAGACGACCTCCATGCCCGCATCACGCAGGGCGCGGGCGACGACCTTGGCGCCACGGTCATGTCCGTCGAGCCCGGGCTTGGCGACGACGACGCGCAGAGGAGAGTCAGTCATGCGCGCAGACTAGCCACTGGCGGCCGCCGCTCGGCGGTCTGGGTGGCGCTCCGCCACAGTGCGAGGCCGTGCGGGCCGCGGGCCCCCGGCATACCGACACGCCGGGTTGTGGTCCGCATCACGCGCGGCGCACCGGCGCGCAGGCTAGGTTCGCCCTGATATGTCCGTGAGCGTCCCGCGCCAATGTCGACCCGCCGCACTGTCGCGGTCCGCGTCGGACGCCGCCTCGCGCCCGCTGGGGCTGGTGGGCCGGCTGGCTCGCCAGGCCGTGGGCACGGTCAAGGGCGCCACGGTGGCCGCCAACGACGTGGTCGGCGGCGGCGCCCGCGCCCTCGCGACCCCCACCGGCCTCGTCGGCGCGGCGGTCGAGGCGGCCTGGGTCACCACCCACCTGGCGCTGTACCCCTGGGGCGCTCGTCGAGCGTCACGGCCGCGACAGCCAGCTCGGGTACCGCGTCGAGCACCTCCCGCCGATCCAGCGCGGGCTGCTCATCTCGGACGTCGAGGCGGCCGGCACCCCGATCCTGCTCGTGCACGGCATGGTCGACAACCGCTCGATCTTCACCCTGCTGCGACTGGGCCTGCGCCGACGCGGCTTCGGGCGGGTCACGAGCATGAACTACTCGCCGTTCACCGCCGACGTGCGGGTCGCGGCCGCGCGGCTCGCCGAGGAGGTGGAGGCGCTGGTGGCCGAGACCGGCTACGAGCGGATCCACGTCGTCGGGCACTCCATGGGCGGCCTCATCGCCCGCTACTACGTGACCCGGCTCGGGGGCGACGAGCGCGTCCACACCCTCGTGACCCTGGGGACGCCCCACCAGGGCACCTACACGGCATACGGATGGCACAGCCAGCTCACCAAGCAGCTGCGCCCCGGCAGCGGGCTCATGCGCGAGCTCGACCAGCCGGTGCCGCAGTGCGCGACCCGGTTCGTCGTCTACTGGTCGGACCTCGACCAGATGATCTTCCCCCAGCGCAACGCGGCCCTGGAGCACCCCGACCTGAGCGTCCGCAACATCGGCCTGCACGCCGTGGGCCACATGTCGCTGCCCATCCTCGGGAGCGTGGTCCACGGCATCTCCACGACGTTGGCCCACCTCGACCACGACGGCCACACGGTGACGCCCGGCGTGACCGAGCTGCGGCCCGAGCTGCGGCCGGAGCCCTCACAGGCCTCCTAACGGCCCCACCTGGGCCTTTGCATTCCGATTTTGGATCACGAACAGGTCACGCTAGCCTCGGACTTCCGTGTTTCCTCGGTTTCTCCCGCGCGCGAGGTCCTGCTCTTGAGTTCCGCTTCCTATGACGGGCGCCATCGCGCCCCGGGCCGCCATCGCGCCCCGGCCCGGCGCGTGCAGCTCCCCGTCGGCCTGCGGACCGGCTTCGTCCTGCCGAGCGCTGCCGCGGCGGCCCTCGTCGTCTCGGCCACCGGCGCCACCGTCGTGCAGTCCTCGCCCGCGCTGCTTCGACCTCACCGGGTCGATGAGCCGGACCCTGGCCGAGGACGCCGCCGCCGCGCAGTACGCCCGGATCGACGCCCAGCAGCAGCGCGAGCTCCAGGCCGGTGCGCTCCCGGCGGCGAGCGGGTTCGGCGCCTCGAGCCCCGCTTCGACCGCCACGGCCGCCGGCACCGGCGCGGTGCAGCGGATCGCCCGCAGCGCGGACCGCACCGCCCTGGCCAAGCAGACTGCCGCGGCCGCCGCCGCAGCGCTGCAGCAGGCCGCCGCAGCGCTCTCGCGGCGAGCCAGCGCTGGGTCATGCCGATCCAGGGGGCGACCTTCACCTCCGGCTTCGGCTGGCGCTGGGGCCGCATGCACCAGGGCAACGACTTCGGCACTCCCGTGGGCACGCCCGTCGCGGCGATGTCCACCGGCACGGTCGTCTCGACGGGCTACGAGAGCGGCTACGGCAACCAGGTCGAGATCAGGTACTGGGACGGCACCGTCTCGCTCTATGCCCACCTCAGCGAGATCAAGGCCTCCGTGGGCGACCTGGTCACTCCCGGCCAGATCGTGGCGCTGTCGGGCAACACCGGCCACTCCACGGGGCCGCACCTGCACCTCGAGATCCACCCCAACGGCGGGGCCGCCGATCAACCCCGCCCCCTGGCTGCACGCCCACCACCTGCAGTAGAGCCGTCAGAGCTTCTCGAGCGGGGCATACCTCAGCAGGAACCGCTTGACGCCGGTCTCGCCACCGAAGTCGACGTGGGCCTGGGTCTTGTCTCCCTCGCCCTCGGTCTTGACGACCGTGCCGAGGCCGTAGGAGTCGTGGGTGACGCGGTCACCGGCGTGCAGCGAGATCAGCGGCCGGTTGCCCGGCGAGCGCACGCCGGGACGCGCGGCCAGCGTCGCCACGGCGGGGGTGCCGGGGCGGCGAGAGGTGGTGGCGGCCTCGGCGCGCTGCCACTGCACCAGGTGGCCGGGGATCTCGTCGAGGAACCGGCTCGCCGGGTTGTACTGGGGAGCACCCCAGGCCGAGCGCACCGCGGCCCGGGACAGGTGCAGCCGCTCGCGGGCCCGGGTGATGCCGACATAGGCGAGGCGGCGCTCCTCCTCGAGCTCCTTGGGGTCGCCCAGCGCCCGCAGGTGGGGGAACGTGCCGTCCTCGAGCCCGGTGAGGAACACCACCGGGAACTCCAGCCCCTTGGCGGTGTGCAGCGTCATCAGCGTCACGACGCCGAGGTCCTCGGCCTCCTCGGAGTCGGGGATCTCGTCGGCGTCGGCCACCAGCGACACCTGCTCGAGGAAGTCCTCGAGCGAGGCCACCTCGCCGGTCGCCGCCCGCGTCTCGTCGAACTCCTGGGCGACGGCCACGAGCTCGGCGAGGTTCTCGATGCGGGTCTCGTCCTGGGGGTCGTGGCTGGCCCGCAGCTCGGCGAGGTAGCCGGACTTGTCGACGACGGCCTCGAGGAGGGCGCCGACACCCCGCTCGTCGTCCTCGTGGATGCGGCCCAGCTCCTCCAGGAGACCGGTGAACGCCTTGATCGCCGCGACCGAGCGGGTCGCGATGCCGGGGGCGTCCTCGGGCCGGCCGAGTGCGGCGATGAACGGGATGCGCTCCCGCTCGGCGAGGGCCGCCACGCACGCCTCGGCGCGGTCGCCGATCCCGCGCTTGGGCACGTTGAGGATGCGGCGCAGGTTGACGGTGTCGGTCGGGTTGGAGATGACGCGCAGGTAGGCCAGGGCGTCCTTGACCTCGCGACGCTCGTAGAACCGGGTGCCGCCGACGACCTTGTAGGGCAGCCCGACCCGCACGAAGACCTCTTCGAGGGCACGGCTCTGGGCGTTGGTGCGGTAGAAGACCGCGACGTCCTTGGGCTTGACCCCGGCCGTGTCGCCCAGGTCGTCGATGGTCTTGGCGACGAAGGCCGCCTCGTCGTGCTCGTTGTCACCGACGTAGCCGACGATGAGCGCACCGTCGCCGCTGTCGGTCCACAGGTTCTTCTTGCGGCGCTCGGGGTTCTTGGCGATGACCGAGTTGGCGGCCTGCAGGATCGTCTGGGTGGAGCGGTAGTTCTGCTCGAGCAGGATGGTCCGGGCGTTCGGGTAGTCCTGCTCGAACTCGACGATGTTGCGGATCGTCGCGCCGCGGAAGGCGTAGATCGACTGGTCGGCGTCGCCGACCACCACGAGCTCGGCCGGGCTCGACGGCCGGCCCGTCGCCGACCGGCATACCGGCCGCCGTGCCGGCTGCACCGCCCACCAGCTCGCGCACGAGCTGGTACTGCGCGTGGTTGGTGTCCTGGTACTCGTCGACGAGCACGTGGCGGAACCGGCGCCGGTAGTGCTCGGCCACGTCGGGGAAGGCCTGCAGGATGTTGACGGTCGTCATGATGAGGTCGTCGAAGTCGAGCGCGTTGGCCTGGCGCAGCCGCCGCTGGTAGCCGGAGTAGGCCTCGGCGAGCATCCGCTCCTGGTGGGTGCCCTCGACCACCTGGGACGCGAACGTCTCCTCGTCGACGAGCTCGTTCTTGAGGTTGCTGACCTGGTGGCTGAAGGACCGCGGCGGGTAGCGCTTGGGGTCGAGGTCGAGGTCGCGCATCACCATGGCCATCAGGCGCTGGCTGTCGGCGGCGTCGTAGATCGAGAACGTGGACTTGAGCCCGACCTTGCCGGCCTCGCGGCGCAGGATGCGCACGCACGCGGAGTGGAACGTCATGACCCACATCGCCTTGGCCCTGGGCCCGACGAGCGCCGCGACGCGCTCGCGCATCTCGGCGGCGGCCTTGTTGGTGAAGGTGATCGCGAGGACCTGGCCCGGCTGCACGCCGCGGGCGGCGAGGAGGTAGGCGATGCGGTTGGTGAGCACGCGCGTCTTGCCCGACCCGGCTCCCGCGACGATGAGCAGCGGGCTGCCCTCGTGGAGGACGGCCTCGCGCTGCTGGGGGTTCAGCCCCTGCAGCAGCGACTCGGGATCGGTGCGCTGACCGCTCCCCTCGTCGGGGCCGCTGCCCCTGCGCGGCAGCCTGGGCCCAGGTGGGCACGCCGCGCTCGTCGACGGCGGTCGCGCGGGCAGCCGCAGCCGACGGCCGCTGGCCGGGCTCGGGGAAGGAGAGGTCGTCGAACAGCGTGCTCATATCGGCTCCAGCCTACGTGGCCCGGCTGACAGATAGGTTCAGCCCATGACCTGCGCCCACCCGGTCACCGGCCGGCCGTTCCCCTCACCGGTGCCCCCGGGCACCGGGTGGCCCGGGGACCCGGCCACCGCCGACACTCCGGTCGCCGGCACCCCCGACGAGGTCGCGGCACTGGCCCGGTCGGCGCCGGACGTCGCCGAGCTCGACGCGCGGGTCAGCGTCTGCCGCGCCTGCCCCCGGCTCGTCGAGTGGCGCGAGTCCGTGGCGGTCACCGGCCGGCGGGCGTCGTTCGCCGACCAGCCCTACTGGGGGCGGCCCGGGCCCGGCTTCGGCGACCCTGCGGCCGAGCGTCTCATCGTGGGGCTGGCACCGGCTGCCAACGGCACCAACCGCACGGGGCGGATGTTCACCGGCGACCGCTCGGGCGACTGGCTGTATGCCGCGCTGCACCGCGCGGGGTACGCCACCCAGCCCCAGTCCTGGGCGAGCGGCGACGGGCTCGAGCTGCGCGGCATACGGATCGTGGCGGCGGTGCGGTGCGCCCCGCCGGCCAACAAGCCGACGCCCGCAGGAGCGGGCCACCTGCGCGCCCTGGCTGGACCGCGACCTCGAGCTGGCCACCCCGCGGCTGCGCAGCATGCTGGCCCTGGGCTCCATCGCCTGGGACGCCTCGCTGGCGGCCGCGCGGCGGCTCGGATGGGCGGTGCCACGGCCCAAGCCGGCGTTCGGGCATGCCGCCGAGGTGGTGCTGACCACCACGGGCGGGCGCGAGGTGCGGCTCGTCGGGTGCTACCACGTGAGCCAGCAGAACACCTTCACCGGCAAGCTGACCGAGGCGATGCTCGACGCCGCCATCGCCCGCCTCTGACGCGAGACAACCAGCGTCGGACCGTAGGGTGGAACGGTGACTACCGCGCGCAGACTCGTCGTCCCCCGCACCGGTGACTCCTCGGTCCTGGAGGTCCAGGACTACGACGTGAGCCCGCCCGGGCCCGGTGAGGTCACGGTCGAGGTCGCCGCGGCCGGGGTGAACTTCATCGACGTCTACCAGCGGCAGGGCGTCTACCAGCTGCCCACCCCGTTCGGCTCGCTGTTCCGAGGGCGCCGGCACCGTCGTGGCCCTGGGCGAGGGCGTCGACAGTGTCGAGGTCGGCGACCGCGTGGCCTGGGCCCAGGGACTCGGTGCGGCCGCGACGCTCGTCAACCGTGCGGTCGACACGCTGGTGCCCGTCCCGGCCGGGCTCGACCTCGAGATCGCGGCGGGGGCGATGTTGCAGGGCATGACCGCTCACTACCTGGTCAACTCGACGTATGCCGTCGGCCCGGGCACGGTGGCGCTCGTCCACGCCGCCGCGGGCGGCGTCGGGCAGCTGCTCGTGCAGATGGTGACGGCCAAGGGGGGCCGCGTCATCGCGACCGCCGGCTCCGCCGAGAAGCTCGAGATCGCCCGCAGCCTGGGCGCCGAGCGCCGCGATCGACTACCGCGAGAGCAGCGACCTGGCCGCCGAGGTCCGCGAGGCCAACGGAGGTCAAGGCGTCGACGTGGCCTACGACGGGGTCGGCAAGGCGACCTTCGACGCGTCGCTGGCGTCCCTGCGACCCCGCGGCATGATGGTGCTCTTCGGCGGAGCCAGCGGTCAGGTGCCACCGTTCGACCTGCAGCGGCTCAACGCCGGCGGGTCGCTGTTCGTCACCCGCCCCACCCTGGTGCACTACACCGCCACCCGCGGTGAGCTCCTCGAGCGCGGCACCTCGGTGCTCGGGGCACTGGCCGCCGGCACGCTGAAGCTCGAGATCGGTGGCCGCTACGGCCTCGACGACGCGGCAACGGCCTACGACGACCTCGAGAGCCGCCGCACGACGGGCAAGCTGCTGCTCATCCCCTGACACCGCCGACCGGCATGATGGCGCCATGACGCAGCCCGCACCGTGGGTCCTGCACGTCGACCTCGACCAGTTCATCGCTGCCGTCGAGATCCTGCGGCGCCCCGAGCTCGCAGGGCTGCCCGTCATCGTCGGAGGCCGCGGCGACCCCACCGAGCGGGCGGTCGTGTCGACCGCGTCCTACGAGGCGCGCGCGTTCGGGGTGCGCTCCGGCATGCCGCTTGAAGACCGCCGTGCGACGCTGTCCCGACGCGGTGCTGCTGCCCGTCGACGCGCCGGCCTACGACGCCGCCTCCGCAGTCGTGATGCAGACGCTGCGGGGTATGCCGGGGGCGGTCGTCGAGGTGCTGGGCTGGGACGAGGCGTTCGTGGGAGTGAGCACCGACGACCCGGTGGCCTATGCGCAGCGGATCCGGGCGGCGGTGCTCGACGCCAGCGAGCTGCACTGCTCGGTGGGCGTCGGCGACACCAAGGTCCGCGCCAAGATCGCGACCGACTTCGGCAAGCCGCAGGGCGTGTTCGTCCTGACGCGCGAGAACTGGTTCGAGGTCATGGGCGAGCGCCCGACGATCGCCCTGTGGGGGGTCGGGTCGCGGATCTCCCAGCGGCTGGCGTCGCTCGGGCTACACGACGGTGCGCGAGCTGGCCGATGCCGACGAGAGCGCGCTGGTCGCCGAGTTCGGGCCGGCCATGGGTCCGCACTACCGGCGGCTCGGCCGTGGCGTCAGCTCGGCCACCGTCGACGACACCCCGTGGGTCGCCCGGGCGCACGGCCGCGAGACGACCTACCAGTCGAACCTCGTGACACCACAGGAGGTGTCCGACGCCGTGCGAGTCCTCGCGGCTCTGGTCGTCGAGGACATCCGCCGCGAGGGCCGGGCCTGCGCCAGGGTGTTCCTCAAGGTGCGGTTCGCGCCGTTCTTCACGACGAACCGGGTGCGCAAGCTGGCCGAGCCCACCTTCGACGTCGACACGATCGCCGAGACCGCGCTCGACCTCCTGCGCGAGCTCGGCGACGAGCGGCCCATCCGGCTGCTGGGGGTGCGGGCGGAGATGGTGCCACCCGAGGGCGGGTATGCCGCGCCACGCACCACCGGCCGGGGCGGACCCGCGGCCGGCTGACCGGTCAGCCGAGCCTCGGCCCGGAACGCGCCGCTACAGCCAGAGGGCGGCGACGAGCACGTTGAGCGCACCGAGCGCGCCGCCGGCCGTGACGAGGGTCCTGGGGTCCTCGCCGCGGCGGGCCCGGGCCCGGGCGATCTCGAGGCAGGCGACCGCCGCGAGGGCGACCACGAGCTTGACCCCGACCGCGGCATGGTTGAGGTGCTTGTCGAGCGAGTGCACCGACTCGGCCAGCCCCACGAGGATCAGGCCCGTCGCGATCTGGGCGCGCGCGCCGTTGACCATGACCTCGAGGGCCGTGAACCCGCGCAGGGAGGCGAACCACCCGCCGACGAGGGCGGCCATGCCGAGCAGGTGCAGGACGACGATCAGGTCATAGACGACGCTCATGAGCGGGAGCCTACCGAGCGGCCACCCCAGGACCTCAGAGGCTCAGCTCACCGGTGAGCAGCACGTCCTCCGCGACGTCACGCAGCTTGATGTTGTGGTTGGCGCTGTGCCGCCGCAGCTGGTCGAAGGCCTCGTCGCTGGTGACGCCGTGGCGAGCCATGAGGATGCCCATCGCCATGCCGATCCGCCGGCTCGTGTGCAGCGCCACCTTCAGCGTGTCGGCGCGCGCCTCGGCCTCGTCGAGGGCCTGGGCCCGCTGCTGGGCCAGCTCGTGATGGACGCGCAGCCTGGAGAGCAGCTCGACCGGCTCGAACGGCTTGACGACGTAGTCGTCCGCGCCCGCGGCCAGACCGGTGGCGGCAGCACGAGACCCGGCGCGAGCCGAGAGCAGGATGACGGGGACCGCGGCCATCCGGGGGTCCTGCCGGACCAGGCGCACCAGGTCCAGACCGCTCTGTCCCGGCAGCATGATGTCGGACAGGATCAGGTCCGGCGCCTCCTGGACCGCCAGCGCCGACGGCACGTCGGCGACGGCCGTGACCTCCCAGCGGTCCGAGGTCAGCAGCCGGGTGAGGTAGCCGCGCAGGTCGGCGTGGTCCTCGACCAGCAGCAGCCGGGCCGACCCGGCGCCGGGCGACGGGCTGCCCGACGGCTGGGTCGCACTGTGCACCGTCGCCCTGGGCTGCCCCACTCGCGGTGGCCCGGTCCAGGGGTCCGCGCCCGGGCGCTCTGCGCGTCGTCGAGCTCGGCAGTCGTCCGGGGCGCGACCGCCGGGGATCCCAACGGGGCCTCGGCGCCCGCGTCCGACCGGTGCACCGACCGGAAGCACCACCCGGAAGGTGCTGCCGCGCCCGAGCTCGCTCTCGAGCGCCACGTCGGCCACCGTGGGCGCGAACCAGGTCCGCCACCAGGGCCAGCCCGATACCGGCACCCGGAACTCCGGGCCGCGCCTCGTGGCGCACCTGGCGGAACCGCTCGAAGACGTGCTCCTGCTCGTCGACGGGGATGCCGCACCCGGTGTCGGCCACGGTGAGCTCGAGCTCGTCGTCATGACGTCGCAGAGACACCGACACCGTGCCGTCGTCGGTGAACTTGAACGCGTTGGACACCAGGTTGACGACGACCTTGGCCCACGCCTCATGGTCGAGCCACGCCGTGCCCACCTCGGGCAGGTCGACCTCGAGCACGAGCCCGGCACTCTCCATCGCGCTGCGGAACATGCTGACCAGCTCGGCCGTGTATGCCGTGACGTCGACCGCCTCGAGGACCGGCACCAGCGTGCCGGACTCGGCCCGGGCGAACTCCAGCAGCGCGTCGACGAGGCGGTTCAGCCGGCGCGGCCGCCCGCTCGACCGCGTCGACGTGCGGCTCCTGCTCGGTGTCCAGCCCGAGCTCGCGGAGCTCCCGGGCGGCGGACATGGCGATGGTCAGCGGGGTGCGGAACTCGTGGCTGACGTTCTGGAAGAAGGTGGTCTTGCTGGCGTCGAGGTCGGCCAGCGCGGCGGCGCGCTTGCGCTCGTACTCCGTCGCGCGGGCGTCGGCCAGCAGCGTCGAGACCTGACGGGTGATGAGGTCCATGAACGCGTTGTAGGAGTCGTCGAGCTGCCGGTAGGGGTTGAGCCCCAGCACGAGCACTCCGGCGACCCCCGCCGCCAGCCCGCCACGCAACGGCTCGACCATGGCGCTGTGCGGAAGCAGCGGCCCCAACGGGCCCGCAGCGGCCCGCAGGTCGTCGTCCGGACCGAAGCTCAGCAGGCGCTCACGCCGCCGGGCCGCCACCTCGGCATACGGATGGTCCGAACCGTGCGGCACCCGCACCGGCAGGGCGCGCTCCGAGGCCTCCACGCCGTAGGACGCCGACAGGACCAGGTCGCCGCTGGCCTCCTCGTGCAGGTAGACGGCGGCGAACGGCAACGCGTGGCGGTTGCCGCTCATGATGGTCATCACGTGCTGGCAGACGTCGTCGGCATCGCCCAGCTCGGCGCTGGACACCACGGCCAGGGCGTGCACGGTGTCGAGCCGCCGTGACTCGATGACCGGCTTGGACACGTCCGTCGTCGCGACGAACACGCCGAGCACCTCACCCGACGCGTCGCGGATGGGGCTGTAGGAGAAGGTCCAGTAGGTCTCCTCCGTGTAGCCGTGGCGCTCGAGGAAGAGGAGGTGCTGCTCGGCATAGGTCGACTCGCCCCGCTCCAGCACGTCGGTGGTCAGCGGGCCGAGCTCCTCCCACACCTCCTCCCAGCAGTCCGCCGCGGGCTGCCCCATGGCCTCGGGGTGCTTGGAGCCCAGCAGGGGCCGGTAGGCGTCGTTGTAGATCTGCACGAGATCGGGCCCCGACCAGATGAGCATCGGCACCTGGGACGGCATGACGGTGCGGATCGCGGTGCGCAGCGCCTCGGGCCACGTCTGGGGGTCCCCCAGCGGGGTGGCCGCCCAGTCCGTGGCGCGCGCCAGGGTGGCTGCCGCGTCATCGCCGGGAAACAGGCTGGCGAGCACCTCGTCAGTCCCCGGCTGGCCCGGAAGGAAGATGGTCACGTGCTGAATTTATAGGGAGAACCGTACTGTTTGGCAACCCCCACCCGAGGTATAACCGCAGGTCAGGCATGGTATGCCGGTCACATGAGCCGCCTGCCCATGGCCCAGGCCGTCAGCTCGTGGCGGGACGAGAGCTGGAGCTTGCGCAGCACCGAGGAGACGTGCGTCTCGACCGTCTTGACGGAGATGAAGAGCTCCTTGGCGACCTCCTTGTACTGGTAGCCACGGGCGATCAGCCGCATCACCTCGCGCTCCCGGGCGGAGAGCCGGTCCAGCTCCTCGTCGACCTCGGCCAGCTCCCCGGCGGCCGCTCCGAACGCGTCGAGGACGAAGCCGGCCAGCCGCGGCGAGAACACCGCGTCGCCGTCGGCCACCCGGTGGATGGCACGGGTGAGGTCGGCGGCGCCGATGGTCTTGGTGACGTAGCCGCGAGCGCCGGCCCGGATCACCGCGATGACGTCCTCGGCCGCGTCGGAGACCGACAGAGCCAGGAACCGCACGGGCCGGCCGTCGCTGGTCTCCAGGCCCCGGCAGCCGTGCAGCACGTCGACACCGCCGTGGCCGTTCCCACCGGGCAGGTGCACGTCGAGCAGCACGACGGCCGGCCGGTGCTCGCGGACCAGCGCGACGGCCGTGTCGACGTCCGGCGCCTCGCCCACGATGTCGACGGCCGCCCCGATCTCGGCGCGCACGCCGGAACGGAACATCCGGTGGTCGTCGACGAGGACCACGGTGACCAGGGGCGAGTCAGGCGTCATGGGTCTCCTCGGAGGGCATGGCTGGGCTGGTCGGCTGGGCAGCGGCGGGTGGGGCGGTGGCCGTGCTGGTGGCCGCCGGCAGCGTCAGCTGGACCTCGGTGCCCTGGTCGAGCCGGCGCACCCGAGCCTGCCCGCCGTGGCGGGACATCCGTCCCGACGATGGACTGCCGCACGCCGAGCCGGTCCCCGGGCACCTCGTCGAGGTCGAAGCCGGGGCCGTGGTCGCGGACGAACGCCTCGACCCCCTCGTGGCCCGCCTCGACATAGACGGACACCGGCGGCGCTCCGTGCCGGACCGCGTTGAGGACCGCCTCGCGGACGGCCCGCACGAGGGCCACCGCCCCGTCGTCCAGCGGCCGGTCACCGGTGCAGACCACCTCGACAGGTATGCCGTGCAGGTCCTCCACCTCGTGGGCCGCCTGGGCCACCGCGGCGGCGAGGGTGTCGTCGGAGCCGGCCGGGCCGGCATACAGCCAGGCGCGGAGCTCGCGCTCCTGGGCCCTGGCCAGCAGGGTCACCGCCGCGGGGTCCTCGGCCTTGCGCTGGATCAGGGCCAGGGTCTGGAGCACCGAGTCGTGCAGGTGCGCCGCGATGTCGGCGCGCTCGGTGGCTCGAGCCCGCTCGGCCTGCTCGTGACGCAGGTCGGACCAGAGGCGCAGCCCCCAGGGGGCGGCGATGAGGACCGCTCCGGCGAGCACCGCGAGCGCCGCGGCGCCGATGTCCCAGATCCCGCTGAGCGACTGGCCGCGCGTGGCCAGGACGATCAGCCCGACCACCGCCAGGACGGCCCCGAAGGTCAGCCGCGCGATGCTGAACCGCCGGGCGCCCGTTCTCGGAGCCCAGCCAGCGCCCGCGCTGCGAGTCGTCCAGCTGGGACCAGGCGATCACCGCGCCGATGGCCACGACGAGCAGGGGGGCGAGCAGACCCAGGCGGGCGTTGAGACCCGCGTTCTGTGCCACGACGACGATGCCGACGAGCAGGAGGGCGCCTCCCCCGACCAGGAGCCGGGTGGACTCACGATCCGAGCTGTCCGCGGTCTGCGCGGCGGGCTCCGCGGAGTCCGGGGTCGCCGCCGACGGGCGGGGCGGCAGGGTCGACCGGCACGCCCGGACCCCGCGGGTGGCCCAAGGGGCGCCGCGAGGCGGCTGTGCCCGCGACGGTCTGGGGCGACAGCGCCCAGAGGAACACGTAGGCCACGAGCCCCGCGCCGGTGGGGAAACAGGACAGCACCATGGCGATGCGCACCACCCGCACCGGCCAGCCGAGGTGCTCGGCCAGCCCCGCACAGACGCCGGCGAACACCCTGCCCTCGACCGGCCGGCCGTACGGAGGCCGCATCGGCGCCCGTGGCACCGCCAGGGTCTCGTGGGCGGCGGCCCGCTCGTAGGGGATCGGCATGTCCTCATCCTGACGCACGCCCCGACCGATTCCTACGACGCTCAGGGTCCTGGGAGAGGACTTCAGGGTCCGGTCAGGGTCGACCCTCATGGCAGGCAGCCCGGCCCGCGGACAGCATGGTCGCTATGACGCAATCCCCAGGGCCCACCCAGAGCCCGACCCCGAACGACGCGGCTCCCGGCACCGGGCTCGACCGGTTCTTCGACTGGCTCCGGTCGCTGGACATCCGGCGCGACCCCGACGACAAGTGGCTGACCGGCACCTCCGCCGGCGTGGCCCTGCGCCTGGGGGTCGACCCGCTGGTCGTCCGCGCAGGCTTCGTGCTGCTGGCGCTGCTCGGCGGCGTCGGCGTCACCCTCTATCTCATCGCCTGGGCCTTCCTGCCCAACGGCCGCGACGAGATCCTCGCCGAGCGCGCCGTGCGCCAGGGCGAGTTCTGGCCGATCGTGCTCCTCGCCGCGATCGTGCTGTCGCTGCTCGGTGGCACCGGTTTCGCCCACGACGGCACGGGCCTGTCGTGGTTCTGGTGGGTGGCCGTGCCCGTCGCGGTGGTCTTCTGGGCCCTGCGCCGCAACCGCCGGGGCGAACCGGCCGGCCCACCCCTGGCGTATGCCGCGCCGGCCGGTGCCGCCCCCGCCGCCCAGCCCCTCGCGTATGCCGCGACTGCCGGCACGGGCACGGTCCCCTCGTCGCCCACGTCGCCCCCGTTGCCCCCCTCGCCGCCCGCTCCGGTCGCGCCCCGGCCGATGCGCGCACCCCGGCCGCCCCGCCCGCCGCGTCGCCGCGGACCCGGCTTCGCCGGACTGGTGCTGGTCGGTGGTCTGGCCCTCGCGGCATACGGGCTGGGCCTGTGGGCCCACGACACCTTCGGGTGGCGCGGCAGCGGCGGTGTCGTCGGGCTCGCGGCGGCGCTGGCCGTGACCGGGCTCGGGGTGCTCGTCCTCGGTCTCACGGGCCGGCGGGCCGGCGTGGTGGGGTTCGTCGCCGTGGTCCTGGCCATCGCCACCTGGACGGCCTCGGTCGTCCCGACGCTGAGCATCGGCGGCGGGGTCGGCGACCGGGTCTGGCGCCCGAGCGTGACGGACACGACCCAGCGGTACCGGCTGGGCATCGGCTCCGCCGAGCTCGACCTGACCCAGCTGACCCACGGGACGGGCACGCCTCGGGCGCGTCGACGCCGGCATCGGCGTCGGCGAGCTGCGGATCCGGGTCCCGGCCGGCCTCACCGTCGAGGTGCGCAGCTCGGTCGGCGCGGGCGACGTCGGCCAGTGGGTGCCCGAGCGGCCTGGGCAGTGACAGCTCCGACACCTCGAGCTCGAGCAGCGGTCCTGGTGGCCGCAACATCAGCACCGTCGAGACCCTGGGCAGCGGCACACCTGATGTCGTCGTGACCGCCCATGTCGGGCTCGGCCAGATCCTCATCGGCAAGGAGTGACCGCCATGACCGGCGACCAGACCAGCGACCTGTCCCCCGACCAGCCCACCGCCGAGATCACCGACCAGCCCACGGCGGAGGTCCCAGGACCCCCGCCGCGGCACCGCCGGCCGGCCCGCACCGCACGCCAGCCGCCCGAGGGGACCGCACTGGCCCGCCATCGTGCTCGGGCTGGTGTGCGTCGCCATCGCCGGCCTCGCGCTCGGTCAGGAGCTCGGCGCGTTCACCGTGGACTGGGGCCACCTCGGACCCCTGGGGATCGTCCTCGTCGGCGGCGTTCTCGTCCTCGTCGGACTGCTCGGTCTGCTCGGACGCCGCCGCGACGATGCCCGTGACGACGCCCGCCACCAGGCCGACCACGGACTGGGGTCCTAGGGCACGTCGTCCAGCCAGCGCCGCACATGCGGGGCGAACGACTGTCCGAGGTGGTAGCGCGCCACCGCCTCGCGAGGCACCCACCGCACCGACGCCGTCGACCCACCCACGTCGTGGACGACGGGGTCGGTCGGCTCGGGGCACCACGCGGCATACACGATGCGCACTGCGTGGAAGTCCTCGACGCGACCCGAGGGTGCGCGCCCGATCCAGTGGGACGTGTGGGCCTCGAGCAGCCGCACGCGCTCGATCCGCTGCCCGCTCTCCTCCCACACCTCGCGGTGCAGGGCCTCGACCGGGGACTCACCCGGGTCGAGACCGCCGCCCGGCAGGGTCCAGCGCCCCGGGGCCGAGGTGCGCTCGGAGAGCTCGGTCAGGAGCATCCCCCGCTCGCTGGTCACCACGCCGTACGCGGCGGTGCGCTGGTACGGGTGCACCAGCTCACCCGGCTCCAGCACGAGGCCGGCATCGCTGGGCACCGGCGACGGCGGGTGGTGCTCGGGCGTCGCCGGGACGACCGTGAAGGCCGAGCACGAGAGCTCCGTCCTCGGCCAGGGACGCCTCCATCAGCCGGGCGCCGCCCCAGCCGAGCCCGGCCAGCTCACGGACGGGGTCGGCACCGTGCGCCACGACGAACCGGGCCACCTCGCGGCCCCCGGGAGCGGTGGCCTGCACCCGGATCTCCGCTGGGCGTCCCTGCTCTCCTGCGCGGCGTGGGGGTCATGTCGCACCCGCCCGCCGGTACTCGCGCTCGGCCAGCGGCCGCCACGGCGTCCCAGCTCTGGGCGGGGGGCACGGAGGCGTTCTCCTTGGCGATCCGGTGGCGCAGCGCCCCGTCGGTGACGAGCGTGGCCAGGGCCTCGGCGAGCGCCTGGTCGTCGCGCCCGAGGATGCCGTTGACCCCGTCGGTGACGAAGTCCGCCACACCGGTGTCCCGACGGGCCAGCACGGGCAGCCCGGCGGTCCGGGCCTCCAGGGCGGCGATACCGAAGGCCTCGAGGCGCGCCGGGGTGAGGTAGACGTGGCTGTCCCAGTACCGGGCGCGCAGCTCCTCGCGCGTGGCACGCCCCGGCATCGACACCCAGCCGGCCATCTCGTGCCGGTCGACGAACCGCTGCAGCCGCCGCCGCTCGGGCCCGTCGCCGAACAGGTCGAGCTGCATGCCGACCGCCGGCGGCACCAGGTCACGAGCCGCCCGCGCGATCTCCAGCACGGCCGCCGGGCCGCTTGCGGCGGGCGAAGCGCATCGCTGCGACGACGCGGACGACCTCGCCCTCGGGTGCGGTGGCAGGCTCCGGTGCGGCGGCACGCTCGGGCGGAGCCCAGGTCGCGACGTCGATGCCGTTGGGCAGCACCTCGACCGGCCACGCCCTCCCCCGCGACCTGCCGCACCTGGGCGGCCGCGACGCCCGACACGGCCGACAGGGCCGCGCCGCGGCGGGCCCACCGACGCGCGTGGCCGAGGGCGCGGAAGACCGTCGCGGAGCGGGCCATCAGGCAGTGCCAGGTGATGGCGGTGGGCAGCCCCAGCCCGAGGGCGACGTCGGCCAGGTCGGAGGCGAACGGGCTCACCACCCCCATGTGCAGGTGGACGACGTCGAAGCCGCCACGCCGGAGCCGGCGTCGCACCTCCGGTGGCGCCAGCGGGTTCACCGGCAGCTCCCACGGCAGCCGCAGCGCCATCCGGTGCACGGGAACGCCGTCGACCTCCTGGACCACGCCCGACCGTTGTCCCTGGTCACCGGGTGTGGCGGTGAACACCTCGACCTGGTGGCCACGCGCCTGGAGGCGGGCCGCGAGGTCGTGGGTCTGGACCTCGATCCCGCCCAGCCTGGGCAGGTAGCAGTCGGTCAACAGCGCCACCTTCACGGGCTAGAGCCTGCCATGCGGAAGGATGACTCGTGATGACCCGCACCCTCGTGGCGTTCCACGCGCACCCCGACGACGAAGCCCTGCTCACGTCGGGGACGATGGCGCGCGCCGCCGCGGAGGGGCATCGGGTCGTGCTCGTCGTGGCCACCGACGGCGAGCTGGGCCTCGCCTCGGACACGTATGCCGCGGACGGTCACCTGGGCTCGCGGCGGCTCGACGAGCTGCGCGTCTCGGCCGGTGCGCTCGGCGTCGCCCGGCTCGTCTACCTCGGCTATGCCGACAGCGGGATGACCGGCGATGCTGCCTGCCGACCCGCCCGGCCGGACCCGGTTCCTGCGGGCACCGCTCGACGAGGCCGCCGGGCGGCTCGAGGCCGTGCTGCGCGAGGAGTCCGCCGACGTGCTCATGACGTACGACGCCAACGGCGGCTACGGGCACCGCGACCACGTGCGCGTCCACGAGGTGGGGGCGCGCGCCGCCGAGCTCGCGGGCACCCCCCGCGTGCTCGAGGCGACCGTGCCCCGCGACACGCTGCTTCGTGGGCTCGACCTGGCGGCGCGCGTCTACCGCTTCCCTCCCGACTTCGACCGGGCCGCGTTCGCCCGCGCGTACAGCGCGCGTCAGGACATCACCCACCGCATCTCGGTCATCCGGTATGCCGCCGCGAAGCGTGCCGCGATGCGCGCGCACGCCTCGCAGGCCAGCGCCGAGGGCGGCGCCGACCGGACGCTGGCCGCGTTCCTGCGGATCCCGCGGCCGTTGTACGACCTGGTGTTCGGCCGGGAGTGGTTCGTCGACCCGGCGCGGCGCCCGGGCCAGCCGGTGGCGCGGGACATCTTCGAGGGTCTGCCATGACCGCCGAACCACGTCGCCGTCCACGTTCGCGTTCGCGGACCGTCGCGCAGGGCGTCGTCGGGCTGGGCCTCGCCGCCTTCCTCCTGGTCTGGGGACTCCCCCATTTCGGGCACACCACCTGGGGTGCGGTCTGGCACATCCTGCGCCAGGTGCCGCCTGCGACCGATGCCCTCATGGTGGTCGGCGTCATGGTCGGGCTGTACTGCTACACCCTGACGCTCACCGGCTCGATGCCCGGACTGCGGCACTGGCAGGCGCTGGTCGTCAACGTCGCCGGATCCGCGGTGGGCAACCTGCTGCCCGGTGGCGGGGCGGTCGGGCTGGCCGCGACCTACACGATCTGCCGGTCGTGGGGCTTCTCCCGTCGCGACATCTCCACCTCCGCCATCGTCACCGGCGTGTGGAACGTCCTGTCGCGGATCGCGTTGCCACTGCTGGCGATCGTGGGACTGCTCGCGGGTGCCGGAGACGTGCCCAAGCCGCTGCGGGATGCCGCGGTCGCGGCAACGGTCACGGGCACGCTCATCCTGACCACCTTCGTCGCCGTGCTCGTCTCGGAGCGAGCCGCGGTCGCCGTCGGGAGCGGCATCGACGCGGTGGCCGGTCGGCTCTGGCACCGCCGGTCGATGAGCGTCGAGGCACTGGTCAGGGACCTGCGCGGGCGGATCAACGAGGTCGTCCGCCATGGCTGGCTCAAGATGACCCTGGGGCTGGCCGGGTACTTCGGCGTCTACTACCTGCTGTTCCTCCTGTGCATGCACACCACCGGTGTCCACCTGCACTACGGCCAGCTCTTCGCGGCATACGCCATCGGCAGGCTGGCCACCGCGGTCGGGGTGACTCCCGGCGGGCTGGGGGTGACGGAGTCCGTCACCGTCGCGACGCTCGTGGCGTGGGGTGCCGGGCACCCCGAGTCGGTGGCTGGCGCGGTGCTGTTCTCGGTGTTCACCCACGTCATGGAGGTCCCTCTGGGGGCGCTCGGCTGGCTCGCCTGGACGCTCAGCCCCAAGAGCGCTCCCGCTGACACCTCGGCCGCCGAGCCGGTCGGCTGACTCCCGGGCCGCTGTCTGCGAGGCGGCCTCAGCCTGCAGGCGGGTCGCCGGTCAGCCGGTAGCCCTGCCCGGGGTCGGTGAGCAGGTACCGCGGCCTCGCCGGGTCGGGCTCGAGCTTGCGACGCAGCTGGTTGGCATAGACCCGTAGGTAGTTCGACTCGCGGCCGTAGCGCGGACCCCACACCTCGCGCAGCAGCTCCTGGTGCGGGACCAGGTGGCCGGGCTCTCGGGCGAGCACCTCGAGCAGCCGCCACTCGGTCGGCGTCAGGCGCACCTCGGCGCCGTCGACGACCGCCCGGCGCTCGTCGAAGTCGAGGGTGAACCGCGCGGTCCGAACGGCGGCAGCGCGGCGTCGGCCGTCTCGCGGTCTCGGCGCAGGGCGACCCGGACCCGCGCGAGGAGCTCCTCCATCGCGAACGGCTTGGTCACGTAGTCGTCCGCGCCCTCGTCGAGCGCCTCGACCTTGTCGACGGAGTCGGTCCGGGCCGACAGCACGATGACGGGCACGTCGGACACCTGGCGGATGCGGCGCAGCACCTCGACCCCGTCGAGGTCGGGCAGCCCGAGGTCGAGCACCATCAGGTCGGGCCGCGACTCGTGGAAGGCGACCAGGGCCGAGTGCGCGTCCCCGGCCGTCTCGACGGAGTAGTCGCGGGCCCGCAGGTTGATCGCCAGGGTGCGCACCAGGTGCGGCTCGTCGTCGACGACCAGGATGGCGCTCACGAGCTCATCCTGTCAGCGAGCCGAGGGGACTCCGGAGCGCTCGCGGCTCGGCGAGGACGGGCAGCTCGATGACGATGGTGAGGCCACCACCGGGGGTGTCCTCGGCCAGGATCGTCCCGCCCATCGCCTCCATCAGGCCCCGGGCGACGGCCAGCCCGAGCCCCACACCGGTGCCCGCCTTGGGCGCGTCGCCGAACCGCTGGAACGGCGCGAAGATCAGGTCCTTCGCCTCCTCGGGCACCCCGACGCCCCGGTCCACGACCC
Organism: uncultured Actinomycetota bacterium; assembly: GCA_963706855.1. Taxonomy (GTDB): domain Bacteria; phylum Actinomycetota; class Actinomycetes; order Actinomycetales; family Dermatophilaceae; genus Pedococcus. Next base: position 939,520 of record CAVPNU010000005.1, read on the forward strand.
GCAGCTGGACCCGGTCCGCGACCGGCGAGGCGTGGACCACCACCTCCTGACGGCCGGGCGAGTGTCGCAGGGCGTTCTCCAGGACGTTGGCGAGGACGCGGTCCAGCAGGCCGGAGTCGGCCACCGCCTGCGGCAGGTCGGGCGCGACGACGAGCCGCACGCGCCGCCCCTCGGGGAGCTGGCCGGCCGACAGCGACACCGCCGCCTCGACGTCGACCGGTCCCACGCGTGGGGTGATCGAGCCGCTCTGGAGCCTCGACATGTCCAGGAGGTTGGTCACCAGCGCGGTGAGCCGGTCGGTCGACTCCTCGATCGTCTCCAGCAGCGAGGCCTCGTCCTCGGGCGTGAAGGACACCTCGCCCTGACGCAGCCCGGAGACCGCCGCCTTGATGCTCGCCAGCGGCGTGCGGAGGTCGTGCGAGACGGCGGCCAGCAGGGCGGTCCGGGCTCGGTTGTCCTTGGCGAGCGCCGAGGCGCGCCGGGCCTGCTCGACGAGCTCGTCCCTGCGGACCAGCGCGGCGGCGCGCGAGGCGAAGGCGGAGACCAGCCTGCGGTCGGCGCCGGTGAGCACCCGCCCGAGCAGCACCAGCGACCGCTCCTCGTCGACGGTGGCCAGCACCGAGGCGCGCGGGATGCCCTCCACGTCGAAGCCCTCGGTGGCGCACCACACCTGCCACGGGTCGCGCACACTGGGCCGGCTGACCACCGCAGCGCCGTCGACGCCGAAGAACTCGACCGCCTGACGCAGCAGGGCCGGCAGCTGGTCGCGCTCGCCGAGCAGCGACTCCGCCGAGGCCGCGAGTGCGGCCGCCTCGCGCTGGGCCGCCCGCGCGGACGCCGCCCGGCGCTCGCTGACGTGCACGAGCGAGGACACCGACACGGCCACGATGACGAACACGAGCAGGGCGACGAGGTCCTGCGGGTCGGCGATGGTGAGCGTGTGCAGTGGCGGGGTGAAGAACCAGTTGAGCGCCACGCTGCTCAGCAGCGCGGCGAGCAGCGCGGGCCACAGGCCACCGGCCAGCGCGGCGAGCACGGTGAGGAGCAGGAACAGGAGCACCTCGAGCGGCAGGTCGTGCCACCCGGGCGTCGCCCTGAGTATGCCGGTGAGCGCGAGCGTGCCGAGCGTGGCCAGGACCCAGCCGACGCGTGGTCCGTGCCAGTCCCAGGTCGGGGCCGAACCGCAGCGGGGGCCGGACGCTGTGGGTCAGCTCATGGCTCACGAGGTGGACGTCGATGTCGCCGGAGCCGTCCACGACGCGTTGCCCCACCCCCGGGGAGAACACCGCCTGCCAGCGCAGCCGGCGCGAGGCGCCGATGACGATCTGGCGGGCGTTGACGCTGGCGGCGAAGTCGAGCAGGGCCTGCGCGACGTCGTCGCCCTTGATGACGTTGAAGGTGCCGCCCAGCTCCGTGGTCAGCCGGCGCAGCTCGGCGATCCCTTCGAGCCGGGCGTCGACCAGACCGTCGGGCGGCGTCACGTAGACCGCGACCAGCTCGCCGCCGGCACCCCGCGAGGCGATCTGCGCGCCGCGGCGCAGGAGGGTGCGACCCTCCGGGCCTCCGGTCAGGGCGACGACGACGCGCTCCCTGGTGGGCCAGGACTCGGCGATGGAGTGCTCGGAGCGGTACTGCCCCAGCCCCTCCTCCACCCGGTCGGCCACCCACAGCAGCGACAGCTCGCGCAGGGCGCCGAGGTTCCCCTCGCGGAAGTAGTTGGCGAGCGCGGCGTCGACCTTGTCGGCGCTGTAGACGTTCCCGTGCGCCAGGCGCCTGCGCAGCGCCTGGGGCGACATGTCCACGAGCTCGATCTGGTCGGCACGGCGCACGACGTCGTCCGGCACCGTCTCCTGCTGTCGCAGGCCGGTGATCGACTCCACCACGTCGTTGAGCGACTCCAGGTGCTGGATGTTGACCGTCGAGATCGACGTCGATCCCGGCCTCGAGGAGCTCCTCCACGTCCTCCCACCGCTTCGCGTGCCGGCTGCCCGGCGCGTTGCTGTGTGCCAGGTCGTCGACGAGCACGACCTCGGGCCGGCGCGCGATGACCGCCAGGGTGTCCAGCTCCTCGACGGTGTCGCCGTCGCGCCACACCCGTCGAACCGGCGGGGTGGCACGCGTTCGAGCGAGGCCGCGAGGGCTTCGGTGAAGTCACGCCCGCGGCTGTCGACGACGCCGATGACCACGTCCGTCCCGCGCTCGAGCCGGCGATGGGCCTCGGAGAGCATGGCGACCGTCTTGCCGACGCCGGGCGCGGCACCCAGGTAGACCCGCAGCGCACCTCTGCTCATGGTTCGATTCTCGCCCAGTCCTCGGCGCGTGGCGGCGCAACGGGCGCGACGCGGCATACAGATCGCGTCAAGAGCCTTGACCCGCACCTGGGCGCCGGTTGCCTCATGGCTTCATGGACATGCAGAGGATTCTCGTGGAACGGCGGCCGGTGGTCGTGGCGGTGGCGGCGCTGGTGCCGCTGGTGATGTGTCTCGTGCTGACGGTGGCGTGGAGCTCGGTCCCCGCGGTGTCCGCGGCCCTGCTGCTCGTGCTCGCCGTGGTCGCCGCCGCCGCGACCGGGATCCGGGCGGCCGGGGTGGTCGCCGCTCTGTCCAGCGCGCTGTGGTTCGACGTGCTGCTGACCGAGCCGAAGGGCCAGCTGGCGATCACCAGCCCGGCCGACGTCGAGGCCACCGTCCTGCTCGTCGCCGTGGGCGTCGCGGTGAGCGAGCTGGCGCTGTGGGGCCGGCGCCAGCAGGACCGCGCCAGCCGCACCACCGGCTACCTCGCCGGGCTGGTCGACACCGCCGTCTCGGCCATGGCGGTCTCCCACGCGGACACCGCCGACCTGACCACGAGCGTCGCGCTGCGGCTCACCGAGGTGCTCGGCCTCGACCGGTGCCGATACCTGGCGGGCCCCCCGAGCAACGTCGCCGAGCCCCTGCTGACGGCCGACGGCACGGTGCTGCGGTCCGGTCGGGTCCTCGACGTCAGCCGTCACGGCCTGCCGGTCGACGCCGAGACGGCGCTGCTCGTCCGGAGCGGGGGGTATGTCGTGGGCCATTTCCTGCTGACCGCCGCCACCCGCGTGGTGCGCCCGAGCGCCGACCAGCTCCGGGTGGCGGTGCTGCTCGCCGACCAGGTCGGCGCGGCGCTCAGCCCCGCTTGACGAGCCGGCGCACCTGACGGGTGCGCGCCTCGTCGGCGAACGCGTCGTCCTGGGCCAGCGGCTCGAACGGGGCGCCCGTCGCGAGCTCGGCCGCGAGCGCGACCAGGGCGTCCGCCAGGGCCGGGTTGGCCGGGAGGATCGGCCCGTGCAGGTAGGACCCGAAGACGTTGCCCGTCCGCGCACCCTCGGTGCCGTCGGTGCCGTTGTTGCCGAGACCGGCGCGGACCGTCCCGAACGGCGCCTGGCCGGCACCCAACGTCGTCGAGCCCGAGTGGTTCTCGTAGCCGACGACGTCACCGAACTCGGTGTCGAGCACGACCGGCCCGATCATCCGCTTGGCGTTGCCCTGGGTCGTCACGTCGAGGATGCCGAGACCCGGCAGCCGCTTGCCCTCCACGGTGATGAAGGCGTTGCCGAACAGCTGGTACATGCCGCAGATCATCAGCATCGGGGTGCCTGCGTCGACCAGCGAGCGCAGCCGGTCGGCGATGCGCTCGAGGTCGGCCTCCACCCGGACCTGGCCCGAGTCCTGCCCACCGCCACCGACGACGAGGTGCGCCTGCTCGGGGAACTCGCCCCCCGGGTGGTGCTGGTGGACGACGGGCGTGTAGCCGTGGCGGCGGATGCGCGAGGCGAGGCACCGGGTGTTGCCCAGGTCGCCGTAGATGCTCATCTCACGGGGATAGAGGTGGACGAGGTGGATCTCGCCCTTGCTCGGGATCGCCGCTCATGACGCCTCCTCACCGATGTCGGGCAGGTCGTAGCGCGCGGCGAGCGTGCGGCGCAGCGCCATCATCGCCGTATACGTGCAGAAGATGCGCTTCGGCTCGTCGGGGTGGCGGGCCAGGAACTGGTCGAGCGCGCGGTCCAGGTCGGTCTCGACGGCCTCGACGGGCACGTCGTCGTACTGCAGGCGCAGCGCCATGTCGTAGCCGCGCACGCCACTGGTGACCGCGACCCCGCGCTCGCGCAGGCTCTCGAAGCTCACGTCGTAGAGCCAGGACACGTCCCGGCCGTCGGCGTAGTTGTCGTTGATGGCGATCATGGTCGCGACCGGGGTCGTGCCATAGGTGCCCAGGGCCACGGTGAAGCCGGCGGGGTTCTTCACCAGCACCAGCTCGAGGGGCTGGCCCTCGGCCATGACCACCTCGCCGCGGCCGAAGGGCGGCGTGACGGCGCGGAGCGCGGAGGCCGCCCGCTCGGCGTCGAACGCGGGCCCCAGCAGGGTGCGGGCGGCGGTGGTGGCGGCCGTCGCGTTGATCATCGCCGCGAGCCCGCGCTGCTGCAGCTCCAGAGGACCCACGGCGGACTCGCCGAACAGCACCTCGAAGGTCCGCTCGTCCGACGGCTTGAGCAGCCCGTCGTCCGGACCGGGCTCGGGGGCGGTGAAGCCGTCCTCGAACCGCACGTCCTGCTCCTGGAGCTCGGGCAGCCGGTCGGCGATGGAGGCGTCCACGCCGAAGTACCGCACCTGCACGCCGTCGGCCACGCGGTCGCGGATGCGCGAGACGAAGGAGTCGTCGAGGTTGAGCACGACGCCGGTCGTGGTCTGCTCGGCCAGCGTCGCCAGCAGCTGGGCGGTGTGGTCGATCTCGGCGAACCGGTCGAGCTGGTCGCGGGCGACGTTGAGCAGCAGGCTGTGGGTGGGGCGCACGGCCTCGGCGAACTTCAGCGCATGGGCCTCGTCGAGCTCGAGCACCGCCATGTCGGCGCGCAGGCGACCGCCCATGGGCAGCTCGCCGAGCATCGAGGAGATCACGCCGCGGGTGAAGTTGCTGCCGGTGGGGTTGGTGAACACGGTGCGGCCATGGGCGCGCAGGACGGCCACGAGCATCTTGGTGGTCGTCGTCTTGCCGTTGGTGCCGCTGACCACGACGATGCCGCCGCGCACCTCGGCCAGGGCGTGGGCCAGGAACCCGGGGTCCACCCGCTCGGCGACCAGCCCCGGCAGCGCCGAGCCTCCGCCGCGCAGCCGTGATGCGGCGCGTGCGGCCTTGCCTGCGACCACGGCCGCCGTCGTCCTCAACACGGCACAAACCCTAACCGGCGGCGCTTCGTCGGCGGCCACGCGGCATACGGGTGGGTGTGTCGAACCACAGCAGCAGGTATGCCGCGGAGCTCGGTCATGCGCCCAGGGCGGACTTCACGTCGGAGGCGTACTGGCCCGACCGCTCCTGGCCGGACAGGTCGCCGATGGCGTCCATCACCGCGTCGGTGACGGCGCGCAGCAGCGCGGCCTTCTGGTAGCGGGCCTGGAGGGCGGCCACGTCGACCGGTGGGCCGAAGCGGACGACCACCTTGGCGGGCCGGAAGCCGTTGGACCCCGGCGGCTGGACCTTGTCGGTGCCGATGACCGCGCACGGCAGCACGGTGGCTCCCGTCGCGAGCGCCATGCGCGCGACGCCGGTCCGGCCCCGGTGCAGCCGGCCGTCGGGCGACCTCGTGCCCTCGGGATAGACACCGAACGCCTCGACCCCGGCGCAGGACCGCCTCGGCGACCTCGAGCGAGCCGGCGGCGGCGCGCGGGTCGGCGCGGTCGACGGGGATCGTGCCTGCCGTGGTGTGGAACCAGCGCACGGCCGCCCCCTTGAGGCCGCGGCCCTGGAAGTACTCGGCCTTGCCCAGGAAGTGCACCTGCCGGCCCGAGGCCAGCGGGATGACGATGGAGTCGAGGAACGACAGGTGGTTCGAGGCGACGATGAGCGCACCGCTCGGGCGGAACGTGGTCACGGCCCTCGACGCTCATCCGCGTGGCCAGCCGCAGCGGCGGCCCGATGAGGACGTGGCGCATCACCGCGCGGCTGACCGCGTCGGTGCTCATCAGCTCAGCCCCACCGGTTCACTCTCACGGGTCACTCCCACTCGATCGTGCCCGGCGGCTTGCTGGTCACGTCGAGGACCACGCGGTTCACCTCGCGGACCTCGTTGGTGATGCGCGTCGAGATCTTGGCGAGCACGTCGTAGGGCACGCGGGTCCAGTCCGCCGTCATGGCGTCCTCGGAGGACACCGGGCGCAGGACCACGGGGTGGCCGTAGGTGCGGCCGTCGCCCTGGACGCCGACCGAGCGCACGTCGGCCAGCAGCACGACGGGGCACTGCCAGATGTCGCGGTCGAGCCCGGCGGCGGTGAGCTCCTCACGGGCGATCTGGTCGGCCGCGCGCAGCACCTCGAGCCGCTCGGCGGTCACCTCGCCGACGATGCGGATGCCGAGCCCCGGGCCGGGGAACGGCTGGCGCCACACGATGGCCTCGGGCACGCCGAGCTGCGAGGCCGACCTGGCGCACCTCGTCCTTGAACAGCGACCGCAGGGGCTCGACGAGCTTGAACTGGAGGTCCTCGGGGAGGCCGCCGACGTTGTGGTGGGACTTGATGTTGGCCGCGCCGGTGCCGCCGCCCGACTCGACCACGTCGGGGTAGAGCGTGCCCTGGACGAGGAACTCCACGGGGTGCTCGTCGTCGCCGCGCGAGCCGACGACGTCGCGGGCGGCCTGCTCGAACACCCGGATGAACTCGCGACCGATGATCTTGCGCTTCTCCTCGGGGTCGGAGACTCCGGCCAGCGCGTCGAGGAAGCGCTCGCGAGCGTCGACCACGACGAGGTCGACACCCGTCGCGGCGACGAAGTCCTTCTCGACCTGCTCGGCCTCGCCGGCCCGCAGCAGACCGTGGTCGACGAAGACGCAGGTGAGCTGGTCGCCGACCGCCCGCTGGACCAGCGCCGCAGCGACCGAGGAGTCGACGCCACCAGAGAGCGCGCAGAGCACGCGCGAGGACCCGACCTGCTCGCGGATCGCGTCGACCAGCTCGTCCACGACGTGCGCCGCGGTCCAGTCACCCGTCAGGCCGGCACCGCGGTAGAGGAAGTTCTCCAGGACCCGCTGCCCGAACGTCGAGTGCATCACCTCGGGGTGCCACTGCACGCCGTAGAGGTGCCGCTCGTCGTCCTCGAAGGCGGCGACCGGGGCACCCGCGGTGGAGGCGGTGACCCGCATGCCGTCGGGCGCCTGGGTCACCGAGTCGCCATGGCTCATCCACACGGACTGGTCGGTGGGCTGGCCGTTGAACAGCGTGGAGGTGGGGTCGGAGATGGCGGCCGGCGTCGAGCCGTACTCGCCCAGACCCGTGTGGGCGACGGTGCCACCGAGCGCCTGAACCATGGACTGGAAGCCGTAGCACATGCCGAACACCGGCACGCCCGGCCTGGAGCAGCGCGGCGTCGAGCTCGGGCGCCCCCTCCTCGTAGACCGACGAGGGCCCACCCGACAGCACGATCGCCGCGGGGTCCTTGGCGAGCATCTCGTCCACCGAGGCGGTGTGGGGCACGACCTCGCTGTAGATGTTGGCCTCGCGGACACGGCGGGCGATCAGCTGGGCGTACTGGGCGCCGAAGTCGACCACCAGGACCGGCCGGGCCTGCAGCGGGGTGGTGGGCGGCTCGGCGCGGTCGGCCACGGGGGCCTCCACCCGGTCGTCGTCCTGGGCCTGGGTCACGTCACTGGTCACCACGTCGGCGGCTGCGGGGTCGCTCACAGCTGAAAGGCTACCGGCGCGCGGGGGCGAGCCGTCCCTCGACCTCGGCGACGAAGCGCCGCTCGGCCCAGAACGGCAGCAGCGGCACGAACCCGGTCAGCATGATGCCGACCATCTTGGGCAGGCTCCAGCCGACCTTGAAGCCGAGGTTGGCGATGGAGATCACGTAGACGAAGTAGATCATCCCGTGGATCGGGCTCCACACGGCTGAGGCGCCGCCCTTGCCGAAGCCGCCGTTGAGGATGACGATCGCGATCAGCACGAAGAGCGCCAGGCCCGACAGGATGGCCATGGTCTTGAAGAAGGTGAGGGCCTTCGTGGTGCCCGCGGGGTCTTTGATGTCAGTCACGCCGGGCATCATCGCGCACCATCCTGAACCACATGAACACGGCAAAGCCCGCGAACATCCACCACTGCACCGCGTAGGCCGCGTTGCGCCACTGCAGACCCCCGCTCACCTCCGGCGGCGGCACCCGCTGGAGCCCTGCGGACGGAGCCACGGGCGCGCCCGTCGAGGTCTTCTCGCTCTGGGCGAACACGAACGCGTTGTAGAGCGGACCGGGCCAGCGGTTGACCAGGATCGACAGGTCGACGGAGCCGAGCGCGGGTGCCGCACCCGCCGGCAGAGCGCCGGCGGGTCCGCCGGCGACTCCCCCGGCGCCAGCGAGCCGTCGAGCGAGATCGCTCCGGTGGGCGGCGCCTGCACCGCCGCGGGGTCCGTCACGAAGCCACGCACCACGGGCAGCACGGTATGGCTCGCGGTCAGAGTGAGGGGCGTCAGCACCCAGTACCCCGTGCGGCCCTCCAGACGACGCGGCCCGACGATGACCTGGCCCGGCGCGGCATACGTGCCGACGGCGGTGACGGGGCGCCCGGACTCGGAGTTGGGGAACGGCTGCTGGGGGCTGAGGATCGTCGACGACCGCCATGGGCTGGGCCTGGTGGGCCCGCTGCAGGGCGGCCGCCAGCCCCTTGTCCTGGGCGACGTGCAGCTGCCAGATCCCGAGCTCGACGCACGTGACGACGATGACGACCACGAGAAGGAACAGGCCCAGCCAGCGTGGCTTGAGCGCGGTCCGGAACACCCGGTCAGGCTACGGGAGCAGCACGGTCGCCCCGCTCGCAGGGGCCGCCCTCTTGTGCTACACAAGTGCTACAGACTCGGGTACGCTGGAGGAATGCGGACCATCAGCCAGCGGGAGCTGCGCAACGACAACGCCGAGGTCATCCGAGCCGTCGAGGCGGGCGAGTCCTTCCTGGTCACCAAGAACGGCAAGGCGGTCGCAGAGCTGAAGCCCAGCGGGGGTGCCGCCCCGGGCACCGGGCTTCCTCTCGGGCGGGCAGCTCGCAGCCACGTGCGGTACGTCGGTCGCCCCCGGGTCCAGTCGACGACATCGAGCGGGCAGGTCCTCGACGAGCTGCGCGGGGAGCGATGACCAGCCGAGCGAGGACCTGGTACCTCGACACGTCCGCCGCCCTCAAGCTCGTCATCGAGGAGTCCGAGTCTCCGGTCCTGGCGGAGACGATCGACGACGTCAGCCCGACTCTGGTCGCGTGCCGGCTCCTGGAGACGGAGATGCGCCGGTTCGCACATCGGACCCCGCGCTGCATCAAGACCACGTCAGCGCGTTTCTCGACGGAGTGGACCTCTACGAGCTGCCCGCTCCACTGTTCCGGCAGGCCGGACTGCTCCCTGGGCCGACACTTCGCTCCCTTGATGCCCTGCACCTCGCCGCGGCCATCGCCCTGGACGTCGACGCCCTGGTCACGTACGACTCACGCCTCGCCGAAGCTGCCCAGAGCGTCGGAATCGAGGTCATCCAGCCCGCGTAGAAACCCGTGGGACATCGCGCGTAACGAACCGTCTCGGCCGTCGTTGTCTGGGTGGTGCGGCTGGAGACCCACCCCCGGCTCGTCTCCAGCCGCACCCACCGAAGGCGGTTTGCCGCGAGGTCGCAGGGGACACAGCCGCAGACCGCCTTCCATGTGCCTCTCCGGCGCCTGCGCTCCGAGCCCGCCGATCCGCCCGCTCAGACCTGGGCGCTCTCATGGGTATAGCGCGTGACGGCGGGGTTGGCGGCCTTCACCGGATCCAGGGCGACGTAGGGGGCGCCCTGGACCGGCCGCGGGTCGGCCTCGCCCTTGTTGGGCCACAGGGACATGGCGCGCTCGGCCTGGGCGGTGATGGTCAGCGAGGGGTTGACGCCGAGGTTCGCCGAGACCGCCGAGCCGTCCACGACGTGCAGGTCGGGGTAGCCCCACAGCCGGTGGTACGCGTCGACGACCCCGCGCTCGGGGCTCGAGCCGATCGGCGCCCCGCCCAGGAAGTGCGCGGTCAGGGGGATGTTGACGATCTCGCCCAGGCTGCTGCCGGCGAAGGCGCGCAGGCCGGTGGCCTCGCTGAGCCGTCGCGCCAGGGCCTGCATGGCCGTCTGCCCGGCGGGGATGTAGGTCGGGTTCGGCTCGCCGTGCCCCTGCCGTGAGGTGAGCCCGCGACCGCCGAGGGGACCGACGGTGCCGCGCACGTGCAGGGAGTTGTCCCGAGACTGCATGACGAGGCCGATGACCGTGCGCTCGCTCCAGCGGTACTGCGACAGCGACCGGAGGAAGATCACCGGGTGCTTGACGACCTCGACGACGAACTGGAGGGGCCGGGGCAGCCGCCCGCCTGGAACGAGGATCGTCGCCAGCACGCCCATGGCGTTGGAGCCCTTGCCGTAGCGCACGTTCTCGACGTGGGTGTCGGCGTCGGGGTGGAACGACGAGGTGATGGCCACCCCCCTGGACAGGTCCACGCCGGGCTTGACCTTCTCCATCATCACGCCGTTGAGCGCCTCGGAGTTGGTGCGGGTGAGGTATCCGAGGCGTGCCGAGATGCGTGGCAGCACACCCGTCTGCCGCATCGCGTGGAGGAGCTTCTGGGTGCCCCAGGTGCCACCGGCGAACACGACCTGGTCGGCCGTGATGGTGCGGCGCGACCGCCGGACCCATGACCCGCTGGCCTCGTGCGTCACGGCATACCCGCCCTCGCGGCGTGGGGCGACGCGCACCACGGTGCGCAGCGGCTCGATCGTGACACCGAGCCGCTCGGCGAGCGCGAGGTAGTTCTTGACCAGAGTGTTCTTCGCGCCGACGCGGCACCCGACCATGCAGTTGCCGCACTCGGTGCACCCGGTGCGCTCCGGCCCCACGCCCCCGAAGTAGGGGTCGGGGACGCGCCGGCCCGGCATCCCGTAGAACACGCCGGTGGGCGTCTTGCGGAAGGTGTCCTCGACCCCGAGGTCGCGCGCCGTGGCACGCATGACGTCCTCGACGACCCCCTCGCAGGGGTTGGTGACCACGCCCAACATGGTCGAGGCCATCGCGTAGTGCGGGGCGAGCTCGGACTGCCAGTCGGTGATGTCGGCCCACTGGCGGTCCTCGAAGAACGGCCGCGGCGGCACGTAGAGCGTGTTGGCGTAGTTGAGCGAGCCGCCGCCGACACCGGCGCCCGCCAGGATGACCACATCAGGCAGACGGTGAATCCGTTGCACGCCAAAGCATTTCAGCTTGGGTGCCCACACGTAGTTCCGGACATCCCACGATGTCTTGGCGAAGTCCTCGTCGCGGAACCGGCGTCCCGACTCGACGACGTGGACCCGGTAGCCCTTCTCCGCCAGGCGCAGCGCCGTCACCGAGCCGCCGAAGCCCGAGCCGACGACGACCACGTCGTAGTGGGCGTCGCGTGTCACCGGCGCCCCATGGCCTTGAGCGCTCGCAGGGCACCGGTCAGCAGCCGGGCGTAGGTCTCGTCGGAGACGCCGCGCGGAGGCGCCACGGGCAGGAGGTACTGCGCGGTGATGTTCTGGGACTCGGTGTACTTGAGGATCCCTTCGGCACCGTGGCGACGGCCCATGCCGGACTGCTTCATGCCGCCCATCGGGGCCGCGACGCTGCCCCAGGCCGCGGCATACCCCTCGTTGACGTTGACCGTCCCGGCCTGGATGCCCGCGGCGATGCGGCGACCACGCGCCACGTCGCGGGTGTAGACCGCCGCGTTGAGGCCGTAGTCGGTGTCGTTGGCGAACCGGACCGCCTCCTCGTCCGTCTGCACCCGGTAGATCGCGACCACGGGACCGAACGTCTCGTCGTCGCGCAGGTCCATGGCCGCGCTGACCCCCTCGAGCACGGTGGGCTCGTAGAAGTACGGGCCGAGGTCCGGGCGCGGACGGCCTCCGGTGAGGACCCTGGCACCCTTGGCCCGGGCGTCGTCGACGTGCGCGGTGACCCGTTCGAGCTGCGCGGCGGAGACCAGCGAGCCCATGTCGACGCCGTAGGCGAGGTCGGCCCCCAGCCGCATCGCCTTGACCGCCGCGACGAAGCGTCGGGTGAACTCGTCAGCCACCGACTCGTGGACCAGGAGCCGCTCCACCGAGATGCAGAGCTGCCCGGCCGAGGAGAAGCAGGCGCGGACCGCACCCTCGACCGCCTTGTCCAGCGAAGCGTCCTCGGCGACGTACATCGAGTTCTTGCCGCCCAGCTCCAGGGAGAAGCCGGCCAGCCGGCCGGCCACCGAGGTCGCGACGCTGCGCCCCGTGGCGGTCGAGCCGGTGAAGCAGACGTAGTCGGCGAGGTCGACCACGGCCTGGCCGACGGTCGGCCCGTCACCGAGCACCACCTGCAGCACCGACTCGGGCAGCCCGGCCTCGGTGAGCAGCTGCACGCGCCTGCAGGGCGGTCAGGGACGCCTGCAGGTCGGGTCGCAGGACCACCGCGTTGCCCGCCATGAGGGCGGGGATGGCGTCGGTGATGGCCAGGCTCAGCGGGTAGTTCCACGGGCTCACGATGCCCACCACCCCTCGCGGGTGGTGGTGCTCGACGCTCTGGGTCAGGACCGGGAACAGCCCACCCCGGCGCCGGGGACGCAGGTATGCCGCGGCGCTGCGGGCGTAGTGCCGCGCCACCAGGGCGACGTCGGCGACCTCCTCGAAGGCCTGGAGGCGGGTCTTGCCCGACTCCAGCTGCACGGTGTCGAGCAGCTGGACCTGACGCTCGAGGACCAGGTCGTGGTAGCGCAGGAAGATCCGCTCGCGCAGCTCCATCGGGGTCCGCGCCCAGGAGCGCTGGGCCGTGCGGGCGGCGTCCACCGCCATCGCCACGTCGGCCGTCGTGGACAGCGGCAGAGGTCGCCAGCGGCGCCCCGGTCAGCGGGGTGTGGCTCGTGTGCTGCTCGGCGCGCGGGCCCGCGACCACCCGCCGGGCCAGGCGGCGCACCAGCGCCGGGTCCACGGCATACGTCGCGGTGGGGTCGGTCTCGGGGTCGGCGATGAGGTCCGGAGCCATGGGGGAAGCCTAGGTGGGTGAGAGTGTTATTACCAGTAGTAAGTTACGGGCGCGGCCGATGTCCGGTGAAGGCCACGACCTGCTGGAAGGTCGGCCGGTTCTGCCAGTCGATCGGTCGCACGCCCACCACCCCGGCCGTCGCCGAGCGGATGTCGTCCTGCGTCTTGTCGTAGGTCAGCTGCTGGACGCTCGTCACGCCCTCGTCGGCCAGCGCCCGGCTCACCGCGTCGGCCAGCGAGGTGGCGAGGGTGGCCTGGCAGACTGCCGCGATCGCCGTTGCCGCAGTAGTGGTTCGCGTAGGGCGAGGCGAACGTCGTCCCGGCCAGCTCGCGCAGGTCCTTGTTGACGTAGCCGTACCAGGCGATCTCGTTCCAGCTGGAGCCACGACCCAGCCGCGGGTGGTCGTCGATCGGCTGCGGCAGCTCGCTGGTCAGGGTCTCGCCGAGCTTGCCCGCGACGAGGTCTCGGGCCACCGCCGCGCCGCCGCCGTCCCACCACTCGTCGAAGATGCGGATCGCCTGCTCGTGGGCATAGTGCCCGGTGCGCGCCCGGTCGACGCGGTGCGCACCGTCCGCCAGCCAGGACTGGAGCAGCGATCGCGCCGGCGCCGTGGCCGGGTCGTTGCCGATCGCCTTGAGCAGCGCCGGAAGGGTGTAGAAGGCCCGGCTGTCGACCGTCGGCCGAGTCCGCGAGCAGCCCCGTCAGCCTGCCGATGTCGAGCTTGCCGCCGTGGGCGATGGCGGCCTTGACGCGGTCCTCGAGGGCCAGGCTGCGATAGACGGTGCCGTAGCCCCACACGCTGTCGGCCGCCGAGAAGCCGGGAGCCGTCTTGTTGTTCCAGCGAGACCAGGTAGCCGCGGCTCGGGTTGATCTGCTGGGGATGCGCCGAGTCGGGCAGCCAGCCCGGTCCAGTCGTACTTGGCGTCGCCCCACCGCGGCAGGTCGAAGTCGGTGCCGGCGGCGCGCACCGGGAGCCGCCCGAGGAGAAGTACGCGATGTCCCGGTCGTCGGTGTAGAACCAGTTGAACGTGTAGTCGATGGCGGATGCCGCGGCCTTGAAGGTCGTGGCGTTGGTGGCGTAGCCGGGGTCGTTCAGCCGGGCGAACCCGAGCGATGGAGTCGACCTCGTGCTGGTACGTGCTCCGCTGGCTGCACGATGGCCACCGGGACGCCCTTGACCGTGGTCCGCAGCTGGACGATGCCGTGGTCGCTGCGCAGCACGAGGTAGGTGTAGTCGCTGGGGCGGCGTGGGCGAGGCCGCGCTGGGCGTGGCCAGGTACGACGGCTCGAACTGCGTCGAGGGGCACGCACCGCCCGTCCACGCAGGTATGCCGTGGAGCTCACCGTGGCCGGCGTGCCGTCGGTGTTGCACAGCCGCTCGGCGACGGTGTCGACGAGGTCGTTGCGAGGCACTGGTGGCGGACCAGGCGTAGTCGACGCCGCGACCGAGCTGGACGACGAGGTTGGTCCCTGCGAACGCGACCCCGCGCGCCTTGATGCCCGGGCCGTCGAGCACCTCCTCGGTGAGCAGCTGCGGCGTGTAGTAGCCCGTCTGCGGCCCGAACACGGTGAGGGATGACCGGTGGTCGAGTGCTTGGCATCGACCAGCACCGCGTTGGACATCCCGTGGCTGACGATCGGCACGTCGATGGAGCCCTGCGGGGTGTTCATCGACAGGTTGGAGGTCGGGCCGCCTGGCACCAGCGCCGGCAGCCCGGAGGGCAGGGTCGTCCCGTTGACCGGCGCGCCCGTCCCCGGCGCCTGCGGACCGTGGAGGTCCGGCAGCGCGACGCCCGGCTGGTTCTCGTTGACCGTGCCACCGCCGTAGGGGAACCTCGTCTCGGCCGTGGTGGGCGCCTCGGCGTCGTTCTTCTCGCGGAGGTCGTTGTAGATCGAGCGCCCTTGCACCGCACCGAACTTCGCCTGCACCTGCTGGAGCCAGAGGGCGTTCTCGTACTCGTGGCCGCCGCCCTTGCCGAAGATGCCGCCGACCAGCGACGCGACATAGGTGACGTCGGCCCGGGTCCAGCGGCTGCGGGGTCTTGCCGAGGGCGGCGTACTCCGCCGGGCAGTTCGGTGCCGGTCGGGACACCACCGGGCACATCTCGTTCTGGGCGGCGTTGATGCCCGCGATGAACGCGTCGGCGCCGTGCATCAGGCGCTGCCCCTCGGCGCCGTACCGGATGGCCGCGTTGCCGATCTGGGCCTGGGCCTCGGCCTCGGTGTAGAAGGCCGAGCGCAGCTGCTCCCGGTCCATCTGCGAGGTTGTCCGGGCGTGGCGCCGGCGAACTCGGCCAGCCGGGCGCGGCCGGCGTGGCGCAGCACGTCCATGAGGAACATGCGGTCCTTGGTGCCGGCATACCCGGCGCCCCACATCGTGTCGTCGTACGTCGCGCCGGTGATGTAGGGGACGCCATAGCTGTCCCACTGCACCGACACCCCGGCCTTGGGCTCGGCGCTGCGCACCACGGTCTGGGGCGTGAAGTCGTTGCGCTTGTAGTAGCGTGCCGATGTCGGCCGTGGTGATGCTGTGCGGGGTCACGACGGTTGAGCGCGTCGTACATCTCCAGCTGGTCGGCGAAGTTGGGCGGCGCGTTCGTGCCGTCGACGGCCACACGGTTCGGGTCGCCAGCCAGGACCTGCAGCAGGCCCGTCGCAGTGATGGTGCCGGACTGCCCGGGCGGCAGGATGTTCCACAGCGTGCCGTACGGGTCACCCGTGGCGCCGCTGGCACCGCTCGCGGGAGCGGCAAGGATCACCACCAGGACTGCCGCGCAGGCCCCCGTACCGACCATGACCGTCGACCGCCGATGGATGCGCGCATGCCTGTTCTCCCTCACCGCCGTTGGTGTGCGGCCTGAGAACGACGGCGACGACAGGAAGTTACTGTCGGTAATTTAGCTGCGCTGGTACGGCGCCACCACGACCTCGACCCGCTGGAACTCCTTGAGGTCGCTGTAGCCGGTCGTGGCCATGGCGCGCCGCAGGGCGCCGATGAGGTTGCCCTTGCCGTCGGCCGTGCGGCCCGGACCGAACAGGACCTGCTCCAGGGGCGCGATCGCGCCGACCTCGACGCGCTCGCCGCGCGGCAGGTCGGGGTGGTGCGCCTCCGGGCCCCAGTGGTGACCGCGACCCGGAGCATCGGTGGCGCGGGCGAGGGCGGCGCCCAGCATCACCGCGTCGGCGCCGCACGCGACGGCCTTGACGATGTCGCCGCTGTCGCCCATGCCTCCGTCGGCGATGACGTGGACGTACCGGCCACCCGACTCATCGAGGTAGTCGCGCCGGGCGGCAGCGACGTCGGCGATGGCGCTGGCCATCGGCGCGTGGATGCCCAGGGTGCGCCGCGTGGTGTGGGCCGCTCCCCCACCGAAGCCGACCAGGACGCCGGCCGCGCCGGTGCGCATGAGGTGCAGCGCCGCGGTATAGGAGGCGGCGCCACCGACGATCACGGGCACGTCGAGCTCGTAGATGAACCGCTTGAGGTTGAGCGGCTCGGCCCGGCCCGAGACATGCTCGGCGCTGACCGTGGTGCCGCGGATGACGAACAGGTCGACGCCCGCGTCGACCACGGTCTTCCAGAACTGTTGGGTGCGCTGCGGGCTGAGCGCCCCCGCCACCGTCACCCCCGCCTCACGGACGTGCCGCAGCCGCTCGGCGATCAGCTCGGGCTGGATCTCGGCGGAGTAGATCTCCTGCATCCGCGCCGTCGCCACGGCCGGGTCGAGCGTCGGGATCTCGGCCAGCAGCGGGGTCGGGTCCTCGTAGCGCGTCCACAGCCCCTCGAGGTCGAGCACGGGCAGACCGCCCAGCCGGCCCAGCGCGATGGCCGAGTCCGGCGACATGACCGAGTCCATCGGCGCGGCGATGACCGGGATGTCGAAGTGGTAGGCGTCGATCTGCCACCCCACCGACACCTCCTCGGGGTCTCGCGTACGCCGCGACGGGACCACCGCGATGTCGTCGAAGGAGTACGCCCGGCGTCCGCGCTTGCCTCGCCCGATCTCGATCTCAGTCACCGGAGGATGCTATCGGGCTCGGCGGGCGACCAGACGTCCCGCCGCCGGGGTGAGGGGGATCCGGCGACGGGACGCCTGGGATCGCCGCGACGGTCCAGGCCGTAGCGGCGGGCACAGGTTGGACGACCCCTGCGCGGCCGCCCCACCGGCCGTGGTTCCAGGCTAAGCGGCCGGTTCGCAGGGCCCTTCACGCAGATGGCGTATGCCGCTCAGCGTCCGCCGTAGTTGGGAGCCTCGACGGTCATCTGAATGTCGTGGGGGTGGCTCTCCTTGAGCCCCGCCGAGGTGATCCGGACGAACCGGCCACGGGCCTTGAGCTCGGGGACGGTGCGTGCGCCGACGTAGAACATCGACTGCTGGAGCCCGCCCACGAGCTGGTGGACGACGTTGCCGAGCGGCCCGCGATAGGCGACCTGGCCCTCGATGCCCTCGGGGACGAGCTTGTCGTCGCTGGTCACGTCGGCCTGGAAGTAGCGGTCCTTGGAGTACGACTTCTTGCCACGCGAGGACATCGCACCCAAGGAGCCCATGCCGCGGTAGGACTTGAACTGCTTGCCGTTGACGAAGATGAGCTCACCGGGGCTCTCCTCGCAGCCGGCCAGCAGCGAGCCGAGCATGACGGTGTCGGCCCCCGCCACGAGGGCCTTGGCGATGTCACCGGAGTACTGCAGGCCGCCGTCGCCGATCACCGGGACGCCCGCGCGGCGACAGGCCAGCGAGGCGTCGTAGATGGCCGTCACCTGCGGCACGCCGACCCCCGCCACGACCCGGGTCGTGCAGATGGAGCCGGGTCCGACGCCCACCTTGACGGCGTCGACACCCGCGTCGACCAGCGCCAGCCGCCCCCGCAGCGGTGGCGATGTTGCCGCCGATGACCTGGACGTGACGGGTGGCCGGGTCGGCCTTGAGCCGGCGGACCATGTCGAGCAGGAGCCGGGCGTGGCCGTGGGCCGTGTCGACGACGAGCACGTCGACCCCCGCCTCGACGAGCGTGGTCGCGCGCAGCCAGGCGTCACCGAAGTAGCCGACTGCCGCGCCGACCATGAGGCGGCCCTGGCCGTCCTTGCTCGCGTCGGGGAACTGCTCGGACTTGACGAAGTCCTTGACGGTGATCAGCCCGGCCAGTCGCCCCTGCTCGTCGACCAGGGGGAGCCGCTCGCGCTTGTGCTGGCGCAGCAGCGTGGTCGCGTCCTCACGGGAGATGCCGACCGCCCCGGTCACCAGGGGCATGGGCGTCATCACGTCGCGCACCCGCGTGGTGGCCCACTCGGCCACCGGGGTGAAGCGCAGGTCGCGGTTGGTGATCATGCCGAGCAGGGTGTTGACCGGGTCGACGACCGGGAGGCCGGACACGCGGTACTCCCCGCACCTGCGGTCCAGCTCCTCGAGGGTGGCATCGGGGCCGATGGTGACGGGGTTGGAGATCATGCCGGTCTGGGTGCGCTTGACGAGGTCGACCTGGTAGGCCTGGTCCTCGATCGACAGGTTGCGGTGGAGCACGCCGAGCCCACCCTGGCGGGCCATGGCGATGGCCATGCGCGACTCGGTGACGGTGTCCATGGCGCTGGAGACCAGCGGGACCCGCAGCGAGATCTCGCGGGTGAGCCGGGCGGTGGTGTCGACCTCGGACGGGATCACGTCGGTCTCTCCCGGCAGGAGCAGCACGTCGTCGTAGGTCAGGCCCAGCTTGGCGAACGGGTCGTGCTCGAGGTGCTCGTCAGGCTCGGGCTGGGGCGAGGCGGAGCGCTGGGAGGTGAGGTCGGGCAGGCGGTCATCCACACCAAGACTCATTGCCCCATGGTAACGGGCGTCCCTGAGGCTCCCGAACCGCCATCGGACGGCCGGCGGGCTTGAACAAGTCCTTACGTTTCCAGTCTGTTTCCGCAGGTCAGCCGGGGGTAGCGTCCCAGACGAGCGGCATCGTGCCGCGAGGATGCGAGGACGACATGGCTGAACTGTCGCGACTCCCCGGGCCGGTGGCGGACCTGTGGGACTGGCAGCTCGAGGGCTCCTGCCGTCAGGTGAACCCCGAGGTGTTCTTCCACCCCGAGGGAGAGCGGGGGCCGGCTCGACGTTCGCGGGACTCCGAGGCCAAGGAGGTGTGTCTGGCCTGCCCGGTGCTGCGACAGTGCCGCGAGCACGCCTTGAGCGTCCGTGAGCCCTACGGCGTCTGGGGGGCCATGACCGAGGACGAGCGCGAGGCGTACTACGCCGGTCAGGCCGTCCCCGCGGCCAGCTGACCGCCGCTGGCGCCCGCCTAGACTGCGAGGGTGAGCTCTTCCCTCGAGGTACCCATCCGCGACGAGTCGATCCGGCTCGGTCAGCTGCTCAAGCTGGCGGGCGTCGTGGACGACGGCGCCATGGCGCGGATGGTCATCGAGAACGGCGAGGTGACCGTCGACGGCGTGGTGGTGCTTCGCCGCGGCACGCAGGTGCGGCCCGGTCAGACCGTGACGTATGCCGATGAGTCCTTGACGGTGGTCGCGTCGTCGTAGGCACGGCCTACGCCGCTGGTGTCCCCTAGCACCTAGCCGCGGCCCAATGCTGAGAGCACCATCTCGTAGGAGCCGCGAGACAGCACCAGCTGGTCGGCGAGGTTCCAGTTCACGGCCATCGCAGCGCTGTTGCCGCAGAGTCCCACGAGCTGGAGCACCCGCCCGTCGGTCGTCCTGACATGGAGGACCACCCGTCCTCGCACGAGAGGGGTGCAGCTCGG
The DNA here is from genome assembly GCA_963706855.1 of uncultured Actinomycetota bacterium. Classification (GTDB taxonomy): domain Bacteria; phylum Actinomycetota; class Actinomycetes; order Actinomycetales; family Dermatophilaceae; genus Pedococcus. Next base: position 959,268 of record CAVPNU010000005.1, read on the forward strand.
GGACGCACGGCCAGTCACCGCGGACCCGGACCTCGCCAGGTCGGCGTTGAGCTGAGCGATCTCCTCGACGCCGAGCACGCTGCGCGTCACCGGGAGCACCTGGACGGGTAGAACACTCGGGTCAGGGACGGGGTGGAAGCAGGCCGTGGCCTGGCTGAGCGTGGTGCCCTTCGGCAGACCCGCAGCCAGGTCGCTGCCCCAGGTGAAGGTCTCGCTGAGCACGGAGGTGCACGGCAGGAACGGGTCTGCCGAGGCGGTGACCCACTGCGCCGACAGCTGGTCGCCCAGGGCGATGAAGTACCGGTCCAACGCGGGCCAGCCGTTGCACGCCAGCCGCTGGTTGTCGTACGCCGCCAACCGGCCGTCGAGCCCTTGGACCAGCATCCGGTAGGCCACCCCGGAGGGCAGCGCTCCACAGGATTCCTTGACGCCGCGCGGGTCGAACCGCAGATAGTCCAGCGCCACCGCCCCGGCCACCGGCTCGTCGGGCGGCAGCGAGCCCACCCAGGCGGAGGCGTCGCTGCGGTCGGCACACACCAGGACCTCGCGCACACTCGCACTGAGCGGCCGGGCACCCGGCAGCGGCGCCGGCGGCAGGTCCGGCGAGTCCATGGCGCACGACACGTGCAGGCAGCGCCGGGCCGACGACGTGGTCGCGAAATGCCCCTGACGCGACCACGCCGCCCGCGGCCAGCACGGCGACCAGGCCTGCGACGCCGGCGGTTCGCGCGCGACGGGCGCGAACGGCATACCGGCGCGCCTGGTCGGCCAGGCCGTCGGTGGCCGGGCTCTCGGGCACCGCCTCCACGAGCGCGCTCCCGAGGTGCAGGTCCCTGCGGACCGCGGCGCTCCTCGAACGCACAGCCCTGACAGAGCAGTCCAGCACCTCGGCCGCCTGATGCTCGTCGAGGCTCTCGAAGTACCGCAGCACCGCGACGGCACGATGGCCTGGCCTGAGGGCGGCCAAGGCGTCCTGGACGTCGCGCTGCCCGCCGGTGGCCTCGCCTGGCCCGGCCGGTGGCCGGCGCCTCCACCGACGCCAACGGTGCTCGAGGAAGGCGGCCAGCATCGCGCGGCGGACATAGGCGTCATACAGGCCGTCGTCCTGCTCGCTGACGGTGCGCCAGTGCGGCAACGCCCGCGCGAGCGCCACCTCCACGAGCTCTCGAGCCCTGCTGGAGTCGCCCGTCAGCAGCCACGCCATGCGCAGCAGGTGCGCTCCCCGCGCCGCGACATAGTCGTCGAAGCTGGGGTCGACAGCAGCACGCGCCATCTGCACCACCTCGCCCAGGCAGAGCACGCCGACCGACCTCGCTCGGCGGTCCCCTCCCAGCGTGACACCCCTTCCGGCCGTCGCCTAGCCCGCGCCTCTTCAGGGGCCCACACACGCCCGAGGCCCGCCCCCGCACCAGCGGGGACGGGCCTCGGGACTGAGGACCGGGCGGTATGCCGCCCGTGGCGTCGGTGACGCCGGTCAGACCTCGGTCAGTGGCCGTGGCCGTGACCGTGGCCGCCCGCGGCGGCCGGGTCCTCCTCTTCCTTCTTCTCCACGACGAGCGTGTCGGTGGTCAGGACCATCGACGCGATCGACGCGGCGTTGCGCAGAGCGGAACGGGTGACCTTGACCGGGTCGATGACGCCGGCCTTGATGAGGTTGACGTACTCGCCCGTGGCGGCGTTGAGGCCGTTGCCCGACGTCGAGGTCGCGCACCTTGGAGACGGCGACGTAGCCCTCGAGCCCGGCGTTCTCGGCGATCCAGCGCAGCGGCTCGGCCGCGGCCTTCTTGACGATGAGCGATCCGGTCGCCTCGTCGCCCTCGAGGCCGAGGCCGTCGATGACAGCGGAGGCGTGGACGAGAGCGGAGCCGCCACCGGCGACGATGCCCTCCTCGATGGCCGCGCGGGTCGCCGAGATGGCGTCCTCGATGCGGTGCTTCTTCTCCTTGAGCTCCACCTCGGTGTGGGCACCCACCTTGATGACGCAGACGCCACCGGCGAGCTTGGCGAGGCGCTCCTGGAGCTTCTCGCGGTCCCAGTCGGAGTCGGTGCGCTCGATCTCGGCCTTGATCTGGTTGACCCGGCCGGTGACGTCGTCGCTGGCGCCGGCGCCGTCGATGATCGTGGTGGTGTCCTTGGTGACGACGACGCGGCGGGCCTGGCCCAGCACGTCGAGGTCGGCCTGGTCGAGCTTGAGCCCGACCTCCTCGGAGATGACCTGGCCACCGGTGAGGACGGCCATGTCCTGGAGCATCGCCTTGCGGCGGTCGCCGAAGCCGGGGGCCTTGACCGCGACGACGTTGAACGTGCCGCGGATCTTGTTGACCACCAGGGTCGAGAGGGCCTCACCGTCGATGTCCTCGGCGATGATCACCAGCGGCTTGCCGGACTTGACGACCTTCTCGAGCACCGGCAGGACGTCGGCGATCGCGGAGATCTTGCCCTGGTTGATGAGGATGTAGGCATCCTCGACCACGGCCTCCATGCGCTCGGCGTCGGAGATGAAGTAGGGCGAGATGTAGCCCTTGTCGAACTGCATGCCCTCGGTGAACTCGAGCTCGGTCGTCGCCGTCGAGGACTCCTCGACGGTGATGACGCCGTCCTTGCCGACCTTGTCGAAGGCGTCGGCGATGGTCGCGCCGATGGTCTGGTCCTGAGCGGACAGCGCAGCGACCTGGGCGATCTCGTCCTTGCCCTCGATCTCGCGGGCGGTCTTGAGCAGCTGCTCGGAGACGGCCTCGACGGCCTTGTCGATGCCGCGCTTGAGGCTGGCCGGGGCAGCACCCGCGGCCACATTGCGCAGGCCCTCCTTGACCATGGCCTGGGCGAGCACGGTGGCCGTGGTGGTGCCGTCACCCGCGACGTCGTTGGTCTTGGTGGCGACCTCCTTGGCGAGCTGGGCGCCGAGGTTCTCGTAGGGGTCGTCGAGCTCGACCTCACGAGCGATGGTCACGCCGTCGTTGGTGATGGTCGGCGCGCCCCACTTCTTGTCGATGACGACGTTGCGACCCTTGGGGCCGAGGGTCACCTTGACGGCGTTCGCGAGCGCGTCAACACCACGCTCGAGCGACTTGCGAGCCGAGTCATTGAACTCCAGCGTCTTAGCCATGAATGTCCTTCTCTAGCAATGAGTTTGCGGGGTGGAGGCAACGTGCCCCGTATGCCGGTCAGCCGGCATACGGGGCACGTCACTCACATGGTGCGAATGCTCAGCCGACGACGGCGAGGATGTCGCGAGCGGAGAGGATGAGGTACTCCTCGCCGCCGTGCTTGATCTCGGTGCCGCCGTACTTGCTGTAGATCACGCGGTCGCCGACCTTGACGTCGAGCGGGACGCGGTTGCCGTTGTCGTCGATGCGGCCCGGGCCGATCGCGAGGACCTCGCCCTCCTGGGGCTTCTCCTTCGCGGTGTCCGGGATGACCAGGCCAGACGCGGTGGTCTGCTCGGCCTCGACGGACTTGACGACGATGCGGTCTTCGAGCGGCTTGATGGAAACCGACACGGTGAGGACCTCCCCTTCGGGAATGTCGAAAGTTGGACAGGTGGATGGTGCGGTGCTGCGGTACTGCCGAGCCGCCTCGCGCAGGCCGCCGTCGCGGGGGTCGACCTGGTGGGGCGTTAGCACTCGGCGAACCGGAGTGCCAACCGCAAATCTAGGCTCGCGGTTAGCACTCGGTCAACTCGAGTGCCAGAGTGTGGCGCGTCGTTCGCCGTGGGCGGACAGCGGTGGCCCATGCGACACAATGCGGCGCATGGATCTCGCCCTGCTGCGCCAGCTCACGACCGGCGAGGGCTGGGGGCTCCTACAGTCGCTGCCCCCGTACGACGAGGCTCAGGCGATGGCTCTGCAGCAGCGGCTGCGCGAGGCCGGTTTCGACCCGGAGCTGGTGGCCGCGGCGCTGAACCAGTCCCGTCTGCGAGCCCGCGCCGTCGACAAGTTCGGCGAGTTCGCGCGGGGCATGGTCCTCACCTCCGACGGGCTCGAGCAGGCCACCCGCCTGGCGGTCGCGGCCCAGCATGCCCAGCGGTTCCGTGCCGCCGGCATCCACACCGTGTACGACCTGGGCTGCGGGATCGGGGCCGACGCCATGGCGATGGCCGGGCTGGACCTGAGGGTCCGCGCCATCGACGCCGACGAGTTCACCGCGGCGATCGCCGCCGTCAACCTGAGGCACTGGCCCGACTCCACCGCAGGCCACGGCACCGCCGAGGAGTTCGCGGCACCGGCCGGCGCTGGTGCGCGAGGCGTCGGCGCCTGGCTCGACCCGGCCCGCCGCACGCCCGGTGTGGCGGACGTCGCCGGACGCACCCGTCGTCTCTTCAGCCTCGCCGACATCTCGCCGTCGTGGGACACCGTGCAGGCGGTGGCCCGGGCCTTGCCCGCCACCGGGGCCAAGCTCAGCCCCGGTCTGCCCCATGCGGCGGTGCCCGCCGGCGCCGAGGCGCAGTGGACGTCGTGGGACGGCGAGGTGGTCGAGTGCGCCGTCTGGTGGGGGCCCCTGGTGCGGCGCGCCGGTCGCACTGCGGCCGTACTGCGTCACGGGTCCCCGGCCGTCGTCGTGACGGCGGGGGCCGAGGAGCCGGCTGCCCTCGGCAACCTCGCCGAGGTCGGGCCGTGGCTCTACGACCCTGACCGAGCCGTGCTGCGGGCAGGGTTGGTGTCAGCCCTGACCGACGCGACCGGCGGTGTCGAGCTCGATGCCGGCGTCGGCTACGTGTCCTCGACCCGGCGGGTGGACGTGCCGTTCGCGCGCCGGTATGCCGTCGTCGAGGCCATGCCGCTCAACGTCAAGGCCCTGCGCGGCTGGTTGCGGGACCGCGGCATCGACCGGCTCACGATCAAGAAGCGCGGGGTCAGCGTGGACGCAGACCTGTTACGTCGCCAGCTGCGGCTGCCGCCCAAGGGCCGGACCGAGGCCACGGTGGTGCTCACCCGCGTCCGCAGCAACCAGGTGGCCCTGGTCGTCCGACCGGCCTGAGCTCGGCGCCCCCCAGCGCCGCCGAGTGGGTCGGTGTCCGCGAGCGACTCAGGCACCCTCGGGCAGAGGCGGCCCGACGACCTCGAGCCCGTACCGCGGGCCCACCTCGTTCCAGCGCGAGATCTCTTCGGGCATCGGCCGCCCGTCGGCACCCGGCAGCCGTCGCTCGGCGGCGGGCAGCCCCACCTCGTCGTACAGGGACAGCAGGTGGCCCGGGTCACTGAGGGCGAGGAACCTCACCGGGCTGATGCCGGTGACGCGGAACGCATGGGGCAGCAGGGCGGGCAGCCAGATGAAGTCCCCCGCCTCGAGATGGAAGATGTCCTCGCCCGCGCGGTAGGTCATGGACCCATCGAGCAGGAAGAACGCCTCGGCCTCGCGCGTGTGCCGGTGCAGCGGCGTGGCGATGCCTGGCGGCTGGGTCACGACCGCCACGCCGAGCGACCCCGTGGACTCCTCTGCCGTGAGCAGGTGCTCGAACAGCGAGCCCATGGCCCACGTCCCCCGTCCGGTTCCTGCAGGACGGAAGACGGCCCGCGCGGGCCTCGACTCGTCGGCATCGGCTGTCGTGGCGACCTGGACCATGCTGCCTCCTGAGGCTAATTCACCGGAAGCGCATTCGGGTGAATATTGATACCGTAGGACGCGTGGCCGAGACCGTCAAGACCCGCCCCTACCGATCCGAGGTCCGCGCCGAGAAGGCAGCCGCCACCCGGCGGGCCGTCCTCGACGCGGCCCGCAGTCTGATGGTGACCAAGGGCTACGACGCCACGACCGTCGCGGAGATCGCTCGCGTCGCCGGAGTCTCCGTGGACACCGTCTATGCCAGCGTCGGACGCAAGCCCGAGCTCGTCGTCGCGGTCATCGACATGGTGCTCGGGTCGTCCGAGGAGCCGATCCCGGCGGAGCAACGCGACTACGTCGTCGCCATCCGCGCCGCCCGGACGGGCCAGGAGAAGCTGCACCTGTATGCCGCCTCCATGGGAGTCGTCATGCCGCGCACCGCGCCGCTCATCGACGCCCTGCGGCGCGCCGGGGAGACCAACGGCGACTGCGCGGCGGCCTGGTCCGCGCTGGTCGACCGGAGGGCGCGGAACATGCTCCTGTTCGCCGCCGACCTCCGGGCGTCCGGCGACCTGCGCGCCGATCTGGACGACCGCGAGGTGGCCGACATCGTGTGGTCGACGAACGCGCCCGAGTACTACCTCCTGCTGACCGCCCGGGGCTGGTCGACCGATCGCTACGTGCGCCTGCTCGAGGACCTCTGGTGCCGCCTCCTGCTGCAGAACGGGTAGTGGTCAGGTCAGCCCGTGATGGAACGCGTAGTGGACGGCCTGGGCGCGGTCGCGGGCGCCGATCTTGGCGAAGATGTGGTTGATGTGGGTCTTGATCGTGGCGTTGCTGAGGACGAGCTCGCGCGCGATATCGGTGTTGGACAGCCCGGCGGCGATCAGCGACAGCACTTCGGCCTCGCGTGGGGACAGCCCATCGGGAAGGCGACCCGGAGGTGGGACCCCGGCGGTGCGGGCGTCCAGGCTGGCGGCGATCAGGCGTTGCTGCACCTCGGGGGCCAGATGGGTCTCCCCACGCCCCAAAGCGGAGAGGGCTTGCTCGATCTCCTCCGCGCTGGCGTTCTTGGTGAGGTAGCCGCGGGCACCCGCCTGAAGGGCGGGAAACAGGGCGTCGTCATCGGCATACGTCGTCAGGACGAGCACGTGGGTCAGGGGCAGCTCGGCACGGATCCGCGCGGTCGCCTGCGCCCCATCGAGGTTGGGCATCCTCAGGTCCATGACGACGACGTCCGGCCGATGGAGCAGGCACTGGTCCACGGCGTCGACTCCGTCGGCTGCGGTGGCGACCACCTCGATCCCGTCGAGCAGGCCGATGAGCATGGCCAGTCCCTCACGGACGGCGCGCTGGTCGTCCGCGACCACCACCCGCAACGGCGGCCGAGTCATACCGGCACCTCCATCTCGACCCGCCAGCCATCTCGGTAGGGCCCTGCATGCAGGGTGCCCCCGGCCCGTTCGAGGCGCTCGCGCAGACCGGCGAGCCCGTGGCCGCCACCGACACCGGCGAGTCCCTGCGATCCCGGCAGACCGTCGACAGTCGGGACGCGGCTGGCAGGTCCGTTCTGCACGGTCAAACAGATGCGCGCCGCTGCGCACCGCACCATCACCGTGGTGGCGGCGCCCGGTGCATACCTGGCCACGTTGGTCAGCGCCTCCTGCGCCCCGCGATAGAGCAACAACGAGGTCTCGGCGCCCAGGGCCGGGGTCACACCGTCAACGGTCAGCTCGGCAGGGACGAGCAGGTCGCGCCGGAACCCGGCGACCAGGGTCTCCAGGTCCGCGATGCCGGGCATCGGCTCTCCGCGCAGCGCCCCGACCGCGGCGCGGGCATTGGCCAGGCCATCGTTCACGAGCTCGCTGGCCCGCTCGACCGCCTCCTGCACCCGCGCCCCGGCAGGGTCACGAGACGCGAGGACCCGCGCACCCTGGAGCTGGATCGCCGCGCCGGACAGGCAATGGGCCAGCACGTCATGGAGCTCGGACGCGATCCGGCTGCGCTCGGCCAGCGCGGCCGCCCGGGTCTGCTCGTCCCGTGCGTCGGCGAGCTCGGCGAGCAGCAGCTCCGTGCGGTCCTGGGCGGCGCGGGAGGCGCGCACGACGTAGGCAACCAGTCCCAGCAGAGCATTGAGGAGAGTGGCGGCCAGCACGGCAGCGGCCGTGGAGGCCCCGCAGCAGTGCGACATCCTGGCCCGCCGTGAGGGCCGCACCGAGAACGATCCCTCGGTCCAGCCGCAACCGGGTCATGGCCATCCATACCGCGGCCCCCACCGCCAGACCCGTTGCACCGCGCGGCTGAAGCGCGGCCAAGGCGACCCCCGCAACGCCCATGAGCGTGATGACGGCCAGCTGGACTCCGGTGGCCCAGTCGACGAAGTGGTCGCTGACCACGAACGCTGTCGCCGCGGCATACACGGTCACTGCCACGGTGACCCCGGCCGATCCGCCGCGCAGCCCCGGAGTCGGCGCGCTCGTCAGGGCTGAGGCGGTGACCACCGCGATGACCGCCCAGCCCAGCGGCCTGAGCAGCTCCCGCTGGTGGTGCAGCCGCTGGTTGGCAGCGGCCCGAGCCTGCAACGTCCTGCCGCTGGGTGGTCCCCCACTCGTGGTCATGTCGGTCACCTCGCTGGCCGGGGCCGGGGTGGTTCTGGGGTGATGCCCAGGACTCCATGGAACCTCCTCGGGCCTGCACAAGGCGAGCCCGAGGAGGACTGGGCCGGGGTTCAGGCGGGGGCGCCGGCCAGGGTGACGGCGCTCGACGTGCGCTGTGCCATCTGGTGAGCACGCAGCTGCACGACGACCAGCCGAGCGGTGACCTCGCACAACGCCATGGATACCAAGGCGAGGGGCCATGCGGCTGCGCTGATGTGGTGGACGATGCTGAAGTCGCGGACAGCCGGCCCGGCACCGTGCTCCAGGGCGAAGACGAACACCAGCCGGGCGCTGATGCCAGCCAGGAGCAGGATGGCCGCGAGCGGACCGACGCGGGCGAACCGCGTGCCGTCACCGTCGACGCGGACGTGGGTGGCGTAGCCGCACAGGACCCCCAGGCTCAGGCCCACCATCGTCAGGGCGACAGCCAGCGCAAGGTCGGAGCCACCCGTGGGGATGGTGTGGACGTAGTGGGTGGCGACGAAGACCACGAGGGCCATCGGCGCAACAAGGCTGCGGATGTCCAGGCGCCGCTCACGGGCCTGGCGCAGGACGACGACGAGGAAGATCGCGTTGATGAGGTAGTCGGTGAGAGCCATGCCCCAACCGTGCGCTGCGCACCGCCACCCCGTCGTCGGCGCCCGGGTTGAGCGCGGGTGGATTCGCGAGTCAACCCCGCGTCCGAGGGGACGCGCATGCCGCCTAGCCCTTGCGGTGCCTGCAAGGAGTTGGCAGCGTAAGGGCGTTCGTGTCGCGCCGAGGAAGGAAGCACCGATGGCAACAACCCGCACTGCCTCAGCCCATTGGGAGGGGTCGCTCATGGAGGGCCGTGGCGAGGTGTCGCTCACCTCGTCCGGCGTGGGCAGCTACCCGGTCACCTGGCCCGCTCGGGCCGAGGCGCCTGACGGCCTGACCAGCCCTGAGGAGCTCTTGGCCGCCGCCCACAGCACCTGCTTCTCGATGGCCTTGTCGCATGCGCTTGCCCAGGCCGGCACTCCCCCGACGGCTGTCGACACCACTGCCGCAGTGACGTTCCAGCCGGGCACCGGGATCACCGGGATCGAGCTCACCGTGACCGCCAGCGTCCCCGGCCTGACGGCGGACCAGTTCCAGACGGCCGCCGAGGGCGCCAAGACCGGGTGCCCCGTGAGCCAGGCGCTCGCCGCCGTGCCGATCACCCTGACCGCGACGCTGCAGAATCAGCCATGAGGGCAGACCGCAAGAGTCGGTCGACTAGGTCGACGTAGTCGCGCGCCGGCCAGCCCGCGCGGTCGAGCAGCGGCTCGGGCAGGTGGCCGGACACCGCGAGCATGATGTCCCGCGCCTGCTCCACGGAGACGCCGGGCCGTAGCTCTCCCGTCGCGGCAAGCAGGGTCGCGTTGTGGGCCATCCGGGCGGTTCGCGACTCCTCGATCCGTTGGTAGAGATCGCGGACGGCCGGGTCGACGACGGCGAGAGACCTGATGAGCGCGAACAGGCGACTGCTCTCGCCCGCGACCTCGGCAGACAGCTGCGCCCAGGTCGCGATCATCGTTCTGGCGTCGCCGTCGCGGGCCGCAGCATCGGCTCGTTCCTCAGCGGGCTGCTCCCCGAGCCCCTCCAGGGCACGCCACCAAGCCGCCTCCAGCAGACCGAGCTTGCCCCCGAAGCCCTTGTAGATGGTGTCGACCGACACCTCGGCGTCCGCCGCCACCGCGGCGACGGTCGTCGCGGCATACCCGTCGGTGAGGAAGCGAGCGCGAGCCGCTCCGACGATGCGATCCCGGCGGGCTGCTGCTCGGTCGCGTCGGCCGGTCGCGTCATACCTGCGCCCCTTGACGTGCGGTGATGACAAGCGGATCATCCTCCTTATCCATTCCAGTCTACTGGAACCAAATAGGAGTCGCCATGACTGACTCACCTGCCACGCCGTCAGAGGTGGTCGCCCGCCTCTTCGAGCGGACGAACGCCCACGACCTGGACGGCCTGGTGGCCTGCTTCGCGGCGGACTACGCGCTCACCAACCCGGCCCATCCTGCTCGCGACTTCGTCGGCACCGACCAGGTGCGCCGCAACTGGACCAGCCTGTTCGCCGGCGTCCCGGATCTGGTCGCCACGGTGCACCGCCTGGTCGCCGATGGCGACCGCGTCTGGGCGGAGGTGGCCATGGACGGCACCCGACGCGACGGCATACCTCTGCGTATGGCGGGTGTCCAGATCTTCACGGTCCGCGATGGGCTCGTGCGTGGTTGCCGCTTCTACCTCGAGCCTGTCGAACCGGTCGAGGCGGCCATGCTCGACGCTGATGGCGCAGTCCGGCAGGCGGTCGGACGGCCGTGATTGCCGTCGTCGGCGGGACCGGGCGCCTCGGCAAAGAGGTCGTCATGCGACTGGTTCGCAAGGGCATGCCGGTCCGGGTCGTCTCCCGGCACGCCGACCCGGGCACACCCGACACCGACCCGGCGCTGGCCGGCGCAGAGCTGATGGCAGCCGACGTGGGGGACGCCCGCCAGGCCAGAGCTGCCGTCTCGGGCGCCTCGCACGTCGTCGCGACTCTGACGGGCATGGACCCCCGTCGCGGTGCCGGGCCGAAGGCGGTGGACCGCGACGCGGCCATCGCTCTCATCGATGCCGCCGTGGAGGCCGGCTGCCACCTCGTCCTGGTGTCCGTCGTGGGAGCCGCCGCCGACAGCCCGATCGAGCTGTTCCGGATGAAGGCCGCAGCCGAGGAACACCTGCGAAGGTCCGATACGCCCTGGACCATCGTGCGGGCGACCGCCTTTGCCGAGCTCTGGACCGACGTCATCGGGGCGTCGACAGGTCGTGACGGACGTGCCCGACTGCTGGGTCCCGCTCGTGGCCCGATGAACTTCGTCCACGTCACCGACGTCGCAGGCGCGGTCGTGCGAGCGACTGAGGACGACGCCCTCATCGGTCGTTGCATCGAGGTCGGTGGGACCGAGAATCTCTCACTCACCGACTTCGCCGCACGGCTCACCGGCCGGCCACCACGGCATCTGCCACATTCTCTGGTTCGGGCGATCGGCCGGGTGGCGAAACCGCTTGCTCCCGGCCTCGCGCGGATCGCCCGGCAGGCCACGGCGATGGAGACCGTGGACCTGAGCTTCGACCCCCGGCCAGCCCGGCAGACCTATCCGTGGCTCACCACGACATCGGTGCCGTCGCCTGGGTCGGCTGGGTCGCTGCACTGGCCCTAGTCGTCAACCTGGTGGGTGTCATGGTTGCTATCTCGCGTCGGATCAAGACCAGATTGCGCTGGGCGGCGCCGCGAAGCTTTGGGTCATGGGGCACGTGGTCTGCGCAGTGCCAGGCTGCGGGTGCGCCCCCGAAACCCGCCTCCAACAGCACGCTCCCGGTTAGTGTGCCGACGCGCCCGTCGACTGTCCGGCCCCCGCTCTCCTGGGTGGCGTATTGCGCCTGGAATTGTTGGACGGCACCTGAGGTGCCAGGGCCGTACTGACCATCCACCGGGGTTTGCGGGCCGAAGGTCAGCGCAGCACTGCTGAGGTGGTTGACGCCCCACTGCACGCACCGCACCCCGGTTCCAACGCTGCCCCGCTGCAAAACGGGCGACGCTTCGGCCGAGACGGCAAACGTAGCCACCCACATACCGCCGGCGACGAGGACCGCCGAGGCGCGAACGACGCGCACACTCGGGACTTGACTCCACAGCCCCGCAAGGTCCAACGCCTTGCCCGAAATGATCCACCCGCACCACAGCACGAGAGCAAGCAGGAACGTCAGTCGCGGCACACCCGACCCACCGTCCAACACCATCTGGGATGTCCAGAAGCCGGCAGCAGCCACAACGGTCGTCAGCGGAAGGCGACGGCCTGCGTCCACGAACAGGGCGATGGCGACTAGGGCGATCGAGTACGCAGGCGCAGGGTTTGGTTCGAGCACCGCACGGGCGGCCAACGCGCCCAGCAGGCCGGCGGCGGGGCGAGCGCGGAGGTGACCGATCCCGGTCCCGATCCACGAGATCAGCAGCTGCAAAGGGCGTACCCAGGCGGGAGGACGCCCATGCGCGACCCCCAGGTATGCGAGGGCATCGCCGGGCACCACCGCCATCACACCCTGACCGGCGCGCATCATCGCCCCAGGGTCAACGCTCAAGAAGGGACCCCACATGGCCACGGTGAAAATGACGGACACCCACAGGCTCGATGGGGAGGCCAGTAGCAACGGCGCCAGCGCCAGGGCCGTCGGCTTGCCCGCTACAGCCAACACCCACCCTGCGACCAGCCAGCGGGGTCGCTTGATCGCCAGTCCGGTCAGCATCGCGGCGGCACCCACGAGCACCAGGGCGTCGTCGGCGTGCCCCTTCCACGCCAACTGGGCCCATGGGGCGATCAGCAGCGTGGTCGCGATCATCCAGGTGATCCGGCGCGAGGCGCCCTCGCCGGTGAGCAGTGGTCGGGCCGCCATCAGTAGGAACGGCAAGACCAATGCGGCGACGGCGACGTTGTACACGGCGTGCGGCATTCGGATCAACGCGATGGCCAACGGGCCCATCTGCGCGAGCGGCGCCTGCGCGTAGACATGCAGCCCATCGGCGGACATGAGGATGTTGGCCGCACGTCGCGCAATCGCCACGTCCGGGTGAATGAACCACCGCCACCGCCACGCGTCGACCACGACCAACGTGGAGGTCGGGGCGACGAGCATCCACGATTGGCGCCACCTCATGGGCGCCTCGCCCTGACCCCCCGTGGACCCACCCATAGCCCCCGAATCCTAGGGTGAAATATGCTCCAACCGAGGTCAACGCGCCCATCACACGGACCTGGTCATCAGGCGCCTTTGCGCACACACGATGACGCCGTCGCGCCCGGCAGTCTGGTTTGGGACACGCCGCCATTCCGTGCACTGACACTGACATCGGAATGAGAGCGCGCGGATCGCGGCATGACAGGGCGGATCAGACCGCGGTCCAATTGGTCAGGTCGAAGCTGAACCACTCCCGACCCCTGAAGAAGTGTGCGACCGAACCGCGGCATGCGACTGGCCGTGCGATCACCGGTTGACCATCTGGCATGCGCAGATTCGATCGGCCAGTTTCCGAGAAGTTCCCGTCGCGCACAGTGCCGAACACCAGGAGCGAGGGGTCGCGGTAGGTGCCGATCAGAGCCACGGTGTCCCCGCTCACGACGATTCCGGACGGCCCGGAGACGTCGCCCGACGCGAAGATCGTCTGCTCGCGCTGAGCGACTCGAACCACCGGAAAATCCGTATACGGACAGCACCAAACCTCACCGTCGGCGACGTTGAGTGCGTAGCAGTCAGCGATGAGACCCTCACGTGGGTCGAGCTCCCAGACCTTCTCGAACGTAGGCGACCACGCGGCGAGGCCACCCGCGCCAAGAGGAGTCGGCCCGGGGCCTCCCCAACCGAAGTTGCCGAACACGCCCTCATCGGAGTAGCCCACCCAGATCGTGCCGTCGGAAGCCACCTGGAGATGTTGGATGCCGTCCCCGAGGCAACCGCGGCGAACGATGCGCCCCGACTGATCGATGGCGAGTGCGTTGAGTTCAGGGCCCTCGGGCGACCACGTGCAACGAACACCGACCACGAGAAACGTGCCGTTAGCGAGGGCATCGACCATTGGATGGGCGACCGGCAGCGTTCGAACCGGTGTCGCCGACCGCAGGCCCGCTGCTTCGTCGTACAAGGCAATCACGACGTCCACGGAGCCAATCGGCTGCGTGACCGGAAGGATGGCGCCACCCGCGCGCTGCTCGTAACGAGCATGAAGTTGGGCCTCCCCCGCCGCAATTGACCAGATCGCAACAGGCCCCCCGATCGAAATCCCAACCGACACCAGCACGTCATATCCATCAGGTGCGGCAAGACTTCCTCTGTCCTGCACGTCATGGCGGCTTGCCCGGTCTCGCCGCACCCACCTCACCGGACGCTCCTGCCGGCTCGCATCAGCATGGCTGCGATCCTTCTGCATCAGGCTTGCCGAACACACTCAATTTGGCAGTTCGGCTCACCCCAGGAGATTGCGAGCTCCACAACTTCGCTTACGTATGCGTGGCCGAGCGTTCCCGAACTGCGACGGTGGTGCTAGGTCGTCCCCTACGGCCCAAGATCCGGCGCGGTCGTTCCCAGGTCGAAGCTGCCGCGCCGGCACGCCTCCACGAGTTCGCGAAGCCGCGTGTCGGGCGTTACCCCTCGGGGCAGAACCTCCCGGGTAACAACGGATTCGCTGGCGAATCGCCAAGACGGCTTCCTGAGCACAGCGACCTTCCAATGTCGCGCAAAACGACCCCGGCACGCGAGGTACCCATTCCAAACAATATTGCCGACGATCGAGGTCGTGTCGGGGGCGAACTCAGCACGAACCGGGGTGCCCGTTGGCACGCCAACGACGATGTACTCCTCACCGCGAACAGACGAAACCACCTCGCGCATGCGTTGCCTCTCCTCCTGCTGGAACACACCACGGGCGTACCCACGGACGGGCGTGACCTTAACGCGGCGGCGCTACAAGCCGGGAGCGATTCAGCTTCTCGGGGCGCACAAGATCGAATCCCGGGACTGCGGGCTCAACAAGTTCGTTGCATGCATAGGTCTACCGAGCGCGGATCGCGGCATGTCCGGACATTCGACCCGTGCGCCGAGATGCGGATGATTCCGTGAGGACGCCTCCACATCGCCGTGCCGGGGAGCTGGGGCTACTCCGAGTTTTCCGATGGTGTGTCGAGTCGGTAGATGACGGTTGGCTTGCCTGTTGGAGTCGCATCCTCGCGTTCGAAGGCGAAGTCCAGCTTGGTCGCGAGGCCGATCGAGGCGACGTTGCGGGGGTCGATGTTGGTGATGAGGGAGTCGATCTGGGGGGACGCTCACCGTGTGCGTGATGCTCGGGTCCGGGGCGCGGTCCTGACGACTTCGCAGCACGGTCCACCCATGGCGGACCCGCCAAGTCTCGGGCACGGTGGAGCTGTGGAGATCCGATCCCCTCTGGTGCTGTGTGGGCCGCCCGCGGTGGGCAAGAGCGTGACCGGTCGGTCGTTGGCGCTCTCGCGTCCGCGGTGCGCCTTGATCGATGTCGACGATGTGCGGCACCTGATCCTCTCGGGGGCGGCCGCTCCTTGGGAGGGCGAGGAGGGCCTGCGCCAGCAGCGTCTAGGGGTGCTCAACGCGTGCACGGTGGCCGCGAACTTCTTCAGGTCGGGTGTCGAGGTCGTTGTCGCGGATGTCGTTACCCCCGACACCGTGACCCTGTACCGCGAGCACTTGCCGGCGTGTGTCGTGGTCCGGCTGACGGTGCCGCTGACCGAGGCGTTGCGTCGTGCGTCCAGCAGGCGGGTGTGGCTGACAGACAAGGAGTTCCGGCTGCTGCACGAGGCCGACGCCGCCCGCCCGCCCCAGGCCGATCACGTACTGGCGGTCGGCGCGCTGGACCCCGCCAGCCAGGCGGAAGCGGTCGAGCGGGTCTGGGCTGGGTGCCGCATCGCACCCAGTTCTCCATCGAGTTGAGGCGGCGCCAATGACTCGCCCGTCGCGGAAGATCCGGACGTTCGGCTCACGAGTAGGCGCGGTCGTAGAGACGCAGCTCTTCTTCGGCAGGAGCCTGGAAGATGCCGAACCACTGTTCGAGGTCGCTACGGCGGATAGGCGGGACCTCCATACCACGAGCACGGATTCGTCGCCATAGTTCGTCCAGCGGGACGTTGAGGAAGCAAAGCTCAACCGAGGAGCCCAGCGCCTTTGCTTCACGACGCAAGTGGTCACGCTCGCTGCGGGCCCAGGTTCCCCACTCGATGATGACGGTTGCGCCGACTCGCAGGAGGTCCGCCGCAACCGCCCATTGGAGGGCCTCGATACGATCGCGCATCCCGGAGTCCCAGACACTCAGGCCAAGCGCCACCATCCACTCGTCGGGACAAAAGCGGATGCCTTGATACTGCGCCGCAAGGTGTAAGGCCCGGGTCGTCTTACCGCTACCGGGGAGCCCACACACGATAATGAGTCGCCCACGACGCGCACCGGAGCGTTCCTCCTCACCCCCGATGGACGACATGGGTCCGAATCATGCCTCATCTAGGCAGGATGCGCGGCGGGCAAGCTCGACGGCGACTTCGCTGTCCGCGGCAGATCCGGATGTTGCGGGGCATCTCTCGTCCGGCCTTGAATCTTCTGTTGCTGGAACGGCCATCGTGTACCCGCCCAGGAGGCTCAGTGCAATGTGGGAATGCCCGTCCATTCAGATTTATGGCTGGTCCCCACACGGACGGTCGCCCCAAGCCAGCGCCTCGCCGAGCCACGTGCCCAATGCCACCGAGCTGACGACAAGCGCGGACAGGGGTAGCCACCCTGGGCCGTAACTCCGGATGTAGAGCACCGACAGAACGATCCATCCCACCGACAGCAAGACCCTGCGGACTGCCGCGACACGGCGCGAAGGAAAGCGCGTTGGCGCAACTTCGCGCACGCCTCCCTGGAGTGGTCTCATCGCCTCCACGCCGAAAGCGTCCCACAGGGAGGGTCAGGCACGGGAACGATTGCCTCCCTCCGCCCCCGGCCGCCGGACGGCCGTTCAGCGGCAGGTCCGGAACGCCGTCTCCAGGCCACCGTAGGCTCCATCGCATGCGGGACGACTACGGTGCTCCAGTCAGCCAGCGGGCGCTGCGGACCATATACATCGGTGGCACCCTGGCGGTTGGGCTGCTAACGGGCGCGGCCTTCACCGGGCTTAGTGCCGCGGGTTGGGGCGACACCCTGCCTCCTCGGCCGTTGCTGGCCTTCATCTTCGGCTTTGTCATGGGGGTGGCGCCCATGCTGGTGGGTCGGCGGCGCCGACGGCCAATCATGACCGCAGCCAACGGCGCCGCCTCGAGGGCACGCAGCGGCTCGCGCGCAGCATCCGGGTCCTGCAACCAGGTTCGGATGTCGGACACGAACCGCTCGAGCGCGCGCTCCGCCAGCTCACGACGGATGATCTCGAGCTGGTCCGGCTCGTGTACTGGGACGACCTCAGCACCGACCACGCCGCAACCGTGATGGGGCTCAAACCCGCGGCCGCCCGAAAGCGTCTTCAGCGGGCCCGCGAACAACTTCGATCAGCGCTAGGCGACGTCGGACGACTGGAACCGGAAGGCAGCGCACAGACGCTACCCAGCCTCAGCTGAGATGGCAGGAGTTGTTCTCACCACCCACGCCGAACTCGGCCAATACGAGCCTGCGCCTCCGCAGCCGCTCTCTACATGTCGATGGCCGCGAGGGGGCGGACATCCGATCGTGGCCCCCGCACGTACTCAGGAGGCACTGCGGCTTACGGGGAGCGCGGGCTCAGCATCGAGATCAACCTCCTCGCCTCTATGGTCATCTTGGCGTCGACCTTCCATTGGCTCGTCAGGCGCGACCGAACCTCGTGAAGGGATTCCCGCGCGCTGTGAGGCTGCCACATGCCACGCTTCTCCCATGGCGCCAGTGCTGACCGTGGTTCCCGCCTGCGACCACTGCGTCTCGGTGGACAGCTCTCGGTACTACCTGGCCGTCTACGCCCTGGCGGCAGCGAGTGTGCTCCTCGGCGTCGGGATTCTCGTCCTGTACCAGCGGGCACCGATGAGGCCACGTGTCTTGGGACTGGCAGCGGCGTCGTGCCTCGGCATCGGTCTGCCCGTCGCTGCGGCCTTGACCCACTTTCCGATCTCGGCGCACGGGGCGATCTGCGGCGGCGCGCTTCACGCGGCGCGGACGCGCGGATTTCCTACGGATGCTGCGCTCGACGCCACGCAGTCTGCGTGCAAGGACGAAGGGCAGTCAGTGCTCGACGACGCGATCGTGATCGGAACGGCGGCCGCGTTAGGGGGTGCAGTGCTGACCGTCGCTGCCAGCCGCGCGTCCTCGACTGCTCGTCGCGACCCTGCGCAACGCCCAAGGTGATGATGACCGCAGCGAAGAACCGCTCGAAGTCACCGGCGAAGCCGTAATCGTCAGCGGACGGCTGGGTGCCCAGGGGATCACCTTGAGTCGGGACACGATCTTGCGACCATCTGGTATTCACCATGAGGGCACACAGATCGCGGCAGAGACGTGCGTTCGCGTCAGCAGGAGAAGCGATCAGGGGGATTCAGCTGGTCAACGGGCGAGACCGACGTACTCCACGCGGGTGACCGTCCGGGTGAGCAGCGGTGGCTGGATGGTCACGCTGGGGCCGTTGCTCCCGCCGGCCAGAACGGTCCAGGCCGCGTGGTGGGTGTCGATACCGGCGGTGGGTGATCCCCTGCTTGCCCACACCGAGTCGCCGTTCCACCCTGCTGTGTCGGTGCGGCAGTCATAGGTCTGGACGAGGTCGGGGTGGTCGGGGCGTATGCCCCCGGCTCACCGATGCGCAGCCAGCAGAGCTCGCCGTGGTCGAGCGTCAGGCTCAGCGGGACCGTCTCTTCAGGAGCCCACGGGCCGGTCGGGAGTGTCGCTGGCGGTGCAGCGAGCAGCGTGTGCGGCCTGGTCAGGTCCAGGCAGAGCATTCGATGGTGGGGTTGATCGGGCCAGCATGCAGGCGCGTTTTGAGCCGTGGAGCCGCATCCGTACACGCCCGGGTCCTTGGAGACGACGGAGAACGAGCAATACCCCACGGGATCGGGGAAGGTTCCGACGGTGTAGCCGGCGGCTGTGACACCGTCGGCACGTACCGGTCGCCGTACGTCCTGGACCGTCGCCGGCGCCGACGTACCGGTGGCTGATGTCGACGGGGCGGCCGTGGTTGCTGTTGCCGTCGCTACGACTGGCGATGGCGCGGTTGCGGTAGTCGCCGTCGACGCTGACACCGTGGGGCTGGCGAGCGGGCCACCCGCGGCCGGCGAGGGCTCGTTGGCGCACGCCGCAACACTCACCAGGCTGATAGCGGCCACGGCGACCACGCCCAGCCGACGACCACCCACTCT
>CAVPNU010000006.1:0-123040 GCA_963706855.1 uncultured Actinomycetota bacterium
CCCCGAGCACGACCCGCGCTCGGTGTTCGTCGATGCGGACACCGGCCAGTGGGTCGGGCCCGTTTCGTCATGGCTGCCTTCAACACGCGAGTCGTAGGGCGTGGCGACGCACTTGGGGTCACGCTACGGGCACAGGTTCCGCTACCGCGAGCTGAGCGCGTACGGCCGCGGCCTCAAGGGGCGTCGCCAGGCCATGCTCATGACGGGCTTCCTGGGACTGGCGCTCAAGGCGATCAGCGACCCGCGCCTGCGCCCCTGGTTCGACCGCCTGGCACCCAAGCCCGGCGAGGGCCCAGTGCGCAGAGCCGGGCCGCGGGCTGGTTCCGCATGGAGCTGCGCACGACCACCGAGGTGGGCCGGCGCTACCGCGCCGTCGTGGCGGCCGACGGCGACCCCGGGTATGCCGCGACGGCCGTGATGCTCGCGAGAGTCGGCACTGTGCCTGGCCTTGGACGGCGAACGCCTGCCTGCTGCGGCGGGGGCGCTGACCCCGGCGACCGCCATGGGCGACGCGCTGGTGGACCGGCTGCGCGCCCGCGGCTTCACGCTGACGGTCGAGGAGATCTGACGAGCGGCGCGCCTCAGTCGCGCTGGGTCTCGCCGGGCAGTGCCAGCATCTGGTCGAGGGCGACGCGGGCGTAGTGCGCCACCTCGTCGTCGACCCGGATCGGGTTGACCACCCGGCCCGCGACCAGCGACTCCAGTGCCCACACGAGGTGGGGCAGGTCGATGCGGTTCATCGTCGAGCAGTAGCAGACGTTCTTCTCCAGGAACGCGATCTGCTGCTCGGGGAACTGGCGCCCAGACGTCGCACGAGGTTGAGCTCGGTGCCGACCACCCACCGCGTGCCGGCAGGCGCCGCGGCGATCGTCGAGATGATCCGCTCCGTCGAACCGACCTCGTCGGCCGCCTGGACGACCTCGTGACGGCACTCGGGGTGCACGATCACCCGCACGCCGGGGATCTCGCGGCGGGCCTGCTCGACAGCCTCGAGGCTGAACCGGCCGTGCACCGAGCAGTGCCCGCGCCACAGGATCATCGTGGCGTCCTGCAGCTCCTGACGGCGTCAGCCCGCCCATCGGCTTGTGCGGGTCGAACACGACGCAGCCGTCGAGGGACCCGCCGAGGTCGCGGACGAAGGTGTTGCGGCCCAGGTGCTGGTCGGGCAGAAACAACACTTTCCCGCCCTCGCCCGCCTGCTCCAGCGCCCAGGTCAGGGCGGTCTTGGCGTTGGAGGACGTGCAGATCGTGCCGCCGTGGCGACCGGTGAAGGCCTTGATGGCGGCCGAGGAGTTCATGTAGGTGACGGGGACGGTGCGGTCGGCGACCCCGGCCTCGACCAGGTCGTCCCAGGCGTCCTCGACCTGGCGGATGGCGGCCATGTCGGCCATCGAGCACCCGGCCGCGAGGTCCGGCAGGATGACCGTCTGCTCGTCGCTGGTCAGGATGTCGGCCGACTCGGCCATGAAGTGGACGCCGCAGAACACGATGTAGGGGGCGTCGGGCCGGGCCGCGGCCTCTTTGGCCAGCTTGAACGAGTCGCCGGTCACGTCGGCGAACTCGATCACCTCGTCGCGCTGGTAGTGGTGTCCGAGCACGAAGACGCGATCGCCCAGCGCCTCCTTGGCCGCACGGGCCCGCTCGACCAGCCCGGGGTCGGACGGCGCGGGCAGGTCACCGGGACACTCGACGCCGCGCTCACTGTGCAGGTCGGTGCCACGCCCGAGGACGAGCAGGGGAAGCGGCGCGGTGCGTGGGGCGTCCGTGGAGGTGCTCACGCCCCGATCGTATGCCGCCGCTCAGAGCGGGTGGATCTTGGTGCTGTTCCGGGCCACGCTGACCATGGTCTGGCCGAACCTGACCTCCATACGGTCGCCGGTGATGCGCACCACCGAGCCGAGACCGTGCCGGTCGTGCGTGACCCGGTCGTTGACCTCGAACGGGTGGACCTCCGGCGTCGGCTGGGCCCGGAAGGGGCTGTTGGGCAGGTGCGGCTTGTTGGCCGATGAACGAGGGCGCATCCCACCAGTGTGGACCCGTTTGGCGAGCATGGCTGACAGTCGGGTTGCCTAACTCAGTCGTGTCTCGTGGTCAGCGGCCTCCTGACAAGATGGCTCCGTGCACGTCGTCATCGCTCCGGACTGTTTCACCGGCACGCTCACCGCGCAGCAGGCCGCCGAAGCCATCGCCTCCGGTTGGCGTGAGGCCGCCCCCCACGACCTGCTGACCCTGCTGCCGCTGTCCGACGGGGGGCCGGGCTTCCTCGAGGTGCTGGGCGCGGCGTTCCCGCAGGCGGAGACCCTCGCCAGCACCGTCGCCGACCCGCTCGGTCGCGAGGTGCCGGCGGCTCTGACCCTGGTGGACCTGGACGGGCGGCGCACGGCATACGTGGAGTCGGCGCAGGCCGCCGGCCTGCACCTGCTCGACGCCGACGAGCGCAACCCCGCCGTGACGAGCACCTGGGGCGTGGGCCAGCTGCTCGATGTCGCGCTCGCCGCCGGGGCCACGCGCATCGTGGTCGGGCTCGGGGGCAGCGCGACCAACGACGGAGGAGCAGGACTGCTCGCCGCCCTCGGAGCCGGCCCCGCGGACGCGCTGGCCCGCGGCGGACTGGCGCTGGCCGACCTCTCCGACGATGCCCTGGCCGGTCTCCAGGAGGCGCGCCAGCGGTTCGCCGGCGTGGAGCTCGTCCTCGCCACCGACGTGGACTCGCCGCTGCTGGGGCTGCAGGGCGCCAGCGCGGTGTTCGCGCCGCAGAAGGGCGCGTCGCCCGAGCTGGCCCAGGCGCTGGAGGGTGCCCTGGGGCGGTATGCCGAGGTGGTCCGCCGCACGGTGCCCGAGCCCACCGACCTGCTCACCGGCAAGCCGCGACGGCTCGACAAGGAGCCCGGTGCAGGGGCGGCCGGCGGCCTCGGCTACGCGCTGTACCTGCTGGGTGGCACGCGGGTCAGCGGTGTCGAGGAGGTGCTGCGCGCCGTCGGCTTCCGCGACCTCGCCGCCGCTGCCGACCTCGTCGTCACGGGTGAGGGGTGCTTCGACTGGTCCAGCCTGCAGGGCAAGGTGGTCGCCGGTGTCGCCGCGACGGCCCTCGAGACCGCCACGCCGAGCGTCGTGATCGCCGGGCAGACGCTGGTGGGGCGACGCGAGGCGATGACCTTGGGGCTGTCCGGCACCTATGCGGTCGCCGACACGCCGGCACAGCTGGAAGCCGCGATGGCCGACCCGGTGGGCACGCTGCGTGCTCGGGCGGTGCGCGTCGCCGCCACCTGGTCCCCGTCGCGCTGAGCACGACGTACAGTGGTGGCTGCGCGGGGAACAATCCGCGCGAACCGTGGGTTGGCTCTGATGGCCCCCTCCACCGACATGAAGGACGCATCACCATGAGTGTTCAGGACCAGACCGCTCCGGCGAGCGACACCACGACGCAGGCCGCCGAGACCACGCACGGCGTGCTCCTCACCGATGTCGCCGCTGCCAAGGTCAAGTCCCTGCTCGAGCAGGAGGGCCGTGACGACCTCCGACTGCGCGTCGGCGTGCAGCCCGGCGGCTGCTCGGGGCTCATCTACCAGCTCTACTTCGACGAGCGCACGCTCGACGGTGACCTGGTGCGCGACTTCGACGGTGTCGAGGTCGTCGTCGACCGCATGAGCGCCCCCTACCTCGAGGGCGCCAGCATCGACTTCGCCGACACCATCGAGAAGCAGGGCTTCACCATCGACAACCCCAACGCGGGCAGCTCCTGCGCCTGCGGCGACTCGTTCAGCTGATCGAGCACGGCAGCTGACGCGAGCTCCGCCTGCAGAGCCGCTCAGAGCCCGGCGCCGTATCGACGCGATACGGCGCCGGGCTCAGCGGTACTCGGGGTTCGGGTAGTCGAACCGCGCCCCGGCGTCCCACTCGGTGCGCTGGTTGCCACCCACCGGGAACCCTCCCGCGTCGCGCAGCAGCCGCGCGAGGTGCATGAGGTTCCACGTCATGAAGGTCGTGTTCCGCTGGGTGAACTCGTTCTCCGGGCCACCGCTGCCCGGGTCGAGGTAGGACGGCCCCGGCCCGGCCTCGCCGATCCACCCGGCGTCCGCGCCGGGCGGGATGGCGAAGCCGATGTGCTGGAGGCTGTAGAGGATGTTCGAGGAGCAGTGCTTGATGCCGTCCTCGTTCCCCGTGATGATCGCGCCGCCCACCTTGCCGTAGTAGACGTACTGGCCACTCGCGTTGGTCATGGACGAACCGGCATACAGCCGCTCGATCACCCGCTTGGTGACGCTGGAGTTGTCGCCGAGCCAGATGGGTCCGGCCACCACGAGGATGTCGCTGCTCAGCAGGCGCGCGAAGATCGTCGGCCACTCGTCGCGCTCCCAGCCGTGCTCGGTCATGTCGAGATAGACGCCCGTGGCGATGTCGTGGTCGACGGCCCGGATCACCTCGACCTCGACACCGTGCTTGGCCATGATCGAGGCGCTGATGTCGACCAGGGCCTGAGTGTTGCTGGTCTCGGGGGACCGCTTGAGCGTGCAGTTGACGAACGTCGCTCGCAGTCCGCCGAAGTCGAACTCTCGGATCGCTGACTCAGTCATGGGGTGAGCCTACGCAGCGAGTGCAGCCTGGGTACTGCCGAGCGGGTAGGTTTCCAGGGTGCAGATAGCCATCACCGGATCCATTGCCACCGACCACCTCATGACCTTCCGCGGCCGGTTCCGCGACTCCCTCGTCGTGGAACAGCTCGACAAGGTCTCGCTGTCCTTCCTGGCCGACGACCTGGAGGTGCGCCGTGGCGGCGTGGCCGCCAACATCGCCTTCGGCATGGCGGGGCTCGGCCAGCGTCCGATTCTGGTGGGTGCGGTCGGCGAGGACTTCGCGGACTACCGCAGCTGGCTCGAGCGCCACGGCGTCGACTGCGTGTCGGTGCACGTGTCGGAGTCCAAGCACACGGCGCGGTTCGTGTGCACGACGGACGAGGACATGGCGCAGATCGCCACGTTCTATGCGGGTGCCATGAGCGAGGCGCGCGGCATCGAGCTGGGCCCCATCGCGCGAGCGGGTCGGCGGCCTGGACCTGGTCGTCGTGGGCGCCAACGACCCGGAGGCGATGCTCCGCCACACCCGTGAGTGCCGCTCTCGGGGCATCCCGTTCGCCGCCGACCCGAGCCAGCAGCTGGCCTTCGCCGACGGCGAGACGATCCGCGAGCTGATCGACGGAGCGGACTACCTGCTCACGAACGAGTACGAAGCGGCCCTGACGGAGAAGAAGACCGGCTGGACCTCCGAGGAGATCGCGGCGCGCGTCACCACCCGCGTCATCACCAAGGGCAAGGACGGCGTCGTCATCGAGCGCCGGGGAGAGGCCCCCATCGAGGTGTCGGTGGCCCGCGAGGTGCGCCGCGCCGATCCCACCGGTGTCGGCGACGCCTTCAGGGCCGGCTTCCTCACCGGCCTCGCCGACCGACCTCGGGCTGCGCCACGCCGCCGAGCTCGGGTCGATGCTGGCCACCTACGTCATCGAGACGGTGGGCACCCAGGAGTACACCCTCGGCAAGGAGCGCTTCCTGCGCCGCCTGGCCGACGCCTACGGCCAGGAGTCCGCGGACGCCATCGCCCCGCACATCACCTGTATCGCGCCGTAACGGCCGCGCTCTCGTCACCGACAGTGACCGACCGTGACCGGCGGATGAGCGACCCGGTGGAGCCGCCGCCGACCCCCTGGGACTTCGACCTGAGCACGGTCGAGGACGGCGAGGACCTGGTGGCGCTCGGCGGTGACCTGCGGCCGGGCACCGTGCTCGCGGCATACCGCAGCGGGGTGTTCCCGATGGGCATCGGCGAGCACGGCTCGCGGCCGTTGGGCTGGTGGTCCCCCGACCCGCAGGGGGGTCCTGCTCCCGGGCGGGGTGCACGCGAGCCGGTCGCTGCGCAAGGCCATGCGCGGTTTCGAGATGCGGGCCGACACCGCCTTCCGTGAGGTGGTCGAGGCGTGTGCCGACCCCTCACGCGAGGGCCGCTGGATCACCCCCGAGATCGTCGACGCCTACGCGGAGCTGCATGCGCTGGGCTGGGCGCACAGCATCGAGACCTGGCAGGACGGCGAGCTCGTGGGTGGGTTGTACGGACTCGCGATCGGAGGGCTGTTCGCGGGGGAGTCGATGTTCCACCGGGTGCGGGACGCGTCCAAGGCTGCCGTCGTCGCGCTGGCGGAGACCGTCTTCGCCGACGGCGACCCGCGCCGGATCGTCGACGTCCAGTGGGCCACCGACCACCTGCGGTCGCTGGGCGTCGTCACGGTCAGCCGCCAGGCGTACCTGGCCCGCCTCCGGGAGGCGCTGCGGCTGCCGCCGCCGTCGTTCGAGCTGCCGCGTCGACCGGGGTGATGCCTGACCCGGTATGCCGTGTGCCGCCGTCGGCGCCGTCGGCGCGCCGTCCGCGCCGCGCGCTCGGCGGCGCCCAGGTACTCCTGCCTGCGGAGCCGGCACCACGCCGGGATGTCGGCCCTGGCGGCCGGGTCGGTGGCCAGCACCTCGACCACCTCGACGCCCCGGACCGAGCGGGCGTGAGCGGCGAGCCGGATCACCGGCAGCGGGCAGCGCAGGCCGCGCGCGTCGACGACCGCGTCGGGCGCGACTCGCGAAGGCGATCGTCGGCCGGGGGAGGAGGTCACAGGTTCCGCGCTCCCAGCTCGGCCCGCACCTCGGCGACGACCTCGGGCAGCGCCACGACGAGGCGCTCGACGGCCGAGGCCCGCTCCGGCGCCACGGCCGCCAGGGGCAGGGTCACCCGGAGGTTGCCGTGCGTCAGGGCTCCCATGGCCGCCAGGACGTGGCTCGGCTCGAGCGTGCTGCTGGTGCACGCCGACCCCGAGGCGACGGCGATCCCCCGGCGGTCGAGCGCGCGCACCAGGGCCTCGCCGTCGGTGTAGAGCGCCGAGAACGTCACGATGTGCGGCAGCCGGCCGACGGGGTCGCCCACGACCTCGACGTCGGGCACGGCCGGCGGCCGCGGCCCGGAGGCGGTCGACGAGGGCGAACGCCTCCGCGCTCCTCGGTGGCGCGGGCTGGCCTCGGTCTGCTGCCAGGCCTCGGCGGCCGCCAGGACCAGCGGCAGCCAGGGCGTATGCCGGGTCGGCCCGGTCAGCGCCTCGTCGGGGTCGGCGGCCCCGGGCAGCGACCAGCGGGTCCGCTCGGGCAGGACCACGAGCCCGACCCCGCCCGGACCGCCCCACGAGCGGGCATCGCCGACCATGACGTCGTAGCGCTCCGGCGGCGCGGTGCGACCCAGCGAGGCCTGAGCGTCCACGACCAGGGGAACCCCGGCGGAGGCGGCGGCCTCGGCCGCCTGCGCGATCGGCTGCAGCGTGCCCACCTCGCCGTTGCCGTGCTGGAGCGCGGCCACCACGACGGCAGGGTCCTGCAGGGCCTCGGTCAGGGCGTCGAGCTGCACCGCCCGTAGGCGTCGACGGGCACCTCGTGCAGGCGGGCCGCCGGGTCGCGGTTCGGCGCGGTCGCGAGCCGGGACGAGGAAGGCCGAGTGCTCGACGGCCGAGGCGACCATGCCCGGACGCCGCGGCGGCGGCGCGGCGTGCAGGAGCCCGTCGACCGCCAGACGTGCGGCGCCGACGCCGTCGGGGGCGAAGCGAGACCTCGGCAGGGCGCACGCCCAGCCCTGCGGCGAGGACCTCCCGGCTCTGGTCGAGCAGCCTGCGGGCGGTCCGCGCCTCGGCGTAGAGGCGTCGCGGGTCCGCCCAGCCGGCCTCGACCGCGGCCATCAAGCGTCTGCGTCGCGCGGGGGTGCATCGGACCGCTCGCCGCGTCGAGAAGGGCCCGGGGGACAGTGGGTTCGGCCACACCTCGACGTTAGCCGCACCCTGACCGGCGCCGAGGCGTGGGGCTGGAGTAGGGTTTGGCGCGATGGCCCCTCACTGCTTCGAAGAAGGTGCACCGTTGCGTCAGCATGACGTCTCTGCGCCGCGCCCACACCGGCGGCGGACCCTCGTCAGGACGACGACCACGGCATCCCTCGCCGCGCTCGTCGTGCTCGCCCTTTCCGGCTGCGCCGGCCGTGTCCAGGACGGCTTCCTGCCTCGGGCCGTCACCCAGAACGGCCAGCACGTCACCAACCTCTGGGTGGGCGCCTGGATCGCCGCCCTCGGCGTGGGTGTCCTCGTCTGGGGCCTGATCCTGTGGTGCGTCGTGGCCTACCGCCGGCGCCCCGACGACACCGAGCTGCCGGTCCAGCTGCGCTACAACGTGCCGCTGGAGATCCTCTACACCGTCGTCCCGGTGTTCATGATCGCCGTGCTCTTCTACTACACCGCGCACGACGAGGCGACGCTGCTCGACACGTCCAAGCACCCCGACGTCGTCGTCAACGTGATCGGCAAGAAGTGGAGCTGGGACTTCAACTACGTCAACGAGAAGACGTACGAGGCGGGCACCCAGGCCGAGCTCACCGGCAAGCCGGGGGCCGAGGCCTGCGCTGCCGACCCTCTACCTGCCGGTCAACAAGCGGGTCGAGTTCGTGCTGACCTCGCGGGACGTCATCCACTCGTTCTGGGTGCCGGCCTTCCTCCAGAAGCTCGACGTGATCCCGGGGCTGGTCAACAAGTTCCAGGTGGTCCCGACGCAGACGGGTGACTTCAGGGGCAAGTGCGCAGAGCTCTGCGGCGCCTACCACTCGCGACATGCTCTTCAACGTCAAGGTCGTCGACCAGGCCGACCTACGAGCAGCACATCGCCGACCTCAAGGCCAAGGGCAACACCGGCCAGCTGGACAACAGCCTCAACCCAGAGAAGATCATGAACCAGGACCAGAGCAGCGTTCCGAGCGCAGGGGGGCAGTGATGGCAGCCGTCACCGACACCTCGTCGACCTACCTGCGGTCGACCCAGGCCACCTCCACCCGGCGGCTGACCAAGGGCCAGACCGTCGTCAAGTGGATCACCACGACCGACCACAAGGTCATCGGCAACCTCTACTTCATCACCTCGTTCGCGTTCTTCCTGTTCGGCGGCGTGCTGGCGCTGCTGATCCGCGCCGAGCTCTTCCAGCCGGGCCTGCAGGTCGTCGACAACCCCGAGCAGTTCAACCAGCTGTTCACCATGCACGGCACGATCATGCTGCTGCTGTTCGCGACGCCGCTGTTCGCCGGGTTCGCCAACGCGCTGATGCCGATCCAGATCGGCGCGCCGGACGTCGCGTTCCCGCGGCTGAACATGTTCGCCTACTGGCTCTACCTGTTCGGTGGCCTGATCGCCTCCGCCGGCTTCCTCACGCCGTCCGGCGCCGCGTCCTTCGGCTGGTTCGCCTACGCGCCGCTGTCCGACGCCAGCAACAGCCCCGGCGTCGGCGGCGACCTGTGGGTCTTCGGTCTGGCGCTCGGTGGCTTCGGCACCATCCTCGGTGCGGTCAACTTCATCACCACGATCATCTGCATGCGCGCCCCGGGCATGACGATGTTCCGGATGCCGATCTTCACCTGGACCATCCTCGTCACGAGCCTGCTCGTGCTGATGGCCTTCCCGGTGCTGGCCTCCGCGCTGCTCGCGCTGGGTGCCGACCGCAAGTTCGGCGCCCACGTCTTCCAGGCGGAGAACGGCGGGCCGATGCTGTGGCAACACCTGTTCTGGTTCTTCGGCCATCCAGAGGTCTACATCATCGCGTTGCCGTTCTTCGGCATCATCTCCGAGATCCTGCCGGTGTTCTCGCGCAAGCCGATCTTCGGCTACAAGACCCTCGTCTTCGCCACGATCGGCATCGCCGCCCTGTCGGTGACCGTGTGGGCGCACCACATGTACGCCACGGGCCAGGTCCTGCTGCCGTTCTTCGCGGTGATGACCATGCTCATCGCCGTGCCGACCGGGGTGAAGTTCTTCAACTGGATCGGCACGATGTGGGGCGGCAAGCTGTCCTTCGAGACGCCCATGCTCTGGGCGATCGGCTTCCTCGTCACGTTCCTGTTCGGCGGCCTGACCGGCATCATCCTGTCCAGCCCGGCGCTCGACTTCCACCTGTCCGACACCTACTTCGTGGTGGCTCACTTCCACTACGTCGTGTTCGGCACGGTCGTGTTCGCGATGTTCGGCGGCTTCTACTTCTGGTGGCCCAAGTTCACCGGCCGGATGCTCGACGAGACGCTGGGCAAGTGGCACTTCTGGATGCTGTTCATCGGCTTCCACACCACCTTCCTGATCCAGCACGTGCTCGGCGTCGACGGCATGCCCCGTCGATACGCCGACTACCTGCCCGAGGACGGCTTCACCTGGATGAACCAGGTGTCGACGGCCGGCGCCTTCCTGCTGGCCGCGTCGACGCTGCCGTTCCTCTACAACGTGTGGAAGACCTGGCGCACGGCGCCGCTGGTGGAGACGGACGACCCGTGGGGCTACGGCGCCTCGCTGGAGTGGGCCACCTCGTGCCCGCCGCCGCGGCACAACTTCGACTCGATCCCGCGGATCCGCTCCGAGCGCCCCGCGTTCGACCTGCACCACCCGGAGGTCACGCACTGGCCGAGCCTGATGGCCGACCCCGACACGCTGACCCGCATCGTCGGGCCGGCCCAGCAGGGCGAGGGCCTGCACCCGCACCACACGGGTGACCTCGACCGCCCCGACCAGCACGGCCGTTACCACGAGGAGCGCGACTGACGATGAAGATCGAGTACAAGCTCTTCGTCGTCCTGGCCGCCTTCTTCGCGCCCTCTGGGCGTGATCTACGGCTACTTCACGCACTGGCGCGAGCCGGTCGGCCCGGCAGGGCTCTTCCTGCTCCTCGGGCCTGGGCATCATGATCGCCTTCTACCTGTGGGTCACCGGTCGCCGGCTGCCCGAGCGTCCCGAGGACAACCCCGCCGGTGAGATCGCCGAGCAGGAGGGGGAGTACGGCTTCTTCAGCCCCCACTCCTGGTGGCCGCTGCCGCTCGCCGGCGCCGCCGCCGCTCTGCTTCCTGGGAGTGGCCGTCGGCTGGTGGCTGTTCATCATCGGCGCCGTGCTCGGCGTGTTCGCCCTGGTGGGCTGGACCTTCGAGTACTTCAAGGGCCCGCACGCCGTCTGAGCTGGACCGCCGCTGCGCGCGGTCGCCTCGCGCGCTGGGCGGCTCGCGTCGTTGTCAGGCCGCTCCGTGCCGAACGGGTAGACTGGCGGTTGGCTGGCCGCCTCTCCAGGCGGCTGTCTCATGGGGGCCGCCGTGCAACGAGGCGGGACGCCGAGCACAGGAGCGCACACGTGGTGGGAATGACACGACGGCCTCGGGCACTGTCCGCTGCCCTGACGATGGTCGCGGTGGCGACGTTCGCGGCGGCCTGCCAAGGGGTCTCGGTGACGCCGTCGGCGCACGACTCCAGCCAGTCATCCGCCCCCGCCCCGTCCAGCGTCGACGACAGCCACCGCCGCAGCCCGCCCAGCTGGTCATCGCGCCCGCCGATCGCGCCACCGGCGTGCTGCCCACCCAGACCGTCACCGTCAAGGCGACGACCGGCACGGTCGACCACGTCACCGTCGCCGACGCCAACGGCAAGGCCGTGCCCGGGTCGACCGACAGCTCCGGCACCTGGACCTCCAGCGCTCGGCTGGCTCCCAGCACCACCTACACGGTCACCGCGAAGTCCACCGGCCCCGACGGTGGGGCATCGAGCACCACGACGAGCACGTTCACCACGCTGGTGCCCAAGGTCGTCGCCACCTACGGCATCCTCAACTCGCGGTGACGACCGTCGGCATCGGTATGCCGGCCAGCATCCAGTTCGACACGCCGGTGGCCACCAAGGCCATGCGCGCCCAGATCGAGAAGCTCGTCAAGATCACCGTCTCGCCCGCCCAGAAGGGCTCCTGGGGGTGGCTCGACAGCCGTCAGCTGATGTGGCGACCGGCCACGCTACTGGCAGCCAGGCACCAGGGTGACGGTCGACGCGCCGCTGACCGGCGTCCAGACCGGGGCGGACAAGTGGATCGCCCATGACGACCACGCCAGCTTCACCGTCGGCTCGGCGATGATCAGCACGGTCAACATCCAGACGCACATGATGACGGTGACCCGTGGCGGCCAGGTCATCAAGACGATCCCGGTGAGCACCGGTCGGCCCGGGCCCCTCACGGAGACGCGCTCGGGGATCAAGGTGATCATCCGCAAGGAGGGCAAGATCACCATGGACTCCACGACCATCGGCATCCCCAAGGGCGACCCGAACTACTACAAGATCGACACCCAGTGGAACCTGCGGCTGACCTGGACCGGCGAGTACATCCACTCGGCGCCGTGGTCGGTCGACAGCCAGGGCACCGCCAACGTCTCGCACGGCTGCACGAACATGTCGCCGGCCAACGCCGAGTGGATGTTCAACAACTCCAAGATCGGTGACGTCGTCGTCTTCACCGGGTCGAACCGCCCGTTCCTGCCCACCGAGGGCATCGGGGTCTGGCAGTACACCTTCGCCGGCTGGCAGCACCAGAGCGCGCTGGTCTGAGCGCGGTTGGTCTCGGCGCGGTCCCGGCTAGTCCCAGCCGAGCTCGTGCAGGCGCGACTCGTCGATGCCGAAGTGGTGCGCGATCTCGTGCACGACGGTGACGGCGATCTCCGCGCGCAGCTCCGTCCCGGTCCCGGCACATCCGCGTCAGCGGTCCGCGGAACACCGTGATCCGGTCCGGGAGCGAGCCGGCCCAGCCGTCGCCACGTGCCGTCAGCGGCGTGCCCTCGTAGAGCGCCGAGCAGGTCGGGCTCGTCGGCCGGGGGCTCGTCCTCGATGAGGAAGACCACGTTGTCGAGCAGCCCCATGAGCTCCGCGGGGACAGCGTCCAGCGCGTCCGCGACCGCGTCCTCGAACTCCCGCGCGTCCATCTCGACCACGCCACCCAGCCTGTCACGTCGAGCGTCCGTGCCGGGCGCAGGCGCACCCAGGTGCCGGGCGCACAGACAGGTATGCCGCCCGCTCGGGTGAGCGGGCGGCATACCTGAGCCGTTTGGGCTGGGGCGGTGCGGTGCGCCTCAGTGGCGCTCGGAGGACTCCAGCTCGTGCTGGGCGGCGTGCGAGCCCGCACCCGACCCGTTGCCGGACTCGATCGCCTCGGCGCCGTGCCCGTCGTGGTGGGCGGCGGCCAGCTCGGCCGGCGTGGGAGCCTCGATGCGGTCGCTGAAGTAGAAGTGCGACAGGCGGGCGCGCAGCTTCTCCTTGCGGGCCGTGGGGGAGGCCACGCCGTTCTCGTCGGTGGCGGCTCCGAGCTCGAGCGGGCGGTGCACGTCGTGCTGCACCAGGCTCCAGCGGGTGTAGGGGTCGAGCGCCTCGTGCTGCTCGAAGAAGCGCCCGTCCGCGGTGCGGATGATGCGTCCGGTCTCCCGCCCGTGCAGGACGAGGTCGCGGTCGCGACGCTGCAGCGACAGGCAGATCCGCTTGGTCACCCAGTAGGCGATGGGCGGGGCGACGAACACCGCGGCCCGCAGCACGTGGGTGATGTCGTTGATCGACAGGTGCAGCTTGATGGCCATGATGTCGTTGCCGGCGGCGAACATGAGCACGCCGTAGAAGGTCATCGCTGCCATGCCGAGGCCGGTGCGGGTGGGGTTGTTGCGCGGCCGGTCGAGCAGGTGGTGCTCGCGGTCGTCGCCGGTCACCCAGCGCTCGAGGAACGGGTAGGCCGCCATGAGGCCGTACATGACCGGGATGAGCAGGATCGCGCCGATCATGACGTTGAAGGAGAACGTGAAGCCGAAGGCGGTGAACTCCAGCCAGCCGGGCAGCAGGCGTAGTGCGCCGTCGGCGAAGCCCATGTACCAGTCGGGTTGGGACGCCCGCGGTCACCGGGCTGGGGTCATAGGGACCGTACGCCCAGATCGGGTTGATCGTGACGAGGGCCGCGATGAGGGCGATGACGCCGAAGACGATGAAGAAGAAGCCACCGGCCTTGGCGGCATACACCGGCATCACGGGGTAGCCGACGACGTTGTCGTTGGTCTTGCCGGGGCCGGGGTACTGGGTGTGCTTGTGCACGAAGACCAGGCCGATGTGAGCCGTGAAGAGCCCCACGAGGATGGCCGGCAGCAGCAGGATGTGCACGGAGTAGAGGCGCGGGATGATCGCGTCGCCCGGGAACGGCCCGTCGAAGACGAAGTACGACAGGTAGGAGCCCAGCACGGGAACCGAGCGCATGAAGCCCTCAGCCGCGCGCAGACCGGTGCCCGAGAGCAGGTCGTCCGGCAGCGAGTAGCCGGCGAAGCCCTCGACGAGGGCGAGCATCGACAGGATCGAGCCGATGACCCAGTTGATCTCGCGCGGCTTGCGGAAGGCGCCGGTGAAGAACACGCGGAGCATGTGGACCGACAGGGCGACGATGAACATCAGCGCGGCCCAGTGGTGGATCTGGCGGATCAGCAGGCCACCGCGGATGTCGAACGAGATGTCGACGGTGGAGCGGTAGGCCTCGGACATGGTCACGCCACGCAGGGGCAGGAACGAGCCGTCGTAGACGACCTGCCCGGCGCTCGGCACGAACCAGAAGGTGAGGAACGTGCCCGAGAGCAGGCAGATGATCATGGAGTACATGGCGACTTCGCCGAGCATGAAGGACCAGTGGTCGGGGAAGACCTTCTTCATGAGGTAGCCGACCGGCTTGGCCGCGCCGGTGCGGTCGTCCAGCCACCCGGCGACGCCGCCGATGGCCTTGGCTCCCGGGCCCGGAGGCGCCTTCGGGGCGGGGTCGTCTGCCCGGAGGCGGTCGACCGGGTCGTGGTTCGTGGTGCCGTGGTTCACGGTGTCGGCGGTGCTCATGAGTGTCCTCGCTCGAAGAAGCTCGGGCCGACGGCTTCGCGGAAGGGAGCGTCGGCGACGAGGTAGCCCTCGGAGTCAACGGTGATCTTGAGCTGGGGGAGCGGCCGCTTGGCCGGTCCGAAGATCACCTTGCAGTCCTGCGTCACGTCGAAGGTCGACTGGTGGCAGGGGCACAGCAGATGGTGCGTCTGCTGCTCGTAGAGACCGACAGGGCAGCCCACGTGGGTACAGATCTTGGAGTAGGCGACGATGCCGTCGTGACCCCAGTCGCGTTCCTTCTGGGGCTTGATGTCCTCAGGGTTGAGGCGCATGAGGAGCACGGCCGCCTTGGCCTTGTCCTCGAGGACGTGCTGGGAGTCCTTGATCGACTCGGGGAGCACGTGGTAGACCGACCCGATGGTCACCTGGTCGGCGCGGATGGGGGTCCGCTCGGGGTCGCGGACCAGCCGGTCGCCCTTCTTCCAGATGGTCGTGGACAGGCCGTTGCCGGGCAGCGGCCCGAGGCCACCGACCAGCGGCAGCACCAGCGGCAGGGCGAAGAGGCCGAGCGCGCCGCCGAGGGAGTACTTGATGAGCGGACGGCGGTTGATCTGCGCAGCCTCGCCACCCTCGGTGAGGTTGTCGACGACCCGCTGACGGTCGGCGTCGGACGCGCGCTGCGGGTGGCGCATCTCGACCATCTCGGTGTCGGGCATCAGCGTCTTGGCCCAGTGCACGGCGCCGACGCCGATGCCGAGGAGGGCGATCGCCATCGAGGTGCCCAGCACGACGTTGTAGAGGTTCGCCTTGCCGATGCCGGGCAGGAAGATGGCGTGCTCGGGGCTGATCGCGAAGTAGGCGACGACGAAGACGATCGTGGCCAGGCTCGAGAGCCCGAAGAGCGTCGCGACCTGCTTCTCGGCACGCTTGGCGGCCTTCTCGTCCAGGTCGGCCATGCGCGGCACGTGCGGCGGCAGGCCGGGGTTCTGGAACCGCTCGGGGAGGCCGCCGGTGCCCTCGATGTGGCCCTGGTCGAGGCGGACGGCGGTCGCGCCGTAGCCGTCGGGCTGCTGTGGACGACGTCGCGTGATGCGGTGTCGTGTTCACTCATCGGTTGATCCTGTCGTGACGTCATCAGGCGGCCTTCTTCCCGAGCCAGACCGCGAAGGCGACCATGAGGCCAAGGCCGAAGACCCAGGCGAACAGACCCTCGGACACCGGGCCGAGGTTGCCGAGGTTCATGCCACCGACATTCTCCTCCTGGTCGACCGAGTGGAGGTAGGCGATGATGTCGTTCTTGGCCTGGGGGGAGATGTTGTCGTCGTTGAAGACGGGCATCGACTGGGGCCCGGTGACCATGGCCTCGTAGATGTGCTTGCCGGAGACGTTGCGCAGGCTGGGCGCGAACTTGCCGCGGGTCAGGGCGCCGCCGGAGCCGGCGAAGTTGTGGCACATGGCGCAGTTCACGCGGAACAGCTCGCCACCCATGGCGACGTTGCCGCCCTGGCCGCTGACGTACTGGCTGTCCGGGATCGCCGGGCCGGGAGCCAAGCGAGGCGACGTATGCCGCGAGCGCGGCGATCTCGTCGCTGCTGAACTGGACCCGCTGCTTGGGGGCCTGGACGTCCGGCTTGGCCAACGGCATACGGCCCGTGCCCACCTGGAAGTCCACGGCGGCGGCGCCGACGCCGGCCAGGCTGGGGGCGACCTTGCGTGCCCTGGGCCTGCAGGCCGTGGCAGGTGGCGCAGTTGGCGAGGAAGAGCTTCTTGCCCAGGCCGACCTGGTCGGCGCCGGAGGCGGAGGCCTGTGCGGGGCGCGGGGCCAGCACCGAGTAGGCGACGCCGGTCACGACGAGCCCCAGCAGGATGAGCACGGCGATCGCGGCCGGGTGTCGGCGGCGGGCGGCCAAGGCGTTCACGGTGCGGTCCTGTCGGTCGTCACGGGCAGGGCGGGGGAGGCGGGCGTGGTGGTCGGCATCCGGCGACTCACTTCAGGAGGTAGATCGTCGCGAACAGGGCGATCCACACCACGTCGACGAAGTGCCAGTAGTAGGAGGTCACCACCGCGCCGGCCGCCTGGGCGTGGCTGTAGTGGCGGGTCGTGAAGGTGCGGCCGATGATCAGCAGGAAGGCCAGCAGGCCGCCGGTCACGTGCAGCGCGTGGAAGCCGGTGGTCAGGTAGAACACCGAGCCGTAGGCGTTGGACGACAGGGTGATGTTGTCGTGCGTGAGGTTGGAGTACTCCAGGACCTGACCGGACACGAAGATCGCGCCGAAGATGTAGGTCAGGACGTACCACTCGCGCATGCCCCAGTCCTTGACGGACAGGCACGCCGGCCGCACCGCGGTGCGGCCTTGCCGTGCTCGGCCGCGTGGACGCCGAGCTGGCACCAGACCGACGAGATCACGAGGACCAGCGTGTTGACCGTCGGCGTACGGGACGTTGAGCTTCGCCGGTCTCCGTGGCCCACAGCGAGGGCTCGACCGAGCGGATCGTGAAGTACATCGCGAACAGCCCCGCGAAGAACATCAGCTCGCTGGCCAGCCACACGATCGTGCCGACCGAGACCATGTTGGGCCGGGAGACCGGACCGTGACCGGGAATGGTCGCGGGACGGGGAGAGTCTGAGGTCACTGCGGATGCTGTCGCCACGTGCGCCATTATTGCCACATTCCCCACGGCGGCACACCGTCGACCCCCCGTCGGGCGCCCGGCGTGCGGCAATCCCACGCTACGTGGCCTCACCGCGGGCGACCCGGCCCCACCGATGAGCCACCTGGCGGGTCCGACGGCCGCCCCGGTAGCATCTGCGCGCATGACCGCTTCGCACGCGACCGCCACCGACACCGCCCCCGCCGGGGCGACCCCCGCCCGCCAGATCTCGGTGCTCCTCTACAGCGACGACCGCACCACGCGCGACGCGGTGCGCGTCGCCGTGGGACGCCGACCGGCGCGCGACGTCGAGGTGACCTCGTGGCGCGAGTGCGCGACGGCCGCGGCCGTGATCGAGGCCGTCGAGGCGGGCTCGCTTCGACCTGCTCATCCTCGACGGCGAGGCCGCCCCCGTGGGTGGTCTCGGCCTGTGCCGCCAGCTCAAGAACGAGATCTTCGAGTGCCCGCCGATCCTCGTGCTCACCGGGCGCCCGCAGGACGGCTGGCTGGCGACCTGGTCGCTGGCCGACCTGGCCGTGCCGCACCCGCTCGACCCGATCGCCCTGGCCGGTGCGGTGGCCGAGCTGGGTCGCCGCGGGTCGTCCGCGCCGGTCTAGACCATGACGGCCGACCAGCCGACGTCCCCTCGACACCCGCCGAGCTGCCAGCTGGCCCGACCTGCTGACGCATGCTGCTGCGGCGCGAGGACCTCAGCACCGCTCAGGCGGCCTGGGCGATGCACGAGGTCATGTCCGGCGAGGCGACCCCGGTCCAGCTGGCCGGCTTCCTCGTGGCCCTGCGGGCCAAGGGCGAGAGCGTCGACGAGCTGCGCGGGCCTGGCCGACG
Source organism: uncultured Actinomycetota bacterium (assembly GCA_963706855.1). Classification (GTDB taxonomy): domain Bacteria; phylum Actinomycetota; class Actinomycetes; order Actinomycetales; family Dermatophilaceae; genus Pedococcus. The sequence goes on from CAVPNU010000006.1 coordinate 18,219, forward strand.
TCATGCTCGCGCACGCCCACCGCATCGAGGTGCCAGGCCCGAGCCTCGACATCGTCGGGCACCGGTGGCGACCGCGCCCACACCGTCAACATCTCCACGATGGCGGCCGTCGTGATCGCCGCGTGCGGCATCACGGTCGTCAAGCACGGCAACCGGGCGGCGTCCTCGAGCTCGGGGTCCGCGGACGTGCTCGAGGCCCTCGGGGTCGACCTGACCTTGAGCCCCGAGCGCGTCGCGCGAGGTCGCCCGCGAGGCCGGCATCACCTTCTGCTTCGCCCAGACGTTCCACCCGGCGATGCGCCACGCCGCCGCCGCGCGCGGGGGACTGGGGGTCGGCACCGCCTTCAACGCCCTGGGGCCGCTGACCAACCCCGCACAGCCCACGTATGCCGCGGTCGGCGTCGCGGACGCGCGGCTCGCTCCGTTGATGGCCGGCGTGTTCGCCGGTCGCGGCAAGGATGCGGCCGTGTTCCGGGGCGACGACGGGCTCGACGAGCTGACGCTGAGCACCACCTCGACCGTCTGGTGGGTGCGTGGCGGCGACGGTCACGCAGCGCACCCTCGACCCGCGGGACGTCGGCCTGGAGAACCAGCCCATCGAGGCGCTGCGCGGCGGCGACGCCGCCCACAACGCCCAGGTGGCGCGCGACCTGTTCGGTGGTCGTCGCGGTGCGGTCCGCGATGCCGTCGTCCTGAACGCCGGCATCGCCCTGGCCCTCGCCGCCCCCGACCGGGGGAGGCGCACGAGGACTTCGTGCGCGGCATACGCGACCGGCATGGACCGCGCCGAGGCTGCCATCGACTCGGGTGCCGCGACCGCCGCACTCGAGGGATGGGCAGCCGCCACGCACCGCTCCTAGGGCCGGTTGCCGGTTTCGGCGCCGTCGCTTGGCTACCTGCTGAGGCGGCGTGCGGGTGGGCGTGCGCGAACCAGGACACCGACCCTCGCCACGAGCACTGCCACGGCGATGCCGGCGAGCCCGCCGACGGTATTTGCCAGCACATCGGCGACTGAACAGTCATGACCGGCGACGACCAGCCCTTGGCTCGCCTCGATGGCCGTGGTGGTGGCGACCACCACGGCAGCTGACCAGGCGGCCCGTCTGGTGACCACCATGAGGAAGAAGCCCAAGGGGACGAACAACGCCACGTTCGCGAGTCCGCTGGGTGACCCGAGGGCGTCCGGCAGTAGCCGATGGACGTCGAAACCGGACCAGCAGTCGGCCACGCGCGGCCCGCCGAGGCCGGGGACTCCTGGTGGATACAACGTCACCGCGACGATCACACCGGCGGAGAGGACCAAGCCGGCCGCTGCTCCCCAGGGTTGGTGGCGCGCCGCACGCCACACCCCGACGATGACCGCCGCGAGCACGCTCGCCATCAGCATGCTGCGCACCTGGGCTGACCCAGAAACACTGCCACAAGCCGGGCCCGGCCCATACGGCAACGCCACCGCCCCGACTTACGGGGCGGTGGCGTTGGGGCGGCGTGAGCCGCCTCAGCCCGCTGTGGCCTGTCGGCGCTTGACGGTTCAGGGGGTCATCGGCGCCATCACGGCGTAGTCGGGACCGAAGTAGTCATTGGGCGCGGCGAACATTTCGAGCTGGATGAGCTGGCCGGAGAACCCGGCGAGGTCCACGGAGGTGCTCGCGGCGCCGGTTCCGTCGGTCCAGAAGTAGGAACGTTGCCGGCGCAACGGACTCCGATGCCGTACTCAGTGTTGGGTCGCAGGCCGGTGAAGACCGCGTTTGCCGTGGTGCCTGCCATGGTGACGGTGCCGGGCGAGGCCGGCTGAGTCGTGCTGGTCGTCGTGGTCGACGGCCCGGGCACGGTGCTGGTCTGGGTCGGGAGCTCCTCGCCGTGGCTACCGGGAGCACCGTGGTGCATGGTGGTCGTCGTGGTCACGCTCGAAGGGGTGGTCGTGGTGGTGTCGAAGCCCCTCACGATGGGCGCCCCCGGGGTGCAGGCGCCGGGGATGTTGACCGCGTACTCGAGGTCGTAGGCGGGTCCGGTCGTCGACGTGAAGCTGCCCCGGCAACGGGGGCGGTGGTGACGGTTGGGGTGCCGAGCGTGGTCGTGGTCGTCGTGCACGTCGTGATGCCCTGGGAGAAGGAGCAGCCGGCCGGGACGGCGGAGGCCGGGTTGCCGCCGGAGGCTGCGCTGGCGGTGCCAGCGACCAAGGTGAGCAGGGCGGCGGACACGGCGAAGGACGCCGAGATTCGAGTCTTCTTCAACAGGGGCTCCGAACGTGAGGGCGGCTTAGCGCGGCCGTAGTCCCGACGGTCCGAATGGTCCGTCGGACCCGCCCTGCACTCACGAAGGAGCTCCGTGCTGCGGGTTCGAGGTGAACGTACAAGGTGCGATGTCTGGAACTGTGCCGATTTGTGGAATATGCGAGGCCCTGGTGGATTTCTGGCTAAACGGCTGAGTCGGCCTCTTGCTGCGTCGGTAGTGCTGCTGGGTCTACCTGTTCGCTGGGGGCCTGAACCACGCTCGGGATCAGCGTCGGACGGAAGTCCTCGAGGGTGCCGTAGCGGAGATGCTCGGCGAGCAGACGGCGGTGCCTGACGGTGTCGCCGAGCGGAACAGTGTCACGGGCCGCTCCACCGGATCCGCGACTGACACAGGCCGTGGGTGGGTCAACCGCTAGGCGTGAGCTCAGTCGTCGTCGAGGCCGAGGCTGAAGGCGGCCTCGAGGTCGTGCTTGGAGTAGGTGCGGAAGGCGATGTGGGTGTTGGTGCCCAGCACGCCCTGGACCTTGTTGAGGCGGTCGGCGATGACGTCGTTGAGCTGCTCGTGCTCCTTGACCCGGATCATGGCGATCAGGTCGGCGTCGCCGGCCACGGAGTAGACCTCGGTGACCCCGTCGAGCTCGGCGATGGCCTGGGCCACCTCGGGGATGCGGTCGACTTCGGCGTTGATGAGGACGATGGCTGAGATCACGAGGTCAATCTAACGGGCGCGGCGCGCGACGCGACGCTAGGAGGCCGCGACGAAGCCCGCGACCTGTTGACGCGAGACGACCTGTGGCTCGAGGGACGCACGGGCACCGCCGGCGCCACCGACCGGGCAGGTCCACTCGCCCTGGAGGTCGACGATCCGCACCCCTGGCTGCTCCAGCCAGCGGAGGATCTTCTCGGTCTCCTCCGGGGTGGCGGCCGGCGCCGGCCAGGGAGCGGGCAGAACGACCTCGGCGCTGTCGGTCAGGGCCTGGACGTAGGGCATGGGGTCAGCACCGCGAGGTGAGATGGTGCTGGCGGCCAGGCGGCCGTGGCGCACGCAGATGAGCTCCCACCCACCGATGGCGGCCGGTCTCGCGGCCACCAGCTCGGGGCTGGCCGCCAGGGGAGCGATGCGCTGGGTGCGCGCCATCCCGCGCACGAGCGCCAGCAGGCGGTCGCGCATCATGCCGGCGTCCTCGAAGCGCTGGCTCTCGGAGAGCGTGACCATGCGGGTGCGCAGCGCCGTCACCACCCGTCGTGAGTCACCCGACAGGGCCACGATCGCGTCCTCGACCACCGACGCGTACTCCTCGACGCTCTGGGCCCCGGTGCACGGCGCGCCGCAGCGACCCATGTCGGCCAGGGCGCACGAGCCGACGCGGCGGTGGGGCGACAGGCGCTGGACGCACTGCCGCAGGGGGATGACCTCGTGCACGGCCGCCACGGCGTCCTCGGCGCTCGCCCGGCTGCCGAACGGGCCGATGTAGCTGGCGCCGTCGCCGCGGACCTCGCGCACGATGGACAGCCGGGGGAAGGCCTCGACGGTCAGCTTGACCCAGCTGGCCCGCTCGGGCGACTTGGACCGGCGGTTGTAGGGCGGCTTGTGCTCGGCGATCAGCCGCAGCTCGCGCACCTCGGCCTCCAGGGTCGTCGCGCAGACCACCGGGGTGACGCGCTCGGCGATCCGCACCATCTCGGCCATCCGCGTGCGGTGCTCGGAGGCGGTGAAGTACTGACGGACCCGGGCCCGGATGTTGATCGAGGTGCCGACGTAGAGGACGCGCCCCTGACCGTCCTTGAACAGGTAGACGCCCGGCTCGCTGGGCAGGTCGTCGGCCAGGTAGCGCTTGCGCCGCTGGGCCGGGGTGACCCGGGAGGTGTAGCTGGACAGCTCCTCGAGGGTGTGCACGCCCAGGCTGCCGACCCGCTCGATGAGGGCGTGCAGGACGTCGACGGTGGCCCGCGCGTCGTGCAGAGCCCGGTGGTCGGGGGTCGTGGGGGAGCCGAACAGCATCGCGAGGGTCGAGAGCTTGTGGTTGCGGGCCTCGTCTCGGGTGACGAGCGCCCGAGCCAGGTGGACCGTGTCGAGAACGCCGAACCGCGGCCACTCGATGCCCTGCGCGGCGCAGGCAGCCTTGAGGAAGCCGATGTCGAACCCGGCGTTGTGGGCCACGAGGACCGAACCCTGGGCGAACTCGAGGAAGGCCGGCAACGCGGACTCGATGCGCGGCGCCTGAGCCACCATCGAGGTGGTGATGCCGGTCAGCGTCTGGATGAAGGCCGGGATCGGCACGTGGGGGTTGACCAGGGTCTGGAACTCGCCCAGCAGCTCGCCCGCGCGCACCTTGACCGCGCCGATCTCGGTGATCGCCGAGTCGGCAGGGCTGCCACCGGTGGTCTCGAGGTCGACGACGACGAAGGTGACGTCGGCCAGCGCCGTCCCCAGGTCGTCGAGCGTGCCTTGGACCATCTGCATGTCCCAGACGGTAGGGCGCAGGGGTGACAGCCCCCGGCAGGCACACCGAGTCGGGGTGACTGTCGGTGGCGGCACCTAGCGTGATGGGCAGGTCGAAAGACGACAGATCGGCTGCCAGGCCCACCGCCTGGCACGACATCCGGGAAGAGAGGTGATCGTGATGATCATCGACTGTCAGAGCTGTCCGGTGCGTGAGCTGCACTGCGACGACTGCATGGTGACGGCGCTGCTCGCGCCGCAGGCCTCGATGCTGCCCCTGGACGCGGCAGAGCGTGCGGCCGTGGGCCGACTCCTCGGTGCCGGTCTGGTGAGCGCCGACGAGGCAGCCACGGCGACCGCCCGGCGGGAGCCCTGGGCGGCGCATGTCCGCGCTGTGGGGTGAGACGCGCTCTTCTACGATGACGGAGTGCGCAGGGACCCGAGCCGGCTGACGATGCAGCCGCCTGAGCGGAGCGCGCCGCGCCTGCGCCGCAGTGCTCGCCGTGGTCGCTGTCGGGCTGGGTGCCGCGTCGTGCTCGTCGGACCGGCTCCGACCGCCCCCGAGCACCACCACGGCCGCGACGACGCCCTCGACGTCCGCCGCGACCCGGCAGAACGCCGCCGACCCCTCGGTCGGCGCGCGAGGACGCGCTCGCCGCCCTGCTGGCCCGACGCGCCACCGCCCTGCGGACCCACGACCTGGCGGGCTTCCTCGCCACGCTGGACGACCCGTCCTCGGGCTTCGGACTGCGTCAGCGTGGCGCTCTTCGACGCCGTCTCCAAGCTCCCGTTGGCGGCCTTCTCCTACGGCACGCCGCAGCCCGCGCCCGCCCTGGGTGCCGCTCGGGTCGCCGAGATCGGCCCGCAGGCCTGGGTGTCGAAGGTGTCCGGCAGCTACGAGCTCGCCGGCTTCGACACCAACCCGCGCAGCTTCGAGGCGTACTTCACCGTGGTGCACCGCGCGGCCGGCTGGAGGCTGGCCGACGACAGCGACGGTGGCACCCAGCCCCAGATCTGGGACATCCCCGGCTTCACCGTGCTGCGCAGCCCCACCACTCTCGTCGTGGGCGAGGGGCCCGCCAGCCGCCTGCGCCCGTATCTCGCCCTGGGTGACACGGCGGTGCCGCGCGTCAGTCGGGTCTGGGGGACGCGATGGAACGCCCACGTCGTGCTCGTGGTCCCCGGGACCACCGCCCAGCTGGGCGAGCAGCTCAGCCAGGACCCGGCCAGCCTCGCGCAGGTGGCGGCCGTGACCGACGGGCCGTTCGATGCGACCGGTCGGGCCGGCGCCGACCGCATCTTCGTCAACCCCCATGCGTTCGCCAGCCTGCAACCCCGCGGGCAGCAGGTCGTGGTGACGCACGAGTCCACCCACGTGGCCATCCGCTCGACGACCGACCGGCCGGTGCCGCTGTGGCTGTCCGAGGGGATGGCCGACTTCGTGGGCTACCGCGACGCCGGTGTCAGCCGCCAGCAGGTCGCCGCCGCCCTGCTGCAGCGCGTCCGCACCGGTCACGGGCCCAACGGCCCTGCCGTCGGCCGCAGACTTCGACCCCTCACGGACCACCATCGCCCCGAGCTACAACGCCGCCTGGCTGGCGGTGAACCGCATCGTCGACCGGTTCGGACTGGCGGCTCTGGTCCGCTTCTATCGCACGGCCGCGACCTCGCCCGACCCCTCAGCCCAGCCGGGCGATCCCGACGCGAACACGGCAGCGGCCTTCGAGTCGGTGCTGCACGTCTCCGAGGCGTCCTTCACGCAGGACTGGCTGGCCTATCTGCGGCACGCTGGCCGCATCGTGAGCGACACCACGACGAGCGCCCCCACCAGCCAGAACTGGTTGTAGAACGCCTGCTTGTTGACGAGGTTCGCGACCATCAGCATGAGCGCCAGCCATCGGAGCGTCTCGGCCAGTGACGGCTGGCGGCGCCACACCGTCCAGCGCGATGGCTGCCAGGGTCGCGGCCACCACGAGACCCGGTGACGTAGAACGGCAAGGTCACCCCGAACGTGTTGAGCGCCAGCAGATAGACGGTGTTGGCGAACCGGATCGGGTGGAACGACACCAGCAACGTGATCGTGTCGTGGACGAAGTCGCGCGGGCTGGCGATGAACCACGGAGCCATCAGCACCCCCGCCAGTGCGCCGGTCGCGAGCGTGCGCAGCCACCCGAAGGGCCGCCACACCAGCAGGATCGGCAGCAGCAGGGCGAAGTGCTGCTTGCTCGCACAGGCCAGCGCCAGCGGGACGACGGCCCACCACGGGTTGCGCCGCACGAGCACGGCCCACCAGACGACAGCGGCGAGGAGCAGGGGCTCGGTCCAGGCCTGGTCGACCTGGGTCAACGTGCCCGGCGCGAGCAGGAGCAGCGCGGTCGCCGCCGAGGCGGTCCAGACCCAGCTGCGGCGATCCGCCACCGGTCGGCCCGACCGGCCTACCCACCGGGCGAACGGTCGTCGTCGACGCCGCGCGCCAGCAGCCACACTCCGGCCACCGCGACGAGGGTCCAGAAGCCCAGAGCCCAGCGGACGTCTCCGAAGAGCCAGCGACCCGGCGCCAGCAGCACCTCGGTCCAGGGGAGGTAGGTGAACGCGTCCTTGATCCCCGGCGAGCCGACCCAGGTCATGGCATAGAAGTTCTCGCCGCGCAGCATCCCGTCCGCGGCCTGCTGCAGCGTGACCCAGACGTCGATCCGGGGCCGGGGGGAGGAGATGACCGCGGTGGTGACGCAGGCGGCATACGCGAGGACAGCCGTCGCTCCGGCGGCCAGCGGGCACCGAGGCGCGCACCGCCACCACGCCCCCGGGCCGTCAGCAGGAGCGCGCTGAGCGAGAGCGCCCGCCACGAGCACCGTGGTCGCCACGGCCAGGCCGGTCGGCGCGAGATAGCTGAACAAGGGCACCGCCAGCGTGGCGAGCGCCGAGCCGGCGAGCATGAGCAGCACTGCCGGCGCCGTGAGCTGAACCCGCCAGCCACGCCACTGCCACAGCGCCAGCGCCACCGCAGCCACCGACGAGCACGGCGACGATGAGCACCTTGTAGCGCACCACGCTCCACTGCAGAGCCGTGAAGAACACCAGCCAGGCGACCCCGAACCCCACGGCCATCAGCGACGACGGGGCACGCAGGCGTGCGGGGGAGCTGCTGGGCAGCGAGGTGGGGGCGCCGACGGGCATGCCTAGACCGTAGAGGTCACTCCTTGGCGCCTGCGTAGAGGGCCTCGACCTGGTCGTGGAAGTCCTTCATGACGATGTTCCGCTTGAGCTTCAGGCTGGGGGTGAGGTAGCCGTTCTCCTCGGTGAAGTCGCCCTCGAGCACGGCGAACTTGCGGATCGCCTCGGCCCGGGAGACCGCCTTGTTGGCGTCGTCGACGGCGCGCTGGAGCTCGGCGAGCACGGTCGGGTTCGTGCGGGCCTGCTCGAGCGTGACCTCGGGTATGCCGTTGTTCTTGGCCCAGCCGGGGTACATCTCGTCGTCGAGGGTGATCAGCGCCGCGATGAAGGGCTTCTGGTCACCGACGACGATGCACTGCGAGACCAGCGGGTGGGCGCGCAGCCGGTCCTCGAGCACGGCCGGGGCGACGTTCTTGCCACCCGCCGTGACGAGCAGCTCCTTCTTGCGGCCGGTGATCTTGAGGTAGCCGTCCTCGTCGAGCTCGCCGATGTCACCGGTGTGGAACCAGCCGTCCTGCATCGCGCCCGCGGTGGCCTCGGCGTTGTTGTGGTAGCTGGCGAAGACGTTGTTGCCGCGGATGAGGACCTCGCCGTCGTCGGCGATGCGGACGCCGACACCGGGCAGCGGAGCCCCGACGGTGCCGATCTTGACCCGGTCGGGCACGTTGACCGTGGCCGGAGCCGTGGTCTCGGTCAGCCCGTAGCCCTCGAGCACGGTCACGCCGATCCCGCGGAAGAAGTGGCCCAGCCTCGTGCCGAGGGGGGCGCCGCCGGACACGGCATACATGACCTGGCCGCCCATGGCGGCGCGCAGCTTGCTGTAGACGAGCCGGTCGAAGACCGCGTGCTTGACCTTCAGGCCCAGGCTCGGGCCGCCGGTGTCCTGGGCGGTCGACCAGGCGATGGCCGTGTCGGCAGCGGTGGCGAAGATCTTGCCCTTGCCGTCGGCGGTGGCCTTGGCCTCCGCGGAGTTGTAGATCTTCTCGAAGACGCGCGGCACGGACAGGATGAACGTCGGCTTGAAGTCGGCGAAGTCCGCGAGCAGGTTCTTGATGTCGGCGCTGTGGCCCATCTTGGCCTCGCCCGCGACGCACAGCACCTGGATGAACCGTGCGAACACGTGCGCCAGCGGCAGGAACAGCAGGGTCGAGGACCCCTCGGCCTTGACCACCGACTCGAGCTTGGCGAGGGCGTTGTCGGCCAGCGCCATGAAGTTGTCGTGGGTCAGCAGGACACCCTTGGGGCGGCCGGTCGTGCCCGAGGTGTAGATGATCGTCGCGACCGAGGAGCGGTTGACGTCACGGGTCGCGGCGGCGAGCTCCTCGTCGCTGACCGCGGCACCCTCCGACTTCAGCTGGTCGATGGCGCCCCCGTCGATCTGCCAGACGTGCTTGAGCCCGGAGAGCTGGTCGCGGTGCTCGTCCAGGGCGGCCATGTGAGCGGGCGTCTCGAGCATGATCGCGCTGGCGCCGGAGTCGGCGACGATCCAGCTGACCTGCTCGGCCGAGGACGTCTCGTAGATCGGGACGGTCACCGCGCCGGCAGTCCAGATCGCGAAGTCGGTCAGGGTCCACTCGTAACGGGTCTTGCACATCAGCGCGACGCGGTCCCCGGGGCGGATGCCCGCGGCGATCATGCCCTTCGCCAGGGCTCGGACGTCCTCGTTGAACTGACCGGCCGTCACCTCGACCCAGCGCCCACCCTCCTTACGCGAGAACGCGATCGACGACGGGTTGGTCGCCGCGTTGCGAGCGGGGAGGTCGGCCAGACTGCCCTCGGTCGTGGGTGCGACGAGTGGGGGCGCGACGTGTTCCTGCACGGAGTCTCCTTTGACGAAGGCGGGTGCCTGCGCAGATCCTACCGAGGAGTATCTTGACGAGGCGAGGACGCGGCCTAACTCACAACGGCCCGAGACCACCTGACGAGCACACCGAGGACACGGCGATCAAGGAACACCGCAGGGCAGGTGCCCGGGTCGACATCGTCGACGAGACGTTCATCCGGGCCGCCCCGGAGGCGATCCGGCCGCCCTTCTCCGACGCGCGATGGGTGGGCCAGGTGTGGCCGCACCTGCGGCTCGCGACCGTGCGCGACCGCGGGACCAAGGGCGTGCGGTGGGCCATGACCGGTCAGCTCGAGGGCGAGATGGAGGTGTGGATCGAGCCGTTCCGCGACGGCGCGATCGTGCACCACTACGTGCGCGGCTACCGCGGTGCACGCGCGCCGCGGGACGTGACCAGGCGGCATACGTTGCGGTGGAAGCGGGCCGTGCACGCGCTCAAGGACCGGCTCGAGGGGGATTCGTCGTTTTAGCGCGCGAGCGCTGTAACCTTCGGCGCATGGCAGAGCGCACCGAGTCCAGCATCGACATCGCGGCTGCCCCCGGTGAGGTGCTGGACGTCATCGCCGACTTCGAGAGCTACCCGCAGTGGGCGACCGAGGTGAAGAAGGTCGTGGTCCTGACCGAGGAGGGCGACGGCTGGGCCGACCAGGTGCAGTTCACCCTCGACGCCGGCGCGATCAAGGACACCTACACCCTCGACTACGAGTGGGACGTCCACGAGGACGGCACGGGCGTCGTGTCGTGGCGGCTGGTGGAGGCGACGGTCCTCAAGGCCATGAACGGCTCCTACACGTTGGTCGCCAAGGGCGACGACGCCACCACGGTGACCTACCGGCTGGCCGTCGACGTGAAGATCCCGATGCTGGGCATGCTCAAGCGCAAGGCCGAGAAGGTCATCATCGACACCGCCCTGAAGTCCCTGAAGAAGCGCGTGGAGGGTTAGGTCTCGGCCCGCGGGTCGGCTCACCCATGCGCGTCATTCTCTTCACCGGCAAGGGTGGGGTCGGCAAGACGACCACGGCTGCCGCCACGGCGGTGAGCGCCGCGCGGGCGGGCGTGCGCACCCTGGTGATGTCGACCGATGCCGCGCACTCGCTCGGCGACGCGCTCGCGGTGCGCCTGGGTGGTGCCGCTGCCGGGACCCCGGTCGAGGTCGCCGACCACCTCTGCGCGCTCCAGGTCAGCTCGCCGCAGCGGCTCGGCGACTCCTGGCGGGTCGTCCAGGACTACCTGCTCGCGGCGCTCGGGACCCTCGGCATCGACACGGTGGTGGCCGAGGAGCTGACCAGGCTGCCGGGGGCGGAGGAGATCGCCGCGCTGCTCGAGCTGCGCAGCCAGGTCGAGTCCGGGCGCTGGGACCTCGTCGTCGTGGACTGTGCCCCGACCGCCGAGACGCTGCGGCTGCTGGCCCTGCCCGAGGCGCTGGCCTGGCACCTCGAGCGGCTGCTGCCGGCGCAGCGCGGGCTGCTGAAGACGTTGCGCCCGGCCGCTGCGGCCGCCGCCGGCATGCCCCTGCCGGATGCTGCCGTCATCGAGGCCGTCACGGGATGGCATCGGACACCTGCGCGACGTGCACCGCCTGCTCACCGGGGAGCAGACCTCCGTGCGGCTGGTGCTCACGCCCGAGCGGGTGGTCATCGCCGAGTCCCGTCGCACCTGGACGTCCTTGTCCCTCTACGGGTTCGTCGTCGATGCGGTGGTCGTGAACCGCGTGTTCCCCGACGCCGCCGCGAGTGCCGAGGCCGGGGCTGCTCCCGACACGTGGCGCAGCGCCTGGAACACCGCGCAGCAGACCGGTCTGGCCGAGGTGCGCGAGTCGTTCGCCGGGCTGCCCATCGTGGTGACGCCCTATCTGGCGTCCGAGCCGATCGGTCTGACCGCACTGGCCGAGCTCGCGGCCGCACAGGACGGCGCGATGCCCGCCGACCACGACGTGCTGGCACCGGTGACCCACCGGGGCATGACCGTCGAGCGCACCGACGCCGGCTTCCGGCTGACCCTGCCGCTGCCGCTGGCGCATGCCTCGGACCTCGGTCTGCAGCGGCGCGACGACGAGCTGCTCGTGGCGGTCGGGGAGCACCGTCGGGTGCTCACCCTGCCGGCGGCTCTGCAACGATGCGTGGTCGAGGGCGCCTCCGTGCGCGATGGACTGCTGAGGGTGCGCTTCGTACCCGACGAGGAGGTGTGGCCACGTGGGTGAGCAGGAGGGCCCCGTGGTGGGCTCCGTGGCAGAGGAGGCGGCGCGGCTGCTCGAGGCCCTGGGCGGGTGGGCCAGCACGGCCCAGGACGCGTATGCCGCGAGGGCGGCTGCCGATGCGGCCGGCGCCCCCGCTGACGCTCCGGAGGCGCACACGCAGAGTCGCTGCGAGTCCTGCGGGGCCGAGAACGGCGCGGGCCAGGCCGTCGTCTGCAAGCTGTGCCCGCTCTGCCAGGGCATCGGGCTGCTGCGCTCGGTGCGCCCGGAGACGGTCGACCGGCTGGCCGACCTGGCCGGCGCGGTCGCGACAGCGCTGCGCGACCTCGCGGCGCACCACGCGCGAGTCCCACGCGTCCGGGCCGCAGCCACCCTCGGGAGGCAGCCGGGTGCAGGACATCCGCATCGAGGACGACGACCAGCCCCACCCCGATCGAGCCCCACCCCGACGAGCCTCACCCAGACCAGAGAGGGAGCGCGACCCCATGAGCGTGACGATCGGTGTGGACATCGGCGGCACCAAGATCGCAGGCGCTGTCGTGTCCGCGACCGGTGAGATCCTGGCCTGCGCCCGGCGCGACACACCGGCCCAGGACCCCGACCAGATCGCGCACGACGTCGCCGCCCTGGTCACCGACCTCAGGCGCGGACGCGACGACGTCCGGGCCGTCGGGGTGGCCTGTGCCGGGTTCGTCGACCGCACCGGCTCGACCGTCCTGTTCGCACCCAACCTCGCCTGGCGCGACGAGCCCATGAAGATGCGCCTCGAGGCGCTCCTCGACCTGCCGGTCATCATCGAGAACGACGCCAATGCCGCCGCCTGGGGCGAGTTCCGCTACGGCGCCGCCACCGAGGCCGACGACATGCTGCTGGTCACCGTGGGCACCGGCATCGGTGGCGGGGTCGTCGATCGACTCGCAGCTGCTGCGCGGGGCCTACGGCATCGCCGGAGAGCTCGGCCACATGCGCGTCGTGCCCGGACGGCATCCGCTGCGGCTGCGGCAACCGTGGGTGCTGGGAGGTGTACGCCTCCGGCAACGCGCTGGTTCGCGAGGCGCGCGAGCTGGTCGCCTCCGGAGCGCTGCAGCGGCGTGGCCCTCTCGGACGCCTGCGGGGGTGACCCCTCCAGGCTGATGGGGCACCACGTCACCACCGTGGCGCAGGCCGGCGACCCTGCCGCGGCCGAGCTGCTCGCCGACCTCGGCCGCTGGCTGGGCGAGGGGGCTGCCTCCATGGCGGCGGTGCTCGATCCCGAGCTGATCGTCATCGGAGGCGGGGTCATCGCCGCAGGCGAGCTGCTCCTCGGCCCGGCGCGCGCGGCATACGGGCGCCAGCTCTCCGGGCGCGGGCACCGCCCGGTCGCGCAGATCGTGCCCGCCGCCCTGGGCAACGACGCCGGGATGATCGGCGTCGCGGCGCTCGCGGCGGAGGGGGTCGGGCGGTGAGCGGGGCGCTCGCGGTCGGCATCGACATCGGCGGCACGAAGGTCGCCGGGGGCCTGGTCGACGCCGACGGGCACGTGCTCGCCCGCGCCCGGCGCGACACCCCTCACCGCTCCACGAGCCCCGCGGTCGTCGAGGACACCATCGTCGAGGTGGTCACCGAGCTGCTGAGCGGCACGGCCGACGAGGTCGCCGCCGTGGGGATCGGCGCGGCCGGCTTCGTCGCGGCGGACCGCGCCACCGTGGTCTTCGCCCCCCACCTGTCGTGGCGGGACGAGCCGCTGGAGCACAACCTGCAGCGCCGCGTCCCCGTCCCGATCTCGGTCGACAACGACGCGAATGCCGCAGCCTGGGCCGAGTGGCGGTTCGGTGCCGCGCAGGGCCAGTCCCACGTCGTGATGGTCAACCTCGGCACCGGCATCGGCGGCGCGCTGGTGCTCGACGGACAGATCATGCGGGGGCGTTTCGGGATCGCGGGCGAGTTCGGCCACATGCAGGTGGTGCCCGGCGGCCAGCGCTGCGAGTGCGGCAACAAGGGCTGCTGGGAGCAGTACGCCTCGGGCAACGCCCTGGTCCGTGAGGCGCGCTCGCTGATGACCGCGAACAGTCCCATGGCCACCGACCTGCTCGCCCGCGTCGACGGCGACCCGCTGGCCCTGACCGGGCCGATGATCACCGACGCCGCGCGAGACGGCGACACCGACGGCGATCGAGCTGTTCACCGAGATCGGCCACTGGCTGGGCGTCGGGATCGCGAACCTGGCCGCCGCGTTCGACCCCGGCCTGTTCGTCATCGGCGGAGGCGTGAGCGCGGCCGGCGACCTGCTGCTCGAGCCGGCGCGCACGACCTTCCGCCGCCAGCTCACCGGCCGCGGCTACCGGCCGGAGGCCGCGATCGTGGGGGCCGCCCTCGGCAACGAGGCGGGGCTGATCGGCGCTGCCGACCTGGCCCGCCGGGACGTGGTGGAACGGGCCCCGGCCGAGACGCCATGACGACGCTGCGGGTCGTGTCCTACAACCTCAAGGATTTCACCCAGGACCGGCACGCAGCGGCCCGGGTGATCCGCCGGCTCGACCCCGACGTGCTGTGCCTCCAGGAGGTGCCACGCCGGCTGCTGTCGGCGTGGCGGGTCAGCGCCTTCGCAGCCGAGTGCGACCTGGTGTGGTCCGGCGGCCATCGCGGCAGCGGTGGCACGACGATCCTCACCTCGTTGCGGGTGCAGGTGGAGCAGGCCTCGCACCGGCGGCTGCGGGTGGCGCCGTGGCAGCGCACCCGCGGGTATGCCGTGGCGCGCGTCGCGGTCGCCAGGGCGCCCGCCGGTCGTGGTCGCGTCGGTCCACCTCAGCCTGGACGCCGCTGAGCGGCTGCGGCATACCGAGCAGATCCTGGGTTCGCTGGCGGACGGTGAGCGCGTGGTGCTGGCCGGCGACCTCAACGAGGGCGAGTCCGGGGCCGGCCTGGCAGCGCATCGCCGGACCGCTCCGGCTGGTCTCCCCGGGCCGGCCCACCTTCCCGGCGGGCGCCCCCGACGCCGTCCTCGACGTCATCTTCGCGTCGCCCGGCCTGACGACACGCGGGGGTGACGAGGTCGCGCTCGACGAGGCGGACGTCGTCGCAGCCAGCGACCATCGACCGGTCTGGGTGGACCTGCGAGCTCGGGCCGGAGCGCTAGAGACGGGCTCCGTCGTCGGGGTCGTCCTCGTCACGCGGCTGTCCGGCTGCCGCAGCACCAGCAGCACGAAGCCGCCCACCGTCAGGCCGAGCGCGGCCAGGGTCCACCAGCCGCTGACCGACGGGCCGGAACAGCACCAGCCACAGCAGCAGCAGCGGACCCCCGACGAGCCCCGCGATGATGCCCCAGAACTGGACGTCCTCCTGGGGTGGCAGGGGAGCGGTGGGCCCGGGCTCGAAATGCTCGTCCGGGTCGTCGTCGGCAGCTCGGCGGGCTCGGGATGGTCGTCTGCCGGGGTCTGGTCGGCGCCGCGCCACACGACGAAGGGTCCCGTCGGCGGGGGGTTCACCGGGTTGGGCTGCGCCGTGGGCGGGTCGTTGACGACGGCCCGCTCAGCGGCACTGTCGGCGGGGCGGTCGGCGGTGCTGTCGGCGGCCTCGACGGTCTCGGCTGGGAGCGTGCGGTCGGGGAGGGTGGGGACGTCGTCCCAGTGGGCGACGATGTCGGCGAACTGGGCGTCCACGTCCTTGTCGCTCATGGGTCCCCTCGGGATCTCGTCGTCGTGCGGCGGGCGACTAGCTGAGCCGCTCGAGGAACTGCACCGACTCGTCAAAGATACGCGGCGCGTCATTGTCGAGGGTAGCCACGTGGTAGCTGTCGTGGAGCACATGTTCGGTGACGTCGGCGCTGCTGATCCGGGCGAGGAGCAGCTCCGTGCTCGAGGCCGGGACGACGTGGTCCTCGGTGGAGTGCCACACGATGACCGGCTGGGTCACCTCGGCGAGGTCGCGCGCGACGATCGCCCAGAGCTTGGTCTGCGAGTGCAGGGCCTTGAGCGGGATGCGGGAGTAGCAGCCCTCGTCCTGTCCCGGCTTCTTGATGTCGTTGCCGATCCCTGCAAGAGAGGGCACCACGGCCTGCAGGGCCGGGAGCACCCGCAGGCGCGGGTCGTCCACCGTGTAGGCCGGGTTGACCAGCATGAGCCCGCTGACCCGTGGGACCGTGGACCTGGGCCAGCCGGGTCACCAGGGTGCCCCCCATGGACAGGCCGCCGACGAACACCTGGTCGCACCGCTCGTGGAGCTCGAGGAAGGCCTGGTCGAGCACGGCATACCAGTCCTCCCACCTGGTGCGGTTCATCTCCTGCCACGTGGTCCCGTGGCCGGGCAGGCGCGGCAGGCGGACGGTGTAAGCCGGCCGCGGCGAGGTGCTCCGCCCACGGGCGCATGCTCTTGGGGCTGCCGGTGAAGCCGTGCGACAGCAGGACACCGACCCGTGAGCCGTCATGGGAGAAGGGCTCGGCACCGGGGATGACGGACAACGTGACTCCTGCGGGACGTGAGGGAGTGGGCGTCGCCCGCCCGGCCGCATCCTCGCATGGGGCGGCTGGCCCGTCGAGAGTGCCGTAGAGTTCACCGCGTCACAAGGGAGGTGTGCCGATGTTCTACTGGGTGCTCAAGACTGTCGTGCTTGGCCCGATCCTCAAGCTGCTGTTCCGCCCGTGGGTCGAGGGCGAGGAGAACATCCCGGACGAGGGGGCGGCGATCTTCGCCAGCAACCACCTCTCCTTCTCCGACTCGATCTTCCTGCCGCTGTCGGTGCCGCGCCGGATGACCTTCCTCGCGAAGTCGGACTACTTCACCGGCCGCGGGATCAAGGGCCGCCTCGACGGCTGCCTTCTTCCGCGGCGTCGGCCAGCTGCCCGTCGACCGCTCCGGCGGACGCGCCGGCGAGGCGGCGCTGCGCTCGGGCCTTCGGGTGCTGCGGCGTGGCGACCTGCTCGGCATCTATCCCGAGGGCACCCGCAGCCCGGACGGCCGCCTGTACCGCGGTCGCACGGGAGTGGCCCGGATGGCCCTCGAGGCCGGGGTGCCCGTGCTGCCCGTCGCGATGATCGGCACCGACAAGGCCCAGCCCACGGGGAAGAAGATCCCCAAGCTCATGCGGATCGGCATCAAGATCGGCGCCCCCCTGGACTTCTCGCGCTACGAGGGCATGGAGGACGACCGGTTCGTCCTGCGCTCGATCACCGACGAGATCATGTACGAGCTCATGCTGCTGTCCGGGCAGGAGTACGTCGACATCTACGCCACCTCCATGAAGGACCGCATCGTCGCAGCAGCCCGCACCAAGGCTCGCGAGCTCCAGGAGGCCGCCCTGCCGGGCACCGCCGCCAAGGAGCTCGAGGAGGCCCTCGACGCGACGGACGACACCCCGCGCGGCGCGGGACGTCACGCTGTCGACGACGCGGCCGCCGACATCGACGAGGACACCGACGAGACGCCGACGAGCCGGCGGCGCCCTCCGCGGACGAGCCCGCCGAGGAGCTGCCTCGCGGGCGTCGCGCGGCCAGCTGAGGTGCCTGCGACCCCGACGCTCTAGGGAGCGTGGGACGGCGGGCGCTGGGCCGGGTCGGTGACCGCCTGCCTACCGCGCCTACGGAGCAGGTCGACGACCGTCGTGACCGGGGGCAGCAGCACCAGCAGGAGCAGCGCCACCCACAGCCATCGAGCCGAGCTCACGCCCGACCAGGACGCCCGCGCGGAGAGCCACGAGAAGAACGGCTCGCCGATGCGGGGCAGCCAGGGCAAGGCGGCCAGGAGCAGGACGGCCAGGGCGAGCAGCGTCTGCGCGACCTTCACCACCGTCGGCCCCAGGCAGATGGCGAGCAGGAGCATGCCGGCCAGGGTCGCGACCAGCCCGCCGATGCCGAGGACGACGTTGTTGGTCACCATGCCCGCGATGCCGAGCGGCGATCAGCAGGCCGCTGAGCCAGACCATGGTGGACCTGACCCCGCCGGCCGCCCTGGTGGCGAGTAGGCGGTCCGGGTCACCGTCCTCGCCGTGGCGAAGGTCGGCCGCAGGGCGGCAGGGGGTTGCCGGAAGGCGGTCGCCGCGGCGGTGGCGACGGCGCCGGTCTGGGTCAGCGTGCGGATGAAGAGCGGGGTCATGCTGGCGCGCTCCTGGACGAGGGTCTCGCCGGGAACGGGTAGGCCGTCCAGGAGGGTGGGTGCGTCGTCCATGGAGATGTCCGTGGCCGGGGTGTCGCGGGTGCCGTACTTCCTGTCGTAGTCGGCGAGCCAGCGCCGAGCCGCCGGCGCGGGGGCACCCTCGCTGGTGTCTCGCATGAAGGCGGCGACGATGGGCAGCTCTCGTTGGGTGATGAGCAGCTGGGCCGAGCGTGCGACCCACGTCGAGACGGCGGGCAGGCTCGTCGGCACCGTCGTGGTGAGGTCGGAGAGATAGCCCAGCTCGGCACGCACCTCGTCGGGCACGGCCGCGGCGTCGACACCCACGAGCGCCGCCAACCGGTCGACGAAGGTCGCCAGGAACGCGTCCGGCGTGACGGTCGGGTCGTTCTCGAGCATGGCGAGGATGCGCCGCGGGTCGAGCAGCACGTGGACCAGCCAGCCGCAGCCGTCCAGCCGCCCCCACATCCAGTCGTTCGCCCGCCACGAGGTCTTGTAGAAGGCGCCGAAGTTGTGGACCTGGGTGCCGGTGAGCTTGTCGTCGGCCGTATGCCGCCCCGGGCTGAGGAGCGTGCGCGTGTCGGCGCTGACCTGGATGAGCTCCACCTTCTGCTCGACCTCCGCCACGACCGGCAGCACGGCGCGGGTCGAGACGTACAGCGCCAACAGGGAGGCCGTGGTGGCCTCCGGCTCGGCGGCAGGGGCACCCGTGGGCTGCTTCAGGTACTCGAGGTAGGCCCGAGCCTCGTCGAGCGCCGGCTGCTTCCACGGCGGCACCGGCTGCGCCGGCTGGGTGAGCGGCTCGAGCACCTTGACGATGTCGACCACCACCGTGGACAGGCTCGTCCACGCGGCGGTCAGGCTGCTGGCGTCGGCACCGGCGTCGGCGCCGACGCCCGCACCGGCGTCGGCACCAGCGTCGAGCTCGCCCAGATAGGCGTCGACCGTGGCCGCCACGGCGGCGGGTAGGGGAGTGGTCGCGGCCACCGCCCGGGTGAGCTGGTCCTTGACCAGCGTGCGCAGGTCGGGGCGCTCGCCGGCGCGGCGCGAGTCGTGCACGGACTTGCCTTGAGCCGCGAGCGTCTGCCGCTGCTCCCCGGTGGTGGCCAGGGTGTAGCCGAGCCGGATCATCCGCAACGCCATCGCCTTGGCCCCGTCGTACGCGGGTTGACCCAGCCGGGCGGCAGCGTCGAGAGCCTGACCGGGGCTCGGCGGCCCACCGGGCCACCCCTGCGCGACCCGGCGCCTGGCCACCACGCGCAGGTCGTTGTCCTGGTTCTGGGCTGGGGTGTAGGCCCAGTCCGCCGGGAGGTCCGGCACGGTGGTGAGGAAGCGGATGACCTCGGCCACGAGCGGTCCGGCGATGGACGTGGCCTCCTTGGTGGTGAACGCAGCCCACGTGTCGGCATCGACGAGGGTCTGTCCGGGGGCCAGCCTGCTGCCGAGCCGAGCCATGAGCAGCCGGGTGTCGGAGGCGGCCTGGGCGCGGTCGTTGTGGTCCTGGATCGCTGCCAGGTCCGCCGCGATCGACTGGTTGAGCACGGCGCCGGCGTCGCGGAGCAGCGCGCCGGCCAGGCCGAGCGGCGTGGCCAGCGAGGCGGTCTCGGCGACGGCCGGACTGCCTGTCGTGGGGGTGACGTAGAGCAGGCACCGGCGGACCTGCCGCTCGGCGGGACGGTCGAAGGTGGTCTGGAGGATCGGGCCCAGGGGCCGGTTGACCAGCAGGCCGCCATCGGCCGCCCAGTGCGACCGGGTGGTGTTGGCGAAGTCGCTCATGTCGACGTGGCTGGAGTCGGCGTCATCGGCCGTGAAGGGCAGGTACGACGGCTCGAAGGCCACGGGGAAGGAGGCGCTGCTGCGGGCCGCGAGTGCGAGGGCCGCGCCGCTGGGCTCTCCCGTGCCCTGAGGCGGCAGGGACGCTTCGGTGAAGTGGAACTGGCCGTGGTGGTCCAGGTCCTCGAGCTCGGTGCCGTAGTCATCGGTGAACCGGCTGTGTTCGGGGGAGAGCAGCGTGGTCGTGATGAACACGTCGGTCGGCAGGGTGACCGTGCCGGGGGCTGCCGGCTGTCTGCGGATGTCCTCGATCCCGGCCGAGAGCGCCGCCAGCATGTGCCCGTCACCCTTCAACAGCGAGGGCGGGTCGTCGATCCGCGGGTCGCGCAGCAACGCTGTGAACGACCCCGCGGTCAGCCACAGCTGGCGTAGGCGGTCGAGCTCGACGCCTCGCGTCGCGGCCAGCCCCAGCAGCGCGGCGTTGATCCCGCCGGCGCTGGTCCCGGACAGGATGTCGACGCGAACCTGCTGGTCGAGCAGGTCGAGCAGGTGCCGGTAGAACTCCCGCACGCCGTCGTCGGGGGCAGCCGGCCCACCGGCGGCGGATGGCGCCAGGTCGCGCAGGTTGCTGGCCTTGATGAGCAGGTCGACCTCGCGGGCGACCCCGCCCATCCAGATCGCGAGGCTCACCCCACCGGTGAACGTCATCGCGAACCGGACCTCTTGGGTCTGCGGACTGACCGGCCAGCGGCCCTGCGCCGGATCTGAGGGTTGGGCTGAGGGTGAGGCGGAGGGTGAGGCGGTGGGTGAGCCGTCCGTGGTCGTCGTCACCGGGGTCTCCTCGTCGGCGTCACGCGAGCTGTGCGGAGGTCAGGATGAGGATGGGGTCGTCGAGGAAGTCATGGGTGACCTCTGCCGTGCGTCGTCGTCCCGTCGGAGTGGGTGATGGTCAACGCCACGGTCGCGTCGAGGCCTGCGAGGGCGGTCGCGATCGGGACGGCGACGTTGACCGAGTCGACCCGGTGCTGGGGGGTCAGGGTCAGCGCGGACACGCTGAGGTCGGGCAGGCCGGTCAGCGCCGGCTGCAGGTCGATCTGGGTGAGCCCTGAGGCGGTGAAGTCGATGGCCGTCGCGTTGAACCCGAGCGGGTGTTGCAGCTGCGAGACCGTCTGCAGGTCCAGAGGGACGAAGGAGAAGATCTGCCCGGCGGGCATGGGGTCAGGCACGACGAGCTGGCTGTGCACGATGCCGTTGGGCTGGCCTGACGGCAGCTCGACGATCGCATTCCCCCCCGAGGCCAGCTCCACGTCAAGATCCACGCGAGCGGGCGCCGCGCCGCCGATGCCGGTGAGAGCGGTGAGGTGCTCGTCGAGGGGCCCGGTGTTGGTCACCGACAGGTGGGTGGCGTCAGGCTGCCCGATCGTCACGGACAGGTCGTCGGTGCCCGTGGTGGTCCGCAGGGACAGGACCATGCTGGTCGTGACCGCGCTGGGGTAGGCGTCGTCGAGCCGGACGGCGATCTCTCCCGTGACGGGGGCCGCGATGGCGCTGAGAGCGTGCAGGAGCAGGTTGACGTTGGTGATCGCCGGAGTCGGGCCCTGGTCGGTCAGGGCGATCCCGACGACCATGGCGCCGGCGACCCCGTCCACCACGGTGGGGGTGGTGGCCGAGATCCCCGCGAAGGTCGGTGCGGTCCGGGTGTCCAGACCCGACGGGCAGCGCCACGTGCAGCTGGAAGCTCTGCGCTTCGGGGGTGCTCGCGAGGTCGGTGGTGAGCTGGGCCAGGTCGGCCGGGTCGATGTCGGCGACCATCGTGAACGTCAGCTCGAACCGGCATCCGCTGAGGGTGGTGGGGGAGTCGTCCACGACGGCCTGGCATCGCGCCGCACACCCGGTGCTGCCCCGGACGATCGCGTACTGCGCAGGCAGCACGATGACGGTGCCGCTGACCTGACCGAGGTACAGCGAGCGGATCGAGGGGTACCGGGCGCTGATCGGGCCGAGGGAGGTCAGCTCGCGGAACTCGCTGCGGACGACCTGGAAGTCCTGCAGGTCGTTGACGTCGACGATGGGTCTGGTGGCGGCCCCGTCCGTCAGGGTGTACTTCGGCCGGTAGGCGTCCGTCGTGAACGCCGAGCCGAGCGCGAGGACCGAGGTGTCCGTGTCGTCGACCTGGACGTATGACGTGGTGGGAGGCGGCGGGTCGACGGGCGGGAGGCGCTCTGGGACCATCTCCACCTCCGCCAGGTCGCTGACGGGCCTTCGGACTCGTGCCAGCCCCACCAACGGCGTCCGTGCGGGTGCGGCCTCCACGACCTGGGGCCCGGCTTCCCGGACGAGCTCGTCGACCGGGACGGAGATGCGTCCGGGGAAGGGGTGGGGGAACCGCCACGGGACGGTGCGGACCTCGCGCCATACGCCATAGGTCTGCGTGATGGTGACTGTCGCCGAACCGGTGGCGCGAAGGTTCTCGAACAGGACGATCACGGCGGGACCCTGCAGGGTCGCGCTCGCCTTCGCGGGCACGGTCGAGGTGGCGCCGTCCCCGGTGCCGAGGGCGGGCAGTGACCGTCATGGGATAGGTGGACTGGGTCGTGGTGCCGTCAGGGGCGACCGACGACAGGTTCAGCGTCGCGTCGAGGTTGTCGACCGTCGAGACGGGCTTGAAGACCAGGGCCGCGTCGGCCGTCCGGGCAGCCGTGACGTCGGCGGGCTCGGACACCGACAGGCCAAGGGTCAGGGTGACGGTGTCGAACGGGTCGCCCCCTGACCCGACGCCGAGTCGTGTTGCAGCGAAAGAGAACTCGGCGTCGGGCGCGGGCAGCCAGGCTGACCGTGGGCACGTACCAGCGCAGGGTGGGGTCGAAGCGGTCCTCGAAGATGGACCCGGACCGGGTCCCCTCGAGGGGGAGGCTGGCCGCCCCGTCCACCCCGGCCGCGGGTGTCGCGGTCAGGATGGACAGGCCGACGCTGATGTTCGGCTGGAGCATCAGCTGGTTGAGCTGGATCTGCCGCATCGCGACGAGCCCGGTCAGCTCGGGGTGTTGCGGATGTAGCCGTTGATGATGTCGATCTTGTCGGCCGGGGGCGCAGGCAGGGCCACGGGCAACGGGTTGAGGTACTTGATGCGCCCTGCCGGAATGGCCACCGTGACGGGGGCGGGGGAGGAGTACGCCACCGGGTCGTCGGTGAAGTTCGGTCCCGAGATGTTCACGTCGACCGTGTAGCTGAACGAGGTCGTCATCACGTACTTGTCGGAGAACACCTCCCAGAGAGCGTTGCGCTGGTTGGTGTTCGACACGACGATCGGTGGGTAGGTGTCGCCCGCGATGGTCGGGGTGATGGTGACCGTGATGTTGGACTTCGGCAGCTGCCGGTTGGGCAGGAACCGCGCGAACACGTAGCCGACCTGAGCCGCCGTCAGCACCGGTGCGTGGTCCATCGAGGCCGGGTCGACGAACTCGACGACCACGCCCGCGTCCCCGGCCGGTGCCGCGGTCGTGGACAGGTTGACGCGCGGGTCGTTGCCGTCGAACACGAGGCGGCGCCGGATCATGACCTGGTCTCGCGGCCATCCGGGGACATCGGCATCCAGCCGCAGCCAGGACAGGTTGATGATGTCCTTCGGGTTCTCCGCCGTCCAGATCGCCGGCTGCACCTGACCGTTCGGGTCGACCGAGCCGATCGTGTAGTGGAAGCCCTCACCCAGGATCCGCAGGCTCGGCTTGCCGTCGGCCCCCACGGGCGCGTTGTAGTCCGGGTAGCCGGCTTCGAGCTGCACCGAGACGAGCGGGTCCTTCAGCTGGGTCCCGTCGGCGAGGGTCTCGCCGAAGTTCACTGCGCAGGTCCCCGCGATCTGGACCTTCTGGAACCACTTGCCGATGTCGACGATGGCCAGGTACTTGCTCAGGTCCGCCTTGACCGCCGTCATCAGGTCGCTCAGGTCGCCGGAGACCGCCTGGTCCACCGAGATCGTCTCGTTGAGCACGATCGAGGTGTCGAGCTTGATGCTGCGCTTCTGGTAGTCCGACTTGATCGACACCGAGGACCCGCCGAAGATGCTGCTGAACCAGCCCCGGTCCGTGCTGGCCTGGGAGTCGGTCTTGCTGGGGTCCCAGTCGAAGATCTCCTCCTTGACCAGGTCCATGGCCGACTTGCGCATCTCCTCGACCTTCTGCTCGACCCAGTCCTTGAGCTTGGGGTCCAAGGCCGCGCCGTTCTCGTCGATCTGGGTGGTGATGCCACCGCTCACCAGACGAGCTGCTGTATGCCGCGCTGGCCGACAGGGAGTCGATCCCGAGGAAGCCGCCGGTCGAGACCGCCGCCGAGAACGAGTCGTAGACCTTGTCGACGTCCACGTGGACCGTGCGCGGTGATGCCGTTGACGTAGAACGCCTCTTTGAGCTGGTTGGTCACGGTGAACGGCGACACGCCGGCCTGCAGGCTGCCCGCGATCGCGCCGGCAGCGAGCTGGTTGCACGTCACGAGGAACGCGGAGATCCCGTGCTCCTCGATGCTGCCCTTGCCGGTCGTCTGCGCGTGCAGGTACATGGGTGTCTTGGTTCCCGCGCTGGCCGCGGCGACCTCGGGCACGAAGATCGACACCGAGTTGTCGGTGATCGGGACGACCCCCAGACGCGGGTCGGGGGCGCCGTCCGCAGCGCGGCCGAAGAACATCGCCAGCCGGTCGACACGGTGCCGGGTGGTCGGCGGCCTTCAGCTTCTGGATCGCGTGGGCGATGACGCTGTCGGGGATGGCGAACGTCGTCGAGAACGAGCAGAACCCGCCGCCGGTCTCCACGCTCCCGTCGGTCGACTCGGCGGCCGTCACACCGAGCGTCGTCTCGCCGGTCATCAGACCCTTGAAGACCGTCATCCCGAAGTCGAAGTCGGCCGGGCTGTCCTGCTTCTTGGCGAGATAGACCCGTTGGGGCTGGAAGTAGAACTGCATGGGCAGCCCGGCCTCCTTGAGCTGCGGGTTGTGCGCGTCGGGATACACCTGCAGGGAGTACTGCACGCCGGTGTCGTCGTTGACGACCACCTCGACGAAGTCGGGCCCGAACAGCGGTCCGACCCCTGCCGCAAAGTCATCCATCGAAGGCTCCTTCTGCCGTCGCCGGGTCAGGCCGTGATCTGGGTGATGTCCCCGGCGCCGTTGCCGAAGACCCGGACGCCGAAGAACTGCGAGAACGTCGACCCGTAGACCGAGCTGCCGACGCGGACGTTGAGGGACCCGGTGAGCATGGCGATGGGCTCGGGGCCGATCGGTGTGCCCGTCTCCGAGAACTTGACCAGCACGTCGTACCGGACGGTGACGCTGGTGTGACCCAGGATCACGAAGGCCTCGAGGTCCTTGATGAAGCGGCCGTGGCCACCGACCTGCCCGTTGTAGTTCCACCGCACGCCGAGGGTCAGCTCGTCGTCCTCGGTGATGACGGGGATCCTGACCCGGGGTGGGTAGACCAGCTTGAGCTTCATCACCTGCGGGGTGTTGGACCAGGTGGCATCCGTGCTGAGCGGGTCGATGCCGCGCGGGAGCGCGCTGGCAAGGCTCGGCATGGACTCGGTCTCGTTGGACTTGAGGATCTCGATGACGCCCGTCGTCGCGTTGACGATGTCCTTGAGGTCAGTCATCACGCCACCGCCGTCCCGAAGTCCTTGGGATACTCGGCCAGGGCGACTTGGGGGTCGCTCGGGATGGTGCCGACGCGGGCCTGGGACGTGTCCAGCTTCGGGGTGCTGCGCACCTGGGCGTCGGCGTGCTCGGCGCCATCCGTCCCGCCGCCGGCACCACCGGCCACCAGTGCCACCCGTGCTCGCCTGCCCGCCGCTTCCCTGCCCACTGCCGCTGGTGTCCCGCCACTGCGTCGCCGCCGCTGGTGTCCCCGCCGCTGGTGTCGCCACCACTGGTGTCGCCGCCGCTGGTGTCCCCGCCGCCGCTGGTGTCGCCGCCGCTGGTGTCGCCGCCGCTGGTGTCCCGCTGCTGGTGTCGCCACCGCTGGTGTCCCCGCCGCTGGTGTCGCCGCCGCTGGTGTCGCCACCGCTGGTGTCCCCGCCGCTGGTGTCGCCGCCGCTGGTGTCCCCCGCCGCTGGTGTCGCCACCGCTGGTGTCCCCGCCACGCTGGTGTCGCCACCGCTGGTGTCCCCACCACTGGTGTCCCCACCACTGGTGTCGCCACCACTGGTGTCGCCACCGCTGGTGTCGCCACCACTCGTGTCACCGCTGGTGTCCTCGCTCGGGTCCACTCCGTCGTTCATGCTCATGCCGCATCTCCTGGATTGATGCACGACAACGCGCGCATCGACAGCCCCGTGACGGCACGTCGGAGCAACCGTCCACCAGTCGGTCCTGGTCTCGCTGCGCGTCCAAGTTGTGATGACCCGCCCGGCCCCTGGGTAGCTGGACCCCGTGCCGAGGCGAGTCTGATGGCTTCGACCGTCCCTGCGGCGACCTGGCCTGAACCCCGTCTTTCCTGCCACTCGAGCGAACACGAAGCCCGTGTCGACCACCTCGAGTGGTTGGCGTTGACGCTACTCCGGTACGTAGCGCTCCGCCAGAGAATCTCGGCTATTCGCCCATTTGCGTGGGGACGAACTTCCTTGTGGCACTAAGGATGTGACGGATGAGGCCGAGAGCGTCTCACGACCGTTCGCGCCCGATGCGCACCATACGTCGTCTATGGCGTCGACCCGGTTGCCGTCGCGCGGCGTCGCGGTGTCTCACACGCCGGATGACCGGCATCCGAGCCGCATGCCCGGCCGCCGCGAGCGACACCTATCCTTGTGCGGTGAGCACCGCGCACCATGACGCCCTCGCCGGCCTGGCCGCCGGCGCCGACCTTCCCGCTGCCCAGCAGCCGGAGTGGCCCGACGCCGCCCGCCTCGAGAGTGCCGTGGCCGAGCTCGCCTCGTATCCCCCCTTGGTGTTCGCCGGCGAGTGCGACGTCCTGAAGGCCCGGATGGCCGCCGCCGCCCGTGGTGAGGCCTTCGTCCTGCAGGGCGGGGACTGTGCCGAGACCTTCGCGGCGGCGACCGCGGACAACATCCGCGACCGGGTCAAGACCATCCTTCAGATGGCGGCTGTCCTGACCTACGGCGCCTCCGTCCCCGTGGTCAAGGTCGGTCGCATGGCCGGCCAGTACGCCAAGCCGCGCAGCAGCGGCTCGGAGACCCGCGAGGGTGTGTCCCTGCCGGCATACCGCGGTGACATGGTCAACGACTTCGAGTTCACGCCGCAGTCGCGCATCCCCGACCCCCAGCGCCTGGTCCGCGCCTACCACGCGAGCTCGGCCACCCTGAACCTCGTCAGGGCCTTCACGCACGGCGGCTTCGCCGACCTGCGCCACGTCCACGACTGGAACAAGGGCTTCGTCGCCAACGCCGCCAACAGCCGCTACGAGCGTCTGGCCAAGGACATCGACAAGGCGATGAAGTTCATGCACGCGTGTGGAGCGGACTTCGACGCGATGAAGACGACCGAGTTCTTCTCGGCCCACGAGGCGCTCCTGCTCGACTACGAGCGGCCGCTGACCCGGGTGGACAGCCGCACCGGTCAGCTCTACGACACCAGCGGGCACTTCATCTGGGTCGGCGAGCGCACCCGCGACCTCGACGGCGCCCACGTCGACTTCGTGTCCAGGGTCCGCAACCCGATCGGCATCAAGCTCTCCGCCAAGGCCGACGTCGACGACGTGCTGCGCCTCATCGACAAGGTCGACCCCGACCGCGAGCCCGGCCGGCTGACCTTCATCACCCGGATGGGGGCCAAGACGGTGCGCGAGGCGCTGCCGACGCTGGTCGACAAGATCACGGCCTCCGGGGCCCAGGTGACCTGGATCTGCGACCCGATGCACGGCAACACCTTCGAGTCGGCCAGCGGCTACAAGACGCGCGACTTCGAGGACGTCGTCGAGGAGGTGCGCGGGTTCTTCGAGGTGCATCAGGGCCTCGGCACGGTGCCGGGCGGCATCCACGTCGAGCTGACCGGCAACGACGTCACCGAGTGCATCGGTGGTGCCGAGAAGATCCTCGACGCCGACCTCAACAAGCGCTACGAGACGGTGTGCGACCCGCGGCTCAACCACCAGCAGAGTCTCGAGCTCGCCTTCCTCGTCGCCGAGATGCTGGCCAAGGACTGAGGGCGACCCAGCGATGAGTGCGAGCCCGGCTGCCCTGACGCCTGCCGTCGACCTGCTGTCCGACACCGTCACCAAGCCCACCCAGGCCATGCGTCGACGCCATGGTCCGGGCGCCCGTGGGCGACGACGTGTTCGGCGAGGACCCCACCGTCCGCGAGCTCGAGGAGCGCGTCGCCGGCCTGCTCGGGCACGAGGACGCCCTGTTCACCCCCACCGGCTCGATGGCCAACCAGCTGTGCCTGCGGCTGCATGTCGGTCCCGGCGAGGAGCTCGTCGCCGACTCCCTGGCGCACGTGCTGCGCGCCGAGATGGGGGCCGCGGCCGTGCTGTCGGGCCTGTCGGCCCGGTCGTGGGTCGCCGACCACGGTCTGCTCGACGCGGCCCAGCCGCTTGCCCTCATGATCCCCGACGGCGGCGCCTACCAGGTCAACACCCGGCTGGTGGTCGTCGAGAACACCCACAACTTCGGGGGCGGCACCGTCCAGCCGCTCGACCAGATCCAGCAGCTGCGCGCGGGCACCCAGCCCCACCGGGTCGCGATGCACCTCGACGGTGCGCGGCTCTGGAACGCCCATGTCGCCACGGGGGTGCCGCTGGACACCTACGGCCGGCTCTTCGACACGGTGAGCGTGTGCCTGTCCAAGGGCCTCGGCGCGCCGGTGGGCTCCGTCATCGCCGGGTCCCACGACCTCATGGCCCAGGCCCGCATCTGGCGCAAGCGGTTCGGCGGCGGCATGCGTCAGATCGGCATCCTCGCCGCGGCCGGCCTCCATGCCTTGGACCACCACGTCGAGCGGCTGGCCGACGACCACGCCCGGGCGCGCCGGTTCGCCGACGCCGCCGCGGAGGCGGCGCCCGGCTGCGTCGACCCCGCGCGGGTCCAGACCAACATCGTCATCCTCGACGTCGCGAAGGCCGGATGGACCTCGGGTGACTTCGTCACCGAGGCGGGGCGCCACGGCATACGCCTGTATGCCGTGAGCCCGACGGCCGTGCGCCTGGTCTGGCACCTCGACGTGGACGACGCCGGCACGGACCGTGCGGTCGAGGTGCTGGTTCCGTTGCTGGAGAACGGTCCTCAGACTTCGTGATGGAGCAGCTCGGCGGGCGGATCCTGCTCGGCCGAGACGCCTGAGCGGCGTCCGAGCAGCTCGACGACGTACATCGCGGCCAGCACGAGTGCGCCGCCCACGACCATGCGCGCGGTGAGCGACTCGCCGCCGAACAGCACGGCGAAGAACGCCGCGAAGACCGGCTCCATGGTCATGACGATGGCCGCCCGGGTGGCAGGCAGGTGCGACTGGGCCCAGGTCTGCGCCCAGAGCGCCACCGCTCCGGCGACCAGGGCCATGTACAGCAGCGACGCCCACTGACCGCCGCTGCCGGGCAGCGTGATCCCACCCGGAATCGCGGCGACCCCGGTGATCGCGGTGATGACGAACGCCTGCACGGTCGCCAGCCCGGTGGCCGAGCCCGCCGTGGAGTATCGGCCCAGCCCGATGATGTGCAGGGCGTAGAGCGCCGCCGCGGCCAGCGTCAGAGCCTCGCCGACCCCCACCGACAGCCCGCGCAGGGACAGCACGGCCAGGCCGGTGGTCGCCAGCGCGACGGCCAGCCAGGTCGACAGCGGCAGGCGGTCACGCAGCAGCACCGCTCCGAGCACCGGGGTCAGGACGACGTAGGTGCCCGTCACGAACCCGGACACGGATGCGTCGGTGTGCTCGCAGGCCGATCGTCTGGAGCAGCTGGGCAAGGCCGTACAGCGCTCCGAGCGCGACGCCGACCAGGACCTGGCGCCGGGTCAGCGCGAGCGTCTGCCGCCGGAAGACCACTGCCATGACGACCGCCGCGATCCCGAACCGCACGGCCAGGAAGTCGGCAGACGGCACGTGCGCCACCAGGTCGTGGATGAGGAAGAACGTCGAGCCCCAGACCGCGGTGACGGAGACCAGCAGCAGGGTAGCCAGCCGCGGCGCGGCGAGAGGAGAACGCACGGTGACGACGGTTCAGACCACGACCAGCGTGATGGTCGACCCCTTGGGCTGTGGCGAGCCTGCCGCGGGGTCCTGGCTGCGGACCGTCCCGAAGATGCCGCCCATGAACCGCTGCACGCTGACCTTGAACCCAGCGGCGGTCAGGATCTTGGTGGCGTCCGCCTCCTGGCGGCCCTGGACGTCGGGCACCGTGACCATCACCGGGCCCTTGGACACCACGAGGGTGACCTGCTGGCCCTTGAAGAGCGTCCCGCCCGAGGGGGACTGTCGGATGACGTTGCCCTTGGGGACGGTGTCGCTGTTCTCCTGCTGGGTGGCGTCGACCTGGAGGCCGGCCTTGGTGAGGGTGTCGACCGCCTGCGCCGCGGGCTGGCCGGTGAAGTCGGTGACCGCGATCGGCTGGGGACCCTTGCTGACCACCAGGTCGACGGGTGCACCGCGCTTGAGCGGCGTGCCTGGCGCGGGATCCACGGAGATCACCAGGCCCTGGGTCACGGTGTCGCTGAAGGCCTGGCTGACCGTGCCGACGGTGAGCTTGGCGGCGGTGATCTCGTCGCGTGGCCTCGGCCTGCGACTTGTTCAGGACGCGGGGGACGGCGTAGCGCTCAGGGCCCTTGGAGACGGTGACCTTGACGTCGGTGCCACGGCCCACCTTGGCCCCGGCGCCGGGGTCGGTCGACATGACGATCCCCTTGGGGACGGTCTCGTCGAAGCTGTCGATGCGGTCGGCGCCCAGGTGGGCCTGCTCGAGGAGGGCCAGGGCGCGGGCATAGCTCAGGCTGGTCGTGCGCGGCACGATCGTGGGGGAGCCGGGCCCGGCGAGGAACCACCAGGCGACCAGAGCGCCGATGAGCACGACGCCCAGCGCGGCGGCGGCCCAGCGCCACAGGGCGCCCGCCGGTCGGTGCCGGGCCTCACCGGCATACGGGAGCTCGTCGGTGTCTCGGGGCTCGGCCAAGGGCAGGGCGCTGGTCCGCTCGACCGCGACGGTGCTCACGCCTGCCGCCTCGGCGCGGGTGCCCTCGGGGCGCCGGTCGAGCTCGGTGGGGGTCAGCATGGCCCGCGAGCGCCGGACCTCGGTGAGGAAGTCGGCCGCGTCGCTGGGACGCTGGTCGGGGTCGCGGGCGGTGGCCAGCGCGACCAGGGCGTCGAGCTCCGGCGGCACGGAGCTGACCCGTGAGGACGGGGCCGGGACCGAGCCGTGGACGTGCTGGTAGGCGATGTGGATGGGCGTGTCGCCGGTGAAGGCCTTCGTGCCGGTGAGCATCTCGAAGAGGATCAGCCCGGCGGCATAGACGTCGCTGCGGGCGTCGGCGATCCCTCGCTCGACCTGCTCGGGAGACAGGTAGGCCACGGTGCCGAGGAGCACGCCGGTCTGGGAGGTGGTGGTCTGCGCGCTCACTGCGCGAGCGAGCCCGAAGTCGGCGACCTTCACGGTGCCGTCGTCCTCGCGCAGGATGATGTTCTCGGGCTTGACGTCGCGATGGATGATGCCGGCTCGATGAGCGGCCCCGAGCGCCTGGAGCACCGGAGCCATGATGTCGAGTGCGGCTCGCGGAGTGAGCGGCCCCTCTGCGCGCATCACCTCGCGGAGCGTCTGGCCAGGCACGTACTCCATGGCCAGGAACATGTGGCCGTCGTCCTCGCCCTGGTCGAAGACGGAGACGACGTTGGGGTGGGACAAGCCGTGCCGCCGACCGGGCCTCGCGCCGGAACCGGCTCGCGAAGGCCGCGTCCTGAGCCAGGTCGCGGCGCAGCACCTTGAGGGCGATATCGCGGTCCAGACGGGTGTCGAGGGCCAGGTAGACCGAGGCCATCCCGCCGTCGGCGATGTGCGACAGGACGCGGTAGCGCCCGTCGACCACATGGCCCAGCAAGGACTCGGTCACACCGGAAGACACCTGCAAAGTGTAGGAGGTGTCAGGGGTCAAACCGCGCAGGCGGGCCCGGCCGGGAGGGCCCGACCACGGTCAGGCCGACCGCGGCAGCACCGCTCAGAGGTGCGCCCGGTGGGCCAGGACCGAGGCCACGTAGGCCTTGGTGTCGGCATACATCCCGTTCGCCTCGACGGACCCCAGGCCCTGGTAGTACCCGGCGATCGCCTTGCGCAGGTCCGGCGTCGCAGCGGGTCAGGCTGCGCAGGATGACCACGCCCGCGGTGATGTTGTCGCGGGTGTTGAGCAGGTCGAGGTGGCGCCCGGCCATGTCCGAGGCCCAGCCGCCCGACGACGGGATGACCTGCATGACCCCGATGGCGTCGGCGACCGAGACCTCGCGCTGGTTCCAGCCCGACTCCTGCCATCCGATCGCCAGGGCGAGGCGCGGGTCGAGCCCGTGGCTGCGGGCGATGGCGACGATCATCGCTCGCGTCTCGCTGCGACTCGGCACGTGGCGCTCGGCGAGCAGCCTGCGGTGGGCCGTGGCGGCGTCGACCACGCCCGAGGGGTAGGTGCGGCCGGCGAAGCTGTTCGGACCCGTCTGCTCGAGCTTGGCGGTGACGGGGATCCGGATCTTCTGGCCCACCTGCAGCATCGGAGCCATGGGGGAGCCTGTTGGCCTTGAGCAGCGCGGCCAGGGTGAGGCCGTAGTGCGCGGCGATGCCACTGAGCGTGTCGCCGGAGCGCACGCTGTATGCCGTCGTGGACGGCGCGGCGTGCGGGCGGGCGGCGGCGCGTGGCGGGGTGCCATGAACCTTGAGCGCCTGCCCGGGGTGGATGACGCTGCGCGGTGAGAGCCGGTTCCACGAGTAGAGGCTGGCCAGGGGGGTCTTCGTGCGGGTGGCGATGGCGCTCAGGGTGTCGCCGCTGCGCACCCGGTAGGTGGTCGTCGTCGGTGCGGGGCGCGCGGCGCGTGGCGCGGCGTGCGGCGGCGGCCGGCGTGGCGGGCAGCAGGCCTGGCGGCCTTCGGCCGCACCGGGGATCATGATCTTCTGGCCGATCTGGAGCACCGACCGCGTGGAGAGCCGGTTGGCCTTGAGCAGGGCGGCCAGGGTCACGTGCCTGCTGGCGGCGATGCCGCTCAGGGTGTCGCCGTCACGCACGACGTAGGTGGCGCGCCGCACGGCCGCTGCGTGCGCAGCCGCAGCCTTCCTGGCTGCCGCGGCGCGGGCTGCGGCAGCGGCCTTGGCTCGGGCCGCCTCCGCGCGAGCCTGGGCGGCCGTCTTGGGCACCCACAGCCGCTGTCCGATGGCCAGGCGGCTGCCACCGTCGCGGAGGTGGTTGCGGCTGACGATGACGCCGGGCTGGGTGGCCGTCCGGGTGGCGATCGCCGTCAAGGGTGTCGCCGCTGCGGACCGTGTAGACGACCCAGCCGTAGGGGGCGGGCTTGGCCTGCCGGACGGTGGCGTGGACGGCGCGCAGGTGGACGGTCGCGATGGGGGGGAGCGCTGCGGGGGCGATCACCGGAGACATCGGGGCTACCTTTCGGGTGTTCCACGTCGTGAGTGCGGGTCGTGACGGAGGCAGTCAGGTACTCGAGTGAGCCATGGGGCGCCTGTGACTCGTGTGAAGGTACACCATTTCGGGCATAGTCATATTGACTTACATCTATGTAATTTGCTTTGCGTGCGTTGGCTGGCAGGCTGGGTCAGGTGACTGACACTCCTGCCGACGGCCCCTCTCGTCCGACCCGCCCCGAGGCCACCGACCCTGATGCCACCGCGCCCGAGACGGCGGCGCCCACCCTCGAGGAGCTGGTGGGGTCGTGGCTCACGGTTCCGGATGTCGCCGAGCGCCTGGGCGTCTCGCTGGCCGCGGTCCGGCGGATGATCGAGGACCGGCAGCTCGTCTCGTGGCGGGTGGGGGAGCGGCGCGTGGTGTCGGTGCCCGAGCGGTTCCTCGACGAGGCGGTCCTGCCTCACCTGCCGGGGACCTTCACCGTGCTGACCGACGGTGGGATGAACGACGAGGAGCTGCTGCGGTGGCTGTTCACCGCTGACCCGACGCTGCCCGCGGGCGGTTCACCGGTCGAGGCGTTGGGCGCCGGCTTCAAGACCGAGGTGCGTCGCCGCGCCATGGAGACCGCCTGGTAGGCGCGTGGCGCGAGCGGTGCGGCCGGCGGAGCTCCGGGTCAGTAGGCGCGGGCCGTCGAGCTGTCGATCAGAGCGTCGAGCACGTCGAGCCCCTGCGCGGTGAGGCCGGTCGTCGACTTGAGCGCCATCCGCGCTGTCCCTGCGAGCCGGGTGATCTCGGCCTCGACCGCGTCGACGGCTCCACTGTCGGCGATGAGCGAGCGCAGCCCGTCGATGTCGGACTCGCCCAGGCTCGCCTCGCCGAGGAGCCGGTCGACCGTCGCCCGGCCCGCGTCGTCCGTGCCGGCGAGCGCGTGGGCGATCAGGACGGTGCGCTTGCCCTCGCGCAGGTCGTCGCCGGCCGGCTTGCCGGTGGCCGCCGGGTCGCCGAACACGCCCGAGCAGGTCGTCGCGCAGCTGGAAGGCGTGCCCGAGGTCGAGCCCGTAGCGCGACAGGGCCTCCAGGTCGTCCGGGTGGGCCCCGCCCGCCGTGGCGCCGACGAGCAGCGGATGCTCGACCGTGTACTTGGCGCTCTTGAAGCGGATCACCCGCTCGGCGCGCTCGATCCGCTGGCTGGTCGGACACGCCGTCCCAGGAGCGGGCGGACTCGACGACGTCGAGGAACTGGCCGCCCATCAGCTGGGTGCGCATGAGGTCGAAGACGGCGCGCCCGCGGGTGAGGTGCTCCGGCTCGAGCCCCGAGGTCGAGTACAGCTCCTCGGTCCAGTTGAGGCACAGGTTGCCGGCCAGGATCGCTCCGGCCACGCCGAACCGTCCCGCGTCGCCGGCCCACGCCTCGCGCTCGTGCCGAGCGGCGATCGAACGGTGCGCGGCCGGCATACCTCGGCGGGTGTCACTGTCGTCCATGACGTCGTCATGGATCAGGGCCGCCGCCTGGAAGAACTCCATCGCCGTCGCCACGCGCACCAGCGCGTCGGAGTCGGGCTGACCGGTGGCGCGGTAGCCCCAGTAGAGGAAGGCGGCGCGCAGTCGCTTGCCCCCCGTCAGGAGGCGGGCGACCGCGCCGAGCAGCTCGTGGGCGTCGGGTCCGACCTCGCCGAGGACGTGCGACTGGCGCTCGAGGAACTCGTCGACACAGCGCTGGACGCGCTCGCGCAGCTGCGCGGCGTCGAGCGGGCTGTCCACCACAGGCTCCTCCAACAAGGTCTCAGGCCGGCGCAGCGACCGGCGTCGCGTGGGTCGTCTCACCGGGTGCCGTCTTGAGCCTACGGTGTCCGTGCTCGGCTAGTGTCACTGCCATGGCACTGGGTCAACCTTCGAGACTTGCGCGGCCGGAGCGGCTGACCCGCTCCATTCCCGGCATGCTCTCGGCGCCCAGCCCCTCGATCAGCTTCGAGTTCTTCCCGCCCAAGGACGACGCCGGTGAGGCGGTGCTCTGGGACGCGATCCGCCGGCTGGAGTCGCTGCGGCCCGACTTCGTCTCGGTGACCTACGGCGCCGGCGGCACGAGCCAGGACCGCACCGTGCGGGTCACCGAGCGGATCGCCCGCGAGACGACCCTGACCCCTCTGGCCCACCTCACCTGTGTGGGCGCGTCCGTGGCGGCGCTGCGCCAGGTGGTCGGGCTGTATGCCGCGTCCGGCGTGCGCAACGTCCTGGCCCTGCGCGGCGACCCGCCGGGCAACGTCGGCGGCGCCGTGGGTCGCTCACCCCGAGGGCCTCGACCATGCCGAGGACCTCGTGCGGCTGGTGCGGGCCCTGGGCGAGTTCACCGTCGGGGTGGCGGCCTTCCCCGACGTCCACCCGGAGTCCGGTGGCTTCGAGGACGACGTCGAGGTGCTCGTCCGCAAGGCCGACGCCGGGGCGAGCTTCGCGATCACCCAGATGGTCTTCGACGCCGACACCTACCTGCGGCTGCGCGACGCGGTGGCCGCCCGGCGCGACCTGCCCATCACCCCCGGCCTGATGCCGGTGACGAACTTCAAGCAGGTCGCCCGGATGTCCCAGCTCATGGGCACCCCGCTGCCCGAGGCCGTGCTGCGCCGGCTCGAGGCCGTCTCGCAGGACCCCCTCGCCACCCGCGAGGTCGGCGTCCAGATCGCCATCGAGCTGGCCGAGCGGATGCTGGCCGAGGGTGCGCCGGGGCTGCACTTCATCACCATGAACCGCTCGACCGCGACCCTCGAGGTCTACCAGAGCCTCAACCTCCAGCCAGGCTCACCCTCGGGTCGGGCTGGGCTGGTCGAGCGGTCTGAGGTCTGACACCAGCGGCACGATGTCGGCGACGGAGTCGACCACCCGGGTCGGCTGGTACGGGAAGCGTGCGACCTGGTCGGGCCGGGTCGAGCCGGTGAGCACCAGGATCGTGCGCAGGCCGGCCTCGAGCCCGCTGATGACATCGGTGTCCATGCGGTCGCCGACCATCACGGTGGACTCCGAGTGCGCGTCGAGGCGGTTCAGGGCGCTGCGCATCATCAGCGGGTTCGGCTTGCCGATGTAGTACGGCTGGTGGCCGGTCGCCGCGGAGATCAAGGCCGCCACGGACCCGGTCGCCGGCAGGGTGCCGTGCTTGCTGGGACCGCTGACGTCAGGGTTCGTGGCGATGAACCGCGCACCGCCCTCGATCAGACGGATGGCCTTGGTGATCGCCTCGAACGAGTAGGTCCGGGTCTCGCCGAGCACGACATAGTCGGGGGAGCGCTCGGTCATCGTGTAGCCGACCTCGTAGAGCGCCGTCGTCAACCCGGCCTCGCCGACGACGAAGGCGCTGCCCCTGGGGCGTTGGTCGTCCAGGAACTGGGCCGTGGCGAGAGCCGAGGTCCACAACGCCTCCTCGGGGACGTCGATGCCGCTCGTGAGCAGCCGGGCGCGCAGGTCTCGGGGGGTGAAGATGGAGTTGTTGGTCAGGACCAGGAACGGCCGGCCCTGGTCGACCAGGGCGGCGATGAAGTCCGCGGCTCCCGCGATCGCGGTCTCCTCGTGGACGAGGACGCCGTCCATGTCGGTGAGCCAGCACTCGACCGGCTTGGTGTGAGTCATGACGCCATTGTCGGGGCATGGGGGCGAGCGTGGGGGCCGGAGGCTGTGGTGCTCGACAGATCTCGTCAGTTTGGCGGAGTGCTGTCGGCTGAACCGGGCGCAGGCTGGAGGTGCCAAGAGTGCAGGGACGTGTCGACGAGGAGGTACTCACATGCCACTGGCCACGAGCGCGATCGCCGCGGCGCTGCCCGTCACGGACACCGACCGCGCCAAGGAGTTCTACGACAGGCTCGACCTGCCGTACCTCGGGAAGAACGAGGAGGGCAGCCTGCTGTACCAGCTCAGCGGTGGGGCGGCGCTGCTGCTGCTGCCGCGCGAGTCCGGGACGCAGAACTCCAGCACGGCGCTGACCTGGGAGGTCTCGGACGTGCGGGCCGAGATCGCGGACCTGGAGGGCCGGGGAGTGAGGTTCGAGGACTACGACCTGCCCGGTCTGAAGACGGTGGATCACATCGCCGAGATGGGCGGCATGCGCTCGGCCTGGTTCCTCGACCCGGACGGCAACGTGCTGTGCGTCCACGAGGGTGGGCTGCAGGGGAGCTGAGCGTCCGGGAGGTACGACGTGCAGTGGTCCTGGGCCGGCCAGCTCCCGCGTGCTCGGTCACCGGCGTGCGGCCCGTCTGTGCACGTCGGTGCGCCCGGCCGCTCAGGGGACGTCGGTGCGCCCGGGTGTCGCTCAGGCGACCTCGATGGCGTGACCGCCGCTGACTCGGAGCAGCTCCTCGTACGTCGTCCGGAAAACGGTGTGGCTGTGGCCCGCAGCGGCCCAGACGTGCCGGTAACGGCTCAGCGAGACGTCGACGACGGTCGTGATGGGATGCAGGTGCCCGACCGGGGCGACGCCGCCGATGGCGAATCCCGTGTGGTCACGGACGAAGTCGGCATCGGCGCGGTCGACGTAGTCGACTCCGTCGAGCAGGTCGGCCACCTTGACCAGGTCGACCTTGTGAGCACCTGAGGTGAGCACGAGGAGCGGCTCGGCGGTGCCGTTCTCGACATGGGCCCGAAAGACCAGGGAGTTCGCGATCTCGGCCGCGGTGATGTTGAGGGCGGCGGCCGCCGCGGCGGCGGTGCGGACGGCATCGGGGAGGGCGACGACCTGGGGGAACACGTCGTAGACGGCCAGCGCGGCGAGGACGCGCTGCACTCCGGGGTGAGCCCTCAGATCTGGCGCAGCGGAGGATGCGCTCGGGCGTCAGGCTGCGACATGAACGAATGCTAGGCGCGGCGCCCTGTGCCGACTAGGGGTGCGCACGGCCAGAGGATTGCGGGCTGTCAGGGCACCGGTGTACCGTCTTTCTTATCGAACACATGTTCGAATGTGGCCGTTCATCGGCCACCTGTGCGGCTCTGGCCCTGCGATCAGGCGCCTCGACCCCGCCCCTCGCAGGGCCAGGGCGCACATCCCATCACGCGCTGCATCCTGCCTGCCCTGTTCCGTCCTGCCATCGCAAAGGAGGCCCCTGGTGGTCCGCCGGTACGAAGAGCCCATCGAGGTCCGCGAAGCCCATCGCGAGGAGACCCCCCGTGACGCCAGGCCGGCTGCCTTCGTGTGGCGTGGCCGGCTCTACGTCGTGCGCACGATCCTCGACCAGTGGCAGGAGCGACGTCCCTGGTGGCGCGATGCTCGCGAGGGCCGCGATGTGCTGACCGACGCCCGTGAACGCCGTGTCTGGCGCGTCGAGGCCAGCCCTGGACGCCTTGCGGGCGTGGGGGTCTACGACCTGGGTGCGACGCATCCGGACTCCGCAGAGCCGGGTGGTCGGCCGGCCAGCCAGTGGCAGCTCCTACGAGTCGCGGACTGAGGGGGCGTGATGACGCCGACGACGATGGAGCCAGATGCGGTACCGCGGTGACCTCCACCACCGCCGATGTCTCGAGCCAGCTCGACCTGCTCGACCGGTCGCGCCACTCCTTGCTCATGGCCTGTCAGAGCTCAGACACGACGACCCGGCACCAGCATGCCCAGCTGGCTGCTCTGCGGGCTGCGGCGTCGATGCTGGCGACCCGGCGCCATCCGCGACGCGCCTCGCCTGCGGACCGAGGTCACCGGCCCGCACAGTCTCTGGCAGCTCGTGCCGAGCTTGGCGCCCGAGCTCGCTGAGTGGGCCGGCTTCTTCGAGACGGTCACGGCCCGCTCGGGGCCGGTGAGTGCTCGAGAGGCCGACGACCTGCTGCGGCAGGCCGAGATCTTCCTGGACCTCGTCTGTCGCCACCTGGGCCTGCCCGCGCAGGGGCAGGCGCAGGCCGACGTGTTGGTGCCGACCGTGCCGTGCCTGGTGCAGGGAGTCGGCAGCGGGGGAGGGCTCGATGCCCACCCCTGACTTCGTCCACCTGCACGTCGCGTCGGGGTTCTCCATGCGATACGGCACGGCGACCCCTGAGGCGCTGGTCGAGCGGGCTGCCCAGCATCGGCAGCCGGTCCTGGCTCTGACCGACCGCGACGGCCTCTACGGCGCGGTGCGGTTCGCCACCGCGGCGGCCGCCGCGGGCATCGCCCCTGTGCTGGGCGTCGACCTGGCCGTCGGCCCCGATCCTGCCGCGAGACAAGGCAACGGCCCCCGACGAGCGGAGCCCCTGACAACGGATCTCATGGCGGACGCACTCCGGTGCGCGGTGGCGCCCAGCGCGACCCGCGCCACCCACGCGTGACCGTGCTGGCCCGAGGCCGGTCCGCCGGCGTTCCGGCAGGCGTGGGCTGGGCGGCGCTGTGCAGGCTGGTCACCGACACCCATCTGCGCGGTGAGCGCGGCGTGCCTGTCAGCGCCGTCAGCCTGATCGCGGCTCGATGTGCGGGCACTGGCCGCGACCCGCGCGGCCGCGAGGCCGAGCACCACCCCGCTCCGCTGGTGGTGCTGCTCGGCCCGGACTCCGACGTGGGACGGGCGGTGCGCGCCCGTCGGCTCGACCGGGCGCGTGTCCTGCTGGCCGAGTGGCGTCGCAGGCTGCCTCCTGACGCTCTGGTCATCGAGGTGGTCTGCCACGGCGGCCCCGACGGCACGCCGGCATCGCGGACCCACGCGGCGCGCCTGCTGGGCCTGGCCGACGAGCAGGGCCTTCCCGCCGTGCTCACCGCGGCGGTCCGCCACGTCGACCCAGGCGAGTCCGCCGTGGTCGACGTTCTCGATGCAGCCCGCCGGCTGGTCGCGCTCGACACCCGCCACCTCGACCGGGTGACGGACGCCGCCCATCTCGCGACGACCGACACGATGCGCGCCATCGCCCTCGACGTCACCGGTGGCGACCGCTCCAGGGCAGACGCCCTGCTGGAGCGCACGGTGGCGTTGGGGCTCGCGTGTGCCCAAAGTCCCCGGCACGACCTCGGTATCGGGTCGGTCCACCTCCCCGAGCCCGAGACCGTGGGCGTCGAGCCCGGCATGAGTGCCCAGGTGATGCTCGAGCAGCGGTGTCGTGAGGCCGTGGCCCGGCGGTATCCCGGGGCGAGCGAGCGTGACCTGCTGGCGGTGGAGAGCCGGCTCACCGACGAGCTCAAGGTCATCGCCGAGCTGGGCTATCCGACGTACTTCCTCACCGTGGCCCAGGTCGTCGACCTGATCCGTGACCTGGGCGTGCGCGTCGCTGCGCGCGGCTCGGGAGCCGGGTCCTTGGTCAACTACCTGCTGGGGATCAGTGGGGTCGACCCGATCCGCTACGACCTGCTCAT
Source organism: uncultured Actinomycetota bacterium (assembly GCA_963706855.1). Classification (GTDB taxonomy): domain Bacteria; phylum Actinomycetota; class Actinomycetes; order Actinomycetales; family Dermatophilaceae; genus Pedococcus. The sequence goes on from CAVPNU010000006.1 coordinate 58,770, forward strand.
GGAGCGGTTCTGCTCGCCGCTGCGCGCCGAGCTGCCCGACATCGACATCGACGTCGAGTCCGCCCGGCGCACCGAGGTCTACGAGCGGATCCTCGACCGGTTCGGCGGGGAGCGGGTCACCTGTGTCTCGATGATGGACACCTACAAGGTCAGACACGCGATCCGCGATGTCGGGGCGGCGCTCGGCCTCCCACCGAGCGAGATCGACGAGATCGCCAAGGCGTTCCCGCACATCCGCGCCCGTGACGTCCGCAGCGCCATCGCCGAGCTGCCCGAGCTGCGGGCCAGGGGCCTGGACAGCCCGCGGTTGCGGGCGCTGTTCGACCTCGTCGAGCGCCTCGACGGCCTGCCTCGCCACATCGCGCTGCATCCCTGCGGGGTGATCCTGTCCGACGGGGGTCTGCTCGACCGCACCCCGGTGGAGGCGAGCTGGCTGGGGTTCCCGATGAGCCAGTTCGACAAGGACGACGTCGAGACCCTGGGCCTGCTCAAGCTCGACGTGCTCGGCATCCGCATGCAGTCGGCGATGGCCCATGCCGTCCAGGAGGTGGCCCGCGTCGACGGCGTCGAGGTCGACCTCGACGACCAGACCCAGGTGCCGCTGGACGACGAGGCGACGTTCCGGCTCATCCGCACCAGCCACACGCTCGGCTGCTTCCAGATCGAGAGCCCGGGTCAACGTGAGCTGATCGGCAAGTTCGGGCCGGAGCGGTTCGAGGACCTCATCATCGACATCTCGCTGTTCCGGCCCGGCCCGGTGAAGTCCGACATGATCACGCCGTTCCTCGAGGCGCGCCACGGCTGGAAGGCCGTCAGCCACCTCCACCCGACCCTGGTCAGGGCGCTGGAGCAGACCGAGGGTGTGGTGGTCTTCCACGAGCAGGTCCTGATGATCGTGGCCGAGACCACGGGGGTGTCCCTGGCCCAGGCCGACGAGGTCCGCCGGGCCCTCGGCACCCCCAAGGGCCAGCTCGAGACCGAGGCCTGGTGGCGCCCAGCAGCGCTGGCCCGCGGCTATGCGCCCGCCGATGTGGACCGCATCTGGGAGGTGCTCAAGGCGTTCGCGTCGTTCGGCTTCTGCAAGGCCCACGCGGCGGCCTTCGCGCTGCCCACCTACCATTCGGCGTGGCTCAAGACCCACCATCCCGCGGCATTCCTCGCCGGTGTCCTGACCCACGACCCCGGCATGTACCCCAAGCGGCTCATCCTCGACGACGCCCGCTCGCTCGGTATCGCCGTCCTCGGGCTCGACGTCAACGCCTCGACGGGCACCTACCGCATCGAGCGGCTCGACCCCGCTGACAGCGGCGCCTTCACCCCGGCGCATCCCGACCTTCCCGACGCCCACGACTACGGCATCCGGCTGTCCCTCGCCGACGTCCGCGGCATCAGCGACGCCGAGGTCGCGCGCATCGTCGCCGGTCAGCCCTATGCCGGCCTGTCCGACTTCTGGCATCGGGCCCAGGTGTCGCGGCCCATCGCCGAGCGGCTCGTGCTCGCGGGCGCGTTCGACACCCTCTACGCCATCAGTGGCCAGAGCCGCCGGGGTCGCACCACCCGGCGCGACCTGCTGCTCCACGTCGCCGAGCTCGACCGCTACAGCCGTGCGCTCACGCGCTCGAGCCGCCGGGTCACCCCGGCCCGGTCCCGCGGCCCGCAGGCAGCCACGGGGGCGATCGAGGGCGCCGAGGTGCGAGGCCGGGCCGCGGCGCAGTCACAGGCCGCCCTGCCGGTGCGGGCCGAGCAGCCGACCCAGCTCGCCCTCGACCTCGGCGACCGTCCCGAGCTCACCAGCGGCACGGGGCTTCCTGAGCTGAGCGGACCAGAGCGGGTGCGCGCCGAGCTCGACATCCTGGGCCTGGATGCCAGTGCTCACGTCGTCGACTTCTATGCCCCGATGCTCGATGCCTTGGGGGTCACCCGCAGCCGCGACCTGCTGACCGGCACGCAGCCGTTCGACCGTGTGGGCCTGTGGGGTCAAGGTCGCCACGCAGACTCCGCCGATCCGCTCGGGCCGGCGAGTCGTGTTCCTCACCCTCGATGACGGCACCGGTCCGGTCGACGCCACCTTCTTCGAGGACGTGCAAGGGCCCTATGCCGCCACGGTCTTCCACTCGTGGATGCTGCTGGTGCGCGGCGTGGTGCGACGCACCGGCGCCGCGGGGGATCTCGTTGCGAGCGACCGGCGCGTGGGAGCTCACCCCGCTGTGGGAGGCCTGGCGGGCGGGTGGGCTCGATGCGGTGTATGCCGCGATGGAGGCCAGCGAGCGCGCCGCGACCGAGCAGGCGCAGGCTCTCGACCTGGCGCACCAGCAGGCGGCTCAGGAGGGGACCGGCGCCAGGGGCAGGAGAGTGCTCGTGCACGCCTCCGGGTTCCGGCAGTCCCCCTATGCCGACACGCGGCCCCCGGGCGAGGACGTGCGCAGCTCTCACCGGCTCGGCCAAGGCGGCGTCGTCCCCGACCCGCAGGACTTCCAGCCACCCCGAAAGCTCTGGCACTCCAGCCCGGGCAGCTCCGGCCATTAGGGTGGCAGTGCAGGAGGGTGGCAGTGCAGGCCAGCATCCTGCCGACCACCTCAGCGTCGACCGACCCGTTCCATCCGTCACCCTTCGACCCCACCTTCGACCCCTAGGAGAGCACCGTGGCCGACGAGCAGTGGCGGACCCGACGCGGTGGCGTCGAGACGGCGCTGCGGACCTCCGCGGTGTGGGCGTCGGTGCGTGACCTGACCGAGCGCCAGCAGACTCACCTCGGCCGGCCGCTGCGGGTCATCGACCTCGGCGGCGGCACGGGTGGGCTGGCCGTCCCCCTGGCCGAGCTCGGCCACGACGTCACCGTCGTCGACCCCAGCCCCGACGCGCTCGCCTCGCTCTCGCGACGCAGCGCCGAACGCGGCGTCGCCGAGCGGGTCACCGCGGTCCAGGGCGACGCCGACTCCCTCGCCGAGCTCACCGGCGACCAGCCGGTCGATCTCGTCTGCTGCCACGGCACCCTCGAGGTCGTCGACGACCCGCCAGCGACCGTGGCCGCCCTGGCCGCCGTCCTGGCCCCGGGTGGGCACCTCAGCCTGGTGGCCGCCCAGCGGCTGGCCGTGGTCCTGGCCCGGGTCCTGGCCGGCCAGTTCACCCAGGCGCACGCCGCCTTGACGAGCCCGGACGGCCGTTGGGGCAGCGCCGACCCGCTCCCGCGCCGCTTCGACGCCTCCGACCTGCGGGCCATGGTGGAGCAGACCGGCCTCACGGTGGTGGACGAGCACGGCGTGCGCCTGTTCAGCGACCTGGTGCCCTCCGCCCTGATCGACACCGAGGCGGAGCGCATCGCCCTGCTCGACCTGGAGAACGCCGCGAGCCGGCACCCCGACTTCGGCTTCCTGGGCCAGCTCGGCGCTGCAGTGCACGTTCTCGCCCGGAACTGAGCGCCTGCCGTGAGCCGGCGCCAGTTCACCCTCCCGGCGCGCAACGCCCAGCAGCCGCCTGACGACACCGGCTGCACGGTCCTGCACGCCGACATGGACGCCTTCTATGCCTCGGCCTCGCTGCTCAGCCGTCCCGAGCTGGTCGGCACGCCGGTGATCATCGGCGGAGGCGGCAACCGCGGCGTGGTGCTGTCCGCGACCTACGAGGCCAGGGCGCTTCGGGGTGGCCTCGGCGATGCCGATGTCCCGGGCTCGGCGCCTGTGCCCGCAGGCCACGGTCATCGCACCCGACCATGCGCTCTACAGCCGGATCTCGGCAGCCGTGATGGCCACCTTCGAGACGATCACCCCCCTGGTGGAGCCGCTGTCCCTCGACGAGGCCTTCCTCGACGTGGCCGGGGCCGTCCGCCGCCTCGGCAGCCCGGCGCGCATCGGCCAGCTGCTGCGCGACACCATCCACGACGAGCAGGGGATCACCTGCTCGGTCGGCGTCGCTCCCAGCAAGTTCGTCGCCAAGCTCGCCTCGGGCCTGGCCAAGCCCGACGGCATGGTGGTCGTGCCCAGGGACGAGGTGGTCGGCTTCGTCCAGCAGCTGCCCGTCGGCGCGCTCTGGGGAGTCGGCGACAAGACCGAGGAGACGCTCGTCCGGCTGGGCCTGCACACCGTCGCAGACATCGCCCACACGCCCCTCGACACCCTCAAGCGGGCGCTGGGCGACGGCGCGGGCCCTGCTCTCTACGACCTGGCCTGGGGGCGCGACCCACGCTCGGTCGAGCCGGTGCGTCGCGAGCGCAGCATCGGCTCCGACGAGACCTTCGAGTTCGACGTGGACGACCCGGCATACATCCACCGCCAGCTCCTCAAGCTCAGCGACCGCACCGCAGCGCGGGTCCGCTCCGCGGCGATGATGGGTCGCACGGTCTCGATCAAGGTGCGGTTCGCCGACTTCACGACCATCACCCGCAGCAAGACGCTGCGCGACCCCACCGACGTCAGCCGTGAGATCTTCGACACGGCCAAGGCGCTGTTCGACGCCCTCGGGCTGCAGCGGGCGCGGATCCGGCTGGTCGGCGTGCGCATGGAGGGGCTGGTCGAGGCGGAGGGCGCGCCCATCCAGGGGCTGTTGGACGAGCCCGACCACGGGTGGCGTGAGGCCGACCGAGCCGTCGACCGGGCGAGTGCTCGGTTCGGGGCGGGCAGCGTGCGGCCCGCGAGCCTCATCAGCGACCGTGACCGCAGGGCGGGGGCGCCTCGCGAGCCCGCGCCGGGGTCCAGTCCAGACCCGCCCAACGGCTAGTGCATCCCCGCCGGGCGACATATCCTGAAGTTGCCATCACAGGGCGCTGACCGGCACCGACGCAGTCGCACAACGCGGGTGCAACCGTCGGCGGCGTTCGGGCGTTGGTCCAGGTGAACGTGAAGCGCCGAAAGCCAGGAGGTCAACGTGCCGCTCTCCGAGCACGAACAGCAGCTGCTTGAGCAGATGGAGCAGGCGCTGTATGCCGAGGACCCCAAGTTCGCGTCCCAGATGCAGGGGGCCGGGGCGAGGGCCGCTGCGCGTCGGCGCAGGGTCATCGGCGTCGTCGGCGTGCTCCTCGGGCTGGGCCTCGTGCTCGTGGGTGTCAACACCACGATGTGGATCGGGGTGGCCGGGTTCGCGATCATGGTCGCGTCGGTGGCCTTCGCGCTGACCCCACCGCGTGGTCGTGCCAGGCTCGGAACCGTCCAGGCCGACGGCTCCGTGCGTCCCGTCGCCTCATCTCCTCGGGCGAGGTCGCCCAAGGCCTCCGGGTCGTTCATGCACCGCCTCGAGGAGCGCTGGGACCGCCGCCGCGACCAGTACTGAGCGCAGCGCCCGAGCGGCGAGCAACCGAGCGCGGCACGGCACGACGCGCTAGGCGCGGCTGAGCAGGACGCCCGCCACCCAGGTCGTGGCGATCGCCAGCGCGGCCAGCAGGTCGATGCCCATCGAGGTGAACACCGCCCCGAGCGCGCTGCGGGTCGACGACCAGGCCTCACGGCTCGAGCGCGAGTGCCCGAGCTCGACCAGGTAGACACCGAGGACGAAGCCGAGCGCGCCACCGACCACGGGCACCACGAAGAAGCCCACCAGTCCCAGGAGCACGGCCAGGACGAGGGTGGAGCGCCGCACCCCCGCCGCGCGCAGCCGCCGTTCGGGCACGGCATACCGCAGCCCGAAGCCGGCCGCCCACAGCACCACGCTCACGGCGAAGACGGTCCAGGCCAGGGGCGTGCCGGTGTCCAGTGCCCAGACCAGGACTCCCGCGACGACGAGCAGCAGTCCCGGCACCATGGGCAGGACGATCCCCACCATCCCGACCAGGATCAGGAGGGCGGGGACCCAGAGGGAGGCCTCCATCGGGGTGGTCGACCTCGACGTCAGTAGCGCCCGTCAGCGCTCCTCGACCGGAGCCGCTGGCGGGCGTCTCGTGGAGCCGCTCGCTCTGGTCGTCGATCTCGGCGTGCTCGCGCAGCTTCGGGAGGTGCTCGCGGCCGTGGTGAGCGCAGAACAACAGCTCGCCGCCCGCGTGAAGGCGAGCGCGCACGTAGGCCTGGGCTCCGCAGCGGTCGCAGCGGTCTGCCGCGGTCAAAGTGGGTGCCAGTGCAGTAGTCACGTCAGCCTTCCTTCGTTCTCGTGTCTCTGATGAGACGTTCCATCTCCGGTTTGGGTTGTCCGTTGCCGCGACTTTCTGTCACGACTTCCTGGGTACCCACACCAGCGCCGGTGACAACAGTCAAGCACGGTCAGTTCTTCCCGACGTGCATTGGCCCACGTTGTGGGTCAGGTCATGTCGTATCGGGGGATTCGTAGGTCGGGCGTCCGGTGGATGGGTGCGCGCGGGCGAGGCCGGCCGAGAGGACGACCAGTCGCGTATGCCGCGTGCCTGCGCCGGGTGCGCGGGGCGCTCGGGATAGCCTGCTGGGACCGTCCGGCGACCTCGCCGGCCGGCGAGTCGAGAAGGGAAGGCCGTGGCTGCAGCCACCACTGCCAAGAAGGCCGCGACGACCAAGTCGTCGTCGGACTACAGCGCGCACCACCTGCAGGTCCTCGAGGGGCTCGAGGCGGTGCGCAAGCGTCCGGGCATGTACATCGGGTCGACCGACGGCCGGGGCCTCATGCACTGCCTCTGGGAGATCATCGACAACGCCGTCGACGAGGCGCTCGCCGGCCATGGTGAGCGCATCGACGTCGTCCTGCACCGGGACGGCTCGGTCGAGGTGGCCGACAACGCGCGCGGCATCCCGGTCGACATCGAGCCGCGCACCGGGCTGACGGGCGTCGAGGTGGTCTTCACCAAGCTGCACGCCGGCGGCAAGTTCGGTGGCGGCTCCTACACCGCCTCCGGTGGGCTGCACGGCGTCGGGGCTTCGGTCGTCAACGCGCTCTCGGCCCGCCTCGACGTCGAGGTCGACCGGGGCGGCAAGACGTACGCCATGAGCTTCCGCCGGGGCGAGCCCGGCTACTTCCCCGACGTCGCGAGCCACGAGAAGGACCCCGAGCACGAGTTCACGCCCTACGAGCGGCGCAGCGAGCTGGCGGTCATCGGCAAGGCGAAGCGGGGGGTCACCGGCACGCGCATCCGCTACTGGGCCGACCGGCAGATCTTCCTCAAGGACGCCGCGTTCGACTACGACCAGCTGGTCGCCCGCGCCCGCCAGACCTCGTTCCTCGTCCCCGGCCTGACGCTCGTCATCCGCGACGAGCGCGGCCTGCCGGGCACGCCGGGGGAGCACGGCCCGCACGAGGAGACCTTCGTCCACGACGGGGGCATCTCGGAGTTCGCCGAGTTCCTGGCACCCGACGCCGCCGTCACCGACGTCTGGAGGCTGCAGGGCACCGGCACGTTCACCGAGACGGTGCCGGTGCTCGACAGCCAGGGTCACATGTCGCCCGACCGACGTCGAGCGCGAGTGCGTCGTCGACATCGCGGTCCGCTGGGGCACCGGCTACGAGACCAAGGTGAGCTCGTTCGTCAACATCATCGCCACCCCCAAGGGCGGCACCCACATGGCCGGCTTCGAGCAGGCGCTCCTCAAGGTGTTCCGCAAGCAGCTCGAGCTCAACAGCCGCCGGCTCAAGGTGGGCAGCGACAAGGCCGAGAAGGACGACGTCATGGCCGGCCTGACCGCCGTGGTCACCGTGCGGCTGGCCGAGCCTCAGTTCGAGGGCCAGACCAAGGAGGTGCTGGGGACCTCCGCCGTCCGGGCGATCGTCGCCAAGGTCGTCGAGCAGGAGCTCACCGCCTGCCTGACCTCGGCCAAGCGGGGCGAGAAGGCCCAGGCGGCGTTGCTGCTCGAGAAGGTCGTCTCCGAGATGAAGTCGCGGATCAGCGCGCGGCTGCACAAGGAGACCCAGCGTCGCAAGAACGCGCTGGAGACCTCGTCGCTGCCGGCCAAGCTCGCGGACTGCCGGTCCACCGACGTCGAGCGGTCCGAGCTGTTCATCGTCGAGGGGGACAGCGCCCTCGGCACCGCGAAGCTCGCCCGCTCCAGTGACTACCAGGCCCTGCTGCCCATCCGCGGCAAGATCCTCAACGTCCAGAAGGCCAGCGTCGCCGACATGCTCAAGAACGCCGAGTGCGCGGCGATCATCCAGGTGATCGGCGCGGGCTCCGGCCGCTCCTTCGACCTCGATGCGGCGCGCTACGGCAAGGTCGTCATCATGACCGACGCCGATGTCGACGGCGCCCACATCCGCACGCTGCTGCTCACGCTGTTCTTCCGCTACATGCGGCCGCTCGTCGACGCCGGCCGGGTCTATGCCGCCGTGCCGCCGCTGCACCGCATCGAGGTGGTCAACCCGGGCGCCAAGAAGAACGAGCTCATCTACACCTACTCCGACAAGGAGCTGCGCACGACGCTCGCCTCTCTGGGCAAGCGCGGCAAGAACGTCAAGCAGCCCCTGCAGCGCTACAAGGGCCTGGGTGAGATGGACGCGGACCAGCTCGCCGAGACGACCATGGACCCCAGGCATCGCACCCTGCGCCGGGTGACCCTCAAGGACGCCGAGATGGCCGAGCGGGTCTTCGAGCTGCTCATGGGCAACGACGTGGGCCCGCGCAAGGACTTCATCGTCGAGTCGGCCGCCGAGCTCGACCGGGAGCGCATCGACGCCTGAGCCGCGCGCCTCAGGCCTGCTGGGGGACCTGCGTCCGCTGGCGCGTGCCGGCTCGAACGGGCGGCGGCAGCCTGGAGGCGCCAGGAGCTGCCGTCGAGCCGCGGACCACGAGCTCGACCGCATGCAGCTCGTCATGGTCGTGCGGGACCTCGCGGCCACGCAGGGTGTCGAGCATGAGGCGCCCCGCGCGGCGGCCCTGCTGCTCGACGTCCTGGCGCACCGTGGTGAGGTCGAAGATCTCCGCATGCACGTGGTCGTCGATCCCGATGACCGAGAGGTCACGGGGGACCTCCAGCCCCAGGCGCCGGGCTGCGCTCAGCACCCCGAACGCGATCTCGTCCGAGGCGGCCACGATGGCGGTGGGCCGGTCGTCGTCGGCCAGCATCGCCACCGCGTGCTCGGCGGCGTCGTGGGCCGTCCAGTCGCACTCGAGCACCCACGACGGCGGGCACGACAGGCCGTGCTCGGCCAGCGTCCGGTCGAACGCCTCGCGCCGGTCCAGCGGCGTCTGGAGGTGCGTGACCGAGGAAGGCACCGTGCCGGCATACCCGATCCTCGTGTGACCCAGGCCGATCACGTGGCGCGTCGCGAGCGCCATGGCCTGCCCGTCGTCGATGCGGACCGACGGCCAGCCGACCTGACGGTTCCCGACGGTGATGACCGGTATGCCGAGCCGGTCGAGGATCGCTCGCTCGCCCACGACGGGTGGGATGTTGAGCATGATGACGCCGTCGGCGCGCTTCCACAGCATGGTCTGGGTCAGGCGCAGCCGGGTGTCGAAGGTGTGACCCTCGAGGTCGATCAGCAGGACGTGGTGACCGTCCTCGCGCAGGGACTTCTCGATGCCGCTCACCACGGTCGCGAAGAACCACCGGTTGAAGTACGGGACCACCACGGCGATGCCGCGCGAGCGACCGGACACCAGGCTGGTCGCCGCGGGGGAGGCGACGTAGTGCAGCTCCGTGGCCGCCTCGAGAACCCGCTCACGCGTGCCCGGGCTGACCCGCCCGACACCTCGCAGGGCGCGGGACACGGTCGCGACGGATACTCCCGCTGCCTTGGCGACATCGCTGATGGTGCTCATGTTCACCTCGTTGTGACCGGCCTGGGCTCAGACGCCGGTGTTGCGTCGAGCTCTCCAGATCAGCCAGACGAAGGCCAGGAGCACCGCGAGGAGAGCAGCGGACCCACCCGCTGCCTCCCCGCGGACCTCCAGCACGACCGTCTGGATCATGGCCATGAAGGCGAAGAACCCGATGAGGCCGAGCAGCACCTCCAGTCGTTGGGCCTTGGCCCGCTGACCGCCGGTGCCGCTCCCTGGGTTGAAAAGTCCCATGGGAGGTCAGGGCTGGCCTGATGGCTAGCCCTTGACACCCCCCGCCGTGAGGCCGGAGACGATCGCCCGCTGGAAGATCAGCACCATGATGATCAACGGCACGGTGACGATGGTTCCGGCGGCCATGACGGCGGTGTAGGGCTCCTGGTGCGGCTGGGCGCCCGTGAACTGCGCGATGGCCACGGTGACCGTCTGGGTCTGTGGTGTCGAGAACTGCTGGGCCAGCAGGTACTCGTTCCAGCTGGCGATGAACGCCAGGATCGCCGTGGTGAACAGGCCGGGCGCCGCGAGCGGCAGCATGATCTTGCGGAACGCCTGACCGGGGGTGCAGCCGTCGATGCGCGCCGACTCCTCGAGCTCCCACGGCATCTCCGCCAGGAAGGCGGTGAGGGTGTAGATCGTCAGGGGTAGGGCGAACGAGATGTCGGGGATGATCAGCGCCTGGTAGTTCGCGCCGCTCATCCAGCCGAAGTTGGTGAACATCTGGAACAGCGGCGAGACGAGGGCGACACCGGGGAACATCGAGGCGCCGAGGATGACGCCGAGGACGGCGTACTTGCCCGGGAAGTCCAGGCGCGCCAGGGCGTAGGACGCGAAGACACCCACGAGCATGGCGACGACGGTCACGGCGATGCCGATGATCAGCGAGTGCACGAGGGCCGCGCCGAAGTGGTTGCCTCGGTCGGTGGAGAAGGCCGTCCTGAAGTTGTCCAGCGTCACGTGGGTCGGCCACGGGCGTGCTGTCGAAGGTGTAGCCGACATCGCGGAAGGCCGTGACGACCATCCAGTAGAACGGCGAGAGGCCCCAGATCACGAGGACGGCCAGGCCGATGTACATCCGGATCTTGGCGTTGCGGTCACTCTTGAAGTGGATCTCCTGCGCCTCGGTCCTGCCGCTGGCGGGAGGGGCGGTGGTGGCGGTGGTAGTCGTGCTCATCTCAGGCTCCCGGGGTGGTGGCGTTCGCGGCGACCGGGTTGATGGGTGCGGGTGCGGGGGCCTTCTTGTCGCTCGAAGGCGGTCGCTTGATCACGTCCGCACCGCCGAACTTGATGAACAAGAACGCGGTGAAGGCGATGAGCAGGAAGATGATGGTCGACAGGGCGGAGGCGCTGTCGAAACCCTGGTCCTTCTGTTTGATCACCAGCATGGACAGCGAGGTGGTGCCGCCTGCGCCGCCGGTGAGGATGGCCGGCAGGTCATAGATGCGCAGCACGTCGAGGGTGCGGAACAGCACCGCCACCATGAGCGGGACCTTGACCAGCGGAAGGGTGATCTTGGTGAACGTCTGCCACTTGCTCGCGCCGTCGATCTGCGCTGCCTCGTAGACGTCACCGGGGATGAGCTGCAGGCCGGCGAGGATGAGCAGCGCCATGAAGGGCGTCGTCTTCCAGACGTCGGCGATGACGATCGCGAACTTGGCCGCCCACGGGTCGCTGGTCCACAGCTGCGGGCTGATGCCGACCACGCCGAGCAGGTGGTTGATGATGCCGTCGTAGGCGAACATGAAGTAGAAGAGCTTGGCCGTGACGGCGGTGGGAATGGCCCACGGCACGAGGATGGCCGCGCGCACCAGGGCACGACCCCGGAAGTCACGGTTCATGATCATCGCGAACCAGATGCCGAGCATGATCTCGATGATCACGCTGGTGACGGTGAAGAAGAGCGTCACCCAGAGGGCGCTGTAGAACTGGTTGCCGAGGGTGCCCGGGGGACAGCTGACGTTGCCACACTGCTGGAGCAGCCAGTGGGTGTAGTTCGAGATGCCGGCAGCGCCGCCTTGCGACGAACAGTCCCGTCGCCTTGTCCAGGCCGGGGTCCTTGGAGAAGGACAGCTGCACGGCCTTCAGCAGCGGAAAGATGATGATGACGCCGAGGAAGATGATGGTCGGGGCGACCAGCAGCAGCCCGCGACGCCCTTGACCCGCGTTGAGTCCCTTGCTCTTCTTGGCCGGCTTGTTGTCGACCGGCTTGTGGTGTCGTGTCCGCAACTGCGCTCATGCCTGCTCCTTGACCGAAAAGGATGCGCCCCCGACATCGGTTCGGGATGGTGGTGTTCAGCCCTGCGTGGGGAGGTGCGTACCGGCGCTGCGGGGGTGACCCGTGTGGGCCACCCCCACAGCGCTTGGGACGATCGTGCCGAGGATCAGCCGCCCGAGGCAGCCGACACATGGCCGCCTGCATGTCCTTGACGGCTTGCTGCGGTGTCTTCGAACCTTGGATGGCCGCGTAGGCGTTCTCCTGGATGGCGCTGGTGATCCCAGGGTAGAACGGCGTGACCGGGACGCGACACGGCGTTCTTGATCGAGGTCAGCAGGACCGGCAGGTAGGGGTACTTCGACACCAGCGCCGGGTCGGTGTAGATCGACTCGATGACCGGGGCGAGGGAGCCCTTCTCCATGTTGGTCTTCTGCTCGGCCGGGCTGGTGAGGAACTTCAGGAAGTCCAGAGCCGTGGCCTTGTGCTTGGAGTAGGCGCTGATGGCGGCCATGTGGCCACCCAGCGTCGAGGTGCCCGGGCCGCTCACGCCGGGCAGCGGCGCGACGGCGAACTTGCCCTTGACCTGCGACGAGGCGTCGGTGCTGGCCAGGTTGTAGACGTACGGCCAGTTGCGCAGGAACAGCAGCTTGCCGCTCTGGAAGGCGCGCGGCTCTGCTCCTCCTGGTAGGTGATCGCTTGCTTGGGGATGTCGCCGTTCTTGTAGTGGTCGGCGAGCACCTGCAGACCCTTGGCGGCCTCGGGGGAGTCCGCGGTGGGCTTGCCGGACGAGTCGACCATCTTGGCGCCGTAGGCGTTCATCCACTCGGTGGCGTTACAGGTCAGGCCCTCGTACTTGGCGAACTGTCCGGCGAAGCAGTCCATGCCGTGCGCTTCTTGGCGATCGAGCACATCGACCACATCTCGTCGATGGTCTTCGGCGGCGTCTTCACCAGGTCGCTGCGGTAGTAGAGCATGCCGCCGTCCGAGGAGGTCGGGGCGGCGAACAACGTGTTGTTGTAGGTCGCTGCCTTGACGGTCGGAGCGAGGAAGCCGGTGGTCGGAAGCGCGAGCTTGCCCGTGAGCGGCGTCAGCCAGCCCTTGGCGGCGAACTCGGCGGTCCACACCACGTCGACGGAGACCACGTCGTAGCCGGAGTCCTTGGCCTGGAAGTGCTGGACGAGGTCGCTGTGCTGCTGGTCGGCCTGGTCGGACTGCTCCTTGACCGTGACCTTCTCGGTGGGGTGGGCAGCGTTCCAGCGCGCCGCCTGGGGGGCCAAGCAGGTTGCTGTTGTCCTTGCCTTGGACATAGGTGATGGGGCCGCGGGCGCTGTCGGCGGACCCAGAGCTGCCGGACCGCCACTGCCGCCACCGCCGCAGGCCGCGACGCTGAGCGCCACGGACACTGCCCCTGCCATCACCGTGAGGGTGCGGCGCTTGTGCATTCGGAGGGCCATACGCCCGCCTCCATTTCTCGCGTAGTGCTGAGGCGGACGTGCCTCAGCGCTGAGGGTGAACCGTCCTCATGTAAACGTTTACGCTCCTGCGCCGCAATCCGAACGTGGACTGTTCGCGGTAACGATTGGATAACTCGGGGCTGGCGCAGCGCCCTGGTGCCCGAAGTGCCGGTTTGGCGAGAGTCAGGAGGAGGCCGAGACCGTGGCCGACCAGGCCCTGACGGGGACCGGAGCCTTGCCGCAGGACTCGGGCAGCGGGTCCTGAGCGACAGCAGTGCACTGGACCTGCCAGGCACGCCCGTCGCGGTGGGTCACGAGGTAGGTGTGCGTGTCCGGGGCCGCCACGGCGTCCAGCCCGTGCTGGTCCGTGGCGGCGAAGGGCTGCGTGGACAGGGCGGTCAGCGAGGTCTCGGCGAGCACGCGCCGCACGTGGGACTCCGCCACCTGCGCCCCGGGCTCCAGGCTGCTGCGGCCGCGGTCGTGGAGCGGTCCGAGGGCGCGCTCGGGCAGCTCGCCGCGTCGGCGCTGGAGAGCACGTCGAGGCACAGGGTCGGGTCGAGGCGGGCGAGGGTGGCCCCGAAGGGCAGCAGGACGCCCGTCGGCGCGAACCGGTGGCCTCCGGTATGCGAGGCCTCCCAGACCCGTCCGGGCGCGTGGGCCGAGGCCTCGAGCGCCACCGGTCGCCCGCGCACCGCGCAGCACACGTCCCGGCGGCCGTTGGTGCACACCAGCAGCACCGGCGCGGCGGGCGACGCGCCGGGCAGCGAGGCCACGACCGCGGCCTGGTCGCCCTCGGCCAGTGCGTCGTAGTCGAGGTCCAGGAGGGCCGCCGGGTCGTCCAGGCGCGCTTCCAGCAGCCAGGGCGTCGGCCCCGGCCCAGGCGACGTATGCCGTGACGCGACCCGCGTCTGCGGCGCCGGCCCCGTGAGGGTGGCCGGCGTGCTCGTCGGCGTGGCGGCCTGGGCGCCGCAGCAGCGTGAGCCGGCCACCGCGCCCGGCGCAGGCCTGGCCGAGGGCCCGGCCCAGCTCGGCCGGCAGGTGGGACTGCGTCGCCGCGTCCCGCCCCCATGGGCCGGGCTGTTCCACGGCGACGAAGAACCGCGCCAGGGCGGCCGTGCCGTAGGCGCTGGTGCCCGCCTCGTCGAACGCGACGGAGCAGGCACCCGGCGCCGGGATGCCGTGGCTGGTGGTCATCGAGCGGGCACGCGCGCGGTCATCGCGGTGGGCCGGCGACCCGGGCGATGGGAGTGGCGGCGGGAGTGCCCGAGCCGTCGCGACGGCCCGTGGCGTCCGGCAGCTCGATCGCGACGCCGTTGGCGCCGGCCGCACGCGCCGGAGTGGCTCCGGCCCAGGCCAGCACGAGGGTGTCCTCGCCGCGCAGGAACCGGTGACACCGCACCCCACCGGTCGCCCGCCCCTTGGCCGGGTACTCGGCATACGGGGTCACCTTGAGCGAGCCGGGCTCGGTGCCGGGCAACGCGCCCGAGGACCCGCTGGAGGTGACGACGACGGCATCTGCCTGCGGGTCGACCGCTCCGAAGAACACGACCCGCTGGCCGGCCGCGAGCTTGACCCCGGCCATCCCGCCGGCCGGCCGGCCCTGCGGCCGGACGGAGCCCGCGCCGAAGCGGAGCAGCTGGGCGTCCGAGGTGATGAAGACCAGGTCCTCGGAGCCGGTCTGCAGCTCGCGCGGCGCCCACGACCTCGTCGCCGTCCTTGAGCCCGATCAGCTCGAAGTCCGCGCGGGCCGGGTAGTCGGTGGACACCCGCTTGACGACGCCCTGTGCGGTGCCCAGCGCGATGCCGGGGGAGTCGGGCGACAGCGAGACGATGGTCAGCGGCTCCTCGCCTCGTGGCAGGTCGACGTAGGCCGCCAGGGGAGCGCCACCCGACAGGCTCGGGGCCCCGTTGGTGGGCGGCAGCATGGGCAGCTCCAGCGCGGACAGGCGCACCAGCCGGCCACGCGAGGTGACCAGGCCGACCTCCCCTCGGGCCGTGGTCCGGACGGCCCCGACGATGGCGTCGTGGCGGCTGCGCGAGCCCTCGGCGGCCGGCGGCTCGTCGGTGGTGGTCCGGGCCATCAGCCCGGTGGAGGAGAGCAGCACCCAGCAGGGGTCGTCGGCGACCTCCATCGGCGTGCTCGTCGTCGCGGGCACGCCGGCCGACTCCAGCAGGACGGTGCGCCGGGGCGTGCCGTGCGCCTTGGCCACCTCGGCCAGCTCGGCCGACACCGTCTTGAGCAGGAGCTTCTCGTCGCCGAGGATCGCCTCGAGCTCCTCGATCTGGCGCTCCAGCTCGGTCTTCTCGTTCTCGAGCTCGACCCGGCTGAACTTGGTGAGCCGCCGCAGCTGGAGGTCGAGGATGTAGGTCGCCTGGGCGTCGCTGAGGTCGAAGACGTCGATGAGCCTGGCCTTGGCGATGCCCGCGTCGTCGGAGGTGCGGATCACCTGGATGACCTCGTCGATGTCGAGGATGGCGATGAGCAGGCCCTCGACGAGGTGGAGGCGGTCCTTGCGCTTCCCGAGCCGGAACTCGGTGCGGCGGCGCACGACGTCGGTGCGGAAGTCGACGTAGACGCGCAGCAGGTCCTTGAGACCGAGCGTGCGCGGCTGGCCGTCGACGAGCGCGACGTTGTTGATGGCGAACGAGTCCTCCATCGGCGTGAGCTTGTAGAGCTGCTCGAGCACCGCCTCGGGGTTGAAGCCGTTCTTGATCTCGATGACCAGCCGCAGGCCGTGCTTGCGGTCGGTGAGGTCCTTGACGTCCGAGATGCCCTGGAGCTTCTTGGACTGGACGGCGTCCTTGATCTTCTCGATGACCTTCTCGGGGCCCACGAGATAGGGCAGCTCGGTCACGACGATGCCCTGGCGGCGCGGCGTGACCTTCTCGATGCGAGACGTGGCGCGGGTGCGGAAGCTGCCCTTGCCGTTCAGGTAGGCGTCGCGGATGCCCTCGAGACCGACGATGCGCCCACCGAGCGGGAGGTCGGGCCCCGGGACGAACTTCATGAGGTCGTCCAGGGAGCAGGTCGGGTTGGCGAGCAGGTGCCGTGCGGCGCCGATGACCTCGACCAGGTTGTGCGGCGGCATGTTCGTCGCGAACCCGACGGCGATCCCGCTGACGCCGTTGACCAGCAGGTTGGGGAAGGCCGCAGGCATCACGCCGGGCTGGGTGAGCTGGTCGTCGTAGTTCGGGACGAAGTCGACGGTGTCCTCGTCGAGACCCGCCGTCATGAGCAGCGCGGCAGGAGCCGGGCGCGCCTCCGTGTAGCGGGATGCGGCGGGCCCGTCGTCGAGGGAGCCGAAGTTGCCGTGGCCGTCGACGAGCGGCAGCCGCATGGTGAAGGGCTGGGCCATCCGGACCAGGGCGTCGTAGATGGCGCTGTCGCCGTGGGGGTGGTACTTGCCCATCACGTCGCCGACGACGCGGGAGGACTTCACGTGGCCGCGGTCCGGGCGAAGGCCCATCTCGCTCATGGAGTAGAGGATTCGCCGTTGCACCGGCTTCAGACCGTCGCGGGCGTCGGGCAGTGCGCGGGAGTGGATCACGGACACCGCGTACTCGAGGAACGCCCCCTGCATCTCCTCCTGGACGTCGATGTCGACGACGCGCTCGACGAAGTCGGCGTCGTCAGCGGGCGGCGTGAGCGTCTTGCGGGCCATACGTGGGTGCAACTCCTGGTGTGAGCCGGGCGAACGCCTCATCCTCTCCCACGCCTAGGAGGGGGTCTGCTCCGACTCGCCGAACCGGCCCCAGTGCACGACGTCGCGCTCGGCTCGCCGACCTCGCCGCAGGCTCGGCGAGACGGTCCGCTCTCGTTCGTAGCCCAGGGCGACCACGCCGACGAGGCGGCGGTTCGCCGGTATGCCGAGTGCCTCGCGGACCGGCTCGTGCCGCTCGAGCGGCACGCCGAAGAACAGGCCGCCGAGGCCCTCGTCCACCGCGGTGAGCAGCATGAGCAGCGCGGCCATGCCCGTGTCGACGTCCCAGTACGGGACCGGCCACCGGCCCGGGTCGCGGTCGGACCAGCCCTTGTCCGGCTCGGCATACCGGTCGAGGTAGCTGTCGGGATCGGACAGGCACAGCACGAGCGACGGGAGCCGCCCGCACGCCCGCGAAGCCACGCGTCCGCGGGCCGGTCGGGCTCCGTGGCCGCCACCCAGAACCGCTCACGACTGGCCTGCTCGGCCAGCACGACGAAGTCCCACCCCTGGCTGAACCCGGCGCTGGGAGCCCGCTGGGCGGCATACAGGGCCCGTCTGAGCACCTCGGGAGGCACCGGACGCGAGGCGTCGAACCTGCGCACCATGCGCCGACGGCGGACGACCTCGCGAAACTCCATGGGCCCATCCTGCGGCAGGGGGATCCCGGCGCGTCTCTCAGGTGACCCATGAGAGTGTTTTCCCATGACACAGGTGGCCCACCCACCCGGCTACCCGGCACGGTGGGAAGCGGACGTCGTGCTGCGGGACGGGTCCGTGGCGCACCTGCGGCCGATCACGCCGGCGGACGCCGAGGCGGTGCACCGGTTCCACGCAGGGCAGTCGGACGAGTCCATCTACCTGCGGTTCTTCGCGCCGTTGCGCCGCCTCAGCGACCGCGACGTCACCCGGTTCACCAACGTGGACTACCACGACCGGGTCGCCCTGGTGGCGACCGTGCACGGGCGAGATCATCGGCATCGGACGCTACGACCGCATCACGCCGACCAGCGCCGAGGTGGCCTTCAACATCTCCGACGCCTACCAGGGCAAGGGGATCGGGTCGGTCCTGCTCGAGCATCTGGCGGTCATCGCGTGGGAGGCCGGCGTCGAGCGAGTTCACCGCCGAGGTGCTGCCGCAGAACCGCAAGATGATCTCGGTCTTCTCCGAGGCCGGCTACGAGGTGGACCGGCACTTCGAGGACGGCGTGGTGACGCTGCGGTTCAAGATCCAGCCGACCGAGCGGTCCGAGGCCGTGCGGCTCTCGCGGGAGCACCGGGCCGAGTCGGTCAGCATGCACTCGGTGCTCTTCCCCGACTCGATCGCGGTCGTCGGCGCCAGCCGGCGAACCGACTCGATCGGGCACCACATCCTGTCCAACATCCAGGGCGGCGGCTTCAACGGCACGGTGTATGCCGTGAACCGCGAGGCGATGGAGGTCCTGGGCCTGCATTCCTACGCCAAGGTCAGCGAGATCCCCGACGAGGTCGACCTGGCCGTCGTGGCCGTCCCCGCCGAGGAGGTCCCCGACGTCGTCGCGGACTGTGCCCAGGCCGGGGTGAAGACGCTGCTGGTCCTCAGCGCGGGTTTCGCCGAGGCCGGGCCGGCCGGTCAGGAGCTGCAGACCCGGCTGCTGGCCGCGGCCCGCGAGGCCGGCATGCGGGTCCTCGGTCCGAACTCCTTCGGCGTCATCAACAACCACCCGGCGGTGCGGCTCAACGCCTCGCTCGCGCCCGAGCTGCCGCCCCCCGGGCGGATGGGGCTGTTCGCGCAGAGCGGCGCCCTGGGCATCGCCGTGCTGGCGTCGGCGGCCCGCCGCGGCCTCGGCATCTCGGTGTTCGCCTCGGCGGGCAACCGCGTCGACGTCTCCGGCAACGACTTCATGCAGTACTGGATCGACGACCAGGACACCGATGTCGTCGGGCTCTATCTGGAGTCCATGGGCAACCCGCGCAAGTTCTCGCGGATCGCCCGCCGGCTCGCCTCGACCAAGCCGGTCATCGTGGTCAAGTCCGGGGTCTCGTCCTATGGCGTGCCCCCCGGCCACCGGGCTCGCCCCACCCGGGTGCGACCCGAGGCGTTCGACGCGATGCTCCGCCAGGCGGGCGTCATCCGCGTCGAGAACGTCCACCAGATGTTCGACGTCGCCCAGCTCCTGGCCCACCAGGACCTCCCCAAGGGCAACCGCGTCGCCATCGTCGGGCAACTCCGACGCGCTGGGTGCGCTGACCGCCGAGGCCTGCGTCAGCTGGGACCTCGAGGTGGCGCACGGCCCGGTCTCGCTGCCCAGCGAGGCGCGCGGCGAGCAGTTCGCCGAGGCCCTGGCAGCGGCCTTCGCCGACCCCGAGGTCGACAGCGTCGTCACCTGCTTCATCCCGCCGCTGGTGACCCTCGACGAGGAGGTCGCCACGGCGGTCCGTGACGCCGCCGCGGCCGGCCAGAAGCCCTGTCTGGCAACGTTTCTCGGCATGCGCGGGGTGGTCGAGCGACTGTCCGGGACGCGCGAGGACGGTCAGCTCAGGGCCGTCCCCGCCTACTCCATGCCCGAGGACGCGGTGCGGGCGCTCGCGGCTGCGACCCGGTATGCCGAGTGGCGGGCCCGCGACCGTGGCGTCCCGGTGCGTCCGGTGGGCATCGACCGCGAGGCCGCCGAGGCGGTCGTCGAGCGGGTCCTCGCCGAGGCGCCTGAGGGCCGTCGGCTCGAGCCGCCGGAGGTGAGCGAGCTGCTCGGCGCGTACGGCATCGACGTGTGGCCGAGCGTGCCGGTGAGCAGCGTCGAGGAGGCCGTGCCGGGCGGCGGAGCAGCTCGGGTACCCGGTCGTGCTGAAGTCGGTCGCGCCCTCGCTGCGCCACCAGCCCGGGCTGTCGCGGCATCCGCGTGGACCTGGGCTCGGCCGGCCAGGTGCGCGAGGCGTACGCCACCCTCCACGACCGGCTGGCGCCCCTGGCCGCCAACGAGCTTCGTCGTGCAGCGGATGGCCAACCCCGGCGTGTCCTGCGTGGTCCGCACCGACGAGGACCCGCTCTTCGGGCCGGTGGTGTCGTTCAGCATCGCCGGGCCGCCGACCGAGCTGCTGGGCGACATCGGCCACCGCATCCCGCCGCTGACCGACGTCGACGTGTCCGACCTCATCTCCTCGGTCAAGGCTTCGCCCATGCTCCATGGTCACCGCGGCGCCGCTCCCGTGCACCGGGCCGCGCTCGCCGACCTGATCGCCCGCGCCTCGGTGCTCGCCGACAACCTGCCCGAGGTCGCCAGCGCCGGTCCTCAACCCGGTCAACGCGCATCCGGGCGGAGTGGACGTGCTCGGCGCCGAGGTCGTCCTGGCGGCGGCCCCACGGCGCAAGGACCCCGGTCGGCGGTCGCTGACCTAGGTGCCGGCGGCCCGGGCCGCGGACCTAGGGCAAGATGGACCTCATGGGTTCCGCCTCCTCCGCCCGAGCGTCACTGGCGCCTCTGCCTGACGAGCTCCTGCGCGCCATCGACAGCGCCGGGTACTACCCCGCGCTCGTGACCGATGTCGTGCAGGCCGCGCTGGGCGACGAGCCGGTCGTCTCCCACCTCGTCCACCAGGAGACGACGTTCGACCAGGACGCCGTCCGCCGCCACATCACCGTCCTGGCCGTGACCGGCACGCGGCTGGTCATCGCCCATGCCGACGACCACACCGACGACCGCCCCGAGCACGAGGACCTCGCCACCGCCACGACCGAGAGCGTGCCGCTGAGCGCGGTCCGGGGCGTCATGCTCACCCATGTCGTCGCCAACCCCCAGGACTACCGCCCGGGGTCGCTCGGCCGTGAGATCACCCTGACCCTCGGCTGGGGAGCGGTCAGCCGGCTCGACCTCGTGCCGGCGTCCTGCGCCGACCCCGACTGCGATGCCGACCATGGCTACGAGGGCAGCATCGCCTCCGACGACATCTCGCTGCGGATCAGCGCGGATGCCGAGGGAGAGGTCGCCTTCCGGCAGGCGCTCGACTTCGCCCGCGAGCTGTCCGCCAGCATCGGCCGTTAGGGCCAGTGCCGAGCTCGATGCCGCACGACGGCCTGCTGCCACCGCGCTACGACCAGTGGGGCCTGGCTGCCGTCCTCCCGGCGGTCGCGGCCAGCCTCGGGGTCACCAGGTATGCCGACGGTGACGGCTTGGCGCTCGCTCCGGCGCGGCGGGCGGTCGTGGTGCTCGTCGACGGCCTCGGCTACGAGCTGATCCGCCGCCGCGGCGGCCACGCGCCCTTCCTGCGCTCGCTGTTGCCCGCGGCATACCGGCTCACGGCGGGGTTCCCGTCGACGACGGCCACGTCGATGGGCACCTTCGGCACCGGGCTGCCCCCTGGTGGCCACGGGTTGCTCGGCTACGAGGTGCTCGTGCCGGGCGAGGACCGGCTCGTCAACGAGCTCTCGTGGGAGGACGGGCCCGATCCGCTGACGTGGCAGCCCCAGCCGACCGTGTTCGAGGTGGCGCAGAGCGACGGTGTGGCCGTGACCCGGGTCGGGCCGGCGTTCTTCGACGGCTCCGGCCTGACCCAGGCCGCCGTGCGCGGGGGCCGGTTCCGGGCGGCCGACAGCCTCGCGGCCCGGGTCGACGCGTCGCTGACAGCCGTGCGGGCCGACCGTCGCGCGCTGGTCTACCTCTACTGGGGCGACCTCGACAAGGTCGGCCACGTGCACGGCTGCCAGTCGTGGGAGTGGGGCGACGAGCTCGACGCCATCGACGGCGAGCTGGCGCGGCTGGTGCGCTCGGTGCCGAGCGACACGGCGGTCTACGTCACGGCCGACCACGGCATGGTCGATGCCCCGCACGCCCTGCGGATCGACCTGGCCCATGACGCGCGAGCTGGCTGCCGGCATCCGTCACGTCGGGGGGAGGCCGCGGGCGCTGCAGCTCTACTGCGAGCCCGGCGCGGCCGCCGACGTCGAGCAGACCTGGCGGGAGCGGGTGGGTGAGCGCGCCTGGATCCGCACCCGCGACGAGGCCGTCGCGCAGGGCTGGTTCGGTCCGGTCGCACCCGGACAACCTGCGCGCGCATCGGCGACGTGGTCGTGGCGATGCGCGACAACTTCGCCATCGTCGACTCGCGGCGGGCGCGGCCCCAGCTGCTGGCCCTCGTGGGGCTGCACGGGTCGCTCACCGCCGACGAGTCGGCCGTGCCCCTGTTCCAGGTGGCGGCTCGAGACAGCGGGTGACCGTGGCGCGACCGGCCAGCGCCTAGGGTGTCCTCTCGTGGCTGAGCTCGTCTTCTTCTCCGGCACCATGGACTCCGGGAAGTCCACCCTGGCGCTCCAGATGGACCACAACCACCGGGCGCGGGGTCGTGCGGGGCTGATCTACACCAAGCTCGACCGCGCGGGCAGCGAGGTGCTCTCCTCGCGGCTGGGTCTGTCGACGCCGGCCCGCGAGGTGTCCGACGACCTCGACTTCTGGGACGCCGTGGTCGACCATGCGACGTCCGGTCACCGGGTCGACTACCTCATCTGCGACGAGGTGCAGTTCTACGCGCCGGCGCAGGTCGAGCAGCTGGCCAAGCTCGTCGACGAGATGGGCATCGACGTCTTCTGCTTCGGGATCACCGCCGACTTCCGCACCCAGCTGTTCCCCGGGTCGCGCCGGATGATCGAGCTGGCCGACCGCGTGCAGGTGCTCCAGGTCGAGGCACTGTGCTGGTGCGGCCGGCGCGCGACCCACAACGCTCGCATCGTCGACGGCGCCATGGTCGTCGAGGGCGAGCAGGTCGTCGTGGGGGACACGGTCTCCGGACCGAAGACGGTCGTGGAGTACGAGGTGCTGTGCCGTCGGCACTTCATGCGCCGGATGAACTCCGCGGCTGCCCGCGCGGCCGCCTCGTCGCCCGAGGTGCTGCCGTTCGACCTGGACGTCTGCCCGGTGCCCCAGCAGTAGCGGGGCCAGCGGCAGCCGCCGGCTCGGTCAGTCCTGGGGCTTGGCCCCGAACATGACGTCGTCCCAGCTGGGCACGCTACGGCGGCCGTTCTTCTTGGCCGGCCGCTTGGTCGCAGCGCCCTCCCTCGCGGGTCGGCGCCGGGGTGGGCGGCGGGGCCGGACGTGGCCGCCTCGCGCGGCGCGGCGGTCGTCGGCCGCAGGCAGCACGTCGTCGCCGAAGTCGGCAGCGGCCGGGTCGCTCCGTCTCGCTCGCCGAGCGCGTCGGCGCGACCGGCTCGGCAGCCGGCTCAGCCGGCTCGGGCGGCGCGGGCTCGACCTGGACGGCTCCGCCGGGGCCGTCGTCGGTCTCGGCGCGTCGGGCGTCGTCGAGCGGGTGCGGGCCGCGCGCGCCGGGAGGCGGGGGCATGGACTCGGGGTCGTAGGCGAGCTCCTCCAGCGGCAGGGCGTCCTCGCGGGGTGCCTGCGTCCAGAGGCGTGTGCGTGGCGGCCTCCCTGCGGCGCCGCGGCCGGCCCCGGTGCGAGGCGCGCTCACGCATGGCCGTCATGAGGTCGACCGGCTCCTCGGTCCGCGGCGGCCGGGGGGCGCCGGCGGCCGGTGCCCTCGACGCCGCCCTCGGCCTCGACGTCGTAGACGGTCGTGGCACGCACGGGAGTGGAGACCAGGTGTGGTGCAGGCAGGGGGGATGCGGCCGCCGCCGTGTCATCCTCGCTGAGCCAGCGAGCCTCGTCGTCCACGGCCGAGACCATGCGGGACTGCAGGTCGAACGCCCACCGCGCCTGCCGCTCCCGGCCACCGGCGGGGAACGTGAGCACGACGGTCCAGTCCCCGCCCTCGCTGCGCGCCGAGTCCCACTCGGCGCTGGCCGGGTCGACCCCGCGCCCCGACAGGCGCTGGCTGACCCGAGCCGACAGGGTGGGGGCGCTGGAGCCGCTCACCCCGCGCCCACGCAGCCGGACCCCGCGCGCCAGGCCGGCGACGTGCTCGCGCTCGGCGAGGATGGGGCCTTCGTAGCGCCGGACCTTCTCGACGGTCCACCCGGCCCGGTCGGCGACCTCCTCGGCCGAGAGCCCGGCCCGGATCAGCGCCTGGACGTCGCGAGGCCGCATACCTCCGTCGATCTCGATCTGGAGCTGGCCGAGCCTCGGACGGTCGCGTCGGGCGGCAGCCCGCAGCGGCTCGTCGAGAAGCACGCGGTACCGCTCGCCCTCGGAATCGGACAGCAGCAGGTGCTGGCCGTCCTCATGGACACCGATCAGCCGCAGATCGCGCATTGCCTTCTCCCGTATCGCCACATCGACCTTGACTCTGCCATCCCGGACCTCGCCGCGAAAGCGACCACGCCGCGACGGTACTTTTGACTCGCGATGATCACCTACGACGCGAACCTCCAGCTGGCCTTCGACCTGGTCGGAGTGTTCGTGTTCGCGCTGTCCGGCGGCCTCGTCGCCGTGAAGAAGCGGCTGGACCTCTTCGGGGTCCTGGTGCTGGCCGGCGCGGCGGCCCTGGGTGGGGGAGTCCTGCGCGACATCCTCATCGGGGCCCGGCCGCCCGTGGGCATCTCGGACTGGCGGCTGATCTGCTCGGCCGTCGTCGCGGGCCTGGTCACCTTCGTCTACCACCCCGGGGTCGAGCGCATCTCCCGGTTCGTCCGCGTGCTCGACGCGGCCGGCCTGGCGGTGTTCGCCGTCAGCGGCTCCCTGAAGGCCCTCGGCAGCGGGGATGGGCCCCCTCGCCTCGGTGATCGTCGGCGGGATCACCGCCGTCGGCGGCGGCATCGTGCGTGACGTCCTCGCGGGCCAGGTGCCCGAGGTGCTGCGCCGTGAGATGTATGCGCTGCCGGCCCTGCTCGGCTCGACCCTGGTCGTCACCGCCCATCACTTCGGACCCGTCTCACCGCTGGTCCTGTGGGGATGCGTGGCGCTCGTGTTCGCCCTGCGGATGGTGGCCGTCCTCCTCGACGTCCACGCCCCCAAGCCCCTACGAACCGGAGAAGCCCGATGAAAGCAGCCCTGAACCGAGCAGCGATGCCGAGCGCCCCCTCGAGCCCTACGACGGCATCCTGCTGCTGTCCTTCGGCGGCCCCGAGAAGCCGGAGGACGTCCTGCCCTTCCTGCGCACGGTGACCGCGGGCCGGGGCATCCCGGACGAGCGTCTGGAGGAGGTCGGTGAGCACTACTACGGCTTCGGGGGCCGCAGCCCGATCAACGACCAGAACCGCGCCCTGATCGCCGCGCTGCGCACCGAGCTCGACCGCCGCGGGATCGACACGCCTGTGGTCTGGGGCAACCGCAACTTCACCCCGTTCACCGCTCGACGCCCTGGTCGAGGCGTCCGAGCAGGGCCTGAGCCGGCTGGTCACCATCGTCACCAGCGCCTACTCGTCCTACTCCTCGTGCCGCCAGTACCGCGAGGACCTGGCCGCGGCCCAGCAGCAGGCGGCCGAGCAGGGTCACCAGGTCGAGATCGACAAGGTGCGGCCCTACGTCAACCACCCCGGCTTCGCGCGGGCCAACACCCGGCTGGTCACCGACGCCGTGCGCGGGCTGCTGCGCGAGGGGGTCGACCCCTCCGGCATACGGCTGCTGTTCGTGACCCACTCCATCCCCACGGCGATGGACGACACGTCCGGGCCGGGCGACTCCGAGGGCAACGCGTACGCGCGCCAGCACGTCGCACTGGGTTCGGCGATCACCGGCGAGGTCAACGCCACGCTGGACACCGACCTCGACGGCGAGCTGGTGTTCTGCTCGCGGTCCGGTCCGCCGAGCCAGCCGTGGCTCGAGCCGGACGTCAACGACCGGCTCGAGGAGCTGGCCGCCGAGGGCGCCGTGCGCGGTGGTGCTGGCGCCGATCGGGTTCGTCTCCGACCACATGGAGGTCGTCTACGACCTCGACACCGAGGCGGCGGCGACGGCCGAGCGGCTCGGGCTGCGCCTGGCGCGCGTGCCCACGGTGGGGGTCGACGACGAGTTCGTGTCCGGTCTGGTCGACCTGCTCGAGGAGCGGGCCGCCGAGGCCAGGGGAGAGGACCCGGCCCGTCCGGCCTGGCCCGGGGGTGCGCCCCTGCCGTCGAGGTGTCCGCTCGGCTGCTGCCCCAACCTGCGCGAGGCCAAGCCCGCCCTGTGCGGGCGAGGGCTGAGATGGCGACCGGCCGCGGCTGACCTCGCGGTGCCCTCGCCGGACGAGCTCGAGCAGCTCGAGGGGCTGGCCCTGGAGCTGGCCCTCGAGGCGGGTCGGCTCATCGTCGACGAGCGACCCGACGACCTCGGGGTGTCGCACACCAAGTCCACGGCCACCGACATCGTGACGGTCATGGACCAGCGGGCTCAGGACCTGCTCCGCTCCCGCCTGCACTCCGCCCGGCCGCAGGACGGCTTCCTGGGCGAGGAGGAGGGCGGGGCGTCGACGCCCGCTCGCAGATCACGTGGGTGGTCGACCCCATCGACGGCACCGTCAACTACCTCTACGGCATCCCCTCGTATGCCGTGTCCGTCGCGGCCGTCGTCGGCGACCCCTCGACGGCCGGGCGCCTGGCGCCCGGTGGCGGGAGCGGTGGTGAACCCCGTCACCGGCGAGGCGTTCCACGCCCGGCTGGGCGCAGGGGCCGGGCGACGCGTCGGCTCGGGGGCGGACGAGGCGCTGCGCGCTCGCGGAGCCGCCCGAGCTGAGCCAGGCACTGGTCGGGACCGGCTTCGGCTACGACGCGCGGCGACGTCTCTGGCAGGGGCGGGTGCTCGCCGAGGTGATCGGCGAGGTGCGCGACATCCGCCGGATCGGGAGCGCGGCCCTCGACCTCTGCGCGGTGGCGGCGGGCAGTCTCGACTGCTACTTCGAGCGGGGTCTGAACGCCTGGGACATGGCAGCCGCCTGGCTGGTCGTCACCGAGGCGGGCGGCGCGGTCACCGGCCTCGCCGGAGCCCCGCCGTCAGGCGCCATGGTCGTGGCCGGCGGCCCGCCGCTGCACGGCGCGCTCGAGGCGGTGCTCCGTGCTGCCGTCGAGGCAGTGGGTCGAGAGGTCGGCTAGGCGGCTCAGGCGGCGGTGTAGCGCTCGAGGGCGGGGATGCGCAGACCGTGCTCGGCCGCCAGCCGGGCGAGACCCTCGAGCTCTGCCTCGCGGACGCTGACGAGGTAGTCGTCGCCGGACTCCTGGGCGCTCTGCAGGGACTGGACAGCGTGGGCTGCGCGCTCGCTGATCTCGGAGTGGAACTCGGTCATCATGCACCCCTCTCGGTGTGCGGAGTCGCGTCCGCACGGGTCGGTCTGGGTCGGGCCGGAGGTAGGACTCTACGGGGACGAGCCGGCGAATGGCGATCAGGGGTCGGGCGATATGGGTGAACTATGGGTGAACGCAGACCGTCTCCTGAACACCCGCCATCCCAAGGGTGGACCGGATGATGACGCCCGCTCGTCCATAGGGCACAATCCCCGCCTGCGGTGGGCACAAAACCAGCGCGATCTGCGTTACACCGGCCACAGGTCCCCCGGAGACCCCGGTCGGACCGACGAAGTAAGAGAAACAGGGAGAGCGACAGCGAACATGGCGACTGACTACGACGCGCCGCGCAAGACCGATGACGAGCTGTCCGAGGACTCGATCGAGGAGTTGAAGTCCCGCCGCGTCGACAAGAGCGCGTCCAGCGTGGACGTCGACGAGACCGAGCAGGCCGAGGGCTTCGAGCTGCCAGGTGCCGACCTGTCCGGTGAGGAGCTCTCCGTGCGAGTGCTGCCCCGCCAGGCCGACGAGTTCACCTGCTCGCGATGCTTCCTCGTCCACCACCGCAGCCAGCTGGCCAAAGAGGTCAACGGGCAGATGGTCTGCCGGGAGTGCGCAGCCTGACACCCCGCGCGCGGGACGAACGCCGCGAGCTAGGGTCAGTCCCCGTGACTGGCCCTTCTCGCGTCAACGTCCCGCTGCGGCGCCTGGACCCGGGCCTGCCGGTTCCGTCGTATGCCCATCCCGGCGACGCCGGGGTCGACCTGCATGCCGCGGCCGACCAGACGCTGGAACCCGGCGAGCGGGCGCTGGTGCCGACGGGCGTCGCCCTCGCTCTGCCCCAGGGCTACGTCGGGCTGGTGCACCCTCGCTCGGGACTGGCGGCGCGGCACGGCATCACGATCGTCAACGCGCCCGGCACCGTGGACGCCGGCTACCGCGGCGAGATCCTCGTCAACCTCGTCAACCTCGACCCCCGCGAGCCGTTCACGGTGCGCCGGGGGGACCGCATCGGCCAGCTGGTCGTCCAGCAGGTCGCGACCGTGCAGTTCGTCGAGGTCGATTCGCTCGACGAGACCTCGCGGGGGGACACTGGACATGGCGCCAGTGGCGGATTCGGCGCGCACCTACCAACGAAGGACTGACCGAGCAGTGAGCATCTTCCGGCGAAACAAGGACACCACGCAGGACGCTGCGGAGGACACCACGCAGGAGGCGTCGCAGGAGTCCCTCGAGACCGCACCGCCGGCTGAGACGGCCGAGCGCGGCCGACTCGACCGGCCGACCGAGGCCGCCCCGTCCGCGGATGCCGTGCCGGCCGGCCCGTTCGATGCCTCCGAGGTCGACCTCCGCGACGACGGCCGCCTCGACCTGGGTGCGCTGCGGATCCGCGGCGTGGCCGACATGGAGCTGCGGCTCGAGGTCGACGAGCAGGCCCAGCAGGTGGTCGGCGCCACGGCGGTCATCGCCGACTCCGCCGTGCAGCTGCAGGCCTTCGCGGCCCCTCGCACCATGGGCGTCTGGGACGGCATCCGCTCCGAGATCGCCGAGTCGATCGTCAGCCAGGGCGGCACCGCCGACGAGGTGCGAGGCGAGCTGGGACCCGAGCTGCGCACCCGGATGCCCTCGGCCGGCCCCGACGGCCGCACGGTGTTCGCCCCCGCCCGGTTCGTGGGCGTCGACGGGCCCCGCTGGTTCCTTCGCGCGGTGTTCTCCGGGCGCGCGGCCATCGACGACGACGCGGCCGGCCCGCTCATGGCGGTGGTCCGCGACACGGTCGTGGTCCGCGGCGAGTCCGCGATGGCGCCTCGCGAGATGCTGCCCCTGCGGCTTCCGGACGAGGCGACCATGCCGAGTCGCCCGAGGCCGCCGCCAACGACGAGCTGCGCCCCTTCGAGCGCGGTCCTGAGATCACCGAGGTCAGGTAGGTACGGTCATGGCTGTACACAGCACGGGGGAGGCTCGGCAGCGCAACCCGCTGGCGAGGCTGGGGGAGCGGCTCACCAAGTCCGTCACCCAGCTGGAGGCCGACGAGCTCAAGGAGGACTCGGTCCGCATGGGGTGTACCCCCATGAACGAGCTCGTCGACCGCGAGGTGGCCACCGTCTCGGGCACGGTCCGAGCGATCACCCTGCGTCCACGGGTCACCGTCCCGGCCCTCGTCGTGGATCTCTATGACGGCAGCAGGACCATCAACCTCGTCTGGCTGGGGCGCCGCACCATCGGCGGCGTCGAGCCCGGCAAGTACCTGCGCGCCACCGGTCGGGTCACCTACACCCGCGGGATCCCCACCATCTTCAACCCGGCATACGAGATCGTCCCGCCTCGTGCCCACTGAGGTCGCGGCCGAGGTGCCCACGGTCGAGGCCCTCATCCGGCATCGGCTGTCGGCGGTCCTCGGCGGCTGGCGCGGCTCGCTCGAGGCCGCGGTGCCCACGCTGGCCTTCGTCGCCCTGTGGTCGTGGCGGCACGACGCGCAGGACCGCTGTGGTCTCGGCAGGCGTCATCGTCCTCGTCCTGGCGCTGGTCCGCCTGGCTCAGCGGCAGAGCGTGCAGTTCGTGCTGTCCGCCGCTCTGGCTACGGCGGTGGCGGCCTTCTTCGTCCTGCGCACCGGCCGCGCCCAGGACGCCTTCCTCCCCGGCATGCTCAAGAGCTCCGCGTTCGGGGTGGGTGCGCTCGTCTCGGTGCTGCTGCGCTGGCCCGTCGTCGGGTTCATGGTCGCGGCCGGGGACCCCCAGCACCTCGCCGAGGACCCGTTCGGCTGGCGGCGCGACCGCGGCCTCGTGCGGGTCTGCCAGCGGCTCACCATGGTGCTCGTCGTCCTGTATGCCGTGCGCGTCGCCGTGATGGTCCCGCTCTACCTGGCCGGCAAGGTGGCCTGGCTCGGCGTGGCGAGCGTCGCCCTCGGGTGGCCGCTGTGGCTGGCCGCGCTCGCGGTGATGGCGTCCATGCTGATGCGAGGGCACACGCCTCAGGAGCCTCCGGGCTGGCTGCTGGCCGGCCAGTCGGCGCCCCGCCTGCCGACGCCGAGGACGCCGGAGGGTCAGAGGCGGTTCAGTCCGCCCCGCGCGGCACGCGCTGACCGGGGCTGAGCATCGCCTCGAGCTCGTCCTCGAACTCCGGGGTCGAGATGAACAGCAGCTCGTCGTGGGGCTCGAGGGAGTCGTCACGGCTGGGCGCGATCGGGTGGTCCTCGCGGATGATGCCGACCAGCACCGTCTCGCCGGGGAAGCTCGACGTCGCCGACACGCTTGCCGGCATACGGGCTGTCCGCGGGCAGCGTGAGCTCGACCATGGTCGCCTTGCCCTGCTGGAACTGGAAGATCCGCACGAGGTCTCCGACGCTGACGGCCTCCTCGACCAGCGCGGTCATCAGGCGCGGCGTCGAGACGGCGACGTCGACGCCCCAGGCCTCGTCGAACATCCACTCGTTCTTGGGGTTGTTGACGCGGGCCACGGTGCGGGGGACGCCGAACTCGGTCTTGGCGAGCAGCGAGACCACCAGGTTGGCCTTGTCGTCGCCGGTGGCGGCGACGACGACGTCGCAGTCGGCCAGCCCGGCCTCGTGCAGCGCGGTGATCTCGCACGCGTCGGCGAGCAGCCAGCTGGCCTCGGGAATCTTGCTGGCCTGCAGGTCCTTGCGCTCGCGGTCCATGAGGAGCACCTGGTGGCCGTTGTGCAGCAGCTCGCGGGCGATGGAACGCCCGACGCTGCCGGCCCCGGCGATGACGACTCGCATGGCTGTGTCCTTGCTGTTCAGGAGTCCGACGGGGTGGGCGGGGCGTCGAGGATGCGCTCGACGCCGGCCAGCTCGGAGGCCAGCGTGACGAGGTGCAGCAGGTCGCCCTCCTGGAAGACGGCGTCCGGCCCGGGCAGGATCCCCGACCCGAGCCGGGTCAGGTAGGCGGTGCGGGCCCCGGTGGCAGCCTCGAGCGCGGTGAGCCGCTGCCCGACCCAGGCAGGGTGGACCGCGACCTCGGCGACGACGACCTGACCCGAGGGGTCGACCAGCTGGGGGACGTGGCCCTGCGGGAGCAGGCGGCGCAGCATCTGGTCGGACGTCCACTTGACCGTGGCCACGGTGGGTATGCCGAGTCGCTGGTAGACCTCGGCGCGGCCGGGGTCGTAGATGCGGGCCACGACGTGCTCGACACCGAAGGTCTCGCGCGCGACCCGGGCGGCGAGGATGTTGGAGTTGTCGCCGCTGGAGACCGCCGCGAACGCATAGGCCTTGTCGATGCCCGCCTCGGTGAGGGTGTCGCGGTCGAACCCGAGCCCGGTGACCCGGCGGCCCTCGAAGGAGGCTCCCAGGCGGCGGAAGGCGGTCTCGTCCTGGTCGATGATCGCGACGTCGTGGCCCTGGCTCTCCAGGCTCACGGCCAGAGACGAGCCGACCCGGCCGCAACCCATGATGACGAAGTGCACGACGCCGACGCTACACCGGAGCACAGTCCGGGGTGTGGGGTGCCGCGCAGAGGCCCCGCGAGCCGCCTAGAGTGTGGGCGTGCCAACCTCAGGACGCGTCCTCAAGCGGGTGCTCGTCGGTCGCGCCATGCGCAGCGACCGGCTCGGCGAGACGCTGCTTCCGAAGAAGCTCGCGCTGCCGATCTTCGCCAGTGACGCGCTGTCGTCCGTGGCCTACGCCCCTGACGAGATCTTCCTGACCCTGGGCCTGGCCGGCGGCCTGCTCGCGCTGATGCACTCGTGGCAGATCGGCCTGTGCGTCGTCTTCGTCATGCTCGTGGTCGTCGCGTCCTACCGCCAGAACGTGCACGCCTACCCCTCCGGCGGTGGCGACTACGAGGTGGCCACCACCAACCTGGGTCCCAAGGCCGGGCTGACCGTGGCGGCGGCGCTGCTCGTCGACTACGTCCTCACCGTCGCGGTGTCGATCTCCTCGGGCGTCCAGAACGCCGCGGCCGCACTGCCGATGCTGCGTGGTCACGAGGCGGTGGTCGCCGTCGGCCTGGTGGTGCTGCTCACGGCGATGAACCTGCGCGGCGTCCGCGAGTCCGGCATGTGGTTCGCGTTCCCCGTCTACATGTTCATGGTCAGCGTCATCGGGATGGGCGTGGTCGGCCTCGTCCGGCAGCTCAGCGGCACGCTGCCGCACGCCGAGAGCGCCGGGCTGACCCTGGCGCCGGAGCCCGGCTTCGGCTCCCTCGGCCAGTTCGCGATGCTGTTCCTGCTGCTGCGGGCGTTCTCCTCGGGCTGTGCCGCCCTGACCGGCGTCGAGGCCATCTCCAACGGCGTGCCCGCCTTCAAGAAGCCCAAGAGCCGCAACGCGGCGACCACGCTGCTGATGATGGGCCTGGTCGCCGTGACCATGCTCATGTCGATGCTCGATGCTCGCCAAGTGGACCGGCATCAAGTACGCCGAGAACCCGGCGACCCAGCTCCTGCGCGACGGCAAGCCGGTCGGCAACAGCTATGTCCAGGACACGATCATGGGCCAGGTCGCCAAGGCGGTCTTCCAGGGCTTCCACCCGGGCGTCATCCTCGTCTCCATCGTGGCCGGGGTCATCCTCATCCTGGCGGCCAACACCGCCTTCAACGGCTTCCCGGTGCTGGGCTCGATCCTCGCCAAGGACGGCTACCTGCCGCGCCAGCTGCACACCCGCGGCGACCGGCTGGCCTTCTCCAACGGCATCCTGATCCTGGCCGGGGCCGCGGCGTTCCTCATCGTGCTCTACAACGCCGAGGTCACCAAGCTGATCCAGCTCTACATCGTCGGTGTGTTCGTCTCGTTCACGCTGAGCCAGATCGGCATGATCCGGCACTGGAACCGCCACCTGCGGCTCGAGCGCCAGGCCGCGGTCCGGGCTCGCATGAAGCGCAGCCGCGTCATCAACGCGATCGGCGCGACCATGTCGGGCCTGGTGCTCCTCGTGGTGCTGCTGACCAAGTTCGTCCACGGCGCGGGCTACGCCATCGCCGCGATGGTCGTCCTGTTCTTCATCATGCTGCGGATCCGCAAGCACTACGAGCGGGTCCGCGAGGAGCTGCAGGTGAGCGAGGACGACGTCGACGCCCAGCTGCTGCCCAGCCGCGTGCACGCCATCGTGCTGGTCTCCAAGATCCACAAGCCCACCCTGCGTGCCCTGGCCTACGCCCGGGCGACCCGTCCGTCCAAGCTCGAGGCGATCACGGTCAACGTCGAGCCCGACGAGACCAAGGCCCTGCAGGAGGAGTGGGAGCGGCGCGACATCCCGGTGCCGCTGAAGGCTCTCGACTCGCCGTACCGCGAGATCACCCGCCCGGTCGTCGAGTACGTGAAGTCGCTGCGGTCGGGCCATCCCCGCGACGTCGTGGTGGTCTACATCCCCGAGTACGTCCTCGGCAAGTGGTACGAGCAGGTGCTCCACAACCAGAGCGCGCTGCGCCTCAAGGGCCGTCTCCTGTTCACCCCGGGCGTCATGGTCGCCAGCGTGCCGTGGCAGCTGGCGTCGTCCGAGGGCCAGGAGGAGCGCTTCGACGGTCCGACGGCTGGCGCGGTCCGTCTTGGCCAATGAGCCCGTCACGGCCGAGCTGACTGCGGGGGACCTGGTCGAGCTCGAGGTCGGTCCGGTGGCCCACGGTGGCTTCTGCGTGGCCCGTCACGAGGGCCGGGTGGTCTTCGTCCGTCACACCCTGCCGGGGGAGCGCATCCGCGCCCAGGTGACCGAGGCGCGCGCCGGGTCACCGGTTCGTGCGGGCCGACTGCGTGGAGGTCCTCACCCCGAGCCCTCACCGCGTGCCCGCCCCCTGCCCGTATGCCGGGCCGGGCCTGTGCGGCGGTTGCGACTGGCAGCACGCCGACCTCGCCTACCAGCGCGACCTCAAGGCCGCGGTCGTCCGCGAGCAGTTCACCCGGCTGGCCGGCATGGAGGTCGACGTGGAGGTCGAGCCCGTGCCCGGCGACCACGACGGGCTGGGCTGGCGCACCAGGGTGGAGTTCGCGGTGGACACCTCCGGGCGCGCGGGGTTGCGCGAGCATCGCTCGCACGCCGTCGTGCCGGTCCAGGACTGCCTCATCGCGGACCTCGAGGGTGCTCGAGACGGGGGTGCTCGACCAGGACTGGTCCGGGCACGAGGGCGTCGACGTCGTCGCTCCGTCGGCAGGTGACCCGGTGACCGTTGCCCTGCCCGGCCGCGGCCGACGAGGTCCCCACCGTGCTGGAACACCTTGCGGGGCAACGCTATTCGGCAGACTTCGAGGTGTCTGCGCGTGGGTTCTGGCAGGTGCACCCCGGGCGCGGCGGCCACGTTCGTCGACACGGTGCTCGACCTGCTCGACCCCCAGCCGGGCGAGACCGCCCTCGACCTGTATGCCGGCGTCGGCCTGTTCGCCGCGGCCCTCGCCTCCGCCGTCGGCGACGGTGGGCGCGTGGTCGCGGTGGAGTCGGACGCCTCGGCGGTCGCGTGCGCGGCCGGCAACCTCGCGGCATACCCCTCTGTCGTGGCCGTTCGGGCCCGCGTCGACGATGCGTTCGGGGTGCCGCGGGCGAGCCGTTCGGGCCCGGCGCCGCGCCGCGCGCAGCGGCCGCGCAAGCTGCGCCGCCACCCGCTGATGCCTCTGCGCGCCGACCTCGTGGTCCTCGACCCGCCGCGCACCGGGGCAGGCCGAGGGGTGGTGGCCCAGGTGGCGGCTCTGGAGCCGCGGGCCATCGCCTACGTCGCCTGTGACCCCGCCGCGCTCGCCCGCGACACGGCATACCTGCGTGAGGGCGGCTACCACCTGCGCGAGCTGCGGGCCTTCGACGCCTTCCCCATGACCGCTCACCTGGAGTGCATCGCCGTGTTCGGGCGCTGAGCCCGGTGACCTAGGCTCGCTGCCTGTGACCGATCCCGAGACCGTCGACGCGCAGGTTCCGTTCACCCATCGGGTCGAGGTGCACTTCTACGAGGTGGACCAGGTCGGCGTGGTGTTCAACGCCTGGTACCTCGCGTGGTGCGACGACGCCCGGCTCGCCTATCTCGCGTCGCGCGGGTACGGCCTCCAGCAGGCGATGGCCGCCGATGCGCTGCCCCTGGTGCGGCATGCCGACATCGAGTGGCTGGCCAGCCTGGCCGCCGAGGAGCACGCCGAGATCCACGTGCGGCCGGTGCGGGTCGGCACGACCTCGTTCACGCTGCGGCACGAGATCCACCGCGAGGGGGACGGCGAGCTGTGCGCGGTCCTGACCATCACGTATGTCGCGGCAGGGCTGGTCGAGCGCACCAAGCGCGAGCTCCCGCTTTCCCTCCGCGCGGCGTTGGAGCAGGATCAGAGGCAGGGCTCAACCGACGTGGTATCTTGACGTCAAGATAAATCGAGCACGACACCGTAGTCGACCAAAGCATCGAAGGAGCCAGCCAGTGGCCAGCACGAACAGCTTCAACGCCCATGGTGAACTGAAGGTCGGTGACCAGTCCTACGAGGTCTACCGGCTGAGCGCGGTCGAGGGGAGCGACACCCTCCCGTACAGCCTCAAGGTGCTCCTGGAGAACCTGCTGCGCACCGAGGACGGCGCCAACATCACGGCCGACCACATCCGCGCGGTGGGCTCGTGGGATGCCGAGGCCGAGCCCGACACCGAGATCCAGTTCACCCCGGCGCGCGTGCATCATGCAGGACTTCACCGGCGTGCCCTGCGTCGTGGACCTGGCCACCATGCGCGAGGCCGTCGCCGACCTGGGCGGCGACCCGGCGCGGATCAACCCGCTGAGCCCGGCCGAGCTGGTCATCGACCACTCGGTGATCATCGACGTCTTCGGCCGCGCAGACGCCTTCGAGAAGAACGTCGAGATCGAGTACCAGCGCAACGGCGAGCGCTACCAGTTCCTGCGCTGGGGCCAGACCGCCTTCGAGGACTTCAAGGTCGTGCCGCCGGGCACCGGCATCGTGCACCAGGTCAACATCGAGCACCTCGCCCGCACCGTCATGGTGCGCGACGGGGTCGCCTACCCCGACACCTGTGTGGGCACCGACTCGCACACGACCATGGTCAACGGCCTCGGTGTGCTGGGCTGGGGCGTCGGCGGCATCGAGGCCGAGGCGGCCATGCTCGGCCAGCCCGTCTCGATGCTCATCCCGCGGGTTGTCGGCTTCAAGCTGTCGGGCGCGATCCCTTCTGGCGCAACGGCTACCGACGTCGTCCTGACCATCACCGAGAAGCTGCGCCAGCACGGCGTGGTCGGCAAGTTCGTCGAGTTCTACGGCGAGGGCGTCGCCCAGGTGCCGCTGGCGAACCGCGCGACCATCGGCAACATGAGCCCCGAGTTCGGCTCCACCTGCGCGATCTTCCCGATCGACGACGTGACCCTGGAGTACCTGCGGCTGACCGGTCGCTCCGAGGAGTCCGTCGCGCTGGTCGAGGCGTACGCCAAGGAGCAGGGGATGTGGCTCAACGCCGGTCCCGACCAGCCCGAGGCGCGCTACTCCGAGTACCTCGAGCTCGACCTGTCCACGGTCGTGCCGTCCATCGCCGGGCCCAAGCGCCCGCAGGACCGCATCGCGCTGACCGACGCCAAGGACGCGTTCCGCAAGGTGCTCCCGACCTACGTCTCCCACCGCGAGGGCGACGCGGGCGCGGCGAGCAGCTTCCCGGCCAGCGACCCGTCGCCGCAGGGCGCCACGGACGGCACCAACGGTGGCGACCGGCCCGGCGACGAGGGCGACGGGGTGGACCGGCCGTCTCGCCCGGTCACCGTGACCACGCCGGACGGTGCGTCCTTCGAGATCGACCACGGCATCGTGTCGATCGCCTCGATCACCTCGCTGCACCAACACCTCCAACCCGTCGGTGATGATGGCGGCCGCGATGCTGGCCAAGAACGCCGTCGACCGTGGGCTGACGGTCGCGCCGTGGGTCAAGACGTCGATGGCGCCGGGCTCCAAGGTGGT
The DNA here is from genome assembly GCA_963706855.1 of uncultured Actinomycetota bacterium. GTDB lineage: Bacteria > Actinomycetota > Actinomycetes > Actinomycetales > Dermatophilaceae > Pedococcus. Next base: position 95,775 of record CAVPNU010000006.1, read on the forward strand.
CTCGGACTACTACGAGAAGGCCGGCATGTGGCCCTACCTCGAGAAGCTCGGGTTCCACCTGGTGGGCTACGGCTGCACCACCTGCATCGGCAACTCCGGCCCGCTGTCGGACGAGATCTCCGCGGCGATCAACGAGAACGACCTGGCCGTCGTCTCGGTGCTCTCCGGCAACCGCAACTTCGAGGGCCGGATCAACCCCGACGTCAAGATGAACTACCTCGCGTCGCCGCCCCTGGTCATCGCCTACGCCCTGGCCGGGACGATGGACTTCGACTTCGACACCGAGCCGCTCGGCCAGGACACCGACGGCAAGGACGTCTTCCTCAAGGACCTGTGGCCGGCCCCGGCCGACGTCGAGCGGACCATCGCCGAGAGCATCAACAAGGAGATGTTCACCTCCGACTACTCCGACGTCTTCGCCGGTGACGAGCGCTGGCGCTCGCTGCCCACCCCCGAGGGCAAGACCTTCGACTGGGACGCGGACTCGACGTACGTGCGCAAGCCCCCGTACTTCGACGGCATGACAGATGGAGACCACGCCGGTCGAGGACATCAGCGGGGCGCGGGTGCTGGCCAAGCTGGGCGACTCGGTGACCACCGACCACATCAGCCCGGCCGGGTCGATCAAGGCCGACAGCCCGGCGGGCCAGTACCTCGCCGAGCACGGTGTCGAGCGCAAGGACTTCAACTCCTACGGCTCGCGGCGCGGCAACCACGAGGTCATGATCCGCGGGACGTTCGCCAACATCCGGCTCAAGAACCTGCTGCTGGACGGCGTCGAGGGCGGCTTCACCCGCAACTTCCTGGCCGGCGGCGAGCAGACGCACGATCTATGACGCGTCCGCGGCATACCAGGAGGCCGGCGTGCCGCTGGTCATCCTCGCGGGCAAGGAGTACGGCTCTGGCTCGTCGCGCGACTGGGCGGCCAAGGGCACCCGGCTGCTGGGCGTCAAGGCGGTCATCGCCGAGAGCTACGAGCGCATCCACCGCTCCAACCTCATCGGCATGGGCGTCATCCCGCTGCAGTTCCCGGCGGGGGAGTCGGCCGACTCGCTCGGGCTCGACGGCACCGAGACGTTCTCGATCACCGGCATCACCGGCCTGAACGACGGCGACACCCCGCGCACCGTGAAGGTCAGTGCGCAGCGCGAGGGCGGCGAGCCGGTGGAGTTCGACGCGGTCGTGCGCATCGACACCCCCGGCGAGGCGGACTACTACCGCAACGGCGGCATCCTGCAGTACGTCCTGAGGTCGCTCGTCAACAGCTGAGTGCGTCGCCTCCTGGTCGGCTGAACCGCGACCATCCGTGACAGGTGCGTCACGGATGGTCGCGGTTTGTCTCTGCGGGCGACCATCGGTGACGCCTGGGTCACCGATGGTCGCCGTATGCCGCCTGGTGCCCTGACCTGCGATGTCGCCGACTTTTGAGTTGCGGGGTCCACGCATCCGTGTTCAACTCGAAGGGTTGGGAACGTGTGACCCTTGAGCTGGGGAGTTCGGGGACATCCATTGGCAGGGACAGGCTGGCGAACGAGCCTCGTGCGGCTCGTGTTCGGCGCCGGGCTCCTCTGCGCGGCCTGGCTGCTGCTGGGAGCAGGGGAGGCGCGCGCGGACGATGCTCCGCGCGGGGCTTCCGCGCCCAGCATCAGTGCGGTTGTGGGTGTGACCCATGTCGATGCCGGTAGGTCCGCATCTGCCGCGGCGAACAGGCGAGCCCATGCCGCCATGCAGGCGGTCCGGGCTCGGCCAGTGAGTCACTCCGCGCGACCGGTCGTGAAGGCCGGCCTGGCGACTCTCGTCGAACGACCGGTGGTGAAGACCGGCCTCGCGACTCTCGCGGAGCGACCCGTCCTCAGGACCGGCCTGGCGACCGTCGCGGAGCGGGTCGTCCGACCCGTCGTCCACGCGGGCGATGCCACGGTCGCGACGCTGGTTCCCGTCGTGGACTCGTTGTCCCACCCGTCAGTCGTGCGGAGGCTGCCCGATCACCGCAGTGGCGGAGACGCTTGCGGGCCAAGGACTCCGTGAGCCCGCCGTGACGGCCGCTCCTGCCGTTCCGGGCGCTCCAGCCGCCTCCACGTCGCCGCCAGTCGCGACGGGCACCGTCACCACCAGCCGCAAGCCGGGCGTCGTCCCGAGCTCGACGACTGCATCGCGCTGACGAGGCGCGCCCCGGCTGCCCCTGTCGCTCCGACGTCTCCTGCAGGCGATGCCCCCGCGCAGCCGGACGGTCAAGACGGGGCGCCGCCGCCTATGCCGGCGAGCGCGGGAAACTGTTCTGCGACAACGGATATGGCACTGCCGACCTCGACCCCGGTGCTGCCGCAACCGGCATACGAGCGGGGTTTCGGGCAACCGATCAGCTTCACCAGTGCTCCCGCGAAGGGACCCGACAACCGACCTGACTGATGCGTGCTCGAGGCGCCGAACATCGCGCCAACAGCACACAGCCGCCCACGGGCGGGACAACGCATCACAGGGAGGAATCAAGCATGCACGCATATCTGCGTAGGGGTCTTGAAGTGGCCCTCATGGTCGGCGGTGGCGTCCTGTTCTTCGCAGGACACGCATCGGCTGCCGACGGTACGACCGGATCGAACAGCGCGGTCGGAGGCAACCAGGTGGTCGCTGCGCCTGCCGCGCCAGTGAGCGCGACGGGCAACTCCGTTGCGGTGCTGGGCAACTCGTCGAGCAGTGGTTCGTCGGGCTCGGCGCTCCGGCGGCTACGGGTTCGTCGGGCTCGTCGGGTTCCACGACGACGGGTTCGGGTTCGGCGGGCGGTGGCAACCAGGTCACCTCGCCGTCGACGCCGCCCGTGAGCGCGACGGGCAACTCCGTTGCGGTGCTGGGCAACTCGTCCAGCAGTGGTTCGTCGACCGGCGCCGCTCCGGCGGCTACGGGTTCGTCGGGGTCGTCGGGTTCCACGACGACGGGTTCGGGTTCGGCGGCGGTGGCAACCAGGTCACCTCGCCGTCGGCGCCGCCCGTGAGCGCGACGGGCAACTCCGTTGCGGTGCTGGGCAACGCGTCGAGCGGTGGTTCGTCGAGTGGTTCGGCTGCCTCTGCTGCTCCGGCGGCTCGGGTTCGTCGGGCTCGTCGGGTTCCACGACGACGGGTTCGGGTTCGGCGGGCGGTGGCAACCAGGTCACCTCGCCGTCGACGCCGCCCGTGAGCGCGACGGGCAACTCCGTTGCGGTGCTGGGCAACTCGTCCAGCAGTGGTTCGTCGAGCGGCTCGGCTGCCTCTGCTCCGGCGGCGGGGTCGTCGGGTTCCACGACGACGGGTTCGGGTTCGGCGGGCGGTGGCAACCAGGTCACCTCGCCGTCGACGCCGCCCGTGAGCGCGACGGGCAACTCCGTTGCGGTGCTGGGCAACGCGTCCAGCCAGCGGTTCGTCGACTGGCGCTGCTCCGGCGGCTACGGGTCGTCGGGCTCGTCGGGTTCCACGACGACGGGTTCGGGTTCGGCGGGCGGTGGCAACCAGCTCACCTCGCCGTCGACCGCCGCCCGTGAGCGCGACGGGCAATGCCATCGCCGTGGGTGGTGACAGCACCTCCGACGGGGCTGCGGCGACCGCGCCCGACACCACCTCCGGTGCAGGGGGCGCGTCCTCCGACCGCGTCGCCGGTGCCGGGGGGAACGCCAGTCGGGACACCGCGGTCGGGGGTGCGTCCAGCCAGGCGCGGTCGGCCCTGCCGGCCATCGCCCTGGTCGGCGCGGTGGCTCCGACCGTGGTGACGCGGGCGACCGCGTTGGCCAGCACGGGCGTGAACACCGTGCCGCTCCTGCTCCTGGCCCTGCTCTGCCTCGCCCTGGGCCTCGCCCTCCAGGGGGCCAGGAGGGTGGTGCGGTCGGTCGCCTAGTGGCCTATGATCGAACGTATGTTCGATCACTCCGACCCGCCTCAGGCAGGATCTGAGACGCGAGGAGCCTGCGGTGTCGAGCCAGACCCGGCGGCCTAGCCCTCCCACGGGGGCGGTGCCGCCGGGCTGGCCGCCGCTGGTGCCACCGCCCGAGAGCGTGGGGTGGCAGGTCCCAGCGGTGTCCTGGCTGCTCGACTTCTGCCCGGCGGACTACCGGCTGTATGCCGGGTGGCGCCGGCAGCCGGTCGCGCTCGCCTGGGTGGCCACTCGCCATATCGACGCCCAGCTGGTGGCGATGCGCCAGGCCTACCGTGAGGTCCGGGTCGAGCTGGGCGAGCTGCTGACCAGCGAGGGGCTGGCTCAGGTGCTGGCCGACCTCGAGGCCGAGGGCGTCAGGCTGTTGGCGGCCCGGCGCAGCGCCGGGCTGGTCTACGACGCGTTGCAGGGCAAGCGCTACGTCCCCCGGCTGTAGCGCGGCGCGCGGCACACCTTCACCCCTTCGAGCCGCCGTCGTTGGCCCCGCGCACGAAGAACCGCTGGAAGCTGAAGAACAACACCGCCACCGGGATCGTCGTCAGCAGGGCGGCGCCGAGCTTGAGCGGGTACTGCTCTGCCCGAGCTGAGCTCTCCGCTGGCCAGACTGGCCAAGCCCGTGACGAGCGTCTTGAGCTCTGGGCTCTGGGTGGTGACGAGGAAGTGCGTGAACTCGTTCCAGGAGCCCTGGAACGACAGGATCGTGAGCGTGATGAGCGCCGGGCGGGCCATGGGGAGCACCACCGACCAGAAGGTCCGGAACACCCCCGCGCCGTCGATCCGGGCAGCCTCCTCGACCGAGATCGGCACCGAGTCGAAGAACTGCTTCATGATGAAGACACCCGCGCCGTCGACGATGAGCGGCAGGATCATCGCCGTGTACGTGTCGTAGATGCCGAGGTAGCTCACCATCAGGAACTTGGGGATGAGCAGCGCGACGCCGGGCACGCTCATCACCGCCAGAACGGTCGCGAAGAGGAACCCGCGCCCGCGAAAGTGCAGTCGCGACAACGCATATCCCGCCAGACTGTCGAAGAACACCCGCCCTGCCGTGACGACCAGCGTGATGACCACCGAGTTGACCAGCCAGCGTCCGATCGGGACCGAGGAGTCGCCGCCCACCCCGAAGATGCGCTTCCAGGCGCTGAGGTCGACGGGGCTCGGGACCAGGCTGAGCGGGTGGTCGGTCGAGCCCGGCGTCGGACTTCAGCGACGTGGCGATCTGGATGAGGAACGGGTAGAGGTAGACGATCGCGAAGGCGACGAGGACGGCATACAGCAGGGTGAGCTTCCAGCGCGGGGGTGGCCTGGTCATCGGGCGTCCTTGTCTCGCATGAGCCACCGTTGGAGCCACGTCAGCAGCACGATGAGGACGAAGACGACGAAGGACATCGCGGCACCGCTGCCGTAGTGCAGGCTGGTGAACGACTCCTTGTAGGACAGGAAGGCCGGAGTGAGGGTCGTGTTGGCGGGCGCGCCCTTGCCCATGACGTAGATCTGGTCGAACACCTGCCAGGTGCCGATCAGGCCGAGGGTCGTGACCAGGAAGACCGTGGGCCGGAGCATCGGCAGGGTGACGAGCCGCAGCTTCTGCCACGCCGAGACGCCGTCGAGCAGGGCCGCTTCGTCGATCTCGGCGGGCAGATCCTGCAGGGCGGCGAGGAACATGAGCATGAACGTGCCCGTCGTGGTCCAGACCGCGAGGATGATCACGACGCACATCGCGACCGACGGCCCCGCCAGCCAGTCCCAGATCGGGCGGCCCAGGACCAGCCCCTGGCCCCAGCCGGGAGGGTCAGCCACTCCCAGCCAGCCGAGCACGATGTGGAACAACCCCCTCGAGTCGCTGAACCAGGCCGGACCCTTGATGCCGACCAGCCGCAGCACCGCGTTGACCGCACCGGAGTTCGCGAAGAGGAACAGGAAGACGACGCTGATCGCGATGGAGCTCGTCACCGAGGGGAAGTAGAACGCCGTCCGCCAGAAGCCCTTGGCCCTCAGATAGGCCGTGTTGACGACCAGGGCCAGGACGAAGGCGACCGCCGTCTGCAGTGGCACGACGAAGAGGACGTACCAGAAGTTGTTGTTGAGCGACTGCATGAAGTTGTCACGCGCGAGGCCGTCCGCGGTGAACAGCCGCACGTAGTTCTGCGCACCCACCCACTGGGCGTTCTGGCCGCCCTGGAACGGGCGAGCCGTTGCCGTTCCAGCTGGTGAAGCTGACGTAGAGGGCCATGACGACCGGGATGAACAGGAACACCCCGAGGGTCACGATCATGGGGGCGGTGAAGAGCCATCCGGCGACCGCCTCCCGGCCATGGATCCCGCCGCCAGCCGCCCCCACCGACACGGCGCGACGGCGGCGGGATCCGGTGTCGGTGGCCACGGGTCACTGACCCTTGAGGGCCGCGGCGCCGTTCTTCTGCAGGCTCGACAGGATCGTTCTGGGGTCCTTGGTGGCCAGCTGCTCGAGGTCGGTGTTGAAGGCCGACATGACCGGGTCGAACCCCGGCAGGTTCACCGGGCCCGTCCCGTAGGCGCCCCCGGCGGCGAACGCCGCGTCGTCGGGGAAGGCCGCGGCATACTGGCTCACGCCCTCGGTCGTGGAGGGCATCACCCCGAACGCCTTCGCGAACGCCAGCTGCTGCTGCACGCTCGTCAGCGACTTCACGAGGTCGACGGCCGCGGCCTGGTGCGGGGACTTGGCCGCGATGCCCCAGCAGTTGCTGAACAGCAGCGTCCCCTTGCCGGCCGGTCCGGCGGGCAGCTCGACGACCTTGGCCTTGATGCCCGGGTAGTCCTTGGTGAGCGCGCCACGGATCCAGTTGCCCTCGATGGTCATCGCGGCCTTGCCCTTGCCGAGGGCCTCACCGCCCCACCCGGCGTCGACCTGCTTGGCGTACTTCATCGAGCCGTTCTTGAGCATCTTCTGGGCCTCGGCGAGCCCGGCGGCGTTCTGTGCCGTGTCGGCCGTGACGGCGGTGCCGTCCTGGTTCACGACCCAGCCGCCGGCCTGTCGCATGAACACGCCCAGCCGCGCCCACTCGCCGTTGACGACCAGGCCGGTGACGCCGCCCGTGGTGAGCTTGGTGGCAACGCGCTCGAGGCCGGCCCAGTCCTTGGGGATGTCGGCGTCGGTCAGACCCGCCTTGGCCCACAGGTCGGTGTTGATGACCAGGGCGAGGGTCGAGAAGTCCTTGGGCGCACATTGCAGAACGCCGTTGTACGTGTAGGTCTTCACGCAGGCTGTCGAGGAAGCCCGCACCCTTGAGCTGGTCGCCGTACGCGTAGAGGTTGCCCGCCTTGGCGAAGTCGCCGATCCGGGCGGCGTCGGCATAGAACACGTCCGGTGGCGTGCCTCCGGCGAAGCCCTGCCCGAGCTGCTGGTTGAGGTCTGAGGCGACGACCACCTGCGCGGTGTTGCCGGTCTTGGTGGACCAGGCGGCGGCCGCGGCCTTGACCGCTGCCGTCTCCGCATCCCCGGAGGTGCCGATCAGCACGGTCAGGGCCGCATGGCCGGAGGACTGCTGCGCGGGGCTGCCGCCTTGGCTGAAACCCGCCGCCTCCGCTGCAGGCGGCGAGGCCCAGCGAGGTCGCGGCGAGCAGGACCAGTCCGAGTGTGGGGTTGCGCCTCATGAGTGCTCCTCAAGGTGGGGTATGCCGTGCAGCCCGCGGGGCGCGCGGCAACGGGATGGTGCTGGTGCGGATGGTGAGGGTGGGGGACAGGAGCGCGGTGCGGGCCGGCTCGGAGCGCTGGGTGTGGAGGATCTGCCAGGCCTGCCGCGCCGCGTCCCGCAGGGGCTGGCGCACGCTCGTCAGCCCGAGCGCGTCGGCGACATCGCTGTCGTCGAAGCCGACGATGCCGACGTCGAGCCCGGGCTCGAGGCCGCGGCTGCGCACCGCTCGTCGTGCGCCGAGCGCCAGCAGGTCGGAGGCGCAGAGGATGGCGCTCCGGGTGCCGCGTGGAGCCGAGGCGGTCGAGGAGGATGCCTGCCGCGCGCGGCCGCGTCACTGACGTCCTCGACGGCCTCCTCGCCGAAGGGGTCATGGTCCAGGCCGGCGTCGGCCAGCCCGGCGAGCCACCCGAGCCGCCGGTCGTCACCCACGGGCGAGCCGTGGGGCCAGCCGAGATAGGCGATCGACTCGTAGCCCTGGTCGGCGAGGTGCCCGACCGCGAGCTCCATCCCGGCGTGGCCGTTGACGTCGACCCACCGCCCGAGCTCGGGACGGTCCCAGATCCGGCCGAAGGTCACGAACGGGACGCCGTTGTCGAGCAGCCAGGCCGGTCGCGGGTCGTCGTGCCGGGTGTCGCCGAGGAAGAAGCCGTCGACGAGCCCGCTGCCGAGGATCCGGTCGTAGCCCTCGAGCAGACGGTCGCCGTCGGGCGCGAAGGTGACCAGGTGGCTCTCGTAGCCCCGGCGCGGCCACGGTGAGCTCGACGAAGAAGCCGTCGAGGATGTGGCCCATCCGACCCATCCCGGACCGGTTGACCTCGAACCCGTAGGCCTGCGCCCGCGACGACTCAGATGCTGGGCAGCCGCGTTGGGCATGAAGCCCAGGTCGTCGATCGCACGCTGGACGCGTGCCATCGTGAGCTCGGCCAGCCGCTCGGGATGGTTGATCGCGTTGCTGACGGTCTGGCGCGACACGCCCGCCGCCGCGCGCGACGTCGACGATCGTGGCGCGGCTGTGCGACGGTCTCGGATGCTGCTGCCACTGTCGCCCCTTTGTGCTGATCGCCAGCCTCCGGGTCGGGCATCGTGTCCCGACCAGGCCCCCCTTGAACCAGAGACGGGGTTGAACGTTCACAGTGACGCGAGCGCGGCCGACCGCGTCCTGGACCATGATGGGAGCCGCTTGGTGACACGCACGACGAAAGGCCGCCCCACGTGACCACCCCGGAACACCACCCTCAGGACCCGACCGAGCCTGCGCTGCGCCAGCCGTGGCTGCACGACCTGACGATCACCGTCGACGGCAACTCGACCCAGGTGTCCTCCGCCGGTGGCGACATCGAACGGGCCACGGCCCAGGGCTTCTACGTCGACGATGTCCGGCTGCTGGACCGCGTTGTCGGTCCGGGTCGCCGGTGAGCCGGTCAGCCCCGTCGCCTCGGGCGCGCGCGGGGCGCGAGCCGAGTTCTTCGGCGTGGCCCGCGGGCTGGGGAGCCGCGGCGCGGACCCGACCGTCGAGGTCCGCCGGGTCCGGACCCTCGCACGGTGCTGAGCTGGTCGAGGAGGTCACCGTCACCTCACGAGCCGACGAGACAGTGCGCGCCACCCTCGAGCTCGAGCTGGCCTGCGACGACCTGCCCATCGGGTCGGTGAAGTCCGGCCTGCTGACCGGTCGCGGCCGTGGCGCCGGCGCGCCGGCGAGGACGCGGTGCGCGTTCGCCGCCGAGAGGCACGACGTCGGTGGTCGGGTTCGACCCGGCGCCGGCCCGTCTCGAGCTGTCGGACGACACGGCTGTCGCGCACTTCGACGTCGAGGTCGAGCCGGGCGACCGGCTGACGTGGCACGTCCGCGTCGCGGCCACCCGCCGACAGCCGTCGGGGTTCGACGCCGAGCCCGGCGCCGACGCCGTCACCTGGGACCACGTCGTGGTCACGGCCGACGACCCGCGCCTCGCGCCCCTGGTGGCGCAGTCGCTGGACGACCTGCGACACCTGTTGCTGCGTGACCCGCTGGAGCCCGCAGACGTGTTCGCGGCAGCAGGGTCGCCGTGGTACCTCACGTTGTTCGGGCGAGACTCGATCTGGACCGCGCGGATGATGCTGCCGTTCGGCACCGAGCTCGCGGCAGGCACCCTGCGGGCCCTGGCTCGCCGGCAGGGCACCCACGACGACGCGGCGAGCGCCCAGCAGCCGGGCAAGATCGCCCACGAGGTGCGGCGCACGGCATACGAGAGCCCTCGGGAGCAGCTGGTGCTCCCGCCGCTCTACTACGGCACCGTCGACGCGACCGCCCTGTGGGTCTGCCTGCTGGTCGACACGTGGCGATGGGGCCTGCCCGAGGACGCAGGTCCGCGAGCTCCTGCCGCACCTGCGCGCGGCCCTCGGCTGGATCACCGGCCCCGGTCAGCCCGACGACGACGGCCTGCTGAAGTACCTCGACACCACCGGTCACGGGCTCGCGAACCAGGGGTGGAAGGACTCCGGCGACTCGATGCGCTTCCGGGACGGTCGGGTCGCCGAGGGCCCCATCGCCCTCGTCGAAGCGCAGGCGTATGCCGTGGACGCGCTGGCCGGCGCCGCGGACCTGCTCGACTGGCTCGGTGAGCCGGGCGCCGAGGAGGCGCGCCGCGAGGCGGCCGAGCTGCGGGACCGGATCCAGGCGGCCTACTGGGTCGAGGGTGACGCGGGGCGCTACCTGGCGATGGCCCTCGACGGCCAGGGGCGGCGCGTCGACGGACTCGGGTCCAACATGGGCCACGTCCTCGGGCACGGGCGTGCTGGACGCCGCAGCAGGCCAGGTCCGTCGCTGACCAGCTCACCGGCGAGGAGCTGCTCGACACCTTCGGCGTGCGCACCTTCGGCACGGGCAACGGTGGGTTCAACCCGATCGGCTACCACACGGGGTCGGTGTGGACCCACGACACCGCGATCGTCGCGCTCGGTCTGGCGCGCGAGGGACTCGGACTCGGCCGCCAGCGAGGTCGCGCGCACCCTGCTGGCCGCCGGCGAGGCCTTCGACTACCGCTACCCCGAGCTCTACTCCGGCCTGCCCATGATGGGGCGACCCTGCCCCGTACCCGGCGTCGTGCCGACCCGCAGGCGTGGTCGGCCGCCTCGGCCGGCGCCCTGCTGACGGTGGCGCTGGGGCTCCAGGTCGACCTGCCGCGCGGGGTGGTCCAGGTCCGCCCGCTCCGGCCGGCGCCGTTCGGCGCCCTGAGCGTCTCCGGCATCCGGCTGGGCGACGCCGAGGTGACGGTCAGCGTCGACGAGGCCGGTGCCGTGAGCCTCTCGGGGCTGCCGGACGGGCTCCGGGTCAGCGACAGCGCATAGACTCAGGCGGTTGTCCGGCAGTGACCGGGCCTGTTGACCGCAACGGAAAGGACGCCTGCGCGTGGGAGTGCTCGAGACGCATCGAGGGACCGGCCGACCTCAAGGCGCTCGCCCCTGCCCAGATCCCGGCGCTCGCGCAGGAGATCCGCGACTTCCTCGTGGAGTCCGTCTCCAAGACCGGCGGTCACCTCGGGCCCGAACCTGGGCGTCGTCGAGCTGACCATCGCCCTGCACCGGGTCTTCGACAGCCCGCGCGACACGATCGTCTTCGACACCGGGCACCAGTCCTACGTGCACAAGCTCCTCACCGGCCGCCACGACTTCTCCAAGCTCAAGAAGCAGGGTGGCCTGTCCGGCTACCCCAGCCGGGCCGAGTCCGAGCACGACGTGGTCGAGAACTCCCACGCCTCGACGGCGCTGTCGTGGGCCGACGGCATCGCCAAGGGGCGCCGGCTGCGCGGGGAGACGCGGCCGGCATACGGTCGCCGTGATCGGTGACGGGGCACTGACCGGAGGCATGGCGTGGGAGGCGATCAACAACATCGCCGCCGACAAGGACCTACCGCTGACCATCGTCGTCAACGACAACGAGCGGTCCTACGCGCCGACGATCGGTGGCCTTGCCGAGCACCTGGCGACGTTGCGCACCACGCGCGGCTACGAGCGGTTCCTCGACTGGGGCAAGAACACGCTGCACCGGACCCCTGTGGTCGGCGGTGCGATGTACGAGACGCTCCACGGGATGAAGAAGGGCCTCAAGGACATCGTCGCCCCCCAGGGCATGTTCGAGGACCTCGGCCTGAAGTACCTCGGCCCTGTCGACGGTCATGACGAGGCGGCCGTCGAGGCCGCACTGCGCCGGGCCAAGGCCTTCGGCGGCCCGGTGCTCGTGCACGTCATCACCGAGAAGGGCCGTGGCTACGACCCGGCGCGCCGTGACGAGGGCGACCAGTGGCACGCCATCGGCAAGTTCAACCCCGAGACCGGTCTGCCGTTCGAGGTGAGCGGCCGGATCTGGACCGACGAGTTCAACGACGAGATGGTCGCGATCGGCGCCGAACGCGAGGACGTCGTGGCCCTGACGGCCGCGATGCTCATCCCGGTGGGGCTCGACGGCTTCGCCGCCGCGTATCCCGAGCGCGTCTTCGACGTGGGCATCGCCGAGCAGCACGCGGTCACCATGGCGAGCGGCCTCGCGTATGCCGGGCTGCATCCGGTGGTGGCGGTCTACGCCACGTTCCTCAACCGCGCCTTCGACCAGCTGCTGATGGACGCCGCGCTGCACCGGGCCGGCGTGACCTTCGTCCTCGACCGCGCGGGTGTCACCGGCAGCGACGGCGCCGTCGCACAACGGCATGTGGGACATGACGCTCGCCTCGGTCGTGCCGGGCCTGCGCCTGGCGGCGCCGCGGGACGGCGACCAGGTGAAGGCGCAGCTGCGCGAGGCCCTCGACGTGTCCGACGGCCCGACCGTGATCCGGTTCCCCAAGGGCGACGTGGGTCCGGCCGTCCCTGCGGTGCGCCGACACGGCTCTGTCGACGTGCTGCACGAGACGTCCGCTGGGCGCTGCGACGTCCTGGTGGTGGGGGTGGGCGCGTTCGCCGCGATGGCTGTCGACGTCGCCGAGAAGCTCGAGGCCCAGGGACATTCGGTGTGTGCGGTGGACCCCCGCTGGGTGCTGCCCGTCAGCGACGACCTCGTCGACCTGGCTCGGTCGGCGCGCGCGGTGGCCGTGGTCGAGGACAACCTCGTCAGCGGCGGGGTGGGCGCGGCTGTGAGCCTGGCCCTGCGGGAGGCGCAGGTCGCCACGCCGGTGCACCAGTACGGCATACCGAAGCGGTTCCTGGAGCACGCGTCGCGCGGCCAGGTCCTCGACGAGGTGGGGCTCACCGCCGACGCGGTGGCGACCGTCCCTCGCCGCCCGCCTCGCCTGACCTCGCCCACGCCGCCACCCCCGACTTATTGCCCTGAGTCGACCACGTTCGGCGGCTCAGAGGCCGCAGACGGTGGACTCAGGGCAATAAGTGGGGGAGGCTGGGAGTCAGGCGGGGACGCTCGCGGCCCCGGCCGGCAGGAAGCGCCGGCCGGTGACCTTCTCGCTGACGCCCTCGCGGTCGAGCAGCGGCGTGATGCCGCCGTTCCAGAACTGGAACCCGGCGCCGGTGATCATGGCCAGGTCGATGTCCATGGGAGCCTGCGCGACGCCCTCGTCGAGCATCCGTCGAGCCTCGTCGGCGATGACGCTGAGGACGCGCTCGCGCACCTCCTCGGTGGTCAGCACCACGGGGTCGGCCGGCTTGTCGAACAGCTGCTCGACCTCGGGGTCGACCACGGGCTTGCCCTCGGGCCAGATGTAGATGCCCGGCTTCTTGGCCTCGACGACCTTGCGCAGGTTGGGGGAGGAGTAGAAGCGGTCGGGGAACGCCTTGGCCAGCGTGTCGTTGTTGTGCAACGCGATCGCCGGCCCGACCAGACCCAGCAGGACGAACGGCGGCATCGGGGTCAGGCCGGCGAAGGCCTTGTCGGCGACCTCGATCGGCGTGCCCTCGTCGACGATCTTGGCGACCTCGCCCATGAAGCGGCCGAGGAGGCGGTTGACGATGAACGACGGGCTGTCCTTGACCAGGATCGTGGTCTTCTTCAGGGACTTGCCCGTGGCGAACGCCGTCGCCAAGGTGGCGTCGTCGGTCTGCTCGCCCTTGATGATCTCGAGCAGCGGCATGACGGCGACCGGGTTGAAGAAGTGGAAGCCCACGACCCGCTCCGGGTGCTGCAGCTCCGACGCCATCTCGGTGATCGACAGCGAGCTGGTGTTGGTCGCCAGGACGCACTCGGGCGAGACGACCGCCTCGACCTCGGCCCACACCTGCTTCTTGACCGACATCTCCTCGAAGACGGCTTCGAGGACGAAGTCCGCGTCGGCGAAGCCGTCCTTGGACGTCGCGCCGGTGAGCAGGCCCTTGAGGCGGTTGGCCTTGTCGGGCCCGATCCGCTTCTTGGCGAGCAGCTTGTCGATCTCGCCGTGGACGTAGCCCACGCCCTTGGCCACCCGCTCCTCGTCGAGGTCGGTCATGACGACCGGGACCTCGAGGCGCTGGGCGAACAGCAGGGCCAGCTGGCTCGCCATGAGTCCCGCGCCGACGATGCCGACCTTGGTGACCTTGCGGGCCAGGGACTTGTCGGGGGCCCCGGCGGGACGCTTGGCGCGCCGCTGCACCAGGTCGAAGGAGTAGAGCCCGGCCCGCAGCTCGTCGCCCATGACCAGGTCGGCGAGCGCCTCGTCCTCGGCCGCGAAGGCCTCGTCGCGAGTCGCCGTCCGGGCTGCGCGCACCAGCTCGAGGGCGCGGTAGGGCCCGGGGGCCTTGCCGCCGGTCTTGGCGTCGACGAGCCCCTTGGCGGCCTTGACGGCGCCCTCCCACTCGGCTTCGTCGCGCGAGACCTCGGCCCGCTGGACCGTGACCTCGCCGGTCAGCACCCGAGCTGCCCACAGGAGCGACTCCTCGAGGAAGTCCGCCGGCTCGAACATGACGTCCGCGATGCCGAGCTCGAAGGCCTGGGGGCCCTTGAGCATGCGGTTCATGTTCATCGGGTTCTCGATGATGACCTTGAGCGCGTTGGCCGGGTCCGATGAGGTTGGGCAGCAGGTAGCAGCCGCCCCAGCCGGGCACGAGCCCCAGGAACGTCTCGGGCAGCGCCAGCGCAGGCACTCCCGCCGAGATGGTCCGGTAGTCGGCCGACAGCGCGATCTCGACGCCACCGCCCATCGCGGCGCCGTTGACGAACGCGAAGGTCGGCACGGGCAGGTCCATGATCGCCCCGAAGGCCGTGTGACCGGCCCGCGCGACCTCGAGGGCCTGAGCCCGGTCGGCGGCCTGTCCGACCGCCTTGAGGTCGGCGCCGACGGCGAAGATGAAGGGCTTGCCGGTGATGCCGACGGCCTGGATCTCGCCGGCCTCGGCGCGGGCCCGCAGGCCCTCGACGACCTTCGTGAGGTTCGCGATGGTCTCGGGGCCGAAGGTGTTGGGCTTGGTGTGGTCGAACCCGTTGTCGAGCGTGACGAGCGCCAGCATGCCGGCGTCGCCGGGCAGCCGGACGTCGCGGACGGGGGTGTGGGTCACGACCTCCTCGAACGCGGGAGTGGTCTGCTCGCTCATGCTGCGCTCTCCTTGGTGTCGTCCGCCCCGAAGTCGGCGTGGTGGGGGTTCTCCCAGATCACGGCGCCTCCCATGCCGATGCCGATGCACATGGCGGTCATGCCGTAGCGCACCTCGGGGTGCTCCTCGAACTGCCGGGCCAGCTGCGTCATGAGACGCACGCCGGAGGAGGCCAGCGGGTGGCCGGTGGCGATGGCGCCGCCGTACTGGTTGACGCGCTCGTCGTCGTCGGCGATGCCGAAGTGCTCGAGGAAGGCCAGCACCTGCACCGCGAAAGCCTCGTTCAGCTCGAACAGGCCGATGTCGTCGATGGAGAGGCCGGCCTTGCCCAGCGCCTTCTCGGCGGCGGGCACGGGGCCGATCCCCATGACCTCCGGCTCGACGCCGACGAAGGCGAAGTCGACCAGGCGCATCCGCACGGGCAGGCCGAGCTCGGCAGCCGCCTCCGCGGAGGCCAGGATGCAGGCGGTCGCGCCGTCGTTGAGTCCCGCCGAGTTGCCGGCGCTCACGTTGCCGTGCGGGCGGAAGGGCGTCTTCAGCGCGGCGAGGTCGTCGAGGGTCGTGCCGGGACGCGGCGGCTCGTCCTGGGTGGCCAGGCCGAAGCCCTGCTCCTGGTGGCGCGTGGCCACGGGCACGAGGTCGGGCTGGATCTGGTTGTTGGCGTAGGCCTTCGCGAGCTTGTCCTGCGAGCCCACGGCATACGCGTCGCTGCGCTCCTTGGTGAGCGAGGGGAAGCGGTCGTGGAGGTTCTCGGCCGTCGAGCCCATGACCAGTGCGGAGGGGTCGACGAGCTTCTCGGCCACGATCCGCGGGTTGGGGTCGACGCCCTCGCCCATGGGGTGACGGCCCATGTGCTCGACACCGCCGGCGATGGCGATGTCGATGGACCCGAACGCGATCGACGACGCCGTGGTCGTCACCGCGGTCATGGCGCCGGCGCACATGCGGTCGATCGAGTAGCCGGGCGTGGTCTTGGGCAGGCCCGACAGGAGCGCGGCCATGCGGCCCAGCGTCAGCCCCTGGTCGCCGATCTGGGTGGTCGCGGCGATGGCCACCTCTTCGACCCGCTCGGGGGGCAGCTCGGGGTGGCGGCGCATGAGCTCACGGATGCATTTGATGACGAGGTCGTCGGCGCGGGTCTGGGCATAGATGCCCTTCTCACCGGCCTTGCCGAACGGCGTACGAACGCCGTCGACGAACACGACCTCACGCAGAGTGCGGGGCACGGAGGGCCTCCCTTGACGAGGTGCTCGGATGACACCGGTATGCCGGTGCGTACGGTCCGATGCTACTTCCCGGTAACAAGGGGGTCACCGGGGCTCGCGCGTGAGAGCCGTCACGCCGTCCGGGTGTCGGGGCGGCGCCAGGGTCGGCGCCGGAGTCGGCGCCCGAGTCGGCGCCGGAGTCGGTGCCCGAGCCGGCGTCGGGATGCGCCTCGAACGCCGCCGCGATCATGGGGGCCACGATCTCGGTCTGCCAGCGCCGAGCGCCGAGCGCTTCGAGTGCCGCGGCGAACCCGGCAGCGCTGCGGTCGGCCGGAGGCGTCCAGATGACCCGTCGCAGCGGGTCGGGCGACAGGACGTTCTCGACGGGGACGACATGCGCGGTGGCGAACGCCGTCACGGCCTCGCGGGTCATCGCCAGGCGAGCCGCGGCCACGGCATCGCGCTCGGCCCAGGCGCGCTGTGGTGGCGGCCCGTCCGAACGCAGCGTCATGGGTGGCAGCTGAGCCTCGGTCAGGGCCTGGGCGCGACGGATGGCGTCGAGCCACTGGCGCTGGTAGCGGCGGACCGACCGATGGCTGTCGGGCAGCTCGGATGCCTTCGTCGGGGCGGCCGTGGCCAGCTCGACCAGCACCGCGTCCGGCAGGACGCGGCCGGGGGACATGTCGCGGTCCTGGGCGATCAGGTCGCGGGCCTCCCAGAGCTCTCGGACGAGCGCCGCGGTGCGACGGTGCCGCACCCGGTGCATCCCGCTGGTCCGGCGCCACGGGTCGACCTTGGGAGGCGGGCCCGTGAACGACAGCAGGGCGTCGAACTCCTGGCGTGCCCACTCCGCCTTCCCTTGCGCCGCAAGGTCCACGCCCATGAGGTTGCGCAGGTCGACGAGGACCTCGACGTCGAGCGCGGCATACCGCAGCCACGGCTCCGGCAGCGGTCGGGTGGACCAGTCGACCGCGGAGTGCTCCTTGGCGAGGGTGAGCTGGAGGTAGTGCTCCACCACGGCAGCCAGCCCCACGCGCGGCAGGCCCAGCAGCCGGCCGGCCAGCTCGGTGTCGAACAGCTGCCGCGGCGTCAGGCCGACCTCGGCGAGGCAGGGCAGGTCCTGGGTGGCGGCGTGCAGGATCCACTCGGCGCCGCCGATGGCCTCGTTGAGGGGCGACAGGTCAGGGCAGGCGATCGGGTCGATGAGCCAGGTGCCCGAGCCCTCTCGGCGGAGCTGCACGAGGTAGGCGCGCTGGCCGTAGCGGTAGCCGCTGGCCCGCTCGGCGTCGAGAGCGACGGGGCCCTCGCCGGCGGCGATCGCCCGTGCTGCCTCGAGCAGACCGCGCTCGGAGTCGACGACTGGGGGGACGCCGTCGATCGGGCATGTCCAGAGGCGTCATGAGCGGGGCCGGCTCGACCGGCGACTCGACCGCCTCGTCGGTCAGCGCCTGGGGCACGTCATGGGCTGCCGCGCCGGTGTCGATCTCGGTCATCCGGCCAACCTATCGGGCCGATCTCGTCAGCGGCGCGGACCGGGCAGGGCGATGACCCCTTCCGGCAGCGGCGGCAGGCCCGCGATCGTGCACAGCAGGTCGGACCAGGCCAGCAGGTGGGCGCCGATGTTGCCCGACACGGGGGTCCAGGAGGCGCGCACCTCCATCTCGACGCTGGCGGGACGGTCGGACAGTCCGGCGAAGCTCTCGGAGACGACGCGGGTGACGGTGCCCGCCTCTGCGGTGAACGTCAGGTGGTGGGAGTCGAGCGCGTCGGTCAGCCAGGACCAGCCGACCGCTCCGAGCATGGGGTCGTTGGCGAGCTCGGGCTCGAGCTCGGCCCGCGCGAAGGTGACGGCACGCCACGCGCCGTCCCAGGGCTCAGGCACCGAGGGGTCGTGCAGCAGCACGAAGCGCCCGGACGCGAGCTCGTCCTCGTCGGCGGCAGCGCCCACCACCTCGGCGGTGAGGGCCACGGCATACGGGGCGATGCGTTGCGGGGCAGGCACCTCGGTCAGACGGATCTCAGGGCGCAACCGCGCCGAGCGCAGGTCGCTCAGCGCCTGTGCGAACTCGGGGGAGTGGTCTCCAGGGACCGTTCGGCTGCCCACCATCAGAGGGTATGCCGCGGGGGAGCCCGTCGCGGGCAACGGCGCGCCCGGCGGGGTGTCGGAGTGTCGAGGGCCGCCCGGTAGCGTGCTCGACATGCTGTCCCTGCTGGCTCTCGCCTCGAGTGCCTGCTGGGGTACCTCGGACTTCTTCGCCGGGCTCCGGGCCAAGAGCCTGCCGGCTGCCGCGGTGGTCGCGTGGTCGCAGGGGCTGGCCCTCGTGATGCTCACGGTGGTGCTGGCGGTGCACGGGTTCGGCGCGTCGCCGGGCTGGGTGCCGTGGGCGCTCGCCGCCGGGGTCGCCGGGTCGGGTGCGCTGGTCTGCTTCTATGCCGCCCTGTCGACCGGGACCATGGGCGTCGTCGCTCCCGTCGCGTCGCTGGGCGTGCTCGTGCCCGTGCTGCTCGGCGTGTTGACGGGCGACCAGCCCCACGCGCTGGCCTGGGTGGGCATGGCCGTCGCCATCGTCGGGGTGGCCCTGGCGTCGGGTCCCGAGCTCAGCGGCAGCGTCTCGGCGCGGCCGCTCCTGCTCGCGTGCGTCGCGGCGGTGGGGTTCGGGCTGGCGCTGTTCTGCCTCGACCGCGGCGCGCGCGTCTCGCTGCTGGACACCCTCTGGGGCATGCGCGCCACCTCCGTCAGCCTCTTCCTCGTGGCCGGGCTCGTCCTGCGCCGCACAGGAGGCGTGCGCGCCGCCGACCTGCCGGCCCTCGGGCTGATCGGGCTCGGCGACCTGGTGGCGAACGGGCTGTTCGCGTACGCCAGCTCGCACGGGGTCGTCAGTGTGTCGAGCGTGCTCGGCTCCCTGTATCCGGTGGTGACGGTGCTGCTCGCGCGGTTCCTCCTCGGCGAGCGGCTGCGTCCGGTGCAGGGCGTCGGCGTCGGGGTCAGCCTCGTGGGCGTCGCCGTGCTCGCCCTTGCTCGGGCCTGACCCCCGCGCCACCTAGACTCCTGCGGTGACCTCCGCCAGCACCTCGCCGCAGGACTCCGCCCTCGTCAAGGCGGCCACCCGGCAACCGGTGCCGCACACGCCGGTGTGGTTCATGCGGCAGGCCGGCCGTTCGCTGCCGGAGTACCGCAAGGTCCGCGAGGGGGTCGGCATGCTCGAGTCCTGCCGGCGGCCCGACCTGGTCACCGAGATCACCCTGCAGCCGGTGCGCCGCCACGGTGTGGACGCCGCCATCTTCTTCTCCGACATCGTCGTGCCGTTGGCGGCCGTCGGCGTCGACCTCGACATCGTCGCGGGCGTCGGGCCCGTGGTCGCCGAGCCCATCCGCACCCGGGCCGACCTCGACCGCCTGCCGGCCCTGACGCCCGAGCACGTTCCCTACATCACCGAGGCGGTGCGGCTGCTCGTCGCCGAGCTCGGCCCGACGCCGCTCATCGGCTTCGCGGGGGCGCCGTTCACGCTGGCCAGCTATCTCGTCGAGGGCGGTCCGAGCAAGAACCACGAGCACACCAAGGCGCTGATGTACGGCGACCCCGCAGCTGTGGCACGACCTGTGCGCCAGGCTGGCGCAGATCTCCGGGGCCTTCCTCGACGTCCAGGCCGAGGCGGGGGCCTCGGCGGTGCAGCTGTTCGACTCGTGGGTGGGCGCACTGCCGCGCGCCGACTACGAGCGGTTCGTCCAGCCGCACTCGGCTGCCGCGCTCGCCGCTGTCGCGCCGCGCGGCATACCGAAGATCCACTTCGGGGTGGGGACCGGCGAGCTGCTGCCCGCCATGGGAGCCGCGGGCGCCGACGTCGTCGGCGTCGACTTCCGCGTGTCCCTCACCGACGCGCTGGCCCGGCTCGACGGCTCGTATGCCGTGCAGGGCAACCTCGACCCGGCCCTCCTGTTCGCCCCCTGGGAGGCGCTGGAGGCCAAGGTGCGCGGCATCGTCGAGGAGGGCCGGGCCGCCCCGGGCCACATCTTCAACCTGGGGCACGGCGTGCTGCCCGACACCGACCCGGACGTGCTGACGCGCGTGGTCGAGCTGGTGCACGAGGTCAGCTCGCGCTGACCGCCGGTGGCGGGGTGCCGACCCGACGCCGGCGCACGAACCACCACACCGGCAGCCCCAGCAGGGCCACGAGCACGGCGAACGGCAGCACGGCACCGACCACGGTCAGGAGCACGCGCCACGGAGGCGACGAACGCGCTCCAGCCGCCCTTGAGCCCCGCGAAGAACCCGGTCGCCGGCTGCGGGCGGCACGATCACTGCGGGTTGGGTGGTGAGGCTGACCTGGACGGGGGAGCGGGCCACGCTGCCCTTGAGCGAGGCCAGCTGCGCCTCGAGCGCCTCGAGGTCCGACTCGCGCCGCGTGAGCTCGGCCTCCAGGGTCACGACCTGGGTGAGGTCCTTGGCGTTGTCGAGGAAGCCGCGCACCCGCGCGACGCTGACCCGCATGGTCGCGAGCCGCGACTGGGTGTCGACGATCTGGGACGCCGACATCGTCGCTGGAGCTGGTGGACTGGATGACCTTGCCGACCGAGCCCAGGTCGTCCAGGACGCCGTCGAGCTGGTCGGAGGGCACCGAGAGGGTGATCTCGGCGTAGGTGGTCGCGCTGACCTTGGTGGAGTCGGTGAGCGGGACCGGGTCCGGGCCACCGGAGGTGCCGATGCTCTCGGCCAGGATGATCCCGTCGGCGGCGGCCGAGGTGGCGCGCACCTTGGCGACGGCCTGACCGATGTCCTTGACCTGCAAGGCGATCGTGGCCCGGCGTGCCAGTGCCTCCTGCCCAGCCTGCAGGGCGGCGGGATCCACGCCACCGGTGGTGGCCGGCGCGGGCGCTTGCCGGCGCCGCCGGCGGAGCTCGAGGGCGGTGCCTTTGCCCGCGTCAGGGGCGCCCCTGACGACGCTGCCGGCGGCGTGGTTCGGGGCGGCGCCACTGCTGGCGGTGCTGCCGCTGCCGGAGCTGCACGCGGCCAGCGCCAGGGCGGCGACGAGGCCGACGCCGAAACCGGCGCGGGGGGGATGCGGGTGGGGATGCGGTCGGAGCCGGTGGTGCGATGACGCTCGAGGAACATGGCGACCCCCTGGTCGGTCGAGTCGATGCGGGTGGACCTGCTGTACGCCCGGACACCACTTCGACTCCCTCCGGGGCGCCCGTCGTTCCAGCCCCGGTGGTGACGAAACCGTCACGGTCTTGAAAGGGTGGGTCCATGAGCGGGTCACGGGTCGTCGTCGTCGGTGGGGGCATCGCCGGCCTCGTCGCGGCGTGGGAGACGGTCCGGGCCCTGCCTGACGCAACGGTGACCCTCGTGGACGCGGCCGACCGCCCCGGCGGCAAGCTGCGCCGCGAGCCCGTGGCGGGCGTGGCCATCGACGTCGGGGCCGAGTCGGTGCTGGCCCGCCGTCCCGAGGCGGTCTCGCTCATGGAGGAGCTCGGCCTGGGCGCGGAGATCGTGCACCCGGCGACGACCTCCGCCGCCATCTGGTCGCGGGGCGACCTGTACCCCATGCCGCGCGGCACCCTGATGGGGATCCCGTCGCCGCCGTCGTCCGGGCTCGGCATCCTGTCCGCCGAGGAGGTGGCCCGCGCCGAGGACGAGCAGCCGTGGCCCGGCGGGCGACTTCGAGGACGTGTCGGTGGGGGACTACGTCGCGGCCCGGTTGGGTGACGCGGTCGTGGACCGGCTCGTCGAGCCTCTCCTCGGTGGGGTGTATGCCGGTCAGGCCAGGAACCTGTCCCTGCGCGCCTGCCTGCCCGTCGTGTTCGACGCGGTGCGACGGGGAGAGTCGCTCAACAGCGCAGCGAGGTCGGTCGCCGCCGCGACGGCTGCTGCTGCGGGAGACGGCGTTCCCGCACCGGTCTTCGCCGGTCTCGACGGTGGAGTCGGCCGACTCGCCGAGGTGCTCACCGAGCAGCTGCGCCTGGCCGGGCGTGGTGGTGCGCAGCGGCACGATCGTCCGCGAGCTGCGCCGCCGGCCCGACGGGGAAGGCCGCTGGTCGGTCGTCGTCGGGTCACGAGCCCAGCCCGAGCAGATCCCGGCCGATGCGGTGGTGCTGGCCGTGCCCGCGACGCCCGCCGGACGCCTCCTCGCCCCCCATTGCCCGTCGGCGGCCCAGGAGCTCGCCAGCGTCGAGTACGCCTCGATGGCGATCGTGACCCTGGCGGTGGACTCGTCGGCCCGCGGCGGATCGTCGCACCCTCCGCTGAGCGGGTCGGGGTTCCTCGTGCCACCCGTCGAGGGGCGCACGATCAAGGCGAGCACGTTCACCTCCTCGAAGTGGGGCTGGGTCTCCGGGGCCGCGCAGGACCTGTCGTTCCTGCGCGCCTCGGTCGGCCGCCACGGCGAGACGAGCGACCTGCAGCGGCCCGACGCCGAGCTCGTGGCCCTGGCGGTCGCCGAGGTGAGCGAGGCACTCGGTCACCAGCTGCCTCCGGTCGTCGACACCCACGTGCAGCGCTGGGGCGGAGCCCTTCCGCAGTACGCCGTGGGCCACGTCGACCGGGTCGCCCGGATCCGTTCCGCGATGCAGGGGGTGGAGGGGCTGGCACTGGCCGGCGCGGCATACGAGGGGGTGGGGGTTCCGGCGTGCATCGCCAGCGGACGGGCCGCCGCGCAGACGGTGGTGACCCACCTGCGCGCCCGGGCGGAGCGCGCGGGAGAATAGGTCCATGACTGGCAAGCCTTCGCCCTCCCGGATCCGCGAGATCAACGACTCCATCCGCTACGCGATGTGGTCGGTGTTCGCCGTGACCGCGCCGCTGGGGGACAACCGCGAGGTGATGGCCAAGGAGGTCGAGGAGCTCTTCGCCCGGCTGGAGTCCGAGGGCGTCGTCACTCGCGGGGTCTACGACGTCGGCGGTCTGCGCGCCGAGGCCGACTTCATGGTCTGGTGGCACGCCGAGCGGATCGAGGACGTGCAGGCTGCCTACCGGGCGCTGCTGCGCACCGAGCTCGGGCAGCTGCTCGAGCCGACCTGGTCGGCGGCGGCCCTGCACCGCCCGGCCGAGTTCAACAAGAGCCACATCCCGGCGTTCCTGGCGGACGAGCAGCCCAAGGACTTCATCTGCGTCTACCCGTTCGTGCGGTCCTACGACTGGTACCTGCTCGACGACAAGGAGCGCCGCGACATGCTGCGCGAGCACGGGCAGCAGGCGCGCGAGTACCCCGACGTGCGGGCCAACACGATCGCCGTCGTTCGCCCTGGGCGACTACGAGTGGGTGCTGGCCTTCGAGGCCGACGAGCTGCACCGCATCGTCGACCTCATGCGCGAGCTGCGCGCCTCACGCGCCCGGATGCACGTCCGCGAAGAGGTGCCGTTCCACACCGGGCGCCGGGTCGAGGTCGCCGAGCTGCTCGCCTCGCTGCGCTGAGAGCCGGTCCGACCTCGCGGTCCGGCGCCGGTCAGGCCTTGGGCGCAGGGTCATCGAGATCGAGTTGATGCAGTACCGCTGGTCCGTCGGCGTGCCGTAGCCCTCGCCCTCGAAGACGTGCCCGAGGTGGCTGCCGCAGGTCGCGCAGCGCACCTCGACGCGCTTCATGCCCATGGTGCGGTCCTCGATGTACTCGACGCTGTCGCCCGCCAGCGGGGCGTAGAACGACGGCCAGCCACAGTGGCTCTCGAACTTCGTCTCCGACGTGAACAGCTCGGCCCCACAGGCCCGACAGGCATAGACGCCCTCGGTCTTGGTGTCGGTGTACTCGCCGACGAAGGGACGCTCGGTCCCCGCCTGGCGGAGCACGTGGAACTCCTCGGGGCTCAGCTCCTCGCGCCACTGCTGGTCGGTCTTGTCCACGGCATACGTCTTGTCGGTGCTCCTCATGCCTGGGTCAACACCGCCGGGCGGCCATTGGTTCCCGGCTAGGCTGCCCGGCATGGCGGCGAAGGCAACCGAGCTGGAGGTCCCCGGGGGACCCGAGGGCTCGCGACTGGTCCGGATCTCCAGCCCCGAGAGGCTGATCTGGCCGCGAGGACGGCGATCACCAAGCTCGACCTCGCGCGCTATGCCGTCGACGTCTCCGACGGCCTCATGCGCGCCCTGGGCGACCGGCCGGTGACGCTGCAGCGCTTCCCCGAGGGGATCACGGGGGAGGAGTTCTGGACCAAGAACCCGCCCAAGGGCATGCCCGACTTCATCCACCCGGTGATGTGCACCTATCCCTCCGGGCGCAGGCACCTGCAGGTGGTCGTCGAGGAGCCGGCCGCGGTGGTCTGGGCCATGCAGATGAACACGGTGACGTTCCACCCGTGGCCGGTCCGCACCAGCAACGTCGACAACCCCGACGAGCTGCGCATCGACCTCGACCCGCAGCCGGGGCGCGACTTCAAGGACGCGGTCGAGGCGGCCCTCGTCCTGCGCGAGCTGCTGTCCGAGCTCGGCCTCACCGGGTGGGCCAAGACGTCCGGCAACCGCGGCGTGCACGTGTTCGTCCGCGTCGCGCCGACTCACGAGTTCCTCGACGTGCGGCACGGCGTCATCGGCATCGCGCGTGAGCTCGAGCGCCGGCTGCCCGACCTCGTCACCACCTCGTGGTGGAAGGAGGAGCGGGGCGAGCGGGTGTTCGTCGACTTCAACCAGGCCTGCCGTGACCGCACCATCGCCTCGGCCTACAGTCCCCGTCCCCTGCCGGGAGCCCCGGTGAGTATGCCGGTGAGCTGGGAGGCGCTCCCGGGCGTCAGCCCCGGCGACTTCACCGTGCGGACGGTGCCGGGCATCGTGGCAGCCGACGGGGACGCCTGGGCCGGGATCGACGACGCCGTCGGCGACGTCACGCTCTGCAATCGCCTTGTGGGACAAGGATGTTCACGAGCGCGGGCTCGGTGAGCTCAACTTCCCGCCCGACTATCCCAAGATGCCGGGGGAGCCGCCGAGGGTGCAGCCCAGCAAGCGCCGCAAGGACAAGTCCGACGAGGACTACATGCCGCCCAAGGCCGAGCGGGACGCCGACCTGCGGACGGTGTGGGGCCCGGTGGTGCCGCCCGTCGCGCCGATGCTGGCCAAGCCGGTCAAGGGGATCCCGACGGGCGCCTACCTCTTCGAGCCGAAGTGGGACGGGTTCCGGTCGGTCATCTTCCGGTCCGGCGACCAGGTCGAGATCGGCAGCCGCAACGAGAAGCCCATGACCCGCTACTTCCCCGAGGTGGTCGAGGCGGTCCTCGCGAGCTTCCCGGAGAAGTGCGTCATCGACGGCGAGATCGTCCTGGTCGGTGCCACGGGTGACCGCCTCGACTTCGACGCCCTGCAGCAGCGGATCCACCCCGCGGCCAGCCGGGTGAAGAAGCTGGCGGCCGAGACGCCGGCGAGCTTCGTCGCCTTCGACCTGCTCGCGATCGGCGACGAGGACCTCATGGGGGAGCCGTTCTCGGCCAGGCGCGCCCGGCTCGAGCAGGCCCTGGCCGGCGCTCAGCCGCCCATCCACCTGACCCGCGCCACCGACGACCCGAAGGTGGCGCAGGAGTGGTTCGAGCAGTTCGAGGGAGCCGGGCTCGACGGGGTCATCGCCAAGCCCCTCGACATCGGCTACGTCCCCGACAAGCGGCTCATGCTCAAGATCAAGCACGAGCGGACGGCCGACTGCGTGGTCGCGGGCTACCGCACCCACAAGACCGGTGACGACGCCATCGGCTCGCTCCTGCTGGGTCTCTACACCGACGAGGGCCGGCTGATGAGCGTCGGCGTCATCGGCGCCTTCCCGATGGCTCGGCGCAAGGAGCTCTTCGAGGAGCTGCAGCCGCTGGTGACCACGTTCGAGGACCATCCGTGGGCGTGGGCCGCCGAGGAGATGGGCACCCGGACGCCGACCGGCGGGGCGACCAGCCGGTGGAACGCGGGCAAGGACCTGTCCTTCACGCCGCTGCGTCCCGAGCGCGTGGTCGAGGTCCGCTACGACCACATGGAGGGTGCGCGGTTCCGGCATACGGCGCAGTTCGTCCGGTGGCGCCCCGACCGTGAGCCGCAGTCGTGCACCTACGCGCAGCTCGAGGAGCCGGTGAGCTTCGACCTCGCCGACGTCCTCGGCGAGGGCTAGCCGCCATGGCGGACCGTCGTGTCCCTGCTCGCGAGGCCGCGCTGGGTGCTGCCGTCGTGGGTGGCTCGCTCGCCGTGGGTGGCGCGCTCAGCTCGGTCGGCGCTGCCGCGTACTTCGCCCGCAAGGCGCTCACGCCTGACCGGCAGCGACCCGACGACACCCAGATCCTCGCCGTGGACGAGCGGTCGGTGACCCTCGACCTCACCGTCGACACCCAGATGCCGGGGCGGTACGGGCTGTGGCTGGACGGCTCCACCGGTCACGTCCGCCTCGGCGAGGTCATGGACGTCGACGAGGAGCGCGGCCGCGTGCGGCGCGAGGTCCACGGGGTCGACTTCGGGCACCTCGCGCCCGGCTTCGCCCGGTGGAACCAGTACTACTTCGCGGGACCGCCGGACCGGGCGCTCGGGGTTCCGACCGAGTACGTCGACGTGACGACGGAGCTCGGCACCATGCCTGCCTGGGTCATCCGGGCCGCCGAGGAGACCGACCGCTGGGCGGTCCTGGTGCACGGTCGCGGCGCCCGTCGTGACGAGGGGCTGCGCGCGGTGAAGCCGTTGCGCGACAGCGGTCTCAACGTCATCATCCCCAGCTACCGCAACGATCTCGGCGCTCGCAGCGGCCCCGACGGCCGGTACAACCTCGGCCTGTCGGAGTGGCGTGACATCGAGGATGCCGCGCTGGCCGCACTCCAGCGGGGCGCGCGCGAGCTCGTGCTCGTCGGCTGGTCGATGGGCGGGGCGATCGTGCTGCAGGCGCTCAGCCAGAGCTGGCTGAGCGGCCACGTGAGCCGCGTCGTGCTGGACGCGCCGGTCATCGACTGGGGCGACGTGCTGTCCCACCACGCGCGGCTCCACAAGGTGCCCGCGCCGCTGGGCGCGTTGAGCCGGTCGCTGATGGGCCGTCACTCGACGAGGCGGCTCGTCGGCGTGCACAGCCCGCT
>CAVPNU010000007.1:0-150168 GCA_963706855.1 uncultured Actinomycetota bacterium
GACGCGCCACCTGTGACGATGGCGGTCTTGCCACCTAGTCCGTAGAGGTTCATCGTCGATCACACCTTCAGTCCTCGTTCACTACCATTGCCGCAACACGGCCCGTTGCCGCGCCAGGATGTCCTCATCGATCTCTCTTCGGGCGTACCGCAGCTCGAGCTCTTCCTCAGCCCATGTATCCCCAGACCCACGTGACACGCACCTCGGCGCTGGCTCTTCGGCCGGTTCCTGTTCTCGTGTGTCCTTGCTCTCAGGCTCAGTGTCGGGTTCCGCGCTGCGCCCCACCTGGGGCGTAGGTCCTTGCATCTACGCTCGAGGGGGCCCTTGCGTCACCGCCGCTGTGCCGTGTGGTTCCGGTAGTAGTCGCGCCAGATGAGGCGGTGGATGGGGATCCAGCGCGGGAGCGACCGGATGCCAGGCAGGTAGGGGACGAGCACGAGGCCCAGGCTCAGGACCATCATCAGCGCCCACACCAGTGCATCCGCGTTGGGTGAGGACTTGAAGGGCTGGATCTGGTACCAGAACGTGTAGAGCCACAGCCAGGACTGGCCGGGGAAGCTTCCCGTCTCGTTCATCATTCCCCACTGGTCACCACCCAGGTGCTGGGCGTCCGCGTGGTCGGACAGGTAGCTCGCCGTCGGCCAGGAACAGCGTCGACCGGGTGTAGTCGGTGGTGAAGAACCCCGACTCGCCCTGGATGACGGACTGCAGCCCTCCTGAGCGGCCCATCGCAAGAAGGCTGGCCGTCAGCACGGGCACCGGCCCGTACTGGCCAGGGGCCACCTTCGCGGGGTTGCCGTCAGAGCACCTTGGCGAGCGCATCGGCATACGCCCCAGCCCATGTGGCCTGCTGTGTCGCAGAGGCGCTCTTCCACTGCGTGAGGGCGCTCGCCAGTGTTGGGGTGGAGGGAAGCGTCGACAGTGGCGTGATGACGAAGTCGTTGGCGGAGTCCACCGGGATGCGCACCCCGGCGGCCTTCTGGAGGTTGAACGGTCCAAGATGTTGACCGGCGTCAGGCGTGGCGTTGTATGGCGCCCCATAGCCGGCGCTCGCACTGGTGCCGGCGAGCTCGGTCGCGGCCGTGGCGACGAAGTCGTTGGGTGACTGCTGCGCCCACCCGGCGATCGTCAGGCTCTGCTCGTCGGGTGAGCTGAAGACAGCCGCAAGGCCGACCACGAGGGCGCCCACGACCGCCAGCGCGATGACGAGCTCCTTGAGCAGGTCGTACTCCCGCTTGCCGCCCGACCACGGACGCCTCGCGAGGTCCGTCGTCGTGGCGGTGCCGCCGCGCCGGTGCCGGAACAGGTCCCCGAGTCTGTGTGGTCCCGCTCATGACGTGCGCTCCTGTGGGGTCGAGTTGATCCACCACGGCATCGTCCGCAGTGGCGTCGATCGGCGGCACGACTCCGTGGCGGCGGACGAGGATCACGTGCCAGACGACGATGAAGCCGAGTACCAGTGGGAGCAGCGCGACGTGGAAGAGGAGCATCTGTCCGAGGTTGGTGACGTTGAACCACGCGCCGATGCCCACGGCGTTGAGGCCGTCCTTGGCCTGGGATGAGATCCATTGGGAGTCGAAGTTCGTCTGCACCAGATAGCCGGTGAACGCGGCGCCGATCGAGGCCAGGAAGCACACCACCCCGGTGACCCACGTCATGGTGCGCCCACCACGCCAGGCTGCCATCCAGTACTTGCCCCACAGGTGGACGACCATGAAGACGAAGAAGAGCTCGACGCTCCAGAGGTGCAGGCTGTTGACGAAGTGTCCGACCGACGAGACGTGGTACCACTGGGGGCCTTGCAGGGTGAGCAGCAGGCCACTGCCGATGATGAAGACCAGGGCGGCCAGCGTGGCGACGCCGAAGACATAGATCCAGGAGGCGACATACTCCGGCTGCTCGTCGGGCAGGAGCTGGTCGGGAGGCATCGAACGCAGGACCCGTTCGCGCAGGCGGCCGGTCCAGGTGTCATGGCCGCTGGTCTGAGCCGGGGCGCGCGTGGTCACCGTCGGCCCCGCGGCTTCGGGAACGGCGCGACGAGCGCCAGGACGAACAGGACGATGATGACCGCAATCGTGACCAGGTTCGCAACCGAGATCTGCACGGGACCCCAGGTGAGGAAGTGGGCGGGCCCGTCGAGCCCCGCAGCCAGCACTCTGGTGGCATTCATGGACGGCTCTCCTTCTCCAGCCAACGGTGAACAGGCCTCACGCTAGGCATGGGCCCCCAGGGCGAACAGGGCACAAGGTCCCTGCTTGAGAGCTGGTCGTTCGGTCAGTGACGGTGGCTTGGGCAGGCTCGTGGGACGCGGCCCGTTGATGGCGCTGAACCGCGCCGCACGCCGGCTGACTCGGTGCAGGTGCCCGCGCCGACGGGCGCGAGAGGGCGGTGGTGCGCTCACCGGCTCGTCCTTGAAGAACACCTTCTTGCCCAGCTCGACGAGGACGAGGTAGGCCAGCACCATGCCTGTCAGCGCGGCATAGAACGCGCCGGGCGGCCGGGCGAAGCCGAGCACGTGGGACAGCGGTGTCAGCGGCAGGACGGCCGCCGCGGCCACGACGGCGAGGGTCGCCAGCGTCAAGGCCGCGCTGGGACGGCTGCGCAGGAAGGGGATCCGGCGGGTGCGGATGGCGAAGATGACGAGCGTCTGCGTGGCCAGCGACTCGGCGAACCAGCCCGACCGGAACAGGTCGGCGCCCGCGTGCAGGGGCCCGAGCATGATGCCGAACGTCATGAAGTCGAACAGTGAGCTGAGCGGGCCGAAGAACAGCATGAAACGGCGGATGAAGGAGATGTCCCAGTGGGAGGGCCGCCGCAGCTGCTCCTCGTCGACGTTGTCGGTGGGAATGGTCAGCTGCCCTGCGTCGTAGAGCACGTTGTTGAGCAGGATCTGGGAGGGCAGCATCGGCAGGAACGGCAGGATGCCGGAGGCAGCAGCCGCGCTGAACATGTTGCCGAAGTTGCTCGAGGTGCCCATCAGCACGTACTTGATGGTGTTGGCGAAGATCCGTCTCCCCTCCGCGACGCCGTCAGCCAGGACGTCGAGACTCTTCTCGAGAAGCAGGATGTCGGCGCCGTCCTTGGCGACATCGGTCGCGGTGTCCACGGAGATCCCGATGTCCGCCTGGTGCAGGGCGAGGGCATCGTTGACCCCGTCGCCCAGGAACCCGACCGCGTGACCGCGGTGCCGCAGCGCCCTGACGATGCGGGCCTTCTGCTCGGGCGAGATCCGTGCGAAGAGGTTGCAGCCGGCGACCGCCGTGATCAGCTCATCGTCGCTGAGCGCGTCGATCGCCGCGCCGTTCAGCGGCTGGCCGACGTCCAGCCCCATGTCCCCGCAGAGCCGGAGCGCCACTTCGAGGCTGTCACCGGTGGCGACTTTGACGGACACCCCGAGCGCGGCGAGGCGCTGTCAGCGCCCGGGCGGCGTCCGCCTTCGGCGGGTCCTGAAAGACCAGGAAGCCGACCAGGGTCAGGTCGCTGCTCCTCAGCCGGAGTCGGGACGGTGATGAGCCCAGCTGGGCGAGAGGCGACCGCGATGACCCTGCTGCCCTGGGCATAGAGCGACGACAGGGTCGGCACCGCGGCGGGCGCGACCTCGACGCAGGCGGCAAGCACGGACTCGGCTGCCCCCTTGACCACGAGCAGGCGCAGACCCGTCAGCGGCCCTGGCGACGACCGAGGTCATGCGCCTCACGTGGTCGAACGGCAGCTCGCCGAGCCGGACGTAGCCAGACGTGGCGTCGGCAGGCAGTGCCTGCCACAGGGCCGTGTCCAAAGGGTTTCCCCCGACGACGGTGCCGCCGGACTGCTCGACGTCGCTGGCAACCAGACCCAGCAACGCCGCCTGCGGACAGGGCTCTCCGGCCGCGTCGACCGCCTCGAGGAAGGTGAGCGACCCAACGGTCAGGGTCCCGGTCTTGTCGGTGACCAGAACGTCCATGTCACCGAGGTCCTCGATGCACACGAGACGCTTGACCAGGACCTTTCGCCTCGCGAGCTGCCGCGATCCCGCCGCGAGGCTGGTGCTGACGATCGCCGGAAGTAGCTGGGGGGTGATGCCCACGGCGATCGCCAGGGAGAACAGGACGGCGTCGATCACCGGGCGGCGCAACACGATGTTGGTCACCAGGATCATGACCGTCAGGACGATGGCGACCTTCAGGAGCAGACCTGAGAACTGGCGCAACCCAGCCTGGAAGTCAGTCTCTGGCTGGCGCTCGCCGAGCCCGGCCGCGATCCGGCCGAACTCCGTCGTCGTGCCGGTGGCCACCACGACACCGGTGGCAGCCCCCGCGTGCACGACGGTGCCCATCCAGGCCATCGAGGTCATGTCGGCCAAGCCGGCCTGCTCGCCCGCGGGGGCGACGTCCTTGTCCACGGGGAGGGACTCACCGGTCAGGACCGCCTCGTCGCACTCGAGACTGGTCGCCTCCAGCAGGCGTATGTCGGCGGGCACCACGCCCCCGAGGCTGAGGTGGACCAGGTCTCCGGGAACGAGCTCGACCACGTCGACCTTGCGGAGCTTGCCATCCCGGGTCACGACCACGGTGTGGCGAATCGTCGAGTGCAGGGCCTGACTCGCCCGTTCGGCGCGATACTCGTTGCCGAACCCGAGTCCGACGCTCGCCACGAGGATCAGCCCGATGATGACGGCGTTGGTCCGGTCGCCGACCGCGAACGACACCCCGGCTGTCACGAAGAGCAACAACAACAGCGGACTTCGAAGCTGCCGCGCGAGCACTGGCCACATGCGCGCCCCGTGATCGCGCAGCGCGTTCGGGCCGAAGGCGGCCAGTCGTGCCGCAGCCTCTGTTTCGGTCAGCCCCAGGGACGCGTCGGAGGTCTGCGCGGTGACGACCGCAGCGGCATCGGAACGGGCGGCGGTCTGTGTGTCCACGCCCGCCCCTTTCGTCGACGCCTGGTCGGCCAGTCTTCTCGGTCGTCACGGGTGCTGGACAGGGCACAAGGTCCCGATCTGTGCCCGCGGCGATGCGATAGGGGACTTTGGCCCCTGTCGGGAGAGCTCCGGAGCGGGTCGACTTGAGGGCATGACTCGTTCGAGTACTCCACACCCTGGAACGCAGACGCGTCGAGATCCAGACCCATGAGGCGCTTGCCTTGCTGCGGTCGGTACCGGTCGGGAGGTTGGCCGTCGTGGTCGACGGCATCCCCGACATCTTCCCGGTCAACCATGTCGTGGATCACGGGACGATCGTCTTTCGCACGGCAGCGGGAACCAAGCTTTCGGCCGCGCACGGAAAGCCTGTGGCCTACGAGGTCGACGGCTACGACACCGGCCAAGGGCGAGGCATGGAGCGTCGTCGTGCATGGGGTCGGGCGCGTGGTCTACGAGGCGGACGAGGCCATCAAGGCCCTGGGCCTGCCGATCTTTCCCTGGCAGGCAGGGCCCAAACCCCAAGTCGTTCGCCTGACACCGAGCACCATCACGGGACGCCGCTTCCGGGTCAGCTGGCGGGTTCCGCAACGAACCGGTCATCTGACCGGTCAGGTCCAGTCAGGTCGCAGCAACGACAACGACCCGGCATCCGGAATGGGCCTGGCAGTAGGCCGCAACATCGTGCTTCGCGCCGGCGCCCGGCGTGTCCGGTCCGATGACCAGGGCCATCGCCAGCCGGCTACGCTGCACCAGCAGCTCGCGGGGGTCGCCTATCGGCGCTTCGAAGGTGGCCTGCACCCTCGGACGGCCGTGGAGGGCCTGCAAGGCCGTACGGAAGGTCGCCGCCTCCGCATCCGCCCGTTCGTGGTCATCGAGACCCTCCGGAAGCACCTGGACGAACCTCACGCGGCCTGCCAGCTCGCGGGCGAGGCGCACCGCGGTCTGCGCAACGAGGGCGGCCGAACCGTCGTTGACGATGCCAGCCACGACCTCGGGTTGCGAGAGCGGCCCGACGGGGCGGGGTCGGGGCGAGGGCGTCGTAGTGGTCGTCACCCCTTGAGCCTGCGCCGAGCCGCGGTGGCACGCTTGGGCCGAACGTCCCTGTATGTGCCCGGCCGAGGCGAATGTTCTCGACCCAGACCCATCCGCCCCTCCACAGGCCGAGGCACGGCTCGGGTCCGGGGCCTATCCTCAAGGGCGTGCGTGCCAACGAGCCAGGCCAGGGACGGCGGGCCAACAGCGGCTCACTCGACGTCGATGACCTCTTGGAGGAGCTGCAGGCGCGCGCACGGTGCCGCGCGACGTTCGCATGAACAGCTCGAGGCTTTGTTGGAGGCGGTCACCGCCGTCAGCACGAACCTTGACCTGTCCGTGGTGCTGGGGCGAATCGTGCGTTCTGCGTGCTCGCTGGTCAAC
The DNA here is from genome assembly GCA_963706855.1 of uncultured Actinomycetota bacterium. Classification (GTDB taxonomy): domain Bacteria; phylum Actinomycetota; class Actinomycetes; order Actinomycetales; family Dermatophilaceae; genus Pedococcus. The sequence continues at coordinate 6,317 of CAVPNU010000007.1, forward strand.
GCCCGGTATGGCGCTCTCGGTGTGCTGAGTCCTGACGGAGAGCATCTTGTCGAGTTCGTGACCCATGGGATCAGCCCGGAGGAGCGGGCACGGATCGGGGACCCGCCGCGCGGGCACGGCATCCTCGGCTTGCTCATCCGCGACCCGCAGCCACGTCGCATGGCGGATATCGGAGCGCACCCGGACTCCTACGGTTTCCCCCCTAACCACCCGCCGATGCACAGCTTCCTGGGCGCGCCCATCCGGATCCGCGACGAGGTCTTCGGCAACCTCTACCTTGCCGAGCGTCACGGCGGTACGGAGTTCTCGGAGGCCGACGAGGCCATGTTGGTCGCGTTGGCCTCTGCGGCGGGGTTCGCCATCGACAATGCCCGCCTGTACGAGCGCAGCCAGCAGCAGCGGCTGTGGGAACAGGCGAGCAGCGAGCTGACCAGGAGCCTGCTGGAGAGCTCAGCCGAGGACGAGGCATTCTCCCCGATGGTGGAGCGGGTGTGCATCCTGGTGGGAGCGCAGGTCTGCGCCATCGCCCTGGTGGACGAAGACGGCGGCTCGTCGGTCCGGGCGTTGTACCGCAGGGACGACAGGCGCGAAGGGCCGGCGAGCGCCCCGACCACCGTGCCGGATCTCCATGCAGCGCACTGGGCCGAGGTTCTCGGCTCAGGCCAGGAGCTGTTGTTGGTTCCAGGTTCCCAGCCCGGTGCAGCCCTGGCGGTCGCCACAGACTTGGCAGAGCCAGCAGGAATGGTTCCCGGGCCGACGGCTGTGCTTCCCATCACTGCAGGCACGGCCGCCATTGGGCACCTGTTGGTTCAGTGGGAACCGGGTGCTGAGGACGTTGCGTCGCAGGTGATGGTTGCGCTGTCCGCGTTCGCCCAGCAGATCGCCTTGGGGCTGATCGCATCTCGCGCCCACCACGACAAGGCACGGCTGGCCATGCTCGAGGACCGGGACCGGATCGCGCGGGATATGCACGACCTGGTCATCCAGAGGTTGTTCGCCACGGGCCTGTCCTTGCAGGCGGCGGCCCGGCTCGCCGTTCACCCGATGGTGCAGAGCCGGCTCGATGAGGCCGTCGAAAGCCTGGACGTGACCATCAGGGACATCCGCTCGACCATCTTCGATCTCCAGGCGAAGACGGCGACGGCAGACGTCGAGTCCCAGCTGCGCGACCTGCTGCAGACGTACGTCCCCGGCCTCGGCCACACCCCAGTGCTGACCGTTCAGGGGGACCTGGACCGTCTGGATTCCGCCCTGGCGACCGACCTGCTGGCGGTGGTGCGCGAGGGGATCTCGAACGTGTCCCGGCATGCAAGCGCAGCGACCACGGAGGTTCAGCGTCAGCGTGGGCGGTGCGCTGGAGGTGGTCATCCGCGACGACGGGAAGGGCATCAGCGCCGTGGGTCGACGCAGCGGTCTGGCCAACCTCGAGAGCAGGGCCACGGCGCGGTCGGGGTCGTTCGCCATCGAGTCGGTCGAACCGTCTGGGACACGCCTCACCTGGACGGTTCCCCTCAGCACGTGACCGGTAGGGACCTTCGGCCCTGCCCGGCGGACCGCCACCGCGTCTAGGGTGCGGCCACATGATGTCGCCCTGCGGGGCCGAGGAGACAGCGAGTCGACGACGGTGATCAGAGTGTTTCTCTTGGACGACCACGAGATCGTCCGCCGGGGGCTTCGCGAGCTCCTCGAGGCCAACGAGGGCTTCGAGGTGGTCGGTGAGTCCGGCCTGGCGCAGGAGGCCGCCCGTCGCATTCCCGCACTGCGCCCGGACGTGGCGGTCTTCGACGTGCGGCTGCCGGACGGCTCGGGCATCGAAGCCTGCCGACAGGTGCGGTCTGTCGACCCGTCCATCAAGGGCTCTGATCCTCACCTCGTACGACGACCAGCAGGCCCTGGCGACGGCTGTCCTTGCGGGCGCGTCCGGCTTCCTGCTCAAGGACATCAAGGGCAACGGCCTGGTGACGGCGATCCAGCGGGTTGCGGCGGGGGAGAACCTGCTGGACACGGATCAGGCGCGCAGGCTGCGTGCCACCTGGAGCCAGGGCGATGAGACCGACCCACGGCTGCGCGCCCTCAGCCCCCAGGAGCGTCGAATCCTCGACCACGTGGCGGCCGGCATGACCAACCGTCAGATCGGTGACGCGATGTCGCTCGCCGAGAAGACGGTCAAGAACTACGTGACGTCGGTGCTGGCCAAGCTGGGCATGGAGCGCCGCACCCAGGCGGCGGTGTATGCCGCGACTCACCAGCCGCAGCAACCTCACCGACCGACCATCTAGCCGGGCCCACTCAGGAGACCCCAGGGCCACGGTGTACAACGGCTGTGGCGGGTCGGGGCGTGAGTCGCCCTGCTCGAGGAGGAACTTGCCACCGGTCACGGTCCCGGCTGCGCCTAGAACGTCAGTGTCAGGGTCATTGAAGGCTCCTTCGGGTGGACACGCCCCTCGGGCCCTCGTCCCCCCACAGGGCCCGGCCGGTGATGGCCGTGGAGCGGATCCTGATCCAGGTCATCTCCGACGAGTCGGGTGGAACCCATGCCTCGCGGGCGATCGGCTCCACCCGTGCGATGTCCTCGGGGTCGTCGACGATCTCTGCCGTGCCGTGAACCAGGACACTCCACCCGTCCTGTGTCTGGTCGTCATAGCTGTCCGCCTCGAACGACACCCGGTCGCTGTTCACCGCAGCCTCGATCTTGGAGCCGCCCCGGGTCCGGAAGTAGATGTTCAGCCCGTCAACCGTGTGGTTCACCGGAAGCACATCGATCTCGCCGTCATGGAGGAACGCGAACCTGCCGACGGGGCACTGGGTGAGCCTGAGCAGGCAGTCGTCGAAGGTGAGGACGCGCAGCCCGGTGTGGTCCGTAGGGGTAGTGCCGCGGTCCTGTTCGGTGGTCATGTCCGATCCCTTTCGCCTCGGGGCTACGAGTCGTGCTCGGCGCCTGCACGGACCCTGCCCCTTGAGTGTCCGTTCTCGTCGCCGGCCGTAGCAGGGGCGAAGGTCCCTTCCAGGGGCGCCTCATGGTGTCGCACGAAACGTAGGACCTATGGCCCGACCGCGCGGTCCACTCGCCCCGGACAGTGGAACCGGACAGTGGAACCGGACAGCGGAACCGGACAGCGGAAGTGGTTCCGGCGTGGGCAACACCGTCCACGTCCATATCGTCGTCGCCGACTCAGCTGACGACCCCAAGATCGCCCAGGTCGCAGAACGCGCTGAGCTGCTTCACGTGAGGAGTCATCATGCTTGTTCGGGAGCTCATGACCAGCCCGGCGACGAGCCTGCGGGCTGGGTCGAGACTGGAGAGTGCGGTGCAGGTCTTGGCCGCACAGCACATCACCGCAGTGCCGATCGTCGACCCCTACGGTCACGTGGTCGGGATCGTCAGCGATGCAGATGTGCTGCGGGAGGGGCTCCCGGAAGACCCCCGGGCGCGCCTGCGTCCGGTTCACGAGTCGACGACGCCGTGGCACCGGCTCGTCGACGAGGTCATGACCGTGGACCCGGTGACCGTGGGCGCCCACACCGATGCGGCACGCGCGGCGGAGCTCATGGCCGACATGGGATGGAAGAGCCTGCCCGTCGTGCGTGACGGGCAGCTCGTCGGCGTCATCAGCCGCAGCGACATCATGCGTGCGCTGGCAACACCGGATGCCGCAGACTCAGGAGCGCATCGCCTACGAGTTCGCCCAGATCGGCCGCGAAGACTGGACGGCGGACGTGGTCGACGGCGTCGTGACCCTGCGCGACGTTGCCCCCGGCCGCGAGACGCGACTGGCGCGGGCGATCGCCGAGACGCTGCCCGGCGTGCGCCGAGTCAGGGAAGCGGAGCCGGGTCCGGAGCCAGAAGCTGCACGCACGCACGGGCGATCTCGAGCTCCTCGTTGGTGGGAATGACGTATGCCGCCACGGCGCTGGCGGTGTGGTGATGCGACGCTCCGGATCGGCAGGCCCGACGTTGGCCGTGGTGTCGAGCTCCACGCCGAGGATCGCGAGGTCGCCGAGTACCGCCTCACGCAGAGCAGGGCTGTGCTCACCGATCCCACCGGTGAAGGCGATGGCGTCAACCCTGCCGAGGGCCACGGCATACGCACCGATGTACTTGCGCAGGCGATAGGCCATCACCTCGAAGGCCAGAGCTGCGTCCACGTCGCCGCCGGCGCGTCGCGCCTCGAGCTCCTTCATGTCAGGCGTTCCGCAGAGGCCCAGCAGACCGCTGGCGTGGTTGAGGGCGTCCTCGTACTGCTCGCTGTCCAGGGCGGCGACCCGCGACGAGGTATGGCCCGAGAGACGGGTCGACGTCCCCCGAGCGGGTGCCCATGACCAGCCCCTCCACGGGCGACAGCCCCATGGACGTGTCGATGCTGCGGCCACCGCGCACGGCGCAGATGCTGGCCCCGTTGCCGAGGTGCAGGAGGATCAGGTTGGTCTGCGCGAGCGGCTTGCCCAGCAGCTCGGCAGCGCGACGCGCGACAAAGGCGAAGGAGATCCCGTGGAAGCCATAGCGACGAACCCCGTAGCGCTCGCGCCAGGCACGTGGCACGGCGTAGGTGTGCGCGCTCGCCGGGAGGCTCCTGTGAAAGGCGGTGTCGAAGACGGCGATGTGCGGTACGTCGGGAAAGCGACCTGTCGCGGTCGCGGCGATCCCGGACAGGCTGCCCGGGAGGTGCAGCGGGCGCCAGCGGGATCAAGGCCTCGATGTCGCGAGATGACCGTGTCGTCGACCAGCACCGGGCCGTGGAAGTGTGGACCCACCATGAACGACCCGATGCCCGACGGCGACCAGAGGACTGGCGCCTGCTCGGAGCACCTCGTCGATCCAGCTCGTCGAGCGCCCGGTGACGCTGCCGTCTCTGGTCGGCGGGCCTCCGCTGCCCGATGTGCTCCTGATGAGCCCTCGACGCACGACGTCGTCCGCAGTCGGGGTCCAGCACCGCGCAGCGCAGCGACGAGGAGCCCGCATTCAGCACGAGCACCCGCCGGGTCACCGGTCGCAGCCCTCGCCACGTCCAGTCGGCGACGTCGGGCAGGTCGGCCAGGTTCTCGCGGATGTAGCGCTCGTGGTCGGCGAGCCGCGTCGTCGCACAGGCGGGCCAGGTCCTCCCAGCCGGTCACTCGACGGTGGGCGCGTCGCAGGGCCTCCTTGGCCAGGTGGAAGCGGCTCATCCGGTTCAGCACGACCATGTCGAACGGGCGTCGTGGTCGTGCCCTGCTCGTTGAACCCGCGGACGTGGAAGCGACCCGGGTTGCTGCGCCCGTGGATCAGCTGGTGGACCGCGCGCGGGTAGCCGTGGAACGCGAACACGACATGCCGGTCGCGCGGTGAACAGGTCGTCGAACCGGCTGTCGGCAAAGCCGTGCGGATGGTCGTTCTCGGGCAGCAGTGCCATCAGGTCGACGACGTTGACGAACCGCACCTTGAGCTCTGGCACGTACTCGTGGAGCAGCTCGACGGCGGCCAGGGCCTCCTGGGTCGGGACGTCACCGGCGCAGGCCAGCACGATGTCGGGTCGTCTCGTCCGGGCCGCAGGTGCTGGCCCAGTCCCAGATGCCCGGCACCGTCGGCGCAGTGTCGATGTGCCTGCTCGAGGGTGAGGTACTGCAGGTGCTTCTGCTTGTCGACGACGATGAGGTTGACGTGGTCGGTGCTGCGCAGGCAGTGGTCGGTGATCGACAGGGTGGTGTTGGCGTCCGGCGGCAGCCACACGCGCACCACGCCAGGAGCCAGCGGGAGGAGGGAGTCGATGAGACCGGGTCCCTGGTGTGAGAAGCCGTTGTGGTCGTTGCGCCAACAGGTCGAGGTCAGCAGGACGTTCAGGGAGGAGACCGGCGCGCGCCAGCGGAGGTCTTGGGCGTGCTGGAGCCACTTCACGTGCTGGACCGCCATCGAGGCCGACACCATCGCGAACGCCTCGTACGTGGCGAACACGCCGTGGCGCCCCGACAGCACATAGCCCTCGAGCCAGCCCTGGCAGAGGTGCTCGCTGAGCACCTCCATGACGCGACCGTCCGGGCCGAGGCTCTCGTCGGTCGGCAGCAGCGGCCCCATGAAGCATCGGTCGGTCACCTCGAAGACCGACTGCAGACGGTTGCTGGCCGTCTCGTCCGGTGAGAACAGCCGGAAGCGTGCCGCCCCCGTCGGGCCGGGCTGTCGCGGCATACAGGTCTCGCATGAGCTTGCCAGCGGGCAGGGTGTTCTCGACCGACACCTGACCCGGCGGTGGGCACGGCCACCTCGTACGTGCGCGAGGTCGAGCGGCGGCAGCTCGTGACGCAGCCGCCCGCCGTTGGCGTACGGGGTGGCCGACATTCGCTTGTCCCCGCCGGGCGCGAGCGCGCGCAGGTCGCTCGACAGGCGACCGTCGCTCGTCGAAGAGGTCGCTCCGGGTGGTAGCTGCGCATCCACTCCTCGAGCATCGCCAGGTGCTCGGGGTTCTCGGCCAGCCCGGACAGCGGCACCTGGTGGCTGCGGTTGGTCCCTTCCACCTGGACGCCGTCGACGACGGCAGGGCCCGTCCAGCCCTTGGGGGTGCGCAGGATGATCGCCGGCCAGGGGTGGCGCACGGTCTCGCTTGGCGCCGTCGGCGCGACGGGCGCGGTCCTGGATCTCACGGATGCGTCGGTGCGCGTCGGCGAGTGCTGCGTACAGGGCGGGAAAGACGACCGCGGGGTCGTCGCCGGAGACCGTCACGGGGTCCCAGCCCTGGCTGCGCAGGTAGCTTTCGACGTCCGAGTCGCTGCGTGCGTCCGAGCACGGTGGGACCGGCAATCTTGTAGCCGTTGAGATGGAGCACCGGCAGGACCGCACCGTCTCGGCGCGGGTTGAGGAAGGTCGGCAGCCGCCACGATGCAGCCAGCGGCCCGGTCTCGGCCTCGCCGTCACCCACGACGCAGGCCACGGTGAGGTCAGGGTGGTCGAAGGCGGCGCCGGCGGCGTGGACCAGGGCGTATCCGAGCTCGCCGCCCTCGTGGATGCTGCCCGGAGTCTGGACGCTGACGTGGCTGGGCACGCCACCGGGCGCTGGAGAACTGGCGGAACAGCGCGAGTATCCCGTGCGGCGTCGTCGCCCGATGTGCGGGTAGACCTCGCTGTAGGTCCCGTCCAGCCATGCGGCGGCGACGAGCGCGGGGCCACCGTGACCGGGACCGGTGACGTAGAGCCAGTCGCTGTCGGTGTCCCTGATGTGCCGGTTCAGGAGGCAGTACAGCATCGACAGCCCGGGGCTGGTGCCCCAGTGCCCGAGCAGGCGGGGCTTGATGTCCGCCAGGGTCAGCGGCTCCTCGCAGGAGGGCGTTGGCTCGCAGGTAGATCTGGCCCACCGTGAGGTAGTTGGCCGCTGCCCACCATCGCAGGTCGAGCTCGAGGTCATGGGTGCCGTACCGGACCTGCGGGCTTGTGGCATGGGCGCGTGGCAGTGGCTGGCGTCATGGGACCAGCGGAGCGTCGAGCGGAGGCGTCAGCCGGACCGTGGGGACGACGACGGTGGGGCACTTGGCCCGGTGCAGGACTCGGCTGCTGACCGAGCCGAGCAGCAGGCCGGCGAAACCGCCGCGCCCTCGGCTTCCGACCACGAGCAGCTGGGCGTTCGCCGAGACCTCCTCCAGCACGACGGCTGCTTGACCGCGCACGGAGGTCGGGCTGACTGTGACGTCTGGGTACTTCTCCCGCCAGCCGGCGAGCATCTCGGCCACCAGGAGCTTCTGGGTCTGCACGATCTCGGCCCACTCGTCTTCCGACTCGTTGCCGGCCAGGAACGGCCCCGGCTCTTCCCACCACCACGTATGGACGGGTACGAGCTCGGCCCCTCGACTGGACGCTTCAGCGAAGGCGAGCTCGAGGGCGGGCACGGAGTGCTCGACGGCGTCGACCCCGACCACGACAGGGCCGGTGGCCGACCATTCACCGGTCTCTGGAACGACCATGACGGCGCACCGCGCATGCGCCGCCACCTGATGTGCCGTGGCCCCCAGCAGCACTGAGGTGCTCAGATCGTGTCCACCAGAGCCGAGGACGACCAGGGAGGCCGTGTGGCTCGCTCTGACGAGTGCAGGGACCGGGTCGTCGACCTGGCTGGAGTAGGTGATGGCAAGCTTCGGGGCCGCGTGGACGGCACGCTCGTAGCTGCGTCTCGCGATGTCCTCATGAGTCTGGAGCCGGGCGACGGTCCAGGGCACCAGACCAATGCGCGTGGCGTGCAGGATGTGAAGGGGCAGGCGTGATCGTTGGGCTTGTTCGACCGCGACGTCAAGAGTGCGATCGGCCGAAGGGCTGCCGTCGATGCCCACCACCACGGAGTGGCGTCGTGTCGACGAAGACGTGCTCATGATGGTCTCCTCGTGGTCGGGCCTCCACCATCGGCCCCAGGCGATGCGGTCTCCCTAGGGGCGAAGGTCCCCTCGCCTACGTGACAGGCCTGGACATGGCGGGGCCGTGTCGCGCCAGGGACCAACGCCTTCCCTGGTCGTGATAAAGGTCAGCCGCGTACGACCATGGTCCCTAGAGCCGAGGACGTGTCGTGGGGCTGCCGTAGAGGACTTCAGTCTCGCGGGCCGTCAACGCCCATCACGCGCCCTGAACTGTGGCCGTGGTGCGCTCACGGCATCCGGGACGTACTTCCCAGTAACGGTGTCCGGAGGGGGACTTGCCCACATGGGACACACCTGGTCGAGCTTTGGCTCGCATGAGCCCGAGATCAGGAGGTCTGATCGGCCCGCGACGCCAACGGGGCCCGGATTCGGCTCGAGTCGCATCGCATCGGGGAGGTCAACCCTGCCGCGGTGGCCACGGTGCTAACGACCCCTGGAGCAGATCCAAGACCTCTACTGGGGCGAGCGAGGGGCGCGGCGGGGAAGACCGGCCGGGTCCCTCGGCGTCATCGCAGGCTGGCCCAGCTGGGAATGATCAGGCGGATTCGCAGGTGCCGTTCGCGTGCGCGGGCCTCTGCCTGGTCTCGAGCGCGTCCCACCAGCAGCTGGCTGAGTGTGACGATGCCCAAGAGTGTCGAGGGGTCATCGCGGGCGACGACTAGCAGCCGGCTGACCTCCGTCTCGGCCATCAGGCCTGCCGCATGGCGCAGGGTTTGGTCACCGTGGGTGGTGGCGATGGGTTCGCGGGCCAGTTCCGCGACCGGCGTGCTTCCGTCCCCTAGAGCCTTTGCCGCAAAGAGCCCGCGCCGGGTCACGATCCCGCGCAGTCGTCCCTCGCGGTCTACGACGGGGTACAGCCGCTGACGCCAGGCCTCGTCGTCCCCCTCGGCGGGCGAGCCAAGCGCGGTCAGTGCATCGCTCACCGTGATGTCGTCCTCGAGCTCGAGCAGCTCAACGGTCATGACCTCGCTGACGAAGAGCACCTCAAGAGGATCGACGTCGTACTCGCGCGTGAGATGGAAGCCTCGTCGGGCGATCTTCTCGGTCAGCACCGAACGCTTGAGCAGAAGGACGGATACGGCGAATGCCGTGGTGGCGCCGATAACCAGTGGCAACACCGCATCGAACTGCTTTGTCAGCTCGAGGGCGAAGATGACCCCGGTGAACGGGGAGCGCATGACCCCGCCGAGGACGCCGGCCAGGGCGACGAGTGCCCAGAAGCCGGCGCCGACGTGCGGGAACGCCAAGGCCTCGAGCGAGCCCAGTGCCCCGCCAATCATGAACATCGGCGCGAGCACACCGCCGGACGTGCCCGAGCCCAGTGCCAGAGACCAGATCACGGTCTTGACCAGGAGGACGCCGACTACCAGACCGAGGCCGATCGAGCCGGCGAGCTCGGCGCGGATCACGTCGTAGCCGACCCCCAAGGCCTGCGGGACGACCAGGCCACCCAGCCCGATGATGAGGCCGCCGATCGCGGGCCACCACATCCAGTGCAGCGGAAGCTTTCGGAACATGTCCTCGGAGGCATACACCAGGTAGGTAGCCACGACGGCGAGCAGGCCGGAGACCAAGCCAGACACCACACACAGACCGTATGCCGCCACGGTCAGGTGCAACGTCGCATGCGACTCGAAGATCGCGCCCGTGCCCAGCAGGGGCTGCCGGACCACGCTGGCCACGCTCACGGCGACCGCAACCGGCACCAGGCTCCTGGGGCGCCACTCGAAGAGCAGCAGCTCCACGGCCAGCACCAGCGCGGCCAACGGTGTGTTGAAGGTTGCCGCCATACCGGCGGTGGATCCGGCGACGAGCAGCGTCTTGCGCTCGTCCGCAGTCAGGTGCAGGAACTGGGCGAAGAGCGACCCGATGGCGCCACCGGTCATGATGATCGGTCCTTCGGCGCCGAACGGACCGCCGGTGCCGATCGCGACGGCTGACGATACGGGCTTGAGCACGGCCACCTTGGGGAGGATTTTCGACCCACCCGTCAGGATCGCCTCGATGGCCTCGGGCATCCCGTGGCCGCGGATCTTCTCCGACCCATACCGAGCCATCAGTCCGACGACCAATCCGCCGCCCGCCGGGGCGAGTAGGACGACCAACGGGTTGTGGTGAACGGCGCCCGGCGCGACCAGGGCCGTGTCGACGCGCCCATAGAACACCGCGTTGGTGATGAGCCCGATGAGCTTGAGCAGCGCCCACGCGACGACCGCACTGACGGCTCCGACGGGCACGGCCAGGGCCGCAATCACCAGGAGCCGCGGGGTGGCCGTGAAGTCGCCGAGGTGGCGGACGTCGCGAGCGGGGAGCGGGGTGCTGACGGGCGCAGGCATGCAGTTCATCTCCGGTCGAAGATATATCGGGGTACGACATACTAGAGTGGCGTGGTGCCGAACGACAAAGACTATGAACGGCTTCTCGCGTTTCGGACGACCCTGCGACGCTTCGACCAGTGGAGCCGTCAAGCGGCCGCGGCAAACGGTTTGACTCACACACAGCACCAGCTGCTGTTGGCGGTGCGAGGTCACCCGGGCCCCGAGGACCCCACGGTGGGGGAGATCGCCGAGTACTTGCTGGTCAAGCACCACACCGCCGGCGAGCTGGCGGACCGTGTCGAGGCATTGGAGTTGCTTCGGCGGGTGCGGGACGGCGTAGATCACCGAGTCGTGCGGTTGCAGCTCACCGACTCAGGACACCATGTGCTCGCCAAGCTGACTGAGGTGCATCTGGAAGAGCTCGAGCGGTTGTCGCCGGTCTTGGGGCGGCACTAGCACCTCACGAGTACGCACTTCGGTAGTCAGCCGTCAGAGAATTGGTCGGGCTCCTCAGACACCGTGGCCGGTGAGCAGGTCGTGCAGGGACTCGGCTTCGTCGTGGCAGGCTGCGCAGCCCTGCAGGTGCCTGGCCATGGCGGGGTCCTGGTGGTCGGGGTCGCGCAGCAGGGCCTCGACGTAGGCGTCCATGCGTTCGAAGCAGTCGTCGCAGGAAAGCCAGGGGGTGGTGTCGAGCAGGAGCGCGTCAACGGCGGCCGGGGTGAGCTCGACGGGCCGGGAAGCGGGGGTTGCGTTCATGGCGTACCTGCCAGGTTGCGGGAAAGGTTCGGCTCGTCCGGATCGGTGGTGTGGCTGGCGGCCGGGAGGTAGCCGCGCCTGCTGAGTTCGGCTCGCAGGCGCCCCCGCACGTCGTGGACCGTCTTGTACAGGGCCCCCCGGCTAGTCCCCAGCCGCTGCGCCAGGACATCGATCGGTATGCCGTCGACGAGAAGGGCGATGGCGATGCGACGTTGATGCGCGGTGAGGACGGTGCGCATCGCGTCGGCGACCGCTCTGGCGAGATCGTTGCCCTCGGCGTGGTGTTCGGGGCTGTCATGGGCCGGCGCGTGTGCGTCGGTTGGGTCGAGGTCACGCAGCTCGACCTCGCGGTGCTGCCACTGCAGACGGCGAACATCCGTAGCAGCTTGGAGGATGGCGAACTTGAACGCCCAAGTCGTGAACCGGCTGCGGCCTTCGAAGGTGTGCACCTTGGCCAGCAACGTCGTCATGGCTTCGTCCGCGGCCTGGTTGACGATGACGTCGACCGTGCCTGGTGACGGGTCCGGCAGAGCGGCGCGCATCCGCCACACCTGATGAGCCGCGGCTCGCACCATGAGCTGGTGCAGCTGACGCATCGCGAGCGTCTGCTCGACCCCGGGCGTGGTGAGCGCGTGGACCCAGTCGACGGGTCCGTCATGGTGAGCCCGAGTCGGCGGAGCTGCGGTGCCGGGTTGGGCGCTGCGAAGGCAGGGCGGGTCGTCGCGGCTGACAGCGGTCACCACGGGGCCAGCCTGTCGTCCTCGGGGGACAGGATGCGCGCGGCCAGCTCGGGCGAGCATCCGGCGTCGACCAGCTGCAGCAGGGCGTGCAGGTCGACCCGCCCAGCGGCCAGGGCTTCGCCCACTTCTGTGGGGAATCCGGCCTCGCGCAGTCGGCACGCCCGCCAGGTGACGACGTCAACCGGCGGCCCCGGCGACTGACACGCCCCCGGAGCGCGGGTTTGATGGATGGTCATGCCTTGTTCGCTGCCAGCCGCCCACGAAGTCTTACCGGGACCGTCGATGCGGGTAAGAAGTTCGGGACCAGTGGCTTCTAACACAATGTCAGCCTCCCACTCCTGCCTCGTTCACGTCAGCGGGTTCGCAGCATCGGGAGGGCAGCGCGCGAGTCCTTGGAGGACACCATGGCCACCACCATCACCCCGCACGACACCCACACCCCACACCGGGCCTCTCGTGAAGCCAGCTACCAGGCGTTCATGGTGCTGCGGATGGCCTTCGTCGTCGCCCCGGTCGTCTTCGGGCTCGACAAGTTCCCGAACCTGCTCGTCCACTGGGACAGGTACCTCGCCCCCGTCATCACCCGGCAGCTACCGGTCACCCCGCACCATGCCATGTACGCAGTCGGGGTCATCGAGGTCATCGCCGGGCTGGTCGTCGCCTTCCACCCACGTCTGGGCGCCATGGTCGTCGCGGCCTGGCTCGGCGGGATCATCGTCAACCTGCTGCTCATCCCCGGCTACTACGACGTCGCGCTGCGCGACTTCGGCCTCCTGCTGGCTGCCGTTGCCCTGCAACGGCTCGCGAGCACCTACGACACCCGACCCGTCCTGTGGCCCCTGCACACGGCGCAGGACTCACTTTCGTGAGCGCCTCAGTTGGCCCAGGCAGCCGCGAGGGCGACCCCCGTACCGCAGCGGACCACAGCCCATCCCACCGCCGGCACCAGCGGGCGCCGTGGGTCGGGACCGGAGCGGTCGCCGACCCTGATCTGGTCGCTGCGACGGCAGCGGCATCCTCCCTGCTGACCTCCCTCGGCATCGACGTGGATAACGAGTCCATGGCGACGACGCCGCAGCGGATGGCGTCAGCGCTGGCCGAACTGCTGCGCCCTCGCCCGTTCCAGCTGACGACGTTCCCCAACGACGGCGGGTACGACGAGCTCATCGTGGCCCGCAGCATCCCCGTCCGATCCCTGTGCGAGCACCACATGCTGCCCTTCATCGGTGTTGCGCACATCGGGTACCTGCCGGGCGAACGCATCCTGGGCCTGTCCAAGCTGGCCCGCGTCATGGAGCACTTCTCCCGCCGCCCCCAGGTCCAGGAACGCCTGACCACTCAGGTCTCCACGTGGTTGCGTGACCAGCTGGGCGCCGCCGGCGTCGGGGTGGTCGTCGAGGCCGAACACCTCTGCATGACGCTGCGAGGGGTACAGGCACCCGGGACCACGACCGTCACCTCGAGCCTGCTCGGTGTCCTGCGCGAGGACGCCCGGACCCGCGCGGAGTTCCTGGCCCTGACCCGCTCAGTGCAGTGACATCAGACCAGGAGCATGTCCCCAGCTTTCGACCGGCGCCACGCACGGTCAGGGGTTGAGATGGTGTTCGTATGCGTAGCGCACGGCTTGGCTGCGGTCGCGGACTCCGGTCTTGGTGAAGATGTGGTTGATGTGGGTCTTGATGGTCGCGTTAGACAGGAAGAGGGTATGGGCGATTTCGGTGTTGGAAAGGCCGCGGGTGATGAGCTGGAGGATCTCGATCTCGCGGACTGTCAGCCGATCCGGCGTGGCCACGGATGATTCGCTTGATCCCGGGGCCTGGTGGGCCGGGGCGTCCAGCAGGGAGGCGACCAGGCGCTGTTGGATCGTAGGCTCTAAGTGGGTGCGACCGGCCGCGACGTCGACCAGGGCGCGGTTGATCTCCTCAGCGGTGGCGTCCTTGGTGAGGTAGCCGGTGGCCCCGGCGCGTAGGGCGGGTAGCAGGTCGGCGTCGTCGGCGTAGGTCGAGAGCACGAGCACATGCGTCTTGGGGTGCTCGACCCGGATGATTCGGCTGGCCTCGATGCCGTCCAGCACCGGCATGTGCAGGTCCATGAGGATGACGTCCGGGGCCGAGGCGGCGGTCTGCTCGATGGCTTGGGCGCCGTCCTCGACGGCTCCGACCACCTCAACGCCGTCGAGCAGGCTGAGGATCAGAGTGAGGCCGTCACGGACGACTCGCTGGTCGTCGGCGATCAGTACCCGCAAGCGCGCGGAGGAAGGGCCCGGCGGATCGGGGCCGGTCATGGCGACCCTGACGCGGTGGGGACGGCCAAGTCGACCACCCAGCCCCCTCCGGTGGGTCCGGCGTGCATGGTGCCGCCGACGCTCTCGATCCGTTCCCGCATCCCGGCCAGACCGTTGCCGCCACCGGACCCCGACAGGGCAGCCGCTGCGAGCCCGGCCAACGCGTCGCGGCTGGACGCCGGTGCGGTGTTCTCGATCCTCACCGTTGCCCGCTCGGGCAGGTAGGTGAGCCGGATCTGGGTAGGCGCGCCCGGACAGTGGCGAGCCGCGTTGGTCAGCGCCTCTTCCACACCTCGGTACAAGGCCAGCGCGGGTCCGGGCGGCAGGGGGTGCTGGACGCCCTGGACGAGGAAGGTGGCCTCGAGCTTGAGGTCGCGCCGGCAGTCCTCGACGAGGCGCTCGAGCTGCGCCACCGAGGAGATTCCGGCGCCCCGCAGCGCTCCGACCGCTTCCCGGGCGTTGACCAGGCCATCGGCGACCAGGTGTGCGGCGCGCTGGATCGCCTCGGTCAACACGGGGCCGGCGCCCTGTTGCTCGGCGAGCATCCGTGCTCCCTGCAGCTGCAACGCGGCCCCGGACAGGGCGTGGGCGAGGACGTCGTGGAGCTCGGCCGCGATCCTGCTTCGCTCGGCCACCACCGCCGCCTGGGCCTGGGCATCCCGGGCGTCTGCCAGCTCAGCCAGTAGCAACTCAGTGTGGGCCTCCCTGTCTCGTCCTTCCCGCACCATGTACGCAACCAACGCCAAGAGTGCGGTCAGAAGCAGCACCGCCAGGACTGTGGCCGGACTGCCGGTGCGGCCTGCCGCGGCAGCACCGGCGATCCCCACCCCGACCGTGATCGCCACGCCGACCTCCAGACGCAGCCGGGTGACCGCCATCCACGCCGCTGCGCCGGCGGCAAGGTCGGAGGCGCCCCGCGGCTGAAGCCATGACAGCGCCACCCCCGCCACCGCCATCGCCACCACGATGGCGACCCGTACCGCCTCTGACCGGGCCAGGAAGCGGTTGCTGACTGCGGCAGCGGTGGTGCCGGCATACACCAGCGTTGCGGCGGTTATCGCGATGCCGGTGGCGCCTCGGCCCGGGCCTGGTTGCTGGGTGAGCGCGCCGGCAACCACCACCGCGATCACCGCCCAGCCGAGCGGTCGCAGCAGGTCGCGTTGGTGGCGCAGTCGTTCCTCGGCGCGTTCCTGGGCCTGGGCAACCCGCACCGAAGCGGCCGCCTGGTCAGAGCTCATCATTCTGTCCTCCGCACGAGCATTCCGCGTGTCGTGTCGTCTTCATGGAACCTCCTCATGGGCTCGAGGGCGAGTCCCTGACGAGGCGAGTTCGGGTTAGATCGGCGATCCGGCCAGGCCTGCACGCATGCCCGCGGCGCGGCGGTACCCGCGCAGGTGGACCACCACGATCCGGGCGCTCACCTCGCACAGAGCCATCGCGACCAGCGCCACAGGCCACGCGGCGGCGTCAATGTGGTGGGCGATGCTGAAGGTGCGGATGGTCGGCTCGAACCCGTGGTGCACCGCGAACACGAACAGCATCCTGGCGCTGATTCCGGCCACCAAGAACCCGCCGGCCACCCACCCGACCCGGGCCCATGCGGCGCCGTCCTCGTCGGCCCGCACGAAGGTGGCGAACCCGCACAGCACCCCGAATGCCAGCCCCACAGTTGTCAGTGCGGCGACCAGGGCAAGGTCATCGCCGCCTATGGGGATCGATTGCACGTAGTGGGTGGCCACGAACACCACCAGTGCCATCGGGGCGATCACGCTGCGGGCGTCAAGGCGCCGCTCCCGCGCCTGGCGCAGCACCACGAGGACGAAGATTCCGTTGATCAGATAGTCGGTGAGAGTCATGACCACACCCTGGCCCGCCCGTGGTGACCCAGGCATCGGCGCCAGGGCCGACTCCGGGTTGATCTACCGTCTCAACCCAGCGGATGAGTCCCAGGGCGCCGTCAAAGGCGCCCCCGACAACCCAACCCTGCGATAGGAACCGCTGGCTAAACGCGGCACAGCCGAGCAGCACTGCGAACGACGTCTCGGGTATGCCGTGTCCGGCCCTCTGCCCGGGGGAATGTGTATCTGTCAGCAGAAGAGCCCTCGCGGTCGCTGCGGACCGTGACGGTGGAGGGGAGACGCTGCTGTTGGTCGGCGGTGAGGGGCACGTCGTGGGTCGAGGCGGTCCCATCCAGCCACGGGTCGATCGACTCGGCGCATGGGCGCGTGCGCACTTCCCGGGCGCCGAGCAGACGCATCGATGGTCTGCTCAGGACTACCGCAGCACGGCCGCGGACACCTTCGGGTCGGTGGACTTTTGGCCCGCGTCGGTAAGGATGAAGCCTCGGTCGTCGGCGTGGACGCCGGCCATGTCCAGGGCGAGGCCGTCGGTGCGAGGGGAGCGGCCCGCTCGCGACCAGAACGCGGTGTCCACCCGGGGTGGTCTTGTGTCTCCGGCATGCCCTTCCCTTCCGGCCTCTGGGACCGCGTGGTGGCAGCTGGCGCGTTCTGCCAGGTGTATGGCGTCTATGGCCTAACTGGGTCGGGGGGGTCAGGCTCAGCCGGGCAGCCCACCGCCGATAGGTCGGAATCGAACGGCGTTCAGTCAGTTGGGGCGAGGTGCCGGCCGGATGTTGCGGCGGCCCTCCTGACCTCCTCCTGGTCGTCCTTGATGATGCGGTCGGGAGCGTCCTCCACGCCTACCAGCTTGGTCAACAGGTTCTCGTCGTCCTCGATGCCCAGCCGTTGGGCGACCGTCCGCAGGACCTCGCTTTGGGCGTCGAGCTTGGCCTGCACCGCGCGCCCGTCCCGGTTTTGGGTGTTCTGGATGATGAACACCATCAGGAACGTAATGATCGTGGTCCCGGTGTTGATCAACAGTTGGTAGGTGTTGTTCCGGAAGTGGCCAGGGACGAAAAGGCCGCCGATGAACCACAGCACGACCAGCACCAGCGCGACGACTATCGTCGGGACGGAACCGAGCCAACCAGTCACATTGCCGATTGCCCGAGTCAGCCAGGTGCTCTTGTCTTCAGGTCGGGTATTCACGTCTCTGCCTTTCCTGCCGGTGCTGGGTGGTTGGTGGCGTCGCTGAGAGTGACAGTCAGCACTGCCTGATGTCGTCGTGCACTTCACCGGCCAAGCGTTCATGCTCGCAGGCGGACTCCCCAGGTGGAGCGGACCGTCCCCCCGGGCTCTACGCGGATGACACCCTGACCGGTCTGGAAGGCGTTCGGTGGGCACGTCATGGGTTCAGTCCCCAACCCGCGACGCCGACGCGTCGGGTCGAGGGTGTCCGCGGTGTACAGCTCGATGATGGGATACGCCTCATCGACCCACATCTCACTGGTGCGTCCGTCGGCGCCGGTCAGGGTGACCCACGCAAGACCGTCGTCGTCCCGCTCCAGGTCAGTGAAGGCGTAGTCCACGCGTAGGTCACCGATCCGGCGTGGGCTCCGGAAGTCGAAGGCCGTGCCGGCAACGTCTTCGGTGCCCACGGGGAGCTGCCGCTCTGGGTCGGTCAGGATGCGGGTGTGCGCGGCAAAGCGGAGCTCGCAGTCGTTGATCAGTCCGGAACCGGGGGAGAGGTAGGGATGCTGCCCGCATCCGTAGGGGCAGGCATGATCGCCGCTGTTGGTGGCGCTGGTGGTGACGCTCAGGCCGGCATCGTCGAGGCGGTAGTCGATCTGCACCTCCAACAGGAACGGGTACCCCTGCAGCGGGTAGAGGGTGGCGCCCATGACGAGGTGATTTTCGGACTGGCGGAGGGGTTGCCAGGGCCGCCAGTGGAGGAACCCGTGGATGGCGTTGTGTTTCTCCGGTTCGGTGAGGGCGACCTGGTAGTCGGTCCCCTCGAAGCTGTACCGGCCGTCACCGAGGCGATTGGGCCAGGGGATCAACGGAGCACCGTGGGCGCCGTCGCACATCGCTCCCTCGGCGTAGGGCTGCAGCACGTCCCGGTCACCGACACGGTAGGAGCGGATGCCGCCGCCGACCTCGACGACAGTGACCTCTTGATCTCCGTGGCGCATCACGTACTGCTGACCGGAGGGCGGATTCGGCACGAGATGTCTCCCTTTTCCTTGTTGTGGGTTGAGCGGTCCAGGCGTAGGGAGGGTGGGGTCATGGCTCTCTGGGCAGGGTTGGGCCCCCGACCCGAGCGTCATGCAGTGCTGCCTGATCCTCTTGGGCGGCCTTGTGAGCGCGGTGCTGTCCCTCAGGGGTCGGGGGCGTGATCAGGTCGGAGAAGTACAGCCGCCCGGCCGCGGCTTTCAGCCGGCCGCGCCAGCGGGTCGCATCCTCGTGCGGCTGCCCGTCCCCACTTGCTCCCTTGCGATGAGATGGTTCGGCAATGCCGTTGGCGTGCAGGGGCGCGTTGTCGATGCGGGCGTGGGCGCCGGAGACCAGGGGCCACTGGGTGTAGGGCGATAGTGCCTCGTGCCTCTCGATGAAGCCTCCTCCGGCGGTTCGCACGAGCATTCCGGTCTCACGTCCGTGCGTTACCAGGGCGTGGTCGCGGCGCTGAAGCGAGAGGCAGATCCGGCGCGTGACCCATGCGACCGTGAACGGCGCCACGAACACGAGAACGCGCAGCGTCATGGTGATCGCCTCGATTGACAGGTGCAGCTTCAGGGCGATGATGTCGTTTCCGCCCGCCAGGAACAGGCAGATGTAGAAGGTGAGCGCACCGGCGCCGATACTGGTGCGGGTCGGGGCGTCCCGTGGACGGTCGAGCAGGTGGTGCTCCTGCGGGCCGGCCCGTGTGGCCCAGCGCTCGAGGAACGGGTACGCGACGGCGGCGCCGTACATCGCCGGAATGAGCAGGACGCCCGGCACGAGCACGTTGAGGCTCAGTGTGTATCCGAAGGCGTGGATCTCCCACGGGAGCATGAGCCGCAGTGCTCCCTCGGCAAAGCCCATGTACCAGTCCGGCTGTGAGCCCGCCGACGCAGCCGTGGGGTCGTAGGGACCGAACATCCAGATCGGGTTGATCGTGACCAGCCCGGCGATGAGGCCTGTCATGCCGAACACGATGAAGAAGAACCCGCCCGCCTTGGCGGCGTAGACGGGCATCAGCGGGAAGCCCACGACGTTTCGGTTGGTCCGTCCGGGGCCCGGGAACTGGGTGTGCTTCTGGATGAAGACGATCAGGACGTGCGCTAGGGCGAGCCCGACCAGTAGCGCCGGCAGGAGCAGGATGTGCACCGCATACAGGCGGGGGATGATGTCGTCTCCGGGGAACGACCCGCCGAAGACGGCGAACGACAGCCACGAGCCAAGCACGGGGATGGACAGCATGAGACCGTCGGCGATCCGCAGACCGGTGCCGGAGAGCAAGTCGTCGGGCAGGGAGTAGCCGGCGAAGCCCTCGATGATCGCGAGCAGCGACAGGCACGACCCCAACACCCAGTTCAGCTCCCGCGGCTTGCGGAACGCCCCAGTGAAGAACACCCGCAACATGTGAACGGCGATGGCCACGGTGAACACGAGGGCAGCCCAGTGGTGGATCTGTCGGATCAGCAGACCGCCACGCACGTCGAACGAGATGTCCAAGGTCGAGCGGTACGCCTCGCTCACGGAGATGCCCCGTAACGGGAGGTAGGAACCGTCGTAGACGACCTGGCCCGAGCTCGGCACGAACCAGAAGGTGAGGAAGGTCCCGGTGATCAGCAAGACAACAAGGGAGTAAAGCGCGACCTCTCCCAACATGAACGACCAGTGGTCGGGAAAGACCTTGCGCAGCAACGGGCCCACGGGCTTGGCGATGCCGGTGCGGTCGTCCAGCCAGCCGGCGACGCCCCCTATCTCCTGCTCGACGCCGTTCACGACACCCGGTACTTCGCGACGTCGCCGGCGCGCAGCGTCAACCCGTGACCGGGCGCTTCGTCGCTCGGCGTGACCGTGCCGCCCCGTGGGTCGAGCGTCCCGTCGAAGAACATCGACTCGATCCGTACGTGGTCATGGAACCACTCGAGGTGGCGCAGGTTCGGGATACTCGCAGCCGCGTGAGCGTGCAGGTGCGGAGCGCAGTGTCCCGACACCTCGAGCCCGAACGACGCGGCCACAGCGGCGACGCGCAGCCACTCGGTGATGCCGCCGCACCTCGAGGCGTCCGCCTGGAGGCAGTCCACGGCGCCCGCCTCACACAGCCGACGGAAGTAGTAGAGGTCGTTGCCGTACTCGCCGGCAGTGACATCGGCGTCGACGGCATCACGCACCTCCCGCAGCCCGTCGAGGTCGTCGGAGGACACAGGCTCCTCGAACCACCGGACGTCGAGGTCGGCTGCCGCGCGCATTACGCGGATGGCCTGCTTACGCGTGTAGCCGCCGTTCGCGTCGACGAAGAGCTCGACGTCGTTGCCGATCAGCCCGCGGCTCTGCCGCATCCGTGCCAGGTCGCGGTCCGTGCGTGTGCCCCAGGACTCGCCGATCTTGATCTTCACCCGCGGGATGTCCTGTTCGACCCACCCCCCGAGCTGGTGCTCCAGCTGCGTCGAGTCGTATGCCGTGAACCCGCCGCTGCCGTACACCGGCACCCGGGTGCGAGTGGCGCCCAGCAGGCGGTGCAGTGGCAGGTCCAGCAGCCGTGCCTTGAGGTCCCACAGGGCCACGTCGACCGCCGCGATCGCGTAGGACGCCAGGCCCGACCGCCCTGAGTTGCGCACCGCACGGATCATCGCCTGCGACAGGCCGGGCACGTCCAACGCGTTGGACCCGTGCACGACAGGGTTGAGTAGCTCCTGCGCGAACGCCGCGGCCGCGGCCGGGGCGTAGGTCCACCCGGTGCCCACCACGTCGGCCGCACGGACCTGCACCAGCACCATGGTGGTCGAGTCCCAGGTCGTTGTCCCGTCGGCCTCGGGCGCGTCGGTCGGCACAGTGTAGGCGCTCACCTCGACGGCGTCGACGACCGTGGCGGACGTGGTCGGGGCTGCTGACGTCCTCACGACCGGGCCCCCGCCTCGTCGGCGACGAGCTCGGACTGGATGTCCTCCAGGGACCGACCCCGCGTCTCGGGCACCTTGGTAAAGAAGAAGAGGATGGCTGCGACACCGAAACCGCTGTAGAGGAAGAAAGTGCCCTGGCGGGTGATGACCTGCCCGAGGCTGAGGAACGTCACCGCCACCAGGAAGTTGGCGGCCCAGTTCGCCACGGTGGCCACGGACATGGCCTTGCTGCGCACCCCGGTGGGGTAGATCTCCGAGATCATCAGCCAGAAGACCGGGCCCAGGCCGATCGCGAACGAGGCGATGTACACCAGGAGCGCGACGAGCGCCAGGTAACCGGCTTGGGCTTGGAGGGTGCTGGAGGCGAAGTAGACGCCGAGGACCACGAGCGCGCTCGTCAGGCCGACCGTGCCCGTCAGCAGGAGCCTGCGGCGTCCGACCCGGTCCAGTAGGAGGACGGCGATGACGGTGAAGACCACATTGGTCACGCCGACGAAGACCGTCTGGGTGATCGACGAGCTCTTGGTGAGACCGGTGTCGGACAGAATGGTCGGCGCGTAGTAGATGACCGTGTTGATGCCGACGAACTGCTGGAAGAGGGCCAACCCGAGCCCCACCCAGAGCAGCGGGCGGAGCCGGGACCTGGTCAGGTCCCTGACTCTGGAGGCCTTCTCGTTGCTGGCTGCGTCCTTGATGTCATCGATCTCGCCGTCGATGTCCGCATCCGCACTGCCTCGGCGCAGTCGCTGGAGCACCTTCCGCGCCTCGTCCTCCCTGTCGTGCTCCATCAGCCAGCGGGGAGTGTGAGGGACGGTCAGCATGCCGATCGCGAGGGCCGCCCCGGGGATGACGGCGATGCCGAGCATCCAGCGCCAGTTGTCCTCCACGCCCCTGAAGGCGAAGTTGACCAGGTAGGCCAACAGGATGCCGGACGTGACCGCCAGCTGGTTGAAGGAGACCAGGCCTCCCCGGACCCGGGGCGGGGAGACCTCGGAGATGTAGAGGGGGGCCACGAACGAGGCCGTGCCCACGGAGACGCCCAGGACGAACCGGAAGCCGATGAGCATCGGCACGTTCACCGCGAACGCGCACCCCAGGGCACCCACGACGTACACGCAGCCCGACAGGACCTTGGTCCACTTGCGGCTGATCGCATCGGCCAGGTAGCCCGACAGCACAGCGCCGAGGATCGCCCCCAGCAGCAGTGAGGAGACGATCCACTGCTGTGCCAGGGTGCCCGCGTGCAGGTCGCTCTTGATGAAGAGGAGCGCCCCGGAGATGACGCCGGTGTCGTAACCGAACAGCAGGCCCCCGATCGCTGCGATGGCGCAGATGCGCACCAGCATGCTGTTGCCGCCGCTGCGTAGCTCCTGGACGAACCCGCCGATCCCGGTCTTCGCGTCCTGCGACCCCGCCGACCGTGGTTGGTCGTGGTCGGGGGACATCAGTCCTGACCGCCCGGCAGGACCTCCGCGACCTTGGTCTTGACGCCTTCCCTTATGACACCCCAGCGGTCCTCGTCGCCCTTGAGCATCGAGCGTGCCGTGGCCTTCATCTCCGTCCACGTCGCGTGCGGCGGGACCGGCGGCACGTCGGGGTCGACGTGCACGTCCAGCACCGTCGGCCGGTCCGCGGCGAAGGCACGACGCCACGCCTCCTCCAGCTGTCCGGGCTCGGTGACGCGGATCGCCGCCAGGCCCAGGCTTTCGGCGAAGCCTGCATAGTCGACGTCCGGCAGGGTCTGCGACTCCTCGAACTTGGGCGCCCCCTCCATGGCCCGCATCTCCCAGGTCACCTGGTTGAGGTCGTTGTTGTGCAGGACGGCGACGATGAGCCGCGGGTCGCTCCACTGCTGCCAGTAGTGCTTGATGGTGATCAGCTCGGCCAGGCCGTTCATCTGCATGGCACCGTCGCCGGCGAAGACCACCGCGGGCCGGTCCGGGTGGGCGAACTTCGCCCCGATGCCGTAGGGGACGCCCGGACCCATGGTGGCCAAGGTGCCTGACAGCGACCCCAGCATGTCACCCCGGAACTTGAGCTGTCGGGCGTACCAGTTCGCGGACGACCCGGAGTCGGCGGCCAGGATGGCGTTGCCGGGCAGCTGCTTCGATGCCTCGTGGAACAGCAGCTGCGGGTTGACCGGGTCCGCCTCCACGTGCGCCTCGCGGTCCATCGCCGCCCACCAGTCGGCGACGTTGGACTCGATCTTCTCCCTCCAGCTGCGGTCCTCGTTGCGCTGCAGGTGCGGGATCAGGGCCCGGAGGGTGGTGGCCGCGTCGCCGACCAGGTTGAGCTCATAGGGATAGCGCATGCCGATGAACTTGCCGTCGAGGTCGATCTGCACCGCGCGAGCCTGCCCGAAGGCCGGCATGAACTGGGTGTAGGGGAAGTTCGACCCGATGGTGAGCAACGTGTCGCAGTCCGCCATCATCTCGTAGCTGGCGCGCGTGCCCAGCAGGCCGATCGACCCGGTCACCCAGGGCAGCTCGTCCGAGAGGACGTCCTTGCCCAGCAGGGCCTTCGCCACCCCGGCTCCGAGGATCTCGGCGACCTGCCCGATCTCGTCCCGGGCGCCACGCGCGCCCTGGCCGATGAGGATCGCGGGCTTGCTGCCGCTGTTCAGAAGCTCTGCCGCCTCACCGATGGCGTCGTCGTGTGGGACGACCTCGGGCCACCTCACACCGATGCTGGAGGGCACCATCTTCATGGCGTGGGTGGGCGGGGAGTACTCCAGCTCCTGCACGTCGGAGGGGATGATCACGGCCGTCGGCGCCCGCTCCGCCATGGCAACGCGGATGGCTCGGTCCAGGACGTTCGGCAGCTGCTCGGGCACGGTGACCATGTGGACGAAGTTGCTGGCGACGTCCTTGTAAAGCGTGAGCAGGTCGACCTCCTGCTGGTAGGACCCGCCGATGCCGCTGCGGGCGGTCTGCCCAACGATCGCGACCACGGGGACGTGGTCGAGCTTGGCGTCGTAGAGCCCGTTCAACAGGTGGATCGCACCGGGCCCGGAGGTCGCCATGCAGACGCCGACGCGGCCGCTGAACTTGGCGTAGCCAACGGCCTCGAAGGCGGACATCTCCTCGTGGCGGGACTGGACGAACTGCGGGACGTTGTCGGCCCGCCCGAACGCGGCGAGGATGCCGTTGATGCCGTCGCCCGGGAAGGCGAACACGTGCTCGACCCCCCAGTCCCGCAGCCGTTCCAGCAGGTAGTCGGAGACGTTCTGTGCGGCCATGTCTGTTCCTGTCGTCGAGGGGGATGGTCGGTGGTCGGGTACTCACCCAGTGGTCGCGGGTGCGCCGCTGCGCGAAGCGGCTTTCGGGTGGTCGCCGGCGACCCGTTCCGGCGGGCCGCCGTGGGCGCCGCGAAGGAGCAGGTCCGCCACCCTGGCGGCGTTGGCCATGATGGTCAGGGCCGGGTTCGCGCTGCCCTGGGTCGGCAGCACGCTGCCGTCGGTGATGTAGAGGTTGGGGATGGCGAAGCTGCGGCAGGCGGCGTCGACCACGCCGTGGTGCTCGTCAGCGGCCATTCGGGCACCCCCCACCAGGTGCGCGAACCGGTCGATCGTGATGACCTCGTCTGCACCGGCCGCGCGCAGCAGCGTCTCCATGACTTCCCGCGCGGCCACCATCAGCTTGCGGTCGTTGTCGCACTGGGAGTACGAGAAGTGCGCCACCGGCATGCCGTGACGGTCCGTCTCCGAGGCGAGGGTGACGCGGTTGTCCGGGCGGGGCAGGAACTCGCACAGCGCGCCCAGGCAGGCCCAGTGGGGGTAGTCGCTCATGTAGCGGCGCAGGTCGTGGCCGTAGTGGCCCTGTGCGGAGACGTGCTCGGCCCAGGTGATCGGCAGGGGCGAGACGGTCTGGATCGAGAACCCGCGCTTGTAGGGCTTGCTCGGGTCGGTCTCGTAGAACGCCTCGGTGCTCACCTCGGGTGGTGGGGCCTTCCACATCCGCACCTCGGCGTCGAACCGGCCGGCGGTCTGGGGTGCCCCCTGCACCATGAGGTAGCGACCGACCTGGTCGAAGTCGTTGCACAGGCCGTCGGGGAACCGCGGGGTGGCGGAGTTGAGCAGCAGTCGTGGTGTCTCGATCGAGTAACCCGCGACCGCGACCATGCGAGCGCGCTGGAACCGCTCGATGCCGCGGCGGACGAAGTGCACACCGCTCGCGCGGCCCGTGCGTTCGTCGACGGCCACCCGGGTGACCATGGCGTCGGCCCTGACCTCCGCACCGTGTGCGAGCGCGTCGGGGACGTGGGTGATCAGGGGTGAGGCCTTCGCGTTGACCTTGCAGCCCTGCAGGCAGAACCCGCGGTAGATGCAGTGCGCTCGGTGACCGAAGCGGCCGTTCGCGATGGCCACCGGGCCGACCCGAGCCGGTATGCCGAGGGCGTCGGCGCCGCGCAGGAAGACCTCGCCGTTGCCGCCGACGGGGTGGGCCGAGTGCGGATAGCTGTGGGGGTCCCCCCAGGGCCAGTCCTGGCCGGCGACCGGCAGCTCACCCTCGATGTCCTCGTAGTAGGCGCGCAGGTCGGCGTAGTCGATCGGCCAGTCGGCGCCCACTCCATCCGAGCTCAGCGTCCGGAAGTCGCTGGGGTGGAAGCGCGGGGTGTAGCCGGCGTAGTGGACCATCGACCCGCCCACGCCGCGCCCGGAGTTGTTGGAGCCCAGGGGGACGGGGTCGTCCCCGGAGATCACGCGCGGTTCGTTCCAGTAGAGGTGGTGCGAGCCCGCCTCGTCGCTGACCCAGTCGCGCTCGGGATCCCAGAACGGTCCCGCGTCAAGCACGACCACACGCCAACCCTTGCGGGCCAGGCGCTGCATCAGCGTCGACCCCCCTGCTCCGCAGCCGACGATGACGAGGTCGACCTCGTCGTCGTCGTCGAAGGTGCGCATGTCGGCGCGCAGCTGGTGGTTGACGTCGCGACCGTCTGCCGGCACTAGCCACGCGGACTCGTTCCGGCGACGCACGGCGCGGGTCTCGAGTCCCTTCACGGTGTCTTCCGCTGCTCGAGCGGGTTGAGGTCGGGGCGTGCGTCCCGGACCTCCCAGGGTTCGCGGGCGTCGAGGCCGAGGTGCTTGTACCCGCGCGGGTATGCGGGACCGCCGAAGCCGATCTCGTCCCACGCCCAGGGGTGGGAGTAGAAGGCGGTGTCCGCGTACCGGGTCCACAGGCTCCACACCGAGCCGGGCGGCATACCGTGCCACGAACCGCTGGCGTGCCGGACGGCCCGCAGCGTCGCGTCGCGGTCCTCCCGTGAGCACTCCGCGAACCCGGCGCCGAAGGCCTCGCGGGCGTCGGCATCGATCGCCGCGAGGCTGTCGCGCCAGGCCTGGTCGTCGGCCGGCATGTCGACGTGGTGCCACCCGTCGCCCTGCCCCTCGGCTAGGCGTGTGTCGATCATGCGCACCACGGGCACCCGCGGGTCCTCGTGCTGGCCCAGGAGCAGGTCCGTCAGCGCACAGGCGACGGCTTCCTCCGCGGGGGTGAAGAAGCGGAGGTCGACCGGGATGCCCACTCGTGGAGCGACGACACCAGTCGTGGCGGCGTCCCAGTGACGGGACTGCGCGAGCGTGTCGAAGCCGGGGTAGCGACCTCCGCCGTGGGCCGGGTCCAGGGGCAGGGTCCCGCGCGAGCGCCCCGTGGCCCTCACCTCTCCCTCCGCAGGACGGCGGCGACCACGTCCCATGCCGCCGACGAGGGTGACCAGGAGCGGCGCGAGAAGGGGTGGGCCCATCTCCACGTTGTAGCGCCAGTTGCGCCAACCCCCGGGCTTCTGCGCGACACCGCGGGCGTGGAGGTAGGTCCCCTGCAAGCCGTTCGCGACGATCGCCGCGGAGGCGATGGGCAGCGCCGTCTTGGCCGCCCTGTGGCTCACCACGCCGGCGATGCCTGCCGCGGCCCCGATCGGGCCCAGGGCCACGGGGGACCACATCCACGGGTTGCCGAAGCTGGCCTTGTCGTGCTCGAAGTAGATCTCGGCTGCCGTGACCAGCGCACCGGCCGCCGTGAGGGCCGCCAGGCTGCGTTCGAACCGTCCGTGCCGCACGTTGCGGACCAGGTGGTCGATGGCGTGAGTGCCACCCGGTGGGTGCTGTTCGGTGGCAAGGCGCACGTCGACTCCTCAGCGTTCTGTGCCATGCACCAATGTCTGTGCATTGCATCAATGGTTGCAGTATCGCAAGTACCTTCTCAGGATCACATGTGGGACACGCAAGCGCAAGTGCAACCATTGACTCAGCGCAATCAATGGCATACTTCTGCCATGAGTGCCAAGACCGTGTCCCGCGCCGATGACCCGAACCGGCAGGCGGACGCCGTCATGCGTGCGGCCCGTGTGCTCGTGGGGGTGGTCGCCCGGTCGGTGGCTGAGGTCGAGGACATCGTCTCGCTGCCGCAGCTGCGGGTGCTCGTCCTGGTGGCCAGTCGCGGGCCAGCTGAACCTCGGGTCAGGTCGCAGAGGCGCTCGGGGTCCACCCCTCCAACGCCACCCGGACGGTCGACCGGCTGGTCGTGGCGGGCCTGTTCGAGCGCGCGGAGGATCCGGGCGACCGGCGTTACTTGTCGTCGAGCTCACCCGCAGGGGGCACGACCTCGTGCGAGCGGGTGATGGAGTACCGCCGCGCATCGATTCTGGCAGTGATGGAGAACATGTCCGCCTCGCGACGCCGCACGCTGGCTGCCGCCTTGGAGGCTTTCGCCGAGGCGGCGGGGGAGCCGTCGGATGGCGAGGAGGCCTACGTTCTGGGGCTGCCTGGCTGACGGGGACTGCGGGGCTCATCTGCGCCGCTGCCGGCCAGTTAGATGGGACGGTGCGGTGGCAGCTCCAAGCCGAGGTCCTGCATGGCGGGACCGCTGACGACATAGATGCTCCCTTGGGCGATGTCGGCCGAGGCGGAGTCGAGCCACGGGGCCGGCGGGTCGGACAGCCCGAGCTCATGGATCGAGCGGAGCAGGGCCTGCCTGACCTCCGCCAGCGGGCGGCCCCGCGCCGCCTGGTAGGCCCGGTACACGGCGTCCTGGAGCAGCACGTGTCGTCGCCGGCGCTCGAGGGCGTGGTCCGCCTCGCCCTCGAGATCGGCGACCGTCGTGGCTCCCGGCTGTGCTCGACCGGGCACGTCCAGCAGGGCCGGGGGCCTCCGGGTGAGCTCGCCTCGCGCATCCCGGGAGGAGGGCGTCCGGCCCTCGTCGCGAGGTCCGCCGGTGCAGGCCAGCGCAGCGGCCATCACCGCGTCGGTGAGGGCGGTTCGGGTGCGGCCGGGTGACCACGCGGCGAGCGCGAACATGGTTGCGGCGTGGAGCAGGTCGGTCGCGCGACCGGCACGTCGCAGCTGGTTGCCGCCGATTACCATGACACTGCCCTGCAGGAGGTGCCGGGCGCCTAGGATCCTGGCGGTGATGACGGCGCGACGGTCCAGCTCGGCGCCGGTGAGTGCCCGGGCCAGGCGCCGTGGTTCGACCAGCAGCGCGAGGG
Organism: uncultured Actinomycetota bacterium; assembly: GCA_963706855.1. GTDB lineage: Bacteria > Actinomycetota > Actinomycetes > Actinomycetales > Dermatophilaceae > Pedococcus. Next base: position 35,204 of record CAVPNU010000007.1, read on the forward strand.
CGTAGCCGAGTCGCACGGCGTCTGAGACCCTCATGGCGCCGTGCCCGTCGAGGCCGCTCCCGCGGTCACCGTCGCCACGCCCTGGCGGCAGCGAGGACGCCACCGAGCGCGGCCAGACCAGCAGCCCCGGCGCCCAGCAGGCCGTGGTGCTGTGAGGCCCAGAGCTGCGGGCTGTGAGCAGTGGACCGTGCGTCGAACCTGCCGTGGGCGCCGAAGTCCGTTGCCCCGTCCGCCGGTCGCCAGAGGTTGACAGGGGCGTCGTCGGGCTGTGGCTGGTCGGTCTGCTGCGAGGAGATGCCTGTCCGGGCGAGGTAGCGGTCGAGCAGGCCGGGGGCGACGGCGTTGGCGATGAGGGTGCCCACGGTGCTGCCACCCACCCAGTACTCGCGCCGCGAGGGGTGGTCCGCGGCATACACGACCGCGTCGGCGGCGACCTCGGGCTGATAGATGGGCGGCACCGGCTGGGGCCGGCGTGGGCAGGCGCGATAGGACCCAGGAGAACTGGGGCGTGTTCACGGCAGGCATCTGCACCATGGTGACCTTGACGGGGCTCGTGCTCGCTGAGCAGCTCGCAGCGCAGCGACTCGTGGAATCCCTGGATGGCGTGCTTGGACCCGCAGTAGGCGCTCTGCAGCGGTATGCCGCGGTAGGCCAGGGCCGAGCCGACGTGCACGATCGCGCCGCGGCCGCGCTCGCGCATCCGCGGCAGGACCGCCATGGTCGAGTAGACGTAGCCGAGGTAGCTCACCTCGGTCACCCGCTTGAACTCCTCGGGCGAGATCTCGTCGAACCTGCTGAAGACCGACGTGAACGCCACGTTGACCCAGACGTCGATGGCGCCGAGCTCCTCCTCAATCCGGGCGACGGCCGCCTGGACCTGCTGCGGGTCCGCCACGTCCGTCGGGACGACCAGGGCCTCGCCGCCGGCCGATCGGACCTGCGCCGCTGCCGCGTCGAGCCCGGCGTCACCGCGAGCCAGCAGGGCGAGCGCTGCGCCCCGGCGGGCGAAGGCGATCGCGCTGGCCCGTCCGATGCCGCCTGAGGCGCCGGTCACGACGACCACCTGACGACGGTGTCCTCGTGGTGCGCTGGCGTTGCGTGGAAGGGCTGGTGAGGTGGTCATGGGTCGCGCCTTTCAGGTGGGGGCTGGTCGGTGCTCGGTGCTCGGTCAGCGGTGGTCGGAGTGGGACGCCGCGAGGTCGTCTCGAACGGCGGCCCGCGCATCTTCGGTCAGGTCATCGGTGATCAGTCGTCGGATTCAGGTCACTGGGCGGTCAGGTCATCGGGGTGTGGCTCGGGCCGGCGAGTCGCGTGGCGGTCTCGATGAGCAGGGCGTGGACGAAGGCCTGGGGGTAGTTGCCACGCAGCTGCCGCTGCTCTACGTCATACTCCTCGGTGAACAGGCCGGGGGCTCCGCAAGCGGCCCGGTTGCGCTCGAACAGGCGCATCGCCGCGGTGTGGTGGCCCTGCTGGTGAGCAGCCATGGCCAGGTGGAACCCGCAGAGGAGGAACGCACCCTCTGCCTCTCCCAGCGGGCGGGAGTCCTGGCTGAAGCGGTAGACGTAGCCCTGGGAACCCAGCTCGCGCTCGACCGCGTCAACGGTCGCCGCGGTGCGCGGGTCCGACCACGACACCGCACCGCGGATGCCCGGGAGCAGGAGGCTGGCATCTATCCGGGGGTCCTGCGGCGATCGTTGCCACCGACCCGAGGGGTGTCGGCAGTCCCGCGCGGCGTCGGCCACGATGGCGTCGGCGAGCGAGCTCCACTCGGCACCCTGATTAGCTGGCGCCTGCCGACCGATCGCCCTCAGCCCGGCCGCACACATCAGGCGTGAGTGCGCCCAGTGCCGGGGCTCGAGCTCCCAGATCCCGGAGTCCGGCTCCTGCCACCTGGACCGGACCGCGTCGACCGTGACCTCCGCGGCATGCCAGTGGTCGACGTCCAACCGGTCGTGGCGTGCGGCGGCTGCGAGCAGCAGCAGGATCTCGCCGAAGTTGTCGAGCTGGAACTGGCCGTTGATCCAGTTGCCCACGATGCTGCTGCCGCCGGGATATCCCGGGAGGTCCAAGGGGCGTTCCTCGGGGACGGGCGCCCCCGTGACCGTGTAAGCGGGCGCCAGCTGGTCGCCGTCGGCAAGCACGCGTTCGGAGGCGAAGCGAACAGCGCAGTCGAGCAAGGACAGGTCGCCACAGGCGGCCATCGCCTGCCCGGCGTAGGACTGGTCACGGATCCAGGCGTACCGGTAGTCGTAGTTGCGTCCCTCGGCGGCCCGCTCCGGCAGTGACATGGTCGCCGCGGCGACCATGGCGCCGGTGCTGCTGGTCATGCCTCGCAGGAACGCGCTCGACTGGCGCGCGTCGTCCGCCGCAATGGTCACGTCCATCTCGGGCACGGCCGAGGCCCACGCGTTCTCGGTGCTCTCCCAGAGGACGTCCGGGTCACGCGGAGGTCCTGGCCAGCTGGCTGTCGAGATCTCCAGGATGAGGTCGTGATGGCCGCCTTCCGGCACCACCAGGTCGAGCTCGAGCTCCCCGGAGCCGACCTCGCGAGCCTCGGCTGCTCCGCTCCACCGCAACCGCAGCGGTCCGCTTCGCCCGGTCCAGACCCCGTCCTTCTGGGACAGCCGCGTCAGTGAGAACCGACCGAACTCCGCGCGCGGCGAGAGCAGGACGCGGACCCGGGCCGGGCCCTGGCGGGCCACGACCCTGCGCATCAGGACCGCGGTGTCCACATCCCCGGGATAGGCCAGGGCCTCGCGGCACTCGATGATCCCGCTGCACGTCACCCAGCGACTGCGCCAGATCAACGAGCCGTCCTCGTACCTCCCACCCCAGACGTAGCGGTCGTCGGTGGGCGTCACCGCATACCCGCCCGGCGCGCCGAGCAGCGAGGCGAAGACGGCGTCGTCGTGCCAGCGCGGGGCACACATCCAGGCCACGTCACCGCGTGGCCCGATCAGCGCGCCCCGTTCACCATCTGCCAGCAACGCGTACTCACGCAGCACGTGCGGCGGAAACGAAGGAAAGACGGGGCGGGTCATCACCTATTCATATCACGCAACGATTGCAGCGCAGCAACTATTGCATGGTCGACAGTGCTCAGGGAGCCGCCGGACGCCCGAGGAGCGCCGAGCAGACGAGTGTGGAGGCAAGCCACCGCCCTCCTTGAAGGTCACTCCCGGTATGGCTCCTACGCCGGCGGGAGGGGCATCGGAGGCATGGGCTGAGCACGGGGCCTGACCACAGTCCCGCGGCACGCATCTGCTGGTCGGGTCGCGATGGTGCGGGTCAAGCCCCATCGCGTGGCCTCGGCCGAAAGCGGGGAGCCGCCGTTCTTCACTTGAAAGTGCCCTTTGCTCCACCACGACCCGACCACCGCTGGTGCGGGCAAGGGGGGCGGGGGTGCCCCGAGGTGCCCGTTCTCTAGGTGTGACGCTGTCGGTTCGGCGGATGACGTTGGGTGCCGGGTTCCGGTATCTGATGTCGTCCGTGGCGCGGATGGACGAGGCCGGCCCTGCTTCGGGGCTGACGGCGTACTACGCCGCGAAGGGGACCCCGCCAGGCCGGTTCCTGGGCGCCGGGCTGGCTGGCTTGGATGGCGGCCGGGGCGTGCCCGTGGGCTCCCCGGTGGGTGAGCTGGCGTTATGGCGGATGCTCGGAATGCTGCAGGACCCGGCCACCGGAGAGCCGCTCGGCCGCCCGCCAAGCGGCAGGCCGATGGTGGTGGTGGACCACCTGGGGCGGGTCCGCAAGGTGCCGCAGAGCGTGGCCGGGTTCGACCTGACGTTCTCGGTGCCGAAGTCGGTGTCGGTGGCGTGGGCGCTGGCCGATGAGCCGACCCGGGCGCGGGTCCACGACGCGCACCCCGGGCGGTCGAGCAGGTGATCGCCTGGGGGGAGGCGCACGTGTTCGCGACCCGGACCGGGCACGGTGGGGCCACCCGCCAGCGGGCGGTGTACCAGCGCCTTTCATCGGTGCACGCAGTCGGTCCTGGACGTGGTCGAGATCACCCAGTCACCGCTCGACTGAGCGACAAGCTCCTGCCACGAGGCAGCCGTGACGTGCGCGTGCTCCACCGGCGCCACGCTCGATCGTGGGCTAGCCTGCAGCAGGTGATCGTCTTCCACGTCACCCTCTCGGACATGGCGCCGATGGAGCAGCGTTTCGCAACCGTCGGGGCCCCCGCGCACTTGGCGGCGACCTCCGACATCGAGGCCACATCCCTGGTCGGCCTGGCGGCTCAGCTGGGGGCCGTCGCAGCCTGACCAGCGGCTCCGGCTACCTCGCGCGCGTCAACCCGGACGGGACGACCGGGGCCGTCGACATTCCAGGGCCCCCGCGCGGGCTCAGCCAGATCGTCCTCGGCACCGACGGCCACAGCCGCCTGGCCCTGCTCGCCACTCCACCATGCGAGGTCAGCCACGCTTCCGGGCTCTCCTCATTCGACCGAAGCGGGTGTGCTTGTTGGTGCACTTCGAAATGGCGTGCAAACGCACGGTCTGGCCGGGGCCGCGCTCATGAGGTCGGCGCAGGTGGTACGCCCGGTGGCTGGGCGCAGACCCTCCCTCTCCACCTGCGGCCCCAGGGTGCACCGGTCGACGACCCAGCCTCACAGCTCAGGCGCGTCGATCTCGTCGGAGGAACGCGCGCGACGCCGACCTTTGCCCGGGGGTACCCGGCTGGTCATTCGGCTGGCTCAGCGGACCTTCTGGGGGAACTGCGCGATGATTCCGTTGCTGAGCATGTCTGCCATCTCAAGGATGTGACTGTGCACGGCCTCGTAGTCGGTGACGCTGGCCGCATAGTTGCCGTTCAGCTCGTCGGCGGCTTCGGCGAGCGTCTGGTCGAGGTGGGTCTGCATGTCAGCCCGCATCAGACTGTCGGGCCAGAACCTGGGGTTCGCTGCGGCAAGGAAATCCGCAATGTCATTCGCGTTGGCGTACCAGCGCTCCTTGGCATCGGCGAACGCGCCCGCGTCGCCCGCCTTGGCGGCCTGCAGAATCTCGACCGCGATGGTGATGTGGTCGTGCAGGAGGGCGGCGAGCTGGTTGCCGGCTGCGTCCCCGTAGAACGGCTTAATGGCCTCACCGATGTCCTGCTGGTTCTGCAGGAGCCGCCCCGCCGTCGTCGGGAAGCCCTTGGTGTCAGCCGCAAAGGTGACGATGGCCAGGCGGGTCCAGGTGATGTGGTCCTCCCAGAGGCGGCGCATCTGGTCATGCAGGGCGAGCCGCGCCTGGGTCGTGGTGGGAATGGCCGTCTGGTGCATGGCGTCGACCATGGTGGCCGGGGGCTGAGCGTTCGCCTGTGGCGAGGCCAGGGCGAGGGCCACGAGGACGGCGAGCGACGCGAGGGCGGCCGCGACGCGACGAAGACCGAACCGGGAGGACTGGTTGATAGTCATGGAACTCCTTCGGATTCGTGCTGTGGACTGTTGATGAGACGGCGACTCTGGAGGCTGGATGGCCACACCTCTGTTAGTGGCGGCGCGGGTGCGGTTCTTACAGAAGCGGCCATGGTCGGCGCGAAGGCAATGGCTCTGGGGCCATATTTGTGGATCACTGAGGTCCTCACGTCGACGGGGTCGTCGGGCGGTCAAGGCTGTCGTGCTCGGTCATAGGACGCCCTTCTGCGGTCACGGTGCGGCCCTACGGCGCCGATGCCCGGCATCGGACGCCCGGGACAATGCTTGAGCGGTGGCCCGACCGCCCTAGCGTGGTTCGCGGTGAAGGGGTACGCCACCGGCAATCCGCGTAGCAAAACCCTCGCTGCCACCGGTGCGGGCCTGCTTCCTCGCCGGGGTTGCGGGCGGGGGCGCGTGGTACTTGATGGGCGTGGTCTGCTTGGCTTATGGGATCCCTGTGGTTGGACCTGCCCCTGTCGGTGGACTCGACGCCTTGGTGCCTGGGGGCAGGCCTGACGTGGTCGTCGTCGGCGCGGGCCTCACGGAGCTGGTGACCGCGGTCCTGCCCGTCGAAGCCGGGCGAAGCGTGTAGTCCTCGAGGGTGACGAGGTGGGGCATGGAAGGACGGGCCACACCACCGGCAAGGTGAGCCTGCTTTAAGGGACGGTGCTCAGCGGCATACGCGGGCACGCCACAGAAGCCGAGGTCTCCGCGTATGTCGCCGCAAACCGCGACGTCGGCGTACTTTGCCTGGCGCAGGCCCTCGAGTAGCTCGTCTGTTCTGGGCGACCAGGGCGGCAAGGTCCGTCGGGCCAGCCGTGGTGGGTGCGCCAGGGAAGGGGGTCGTCGCGGCGCCATGACGGGTGGCGGCTGCGGTGAGCAGGGTCTTGGACGGCACGCAGCCGACGTAGACGCAGGTACCGCCTAGGGTGCCGCGCTCGATCGTGTCCTTGGAAATGCTCGCGCCTACACCTCGGCGAAGTGCGCGGAGATCTCACCAGTGGTCAGTCCCGTGGCGTACAAGGAGATCGCGATCGCATCGACGTGACTCAGCCGCCGCTGCCGCTACTTGACGATGACCGGACTGAAGGTCCCCGACCCGTCCCTGGGGACCTCGATCGCGACCTCGCCAGCGGCATCGGTCAGGACCGTCTGGGTCTGCTGCACGGATAGGTGACAACCGATCTGCCTAACCCGAGGGGTTGGGCTGGAAGGATGTCTACCGTGACCAAGCCGTATCCGAAGGAGTTCCGTGACGACGTTGTCCGGGTCGCCAGGAAGCGCGAGCCCGGTGTGGGGCTCGACCAGATCGCCAAGGACTTCGGGATCCACTACACGACCCTGTACTCGTGGATGAAGAAGGCCGACCTCGACGACGGCGACCGACCAGGGACCGCCCACGTGCAGTCATCGGAGCTGCGTGAAGCCAAGCGGCGGATCAAGACCCTGGAACAAGAAGTTGAGGTCCTGCGACGTGCCGCGGCCTACTTCTCCCAGGCCCATCTGCCGGGAAAATGAGCTACCCGCTCGTCCAAGACCTTGCCGAAGACGGTGTCCCCGTCACGGTGACGTGCCGGGTGCTCAAGATCGCCCGCCAGCCCTACTACCGCTGGCTGGCCAACCCGGTCACCGACGCCGAGCTCGACCAGGCGTACCGGGCCAACGCCCTGTTCGACGCCCACAAGGACGACCCCGAGTTCGGCTATCGGTTCCTCGCCGACGAAGCCCGTGACGCCGGGCAGGCGATGGCTGATCGGACCGCGTGGCGGATCTGCTCGGACAACCAGCTGGTGGTCGGCCTTCGGAAAGAAGAAGCGCGGCATCCGGTAAGAAGGCCGGTCCGCCGGTCCACGACGACCTGGTGAAGCGGAACTTCACCACCGACGCCCCAAACCGCCTGTGGTTGACCGACATCACCGAACACTGGACCGGCGAAGGCAAGCTCTACCTGTGCGCGGTCAAGGACGTGTACTCGAACCGGATCATCGGCTACTCGATCGACTCCCGGATGAAGTCACGGTTGGCGGTCGCGGCCATCAACAACGCCGTCGGGATGCGTCGCGCTGCCGGCCAGGACGTGGCCGGTTGCATCGTTCACTCGGACAGAGGGTCCCAATTTCGAAGCAGGAAGGCCCAGCGGGCCCTGAACCGGCACCGGCTCGTGGGATCGATGGGCCGGGTCGGCGCCGCGGGTGACAACGCCGCGATGGAGTCGTTCTTCAGCCTGCTTCAGAAGAACGTCCTGAACCGGCACCCCTGGGCCACCCGCTAGGACCTACGGATCGCGATCGTGACCTGGATCGAACGCACCTACCACCGCCGACGCCGCCAAGACGCTCTCGGCCGATTGACCCCGATCGAATACGAGACCATCATGACCACGCCCGCCACTCAGGCGGCGTGACTAACCACTGTCACCTGTTCGTGCAGCAGACCCGTGTGCTGGCGCTGACCGTGTACCACCTTCTTCGCATGGCTCAAAGAGGATGTCCTCAACTGGCGCACTTGGGCGACGGCCAAGGGCCACCTCCTTGCTCGCGGTAGAGCTCGGCTTGGTGGCGGAGCAGCGATTGGGGTCGACGGAGGCGCCGAGTGCGGTTTCCCACGCTTTGAACGTTGCGTCGGACCGTCGGCGTTCTAGCTCATCGTCGGGGCGGCCGAGGGCCTCGAACATGCAGTGGGCCGATCCGTGCTCCTCGTCGGTTTGCAGGGTCGCCGTCCAGGTTTTCGCGGCCGAACGGTCCCGACAAGCCACGCGTAAGTGACAAAGTCGCTGCCCCCCTTCCCCAATAGCCTGTGGGTGCGCGATTTCCAGGTGGGTGTGAATGCTGCGCCGCGGCTGCGGTTGTTGTTGCGCTTCGGAAGGCGTGTGCGGGAGCGCGGTCCGGCCGGGGCGTCGCTCACGCCGTCGGCGCAGGTGGTATGCCCGTTGGCTGGGCGCAGACCCGCCCTCTACGCAGGCGGGCCCGCGGTGCACCGGTCGACGTTGCACCGTCAAAGCTCAGGCGAATCGATCTCGTCGGAGGAACGCGCGCGACGCCGACCTTTGCCCGGCGTTTGCCGGCTCAGGGCCACCCGGCGGCGCAGTACCGGCCGCTGGCACGACCGGTACTGCGCCGCCCAAAGCGCTCCAGAGTCGTAGCTGCCGCCCAGCCGTGGCCCGTGGCCCTGTGGGTATGTCGCGATCAGGTTGTCTTAGGCGTGTCAAGATGGGCGAGGGCTGCGTGCAACGTGGTGGCGGTCTTCGTGGCGAGCCGCTCAAGGAGCGGGACGACGAGGGGTCCGAGCCACTTGGCGGGACCGGTGAAGGTGAAGTGCGCGATGTAGTCGACGGCGCTGCCGCCCTCGGCGCCCGGGCGGACAACGATCGTGTCGTGGCTCGTCGTTGTCTTGTTGTGCCCGACGATGACAAAGGTCGGCTCGGCTTTGAGCTCGACGGTGTAGTCGAGTGTGATCTCTCGACCCGCGAACCTCGACACGTTGCGGTAGACGGTCCCCGGTCCGCCGTCTCCAGACACGCGCGTGCATGACACGGTGCCTGAGTCCCACTCGCGCGCGTTCTCGAAGTCGGCGAGGTAGGCGTAGACGGCTTGCGGACTGGCGGTGATCTCAACGGTGCGCTTGACGATCGGCACTGGGACTCCTCGGTGGGGGTTAAGGCGCGTCCGGATGCTGACAGAACGCGCACCCGCTTTCGACCCTAGTCAACTCCGATCAAAGGTGGTGAACGAACGAGAAGACGTCGTGGCTGCCGGCATTTCGATGCTCTCAGAAAAGGGCGTGCGGCCCAGGCGCATCGCGCCTCTGTCGCGGTCCACCGCTGTGAGGCCGCAGGCGCCAGCCGAAGGAGGCCGTTGACACGGCAGCGCCTGGGCTGCGTGAACGCCGAACCGGACCTTCCCGGGTCTGGGGTCGTCTGACAGAGCTCGTGGGGCGCGGCCAGCACCGCTGACCGGCGCTGGCCGCGAAACGCTGCTGGCGCGCGACATCCCGGTGGGCTCGTCGGGAACCGAGCTCGTTCAGGCACTCTCATGTGCCAGGCCGGTGAGCGGTAGCGTGCCGTTCAGTCCGGCAGTCGATTGCCGTGGTTTCAGAACTCCGAGAGGTGTCGCGTTGAAGGTCATGATTGACTCGACCGAACCGTTGGGCGATGCGCTTCGAGTGATCGGCGCGCTGTACAAGGTCAGCCTGAGTGTCGTTGACGCCGCGGGTGCCGTGATCCCGCAGGTGGCCGACGCCAAGGCCTCGTCCTCTCCACGATCGGCCTCAGCAGGATCCCGGCGGCGCGGGCAAAACACCAGAGCAGGGCGGGAAAGACGGCAACGTGGGATCAGTCAGCGTGGCCGAGATCCGCAGGTGGGCGCTCGAGAACGGCCATCGAGTCAGCATCCGCGGCACGCTGCCAGCCTCCGTCAAGGCCGCGTACGCCGACGCCCACAGCCGCTGACCGCTCGTTTCAGCCCACGCGCTCTTGCGCGTCTGTCGCCATCGACCGGCGAGCAGAGGCGCCAGCCGGGGCCGGGGGCGGCCGCGCTGACGCCGGCACGCCTGAGGGCCCTGGCCGCATCTCCGTGGGGAGAACCATCAGATTGGGACTTTCGATGCTCTGCAGATGCGCCAGGGCCTCGGGCCCCACCGCCGACCCCTGTCGGTGGGTGTGGCTACCTCTGCCCCGAGGTCATGTGGATCTTACTGGTTAGGGGGATGGGTTAGCGGGTGTGGCGTGGTCGTGAGGTGTGGGGTTGGCGGTGATTGGGGTGGTCGGTGGGATGACGGTCAGGACGAGGTGGGTGTAGTCGGCCAGGCTGAGGTCGATGTTCTCGGGGTGGGCGCTGTGGGTGAACCACCCGATCTTGGTTACGCCCAGCGGCGTGCGTGCCTTGCGCGGGCCTGGTGGCCACTGCCCGTGCGTGTACGCGATGCGGGCGATGCGGGAGCCGGTGAGCTGGTGGACGGCGAGGTCCAGGGCGGGCAGCTCGGTTTGCAGGTTGGTGATCCGGGGCCACCAGGTGCCGTCCGAGGGCCCCTTTCCTCGGTCGCGCTTCAGGGTGAGGCGTGCCTTGTGTTGTTCGCGCGGCTGGTGCTGTGCCGGTGCAGTCAGGGAGGTCATGCCTTGCCCCCGTTCAGTACGGTGGATCCAGGGCCGGTGGTGCCGTTCATGGCGGGTGGCAGGTCGGGGGGTGTGAGTGCAGGCGGCGGCATCGCTCCGGTGGGGAGTGGGGCCAGCGCGTTGGGCGCAGGCTGGGCGCCAGTGGCAGCGGCGGACTCGCGGGCCAGGAAGGCGCCGAGCTCGGCGATGGTCGTCATGAGCGGCGCGGGGAAGACGACTGTCGTGTTCTTGTCCACACCGATCTCCACGAGGCTTTGCAGGTTGCGTAGCTGCAGTGCCAGCGGGTGGGCCATCATCGTGTCGGAGGCATCGCCCAGGGCGGCTGCGGCCAGGGACTCGCCCTGGGCGTTGATGATCTTGGCCCTCTTCTCCCGTTCGGCCTCGGCCTGGCGGGCCATCGCCCGTTTCATGGTGTCCGGGAGCTGGATGTCCTTGAGTTCGACCAGGGTGACCTCGACGCCCCACTCGACGGTGGTGACGTCGAGGATCTCGCGGATGTCCAGGTTGATCCGGTCGGTCTCCGACAGCGTCTCATCCAGGGTGTGCTGGCCGACCACCTTGCGCAGCGTGGTCTGGGCGATCTGGTCGATCGCGGCATACACGTTCTCGATCGCCACCACGGACTTGACGGTGTCCACCACCCGGAAGTAGGCGACAGCGGACACGTCCACACTGACGTTGTCGCGGGTGATGATGCCCTGGGACTGGATCGGCATCGTCACGATCCGCTTGGAGACCCGGTGCATGACGTCGACGAACGGGATGATGGCCCGGAGTCCGGGCGCGCGCGGTCCCATGACGCGACCTAGCCGGAACACCACTCCTTGCTCGTACTGCTTGACGACCTTGACCGCCATCGCGAGGACGAGAAGTAGGACGGCGACGGTGACCGTCAAGACGATGCCCAAGGTGCCCATGGTGGTGCTCCGATCGGGTTACGTGGGAGGGACGCCGCGCAGACGCGTCGCCGTACTCCTCACTGCCTTCCACACCACCATGCCCCCACCCAGCCGGACAGTGCCAAAGGTCCCCTCGCCCGGCAGTAGGTGGTTTGCGGTTGGCCTAAGGAGCTCGCCCGGGGCGTGCGGTTCTCGGATCCGGGAGGGCACCTCTCCCGTGGCCGAACCCCCAGCAAGCGGCCCGATCGTCGCGCCCGGGATCATGTGACGGTTCGCCTTGCACCCGGTTCCCTTGAGACACCTCGGCCACCTGCCAGGAGACGGCCGAGGCGGATGGTCGATGACCGCCACAGCGCGGCTACTGGGGCAGGGCAACCAGTCCGATGACGCCCACGACGTAGAGGACCAGGACGGCGATGCTGTCGATACCGAGGCGGGCATGTTGCTTGGCGGGGCGGAAGATCAGGCCGGTCATGTAGACGACCGTCAGCAGGGCCGCGAGACCGGTGAGGTAGATGTCGGCGGCGTGGGCGTTGGGTAGGACTGCCTTGCCCGAGACCAGGACGGCCAGCAGGAACAGCACGGGCAGAAACGCGTTTCCCCCGAAGATGTCACCGAAGGCGAGCTTGTAGTCGCCCTGCTTGACCGCGGTCAGCCCGGTGCTCAGCTCGGGCAGCGACGTCGCGGCTGCCAGGACCGTTGCCCCGAACAGGGCCCCAGAGAGCCCGACCTGGTCCGCGGCCGCCGTCCCACTTTCCTCCGCAAGGGCCCCCGCGACGAGCGTCGCCAGACCTGCGGTCCCGAAGATGAGGACGACTCGGAGGGTTCTGACGCCACGGCGGGTGGCATCGGCTGCCCGCGTCTGTTGCGAGTGGCCCCGAGGCTTGGGTTGGCTGTCGGGCGCCTCTCCGCTGTTGGACCACGGCAGCTTGGCCCCCGCCCGCTGGGTGAGCAGCAACCCGACTACCCAGACCATTGCAATGAGCACGACATCGGGAGTCAGCCGGGCCACGACCAGGTTCTTGGGTAGCTGCGTGCCCATTACCACGACAACCAGGACGGCCAGCACGATCGCGCCCTCGATCACCAGGGTCAGGCTCGCCGCCTGGTAGGTCAGCGGCCGTTTCTCACGAACCCCGAACGCGTCCAGCCCCACCAGGACCACGGTCTGGATCGCGATACCGCCCAGGATGTTGCTCACCGCGACATCGAGCTTGCCGCTCGCGGCGGCGCTGTACGTGATGGCGATCTCAGGAAGGTTCGTGGCTATGGCCAGCAGGATCAGGCCCCCGAGGGCCTGCCCGAGATGGAGCCGGTCGGCCAGGATGTCGGTGTAGTTGGACAGCGGGATCCCCGCCACCCAGATCGTGGCTGCACTCGCCAGGAAGATGAGGAGCTCCGCCCACAGCGGCAACTGGGGCAGAAGGCTCACTGTGTCAGCGTAGCGAGGGTGGCCGCGGGCGGCAGGTCGACAGCCTAGTCGATCAGAGGACCGTCGGCAGCGCCTTGGCGAGGATGTCCACCCGGGCCTTCGTGGCCGCCGGAAGGTCGATGACCTCGCCGTCGACCTGCATGGGCAACGGCGTCACAGTGGTGAAGGCGTAGCTGCGGACGCTCGGCTGCTTGCCGAGGCCGGTGGTGCTGGCCTTGAGGGCGGTGGCCAGGATGCGCCATTTGGTGGTGTGGGGAAGGGTGATGACCTCGAAGAGACCGTCATCAGGAATCCCCTGGTCCTCGGCGAGGGTGGCGACCTTGGCCATCTGCGCGATGTTGGCGAAGACCAGGCTGTCGAAGCGTTGAAGACCGCCATTCTCCGTCTCGATCTCGAACGGGCGGAACTTCGCGAAGGCCCGGACGACACTGACAGCCTCTCGCACCGAGCCCTTGCCGCCCTTCTCCAGGTCGACCGCAACGACCGGCGTCAACCCCAAGCCGATGTAGGAGTGGGCGTAGCGCACCGCGTCGCTCCCCGCGCCGCTCGTGGCGAGCCGAAGCAGGTCGATCCGGGTCAGCCTGCCCTGCGCGACTGCCTCACCCAGTGGTCGTTCCTTGGTCGTGCGGCGATGGTCGTTCGCGTTGCCCGCGGCCAGAACCGCGGCGACGGCGCGGTCGTTGCCCGCCTGCATCACGCCGTTGACGACCTCGTTGTAGCCGCCGTCGCCGCTGACTGACACCACCAGCGGGCGCCCCCCTCCGCAGCCGCACGAGCCAGCTCGGTCGCATGGCCGGCATACTCGGTGGGAACCAGGTCCACGGGCAAGGACGGAACGCGCCGTGCCAGGTCGTCCCGCAGGTCCTCGGCCCGTTGCTGCGCCTGACCGGTGCTGTGGGGGTTGAAGATCAGGACCACGCGGTCATAGGGAAGAGGCACCTGGCCAGGCTAGGGCCTGATCCGCAAGTTGACAGGCCATACCCACCCCGACAGGTTTCAAGTACCGCATGACGTGGCCGCCTGTCCGGGCCGGCCGCCGCCCTCAGTCTGAGGTGTCGAGTGTCTAGTAGAAGGCCATTGCGGGGCATTCGATGTCATGCCTCCGAGCATTTCGGAGATCTCAGGAGTCCCCATCTCAATGTCCACAAACAGCAACGTCCACAGACACCGTTCTCAACGCCGCTGGTGGCAGCCGCCGCCTCACGGGCGAGACCCGACCCTCCACCAAGACCACCGAGCTGATCGCCTACATCGCGGCAGTGCTCGCGGTGGCTATTACGGCTCTTGTGGTCGGCGACAACGGCCACGGCGGCCGCCGCGACCCCTTCAGTGCTGGGCAGGCGCTGCGCTACATCACCTTCCTGACCATCGGCTACATGATCGCGCGCGGTCTGGCCACGTCAGGTGCGCGTCACAGCGACTGCAACCACGACGCCTGACCGACCACCGTCGGGGTCACGGGCGATGTGACGTCGTCGCAGGCTTCACGGGAAAGGCTCCCTCGGATGCCGGGGGAGCCTTTCCACACAGTCACACCGGACACTCTGCTGAAAGGCTATTCGTATGTCACCTTCTCCGCGCGGCCGGTTCCGCCTCGGTCCGATCCCGAACTACTCCACGACCACCGCGAACGGCACGAGGATCTCGTGTGGGGGTTGCTGCCTGCCGATTCCGCTGGGCTGCCTCACCACCCTGGTTGCAGTCGCCGCCTCCGGTGTCGTGTCCCTGCGCCGCAGCCGAACGCGGAAAGGCGATGCCAGGGCCTAGTCCGACCCGGGGTCTGGGCCGCCGGTCTCGTCCTGACGAGGACGAGGCTTCGCATTCTGACCACCGTCGTGGAATCTCACCTCGACGCTCTCGAAACCCTTGGCCCGTTGGGCTTTCGCCGCGTCTGAGTAGCTGCGGCGGTCGCCGTGGGTCAAGTTGACGTCGTCTGTGAAGGGCGTGAGCAACGCCCGGGGCCACAGGCGCTTCGCGAGCACCACGTTGAGCTCGACCGACAGCGTGATGGCCACCGAGGTGACATAGAGCCACGCCAGGAGCCCGAGCACGAGCCCGAACACCCCGTTCAGCGCAGTGGCGTGCTTCAACACATGCCCGACCAGCAGGGCCCCGAACACCTGAAGGACCTGCCAGGCCACCGCCGCGCTCAACGCGCCTGGGGCTGACTGCCTCCAGGAGACGTCGCGCGCCGTCGCGATCCGAAAGGCCAGCAGGAACACCCCCGCGTTGACGGATACCGAGATGACGATCAGTAAGGCCTTCAGGCCAACGCCCACAGAGGTCGCGCCGAAGGACTCGGCAGCCGACCCGAGAGCGGACAGGACGGACGTGGCGATGACTGCCACCCCGGCGGTGGCCAGCAGCAGGAGACTGCGAACGCGGGCCACGACAGGGTTCGGGCGCCGGTTCCTCGGCACCGCCCAGGCGACGTTCATCAGGTTCTGCACGGCCTGAGCCACACCCAAGGCGCCATAGATGGACCCCAGAACGCCGATGAAGACCCCGGTCCCGCTGCCGCGCAGCCCCGTACTGCGCAACTGCGGCCCGATCACCGGGAACTGGCTCAGCGTCGACGTCAGGATGTCCAGCTGAAGGCGCGGGTTGCCCTGCAACGCGAACCCGAGCAGCGACGACAGGAGCAGAAGCAGGGGAAAGAGCGACACCAGAGCGTAGTAGGCCACCAGGGCGGCCAGGTAGCTGCCTTGGTCGTCGAAGAACTTGTAGGCGACGGCGATGGGCAGCGCCACCCAACGGCGTTCGCGTTGAAGGCGATCCAGCGCGTCCACGACTCTCATGGCGAGCTCCTCCCTAGCGTGCGACACCCACCTGTGGTCGCACGTGAGCCTTCTAGCTCGTTTGTACCAGCACGGCCTGTCCGTCGTTCCCAGCGAATCGGCGCCAGTGCTCGGTGACGACCCCGCCGGGCCTGGGGCACTGCCTGCGGTGCGAGGCTCGGTTGGCACTAAAGCACTGACCTCCTCCGCCGAGACTTGAGGATGCGTCGGGCTCCGAGACGCCTAGCTGCCTGCGCACAGCCTCGGTGGTTGACCTGGTCCGAGTACGGTTAACGCTGCTCTCCAGGCCGTGGGCAGTCACCGGCTGCAGTTCACCGGTCCTATTTGGACTTCCCTGCGAACCGGTCCGCACGCCGCCGCCTCTCCCAAGCATCACGAGAAGGCCGACCAGCAGGAGGACGGCAAAGAGTCCGACCGAATAGGAAGATGAGATCGAGCGGCATCGGCGAGCCTTTCACACGAAGTGGATTGGCGCTCAACCCGGTATACCCCTAACCGCCAATCGCCAACCCCATCTATCGGCTCATCGCGACGGCGGCAACTCTGCCCGCTACCTTGACGCGTTTCTGCGCGACGAAGGGGTCGTTGACAAGGAGTGGGGCGAAGCAGGTGTCATACCTAGGTTCCGGCTTGGCTGTCACAGGGTTCACGGTAGACCGGCAAGCTGGGACACCGCAGTCACACTTGATGCACCCGCAGGCGGTTGACCACGATGACCGCCCGTGGCCCGATCGAAATCCGGCACTGCCACATAGCGGCAACCGGAGCCGAGCGGTATGTCAGTCCTCGTCTGCGGGGAAGTGCATGGCGATCCACGTCTGGATCGGTGGGTAGCCTTGCGCGCCGGCCGCCTCGTTGAGTTCGGCCTTGATCCGCTCGGCCGCGATGGTGGCGGTGTGCGCGTCGGGGTATGGCCCGTTCACGGTGTACGCCTCGGTGTAGGCGTCGAACGCGATGACGCTGTGCGGCTGGTCGGCGTCGGCGGTCTCAGCCGTGGCGTCGATGTCGTCGAGGAGGCGCAGGGCCTGCTCGAGCTCTGGGTCTTCGCCCATGAAGAGCAGAATGTCACGGTCGACAGGTGCGCGCCCCGCTCAACCTGGGGGATGGGAGCAGGGCGCGCGAGACGGCATCGTGCCATAGGCGCGCCCCCGCCGACCCAGGGGGTCCAGGGGGGCCACCGGGTGACAGGGACGCGCACGGCACACCATCCTCTTTGCGATGTTCGGGCGATATGGCCCCGATGAGCCATACCGCTCCCGCGCTTAAGGGCGCAGGCTGTACCGCGGGGAGTCCGGGGGAAGCAGGGTGCCCACGTCTGGGGGAGGCACGACGGCGTGGGCGCTTTGGCTTGCCACCGGGCGATCCCGCCGCCGGGTAGTCAGCTGGGGGGTGCCCTTGAGCCATAGCCGCGGGCACCACAAACGGTCAGAGTTGCCCCGTGACACCTCATGCGTGAGAGCGCCGCGAGTGTATGCCCGGCATGTGGCGCCGCCGTGGTGACCACCACCATGACTTACCGGGTGGACGATCACCGTCTCACGGTCCATGTCCATCCTGAGCCTGATGCCGCCGAGCGTTGCCGCTACGACGCAGGCCCCGAGCGTGGCGCTGTAGCGGCCGAGAAGTTCCCCGGAGACACCTGAACCCCGGTCGCCTCCGATGTAGATCGTCCCACCGACAGGGAGGCCGGACTTGGCCTAAGAGGCTGGCCCTCGCGCCCTGTGCCCCGTGTGTGACCACAGCATCCGCGTGACCGAGGATGGGACGCTGGCCCGTCATGCGGACACGAGATGGGGAAGAAGCGGTGACTGTCCGGGCTCGGGTCGCCCGGCGTGGGCGCACCCCCTCAGTCTTTTGGCGAGGCGAGGGGGAGCGGGCTACTACGACTACCCCGTCGTCAAAGACACCTTTGAAATGCGCATCCCCGGCGCATCCGCGGCAGAGGCAGACGGGCTGGAGGTGCTCCCTGAGGGGCCGCACCAGTGGCACAACGACTCCCGCGAGGTGGCTCCAGACCGCCTGCCTGGTTCGCGTTGGACGCGGCCGTCGCATCCGGGGTCGCTCCGCTACGGATAACGCGTTGCCGCATCGCATCCGCTAACGCGTTGCTGCAGTGCATCGCCGTATCCGAAGTGGCGGTCGCGGGCCCCAATCCCCGCGGTGTTGACCGGACGCGCGGTAGGGGCGCCACGGACGACGGTGCCGCGGGCATTCGCCGAGCAGGAGCCGGTCTCATGACGCGGCTACTCAGACTTGGCCCGCCACTGTGAGCGGCTGCGGGGACCAGGGGCTTCTTTCAGATGGCGGTCCCTGACCAGCAACGCAAAGGTGGCAGAGCGCTGGCTTAACAGCGAGGGAGGAGCCGGCGCAACCGCCACGGGCACCCTCGGTCTACTCCTCGGGGCGCACGGGCCGGACCGGCCGAGCCTTCGCCTTTGGGCTGACTTGGTTGGGTGCAATTCGGCCTCTTTTGACTCGCAGAGGGGCGCGGCATCGAGCCCCGACGCCGGATTTCGGCACCGGCGCGTGCAGGGTAGGCGTAGGTTGGGGTATCGGTGGTATTTCGTAGGGCGGCTACCGCGTCGGCCTCACCTTCGGTGATTGTCAGCTCTTGGCCGGAAACGTTCGGCCTGAATCGGTGTGTGTGATGACCATTCACCATCCCGGCGTCGACATTGGCGCACGAGTCGATCGGGTCGGAAACGGCCCTGAGGCACCGGGCGGACCCGGTGGTGGGGCGCTTCGCCGCAGCCCTGAACCCGAGCAGCGCGCCAGTTTTGGACCCTGCACGGCGATCAACGTGGCTGCGGACGTGGAGCGGTCACGTCTGGCTGTTTGGGAGACCGACGGCGGACGGGTCGGCTCGAGCACCGCCGCGAAGCCCAGGGACGCCGACGCTGGTGGCGCGATGTCGGCGCTGGTCGTTAGGTCGGTGGTCGGTCCGAATGCTGCGGCACGGTCGACGGATCGCTCTGCTGGAGACTCGACGTCACGATCTGTCGGGTTGTGCTTGTCCGGCTGTGAACCTGGGGGGTGGACACCCGGATGTCGGACTTGGGAGAGGTCCGTGCGGCCCTTGCGAACGCCAAGGGTGACCTGCTGCGGGCTCATCACGCGATCTTGGAGGACCCACGCAACGACGTGGAGGGGTTGGATGGCGCGGGGTGCTCTTCATACATCAAGGATCTGGCCCGGCTGGCCATGGGGGCCGAGGCCGAGGGCTTGAGCGCAGAGGGTTGGCGGACCTGGGTAGTAGAGGGCCTGGGCCCGGAGGCGGGGTCGCTGGTTGATTCGGCAGAGACCTGTATGCGGGCCAGCGGGCTGTGGCCGTGGCGCATCTAGACGGTGGGGGCGTCCGCGCTGTTGAGGGAGCCACAGCCGCAGACGGCGGCTCTGTTGCAGCCACCCCCGTTCCTCGAGATGACCCTTCGCGACTGGTGGTCCCGTCAGCGATGTCGCCGGTACGAGCCGGCGGACCTGGTGGGCGGCAACGCGGGACGCGCTGATGGAGCAGGACGGTTGGTTCCGTGTCGGCGCGCTGACCGAGTTGGCCGACGAAACCGCGGCACGTGTAGATCTGGGCGGCTATGCGATCTGCGTGGCCCGCAGCAACGAGAGGGTGTACGCATTGAAGGACGAATGCAGCCACGGTCAGGTACGGCTCTCCGAGGGCGATGTGGGCGAGGGGTTCGTGGAGTGCTGGATGCACGGCTCCAGGTTCAACCTGGTCACCGGCGCGCCTACTGGGCCACCGGCGCTGACGCCGGTGCCGGTGTACCCCGTCCGTGTCGTTGACGGCGTCATCGAGGTTCAGCTGCCGTCCCGCGGCGACCAGGCGGTCGCGCATGCCTGACGCACCGGCACCCCGCCCGCACGGGGAACATCTCGTTTACGCGGACTTCACCAGCCCAAGCGGCTGCCTGGCCAGTCATCGGATCGACGCGCTCCGAGCGGTTGGCGTCAACATCCAGTGGCGCGCCGTGGAACTGCATCCCCACCTACCCGTGATGGGCGCGCCCCTTCGGGGGCAAGACTCCACCGCGATCGACCAGGCGATGACCGCCGTGACCGGGCGGCTCCTGCCAGGAGAGGTGCTCGGCTGGAAGACGCCGGCAATGGCGCCGCACACCCAGGCCGCGGTGGCTGCCTTCGCGGAGGCGGACGGAGCCGGGGTCGCCGATGACGTCCGACAGCTCCTCATTACCGCGTACTGGACCCGCGGCGTGAACATCGGAGACCCCGAAGTGCTACGCCGCCTGATCGCCGGAGCCATCCTCCGAGGCCACTCAACTTCTGACCCCCTCAAGCGATTCGGGTACGCCGTCAGTCCAGGTCGCGGACCCATCACCACCGGCGCCTCCCGCCGGATCCGCGACTGGCAGGCGCAGTGGAACCAGATCGAGACCCACGAGGACCTGGCTCTGGTAGAAGAACAAGGAACCAGCACCGGGCTCGATGCCCTCGACCGACTCTTCGCGCTGGCCACCGAAGCCAGCGCCCCGCCAAATCCACCCCTTCCCGACCCCGGACGTGATCCCGCCGTAACAATGCACCCACCCCTGAGTTGGGCCTCCACAGTCGGCCGACCCTGGGCATCCTGAGGCAGAAGGGGGGCGCGGAACCGATCCCGACGAAACCGTTCGTCTCCGGCGCGCCCCCTTCACCCGCGCCCGGCGTCGCCCCCTGAGGCGTCGCCTCGTCGAGTTGGACATGGCCCCGACCTCCCAAGGGGCCGACTCGCGATCCATTCGACCTCCCGGTCAACCTCGGACAACCACAGGCAGAACTCAGACTCGACGCCTTCCGGACCGGCGTCCGCCGGCCGCACAGTCACGGCTACCGGCATCGGCTCATCGCCGGCATGCCGATATCTCGCTGACGGTGGCGGGATGCCGCAGGTTCGGTCGCGGTGCGCTCTACCTCGGGCGGCCAGTTCTGGTCGAGAACAGCCGGCATCATTCGCCGATCATGCGGTGATCGGGGTGTGCTGTGTGCCAAGCTTGCATGGACGCATCCCACTCGTCACCGGTGAGGGCAATCAGCGACGCCGGGAAGAGCCCGTCCTCCTCTTTGGCGATGTGCTCGTGTAGGTCGAAGACTGCGGTACGCACCCGCGCCTGGTGGGATGGGTCGGTCAGGTCCAGCGTGTCCAGGAGCGCCTCGAGTTCGCGGTGCTCGTTCACCAGCGGTCCGATGTGCTCCGCGAAGAGTTCGTCACGACCCATCACGGCGAACAGCCCCTTCTCCTCTCCCTGCCAATGGGAGCGCAGCTCAGCAGCCATGGCGCCGAGCAGCGAGGTGGCTTTGGTCAGTTCGCCGCGGTCGATCGCGCGCACTGCGTCGCCGCCCAGGTTGGTCGCGCGTTCGTGTTCGGCGATGTAGTCCCGGATCAAGGCCATGTCTCGACATCCGCAGTAGTGGCACATCGTCAAAATTCCTTTCTCCCTGATCCAGGCCGCTTCATGACTCTAGGCAACGACCTTCCTCAACCGATTCTCCCAGGTCGGTACGAAGGGACGCTGCGACTACAAGCACGGCGCGGCCGGTCGGGCGACGCCGTCAACTGGCCGCCAGGGCGGCCGCGGAGATCTGCCTGGACGCGCAGGCGCGAGGACGAGTTGGGCTGTTTCGGCGTCGGCGAGCAGCTGGCGGTACACGGCATCCGAGATCCTCCGCTTGGGGCAGCGCAGCGCTTCGAGCTTGGTCTTGCCGTCGGTTCGCTTACGTCGGTAGTAGGCGTGGCCGGGTGTGTCGCGGATCTGACTGATCGCGACGATGCGGATCATGCGGTTCATTCGCCGGTTTCCCGGCCCGGGAGAACCGGTGCCGGCTGTCGCCTTTGCTGAGCTGCGAGTGGCCGGTGGCGTCGTCCGCGCCTTTGCCTGGCGCGAGGCTCGAGCGGCCTGAGCCATGAGGGGGATGAACGGCGCGAACCCGCCGAGGACCAGGAGAGCGGCGAAATTTCGCAGGGGGCTTGGTACCGGTGGCAGGCTGGCCAGCAAGCCGACGTTGACCAGGGCCAGGCGTACCCAGCGGCCGCGGTCGAGCACCTGATTCGCTGCCCGCACCGCGGCGGGACCTCCCCGCAGGGCGACGGGCATCAGGTAGGACATCGCACCGACTAAGAGCTGGGCGGCGAACCCCGCGGCGAGGAAGGGTGTTGCGTCGGTGAGTCGGGCGTCCACCCGGGCCCAGGTGTCCGAGACGGCGAGGCTGAGCGTGAGCAGGGTCAGGGTTCCGGCGAGCCACAGCATCCCGGCAAGCACCGACCAGGTGGCAAAGGAGGAAGGGGGCTTCGCCAGCGCGGCCCGCGTGAACGGCCCGGCAAGGACGGTGACACCGACCAGGTAGAGCGCTAGGCCGAACGCGGTGCCGAGGATGACGCCGGTCAGGGCGGCCACGGCCGTCACGGTGACGCCCGCCAGAAGGATGGGCAAGGCGCGGGTAGCGGCGCGCTCGGCGCCGGGGGCGATGCGGGTGCGCAGCATGGTGGGCCACAGCGTGACCAGGGTGCCTAACACGGTCAGGCCCAGCCAGCCCAGCACGTTGAAGCTCACGTGGGCCAGCATCAGCCGTTCCTGGGTGTGGTCGGCGGTTCCTCGGACCATCAGGGTGCCCAGCAGGGCGCCGATGGGCAGCAGCCCCGCCGCGGCGATGTAGTAGCGCACGGTCATGGCGAACCGTGCCGGGAGGGCGGCGCGCAGCTGGACCAGCAGAGATCCTGCATGCCAGAAGGCCGCGCCACCGATGGCGGCGGCGCCGACGGCGGTCACGGGCCACCGGCCGATGAGCACGCCCACGATCACCAGGACGGTGCCACCGTTGAGCATGGCGAGGCGCGCGGACTGTCGGCGCCGCTCACCCGCCCGGGCGGGCGTGTGCAGCAGGGCGTCGGTGAAGTGCCTGCTCCAGACCAGGATGGAGTGGCTCACGGCGCCCAAGAGCAGCAGGTGGATCAGCAGCCACCGCGGAGCGGGCAGCGCGTTCGTGCATCAAGGCGACTGCGACCACCGCGACAAGCCAGAGAACAACGGGTACGTCGCGCAGGAACCAGAATCCGCGGGCCGCACCCGGGCTGGGTCGGCTTTCCGGGAGTGGGCGCCTGGACCTCCGGTCTGTCATGACCGGCCGCTCGCCGTGCGGGGAGTTGGTGGCATCAGCAGTCGGCACGCGCCTGGCTCGGAGAACGGCAGCAGCTCGACCTCACCCAGGGAAGCACCCCACTGCTGCAGGGCGCCTCGGACGATGCCCAAGTGCACCCCACACACCACGTCCGGGTGCGTGCGGGCGGCGTCCAGCAGGGGGCATTGGGTCAGCCGCACGGCGGTTCCCCGGGAGAGTGGTTCGGGGGCGAAGCCGAGGTCGGTCAGCAGGCTCACGACTCGCCGCCTGGCCTCGCCCGATCCGGGGGAGGACTCCTCCTGCGGCTGGGCTCGGGCGAGGGCCTGACCCCAGTCCCTGCCGGCGGCGATCCCTTCGGCGCGCGGGTCAGCACTGGTGCGGTGGATGGCCGCAGCAAGGCTCGACGCGAGGGCCGCATAGTCCGAAGCCGGTGCGCCGACTGAGGGGTCGGTCGCCTCGTACAGCCAGGCCGGACGTCCTCGGCCGCTGGGCGCGGCCCGCCTCCGGCGCACGCGGTGTTGAGCCGCAAGTGCCTCCAGGTGCCCGCGCAGGGTGTTGACATGCAGCGAGGTGGCCTCGCTCAGTTCGGCCAGCGTCGAGGGGGCAAGCTGTTGTTCCAACGCCGCCAGGACAGACAGCTGCGCGCCCGAAACGGAGGGGGCGATGGCGGACCTCGGGGGCGTCGGGCGAGGGCCCAGCCCCGGCGCGGACGTGATGTTGGGCAATCCCGGATTTTCCACGGTAGTTATTGTAGTAAAATCGTTGGTGTCGTCAAAGCTTTGACGCCTGTCTGGTCCGACTCCGGAGGTTGCGGTCATGAATGTCCCCCTTGCCATCGCATCGAACGAAGCGGACGCTGCTGCTGCCGCAGCGGTCGAGCAGCATCACGCCGAGATCGCCGGGGCGCTGCACCTGAAGGTCCATGCCGTCCTTACCGCAGCCGCGGCAGGTATCGAGGGTGAGGTCAGCGCAGCGGCTGGGCAGCTCGTGGACTGGTGCTCTGGGGTGCTGATGCCGCACGCGAGCGCGGAGGAAGCCACCCTGTATGCCGCAGCCGGGTGCCGCCCGGAAGGCCGACTCCTGGTGGAGGGGATGCTGCGGGAGCACGCCGTGATCCTCGACCTCGTCCGCGAGATCGGCGGCGCGACGACACCGGTTGAGACTGCTGCCGCCGCCCGAGCGCTGCAGGTGATCTTCGACAACCACCTGGAGAAGGACAACACCCTCGTCCTTCCCCTGTTGGTGGGTGCCTCCGATGTCTCGCTGAGTGCGCTGCTTGGCGGGCTGCACCAGCTGGTTGGCGACTCGTCCGACCAGGCCGAGTCAGTGGCGCAAGACGGGCACGCCTGCGGCTGCGGAGAGGCCGACGGCACGGACCATCCCGTGCTCGATGCCCGCTCCGTCCCGCACGCCATCCGGCATGCCACCGTCCTGGGTGCACTGGATTCGATCCGCCCTGGCGCCGGAATGATCCTCCTCGCCCCGCACGACCCCAAGCCGCTGCTCGCGCAGGTCGAACGGCGCCACCCTGGCGTCTTCCAAGTGGACTACCTCGAGCGCGGGCCAGAGAACTGGCGGCTCGTCTTCGTACGCGCGACCGTCTGACTGCTCCCTCGTCAAACGAAGAAGCTCAGCCACCACTGCGGGGCGGTGGGAAGGGGACGTGAGGACCCGACTGCCGAGCAGGAGCCGTGCGGTGCCAAAGAGGAAGGTCGCCCGGGCACGAGGGTCAACTCGGGTCCTCGCCCCGCACGACCCCAAGCCGCTGCTCGCGCAGGTCGAACGGCGCCACCCTGGCGTCTTCCAAGTGGACTACCTCGAGCGCGGGCCAGAGAACTGGCGGCTCGTCTTCGTACGCGCGACCGTCTGACTGCTCCCTCGTCAAACGAAGAAGCTCAGCCACCACTGCGGGGCGGTGGGAAGGGGACGTGAGGACCCGACTGCCGAGCAGGAGCCGTGCGGTGCCAAAGAGGAAGGTCGCCCGGGCACGAGGGTCAACTCGGGTCCTTGGTCCCTAGCGTCGTCGCGCGGGCATTCGCGACGCTGGTTGCAGCAGTTGGCTGAAGCGCTGCCGCGCGAGTCTGCGCAGGACGCGATAGGAATGTCGAGGGCAAGTGAGAGGACAGCAGATGACGGCCACCGCGGCTGGGGGAAGAGTGCACGTGCACCAGCGTCGTGAGGGTCTGCCCGTGCGCATGCTGGTGTTGGCGACGGTCGGCTTTGCGGTGAACTTCTGGGCCTGGGCATTGTTGAGCCCGCTGGGTCCGCGGTTCAAGGATCTGCTGGCGCTGTCGTCTGGTCAGCAGGCGCTGCTCGTGGCGGTCCCAGTGATCGTGGGCTCGTTGGGCCGAATCCCCGCGGGCGCACTGACCGACAGGTTCGGTGGCCGGGTGATGTTCCCCTTGATCTCCATCGCGACGATCGTGCCGGTCCTGTTCATCGGGCTGCTGGGTCAGCATTCTCTCGGCGCGTTGTTGGTGGGTGGGTTCTTCCTCGGCCTCGGGGGAACGACGTTCGCGATCGGGGTGCCGCTGGTCAACGCGTGGTTCCCGCCGGAGCGGCGCGGCTTCGCCATCGGGGTGTTCGGCGCCGGCATGGGCGGCACTGCGATCAGCGCCTTGACCACGGTCAAGCTTGTCAAGGGAATGGGTTCGTCCGCGCCCTTCCTGATCACGGCTGCCGCGCTCGCCTTGTATGCCGTGGTGTCATGGCTGTTCCTGCGTGATGCGCCGGGCCGTGTCGTCCCGACGACGTCGGTGGTGGCTCGGCTCAGTGCGGCGGCGCGCCTGCCGATCGCGTGGCAGGCGTGCATCCTTTACGCCGTCGCTTTTGGTGGGTACGTCGCTTTCTCGGTTTACCTGCCGGCGTATCTGAAGACGGCGTACGGCTTGGAGCAGGCTGATGCCGCGAACCGGATGGCAGGCTTCGTGGTCGTCGCTGTCGTGCTGCGCCCGGTGGGCGGCTGGCTCTCTGACCGGTTGGGAGCGATCCCGGTGTTGGCTGGCGTGTTCGGGGTGGTGGCCGTCTGTGCCGCCGTGCAGTCGAGCACTCCAGGACTGGCTCCGGTCGGAACGGTCGCCTTCCTGACCATGGCCGGCGCGCTGGGTGTTGGCAGTGGTGCGGTCTTCGGCCTGGTGGCCCGGTCCGCACCGGCTGCGCAGGTCGGGTCGGTCACCGGTCTCGTCGGTGCGGCCGGGGGACTGGGGGGTTTCATCCCGCCGCTGGTGATGAGCACGGTTCATGACCGCACCGGCTCCTATGGCCTGGGTCTGCTCCTCCTGGCGCTGGTCTCCTTGGGGTGCCTGCTGCTGACCGTGACGGTCGTACGCTCGACCCGCCGCGAACTCCTGGGGGCTGCGGCATGAAGGTGGTCGCCAGTGTGTGAGCACTGCGGCTGCCAGGACATCGCGGCGATCGACGAGCTGACCCGAGAGCACGACGCGGTCGTCGCGGAGATTGCCCGGGTGCGGGTGTGCCTTCGTGACGGGGACATCGGCGGCGCGGCCGCCCTCGCACGGCAGATCCTTGCGATCCTCGGACCCCACAACGTGGTGGAGGAGCAGGGCGTCTTTCCCTACCTGGCGCACGAGTTCCCGGACCACATCGCGGCGTTCGAGCGAGAGCACCGCGAGATCGATGCGGTGTTGGCTCCGGCAGCCCATGAGACGCCGTCGGACCCCGACTGGCCGACTCACCTGCTCGCCACTCTCGAGCAGCTGCGGAAGCACATTCTCAGGGAGCAGGACGGCCTTTTCCCTGCCACGCTCAGTGTGCTCGACGAGTCCGCCTGCGCCGGAGCCGAGGGGGCGCGACGAGTGGCCGGCTCGGCGCTCAAAACCAGCATTACGACTGAATTACCGACCGGAAGGGCCAACACGTGACCACGAATGAGGCAGCAGGTGGAGGAGCCGGCCTGGACGGGGCGTTGTCGGAGGCGCTGGTCGGGACCCGACGGTTCTTCACCCGCTCTGAGGTGTCGGCGGACCAGCGTGCGATCTACGCCAAGGGTGGCCGCTCGGGCGACTCGTTCTACCGCGACCGCTGGAGCCACGACAAGGTGGTGCGCTCGACGCATGGCGTGAACTGCACCGGCTCCTGCTCGTGGAAGGTGTACGTCAAGGACGGCATCATCACGTGGGAGGCCCAACAGACGGACTACCCCTCGACCGGCGCCGATCGACCCGAGTACGAGCCGCGGGGTTGTCCCCGCGGCGCCGCGTTCTCCTGGTACACCTACTCGCCGACCCGCGTCCGCTACCCCTACGTCCGCGGTGTTCTGCTCGAGATGTACCGAGAGGCGAAGGAACGCCTCGGCGACCCCGTCCTGGCGTGGGCCGACATCGTGGACGACCCGGTCAAGGCCAAGCGCTACAAGTCAGCCCGGGGCAAGGGTGGCCTGGTGCGGGCCAGCTGGGGCGAGGCGGCCGAGATCGTGGCGGCCGCCAACGTGCACACCATCAAGAAGTGGGGTCCTGACCGGGTCGCAGGCTTTTCACCCATCCCAGCGATGTCGATGGTCAGCCACGCGTCTGGAGCGAGGTTCACCTCGCTCATCGGCGGCTGCATGCTGTCCTTCTACGACTGGTATGCGGACCTGCCCGTCGCGTCCCCGCAGATCTGGGGCGACCAGACGGACGTCCCGGAGTCCGGCGACTGGTGGGACGCCGGCTACCTCATCATGTGGGGCTCCAACGTGCCCGTCACCAGGACCCCCGACGCGCACTGGATGGTGGAGGCCCGCTACCGCGGCCAGAAGGTCATCGCGGTCGCGCCCGACTACGCCGACAGTGTCAAGTTCGCCGACGAGTGGCTGCCCGTGGCGCCAGGGACCGATGGCGCGCTCGCCATGGCGATGGGCCATGTGGTGCTCAAGGAGTTCTTCGTCGACCGGCAGGTCGAGTACTTCGAGGACTACACCCGCAAGTTCACCGACCTGCCCTATCTCGTTGCCCTTGAGGAGTATGCCGATGGGCCGACCCCAGAAGGCGGCACACCGGCATACCGGGCTGGGAAGTTTGTCACCGCCCAGGACCTCGGTGGTGAATTTGCGGCCAGCGAGAACGCCGCCTTCAAGACAGTCCTGGTCGACAGCCGCACCGGTGAGCTCGTCGTGCCGAACGGAAGCCTCGGGGACCGGTTCGGGGAGGCAGGCGAGGGCAAGTGGAACCTCGACCTCGGTGACGTCGTCCCGGCGCTGAGCCTCCTCGACACCAGGCAGGGAACCGCGCTGGTCGATCTGCCCCGGTTCGACAACGCGGGCTCGGACGTCACGGTGCTACGCCGCGCAGTGCCCGTGCGGCGCATAGGGGACCAACTCGTCACCACCGTGTTCGACCTCCTGTTGGCGCAGTACGGCGTGGCCCGGGAAGGCCTTCCCGGCCAGTGGCCCACCGGGTACGGCGACCCGGATGGGCTCTACACCCCAGCCTGGCAGGAGCCCATCACCTCGGTGCCCGCCGAAGCAGTGGCCCGCATCGCGCGGGAGTTCGCCCAGAACGCCGAGGACACGCAGGGCCGCTCCATGATCATCGTCGGCGCAGGTGCCAACCACTGGTTCCACTCCGACGCCATCTATCGGGCGATGCTCCTGCTCACCACCATCACCGGTTGCCAGGGGCGCAACGGCGGCGGCTGGGCGCACTACGTCGGCCAGGAGAAGGCCCGCCCGGTCACCGGCTGGAGCCACGTGGCCAGCGCCCTGGACTGGGTGCGGCCCGCCCGGCAGATGATCCAGACCGCCTACTGGTACATGCACACCGACCAGTACCGCTACGACCACTACACGGCAGATCACCTCTGCGGCGGGACAGCCACTGGCCTGTTCGACGGGATGACCACAGCCGACGCGCTCGTGCAGTCCGCGCGGCTGGGCTGGATGCCGTCCTTCCCCACGTTCAACCGCAACCCGCTCGACCTCGCCGACGAGGTCGAGGCGTCGGGCCAGCCGGTCGGCGACTACATCGTCGAACAGTTGAAGTCCGGTGACCTGCGCTTTGCCGTGGAGGACCCGGACGCTCCGGAGAACTGGCCGCGGGTCCTGATGATGTGGCGGGCAAACCTCTTCGGCTCCTCGGCGAAGGGCAACGAGTACTTCCTCAAGCACCTGCTCGGCACGGACAGCTCACTGTCTGCCGCGGAGTCGGAGGGAGCCAACCGTCCCAAAGAGGTGGTCTGGCGGGAGGAGGCACCCGAGGGAAAACTGGACCTGTTGTGCACGCTCGACTTCCGGATGACGAGCTCAACCATCTTCTCGGACGTCGTCCTTCCTGCCGCAACGTGGTACGAGAAGCACGACATCAACACCACGGACATGCACCCCTTCATCCACTCGTTCAACCCTGCGATCAGTCCACCGTGGCAGACCAAGACCGACTGGGACATCTTCCAGACCATCGCCGAGGCGTTCTCACCGATGGGAGCCAGGCACCTGGGCGTGCGCAAGGATCTGGTCGCCGCTCCCTTGCTGCACGACACTGCCGACGCGATGGCTACCCCGCACGGGCGGGTCCGGGACTGGAAAAAGGGGGAGTGCGCACCGATCCCGGGCACGACCATGCCCAAGCTGATCGTGGTGGAGCGCGACTACGGCGCCCTCTTTGACCAGATGGGCGCCCTCGGGCCGCTCATGGAGGACCTGGGCACCAGCACCAAGGGCGTCCACTACGACGTGAAGCGTGAGGTGGACTACCTGCTGCACAAGAACGGTGCGATCCGAGGCGGAATGGCGGACGGCCGGCCCTCGCTCAAGAGGGCCACCCACGTGGCGGAGACGATCATGGCCCTCTCGGGCACCACGAACGGCCACCTCGCCACCCAGGGCTTCAAGACCCTGGAGAAGCGCACCGGCCAGCTGATGCACGACCTTGCGGCCGAACACGAGGGAAAGATGATCACCTTCGCCGACACCCAGGCCGCCCCCGTGCCGGTGATCACCTCGCCGGAGTGGTCCGGCTCCGAGACGGGCGGCCGACGATACTCACCCTTCACCATCAACGTCGAGCGTCTCAAGCCGTGGCACACCCTCACCGGCCGCCAGCACTTCTACCTCGACCACGACTGGATGCAGGAGTTGGGCGAGGGACTGCCGACCTACCGGCCGCCGCTGGACATGACCGACATCTTCGGCGAGCCCGAGATCGGCAACGTCGGCGAGCTCGGGGTGACCGTGCGGTACCTCACCCCCCACAACAAGTGGTCCATCCACAGCGAGTACCAGGACAACCTGTTCATGCTGTCGCTGTCCCGCGGCGGACAGGCGATCTGGATCTCAGACCAGGACGCCGCCAAAGTCGGCATCAAGGACAACGACTGGGTCGAGGCAGTCAACCGCAACGGCGTCGTCAACGCACGGGCCATCGTCAGCCACCGCATGCCCGAGGGCACCGTGTACATGTACCACGCCCAGGACAGGCTCATCGACGTCCCACGCACCGAGAAGACCGGCAAGCGAGGCGGCATCCACAACTCCCTGACCAGGATCCTGATGAAACCCAGCCACCTCATCGGCGGCTACGCCCAGCTGACGTTCGCGTTCAACTACCTGGGTCCGACCGGCAACCAGCGCGACGAGGTCACCGTGATCCGCCGCCGTTCACAGGAGGTGCAGTACTGATGAACCTGCGGCGAACGGCGCTTGCGAAGGGAGCACAGCGATGAGGGTCATGGCCCAGATGGCGATGGTGATGAACCTCGACAAATGCATCGGGTGCCACACCTGCTCGGTCACCTGCAAGCAGGCGTGGACCAACCGGGCGGGCATGGAGTACGTCTGGTTCAACAACGTCGAGACCCGGCCCGGTTTGGGGTACCCGCGCACGTATGAGGACCAGGAGGAGTGGAAAGGCGGCTGGGTGCGCACCAGCGGCGGCCGCCTGAAGCTGCTGGCAGGGGGGCGGTTCAAGAAGCTCGCCACGATCTTCTCCAACCCCAAGCTGCCCTCGATCCAGGACTACTACGAGCCCTGGACGTACGACTACGAGACGTTGATCCACGCCCCGGCGCAGGACGTCTTCCCGGTGGCCCGGCCGTACTCGCTGATCAGCGGCAAGCCGATGAACGTCGCGTGGTCGGCGAACTGGGACGATGACCTCGGCGGGAGCCAGGAGATCGCCAGTCGCGATGTGATGCTCAAGGGCATCACCGACAAGGTGAAGTTCGAGTTCGAGCAGACGTTCATGTTCTACCTGCCGCGGATCTGTGAACACTGCCTCAACCCGTCGTGCGCAGCGTCCTGCCCCAGCGGGGCCATCTACAAGCGCTCCGAGGACGGCATCGTCCTGGTCGACCAGGACAAGTGCCGCGGCTGGCGCATGTGCGTCTCAGGCTGCCCGTACAAGAAGATCTACTTCAACCACAAGACCGGCAAGGCCGAGAAGTGCACCTTCTGCTACCCCCGCGTCGAGGTGGGCATCCCCACCGTCTGCTCCGAGACCTGCGTGGGACGGTTGCGCTACATCGGACTGATCCTCTACGACGCGGACAAGGTGCTCGAGGCGGCCTCGGTGGAGGACGACCACGATCTCTATGAGGCCCAGCGCTCGGTCTTCCTCGACCCGTTCGATGCTACGGTGCAACGCGAGGCGGAACGGGCTGGCATACCGGGCGACTGGCTGAAGGCCGCGAAACGGTCGCCGATCTATGCACTGATCAACCGCTACCAAGTGGCGCTGCCGCTGCACCCGGAGTACCGGACGATGCCCATGGTCTGGTACATCCCACCCCTGTCACCGGTGGTCGACGTCGTCAAGGACACCGGCTTCGACGCCGAGAGCACAACGAACCTGTTTGCCGCGATCGACACCCTGCGGATCCCCGTGGAGTACCTCGCCAACCTGTTCACCGCCGGTGACACCAAGCCAGTCGACGCCGTGTTGAAGAAGCTGGCGGCTATGCGCTCATACATGCGTGACATCAACCTTGGGCGCGACCCGGATGAGTCCATCCCCGAGGCCGTGGGGATGGACGGCGAGACGATGTACGACATGTTCCGGCTCCTGGCGCTGGCGAAGTACGACGAGCGTTACGTCATCCCGACCGCCCACGCGGAGCAGGCCCACTCCTTGGAGGAGCTCGCGACAGAGTGCTCGCTGGACTACGACGGCGGCCCCGGCATGATCGGCGGCTCCGGGCCCTTCGGCGAGGGGTCGGGCGAGCTGACGCCGGTTGCGGTGGAAAACTTCCAGATGCTCCGGGTCCGCCAAGAGTCCGACGAGCTTGTGGGAGGCGGCGAGAAGATCGGACGGGTCAACTTGCTGAACTGGGACGGCAAAGGCATGCCCACAGGGCTCTTCCCCGGCCACGGAAAGCGCGGACGCGGCCACCGTGACGAGGGCGACGACTGATGGCCGAACTGCGACCTCGACGCCATCCACGACCCCGGCTTCCGGCCCACGAGCTCGCCACGGCGTGGCAGCTCATCTCGGTGCTCCTCGACTACCCCAGCCAGGAGCTGCTCCAGCGCTGGGAGGTCCTCACCGCTGCGACCGACGAGCTCCCGACCCCCGTGCAGCAGCCGCTGCACCGCTTCCTAGCTGGACTGTCGTCGCAGACCTTGGGGCAGCGCCAGCGCGAGTACGTCGAGACGTTCGACGTCACCCGGCGGTGCTGCCTGTACCTGTCGTACTTCGCCCACGGCGACACCCGCAAACGGGGGCTGGCCCTGGTGCAGTTCAAGCAGGCATACCGCAAGGCAGGCGTGGAGTTCGACGCCGCCGAGCTGCCCGACCACCTCAGCGTGGTGCTCGAGTTCGGTGCTGCCTACGACGTCGACACCGCCTGGCGCCTGCTCAACAACCACCGCGCAGGCATCGAGGTGCTGCGAATCGCACTGGCCGACAGGCAGTCTGCGTGGCACGACGTGGTGCTGGCGCTGATCGGCACACTGCCCACGCTCAAGGGAGAGGATGCCGAAAAGCTGCAGCGGCTGATCGCCCAGGGGCCGCCCGCCGAGGAGGTCGGCCTCGACCTGCAGCCCTACGCCCTCGACCCCCGCCTCAATCCAAGGCCAAGCGAGTCGGTCCAGCTCGGAGCGACCATCCCGGTGGGAGGCCCGCAATGAGCACAGCCCTCTGGGTGATCTTTCCCTACCTGTGTCTGGCCGTGTTCGTCGTCGGCCACGCCTGGCGATACAAGTACGACAAGTTCGGCTGGACCACGCGGTCCTCCCAGCTGTACGAGAACAGACTGCTGCGCTGGGGCAGCCCGCTGTTCCACTTCGGTCTGCTCGGCGTCGTCGGTGGCCACATCATCGGCCTCATCGTCCCCAAGAACTGGACCACGGCCGTCGGGGTGAGCGAGGGGACCTACCACTTCCTCGCCGTCAGCCTCGGCGGCATCGCCGGAGTCGCCACCGTCGTGGGGCTGGTCATCCTGGTTTACCGCCGACGCACCGTCGGCCCGGTGTTCACCGCCACGACCAGGATGGACAAGCTCATGTACGCGCTCCTGGCAGCCGTCATCCTGCTGGGCATGTGGAACACCGTCGCCAGCAGCATCTTCGGGCACTACGACTACCGCGAAGGCGTCTCGCCGTGGTTCCGCAGCATCTTCATCTTCCAGCCCAAGGCCGGGCTCATCTCCGCCGCACCCTTGGGCTTCCGCCTGCATGCGCTGGTGGCATTCACGCTTTTCGCGCTGTGGCCCTTCACCCGGCTGGTCCACGTGTTCAGCGCACCCGTCGGGTACCTCACCCGTCCTTACATCGTCTACCGCAGCCGCGACGAAGACGCCATGGCCGGCACCGGGAATCGCTCCCCACGCCGCGGATGGGAACAGTCCAGGAGGCCGAAATGAGCAACACCGAAATCCATCGCGTAGACGTCGACAACTCAACTGTCGTCGATCTCACCCAAGGTGGGCGTGCGCTGCTGGAACAGGCGGGCGATGCCTCCAACGGGCACGCCTCACGGCTGATCATCGGCGGAGACCATCAGCGGGCCGTACTCATGGCTCTCACCAAGGGGTCATCACTTGGGGAGCATGAATCGCCCCCGGCCGCCACCCTCCACCTTCTCACCGGCCAGGTGCGGCTGTATGGCGTGCACGGCCCCGAGTGGATGCTCTCAGCTGGCCAGATAGTCGCCATCCCTGCGGTACGACACGGGGTGACCGCACTGGAGGACAGCGTCATGCTGCTCACCGTCGCCCTTTCACCTCCGCACGCGCCCTGATGGTTTCTACCTCGCACCCCGGCAAGAACATGTGCGTTGCCTGACGACCGAAGCGTCGTACGCGCAGCGAAGCAGGGCGACTATAAGCTGGCCTTGGGGAACATCTTCCGCGGTAACGCGCTACTGCTCGAGCTGATCCTGCTGGCCGTCCTGGTCTCCGGGAATGGCCCTCCTACCCAACGCACATGCCGCCGACGGCTACTTCACCGGCCTGGCCGCGCTCCTGACGATCGTGTACTGGCCGGCCTCATCTTCCGCCCCGCCAGGCAACACGCCCGTTGGCCTCGACAGCATCACCGCCATCGTGCGTACATTCTCGGCGTGGTCGGACTCGTGGCCCTTCCGCAGGAGCCACCCAATGGCCGGCTGACAGGCATCGCGCGTCCCCCGGCGGCGCCATAACGCCCATGGAGAAATGTGGTGGGCACCCCCTGGTTCGCCTCTGCGGCGGCCCGCGGCAGGGGCGCTATGCGCGGTCTAGCGGTCTAGACGCCGCTCGGCGCCCAACTGCCGGCCCTGCCGTCGCGGTGGGCGCGTCTCTCGGCCGGCGGACCCCCGAGGCAAGGCCGGATATCCAGAGGTCGTGCGTGCCCTCAAAGGGGGCCGCCTGGCCGAACGCGCAGCCTCGGCTCTGCTGACCCGCCCCTTCAACGCCTGGGATGGGTGTCGAGCTGACCGGCAATCCGAATGATCGCTGCTGGCCGCATCGTCGCGTGACAACGGGCGACCGCATGCGGCGTCGCCCGGTGCTTCAGCTCGTCGGGACAGTGCCGGGCGGCAGACATGATGCCGATTCTTCCGGGTCGTTAATCTGCAGCAGACCTAGTGCGATTGGATTCGACGGGGCGATCTAGAGTTTGGAGCGTGTCTGAAAACTCTTCGCCTGCCGAGGCATGGCGTTCCTTGCGCGAGGGCAACGAACGCTTCGTCGCCGGTACGTCAGTCCACCCGAACCAGGATGCCGCACGGCGCAGCGAGCTCGTCTCGACCCAGAACCCGTTCTGTGTCGTGTTCGGTTGCTCGGATTCGCGCCTGGCCGCCGAGATCATCTTCGACCTTGGCCTTGGGGACGCGTTCGTGGTGCGTTCCGCGGGGCAGGTCATCGACGAGGCGGTGCTGGGCTCCCTCGAATACGCGGTCGAGACGCTCGGCGTTCCGCTCATTGTGGTCCTAGGGCACGATTCGTGCGGTGCCGTTACGGCGACGGTCGACGCCTACGCGACGGGGAACATGCCTGAGGGCTTCGTCCGCAACCTGGTCGAGCGCATCATGCCCTCGGTCATAGCCGCGCAGCGCAACGGGGTCACGAGCGTCAACGAGACGGTGGTCGAGCACGTCAAACAGACGGGGAACCGGCTGGTCGAGACCTCGCAGGTGATCTCCCGGGCCATCGAAGAGGGCCGCGCCGCGGTCCTGGGCGTGTGCTACCACCTCGAGGAGGGCAAGGCCGAGCGTGTCTCTGGTCTGGGCAGCGTCTAAAGCGTGCGAGCCGCTAGGCGGGAGGCGAGCGTCCTGTCGACGTCGCTCGATGTGCCCGTGGTCGGGTCGGCGTCCCAGTTCTGACCCTGACGCTCTTTGTCTTGGTGGCGACGGGGTTCACCGTCCCCGCGCTTATTGCGCGCTGACCGCCAAGGCTGGTGCCCACCTTGCAGCAGCTCTCTGTGGTGCACCGGTACAGGTACGTCACTGCCCGAGGGGACCGGGAGACGCGGTTTGGCCATGCTGGGTGGTGAGGTAGGCCCGCACTCGCCAGGCCGGTGACATGCCATCGGCAGGCGCGTGGGCGAAGTGGTCCACGAGGCCGTGCGCGAGGACGCGCACTTTGGTGTTGGTGTGCTGGGAGTACCAGGTGAGGAGGTCGAACGCAGCGTCTGGGTGGATTCTGAACGCGGCGACTAGCACGCCTTTGGCCTGGTCGATGACACCGCGGGTTTCCGCGGACCGGGCGACAGCGTCGGCCGTCTCGTGTGTGACCTGAAGGCGCAGGGATTCGGTCAAGTCGATGAAGTAACCGTGGACAGCGACGACGTTGCCAGATTGGTCGCAGGTTCCCTCGCCAAGGGAAAGCACCGTGTGCGTCTTGCCGTTGGCGTCGATGATGCGGTGACGGCAGCAGAACGGTTCCCCGGTGGCCAGGACGCCACGGAGGGTGTCCTGGGTGGCAGGTCGGTCCTCCTCGTGCTTGTGCGACAGCAGGAGGGCGGTGCTGGGCGACACCTCAGAGGACGCGCCGTGCAAGGCGTAGAACTCTGGGGACCACCACCATGCATCCCTGACCACGTCGTACGCGAAACGCGCTACCGGCTCGGTGGTTCCACCGCCCAAAACATCCATGACGGTCCCGTCCGGGGCAGGGCCGTCGACGGCGACAAGCCGGTGGAACCCTCGATTGGGGCAGCGGGGGAAATGGATGGTGGCATCAGGGCCCCTTATTGGCGTCGTCGCGGCGCACCCGCGTGCGGTGCGGCGTCAGCGTACGCCGATGAGCCCTGAGGCCAAGCCGGTCACCATGGACAGGCCCCCACCACATCAAGACCCGCACCGGTGTAGCGGCGACTCCAGTGCGCGCGAGAATTCTGAAGGGAACTTCGGCAAGAAGTTCATCCTCGGAAGCGATCTCAATCGTGCGAAGGCGCCTGCTCCACCAGTTGCCGCGATGTGGATGGTTGTTCTCCCCGGCGTGCTTTCCCCGCCGTCTGCGGCGGGTCGTCGACCGGCGGAACGGTCTAGGGTGAGGCGCCGACCCGGCCGAACATTCGTAGTTGGGTGAGCAACGTTGCGGCGACTATGCCCAACCACACGTAGGCCGGCCACAGGGCGAGGCGCTCCAGAGCGCCGACCCAGGTCGGCTGCCCCGTCCGTAGCCCGAAAGACAGGGCCCCGACCACGCTCGCTGCGCCCACGACGAATCCGGCCGCGCTCACGCCAACGCGGATGTCGGCAGTGCGGCGCAACGCGATCGCACTGGCGACGACGGCAACCGGTTGCAGGACAAAGACCGGCGCTGCTGCCAAGGCGTGCATCGAGGGAGCCCGGTCGACCGGGGCGAGTCCCACGGCGGCGGAACAGATCCCTGAGGCCACCCACCCGGCGACGGCGGCGGCTCGCCAGCACGTCGGGTCGAGGAGCTCGCGGAGGAGAATCGCACCGATCGCCCGCAACAGGCCGAAAAGGACGAAGGCCGCGTTGAGGACGATGTGGCCGCTAGAGCAGACAGGGACCGTGGAGCCGTAGTGGCCGGGCGAGCAGCTGACCTGACCCAGCGCGCTGATGGTGTCATTTCTTAGGCTGTATGACGGCGAAGCGGCGGCCGCCACGAGCAGCTCGACAACGACGTACAGGGGCTGTACCAACCAGCAGGCGAGCCCCAGTCGCACCCGAACGGCGACGCGTCGAGGGCCGCTGCGGAGTGGTGCCTGTGCCATGGCCCGACCGTATCTGGAGCGCGGCGGGCGTGACGTGACGTTGGCGGGCCGCCGACCCGGAGGCCATCGCAACCCCGGCAGTCGGAATGTGAGACCGCCCGCCGACCGTCGGGGGGCCCTTCCTTCGCAGCCGGCCGTCGGGCCCATGCCCCCCGAGGTGCGCCCTCCCTCAACGGGCGCCCCCGTGCCTCCCCCCTGGCCCCCTTTCCGGGCAGAGGGCGTAGGCCAGGCCAGCCCCTACCCAGCCCCCCACAACGTCGCTCGTCCATACCCCTCGCCTAAAAGCATCACGCGTGATACTTTGGCCTTCTACGGGCGGGATCCACTAGTGAGCACATCGACGAACCTTCGGCTGGACGACCAGCTGTGTTTCGCGCTGTATGCAGCGACCAATGCCGTGACCCGTGCCTACCGCCCCCTGCTCGAGGCGATCGGGCTGACCTATCCGCAGTACCTGGTCATGCTCGTTCTGTGGCAGGACGATGAGCAGCCCGTCCATGAGATCGCCTCGCGATTGGATCTGGCCTCGCATGCGATCAGCCCGATCCTGCGCCGGCTCGAAGCGACCGGGCTGGTCACCCGCCGCCAGGACGGCCCGGACCGCCGCGTGGTCACGGTGTGCCTGACCCGCGCGGGAGCCGACCTGGAGACGGCCGCCTCGCGTGCCCAGTTC
The DNA here is from genome assembly GCA_963706855.1 of uncultured Actinomycetota bacterium. GTDB lineage: Bacteria > Actinomycetota > Actinomycetes > Actinomycetales > Dermatophilaceae > Pedococcus. Next base: position 73,232 of record CAVPNU010000007.1, read on the forward strand.
GACGTCGTGGACCAGACGCGGCTGTGCGGCGAGGAGCTCAACGGGCTGCGGGACGAGCTGCGAGGCCTGGTCGCCCGCATGACGGGCGGCCCAGCGGCGACTGCCGTGACCGCACCCCCGGTCGGCACCTGATGACTGGGGCCCTCGGCCAGGTCGTGCACGAGGTCCCCCTAGACCGTCCAGGAGCGCCGCTCATCGGCGGCCGCGTCAAGTCGGGCTCACACCCTCCACGCCGAGCGGGACCGAGACCCCGCGTCGGCCCGAGGGCGGCCACCGGCAGCTTCTGCGAGCCGTCGGGCTGGGCCGCGAAGGCCGGAGGGCAGTGGACCACCGCAGTGGGGCCGTGGACCGTCAAGGGTTCGGGTGAGATCGGCCTCGAACATCAAGGCCAGCCCCGGGAGGGCAAGACCTCAACCTGCGGCGGGCAGCGATGAGTGAAGCCGCCACCCCCGACGCACAGGCGCCCCTCCCCGCGTTGAACCATGACGCCACCGCGTCGCTGCCCGACTTGTTGCGCCGGGCCGCGCAGGGCGATCAGGTTGCCTTTGCCGAGGTCTATCAGATCGCCGCACCCCGCCTGTATGGCATGGCCCTCCGCGTCCTCGGGCACCGCGGTCACGCCGAGGAGGTCACCCAGGAAGCCTTCCTGGTCATCTGGAGCACCTGTGCACGCTTCGACCCCGACCGTGGCAGCGCCCTCGGCTGGATGCTCACCATCGCCCACCGCCGCGCCACAGACCGGGTGCGCAGCGCAGATGCCAGCTCCAGGCGAGACGGCGCCTGGGCGATGCGCGAACTCCAGATGACAGCGGGCGACTCCACCGGTGAGGCAGCCCACGCGTCGATGGAAGCAGCCAGAGTCCGGGCTGCGCTACGCAACCTCAGCCCGAAGAACCAGACGGCGATCTTCCTCGCCTACTTCGGTGGGCAGACATACACGGAGGTGGCTGCATCCCTGGGCATCCCCCAGGGCACAGCCAAGACCCGCATCCGCGACGGACTTCACGCACTCAACGGTGCACTCACGGCCCCTGCGCACCTCGCCACCTGACCGGAAGGGACTGCTGCACGGCTCCGAGCTTCGATTCCGGAGGCCAAGTCGGCTGCGCTAACCGCCAACGTAGAGTCCTGCCGAGAGTCGACCAGAACGGACCGATCTCGTCGGTCGGACTCCAAAAGCTCGAGTCTCCATCAGACCCAGTGCGATTCAACCTACCCGTGCGGGGCGGCCTTGTTGTCGACGAGGTTGCCGAGGTGTCCGTTGTGTGGGCCGTTGGTGTATGCCTTGAAGCACACGTAGCCGTCGCCGTTGGTGTCGATGACAGCGAAGATCGCTTGGGCCCCCGGGTCGATGGCGATCAGCTGGTCATAACTGTAGAGGTCGTAGCTGCTCGTGCAGCTCCCGACCGGCGGTTGCGCGCTGGCCGCGCCCGCTCCGAGCATCAGGCTCACGACAGTCGTCGCGACACCGGCGAGGATGGGTTGTCGTATGTGGTTCATCGGGGCTCCGCGAGGTCATTGGTCCGTGGTGCCAGCAGACTCCTTCCCCGTTTGGGTGTCCACCCCCATTGGGGTGAGGACCCACGCCCATGGCGGGGGGGACCCCGGCTGATGGCGTGCTCAGGTGGGGTTGGGTCCACGGAGGGCCGGGGGCTCGGGGGCAATCACTGCAGGAGGGTGCTTCCAAGCGCAGTAGCCTCAGCTGCCATTCGGGCGTGAGTGGGTGTCGACGCTGCGCCAGCGGGTGGCCACGACGTCCCGTGGGCACGGCCTGCCTTCCTCGACGACGAGAGGTGCGGAGCAGGTGTCGCACCGGGGTTCCTGCTGGGCCGTCATAGGGCTTGGGACGGACCGGTGAGCTGGGACGCCGCAGCGACAGCCGACGAACCCGTCACGCCGTTGACGACGGTGAATCGTCCCGCGTCTCCGACCCCGTCAGCCGCGAGGTCCTCGAGGGCGTCGTTGATGTCGCTGGCCCGGTCAAGGTCGCAGATCCAGTAGCGCCATTTCCGTGCCGTTCAGCCGGGTTTCGACTGGATGGGGGACCTCTAGCGGGGGCAGTTCGGGGGCACTGGTTCGTCGATCCTGCGGGCGGCCCCGTTGGGCAGCAGCTGCACGGCGATCGTCTCCGCGGGTGTGGTGCCCGTGTTGCGCAGTAGGTGCGAGTCGTTGCCGCCGTTGTCGATGAAGTTGCTTCCCGCGCTGTAGGTGTGGGGGCTGCAGGTAGGGTCGCCGCTGGTGTAGTTGGTCACGGTGCCGCTGACCACCAAGACGAGGCTGGGCCCGGGGTGGGAGTGCCAGCCGGTGTCGGAGCCGGGCGCGAACTTGTTGTCCACGACGTAGGCATCGGTGGCGCCGTGGGTGATGAGCTGAGCGCTCCAGTCGTCGGCGGGGTCAGTCCGGGCGTTCAGGTGCAGCTGGGCGACGGTGGACTTGGCCAGAATCGTTGTGGTCACGCCTGGCGCCGGGGTCGTCGCGAAGACGTTCCCACTGAATAGGGCTATCCCCGAGAGGCCGAGCACGCCGGCCACGGGCCATCTTGCCTTCATCTCTTCTCCATTTGCTTGTCGGTCGATAGAAGGTGCGGTCCGGGCCGTGCTGACAGCACCACGTCCGCGCCCTCCCGAACAGGCCGACCGCAGCCTCCGCGCCCCCGCTGAGGCGATGTTCGGCTCTTGATGCGGTGGCCGGACGCTGGAACGACCCCGCTGGAGACCTATGCGTCCCCGTTTGGCGACCCTCGTCGGCGACGCCGATGCCAACGCATCTGGACGATCGCAGTAAGCCCAGGCTAACCGACGGTGTTGAACGTCGTGATCGGCAAATTGACGTAGGTGTGCCTACGGGACGGCGTGGACGCCTCGCACCTCATCCGTCCCCCCGGGCCGGGGAGGCGGGTCGGCATGACGGGCTTTGCCATCCTTAGTGACCCGGATGCTGTGGTGACACACGGGCAGACGGCGCGAGTGCCAGCGAGTTCGGCCGATGTCCCCGCCTCCCCGTCGATGGGCCGATCTACAGTGGGGTTGCTCAGGTGTCTCGGGGGAACTTCTCTCGGGCGGCAGCGCCACGCCCCGGGCCCGCGTCGTAGCGGCAACGCTCGGCGGCGTCGGGCTCAGGGTGGACACTGTCTCGCCCCCAGGTTGAGAGGGGCGTGCCCAATCTGAGCCCCTTGCACAGGGGCAAAGATTGACCCGACCTTGGGCCGCGGCATACCCCCGCGATGCCACTCTCCGTAAGGAGGGGGAGGTCTGTCCATGCACCTTCAGCAAGGACGGGCCCCCTTCACCACGCCTCCATCAGCTCCCCCGGGACGGCTCCTTGTCACAGCCCCGTCCACCGTGGCTGGCATGAGGAGGCACCGGACCTTCGACTTCGACCCGGCCAGCAACATCGAATGATGACGCCTGAAGCGCTACGCCAAGGCCGGCTGGCACATGTGGGCGACGGTCGGGGTGCACTGGTCGTGGTCAACGGCGTGCGCGTGCATGGGGTATCGCTGCGGTGAGATGCCTGCGCGGTTTACGGTGAGCGCTATGGCGGGGGAGCGACACGTTCCCAGGTGCGACACCTGTTTCGCTCCTGTCTTTGTCGAGGGCGGTAGGCGGGTGTGCCCTCGGGACCCGGCGCATGACATCAAGCCGCTTCCCGGGATGGTGGTCGGCACCCGTGAGAAGCCTTGCGCCACGTGCGGGGGTCATGTGGTGTTCACGCTTGGCACGTTCGCGCGTCCACCGTCGCCGCCCTGGTGCCGCGTCGACCCGGCTCACGAGGTGGACTGACCGCCGAGGTGGTGAGCCTCTCGGTCGAGTCGTGCCTACTGTCGCCGATCAGGAGGGGGAGCCTTTGTCCTCGTGGGTCGAGATAGGCGGAAACGAAGGTGTCGATCACCTATCGCGGCTACCGTCTGCGTTGAGGGTGGCTTTCGAGGAGCGATGAGTGGGCGTGGAGGGCAATCAGGCCGAGGCCCGCGGCGCTCGGCCGCCCGCAGCGCTCGTCGGCGCCCTCATCTGTGCCGGCGTGGCACTGTTGGTCACCGTGGCGACGGGGGTGATCACCTTCGGGCTCTCCCAGAGTTATGGCTTCGGGCCGGTCTGGGACTGGTCGGCCTTCATCATGACGGGCGCTGCCGCGGCATTGGCTGGCATGGCGCTGCTGGGCGCCATTCGTCTTGCGCGACTGCGGTGGCGAGCGCTGCCCATCATGGCGGCGTGCGTTGCGGTCGTCTTCGCCGTGGGGTACGTCGCTGGAGTAGCCGGCAACAGTCTGCGTCCCTAGTGCGCTGAGACGCCCAGCCATGGGCCGGCTCGACCACCGTTCGACGTCGGGGAATGAAGCTCGCCCAAAGTTGCCCGGCTCCGGCCGACTCCTCTAGGGGTTGGCCCTTTACCCGCCGTCCAGCGCCAACTGGCGGCGGCATCGCGTGACTGACGGGACCGCGCTGGCCGCACACGACGACTTGCTGGCCCCGGCCGACAGCGCCCCGCCCAAGTGATCGGTGGGGGCGCTGCATGGGGTGCATCGAATGTCCCCTGACCGGAGATGACCCCACGACCAGTGCGGCCGGTATCCAGCGCCCTGTGATGGAAGGCCTCAGTCCGGGCGACGGCCCAGTGGCCGATGCTATGCCTGGCTTGTGTCACGCAGGTGAGATGTTCGTGAGCAAGGGTGAGGCCCAGTGGCGGGGGCGCCTTGGTCCGGCTGGGCGGTCACCTGGACCCGGGGTTGCACGCCTGAACGATCGTGCGTCGTCTCCTGGTCGATCCGGCGGTTGTGAGCCATGGTCGTCCGTGCCCTGGGCGGCACCCTTCGCGGCGGAGGCGCGGGCCCCCTCACGGGCATGCCGTCGAGAATGTGAGAGGGCATGGGCGCCCCGCGCTGCCAACGGGGTGAGCCATCCAGGCCTGCGGAGCCCGGCAAGGTTCGGCACCCCGATGACCGCCCTAGCCGTGGCCTGGTGGCGTGGCTACAGTCGGTCCAGCTGCCATTCTCGTGGCGGTGCGATCCGAGGAGGAAGGCCCGCATGGACTTCAACGAGATTCTCGACGAGGCCAAGAAGCTGGCTGGGGAGCATCCGGACCAGGCCAAGTCCGCTCTGGACAAGGCTGAGGGGCTCTTGGACGAGCGGACCGGCGGCAAGTTCGCCGACCAGATCAAGAAGGGCGGCGACGCGCTCGAGGGCCAGCTCGGTCTGCCGCCGGACACACCCTGACCCAACCTGCGCCAGGGCCGCGAAGGGTCGGCCAGGGGCCGGGTCCGTCAGCGAGCCGCGCATCATGGCGCCTATTTCGGGTAATCGCCAACTCAGTCGCTGCCCGAACTGCCAGGCGGGGCGGCACCATTCCCCAGGAGCGCAGCGTGACACGTACACCATCCCGGATCACCCATCTTGTCCTCGTCGCGCTGGTCGCGGCGACGCTGACCCTGACTGGTTGTGGCCCCAAGGGCTCCTCGGGGACCGCCGCCGGATCGCAAACCTCATCCTCGGTCACGGCGGCAGGGTCGCCCACGGATACCGCGAGCAGTAGTGAGCGCTCCCTCGAGCTGCCCGACGCAGAACACCCGGGCGTTCGCGAAGACGCGGCTGGTGGCGGACCTGGGGCTGACCGCCGGCACGTTCCACCGGTACATCTACAAGCCGTTCAAGGCGGGCGCGTTCAACAAGGGCACGCACGGGCGGATCCTGGCGCTGGTGAAAGCCGCCGCGACCGCGGCTGCGGACGCCAAGCTGTTGTCCAACGCGGTGAAGAACATCCAGGCCAACCCCACGTTGTGCAACGTGCTGTACCAGCCGATGGCCGACCTGGCCACGCACCTGTCGGCGCTCAAGAGCGACCTGGCCTCGGGCAACCTGGGGACCATCGACTCCGCAGGCTCGGTGGTGTCCGGCCTCCTGGCCAAGGCCACCTCCAGCGGTCTGCACGTCACCGAGACCACGAACACCGCCGGGAGCTCCCAGGGCTGACCTGAGTCGGTCCCTAGCGCGCTTCGTCGCTTCGGTGGTACGCATGACCCACCGCGCACCGCCGTGGTGCGCACGAACCAGGGGAGTAGACGATGGGTGACATCGCAGGCAAGGTCGACAAGGCATTCGAGACGGTCAGCATGAACGAGCTGGCGGACGCGCCCGTGGATGCGTTGCAGGGAGTCAGCGCAGGGGACGCGGAGCACCTGCAGGCGGCGTTCAACATCAAGACGGTTCGCGACCTGGGGACGAACAAGTACTTCCTGTGGGCTCAGGCCATCGCCAAGCTCGCCGAGTAGGCCCGCGCTTGGTGCCATGCACCATCAGTCGCCCTGGTCACGACGGCCGGGGCGGCTCGCTGCCTGGGTGTACCGCGTTGGAGGCACCCGTGATCGGGAGGCCCCGAGGCCCGGTGCCTTGAGGGTACCCAGAACCTATGCCGATCCCGCGTCCGTCGATACGGTCGGCACCTCAGTGGTTTTCGCAGGAACAGGAGTGGACACATGAAGGGTTTCAAGGACTTTGTCATGCGGGGCAACCTGGTTGAGATTGCCGTCGCGTTCATCATCGCCACCGCCTTCGCAGTGGTCGTCAAGGCGTTCACCGACGTGATCTTGTCGTTGATCGGCAAGATCGGGGGCAAGCCAGACTTCAACAGCATCAAGCCCGGCGGCGTCCCGCTCGGGGCGTTCCTGACCGCGCTGGTCGCGTTCCTGATCGTCGCCGCCGTGGTCTACTTCTTCGTCGTCAAGCCCTACGAGGCCGCCAAGACCCGATTCGCCAGGACCGAAACCGACGCAGCCCCCGACCCCGACGTCGTGCTCCTCACCGAGATCCGCGACCTGCTCGCCGGAACCACCGGCAGGCACCGGCCGGCACGCCGAGATCTAACCAAGCGCCGGTCTGCCACGGGCGACAAGGCACCCGTAACGCAGAAAGTGGAGCGTGGCCCCTCCCGCCCGAAAAGGGCGAGAGGGGCCGCTCCCAGGCTCACGTAGGCATCTCGGCCGGTCGCATGGAGCCACTTCGTCTGAGTGCCTTAGGCGCGGAGGCACGGACGACACCATGTCCACCTCTGTCGGCCCCGAGCGCCGCGACCAAGTCAGGGCGTTCACGGCCTGGACCGTTCACTCACGGCTGTGAGCGGCGCTCGATGGCGGCTTGGAGTGCGTTCGGGTCCCTTACGGTCAGGGTCGCCCCTGGGTGACGCAGGATTCCCGTCGGGTCAAGGCACCGCACCGGTGTGCGGAACGAGAGGCACAGCCCGCGCTCACCGTTGGTCGCGAAGGTCACGCCGCGGTCGGTGAATGAGAGATGGGGCGGACCGGCCGTCTTCAGCCACCCGTAGCCGCCGGTCACCTCCATGCCGGTGACGTTGTCGAGCCGGCTCACTAGGTGCCACGCGCCGAAACGCACCTGTAGTTCGGTGGTAGTGACCGTCACAAATGCACGCGCGGGTGTGGATCCCGAAGAGCCGGGCAGGCAGCCAGTAGCTCGGTGCGAAGGCGAAGGCGAAGGCGAAGTCGAAGCACTCGCTCATCAGAAGCCTGGCCGGTTCGAGGCACGGTCGAGCAGCCCAGCCCGCCCTCGCTGCTGCTCACCAAGGTAGGCGTCCAGGACCAGCATCGCGGCGGTGGCCGCCGGCGTCGCCCATTGCAGCCACCGCAACCGCTGTGACAGCTCCGCCGCCTCGCCGTTGGTGCGTGTGTCGCTCGGGCCCTTCTGCAGTGCCATCCCCAGCCGGGCGCCGTTGAGGTATGCCGCGCCCGTCGCCGCGACCGCGGACGCGGTGAGCGCCGTCTTGGCCACGACGGCCGCCCGGGTTGGGGGGTGTACCAGGGCGCGGTGACGATTGTCGGCGACGATCGCGAGCCCGCTGAGTAGGTGCAAGGCAATGGCACCGCCCTGGATCGGCCCCCACCGCGTCCAGGCCGTGTCCGAGATCTGAGCGCGTTCGCGCCTGCTGTTCCCTTGCTGCGCAGCCGGGTTGAGAGCGACGGCACCCATGAGGGATCCCCCGAACCAGGCAGCGTTGGTCAGCAGGTGGGTGGCTCGGACGGCAGTGCTGTACGCAGTCATGACTGTCACGCTATGCGTCCGCGCGGCCCCCCGCACGCGAGCAGGGCGGAGGCGGCCGCTGGGGGGTCCTTGGGCGAGCCCCTCCTGTGGGGGGAACGAATGACTGAGGGCGGGATAGACGGAGGCTCGGCTGACCCCGACCACTCGGGCGATAGTGGCGACGTCCTGACCACCGTCGTACATGGCTCTGGCTACCTTCAGCTTCTCAGTGGTCCAGACCGTGGGGCGACCGCCGCGGCGGCCCCGTGCGCGGGCTGCGTGCCAACCCAGCGATAGTCCGTTCGCGAATCAGGTCCCGCTCGAACTCGGCCAGCGCCCCGAAGACATGGAACGCGAGCTTCCCTCCGGGAGTGGAGATGTCATGCTCTCGGTCAGGCTCAGGAAGGCCACCCCGCGACCCTCGAGGTCCTGGACGGTATCGATGAGGTGGCGTAGGGACCGTCCGAGCCGATCCAGGCGCCAGACCGCGACGGTGTCACCGGGCCGCAACTGTTCCCACATGGCGTCCGGGGCGGGTCGATGCTCCAGCTTTCCTGAGGCTTTGTCAGTGAAGACCCGCTGGCAGCCGGCGCCCGTGAGCGCGTCGTGCTGCAGGGCTTCGTCCTGCTCATGGCTGGACACCCTGGCGTACCCGATGCGGTAGCCGGGGCTTGGTTCTCAGTACTCATCGCGACACCTCCTTTCGAGACGTTGATTGCGGACACGAGTTGCGGACACAAGATGAAGGCCCCCGGGGAAGCGAGCCGCACGGCGTCTCTCAATCGCTCCTTTGTGGGACTTCCAACATGGAGCTCGGTCACTGGCACAGGAGCATTGCCGCCCGTGGGGGTTTCGGGCATCCCGGCTCCATGCAGCCCGTGGAGCGACGAGCGAGGCCCCGGACAGCCCTATGGAGGCAAATCAGCGCGTTATGGCACCAGCATCCACAGCCAATCGCCCCACACAGATTTCGACCACACACTGATGAGCCGAGGGCAGGGCCCATCCAGGAGCTCCGGGGTCTCGAAGCCGCTCGCCTGGGGACCGGCGACCTGGCCGGTGTCGGCGGTCGAGTGACAACCCGCGCTCTCCGAGGGCATTGCCGAGGCTGATCTACCGAGCTGAGCCATGCGGGCTGTAGCCTCTCTGTCGAGATTTGAGAGGAGAAGCGCGTGTCGGAGGCGTCAGGCGGCGGCTTTGGAGGCGCTCTTCTCGGGGGCCGTTATCGCCTCCTTGAACAGATTGGCCGTGGCTCGGTGGGTACCGTTCACCTGGCCAGAGATGAGTTCCTCGGCCGCGACGTCGCGGTCAAGCTCCTCGAGCCGCCGGTGGTAGATGCCGAGGAACTGCGTCGAGACGAGGACGAGGTCAAGGTCCTCGCGCGTCTGAACCACCACGGTTTGGTCACCCTGTTCGATGCCGGCTCCGATCTTTCGGACCCGACGCGGCCACGGATCTACCTGGTGATGGAACTCATCGACGGACCCGACCTTCGTGACCGCCTTGGCCGGGGTGCCTTGCCCTCGGCGGACGTCGCCCAGATCGGCTACGACATGGCCATGGCGCTGGGGTACGTCCATGACCGGGGCGTCATCCACCGGGACGTCAAGCCCGCGAACATCATGATGTACGACTACGGTCACGCCGCCGCGCGGGTGCGGGCCAAGCTCACCGACTTTGGGATCGCCGTGCTGATGGAGGCGCCCCTGGGCGGCGGCAACGGTTCCTTTGTTGGCACGGCCGCGTACGTGAGCCCGGAGCAGGCCAAGGGTGAGCCGCTCGGCCCGTCCAGCGACATCTACTCCCTCGGCCTGGTCCTGCTCGAATGCCTCACCGGAGAAAAGTCCTTTCCCGGCGAGCCCCTTCCCAGCGCCCTTGCACGCCTACTGCACGGGCCGGACATCCCCGAAGACCTGGACCCGCAATGGCTCCGGCTACTCACGGCGATGACGGCGACCGACCCCGCCGGGCGGCCAACCGCCCGTGAGGCTGCCGTTGCGCTGGCTGAGATCACCGCCGCCGAGAAGGCCCGACTCGATGGAACCTCCTCGCTTCTTCCCCCTGACGAGGCGGCCAGGCTGGAAGCCGTTCACCGCTATCAGATTCTCGACACCCCCCAAGATGGCGCCTTCGACCGGATCACCGCCCTTGCCTCGCGGCTCTTCTCCGTGCCCATAGCCATCGTCAGTGTCGTCGACCAGGACCGCATCTGGTTCAAGTCCCACCACGGCTTGGACCTCGACCAGGTCGACCGGGAGCCGGGACTGTGCGCGTCGGCCATCCTCCAGAACGACCCGTGGATCATCGAGGACGCCCGGCTGGACGCCCGCGCGCTGTCCAACTCCCTGGTGGCCGGTGAGCTGGGTTTGCAGTTCTACGCCGGCATCCCGCTGCACACTCGGGACGGCTACAACCTGGGCACCCTGTGCATCATCGACCGCCACCCGCGCACCTTGGACCACGAGGAGCTCACCACACTCGAGGACCTGGCCGCCATCGTCATGCACGACCTCGAACAACGAATGCAGAGCCGACAGCCCGCCTAGAGGCGCGAACTGGTCTGGGCCGCACCTCACGTGCGGCCTGGGCCGCCCTCAGGGCCTTGATCCAAACGCTCCCGGCGCGAGCTCCGCCGCCAATGCGACGGCCTCACGAATGGAGCGCAGTGCCTCCCCGTCGGCCGCCAGCAGGAGGACTCCTCCCACACGGACTGCGATGAGTACATCCCCTGATCCGGGTCACAGGCGCCAGCGCGCTGACGCTGACGGTCTGGGGCCCGGTGAGCTTGGCTTGGCACACCACTGAATATCCGCTTGCGCCGGGCTCGGCGTGCGGGGTTGGGACAGGCCGAAGGTGACGAGCGTTCGTCGAGGTCATGGCTCGTCCTCCTCGTAGTCGCAATCGGGTTCGTAGCGTCTGCGGTGGTCCGACGATGGAGTTGAGTGCAGTCGTTGGGCGCCGGCGAGGACGTCGACGATGCCTTCGACGGCTTTGGTGCAGACGACCACGATGGCGGCGAGCTCCTGGACGGCGCGCAGCCCGGCGGCCCCGGTCTCGGGGGAGTGGTGCCTTAGCCGTGTGTAGGCGACGACGGCCAGGGCCGCTGCCCCGGCGATGCTGAAGACGATCAACATGGGGTTCTCCGATCTGCCGACGGCACCGGGGCCTGGCAAGGCCCCGGTGCCGTCACTGGGGTGTCAGCGATGAGTCCTGGCGCGCTTGGCCCAGGCCTGTTCCTGTTGTTGCGCGCGGCGTTCGGCGCGGTTGCGGGCGACCTCGACCGGCTCCCACGTCACGGACGTCCGTGGTGGACGGGTCGGGCCTGCGACCTGTGCCGCGGGGAGGTTTGTGGGGTGCGGACATGACGAAGGCCCGCCGCGTCAGCGGCAGGCCTGAGGTGTTCCGGGGTTGGGTTGAGGCTAGCGGTCAGGGTCGGGGGCGGATGGCCAGGTCGACCATGTGCTGCAACAGGAGCGCGAGCCGGTAGTCGGGGTCGCAGCGCAGCGCCCGGTCCAGGGCGACGCGGGTCAGGGCGCCGTCACCGCGCCACCAGGTGAAGCACCCCAACACGGTCAGTGCGGGTGCGGCGTGCTGGTCGGGCAACATGCCGCACAGGGAGATCAGGCGCGCCTGGACCCGGTTCTGGGCGATGACCACGCCAGGGTGGTCGTCGTGCTCGTCCCAGCCCCGCTCTATCCGGGACAGCTTCTCTTGGACCGTCGGGGTGACCAGGGCAGGGTCGAGGGTGCCGGGGGTGAGCCAGGCGACCAGGGCGTCGCGGACCTGCACGTCCCCGCAGGGGAGGGCGGCCCGGGCCGCGTCGGAGGCGGTCAGCCGCATGGCGTCGTCGCCGGCGTCCAGGATGGTCGCCCAGACGGACGGCGGCAGGCGCGCGCCGTGCAGCTCGCGGCCGATGGACTGAGCTACCAGGCGATCGCCGAGGAGCTCGGCTACAGCAACAAGGGGACAGTGCAACGGCTCGTCGGCAGCGCCCTGGCCAAGACTCGAACCGAGGCTGTGGAAACCATGCAGCGGCCGGAGGGTGAGCGACTTGATGCCCTCCAGTCCGGGCTCTGGGACAAGGCAATGGCCGGGGACGTCGCGGCGGGCTTGACCGTGCTTGGCATCATTGCCGCGAGGTGCCGGCTCTTCGGGCTGTACGCAGTCGGGACCGAGAAGGATGGGAGAGGACCCACCACCGTCGTTGTGCCGCCTGAGGCGCGAGACTGACTATCGAGAGTCGCCGTTCCTTGGGTTGCAGTTGCCGTTCCTTGGGTTGCCTTTGTGCCCGTGCGGGCCCGGAGTGCGTCAATGACCGCATGTAGTCGCTGAAGAAGTGCCGATGAGCTGCGCCGCCGCAGCGAGGCTCGATGCACTCGCGGGCCGTTGACGGCGGTGACCGCGCCACGTCCAGCCGGCGAAGGGTGCCAGCCGGCCTTGGAGTATTGCTCCAGGCCGGGGCTCTATGTGCCGCTGAAGGCGCAAGACGGCGACCTCGGTCAGGCCGGCGACTATCCTGCGGACGAGGACGAGGTCCCCGACGAGGGGGTTGAGGTGCCCGGGCCGGTCCAGTGGCCATCTCGGTGGCGCCTGAGAGCCAGGCCGGGACGGTTCACCACCTTCGTGACACGGGCCTTGATGTCGCTCAGCCGCTTGTCGGCTTGGGTCTGGGTGATCCGGCCGGCTTTGACGGCGCTCGCGAGCTGTTGCTGGCGTGCCGCGACGAGCTTGGCGATGAGAGTGTCGGCCGAGACGTTCCGGAACTTGGCCACCTGGACAAGACTCTTGCCGGTGCGCAGCTGATCGACCAGCTGCTGCCTCGTCATCCCCAACACGGCGGCCGCCACGTCCAGCTCTGTCCGGCCGACGGCATGCCGACCCTGCCAGCCACCGTGCGGCAGTCGCTGGTCGAGAGTGGTCGCGACCTTATCTGCTTGAGCCTGAGTCAGCGTCCCATTGTGGACCAGCCCGGCGAGCGCGGTTTTAATCTCGATGATCCGGTGGTCGATCGCTGCGGCGGTGCTGCTGCTACTGCTGGCTGAGGCCACGGCGGGGCCCACGACCGCTCCTGCGGCGAGGCCGGTGACGCCGACAGTGCCCGCGAGGACGAACGAGCACATCCTGCGTCCCATCTGAAACTGCCTTTCGTCGAGGTGCTGCCATTGACGTTACGCCCGACGGTCGCTCAGTTACTGTCAGGATCCTGGGCCGAGCCTGTGAAAACGCTCGGACATATGGCTTCTTATCGGCCCCACGGAGTCCTCACGCCGTTGGCAAACGCCAGATCGCGGCAGCGGCCGAGATGCTCGACATGCCCACGACCGAGCTGGACTGCAATGCCGAGCTGATCGCCGCACTTCGTCACTAGCCAGCCTCGCACACTCTGTAGAACTCCGATGACGACGCGCTGCGCCATTGAGAATTGACGCAAACGGCACCATTCAACGGCGCCGCGCCGACCTTGTCGCTGGATGGGTGGGCAGCCGATGCACCAGCTACCTCAAGTCGTGAATCGGCCGGGGCGCCGTTTCATGACATCACGTGACCCGCACTAGTCCCTCTGGCTTGAGACCTCGGGCAAACGCCGCGAAACGGTTCAGAAGGTTGGGTAGTTGCGGCTAATCTGCGTCGGTGGTCGGGGACCCACAACGGAATCGGTCAGGGGTGAGCGTCGGTGGTCTTGACGTCGACGGGCGTGCAGGCGTTACGGGGCTTGTCGGAGCTGATGAACCGCGCCAGCGGGCAGGAGAGTCTGCAGGACCTGCTCGACCTGATCGTCGAGGGCGCGGCGGACGTTGTCGGCTTTCGGGTCGCCGCGATCAGTCTGCTGCAGCCCGATGATGACCTTGAGATCGTTGCGGTTGCCGGTGACCCGGGGGCCCGTGCTCAGCTGTTGGGACGACGCACTCCCCGCGCCCAGATCGAGGCCGAGTTTGAAATTGCGGAGAAGTGGGGCACCCTGCGCTTCGTCCCGGCGGACCGGCTGCCGGCGACGGCCCAGCCTGGCTGGGTCGCGGACAGGTGGGATGCCGCCGTGACGGCCGACGGCGACTCGTGGGACCCCCTGGACACGCTGCTCGCCCCGTTCTATGACGTCCGCGGCACATGGCTCGGCATGATCTCTGTTGACCTCCCGCTCAGTGGTCAGCGCCCGGACGAGGTTCAGCAGGGGCTGCTGGAGGTGTTCGCTAATCAGGCGGGCATCGCCATCAACGGGGCGCGCCAACGCCTCGACCTTGCTGAGCAGATACGGCTCGCTGCCGCGGTGCACACCGTGGCCCGCATTTCGCAGCGGGTTCTTGACCCGGCCCGCGTGGTCGATGCCGTCGTCGTACCTGTGATGGAGGGCTTGAACGGGTCCGGTGTCTGGGCGCGGGCGTTTGCCGCCGAGGATGAACCCGTGACCGACGGTGTCGTTTCGCACGCCGGGCACGGCGACCCCAGAGCCCCCGCCGATGTCGTGACCCTGGTGCGGAGGGTGGCGCAGCAGTGCTGGCGGCAGCGGACCGCCGGACTGGTGCGTGCGGGGTCCATGCACCCCAAGGACCTGCTGACGGACCAGGAAGTCGAGACGATGCTGAGGTTCACGGCTCCCTTCGCTGGGGGGTCGTTGATGCTCGTGCCGATCGGCTCGGGCTCCGAATGCCTCGGCCACCTGGGCATTACCCGCTCCGCACAGGAGCCGGCCTGGAGTGAGGCGGAGGCTGCTGCGGCACTGGAGATGGGCCGCGATATCGGGCGGGCGATCGTCAACGCACGACTGCTCGAACTGGAGCGACGCCTGGTCGCCCAACTCCGCGAGACCGATCAAGCCAAAACGTCACTGTTCGCGACCGTGGCGCACGAGCTGAAGAGCCCGCTCACCTCCATCGTGGGGCATCTTGAGCTGTTGCGTGAGGACCCAGAAGCCGACCCTGACTGGTCCCTGGGCGTCATGGAGCGCAACACCCACCGGCTGCAAGGACTCGTGGACGACCTGCTCACCCTCTCGAAGGTCAGCGACCCGGACCGCCCACTGGTCAGCGATCGGCTGGATCTATCACGTTTGGCCCAAGACGTGATCGACATGTTTGGACCTATCGCCGAACAGCGCGGCATCCGTCTGAGCGCCGACCTCGTCGAGGGAACCGCCGTGGTTGTCGGCAACCCCGACGAGCTGGGCCGGGTCATCGAAAACCTCGTGAGCAACGCGGTCAAGTTCAGCCCCGACCACGGGACTGTTCGGCTGACCACCCGTCGCGACGGCGACGCCGTCCGGCTGCGGTGCGCCGATGACGGCCTGGGCATCTCCGAACTGGACCAGCAGTCGCTGTTCACCGAGTTCTTCCGCGGGACCAATCCCACGACCCTGCAGATTCCTGGCACCGGACTTGGCCTCAGCATCGTCGCCCGGATCATCGACCGCCACAGCGGCTCCATCAGCGTGGAGTCCGAACCGGGCAGCGGCACCACCTTCGAGGTGAACCTTCCCGGCGCCTCAATGCCTAGATCCGCTCGTCACGACCCTCGGACGTCGCCGTTGTGAAAACGTGACCAATGAGGACAGTCTCTTCACACATGACGCGTGCCCCGGTGTGTCACGGATGCATCCGGAGCGCCCCGTCCGGGAATGAGTACGTCGGCGTCGATACGCAGCAAGCTGGTCATCGCGCCCCGATATCGGGATCGAGCAGGACCTTCATGGCTCAGGGGTCAGGAGTGAGGAGACGATGTCGGCCCGGTGGTTGCGCAGCAGTGCGAGGTGGCCCATCCCCGCCATTTCCCGGTAGTCGGCGACGGGCAAGGCGTGCGCCAACCAGCGTGAGTGGCTGATGGGCGCCATCTGGTCCCGCTCGGCGTGCCACAGCGTGACGGGGGCGGCGACGTCAGCGGGCGCGAACCCCCACGGCGAGGTGAAGGCGAGGTCGTCGTCGATCCAGCCATCGGGGCCACCCTCATGGATCCCGGTGAAACTCGGCGGCCAATTCCGCCGCCCAGCCGCCCGCGAGGACGGCCCGGTCGGAGTCGTCGACCAGGTCCCCGAACGCCTCGGCAATCTCCTCGGCGCCGGCCTGGAGCATCGGCATACCGAACCGGTACATCCATGACCTCAGGGAGCTCTCCCCATTGAGGGCGGCGTTGAACTCGTCGACGTTCTCGTCGCCCATCCCCTCGAGGAAGTCGACGCCGGCCGCGCCATAGGGAACCACCCCGGCGACGGCGACGACGCGGCTGCACCGCTCGGGCGTTGACGCGCCAAGTGCGAGCGCATGGGGGCAGCCGCCGGAGTATCCGAGCGCGGCGACCCGCCCGATCCCGAGGGCGTCGAGCACCGCCATGGAGTCGGCGGCCGCGTCCACGACACGGCGACCCCGGTGTCGGCTGGAGTTCGTGTAGCCGGGTCGGGTGACGGCGACCAATGTCATGCCGAGCTCGTCTACGGGCTGGGCCCAGTCCGACCAGAATGTGGCTGTGCTTGGGGTGCCGCGGAAGGCGAGGACCACGGGGCGACCCGGTGGTCCCTCGACCAGGACCTCGACCGTGCGGCCGTCGGGCAGCAGGACGTGCTCCAGCGACATGACGCCAGTATGCGGGCCTGACGGTGTTTGCCGCTCCCGTCAACGACGTACTTGACGCCAGCCATGGCCCCATTGACGACAGGACATGAACGGGTGGTTAGTCAATCTTGGCGGGGGACTCGACCAGCTAACGCAGGCCCGCACTCCTCTGATCAGGGGCCTACCGTCGCGGCTCAGGGACGAGATGAACGGGCCATAGACACCTCTACGGCTCCTTGGTGGAACTGGCGCTGCTCCTGACTGAGGACGGGTCTATTGTGACGCCAGTCGTGCTCATCTACATCCCGGTCCTGGCGAACCGTCGAGCAGTCCTCGGAGCGGCGGCGAACGGGCCGGTCTTCAAGGTCGCCTCAACGGTCGCTGTCGCTGCCCTCAGCGCAATGTCCCTGCTCCTGCTCGGGCAGACCCTGCTCGGTCTCGTCGAAATCGGCGGTTAGACGAAAGCCTGCCGGTCGCACGGAGCTAGCCGATGGCGGTCCCGAAGAGGTGACCCACGGCGTAGGTGAAGGCCAGGCCCGCGGCACCACCGAAGACGATCCTCAGTACCGCCTTGCGCACGGAGCTTCCCCCGATACGGGCGCTCGAGGCGCCGGCGATCGCAAGGGCGACGAGGACCGCGACGATGGTCACGGGCACGCGGATCGTTTGCGGTGGCAGCAGGATCGCCAGCAGCGGCAGGACGGCCCCCAGGGTGAACGACAGGGCCGAGGCTCCGGCGGCCTGCCAGGGGCTGGCGATGTCGTCAGGGTCCAGGTTGAGCTCGGCGTCCAGGTGGGCCGCGAGCGCGTGGTGCGCGGTCAGCTCCTCGGCAACCGTGCGCGCCGTGGCTTCGCTGATGCCCTTCGCCTGGTAGATCGCGGCGAGCTCGTCGAGCTCGGCGTCCGGGTCACTGCTGAGCTCACGCTTCTCCTGGGCCAGGACCGCGTGGTCGCTGTCGCGTTGGCTGCTGACCGAGACGTACTCTCCCAGGGCCATGGACACCGCTCCGGCCACCAGGCCGGCGATACCTGCAGTGAAGATGGGGCCCCGCGCCGAGGTGGCTCCGGCCACCCCGACCACGATTCCGGCGACCGACACGATGCCGTCGTTAGCGCCCAGGACCCCGGCGCGCAGCCAGTTCAGCTTCGAGGCACGGCCAGACCCGTGGGGCTCATCCTCGTGGGTCCCCATCTCGGGCGTGCTGTCTTCGGCTGCTGTCACGTGTTGTCCCGCCTCACGATTGCTGTTGGGCACTGCCTTTTCGCTGTCCCCCATGGCCATGGTCCCCGCCCGGGTAGGACCGGCGCTTCGAACCGCATTGAAAAGCGTCGCGGCTGAGGGGGCCCTGAGATGAGCGCGGCCTGTTGGCCTGAAGTCTCCGGCGTCGGCTGCCGGCTGCGCGCCATGATGAGCGTACGCGGTCTGCGTTGAGGGAAGGTGAGGCTGCACGTGGATGCTGAGCAGGTGGGTCTGCGGCTGCCGGCGTGGAGGGATGGGCCCGTCAAGGAGGCGCTGACGACCTTTCTGGTCGAGGCCACCCAGGGTTCCGGCGCGCTTGCCGTGTCCGAGCGGGTCGCCGCGTTCGACAACGACGGGACGATGGCCTGTGAGAGGCCGCAGACCGCGCTCGCCGCGTTCTTGGCCGCGCACGCTCAAGGTCAACAGCTGGGCGCGCCCTCGCGAAGCGGGCATGAGGTCCTACGCGAGCTGGGGCGGCTGTTCAGTGGTCAGACGACCGCCGAGTATGACGCGAAGGCCCGTCGGTTTCTCGAGGAGTCCGTGCACCCTCGGTTCGGGCAGCCGTATCCGCTGCTCACCTACCAGCCGATGCTGGAGCTCGTGCAGGTGCTGCACGCCTTGGAGTTCAGCGTGTTCATGTGTACCGATAGCTCCCGAGACTTCATGAGGGTCATGGCCGGCCCGGCCTACGGGTTGCGGCGTGAGTACGTCATCGGTTCGGAGGTGCAGGTCACCTGGGTGAACGGTGCGCTGGTCCGGACCGCACACCCCGTGCCGATGGATGACGGCCCTGGCAAGACCGTGCATCTGTGGGACCGGGCAGGCCGGCTGCCCGCGCTCGCCGCCGGGAACGCGGGTGGAGATATCGCCATGCTCGAGGCCGCGAAGTTCTCGATGGTCATCCATCACGACGACGCGACACGCGAGTACGCCTACGACGACCGCGCGGTGCTCGCCAAGGCCCGAGAGCACGACTGGACGCTGGTGAGCATGCGCTCGGACTTCGCCCAGCTCTGGCCCTCACGTCTGCGAGGGGGACCACTGTGAGCGACGCCCCGCCCGCCGCCCCGGGATCCGGCACCCTGGACCGACAAGCCCGTGCGCTGCGAGAACGGCACGGCGCACACATCGCCGAGCTCCTCGAACGCCAACCGCTCTGGGCTCGAGACTTCACTGACCTCAGCCACGAATGGCGGCGCCTGTTCGCGGAGGCGTTCGGCACCTTCCTTCTCGTGCTTGTCGGCGCCGGTGCGGCAGTCCTGGACGCCAAGACCGGCAGTATCGGGCGCGGCGCCGAAGTCACCGCCCCAGGCCTGGTCGTCATGGCCGTCATCCTGTCGATGGGTGCAGTCTCCGGGGCGCACCTGAACCCCGTGGTCAGTCTGGCGTTCGCGATGCGAGGGGACTTCCAGTGGCGTCGTATCCCGGGCTACGTTGCGGCCCAGCTGGCCGGGGCTGTCCTAGCCTGCGCGTTCCTGCGGGGGCTGTTCGGGATGCCTGGCAAGCTCGGCGCGACCATCCCTGGGCCCGGATTCACCACCACGCAGGCCTTCCTGGTGGAAGCGGTGCTCACCCTCGGCCTGGTCAGCACCATTCTGGGCACTGCATCGACCGCCCAGAACATCGGTCCCCTCGCCGCACTGGGCGTGGGTGGGTACATCGCCTTGGCCGGCCTATGGGCCAGCCCGGTCAGCGGCGCGGCCATGAACCCGGCCCGCTCGCTGGCCCCGGACCTGGTCCGAGGCGATATCAGTGGTCTGTGGCCCTACCTGCTCGGTCCACTCCTGGGATCTCTGCTGGCGGTGGCCTGCGCCCACATTCTGCGAGGGCCAGGTGGCGACCCCGACGCTCGCAAAGCCGGACAAGGAACGCTCGGTTAAGGGCACCAGCCACGAGCGACGAAAGGCGGTCGGCTCAACCCCCGATGCGCCAGGTCGGCACCGACGACGTTCACCGGTGTCTGCGTCTCCGTAGATGTCCGACCGCGATCATGACTCCCAAGCTCGCGGCGAAGACGACGACGATCATCAAAGCCGCCAGGGGGATTCCTATGGGGTGGGGTAACACGGAGCCAAAGGTAGCTCGCGCCGGAACCTGGTCCAGTTCCGGGGCACCGATACCGGTCGTCGAAGCCCCTCACCCACCGTTCACCGGTGTGCCACATCAGTGGCAGGTGGTCTTTCCTGTTCCGGGTGGGCCGAGCAGGACCACGTTGCGGGCCTCGGTCAGGAACCCGCCCGAGGCCAGGGCGCCGATTTGTTGGCGTGCTGCGGGTTGGGCGTCGAAGTCGAAGTCCTCGATCGTCTTGACGGCACCGAATCCGGCAGCGCGGATCCGTAGGTGGGCGCCGGAGGCGTTGCGGGCGCTGACTTCGCGTTCCAGGACGGCAGCGAGATAGTCCTCGTGGGTCCACCCGGCGTCACGGGCTTGGTCGGCCAGCCGGGCTGCGGCCTCGGTGATCCGGGGTGCTTTGAGCGCGGCGGCGAGGTAGGTGATCTGCTTGACCGCTTCGCTGCTCGTAGCGGGCTTCGGGGTGTCCTTCGTGGCGGCCATCAGCTGATCGGCTCTTGGTCGGTCAGGCCGAACGCGCGGTCGTAGTCGCCCAGGTCCCGGACCAGGTCATCACCGGCGGCGACGGCGCGGGGCTGTTGGAACTGTTTGCGCAGCCGGGCGGCGGCCTCGACGATGCGCCGCGTCGGTGACGGTGGTTCCCCTGGCCCAGACCCGGACGTGTTCGGCAACGACGCGGCCCTCCGCCCGGACCCGCGCCCGGTCCAGGTCAGCGGCCACGTCGACCATCCGCCCGATGAGGGTGAGGTCGACGGAGTAGTCGTTGGTGTCCAGACGGACGTAGTAGTCGCGGCCGAGGCGGATCTTGTTGCGCCAGCCCAAATGAAGCGGGATCGGAGGAAGGGGCAGCATCGCGGCCCGGTCGGCCTCGATCAGATCGACCGGGGCCGCCTTGATCGTGCGGACCACCCGCGTGTTCGCCCTGCCCAGCCAGTCAGTGAACTGGGCGTTGAAGTCCGCCGGCGATGCGAACGTCCGACCGGGCATGAACGAGGTCTCGAACCATCCGTTACGACGCTCGACCACGCCCTTGGACTCGGGGTCCCTGGGCGGAAGCAGCACCAGCCTGGTCGCCAGAGTGCCCATGAACGCGGCGACACCCTCGGCTCGGCGTTGCCCGCGGCCGATGCCGGGCTCGTTGTCCCAGATCAGCCGACGTGGCACTCGCCCCAGCTGTTGGATCAGCTCCCAGGAGCCCAGCAGCAGGTCCTCGGTCTTGCGGGTCGGGATCATCCGGCCGGTCACGAAGCGTGAATGCGCGGCGGTGATCACCAGCACCGGCAGCAGCTTGGCAGTGCCGTCCTCGAGCGGGATCTTCCGCGGCGGGAACCACAAGTCGCACTGAGCAGCATCACCAGCCATCCAGCAGAGCCGATCCGCTGGATCGATCGGGCGGTGCTCGGGACGCAACCGCTTCACGTTGTCGCGAAACCACCGGATCGAGCCCATCCCAGCCCACCCGCTCGGCCAGCACCGTCGCCGGCATGTCCGGGACCTCCTCCAGCAGCGCCCGAACCGCCGGCTCAAACACGGTGAACGACGTCGGCCCAGGTGCCCGCTCATAACGCGGCGGAGAGGCCGAGCTCACCGCCTTGATGACCGTGGTGCGACTCCCAAGGGGGCAGGTTCGCGCCGACCAGATCCGGATTGAGGTCAACGGCCCGCCACCGCGCCGAGCAGGGTCCTGGCGGATTCGATCTTCAACGTCCCTGAGCTGTGCGAGGAGGTTCTCCTCGATTGGACCGACTGGCTGCCGGACCGGCTCTTCGTCCGATGTTCCGAAGCTTTGCAGTGGCGCCGTCATCTCCGTCTCCTGGCGAGTACACAGGTGGCGCCTTGTTGGACGATCTGTGCGTAACCCAACCAACTCCGCACGGCGGCGGAAACGCAAACCAATGACGTACCCACCTACGGCCCTGGCTCCCTACGATGCGGCATAGCGCGCTTCAGCTCAGTCTCGATTCTGATCTCGCCGGACCCCCGCTAGCCCGTATCGCCTGGGGGCTCCTCGACAGCCTCACTTCTAGCCAACCACTCGTTCCACACGTCTGGCACCGCTGGTGCGGGCGGGGCCCGGGTGGTGCCCCGCGGGCGCCCGTCTTCTGGGTGTGACGATGTCGATCCGGCGGATGACGTTGGGTGCCGGGTTCCGGTACCTGATGTCGTCGGTGGCGCGGATGGACGAGGCCGGCCCGGCGTCCGGGCTGACCGCGTACTACGCCGCGCACGGGACCCCACCGGGCCGGTTCCTCGGCGCCGGCCTGGCCGGCTCGGACGACGGCGCCGGGCGTCGCAGGCGGGGTCACTGGTGACCGAGGAGCAGCTGTGGCGGATGCTGGGGATGCTGCAGGACCCGGTCACCGGGGAGCCGCTCGGCCGCCGCCCCGCCGCCGGCCGCGGACCCAGCTCATCGACCGGCTGGGTCGGGTCCGGCCAGGCGCCGAAGACGGTGGCCGGGTTCGACCTGACGTTCTCGCCGCCGAAGTCGGTGTCGGTGGCGTGGGCGCTGGCCGACGAGCCGACCCGGGAGCGGATCCACGCCGCGCACCGGCAGGCGCTCGAGCAGGTCATCGCGTACGCGGAGCGGCAGGTGTTCGCGACCCGGATCGGGCACGGCGGGGTGGTGTCGGAGGACGTCCGCGGGGTCGTCGCGACGGCGTTCGACCACTGGGACTCCCGGGCCGGTGACCCGCAGCTGCACACCCACGTCGTCGTCCTGAACCGGGTCCAGGCCGTGCCACGACGGGCAGGTGGCGCACCCTCGACTCCAAGGCGTTGTTCCGGGCCACGGTCGGCCTGTCGGAGCTGTACAACGGGGTCCTCGCCGACCTGCTGACCGCCGACCTGGGCTGGGGCTGGGCCCCGGAACGCGCGGCGCCGGTCGGCCGAGCCGAAGTGGGAGGTCGACGGCGTCGCCGCGGCGCTGCGGGACGAGTTCTCGCAGCGATCGTCGGCGATCGAGGCCGCCAAGGACGCCCTGGTCGAGCAGTTCGTCGCCTCGCACGGGCGGCAGCCGACCGCGCGGGAGGTCCTCCAGATGCGGCAGCAGGCGACCCTCGACACCCGCCCGGACAAGCACGTCACACCGCTCGCAGGAGCTGCTCACCGGCTGGCGGCGGCGGGCCACGCCGTTCGTCGGGCCCGAGCCAGGCAGCTGTGGGTCGACGGCGCTGGCCGGACGCAACGACCTGCCGCTCCTGCACCGCTGGCGACCTGGCCGACGGGATGCTGACCGCGGCTCGCCGCCGCAGGCGCTGACGAAGGTCGCCGAGCAGCGGGCCACGTTCACCCGGGCGAACGTGTTCGCCGAGGTGCTGCGGGTCAGCTGCACGGCGTCCGGTTCGCCACCCCCGCCGACCGGGTCGCCGTCGCCGACCGGGTCACCACCCTGGCCACTCGACGCGGGCGGTGATGCTGACCCCGCCCGACCGGCATCGGCAGCGTCGTCCCGGAGTCATCTGCGCCGCCCGGACGGGACGTCAGCAAGTTCCGGGCCCGCGACAGCGAGGTGTACTCCACCCAGGAGCTCCTCGACGCCGAGGACCGGCTCCTGCAGGCCGGCCGAACCACCGACGGACCCGGCCGTCAGCCACGCCCTGGCCCGGCCGGCTCGAGCGGCTCGTCGAACCCATGCCCGGACTGCGGCATCCGGGCTGTCCGCCGAGCAGGCGGCCGCGGTCGCCGCGGTCGTCACCTCGGGACGGGTGCTCGACGTGCTGGTCGGGCCGGCCGGGACCGGCAAGTCCACCACGATGGCCGGGGTCCGCGCCGCCTGGGAGGCCGCGCTACGGGCCCGGGTCGCGTGGTCGGGCTCGCGCCCTCCGCGGCGGCCGCGGAGGTCCTCGCCGACGCGGTCGGGGTGCCCACCGAGAACACCGCCAAGTGGCTCACCGAGACAGGCCAACCAGGCCGAACGGCGCACCCGGCTCGACCAGCTACGCCGCCCGGCTGAACCGGCGCCAGCCCCTCACGTCGGCACCCGCAGCTCAGCAGCCACGCAGCGCCGGCTGCTGAGCCGAGTACCGGCCGCTGGGCACTGCAGCCCGGGCAGCTGGTCATCGTCGACGAGGCGTCCATGGCCGCCACCCGAGACCTCGACCAGATCACCGCCGCACGCGACCGCGGCGGGAGCGAAGGTGCTGCTGGTCGGCGACTGGGCCCAGCTGTCCCCGTCCAGGCCGGCGGCGCGTTCAAGCTCCTCGCCGACCGACCGCGGCCGGACACCCCCACCCTGCACGACGTGCGCCGGTTCCGCCACGAGTGGGAACGCCACGCCTCCCTCGCCCTGCGCAACGGCAAGGCCGCCGCCGCCGACACCTACCTCCGACCACGGCCGGGTCGAGGCCGGCAGCCGCGAGGACATGCTCGACCTGCTCTTCGACGCCTGGCGCACCGACACCGACCGCCGGCCGGACCATCCTGATGCTCGCCGCCGACACCCAGACCGTCGCCGACCTCAACGCCCGCGCCCGCGCCCACCGCATCACGCACCGGCCAGGTCACCACGAAGCGCGAGGTCGACCCTCGCCGACGGCACCACGGTCGGCGTCGGCGACCTCGTCGTCACCCGCCACAACCACCGCGACCTGGCCATCGCCGGACCGGCGGGCTGGGTCAAGAACGGCGACGACTGGACCGTCACACGCCGTCCACGACGACGGGTCCCTCACCGTCCGGCGACGCGCGGGCACGCACGGCGACGTCGTCCTGCCACCCGACTACGTCACCGAGCACGTCGAGCTCGGCTACGCCACCACCGCCCACCGCGCCCAAGGACGCACCGTCGACACCGCCCACGCCTACCTGTCCGCCGCGACCGTCCGCGAGAGCCGCTGTACGTCATGGCCACCCGAGGCCGCGAGACCAACACGCTCTACGTCGACACCACTACGACCCCGACGACCCAGACACCACCCACCACCACGAACCACCCCTCGACGACCCCGCCGAGACATCCTTCGCAGCGTCATCGCCACCAGCGGAGCCGACACCTCAGCAACCCAAATGCGGCGTGATGAACAAGCCGCGGTGCCTGAATACGGAGCGCGCTGGCAGCCACTCGACCCTGGGGCCTACCACTTCGTAGGCCGCAGCCTGCTCTGACACAGCCAGAACGAGGACGTTGCGGGGATCCCAACGGCCCGATAGTGACCCCGTTGCCAATGGCGCCCCCTCGATCGCGTTAACTACGTATGGACCGCCCATTGGACGCGCGCGACGGTTGGACCTGCAGCACGATCGACAGTGCTGGTCAGGCGCCGCCCATTACCATCCTTCCCGACGTAGAGTGCTGCAACAGACTGCCCGCCGCCGCATGTCGCGTTTTGGCGGAGATCGTGTTGGCCGCTCATCGCGCCGCACGGAAGGGGAACACGGAGGCTGCGTAGTGCGACTGGCGTTCTACGGACGGGTGTCGACCGAGGACCAACAAGATCCTGATGCATCGCGCGGTTGGCAGTTGAGCCGCGCCCGGCAGCTGGTCGGACCCGTGGGCGGCGAAATCGTCGCCGAGTTCTTCGATATCGGTACGTCCCGGTCGCTCCCGTGGAAGCGCCGCCCTCAGGCGTCGCGCTTGCTCACACTCCTCGCGGACCACGAAAGGGGATTTGCCGGAGTCGTCATCGGCGAGCCCCAGCGCGCGTTCTACGGGAACCAGTTCGGGCTGACCTTCCCCGTGTTCACGCACTACGGAGTCCAGCTCTGGGTTCCAGAGGTCGGCGGCCCGATCGACCCCGGTTCGGAGGCCCACGACCTGGTCATGACCCTCTTCGGCGGCATGTCCAAGGGGGAGCGGAGCCGCATCCAGGTCCGCACTCGGGCCGCCATGAGCGATCTCGCAGCCCGAACCGACCGGTTCCTAGGTGGCCGGCCGCCGTACGGCTACCAGCTCATCGACGCCGGACCTCACCCCAATCCGGGCCGCGCGTCCGCCGGACAGCGCGCCCACAGACTCGAACCAGACCCGCTGACCGCACCCGTCGTCGAGCGAATCTTCCAGATGTACGCGGGTGGCATGGGTCACCGCGCTATCGCCCAGGCACTGACCGACGAGGAAGTTCCCTCGCCCAGCGCCCATGACCCCTTGCGCAACTCGCATCGCGACACTCGCGGATGGGCTCATTCGGCGGTCAGGGCCATCCTGCTCAACGAGGCCTACACCGGTCGACGCGTATGGGCGAAACAGGAGAAGGTCGAGCGGCTGATCGACCCCGAGGATGTGGCTGCCGGAAATCAGGTCCGCATGCGATGGCGCAACGAAAGCGACTGGATCCGCAGCGCGATGCGAACGCACGAAGCGCTGATCTCAGATGACCTTTTCGAACAGGTTCGTGGCCGGCTCGCATCGAAGACGCAGCCCTCCGAAAGGAAGCCCCGTGAATCGCGGCATCCCTACGTGCTCCGGGGTGTGTTGTTCTGCGCGCACTGCGGGCGCCGCATGGAGGGCGCCTGGCGCAAGAACAGGGATGACGGCTCAAGCGGCCGCACTATGTACCGCTGCGCCCTGAGGAACACGCGATCCCTGACAGCCGACATGGAGGAGCACCCGCAGTCGATCTACCTGCGCGAAGATGCTCTCCTGCCTGCAGTCAACGACTGGATCGCCGGGCTCGTGACTCCCGAGGCTTTGGTCTCCGGCCAGGCGCCGACCGGTCAGTCCTCTCGGACGGCGGCGGTAAGGGCTCAGATCGCCGAGCTCGACAGGAAGATCAATGCGCTCGTCGCGGCGATCGAGGCGGGTGTAGAGGTCGAAGAGGTGTCTGAACAGCTCGCTCGACGCTCGAAAGAACGCGCGGGCCTCGAGGCCGGACTCCGGCAGGAGAGGAGCGAGGACCGCCTGACGGCGACCGAAATGCAGAAGGCGCTCGACGATCTCGGCGGTATCGCCATGATCTTGTCGAGCGCCGATCCTGCGCAACTGTCGAGTTTGTACGCCTCACTGGGGGTGAGGCTTGAGTACAACCACGTGCTCAAACGGGTCCAGGCCACCGCGGAAACCGCGTGTGTCCTTGGCCGTGTCCGGAGGGGGACTTGAACCCCCACGCCCGATAAAGGGCACTAGCACCTCAAGCTAGCGCGTCTGCCATTCCGCCACCCGGACAAGGTGTGTCGCAGGCCCTTTGGGGAGCGCCTGCTGCGACCCGGAACGATAGCACGCAGGCCGACCCATCTCCGAACTCGCCCCGACCTCAACGGAACCCAGGGCGGCTCCGCGACCTAGCGGATGAGTTCGGCATGAGCCCGCGACATCGAACCCGTCGACGAGGTGGTGCGCATCTGCCAGGAGCTGATCCGGATCGACAGCACCAACTACGGCGACGGGAGCGGGCCGGGGGAGCGGGCGGCCGCGGACATACGTGGTCGAGCAGCTGCGTGAGGTCGGCCTGGAGCCCACCGTGGTCGAGAGCGACCCGGGACGCCACAGCGTCGTCGTCCGGCTGGAGGGGGAGGACCGGGAGCGACCGGCGTCTGTGTCTGCACGGACACCTCGACGTCGTGCCGGCGAACGCGGCCGACTGGCAGGTCGACCCCTTCTGCGGCGAGCTGCGCGACGGCTGCGTCTGGGGTCGTGGCGCGGTCGACATGAAGGACATGGACGCCATGATCCTGGCGGTGCGTCCGTGACCTCGCTCGGCGCGGCGCCAAGCCGCCCCGCGATCTCGTGGTCGCCTTCTTCGCCGACGAGGAGGCCGGCGGGCGTCAAGGGCGCGCACTACGTCGTCGACCACCACCCCGAGCTGTTCGAGGGGGTCACCGAGGCGGTCAGCGAGGTCGGGCGGCTACTCCGTCACGGTGCCCACCGCGGGCGGCGGCGAGACCCGCGCCTATCTCGTGCAGACCGCCGAGAAGGGCATCCTCTGGCTCCGGCTCACGGCGCACGGTCGCGCCGGCCACGGGTCGGTGCCCAACGACCGAGAACGCCGTGGTCCGCCTGGCCCAGGCCATCGCCCGCATCGACGCCCACCCATGGCCGCGCGAGTACGTCGCGTCGGTGCGCCAGCTCCTCGACGGCCTGAGCGAGCTCACCGGCACCTCGTATGCCGATGACGACCTCGACGAGCTGCTCGCTCACCTCGGCGGGGCGCAGGGCTTCGTCCGGGGAACGTTGCAGGACACCGCCAACTTCACGATGGCCGACGCCGGCTACAAGCACAACGTCATCCCGCAGTCCGCCTCCGCGTCGCTGGACGCCCGGTTCCTGCCCGGCCACGACGACGAGCTGCTGGCGACGATCCGCGAGCTCGCCGGGGAGCACGTCGAGGTGGAGGTCGTCCACCACGACATCGCCCTGGACGCGCCGTTCGAGGGACCCCTCGTCGACGCCATGAAGGCGGCCCTGCTGGCCGAGGACCCCGAGGCGCAGCGTGCTGCCGTACTGCCTCTCAGGGGGCACCGACAACAAGGCGCTCAGCCGGCTCGGGATCACCGGTTACGGCTTCGCCCCGTTGAAGCTGCCTGCCGACCTCGACTTCGCCCCCATGTTCCACGGGATCGACGAGCGGGTCCCCGTGGAGGCACTCGAGTTCGGGGTGCGGGTGCTGCGGCGGTTCATCGCCACCTGCTGACGCTGGCTGCTGGCCTGCCGGTGACGGCCTGACGACACCCGCGTGGTGCGCTACCGGGGCGTAGCCTCCCCGATTCTGCGTCGTTGACCTAGATGACAACACGGTCATCGGCGGAGGAGCGGTCATGGGGACGAACACGAAGTCGCAGGGGTGGGCGCGGTGGATGGCAGTGGCCACCGTCGCGGGCGGCCTGGCTCTCACCGGCGCAGCAGCCAGCCAAGCGGCCGGCCTGCCGGCTCCGTCGGCCCCCTCGACGCTCCCGGCTCCGTCGGCACCGCTGAGCACCCTGCTCAGCACCTCGCAGCTGCCGTCGCTGCTGACCGGCTCGACCCCGCCTGCGCTCCCGGGCGTGTCGCTCCCGGCGCCGCCGTCCCTGCCGCTTCCGGCGCCCGGCGCACCCTCGCACCGTCCGCACCGTCGGGCGGCGCCCCTGCGGGGTCTGCCGGATCCGGCTCGACCGGCAGCTCGAGCCGGCGGCTCGAAGCCGGCAGCCCAAGACCGGCGGCTCGACGAGCGGTAGCTCCACCACCAGCTCACCGGGCGGCATCCGGGCCACCACGCCCGTGGCCAGCCTGTGCCTCATCCCGACCGGCACGTCCTCACCGGCCTTCGACCTCGGGCCTCACCGCGCTGGGTCAGGACCTGTCCTCGCCGCTCGTGCAGCACTTCCCGCAGGCCTTCGCCCCGTGCCCGACCGGTGCGGTCTCCGCACCGGGCCAGGTCGTCGCCGTCGACGCCTCCCTCAACGGTCTCCTCGGGGCGTGCGTCCGCGTGACCCGTCAGGTCGTCCCGGTCCAGACCACGCTGGTGGTGCTCGACCACAACCTGATCCAGGAGCTCACCGCGGCCGGGGTGCCGCTGCAGCAGCTCGTGGTGCCCTGCCCGGCCGGGTCGCGGCGCCGGGGCACGGCGCCTCGGCCACGCCGGCAGGCTCGGGCACTCGTCGCCAACAGCGCCCTGGCCGGCGACGACCTCGGCAACCCGCGCGGGTCAGGGCCGCCTCGCCTTCACCGGCATCGACCTCGTCCCCAGCCTCGCGCTGGCCGCCGCCCTGCTCTGGGCGGGCACGCTGCTGCTGCGGGCCTCGCGCCGCTTCAGTCGTGCGTGGCACGCGGATGATCTTGCGCCGCAACCACGTCCGCTGAGTCCCGCCGAGGTAGATGCGGGTGCGGTGCAGCTCCCAGTGACCGTACTCGGCGTGGTCGGACAGGGTCCGGCGAATGTCGGACCGGGAAACGTCTCGCGGGAAGCTCAGCACGCGGTACTCGTACTCAACCATCACCGCGCCATTTTGCCGCAGAACCCGCTACGGTCGGCACATGACCGCAGACCCGCGTGGCGCGCTGGCCAACCTCGTGAGCGCCTTCGAGCGCCATCTGGAGGCATCCTCGTCCAAGCGGGGCGAGGACGACCCCACGGTCATCGCGGCCTACGACGACCTGGCCGACGCGTTCGCGACCTACGACGAGGCGCTCCTGCAGGCCTACGGCGAGATGACCCCGCTCGACATCTATGACGGCGAGGACGACGAGGACGACGAGGAGCTCGACGACCACAGCGACGAGGACGGCGATCCCGGCGTCTACTCGGGTCTCGACGACGCCGACTACGACGAGGACGACACCGAGCACTGACCAGACGAGCAGCCGAGCACTCAGCTCGACCCGTCAGTCGGAGACCTCGTCGAGCGCCGCGACGATCTCGCTCGGCAGCTCGAGCGCCTCGCTGGCCAGCGACGTCCTGAGCTGCGCCGTGGTCCGCGCGCCCACCACCGGGCTGACCACGCCCGGCCGGTCGCGCACCCAGGCCAGGGCCACCTCGGCCGGGCTGACGCTCAGCCCGCGCGCGGCGATGGCCAGCGCCTCGACGATGCCCGGCGCGCGCTCGTCGAGATAGCGGGCGGTGAACCGCGGGAAGTCGCGCGAGGCGGCCCTGGAGTCGGCCGGGATGCCGTGCCGGTACTTGCCGGTCAGCACTCCTCGCCCCAGCGGCGACCACGGCAGCAGTCCGAACCCCAGCGCCTGGGCGGCGGCCGAGCAGGTCGGGCTCGGCGCGACCGGTTGACCAGGGAGTACTCGACCTCGTTGGCCACCATCGGAACCCGCGCCTGCTCGAGCAGGGAGAGGGCCCTGGCGCTCTGCCACCCGCTGAAGTTCGACACGCCCACATACCGGGCGCGCCCCGTGGACGACGGCCCACTCCAGCGCGGACAGCGTCTCGGTCGAGCGGCACCTCGTCGGACCAGGTGTGCACGAGCCAGAGGTCGACGTGGTCGGTGCCGAGCCGCTCGAGCGAGGTGTCGAGCTGGCGCAGCAGGCTGTGCCGTGAGGTGTCGACGACCCGCTGACCCGAGCGCCGCGAGATGCCGGACTTCGTGCAGATGACGAGGTCCTCGCGGCTCACCTCGTCCTCGAGGAGCCGGCCGATGATGCTCCTCGGAGGCGCCGTCGGAGTACCCGTGGGCCGTGTCGACGAGGTTGCCGCCGGCGTCGAGGAAGGTGCGCAGCTGCTCGCGCGCGCCCTCCTCGTCGGTCGTGCGGCCCCACGTCATCGTGCCCAGGGCCAGTCGGGACACCGAGAGCCCGGAGCTCCCCATTCGTCTGCGGCGCATGCCTCCGTACCGTAGTGGGCCGCCCGCGCGGCATGCCCGGGCCCCGCCGCACGCGGCGCCGATAGCCTGCGCTGCATGGAACTCGGCGTGAACCTCGGTTACTTCGGCATGGGCGTCGACGGCGACAACGTGGCCGTGGCCCAGGAGGCCGACCGGCTCGGGTATGCCGTGGCGTGGGCGGCCGAGGCGTACGGCTCCGACGTGCCGACGGTGCTGTCCTGGATCGGCGCGCTGACCGAGCGCATCGACCTGGGCGCGGCCGTCATGCAGATCCCCGCGCGCACGCCGGCGATGACGGCGATGACCGCCGCCACGCTCGACACGCTGTCGGGTGGCCGGTTCCGGCTCGGGCTCGGCGTGAGCGGGCCGCAGGTCAGCGAGGGCTGGCACGGCGTGCCGTTCGCCGCGCCGCTCGGGCGCACGCGCGAGTACGTCGACATCGTGCGGATGGCCCTGCGCCGGGAGTCGGTCGCGTATGCCGGGCAGCACTTCACGCTGCCCGCTCCCGGACGGCCCGGGCAAGGCGCTCAAGCTGACCATCCACCCGCCCCGGCCCGACCTGCCGATCTACCTGGCCGCGGTCGGCCCCAAGAACCTCGAGCTGGCCGGCGAGATCGCCGACGGCTGGCATGCGATCTTCTTCAGCCCCGAGCACTCCGGCGCCCTGGTCGAGTCGGTCGCGACCGGACGGCGCCGCGCAGGCCGGGGCACTGAGGACGACCCGCTGGACGGGCTTCGACATCGCGCCCTCGGTCCCGGTCGTCATCGCCGACGACGTCGAGGCCGCGGCCGACCTGGTCCGGCCCTATGCGGCGCTGTACATCGGCGGCATGGGCTCGCGCGAGCAGAACTTCTACAACCAGCTGGCCTGCCGGATGGGCTTCGAGGAGGCCGCGGCGCAGGTGCAGGACCTCTACCTCGCCAAGCGGCACCGCGACGCCGCGGCAGCCGTCCCCTTCGAGTTCATCGACGCCACCGCGCTCATCGGGCCCCGCGAGCGCATCCGCGACCGCATGCAGCGGTATGCCGACGCCGGCGTCGGGACCCTGTCGGTGGCGCCGTTCGCCGGCGGTCTCGACGAGCGCCTGCATGTCGTGCGGACCATGGCCGAGGTCATGGGCCAGACTGTCGCCTGACGTCAGTCCCGAGCAGGAAGCGGTTCCTTGAGCACTCTCAGTTACCTCGACGCACTCATCCTCGGCGTGGTCGAGGGTCTCACCGAGTTCCTCCCGGTCTCCTCCACCGGGCACCTCACCATCACCGAGAAGCTCCTCGGCCTCAAGGTCGACGACCCGGGCGTCACGGCCTACACCGCCATCATCCAGCTCGGCGCGATCGTGGCCACGCTTCTCTACTTCTGGCGCGACATCGTCCGCCTGGCTGGTCGCCTGGGTGGCTGGTCTGCGCAGCGCCGAGGGCCAGGACCCACCACGACTACCAGCTGGCCTGGGCCGTCATCGTCGGCTCGATCCCGGTCGGGCATCGTCGGGTTCGTGGCTCAAGGACGTCATCAGCGGCCCGCTGCGCAGCCTCTGGGTCGTCGCGGTCGCCCTCATCGCTGTGGAGCGTGGTCGATGTGGCTGGCCGAGAGCCGCCACGCCATGCTCGACCGGCGCGGCGAGCAGCGCGGCGAGGGCAGCGTCACCCTGCATGGACGGCCTGGTCATCGGCCTCGTGCAGTGCATGGCCCTCGTGCCGGGCGTCTCCCGCTCCGGCGCGACGATCTCGGCCGGGCTGTTCCGCGGGCTCGACCGGGTGACCGCGACCCGGCTGTCGTTCTTCATGGCCATCCCAGCCCTCACCGCGGCGGGCCTGTTCGAGGCGGCGCACGAGCAGTCCCACCTGAAGCTGCTCGGCGTCGGGCCAGATGGGCCTCGGCATCGTCGTGTCCTTCGTCGTGGCCTACGCCTCGATCGCCTGGCTGCTGCGGTTCGTCAGCCACCAACAAGATCACGGCGTTCGTCTGGTACCGCGTGGCCGCTCGGCGTCGTCCTGGCCGTGCTCGCCGCCGGCACGGTGTCGGCCCTGGCAGCGCCACCGTAGAGTGCGCGTCGTGCCCACCTGCCTGCTCGTCCGTCACGGCCACTCCAGCGCCAACGGTCGAGGGCATCCTCGCCGGGCGGCTGCCCGGCATCCACCTCACCGAGGCGGGGCCGGAGCAGGCGGCCGCAGCTGGCCGCGAGGCTCGCCGGGCTGCCGCGTCGCGCGGGTCGTCACGCAGCCCGCTGGAGCGCTGCGTCGAGACGGCCGACGCCGCTCGCGGCGGCCGCCGGGCGTCGACGCTGAGCCGTGGAGCGACGACCTGCTGGAGTGCGCCTACGGCGCGTGGACCGGCCGGCCGCTCGCCGAGCTCGCCAAGGAGCCGCTGTGGGCCACCGTGCAGGACGACCCGGTGGACGGCTCGCTTCCCCGACGACGAGACGTATGCCGCGGAGAGCCTCAGCGGAGATGGCGCAGCGGGTCGTCGGCGGCGGTCCGCCGGATCGACGCGCGAGGTGGCGTGAGGAGCACGGCGACGGCGCCCTGTGGGTGGCCGTGACCCACGGGGACCTCGTCAAGGCGGTGCTCGCGGACGCGACGGGCAGCGGGCTGGCGCACTTCCAGCGCTACACGGCCGACCCCGGCCTCGGTGTCGGCGGTGCGCTACGGCGGCCGCCACACCTTCCTGCTGGCCGCCAACGTCATCGCTCCCGACCTGTCGCGGTTCGTGCCGCCGCCGGACGGGCCAGCCGCCGCCGACGCGGTCGTCGGCGGGGGCGCGGGGCAGGTCGCGGGCGGACGCGAACGCCCACGCTCAGGGTTAGAGTCTGGGCATGGCGGTCAACGACTTCGATCCTCCGGACCGGTTCGTCGCCGGGACCGTGGGTCCTCCTGGACAGCGCACCTTCTTCCTCCAGGCCAGCGCGGGGCGCCGGGTGCTCAGCGTGTCCCTGGAGAAGCAGCAGGTCGCGGTCCTCGCGGACCGCATCAACGACCTCCTCGACAGCTACGCCGGCGGGAGCGGGCGCCGACCACGCCGCCACCGAGGTCGTCGACAACGCCCCGCTCGACACCCCGATCGAGGACGAGTTCCGGGTCAACACCCTGAGCCTGGCGTGGGACGAGGACCGCAGCCGGCGTCGTCATCGAGTGCCTCGACCGCGACCCCGACGACCCGGTCGGCAACACCGACCCCGAGGTCCTGGCCGAGGAGCCACGGCTCATCCGGGTCGTCCTGACGCCCGGCGCGGGCGCGGGCCTTCGCCCGCCGCGCCCAGTCCCTCGTGGCCGCGGGCCGGCCGCCGTGCCCGTTCTGCGGTGGCCCGCTCGAGACCGAGGGGCACATCTGCCCCCGCGCGAACGGCTACAAGCGCTGACCGAGGCCCAGGCCTCGGCCGTTCACCCATCGAGGTCCTCGCCGAGGGCGACGCTCGAGGTGCTCGGTCGCCTCGTCGACGCCTCCAACCTCGCGCTGCTCGTCCGGGTCGGCGGCGTGGACGGCACGCTCGCCATCTACAAGCCGGTCGCGGGGGAGCGGCCGCTGTGGGACTTCCCCGACGGCACCCTCGCGGCCCGCGAGGTGGCGGCCTGGCTCATCAGCTCGACCGGCGGCTGGGACATCGTCCCCGAGACGGTCCTGCGCACCGGCCCGCAGGGACTGGGCTCGGTCCAGCGCTGGGTGGGCGACCCCGAGTCGAGCCGGAGTATGCCGTGACGCTCGTCGCGCCCGGGACGGTCCCGCGCGGCTGGCTCCCGGTCCTCGAGGGCGAGGACGCCGAGCGGGCGGCCGGTCGTGCTCGTCCACGAGGACTCGCCCGGGACCCGCGCCGTCGCCGCGTTCGACGCCGTGATCAACAACTCCGACCGCAAGGGCTCACACCTGGTCCGCGAGGGCGGCGCGCTGCGCGGGTTCGACCACGGCGTGAGCCTGCACGAGGAGGACAAGCTGCGGACGGTGTTCTGGGGCTTCGCCGGCCAGCCGCTGGCCGCCGCGGAGCTGGCCCGGATCGCCACCGTCCACGACGCCGCGGTGGACGGGGACTCCGCGCTGCGCGGCCGGCTCGACGAGCTGCTCAGCCCGGCCGAGGTGGCGGCGCTGGTCCAGCGCTGCCGCGCCCTGCTCGACCGACGCGGCATACCCGAGGCCCTCCGGCGCCTGGCCGGCCATCCCGTGGCCGCCGCTGTGAGGCGCGCCCCCGTAGGCTTCGTCCGTGATCTCCTGGCCCGCCCCGTTCATCCCCGAGGTGCCGGGGACCGGCCACCCGCCCCAGCTGTTCGACACGAGCACCGGGCGCCGTGCGCGCGGTGAACCCCGGGCCGACGGCGCGGATGTACGTCTGCGGGATCACGCCCGTACGACGCGACCCACCTGGGGCACGCGGCGACCTACGTCACCTTCGACGTGCTCGGGCGTGCGCTGCGCGACGCCGGGCACGACGTGGTCTACGTCCAGAACATCACCGACGTCGACGACCCGTTGCTCGAGCGCGCCCAGCGCGACGGCGTCGACTGGCAGGACCTCGCCGCCGACGAGATCGCCCTGTTCCGCGAGGACATGACGGCGCTCGGGGTGATCCCGCCCGGACCACTACGTCGGCGTCGTCGAGAGCATCGAGCCGTCGGCCGCGGCGGTGCGCGAGCTGCTGGCCAGCGGGCGCGGCCTACCCGGTCGACACCCCGGAGTCCGAGGCCGGCGAGCGACCTCTACCTCGACGTGTCCGCGCGAGCCCGGCTTCGGCAGCGTGTCGAACTGGACACGCGAGCAGATGCTGGCGGTCTTCGCCGACCGCGGCGGCGACCCCGACCGGGCCGGCAAGCGCGACGCCGCTCGACCCGCTGCTGTGGCGCGCCGCGCGCGAGGGTGAGCCGTCGTGGGCGGTCGAGGGCCTGCCCGACGGCCGCCCGGGCTGGCACATCGAGTGCACGGCCATCGCGCTGGACCACCTGGGCATGGCCTTCGACGTCCAGGGCGGTGGCACGCGACCTGATCTTCCCGCACCACGAGATGAGCGCGACCCAGGCGCGTGCCCTGACCGGTGAGCGGCCGTTCGCCCGGACCTACGCCCACCAGGCGATGGTCGGCCTCGACGGCGAGAAGATGAGCAAGTCCAAGGGCAACCTCGTGCTGGTCTCCAAGCTGCGGGCCGACGGCGTCGACCCGATGGCGATCCGGCTGGCCCTGCTCGACCAGCACTACCGCACCGAGTGGTCGTGGACCGCCGACCTGCTCACGGCGGCGCAGGACCGGCTCGACAGCTGGCGCGCGGCGCTGTCGGTCAACGCCGGGCCGCCCGTCGACGAGGTCGTGGCGCGGCTGCGGTCGTGCGTGGCCGACGACCTCGACACCCCCGGTGCGCTGCGCGCCGTCGACCGGTGGGCCCAGGAGTGCCAGCGCCGCGGTGGGTCGGACGCGGGAGCCCCCGGGGTGCTGGCACGGACGCTCGACGCCCTGCTCGGCGTCCGGGTCTGAGGCAGCCGGCGAGCCGTGCTAGCCTCGGCCCCTCCTGGCCCCGACGGCGCAGGTAGCGCTCGAACTCCCGGGCGATCGCGTCGCCGCTGGCCTCGGGCAGGTCTGCCGTGTCCTGGGCCTCCTCGAGCGACTGGACGTACTCGGCGACCTCCTCGTCGGTCTCGGCCAGCTCGTTGATGCCGCGCTCCCAGGCCTTGGCCGCGTCCTGGAGGTCGCCGTGGGGGATCGGTGCGTCGAGGAGCTCCTCGAGCCGCGAGACCAGGGCCAGGGTCGCCTTGGGGGAGGGCGAGTGCCCCGCGTAGTGCGGGACCGCCGCCCAGCAGGAGAGCGACTGCAGGCCGGACTGGCTCGGCGGCGTCCGCGAGCACGCCGACGATGCCGGTGGGCCCCTCGTAGCGGCTGGGCTCGAGGTCGTACCGGTGCAGCACGTCCTCGTCGTCGGAGGTGGCCGTCACCGGGATGGGGCGGGTGTGCGCCACGTCGGCCATGAGCGCGCCCAGCGTGATCATGGTGGTGGCCCCGACCTGCTGGGCGAACTCCATGAGCTCGATCGTGAACGCGCGCCACCGGAAGCTCGGCTCGATGCCCTGGATCAGGATGACGTCGCGGTCCAGCGCGGCCGGGCGGGCCACCAGGATCCGGGTCGTGCGCCAGTGGATGCGACGCCGTCCGTCGTCGAGGACGACCCGGGGACGGTTGACCTGGAAGTCGTAGTACTCCTCGGGGTCCAGGGCGGCGATGGCCTCGGCGTCCCAGACCTCGAGGAGGTGGTCGACCGTGGCGGTGGCTGCCTCGCCGGCGTCGTTCCAGCCCTCGAAGGCGGCGATGACGACCGGGTCGTTCAGCTCTGGAACGTCCTCGAGCTCGATCACGCGGTTCTCCTCGGTGCAGGGGCGACGGCCGGGGTGGCCCGTCGCTGTCCAGCCTACGCAGCGCTGCCAGCCAACACCCGCAGGCTGCGTAGGGTGGTCCCCGTGACTGCCTCAGCCGCGCTGCCCGCCGCCGTCCTCTGGGACATGGACGGCACCCTCGTCGACACCGAGCCGTACTGGATCAGCGCCGAGCACGCGATCGTCGAGGAGGCCGGAGGAGTCTGGAGCGACGAGTACGCCCACCAGCTCGTCGGCAACGACCTCCTGGTCTCGGCCCAGTTCATCCGCGACCACTCGCCGGTCGACCTCGAGCCGGTGCAGATCATCGAGGACCTGCTGCGAGCGCGTCATCGTCCAGGTCCGCGAGCACGTGCCCTGGCGGCCCGGCGCGGTCGAGCTGCTCACCGCCCTGGGTGAGCAGGGCGTGCCCAGCGCCCTGGTGACGATGTCCTGGCGGTCGCTCGCGGAGGCGGTGCGTCGAGGCCCTCCCCGAGGGCACCTTCGCGGCCGTGGTCACCGGTGACGAGGTCGAGCACGGCAAGCCCCATCCCGAGCCCTACCTGGCTGCCGCCACGGCGCTCGGGGTGGCGGTCGAGCGACTGCGTCGCCATCGAGGACTCGCCCACCGGCGTGCGTTCGGCGGTGGCGGCCGGCGTGCCGACGCTCGCGGTGCCCCACGTCGTCCCGGTGCCGCTCACCGTCGGGGCCGTCCAGGTGCCGAGCCTGCAGGGGCTCGAGCCGCGCGACCTGCTGGCGCTGTTCGACGGGGCCCGTCAGTCGTCGGCCGGGGTGACCTGACCCGAGACGGACCGGGTCGAGCGCCAGCTGGGCGGCGTCCTCGGGCAGCGGCGGGGGAGTGCCGCCCCACGCCGGGCACAGATGGCGGAAGTCGCACCAGTCGCACAGCCGCGACGTCTTGGGACGCCAGTCACCGGTCAGCGCGGCGCGCTCGATGGCGGTCCACACCGCCTTGAGGTTGCGCTCCAGGCTGAGCAGGTCGTGCTCGTCGGGGGTGTAGCGGACCACCTCGCCGTTGCCGAGGTAGACCAGCTGCAGCAGCCGGGGGATCTCACCGCGCAGCCGCCACAGCACGAGGGCGTAGAACTTCATCTGGAACAGCGCCTTGCCCTCGAACAGCTCGCTGGGGGAGCGGCCCGTCTTGTAGTCGACGACCCGCATGGCGCCGTCGGCCGCCACGTCGAGCCGGTCGACGTAGCCGCGCAGGACCAGGCCGTCGACCTCGGTCTCGACGTAGAGCTCGCGCTCGGCCGGCTCGAGCCGGGTCGGGTCCTCGAGACTGAACCAGGTCTCGATCAGGGCCTGCGCGTCACCGAACCAGGACTCGTCGGCTGACCTGCTCGTCGTCGGTGATCAGCTCCGCGAGCTCGCGGCTCGTGCTCGACGAGCGCCTCCCACTGCGGGCCCGAGCAGTGCCTGCGGCCGCCGCCGGGGTCCGCTCGTCCGCCGGCAGGTCGAACAGCCGCTCCAGCACCGCGTGCACGAGCGTGCCGCGAGCCGCGGCGGCACTCGGCGGCGCGGCGAGCTTGTCGACCGCGCGGAAGCGGTAGAGCAGCGGGCACTGCTTGAAGTCGGACGCGCGGCTCGGCGACAGGGCGGGAACCATGAGCACACCGTATGCCGCGGCACCGACAGCGCGAGCGCCGCGGCATACCGGTCAGTCCTCGGGGTTGTAGCCCAGGTTCGGCGCGAGCCAGCGCTCGGCCTCGGCGCAGCGTCCAGCCCTTGCGCTCGGCGTACTCCTCGACCTGGTCGCGCCCGAGGCGCCCCACCACGAAGTACTGGGACTGCGGGTGGGAGAAGTACCAGCCGGAGACGGCCGCCCCGGGCCACATGGCCATCGACTCGGTGAGCTCGATCCCCGTCGTTCTCCTCGCACCTTGAGCAGGTCCCAGAGCAGCTGCTTCTCGGTGTGGTCCGGGCAGGCCGGGTAGCCGGGCGCGGGACGGATGCCGACGTACTTCTCGGCGATGAGGTCGTCGTTGCGCAGGTGCTCGTCGGGCGCGTAGCCCCAGAACTCGTGGCGCACCCGCTCGTGCATCCGCTCGGCGAACGCCTCGGCGAGCCGGTCGGCCAGCGCCTCCAGGAGGATCGCGCTGTAGTCGTCCATGGCGGCCTTGAACTCCGTGATCTTGTCCTGCGCACCCAGCCCGGCGGTCACGGCGAAGGCGCCGATGTGGTCGGACAGCCCGCTCTCGCGCGGCGCCACGAAGTCGGACATGGCCCGGTTGGGCACGCCGTCGCGGTGCTGCCCCTGCTGCCGCAGGGTGTGCAGGGTCGTCGCCACGCTCTGGCGGGACTCGTCGGTGTAGACCTCGATGTCGTCGCCGACGGAGTTCGCCGGGAACAGGCCGATCACGCCGTTGGCGCGCAGCCACTTCTCCTCGATGATGCGGTCGAGCATCCGGTTGGCGTCCTCGAACAGCTTGGTCGCGGTCTCACCGGTGGCCGGGTTGTGCAGGATGTCGGGGAAGCGGCCCTTCATCTCCCAGGCGAGGAAGAACGGCCCCCAGTCGATGTAGCTGGCGCAGCTCCTCGATCGAGTAGTCGGTGAAGGTCCGGACGAACTGGGTGACCGAGCGGCTGCGGTGCGCCGGACTGGCGGCGCAGCAGCTCCTTCTCCTGCTGGGCGACCAGGTGCGGCACGGGCGGCCGGTAGCCGGACCAGTCGATGGGCGTGCGCCGCTCGCGGGCCTTCTCGATCGAGACCAGCGGCCGCTCGGTGGACTTGGCGGCGTGCCGGGTCCGCAGGGCGTCGTAGTCCTTGGTCACGGCCTCGAGCAGGGCCGGGCGCTGCTCGTCGGACAGCAGCTGGGAGACCACGGGCACCGAGCGCGAGGCGTCCTTCACCCACACGACGGGCCCGTGGTACTTCTGGTCGACCTTGACGGCGGTGTGCGCGCGGCTGGTCGTGGCGCCCCCGATGAGCAGCGGGATCTCGAGGCCCTGGCGCTCCATCTCGGTGGCGAAGTTGACCATCTCGTCGAGGCTCGGGGTGATCAGCCCGGACAGCCCGATGACGTCGGCCTTCTCGGCGATGGCGGCGTCGATGATCTTCTGGGCGGGCACCATGACGCCGAGGTCGACGACGTCGTAGTTGTTGCACTGCAGCACGACACCGACGATGTTCTTGCCGATGTCGTGGACGTCGCCCTTGACCGTGGCCATGACGATCTTGCCCTTGGCCCGGTTGGCGGCGACCTCGGCCTCGGTCTTCTCGGCCTCGATGAACGGGATGAGGTAGGCCACGGCCTTCTTCATCACCCGGGCCGACTTCACGACCTGCGGGCAGGAACATCTTGCCGCTGCCGAACAGGTCGCCGACGACGTTCATGCCGTCCATGAGCGGGCCCTCGAT
Organism: uncultured Actinomycetota bacterium; assembly: GCA_963706855.1. GTDB lineage: Bacteria > Actinomycetota > Actinomycetes > Actinomycetales > Dermatophilaceae > Pedococcus. Next base: position 113,973 of record CAVPNU010000007.1, read on the forward strand.
GACCTCGATCGGCCGGCCGCCGCGGGCCGAGATCTCCTGGCGCAGCTCCTCGGTGTCGGACTCGGCGTGCTCGTCGATGCCCTTGACCAGGGCGTAGGTGATCCGCTCGCCGACCGGGCAGCGAGCGCCACTCCTCGGCGATCGCCTCCTGCTTGGTGTCGCCGGTGTTGAACGAGTCGGCGATCTCGAGCAGGCGCTCGGTGGAGTCGGGGCGGCGGTTGAGGATGACGTCCTCGATGCGCTCGCGCAGCTCGGGGTCGACCTGGTCGTAGACGACGAGCGCGCCGGCGTTGACGATGCCCATGTCCATGCCGGCCTGGATGGCGTGGAACAGGAACACGGCGTGGATCGCCTCGCGCACGGGGTTGTTGCCGCGGAACGAGAACGACACGTTGGAGACGCCACCGGAGACCAGCGCGCCCGGGCAGGTTCTCCTTGATCCAGCGGGTGGCCTCGATGAAGTCGGTGCCGTATGCCGCGTGCTCCTCGATGCCCGTCGCCACCGCGAAGATGTTGGGGTCGAAGATGATGTCCTCGGCGGGGAACCCGACCTCCTGCGGTGAGGATGTCGTAGGCCCGCTGGCAGATGACCTTGCGGCGCTCGAGCGAGTCGGCCTGGCCGTCCTCGTCGAAGGCCATGACGACGACCGCCGCGCCGTACTTGCGGCACAGCCGGGCGTGCTCGACGAACGGCTCGACGCCCTCCTTCATGGAGATCGAGTTGACGATCGGCTTGCCCTGGACGCACTTGAGCCCGGCCTCGATGACCTCCCACTTGGAGGAGTCGACCATCAGCGGCACCCGCGAGATGTCGGGCTCGCTCGCGACGAGCTTGACGAAGCGGTCCATCGCGGCGACGCCGTCGATCATGCCCTCGTCCATGTTGATGTCGATGACCTGAGCGCCGGACTCGACCTGCTGGCGCGCGACGTTGAGGGCGGTGGGGTAGTCCTCGGCCTGGATCAGCTTGCGGAACCGCGCCGAGCCGGTGATGTTGGTGCGCTCGCCGACGTTGACGAACAGGGACTCGTCGGTCACGGTGAGCGGCTCGAGCCCCGACAGGCGCAGCGCCGGCTCGACCTCGGCCGGCACCCGCGGCGGCTGGCCGTCGGCCGCCTTGGCGATGGCGGCGATGTGCTCGGGCGTGGTGCCGCAGCAGCCGCCGAGGAGGTTGACCAGGCCGGCCTGGGCGAACTCGCCGACGACCTCGGCCATCTGGTCGGGCAGCTCGTCGTACTCGCCGAAGGCGTTGGGCAGCCCGGCGTTGGGGTAGCAGGAGACGAAGGTGTCGGCCACCCGGGCGAGCTCCGCGACGTACGGCCGCATCTCGGCCGCGCCGAGCGCGCAGTTGAGGCCCGACGGCGATGCGGCCGGGCGTGCCGCACCGAGTTCCAGAACGCCTCGGTCACCTGACCGGACAGGGTGCGCCCGGAGGCGTCGGTGATGGTGCCCGAGATGATCACCGGCCAGCGCCGGTCGTGCTCCTCGAACAGCGTCTCGACCGCGAAGATCGCGGCCTTGGCGTTGAGCGTGTCGAAGATCGTCTCGATGATGAGGACGTCGACGCCGCCGTCGACCAGGCCGCGCGCCTGCTCGAGGTAGGCCTCGACGAGCTCGTCGAAGGTGACGTTGCGCATGCCGGGGTCGTTGACGTCGGGCGAGATGGAGGCGGTGCGGTTGGTCGGCCCGAGGGCGCCGAGCACCCAGCGCGGGCGGTCGGGCGTGCGCGCGGTCATCTCGTCGGCCGCCTCGCGGGCCAGCCGGGCGGCGGCCGACGTTCAGCTCGTAGGCGAGGTCCTCCATGCCGTAGTCGGCCAGGGAGATCCGCTGCGCGTTGAAGGTGTTCGTCTCGATGAGGTCGGCGCCCGCCTCGAGGTAGGCCGGGTGGATGCCGCGGATGATCTCCGGCTGGGTCAGCGACAGCAGGTCGTTGTTGCCCTTGAGGTCGCTCGGCCAGTCGGCGAAGCGCTCGCCGCGGTAGTCCTGCTCGCCCAGGCCCTCGCGCTGGATCATCGTGCCCATGGCGCCGTCCATGACGAGCACCCGCTGGGTCAGCGCAGCGCGCAGCGGTCTCGGTGGCGTCGGGCTGGAGCAGCGGTGGAGTCGGGCACCGGTCAAGTATGGCGCGGCCGCAAGTCGGGCGTCGTGCCGGTTCACGTACTGTCGGGCCCATGACGCAGCGCGCGCCGCGAGCGCCCACGACCGAGCAGTGGCCAAGGCGTGCGGCTCGGGCGCGATCGGCCGGGCATCCCGGTGTTCCTCGCGCCGAGCTGGTTCGTCATCGCGCTGGTCATCGTCGCGGTGGTCAGCGGCCCCGTGCTCGCGACCCGACCGGCGTACGGCATCGCGCTGGGCCTCGGCGCAGGCGGTCCTGCTGCTCGTGAGCGTCCTGGTCCACGAGGGCGCGCACGCGCGTCACGGCCCGCGCCTTCGGGATGCCGGTCATCCGGATCGTCGCGACCCTCTGGGGCGGCCACACCTCGTTCGAGGCCGGGCGGACGACGCCTGGGCGGATGGCCGTCGTCGCCGCTGCCGGTCCCGCGGCGAACGCCGTCCTCGCCGGCATCGGTCTGGCGCTGCTGCCGCTGGTCGGCCCAGGCATCCCCGGGCACCTCGTCGAGGGACTGGTCGATCATCAACGGCTCGCTCGCGGTGCTCAACATCCTGCCCGGCATGCCGCTCGACGGCGGTCAGGTCGTGGAGTGCCTGGTCTGGAAGGCGAGCGGCAGACCGCAACAGGGGTGCGGTCGTGGCCGGCTGGTGCGGTCGGGTCGTCGCCGTGCTCGTCGTCCTGTGGTTCCTCGGGTCGCCCGCTGCTCGACGGTGGCGGCCTCGGGCCTCAGCAGCATCTGGGTGCTGGTCATCGGCTCGATCCTGTGGTCCGGTGCGACCGAGTCCATCCGGCGCGGGTCGGCCCTGACGCACCTCGACCGGCTCACGCGTGGCCGACGTCATGGAGCGAGGCGCTGTCCTGCCTCCGGACACGCCGCTGGGCGTCGGCTCTGGCCGCGGACCCGACGCGGTCGTCACCACGGACGAGCGCGGCATACCGTGCCTGGTCCTCGCCATCGGGCGGAACGCCGCGCCGAGGCGATGGACGCGCACGCCCCGCTGCCGTCGGCCGTGAGCGGATCCCGGAGCAGAACATCGTCGAGGTGGCCGCCCGAGTCGGGCGCTCGGGCCCGTGCTGGCCGCCATGCGGTGCCAGCTCGCACGGGGTCGTGGTGCTGACTCGGCAGGGTCGCCCCTACGGCGTCGCGCACGCCGGCGGCCCTGGCTGCAACGAGACTGCGCGCGCGCATGAGCTAGCACCTCGACCAGCCCCACTGCCGCCATCGCGCCGACCTGCGACGCGGCACGTTCCGCGCGGGGGAGCGGGTCCAGCTGACCGACCCCAAGGGTCGCCTGCACACCATCACGCTCGAGGCCGGCCGCGAGTTCCACACCCACCGCGGGCGGCTCGCCCACGACGACCTCATCGGCGCCCCCGACGGCTCCGTCGTCCGCAACACCGCCGGGGTCGAGTACCTCGCCCTGCGCCCGCTGCTGTCCGACTACGTCATGTCCATGCCCCGTGGCGCGGCCGTGGTCTACCCCAAGGACGCGGGGCAGATCGTCACGATGGCCGACATCTTCCCCGGCGCCCGGGTGGTCGAGGCCGGCGTCGGCTCCGGGGCGCTGTCGATGAGCCTGCTGCGCGCCGTGGGGGAGCAGGGCCACGTGCACTCGTTCGAGCGTCGCGAGGACTTCGCCGACATCGCCCAGGGCAACGCGAGGGCCTTCTTCGGCCAGGACCACCCCGCGTGGACAGGTCACCGTCGGCGACCTCGTCGAGCAGCTGCCCGCGGCACGTCGAGCCGGCCTCGTCGACCGGGTCGTCCTCGACATGCTCGCGCCCTGGGAGTGCCTCGACGCCGTGGCCGACGCCCTGCTGCCCGGCGGCGTGCTCATCTGCTACGTCGCCACGGCCACCCAGCTGTCGCGCGTCGCCGAGGCCATGCGCGACCACGGGGGCTACACCGAGCCCGAGGCGTGGGAGTCGCTGGTCCGCGGCTGGCACCTCGAGGGCCTGGCGGTCCGGCCCCAGCACCGGATGCACGGGCACACCGGGTTCCTCATCACCACGCGCCGGCTGGCGCCCGGCGTGACGCCGCCGCTGCGCAAGCGACGGCCCGCCAAGGGCGCCTACGGCGAGGACGGCGACGCGGCGCGCCGACACGTCCAGCTTCGGCCAGGACAGCGACTTCTCAGCCGAAGGGATCGGCGAACGTGTCCCTTCGGACAAGAAGATCCGACGCGTTCGCCGTTCTGTGACGCAAACCTCCGACGACCTCGGAGTAGTTCGGAGTTAGGTTGGGTTATCGGCCGCCCGCAGCGGTCGGTTGCCAGTCGTTCGCCACCGAGGGAGCCGACATGACCGACCACCGCACCTCCGCTGACCGTTCCGAGGAACGTCGCCAGGCGGAGCTCCTCGCCGAGGAGGTCGCGGCCTTGCGGCAGCGCCTGGCCGACGCACCGGTCCGATCGCGCGAGCTCGAGACGAGAGTCCTGCAGCTGCAGTCGAACCTCGCGACGATCTCCTCCCAGAACGAGCGCCTGGTGCGCACCCTCAAGGAGGCCCGCGAGCAGATCGTCACGCTCAAGTCCGAGGTCGACCGGCTGGCCCAGCCCCCGGCGGCCTACGGCATCATCCTCGAGTCCTACGACGACGCGACCGTCGACATCCTCACCGGTGGCCGCAAGATGCACGTGGCGGTGAGCCCCGCCGTCGACCCCTCCGAGCTGTCCAGCGGTCGCGAGGTGCGGCTCAACGAGGCGATGAACGTCGTGGCCGCGTGCGGCTTCGAGCGCGTCGGCGAGGTCGTCATGATCAAGGAGATGCTCGGCGACGACCGGGTGCTGATCGTCGCCCACGCCGACGAGGAGCGCGTGGTGCGCATGGCCGAGTCCCTCGAGGGCGAGCCCATCCGCGTCGGCGACGCCCTCATGCTCGAGCCGCGGTCCGGTTTCGTCTACGAGCGGATCCCCAAGGCCGAGGTCGCCGAGCTGGTCCTCGAAGAGGTCCCCGACATCGACTACGAGGACATCGGCGGCCTGGCCGGGCAGATCGAGGCGATCCGCGACGCCGTCGAGCTGCCCTACCTGCACCCGGACCTGTTCCTCGAGCACAAGCTCAAGCCCCCGAAGGGCGTGCTGCTCTACGGGCCGCCCGGCTGCGGCAAGACGCTGATCGCCAAGGCGGTCGCCGTCCTCGCTGGCCAAGAAGGTCGCCGAGAAGGAGGGCAAGCCGGTCGGCAAGTCGTTCTTCCTCAACATCAAGGGCCCCGAGCTGCTCAACAAGTACGTCGGCGAGACCGAGCGGCACATCCGGCTGATCTTCCAGCGGGCGCGCGAGAAGGCCTCCGGCGGCACGCCGGTGGTGGTGTTCTTCGACGAGATGGACAGCCTGTTCCGCACCCGCGGGTCGGGCGTCACCTCCGACGTCGAGACGACGATCGTGCCCGCAGCTGCTGTCGGAGATCGACGGCGTCGAGCGGCTCGAGAACGTCATCGTCATCGGCGCCTCGAACCGCGAGGACATGATCGACCCGGCGATCCTGCGGCCCGGCCGGCTCGACGTGAAGATCAAGATCGAGCGTCCCGACGCCGAGAGCGCCCGCGACATCTTCAGCAAGTACCTCACCGCCGACCTGCCGCTGCACGAGCACGACCTGGCCGAGCACGGCGGCTCGCCCCAGGCGACGGTCGACGCGATGATCACGGCCGCGGTGGAGCGGATGTACTCCGAGATCGAGGAGAACCGCTTCCTCGAGGTCACCTACGCCAACGGTGACAAGGAGGTCCTCTACTTCAAGGACTTCAACTCCGGAGCGATGATCCAGAACATCGTCGACCGCGCCAAGAAGATGGCGATCAAGGACTTCCTCACGGTCGGGCAGCGCGGCATCCGGGTCGACCACGTGCTGGCGAGCTGCGTCGACGAGTTCAAGGAGAACGAGGACCTGCCCAACACGACCAACCCCGACGACTGGGCTCGCATCTCCGGCAAGAAGGGCGAGCGGATCGTCTACATCCGCACGCTCATCACCGGCAAGAGCGGCACCGAGCCGGGCCGGTCCATCGACAACGTCGCCAACACGGGCCAGTACCTGTAGGAGCGCTTCACCGCCGTAACTTACTCGCGGTAACATGTGGTCATGGACCACCTGCTGCGCGAGCCCACCCTGCTGGCCGTGCCCTTCTTCGTGCTGTTCATCGGGCTCGAGCTGGTCGCGCTGCGCGTGCTCGACGGCGACGAGCCGGCCGGGGAGTACGGCAGGGGCTACGACCTGCAAGGACAGCGGGGCCAGCCTGTCCATGGGCCTCGGCTCGGTCGTGGTCAACCTCGTGGTGCGCACGGGTGCGCTGCTGGGCTACACCGCCCTGTATGCCGTGACGCCCCTGCGCCTCGACCCGCACCGACGTGTGGACGTGGGTGCTCACCATCCTGCTCGTCGACCTGCTCTGGTACTCCTACCACCGGTCCAGCCATCGGGTCCGGCTGCTGTGGGCGATGCACCAGGCCCACCACAGCAGCGTGCGCTTCAACTACACGACCGCGCTGCGCCAGAAGTGGAACCCCTGGGGTGAGCTGCTGTTCTGGGTGCCGCTGCCCCTGCTCGGGGTCGCGCCGTGGATGATCTTCGCGGTCTTCTCGCTCAACCTCGTCTACCAGTTCTGGGTGCACACCGAGACGATCCCCAAGCTGTGGCGCCCCGTCGAGCTCGTGTTCAACACCCCGTCGCACCACCGGGTCCACCACGCCAGCGACGCCGCCTACCTCGACCGCAACTACGGCGGCATCCTCATCGTCTGGGACCGCCTGTTCGGCACCTTCGCCGAGGAGCAGCAGCGGCCGACCTACGGCCTGACCCATCCGGTGACGACGTTCAACCCGTTCCGGCTGCAGTACGGCGAGCTGGCCCTGATGCTCCGCCAGGTCAGAGCCGGCTCGCCGTTGGCGCGACCGGGCGGGTTACCTGTTCGCCCCTCCCGGCTGGGCGCCCACGCCCGACGCCTGAGCGGCGCAGCCAGCGCCCGCCAGCCCACGATGAACGCCCCGAGCACGACGGTCGCGACCACGACGAAGGACAGCGGCGCGCCACCTCCGCCGGAGAGCACCCGCAGCGCCAGACCGGCGGCCACCGTGACCAGCCAGACCGGCACGGCCTGGACCACCTGACGGGGCCAGTCGTGCCACAGGAGCCGGGCGGCCGCCCAGCCCAGCGCCAGGCCGACGAGGAACGGCCACGCGGTCGACAGGACGCCCACGACGGTGACGCCCTCGACGTGGCTGGCCCGCCCGATGAGGGCGAAGAGCAGCACGAGACACGGCGTCGACCACGAAGGCCGGGACGACGCTCCTCATCCGTGCACCTTGTCGAACAGGGTGGCCTGGGGCTGCGCGTGGGTCGGGTCGACGCCGTCGAACAGGCTGCTCACGGACTCGCCGACGTGGATCCGCTGGATCGCCTCGGCGAACAGCTGGGCCACCGACCGCACCTGCAGCTCGGGCCAGCTGGCCGGGGACGGCACGGTGTCGGTGGTGACGACCTGCCCGATCATGGGGTGGTCGCGCAGCCGTTCGACGGCCTTGCCGGCGAACAGCCCGTGGGTGCAGGCGACGTCGGCGCTGGTGCAGCCGAGGTCGGCGCAGCCGGTCGAGCAGCTCGACGATCGAGCCGCCGGTGGCGATCTCGTCGTCGAGGACGATGGCGTGACGGCCCGACACCTCACCGACGATGGAGTCGATGACCACCCGGTCGTCGGCCAGACGCTGCTTGGAGCCCGGCGGCGACGGGCAGGCCGAGCAGGCGGGCGAACTGGGTGGCGGTCTTGGCGTTGCCGAGGTCGGGGGAGACGACGACGGAGTCGCTCAGGTCACGTCCGCGGAAGTGGTCGGCCAGCACCCCGATGGCGGTGAGGTGGTCGACCGGGCACGGAGAAGAAGCCGTGCACCTGGGGCGCGTGCAGGGTCATGGTCAGCACGCGGTGGGCGCCGGCCGCCACGAGCATGTCGGCCACCAGCCGGCCGCCGAGGGAGATGCGCGAGGCGTCCTTCTTGTCCGACCGCGCGTAGGCGTAGTGGGGGATGACCGCGGTGATCTGGGCCGCGGAGGCGCCCCGCGCCGCGTCGATCATCAGCAGCAGCTCCATGAGGTGCTCCTGCGTCGGCGGGACGAGCGGCTGCACGATGTAGACGTCGCGCTGGCGACAGTTCGCGAGCAGCTGCGCCTGCAGGCAGTCGTTGCTGAAGCGCTTGATCTCGGCCGGGGCGAGCTCGACTCCGAGGGCTTGGCAGATCCGCGCCGCGAAGGCGCGGTGGGCGCTTCCGGAGAAGACCACGATGTCCCGCACGTGGCTCCTGGGCGGGTCGGGCTGGAGTCGGCTGGTGCAGAGGGGCTGTGGTCCGAGCCTAGCCGCCGAGCAGGTCGGGCGATACGTGGGCGGCATACAGATGCGTGCGCAGCTCTCCCACGAGCTCGGCCCGGTGCTGCGCGCCCGTGGCCACCACGCCGGGGAAGGAGGCGAACCCGTGCGGCACGCGCAGGTAGTTGGTCAGCCGCACCGGCACGCCCGCGGCACGCAGGGCATCGGCATACCGCGTGCCGTCGTCGCGCAGGGGGTCGAGGTCGGCGGTCTGGATGAGGGCCGGCGGGAGGTCCGTCGAGGTCACCGAAGAGCGGGCGAGACGAGCGGGTCGACGTAGGACGAGGCGTCGGGGCAGTAGTGGTCGCGGAAGGCGAGCATGCTCGTCTTGGTGAGCATCGGTGCGTCGGCGAGCTCGTCGATCGACGGGGACGACATGGTCATGTCGGTCGCGGGGTAGATCAGGGCCTGGTGGCGGATGCGGCGAGGTCCCGGCCGCGTGGTCGTCACGGAGCGCCTGTGCGACGACGGCCGCGAGGTTGCCGCCGGCGCTGTCGCCACAGACCGCCAGCCGGCAGGTGTCGGCGCGCAGCACCGCGCCGTGGCCGGCCACCCACCGGGTGGCGTCGATGGCGTCGTGGGCCGCCAGCGGAGCCGGGTGCTCGGGGGCGAGCCGGTAGTCGACGCTGACGACGACGGCACGCACCTGCTCGGCCAGATGCATGCAGAGCGGGTCGTACATCACGACGTTGCCCTGGACCCAGCCGCCGCCGTGGAAGAAGAGCACCACCGGCACGTCGGTCTCGGTGTCGCGGAGCCGCCGCGGGCGGTACAGGCGTAGCGGGATGTCGTAGCCGTCCCGTGCCGGCGCCGTCCCGAAGGTCACGCCGACGGACCGGTCGACGCCTCCGGTGATCCAGGAGAACGGCGGCACCTGCGGGTAGACCACCCCGCGGCTGCGGCGGATGCCGGCGAGGTCGAGCCGCTCGACCGGGGCCCCGAGGCGCTCGTAGAGGGCGGTGAACGCCGCGGTCCTCGGGTACATCGCGAAGGGGGAGTGCCGCATGGGCCCAGAGTCTCTCACCTAGGGTGACAGCATGAGCGTTCGCAGGGTGATGGGCATCGAGACCGAGTACGGCATCTCGGTCCCCGGCGACCCGGCCGCCAACCCGATGATCCTGTCGGGGCAGGTCGTCAACGCGTACGCCTCCGCCCAGGGCATCCGGGCCGCCCATGCGTCGTGGGACTACGCCGACGAGGCGCCGCTGCGTGACGCGCGCGGGTTCGAGATGAACCGGGGCCTGGCCGACGCCAGCCAGCTCACCGACGAGGAGGACCCGACCCTCGCCAACGTGGTGCTGACCAACGGCGCCCGCCTCTACGTCGACCACGCCCACCCCGAGTACTCCTCGCCCGAGGTGACCACGCCCGCGCGCCGCCGTCGCCTGGGACCGGGCCGGCGAGGCGATCATGGCCGAGTCGGTGCGCCGGCTCTCGCAGCTGCCGCCCGGGCGTCAACCTCTACAAGAACAACACCGACGGCAAGGGCGCCTCCTACGGCACCCACGAGAACTACCTGATGCGCCGCGAGACGCCGTTCACCGACATCGTGCGCCACCTCGTGCCCTTCTTCGTGGCCCGGCAGGTCATGTGCGGGTCCGGGCGGGTCGGCATCGGCCAGGACTCGCGCACGCACGGGTTCCAGGTCAGCCAGCGCAGCGACTTCTTCGAGGTCGAGGTCGGGCTCGAGACCACGCTCAAGCGCCCCATCATCAACACCCGCGACGAGCCGCACGCCGTGGCCGACCTCTACCGCCGGCTCCACGTCATCATCGGCGACGCCAACCACTGCGACGTCGCCAACCTGCTCAAGCTCGGCACCACCTCGCTGGTGCTGGCGATGATCGAGGACCGGCGCGATCGACGCCGACCTCACCGTCGCCCGCCCGGTCGCCGTCCCTGCACGCGGTCAGCCACGACCCGAGCCTGCGCGAGCTCGTCGAGCTGCGCGACGGCACGCAAGCTCACGGCGGTGCAGCTGCTCTGGGCCTACCACGACCTGGCCGAGCGCTACCTGCAGGACCGGTATGCCGGGGAGCCCGACGAGGACACCGCCGAGGTCATGCGCTGGTGGGCCCTGGTGCTCGACCGGCTCGAGCGCGACCCGCGGGAGGCGGCCCGCGAGGTCGACTGGGTCGCCAAGCAGCAGGTCCTGCAGGGCTACATCGACCGCGACGGCCTCGAGTGGTCCGACCCGCGGCTGCGCGCCGTCGACATCCAGTGGTCGGACGTCCGGCCGGACAAGGGCATCTTCCACCGGCTCCGGGCGCGCGGGCCGGTTCGAGGAGCTCGTCACCGACGCCGACGTCCTGCGACGCGGTGCACGAGCCGCCGACCGACACCCGCGCCTACTTCCGCGGCAAGTGCCTGGAGAAGTACCCCGACCAGATCGCCGCCGCCTCGTGGGACTCGGTCATCTTCGACATCCCGGGCCAGACGTCCCTCCAGCGGGTGCCGATGCTCGAACCGCTGCGCGGCACGAAGGCCAGCGTGGGCGGCCTGCTCGACCGCAGCCCGGACGCAGCCACGTTGCTGCGTGAGTTGGCCTCCGCCTCGGGCTAGGGTCGGACTAGGGTCGAGCAGGACGCAGGCCAAGCCACCGAGCGAGAGGTCACGCAGCGATGCCGAGCCAAGAGCAGAGCCGGCCACAGCGCCGCGAGGACGCCCCCGACGAGGCTCCCGAGCCGACTCCCGCCTCGCCCGAGGCCAGCGCCCGCAAGGAGAACCTCGACTCCGACATCGACAGCGTCCTCGACGAGATCGACGGCGTGCTGGAGTCCAACGCCGAGGAGTTCGTGCGCGGCTTCGTCCAGAAGGGCGGCCAGTGACCGGCGGAGCTGACGCGGGCAGGCTGCCCGCGGCATACCTCTCGGCAGGGTCGTCGTCGTTCAGCGAGTTCCTCGGGCGCGCACGCGCCCGCACCTGCTGCCGTCCGGGCGCGCGCTGCCCGTGGGCAGCAGCCTCGAGGCGCCGCACGGCACGACCATCGTGACCGTCGACGTTCGACGGTGGCGTGGTGATGGCCGGTGACCGGCGCGCCACGATGGGCAACATCATCGCCAACCGCGACATGGAGAAGGTCTTCGCCGCCGACGAGTACTCGGCCGTCGGCATCGCCGGCACGGCCGGGCTGGCGATCGAGCTCGTCAAGCTGTTCCAGGTCGAGCTCGAGCACTACGAGAAGATCGAGGGCACGCTGCTGTCCCTGGAGGGCAAGGCCAACCGCCTGGCCTCGATGATCCGCGCCAACCTCGGCATGGCCATGCAGGGGCTGTCCGTCGTGCCGCTGTTCGCCGGCTACGACCTCGACAAGGGGGTCGGGCCGGATCTTCTCCTACGACGTGACCGGCGGCTGCTACGAGGAGCACGACCACCACAGCGTGGGGTCCGGCTCGCTGTTCGCCCGCGGCGCCCTGAAGAAGGTGTGGCGCGCCGGGCCTGTCGGCCGAGCAGGCGGTCAGCGTCGCCGTCGAGGCGCTCTACGACGCGGCCGACGACGACTCGGCGACCGGTGGACCCGACCTGGGCCGCCGGATCTGGCCCACCGTCGCGGTCGTCGACGCCGACGGCGTCCGCTTCGTCTCGGACGACGACCTGCGCGACGGTCGTCGAGGCCGTCATCGCCGCCCGTCAGGGCAACCCCGGAGGCGCCCGATGAGCAGCATGCCGTTCTACGTCTCGCCCGAGCAGCTCATGAAGGACCGGGCCGACTACGCCCGCAAGGGCATCGCCCGCGGCCGGTCCGTCGTCGTGCTGGGCTACGACAAGGGCATCGCCTTCGTCGCGGAGAACCCCTCGCGGGCGCTGCACAAGGTGTCCGAGATCTACGACCGCATCGCCTTCGCGGCGGTGGGCAAGTACAACGAGTTCGAGAACCTGCGCGTGGCCGGTGTCCGGTATGCCGACCTGCGCGGCTACTCCTACGACCGCACCGACGTCACGGCCCGGGGTCTGGCCAACGCCTACGCGCAGACGCTGGGGACGGTGTTCACCCAGGAGTCCAAGCCGTACGAGGTCGAGATCGTCGTGGCCGAGGTGGGCGACCGCGCCGACGACGACCAGATCTACCGGCTCACCTACGACGGCTCGGTGGCCGACGAGCGTGGGCTTCGTCGCCATGGGCGGCGCCGCCGAGCCGATCGACGCCGGTCTCAAGGACCGCTGGACCCCGGGCCTGTCGCTCGGCCGACGTGCTGCACCCTCGCGGTGGAGCTGCTCGGCCAGGACCCGGCTGGGGGAGCGCCCCGTCAGCTCACCGCCGCCCAGCTCGAGGTGGCCGTGCTCGACCGCGAGCGGCCGCGGCGCACGTTCCGCCGCATCGGCGGCGACGCTGCTGACGGCCCTGCTGAGCAAGGACGACCCGACCCACGACGCGCCCGCACGAGGACGACGCGAGGCCCGGGCCCCACGACACGCTGACCGGAGAGACGTCGCCTCGCGACGAGTCCACCAACCCGCAGACGCAGCGCCCGGGCGACGGGCTGACGCTCGAGGCCTGGCGTCAGGCCTGCGGCGCCTCGGCGTACCGCAGGTAGGGCTTGACCTCTTCGACGCCCTTGAAGCGGGTCTTGGCGTCCTCGGTCGAGACGGTCGGCGCGACGATGATGCGCTCGCCGACCTTCCAGTCGGCCGGAGTCGAGAACGGGCCGGAGTCGTTGACCTGCAGGGCGTCGAGCGCGCGCAGGATCTCGTCGAAGTTGCGGCCGGCGCTCTTGGGGTAGGTCAGCGACAGGCGCACCTTGCCGGCCGGGTCGATGATGAAGACCGAGCGCACCGGGGAGGTGTCGCCGGCGGCCGGGTGGATCATGTCGTAGAGCTCGGCGACCTGGCGGTCCTTGTCGGCGATGATCGGGTAGTCGACGGGGGCGCCGGCGACGTCCTCGATGTCGGACTTCCACGCCTGGTGGTCCTCGACCGCGTCGACGGAGACCGCGATGACCTTGGTGTTGCGGGCGGCCCACTCGTCCTTGAGCTGGGCGACGCGGCCGAGCTCGGTGGTGCAGACGGGGGTGAAGTCAGCCGGGTGGCTGAACAGCACGGCCCAGCCGTCGCCCTTCCAGTCCAGGAAGCTCAGCTCGCCCTCGGTGGTCTCGGCGGTGAAGTCGGGGGCGTCGTCGCCCAGTCGCAGCGTGGCCATTGACGGCTTCCTCTCGAAGGTAACGCGATGTTTGTCATGACCCAACATGCCGTTACTTGACCGAGTTGTGGATGCCCTGTCCGAATGGTGGACCCGCCGGATCGGGAGTCCGGCCCGTCGAGCCTCGCCCGGCGAAGCGGTGAGCCTAGAGTGGGTTCATGGAGCGCCGGATCTTCGGGATCGAGAACGAGTACGGCATCACGTGCACGTTCGACGGGCAGCGACGGCTCACCCCGGACGAGGTGGCCCGCTACCTCTTCCGCAAGGTGGTCTCCTGGGGTCGCTCGTCGAACGTCTTCCTCTCCAACGGCTCCCGCCTCTACCTCGACGTCGGCAGCCACCCCGAGTACGCCACGCCCGAGTGCGACCACGTCCGCCAGCTCGTCGTCCACGACAAGGCGGGGGAGCGGATCATCGAGGGCCTGGTCGCCGACGCCCAGGAGCGCCTCGCGGAGGAGGGCATCGAGGGCGAGATCTACGTCTTCAAGAACAACACCGACTCGGCGGGCAACTCCTACGGCTGTCACGAGAACTACCTCGTCGGCCGGGCCGGCGAGTTCCAGCAGCTCTCCGACGTCCTGATCCCGTTCCTGGTCAGCCGCCAGATCACCTGCGGCGCCGGCAAGGTCGTGACGACCTCCAAGGGCGCGACGTTCTGCGTCAGCCAGCGGGCCGACCACATCTGGGAGGGCGTCTCCTCGGCCACCACCCGCAGCCGCCCGATCATCAACACCCGCGACGAGCCCCACGCGGACGCCGAGCGCTACCGCCGCCTGCACGTCATCGTCGGCGACTCCAACATGAGCGAGACGACGACCATGCTCAAGGTGGGCTCGGCCGACCTGGTGCTGCGGATGATCGAGGCCGGCGTCGTCGTGCGCGACCTCACCCTGGAGAACCCCATCCGGGCGATCCGTGAGATGAGCCACGACATGACCGGCCGCAAGACGGTCCGGCTGTCGCAACGGGCGCGAGCTGTCGGCGCTGCAGATCCAGGGCGAGTACCTCGAGCGCGCGCAGGCCTTCGCCGACCGCGAGGGCCTCGAGGACCCGATCCACAAGCAGGTGCTCGACCTCTGGGAGCGCACCCTGCGCGCGGTCGGCACCGGTGACCTGTCGCTGGTCGACACCGAGATCGACTGGGTCATCAAGCACAAGCTCATCACCGGCTACATGGCCAAGCACGGGCTGCCGCTGGAGCACCCGCGGGTCGCTCAGCTCGACCTGGCCTACCACGACATCAACCGGCAGCGTGGCCTGTTCTACGTGCTGCAGAAGCATGGCCGGGCCGCCCGGGTCTGCAGCGACCCCGAGGTCTTCGAGGCCAAGACCGTGCCCGCCGCAGACGACGCGCGCCAAGCTGCGTGGTGACTTCATCAAGGCGGCCCAGGAGCACCGCCGGGACTTCACCGTCGACTGGGTGCACCTCAAGCTCAACGACCAGGCGCAGCGCACGGTGCTGTGCAAGGACCCGTTCGCCGCCGTCGACGCACGGGTGGAACGCCTCATCGAGGGCATGCGCGGCTGACGCGGGTCAAGCCCTGCCAGGTGTGGCGGTTATGGTGGTCGTGATCCCCACCCCCGGCGAAAGTTACCCTCACCGTGCAGACTCGACCCTTCCATGCCCTCGGCGCCGCTCGTCGTGGCTGCCGCGCTGGTGCTCACCGCCTGTGGTGGTGGCTCCAAGAGCTCAACGGGCTCCGCTCTCGACCAGGTGACCGTCGCGGGGGGCAGCGACACCACCGCGCCGACCATCACCGTCAAGCCCAAGCCCCTGTCGGTCACCGAGACCACGACGCGGGTGCTCAAGGCCGGGACCGGCGCCACCATCAAGGGCGACGAGATCGTCAGCCTGAAGTACGTCCTGCTCAACGCCAAGGACGGCGCCCAGCTCGACACCAACTTCGGCAAGCAGAACCTCGGCATCAACCTCGGTTCCGCCGAGCCTGCTGCCCGGCCTGAAGAAGGGCCTCGCGAACCAGAAGGTCGGCTCGCGCATCCTGGTCGCCATGCCGCCCAAGGACGCCTTCGGCACCCAGGGCAACGCCGACATCAAGGTCGGCGGCACCGACACCGTGCTGTTCCTCATGGACGTGCTGTCGACCCAGACGGCGCTGAAGTCGGCCCAGGGCACGGCCGTCAAGCCCGTCCGCCGGGCTGCCCACCGTCACGGTGCCCACCGACGGCAAGGCCGCCACGATCACCGTCCCCAAGGGCGCCAAGGCGCCGACCAAGACCATCGGCCAGCTCCTCATCCAGGGCACGCGGCCCCAAGGTCGCGGCCGGCCAGACGATCCGGGTCACCTACACCGGGGCGCTGTGGAAGAACGGCGTCAACTTCGACTCCTCGGCCAACAGCCCGCAGGGGTACTTCGAGACGATCATCGGCGCGCAGCGCGTCATCAAGGCGTGGGACAGCCAGCTCGTCGGCAAGCCGGTCGGCAGCCGCGTCCTGCTCGTCGTGCCGCCGGCTGACGGCTACGGCGCCGCCGGCAGCCCGCCGAAGATCAGCGGCACGGACACGCTCGTGTTCGTCGTCGACATCCTCGCGGCGTACTGAGCCCGACCGGGCCCACCACCGCACCTCACCGACCAAGGAGACCAGCATGGGATTCGACCCCAGCACCACCAAGCCCGAGATCGACTTCCCCGAGGACGCTGCCCCGGCCGACCTGCGTCGTCGAGGACCTCAAGGAGGGTGACGGCCAGGAGGCCAAGCGCCGGCGACACGATCTCGGCCCACTACGTGGGCGTGGCCCACTCCACCGGTGAGGAGTTCGACGCCTCCTGGAACCGCGGCGCGCCGCTGGACTTCCGGCTCGGCGTCGGCCAGGTCATCCGCGGCTGGGACGACGGCATCGTCGGCATGAAGGTCGGGCGGCCGTCGCAAGCTCACCATCCCGGCGCACCTCGGCTACGGCGACCGCGGCGCCGGCGGCGCGATCAAGCCGGGCGAGACGCTGATCTTCGTGGTCGACCTCGTGGACGTGCGCTGACCGGCCTCACCGACGCCTCCTCAGACAGCAGCCGGGCGGCGTGCCGCCCGGCTGCTGCGCTGTACAGGAACGACGCGTAGTCGTCGTCGAGGCCCCGGCCCATGGTCGACAGCGGGACGGGGCAGCCGCGCAGGGCCGCGTCGAGCCCGTCGACGGACACCTGTCGCACGGTGAGCGCGCCCGCGGCCTCCGCTCACCAGGTGATGGGCCTGCTCGGCCACGACCTGCCCGAACTCGCTGTCGAGGTGGGCGATGGGCACGTCGGCGGCGACCAGGGCGATGCGCCCGTATGCCGTGATGCTGTGGTGGGAGATGCCGCGGTGCCGCTCGCGGGCGTCGGCCTCGGACACCCGCAGCGCGGCGATGCCGCGGCCGCCGAGCGTGGCGGTCGGCGTTGAGCGCCTCGCCGGCCGCCACCCCGGTGTAGCCCCAGGTCGTGCCGGTGCCGACGTTGCCCGGGCCCTGGATCACGACGGCCACGTCGGCCCCGACGACGTGCCGTGGCGGCCAGCAGCCCGGAGTGCAGCGTGACGGCCTCGTGGTCGCCGCCGTAGGCCTGACCCACGGTCACCGTCGCCGGCGAGCCACCCGGCGTCCTTGAGCCCGGCGACCGTGCGCGAGAACGCGATCGGCAGGGCGCCCCCGTCGGTCATGACGTAGACCGACACGGGCGTGCGGCCGATCCGCCCGGAGCCCGGCGAGCACGGCGGGCAGCGCCGAGTGCAGGTCGGCGACGACGACCGGCATACCCTCGCAGGTCGCCGGCCGCGGCCAGGGGCCCGGTCATGACGGCGTGGTGCGGGCTGTCCTGCTCGTCGACGGCCATGAACATCTGCTGCTGGGGGTGTACCGCGCCTTGACGATGTGGCCGTGCGGGGACGGCGGGTCGGCGGGGAGCCGGTCGGGCACAGCCACGACGAAGGCGAGACCGCCGGTGCCGAGGCCTCGCAGCAGGGCGGAGGCGTTGAGCAGGACCCGGTCGCCGACCTGCGGCTCGCCGACGAGGGCGGTGTAGGCCAGGGCGCGCACCGTCTCGGGCTCACTCGGACGTCGTCCTGGGGAGCCAGCCGCACGGCATACTCCACCGCGCCCGGCCAGCGGCCGCGCACCTCCTCGACCGTCCATCGCGCCACTGCATCACGACACGCAGACTAGCCACGGGCTCGTCCTGCGCACTCGGGTAGCGTCGGGCCCGTGAGTTCCCCGACCGGCCCTGCGGCCAAGACCGAGCGTCTGCTCAACCTCGTGCTCTGCCTGCTCTACACGCGCCGGCCGCTGCCCAAGTCCAAGATCCGCGAGATCGTGCCGCAGTACGGCTCGGCGGCCAGCGACGAGGCCTTCGACCGGATGTTCGAGCGCGACAAGGACGAGCTGCGCGAGCTCGGCATCCCGCTGGTCACCGAGGACATCGGCGGCGTCTGGGACGACGAGCTGGGCTACCGCATCGACCAGCGCGACTACGCCCTGCCCGACATCGAGTTCGAGGCCGACGAGCTGGCCGTCCTCGGGCTGGCGAGCCGCACCTGGGCGCACGCCTCGCTGGCCGGTCCCGCCGCGTCAGGCGCTGCGCAAGCTCAAGGCCATCGACATCGAGCGCGACGGCGAGTCGCTCGTCGGCATCGAGCCCCGGCTGGGCACGCGGGAGGCGGCCTTCGAGCCGGTGAAGAACGCGGTCGTCGGCCAGCAGACGATCTCCTTCGGCTACCGCACCGGCGGTCAGGGCGAGGTCCACACGCGTCGCGTCCAGCCGTGGGGGCTCGCCTCCTGGCACGGCCGCTGGTACCTCACCGGGCTCGACCTCGACCGCGACGCGCCGCGCGTGTTCCGGCTGTCCCGCATCGACGGCGACGTGTCGAGCCGGTGGGCAAGCCCGGCGGGTATGCCGTGCCGCCGACCACCGCGCCCAGGAGATGATCCGCACGCACCGTCGGGCGACCAGCAGGCCACGCACCGCCGTGGTGCGGGTCCGCGAGGGCCGCGGTCAGGCGCTGCGCCGCCGCGGCCACGAGCGGGCGCCGAGCCACCGCGGCGGGGTGGACCGTCCTCGAGGTGCCGTTCACCGACGCCGACACCTTCGCCGACGAGGTGAGCGGCTACGGCCCGGACGTCGTCGTCGACGAGCCCGACCGAGGTGCGCGACCTGGTCGTGGCGCGCCTGCGTGGGCGCGCATCGCGCCGCACGGGAGGCGTGGCATGAGCACCCCCGAGACCGCGACCGCGCGGCTGTCGCGCCTGCTGACGATGGTGCCGTGGCTGGTCAACCGCCAGGGGATCGACCTCGACCAGGCCGCCGCCGAGCTCGGCATCACCGTCGACCCAGCTCGAGACCGACCTGCGGCTGCTCTACCTGTGCGGCTACGGCCAGATGCCCGACGAGCTGATCGACGCCCAGTGGGAGGGCGGGCGCGTCTTCGTCACCAACGCCGACGACCATCGCCCGGCCGCTGCGGCTCGGGCGCGACGAGGCGCTGACCCTGATGGTGGGCCTGCGCGCGCTGGCCGCCGTCCCCGGGCTGGGGGAGCGCGACGCGATCGAGCGCGCCATGGCCAAGCTCGAGCAGGCCACCGGCGCCAGCGCCGAGGCGGCGGCACGCGTCGAGGTCGCCATCGACGAGGGCGTCGAGGCGGGCCTGCTCGCCGACGCCCGGCGCGCCGTCGAGGACCACCGCCGCGTGCACCTGCGCTACCTCGTCCCGAGCCGCGACGAGTCCACCGAGCGCGACGTCGACCCGATGCGGGTCGTCAACCTCGACGTCGCGCTGGTACCTCGAGGGCTGGTGCCACCGGGCCCAGGACACCCGCCTGTTCCGGATGGACCGGATCGAGTCGCTGCGAGGTGCTCGACGAGGACGGCACCCCGCCCGCGCAGGCCGCAGCTGCGCGACCTCGACGCCGGCACCTTCACCCCGCGCCCGGACGACACCCTCGTGACGCTCCGGCTCGAGGCCGGGCGCCGCCTGGGTGAGCGACTACTACCCGGTGGAGTCGGTGGAGACGGCGCCCGACGGGTCGCAGACCGTCACCCTGCGCACCGCCGACACGCTCTGGCTGCGCCGCCTGATGTGGCGGCTCGGCGGGCTCGGCACGGTCGCTGGCGCCCGCCGAGCTGGCCGACGGCGGTCCGCGAGCGGCGCCGCAGGCCGCCCTCGCGGCATACGACGGCCCGGCGGGTAGGGTCTGGCGCGTGTGGTGGTGGGTTCTGATCTGGGTGCTGCTCGTCGTGATCGCGGCGGCCTACCTGGCGACGCCGTCTGTGGGGCGTCTGGGGCCAGTTCAAGGAGCTCACCGCCGAGGTCGGCCACGCGTCCGACACCGTCGCCGGCGCTGCAGGCCCAGGCCGACCGCCTCGGGGACCGGACGCCCCGGCGCCCAGCTCGCCGTCTTCGGCGACCCGCGCCAGCTGCGCCGGGAACGCCAGGCCACCCGTGGCGCGTTGAAGCAGCAGCGGCGCGCCCGCAGGGCGGCCCACCGCCCTGGCTGGGCGCGCACCGTAGACTGACCGGCGCAGCCCGCTCGCGGGACCGACTGGCCACACTGTCACCAGATCGCGTCGCCGAACCGAGAGGAAGGCACACCATGCTCAGGGGCGCATTCGAGGGCTGGCACATCGTCATCCTGCTGGTGCTGCTCGTCGTCCTCTTCGGCTTCAAGCGGCTGCCCGACGCCGCCCGCAGCCTCGGCCGCTCGATGCGGATCTTCAAGTCCGAGGTCAACGAGATGAAGAACGACGGCAAGAGCGCTGCCAGCAGCGACACCGTCAAGGGTGAGACGGTCCGGGACGAGGCGCCCCGGGCCAGCCAGCGACACGCCCGTGCGACCCCCGGCGACGCCGAGGACCACGCCCCCGCGAGGGCAACACCCCGGCACCGACGACGCCGACCCGTCGCGAGGGCAACCCTCCGGCATCTCCTGATCCATCGACCACCTGCGGCAGTCCGACCATGGCGTTCCGGCGTGCCCGCAACCCCGAGGGCCGGATGTCGCTGGGCGACCACCTGCGGGAGCTGCGCCGCCGCGTTCCTCATCTCGGCCGTCGCGGTCCTCGTCGGCGGCGGTCGTCGGCTGGGTCATCTACCCGCAGGTCTACGCGGCTCTCGCGGCACCGTTCAACGACTACAAGACGGCCCACCCGCACAGCGTCATCAGCCTCAACTTCGGCAACGCGACGGCGGCGTTCTCCCAGCAGGTCAGCATCTCGATCTTCGTCGGGGTGCTCGTCGTCGAGCCCGGTCTGGATGTACCAGATCTGGGCGTTCATCGTGCCCGGGCTGACCCGCAAGGAACGCCGCATCTCGCTGGCCTTCATCGCCGCGATCGTGCCGCTGTTCCTGGCCGGCTGCGCGCTCGCCTACTACGTGCTGCCCAAGGTGCTGGCGGTGCTCTACGGGTTCACGCCGCCGGGCGCCTCCAACATCCAGCAGGTCAGCCGACTACTTCTCGTTCGTCACCCGCTTCATCCTCGCCTTCGGCGGCTCGTTCCTCCTGCCGGTCTTGCTCGTGGCGCTCAACGCCATCGGCCTCCTGCCCGTCGTCGGCGATGCTGCGAGCGTGGCGGCCCGCGGTCTTCGGCATCTTCGTCGCTCTCGGCCATCGCCACCCCCACGCCGGACGCCTTCACGATGTTCCTGCTGGCCATCCCGCTCGTCGCGCTCTACTTCGCGGCCATCGGCGTCAGCAAGCTCATCGAGCGGGGCCGCGCAAGAACCGCCCGACTGGGTCGACGTGTCCGACGACGAGGCGTCGAGCCTGTAACCTCCGCCCGTGCGTCAAACGCATCGGGCTGGTCGTCAACCCCACCTCGGGCAAGAACCGCGGCATGTGCCTGGGCCTCGAGGTGGCCCACCGGCTGCGCGCCGCCGGCCACGAGGTCCTCGACCTGTCCGACGAGTCGTATGCCGCGGCGCGCGACCGCGCGCTCGGCGCCATCGCCCAGGGGATCGACGTCCTCGCCGTGGTCGGTGGCGACGGGATGGTCCACCTCGGCGTCAACCTGGTCGCCGAGACCGACGGTGCCGCTGGCCATCATCGGCGCCGGCACCGGCAACGACGTCGCCCGTGGCCTGGGCCTCCCCGTCCACGACCCGGTGCGGGCGGCCGACCTCGTCACGACCGGGGTCCCGCGCGTCATCGACGCGGTCCGCCACACCGACGCGCACGGCGAGCGGCGCTGGTACGCCGGCGTGCTCGGCGCGGGCTTCGACTCGGTCGTCAACGAGCGCGCCAACACCTGGCCGTGGCCGCAAGGGCCAGATGCGCTACAACCTCGCCGATCCTGCGCGAGCTGCCGCTGTTCCGGCCGATCCCGTACGTCGTCACGGTCGACGGCGAGCCGCCACGAGACGCAGGGCGATGCTCGTGGCCGTGGCGCAACGGCCCGTCGCTACGGCGGCGGCATGCGGGTCGCGCCCGACGCCGGTTCGACGACGGGCTCGCCGACGTGGTGATCCTGCACGAGATCAGCACCGCTCGAGTTCCTCAAGGTGTTCCCCAAGGTCTTCAAGGGCGCCCACGTCGACCACCCGGCCGTCGAGATCCTCCGCGGTCGCGAGGTGACCCTCGAGGCGGCGGGCATCGTCGCCTACGCCGACGGCGAGCGGTTCGGGCCACTGCCCCTCACGCTCGAGATCGTCCCCGGCGCGGTGACGGTGCTGGCGCCTCCCGGCACGTAGGCTCGGTCCCATGTCGACGCCCGCCGAGCGGTATGCCGCGAGCTCGCGCCGCGCGGCATACGCCAAGAGCCAGCTGGCCGCCTTCGCCGCCACCGTCGCGTTCCCGCTCGACCACTTCCAGGAGCAGGCCTGCGAGGCGGTGGAGCCGGGCCGGGGCGTGCTCGTCGCGGCGCCCACCGGCGCGGGCAAGACGATCGTGGGGGAGTTCGCGGTCTACCTCGCCCTCGCCACCGGCCGCAAGGCGTTCTACACCACGCCGATCAAGGCGCTGTCCAACCAGAAGTACAACGACCTCGTGCGCCGCCACGGCGCCGCCAACGTCGGCCTGCTCACCGGCGACTCCTCGATCAACGGCGAGGCGCCCGTCGTCGTCATGACGACCGAGGTGCTGCGCAACATGATGTATGCCGGGTCCTCGACCCTGCACGGCCTCGGCTTCGTCGTCATGGACGAGGTGCACTACCTCGCCGACCGGTTCCGGGGCGCGGTCTGGGAGGAGGTCATCATCCACCTGCCCGAGGACGTCCAGGTGGTCTCGCTGTCGGCGACCGTGAGCAACGCCGAGGAGTTCGGGGCGTGGCTGGCCGAGGTGCGCGGCGGCGTCGACGTCATCGTCTCGGAGCACCGGCCGGTGCCGCTGTGGCAGCACATGATGGTCGGCCAGCGCATGTACGACCTGTTCGTCGACGAGGCGTCCGCGCCCGTCACCGGCGTCGACGCCACCCGCGTCAACCCCGAGCTGCTGCAGGCGATCCGCACCGCCGAGAGACGGGGTCGCTGGGACGAGCGGGCGCGCCACCACGGCGGTCGACGGGCCGACGCGGGCCGGCGCGACCGCGCGGCCGGAGTGGCCGCGGCGGACCAGGCGGCGCGGCGGCCCGGCGGCCGCGGCGGCGGCGGACGTCCCGGTGGTGGAGCGACCCGTTCGGAGGTGGTCCAGCGGCTCGACCGCGAGGGGCTGCTGCCGGCGATCACCTTCATCTTCAGCCGGGTCGGCTGCGAAGGCGGCGGTCAGCCAGCTGCTGCGCGACGGCGTCCGGCTCATCCCCGAGGCCGAGGGCGACCGCATCCGGCGCACGGTCGAGGAGCGCGTCTCGTCCCTCGCCGACGAGGACCTCGGGGTGCTCGGGCTACTGGGACTTCGTCGACGGGCTCACTCGCGGTTTCGCCGCCCACCACGCCGGCATGCTGCCGACGTTCCGCGAGATCGTCGAGGAGCTGTTCACCGCCGGGCGGATCCGCGCCGTGTTCGCCACCGAGACGCTGGCGCTCGGCATCAACATGCCGGCCCGGACCGTGGTGCATCGAGAAGCTCGTGAAGTTCAACGGCGAGACCCACGCCGACATCACCCCGGCCGAGTACACCCAGCTGACCGGTCGGGCCGGCCGACGCGGGCATCGACGTCGAGGGCCACGCGCTCGTGCTCTGGAACCGCGGGCTCGACCCGTTCGCGGTGGCCGGCCTGGCCTCGACCCGCACCTACCCGCTGCGCTCGAGCTTCCGGCCGACCTACAACATGGCGGTCAACCTCGTCGCCGCAGGTGGGGCGCGAGACCGCCCGCGAGATCCTCGAGACGTCGTTCGCGCAGTTCCAGGCCGACCGCGCGGTCGTCGGGCTCGCCCGCGCGGTGCGCAAGAACGAGGAGGGCCTCGAGGGCTACGCCGAGGCGATGGAGTGTCACCTCGGCGACTTCCGGGAGTATGCCGCGCTGCGCGACGTCCATCGCCCGCCTGGAGAAGGAGGGCGCCGAAGCGCGGTCGGCGAGCCGGCGCGCCGAGGCGGCGGTCTCGCTGGAGGCGCTGCGGATCGGCGACGTCATCCAGCATCCCGGCCGGCCGCCGCGCCGGGTACGCCGTCGTCGTGCAGCCCTCGAAGTCGTTCCACGGCGAGCCGGCCTCGCCGACCGTGGTCACCGAGGACCGCCAGCTGCGCACGGCTCACCCTCGTCGACGTGCCCACGCCGGTCGAGCCCATCGCCCAGGTGAAGGTGCCACCCGCACTTCAACGCCAAGAGCCCCAAGGCGCGCCGCGACCTGGCCACGTCGCTGCGGATCGCCGTGCCGCACGACCCGCCGCCCGCGGCGCGCACGCGGCATACCGGCGGCCGGGGACGAGGACGAGCGAGATCGCGGAGCTGCGTCGCCAGCTCAAGGCCCACCCGTGCCACCAGTGCCCCGACCGCGAGGACCACGCCCGCTGGGCCGAGCGCTGGTGGCGGCTCAAGCGCGAGACCGTCGGGCTGCAGCGCAAGGTCGAGGGTCGCACCAACTCGGTGGCGCGGACGTTCGACCGGATCTGCACGCTGCTGGCCGAGCTGGGCTACCTGTCGCCGGACGGCACCGAGGTCACCGCCCAGGGGCAGAACCTGCGGCGGCTCTACACCGAGAAGGACCTGCTGGCGGCCGAGTGCCTGCGCCACGGGGTCTGGAAGCGGCTCGACCCGGCCGGGCTCGCGGCCGTCGTCTCGTCGCTCATCCACGAGCCGCGCCGCGACGAGGCCGACCCCGCGCCACGCATGCCGACCGACGACGTCGCCGAGGCCGTGCACGAGATGCAGCGGCTCTGGTCGGCGCTGGAGGACCGTGAGCGCGAGCTCGGGCTGCCGCTGACCGGCGACCCCGACGCCGGGATGGCCTGGATGATGCACCGGTGGGCCAGCGGGCGTCGCCTCGAGGAGGTGCTGCGCGGCTCCGGACATGGCCGCCGGCGACTTCGTGCGACGCTGCAAGCAGGTGGTCGACCTGCTCGGGCAGCTGGCCGACGCCGCGCCGGAGCCGGTGCTGCGCGCCACCGCCCGCAAGGCCATCGACGCCGTGATGCGCGGTGTGGTCGCCGCCGACCGACTGGACTGAGGGAGCGATGACCGACGACCTCGCCCTGACCGGTCTCAAGGCCGATCTGCACCGCTACCTCCAGCAAGGCCGCGACAGCCTGTTGCGTGCTCTCGATGGCCTGGGGGAGTACGACATCCGGCGTCCGCTGACTCCCGAGCGGCACCAACCTGCTCGGCCTCGTGAAGCACCTGGCGGGTGTCGAGCTCGGCTATCTCGGCGAGTCCGTGGGCCGGGCCGCCCCCGTCGCCCTGCCGTGGGAGGAGGACGGCTCGGTCTGGCAGAGCGCGGACATGTGGGCGACTGCCGACCAGTCCCGGGAGTACCTGCGTGGACCTGTATCGCGTGGCCTGGGCGCACAGCGACGCGTCACTGGCCGCGCTGCCGCTGGACGCGCCGGCGACCGTGTCGTGGTGGCCGGCGGAGCGCCGCTCGACGACGTTCGGCTCGTTGGTGGTCCGGGTGGTCGCCGAGACGGCTCAGCACGCCGGGCACGCCGAGATCCTGCGCGAGTCGCTGGACGGGCACGGGGGCCGCGACCACGACTCCGTGGGCGATGCCGCGTGGTGGGAGCGGTACGTCGCGGACATCCAGCAGGCCGCGGACGCGTTCCGTTGAGGGGTGGTCGCGCTCTCCCTGTGGACAGTCGGGACGGGGTGTCGGTGGGGTGCCCTAGGTTGGACGTATGTTCGAATCGGGGGATCGTCCGCAGCTGACGGTCGCTGACGTGCCGTCGCTCGTGGGCGGCCTGGCGGCCCTCGACCTGGGCGATCTCACCGACGCTCGGCGGATCGAGCTCACGGGCGTGCTCGAGTCGCTGAAGGCGGCGGCTGCTGCGGTCCAGGCGCGCCTGGCCGTGGACTTCGCGGAGTCGCACGAGGCAGCGCACAGCCAGTCGCGGCCGACCGACCGCGGAGCGTGGCGGCCCAGGTCGCGCTGGCACGATGCGAGTCCCCGCACCGCGGGTCGCGCCATCTGGGATTCGCCCGGGCGATGGTGCGCGAGATGCCGCACACCATGGGCCATCTCGCCGCGGGACGGGTGAGCGAGTGGCGCGCCACCATCCTGTGCCGCGAGACCGCCTGCCTCAGCATCGCCGACCGGGCCGCCGTCGACGCCGCGCTGGCGGCGGATCTGCCGAGGCTCGGGGATCGGCAGGTCCAGTCTCGGGCCCGGGCCCTGGCATCACGGCTGGACGCGACCGCTATGGCCAAGCGGGCGGCCCGCGCGCAGGCTGACCGGCGGGTGAGCCTGCGCCCGGCGCCCGACACCATGACCTACCTGACGGCGTTGCTGCCTGTGGCCCAGGGAGTGGCCGTGTTCGCCGCCTTGGAGCGGGCAGCCACCACCGAGCGGGCAAGCCACCACCGAGCGCGCGGGCGACGAGCGCGGGCGCGGTCAGCTGATGGCCGACACCTTGGTGGAGCGCGTCACGGGTCAGACGGCTGCGGCAGCGGTCCCCGTCGAGGTCGTCGTCGTGATGTCCGCCGACACGCTGGCCGGTCTCGAGGGCGCTGCCGGCGGAGGTGCCTGGCTACGGACCCGTCCCCGCTGACACGGCGCGGGCGATGCTCGCGGCGAGCTCGGAGACGGAGGCGTCGATCTGGTTCCGGCGCGCGTTGACCAGCCCGGACGGGGCGCGACTGGTCGGTCTCGACAGCCGGCGCCGGTTGTTCCCCGAGGGGCTGAAGCGGTTCCTGGGCCTGCGCGACAAGACCTGCCGGACTCCGTGGTGCGATGCCCCCATCCGTCATGCCGACCATGTCCGCCCGGCCCGTCGCGGCGGCCCGACCACGGTGGCCAACGGTCAGGGGCTGTGCGAGGCCTGCAACCAGGTCAAGGAGGCCGACGGGTGGTCTGCCTGGGTCGTGGATGACGGCACGGGTGAGGGAGCACGTCATCGGGTCCGGCTGCGCACCCCGACCGGCGCGACCTACGACTCCACGGCTCCGCCTTTCCTCGAGGGGACGCCTTCACCCGACTCCAGCCGACTCGAGGGTCATCTCCAGCTCCTGCTCGGCGCTGCGTGATGGCCGGGTCATCAGCCGATGCGCAGTGCCGCCAGGACTCGGTTGAGCGAGCTGGTCACGCCGAGCTCGCTGGCGATCCGGCTCAGCAGCACGGGGTCGGCGACCTCCGTCGGGCAGCCGCATGTCGACGTCCTCCACCGGCGCGTCTGGCGCGACCTCGACCACCTTGGGGGCCACCTCGAGGTAGGCCGCGCCGGCCTCCAGGCGGGTCCGCTGCGCGCCCTTGATCTCGGGGTCGCCGTTGGCCACGGCCGCGCGCAGGGCCTCCAGGGAGCCGTAGCGCTCGATCAGCTTGGCGGCCGTCTTCTCGCCGATGCCCGCCACGCCCGGCAGCCCGTCGCTGGTGTCGCCGCGCAGCACCGCCATGTCCGCGTAGGCGGGGCCGCTCGCCACGGCGTACTTCGCGCGCAGGAAGGCCTCGTCGACGAGGTCAGGGTCGCGCACGCCACCGCGCGCGGTGTAGACGACGCGCACGTTCGCCGCGTCGTCGACCAGCTGGAACAGGTCCCGGTCGCCGGTCACGACGTCCACGGCCATGGTCCCCTTGTGCCGCGCGGTGAGGGTGCCGATCACGTCGTCCGCCTCGTAGCCGTCCGCGCCGAGGCGCGCGATGCCCAGCGAGGCCAGCGCATCGCGGATGGCCGGCACCTGGGGCGCGAGGTCGTCGGGGGTCTGCTCCTCCTCGAGCGAGCCGTCCAGGAGCCGGTGCGTCTTGTACGTCGGGATCGCGTCCACGCGGAACTGCGGGCGCCAGTCGTTGTCCCAGCACGCCACGAGGTGCGTCGGCTGATGGGTCGTGACCAGCGAGGCGATCATGTCGAGGAACCCGCGCAGCGCGTTGGTCGGTGGCTGGGACGGGTCGGTGCGCTGGTCGGGCACTCCGAAGAAGGCCCGGTAGTACAGGGAGGCCGAGTCGAGCAGCATCAGACGTCCCGAAGCCGTAACAGACATGCGGACATGCTGCCACCTGTGCCGCAGACCTCAGTAGGGTGGCGTCGTGGAAGACCTCGACCGTCGCATCGTCGACCTGTTGCGCGCCGACGGGCGGATGAGCTACACCGACCTCGGCAAGGCGATGGGCCTGTCCACCTCGGCGGTGCACCAGCGGGTGCGGCGTCTGGAGGAGCGCGGCGTGATCAAGGGGTATGCCGCGATCGTCGACCATACGGCGCTCGACCTGCCGCTCACGGCGTTCGTCTCGATCACCCCGCTGGACCCGGCTGCGCCGGACGACATCCCGGACCGGCTCCGCGAGATGTCCGAGCTCGAGGCCTGCCACTCGGTGGCCGGCTCGGAGAACTACATCCTCAAGGTCAGGGTGGGCGCGCCCGGCGACCTCGAGGACCTGTTGGCCCGCATCCGAGCCAGGGCCAACGTCGCGACCCGGACCACGGTCGTCCTCTCCACCCCCTGGGAGTAGACCGGGCGCGCGGCTCAGCGGGCGATCGGGGCCAGCACGGCCCGGGTGGCGCTGACGAGGTCATCGGGCGAGAGCGAGATGTCGAGCCCGCGACGGCCACCGGACACGTAGACCCGGTCGAACCCCGTCGCCGAGACGTCGACCACCGTCGGGCAGGGCTCGGCGCTGGCCGACGGGCGAGATGCCGCCCACGACATAGCCGGTGGCGCGCTCGGCGTCGGCGGTCTGCGCCATCGCGAGCCGCTTCAGCCCGAGGGCAGCGGCCAGCGCCTTGAGGTCGAGCTGACGGTCGACAGGGACCACGCCCACCGCCAAGCCGCGTCGCCCCTGCACGACGAGGGTCTTGAAGACCTGGGCCGGCGGCACGCCGAGCGCCTCGGCAGCCTCCAGTCCGTAGGACGCAGCCGCCGGGGTCGTGCTGGTAGGCGTGCTCCTCGAAGGCGATACCCAGCCGGGTCAGCGCCGTGGTGGCGGGCGTCCCGCTCAGCGGGACTCGACGCGTCGCACGAGCGCCCAGGCGCCGGGCAGCAGCCCCGCCGCGGCGAGGATCTTCAGGCCGTCGCCGACGAGGAAGGGCACCATGCCCTTGTCGAGGCCGGTCTGCAGGTCCATGCCGGTCGAGGCCATGAGGTACGAGACTCCGACGGCGTAGATGACGACGTTGCCCAGCACCATGGTCAGCGCCGTCCGCACCGGGGTCCGGTCGGCACCGCGCCGGGCCAGCCACGCCGACCAGCCCGGCTGCGAGGACGAAGCCGATGAGGTAGCCGAACGAGGCGAAGCCGTAGCCGCTGGCGTGACCGGCGAACCACGGGACTCCGGCCATGCCGGCGAGCAGGTAGACGCCCGTGCTGAGCAGACCCCGCAGCGGCCCCAGGGCCGCGCCGGTGAGCAGCACCGCGAAGGTGCCGAGCGTCAGCGGGACGGGGGTGAACGCCAGCGGGATGGCGAACTGGGCGAGCAGGCCGATGAAGGCCGCGCCGCCCAGGACGAGGGCGGTGTCGCGCACCAGACCACCGGGGATGACGTCCGCGAGGACACGCTGGCGAGGCAGGGGGAGAGCAGTCACGGGAGCAACCTACCGAACGCCTCGAACCCCTAGACCAAGGAGGCCTCGCGTGAGGCCGCCGCAGCGGCGACCGCCTGCTCGTGAGCGGCCCCGTGGTCGGTCTGCTCGCGCCACCAGCTCTGGCCCGCCTCGGGCAGGGTGTAGATCGGGTCGTAGTAGACGTAGTCGCGCGACAGCGCGTCGGCGTCCGCGCCCTCGATCGAGGTCCGGTAGTTCTTGCGCCAGTAGGAGATGCCGCGCTCGGTGTCGTAGCTGTCGACCTGGTGCACCCAGCGCTTGCCGACGAACGGCACGTCGCAGACGATGCGCGGCGTCGCGAAGCCGGGCAGGTAGCCCATGATCGAGTGCTGCAGGTGCTGGGCCTCGGCGAGCGAGAGCCGCCAGTGCTCGGTGAACGGGATCATGTCGCACATGTAGAAGTAGTACGGCGTGATCCTCGCGTCGTCCTGCAGGGCGAAGCAGAGGTCGAGCAGCTGCTCGGTGGAGTCGTTGACGCCGCGCATCAGCACGCCCTGGTTGCGGACGTCGCGCACGCCGGCCTCGAGCATCGCCTTGGCGGCCTGCGGCGACCAGCGGGGTCACCGACTGGGCGCTGTTGACGTGGGTGTGGATCGCCAGCGACACGCCGCGCGCGCGGGCCTTGTGCGCGACGCCGGCCGACGCCCTCGACGACGTCGGGCTGCAGCCAGTGCTGGGGCAGGCCCATCAGCGCCTTGGTGGCGAGCCGGATGTCGCGGATGTTCTCGATCTCGAGCAGCCGGTCGAGGAAGCCCTCGAGGTTCTTCCACGGCATGTTGGCGACGTCGCCGCCGGAGACGACGACGTCGCGCACCTGCGGGGTCTGCGCAGGTAGTCGATCATCGCGGCATACCGGTCGACGGGCTTGCGGTGAACTTGAGCTTGTCGACGACCGGCGTGGAGTTGCCGACGAGGTCCATCCGGGTGCAGTGGCCGCAGTACTGCGGGCAGGTCGGCAGCAGCTCGGCGAGCACCTTGGTGGGGTAGCGGTGGGTCAGCCCCTCGGCCACCCACATGTCGTGCTCGTGCAGGGAGTCGCGGGTGGCGTACGGGTGCGAGGGCCAGTCGGTGCGGCGGTCGCTGAACACCGGCAGCATGTAGCGGCGGACCGGGTCGGCGTAGAACGCGCCGGTGAACTCGGCGCCGGCCGCGGGCATCGGCCGTCGACCCGGTCGCCGGGACCATCGTGTTCATCATCTGCGGCGGCACGAGCATCGACATCGTCGCCCGCTCGGCCTGGTCGCGCTCGAGGTCGGCGTAGAACGCGTCGCTCGAGCAGGTCGCCCATGAGCTCGCGCAGCTGCTTGACGTTCTTGACGCAGTGCGCGCGCTGCCACTGGGCGCTGGCCCAGTCCTGCGGCGGTGACGTCGCGCCAGCCCGGGCAGGCGGGTCCAGTCGGGCTCGACCAGCTCGCGGCGGCGGTAGGCGTAGGGCTGCTCGATCTGCGGTGCTCATGCCTGGCAGGATACGGGAAGGTTCCGCTGGAATCGACATCTTGACCGCAAGATCTTGCGTGCCGTGTCGCTCATGGATGGGAGATTCTGTGACCGTCCGCGCCACCGACCCCGTCCTCGCCGGTCGGCCTGCACCGCGTCCTCGAGCCCGGCCGGCGTGCCTGCCGCAGGCCGCCGCGCGGCTCGACACCGTCGCCGCAGCTGTGGCCGGACGAGGTCCGGATCCGCGTCGAGACGCTCAACCTCGACGCCGCGTCCTACCGCCAGCTCGCCGAGAAGCACGGCGGCGACGGCGAGGCCGTCCGCGCCGAGGTGCTCGACATCGTCGCCGACGCGCGGCAAGATGCAGAACCCGGTCACCGGCTCCGGCGGCATGCTCATCGGCACCGTCGACGAGGTCGGCCCGGAGTCGACCGCTCGGCCTGGCCGTCGGGCGACCGCGTCGCCACCCTCGTCTCGCTCTCCCTCACCCCGCTGCGTGATCACCGACGGCCTGGCCCGCTGGGACGGCCGCTCGCGAGCAGGTGCCGGCCGAGGGCCACGCCATCCTGTTCGGCCGCTCGATCGCCGCGCACGCTGCCCGACGACCTCGCACCCGACCTCGCCCTCATGGTCATGGACGTCTGCGGCGCACCGGCGCTGGTCGCCCGGGTCGTGCGGCGAGTATGCCGCGCGCGGGCCACGCGCCGACCGTCGCCGTCCTCGGCGGCGCCGGCAAGTCCGGCTCGCTGTCCCTGGCGGCCGCGGCCGACGCGGGCGCGGCCGGCGCATCGGCGTCGTCCCGGTCGAGCGCGAGGCCGCAGCTGCTCGCGCGGCACGCGGACTGGCCGACGCCGTCGTCGTCGCCGACGCCCGCGACCCGCTGGCCCTGTCCGCGGCCGTCGCGGCCGCCGGCGGGCCGGCCGACGTCACCGTCGTCTGCGTCGACGTGCCCGGCTGCGAGCACGGCGCGATCCTGTCCACCGCCGCAGGGCGGCACGGTCATCTTCTTCTCGATGGCCACGTCGTTCGCGCGGCCGCGCTCGGCGCCGAGGGCCTGGCCGCCGACGTCACGCATGCTGGTCGGCAACGGCTACGTGCCCGGCCACGCGGCATACGCCCTCGACCTGCTCCGCGGCAACGCGGCGGTGCGCGGCCTGTTCGAGCGCCGGCTGGCGCACGGAGCAGACTGTGCCGTGAGCCACCCTGCTTCGCGGCGGCTTCGTCTACACCCCCGCCGACCCGTTCGCCACCGCGATGCTCGTCGACGACGCGACCGGCACGATCGCCTGGATCGGCGGCGACGACGCCGCGGCGGTGCACGTCGACGCCGTCGACGAGGTCGTCGACCTCGACGGCGCGCTGGTCACGCCCGGCGTTCGTCGACGCGCACGCGCACACCTCCGCAGACCGGCGCTGGCCCTGCGCGGGGTCGACCTGGCCGAGCACCCGCAGTCGCTGGCCGAGGCCCTCGAGCCGGGTCGAGGACGCCGCGCGAGCGCGGCCAGGGCCGGCCGGTGCTCGGCCACGGCTGGGACGAGGGCCGCTGGCCCGAGGGCCGGCCGCCGACACCGGCGCCGAGCTCGACCGGGCGTCGCTACGGCGGCGTCGTCTACCTCGCCCGGGTCGACGTGCCACTCGGCGGTGGTCTCCTCCGCGCCTGGCCGCCGCGGCGGAGCCGCGCGACCTCGCCGGCTGGGAGGACGACGGCCTGGTCGACCGCGACGCCCACCACGCCGCCCGCGAGGCGTTCAACGGGCCGCGGTCACCCCGGCCCAGCGCGCAGGCCGACATCGCCCTGGCCCTGCAGTCGGCGGCCGCCGCCGGCATCGGGCTCGTCCACGAGAACGGCGGCGCCGCACTCTCGGCACCGACGACTTCGCCGAGCGTGCTGGCGGCGGGCGGAGCGGGGCGACGGCCCTCAGACGCTCGGCCTACTGGGCGCAGCTGGTCGCGGACGAGGCCGAGGCACGCGACGTGGCCGACGCTGCGCGGCGCTCGCGGGCTCGCCGGCGACCTCAACGTCGACGGCTCGATCGGCTCGCGCACGGCGCACCTGCACGCGGCCGTACGCCGACGCGCCGGGACACCGCGGGCAACGCCTACCTCGACCGTCGACGCAGGTCCGCGACCACGTCGTCGCCTGCACCCGCGCCGGGCTGCAGGCCGGCTTCCACGTCATCGGCGACGCCGGCGTCGCCACGGCGCGTCGCGGGCTTCGAGGCCGCCGCCGCGCTGGTCGGCGCGGCGACCGTCCTGCGGGGCCGCCACCGGCTCGAGCACGTCGAGATGGTCTCGCCGCGAGCGGCATCGAGCGCCTCGTCGGCGCTCGGCGTCGCCGCCAGCGTGCAGCCGGCCTTCGACGCCTGCTGGGGCGGCGCCGACGGCATGTACGCCGCGCGGCTGGGCCCCGACCGGGCCCGGCAGCGCCGATGAACCCGTTCGCCTCCATGCTCGCGGCCGGGGTGACCGCTGGCGCTCGGCTCGGACTCGCCGGTCACGCCGTTCGCCCCCTGGGAGGCCGTGCGCGCGTGCGTCAACCACCACGACCGAGCCCAGCGGATCTCGGCGCGCTCGGCCTTCCTCGCCCACACCCGGGGTGGCTGGCGGGCCGCGGGGTTCGACGACCGCGGCTACCTCGACCTCGGGCTGCCGGCGACCTTCGCGGTCTGGGAGGTCGGCGACCTCGTCGTGCAGGCCCCGGACGACCGGATCCAGACCTGGAGCACCGACCCGCGGTCCGGCACCCCGGGGCTGCCCGACCTGTCGCCGGGGGCGCCGGCCCCGGTCTGCCGGCGCACCGTCGTCCGCGGCCGGACCGTGTTCGACGCCGGGACCCTCTGACCGCGCCGTTGAGGATTTGCGGTCCCATGAGTCACTGTCGGGAGATCCTCGCCTCGACTGCTAGATTTGCCGCGTGTCTTCGCGCATGAAACCCCTCCTGGACCTCGACCCGGCCGATCGTCCGCCGGGCCCGCGCGCCTGGCCCGCAAGGCCGGCGCGCCCGGTCGTCAAGCTGGCCCAGACGCCACACCACCGTCTCGGTCGAGCGCGCCACTGCTGCGCCTGGCCGGCCTGTCCGGCGCCGACCACGAGCGGCGTCCCCTGGGTCAACCACCTGGTCGACGCGGTCCGCGGCCGACGTCGGGCTCGAGCACGGCGTCGCCCTCCCGGTCTGGGACGCCCTGCGCCGCGGCGAGGCCGAGGACCTGCTGACCCTGGCCCAGAAGGCCGCGAGCGGGTCGGTCTCGTTCCGGCTCCCGGAGGGCAGCGACGCGACCCGCGCCCAGGCGACGGCACGCGACGCGCGGTCGGCGCGCGGCATACGCACGCATCGACCGGCAGCGGGCCGAGCGCGACCGGCTGATCCGCCGCCTCGGCGACCCGACGCAGCGGCCGTGGATCTACCTGATCGTCGCCACCGGCGACATCTACGAGGACATCCCGCAGGCCCAGGCCGCGGCCCGCGAGGGCGCCGACGTCATCGCGGTGATCCGCTCGACCGGGCAGTCGCTGCTCGACTACGTGCCCGAGGGCGCCACCCGCGAGGGGTACGCCGGCACCTACGCCACGCAGGAGAACTTCCGCCTCATGCGGGCGGCCCTGGACAGACGTCGCAAGGAGCTCGGCCGCTACGTCCGGCTGACCAACTACGCGTCGCGGCCTGTGCATGCCGGAGATCGCGACGCTGGCCGGGCTCGAGCGGCTCGACATGATGCTCAACGACTCGATGTACGGGATCCTCTTCCGCGACATCAACCCGATCCGGACCTTCGTCGACCAGCGGTTCAGCCGCCAGGTCCACGCCCGCGCCGGGCATCATCATCAACACCGGCGAGGACAACTACCTCACCACCGCCGACGCGGTCGAGGCGGCGCACACGGTCACCGTCAGCCAGCTGCTGAACGAGTACTTCGCCAAGGAGGCCGGGCTGCGAGGACTGGCAGCTCGGGCTCGGGCCACGCGTTCGAGATCAACCCGGAGCTGCCCGACTCGCTTCCGGCTCGAGCTCGCGCACGCCCTGCTGGCCCGGCAGCTGTTCCCCGACGCGCCCGCTGAAGTGGATGCCGCCGACCAAGCACATGACCGGCGACGTCTTCCGCGGCTACCTGCTCGACGGCTTCTTCAACCTGGTCGGCGCGATGACCGGCCAGGGCATCCTGCTCGTCGGCATGATGACCGAGGCCGTCGTGACGCCGTTCCTGTCCGACCGCGACCTCGCCCTGCAGAACGTGCGCTACGTGCTGAACGCCGCCGGCGGGCTCGACCGAGGACTTCCACCCGCCGCGCGACGGCTTCATCCAGACCCGGGCCCGCGCAGGTGCTGGGCGAGGCGGTCGACCTGCTCGACGCGGATCGTCGACGAGCCGGGCCGGGCACCGCTGCTCGAGGCGATCGCCGACGGCACCTTCGGCCTGATGAAGCGGCCGGCCGACGCCGGCAAGGGCCTGGACGGTGTCGTCCGACGCGCGCCGACGGCTACGACAACCCGGCGATCGACCTGCTCGAGACGGGGCCACCCGATGACCGCGCACGCGCGCCGGCCCGACATCGTCCGGCCCTACGGCGACACGACCGGCGACGGCATGGTGCAGGTGTCCTTCACCCTGCCGGTGCCGCACGACAAGCGGGCCGAGGGCGCCGCCCTGCAGCTGGCGGCCAAGATGGGGCTCGACCCGGCGCTGCTCGTGCACGCCAAGGCGATGGGGCCCGACTTCACGTTCTTCGTCGTCTACGGCAGCGCCAACCACCTCGTCGACCTGCGCGAGGTCGAGGTCGTCGAGCGCGAGTACCCGCTGCTCACGCCCAAGGAGGTCAACAAGGCGATCAAGAGCCGGCTGCGCCGCAAGCTCGTCGTCGTCGGCGCCTGCATCGGCACCGACGCGCACACCGTCGGGCATCGACGCGATCCTCAACATCAAGGGCTTCGCGGGGGAGAAGGGCCTGGAGTACTACCGCGAGATCAAGGTGGTCAACCTCGGCGCCCAGGTGCTGGTGCCCGAGCTCGTCGGCCCGCGCCCGGGCGGAGCGCGCCGACGCCGTCCTGGTCACCCAGGTGGTCACCCAGCGGGACGCCCACCTCCACAACACGACCGAGATGAGCGCGGCCTTCCGCGAGG